>NZ_MDJZ01000001.1 GCF_002151125.1 Clavibacter michiganensis
GAATATCAGACGACCGCGCTGCGCAGCGGCGCCGTCGCGAACTCCCGCATGCCCTCCTCGAAGGTCATGCGCGGCTCCCAGCCGAGCTCGGTGCGCAGCCGCTCGGACGACGCCGTGATGTGCCGCACGTCGCCCAGCCGGTACTCGCCCGTGGTGACGGGCGCGGATCCGCCGGCCTCGCGTGCGAGCGCCTCCGCCATCTCGCCGATCGTGTGCACGGTGCCGCTGCCCACGTTGAAGGCGCGGAAGGACCCGGCCTCCCGGGTCTCGGTCCACGCGAGCGCGGCGAGGTTCGCGCCGGCGACGTCGCGCACGTGCACGAAGTCGCGGCGCTGCCGGCCGTCCTCGAACACGCGGGGCGCCTCGCCGCGCGCGAGCGCCGAGCGGAACAGCGAGGCGACGCCCGCGTACGGCGTGTTCTGCGGCATGCCCGGCCCGTAGACGTTGTGGTACCGGAGGGCGGCCGCACGACCGCCGGTCGCGCGGGTCCAGGAGCTCACGAGGTTCTCCTGCGCCAGCTTGGTCGTGGCGTACACGTTGCGCGGATCCAGCGGCACGTCCTCGCCGATGAGCGTGGGGACGAGCGGCTCGCCCGTCGCGGGATCCACCGGGTCGAACATGCCGGCGTCGAGGTCCGCGACGCGGCGCGCGGGCGGGCGCACCGGGCCGTCGGCGCCCGCGTAGGCGCCCTCGCCGTAGACGACCATGGAGCTGGCGAGCACGAGCCGGTCGATGCCCGCGCGGGTCATGCCGGCCAGCAGGATCGCGGTGCCGCCGTCGTTGGTCAGCACGTAGTCGGGCGCGTCGAGGAAGTCGACGCCGAGCCCGACCTTCGCGGCCTGGTGGCAGACGACGTCGACGCCCTCGAGCGCGCGGGCGACCGCATCCGGATCCGTGACGTCGCCGCGCACGAGCTCGACGCGCGGGTCGATCTCCGGGTCGCCGCCGTGCACGTCCGCGCGCAGCGAGTCGAGCACGCGCACGCGCCGCCCGTCCTCCAGCGCGGCCTGGACGATGGCGCCACCGATGAAGCCGGCGCCGCCCGTGACGAGGAGGATCCCGCCGCTCACGACCGCGCGCCCGTCGCGTCGGCCGTGCCGGTCGCGCCGGTGACGGGCCGCGCGAGCACGGACGCGACCGCATCCGGGTCGATGAGCGGGCGACCGCGGTAGTCGTCGGGGATCGCGCGGACGACGGCCTCGATCGCCCGCACGATGCGCGGCTGCGCCTCCTTCAGGCGCGCGAAGACCAGCTCGGCCGTGACGGCGTCGCCCTGCTCGCCGGGCAGCGGCGCGAGGCCCGCGTCCGCGTCGGTGACGAACGACAGGTTCACCGTGCCGATGTTGAGCTCGGACGCGAGCACCACCTCCGGGTACTGCGTCATGTTCACGATGTGCGCGCCCGCCTGCCGGAACCAGAGCGACTCCGCGCGCGTCGAGAAGCGCGGGCCCTGGATCACGACGACGGTGCCGGAGGTGCGCAGCGGCCCCGCGGGATCCGCCCGGTCGCCGCCCTCGAGCTCCACGAGCGCGGCAGCCGCGCGGGTGTGCAGCACGGGGTCGAAGGGATCCGCCGCGGAGAGGTGCTGCACGACGCCGGCGTCGAAGAAGGTGTCCGGCCGGCCCCAGGTGCGGTCGAGGAGCTGGTCGGTGAGCACGAGCGATCCCGGCGGGTAGTCCGGCGAGACGCCGCCCACCGCGGACGACGACACGATCGCCGTGACGCCGAGCGACGCGAGCGCCCAGACGTTGGCGCGGTAGTCGATGAGGTGCGGCGCGACCGAGTGGTCGGCGCCGTGGCGGGTGAGGAACGCGACGCGGCGCCCGGCCAGCTCGCCGACCGTCACCTCGCTCGATGTCGGGCCGAACGGCGTCTCGATGCGGTGCGACGCGCTCGTCGCCGGGTCGAGCAGGGAGTAGAGGCCGGATCCGCCGATCACGCCGATCTCGGCGCGCGGGGCGGATGCGGGTGCGGTGGTGCTGTCGTCGGTCACGTGGCTCCTCGGGGTCGTCGGCCCAGTCAAGCAGGGCCCCGGTGGATGCGCGCCGGACGCGACCCGCAGCGGATGCCCGCGCCCCGCGCGCGTGCTGGACTGGGGCGATGAGCACCGCCGACGCGCCGCCCGTCCGCCCCGCCGTGCCGGTGGCGGGCCTCGCGCTGGTGCTCGTGGTGCTGGGCCTCGCGGGCGTCGTCACGGCGGGCGGGACCGTGCTCCTCGCCGCGCGGATCCGGACCGCGGTGACCGGGTTCGAGGTGGACGGGCTCTCGCTGCTGCTGCCGGGGCTCGCGGTGACGGCCGTCGTCACGTTCCTCGCCGCGGCGACGACCGCGCGCATCGTGCGCGGCGCCCGACGCGTGTCGGCGGAGGCGCTGGCGCGGCACGCGTCCGCGCGCGCGCCCGTGCCGCTCGCGGTCACGGCCGTGCTCGTGGTCGCCGTGTCCCGGTACCTCGAGCCGGGCGGCCTCGCGGAGGTCACCGGACGTCGCCCGGCCCTCGCCGTGCTCCCGGTCCTGCTGTTCGCGACGGCCGCGGTCGCGCAGGTCGTCGCGGCCCGGGCGCGCGGCCGGGCCACGCGGATCCGCGCCCTCGGCGTCGCGGGCGCGGCGCTGGTCGGCGCCGCCTGCGCGATGCCCTACCTCGTGACGGCCTCGCTGCAGAGCGGCGCGCTCGTGCTGTGCGCCGCCCTGCTGCTCCGGTCGACCCGAGGGGCGGGATCCACCGGCTGAGCGGGCGCTTCCCTGGGCGACGCGCTCGGGACTTGTTGAGAATGATTCTCGACTAAGCTCGCCGGGACCGTCCCGACCCGGAGAGCCGCGTGCCATGCCCCCATCCCCCGAACCGACCCTCGACGCCCTCGTGATCGGCGCCGGTCCCGCCGGCCTCGGCACCGCGATCGCCCTCGACGCCGTCGACGGGCTCCGGTCCGGCGTCGTCGAGCGGGGCGGCGTGGGCGAGACGTTCCGGCGGTGGCCGGCCCGGCAGCGGTTCCTGTCGCCGTCGTTCACGGGCAACGGCTTCGGGGCGACGGACCTCAACGCGATCCACCCGCTCACCTCCCCGGCCTTCTCGCTCGGCGTCGACTACCCGACCGGCCCGGAGTACGCGCGCTACCTCGCGGGCGTCGCCCGGCACTTCCCCGTGCCGCTGATGGTGGACACGGACGTGACCGCCGTGTCGCCCGTCGAGGGCGGCTTCGAGGTGACGACGAGCCGCGGATCCCTCGGCACGCGCACCGTCGTCTGGGCCGGCGGCGAGTTCCACGACCCGCTCGCCGCCCGGTTCGCCGGCGGTTCGCTGACCGACCACTCGTCCTCGCCCGCCGCCTGGGAGCCGCGCATGGGGCGGCTCGTCGTCATCGGCGGCTACGAGTCGGGCATCGACATCGCCTGCCACCACGTGGAGCAGGGGGCGGACGTGGTCGTGGTGGATCCCGCGCACCCGTGGGCGCCCGGATCCGGGTCCGACCCGTCGTACCGCCTCGCGCCGCGTTCCGTGCAGCGCCTGGCGACGGCGGTCGCGACCGGACGCCTCACCCTCATGGGCGACGGCGGCGTCGTGGGCGTGCGCCCCGACGGCGACGGCTTCCGCGTCCAGGTCGCGGGCGCCGCGGCGGTCGCCTCCGACTCGCGGCCCGTCCTCGCGACCGGCTTCGGGCCGGGGCTCGGCCCGGTCGCCCACCTCTTCGACCAGCGCGACGACGGCTGGCCGCTCCTCACCGAGGACGACGAGTCCACGACCACCCCCGGCCTGTTCCTCTCCGGCCCGGCGGTCCGCCACGGTGCCGTCCGCTTCTGCTTCGTCTACAAGTTCCGGCAGCGCTACGCGCACATCGCGCGCGTCATCGGCGGGCGCATCGGCGCCGACTGCGCGGGCCTCGAGCAGTGGCGGATCGCGGGCATGCTCACGGACGACCTCAGCTGCTGCGGCGTGGAGTGCGCGTGCTGAGCGGGCGCCCCGACGACGGACGGTCGGCAGCGCGGTCGGCAGCGCCGCCGGTCGCGGCACCGGATCCGGCTCCGGGCGGGGTGCCGACGCCGGCGAGGGCGCTGCTGCTGTTCCTCGGCGCGATCGCCGTCGGATCCCTCGTCGGGGTGGCGAGCCCGGACACGGGCGCCGTGCTGGCGGGCGGCGTGGATCCGACCGTGCTGCTGCTCGTGACGGTGCTCTTCGTGGAGGTCGACCTCTCCGGCCTCCGGCTGCGTCGGCTGCGGGAGGCGCCGCGGTTCCTCGCCGTGGCGTGGCTCGCGAACTTCGTGCTGATGCCGCTGCTGGGGTTCGCGATCGCCTCGCTCTTCCTGTCGGGAGCGCCCCTGCTGTTCGCGGGCGTCGTGATCTACTTCACGGCCCCCTGCACGGACTGGTTCCTCGGCTTCACCCGCCTCGCGGGAGGGAGCACCTCGCTCGGCGCCGTGCTGCTGCCCGTCAACATGGTCACGCAGCTGCTGCTCTACCCGTTCCTCCTCAGCGCGCTGGTGCACGCGGACGCGGTGCAGGATCCTGTGGCCATCGGCGAGACGCTCCTGCGCTGGTGCGTGACGCCGGCGCTGATCGCCATCCTGGTGCGCGTCCTCGTCTCGCGCGCGCTCCCGACGGCGGTGCGCGAGCGGGTACGCGGGCTCCCGGGGCGGCTCGTGCCCGTGATCATCGCGGCGCTCATCGTGCAGATCTTCGCCGCGAACATCGTGACCATCCGGGATCACGCCGACGCGTTCGTCGCGCTCCTGGGAGCCGTGGTGCTGTTCTTCGCGATCGGCTACCTGCTCATCGACCGGCTGTCGAACGCGCTGCGGCTGGAGCACCCGGAGCGCGCGCTGCTCGCCATGACGACCGCGGCGCGCAACGCACCGCTCATGCTGGGCCTCACCACGGTCGCGCTCCCGGACCAGCCGCTCGTCGCGGCCGCGATCGTCATCGGCATGCTCATCGAGTTCCCGCACCTGGCGGGGATCACCTGGCTCCTCACCCGACGGCGACGGGCGACGCCGCGCCAGAACGCTCGGGGGATGGGCGACGCCGGGCACCCCTCCGTGCACGGGGAGCGCCCGGCGCCGGCGCCGTGAGCGGGTGGATCCCGCGGGCTAGTTGAGCGGCCGCGTCCCCTCGGGCAGCGCGCCGCCCGCGTAGAGGTCCTTCGCCGTGTCCTGCAGTGCGGTCAGCGCGACGCGCTGGGTCCACGGGCCGTAGGAGATGCGGCCGACGCCGAGCTCCTCGAAGCGGGCGGGGGAGAGGGATCCGGGGACGCCGATGACGGTGAGGCGCTGCGGGCCGACGGCGTCGACGAGCGTGCGCACCTCGTCCTCCGTGAGCGGGCCGGGCACGAAGACGCTCGTGGCGCCGGCCGCCATGTAGGCGCGGGTGCGCTCGACGGCGTCGGCGAGGACGTCGGACCGGTCGCGGTCGCCGCCCAGCACGTACGCGTCGGTGCGGGCGTTGAGCGCGAACGGCACTCCCTCGGCCTGCGCGGCGGCGACTGCGGCCTCGACCGCGCGCACGGCGTCGTCGAGGGGGCGCATCCCGTCCTCGAGGTTGGCGCCGACGACGCCCACGCCGATGGCGCGGCGGATCGTCTCGCCCGCGTCGCCGTAGCCGGACTCGAGGTCGGCGGAGACGGGCTGCTCGACGGCCGCGACGATGCGGCCGATCATGTCGAGGTGGAGGTCGAGGGGGATCCGCTCGCCGTCCTCGTAGCCGAAGGTGGCGGCGATGGAGTGGCTCGCGGTGGCGAGCGCCTTGGTCTCGGGGAGCGAGCCGATGGCGGCGGCCGAGATGGCGTCCCACACGTTCACCACCCTCAGGAGCTCGGGAGCGGTGTGGAGGTCGACGAGGGTCTGCCCGCGGGCGGCGATGGTCATGCTCCGACCCTATGTCCGGCCGGTCCCGCGCGGCAGGGGTGGCTTCGGGTCCCGGACACCCGCGCGCGGCGGGCGCCCGGGGGAGGAGCGGCGCGGATCCCGGCCCACCCATCCGGCGACCGCCCGTCCGCCCCGGTGGATGATGGGGGGATGACCCCCGCCCGCCCCGCCGACCGCGTGCGCCGCAGCGTCGACGAGCATCGGGCCGCCGTGCGCGACCTCCTCGCGCCGCTCGCCGAGCTGCCGGCCGAGCAGCTGCCCGCGTCCGCGGAGGCGCTCACCGCGGATCCGCACCGGCACACCGGTCGGGTCCCGGCGCGCGACGTCACGAGCCCGATCGACCTGCCGCCGTTCCGCAACTCGCAGATGGACGGCTACGCGGTGCGCGCGGCCGACCTCGCGGGAGCGAGTGCGGCGCATCCCGTCGTCCTCCCCATCGCCGACCGGATCCCCGCGGGCGTCGCCCCCGCGCCCCTCGCCCCCGGCACCGCCGCGCCCTGCATGACCGGCGCCCCCGTGCCGCCCGGCGCCGACGCGATCGTGCCCATCGAGGCCGCGACGCCCGACCGCTTCGTCGACGAGGAGGCGCCCGACGCCGTCGTCTCCTTCGCCGCCCCCGTGGATCCGGGCGCCTTCGTGCGCGCGCAGGGCAGCGACCTCGCGGCGGGCAGCGTGCTCGTGGCCGCGGGCACGCGCCTCCTCCCGGCAGACTGGGGCGTCCTCGCGTCGGCCGGCATCGCGGCCGTCGCCGTGCGCCGCCGGCCGGTCGTCCTCCTCCTCTCCACCGGCCTCGAGCTGCGCGGGCCCGGCGAGGACCTCGCCCCCGGGCAGGTCCACGACGCCAACTCCGTCGCCCTCGCCGCGTCCCTGCAGGACGCCGGCGCCGAGGTCCGCGCGCTGCGGGTCGCGTCCGACGACGCCGAGCGGGTGCGCGACGCGCTCCGCGAGGCGGCCGTCGGGGTCGATCTCCTCGTCACGACGGGCGGGGTCAGCGCGGGCGCGTTCGAGGTCGTGCGCGACGTGCTGGAGGGCGGCGGCGTGGAGTTCGTCTCGGTGGCCGTGCAGCCGGGCGGGCCGCAGGGGCTCGGCACGGCGGACCTCGGTGGCGCGCGGATCCCCGTCGTCGCGTTCCCCGGCAACCCCGTGAGCGCGCTGGTCTCCTTCGAGCTGTTCCTCCGGCCGGTGCTGCGGCGGATCGCCGGGCACGCGCACCCCGACCGCCCGTCCCGCGAGCTGCCTCTCGCCGAGCCGCTCGACTCGCCCGCCGGCAAGCACCAGGTGCGACGCGGCCGCCTCGACGCCGACGGCCGGGTCGTCGCGGTCGGCGGACCCGGATCCCACCTCCTGCACGCGTACGCGACCGCCACGCACCTCGTCCACATCCCCGCAGGTCTCGACCGGCTCGAGGCCGGCGACCCCGTCACCGTCTGGAGCATCGATGACTGATCCCGCCCCGACCGCGGACGCCGCGCCGTCCCTCACCCACCTGCGGCAGGACGGATCCGCGCACATGGTCGACGTCACCGACAAGGCCACGACGAAGCGCCGCGCCGTCGCGCAGGCCGTGCTCGTCACGCGGCCCGAGGTGGTCGCCTCCGTCATCTCCGGCGACCTCCCCAAGGGCGAGGCCGTCGGCACGGCGCGCATCGCGGGGATCATGGCGGCGAAGCAGACGTCGAGCCTCATCCCGCTGTGCCACCCGCTGCCGATCGGGCGCATCGAGATCGACATCGCGGGCGCCGACGACCGGCTCACGGTGGTCGCGTCGGTGAGCACCACGGGCGTCACGGGCGTCGAGATGGAGGCGCTCACGGCGGCCTCGGTCGCCGCGCTCACGCTCTACGACATGGTCAAGGCCGTGGACGCGCGCGCCGTGATCACCGACGTGCTCGTCCGCGAGAAGCAGGGCGGCAAGTCCGGCGACTGGGCGCGGCCGTGAGCGCGGCGGATCCGCGTGGCCGCGCGGTCGTGATCGTCGCCTCCACCCGCGCCGCCGCGGGGGAGTACGAGGACCGCACGGGTCCCGTCATCACCGCATGGCTCGCCCAGCGGGGCTTCGAGGTGGGGGCGCCGGTCGTCCGCGCCGACGGACCCGGGGTCGCCGCGGCGCTCGCCGAGGCCGTCGCGGGCGGTGCGCGCGTGATCCTCACCACGGGCGGCACGGGCATCACCCCCACCGACCGCACGCCCGAGGCGACGGCGCCGCTGCTCGACCTCGAGATCCCCGGGATCATGGAGGAGGCCCGCCGCATCGGCACGGCGCACACGCCCACGGCGGTGCTCACGCGCGGGCACGCGGGTCTCGCAGGCGGCGCCTTCGTGATGAACCTGCCGGGCTCGCCGGGCGGGGTGCGCGACGGGCTGGGGCTCCTCGACCGGATCCTCGACCACGTCCTCGAGCAGGCCCGCGGCGCGGTGCACCCCGCGACCGATCCGGCGGCCGACACGGCACCCGCCCAGGCGGCCGACGCCGGAGCCCGCTCGTGACCGCCGACCGCGTGCTCTTCGCGCGCATCGCCGGGGGCGCGATCCGCGTCGAGGACTCCGCCGACGCCGTGCGCGCCGACGACGCCGGCGCGGTCGTGACCTTCGAGGGCGTGGTGCGCGACCACGACGACGGCAAGGGCGTCCTCTGGCTCGACTACTCCGCGCATCCCGCCGCCCGCCAGGCGATCCGGCAGGTCGCGCTCGACGTCTCCGCGCGCTATCCCGAGGTGCGGATCGCCGTCGAGCACCGCATCGGCCGGCTCGGGATCGGCGACGTGGCGCTCACCTGCGCCGTCTCGTCCGCGCACCGGGCCGACGCGTTCGCCGCCTGCGGCCTGCTGGTCGACGAGGTCAAGCAGCGCGTCCCCATCTGGAAGCAGCAGGCCTTCGACGACGGCACGAGCGAGTGGGTGGCGTCGCTCGGCTGATCCCGACCGACCCGGCTGTCGCCTGACGCCGGCGCCGGCGGCTACGCCTTCGGCGTCTTCGCGGCGTTGTAGCGGCGGCGGAGGCTGCCGAGGACGATCGTGCCGAGGATCAGGATGATGCCGATGATCCCGAGCCAGACGAGGCCCTTGATGGCGAAGCCGACCACCGTGAGGATCAGCCAGAGGACGAGCAGGACGACGATGAACGCCATGGGGCGACCTTCCGTTCGGGACCCGCCGGCGGTGCGCCGGGGAGATGGGCCGCGCGACGGGGCACCTGGCTCCCGGTGCGGCGCCCCGATGCTACCCCCGCACGGGGGCGCGGCGGTCCCGTCCGTCGGCCCTCAGGTCCTCGCGGCGTCCCGCGCGTCGGCCATCCGCTCGGCCCGGCGCGTGCGCCGCCCGGTGAGCTGCAGCACGAGCGCGACCAGGGCGCTCGCCGCGACGAACGCGCCGTAGACGGTCAGCACGATCGGCAGCCCGTCCGCCTCGACGAAGACGCCCGCGACGATGCTCGGCACGCCGAACGCGAGGTAGCTGGCGACGTAGACCGAGGAGAGGAGGCTCGCGCGCTGGTCCACGGGCGCCTCCGCGAGCACGAGCCGGAGGCCCGCCTGGAAGCCGGCGCCGAAGCCGACGCCGCCGATCACCGCGGCGACGGCGAAGAGGGGGAGCGACGCGGTCCAGATCGCCGCGACGAGGCCGACCGGCCCGAGCACCAGGGCGACCACGCCGACGATGAGGCTGCGGCGCGCGTCGCGGGTGCGGATCACGATGCCGGTGATGGCGCCCGTGCCGGTGAACAGCGCGATCGCGGCACCCGTGAGCGCGGCGCTGTGCAGGCCGAACGTGGTGCCGAGCACGGATCCGATGAAGGCCAGGAACATCCCCCCGAGCGCCCAGCTGGCGATCATGCCGCCGACGACCGCGGTGAACACGGAGCGGGCGGCGCGCGGCACGGCGACCGACGGGACGAGCGACCGGAGCGCTCCCGCACGGCGGGGCTGCCGCTCGGGCACGAACGCGACGCCGACGCCTGCGGCGACCATGAGGGCGGCCAGCACGACGAACACCGTCTCCTCGGGCGCGGGCCCGTACGCGACGAGGAAGCCGCTGCCGAGCGCGCCGACCGTGAGGGCCGTCGGCGGCACGACGCCGTTGAGGAAGGCGGCGAGGCCGGACCGCCGCGTGGGCTGGTGGTCGATCATGCCGGCGCCGAGCGCGCCGGTGGCGAGGCCGATCGCGAGGCCCTGCAGGATGCGCGCGACTACGAGGGCGAGCCCGTCGTGCGCGAACGCGAAGACGAGCATCGCGGCGATGGAGACGGCGAGGGCGCCGAGGATCACGGGCCGCCGGCCGATGTGGTCGGAGAGCCGGCCGGCCGTGAGCAGGGTCGCGAGGAGACCGGCCACGTAGACGGCGAACACGACCGTGAGGACGACGGGCGGCAGCGCCCACTCCTCCTGGTACACGGGGTACAGCGGCGAGGGCGCCGCGCCGGACGCGACGAGCACGAGCAGCGTGAACGCGTAGACGAGGAGGCCGGCGGCGGTCTCGCGGCGGGCGGGCGGTGCGGCGATCGCGCCGGGGGCGGGGAGCGGTGCGGTCTCGGTGCGGCTGGTGGTCATGTGCGCTCCTCGCGGTGGGCGGATCCCCGCGGGACTGAAGCGGGGCGGGCTGCTCCCCGTCGAGCGCGCGGCCCTTCCGGGTCACGAGGAGGGGCAACGGCGGACCGCTCGCGGGAATTCCCCGGGCGGGGGTCACCTAGGCTCGTGCGGTGGCCCATCTTCTGGGAGCCGAAGCGCTCCACCTCGAGTTCCCGACGCGCGTGATCTTCGACGACGTGACCATCGGGGTGAACGAGGGCGACCGCATCGGCATCGTCGGACGCAACGGCGACGGCAAGTCGACCCTCCTCTCCCTCCTCGCCGGACGGCTCGAGCCCGACAGCGGCCGCGTCACGCGCCGCCGCGGGATCACCATCGGCGTGCTCGACCAGAGCGACACCCTGCCCGACGGCCAGACCGTGGGCGAGGCCATCGTCGGCGGCATCGACGAGCACGAGTGGGCGGGCAACCCGCTCGTCCGCGACGTGATCGACGGCCTCGCCTCCGACGTGCCGTGGGACGCCGACGTGGCGCAGCTCTCGGGTGGCCAGCGCCGCCGGGTCGCGCTCGCGAAGCTCCTCATCGGCGACCACGACATCCTCTTCCTCGACGAGCCCACCAACCACCTCGACGTGGAGGGCATCGCCTGGCTCGCCGGCCACCTGCGCCGCCGCTGGGCGCCGAACTCCGGCGGCCTCATCGTCGTGACCCACGACAGGTGGTTCCTCGACGAGGTCGCCAACGCCACGTGGGAGGTGCACGACCGCCTCATCGAGCCGTTCGAGGGCGGGTACGCGGCGTACATCCTGCAGCGCGTGGAGCGCGACCGGAGCGCCGCCGTCTCCGAGGCGAAGCGCCAGAACCTCATGAAGAAGGAGCTCGCGTGGCTGCGCCGCGGGGCGCCCGCGCGCACGGCCAAGCCCAAGTTCCGGATCGAGGCGGCCAACGCCCTCATCGCCGACGAGCCGCCCGCGCGCGACACCGTCTCGCTCGCGTCGATGGCGATGCAGCGGCTCGGCAAGGACGTCGTCGACCTGCTCGACGTGTCCGTCAGCTACGGCGAGAAGCAGATCCTCAAGGACGTCGAGTGGCGCATCGCGCCCGGCGAGCGCACGGGCATCCTCGGCGTCAACGGCGCCGGCAAGTCCACGCTGCTCTCGCTCGTGGCCGGATCCCTGCAGCCCACCACCGGCCGCGTCAAGCGCGGCAAGACCATCAAGGTCGCCGTGCTCACGCAGCAGCTCGACGAGCTGAAGGACGTGCTGGACGACCGCGTCTCCACGGTCATCGGCCGCCAGCGCACCACCTACGTCGCAGGCGGCAAGGAGATGACGCCCGGCCAGCTGCTCGAGCGCCTCGGCTTCACGAGCGCGCAGCTGTCCACCCCGGTCAAGGACCTCTCGGGCGGCCAGAAGCGCCGCCTCCAGCTCCTCCTCATCGTGCTCGACGAGCCGAACGTGCTCATCCTCGACGAGCCCACCAACGACCTGGACACCGACATGCTCGCCGCGATGGAGGACCTGCTCGACTCGTTCCCCGGCACGCTGCTCGTCGTGAGCCACGACCGGTACCTCATCGAGCGCGTCACCGACCAGCAGTACGCGGTGATGAACGGCGCCCTCCGCCACCTCCCCGGCGGCGTGGAGCAGTACCTGGAGCTCCGCGCGCAGCCCGGCAACGCGGAGAAGGCGACCGTCGCCCGGCCCGACGAGGTCGGCGGCCAGGCGACCGCGACGCTCGGCGGATCCGGCGGATCCCGGCTCCAGGGCGCCGAGCTGCGGAACGCGCAGAAGGAGCTCGCGAGCATCACCCGGAAGCTGGAGAAGGCCGACACGCGCCGACGCCAGGCGCTCGACGCGATGGCCGAGCACGACCCGAACGACTACGACGGGCTCGGCAAGCTGAACGACGGCGTGCGCGCCATCGAGGCCGACGTCGAGGCGCTCGAGTCGCGCTGGATGGAGCTCAGCGAGCTCCTCGAGGGCTGATCCTCCGGCCGGTCAGTAGGCGATGGGCCGGTCCCGCGACGTCAGGGTGACCATCCCGTCGCCGTCGACCGCGGCCGTGAGCACGCTCCCGGCCATCGTCACGCTGCCGTCGAAGGCGCGCGTCGGGACGTTCGCGACCCACGTGGCCTGGAGACCCGAGGCGGCCAGCTGGTCGGGCGAGACGCACGACATGACGCCGGATCCGGGGCTGGATCCCTCATCCGGGACGGACCCCGCCCACGGGTACACGAGCAGGCACACGTCGTCCGAGATGGTGCGCGCCGCGTAGAGGCCCACGCTCGTCTGCACGCCGCGGATGGAGCTGAGGTCGACGTCGCCGTAGGGAGAGCGAGGCGGCCTGTCCGCCTGCTCCTGCGGGCGGTCGAGGATGCCCGAGATCCCCATGGCGCGCGACCGCCCGGTGATGTCGGTGCCGAGCAGCGACCGCACGCGCGCGGGATCCGGCGGCTCCTGGGCGGAGGCGGTCGGCTCGGCGGAGGGGGTGCCGGTGGGATCGGCGGACGGCGCCGCGGATCCGCCCACGGAGGCGGCGATGCCCGCGCCCGCGAGCAGCCCGACGACGAGGGCGCCGGCCGCCCAGGCGAGCGGGCGGCGGGAGGGGTGCGGGGGATCCGGATCGGGGTCCGGGTCGGCGGAGTCCGGCGGGTCGGCCGGACCGCCCGCGGCGGCGTGGTCGCCCTCGGTCCCGCCCGCTGCGTCCGCCGCACGCTCGCGGCGGGTCAGCTCGGCGGCCGCGCGGATCCACCGCTCGTCGGTCTCGTCGGCCCCCTGCGCGAAGACGAGCTCCCGGAGCACGTCGATGGGGAGCGCGGTGAGGTCGTCGTCCGCCCCCGGCGTGCGTGCGTCCATGGTGGTGTGCCCTTCCCGGCATCGACCCTCCCACACGGGCGGCGCGGTACCGGAGGCTCCGCTCAGTACGCGAGGATGCGGTCCGGCGTCGTCAGCGTGATGAGGTCGTCGCTCGACCAGACCGCCTCCACGTCGCCCGTGATCATGCCGGTCGAGCCGTCGCGGTTGCGCGACGGGAACTCCGTCGTCCACGCGACGCGCAGCCCGTCGGACGCGACGCGCTCGGGCGACGCGCACGTGACGACGCCCGCGCCGCCGCTCGGGAACACCAGCAGGCAGCGGTCGCCCCTGTCGGAGAGCCCGGCGTACAGGCCGACGCTCGACCGCACCGCGCGGATCGTGGTGGCGTCGACGCCGGCGCGGACGGCCTTCGGCGGACGGTCGGCGTCCTCCTGCGGGCCGTCGAAGATCGCGGCGACCGGGCGGCTGCGCTGGTCGGAGGTCGAGTCGGGGCCGAGGAGCGCGGGGCCGTCGGCCGAGGGGGACGCGGCGGGACGCGATGCCGCGGCGTCCGGCGGGGCATCGGCGCCGGGGCCCGGGCTGCCGTCGGCGGAGGTCGGGATGGGGGATCCCGTGCCGAGGGACCCGGCGATCGCGGCGCCTCCGAGCAGGCCGAGCGCGAGGGCGGCGGCGGACCACGCGACGACGACGCGGGATCCGCGGCGCGGCGCGGGGGAGCCGTCAGGTTCGTCGGGGTCGGCGCCGTCCTCCGGCGTCGGGTCGGGATCCGCCGCGCCGACGGACCCGGCGCGACCGCCGACGGCGGCGCCCGAGCCGGTGTCGGCGTCGCCGTCCGCGTCTGCGCCCGCGTCCGCGGGCTCGGCGGACCGGGACGCGCGCTCGCGTCGGGTGAGCTCGGCGGCCGCGCGGATCCACCGCTCGTCGCCCGCGTCGGCGCCCTTGGCGTAGACGCGACGCCGCAGCTCGTCGACGGGGAGCGCGGTGACGGCGTCGTCGTCGTCCTCGTGCATGGGCACCTCCGCCGCCGACCCTGCCACATCCCCCGGCCGCCGCGGGGTGTCCCCGTGTTACGGCCCGGTTCGACTTCCCCCCTCCGCGCGCCCTACCGTCGAGGTGCTGCAGGGACGCGGCCATCGGCCGGCGTCGGCGTCCCGCACCGCCCGCGGATCCGCCGTCCCGCGTGCGACTCGCGGCCGCACCCGACCGGGCGCCGCGGAGCATCCGGCCGACCGCGTCGGCGCGCGCACCCGCGCGTCGCCCGGGAGCGCCCGCACCCCGCAGCCGGACGGCCGCATCACCGCGGCAGCACCCCACCACCGCACCACCACCGCACCACCACCGCACCACCACCGGACAGCACCGGCGCCCGCACCACCGAGAGGACCACCATGACCACCCAGGCACCCCTGATCGACGCCCCGAAGCGGAGGAACCGCCCCGGCCTCATCATCGGCGCGGTCGTCGTCGTCCTCGCCATCGTCGCGGCCGTCCTCTTCGCCACGGGCGCGTTCTCGGGCGGCGGCAAGGCCGTCCGCATCGGCGTCGTCGGCGCGAGCGACCCGCAGTGGCCCGCCTTCGTGGACGCCGCGAAGGCCGAGGGCATCGACGTGGAGATCGTCGACTTCACCGAGTACCCGCAGCTGAACCCCGCCCTGTCCGAGGGCGAGATCGACCTCAACCAGTTCCAGCACCTCGTCTACCTGGCGCAGTACAACGAGGGCGCGGGCGACGACCTCACGCCCATCGGCGCGACCGCGATCTACCCGCTCGCGCTGTACTCGCAGAAGCACGCGTCGGTCGACGAGATCCCGCAGGGCGGCACGGTCATCCTCCCCAACGACGAGTCGAACCTCGCGCGCGGCCTCCTGCTGCTCCAGAGCCAGGGCCTCGTCACGCTGGAGGGCGGCGGATCCAGCGTCTCCGGCCTCGACGACATCGACCAGGCCGCGTCGAAGGTCACCGTGAGCACGGTCGACGCCGCGCTCACCGCCACGTCGCTGCCGGACGCCGACGCGGTCATCATCAACAACGACTTCGTCCCCGACGCCGGCCTCACCCCCGACGACGCCCTCGTGCAGGACGACCCCAGCGACCCGAAGGCGCTCGCCTACGTCAACGTCTTCGCGTCCCGCGCCGACGACGCGCAGAACGAGACGTACCTCCAGCTCGCGCGGATCTTCGAGGACACCCCCGCGGTCGTCGACGCCGTGGTCGAGAACTCGGGCGGCACCGCGATCCCGCTGAAGACCCCCGCGGACGAGCTGCAGACCCTGCTCACCACCACCGAGCAGGCCGTCGCCGAGAAGAAGGCGGCTCGATGACGGACGCCCCGCACGTCTCCCTGCGGAGCGTCGGCAAGCGGTACCCGCCGCGCGCGAAGGGCGAGCCGGCCCTCGACGCGCTCGTCGACGTCGACCTCGACATCCGCCGCGGCGAGGTCTTCGGGATCATCGGCTACTCCGGCGCGGGCAAGAGCACGCTCGTGCGGCTCGTGAACGCGCTCGAGAGGCCGACCTCGGGCACCGTCTCGGTCGACGGCCGGGAGATCCAGGACCTGCCCGAGCGCGAGCTGCGGAAGCTCAGGCTCGGCATCGGCATGGTGTTCCAGCAGTTCAACCTCTTCACGTCGAAGACCGTGTGGGGCAACGTCGCGTACCCGCTCACGGTCGCGGGCATGCCGAAGGACCAGCAGCAGCGGCGGATCAGCGACCTGCTGCACTTCGTCGGCCTCGCTGACAAGGCGCACGCCCGCACCGACGAGCTGTCCGGCGGGCAGAAGCAGCGCGTCGGCATCGCCCGCGCGCTCGCGACGAGCCCCGCGATCCTCCTGGCCGACGAGGCCACGAGCGCGCTGGATCCCGAGACCACGAGCGAGGTCCTCGCTCTGCTGCGCCGGGTCAACGAGGAGCTCGGCGTCACCATCGTCGTCATCACGCACGAGATGGAGGTCATCAAGTCCATCGCCCACCGCGTGGCCGTCATGGACTCCGGCCGCGTCATCGAGCAGGGCGAGGTCTTCGACGTGTTCTCGCGGCCCTCGACCGACGCCACGCGCCGCTTCGTCTCCACCGTCGTCGCGGGCGTGCCCGAGCAGGACGAGGTCCAGCGCCTCCGCCGCCGGCACCCCGGCCGCCTCGTCACGCTGTCCTTCGCGGACGGCGGCGCCACGCAGCCCGAGGTGTTCCGGGCGCTCGCGGACGCGGGCATCGCCTTCGAGGTCGTGCACGGCGGCATCACCGACATCCAGGGCCGCACGTTCGGCAACCTGACCCTGGCGCTCGGGGGCGACCCCGCGCGCATCGACGAGGTGCTCGTGGCCGACCGGGCCGGCGTCACCGTGACGGAGGTGGTCTGAGATGGACGCGCTCACCCCGCTGCTGCCGCTCCTCGGCCAGTCGACGGTCGAGACGCTCGTGATGGTGCTGCTCACCCTCCTGTTCGGCGGGCTCGGCGGGCTCCTGATGGGCCTCGGCCTGTACCTCACGCGCGCCAGCAGCCTGCTGCCGAACCGGGCCGTGTTCGCGGTGCTGAACGTGGTCGTCAACACCTTCCGGCCGATCCCGTTCATCATCTTCCTGGTCGCCGCCCAGCCCCTCGCCCGCCTGGTCACGGGCACCGGCATCGGGCAGCCGGCGATCATCTTCACGCTGTCGCTCGGCGCGTCCTTCGCGATCAGCCGCATCGTCGAGCAGAACCTGCTCACGGTGCAGCCGGGCGTGATCGAGGCGGCCCGGTCCGTGGGCGCGAGCCCGGTGCGGATCATCTTCACGCTGCTGATCCCGGAGGCGCTCGGCCCGCTGATCCTCGGCTACACGTTCGTCTTCGTCGGCATCGTGGACATGACCGCGGTGGCGGGCTCGGTCGGCGGCGGCGGACTCGGCAACTTCGCGATCGTCTACGGCTACCGGCAGTTCGAGCCGGCGGTCACGTGGGCGGCCGTGCTCATCATCATCGTGCTCGTGCAGGTGGTGCAGTTCGCCGGCAACCGGCTGGCCCGGGCGGCGCTCCGGCGCTGATCCGCGCCTCCCCGCACGATCCGCGGCCGCCTCGCTACCTCAGCGAGGCGGCCGCGGCGCGCACGTGCCGCGTGAGGTCGGCCAGCACGGGGGAGTCGACGCTCCAGCGCTGCCAGTGCAGCGCCACGTCCACGTGGGATCCCGCGTCCAGCGGCACGAGCGCGCCCGATGCCACGAGATCCTCGCTCTGCAGGTCGGGCAGCATGCCCCAGCCCATGCCGAGCGTGACCGCCGTGACGAACTCCGCCGACGACGGCACGTAGTGGCGCGGCTGGCCGGCGGGCGCACGCCGGCCGCGGAGCCAGCGGTCCTGCATCGCGTCCTTGCGGTCGTACATGACGAGCGGCGCGACGGCCAGCGCGCTCGGCGTGGGCCCGTCGGGCAGGTGGGCGGCGGCGAAGGCGGGCGTCGCGAGCGCGCGGTACCGCATCCGGCCGAGCCGCTCCGAGGTGCAGCCCTGCACGGGATCCTTGACGCTCGTGACCGCGGCCATCGCCGATCCGTCGCGCAGCAGGTCGAGGGAGTGGTGCTCGTCCTCGCGCAGCACCTCCACGGCCTGCCCGGTCTCGGCGGCCAGTGCGGCGAAGGCGGGCAGCAGCCACGACGCGAGCGAGTCGCCGTTCACGACCACGGGCACCGCCGCCGTGCCCGCACGCGGGGCGTCGCCGTCGCCCACGCCGAGCAGCCCGTCGAGGTCGCGCTCGAGCAGCAGCACCTGGCGCGCGTGGCGGAGCACGGCGTCACCCGCCTCGGTCGTGGTCGCGGGCCGGGTGCGGCGGAGGAGCACCCGGCCGGCGCTCCGCTCGAGCGCCGTGATCCGCTGGCTCACCGCGGAGGGCGTGAGCCGGAGCGCGCGGGCGGCCGCGTCGAGCGTGCCGGTGTCGACCACGGCGGCCAGGGTGCGCAGGTGCTCGGTGCGGATGTCCATCATCAGCGATGCTAACGGTGCCGCAGGAACATGAGCTGGTCTGATGCGCCGCCGATGCCTAGCGTGGAAGCCATGCACCCGCTCGCGCACGCGCTCTCCGGCTTCGGCCTCGGCTTCTCGCTCATCGCCGCCATCGGCGCGCAGAACGCGTTCATCCTGCGGCAGGGCACGCGACGCGAGCACGTGCTCGTCGTCGTCCTCATCTGCGCGGTCTCCGACGTGATCCTCATCGGCCTCGGCGTCAGCGGCATCGGCGCGCTGATCGAGGCGGCGCCCGTCGCGATCGTCGTCATCCGGATCCTCGGCGCCTCGTTCCTCGCCGGCTACGCTGCCCTGTCGCTGCTGCGGGCCGTCGCGCCGCACGGCCTCCAGGTCGCCGCGACCGCGCCGCGCGCGCTCGGCGCCGTGGTCGCCGCGTGCCTCGCGCTCACCTGGCTCAACCCGCACGTGTACCTCGACACGGTGCTGCTCGTCGGATCCGTCGCCGCCGGACACGGCGACGGCCGCTGGGCCTTCGGCGTCGGTGCGATGGTCGCCAGCTGCGTGTGGTTCACGCTCCTCGCGGCCGCCGCGCGCGTCTTCGCGCCCGTGCTCGCGCGACCGTCGGCGTGGCGGGTGCTCGACACCGTGATCGCCGGGGTGATGCTCGTGCTCGCCGTGCAGATCCTGCTGCCGCTCGCGCCGGCCGGCATGGGGGAGGGGACGCGGATCCTCGTCGCCGCCGCGATCTGCCTGGCGCTCACGGGTGCCGTGGCCGCGTGGGCGGTCGCGCGGCGGCGGCACGCGGACGGCGACCCGGGCGCCGACGCGGACGCTCGCGCCGGCGCGGCTCCCGCCACGCAGCCGCCGGTCGCCGCGCCCGGCGCGCCCGCCCCGACCCCGGTCGGAACAGTCGAGGGGTCCGCGCTGTTGGACCGAGCATGACCGTCCCGCTCTCCATCCTCGACCTCGCCCCCATCGCCCCCGGGGAGACCGCCCGCGACAGCTTCCAGGCCTCCGTCGACCTCGCCCAGCAGGCCGAGCGCAGCGGCTACCGCCGCGTCTGGTACGCCGAGCACCACAACATGGCGTCGATCGCCTCCAGCGCGACGAGCGTGCTCATCGCCCACGTCGCCAGCCAGACGTCGACCATCCGCCTCGGCTCCGGCGGCGTCATGCTGCCGAACCACTCGCCGCTCACCATCGCGGAGCAGTTCGGCACGCTCGAGACGCTGCACCCGGGCCGCATCGACCTCGGCCTCGGCCGCGCCCCGGGCAGCGACCAGGCCACCTTCCGCGCGCTCCGCCGCGACCCCGGATCCTCGGACCGCTTCCCCGAGGACGTCGTCGAGCTGCAGGGCTTCCTCGCGGGCGAGAGCCAGGTCCCCGGCGTCTCCGCGACCCCGGGTGCCGGCACGCGCGTGCCCCTCTACATCCTCGGATCCTCGACCTTCGGCGCGCAGCTCGCCGCGGCGCTCGGCCTGCCGTTCGCGTTCGCCTCGCACTTCGCGCCCGACATGCTGCTCGACGCCATCGCGATCTACCGCCGCGACTTCCGCCCGTCGGAGCAGCTGGACGCGCCGTACGCGATCGCCGGCATCAACGCCATCGCGGCCGACGACCGCGCCGACGCCGAGCGCCAGTTCGCCGAGGTCCGCCGCGCCCGCCTCATGATGCTGCTGCGCCAGAGCGGCCAGATCCCCGCCAGCCAGACCTTCACCGACGACGAGCTCGACCGGCTCCTCGAGGCGCCCGTCGGCGCGCACGTCGCCAGCATGATGACCTACACGGGGCTCGGGACGGGCGCCGAGGTCTCCGACTACGCGAACCGGTTCGCGGAGCAGGCGGGCGTCGACGAGGTCATCGTCGGGCACGCCTCGCCGCGCACGCCCGAGCGGCTGCGGTCCGTGGAGCTGATGGCGGACGCGCACGCGCTCGTCGCGGCGTAGCGGGTCCGTGGCCGACGACGCCGCTCCCGACGACGCCGGGCCCGAGGGTCCGCGCGCGGCCCTCGCCGCGCTCCGCGCCGACACGCTCGCGCTCATCCGCGGCCTCGACCGCGACGTCGCCGCGATCGTCGAGGCCCGCCAGGACGCCAACTCCGACGACGAGCACGACCCCGAGGGGGCGACCCTCGCGTTCGAGCGCTCGCAGTCCGACGCGATGATCCGCGAGGCCCGGGTGCGCCTCGCCGACGTCGACGCGGCGGTCGCGCGCCTCGACGCGGGCACCTACGGCCGCTGCGAGGTCTGCGGCGAGGCGATCCCGGCGGGCCGGCTCGAGATCCGCCCGGCCGCTCGCCGCTGCGTCGCCCACGCCTGAGCGTCCTCGCCCGGGCGCGTCCGGCGTCGGGCGTGCGCCGTCGGGCGTCAGGCCCCGTCGTCGTCGAGGTCGAGGATCAGCTGCCTGAGCAGCCCCGCGAGCACGTCGCGATCGGCGGCCGGCAGCGTCTCGAGCAGCTCCGCCTCCTCGGCCACGAGCCGCGTGATCGCCGTGTCGACGCGCAAGCGCCCCGCGTCCGACATGACCACGAGGATCCCGCGGCCGTCGTGCGGATCCGTGTGCCGCTCCACGAGTCCCCGCGCCACGAGCCGGTCGATGCGGTTCGTCATGGTGCCGGAGGAGACGAGCGTCTGCTGCAGGAGCGCCTTGGGGCTCAGCTGGTACGGATCGCCCGCCCGCCGGAGCGCCGACAGCACGTCGAACTCCCACGACTCCAGCTCCGACTCCTGGAACGCCGAGCGCCGCGCGCGCTCCAGCAGCCGCGACAGCCGACCGACGCGCGAGAGCACCTCGAGCGGGGAGAAGTCGAGATCGGGCCGCTCCCGACGCCACGCGTCGACGATGCGGTCGACCTCGTCGCGGCTGGGCATGCCCCCATCATGCCGGTCCGGGCACGTCCCTCCGGTCGCTGGCGTGAGGGACATGGCCGGCGTCCCCTCCCTCCGGTCCGTCATGCCGTGGTGGTACGTGGGCGGCCTCGCCCTGTCCTTCCTCGTCGCCCTCCTCCTCGCCCCGGTCGCGAACCTCGCCCTGACGGCACCGCTGTGGGCGGGCGTCATCGGCACCTCGATCCGCGACCGCCGCCGGGGGACGGAGCAGATGCTCCCCAGGCAGGAGGCCGTGGTCGCGATGGTGCTGACCCCGGGCCTGCTCGGGATCGCCGCCCTCGCCAGCCAGGTGTGGCCGTTCCAGCGGGGTGCGTTCGACGCGCGCGTGCTCGTCGGCGGGGTCGTCGCGCTGGTGGCCGCCGCCGTGCTCTTCCTGGCGCTGCGGATCCGCGGCGACCGCCGCCGGCGCCGCGCGCGCGGCGCCTGACCTCGCGCCGAGCCCCGGTCTCCGCCCGCGGGCACCTCTGGCAGACTCGTCCTGCGCACGGCCGGGCCGTGGAGCGGTCCGCCTTGGTGTAACGGCAGCACTTCAGCCTTTGGAGCTGTGAGGTCCAGGTTCGAATCCTGGGGGCGGAGCCACGCCCGCCGGCCGCGCCGGAGAGACGCACGAGGACCAGGGAGATCGATGACCGAGTCAGACAGCACGCCGAGGACCCGCGAGATCCCCATCGTGACGGGCGAGCTCGACGT
The DNA here is from genome assembly GCF_002151125.1 of Clavibacter michiganensis. Lineage (GTDB taxonomy): Bacteria > Actinomycetota > Actinomycetes > Actinomycetales > Microbacteriaceae > Clavibacter > Clavibacter michiganensis_C. The sequence continues at coordinate 21,699 of NZ_MDJZ01000001.1, forward strand.
CGACGGCGAGCCGCGCAGCCCCTCCATCGCGGTCGTGATCCTCGCCGCCGGCCAGGGCACCCGCATGCGCTCGCGCCTCCCGAAGGTCCTCCACCCCCTGGCGGGTCTGCCGCTCGTCGGACACGTGCTCGCGACCGCCGAGGAGCTCGGCGCGCGCCACGTCGTCACCGTCGTGCGCCACGACCGCGACCAGGTCGTCGAGGTCGTGCGCTCGCTCGCGCCCGACGCGCTGATCGTCGACCAGGACGAGATCCCCGGCACCGGCCGCGCGGTCGAGGTCGGCATCACGGCGCTGCCCGACGGCTTCACAGGCCAGGTCGTCGTGCTCTCCGGCGACGTGCCCCTGCTCGACGCCGCGACCCTCCGCTCGCTCGTCTCCGCGCACCGCCAGGCGCGCAACGACCTCACGCTCCTCACCGCCCGCCTCGACGACCCGACCGGCAACGGCCGCATCATCCGCGGCCAGGACGGCGCGTTCGAGGCCATCGTCGAGCAGAAGGACGCCACGGGCGAGCAGCTCCGCATCGACGAGGTCAACGCGGGCGTCTACGTCTTCGACGCGGAGGCGCTCCACCAGACCCTCGGCGCCATCGGCACCGAGAACGCGCAGCGCGAGAAGTACCTCACGGACGCGGCCGACGTGATCCGCCGCGCGGGCGGCGCCATCGAGGCCCTGCCCGTGCGCGACAGCTGGCTCGTCGCGGGCATCAACGACCGGGTGCAGCTCACGGCCGCGGCCACCGAGCTGAACGCGCGCATCATCCGGCGCTGGCAGCTCGCGGGCGTGACGATCCAGGACCCGCGCACCACGTGGATCGACGTCAAGGCCACGCTCGCCGCCGACGTCACGGTCCTCCCGGGCACGCAGATCCTCGGCGCGAGCACGGTCGCCGCGGGCGCGACGGTCGGCCCCGACACCACCCTCCGCGACACCGAGGTCGGCGAGGACGCGACCGTCCGCCGGACCGACGCGGAGCTCGCCGTCATCGGCGCCCGCGCGACGGTCGGCCCCTTCTCGTTCCTGCGCCCGGGCACGCGCCTCGGCGACGACGGCAAGATCGGCGCGTACGTCGAGACCAAGAACGTCGAGATCGGCGAGCACACCAAGGTCCCGCACCTCAGCTACGTCGGCGACGCGACCATCGGCGCGCACACGAACATCGGCGCGGGCGCGATCTTCGCGAACTACGACGGCGTCTCCAAGCACCGCACCGAGGTGGGCGACCACGTCCACGTCGGCTCGCGGAACGTCTTCGTGGCACCCGTTAGTATCGGTACCGGCTCCTACACGGGTGCCGGTGCCGTCATCCGCAAGGACGTCCCGCCCGGCGCACTCGGCATCTCGGTGGCGCCGCAACGCAACATGGTCGGCTGGACCGAGGCCAAGCGACCGGGCACCCCCGAGGCCCGGGCCGCCGTCGAGGCAGCCGACGGGCATGCGGACGACGCGTCCGATGCCTGAGAACACCGAGCAGCACTGACGAAACGGAGTCCCGTGTCCGCAATCAAGACTGCTGGTGAGAAGCGGCTCGTGATCGTCACCGGTCGCGCCCACCCGGAGCTCGCCGAGCAGATCGCGGAGGAGCTCGAGACGAGCCTCGTGCACACGGACGCCCGCACGTTCGCCAACGGCGAGCTGTACATCCGCTACGACGAGAGCGTCCGCGGCAGCGACGCGTTCGTCATCCAGTCGCACACGGCGCCCATCAACGAGTGGCTCATGGAGCAGCTCATCATGGTGGATGCGCTGAAGCGCGCCTCCGCGAAGCGCATCACGGTCGTCGCGCCGTTCTACCCCTACGCCCGGCAGGACAAGAAGGGCCGCGGCCGCGAGCCGATCTCCGCCCGCCTCGTCGCCGACCTCTTCAAGGCCGCCGGCGCCGACCGCATCATGTCGGTCGACCTGCACGCAGCCCAGATCCAGGGCTTCTTCGACGGCCCCGTCGACCACCTGTTCGCGATGCCCGTGCTCCTCGAGCACATGCGCTCCGTGCTCGACACGAAGACCCTCACGGTCGTCTCGCCGGACATGGGCCGCGTGCGCGTGGCCGACATCTGGAGCGACAAGCTCGGGGCGCCGCTCGCCATCATCCACAAGCGCCGCGACCCGAAGGTGCACAACCAGGTCACCGTGCACGAGATCGTCGGCGACGTCTCCGGCCGCGTGTGCCTCCTGGTCGACGACCTCATCGACACCGGCCGCACCATCGTCTCCGCCGCCGAGGCGCTGAAGAAGAACGGCGCCACCGGCGTCGTGGTCGCGGCCACGCATGCGGTCTTCTCGGACCCGGCCACGCGGATCCTCGACAGCCCGCACATCGACTCGGTCGTGGTCACGGACACGCTGCCCATCCCCGACGAGAAGCGCTGGGACAAGCTCACGGTGCTGCCCATCGCGCCGCTGCTCGCCCGCGCGATCCACGAGGTCTTCGACGACGGATCCGTCACGAGCATGTTCGACGGCGCGGCCTAGGCCGGAGCGCTTCCGGGGTCGCCAGCGCCGGCGCCAGCCCGGGCGGCGACGAGCGGGTCAGCCCCGCGAGTCCTGCTCGACGACCTCGCGGGCGACGCGTCCCGACGGGATGGGCCCGAGCGAGGCGACGTGCTCGTCGCCGCCGAAGGCGTACTTCGTGTAGCACTCGTAGCCCATGAACCCGGGGCCGAAGAGCTGGAACCGCACCTCGTAGGAGGGGGAGTCGGGCCGCTCGTACGCCACGAAGTCGGCGCAGGCCATGTCGGCCGTGCTCGCGCCGACGCGCACCATCGTGACGGCGCCGGGGAGCAGCAGGCTCACGATCCCGACCACGACGACCACCCGCATCACGAGGAGCGTGCGCTTGCTGCGCAGGCTCCTCGGGCGGTGCGGCTCGTAGCCCGCGAGCTCGGGGTGCTCGTCCTCGTCCATCCGGTCCAGTCTGACAGACGCCCCGCCGCCCACGAGGGGCGGCGGGGCGTCGGCGACGGTCGGCGGACCGCTAGTGCGTGTCCTCCGCCTCGACCTCGGAGCGGTCGCCGGACCACAGCGTGTGGAAGGTGCCCTCCCTGTCGGTGCGGTGGTACGTGTGCGCGCCGAAGAAGTCGCGCTGGCCCTGCACGAGGGCGGCGGGCAGGCGCTCGGAGGCGAGCGAGTCGTAGTAGCTCAGCGCCGACGCGAAGCCGGGCACCGGGATCCCCGACAGCGCGGCGACCGAGACGACCCGGCGCCAGGCCTGCTCGCCGTCGGCGACGGCCTTGGCGAAGTACGGGTCCTCGAGCAGCGTCGCGAGCCCGGAGTCCTTCTCGTACGCCTCGACGATGCGGTTGAGGAACTGGGCGCGGATGATGCAGCCGCCGCGCCAGATCTCCGCGACCTTGCCCTTGTCGATGTCCCAGCCGTACTCCTTCGCGCCCGCGATGATCGCGTCGAAGCCCTGCGCGTACGCGACGACCTTGCTCGCGTAGAGCGCGGCCCGCACGTCGTCCTCGAAGGTGTCGCCCGCGGGCTGGATCTCCGGGCGGCTCGTGATCGTGGCCTGCACGGCCTTCCGCTGCTCGGGCTTCGACGACACGGCGCGCGCGAACACGGCCTCCGCGATCCCGCCCACCGGCACGCCGAGGCCCACCGAGTTCTGCACGGTCCAGACGCCCGTGCCCTTGGATCCGGCCTGGTCGACGATCACGTCGACGAGCGGCTTCCCCGTCGAGGCGTCCTCCTGGCGGAGCACCTCGGCGGTGATCTCGATGAGGTACGACTCGAGGTCGCCCCCGTTCCACTCCTCGAACACGTCCGCGATGGCGTCGGGCTCGTGGCCGCCGACGCGGCGCAGCAGGTCGAACGACTCGGCGATGAGCTGCATGTCGGCGTACTCGATGCCGTTGTGGATCATCTTCACGAAGTGGCCGGCGCCGTCGGTGCCGATGTGGGTGACGCAGGGCTTGCCCTCCGCGACCGCGGCGATCGACTCGAGGATGGGACCGAGCGTCTCGTACGCCTCCGCGGTGCCGCCGGGCATGATGCTCGGGCCCTTGAGCGCCCCCTCCTCGCCGCCGGAGATGCCGGCGCCGACGAAGTGGAGGCCCTTCGCGCGGACCTCCTTCTCGCGGCGGATCGTGTCGGTGAACAGCGCGTTGCCGCCGTCCACGATGATGTCGCCCTCCTCGAACGCCTCGGTCAGCTGCTCGATGACCGCGTCCGTGCCCCGTCCGGCCTTCACCATGATGATCGCGGTGCGGGGCCGCTGCAGCGAGGCCGCGAACTCCTCGATCGTGGTGGCGGCGACGAAGCCCGCCTCGGGGTGCTCCTCGACGAGGTCGGTCGTCTTCTGGGTCGTGCGGTTGTACACCGCGACCGTGTTGCCCTCGCGGCTGGCGAGGTTGCGGGCGAGGTTCGAGCCCATCACCGCGAGCCCCACCACCCCGATGTTCGCCGTGGCCTGCTGGTCATCTGACATCTGATGCCTCCTTGTCGACAGTCGTCCTCAGGCTACGCCCGGGCCCCCGACCGTCAGCGGGGCGTCGGGGAGCGTCTCGTAGGATGGATGGGCGCACCACGACGGAGCGCCGCACGAGTTCCTCACCGAACCGCAGGGAGTGATCCGCATCGACGCCGTCCGCCCGTTCCCGCCCGTGATCGTGATGGGGGTCTCCGGATCCGGGAAGTCGACCGTGGGCGAGCTCCTCGCGCAGGACGCCGGCGTCCCGTTCCTCGACGGAGACGACCTGCACCCCGAGGCCAACCGCCGCAAGATGGCCGAGGGCCACGCCCTCGACGACGACGACCGCCGCCCCTGGCTCGAGGAGGTCGGTCGCGCGCTCGCCGGTCGTGCCGACGGCGGACCGGTCGTGGCGTGCAGCGCCCTGACCCGCGACTACCGCGACATCCTCCGCGCCGCCGCGCCCGACGCCGTCTTCGTGCACCTCGCGGGCGACCACGAGTTGCTGGCCGAGCGCCTCGGCGGACGCGAGGGGCACTTCATGCCGTCGAGCCTCCTCGCCTCCCAGCTGCGCACGCTCGAGCCGCTCGGCGACGACGAGCAGGGGATCACCCTCGACATCACCGACGACCCGGTCGCCCTCGCCGACGCGGCCGTCCGCGAGCTGCTCCCGGGCGGGCGCACGGCGTCGCCGGGCCGGCTCGACGACGCGCCCGCCACGTCGACGGAGCCCGCCGCGGCCGTGCCCGAGGCGGACGTCCCCGCGCTCGTCCAGGCTGCGCGCTCCGACGCCGACGTGCCGCGCGTCGATGCCGCGCCGGACGCGGCAGCGGTCGAGCCCACGGCCGAGCCCGCCTCCGCCGACGGCGCCCCCGCGGCCGCCGTCCACGAGCCCATCCGGGTCGCCATCGTCGGCTGCGGCGTCATCGGCACGCACCACGCGCGCGTCCTCGCCGAGCACCCGGACTTCCGCGTCGCCGCGCTCGTCGACGTCACGGCCGCCACCGCGGACGAGCTCGCCGACGTGGTCGTCGACGAGCTGCGGGCCGAGCGCCCGCGCGTCTTCGCCCGCCTCGGCGACCTCATCCGCGAGGACGCCGCCGAGCTCGTCGTGATCTGCACGCCCAGCGGCCTGCACATCGGCCTCGCCGAGGAGGCGCTCGCGGCAGGCCTCCACGTCGTCATCGAGAAGCCGCTGGACGTCGACCTCGCACGCGGCCGCCGCATCGCCGAGCTCGCGCGCGAGGCCGCCGGGCGCGGGATCCTCTCCACGGTCATCAGCCAGCACCGCTTCAACCCGTCGAGCGTCGTCGTCGACCGGGCCGTGCGCTCGGGCCGTCTCGGCCGTCTCACCTCCGCCGTCGCCAGCGCGCCGTGGTGGCGCAGCCAGGGCTTCTACGACTCCGGCCACTGGCGCGGCACGTGGGACCTCGACGGCGGCGGCGCCCTGATGAACCAGGGCGTGCACACGCTCGACCTGCTCGTCTCCTACCTGGGGCGCCCGGTCGAGGTCTACGCGCAGACCGCGCTCCTCGCGCACGACGGCATCGAGGTCGAGGACGTCGCGGTCGCCGTGATCCGGTTCGCCTCCGGCGCCCTCGCGACCCTGCAGGCGACGACCGCCGGCTACCCGGGCCTCGACACGCGCGTGCAGGTGCAGGGCACGCGCGGATCCGCGGTCATCGAGGCGGGATCCCTCACCTACTTCCACGCGGCGCCCGAGTCGGGCGTGCCCGCCCAGGCCGACGTGCGCAACGACGCCGAGCTCGAGCTGCACGCGGCCGACCTGCCGCGCTCGCCGCGCCTCGACAACACCTACCTCGAGGGCCACTACCGGCAGTACGACGACATCGCCGACGCCCTGCGCACGGGACGGCCGGCGGGGGTCACGGTCGACGACGCGTTCGTCTCGCTCGCGACCGTGGTCAGCGTCTACGTGTCGGCCACGCTCGGCGCGCCCGTCGCGTTCGAGGACGTCGTCGACGGCGTGCACGACGGCCTGCGCCTCCGGGTCGGGCAGTCCACGCCGCCCGCGCCGGGATCCCCGTCGCCCGCCGCCGCGGACCCGTCGCCCGGGGACGCGTCCGTCCGGTAGCATCGGGGGTTGAACTTCGGCGAGGGATCGCAGGGGCCGTGCGCGAGCACGGCGGCGGTCCGTTATCGACGCGGTGGACGGGGCTCGCACCTCAATCCTCACGCGCAAGCGTTCGAGCAGACGACTGACACACGACGCGAGCCCTCACGGGCCGCACTAGGAGCGACACCATGGTTGACAACAACCTCTCCGCGGAGCTGCGCACGCAGTTCGGCAAGGGCGCGGCCCGCAAGATCCGCGCGGTCGGCAAGATCCCCGCGGTCATCTACGGCCACGGCACCGACCCGCAGCACGTCACGCTGCCGGGCCACGAGCTCATGCTCATCATCCGCAAGGCGAACCAGATCATCACGCTCGACATCGAGGGCACGCCCCAGCTCGCGCTGGTGAAGGACGTCCAGAAGGACCCCGTGCGCCAGATCATCGAGCACGTCGACCTCATCGTCGTCCGCCGGGGCGAGCGCGTCGAGGTCGAGGTCCCGATCCACGTCGAGGGCGAGTCCTACCCCGGCACGATCCACAACCTCGAGTACACGTCCATCACGGTCGACGTCGAGGCCACGCACATCCCCGAGTCCTTCGTCGTCTCGATCGAGGGCTTCGAGGAGGGCACGCAGATCACCGCCGGGCAGGTCGACCTGCCCGCCGGCGCGACGCTCGTCACCGACCCCGAGACGCTCGTGCTCGCGGTCTCCGTGCCGCAGCTCGACCTCACCACCGACGCGGTGGACGAGGACGTCGTGGCCGAGGGCGACGCGGACGTCGAGGTCACCGACGAGGGCGCCACCGGCGACCAGTCCGGCGACGACAAGTAGCCACCGCCCGCGGCCCCGGCCGCACGCACGACCAGCACCACGGAGCCCGTCGGCCGCCGTCCGGGACACCGGCAGCGGCCGGCGGGCTCCGCGCATCCACCCGGATGCCATCGACGACACGAGGAGAGCGCACGTGGACGACCGGACCCTGCTCGTGGTCGGCCTCGGCAACCCCGGCCCGCAGTACGCGGGCACGCGGCACAACGTGGGGCAGATGGCGCTCGACGTGCTCGCCGACCGCATGCGCGCCACCTTCCGCTCGCACCGCGCCAACGCGCAGGTCGCGGAGGGGCGCGCGGTGCCCGGCGGGCCGAAGCTCATCCTCGCGAAGCCGAGCTCGTTCATGAACCTGTCCGGCGGGCCGGTCGCGAACCTCCTCAAGTACTTCTCGCTCGAGCCCGCGCAGCTCGTGGTGGCGCACGACGAGCTCGACATCCCCTTCGACGCGATGAAGCTCAAGCAGGGAGGCGGGCACGGCGGCCACAACGGGATCCGCGACATCATCTCCTCCGCCGGCACGGGCGACTTCACGCGCGTGCGCATCGGCATCGGCCGCCCGCCCGGCCGTCAGGACGCCGCCGACTTCGTGCTGAAGCCGTTCTCCTCCACCGAGCGGCAGGTGCTGCCGAACGTGCTGGAGGACGCGGCCGACGCCGTCGAGATGATCGCCTCCGACGGCCTCATCGCCGCGCAGCTGCGCTTCCACACCGCCGCGTCCTGACCCGCGCACGGACCGTCGTCCGGCCTCCGCGCGTCCGCCCACGGCGGACGACGGCGAGCACGTCGGTGGCGGCGCGTACGATCATCTGGTGATCCTCCAGGGCTTGATCCCGGCGCTCTCGCGCGCCTCCACGTTCGACGACGCCCTCGCATCGGCCTCCCGCGACGCCGACTTCTCCCTCACCGAGGGGCTCCAGGGGCCGCTGCTCGCGGGGCTCCTGCGCCAGCGCATCCAGCGCGGCATCCCGGGGTGCCTCCTCGTCGTCACCGCCACCGGCCGCGAGTCGGAGGGCATGCGCCGCAGCCTCGACGCGGTGCTGCCGGACGCCGAGATCCTCGAGTTCCCGGCGTGGGAGACGCTGCCGCACGAGCGGCTCAGCCCGAGCGCCGAGATCGTCGGCAAGCGGATCCACGCGCTCCGCCGCATGGAGCAGTGGCACGCCGCGCTCGGCCAGGGCGCCCGCGAGGTCCCGGCCGACCAGGTGCGCCCGCTCGTCATCGTCGCCTCGGTGCGCGCCGCGCTGCAGCCCGTCGCGGACAACCTCACCGAGCTGCCGCCCGTGCAGCTCGCGACCGGCAGCCGGGGCCACGACCTGTCCGAGCTCGCCGTCCGGCTCGTCGACCTCGCGTACTCGCGCGTCGACATGGTCACGCGCCGCGGCGAGTTCGCGGTGCGCGGCGGCATCCTCGACGTCTTCCCTCCCGTTTCCGACCACCCCGTGCGCGTCGAGTTCTTCGGCGACGAGGTCGACCAGATGCGGCCCTTCGCGGTCGCCGACCAGCGCTCGCTCGAGGAGGAGATCACCTCCGTCGAGCTGCCGCCGAGCCGCGAGCTGCTGCTGAGCGCGCCCGTGCGCCAGCGCGCCCGCGAGATGCAGCACGAGTTCCCGAACCTGCAGCAGATGCTCGCCAAGATCGCCGAGGGCATCCCCGTCGAGGGCATGGAGTCGCTCGCGCCGGCGCTCGTCGACCGGCTCGTGCCGGTCACGCACTACCTCCCCGTGGACGCGGCCATCGCCGTCGTCTCGCCCGAGCGGGTGTCCACCCGCGCGCAGAGCCTCGCGGACACCAACCGCGAGTTCCTCGACGCCGCGTGGAACGCCGCGACCGCGGGCGCCCAGGCGCCCATCGACCTCGCCTCGGGCGACTTCCTCTCGCTCGGCCGCCTGCGCGACGCGCGCGGCCCGCGCCGCTGGTGGACCCTGTCCGGCTTCCAGGCCACCGACGTGCTGCCGGAGGACCTCGGGATCGACGAGGTCATGACCGTGCGCATCCAGGCGGATCCCGTGCCGAGCTTCGCGGGCAACGCCGACGGCGCCATCGAGCACGTGCGCGAGCGCCTCGCGGCCGGCTGGAGCGTGGGCGTCGTGGCGCAGGGATCCGGGCTCGTCGAGCGCGCCGACACCGTGCTGCGCGAGGCGGGCGTGCCCGCTCGCGTGGTCGAGGAGTTCCCGGCCGAGCCCGAGCCCGGCATCGCCTACCTGCTGCGCTCCGCCATCGACGCCGGCTTCGAGATGCCCGAGGTGAAGCTCGCGCTCCTCACCGAGAGCGAGTTCTACGGGCGCGCCGCCGGCTACGACAGCCGACAGGTCAAGAAGCTCGCCACCCGGCGCAAGAACGTGGTGGATCCGCTGCAGCTGAAGACCGGCGACCACGTCGTCCACACCACGCACGGCATCGGGAGGTTCGTCGAGCTCACGCAGCGCGAGGTCTCCTCGGGCGGGCGGAACGCCGTGAAGACCCGCCGCGAGTACCTCGTCATCGAGTACGCGCCCTCCAAGCGCGGCTACCCGGGCGACAAGCTCTTCGTGCCCACCGACCAGCTCGACCTCCTCAGCCGCTACGTCGGCGGCGAGGAGCCGGCCCTCAGCAAGATGGGCGGCAGCGACTGGGCCGCCGCCAAGGGCAAGGCGCGCCGCGCCGTCCGCGACATCGCGGTCGAGCTCGTCAAGCTGTACTCCGCGCGCATGGCGTCGCGCGGGCACTCGTTCCCGCCGGACACCCCGTGGCAGCGCGAGCTCGAGGAGGCGTTCCCCTTCATGGAGACGCCCGACCAGCTCACCGTCATCGACGAGGTGAAGCGCGACATGGAGAGCCCCATCCCCATGGACCGCCTGGTCTCCGGCGACGTCGGCTTCGGCAAGACCGAGATCGCCGTGCGCGCCGCGTTCAAGGCGGTGCAGGACGGCAAGCAGGTCGTGATGCTCGTGCCCACGACGCTCCTCGTGAAGCAGCACTTCGAGACGTTCTCCGAGCGCTTCGCCGGGTTCCCCGTGCACCTGCGCCAGCTCAGCCGGTTCCAGACCGACAAGGAGTCGCGCGAGACCGTCAAGGGCCTCGAGGACGGCTCGGTCGACGTCGTCATCGGCACCCACCGCCTGCTCACGGGCAGCATCGCGTTCAAGGACGTGGGGCTCGTCATCATCGACGAGGAGCAGCGGTTCGGCGTCGAGCACAAGGACGCGCTGAAGAAGCTCAAGGCCAACGTCGACATCCTCGCGATGTCGGCCACGCCCATCCCGCGCACGCTCGAGATGGCGGTCACGGGCATCCGCGAGATGTCGACGCTCGCGACGCCGCCGGAGGACCGGCACCCGATCCTCACCTTCGTGGGGCCGAACAGCGAGAAGCAGATCGCCGCCGCCATCCGGCGCGAGCTGCTACGCGAGGGCCAGGTGTTCTTCGTGCACAACCGCGTCTCGAGCATCAACCGCGTGGCCTCCGAGCTGGCGGAGCTCGTGCCCGAGGCGCGCGTCGCGGTCGCCCACGGCAAGATGAGCGAGTCGATGCTCGAGCAGGTCATCGTCGACTTCTGGGAGCGGAAGTTCGACGTGCTCGTGTCGACCACCATCATCGAGACCGGCCTCGACATCGCGAACGCCAACACGCTCATCATCGACCGGGCCGACAAGTACGGGCTCAGCCAGCTGCACCAGCTGCGCGGGCGCGTCGGCCGCGGGCGGGAGCGGGCGTACGCGTACTTCCTCTACGACGCCGACAAGCCGCTGTCCGAGACCGCGCACGACCGGCTGTCCACCATCGCGGCGAACAACGAGCTGGGATCCGGCATGCAGGTCGCGCTCAAGGACCTCGAGATCCGCGGCGCCGGCAACCTGCTGGGCGGCGAGCAGTCCGGCCACATCCAGGGCGTCGGCTTCGACCTCTACCTGCGCATGATCGGCGAGGCCGTCTCGACCTTCCGCGGCGACGTCGCGGAGGGGCAGACCGAGCTGCGGCTCGAGCTGCCGGTGGACGCGCACATCCCCGAGGAGTACGTCGACAGCGAGCGGCTGCGCCTCGAGGCATACCAGAAGCTGTCGACCGCGGCCTCGCCCACGGCCACCGACGACCAGATCGACCGGGTCATCGAGGAGCTGGCCGATCGCTACGGCGAGCCGCCCGTGGAGGTCGACAACCTCGTGCGGGTCTCCCGCCTGCGTCGCGTGGCGCAGCGGGCCGGGCTCAGCGAGGTCGTCGCGATGGGGCCGAACCTGCGCATCGCGCCGGCCGACCTCGCCGACAGCAAGCAGGTGCGCCTGCAGCGCATGTACCCGGGCAGCCGGCTGTTCGCGCAGACCAACGCGGTCACCGTCCCGCTGCCCAAGCGCGACGGCGAGCCGCTGCCCGACGCCGAGCTGGTCGACTGGGTGCGCCAGCTCCTCGACGCCGTCTTCACGGTGGAGCCCGCACCGGCCGCGAAGGAGTCCGCGCCGAAGGCGTGATCCTCGCCGACTGGCGGGCCGGCCGGGTGGTCGGCGCCTAGGCGCGGGCCGGGCCGCCGTCCACGTGCGCCGGGAAGTCGTCGCGCGTCGCGTCGTCCTCGTCGTCGGAGGACCCCGCGCGGCGGGCGCGGCGGCTGCGGATCGACAGCGTGACGGCGGCCGCCACCACGGAGACGCCCGAGCCGAGCAGCACCGCGAGGGTGCCCTCGTCGCGCACCTCGTCGAGGCCCGCGAACGCCAGCTCGCTCATCAGGAGCGACACCGTGAAGCCGATGCCGCCGAGGAGCGACACCGTCACGAGGTCCGGCATCGCGAGGCCGCCCGGAGCGCCACGGCGGCGTGCCACGGCCGCGCCGAGGAGCCCGCCCGCCGTGATCCCGACGAGCTTGCCGAGCGGCAGCGCGAGCGCGATGCCCCAGAAGGCCGGCGCGAGCTCGGCGATGCCCACGGCGGGGATGGCGACGAGGGCCGCGGAGAAGGCGAACAGCGGCAGGACGATCCCGTTCGACAGCGGCTCCAGGGCGTGCGCGGCCCGCAGGCCCTGGACGCGGGGGAGCGCGAAGCCGAGCGCGACGCCCGCGATGGTGGCGTGGATACCGGAGGAGAGCGTCGCCCACCAGGTCACCAGGGCGATGAGCACCAGCAGGGCGACCACGGCGATCCGCACGGCTCCGGTCCGCCCCGCGCCGAGGCGGCCGACGACGGCGAACAGCACGACGCCCGCGACCGCGAGGCCGAGCGCGCCCACCTCGAGGTCGGTCGTGAAGAAGACCGCGATGATCACGATCGCGATGAGGTCGTCGAGCACGGCCAGCGCCAGGAGGAACACGCGCACCGCGGCGGGGAGGCCGCGGCCGAACACGGCGAGCACGCCGAGCGCGAAGGCGATGTCCGTGGCGGTGGGCACGGGCCAGCCGCGCTCGAGGCCGCTGCCCGCGGTGATGGCGAGGTAGACGAGGGCCGGGACGATGACGCCGCCCACGGCCGCGATCGCGGGCACGAGGGCCGCGGAGACGCTGTTCAGCCCACCGGCGACGAACTCGTGCTTGAGCTCGACCGCGACGATGAAGAAGAAGATCACGAGCAGGCCGTCGCTCACCCAGTGCCGGAGCGTCAGGTCGACGCCGATCGCGGGGACGGCGAGATGGCCGTCGGCCCACGCGATGAGGCCGGGGCCGGCGGGCGTGTTCGCGACGACGAGGCCGACGACGGCGGCGAGGAGGAGGAGCCCGGCGGCGACGCGCTCGGAGCGGATGAGGGCGATCATGGGCGCCTTCCGGGGTCGATGGTGGGGGAGACGGTCGCCCGCCGCCGACCAGGCTTCCCGGCACACCGCCGACGAGCTTACCCGCGCCCCGGTGCGAGGATGACGGGATGAGCGAGCCCGCCTCCCCGTCCGCATCCGCCGCTCCACCCGCATCCGAGGGCGCCGCCCGCGCCGTCGCGGAGCTCGCCGCCGCGATGGCCGTGCTGCGCGCGCCGGACGGCTGCGTCTGGAACCGGGGGATGACCCACCGGACCCTCGTCCCCTACCTCCTCGAGGAGAGCCACGAGCTCGTCGAGGCCATCGAGACCGACGACGTGCCCGGCATGCGCGAGGAGCTCGCCGACGTGCTCCTCCAGGTCGTCTTCCACGCCGACATCGCGCGCACCGAGGGCGAGGGATTCGACCTCGCCGACGTCGCGCGGACCGCCACGGAGAAGATGGTCCGCCGCCACCCGCACGTCTTCGGCGACGAGCGCGCCGACACGGTCGAGGAGGTCCTGCGGGTGTGGGGCGCCGCGAAGGACCGCGAGAAGTCGGCGCGCACGAGCGTCGTCGACGGGATCCCGATGGGCATGCCGTCCCTCGCGCTCGCCGACAAGCTGCTCGGCCGGGCGGAGCGCGTCGGGCTGCTCGAACCGGACGCGCCCGCGGCGATCCCCGTCGACGACGAGGACGACCTCGGCCGGCTGCTCCTCGCGGTCGTCGTCTCGGCGAGGTCCCGCGGGCTCGACGCGGAGCGCGCGCTGCGGACGACGCTGCGGTCGCTGACCGCGGAGATCCGGGACGCGGAGGAGCGGCCCGACGACGGAGGACCCGACGACGCCTCTCCCGGCGCGGGCCGGAGCGCCTGAGGCGAGGTCCGGCCCGCGGGGGCGTCGCCCGGGATTTACCCGATCCCGGGCCGCCGTGTCCGTCGCCTCCACCCGAAGGAGACGGCGGACAGATCTGGGCGCTCACACCGTACGGGTCTTCGCCACGTGTCCATCACGCTTGTTATGGTGAGGCCGTGGCAGCCCAGGATCCGCACCGCCGCCAGGACCTGCTGGCCCACATCCTCGATCACCTCCGCGCCCACCCGCTCCAGTCGGTGACCTTCCGCGGCCTCGCCGACGCGTTGGGCGAGAGCACGTTCGTGCTCGTCTACCACTTCGGATCCAAGGAGCGGCTGCTCGAGGCCGCGATGGACGCCATCGACCAGCGGCAGGCCGAGATGGTGGAGGGCGATCCGCGGGAGATCCGGCCCGAGGAGCTCCGCGAGTGGACGACCCGCGCCTGGCGCTGGCGCCTCACCGACGTGAACCGCGACTTCCAGCGCCTCGAGTTCGAGGCGGCCCTCCTCCGCACGCGCGACGGCATCGTCCGGCCGCACGCCATCGCGAGCGTCACCGCGTGGCGCCGCTTCGGCCTCGAGTGGATGCTCGCCCACGGCGTCCCCGAGGACGTCGCCGTCGACACGGCCGACCTCCTGCAGGCGGGGTCCTACGGCCTCCAGTTCGACTTCGTGATCTCGGGCGACCGCGACCGGGCGATGCGCGGCTTCGAGGCGCTCATCGACGCGTTCACCCCGCGCATCGAGCCGTGGCTCGACCTGGCCGAGGCGGCGGGTGCCGTGCTGCCGCCCGGGGCGCCGCCCGCCGCCTGACAGAATCGGGGGATGCCCCAGCAGATCACGCCGCCCCGCGGCATGCGCGACTTCCTGCCCGCCGAGAAGGCCCGCCGCGAGCAGGCGCTCGCCATCATCCGCCGCACCTACCGGGCGCACGGCTTCGACGAGATCGAGACGCCCGTGGTCGAGGAGTCCGGCCGGCTGCACGCGGGCCTCGGCGGCGACAACGAGAAGCTCGCCTACTCGGTGCTCAAGCGCGGCCTCTCGGGCGACGACCTGCGCGCGGCCGCGGACTCCGGCGACGTGCTCGCCCTCTCCGACCTCGGGCTGCGCTTCGACCTCACGGTGCCGCTCGCGCGCTTCTACGCGTCGCACCGTGCGGAGCTGCCGGGCGTCTTCCGGTCCATCCAGGCCGCGCCCGTCTGGCGCGCCGAGCGCCCGCAGAAGGGCCGCTACCGCCAGTTCATGCAGTGCGACATCGACGTCATCGGCGAGGCGGGGCAGCTGGCCGAGGTCGAGCTGATCTCCGCCACGGCGGCCACGCTCGCGGCCCTCGGCCTGACCGGCTGCACCATCCGCGTGAACGACCGGCGCATCCTCGCCGGGATCCTCGACTCCTGCGGCTTCGCGCCCGACCGCCAGGCGCAGGCGCTCATCAGCATCGACAAGCTCGACAAGATCGGCGCGGCGGGCGTCGTCGCGGAGCTCGCCGAGGGCGGGGCCGACGCGGCGGCGGTGCTGGGCGGGATCCTCGAGCGCATCGAGCCCGCGCTCGCCGACGGCGGCGTGCCGCTCACGACCGAGGCGATCACCGGGATCCTCCCCGAGGGCGTCGACCCGGACGCGGTCGCCGACCTCGAGACCCTCGCCGACGCGCTCGTCGGCCTGCCCGAGGGCGTCACGCTCCGCTTCGACCCGACCCTCGTGCGCGGCATGGGCTACTACACGGGCACGATCTTCGAGATCGCGCACCCGGCGTCCGGCAGCTCGGTGGGCGGCGGAGGCCGCTACGACGGCATGATCGGCCGCTTCCTCGGCCAGGACGTGCCGGCGGCCGGCTTCTCCATCGGCTTCGAGCGCATCGTCGACCTCGCCGTCCTGCCCGAGGCGGAGGACGGCGACGCCATCGCCCTCGTGCACGACCGGCGCACGCCGGTCGCCGTGCTCGCCCGGCTCAAGGCGGAGCTCGTCGCGTCCGGCCGGCGCGTGCGCCTGGAGCCGCGCCCCAAGAACGTGGCCCCGCTCCTGGAGGCGCTGCGCGTCCAGGGCTTCCGCACCTTCGCGTCGGTCGACGCGGACACGACGGATGCGGCGGCCCTGCGGGAGCGCCCGCTCGAGGCCCCGCGCGGCTGATCCGTCACCTGCGCGACACCTGCGCGCGGGGCCCGCCGCCCGGGGCCCGGAATGCCCCCGCGGCTAGGATGGACCCGACTTCCCACCCCCCCCACCGCAACGCAAGGAGACCATTCCGTGGCAGCCATCGAAGCAGTCAACGCACGCGAGATCCTCGACTCCCGGGGCAACCCGACCGTCGAGGTCGAGGTGCTCCTGGAGGACGGCACGTTCACGCGCGCCGCCGTCCCGTCCGGCGCCTCCACCGGCGCGTTCGAGGCGTACGAGCTGCGCGACGGCGACGCGGGCCGCTACCTGGGCAAGGGCGTCCAGAAGGCCGTCGCCGCCGTCGTCGACGAGATCGGCCCGGCCATCCAGGACCTCGACGCCGCGGACCAGCGCATCATCGACGCCACGATGATCGAGCTCGACGGCACCGAGAACAAGTCCCGCCTCGGCGCGAACGCGCTCCTCGGCGTCTCCCTCGCGGTCGCGAAGGCCGCCGCCGACTCGGCCGAGCTGCCCCTCTACCGCTACCTCGGCGGCCCGAACGCGCACACGCTGCCCGTGCCGATGCTCAACGTCATCAACGGCGGCTCGCACGCGGACACCAACGTCGACATCCAGGAGTTCATGCTCCTGCCCGTCGGCGCGTCCACCTTCTCCGAGGGCCTGCGCTGGGGCGTCGAGACGTACCACGCGCTCAAGAGCCTGCTGAAGAAGAAGGGCCTGTCCACCGGCCTCGGCGACGAGGGCGGCTTCGCGCCGAACCTCGACAGCAACCGCGCCGCGCTCGACCTGCTCATGGAGGCCATCGACTCCGCGGGCTTCACCCCGGGCAAGCAGATCGCCCTCGGCCTCGACGTCGCGTCCAGCGAGTTCTACTCCGACGGCGCGTACACGTTCGAGGGCCAGAAGGTGGACGCGGCGCACCTCACCGCGTACTTCGCCGACCTCGTCGCGTCCTACCCCCTCATCACCATCGAGGACCCGCTGGACGAGGACGACTGGGCCGGCTACGACCACTTCACCGCCGAGCTCGGCTCCAAGGTGCAGATCGTCGGCGACGACCTCTTCGTCACCAACCCGAAGCGCCTCGCCGACGGCATCACGCGCGGCGTCGCCAACTCGATCCTCGTGAAGGTCAACCAGATCGGCACGCTCACCGAGACGCTGGACGCGGTCAGCCTCGCGCAGCGCAGCGGCTACACCACCGTGCTCTCGCACCGCTCGGGCGAGACCGAGGACACGACCATCGCCGACCTCGCGGTCGCGGTGGACGCGGGCCAGATCAAGACCGGCGCCCCCGCCCGCAGCGAGCGCGTCGCGAAGTACAACCAGCTCCTCCGCATCGAGCAGGACCTCGGCGCCGCCGCGGTCTACGCCGGCCGCAGCGCCTTCCCGCGCTTCCAGGCCTGATCCGTCCGGCCCGCCCGCGCCTCCCGGGGCGCGGGCGGGCCGGCCGCGTTCCACCGCCGCACCCGGCACCGCACGACACGACACACGAAGGAGGAGCGATGGCCCGCTTCCCCGGCCTCGACACCCTCCGCGCGCGCCGCTCCCCGCGTCCGCGCACCGAGCGCGTCCCCGTGGCGCTGCCCGAGGACGACGCCCCCTCCGGCAACTGGCTGCGCAGCATGCGCTTCTCCGGGTTCTCGGTGATGGTGCTCGTGCTCCTCGTCCTCACGGTCGTCGTGCTCGCCCCGGGCCTGCGCATCTACCTCGAGCAGCGGCAGCAGCTCAGCAGCCTGCAGAGCGCGGTGGACGCCCAGGAGGGCACCATCGCCCAGCTCCAGGACCAGCGCGCCCGCTACGACGACCCCGCGTTCCTCAAGGCCCAGGTCCGCGACCGCCTCTTCTACGTGATGCCCGGCGAGACGAGCTACCTCGTCCGCGGGCTGCCCGCCACGGACGGCGACGCCACCACGACGCCCGACGGCGAGCCCATCAGCGCCGACCTGCAGGAGACGAAGCAGGACTGGGTGCAGGCCCTGCTCGGATCCGCGCTCACGAGCGCCCTCAGCGACACCCCGCCCGACCAGCTCCAGGGATCCGTCCAGGGAGGCGACCAGTGACCCGACCCCCCTTCGACCCGCCGTCCGAGCGCGACGTGCGCGTCGTCTCCGCCCAGCTCGGCCGCCCGGCCCGCGACGTGGTCGGCATCGCCGCCCGCTGCGTCTGCGGCAACCCCACCGTCGTGAGCACCGCCCCGCGCCTCGCCGACGGCACGCCGTTCCCCACGCTCTACTACCTGTGCCACCCCGCGGCCACCGCCGCGATCTCGCACCTCGAGGCCGAGCACGTCATGGCCGAGCTGCAGGACGACCTCGCGGAGGACGAGGCGCTGCGCGACGCGTACGCCGCCGCCCACGCGTCCTACCTCGCCGACCGCGAGTCGATCCTCGTGGTGCCCGAGCTCGAAGGCGTGTCCGCGGGCGGCATGCCCGTGCGCGTCAAGTGCCTGCACGCCCTCGCCGGCCACGCGCTCGCGGCGGGACCGGGCGTCAACCCCATCGGCGACATCGCGCTCGCCCGGGCCTCCTGGTCGCCGGACGTCTGCGAGTGCGCCGACCCCCACGCGGCATGACCCCCGCGACCGGCATGCCGGCGTCCGGCATCCCCGCGTCCGACCCGCGGGCGTCGTCCCGGCCCGGTCGTCGCCTGGCGCGCACGGCCCTCGTCGGGATCCTCGCCCTCCTCGCGGTGCTGCCCGCCGCGACCCCCGCGCACGCGGATCCGGTGCGCGAGCGCGAGTACTGGCTCGCCGACTACGGCATCGAGCAGGCGTGGCAGACCACGCGCGGCGAGGGCGTGAAGGTCGCCGTCATCGACACGGGCGTCGACTCCTCCGTCGCCGACCTCCGCGGCGCGGTCGCGGGCGGCACCGACGTGTCGGGCATCGGATCCCCGGACGGCTCGAAGCCCGTCGGCGCCTCGAGCGAGCACGGCACCATGGTCGCCTCGCTCCTCGCCGGCCGCGGCACGGGCACCGGATCCGGCGTGATCGGCGTCGCTCCCGCCGCGAGCCTCCTCAGCGTCTCGGTCGCGCTCGGCGGCCCGACCCCGGGCGCCCGCGACGAGGACGCGCAGATCGCCGACGCCGTCCGCTGGGCCGTCGACAACGGCGCGAGCGTCATCAACATGTCCCTCACCCGCAACTCGCTCGACTGGCCGGAGAGCTGGGACCGCGCCTTCCTCTACGCGTACGAGCACGACGTGGTCGTCGTCGCGGCGGCCGGCAACCGGGGGAGCGGCACCACCGAGGTGGGCGCGCCCGCCACGATCCCCGGCGTGCTCGCGGTCGCGGGCGTCGACCGGGCGGGTGCCGCGAGCTTCGACGCGTCGTCGCAGGGCATCACGATCGCGGTCGCCGCTCCCAGCGAGCAGCTCGTGGGCGTCGAGCCCGGCGGCCGCTACGTGCAGTGGAGCGGCACGAGCGGCGCGGCGCCCCTCGTCTCCGGCGTGGTGGCGCTCGTGCGGGCGGCGCACCCGGAGTTGAAGGCCGACGACGTGGTCGAGCGCGTGCTCGCGACCGCGCGGCAGAAGGGCCAGCCGGAGATCTACGGCCGGGGCCTCGTCGACGCGGCCGCCGCCGTGACCGCCGACGTCGCGCCCGCGAGCGGCAAGCCCCTCGGCGACCTCGCGGAGTGGGTGCGCCTGTACCGGCGCGCGCCCGTCGCCACGCCGGATCCCGCCGCCTCCGCCACCCCGGACGCCGCGCCCACGGTCCCCGCCGACGCCCCCACCGCGGACCCCGCGGCCGACGCGCTGCCGACCGCGGGCGAGCTCCGCCAGGTGGGGATCCCGGCCCTCGTCCTCTCGGTGTTCGCGGCGCTCGCGGCCGCGATGGCCGTCGTCGCGTCCCGGCATTTCAGACGGCTGCTCCGGAAGGGGTAGCCTGATTTCGACCACAACCTGCAGGGAGTCATCCATCGTGCCCAAAATCCTGATCGTCGGCGGCGGCTACGCCGGTTTCTACACGGCATGGAAGCTCGAGTCGCACCTCCGATCCGGCGAGGCCGAGGTCACCATGGTCGACCCGCTGCCGTACATGACGTACCAGCCGTTCCTGCCCGAGGTGGTCTCCGGATCCATCGAGCCCCGCCACGCGGTCGTCTCGCAGCGGCGCCACCTCCGCACGACCAACGTCGTCACGGCCAAGGTCACGGGCATCGACCACGCGTCGAAGACCGCGACCATCACGCCGCCGGTGGGCGAGCCGTACGAGTTCCAGTACGACATCATCGTCGTCACCGCGGGCAGCGTCTCCCGCACGTTCCCGATCCCGGGCGTCGCGGACGAGGCCATCGGCCTGAAGACCATCGAGGAGGCCGTCGCCATCCGCGACCGCATCTTCGCCAACTTCGACCGCGCGGCCACGCTGCCGGCCGGCCCCGAGCGCGACCGCCTCCTCACCTTCGTGGTGGTCGGCGGCGGCTTCGCGGGCATCGAGGTCTTCGCCGAGATGCGCAGCATCGCGAGCGACCTCGTGAAGAAGTACCCCGAGATCGACTTCGAGGACACGCACTTCCACCTCATCGAGGCGATGGGCCGCATCATGCCCGAGGTGTCCCTCGAGACGAGCCACTGGGTGCTCAAGAACCTCGCCGAGCGCGGCGCGCTCGTGCACCTCGACACGCAGCTCAAGTCCGCCGTCGGCGGCGTGGTCGAGCTGTCGACCGGCGAGTCGTTCGAGTCCGACGTCATCGTCTGGACCGCGGGCGTCATGGCCAGCCCCATGCTCAAGAACACCGACCTGCCGATCGAGGAGCGCGGGCGTCTGCGCGTGCGCGCCGACGGTCGCGTCGAGGGCGACGACGGCATCGTGGCGGACGCCTGGGGCGCCGGCGACGTGGCGGCCACCCCCGACCTCACGGGCGGCGGCGTCGGCGGCTTCTGCGTGCCCAACGCGCAGCACGCTGTCCGCCAGGGCAAGCTCATGGCGAAGAACCTCACCGCGAGCCTCCGCGGGGAGGGCATCACCGACTACTTCCACAAGAACCTCGGCGCCGTCGCGGGACTCGGCCTGTACCAGGGCGCGTTCCAGTCCGGCAAGCTCGGCATCACGGGCTTCCCCGCCTGGGTCATGCACCGCGGCTACCACGGCCTCGCGATCCCGTCCTTCGAGCGCAAGGCGCGCGTCGTCACCGGCTGGGTGAACAACCTGGTCTGGGGCCGCGACATCGTCTCCATCGAGGCACGCGAGACCCCGCGCACCGCGTTCGAGACGTTCGCGTCGCGCCCGCGCCCCGCCGCGGACGCCGCCCCGGCCGCTCCCGCCGAGAAGAAGGAGGCGGCGCCCGCCAAGAAGGCCGCCGACGACAAGGCCGACGCGCCCGCCGAGGGCGAGAAGTCGCCGGCGCTCGCGGGCAGCTACAGCTCCTCGCCCAGCGTGGAGAACGCGGAAGAGAAGCCCTCGGCCTGATCCTCCCGCAGCACCGACGACGGCCCGCAGGCACCAGCCTGCGGGCCGTCGTCATGCCCGGCGCTCCCGCATCCGCCCGCCGACCGTAGGCTGTCGGGAGCGCCGAGGCGCCATGCCCCCGTAGTCCAATTGGCAGAGACGGGCGACTTAAAATCGCTACAGGTCAGGGTTCGAGTCCCTGCGGGGGCACCGCTCGCCGTCGCGCACGACGCGCTCCGCCACCACTGGGACGACCACCGAGGTCGTCCGCGTAGCGCCACTTAGTGCGTCCCCTATTGATCCGGCCACGTAAGCTGAGTGCGCCCGTCGAATCGGGTGCCGTGGACGGGGGTCCACATCGGCGAGGGGGCGGGGATGAGTCTGATCGAGGACGCGCGGGCGACCGCGGCTCAGCGTGCCGTCGAGGCCCTGGGGCTGCTCGACGGGCCACCCGAGGAGCGCTTCGACCGGGTCACCCGCCTCGCCCGCACGGCGTTCGACGTCCCGCTCTCGACCATCGGCCTCGCCGACCACGACCGCATCTGGTTCGCCTCCTGCGCCGGTGCCGAGGTGTCCGAGACGCCCATCAGCAGCGTCTTCTGCGACACCACCGTGCGCGAGGAGCGCGTGCTCGTCGTCGAGGACGCCCAGATCCACCCCGTGTTCCGGCACCTGCCGAGCGTGGCGGGGGAGCCGCACATCCGCTTCTACGCCGGGCACCCGCTGCGCGACTCGGAGGGCGTGGTCGTCGGCACCTTCTGCCTCTACGACGTCCAGCCGCGCGGCCTCGACGCCGCCCAGCTCGCGCTCTTCGCCGAGCTGGCCGAGTGGGTGCAGCGCGAGCTCGTCGCGAGCGTCGAGATGGAGCGAGCCCAGCAGGTGCAGTCGGCCCTGCTGCCGGCCGCCGCGGTGGAGGTCCCCGGCTACGAGATCGCGGCCGTGTGCGTGCCCGCGCTGGTGGTGGGCGGCGACTTCTACGACTACGAGCGGACGGCATCCGGCCTCCGCTTCTCCATCGCGGACGTGATGGGCAAGGGCACCGGCGCCGCGATCCTCACCGCCACGGTGCGCGCCGTCCTCCGCGGCATGGCGAGCACCGCCGACCGCTACGGCGCGGGCGCCCTCGAGGACACGGGCCTCATGGTCACGGACGCGGCCCGCACCCTCGACGCCGACCTCGACCGCACCGGGTCCTTCGTCACCCTGCAGCACGGGCACCTCGACCAGGCGTCCGGGCTGCTCCGCTACGCGGACGCGGGGCACGGGCTGACGATCGTCGTCCACCCCGACGGCCGCGTCACCCACCTCGACACGAGCGACCTGCCCGTCGGCATCGATCCCGACCACCGCTGGGAGGAGCGCCACGTCGTGCTCGCGCGGGGCGACACCTTCGTCACCTTCAGCGACGGCCTGTTCGACATGTTCGGCGGCAGCGACCCGGCGTTCGCGTCCATCGGCCGGCTCGTGACCGAGGCCGGCGGCGTGCACGCGCTCGTGGAGCGGGTGCGCACGCTCGCCTCGGCCGGCACCCCGCTCGACGACGTGACCGTCCTCGCCGTGAGCCGCGCATGAGCCGCACGGCGCACCGTGCCCAGGTCACGAGCCGCATGACGCTGCGCTTCGCGATCATCCGCCTCCTCGCGGTGATCACGGCGATCCTCGGCCTCAACTACATCGTCTGGCGGCTGCTGTTCTCGGTGAACCCCGAGGCGCTCTGGATCGCGATCCCGCTCGTGCTCGCGGAGACCTACAGCCTCATCGACTCCCTCCTGTTCGGGCTCACGATGTGGCGGGCCCGCGACCGGCCGAAGCCCCCGGCGCCGCAGCCCGGCCTCACGGTCGACGTGTTCATCGCCACGTACAACGAGCCGCTCGACCTCGTGATGGAGACGGCCCGCGCCGCCCAGCGCATCACCTACCCGCACAAGACGTGGGTGCTCGACGACGGCAACCGCACCGAGCTCCGCGACCTCGCGGAGGCCGAGGGCATCGGCTGGATCACCCGCTCGGCCGACTGGTCGGGCCGCGCGCGCCACGCGAAGGCCGGCAACCTCAACAACGCGCTGCTCACGACCGAGGGCGAGTTCATGCTCATCCTCGACGCCGACCAGGTGCCCGAGCCGGAGATCCTCGACCGCACGCTCGGCTACTTCGACGACCGGCGCATGGCGCTCGTGCAGACGCCGCAGGTGTTCGTGAACGTGCCGGACGCGGATCCGCTCGGCAGCCAGGCGCCGCTGTTCTACGGGCCCATCCAGCAGGGCAAGGACGGCTGGAACGCGGCGTTCTTCTGCGGGTCCAACGCGATCCTCCGCCGCGAGGCCCTCATGCTCCTCGGCGTCTCGCGCTACGTGACGGACATCGAGATCAGCGTGTTCCGGGCGCTCCGCACCGCGGGCGACGTGATCGACAAGGCGCGCGAGGAGCTCGAGCCCGACCAGGTCGAGCTCCGCAAGGCGCTCGACGACGTCGCCTACGACGTGCGCCGGGCCCGCGCCGAGCTCCGCCGCGGCCAGCGCCTGGCCGACGTGACCTACCGGTTCCAGAAGCGCGTCGACTCCATCGCCGCCCGCATGGTGCAGGACGACATGGCGGCCCTCCACGCCGACCTGGCCGAGATCGCGGCGCTGGCCGGCCGGCACTCCGCCGACCGCGACGCCGTCTCGCTCGTCGACGAGACCGCCATGGCCCGCCTGTCCGAGCGGGACTGGTCGCCGCTCGGGGCGCTCGACGCCGTGCGCGCGATCGTCCGCGAGATCGACGTGCACCGCGACGACGACGCGCAGTCGATCATGCCGCTGGCCACCATCTCGGTCACCGAGGACATGGCCACCTGCATGCGCCTGCACGGGCTCGGCTGGAAGTCCGCGTACCACGACGAGACGCTCGCCTACGGGCTGGCGCCGGAGGACCTGCCGACCATGCTCACGCAGCGCCTCCGCTGGGCGCAGGGCACGATCCAGGTGTTCTTCCGCGAGAACCCGCTGCTGCAGAAGGCGCTCTCGATCCCGCAGCGCCTCATGTACTTCGCCACCATGTGGAGCTACTTCTCCGGCTTCACGGCGGTCGTCTACGTGGCGGCGCCCATCATCTACCTCGTCTTCGGCGTGCTCCCGGTGCAGGCGCTCTCGACGGACTTCTTCGTCCGGCTGATCCCGTTCCTCATCGTGAACCAGCTCCTGTTCGCGGTCGTCGGCCGCGGCAAGCGCACGTGGCGCGGGCAGCAGTACTCGCTCGCCCTCTTCCCGGTGTGGATCTCGTCGGTCACCACGGCCGTCGCCAACGTGTTCTTCCGCAAGCCGCTCGACTTCGCGGTCACCCCGAAGGTCCGCGCCGAGAGCGGCAAGCCGCGCTGGGACCTCGTGAAGCCGCAGCTCTACGTCATCGGCGCGCTCATCGTGGCCTCCGCGATCGGCCTGCTGCGCCTCGCGGTCGGGCAGGCGACGCCGCTCGGGACATTCACCAACCTCGCCTGGGTCGTCTTCGACCTGGCGATCTTCAGCATCATCATCCGTGCGGCCCGCTACCGGGGCTTCACGCCGGCCAAGGAGGACGCATGATCGACATCGCAGTCAACGAGCAGGGCACGCACGTGAGCGTCGTCAGCCCGACCGGCCGCCTCAACATGGTCTCCGCCCGGCAGCTCACGACCGTCATCACCGAGGTCATCGACGGCGGCCGCCCGTTCGTCGTGGTGGACCTCGGCGGCACCGACTTCATGGACTCCTCCGGCCTCGGCGCCCTCGTCTCCGGTCTCAAGCGCGCGCGGCAGGCGGGCGGCGACCTCCGCCTCGCCCGCCCGAACGCGCAGGTGAAGGCCGTGCTGGAGCTCACCAACCTCAACCGCGTCCTCACGGTGCACGAGTCGCCCGAGGGCGTGTTCCGTGACCGATGAGGGCATGACCCACCACGCGCCCCCGGTGCGGGCCAACGTGACGCTCCCGGCGGTGGAGGAGAGCCTCGCCGCCGTGCACGCGGTGATCGCGGCCGTGTGGGACCAGGCCTCCGACGTCAGCGACACCGAGCGCATGCTGTTCGAGACCGCCGTGGTGGAGATCGCCGGCAACGTCGTCGAGCACGGCGTCGCGGTGGGGGAGCGCGCGGGGTACCCCGTGACCTTCACCATGACCGTCATCTGCCAGCACGACCGCATCGTCGCGCTGTTCGAGGACGACGGGAAGCCCGCCGTCGTCGACCTCACGCGCGTCTCCATGCCCGACGACCTCAGCGAGAGCGGCCGCGGGCTGGCGCTCGCGCAGGCGGTCCTCGACGACCTCACGTACGAGCGCACCGACGGCAGCAACCGCTGGCGGCTGGTCCGGCTGCGCGGCTGATGCGCGGCGGGGGGACGCGGGCGCGCGGGGGCGGGCGCACGCGGGGACGGATCGGCGGCTGGGCAGCGGCCTTCGTCGCGCTCGCGATCGCCGTCGTGCCGGCCACCGCGGCGCTCGCGGTGCCGACCGGGCACGCGCCGACGGCGACCGCGCCCGCCGCGCCCGCCGACGAGGTCGACCTCACGCGGGCGCCCGACGCGCCCTGGTTCGGCGGCATCATCGACTGGACCGCCGACGACGCGCAGAGCTACGCCGACCGCCTCGGCGCGACCCCCGCGGTGCTCGGCCAGTCGGTGCGCTACCCGCTCGGATCCGACGACGTCACCTACCTCGACCAGTTCGCGCAGCAGGCGGCGCAGCAGGGATCCCTCCTCCTCCTCACGCTCGAGCCGACCGTGCCGCTCACCGAGCTGACCCCCGCCGACGCGACCGCGCTCACCGACCGGCTCGAGGCGCTGCGCGAGCGCTACGACTCCCGCGCGCTCGTGCGGTTCGCGCCCGAGATGAACGGCTCGTGGACCCCCTGGGGGCAGCAGCCGTCCGCGTACGTCGCCGCGTTCCGCCAGGTCGCCGACGCCGTGCAGGCCTCCGACGCGGGCGCCGTGACCGTCTGGTCGCCCGCGTACGCCGCCGGCTACCCGTTCGGATCCGCCGACGGCCTCACCGACGCGTCCGGCGCGCGCTCCATCGACGAGCTCGACACCGACGGGAACGGCCGCGTCGACGTCGACGACGACGCGTACCGGCCGTACTACCCGGGCGACGACGCCGTCGACTGGGTCGGCCTCTCCGCCTCGCACTTCGGGTCGGAGCAGGACTTCACCGTCGGGCAGCCGTCCGAGGAGTACCTCGGCGGCGAGGTGATCCCGCAGCAGGAGTTCGGCGAGAACGTCGTGCCCGAGGGCGGCAAGTTCGCGCGGGAGCTGTCGGGGGAGTACGGCTACTCCAACGAGGGCGGCGCGGGGCGCGACTTCGGGGCCGAGTGGATCGAGGGCACGGGCAAGCCGGCCGTGATCGAGACGGGCGCGCTCTACGACGCGGCCCGCACCGACGGCGCGAGCGAGATGGACGTGAAGAGCGCGTGGTGGGAGCAGGTGCTCTCCGCCGACATCCGCGCCGAGCACCCCGGCATCGGCATGGTCGTCTGGCGCGAGGTCGAGCGGGAGGAGGCGGAGGCCGACGGCGCCGTCATCGACTGGCGCGCCACGGGCGACCCGGCGATCGCGTCCGCGCTGCGCGCGCACCTGGATCCGGAGACCGCGACCCTCGGCGCCGTCACGCAGGTCTTCGACCAGGAGCGCGCCAACGTCGCGACCGCGCAGTACCGCGACCCGGGATCGCCCGAGGACGAGCAGATGGGCTGGATCGTGCTCTGCGCGGTCGTGCTCCTGCTGCTGTTCGCGATCTCCGGGCCCATCGGCCGGCTCAAGCCCGGCTGGCGCTACCCGGACGAGAACTCGCCCCGCGACCGCCGCCTCGACCTCTTCCGCGGCTGGACCATCGTCGCCGTGGTCATCACCCACATCGAGCTCGCGAGCCCCTACTCGTTCGTGACCATCAACGCGATCGGCGCCATCACGGGCGCCGAGATGTTCGTGCTGCTCTCCGGCCTCGTGCTCGGCATGGTCTACCCGATGGCCGTTAAGAAGTTCGGCGAGGCCAAGGCCCTCGTCTCGATCCTCCGACGTGCGTTCAAGCAGTACGTCGTGGCGATCGCGGTGGTCGTCATCGTCTTCGCGCTCACGTTCGTGCCGTTCCTCGCCACCGACGTGATCACCACGTTCACCGACCGCGGCACGGGTGCGGACGGCAAGGTCACCACCGGCCAGGTCTACGACCTCTACCCGAACGGCGCGCGCCTGCTCGACTACCCGCCGCCCTGGTACGCGATCCGCGACCTGCTGCTGCTCCGCATGGGCCCGTGGGTGTTCAACATCATGGGCCTGTTCGTGGTGCTGACCCTGCTGGTGCCCGCGGTCGTGTGGCTGCTCCGCCGCCGCATGTGGTGGGTCGTGCTCATCGCGAGCTGGACCGGATACGTCCTGAACGCGCAGTTCGACATCCGCGTGCTGCCGTCGATGTTCGAGGACGTCTTCCCGCTGCTGACCTGGCAGGTCGCGTTCCTCAACGGCATGGTGATCGGCTACTACCGCCGGCAGATCACGCGCGCCCTCACCGGCCGGGTCGGTCGCGTGCTGGTGTCGATCGGGCTCGTCGCGTACGTCGGCGCGCTCGCCGTGCTCTGGGCCGGCCACACCTTCGGCGTGCAGCTGCCGGGCGTGCCCGACGGCCTCTACTCGTCGCTGTACGAGTCGATGTACCAGCGCACGTTCCTGCAGCCCGGCCGCCTGCTCGACCTGGCGCTGATGCTCGTGGTCGCCTACACGTTCCTCACCCGCGTGTGGAAGCCCGTGGACCGCGCGTTCGGCTGGTTCTACACGCCGCTCGGATCCGCGAGCCTCTACGTGTTCATCGTCCACGTGTTCTTCGTGCTCATCGTCGGCAGCCTGCCGTTCCTCGACAGGGCGAATCCCTGGCAGGGGGCAGTGGTCCACACGCTCGTGCTCGCGGCGATCTGGTTCATGGTGACGCGCAAGGTGCTCTTCAAGGTCATCCCGACCTGATGCACCCGGCCGCGATCGGCGGGCATCCGGTCCCAACCGATCCTGTCCGGGCTCCGAACGCTTTCCGACATCCAGCGAAACCAGTGCCCCGTGCCCTTCCTGGATGCCTGTCAACCGTTTAGCGTTCGAACCACCATGCGTCCGGTATCTGGGATACGGACGCGCCGACCAAGGGAGCTCGTCCATGTTCGACAAGAAGTTCATCACCCAGGCCATCGACAGGAGCGCGCAGTCGCCCCTCGACCGTCGTCGCTTCTTCAGCGCCGCGGGCATCGCGGGGCTCGGCGTCGGCGCCGCGGCCCTCATCCCCGCGACCGGAGCCCAGGCGGCCGACGCCCAGGCCGAGGCGGACGCGGGCGCCGTCACCGACGCCGCCGTCCTCAACTTCGCGCTCAACCTCGAGTACCTCGAGGCCGAGTTCTACCTCCGCGCCGTCACCGGCAACGGCCTCGTGCCGAACGACATCTCCGGCGTCGGCACGCCCGGCAACGTCTCCGGCGGCCGTGCCGTCCAGTTCAAGGACTACGCGATCCGCCAGTACGCCTACGAGATCGCGCAGGACGAGAAGGCGCACGTCAAGTTCCTCCGCGCAGCGCTCGGCTCGGCGAAGGTCGCGCGTCCCGCGATCGACCTCGACGCCGCGTTCTCCGCCGCCGCCGCGGCTTCGGGCCTCGTCAAGCCGGGCGAGAAGTTCGACGCGTTCGCCAACCAGGAGAACTTCCTGCTGGCCTCGTTCATCTTCGAGGACGTCGGAGTCACCGCATACAAGGGCGCGGCGCCGCTCATCACCAACAAGACGTACCTGGAGGCGGCCGCAGGCATCCTCGCGGTCGAGGCGTACCACGCGGGCATCATCCGCTCGCAGCTGTTCGCCCGCGGCCTCGCCGAGCCCGCCAACGCGATCTCGAACGCCCGCGACTCCCTCGACGGCCCCACGGACCTCGACCAGGGCGTCACCGTCTCCGGCGGCGCGAACCTCGTGCCGACCGACGCGAACGGCATCGCGTTCAGCCGCACGCCCGGCCAGGTCCTCAACATCGTGTACCTGAACAACCAGGCCGTCACCAAGGGCGGGTTCTACCCGAACGGCGTCAACGGCTCGGTCAACACCAGCGCCGCGAACTAGCTCCCCGCGCGCACGCAGGGGCGCCGCCCACCTCCCGAGGTGGGCGGCGCCCCTGTCGCACGTCCGGGAGCGCTTCAGCCGCGATCGCGGTTCCGCGGGCTGTCGGCCGCGAGCACCGAGTTCCGGCGCGAGTACGTGAGGTAGATCACGAGGCCGATGACGAGCCAGATCGCGAACCGCACCCACGTCTCCCACGGCAGCGACGAGACGAGCCAGAGCGAGAAGCCGATGCCGATGATCGGCACCACCGGCATGGCGGGCAGCCGGAACGCCCGCGGGATCTCCGGCCGCTTGTAGCGGAGCACGATCACGGCCGCGCACACCACCACGAACGCGAGCAGGATCCCGATGTTGGTCAGCTCCGCCACCACGGTGATGGGTAGGAAGCCCGCGAACAGGGCCGAGCCGATGCCGATGATCCACGTCACGCGGGTCGGCACGTTGCGCTTCCGGTCGGTCACCGCGAACCACTTCGGCAGCAGCCCGTCGCGGCTCATCGAGAACCACACGCGCGACGCCCCGAGCATGAAGGTGAGCATCACGGTGACGACGCTGACGATCGCGCCGACCGCCACCACGTTCGCCACGGCGGGCAGGCCCACCGACTCGAACGCGGTCGCGAAGCCGCTCTCCGGGTTGATGTCGCTGTACCGCTGCATGCCCGTGAGGACGATGGTCGCGAGCACGTAGAGCACCATCGCGATGCCGAGCGACAGCAGGATCGCCTTCGGCATGTGCTTCGTGGCGTCCTTCGACTCCTCGGCCGCCGTGCTCATGGCGTCGTAGCCGAAGACCGCGAAGAAGACGGTGGCGGCGCCCGTGAAGACGCCCGCCGCGCCGAACGGGAAGTACGGCTGGTAGTTGGCGCCCGTGATCTGCGTGAAGCCGATGACGACGATCACGAGCACCAGCGCGACCTTGAGGCCCACGAGGTAGAGCTCGAAGCGGCCGACGCTCTTCATCCCCCGGGTGAGGACGAACGCGGTGCCGAGGCAGAGGATCACGGCGAAGAGGTCGACCACGTGGCCGTCGCCCGTGCCGGCCGCGCCGAGCATCCAGGCGGGGAGGTCGATGCCGAGCTGGTCGAGGAGGAAGCCCGCGTAGCCGGAGACGCCGATCGCGACCACGCCGACGATGGCGGTGTACTCCAGCAGCAGGTCCCAGCCGATGAACCAGCCGACGATCTCGCCGAGGGCCGCGTAGCCGTAGGTGTACGCGGATCCGGCCTTGGGGATCATGCCCGCGAACTCCGCGTAGGAGAGGGCGGCCGCCGCGCTCGCGATGCCGGCGATGAGGAACGAGATGAGGACCGCGGGGCCGGCCGTCTGGTTCGCGACCGTGCCCGCGAGCGTGAAGATGCCGGTGCCGATGATGCCGCCCACGCCGATCGCGGTGAGCTGCCACAGGCCGAGCGAGCGGGTGAGCCCGCCCTCCGCGGTCGCCGCGCCGGGCTCCTCCTCGATCGCCTCCACGGGCTTCCGCCGCGTCAGCGCCGCCCGGAGGGACGTGCTCGATGTGCTCATGCAGGACTCCTGCCGTCGGGGCCGCGCGGGCCGGGTCGAGGCCGCCGGAGCCGGCGACGGACCCAGTGTGGCCCCGGCCGACCATCGGCACCAGATGCGGCGCGGCGCCCGGACAGGGGCGGGGGAGCGGTGCTAGAGGCGCTGCAGGGAGGGCTCGACCACGCGGATCCAGAGCCACACGGCGATGCTCACCGCCGCGAAGGCGGCCGAGACGACGAGCGCCGTGATCCAGACCCCGGCCGGCACGCCGCTCGCGGTCGTCGCGACGGCGGCGAAGGCGAGCGTGAGGACGGCGACGCTGACGACGGCCCAGAGCGGCAGGGAGCGCAGCAGGAGCGAGCGGCCGAGGACGAGGGACACGGGCGCGAGCGCGAGGGCCGCGGAGCTGAGCGAGGCGAGGGTGACAACGCTGAGCAGCTCGTTCGCCAGCTGCGGCCACATGGCACCGTCGGCGGGGACCAGGCCGTAGAGGATCCACGCCACGAGGCCGAGCGCCGCGAGCGACCCCGACTGCACGAGCGCGAGGCGGGCCCGGGACCGGTCGTCGCGGTCGTCGGCGACGAGGCCGAGGACCTGGCCGATGACGATGGGCGGGGCGAGCCCGAACGCCCGGGACACGAGGACGGCGGTCGCCGAGAGCACGAGGAGGGCGGGCACGGCGCGCACGCGGGCGGGCCCGGCGCCCACGCGTCCGGCGACCGAGGCGACCGCGACCACGCCGACGCCGTTGACGATCGCGAGCCCGACGAGGGCGGCGAGGAAGAGGCGGACGGCGTTGGGGTCGGATCCCACGGGCAGCGACAGCGCGGCCAGCGCGGCGGCCAGCGCGAGTGCCGCCGCGGCGACGCTCCAGCGGCCGACACGGCCGGGCTCGTGGGCGGGGCGGGATCCGAGGAGCGTCGGCTCGGGCTCCCGGCGCGCGGGCACGGCGATGGGGGCGGAGTCGAGCCGGCCCGGCACGATGCGCATCTGGCCGGTCGTCGCGGTCGAGTCCGTGAACGCCGCGGCCGCGGCCCGGGTGGTGAGGGCGCCGGCGTCGCCGCGGGCGACGATCCGCAGCGGCGTCACGTCCGCCGCGGAGCGGTGGCGCCCGCCGAAGCGCGCCACGAGGGCGCCGCGGAGGAGGAGGGCCGGCAGGGTCACGAGGAGCACCGCGCCGAGGGCGAGGAGGAGGGGGAGCAGGCCGCGTCCGTCGGTGAAGGCGGCGGGCAGCGGCTGGAGCGAGGTCCCGAAGCGCGTGGGCGCGTTCCAGGTGCCCGGCGCGGCGGCCGCGGGCGCGGATCCGGTCGCGCCGTCGGGGCCGGGCGCGGTGCCGGTCGCCCCGCCGCCCTCGCCGCCGCCGGATCCGGAGCCGGGCGCGGGAGCCGCCTGCGTGCCCTCGGGCGAGCTGGTGGCCTCGGGGCTGGGGCTCGCGGGCGGCGTCGTGGCGTCCGGGGTGGGCGAGGCGGCGGGCGTCGCGACCGTGACCCGCACCTCGGGCGCGAGCGTGCTGATGTTGCCGAGCGGATCCGTGACGGTCGCCGTGATCCCGAGCGGCCCGGGCGGCAGCGTGCCGGTCGCGCACGACCACCGGCCGCCCACGACCTGGGACTGGCAGGCCGCGTCGCCGTAGCCCGAGAGGTACGCGCGCACGATGGTGCCGTCCTCGTCGGAGGTGCCGGAGATGGTGATCCCCGTGGCGTCGACCGTGGCGCCGGCCGCGGGGGCCGTGATGACGGCGGCGCCGGGCGCCGTCGTGTCGAAGCTGCCCGTGCCGCGGCCGACGGCGGGGGTGCCCGTGCTCCACGGCATGCTCTGCGTCGCGGTGACGGGGATGCCGGTCCCGGACGGGGGCGGCGGGGCGAGCAGGCACGCCCACGTGCTCGAGGCGCCGACGGTGGCGCGGCAGGCGGCGGATCCGGAGCGCGCGTCGACCGTCGCGCCCGGGAAGCCCGTGCCGCTCACGAGCCCGGTGGTGACGACGGAGAAGCTGTTGACGCCGGGCGCGCGCAGGACGGACGCGGTGGCGGTGGCCTCCTGGCCGCCCGAGGTGACGCGCACCGGGCTCTGCCCGTCCGGGACGCCCGTCGCGCTCGCGCGCCAGGTCGTGGCGGACGGGAGGGTGACGGCGGCGGGCACGCTCGCGATGGTGACCTGGACGTCGGCGCCCGCGGGCCGGGTTCCCGTCACGGTGACGGCGCCGTCGGTCGAGAAGGGCGGCGTCTCCACGGTCGGCGCGGCTGCCGGCGCGCCCGAGGGGACGGGGCTGGGGGTCGGGGTCGGCGTCTGCGTGGCGGCGGAGGCGGCGGCCGTGCCGCCGGCGGTGAGCGCCGCGAGCAGGAGGAGCACCGAGGCCGTGCGGACGAGCCGCTCGCGGGATCGACGGACGCCGCCCGCTCCACCCCCCGTGGACGGACGATCCTCGTTCCTCGCCAGATGCTGCACCGTGCGTCCATTCAGACGGGTGCGGCCGGGCGTGTCAACCGCACGCACCGACCGTGACGGAAGTGGTACGGGAACCTGGGCGGCGCGTGCCCGCGCCCGGTGCGCGGGGTGTGCATCGTCGGTGCTCGATACTGGCTCACGTGACCCCTCGCGACGCCGTCCCCGACCGCCCGACGCCGACCGAGCTGGCGGGCCTCCTCGTCGGCGGCCCCCGCATCGGGGTCAGCACGAGCGCGACCAAGGTCGAGGGCCGCGCGCACGAGGGCGGCCGCACCGAGTCGGCGTGGGACGCGTTCGCCCGCCGGCCGGGCTCCGTGGCCGACGGCAGCGACCCGGAGCGCGGCGCCGACCACGTCGCCCGCAGCGCCGAGGACGTCGCGCTCGCGGCCGAGCTGGGCGTCGACCTCCTCTCCTTCTCCATCTCCTGGTCCCGCATCCAGCCGGAGGCGCGCGGGGGCCTCCGCCGCGAGGGCATCGCGTTCTACGACGAGCTGGTCGACGCGCTGCTCGCGGCGGGGATCCGCCCGCGCGCGGCCCTGCACGACCACGACCTGCCCGTCGAGCTGCAGGACCGCGGCGGCTGGCTGCACCGCGACACCGCGCTCCGCTTCGGCGACCACGCCTACCTCGCGGCCGAGGCGCTCGCCGACCGCGTGCCCGACTGGGTCACGCTCCGGACGCCCGCCCTCACCACGATGGCCGGCCACGTCACCGGGACGCACGCCCCCGGATCCCGCCTCGGGCTCGACGCGCTCCCCACCGTCCACCACCAGCTGCTCGCGCACGGCCGCGCGGTGGAGGCGATCCGCGGCTCGAGCTCCTCCGCCCGCGTCGGCATCGTGAACGCGCACCGCGTGGTCGAGGCCGCCTCCGGGGACGACGACGACCGCGCCGCCGCGGTCGTGGCGCGCGCCCTGCACCAGGACCTCTTCGCCGACGCGGTGCTCCTCGGCCGCTACCCCGACCTCGCCGGCCCGCACGCGGAGGCGTTCGCGCGGCTCGGGCGCGTGGATCCCGCGGACCTCCGCTCCATCGGCCAGCAGCTCGACCACTACGGCGTCGCGCTCGCCGACCCGATCCGCGTCGCGGCCGTGCCGCGCCTGGTCGCCGGATCCGCCGCGATCCCGTTCGCCGAGCTGCCCTGGACCGACCACCCGACCTCCCTCGACGGGCACCCCGTCGCGCCCGACCTCGTGCCGGTCGTGCTGGCCGACCTCCGCGCGCGCTACGGCGACGCCCTGCCGCCGGTCGTGCTCTCGGGCCTCGACGCCGCCCACCCCGAGCAGGTCGACGACCGCGACGGCTCCCGCCGGGATCCCGGCAGCGCGCACGCGATCTCCGACCACCTCGTCGAGGCGCTCGCCGCCGTCGCGCCCGGCGGAGCCGCGGAGGGCGTCCGGCTCGAGGCGGTCGTCGCCGGCAGCCTGCTCGACGGCTTCGAGTGGGAGGCGGGGCACCGGGCGCCGCGCGGACTCGTCCACGTGGATCCCCGGACGCGCGACCGCACGCCCCGCTCCTCGTACCGCTTCCTCCGCGACACCCTGCGCGAGCGCGGCTGACCCGGACGCGAGGCCACGCCGACGCCCCCAGAACAGGTGCGCCGGCCCCGGATCCCCCGGGACCTCCCCAGGCCCGCGCGTAGGATCCTGAGCATGGAACTGTGGATCGCGCTCGGAGTCGTCGTGCTCCTGGCAGTGCTCGTCGGCATCTACCTCTGGGCCACGTACAACGCCCTCGTCACCCTCAACGTCCGCGTGGACGAGGCGTGGAGCGACATCACGGTGCAGCTGAAGCGCCGCGCGGACCTGCTGCCGACCATCATCGAGTCGGTCAAGGGCTACGCCAGCCACGAGCAGAAGGTGTTCGAGAAGGTGGCCTCCGCGCGCACCGAGACCATCAGCGCCGCGAGCCCCGCCGAGGCGAGCACCGCGGAGGAGCACCTGCAGGGCGCGATGAAGTCGCTGTTCGCGGTGGCCGAGGCGTACCCGCAGCTGCAGACGAGCCAGACCTTCCTGCAGCTCCAGGGCGAGCTGGTCGACACCGAGGACCGGATCCAGGCGTCGCGCCGCTTCTACAACGGCGGCGTCCGGGAGCTCAACACCAAGATCACGCACTTCCCGAACACGCTGTTCGTGCGCGGGCTCGGGTTCGGCGAGCGGGACTTCTACGAGGTCTCGAGCCTCGCGTCCATCGCCGAGCCGCCGCGCGTGCAGTTCTAGCGGCCGCGCCTCACCCGACGGGATCCGCGGCGACCGCGGGCGCGACGCCCGGCAGGTGCGCCCGCAGCGCCGGCGCGAGCGTGCCGCGGTCGACGACCCCCACGTCGGCCAACCCCTGCCACGCGGCGGCGCGCTCGAGGAGGGGCGCGATCCGCTCGGCGACCACCGCGGGATCGTGCCGCCCCTCGATCCACGACGCCTGCACGCGCAGCACCCCCGCCTGCCGGTCGCCCTTGAGGTCGACCCGCGCGACGATCTCGTCGTCGACCAGCACCGGCAGCACGTAGTAGCCGTGCACGCGCTCGGCCGCCGGCGTGTAGATCTCGATCCGGTAGTGCAGGTCGAACATCCGCAGCGCCCGCTCGCGGAACCACACGACCGGGTCGAAGGGGGAGAGCAGCGCCTCCCCGCGGATCCGCCGGGGCAGCCGGGCGTCCCGGTGCAGCCACACGGGCAGCGGCTTCCCGCGGCCCTCCCAGCCGGCGACCGTGACGGGCAGCACCTCGCCCGCGTCGGCGAGGTCGCGGAGCGCGCGGTCGGTCGCGGCGCGGGACAGGCGGTGGTAGTCGCCGAGGTCGGCGGCGGTGCCGATCCCGTGCGCGACGGCGGCCCGGCGGACGAGCTCCCGCACCGCGTCCTCCTCGGGCACCTCGCGCGCGAGGACCGCGGCGGGCAGCACGTCCT
This sequence comes from Clavibacter michiganensis, assembly GCF_002151125.1. Lineage (GTDB taxonomy): Bacteria > Actinomycetota > Actinomycetes > Actinomycetales > Microbacteriaceae > Clavibacter > Clavibacter michiganensis_C. Next base: position 58,006 of record NZ_MDJZ01000001.1, read on the forward strand.
CCGCGAGCCCGTAGACCCGCTCGAAGCCGCGCCGGCCGGCGCTCGCGATCTCCCCCCACGCGAACATCGCCTCGAGCGCGCGCTTCACGTCCGACCAGCCCCACCACGGGCCCGTGCGGACGTTCGACTCGTGCTCGATCGCGCTCGCGGGCACCGGTCCCGTGCGGGCGAGCTCGGCCCGGACCTCGGCGATCAGCGGCGCGTGCTCGAGCGCCCAGGAGCCCGGCCGCGTGCGTCGGGCGCGCTCCGCCTCCATCCGCCAGCCGAAGAGCGGCAGGTCGTCGACGGGGAGAAGGGCGGCCTGGTGCGCCCAGTACTCCGTGTACGCGCCGCCGCCGCCGAACAGCATGCGGTCGAGCGCGGCCCGGTCGTAGGGCCCGACGCGGGCGAGCATCGGCAGGTGGTGGCTGCGCTCGAAGACGTTCACCGAGTCGATCTGCAGCAGGCCGAGGCGCCGGATCTCCGCGGCCAGGCGGCGCGTGCCGGCGGCGGCCGCGGGATGCGGGCGGCCCAGCCCCTGCGCCGCGAGTCCCACGCGGCGGGCGAGGGCGGGGGAGACGGTGTCGGCCATGCTGCGACGGTACCCGCGGCCCCCGACCCACGGCCCGCGGGGGACCGCGCGGGGACGGGGAGCGACGCGGACGACCGGCCGCACGGGAGGCCCGTCCTAGACTCCCAGCATGATCTTCGGCCAGCGATCCCGTGCGCGCGCCGCGGCCGCCGCCCGGGCGGACGAGGCCCGCGTCGATCCCGACATCGACACCGTCCAGCCCGTCGCGCGCACCGTCGCCGAGACCGTGCCGCCCGGCATGGTCATCGCGGGCGCGTGGGCGTGGCGGCTCCTCGTCGTCCTCGGCGTGCTCGGGGCCGTGGCGTGGCTCGTGATCCAGCTGGAGTACGTGGTCATCCCGCTGTTCCTCGCCATCGTGCTCGCGGCGCTCCTCGTCCCCATCTCGAACTGGATGCAGCGCCACCACGTGCCCAAGTGGCTGGCCGTCGCGATCGCCGAGATCGGCGTCATCGTCGCGGTCGCCGCGCTCGTCTACCTCGTGACGACGCAGATCATCGGCCAGTACGACTCCATCCGCGCCCAGTCCCTGACGCGCTACGCCGACGTGCGCGGCTTCCTCATCGACGGGCCGCTGCAGCTGTCCGAGCAGCAGCTCAACGACGCGTACGCCCAGGCGGTCGACGCCGTGCAGCGGGACGCGGGCGCGCTCCTCAGCGGCGCGCTCTCGGTCACGTCGTCGCTCGGCCACGTGCTCACGGGCGTGCTGCTGGTGCTCTTCTCGACCCTGTTCATCCTCATCGACGGCGCGGGCATGTGGCGCTGGGTCGTGCGGCTGTTCCCGCGGCTCGCGCGGCCCGCGGTGGACGGCGCGGGCAAGGCGGGCTGGACCACGCTGCAGAACTTCGTGAAGGTGCAGGTGCTCGTCGCGCTGATCGACGCGGTCGGCATCGCCGGCGGCGCGGCGATCATCGGCGTGCCCCTCGCGATCCCCATCGGCGTGCTCGTGTTCCTCGGCTCGTTCATCCCCATCGTCGGGGCGGTCGTCACGGGCACGCTCGCCGTGTTCGTCGCCCTCGTCTACAACGGGCTGACGCAGGCGCTCATCATGGTCGTGATCGTGCTGGCCGTGCAGCAGATCGAGGGGCACATCCTCCAGCCGCTCATCATGGGATCCGTCGTCAAGGTCCACCCGCTCGCCGTCGTGCTCTCCGTCGCCGCGGGCGGCATGGTCGGCGGCATCGCCGGCACGTTCTTCGCCGTCCCGCTCGTCGCGACGCTCAACTCCATGGTCAAGCACGTCGCCAGCGGGGCGTGGCGGGGCAACCCCGAGCCGCCGCCTCCCGCGGTCCCCGCCGACGCCTCGCACGCCACCCGCCGTCCCCGCCCCAGGAAGCGCACCCCATGACCGACGCCGCCACCGCATCCGCCGCCGCCGCGACCCCCGCCGAGTCGGCCGCCGCCGCCCCGCACGCCGACCCGCCGCACCTGCGCGCCGTCGGCGACGAGCTCGACCCGTCGCAGCTGGGGGAGGACGCCGCGGCGCTCGCGGGGGAGCTGCCCCGCGGATCCGCGCCCACGCTCGAGCGCATCGAGGCCGCGCGCGAGGTCGTCAGCCGCGTCGCCGACGTGACGCCGATGGAGTCCTCGCGCTTCCTCGCGGAGATCCTCGGCAGCCCGGTGCACCTCAAGTGCGAGAACCTCCAGCGCACCGGCTCGTACAAGATCCGCGGCGCCTACAACCGCATCTCGCGGCTCACCGACGAGGAGAAGGCGCGCGGCGTCGTGGCCGCCTCGGCCGGCAACCACGCGCAGGGCGTCGCGTTCGCGGCCCGCGAGCTCGGGATCCGCGCCACGATCTTCATGCCGGTCGGGGTCGCGCTGCCGAAGCTCCAGGCCACCCGCCAGTACGGCGCCGAGGTCATCCTCCGCGGGCACACGGTCGCCGAGCCGCTGCTGGCCGCGGCCGAGTTCGCGGCGCAGACCGGCGCCGTGCTCATCCCGCCCTTCGACCACGAGGACGTGATCACGGGCCAGGCCACGCTCGGCCTCGAGATCCTCGACCAGACGCCCGACGTCGAGACGGTCGTCGTCCCCATCGGCGGCGGCGGGCTCATCTCCGGGGTCGCCACCGCCCTCAAGCTGCGCGCCGCCGAGGAGGGCCGCACGATCCGCGTCGTCGGCGTGCAGGCGCGCAACGCCGCCGCGTACCCGCCGTCCCTCGCCGCGGGCCGGGCGACCGAGATCGAGATCACGCCGACGATCGCCGACGGCATCGCGGTCGCGAAGCCCGGCCTGCTGAACTTCGACATCATCCGCGAGAGCGTCGACGAGGTCGTCACGGTCGAGGACGACGACACCGCCCGAGCCCTGCTGCTCCTGCTCGAGCGCGCCAAGCTCGTGGTCGAGCCCGCGGGCGCGGTCGGCGTCGCGGCGATCCTCGCGGGGCTCGTGAAGGACGCGGGCCGCACGGTCGTGATCCTCTCCGGCGGCAACATCGACCCGCTCATGATGGAGCGCGTCATCAGCCGCGGCCTCGCCGCGAGCGACCGCTACGTGAAGCTGCGGATCATGCTGCCCGACCGCCCGGGCCAGCTCGCCCGCACCTCGCAGATCATCTCCGAGGCGAACGCGAACGTCGTCGAGGTGCTGCACACGCGGCACGGCCGCGGCCTGCAGATCAGCGAGGTCGAGCTCGAGGTGAGCGTCGAGACGCGCGGACCCGAGCACACGGGCGAGGTCGTCGAGCGGCTGCGCGAGGCGGGCTACGACCCGCGTCTCCAGCGCGACTGACGCCTCCCGGGACGAGAAGAGGGGACGCGGACCATGCGGTCCGCGTCCCCTCTCGTCGTGATGGGCGGCGCTACGGCGTGTAGTTCTCCACGGCCTGGATCTCCACGGGGATCTCGCGGCCGTTCGGGGCGGTGTACGCGCCCTTCTGCCCGACCTCCCAGCCGATGATGGCCGCGCCGAGCGGCGACTGCTCGCTGTAGACGTCGAGCTCGCTGTCGCCCGCGATCTCGCGGTTGCCGAGCAGGAACTTGGTCTCGTCGCCGGCGATGAGCGCGGTGACGACCGTGCCGGGCTCCACGACGCCGTGGCTCTCGGGGGCGTCGCCGACCTCGGCGGTGCGCAGCAGCTGCGTCAGCTGGCGGATGCGGGCCTCGATCTTGCCCTGCTCCTCCTTGGCGGCGTGGTAGCCGCCGTTCTCCTTGAGGTCGCCCTCCTCGCGGGCGATCTCGATCTTCTTCGCGATCTCCTCGCGGCCCTGCACGCTGAGGGTGTCGAGCTCCCTGCTGAGGCGGTCGAACGCCTCCTGGGTCAGCCAGGTGACTGCCTGCTCCTGCGCCACGATGGACTCCTTGCACTCGCACGGACGCCCCGACGGATCCGTCAGGGCGAATCACCGAGTCTAGGCGGGCCAGCAGCTGTGGATCAAGCCCGTCACCGCGGGACCGGTGGTGCGGAGGCGCACCGTCTCCATCCGCTCGAAGCCGTCCTGGGCTGGCAGCTCCACGACCTCCCAGCCGACGATGGACCGCTGCTCGTCCTGCGCCTGCACCGCGCAGTAGGCGGCGGTGCCGGCCGGCATGACGACGGAGAACGTGACGTCGATGGTGCGGTCGTCCACGATGTCGAAGGCGCGGTCGGTGGCGTCGATGGATCCCGACGCCTGGTCGAGCCCGGCCCACAGCACCCAGGCGCCGAACACCAGGGCGACCAGGCCGCCGGCGACGCCGTAGAGCCAGCGCTGGCGGATGCGGGCGGGGCGCGTGCGCCCGTACCGCTCGTCGAGCGCGGCGGTCGAGACAGGGGGCGGGACGCGGTGCTCGACGGTCTCATCCTCGTCGTGCAGGGGGCCCGCGGGACGGGGGGATCGGGACTCGGTCGTCACGGCGATCTCCTCACGCGCACCTTGTACTCTGGGGATCCAGACTACCTTCCCCACCCTTGGAGCCCCGTGACCCTGCGCCTCATGGCCGTGCACGCCCACCCCGACGACGAGTCCAGCAAGGGCGCGGCGACGTACACCCACTACACGCACCAGGGCGCCGAGGTCATGGTCGTCAGCTGCACGGGCGGCGAGGCGGGGGACATCCTCAACGAGGGGCTCGCGGAGCGGGCGATGGCCGAGCGCGACCTGCCGGGGCTCCGCCGCATCGAGATGGCGCGCGCGCAGGCCGTCATGGGCGTGCAGCACCGCTGGCTCGGGTACGTCGACTCGGGCATGGCGCGCGAGGACGGCTCGCTGCCGCCCGCGTCGTTCGCGAGCATCCCGGTGGAGGTGTCGGCCGAGCCGCTCATCCGCCTCGTGCGCACGTTCCGCCCGCACGTGCTCGTCGCCTACGACGAGAACGGCGGCTACCCGCACCCCGACCACATCCAGGCGCACGTCGTGGCCATGGAGGCGTGGCGCGAGTCCGGCGTCACGGGCTCCTACCCCGACGCGGGCGAGCCGTGGGAGGTCTCGAAGCTCTACTTCGACCGGATCTTCAACGGCGCCAAGATCCGCGCCGTGCGCGAGCACCTGGTCGCCTCCGACGCGGCCCCCGAGATGCTCGAGGCGGTCGACGAGATGCTCGGCTGGATGGGCGACCGCCCCGACCTCGCCACCACGCACGTGCGCGTGGCCGACCACTTCGAGGCCCGCGACCGCGCCCTCCTCTCGCACGCGAGCCAGGTGGCTCCCGACAGCACGTTCTTCCGGTGGCCGCGCGACCTGCAGCAGCGGGCGTGGCCGTTCGAGGACTTCCAGCTCGTGGAGTCGCGCGTCGAGACGCCGGACGAGGAGCACGACCTCTTCGCAGGCGTCGCGGACGACGAGGACCGGGCGGTGCGCGCGTGATGGGCGCCGACCTCGGCCTGCGCCTCGCCGCGGCCGTCACCACGCCGAGCCCCAGCCCCACCGCCGAGTTCGACCCGGACACGGTCTCGCCCGGCCCCATCGGCTTCATCGCGATCTTCTTCGTGGCCATCGTCGTCCTACTGCTCATGGTCGACATGACCCGGCGCATCCGTCGCACCCGGTACCGCGAGGAGATCCGCGGCCGGCTCGAGGCGGAGAAGCTCGAGGCCGACCTCGCGCGCGACTCCGCTTCCGCGCGCGACCTCCCGGCGTCGGGCGGCACGGCCGCGGATGCCGAGGGCACCGCGGATCCGGACGACACCGCGGGTCCGCCGCGAGGCTGACCGCCGCCGCGCTCCGGGGGCGTGGTGATCCTCCCGCTGTGGACGAGCGCGGGTCCTCCGCATCGCGGGGTGCCTAGTCTCGGGCTCCACCCCAGAACGGAGCCCCATCACCATGTCATCCGCCACGCCCTCCACCCGCCCGTCGCGTCGCCTCCGCCGCGCGGGTCCCGTGGCCGCCGGCGCCGCGATCGCGCTCTCCGCCGTCGTCGGCCTCGGCATCGCACCGGCCTCCGCGGCCGACGCGTTCTACCCCTTCGGCACCGACCACGTCCGGGTCCACACGCACTGGCTCTCGTCCGGCGTGAACGTCCGGTCCATCCGGGTCACCGGGCCGATCATCATCCAGAACGGCAAGAGCCACGCCACCTTCGACCGCTGCTTCTCCATGGGCAACGACTACCGCCCCGGCGTCGAGAAGGACCGCACGATCGCCATCGACCTGCCGAGCAACGTCTACACCGTCGTCGGCTACGCCGACGGCGCGTGCCGGATCAGCGAGGCGCGGACCGGCGGTGGCGCCTCGGGCGTCCCCTCCAGCGCGCACGACTGGACCATCAGCCCCTTCCACGGGGTGTCCCACCCCTGATGATCCGTGCGACGGCCGCCGTCCCCCATCCGGGGGGCGGCGGTCGTCGCTCGTCCGCCCGCTCGCCATGCGCGTGCACCCGTCCGTTAACCCGCTCTCCGTAGCTTGGCTGGGCACGGAGGGAACGTTCCCTCCCTCTGCTCTGCTCCCCGAGGAGGTCCGACGTGACGCACGCCCCCGCGCCCACCCGGGTCGCGCCGACGCCGGAAGCGCCGCCGCCGTCGCGGTCGTCGTCCGACGGCCACGCCGGCACGCGTCCGGGCTCCGCCGCGCGGCGTCGCCGCCGCCCGGGCCGCCTCCGCGACGGGCTCCTCTTCCTCGCCTTCGTCGGCCCGAACGTGCTGCTGCTCGCGGTCTTCACGTACAAGCCGCTGCTCGAGTCCTTCTACTACTCGACGCTGCAGTGGAACATCGGCTCGTCCGTGGCGCGCGAGGTCGGCCTCGCCAACTACGTCGCCTGGTTCCAGGATCCGCAGACGCCCACGGTCGTCGGCGTCACGCTGGTGTTCACGGGCGTCACGGTCGTCGGCTCGATGACGCTGGGGCTCGGCGTGGCCGTGCTCCTCAACCGGCGGATCCGGCTGCGCGGGCCCGTCCGCACCATCATCGTCGCGCCCTACGTGCTCTCCGGCGTGGCCGTCGGATTCCTCTGGCTCTACGTCTTCGACCCGAACTTCGGCGTCATCTCGGCCGGGCTGTCCGCCCTCGGGCTGCCGTCCCCCGACTGGTACAGCGACCCGGCCGCCGCGCTCGCCATGGTCACGACCGTGCAGGTGTGGCGCGACCTCGGCTACTGCGCGCTCATCTACCTCGCGGGCCTCCAGGCCGTGCCGAAGGACCTGCTCGACGCGGCCGCCCTCGACGGAGCCGGCCGGATCCGCACCTTCCTCCGCGTGGTGCTGCCGCTCCTCAGCCCCACCACGTTCTTCCTCAGCGTGACGACCCTGCTCAGCTCGCTGCAGACCTTCGACCTCATCAGCGCCATGACCAAGGGCGGTCCGCTGCAGGGCACGACCACGATGATGTACCAGATCTACCACGAGGGCTTCGTGGCCGGACGGGCCGGCTACTCCTCGGCGGTCGCCACGATCCTCTTCCTCGTCCTGCTCGTCGTCACGCTCGTCCAGCTCGTCGTCGTCCAGCGGAAGGTGCACTACTCGTGACCGCCACCATCACCCGGCCTGAGCCGACGGGGGCTCCCGCGAGCGCGCGTCGCATCCCGCTCGGCCGACGTCGCCCGGGCGACTCCGCCTCCTCGCGTCCGCCGCTGGCCGGCACCTACCTCGCGCTGGCGCTCGCCGTCCTCGTCATGCTGCTGCCGCTCGTCTGGATGGTGCTCACGAGCTTCAAGGCGTTCGGCGAGATCTACTCGCTGCCGCTGACGATCCTGCCGTCGTCGTTCGCGCCGACGAACTACCAGACGGCCTCGGACACGGTCTCCTTCTCCACGCTCGCGACCAACAGCCTCGTCAAGACCATCGTCGGCTCGGGGCTCAAGGTGCTGCTCGGCCTGCTGACCGCGTACGCGCTCGTCTTCATCCGGGTGCCGTTCAAGAACGTCTGGTTCGGCGTCGTGATCCTCGCGCTCCTCGTGCCGCAGCAGATCGTGATGATCCCGAACTACCAGGTCGTCGCGGGCCTCGGCTGGATCAACACGTACCCGGGCCTCATCCTCCCCGGCGTCGCGAGCGCGTACGGGACCTTCCTCTTCCGCCAGCACTTCCTCACGCTGCCGCACTCCGTGCTCGAGGCCGCGGCGATGGACGGCGCCGGGCACCTCCGCCGCCTCCGCTCGTTCGTGATCCCCATGTCGGGCCCGACGATCGCCGCCGTCGCGCTCGTCTCCATCGTGGGCGAGTGGAACGACTACCTCTGGCCGCTCCTCGTCACCACGGATCCGCGGATGATGACGCTCCCCGTCGGGCTCACGCTGCTCCAGGACACCACGGGCATCACCAACTGGGGCGTGCTCATGGCGGGCACCGTCATCGTCACGATCCCCGTGCTCGCCGTCTTCCTCGTCTTCCAGCGGCGCATCGTCGGCGGCCTCACCGCCGGCGCCGTGACCGGCTGACGCGCCCTTCCCCCTCCTCCCCGCCCGACCCGCATCCCCGACCCAGGAGAACCATGCCCATCGACCCCCGCCCGGCCCTCGGCGGCCTCGCCGCCCGTCCGTTCGACCGCCGCGGCCTGCTGAAGCTCGGCGCCGTCCTCGGCGGCACCGCGATGCTCGCCGCCTGCTCCGGCCCGTCGGTCGGCGGCGACACGGCCGCCACCGCGGCGCCCGACACCGACTGGGACGGGATCGAGCCCGCCACGGACATCACCTGGTGGACCACGCACCCCGGCCAGACCTCCGACCTCGAGGCGCAGTTCGCCTCCGACTTCCTCGCGAAGACCGGGATCACCGTCAACGTGGTGACGGGCGGCGCGAGCTACGACGAGATCGCGCAGAAGCTGCAGGCCGCCGCGGGCACCGACAGCATGCCGGACATGGTCAACGCGAGCGACACCTGGTGGTTCCGCTACATGGTCAACAAGCAGTCCATCGCGATGGACGGCCTCATGACGCACCTCGGCTTCGAGCTGGACGACTTCAACGGGGTGTTCCTCGACGACTACCTGTACGACGGTGCGCGCTACGCGGTCCCGTACGCCCGCTCGACGCCGATCTTCTACTACGACAGGTCGATCTGGCAGAGGGCGGGGCTCCCCGACCGCGCGCCCGGCACCTGGGCCGAGCTCGAGGAGTGGGCGCCCGCGATCATGAAGGCGACGGGTGGCACGCCCGCCTTCCGCGTGCCGCAGGGATCCATCGGCACCTGGGCGATGAGCAACGTCCTCTGGGGCCGCGGCGGGCAGTACTCCGACGGCTGGGACCTCAAGCTCGACCAGCCCGAGACGCTCGAGGCGGCCCGGTACGCGCGCGGCCTCGTCTTCGACTCGAAGATCGCGAACGTGGCGGCGGCCAGCGGCGACACCGCGGTCGACTTCGCGGGCGGGCTCGCGCCGTGCACCATCGCCTCGGCGGGTGCGGTCGGCATCGTCACCGCGAGCGCCGCGTTCCCCATCGGGACGGGCGTGCTCCCCGGCGGCCCCCAGGGGCAGTTCGTACCCACGGGAGGCACGGGCCTCGCGGTCATCGGCAGCAAGACCAAGGAGCAGCAGCTCGCGGCGGCCATGTTCATCAAGCACGTCACGGAGGTCGACCAGCAGGTGGCCTTCGCGAAGAAGACCGGCTACTCGCCCGTCCGGACCTCGGCGGGCCAGTCCGCGGACCTCACGGGCTTCTGGGCCTCGAACCCGGCGTTCCGCACCGCGTACGACAGCCTCGAGCACGTGCGCTCGCAGGACTGGGCGCGCACGCTGATCCCGAACGGCGACACGTACCTCCAGCAGCCGTGGTCGCAGATCCTCACGCAGGACGCGGACCCGGCCGACGTGTTCCCCGCCGCGGCGACGCAGCTCACCTCCGCCTTCACGGAGAACGTGCAGCCCTACCTGTAGCGGGCGTCGACGCGCCCGCCCGGTCAGACGACGGGCGGGTGCGTCGCCACGAGGAGGATGCCCGTCCAGTGGCAGAGGAACGCCACCAGGGTGAACGCGTGGAAGATCTCGTGGAAGCCGAAGCGGCCGGGCCAGGGGTTCGGCCGCTTCAGCGCGTAGGCGACGGCGCCCACCGTGTAGGCGAGGCCGCCCGCGAGGATGAGCGTCATCATGGCGGCGTCCGCGCGGAAGAAGTCGACGATGAACACGAGCGACGCGTAGCCGAGCACGAGGTACAGCAGCACGTAGAGCCAGCGCGGGGCGTGGATCCAGAACACGCGGAAGAGCACGCCGAGCGCGGCCCCCGACCACACCAGCCAGAGCAGCAGCACCGACTTGTCGTGCGGCAGCGCGAGCACCGTGATGGGCGTGTACGAGCCCGCGATGAGCAGGAAGATGTTGGCGTGGTCCATCCGCTTGAGGAGGATCCTCGCCCGCGGCGACCAGTCGAACCGGTGGTAGACCGCCGAGACGCCGAACAGCAGCAGCGACGACGCGACGAACACGGCGCACGAGATGCGCGCGGCCGTGCCGTCGGCCACCGCGATGAGCACGATCCCGAGCACGAGCGCCACCGGCGTCATGCCCGCGTGCAGCCAGCCGCGCCAGGTCGGCTTGGGCTCCGGGCCGACGTCCTGGGCGTCCTCGACGAGCGGGAGGTGCGCGACCGACGCGTCCTCCTCCGGGGTGTCGCCGAGCGGTCCGGGGGAGGAGGCGTCGCGCGTCATCCTGCGAGTGTAGGACAGCCGCGGCGACGTCAGCCGGGCGGGCGATCCGGGCTCCCGGGAGCGTGGGATAGCGTTGCACCCGTGCGAGAGAAGCCGATCCGACCGTGGCGCGGTCTGCTCTACCGGGCGTACCAGAAGCGCATCCGCCGCGGCCTCGACCGGAACGCGCTGCCGCACCACATCGCCATGATCCTCGACGGCAACCGCCGCTGGGCCCGCCAGCTCGGGCTCGAGTCCGCGGCCCACGGGCACCGCGCGGGAGCGGCGAAGTTCCTGGAGTTCCTCGAGTGGTGCGACGACCTCGACATCAAGGTCACGACGCTGTACCTGCTCTCCACCGACAACCTCACGGGTCGCGGCAGCGCCGAGCTCACCGCGCTCATCGACATCATCGGCGAGCTCGCGGAGGACCTCTCCCGGCACCGTGACTGGCGGGTCAAGCACGTCGGATCCGACGAGGGCCTGCCGCCCGAGCTCCTCGCCCGGCTCGACGCCTCCGAGGAGCGCTCGCGGGGCAACGGCGGGCTCCACATCAACCTGGCGGTCGGCTACGGCGGGCGCACCGAGATCGCCGACGCCATGCGCAGCATCGTGCAGTCCCACCACCTCGCCGGCGGCACGCTGGAGGACCTCGCGGCGCTCCTCACGCCCGACCTCATCGGCGAGCACCTCTACACGAGCGGGCAGCCGGATCCGGACCTCGTGATCCGCACCTCGGGCGAGCAGCGCATCAGCGACTTCATGCTGTGGCAGTCGGCCCACAGCGAGCTCTACTTCATGGAGGCGCTCGGCCCGGACCTCCGCGAGGTCGACTTCCTCCGCGCCCTCCGCGACTACTCCTCGCGCCAGCGCCGCTTCGGCTCCTGACGCGCCGGACCGCGCTCCCGCCGCGTGCCCGGCCGCCGTGCCGGGGAAGAGTTAATGTCCGCGACACATCCGGACCCGCGTCGCTCTGGTCATGTCGCTGGTGCGCGACGTAGGTTCGCACTCATCGGGCATGGCGCCCGATCGAGAGGGCCGCAGGATCTCTTCTCGCCACCGTGGCCCGATCGCCGTCAGGATCCGAGCGCGACCGCTCGGGGATGGAGTGGCCCGTGGCCCCGATGGACAGCCAGAGCAGCACCGCACGACGCGCGAGCCGGGGGGAGGGGACGCCGCAGGCCGAGCGCACGTACGTGCTCGACACCTCCGTCCTCCTGTCCGACCCGCGTGCGCTCTTCCGCTTCGCCGAGCACGCGGTGGTGATCCCGGTCATCGTGATCACCGAGCTCGAGGCGAAGCGCAACGACCCGGAGATCGGCTACTTCGCGCGGCAGGCCCTCCGCCTCCTCGACCAGCTCCGCGAGGAGCACGAGCGGCTCGACTTCCCCATCGAGGTGGGCGAGGCCGGCGGCACGCTGCGGGTCGAGCTCAACCACTCGAGCATGTCCGGCCTCCCGAACGGCCTGCAGCTCGGCGACAACGACTCCCGGATCCTCGCGGTCGCCCTCAACCTGTCGACCGAGGGCCTCGCGGTCACGGTCGTCTCGAAGGACATGCCGCTGCGCGTGAAGGCCGCGTCCATCGGCCTGCAGGCGGAGGAGTACCGGGCCGAGCTCGCCGTGGACAGCGGCTGGACCGGCATGGCCGACGTCACGCTCTCCAGCGAGCAGATGGCCGACCTCTACGACGGCGAGACGCTGCAGTCGCGCGTCGTGCAGGACCTGCCCGTCAACACGGGCGTCGTGCTGCACTCCGACCGGGGATCCGCCCTCGGCCGGGTCGTCCGCCGCGGCACCGTCAAGCTGGTGCGCGGCGACCGCGAGGTGTTCGGCCTCAAGGGGCGGTCCGCGGAGCAGCGGCTCGCGATCGACCTGCTCCTCGACCGCGAGGTGGGGATCGTGTCCCTCGGCGGCAGCGCCGGCACCGGCAAGTCGGCGCTCGCCCTCTGCGCCGCCCTGGAGGCGGTGCTGGAGAAGCAGCAGCACCGCAAGATCATGGTGTTCCGGCCGCTGTACGCGGTGGGCGGCCAGGAGCTCGGCTACCTGCCGGGCGACGCCACCGAGAAGATGAACCCGTGGGCGCAGGCCGTGTTCGACACCCTCGGCTCGGTCGTCTCGCAGAACGTCATGGACGAGGTGGTGGAGCGGGGGATCCTCGAGGTGCTGCCGCTGACCCACATCCGCGGGCGGTCGCTGCACGACGCCTTCGTGATCGTCGACGAGGCCCAGTCGCTGGAGCGGAACGTGCTGCTCACGGTGCTCAGCCGCATCGGCCAGAACTCGCGCGTGGTGCTCACGCACGACGTCGCCCAGCGCGACAACCTGCGGGTCGGGCGGCACGACGGCGTCGCGAGCGTCATCGAGACGCTGAAGGGCCACGAGCTGTTCGGGCACATCACGCTCACCCGCTCGGAGCGCAGCGCGATCGCGGCGCTCGTCACCGGGCTGCTCGACGGCGACCCGGTCTGATCCGCCGGCTCCGCGCATGACGACGGGCGCCGGTCCTCTCGGGGATCGGCGCCCGTCGGCGTCCGTGCCGGTGCGGCTAGCGGTCGAGCCGGGCGAGGATCCTCCGGCGACGGCGGTGCAGCCGCCACCAGCTGAGCGAGTGGCGCACCTGGATCCGGCCGAGCTCCGCGAGCCCGGGCAGACCCGCCTCCGCCAGCTGCCGGTCGACGGCCGCGCGGTCGTCGCGGTCGCCCGCCTCGACGACGGCGTGCGCGCGGCGCACCCGGTCCGAGGAGAGCGGGTGCGCCGCGATGGCGGCGTCGACCGCGGCGAGCCCGGCGCGCGGGTCGCGCGGGTCGCCGGGTGCGGCGGTCATGCGTCGGCCGTCGGGATGCGGGCTGCCCGGCCTAGAGGCCGGGCGCCGTCATCCGGAGCACGTCGAGGCCCTGGTCGAGCTGCTCCTCGGTGATCTCGCCGCGCTCGACGTAGCCGAGGTCGACCACCGCCTCGCGCACGGTCATCTTCTGGGCGACCGAGTGCTTCGCGATCTTCGCCGCGGCCTCGTAGCCGATGATGCGGTTGAGCGGCGTGACGATCGACGGCGACGACTCCGCGAGCGCGCGGGCGTGCTCCTCGTTGACGCGGAGGCCGTCGACGGTCTTGTCGGCGAGCAGGCGCGTGGAGGCGGCGAGGATGCGGATCGACTCGAGCAGCGACGAGCCCATGACGGGGATCGCGACGTTGAGCTCGAACAGGCCCGAGGCGCCCGCCCACGCGACGGTCGCGTCGTTGCCGATGACCCGCGCGCACACCATGAGCACGGCCTCGGGGATGACGGGGTTGACCTTGCCCGGCATGATCGAGGATCCGGGCTGGAGGTCCGGGATGTGCAGCTCGCCGAGGCCCGTGTTGGGGCCCGAGCCCATCCAGCGGATGTCGTTGCAGATCTTCGTGAGGCTCACCGCGAGGGTGCGGAGCGCGCCCGACGCGTCGACGAGGCCGTCGCGCGCGCCCTGCGCCTCGAAGTGATCCAGCGCCTCGGTGACGGGGAGGCCCGTGTCCTCCGCGAGCACCTGGATGACCTTCTGCGGGAAGCCGAGCGGGGTGTTGATCCCGGTGCCCGTGGCGGTGCCGCCGAGCGGGACCTCCGCGACGCGGGGGAGCGCCGTGCGCACGCGCTCGATGCCGAGGCGGATCTGGCGCGCGTAGCCCGCGAACTCCTGGCCGAACGTGACCGGGGTCGCGTCCATGAGGTGCGTGCGGCCGGCCTTGACCATGCCCTTCCAGGCCTCGGCCTTCGCCTCCAGCGACTCGGCGAGGTGCTCGAGCGCCGGGATCAGCTCCGCGATGAGCGCGCCCGTGACGGCGACGTGCACCGAGGTGGGGAAGACGTCGTTCGAGGACTGCGACGCGTTGACGTGGTCGTTGGGGTGCACGGGCTTCCCGAGGGACGCCGTGGCGAGGGCCGCGAGGACCTCGTTCATGTTCATGTTCGAGCTCGTGCCGGAGCCCGTCTGGTACACGTCGATGGGGAAGTGCTCGTGGTGGGATCCGCCCGCGACCTCGTCGGCGGCCGACACGATGGCGGCGGACACGTCGGCGTCGACGATGCCCATCTCGCCGTTCACGATGGCGGCGGCGCGCTTGATGCGGGCGAGCGCCTGGATCTGCGCGGGCTCGAGCCCGCGGCCCGAGATGGGGAAGTTCTCGACGGCGCGCTGCGTCTGGGCCGCGTACAGCGCATCCCGGGGGACCCGCACCTCGCCCATCGTGTCGTGCTCGATGCGGAACTCGTCCGTCGTGCCGCTGTCTGATCCGGGGGAAGTGTCGACCACGCTGTTTCTCTCTCCTTCGGGACGGGTGATGCACCGGGGCCGCCTGGGCCGCGGGGTCTGCGGGTCAGCGCGGACGGCTCCTCTAGCGAGGGATGTCGCCCACGATGACGTCGGGCACCGCGGTGCCCTCGAGGAGCTTGTAGTTGGCGCCGACGATGGCCAGGCTACCGGCCGCCACCCGGTCGGAGATCATCTCGGAGGCCTCCAGCATGCGGGTCACGGTGCCGCGCAGGTGCTGGCGGCCGACCTCGCCGGCGTCGACCTCGGAGGGGACGACGTGGTCGCCCGCCACGCGATGGACGGCGGGGGCGATGGGCGCGATGAGGTTCGCGATGTGCGGCGGCAGCGCCTCGGCTCCGGGCGCCGCGCTCTCGATGGCGGCGCGCACGGCGCCGCACTCGTCGTGCCCGAGCACCACGATGAGCGGCACGCCCAGCACGGCGACGGCGTACTCCAGGCTGCCGAGCACGGAGTCCGAGATGATCTGGCCCGCGTTGCGGATCACGAAGAGGTCGCCGAGGCCCTTGTCGAAGATGATCTCGGCCGCGAGCCGCGAGTCGCTGCAGCCGAAGAGCGCGGCCGTGGGGCGCTGCACGTGCGCGAGGGCGGCGCGGCGCTCGACGTCCTGCCGCGGGTGGCGCGGGGTGCCGTCGACGAAGCGGGCGTTGCCCTCCATCATCTCGGCCCAGACCTCGGCGGGGGTCTGCAGGGCCTCGTCCTGGTCGGTCATCCTTCGGTCCCCTCTCCGGGTGCGGTGGTGCTCGTGGTGTCGTCGGCGGTCGTGGGGGCGGGCGCGGGCGTCGTGGGATCTCCGGCCGTGCCGCGCGCGGCCGCGACGGCGTCGATGGCGGTGCGGAGCTCGTTCGCGTCGGCCGTGCCGTAGATCGCGTAGGTGCTGTCGCCGTCGACCGCGCTCGCCGCGAGGACGACGTTGCCCGGGTCGTCCGCCTGCGAGTTGTCGTACAGGGTCCACTCGAGGCCGCCGATCTCCTCGGAGCTCACCTCGGGGGCGGACTGCAGCGTCTCGTCGAGCCAGGTGGGGTTCGCGTCGATGCCCTGCGAGATCCCGACGTAGCGGTTGCTCGGCGTGATGAGGCCGATGTACCAGACGGCCACGCCGTCGCGGCCGGCCGGGCGGATCTCCGCGTCGTTGCTCTTCCACGCCGTCGGCAGGTCGGGCACCACGAGCGTCTGCGGGAAGCCGCCCTGGGCCTCCGCGGCCACGGCGCCGTAGTCGACGTCGGGCAGGATGGTCGTGTTCGAGCGGGGGACGAGCGCGATGATCACGGCGACCGTGGCCACCGTGACGATGAGCGAGTAGAGCAGGTTGCGGAACGTCTGCTTGGCGCGGTGCCGGCGCGAGTCGGCGGCCTTGCGGGCGGCGGTCTCCTCGGGCGTCTCCGGTCGGCCGAGCTCGGCGACGACGTTCGGCGTGCGGTCCTTCGCCACGGTCAGCCGGCGTCGGACGCGGTGGTGCGGGCGGCGTCGAGCCGCGCCTTGGCGCCGAGCAGCCACTCCTCGCAGCGCGCCGCGAGGGCCTCGCCGCGCTCCCACAGGGCGATCGACTCCTCGAGCGTGGTCGCGCCCTGCTCGAGGTCGTTCACGACGCGCACCAGGGCGTCGCGCGCCTCCTCGTAGCTGAGCTCGGAGACGTCGGGCAGGCGTGCGCCGGTGTCGGCGGGGCTGGTGGGCATGGGGGAGATCCTAGCTTTCGGCGTCGGACGCCGGCCGGGCGTCCGGGGCGGGGGAGGCGGGCAGCCGCGCGGCCGACGAGGGGATGTCGTCGGTGGGGCCGGTGGAGGTGGCGCCGAGCGCGCCGGAGGCGAGCCGCAGCACGAGGCCGGTGCCGTCGGGGGCGTCCGCGGGGGCGCGGAGGGCGGATCCGTCGGCCGTCTGCACGATGGCGTAGCCGCGGTCGAGGACGTGCTGCGGCGAGAGCGTGCGCAGCTGCCGCGAGAGCTCGCTCGTCTGCTGCATCCCGCGCTCGACGACGCGACCGGCGAGCTCCGCCGAGCGCGCGATGTAGCGGCCGAGCTCCTCGGCGCGCGAGTCGACGATCCACGCGGTGCTCGCGAGCACGGGCCGCGATCGCAGCTGCTCGATGCGGTCGATCTCGCCGCGCACCTGGCTCGTCAGCCGCATGCCGATCCGGGCCCTGGCCTGCTGCACGCGCGACAGCTCCTCGGAGACGTCGGGCACGACGCGCTTGGCGGCGTCGGTGGGGGTGGATGCGCGGAGGTCGGCCACGTCGTCGAGCAGCGGCCGGTCGGCCTCGTGCCCGATCGCGCTGACGAGCGGCGTGCGGCACGCGGCCGCCGTGCGCACGAGCTTCTCGTCGCTGAAGACGAGCAGGTTCTGGAAGTCGCCGCCGCCGCGCGCGACGACGATGACGTCGACCTCGGGATCCTCGTCGAGCACCCCGATGGCCCGCGTGACCTCGCCCGCGGCCCGGTCGCCCTGCACCGCGGTGTTCACGACGCGGAACCGGACGCTCGGCCAGCGCAGCTGCGCGTTCCGGAGCACGTCCTTCTCGGCGTCCGAGTCCTTGCCCGTGATGAGTCCGATGCAGCCCGGGAGGAACGGCAGGCGCCGCTTGCGGTCGGCGTCGAAGAGGCCCTCGGCGCGCAGCGTCTGGCGCAGGCGCTCGAGCCGCTCGAGCAGGTCGCCGAGGCCCACGTGGCGCATCTCCAGCACCTGCATCGTGAGCGTGCCGCCCTTGACCCAGTAGTTCGGCTTCACGAGCGCGACGACGCGCGCGCCCTGGCCGAGGTCGGCGGGGATCTTCGCGCGCACCGACGACCACACGGTGAAGCTGATGGTGGCGTCGACGTCGAGGTCCTTGAGCTTCCCGTAGACGTTGCCGCCGGATCCGCCCCACTGGGTGATCTCGCCCTCGACCCAGGCCGTGCCGAGCCGGTCGATCCAGCCCTTGATCTTGCCCGAGAGCACGGAGACCGGCCACGGCGCGTCGACCGTCGGGGCATCCGCCGCCGGCATGGACACGGTGCGCGTCTCGCTCATGGCTCCCCCACTCGTCGCCCAGCACGGGCGCTTAGACTCGGGACTGTGACTACAGCGACCACTGACCAGCGACTCGTGGGAGCACCCGTCGTCAGCCTGTCGATGCCGCGGATGCCCGGCGTCCGCAACAGGCTCAAGGATAACCCGGTGGCAGGACCCAAGAAGGTCCTGCTCGCCGCACCGCGGGGCTACTGCGCCGGCGTCGACCGCGCCGTCGTCGCCGTCGAGAAGGCCCTCGAGCGGTACGGCGCCCCCGTCTACGTGCGGAAGCAGATCGTCCACAACGTGCACGTCGTCTCGACGCTCGAGCGCATGGGCGCGGTCTTCGTCGAGGAGGTCGACGAGGTCCCCGAGGGCGCCCACGTC
This sequence comes from Clavibacter michiganensis, assembly GCF_002151125.1. GTDB lineage: Bacteria > Actinomycetota > Actinomycetes > Actinomycetales > Microbacteriaceae > Clavibacter > Clavibacter michiganensis_C. The sequence goes on from NZ_MDJZ01000001.1 coordinate 76,215, forward strand.
GTCTTCAGCGCGCACGGCGTCTCGCCGGCCGTCGTGCAGGGCGCCGCCGACCGCGGGCTCCAGGCCATCGACGCGACGTGCCCCCTCGTCACCAAGGTCCACCGCGAGGCCGTGCGCTTCGCCAAGGCCGACATGCAGATCCTCCTCATCGGCCACGAGGGCCACGAGGAGGTCGAGGGCACCGCGGGCGAGGCGCCCGAGCAGACCATCGTCGTCAACTCCCCGGAGCACGCCGACACCATCGAGGTGAAGGATCCCGACAACCTCGTCTGGCTGTCGCAGACCACGCTCTCCGTCGACGAGACGATGGAGACGGTCCGCCGCCTGCGCGCCCGCTTCCCCAACCTGCAGGACCCGCCGAGCGACGACATCTGCTACGCCACGCAGAACCGCCAGGTGGCCATCAAGAAGGTCGCGGTCGACGCCGACCTCGTCATCGTCATCGGATCCGCGAACAGCTCCAACTCCGTCCGCCTCGTCGAGGTCGCGCTCGAGTACGGCGCCAAGGCGTCCTACCGGGTCGACTACGCGTCCGAGGTCAAGCAGGAGTGGCTCGACGGCGTGCAGACGGTCGGCGTCACGAGCGGCGCGTCCGTCCCGGAGGTCCTCGTGCAGGAGCTGCTCGACGACCTGGCCGACGCCGGCTACGGCGACGTGACCGCGGTGGTCACGGCCGAGGAGGACCTCGTGTTCTCGCTCCCCAAGGAGCTGCGCAAGGACCAGTCCGGCAACACGGACTCCCGCGCCATCGGCGGGCGCACCCGCGCGTGAGCGACGACGACGGCGCGCGCCGTCCCGGCCGGCCCGCACCGCGGTACGGCGAGTACGCGTCGCCGTCGTCCGCGTCGTCGACGGACGGCTCCGGGCTGTCCGAGGCGGACGCGCGCATCGTCGCGGAGGCCGCCGAGTACCGCCGCGCCCAGGCCGAGCGCGACGCCCCGCCGTCCGCAGGTCGCGGCGGCAGGAAGACCGGCAAGGCCGCGGCGCCGCAGACCCTCGCCGAGCAGATGGCGGAGGAGCGGAAGGCCGCCCGCGAACGCCAGCAGGCCGAGCGCCGCGAGGCCGAGAAGGCCGCGGCGGATGCGCGTCGCGTCGCGGAGAAGGCCGCCGCCGTCGAGCGCAGGGGGACGCGGCGCGCGCCCGACTCCGCGGCGTCAACGCGGTCCGTCGGAACCGCCGCGCCCGGCACCCCACCGGAGCGCCCCGCCTACCTCGCCGGCCAGGAGCCGCGGCGCGCGCCGCGCCGCTTCGACGCCGCCATCACGGTCGGCCTGCTCGCCGCGGGCCTCGTGAACGTCGTCGGCAGCATCGGCGCGAACGCGGATCCGTCGCAGGCCATCAACCAGTCGTACGCGCTGTTCGGCGGCGGCACCTACGAGGTCACGCCGCAGACCTCCGTCATCGGCATCGCGGTCAACGTCGTGAACATCGTCGTCTTCGTGCTCGCCGCGTGGATCTCGCTCGAGCTCGTGAAGCGCAAGCGCGTGGCCTTCTGGGTGCCGATCGCGGGCGCGGTCGTCGCGACCGTGATCACGAGCGTCCTCGTGCTGACGCTGATCGTCGCGGATCCGGCGTTCCAGCAGATCATGTCGAGCCGCGGGCCCTGACGCGCGGCGTCTGACGCACGACGGCGGGGCCGGTCCTGGTGGACCGGCCCCGCCGTCGTTCCGCGGTCCGCGCGGGCGCTAGCTCTGCGACTTGCCGTGCGAGCCGAGCTGGCGCGTGGCCTCGACGACGCGGGCGGCCATGGCCGACTCCGCCGTCTTGCCCCAGGCGCGGGGGTCGTACGTCTTCTTGTCGCCGACCTCGCCGTCGACCTTGAGGAAGCCGTCGTAGTTGCGGAGCACCGAGTCGGCGATGGAGCGGCTGAACGCGTACTGCGTGTCGGTGTCGATGTTCATCTTCACGACGCCGTTGCGCACGGCCTCCGCGATCTCGTCGTCGGAGGAGCCGGATCCGCCGTGGAAGACGAGGTCGAACGGCTTCTCGGCCGTGCCGTACTTGGCCTGGATGCCGTCCTGGATCTCCTTGAGCAGCGACGGGCGCAGCTGCACGCCGCCGGGCTTGTACACGCCGTGCACGTTGCCGAATGTGAGCGCGGCCATGTACCGGCCCTGGTCGCCGAGGCCGAGCGCCTCGACCGTGGAGATGGCGTCCTCGAGGGTCGTGTAGAGGTGCGCGCCGGTGTCGTGGCTGACGCCGTCCTCCTCGCCGCCGACGACGCCGATCTCGACCTCGAGGATCGCGTTGATCGCCTTCATGCGGGGGAGAAGGTCTGTCGCGATGTCGAGGTTCTCGTTGAGCGGGATGGCCGAGCCGTCCCACATGTGCGACTGGAAGATGGGGTTGCGGCCCGCGCGGACCTCCTCCTCGCTGGCCTCGATCATCGGGATGACGAAGCCGTCGAGGGCGTCCTTCGGGCAGTGGTCGGTGTGCAGCGCGACCGTGATCGGGTAGTTCTTGGCGACCTCGGTGGCGAAGCGCGCGAACGCGAGGGCGCCTGCCGCGCGGTTCTTCACGGTGTGGCCGGAGAAGTAGTCGGCGCCGCCCGTGGTGACCTGGATGATGCCGTCGGACCCGGCGTCGGTGAGCCCCTGGAGGACCGCGTTGATCGTCTGCGACGACGAGACGTTGACCGCCGGGTAGGCGAATCCGCCGGCCTTGGCGCGATCCAGCATCTCGGCGTACTGCTCGGGGGTTGCTACGGGCATGGTGCATCTCCTTCGGCGGATCCACGGCGACGCCGTGCGGCTGTCGCGGGATCCTCGTCGGCCGGTGGGAGACGAGCCCCCGCGGCCGGGCCCCGCGTGCTCGCCACTCTACCGAGCGGGGGTGTCCGCGGCCGGGGAGGGCGGCCGGGTGAACTCGTCCGCGGTGAGCTCCCGGGGGGTCGCCTCGAGCGGCTCGAGCGTGCCGATGACCTTGGACTCGTCGAGCCGGCTGAGGCGGCGGGCGGTGGGGAGGACCTGGCGCTCCAGGGATCCGACGACGCGGTTGTAGTCGCCCACCGCGCCCGTGAGCGAGCGGCCGAGCTTGGCGATGTGGTCGCCGCTCGTGGCGAGGCGCGCGTGCAGCTCGCGGCTGAGGTCGAAGAGCTGCTTCGCGTCCTCCGTGAGCACCTCCTGCTGCCAGCTGAACGCGACGGTCTTGAGCACCGACCACAGCGTGACGGGGGAGGACAGCGCCACCCGGCGGGAGAACGCGAACTCCATGATGCTCGGATCCGCCTCCAGCGCCGACGACACCAGCGACTCGCTCGGGATGAACGCGATGACCATCTCGGGGCTCGCGTCGAGCCCCTCCCAGTAGGCGCGGCTGCCGAGCGCCGTGATGTGGTCGCGCACGGCCTGCACGTGCTGCTTCATGAGGTGGTCGCGTCGTGCGCCCTCGGGCCCGGTCGCGGAGGCGGGGATGGCGCTCGCCTCGAGGTACGCGGTGAAGGGCGCCTTCGCATCCACCGCGATGTTCTTGCCGCCGGGCAGGTGCACGACCATGTCGGGTCGGCCGATGCCCTGCGCGGTGGAGACGGAGGTCTGCACGTCGAAGTCGACCCGGTGGATGAGCCCCGCCGCCTCCACGACGCTGCGCAGCTGCGTCTCGCCCCACACGCCGCGCGTGCTGTTGGAGCGGAGCGCGCTGGCGAGCGTCTCGGCCGTGACGCGCAGCCGCTCCTCCGCCTCGGTGGCGCTCCGGAGCTGCTCGCTCAGCTCGCCGTGTTGCTGTCGGCGCTGCTCCTCCAGCTCGTGCACCTTCGCCTGCACCTGCTTGAGGCTCTCGGCGACGGGGCTGAGCGCGGTGAGCACGCGGCCGTCCTCCTCGGTGCGGGCGAGCTCGGCGCGCTGGACCTCGCGCAGCCTGGTCTGCAGCTCCGCGATGCGGTCCTCCTGCTGGCCGATCTGCTCGCGGAGATGCGACTCCTGCGCGTCGAGCCGCTCGCGGTGCAGCGCGTCCTGCGTCTGGGCGCGCTCGGCGAACTGCGCGGTGGTCTGCGCGACCTGCTCCTCGGCGAGCCGCTCGGTGCGATCCAGCTGCTCGCGGAGCGCCGTGACCGTGGCCTCCGCGGCGGCGAGGCGCGCGGCCTCGCCCGCGCTGCCCGGCGCATCCACTCCGGAGCGGGCGCGCGCCACGGCCAGCCCGACCACCGCGCCCACGGCCAGGCCGATGACGAGGCCGACGAGCAGGGCGATGACGGGATCCATGCGTGCAGTGTGCCAGCGGCCCCCGACACGGCAGGGACGCGGGTCGGCGGGTGGCCGCGCGGCGGATCAGGCCCAGTCGATGGGCGGCGTCGCGGCGGCCGACGCCTGCGTGACGGTCTGGGTGCGCGGCGCGCCGATGCGCCCCATGCCGACGCCGGCCGCCTCCGCCAGCCCCGCGAGGGAGACGGCGCCGTGGCGTCCGGCCGCGTGCACGACGATCGCGGCGCACGCACGCGCGTCGGCCAGCGCCTCGTGGTGCGAGAAGTCCTCGAAGCCCGCGGCCCGCGCGGCGACCGGCAGCCGGTACGAGTCGAGCGCGTAGGTGCGGCGCGCGACCTGGAGGCTGCAGAGGTAGGAGTACGGCGGCGGGATGAGCGCCGTCGCCTTGCACGCGCCCTGGATCACGCCCATGTCGAAGCGCGCGTTGTGCGCGACGAGGTGGTCGTCGCCCGCGAAGGCCATGAGGCGCGGCAGCTGGTCGGCCCAGCCGTCGGCGCCCACCACGTCGTCCTCGACGATGCCGTGGATCCGCGTGTTCCAGACCGAGAAGGCGTCGTGTCCCGCGGGCGGCCGGATGAGCCAGGACGCGGTCTCGACCACGACGCCGTCCCGGACCTTCACCAGACCCACCGAGCACGCGCTCGCCGACGAGTTGTTGGCGGTCTCGAAGTCGATCGCGGTGAAGTCCAACGGCATGGGTTCGAGTGTTCCACGCACGACCGACGCCGGATCTCGGGAGAGCCCAGCCCCCGCCGGTCGGGGGAGGAGCCGACCCGCCCCGTACGATGGACTCCCGTGGCACTCACTATCGCGATCGTCGGTCTCCCCAACGTCGGCAAGTCGACGCTCTTCAACGCCCTGACCAAGAACCAGGTGCTCGCCGCGAACTACCCGTTCGCGACGATCGAGCCGAACGTGGGCGTGGTGAACCTCCCGGACCCGCGCCTCGAGGTGCTCGCCGGCCTCTTCGGCAGCGAGAAGATCCTCCCCGCGCCCGTCTCCTTCGTCGACATCGCCGGCATCGTCCGCGGCGCGAGCGAGGGCGAGGGCCTCGGCAACCAGTTCCTCGCGAACATCCGCGAGGCCGACGCCATCGCGCAGGTCGTCCGCGGATTCGAGGACGAGGACGTCGTGCACGTCGACGGCCGTGTCGACGCCGCGAGCGACATGGAGACCATCAACACCGAGCTGATCCTCGCCGACCTGCAGACCCTCGAGCGCGCCGAGCCGCGCTACGAGAAGGAGCTGAAGACGAAGCGCATCGAGCCCGTCGTGCTGGAGACCGCGAAGGCCGCGCGCGAGTGGCTCGACTCGGGCAAGCCGCTGTCGGCGTCTTCGATCGACCTCGAGCCCGTCCGCGAGCTCGGCTTGCTGACCGCGAAGCCCTTCATCTACGTGTTCAACGTCGACGAGCAGGTGCTCGGCGACAAGGGAAGGCTCGACGAGCTGGCCGCCCTCGTGGCACCCGCGCAGGCCGTGTTCCTCGACGCGAAGATCGAGTCGGAGCTCATCGAGCTCGACCCCGAGGACGCCGCCGAGATGCTCGCCAGCACCGGCCAGGAGGAGTCCGGCCTCGACCAGCTCGCCCGCATCGGCTTCGAGACCCTCGGCCTCCAGACCTACCTGACGGCGGGCCCCAAGGAGACGCGCGCCTGGACCATCGGCAAGGGCTGGAAGGCCCCGCAGGCGGCCGGCGTGATCCACACCGACTTCGAGAAGGGCTTCATCAAGGCCGAGGTCATCTCCTACGACGACCTGGTCGAGACCGGCTCCATCGCCGAGGCCCGCTCCAAGGGCAAGGCCCGCATCGAGGGCAAGGAGTACGTCATGCAGGACGGCGACGTGGTGGAGTTCCGGTTCAACAACTGACCCTGGAACGTCTCGCCGGTTGGCGCGGCGTGATCTCCCTGTTCGGCTAGAACAGCGGCCAGGGAACAGCGGAGGAGTGGCCTGCAGGAGCCGGGAACCGCGCCTCCGTGCGCAGCCGCGTACAACGAGCGCGCAGCGCGTCTATCTCCTCCGCCGTCAGCAACTCCGCCAGCTCGCGCCCCAACTCCTCGTCGAGCCCCGCGAGCACCCGATCCACCCCCTCGAGCTCCTCAGGCGTCAGCGGATCCCCGACCCACCCCCACAGCACCGTCCGCAGCTTGTGGTCCTCGTGGAAGGTGAGGCCGTGGTCGACGCCGAAGCGGTGGCCGTCCGGCATGGCGAGCACGTGGAAGCCCTTGCGGTCGGCGTTGTTGACGATCACGTCGAAGACGGCCATGCGGCGGAGCGCCGGGGTGTCCTCGTGGATGAGGGCGACCGTGTTGCCCTCTTCGTCCTCGCCGCCGAGCACCGTCCGGTAACCGGTCTCCGGGATCTCGGCCGCGGGGATCAGGTCCACGGCGTCCTGGTCGGGATCCGCGTCCTGCCAGAGCTGCACCATGCCCTCGCCTGCGGGCCCGTCGCGGAGCCACGTGCGCGGGACGACGCCCCAGCCGAGCGCCTCCGAGACGAGGTAGGCGGCGACCTCGCGATGCGCGAGCACCGCGTCGGGGAAGTCCCACAGCGGGTTCTCGCCGCGGATCGGCTTGTAGACGACGGCCACGTCGCCGATCGTGCCGAGGAAGGTCGCGTTCGACGCGGTGCGGATGCGGCCGGTGACGATCAGCTCGCCGTCCAGCGGGTCCGTCGCCGACATCAGTTGTCGGGGAAGGTGTGGACGTGCCCGTCGGGGTCGATGGGGTAGCCGCACAGCGCGCAGATCGGGCGGCCGGCGCCCACGATCTCGTGGGTGCGCTTCGCGAACGCGCGGGCCGCGCCGACGGGCATGCGCACGACCAGCATCTCGGTGTCGTCCACGTCGTCGTCGACGCTCGGCAGGTCGAAGTCGTCGCTGTCGTCGTCCTCGGCCAGGGGGTACGCCTCGATGATCACCTGGGCTGTCGTCGGATCCCAGCCGAGGCCCATCGCGCCGGTTCGCCAGCGCTCGACGACGTCCTCGAGCGGGTCGTTGTCGACGAGCTCCGGGGGCGTGCTGGCGGGGATGCTGAAGGGGTTGCCCTCGACGGTGACGAGCTGGTCGAGGATCTCGTCGATCTTCTCGGCGAGGAGCGCCGACTGCTGCTTCTCGAGGGCGATGGTCACCAGCTGGGGGCCGGAGCGCACCTGGAAGTAGAACGTGCGCGCGCCCGGGAGGCCGATGGTGCCGACCACGGCCCGGTCCGGCCAGTCGAATTCGAGGGCTCGTGTGGGCATGTCACCACCCTAGGCGCACGTGGTCACGGGGTGCTGTGCCCGGCGCCGCCGCCGACCGGTGCATCGCCGGATCCGCCGCTCGCGGCCAGCCAGGAGAGGTCGCCCGCGTCGGTGTTGGTCGCGTGCACGGTCGGCCGTCCCGCGCCGTAGCGCACGATCGAGACGGACGCGGGGCCCACGTCGATGCGCTGGAACAGGTCGAGGTGCATGCCGTACGCGTCGGCGAGGATCGACTTGATGACGTCGCCGTGGCTCACCGCGACCCACACGGCGCCCGGCCCGTGCTCGGCCTCGATGGCGGCGTCGTGCCGGCGGATCGCGGCGACCGCGCGCGCCTGCATCCCGGCCATCGACTCGCCGCCGGGGAAGACGACGGCCGACGGGTGCGCCTGCACGGTCTTCCAGAGGTCCTCGGTGGCGAGCTCGCTGAGAGCGCGGCCCTGCCACTGCCCGTAGTCGCACTCGGTGAGGTCGGGGTCGACAGGCTGGGCGGGCTTCCCCGTCTGCCGCTCGAGGATCCGCTGCGCGGTCTCCCAGCAGCGCTGCAGCGGGCTGGAGACGACGGCCGCGAGCGGCACCGCGGCGAGCCGGTCGCCGGTGCGGTCGGCTTGGTCGCGTCCGATGTCGTCGAGGTCGACGCCGGGGGTGCGCCCCGCAAGGATCCCGGTCGCGTTCGCTGTGGTGCGTCCGTGCCGCACGAGGATCACTGTCGCCATGCCGCCAGCCTAGGGACCCAGCGGCGGAGCGGCGGGCGCACGGGTGCGCGTCCTGCGCCACGCGGACCTCTCCCGCACGCGTCGGAGGTTGACGTGTAGCGTCATTGACGCGTCCCGTTATATTCTCTTCGCGTGATCAGGTCGTTCGGCAGCAAGCAGACCGAGCGCATCTGGGATCAGCAGTACGTCACGGGCGTCGATCGGGTCGTCCAGCGGGCGACCCTGCGGAAGCTCGAACTGATCAACGCCGCGGTGGATGTCGAGGATCTGCGCATCCCGCCGGGCAACCGGCTCGAGCGGCTGGTCGGGGATCGCCGGGGTCAGCACAGCATTCGGGTGAACGACCAGTGGCGGATCTGCTTCATCTGGCGAGAGGGAGGTGCGGAAGATGTCGAGCTCGTCGACTACCACTGAGGGGGACCGAATCGAGCCGATCCACCCGGGCGAGATCCTGATGGAGGACTTCATCGAGGCCTTCGGGATCACGCAGAACAAGCTCGCGGTGTCCATCGGGGTACCGCCCCGGCGCATCAACGAGATCGTGCACGGCAAGCGCGGCATCACGGCGGACACGGCCATCCGGCTGGCGCGCTACTTCGGCACCTCGGACGAGCTCTGGATGAACCTGCAGAGCAACTACGAGCTGCGGCTCGAGCGGCGTGCGCTGCACGACCGGATCGCGGCGATCGTCCCCCTCCGCGTCGCGTGACCGGGATCCGCCGCGAAGGTCTCAGCCCCGCCTCACGCCGTCCCGTCCGCCCGCACTGACTCCGGCCTCGGCGAAGCGGCCCCCGCGTCCGCGTCGACCGCCGCCACCGGGTCCACCGGATCCACCGACCCACCCCGCGCCTTCGTCACCACGTACAGCACGAGCACGACCGCCCACGCGACCAGGCTCAGCACGAGCTGGGGGCGGATCTCGGGGTCCAGCGCCATCTGCGCGAGCACCGCGAGGATCCCGACGACCGTGAGGATCGAGAGGCCCGGGAACAGCCACATCTTGACCGGCAGGTCGGCGGATCCCGAGCGGCGGCGCAGGACGATCTGCGAGATGGAGATCAGCAGGTAGACGAACAGGATGATCGCGCCCGAGGAGTTGAGCAGGAACAGGAAGACGGTGTCGGGGGAGACGGCAGCCGCGATCACGCAGAGGAAGCCGACCACCGACGAGAGCAGGATCGCCGCGCGCGGCACTCCTCGCGAGGTCACCTGCACGAGCCGCGCGGGCGCCTCCCGCCGGGCCGCGAGCACGAAGAGCATCCGGCTCGCCGTGTAGAGGCCGGAGTTGAGGCACGAGAGCACGGCGGTGAGGACGACCGCGTTCATCACGTCGCCCGCGAACGGGATCCCCATGCGGTCGAACGCGCTCACGAATGGGCTGGCGCCGAGCTCCGTGGAGTCCCAGGGGAGGATCACCGCGAGCAGGAACAGGGATCCGACGAAGAACAGCGCCACGCGGAGGATCACGGAGTTGGTCGCCTTGCGGATGGCCTTCGCGGGGTCCTTCGACTCGGCGGCCGCGATGGTGGCGATCTCCGCGCCGACCATGGAGAAGATGACGACGACGACCGACGAGAAGATCGCGCCGACGCCGTTCGGGAAGAAGCCGCCATTCGCGACGAGGTTCGAGAAGTCGAGCGAGCGACCCGGCCAGATGCCCAGCACGTACAGGCTGCCGAGGCCGAGGAACAGGATGATCGCGGCCACCTTGATCCCCGCGAACCAGTACTCGAACTCGCCGAACGCGCCGACGGAGATGAGGTTGGTGGCGGTCATGAGCGCCATCAGCCCGAGCGAGAGGAGCCAGAGCGGCGCGTCGAACCAGTAGGTGAGCGCCTTCGCGCCGGCGACCGCCTCGAATCCGACGACGATGACCCAGAAGTACCAGTAGAGCCAGCCCATCGAGAACCCGGCCCAGCCGCCGAGGGCGTGCCGGGCGTAGTCCGCGAAGGAGCCGGTGCTGGGGTTCGCGGTCGCCATCTCGCCGAGCATGCGCATCACCAGGATGATCAGCACGCCGGAGATCGCGTAGGTGAGGAACGCGCCGGGGCCCGCGCCGTTGATCACCACCCCAGAGCCCACGAACAGGCCGGCGCCGATGACGCCGCCGATCGCGATCATGGTGAGCTGCCTCTGCGTGAGGCTCTTGTGCAGCTGAGGTGCGGATGCCATGTGGATGCCTCCGAGCGGGTCGGCGTTCTCCGGTGGGGGACCCTCCCGCTCGATCGGCGACGCGTCGGGCCGGGAAGTGGTGAGCACGATACGCAGGGGACGGGCCCGACCACGAAGTGTTCACATGGGCTTTACATTGCGGCGGGCGATGACCTGGCGCAGCGCTCGAGCGCGGGCGGCGACGGGATCGTCTCGGGCGACGAGCGCGTGACGGAGCTCGCGGCGGATGACCGCGGCGAGCCGGTGTCCTTCACCGCGGAGGATCCGGCGGGTGCCACGGTGTCGGCCGATCGGTTCCGCGGCAGGGTCACCTGGTCCGCGTGTCGCCCACGTCCGTCCCCTCTCGCGCCTGCCCCGCCCTCAATCCCAGGCGCGCTCGCTCCGGGGCGTCGGGCGACAGATCATCACCGCGCACGGGGCCGAGTGCTGCACCCGCGACGCGGTGCTGCCGAGCAGGATCGTGGCGCTGAGGCCACGGCTCCCGGCGGCCATCGCGATGAGGTCGGCGTCGAGGTCCTCGGCGGCGCGGATGATCTCCGTCGCCGGTGATCCGCTGCGCACGTCGCGGTGGATGGTGGGGCCCCACCCGTCGAACTGGGAGGCCACCACGTCCACGGCCGTCCACGCGTCGCGCTGGTAGCTGAGCTCCGTCTGCGCGTGCGCGTGCTGAGGGCCCAGCTCGTTCGCGAACGGGGCCGCCGCGTACGGGCTCACGACCGCGAGCACGGTGACGTCCGTGATCTCGCGCGAGTCGGCGATCCACTTCAACTGGAGGGCACCGGCGAGAGAGGCGCGGGACCCGTCGGTGGTGACGATGACGTGCATGATCAGACCTCCCTGTCCGTGGGGCCGGCCGCGGCCACGCCGGCGGCGGCCTCGAGATCCGGCTTCTTCTGCCCGAAGGCTCGCTGGAACAGGTAGAGCACGAGCCCCAGCGCGAGGAGCCCGCCGACCCAGATCAGCGCGGCCGGGTCGTCGACGAGCGTGTAGATGAGCACGGCGACGTTGCCGAGGATCCCGACGATGAGCAGCGGCGTGTTCGCCCGGTACGTGTCGTCCGTCTCATCGTGGCCGCGGAGCTTGAGGCAGGCGACGATCACGAGCGCGTAGATGAAGAGGAGGAACACGACCGTGATGGTGGCGAGGCGGTCGACGATGTCGAGCCGGTCGGCCTCGGGGATGCCGGACTGGCTGGAGCGGATGGCCGCGCCGATGATCAGCAGCGACGCCACCACCGCGCCGCCGAAGATCAGCGCCACGTACGGGCTGCGGCGGGCCGGGTGCACCTTGGCGAAGACCGCCGGGACGACGTTCTCGCGGGCCATGCCGAACAGGATCCGCGACTGGGCCACCACGGTGACGAGCGCCGTGTTGCTGATGGCGACCATGGCGATGAGGCCGAAGATCACGAGCATGACGGCGGCGGGGATGAAGAAGAGGTCCGCGCGGATGACCTCGAGGAGCGTGTTGCCGGCGAGGTCGCCGATGGGCACGGCGAGGGCCGCGGCCATGGAGACGAGCACGTAGACGACGCCGGCGGTCATCATGCCGCCGATGAGCGCGCGGGGGAACGCGCGCGACGGGTTGATCGTCTCCTCGGCGACATTGGCGGCGTTCTCGAAGCCCGTCATGGCGAAGAACGCGAGCGAGACGCCGGCGAGCACCGCCAGCACCGCGGATCCGGCGCCGCCCTCGACCTGGAACTGCAGCAGCACGGCCGGGTCGCCGACGCCCTCGACCAGCGCGATCACGCCGATGGCGACGACGACGATGAGGCCGGTGATCTCCACGAACGTCATGACCACGTTCGCGACGACCGACTCGCTGATGCCGATGAGGTTGATGGCCGTGATGACGGCGACGAACGCGACCGCGATGCCGGTGGTGGCCCAGATGGCGGACTCGGGCAGCCCGATGAGGTCGCTGAGGTAGCGGACGAAGCCGGCGGCGAGCGATCCGACGGCGGCCATGTTGGCGCTGAGCATGCAGATGGTGATGAAGAAGGTGAGCACGGGGCTCCGGAACGCCTTGTTGACGTAGAGCGAGGCGCCCGCGGCCTGCGGGTACTTGGTGACGAGCTCGGCGTAGGCGAGGCCCGTGATGGTCGCGATGGAGACGCCCACGAGGAACGCCATCCAGAACGCGCCGCCCACGGCCGCGGCCACGAGGCCCACGAGCACGTAGATGCCGGATCCGAGGACGTCGCCGACCACGTAGAAGTACAGCTGCTTGACCGTGATGGAGCGCTTGAGCTCGGATCGCGGAGGTGCCGGGGCCTCGGTGGGGTTCGCCATTTCCCCACACTAGGGGCGTGGTGGTGCGGGGTCGAGGGGGCGGGACGGCCCGCCGTGACCTGGTATGCGGGCTCGACGAGCGGGCGGAGGCCCGCGTCGTGCACCTCGCCCGACCATCGTCAGGCTCGGGGCGCCCGGTCATACTGGGAGCGGCGCCGCGATCGTCCCGCGGTCCGCGCCGGGACGGGGAGGTCGCATGAGCGCAGCAGACGGCACCGGACGGGCGCGCGCATGACGCCGCGGATCCGGGCGCTCCTCCTCAGCGGGATCATCACCGGCTTGACCATGGCGATCGTCGCGGCCGCGCGCCCCTGGACCCGACCGGACGCGCCCGACGACTGGGTCGTGCTCCGCTTCGAGGCGGGCGAGGCCGCGTCCGCGTACGAGGCGTTCGAATCGCTGGCCGCCACCGAGGTCGCGGGCGACGACGCCCTGCAGCTGCTCGAGGCGGGCTGGATCGACGGCAACGAGTTCGGCGAGGACTCCTACGACGTCTACTTCGTGGGCGCCGACCGCCGCATCATGTGGGAGGTCCTCGAGCCGATCTTCGCGGACGCGCCCGTGCCGTGGACCTCGGTGGAGCTCCGCCGCGGGCTCGAGGACGCCGCGCCCGTGGTGGTGCGGGCGGCGCGCTGAGCAGGCCTCGACCGGCTCTCGCGGGCCCCGGTGTCGGCGCCCGCGCCTAGCGTCGGGGGATGACGTCGAGCGGATCCGCCCCCTGCCGCGCCGAGGGATGCGCGGCGGGCGCCGAGCCCGGCGCACCTGTGCCGCTGTGCGCCGCGCACCTCGTGGCGGCCGCCGCCTGGGCGGAACGGGAGCACGGCGTGGAGGACGTGCTGCCGTCGCCGTGCCCGGCATGCGGATCCCGTCTCGGCGTGCGCTACCCGTCGGGCTGGCTGTGCGCCGTGTGCGAGTGGCGGCACGGCGACCACCCGGACGGCGAGCTCGCGCCGCCGCGGGTCGAGGTCGTCTACTACATCCGCTTCGGCGACCGGATGAAGATCGGCACGAGCGCGAACCCGCGGCAGCGGCTCGGCACCCTGCGCCACGACGAGCTGCTCGCGTTCGAGCGCGGCGGCCGCGCGGTCGAGCGCGCGCGGCACGCGCAGTTCGCGCGGCAGCGGTTCGACCGCACCGAGTGGTTCGAGCTCGACGCCGCGCTGCGGGAGCACGTCGCCGCGCTCGCCGCGGGGCAGCCGGATCCGTGGGAGCTGCTGGCCCGCTGGCGGAGCGAGGCGCTGGCGCTGCGGGTCAGCTGACGCGGCCCGGAGGAGCGCCGCCGCGCCTCATCCGGTCGCGGCCGACGGAGGTGCCTCGCGCAGGTAGGCGTCCACCAGGAAGGGGCCGCGGATCTCGCGCAGCCGGTCGAGGAGCTGGTCCACCGTGCCGCGCGTGAGGCCCGAGACGCACAGGTCGTACGGGCCGAGCGGCGGCAGCTTGCCGGTGCGGATGCGGATGACCTCCCACCCGGCCGCCCGCAGCGCGCGGTCCTTGCGCCGGTCGGCCTCCTCGCGGCGGCCGACGTGCTCCAGGCCATGGCGGCCCGTGGAGTCGTACTCGATCGCGACGCGCAGCTCGGGCAGCACGATGTCGGGCCACGCCTCGAGGTGCTCGAAGAACGGACGGGCGAGCCGGACGGCGTCGAGGCCCGGCGTCTGCTCGAGGCGCGCGGCCAGATCCTGCCGCAGGCGCTCCTCGACCGCGGATGCGGGCGGCGGCGCGCACACGCTCGCGAACGGCTCGCCGACGGGGAGGTCGGGGGTCTTCGCGCAGACGCCGGGGGAGCGGCGGGGGCGGGCGGGCACCGGGGCCGCGGGCGGGGATCCGCGCCGCTCGGCCGGGCCCGCGGTGCTCGGGGTGCCGTCCTTCCCGCGCCGGTCGCGGGCCGTGCCGTGGACCGCGGGCCG
>NZ_MDJZ01000002.1 GCF_002151125.1 Clavibacter michiganensis
AGGCGGAGGACGCGTCGCCCGCGGCGGAGGACGCCGAGGTGGCGGCCGCTGCGGCCGCGGGTGCGGCGGCGGCGGGAGCCTCGTCGGACGCCGTCGAGGCGCTGCCGGACTGCGCCTCGGCCGCCTCGCGGAGGGCGCGCAGCTCACGGCGGGTCATGGGCGCGCCGGTGCCGATGCCCGGGGCGTCGCCGCGCGGGGCCTCGTCGGGCGAGCCGGGAGCGGAGGGGCGAGCGGCGGCGTCCTCGGGAGCCGCGGCGGCATCGCCGAACAGGCTCTCGAAGGGGTCGCCGCCCGCGCCCGCGGCCGTCGTGGCGCGTCGGGCGGGATCGGTCTCAGGCGTGTCGGTCAGGATCGACTCGGTTCCTCGGGACGAGAGCACCGGGTGGGGAGCCGGCGGAGCGCTCGGTCTCGAGCGCATGTTGAAGGATTATAACGGCTGCTACCTGGTCGATCACGGGCTTCTGCTTACGGGAGCCTCTGCCCGAGGCGCGCAGCGCCCCCTGCGCGGACACCGTCGAGAGGCGTTCGTCCACCAGCCGCACGGGGATCTCCGTCGCGTCGGCGAGGCGTCGGGCGAACGTCTCCGCGTCATCCGTCGACGCCGTGGCGCGCCCGGAGAGCGCGAGCGGGAGGCCCACGACGAGCTCCGTGCAGTCGACCTCGGCGGCCACCTCGAGGATCCGCCGCACGTCCGCGGAGCCGCCGGCGTCGCGCGGGACGGTCTCGACGGGCGTCGCGATCAGCCCGTGCGGATCCGACCGCGCGAGGCCGATGCGGGCCTTCCCCACATCGACCGCGATCCGGGCGCCGACCCGCATCAGGACGCGAGCGCCTGGCGGACCGCGGCCAGCGCGTCGGCGATGGCCGACACGTCGGACCCGCCGCCCTGCGCGAGGTCGTCCTTGCCGCCGCCGCCGCCGCCGAGCACCGCCGCGGCCGCGCGGGCGAGCTGCCCGGCCTTGGCGCCGGCGTCGCGTGCCGCCTGGTTGGTGGCCACGATGACGGTGGGCTTCCCGCCCGCGTCGCCCGCCAGCGCGACGACCACGGGCTCGGATCCGGCGCGCTCGCGCACGAGCGTCACGAGCTGGCGCACCTCGTCGGCCGAGCGCACGGCGCCGAGCGACTCCTGGATGAGCGTCACGGATCCGACGCGCGACCCCTGCGCGAGCAGCGCGGGCACGCGCTGCTGCAGCGCCTGCGCCTCGAAGTCGGCGATGCGCCGCTCCGCGGCCTTGAGGTTCTGCATGAGGTCGGCGATGCGGTCGGGCAGCTGCTCGCGCGGCGTCTTGAGGCTCGACGTGAGCTGCGACACGATGGCGCGCTCGACGGCGAGGTCCTGGAACGCCTCGCGGCCGACGAGGGACTCGATGCGGCGGTTGGTGGATCCGACGGACGACTCCCCCACCACGTTGATGAGCCCGATCTGGGCGCTGGACGACACGTGCGTGCCCGCGCACAGCTCGCGCGACCACGGGCCGCCGATGTCGACGACGCGCACGGTGTCCCCGTACTTCTCGCCGAACAGCGCCATGGCGCCGAGCTGCTTGGCCTCGTCGATGGGCATCACGCGCGTCACGACCTGCAGGTCGTCCCGCACGGCGCCGTTGGCGATGTCCTCGATCTCGCTGCGCGTCTCGGGGCTCAGCGCCTGGTTCCAGGCGAAGTCGAGGCGCATGTAGCCGGCGCGGTTGTAGGAGCCGGACTGGTGGGCGTCCTGGCCGAGCACCTGACGGAGGGCGGCGTGCACGAGGTGCGTGCCGGAGTGCGCCTGCGTCGCCCCGCGGCGCCAGTCGGCGTCGACGACCGTGGTGGCGGCGTCGCCGACGCCCACCTCGCCCGAGCGCACCTGCACGCGGTGGCTGATGAGGCCCTTCACGGGCTTCTGCACGTCGAGCACCTCGAGGTCGAAGCCCTGACCGACGATGCTGCCGGCGTCGGCCTCCTGGCCGCCGGACTCGGCGTACAGGCTCGTCTCCGGGAGGATGACCTCGGCGATGTCGCCCGCGACCGCGTGGTCGACGCTCTGGCCGCCGACGATCAGGCCGAGGATCGTGGTGCCGGTCTCCAGCTCGTCGTATCCCGTGAAGCGCGTCTCGCCGGCCGCCCGGAACGCGCTGTAGACCGTGAGGTCGGCCAGCGCCGTCTTCTTGCTCTTCGCGTCGGCCTTGGCGCGCGTGCGCTGCTCCAGCATGAGCCGGTCGAAGGCCTCGCGGTCGACCGTGAGGCCGTTCTCCTCCGCCATCTCCAGCGTGAGGTCGATGGGGAAGCCGAACGTGTCGTGCAGGAGGAACGCGGTGTCGCCCGCGATCCGCTCGCCGCCCTGGGCCTTCGTCTCGCCGACGGCCACGTCGAGGATGGTCGTGCCGCCCGACAGCGTGCGCAGGAAGGTCTCCTCCTCCGCGTAGGCGAGGCGGGAGATGCGGTCGAAGTCGTCGGAGACCTCGGGGTAGGCGGCCTTCATCGCGTCGCGCGACGCGGGGAACAGCTCGCCGAAGGTCGCCGCGTCCACGCCCATCAGGCGCATCGCGCGCACCGTGCGGCGCATGAGGCGGCGCAGGATGTAGCCGCGCCCCTCGTTCGACGGCCGCACGCCGTCGGACATGAGCATGAGCGACGAGCGCACGTGGTCGGCGACGATGCGCATGCGCACGTCGTCCTCGTGGTCGGCGCCGTAGCGGCGGCCGGCGAGCTCGGCCGCGCGGTCGAGCACGGGGCGCACCTGGTCGATCTCGTACATGTTCTCGACGCCCTGCTTGAGGAACGCGACGCGCTCGAGGCCCATGCCGGTGTCGATGTTCTTCTTCGGGAGGTCGCCGAGGATCTCGAAGTCGCTCTTGCTCGTGCCGGCGCCCCGCAGGTACTGCATGAAGACGAGGTTCCAGATCTCCACGTACCGGTCGTCGTCGGTGGCGGGTCCGCCGTCGGCGCCGTACGCGGGGCCGCGGTCGAAGAAGATCTCCGAGCAGGGGCCCGCCGGGCCGGGCTGGCCGGTGTGCCAGTAGTTCGTGTCCCGGCCGAGGCCCTGGATCCGCTCGTCCGGGAGGCCCGCGACGCGCTTCCACGCCTGCCGGGCCTCGTCGTCCTCGTGGTACACGGTGACCCAGAGGTCGTCGGGCGAGAAGCCGAGCCCGCCGTCGGCCTCGCTCGTGGTGAGCAGCTCCCACGCGTACGCGATGGCCTGCTCCTTGAAGTAGTCGCCGAAGGAGAAGTTGCCGTTCATCTGGAAGAAGGTGCCGTGGCGCGGGGTCCGGCCGACCTCCTCGATGTCGAGGGTGCGGATGCACTTCTGCACGCTCGTCGCGCGCGGGAACGGGGCGGGCACCACGCCCGTGAGGTACGGCACGAACGGCACCATGCCTGCGACGGTGAACAGCAGCGTCGGGTCGTCGCTCACGAGCGACGCCGACGGCACGACCGTGTGCCCCCGGTCGCCGAAGTACGTGAGCCAGGCGTTGCGGATGTCTGCGGTCTGCATGCGGTCTACTGCTTTCCCAGCTCGGTGATGGTGTCCTCGGCCTCGCCCACGGCGGACCGGAGCTCGGCCTCGCGGCGGCGGTAGCCGTCCTCGACCGCCTCGCCGAAGCGGCGCGCGCGGGCGTCGACGCCCTGGAAGAGGCGGTGCCCGGCCGGCGTGCGGTCGACCACGTGGGCGACGGCGAAGCCGATGACGACCCCCACGACGATGAGGACGAGGTTCTTCATGGTGCTCCCCTTCCGGGAGGTGACGCGACGGGCGGGGCCTTCGGGGCCGAGGGCGATCCTACCGGCCGGGCCCCCGGCCTCCCCGGCCGTGCGGCTCATGCGACGGCCGGAAACGCCGCGAGGCGGGTCGCCCCCGATGGGACGACCCGCCTCGCGGATGTGGTGCGGTCGGGCTAGCGGGCCGCGTAGTACTCGACGACGAGCTGGACCTCGCAGGTCACGGGGACCTCGGCGCGCTTCGGCAGGCGCACGAGACGGGCCTGCAGCTTGTCGAGCTCGACCTCGAGGTACGAGGGGAGCTTCGGCAGCACGTCGGCGTGACCGCCGGCGGCGGCGACCTGGAAGGGCTCGGTGCCCTCGGAGCGCGGCTTGACGTGGATCATCTGGCCGGCCTTCACGCGGAAGGAGGGACGGTCGACGATCTTGCCGTCGACCATGATGTGGCGGTGCACGACGAGCTGGCGGGCCTGCGCCGTGGTGCGCGCGAGGCCGGAGCGGACGACGAGCGCGTCGAGGCGCTGCTCGAGGATCTCGACGAGGTTCTCACCGGTCAGGCCCTGCGTGCGACGCGCCTCCTGGAAGGCGATCTTGAGCTGGGCCTCGCGGATGCCGTACTGGGCGCGCAGACGCTGCTTCTCGCGGAGGCGGACGGCGTAGTCGCTGTCCTGCTTGCGCTTGGACCGGCCGTGCTCGCCCGGCGCGTAGGGGCGCTTCTCGAGGTACTTGGCCGCCTTCGGCGTGAGCGGGATGCCCAGCGCGCGGGAGAGGCGGGTCTTGCTGCGGGTGCGTGACTTGGTGGACACGTTTTCCTTCCAGGGAGAAAGTCTCTGACTACGGATGATGCAGGGCGTCCGCGCACACGCATGGGCGCGCGACGACAAGACACCGCTGATGCGGTTCCTGCGGAAGTAGAGGGATTCGCCACGGGTCGTCCGGCTACAGGACGTGTCCCTTGGATCTGGATGTCGACGCAGCCGCACGCGACACCCCATCTAGGCGACAGCGAGCTTAGCACGCGATCGGCGCGATCCCGGGGGTGCGCCGCGCCGGGATCAACCCCCGCGGACGATGCGCCGCAGCTTCTCGAGCCGAGCCGAGAGGTCCCGCTCGTGCCCGTGCTGCGTCGGCGAGTAGTAGGTGCGTCCGACGAGCTCGTCCGGCAGGTACTGCTGCGTCACGACGCCGATGTCCGCGTCGTGCGGGTAGCGGTAGCCCTTGCCGTGGCCGAGCCGCTTGGCGCCCGGGTAGTGCGCGTCGCGGAGGTGCAGGGGCACGCGGCCGAACGCCCCGCCGCGGACGTCGGCGATGGCCTGGTCGATGCCGAGGTAGGACGCGTTCGACTTGGGCGCGGTCGCGAGGTGCACGACCGCCTGCGCCAGCGGGATCCGCCCCTCCGGCATGCCGATGAGCTGGACGGCGTCGGCCGCCGCGACCGCCACGACGAGCGCCTGCGGGTCCGCGAGGCCGATGTCCTCGGAGGCCGACACGATGATCCGCCGGGCGATGAAGCGCGGGTCCTCCCCCGCCTCGATCATGCGGGCCAGGTAGTGCAGGGCCGCGTCGACGTCGGATCCGCGGATCGACTTGATGAACGCGCTGATGACGTCGTAGTGCTCGTCGCCGTTGCGGTCGTAGCGGAGCAGCGCCCGGTCGACCGCCAGCGCGACCTGCTCGGTGGAGATGGGGATGGGCGCGGGATCCTCGGCGGGGCTGTCCGGGCGGTCCTCGCCGTCGTCCTCGTCACCGTCGTCCTCGGCCTCGTCGGCGGCGGCCTCGCCCTCCGCGGCCGCGCGCGCCCTGCCCGAGGCGTCCGCCTGGGCCGAGACCGCCGCCGCCTCGAGCGCCGTCAGCGCGCGCCGCGCGTCGCCGGACGCCAGCCGGATGATCATCGCCCGCGCGTCGTCCTCGAGCGCGAACCGCCCGCCGAGACCCCGGTCGTCGACGACGGCCCGGTCCACGAGCACGCCCAGGTCGTCGTCGTCGAGCTGCTCCAGCGTGAGCAGGAGGCTGCGCGACAGGAGCGGGGAGATGACGGAGAAGGAGGGGTTCTCCGTGGTGGCGGCGATGAGGATCACCCAGCCGTTCTCGACGCCCGGCAGCAGCGCGTCCTGCTGGGCCTTGGTGAAGCGGTGGATCTCGTCGAGGAAGAGCACGGTCGAGACGCCGAAGAGGTCGCGGTCGCTCAGCGCCTTCTCCATCACCTGGCGCACGTCGCGGACGCCGGCGGTCACCGCCGAGAGCTCGACGAAGCGACGGCTGGAGCCGTGCGCGATCGCCTGGGCGAGCGTCGTCTTGCCCGTGCCGGGAGGACCCCACAGGATGATCGAGACCGAGCCCTGCTCCCCGGCCACGTCCGAGGCGAGGCTCACGAGGGGCGAGCCCGGCGTCAGGAGATGGCGCTGACCCGTCACCTCGTCGAGGCTGCGGGGACGCATCCGGACGGCCAGGGGCGTGGCCCCCGAGCGGAGGCCCGGTCGCGTGTCGGTCATGATCTCGATGGTAGGCGCGACCGGCTATGGTTCCCGTACCGCCGCCTCGGGCGGGACCCATTCGGAGGACGCCGTGGCACCCAGGAACGACCGCGCAGCCCGCGAGGCGCAGGCCCGGCTCCGCCGCTACGCGGCCCGCCAGGAGCTCCACGCCCGTGCCGTCCGACGCCGTCGCCGCGACGACGTGGCCGCGGTCGTCGCCGTGATCCTCGTCGCCGCCCTCGCGATCGGCGCGCAGCTCGCGTACGAGGCGGGACCCGGTGCGCCGGCCCCCGCGCCGTCGCCCACCGCACCCGCGACACCGACCGATCCCGCACCCGCGACACCGGACGTCGCCCCGTCCCCCTGAGCCGGGATCCGGGCGGCCGGTCCCCTTACGGGACCCTCACCGGCCGCAGCTCGTCGCGTCAGGACCGAGCGACCGTGCCCCGGCCTCGGGCATGATCGGAGGGTCAGCCGACGCCCTTCGCGCGACGATCCCGCCCCGGAGGCGTGCTCTAGGCTGGCGTGCACGTCTCCGCACCGGTCCTGCCGGTCCTACGAACAAGGTGAGCATCCGTGGCTGACAACGATCAGACCCCCTGGGGCCGCGTCGACGAGACGGGCACCGTCTTCCTGCGCGAGGGCGACGGCGAACGCGCCGTCGGCCAGTACCCCGACGGGACCCCCGAGGAGGCGCTGGCCTACTTCCAGCGCAAGTTCACCGACCTCGCGGGCCAGGTGACGCTCCTGGAGCAGCGCGCGAAGCGCGGCGCCCCCGCCGCCGACGTGTCGAAGGCGGTCGCGCACCTCATCGGGGCCGTGGAGGGCGCGAACGCCGTCGGCGACCTCGGCGCCCTGAGGAGCCGGCTCGAGGTCCTCGCCGCCACCGTCGGCGAGCTCACCGAGAAGCAGGGCGAGGAGCAGCGGCAGGTCGTGCAGGGCGCCATCGCCGAGCGCACCGCCATCGTCGAGGAGACGGAGCGGCTCGCGAGCCAGGACTTCTCGAAGGTCCAGTGGAAGCAGCTCACCGCCGAGGTCGACGCCCTCTTCGGCCGCTGGCAGCAGCACCAGCAGACGGGTCCGCGCCTGCCGAAGAACGACGCCAACGAGCTCTGGAAGCGGTTCCGCACGGCGCGCTCGACCATCGACACCGAGCGGAAGGCGTTCTTCGCCGAGCTCGACAACGCCCACAAGGACGCCCGCTCGAAGAAGCAGGCCATCGTCGAGCAGGCACGCGCGCTCGAGCCCCAGGGCGTCGGCGGCATCCCCGCCTACCGCCGCCTCCTCGACGAGTGGAAGCTCGCGGGGCGCGCGGGCAAGCGCTACGACGATGCGCTGTGGGCGCAGTTCAAGGCCGCGGGCGATGTGCTCTACGGCGCGAAGGCCGAGGTCGACGCCGCGGACGACGAGGAGCAGCAGGCCAACCTGCAGGCCAAGCTCGCCCTCCTCGACGAGGCCGAGCCGATCCTCCAGATCACGGAGCGCACGGCTGCGCGAGACAAGCTCACCGCGATCCAGCTGCGCTGGGACGCGATCGGCCGCGTGCCGCGCGACAGCGTCAAGACCGTCGAGGACCGGCTCCGGAAGGTCGAGACCCACGTGCGCACGCTGGACGAGGAGTTCTGGCGCAAGAACAACCCCGAGACGAAGGCGCGCTCCGAGGGGCTCGCGTCGCAGCTCGGCGCCGCGATCGACAAGCTGCAGCGCGAGCTCGACGCGGCCAAGGCCGACGGCGACGCGCGGCGCATCACGGACGCCGAGGAGGCCCTCGCGGCCCGCCGCGTCTGGCTGGACGCGCTCGGCTCGTAGACCGGCCCTCCGCAGGCCGACGACGGCCCGGGATCCTCCACAGGATCCCGGGCCGTCGTTCGTCCGGCGGCGCGCGGTGGCATGGTGCGCCCATGTCCCCGCGCCTCGCCCCCGTCCTGTCCGTCCTCGACCTCCCGCTCGCCGAGCTGTGCTCCGCCCGCCTCGACGGCGAGGTGTACGAGGTCGATGCCTGCTACTCCCCCGTCGACGAGCTCGCATCGCCCTGGCTGCGCGCCGCGGCGCTCGCCGCGCAGGTGCCCTCGCGCCTCATCGCCGAGCGGTCGACCGCGGCGTGGGTGCACGGTGCCGTGCGCACGCCGCCGCGCACGCACGAGTACTGCGTCGACAGCGTCGCCCGCTGCCATCCGCCGGCCCTCCGCAACGTCCGCATCCGGGAGGTCGTCCTCGACGAGCGCGACACGGTGGTGCTCGCGGGCCTCCGCGTCACGACGCCGCTGCGGACGCTGTGCGACATCGTGCGCACGGTCGCCGACTTCGGCCCGGGCCACGAAGCCGCGTGCCTCGGCCTGCTGGCGCTGCCCGGTGTCACCACGCCCGCGGCCCGGGAGCATCTCGCCGGCTCGGGCGCGCTGCCCGACAAGCGCCGCGCGCTCACGCGGCTCGATGCGCTGTCCCGCCGCCTCGCACCGGTGGATCACGCGGACGGCGGGCGGGCGGCGGATGCCGTCAGCCGCCGTTGACGCGGTACACGTCGTACACGGCGTCGATGCGGCGCACCGCGTTGAGCACGCGGTCCAGGTGCGTCACGTCCCCCATCTCGAAGACGAAGCGGCTGATCGCCAGCCGGTTGGACGAGGTGGAGACGGACGCCGAGAGGATGTTGACGTGGTGCTCCGACAGCACGCGCGTGACGTCGCTGAGGAGTCCGGACCGATCGAGCGCCTCGACCTGGATGTGCACGAGGAACAGGCTCTTGGACGATGGCGCCCACTCCACCTCGATCATGCGGTCGGGCTCCGCACGCAGCGAGTCGACGTTGTGGCAGCCGGCCTGGTGCACGGAGACCCCCGCGCCGCGGGTCACGAACCCGATGATCTCGTCGCCGGGCACGGGAGTGCAGCACTTGGCGAGCTTCACCAGGATGTCGGGCGCCCCCCGCACGAGCACGCCGGAGTCGCTGTTCCGCGACACCCGGGAGCGCTGCGTGACGGCGAAGACCTCCTCGGCCTCCCCGCCGCTGTCGCCCTGGATGGAGGACAGCACCTTCTCGATCACCGACTGGGTCGAGACGTGGCCCTCGCCGACGGCCGCGTAGAGGGCGGCTACGTCGTCGTACTTCATGCTCTGCGCCACGTCCGAGAACGCGTCCTGGTTCATGAGCTTCTGCAGCGGCAGGTTCTGCTTGCGCATGGCGCGGGCGATCGCGTCCTTGCCCTGCTCGATCGCCTCCTCGCGCCGCTCCTTCGTGAACCACTGCTTGATCTTGTTCCGGGCGCGGGCGCTCTTCACGAACGCCAGCCAGTCCTTGCTCGGGCCGCTGTCGGGGTTCTTCGACGTGAACACCTCGACCACGTCGCCCGTGGTGAGCGGGTTCTCGAGCGGCACGAGCCGCCCGTTCACCTTCGCCCCCATGGTGCGGTGACCCACGTCCGTGTGCACGGCGTACGCGAAGTCCACGGGCGTGCCGCCGGCGGGCAGGCCGATGACCTTCCCGTGCGGCGTGAAGACGTAGACCTCCTTCGCGCCGATCTCGAAGCGCAGCGAGTCGAGGAACTCCCCCGGATCCGCCGTCTCGGACTGCCAGTCGGAGATGTGCGCGAGCCAGGCGAGGTCGGTGTCCCCCTGCGGCGACACCTCCGTCGTGCGCCCGCCGTTCATGCGCTCCTTGTACTTCCAGTGCGCGGCCACGCCGAACTCGGCGCGCTGGTGCATCTCGTGCGTCCGGATCTGGATCTCCACCGGACGGCCCTTCGGCCCGATGACCGTGGTGTGCAGCGACTGGTAGAGGTTGAACTTCGGCGTCGCGATGTAGTCCTTGAAGCGCCCGGGCACCGGCGTCCACCTGGCGTGGATGGCCCCGAGCACGGCGTAGCAGTCGCGCAGCGAGTCGACCAGCACGCGGATCCCGACGAGGTCGTAGATCTCGTCGAACTCGCGTCCGCGCACGACCATCTTCTGGTAGATCGAGTAGTACTGCTTGGGCCGGCCCGCGACCTTGCCGCGGATCTTCGCGGCGCGCAGGTCGTCGTTGACGCTGTCGATGACCTGCTGCACGAACTCCTCCCGCTGCGGCGTGCGCTGCTTCACCAGGTTCTCGATCTCGACGTAGATCTTCGGGTAGAGGACCGCGAACGAGAGGTCCTCGAGCTCCCACTTGATGGTCGAGATGCCGAGGCGGTGCGCGAGCGGCGCGTAGATCTCGAGCGTCTCCTTGGCCTTCCGCTCGGCGGAGGCCGACTCGACGAAGCCCCACGTGCGCGCGTTGTGCAGCCTGTCGGCGAGCTTCACGACGAGCACGCGGATGTCCTTGGACATCGCGACGACCATCTTCCGCACGGTCTCGGCCTGGGCGCTGTCGCCGTACTTCAGCTTGTCGAGCTTCGTGACCCCGTCGACGAGCATCGCGATCTCGTCGCCAAAGTCGTGGCGGAGCATGTCCAGCGTGTACTCGGTGTCCTCGACGGTGTCGTGGAGAAGCGCCGCCGCGAGGGTCTTCGGGCCGATGCCGAGGTCCGCGAGGATCTGCGCCACCGCGACCGGGTGGGTGATGTACGGCTCGCCGCTCTTGCGCTTCTGGCCCTCGTGCGCCCGCTCGGCCACGGCGTACGCCCGCTCGATGAGGCTCATGTCGGCCTTGGGGTGGTGCAGGCGCGCGGTGCGGATGAGCTGCTCGACGGCACCGGCGGGCTGCGCGCGGGAGAAGAGGCGGGGCACCAGTCGCCGGAGGGAAGCCGTGCTCGAGGTCGTCTCCGTCATCGTTCAGCCTCCCAGGCGTGTGCTGGAGACCAAATTATCACCGCGCCCGGGAGCTCCCGACCACGGCGGCCGCGGCGGGACCGGCCGCACCACGGCGACGCGGGCCCGGCGCACGGCCGCCGTGGTCCCGCCGGGACGCCGGTGCGCGCGCGACGCGGGCGACGAGGCCGCGACGGCCCGCTGCCGAGGACAGGCGACGACGCTCCGACGGCTCAGGCGATGCGGCCGGGCTGCCCGTCGTCGGTGACCACGTCGCCGCCCATCTCGGACCACGCGTGCATGCCGCCCGTGATGTTGGAGGCCGCGAACCCGCCGCGCAGGAGCGCCTGCGTGGCGATGGCCGACCGGTGGCCGGACCGGCAGACGACCGCGATGTGCTGGTCCGTCGGGATCTCCCCGGCGCGGGCCTCGAGCTCGCCCATCGGGATGTGGTGGGCGACGGCCGAGTGGCCCGCCTCCCACTCCTCGGGCTCGCGCACGTCGAGGAGCCAGGACTCCCCCGTCGCCGTGCGGGCCTTGGCCGTGGCGGCGTCGAGGTCCTCGGGCACGCCGGCACCCTGCGCGCTGGTCACGACTCCACCGTCACGGCGGCGCGCTCGGCCTGGGCCCGGCTCGCGGCGGACGCCGCCAGGGCGTCGCCGCGCTTCACCTTCGGCTCGCCCTCGCGGAGGTGGGCGTAGAGCGGGGCCGCGATGAAGATCGTCGAGTAGGTGCCGACGATGATGCCGATGAACAGCGACAGCGCGATGTCGCGCAGCGTCCCCGCTCCGAGCACGACGGCCCCGATGAACAGGATCGACCCGACCGGGAGGATGGCGACGATCGACGTGTTGATCGAGCGCACCAGGGTCTGGTTGACCGCGAGGTTGACGGACTGGGCGAAGGTGCGCCGGGACTCCTGCCCGTCCTCCGCGGTGTTCTCGCGGATCTTGTCGAACACCACCACGGTGTCGTAGAGGGAGTACCCGAGGATCGTGAGGAAGCCGATGACGGCAGCCGGCGTGACCTCGAAGCCCGTGATGCCGTAGATCCCGGCGGTCAGGACGAGGTCGTGCAGGAGGGCGACGATCGCCGCGACCGACATCTTCCAGGTGCGGAAGTAGAGCGACATGACCACCGCGGCCAGCGCGAGGAAGACCACGAGGCCCCAGAGCGCCTGGCGGGTGATGTCCTGGCCCCACGACGGGCCGATGAAGGACTCGGTGACGCTCGACGTCTCGACGCCGTAGGCGGTCGCCAGCGCCTGGCGTACCGCGGTGCTGTCGTCGGGCTGCAGCTGGTCGGTCTGGACGCGCACGGCGTCCGACCCGACGGACGAGACGCGCGCCGGCACCGGGGTCACGGTCGCGACGGCGTCGCTCGCGATGTCCTGCGACTGCGACTGCACCCCGCTCACCGTGTACTCGGATCCGCCCGTGAACTCGATGCCGAAGGTGAAGCCGCCGCGGAGCAGCGGACCGAGGATCGAGATGAGGATGCAGACGGCCGCGATGGAGTACCAGAGGCGGCGGCGCCCGACGATGTCGAACGAGCGCTTGCCCGTGTACAGGTCGTTGCCGAACCCGGTGAAGCCAGCCATCAGTCGTCCCTGCTCGTGTCGTCTGCCCGCGGTGCGTCCATCGTCGCGGTCTTCGTGGATCCGGTCGCCTGACCCTGGGCGGCCTTGCGCTCGGCGATGGTCTGCCGACGCGCCGCCTCCTTGGCCGCCGCGGCGCTGCGCCCCGTCGAGGCGGCGGGTTCGCGGAACGTCGCGCGGCCCCGGTACACCGCGCCGAGCGCCCGCGGGTCGAGCCCGCTCATGCGGTGGCCCTCCGCGAAGAAGCGGCGGTTGGCGAGCAGCTGCAGGATCGGGTGCGTGAACAGGGACACGACGATGAGGTCGATGATCGTCGTGAGCCCCAGCGTGAGCGCGAAGCCCTTGACGTTGCCGACGGCCAGGATGAACAGCACCGCGGCCGCGAGGAAGTTGACCGTGTCGGACGCGATGATCGTGCGCAGCGCCCGCTTCCAGCCCTGCTCCACCGAGGAGACGAGGCCGCGTCCGTCGCGGAGCTCGTCCTTGATGCGTTCGAAGTAGACGATGAACGAGTCCGCCGTGATGCCGATGGCCACGATGAGTCCCGCGACCCCGGCGAGCGACAGCCGGTACCCCTCCCGCCAGCTGAGCAGCGTGATGAGGAGGTAGGTGATCACCGCGGCGATCATGAGCGACGCGACGGTGACCATGCCGAGCGCCCGGTACTGCACGAGCGAGTAGAGCACCACGAGCACGAGCCCGATGAGGCCCGCGATCAGGCCGCTGGTCAGCTGCGAGGATCCGAGCGTCGCGGAGATGACGTCCGAGCTCTGGAGGGTGAAGCTGAGCGGCAGGGCGCCGAACTTGAGCTGGTCGGCCAGCGCCTTGGCGCTCTCCTGCGTGAAGTTGCCGGTGATGGAGGGCTTGCCGTTCGTGACGACGCCCTGCGTGACCGGTGCGGAGATGACCTCGTTGTCGAGCACGAACGCGAACTGGTTGCGCGGCGACTCGAGCGTGATGAGGCGGGTCGACATGTCGCCGAACTGCTGGGTGCCGTCGCCGTCGAAGACGAGGTTGACCGACCACGTGCCGGTGCTGACGCCCTGGCTGGACTGCTGCAGGCCGCTCGTGGCGTCGGAGATCGTGCTGCCGTCGACCTCGACCGGGCCGAGGACGTACTTCGCGGCGCCGTCGTCGGAGCAGGCGATGATGGCGCGATCGGCGGGGGCCGACTGGCCGTCGCTCTCGGGGGCGGTCGCGCAGTCGTACGCGGCGAACTCGGCCTGGAGGCGCGGGGTCACCCAGGAGACGTCGCTCGGGCCCGTGGGCTCCGCGGTCGGCTCGTCGGAGAGGGTCGAGGGATCCGGCGCGGCCTCCGCCGCGGGGGTCTCCGCCGCCGGGGTGGACCCGTCGGTCGGCGCCGTGCCGTCGGCCGGCGCCGAACCGTCCGTGGGCGTGGGCGTCGGGGCGACCGAGGAGGTGCCGGCCGCGCCGATGAGCACGGGGCGCAGCTCGAGCTTCGCGGAGGACTGGAGGCGCTGCATGGTCGCCGCGTCCGGCTCGCCCGGCAGGCTCACGACGATGTTGCTGCCGCCCTGCGTGGTGATCTCCGCCTCGGAGACGCCGCTCGCGTCGACGCGCTGGCGGATGATCGACACCGCCTGCGCGAGCTGCTCGCTCGTGGGGCCGGAGGACGCGCCGTCGAGCTGGGGCGCGAGGATGATCTGCGTGCCGCCCTCGAGGTCGAGCGCGAGCTTCGGCGCCCAGGACCCGTTGCTGAACGCGACGCTCGCGGCGTTGCCGCCGGCGAGGAGGCCGATGATGACCAGCAG
This sequence comes from Clavibacter michiganensis, assembly GCF_002151125.1. GTDB lineage: Bacteria > Actinomycetota > Actinomycetes > Actinomycetales > Microbacteriaceae > Clavibacter > Clavibacter michiganensis_C. The sequence continues at coordinate 14,268 of NZ_MDJZ01000002.1, forward strand.
CCAGATGAGCTTGCGCCTGGCCTTGCGTACCGGTGTGGGCGACTTGGCCACCTGGACACTCGACTTTCTTCGCGGAAGGGCCGGCGGGATCCGCGCGGCGCTCCGGATCGGAGGGGGGAGCGGGTCCGGACGGGGAGCCGTCCGGGCGGGGCGGGCGACCGGTGGCCGCCCGCCGGAGGATCAGGAGCGTGCGGTGGGGGCGTCGCCGTCGTCGAGGCGGCGCGTGGCGTCGCTCGTGCCGGTCTCGTCGACCACGTCGGCCGCCGGAGCGTCGTCCACGAGGACGGAGGCGTCGTCGGCGACCGTCGGCTCGACCACGCGGGCGATCGTCTGGCGGTGGAGCTTCAGCACCGTGCCGGGCGACACCTCGAGGTAGGCGAGGTTGTTCTCCTCGTCGAAGGAGACGAGCGTGCCGTAGATGCCGGACGCGGTCATGACCTCGGCACCGGGGACCATCTGGGTCTGCAGCTCGGCGAGGTCCTTCTGCCGCTTCCGGCTGTTGCGGAACATGAAGAAGATGAGCAGCGCCAGGACGGCGAACATGATCAGGGTGAACGGGTCCATGCGGGACGGGCCTTTCAGGTGCTGGGAGGTGACGGACACGACGAACCGGCGACGTTCCGCGGGAGGCCAGCTTGAATCATAGTTCATCGCCGAAGAGGGCCCCGGCGGCTCCCGCAGGACCCGACGCCCGGGCGGGGGCACCAGGCACGGCGGGCGCCGCGAGGCCGAAGTGCTCCCACGCCGCGGGCGTGGCGACCCGGCCGCGCGGCGTGCGCGTCACGAGCCCGATGCGGACGAGGAACGGCTCGACGACCGACTCGATCGTCTCCGCCTCCTCCCCCACCGACACGGCGAGGGTGTTGAGACCGACGGGTCCGCCGCCGAAGCGCGTGAGGATGCCGCGCATCACGGCGCGGTCGAGGCGGTCGAGGCCGAGCGGATCCACGTCGTAGAGCTCGAGCGCGGCGCGCACCGACTCGAGGCCGGCCTCGGTCCCGTGCACGAGCGCGTAGTCGCGCACCCGGCGCAGCAGGCGGTTGGCGATGCGCGGCGTCCCCCGGCACCGGCCGGCGATCTCCGCCACGGCCTCGTGCTCGATCTCCAGGTGCAGCATGCGGGCGGCCCGCTCGATGACCTGCTCCAGCTCGTGCGTCTCGTAGAACTCGAGGTGCGCGGTGAACCCGAAGCGGTCGCGCAGCGGGCTCGGCAGCATCCCCGAGCGCGTCGTCGCGCCCACCAGGGTGAAGGGCGACAGCTCCAGCGGGATGGAGGTGGCCCCCGCGCCCTTGCCCACCATGATGTCGATGCGGAAGTCCTCCATCGCGAGGTACAGCATCTCCTCGGCGGACCGGGCCATGCGGTGGATCTCGTCGACGAACAGGATCTCGCCCGGCACCAGCGCCGACAGCACGGCCGCCAGGTCGCCCGCGTGCTGGATGGCCGGGCCGCTCGTGAGGCGCAGCGGGCGGCGGCTCTCCTCGGCGACGATCATCGCGAGCGTCGTCTTGCCGAGCCCGGGCGGGCCCGCGAGCAGGATGTGGTCGGGCGAGCGGTTCTGCATGGCGGCGGCGGTGAGCAGCAGCTCCAGCTGACCGCGCACCTTGACCTGGCCGACGAACTCGGAGAGCGAGCGCGGACGGAGCGCGCCCTCGAACGCGAGCTCCGCGTCCGACTCGGGGACGGGGCTGGACGCGTCGCCGTGCTCGAGGCCGGTCACCGGTCGGCCGCCTGGCCGGCCGGGGAGGCGCCGGCGGGCTGCTGCGGACCGAGCATCCCGAGCGCGACGCGGAGCAGGCGCGGCATGTCGGCGGGCAGACCCTGCTCGGCCGCGGCGACGGCGGCGTCGTCGACCGCGGTGCGGGCGACGCGCTCCGACCAGCCGAGGCCGATGAGCGCCGTGACGACGTCGGCCGTGACCGTCGAGGCCGCGGACGCCGTGGAGCGGCTGCGCGGCTGCGTGACGACGAGCTTGCCCGCGAGCTGCAGGACGATGAGCTTGGCCGTCTTCGGGCCGATCCCGGACACGCGGCGGAAGGCGGCGTCGTCCTCTGCGGCGACGGCCTGGGCCATGGCCTCCGGATCCAGGTGCTCCAGCACAGCGAGGGCCGACTTCGGGCCGACGCCCGTGACGCCGCAGAGGAGCTCGAACGCCCGCAGCTCGTCGGGGCCGGGGAAGCCGAAGAGCGTGAGCGAGTCCTCGCGGACGACCAGCGAGGTGAGCACGGTGGCCTCGGATCCGTGCCGCAGGTCGAGCGCGTGCCGCGGCGTCACGGAGACGCCGTAGCCCACCCCGTGCACCTCCAGCAGGAGGGTCTGACCGGAGACGGACAGCACGGTGCCGCGGAGGGAGGAGATCACGCCCCAACCCTACGAGCTAGCGCCGACCCCGCTGCGCACGCTCGGCAGCGAGCCACGCGGCCTGCGCCGCGGTCGGCCCCGTGCCCGCCGCGGGGTCGGCGCCGGCAGTGCGCGCAGCGGGCGCCGGGGTCCCCGCGATGCCGGCGCGGGACATCCCGGCACGCCACCCGGCGCAGATCGCGAGGGCGAGCGCGTCGGAGGCGTCGGCGGGCGTCGGCAGCTCGTCGAGTCCGAGGATGCGCGCGACCATCGTCGCCACCTGCTTCTTGTCGGCCTGGCCGTATCCGGTGACGGCGGCCTTGACCTCGCTCGGCGTGTGCAGCGCGACGTCGAGGCCGCGACGGGCCGCGCCCACGAGCGCGACGCCCGTGATCTGCGCCACGCCCATGACCGTGGACAGGTTGTCCTGCGCGAACACGCGCTCGATGGCGACCACGGACGGTCGGTGCCGATCCACCAGCTCCTCGATGCCGTCGCCGACCGCGAGCAGCCGGTGGTGCAGCTCGGCGGTCGGGCTCGTGCGGACGACCTGCACGTCCACGAGCCGCGCCGAGCGGTCGGCGTAGACGTCCACGACCCCGACGCCGCAGCGCGTCAGGCCGGGGTCGATCCCGAGGATCCGCACGGACGGGCCGCTGCCCGCCGCGCCGCTCCCCCGCGCCCCGGCGATGGGGGCCTACTCCTCGTCTTCGTCGTCCAGCGCCGCCTGCACGTCGGCCGGCACGTCGCTGTTGACGTAGATGTTCTGCACGTCGTCCAGGTCCTCCATGGCGTCGACGAGCTTGTTCACCTTGCGCGCGGTCTCGAGGTCGACCTCGACCTTGACCTGCGGCACGAACTCCACGTCGGCGGAGTCGTAGTCGAGTCCCGCGTCCTGCAGCGCCTGGCGCACGGCGACCATGTCGGACGGCTCGCAGCGGATCTCGAACACCTCGCCGTGGTCGGTGACGTCCTCGGCGCCCGCGTCGAGGACCGCCGCGAGGACGTCGTCCTCGGTCGGCGCGTCGGCGTGCGGCACCGCGATGACGCCCTTGCGGTGGAAGTTGTAGGCGACGCTGCCCGGGTCGGCCATCGTGCCGCCGTTGCGGCCCATCGCCGTGCGGACCTCGGCGGCCGCGCGGTTCTTGTTGTCCGTGAGGCACTCGACGAGCATCGCGACGCCGTTGGCGGCGTAGCCCTCGTACATGATCGTCTGGTAGTCGACGACCTCGCCGAGCAGGCCGGCGCCGCGCTTCACCGCGCGGTCGATGTTGTCGTTCGGGACGCTGGTCTTCTTCGCCTTCTGCACCGCGTCGACGAGGGTCGGGTTGCCGGACATGTCGGCGCCGCCGATCTTGGCCGCGACCTCGATGTTCTTGATCAGCTTCGCGAACGACTTGGCGCGCCGCGAGTCGATGATCGCCTTCTTGTGCTTCGTGGTCGCCCACTTGGAATGTCCGGACACGGGTGGTTCTCCTTACGCGGCGTCTGCTCGCTGTCAATGATGGACCATCGGGGCACGCCGCCGACGACCGGAAAGGTCAGAGGGTGCGGCCCGCGTCCTCGACCATGTCGAGGAAGAGGCGGTGGAACCGGAGGTCGCCCGTGACCTCCGGGTGGAACGAGGTGCCGAGCAGCGCGCCCTGCCGGACGGCGACGACGCGGCCGTCGTCGAGCGAGGCGAGCGCCGACGCGGCCGGGCCGAGCGAGGCGACCACGGGCGCGCGGATGAAGACGGCGTGAACGGGCGCGTCGCCCAGCGCGGGCACGTCGAGGTCCACCTCGAACGAGGCCGACTGCGATCCGAACGCGTTGCGGCGCACGGACACGTCGAGCCCGCCGATGCTCCTCTGGTCGTGGATCGCGTCGACGATCTCGTCCGCCAGCATGATCAGCCCGGCGCACGTCCCGTAGACCGGCAGCCCGTCGTCGATGGCGGCACGCAGGGGCGCGGCCACGCCGAACTGGCGCGAGAGCTTGTCCATCACGGTGGACTCGCCGCCCGGGATCACGAGGCCGTTGAGCCCCGGCAGGTCCTTCGGCTGCCGGACGAGCCGGGTGCGCGCACCGAAGCCCTCGAGGACGCTGACGTGCTCGCGGACGTCCCCCTGCAGGGCGAGGACGCCGACGAGGGGACCGTCGCCGCGCGGAGCCGAGCTGCTACCAGCCACGCTCGGCGAGGCGGTGCGGGGCGGGGACGTCGGCGACGTTGATGCCGACCATGGCCTCGCCCAGTCCACGCGACGCCTCGGCGATGGCATCCGGGTCGTTGAACAGCGCGGTCGCCGTGACGACGGCCTTGGCGCGCGCCACCGGGTTGCCCGACTTGAAGATGCCGGATCCGACGAACACGCCGTCGGCGCCGAGCTGCATCATCATCGCGGCGTCCGCCGGGGTGGCGACGCCCCCGGCGGTGAAGAGGACGACGGGCAGCTGGCCCGTGGTCGCGACCTCGAGCACGAGGTCGTACGGCGCCTGCAGCTCCTTCGCGGCGACGTAGATCTCGTCGTGCGTGAGTGCGCTGAGCGCGCGGATCTCGGACTTGATGGTGCGGATGTGCTTGGTGGCCTCGGAGACGTCGCCCGTGCCGGCCTCGCCCTTGGAACGGATCATCGCCGCGCCCTCGGTGATGCGGCGGAGCGCCTCGCCGAGCGTGGTGGCCCCGCAGACGAAGGGGACGGTGAAGCCCCACTTGTCGATGTGGTTCACGTAGTCGGCGGGGCTCAGCACCTCGGACTCGTCGATGTAGTCGACCTCGAGGGACTGCAGGACCTGCGCCTCGACGAAGTGGCCGATGCGGGCCTTCGCCATGACGGGGATGGAGACCTCGGCCTTGATCTGGTCGATGAGGTCGGGGTCGCTCATGCGCGCGACGCCGCCCTGCGAGCGGATGTCGGCGGGGACGCGCTCGAGCGCCATGACGGCGACCGCTCCCGCGTCCTCCGCGATGCGCGCCTGCTCGGCGTTGACGACGTCCATGATGACGCCGCCCTTGAGCATCTCCGCGAGTCCGCGCTTGACGCGGCTCGAGCCGACCTGTCCGGGGGTGTTGGTGTCAGTCATTGTGGTCCCTATCCTATTCGCCCGCGGGGGCGGGCCAGGCTGCGGCGATGGATGCGCGCACGTCGCCCAGCAGCTGCGGCAGCGCCTTGGTCTTCGCGATGATCGGCAGGAAGTTCGCGTCCTGCCCCCACCTCGGCACGATGTGCTGGTGCAGGTGCTCGGCGATGCCGGCACCGGCCACCTGGCCCTGGTTCATGCCGATGTTGTAGCCGTCGTTCCGCGACACCTCGCGCACGACCCGCATGGCGGTCTGCGTGAGGGATCCGATCTCGGCGACCTCCTCGGGGGTCGCCAGGTCGTACGTCGCGATGTGACGGTACGGGCAGACGAGCAGATGGCCGCTGTTGTAGGGGAAGAGATTGAGCAGGACGTAAGCCCGCTCGCCGCGCGCCACGATGAGCGCGTCCTCGTCCGACATGGACGGCGCGATGCAGAACGGGCACTCGTCGCGGTCGGGCTGCTGGCCCTTCTCGATGTAGACCATGCGGTGCGGGGTCCACAGCCGCTGGAACTCGTCGGGCACGCCCGCGAGGTGGCCCGCGTGGTCGACGCGCACCTCGGCCCGCTCGTCCTCTCCCCCGGGCTCGTGGTCCGACATCGTCAGACGGGCCACGCGGTCACCACCTGCTCGCGGCGCGCGATGGCGCCCGTGATCCGCTCGACGGCCTCGGCGACGGGCACGCCGTTGACCTGGGTGCCGTCGCGGAAGCGGAAGCTCACGGATCCCGCGGCCCGGTCGTCCTCGCCCGCGATGAGCTGGTACGGGACGCGCGCCTTCGTGTGCGTGCGGATCTTCTTGGGCATGCGGTCGTCCGAGGTGTCGAGCTGGACGCGGACGCCCTCGGCGCGGAGCGCGTCGAGCACGCCGCCGAGGTACTCCTCGTAGTCCTCGGCGACGGGGATCCCGACGACCTGCACGGGCGACAGCCACACCGGGAACGCGCCCGCGTAGTGCTCCGTCAGCACGCCGAAGAAGCGCTCGATGGACCCGAACAGCGCGCGGTGGATCATGACCGGCTGCTTGCGCGTGCCGTCGTTGGCCGTGTACTCGAGGCCGAAGCGATCGGGCAGGTTGAAGTCGAGCTGGATGGTGGACATCTGCCACGTGCGCCCGATGGCGTCGCGCGCCTGCACCGAGATCTTGGGGCCGTAGAACGCGGCGCCCGCGGGATCCGGCACGAGCTCCAGGCCCGTGTCGACAGCGACCTGGCGGAGCGTCTCCGTGGCCTCCTCCCAGACCTCGTCGGACCCGACGAACTTCTCCGGGTCCTTCGTGGAGAGCTCGAGGTAGAAGTCGTCGAGGCCGTAGTCGCGCAGCAGCGAGAGCACGAACTCGAGCGTGCCCTTGAGCTCGTCGGCCATGCGCTCGCGGGTCGTGAAGATGTGTGCGTCGTCCTGCGTCATGCCGCGGACGCGGGTGAGGCCGTGGATCACGCCCGACTTCTCGTTGCGGTAGACGGTGCCGAACTCGAACAGGCGCAGCGGCAGCTCGCGGTACGAGCGCTGGCGCGAGCGGTAGATGAGCACGTGCATGGGGCAGTTCATGGGCTTCAGGTAGTAGTCCGCGCCCTGGCGCGTGATCTCGCCCTCGTCGTTCCGCGCCTCGTCGAGGTGCATGGCGGGGAACATGCCGTCCTTGTAGAAGTCGAGGTGGCCGCTCGTCTCGAACAGGTTCGACTTCGTGATGTGCGGCGAGTAGACGAACTCGTAGCCGGCCGTCTCGTGCCGGCGGCGCGAGTAGTCCTCCATCTCGCGGCGGATGATGCCGCCCTTGGGGTGGAAGACCGCGAGGCCGGATCCGATCTCGTCCGGGAAGGAGAAGAGGTCGAGCTCGGCACCGAGGCGACGGTGGTCGCGCTTGAGCGCCTCCTCGATGCGACCCTGGTACGCGCGCAGCTCGTCCTTCGTGGGCCACGCCGTGCCGTAGATGCGCTGCAGCTGCGGGTTCTTCTCGGATCCGCGCCAGTAGGCGGCCGCGACGCGCGACAGCGCCCAGCCGTTGCCGACCATGCGCGTGCTCGGGAGGTGCGGCCCGCGGCAGAGGTCGCGCCAGAAGACCTCGCCGGTCTTGCCGTCGACGTTCTCGTAGACCGTCAGCTCCGCGCCACCGACCTCGACGGACTCGCCGTCCTCGCCGAGCTCCTCGCTGGATCCGCCCTTGAGGCCGATGAGCTCGAGCTTGTAGGGCTCGGCGGCCATCAGCTCGCGGGCCTCCTCCTCGGAGACGACGCGTCGTGTGAAGCGCTGACCCTGGCGGATGATGCGCTCCATGTTCTTGGAGATCGCCTTCAGGTCCTCGGGCGTGAAGGGCTCCGCCACGTCGAAGTCGAAGTAGAAGCCGTCCGTGACGGGCGGCCCGATGCCGAGCTTCGCCTCCGGGTTGATCTGCTGCACGGCCTGGGCCATGACGTGGGCAGCGGAGTGACGCAGGATCGCGAGGCCGTCGGGCGAGTCGATGCGGACGGGCTCGACGACGTCGCCGGGGGCGACCTCGGCCGCGAGGTCCTTCAGCTCGCCGTCGATGCGCATGGCGACGACGGCGCGGTCGGAGAAGAGCGTGAACCCGGTGCCCGCCTCCGTCGCCTCGACCGCCTGCGCGGTCGGCTCCGCGGGCGCGGCCTCGTCGTGGATCTCGGGCTGGGCGGCGTCTACCACTGCGGGCTCCTTGCGGGACGGGGAGGGAACCGATCCAGACTACCGGCGCCCGGGAGCCGCTCCTCGCGGGGAGGCGGCGGGGAGGCGACCGGCCGACGCGAGGGACCGCATCGCGTGACGGAGGCGGCCTCGGGGAAGGTCACCCGGGAAAAGGAGAAGGCCCCGGTCTCCCGGGGCCTTCTGGTGGTGAGCGATACTGGGATCGAACCAGCGACCTCTTCCGTGTCAGGGAAGCGCGCTACCGCTGCGCCAATCGCTCATGCACTTGCTCGAGGTGGGGACGGGATTTGAACCCGCGTGGACGGCTTTGCAGGCCGCTGCCTCGCCTCTCGGCCACCCCACCACCGGTGGTTCCCACCTTGTGAAAGGGGACCCCTCTCGGGGCCCCTGTCGAGCGGATGACGAGATTCGAACTCGCGACCCTCACCTTGGCAAGGTGATGCGCTACCACTGCGCCACATCCGCATTTCACTCGCTCGTCCCCGGCTTCCCGGCGACCCTGCGTGCTCGATGACTCTAGCCGATCTCCCGGCGCCGGTGCAAAACGACGCCCGCCGGACGGGCCTCTGCGCCTGGTCCACGCGCCGTTCGCCCCGTATTCACGCGGATCCGCCCGACGCGGGCATCGCGGCGACCCGGGCGTGTCGCGCCGGAGCCCGCCCCGGAGCGCCCGCCCGGCCCCCGGTGACCGCGACCGGCTCCGCGGTATGGCATCATGGACCCGCACCGTCCGCGGTGCGAGCACGGGCGATTGGCGCAGTTGGTAGCGCGCTTCCTTCACACGGAAGAGGTCATCGGTTCGAGTCCGGTATCGCCCACCGTCATCTCCCTCACCCGCTCCTGCGACCGTCACTGCAGAAGCGCGCGGGCCGTCCCCTCGTCGAGGACGATGTCCGTCACGAGCCCCGCGGCCAGCGCGCCGCGCACGCTCCGCACCTTGGACGCGCCGGCGACCACGCAGACGCGTCGCGGCGCCCTCCGGATCGTCGCCAGGTCCGGTCCGCTCGCTCGCGCGTTGATGGCGATGTCCGCCGAGGAGCCGTCCTCCCGGAAGAAGACGGTCGAGACGTCGCCCACGACGCCGTCCGCGTCGAGCGCCCGCTGGTCGGACCGCTCGAGGTACCCGCCCGAGTAGACGTGGCTCGGGACAAGCGCCACGGGGGATCCGACGCCGAACAGCACCATGTCCATCCGCTCCTGGAGCTCGAGCACGCGCTTCGTGCTCCGCTCCCGCCACAGCGCGAGCTTCGTGGCCGGGTCGTCGAAGAAGGCCGGCACGGGGAACTGCTGCACGGTCGCGCCGTAGGCCTGGCCGAAGCGGCGGAGGATCTCGCTCGCGTACATGATCCCCGTGGTGCGCACGTTGCCCGCTCCGTTGAGCTGGACCACGAGGGTGTTGTGCGTCGGCTTCGGCACGAGGTACCGGCTGACGGCGCTCACGGTCGAGCCCCACGCGACGCCGACGACCATGTTCGAGTCGACGTACTGGGTGAGCATCCGTGCAGCCGAGAGCGCGACGCGGTCCACCCGGTCGACGTCGCTCGTCTGGTCGGGCACGGGCACCACGTGCGCCACCACGCCGTAGCGCTCGTGCAGCTGCTCCCCCAGCACCGTGGCGAGGTCGAGCGGCGAGCGGATCTGGATGTCCACCAGCCCCGTCTCCCGGGCGAACGAGAGGAGCCGGGACACCGACGAGCGGCTCGTGCCGAGCTCCCGCGCGATGGCCTCCATCGTCAGGTCCTGCATGTAGTAGAGGTGCGCCGCGCGCAGCGCGTCCTGGGTGCGCTCGTGCGCGATGCCGTCGACCATCCGGTCATGCTTGCACATCCGTGCACGGGCTTCGCATGATCCGTTCGCGGGCGGATGATTGGCGCAGAGCACGCGCACCACGCACGCATCAACAGAGAGAAGCTCCTCGTGACCCAGTCGAAGAAGACCGACCTGCGGGACAACGTCGCCCGCATCCACGACCGCCCGAGCGCCCAGGTGCTCGTCATCGGCGGCGGCATCAACGGCATCGCGACGTTCCGCGACCTCGCGCTCCAGGGCGTCGACGTCGTGCTCGTCGAGCGCGCCGACTACGGCTCGGGCGCCTCGGCGGCGAGCTCCCACATGATCCACGGCGGCATCCGCTACCTCGAGAACGGCGAGTTCCGCCTCGTCCGCGAGTCCGTCGAGGAGCGCAACGGCCTGATCCGCATCGCGCCGCACTACGTCAAGCCGCTGCAGACGACGATGCCGATCTTCTCCACCTTCTCCGGCATCCTCAACGCGCCCCTGCGCATGATCACCCACAAGCAGCGCTCCACGAAGGAGCGCGGCGCCCTCCTCATCAGCGTCGGCATGACGCTCTACGACTCCTTCTCGCGCGACGGCGGATCCGTGCCGCGGCACCGCTTCCGCATCGGCAAGGCGGCCCGCGAGGACATGCCCGCGCTGAACAAGGACGTGAAGTTCACCGGCACCTACTACGACGCCTCCGTGCACGAGCCGGAGCGCCTCGCGCTCGACGTGCTGAAGGACGGCCTGGCCGCGGGTGACCACGCCCGCAGCGCCAACTACCTGGAGGCCGTGGGCGTCGCCGACGGCGGCGTGAAGCTGCGCGACGTCGTCTCGGGCACCGAGTTCGTCGTGACGGCCGACGTCGTGGTCAACGCGTCCGGCCCCTGGACCGACCTCACCAACGAGGCCATGGGCGGCGACACGAGGTTCATGGGCGGCACCAAGGGCTCGCACATCGTCGTCGACAACAAGGAGCTGCTCGAGGCCACCAAGGGCCGCGAGATCTTCTTCGAGAACAACGACGGCCGCATCGTCCTCATCTACCCGCTCAAGGGCCGCGTCCTCATCGGCACCACGGACATCGACGCCGACCCGAGCGAGCCGGCCGTCTGCACCGAGGAGGAGGTCGACTACTTCTTCGACCTCGTCAAGCACGTGTTCCCGCAGATCGAGCTGAACCGCGACCACATCGTGTACCGCTACTCGGGGATCCGCCCCCTGCCGCGGCACGAGGACACCGCACCCGGCTTCGTCTCCCGCGACTACCGCATCGTGGAGACCGAGATCGACGGCCTGCCGGACGCCAAGGTGCTGAGCCTCGTCGGCGGCAAGTGGACGACGTTCCGCGCCCTGTCCGCGCACCTCTCGACCGAGGCCACCACGCGCCTCGGCGTCGAGCGCTCGGTCGACACGACCGGCATGCCCATCGGCGGCGGCAAGGACTTCCCGTCCTCCAGCACGGCCCGCGCCCGGTGGATCGCCACGCAGGCCGCTCGCGCCGAGGGCATCGGCACCGAGCAGGTCGACCGCCTGCTCAACCGCTACGGCACGCGCGCCACGAACGTGATCGACGTCCTCTCCGGACAGCCGTCGACGCCGCTCGCGACCGACCCGCAGCTCACGCGGGCCGAGATCGCGTACTTCGCCACGCACGAGGACGCGGTGCACCTCGCCGACGTCGTCCTCCGTCGCACGAACCTCGCGTTCGTCGGCGGCGTGACCCACGAGATGCTCGCGGAGATCGCGGACGTGCTGCAGGAGGCGCTCGGCTGGAGCGGCGACGAGCGCGACGCGGAGATCCAGGACACCGTCGACACGCTGCTCACCTACCACGGCGTCGATGTGGGCACGACGAAGGTGTCCGCGGACGCGACCGTCGCGGAGTTCGCGAACTAGCGCGACGCACCGCGGATCCGATCCGCGCCCGGGAGGCCGGTCGCCATGTGGCGGCCGGCCTCCCGCCGTCCGGGGAGCCGCTGTCAGGGGACGGGGCTACGTTCAGGGCCATGACGCATCCCCGGCTCGACGAGATCCCGCTCACCACCCTCCAGGGCGAGGCCACCACGTTCGGCGCGTACGCCGACAAGGTCGTGCTCGTCGTCAACGTCGCCTCGCGCTGCGGCCTCGCTCCCCAGTACGAGAAGCTCGAGCAGCTGCAGCGCGCCTACGGGGAGCGCGGGTTCACGGTCATCGGCTTCCCGAGCAACCAGTTCCTGCAGGAGCTCGGTTCCGCCGAGGCCATCGACGAGTACTGCTCCACCACCTGGGGCGTCACCTTCCCGATGATGGAGAAGGTCAAGGTCAACGGCCGGTCGGCGCATCCGGTCTACGCGGAGCTCACGAAGACGCCCGACGCGGACGGCAGGGCCGGCCGCGTGAAGTGGAACTTCGAGAAGTTCGTCGTCACGCCGTCCGGCGCCGTGCACCGCTTCCGGCCCACGGTCGAGCCGGATGCGCCCGAGATCGTGTCGCTCATCGAGTCCGAGCTGCCCGCCTGAGCGCGACGGCCGGCCCGGGTCTCAGCGGCGACGCGCGACGAGGCCCGCGAGGTAGGCCGCCTGGCCGGCGTGCTGCAGGTCGTCGGAGAGGACGCTGACGAGGCGTGCGCCGAGCGTGACCGGAGGGGTCCAGTCCTCGTCCACGACGCGGTCCAGCTCGGCGTCGTCGAGCCCCGCGAGGTACGCGAGCGTCGCGGACTGCACGGCGTCGAGGTACCCGAGGAGCAGCTCCGCGGTGACGCCCTCGAGCGCCGCGACGTCCTCGGACGACTGCGAGTAGCCCGTCGCCGACTCGGCGAACGGGAGGGCGAAGTGGTCGGCCCATCCGCCGCTCCTCCAGGTCTGGTCGCGGCCGGCGACGTCGGCGACCTGCGCGTCCTGGACGCGGGCGAGGTGCCAGACGAGCCAGCCGATCGAGTTGGCCTCGGGATCCGGGCGGACGGCGAGGTCCTCGGGGTCGAGGCCCTCGACGGCGTCGCGGACGATTTCGGCGATGCGCCCGTAGGCGTCCACGAGCAGGTCGGTCGCAGGGGTCATGGTGCTTTCCTCGGGTCGTGGTGCGGGCGGTCCGCGTCGGCGGCCGCCCTCCCATCCTGCTCCCGGCGGGCTCCGGCGTGCGAGGCTCGGAGCATGACGCGCCTCTCCCCCGACGCCCCCTGGTCCACGCCGGACGACGACGCGTGGTGCCCGTGCACGAGCGGCGATCCGTACGGCGCGTGCTGCGGTCCGCTGCATCGGGGCGACGCGTCGGCCCCGACCGCCGAGCGGCTGATGCGCTCCCGCTTCGCCGCCTACGCCCGGGGTGACGCGGCGTACCTCGCGCGCAGCTGGCACCCGTCGACGATCCCGGAGGAGATCGAGCTCGACGCGTCCGTCCGCTGGTTCCGGCTCGCGATCCACCGGACCGCGCTCGGCGGCCCCGGCGACGCGACGGGCGTCGTCGACTTCGAGGCGTCCTTCCGGCACGACGGGCAGCGCGGCAGCCAGCGCGAGGCGAGCCGCTTCGTGCGGCAGGCCGGATCCTGGGTCTACCTCGACGCCCTCTGACCGGCGCGCGACCGGGCCCGCGGTCAGGCCTCGCCGAACCCCGACTCGACGAGCTCGACCAGCGCGGTCACCGCCTCCTCCGCGTCCTCGCCCGTCGCCTCGATGACGACGTGGGCGCCGCGGGTGAGCCCGAGGGCCATGACGCCGAGGAGCGACGCGGCGTTCTGGCCGTTGACGGTGATCGCCGCGGAGTAGGCGGACGCGCGCGTCACGAAGTCGGCCGCGGGGCGGGCGTGCAGGCCGTCGCGGTTGACCAGGGTGGCCTCTCCGCGCACGGTGCCCCCGCCTCCGGAGGGTGCGGGCTCGGTGCCGTCGGCGCGCGGTTCAGGGGCGAGGCCGGCGTCGGCGTCCTCCGACGCGTCCGCGCCGGCGGCCGAGGACGCCGCGGCGGCCACCTCCTCGAGGGACCCGCCCGTCTCGGCGGCGACCGCGGCCGCCACCGCGCCCTCCACCAGCGGTGCGCGCACGACGACGACGCGCGCGGCGGCGTCCTCGTCGAGGAGGTCGACGGCCGTCTCGGCCGTGAGGTACGCGGATCCGAGGTCGGCGAGGACCACGACGCCGTCGCCGCCCTCCGCCTCGGCGAGAGCGGCCTGGACCACGTCGAAGCTCGTGCCGATGCCCGCATCGTCGCGCGTGCCGTCGCCGGATCCGCCCGCGGGCACGAGCGCGACGGTCGGCGCCATCTGCCGCGCGAGGTCGACGAGCCCGTGCGCGATCAGCGCGCTGTGCGAGACGAGGACGAGGCCGACGCTCACGAGGCGCCCCCGTCGGCGTCGCGGGCGGTCGTCGCCGCCGCGCGCAGGATGAGCGCGGACGACTGCGCACCCGGGTCGCGGTGGCCGACGGCGCGCTCGCCCAGGTACGAGGCCCTGCCCTTGCGGGCGACGAGCGGCTCCGTCGCCTCGGCGCCGCGTGCAGCGGCGTCGGCGGCGGCCTGGAGGGCGTCGGCCGGGCTGGATCCCGCGTCCGCGGCAGCGCGAGCGGCCTCGGCGGCGGGGCCCCACGCGTCCACCATGGTCTTGTCGCCGCGCTCGGCCTTGCCGCGGAGGACGATGCCGCCCACCGCCGCCTCGAGGAGGTCGGCGATCGCGGACGCGTCGAGGTCGGCGCGACCCGCGACGGCCGCGGCGGCCTTGAGGTACGCCGTCCCGAGCAGCGGGCCGGAGGCGCCGCCGACCGTCGAGATGAGCGTGGTGGCCACGGTCCTCAGCGCATCGGCCGGCGTGCCGTCGACGTCGGGCGCGGGGAGCTTCGCGACGACGGCGCTGAATCCGCGGTCGAGGTTCTCGCCGTGGTCGCCGTCGCCGATCTCGCGGTCGAGGGTGATGAGCTCACCCCGCTGGTCGGCGATGACGCGCGCCGTCTCCGTGATCCAGGTGACGACCCAGTCGGTCCCGAGTGCCATGAGCTACCTCCCCCACCGCAGCGCGGCGGTCTGCACGGGCGAGTCCCACAGGTCGACGAGCTCGTCGTCGAGCAGCAGCACCGTGAGGGACAGTCCCTCCATGTCGAGGGCCGTGACGAAGTCTCCCACGAGGCTGCGGGCGACGGTCAGGCCCGCCTCCTCGAGCACGGCGGCCGCACGACGGTAGGCGATGTACAGCTCGGAGAGCGGCGTCGCGCCCATCCCGTTCACGAGCAGCAGCACGCGGCTGCCGGCCGGCGCGGCCAGGTCCTCGAGCACCGGGTCGAGGAGGCGCTCGACGACGGCGTCCACGGGCTCGAGCGGCAGCTTCACGCGGCCGGGCTCGCCGTGGATCCCGATGCCGATCTCCATCTCGTCGTCCTCCAGCGCGAAGCTCGGCTCGCCGGCGTGCGGGACCGTGCACGCGCGGATGGCGACGCCCATGCTGCGCACCTGCCCGATCACCCTCTCGGCGATGGCCGCGACGGCGTCGAGGTCGTCCCCGCGCTCGGCGGCGGCGCCGGCGATGCGCTCCACGAGCACCGTCCCCGCGACGCCGCGGCGGCCGGCGGTGTACAGCGAGTCGGTCACGGCGACGTCGTCGTCGACCACCACCGTCCGCACGCGCACGCCCTCCGCCTCCGCGAGCTCGGCCGCCGTCTCGAAGTTGAGGACGTCGCCCGTGTAGTTCTTCACGATGTGCAGCACGCCCGCACCTCCGTCGACCGCGAGGGTGGCGGCGACGACGGGATCCGGCGTGGGGCTCGTGAACACGGGTCCCGGGACGGCGGCGTCGAGCATCCCGTGGCCCACGAAGCCGGCGTGCAGCGGCTCGTGGCCGCTGCCGCCGCCGCTGACGAGCGCGACGCGCCCGGGACGGGTGGGCTCGGCGCGCCGGACGAACAGCGGGTCGGCGCTCAGCTCCACGATGTCGGGATGGGCGGCCGCGAAGCCGGCGACGGCCTCCTCGGCCACCGCCCTCGGGTCGTTGATCAGCTTCTTCACGGCCGGCTCCTCGCGGGTCTCGGGCGACCGGACGACGGCCGCGCACCGAGCCGGATCGAGCGACGGGACTCGGTCGGCGGCGACTCGGGTGTGAGGCCAACATACGCCCGGTGCGAGGCGATCGGGCGGTCCCGGCGGGCCCGTCCGGCGGACCGGATCCGTCCGGTCGACCGCTCGTCACCGGCCGGGACCCGGTCACGTCGGCACTAGATTGGATCCACCGCGATGATGCGGCAGAGGTCGTACCCGCGCCTCGACGAACGATCGGAGCACCACGCAGTGGATCTTGGAGTCATATTCCTCTCGGAGACGGTGGGCACCGCCCTCCTCGTCCTCCTCGGATGCGGAGTCGTGGCGAACGTCGCGCTCGTCAAGTCGAAGGGGCTCGCCGGCGGCACCCTCATGGTCAACTTCGGCTGGGGCCTCGCGGTCTTCGCCGGTGTCACCGTCTCGTACGCGTCCGGCGCGCACCTCAACCCGGCCGTGACGCTGGGCCTCCTGTCGGCCGGCAAGATCGAGGACGTCGCGAGCGTCCCCGTCTACATCCTCGCCCAGATGGTCGGCGCGATCATCGGCGCGGTCTTCTGCTGGCTCGCCTACAAGCAGCACTTCGACGAGGAGCCCGACGCGGCCACCAAGCTCGGCGTGTTCTCGACCGGCCCCTCCATCCGCAACTACGGCTGGAACCTCGTCACGGAGATCATCGGCACGTTCGTGCTCGTCATCGTGATCCTCGGCTTCAGCCTCGCCAACAACCCCGACGCCGACGCGGCCACCCCCGCGGGCCTCTCGGCGCTCGGCGCGATCCCCGTCGCCCTCCTCGTGGTCGGCATCGGCGCGTCCCTCGGCGGGCCGACCGGCTACGCCATCAACCCGGCCCGCGACCTCGGGCCCCGCATCGCGCACGCGATCCTCCCCATCAAGGGCAAGGGCGCCAGCGACTGGTCCTACGCCTGGGTCCCCGTCGTCGGTCCCGCCATCGGCGGCGTGCTCGCCGGCCTCGCGTCCTACGCGCTGCTCCCCATCCTCTAGAACCCCGAACCTCATAGGAGAGACCACATGAGCGAGAAGTACATCGTCGCCATCGACCAGGGCACCACCAGCACCCGGGCCATCGTCTTCGACCACAGCGGATCCATCGTGTCCACCGGCCAGCTGGAGCACGAGCAGATCTTCCCCCGCGCCGGCTGGGTCGAGCACGACCCCATGGAGATCTGGCGCAACACCCGCGAGGTCATCGGCCAGGCGCTGTCCAAGGCGGACATCACGCGCCACGACGTCGAGGCCGTGGGCATCACCAACCAGCGCGAGACCGCCGTCGTGTGGGACCGCACCACCGGCAAGCCCGTCTACAACGCCATCGTCTGGCAGGACACCCGCACCCAGAAGATCGTCGACCGCCTCGCGGCCGACGGCGGCGTCGAGCGGTTCAAGCCCACCGTCGGGCTCCCGCTCGCCACCTACTTCTCCGGCACGAAGATCGTCTGGATCCTCGAGAACGTCGACGGCGCCCGCGAGAAGGCCGAGGCCGGCGACCTCATGTTCGGCACGACCGACACGTGGGTCCTCTGGAACCTCACCGGCGGCACCGACGGCGGCGTGCACGTCACCGACGTGACCAACGCCTCCCGCACCCTCTTCATGGACCTCGAGACCCTCCAGTGGGACGACGAGATCCTGAAGGCGTTCGACGTGCCGCGCTCGATGCTCCCCGAGATCAAGAGCTCCTCCGAGGTCTACGGCGTCGTCGAGTCGTCCAGCCTCCTCCGCGAGGTGCCCATCGCGGGCATCCTCGGCGACCAGCAGGCGGCCACCTTCGGCCAGGCGGCGTTCGACCAGGGCGAGTCGAAGAACACGTACGGCACCGGCAACTTCCTGATCTTCAACACCGGCACCGACATCATCCACTCGCAGAACGGCCTCCTCACGACGCTCGGCTACAAGCTGGGCGACGCGGAGCCGCACTACGCGCTCGAGGGATCCATCGCGGTCACGGGCTCGCTCGTCCAGTGGATGCGCGACAACCTCGGCCTCGTGTCGAGCGCCGCGGAGATCGAGACGCTCGCGGCGACGGTGGAGGACAACGGCGGCGTGTACTTCGTCCCCGCGTTCTCCGGCCTCTTCGCGCCGTACTGGCGCTCGGACGCCCGCGGCGCGCTCGTCGGCCTCACGCGCTTCGTCAACAAGGGCCACATCGCGCGCGCGGCGCTCGAGGCGACGGCCTTCCAGACGCGCGAGGTGCTCGACGCGGTCAACGCCGACTCCGGCGTCGACCTCACGGAGCTCAAGGTCGACGGCGGCATGATCGCGAACAACCTGCTCATGCAGTTCCAGGCCGACATCCTCGGCGTCCCCGTCGTCCGCCCCGTCGTGGCGGAGACCACCGCGCTCGGCGCCGCGTACGCCGCCGGCCTCGCCGTCGGGTTCTGGAAGGACCTCGACGACCTCCGTCAGAACTGGCAGGAGGACAGCCGCTGGACGCCGGACATGGACGACGCCGAGCGCGAGCGCCAGCTGCGCCTCTGGAAGAAGGCCGTCACGAAGACCTTCGACTGGGTCGACGACGACGTGCAGTAGACCGCATCCGCACGATCCGCACGCCCCGTCGCCCCAGGTGACGGGGCGTGCGGCGTCACCGGACGGCCGCGCCGGAGCCGCCGCGCGACGGCGGGTCAGATCAGCGTCGGCTGCCCGTCGTCCGCAGGCGCGTCGTCGGCCGGCGCGTCGGACAGCGGCTCGACGAGGTCCGGCCCGTCGTTCCGCACGCTGTTGACGCGCGTCGAGACAAGCCGCGGCACGAGATGGGGCTCTGGCAGCGAGCCGAGCAGGTGGCGCACGTCGTCGACCGCGCTGGTCCCCGCGTCCAGCCACTCGTCCAGCCGGTCCCGGGGCACGATGAGCGGCGTGCGGTCGTGGATGCGCCCGAGCGCGTCGCTCGCCGCCGATGTGATGATGGCGAGGCTGCGCAGCCAGGCGCCCGGCTGCCCCTCGGCGACGGCGGGATCCCGCCAGTGCTCGTACACGGCGGCGAACGCCAGCGGCCGCTCGTCCTCGCCGTGCAGGTACACCGGCTGCTTCCCGGACGCGGTCGCCTGCCACTCGTAGTACCCGTCCGCCGGCACGACTGCCCGCCGCGTGAGGACGGCCTTCCGGAACGTGGGCTTCTCGGTCACGGTCTCGATGCGCGCGTTGATGAGCGGGGCACCCTGCACCGCCTTCGCCCACGGCGGGACGATCCCCCACCGCGCGCCGGTCAGCACCCGACGGACCTCCCCCTCCGCGTCCCCGTGCGGACGACGGTCCGCCACCATGCGGACCGTGGTCGTCGGCGCGACGTTCCACGAGGGCGGCGGGCCGTCCCCCTCGACGTCGTCGACCGCCCAGTCCCCGACGAGATCGCCCGTCGCCCGCGCCACCACGAATCTCCCGCACATGCGTCCATCATCCGCCGCGCGCACGACATCGACGGCGGCGATGCGGATCAGACGCGCGTCGCGGCCGCCCACTCCGCGAGCTTGGCGGCGGCGCGGCCGGAGTCGACGGCATCGGCGGCGACGGCAAGCTTGTCGCGGAGCCTCCGGGTCATGGGCTGCTGCACACGGGCCGGGTCCCCCATCAGGTCGAAGGCCTCGAGGCCCGCCGCCGCGTTCAGCAGGATCACGTCGCGCTGCGGGCCGGGCTCGCCGGCGAGCACGCGGCGGATGACCTCGGCGTTCTGCTCCGGCCCCTCGCCGAGGAGCGCCTCGATGGGCGCCCGCGGGATCCCGAGCTCCAGCGGGTCGAGGTCGTGCTCGGTGACCGCGCCCCGGCTGACCTCCCAGATGTGGCTGTGCCCTGTGGTCGTGAGCTTGTCGATCCCGTCGTCGCCGCGGTACACGAGCGCGGTCGCCCCGCGGGTGCGGAAGACGCCCACCATGAGCGGCACGCGCGAGAGGTCGGCGACCCCCACCGCCGACGCCTCGGGGCGCGCCGGGTTGCAGAGCGGCCCGAGCACGTTGAACAGCGTCGAGATGCCGAGCTCGTGGCGGGTGGCCGCGGCGTGGCGGAAGCCCGGGTGGAAGAGGGCGGCGTGCGCGTACGTGATGCCGGTCTCGCGGAGCACGGCGGCGACCCGCTCGGGCGGGATGCTCAGGTCGATCCCGAGGGCCGTCAGGGCGTCGGAGGCGCCCGAGGCGGAGCTCGCGCCGCGGTTGCCGTGCTTGATGACGGGGACGCCCGCGGAGGCGGCGATGACCGAGGCCGCCGACGAGATGTTGAGGACCGCGCCGTAAGGGTCCCCTCCCGTCCCCACGATGTCGAGGGCACGGGGATCCGCGTCGAGCGGCACGGCGTCCTCGAGCACGGCGTCGCGGAAGCCGACGATCTCGTCCACGGTCTCGCCCGCCGCCCGGAGGGCGACCAGCAGGCCGCCCAGCTGCGCCGATGTGGCCTCCCCGCGCATGACCTGGCGCATCGCCCAGGTCGCCTCCGCCACGGAGAGATGGCGTCCCTCGATCAACGTCGTGATGAGCGCGGGCCAGGTGGGGACGGAGGGCATGGCGATCAGCCTAACGAGCGCCTGGATCGGATCTCACGGGCGGCCCGGGTGGGCGTGGGCGTCGTCGGCCTAGGTCATAATGGAACCTGTGACGACCACCTCAATCTCCCCAGTATCGACCGCGCCGGTGGTGAACCGGCCGAACACGGTCGCCGTCGGCACCATCGTGTGGCTCGGCAGCGAGGTGATGTTCTTCGCGGGTCTCTTCGCGATCTACTTCACCCTCCGCTCGACGTCCGGCGCCCAGTGGGAGTTCGAGGCGGGACGCCTCAACGTGCCCTTCGCGCTCGTGAACACGCTCATCCTCGTGGCGAGCTCCTTCACGTGCCAGTTCGGCGTCTTCGCGGCCGAGCGCCTGCAGGCGCGCTCCACGGGATGGAAGCCCAGCCAGTGGGGCACGGTCGAGTGGTTCTTCCTCACCTACGCCCTCGGCGCGATCTTCATCTGCGGTCAGATCCTCGAGTACGCCACCCTCGTCACCGAGGGCATCACGCTCGGCAGCAACGCCTACGGCTCGGCGTTCTACATGACCACCGGGTTCCACGGCCTGCACGTCACCGGCGGCCTCATCGCCTTCCTCCTCGTCATCGGCCGCATCTTCGCGGTCCGGTCGATGGGGCACCGGGAGGCGACGAGCGCCATCGTCGTGTCCTACTACTGGCACTTCGTCGACGTGGTGTGGATCGGGCTCTTCCTGGTCATCTACGTCCTCAAATAGCACCGAGCGGGAGCAACAACCACAGCATGAGCACCAAGACAGCACGCGCCCGTCGCACCGGTCGCCGCAGCCCCCTGACCACCGTCGCCCTCCTCGCGATCGGCCTGCTCTTCACGGGCGGCGCCTACGCGCTGATCCAGTCGGGCACCGCGTCGGCCGAGGTCGACCTCAAGTCCGCACAGACCATCGACGAGGGCCAGAAGCTCTTCGGCTCGAACTGCGCGACCTGCCACGGCATGGACGCCACCGGCACGGGCGTCGCCCCGAGCCTCATCGGCGTCGGCGCGGCGTCGGTCGACTTCCAGGTCGGCACCGGCCGCATGCCGCTGCAGGCCACCACGGTGCAGGCGGAGGAGAAGCCCACGCAGTTCACCGACACGCAGGTCAAGGAGCTCGCGGCGTACGTCGCCTCGCTAGCCCCCGGCCCCGCCATCCCGGACGCCCAGTACCTCGACGGAGAGGGCGACGCGGCCAACGGCGCCGAGCTCTTCCGCATCAACTGCGCCATGTGCCACAACGTCGCCGCGGCCGGAGGCGCCCTCACCGAGGGCAAGTTCGCCCCCAGCCTCGAGGGCGTGGACCCGGTCCACATCTACGAGGCCATGGTCACCGGCCCGCAGAACATGCCGGTCTTCAACGACACCAACATCTCCCCCGAGGACAAGCGCGACATCATCACGTCGCTGCAGTACATCGAGGAGAACAGCACCGTCGGCGGCGCGAACCTCGGCGGGCTCGGCCCGGTCTCCGAGGGGCTCTTCATGTGGATCTTCGGCCTCGGCGGCATCGTCGCCCTGACCGTGTGGCTCACGGCCCGGTCCAACTGACGCCCGCATCGATGACCCGCATCAGAATCCAAGAGAGGCACGCACATGGCACACGACGATAAGGACGAGTCGGGCGTCGTCCCCGCGGGCTACGACGCCGGCGAGCTCGAGGCCGCAGGCCGCGACGTCGTGCTCCCCGGCGGCACCGCCGTCGCCACCCGCGACGCCTTCCAGAACCCCGGCTTCCCGGAGCACCGACTCCGCGTCACCGACAAGGACCCCAAGAAGGCGCAGACCGCCGAGCGCGTCGTCTACACGTGGTTCTACCTGTCGATCGTGGGCAGCGTCTTCGCCATCGGCGCGTACTTCGGCTTCCCGATCTACGCGGACGACCCGGGCAGCGTCCGGCTCAACAACCTGTTCCTCGGCGTCGGCATCGCCCTCGCGCTGCTGAGCCTCGGCATCGGCGCGATCCACTGGTCGAAGGCGCTCATGAGCGACCACGAGCTGATCGACGAGCGGCACCCGCAGGGCGGCTCGCCCGCCACGAAGGCCCGCGCCGTCGAGGTCTTCGCGCAGGCCAACGAGGAGTCCGGCTTCGGTCGTCGGTCACTCATCCGCAACAGCCTCATCGGCGCCCTCGTCGCCTTCCCCCTCCCGGCCGTGATCCTGTTCCGCGACCTGTACCCGGGAAGCGCCGAGGAGCCCGCCTCCGCCCTCAGCCACACGCTGTGGAAGGAGGGCGAGGTGCTCACCCGCGATCCCTCCGGCACACCCATCAAGGCGTCCGACGTCACGATCGGCTCCGCGTTCCACGTCATCCCCGCCTCCCTCATGGAGCTCGAGGAGGGCAAGCTCGAGGAGAAGGCCAAGGCCGCGGTGCTCCTCATGCGCCTGCGTCCCGAGGACCTCATCGAGACGCCGGAACGCAAGGGCTGGTCGTACGACGGGATCGTCGCCTACTCGAAGGTCTGCACGCACGTGGGGTGCCCGGTGGCCCTCTACGAGCAGCAGACCCACCACCTGCTCTGCCCCTGCCACCAGTCCCAGTTCGACGTGACCAACCACTGCGAGGTCATCTTCGGACCGGCCAAGCGGCCCCTGCCGCAGCTGCCCATCGCCGTCAACGACGAGGGCTACCTCATTGCACAGAGTGATTTCACCGAGCCCGTAGGGGCGAGTTTCTGGGAGCGTCGTGGTGACTACAACAGCTGATCCGACCACGACGGGCGCCACCGCGCCCGCCGCCAAGAGCGGGGGCGGCTTCACCGCCGCCGCCGCGACCTACCTCGACGAGCGCACCAGCGTCAGCGTCGCCGTCAAGGAGTTCGGGCGGAAGATCTTCCCGGACCACTGGTCCTTCATGCTCGGCGAAGTGGCGCTCTACAGCTTCGTCGTCATCCTGCTGACGGGTTCCTGGCTGACCTTCTTCTTCGACCCGTCGATGGCCGAGACCCACTACGAGGGCTCGTACGCGCCCCTCAAGGGCGTCGAGATGTCGGTCGCCATGTCCTCCTCCCTCGACATCTCGTTCGACATCCGCGGCGGACTGCTCATGCGGCAGATCCACCACTGGGCGGCTCTGCTGTTCGTGGCGTCCATCGGCCTGCACATGCTGCGCATCTACTTCACGGGTGCCTTCCGCAAGCCGCGCGAGCTCAACTGGTTCATCGGCTTCGTGCTCTTCATCCTCGCGATGGCCGAGGGCTTCACCGGCTACTCGCTCCCCGACGACCTCCTCTCCGGCAACGGCCTGCGCATCATCGACGGCATGGTCAAGGGCATCCCGGTGGTCGGCACCTGGATCTCGTTCCTCCTCTTCGGCGGCGAGTTCCCGGGCACCGCGATCATCCCGAGGCTCTACACGCTGCACATCCTGCTGCTGCCGGCGATCCTCGTGGCGTTCCTCGCGCTGCACCTGCTGTTCGTGGTCGTCCACAAGCACACCCAGTTCGCCGGCCCCGGCCGGACGAACGAGAACGTCGTCGGCGTGCCGGTCCTGCCGACCTTCGCGGCCAAGGCGGGCGGGTTCTTCTTCGTCGTCTTCGGCGTGATCGTCGTGATGGCCTCGTTCTTCACGATCAACCCGATCTGGAACTACGGCCCGTACGACCCCTCGCCGGTGTCCGCCGGTACCCAGCCCGACTGGTACATCGGCTTCGCGGACGGCGCCCTGCGCCTCGTGCCGCCGGGACTCGAGTTCGTGCTGTTCGACCACACATTTTCGTTCAACATCATCCTGCCGCTCGTCATCCTGGGCGGGTTCATCGCGCTGGTCGCGTTCTACCCCTTCATCGAGGCGTGGATCACGGGCGACAAGCGCGAGCACCACATCCTCGACCGCCCGCGCAACGCTCCCACGCGCACCGCCATCGGTGCCGCCGGCGTCACGTTCTACGCGGTCCTCTGGTCCGCCGCGAGCTCCGACCTGATCGCCACCCACTTCAAGGTGTCGATGGAGGGCGTCATCCACACGCTGCAGGCCCTGCTGATCCTCGGACCGGTCATCGCCTACCAGGTCGCGAAGCGCATCTGCCTGGCGCTCATGAAGAAGGACCGCGAGATCGCCCTCCACGGCGTCGAGTCGGGCCGCATCGTGAAGCTGCCCGGCGGCGAGTTCATCGAGGTGCACGAGCAGCTCGACGAGTACGAGCGCTGGCGCCTGGTCAGCTACGACGACTACAAGCCGCTCATGATCCGCCCGGACAGCCGTGGACGCATCACGGTCAACCAGCGGGCTCGCGCGGCGCTCTCGAAGTGGTTCTTCGAGGACCGGATCTCCCCGGTCACCACGAAGGACGTCGAGCGCAGCCACGGCGACCACCACTAGCACCACCCGTTCGCGCTGAGGCGCAGCACCCGAGAGCCGGTCCGGCGAAGCTGGACCGGCTCTCCTGCGTCTACCCTCCCCCGCACCGACGACGACGCACGCAGAGGAGTGCCCATGGATCTCGCCCGCCTCGCCGGCTGGCTCCGATGCCCCACCTGCGCCGAGGATCTGCACCCCGCTCCCCCGCTCTCGCTGCGTTGCGCGCGCGGTCACTCGATGGACGCGAACAAGAGGGGGTACGTCTCCCTGCTGCCCCCAGCGACCCGCGTCAGCGGCGACAGCGTCCCTATGCTGGACGCACGGGCCCGCTTCCTCGCCCTGGGGCACTACGCGCCCATCGTCGATGCGCTGGCCGCCGCCGTCCTGGGCGCGGAGCCCGCGCACGACGTCGACCCGGCGCTTGAGGGCACGCTCGTCGGACCCCGCATCGTCGACGCCGGATGCGGCACCGGCTTCTACCTCCACGAGCTGCTCGACCGGATGCCCGGTGCGGTGGGGCTCGCGGCAGACCTCGCCCCCGCGGCCGTCAGCGCGGCAGTACGGGGCCGTCACGACGTCGACGGGGTCGTGGCCGACACCTGGTCAGGCCTCCCCCTGCGTGACGCATCCGCGGATCTCCTCCTCGACGTCTTCGCCCCGCGCAACATGACCGAGTTCCACCGCGTACTCGCCCCGTACGGCCGTGTCGCGATCGTCGCGGCGGGCACTGACCATCTCGCCGAGCTCCGGGCGGACGGCCGCGCGGTGGGCGTCCAGCCCGACAAGCGCGAGCGGATCCTCGCATCCGCCGACGGCCTCTTCGAGGTGGAGTCGGAGACGCGGGTGAACGCCCCTCTGGAGCTGACCGGCGCGGAGGTGGATCTCCTCCTCGGGATGGGGCCGTCGGCCCACCACGCCCCGGAGCGGGCCACCGGACAGCAGCCGCCCTCCGCCGCCGATGCCGGCCTTGCGTCCATCCCGGCGCGGGAGGTATGTCAGGTCGTCACGCTCGACGTCATGGTGCACGTGCTCCGTCGCCGTGAGGCCCGCGACTCGTCCTAGGCCGCGCGTCCTGACACGGGAGGACGCGCTGCGCAGACGCGGGCCGCGCCTGCGCAGCGACGGCCGTTCACGGCCTCGGACACGGTCCTCGTCCTGGTCCCGCTCCTCGTCGCAAAGGCACGAGTACCGGCCGCCGAACGCGAGACGCCCGGGTCCGCAAGGCGGATCCGGGCGTAGTCGTGTCGCGTGGTCAGAGGCTCAACGTAGGAGCTTCTTGTAGAACTCGGCGGTGCGCTCGTAACCGAGGCGCTTGTAGAACTCGCCCGCACGGCGCGTGCTCATGGTGATCTGCCCGACGCCGCGGTCGCCGCAGAGGCGCTCCACGGCCCGCACGAGGGCGGAACCCGTCCCGCCGCTGCGTGCCTCCCCGTCGACCACGAGCTCCTCGAGGTGGGCGCTGAGACCGCCGGCGTAGAGGAGGCGGCTCACGACGAGGTAGGCGTACCCCACGACCGTGCCCGCGTCCTCCGCGACCAGCAGCACGTCGCGTCCCACGTCCTTGTTCGCACGCAGGATGTGGGAGAACGTGACGTCGAAGTCGTCTCGGGTGGCGGGGGCGTTGATCATGTCGAGCTGCTGGCAGAGGGCGAAGACCGCGTCCCCGTCCGATGCCTGGGCGTGCCGGATGTCGACCATCGGATCAGCGCGCGAAGTAGCCGCGGTAGTACTCGTAGGTCCACCCCACGAGCGCGATGATCGCGAGCCCGCCGCCGATGATCGCGATCCAGATGCCCACGGCGAGGCCGAGGAACACCGATGCGGCGCCTGCCGCGAGGATCACGGGCCACCAGCTCCACGGGCTGAAGAAGCCGAGCTCCGGGTCCCCGTCGTCGACGTTGGCGTCGCTCCGGTCCTCGGGGAGCTCGCCGTTCTGCGCAGCGTAGAGACGCGCGACGAAGAAGCCGATGAAGGCGGCCAGGGCGCCCGAGAGGGCGATGGCCAGAGTACCGACCCACTCGACCGTGTTCTGGTCGATGAGGTGCCAGATCGTGTAGGCGGCCGCCGCGATGACGAAGAAGACCGCGAGGACGTAGAAGAGGTTCCTATTGGCGCGCACGTCACTTCACCTTGTCGCTGGAGATGTCGTAGGTCGCGGCATCGGGAGCGTCCTTCGCCGGACCGATTCCCACGGGGATGCCCGCCTCGGGGTGGTTGAGGTCGAAGGCCGGGGCCTCCGACCGGATCCGCGGGATGGACGTGAAGTTGTGCCGCGGCGGCGGGCAGGAGGTCGCCCACTCGAGCGAGCGGCCGTAGCCCCACGGGTCGTTCACGGTCACGCGCGGCGCCGTACGAGCGGTGATCCAGACGTTCAGGAAGAACGGGATCATCGACAGCGCGAGGATGCCGGCGCCGATCGTGGACAGCTGGTTCATCCAGGTGAAGTCGTCCTCGGGCTGGTAGGTCGCGTACCGACGCGGCATGCCCATGACGCCCAGCCAGTGCTGGATGAGGAACGTGGTGTGGAAGCCGACGAACAGGAGCCAGAAGTGCACCTTGCCGAGACGCTCGTTGAGCATCGTGCCGGTCCACTTGGGCCACCAGAAGTAGAAGCCGGAGAACATCGCGAAGACCACGGTGCCGAACACCACGTAGTGGAAGTGCGCGACGACGAAGTACGTGTCGGACACGTGGAAGTCGAGCGGGGGCGACGCGAGGATGACGCCGGTCAGGCCACCGAAGGTGAACGTGATGAGGAAGCCGATGGCCCAGAGCATGGGGGTCTCGAAGGTGACCGAGCCGCGCCACATCGTGCCGATCCAGTTGAAGATCTTCACGCCGGTGGGGACCGCGATGAGCATGGTCATGAGCGAGAAGAACGGCAGCAGGACGGAGCCCGTGACGTACATGTGGTGCGCCCATACCGTGACTGAGAGGGCCGCGATGGAGATGGTCGCGTACACGAGCGTCTTGTACCCGAAGATCGGCTTGCGGCTGAAGACCGGGAAGACCTCCGAGACGATGCCGAAGAACGGCAGCGCGATGATGTACACCTCGGGGTGTCCGAAGAACCAGAACAGGTGCTGCCACAGGATGGCGCCGCCGTTGGCCGGGTCGTAGATGTGCGCGTCGAAGATGCGGTCGGCTCCGAGGCCGAAGAGCGCGGCCGCGAGGACCGGGAACGCCATCAGCACGAGGATCGACGTCACGAGGATGTTCCACGTGAAGATCGGCATGCGGAACATGGTCATGCCGGGGGCGCGCATCGTGATGATGGTCGTCACGAAGTTGACCGCGCCGAGGATGGTGCCGAATCCGCTGAGCGCGAGGCCCATCACCCAGAGATTCCCTCCCAACCCCGGCGAGAACGTCGTGCTCGACAGCGGCGCGTACGCGAACCATCCGAACGAGGCCGCACCCGCGGGGGTGAGGAAGCCGGCGACCGCGATGAGCGAGCCGAAGTTGAACAGCCAGTACGCGAAGGCGTTGAGCCGCGGGAACGCGACGTCGGGTGCGCCGATCTGCAGCGGCATGAGCACGTTGGCGAAGCCGGCGAAGAGCGGCGTCGCGAACATGAGCAGCATGATCGTGCCGTGCATCGTGAAGAGCTGGTTGTACTGCTCCTTCGTCTCCACCACGTGCAGACCCGGCTCGAAGAGCTGGGCGCGGATGACGAGGGCCATCACGCCGCCGAGGCAGAAGTAGAGGAACGAGGTGATCAGGTACAGGTACCCGATCGTCTTGTGGTCGGTGGAGGTGATCCAGTTGACCACGACGTTGCCACGACGCTCGGCCTTGCCGGAGCCGTCGAGGACCTTCGCCTGACCCGCGGGGATCGCGGTGGGACGGTTGAGGGTCGATGTCACGTTTCTGCTGCCCTACTCTTCGGACGACTCGGTGGTGGCCGGCACGTCGGTGCCGGGGAGGTTCTGCAGGCGGTCGTAGTCGGTGCCGAGGTCTCCCGCGAACCCGGCCGCCTTCTGGCTCTCGATGTAGGCGTTGTACTCGTCGATGGAGACGACCTTCACCTGGAAGAGCATCAGGGAGTGGTACTCGCCGCAGAGCTCGGCGCACTTCCCCAGGAACGTCCCCTCCTTCTCCGGGATGAACGTCATGTAGTTCGTCTTGCCGGAGATGAGGTCCTTCTTGTAGAGGAAGTCCACGACCCAGAAGGAGTGCAGCGTGTCACGGGTGTTGAGCTCGAGCTCGACCTTGGTGTTGACCGGCAGGTAGAGCGTGGGGAGCTTGTCCTCGTCGATGGAGCCCTGGGGTCCGTCCGGGTCGTCGACCGCCTGGACTCCCTGCTCGTAGGCGCCGCCCTCGATGGCCTGGCCGGCCTCGGTCTCGCCGCCGAGGTAGTTGAAGTCCCATGCCCACTGCTTGCCGAAGACCTGGACCTTGACCTCGGGCTGGTCGAAGCGCGCCTCGATGGCGGCCTGGTCCTTGGCGGTGAACGCGAAGAACCCGAGCACGAGGATCAGCGGCACGATCGTGTAGAAGATCTCGATCGGCATGTTGTAGCGCATCTGCACCGGGAGGCCGGTCTGGCCCTTGCGGCGGCGGTAGACGACCGCGGCCCAGATGGTGAGGCCCCACGTGAGGACGCCCACCGCGAGGAGGACGATCCAGGCGGTGACCCAGAGGCCGATGACCGAGTCGACGTGGTTCGTCGTGCCGGGCTCGGTGGGGAGGAAGCCCTGGAGCTGCTGCTGCGTGCACCCCGCGAGGAGTACCGAGATGCCTATGGCGACGGGGATCGTCAGCCAACGTTGACGGCGAGTGAAGCGCACGTGCAGACCCTTCGAAGAACCGGATGTGACGGGTTCCACACTACGCGACAGGGAGCCGCCCGAAGGACGACTCCCTGTCACCGGCCCGGGTTTCCGGGCTCAGATCCGCTTACCGTTCCGTGTGTCAGTGGAACGAGTCACCGCACGCGCACGAGCCGCCCGCGTTCGGGTTGTCGATGGTGAAGCCCTGCTTCTGGATGGTGTCCTCGAAGTCGATGGTCGCGCCGTCGAGGTAGGGGACGCTCATCTTGTCGACGATGACCTCGACGCCGTCGAAGTCGACCGTGGCGTCGCCGTCGAGCTCGCGCTCGTCGAAGTAGAGCTGGTAGATGAGACCGGAGCAGCCCCCGGGCTGGACGGCGACGCGGAGGCGGAGGTCCTCGCGGCCCTCCTGCTGGAGCAGGCTCTTGACCTTGCTCGCCGCGGTGTCCGTGAGTCCGACGCGGTGGGCCGCCTGGGCGGTCTCGGTCAGCGTGGTGTCGGTCATGAGCACTCCTCGGGTGGTGGGATCTGCGGTCGGGCGACTCCGGTGGAGTCTACGTCGTGCAACCGCGGGAGTCACCCGCGTGTTCCCGCCCGCGCCGTCCGATCCCGGCGGCCCGGCGACGGACGGGCGACGGTCAGGCGCGGCGGGCGATCCGCGACAGGAGGACGGCCTCGCTGAGGATCGCGCGCTCGAGGACGCCCAGGTGCTGCGACTCGTTCGGGCTGTGGGCGCGGGTGTCGGGGTCCTCGACCCCGGTGACCAGGATCTGCGCGGACGGGAAGGCCTCGACGAGGTCGGCGATGAAGGGAATGGATCCGCCGATCCCGGCCTGCACGGGCGCGCGACCCCAGCCGGCCGTCATCGCGGCCGTCGCCTCGGCCATGGCCCACCCCGTCGTGTCGACGAGGAAGGGATCGCCCTGGTCGACGTCGCTGATCTCGACGTGCGCGCCGTAGGGGCGGTGCCCCTGCACGTGCGCCTCGAGGGCGCGGTACGCGTCGGCCGCGGTCTGGCCGGGGGCGATGCGCGCGCTGATGCGGACGGAGACCTCGGGCAGCAGGGTGTTGCTCGCGTTGGCGACGGAGGGCGCGTCGATCCCCGTGACCGTGATGGACGGCTGGGCCCACAGGCGGGTGAGGATGGGCCCCGTGCCCACGGGCGAGACGCCGGGCAGGAGCGCCGCCTCCTCGGCGAGCCGGGCGTCGTCGTAGGCCGGCGTCTCCATCTCGGTGGAGGCGAGTCCGGCGACCGCGACGGACCCCTGCTCGTCCCAGAAGGAGTCGAGCAGGCGGACGGCCGCCATCATGGCGTCGGGGACGGCGCCGCCGAACATGCCGGAGTGCGACGCGTGGTCGAGCGTGCGCACCGAGAGGCGGAACGTGACGTTGCCGCGGAGGGCGACGGTGATGGAGGGGGTGTCGACGTCCCAGTTGTCGCTGTCGGCGACGACGATGACGTCGGCCGCGAGGGCGTCGTGGTGCGTCGCGAGGAAGTCGGAGAAGGAACGGGATCCGGCCTCCTCCTCCCCCTCGATGAAGACCGCGAGGCCGAGGTCGAGGTCCTCGCCCTCCGCCTCGACGAGCGCGCGGATCGCCGCGACGTGGGTCATGATGCCGGCCTTGTCGTCGGAGGCGCCGCGCCCGTGCAGGCGGTCGCCGCGGAGCGTCGGCTCGAAGGGCGGGGTCTCCCAGTGCTCGTCGGCTCCGGGGGGCTGCACGTCGTGGTGGGCGTACAGGAGGACGGTCGGCTTGCCGTTCCGGGGGGCGCGCGTCGCGAGGACCGCGGGCTGCCCGTCGTCGCCCGACGGCGTGGTGGCGCGGTGGACGGAGACGTCGTCGAACACGCCGAGCCCGGCGAGGAGGCCCGCGACGGCGTCGGCGCTGGCGGCCACGTGCGTCGGGTCGAAGGCCGGCCAGGACACGGAGGGGATGCGGACCAGCGCCGAGAGGTCGGCGATCGTGGTGGGCAGCCCTCCGGCGACGGCCGCGGCGAGCCGGTCGACGGCCTCCCGGTCCGGTGCGGTCTCGGCGTCTGCGGAGGTGTCGGGAGGCGTCATGCAGGTAATCTTAGATTCACTCCAGGCAAGG
Organism: Clavibacter michiganensis; assembly: GCF_002151125.1. Lineage (GTDB taxonomy): Bacteria > Actinomycetota > Actinomycetes > Actinomycetales > Microbacteriaceae > Clavibacter > Clavibacter michiganensis_C. The sequence continues at coordinate 45,760 of NZ_MDJZ01000002.1, forward strand.
ACGAGAGACGTGGCGAAGCAGCACACCCCCGCAGAGACCCCCTCCGAGACGAGCGCCACGGCGCCCGTCGACGGCCGCACGGCCGACGGGAAGAAGGGCCCCACCCCGACCCGTCGGGAGCGGGAGGCCGCGAACCTCCGCCCGCTCGTGCCCCAGGACCGCAAGCTCGCGGCGCAGCAGGCCAAGGAGAAGGCGCGTGAGGCGCGCGCTCGGGCCAACGCCGGCATGGCCGCGGGCGACGAGCGCTACCTGCCCGTCCGGGACAAGGGCCCGCAGAAGCGCTTCGCCCGCGACGTCGTGGACGCCCGCTGGAGCGTCGGCGAGCTGCTCCTGCCCGTGATGGGCGTCGTCGTGGTCCTCACCTTCGTGCTGCCGAACCTGTCGGCCATCCCGCTGCTGTCGATCTACGTGTTCGTCATCGCGGCGATCATCGACGCGTACTTCACCGGTCGCCGTGTCCGTGCCGCCATCGTCGCGCGCGTCGGCGCCGACCGCGTCGAGCGCGGGATCCGCTGGTACACCGGCATGCGCACCATCCAGATGCGCCCCATGCGCCTGCCCAAGCCGCAGGTGAAGCGGCGCGAGAAGGTCACCTTCAGCGCCTGACCGGCCGTGGGCTCGGCGGCGGCCGCAGCTCCGAGGGTCAGCCCCGTCGGATGCGGGCGAGGCCGGCGTTGATCGAGCGGGCCCAGAGCGGACCGCGGTAGAGGAACGCCGTGTAGCCCTGCACGAGGGTGGCGCCGGCGTCGAGGCGCGCCTGGACGTCCGCGGCCGTGTCGACGCCGCCGACCGAGATGACGCAGGCGTCCTCCGGCAGCGCCCGACGCAGGATCCCGAGGACCTCGAGCGACCGCGCCGCCAGCGGCGCACCGGAGAGCCCGCCCGCGCCGGCCGCGTCGACGACGCTCGCCCCGGTGCGGAGCCCCTCCCGGGAGAGCGTGGTGTTCGTGGCGATGACCCCGGCGAGGCCCAGCTCGGTCGCGAGCCCGGCGATCCGCTCGACCTCGGCGTCCTGCAGGTCGGGCGCGATCTTCACGAGGACGGGAACGCCGGCGGCTGCGTCGCGGATGCTCGTCAGCAGCGGCCGCAGGAGCTCGATCTCCTGCAGGCCGCGGAGCCCCGGGGTGTTCGGCGAGCTGACGTTGACCGCCAGGTAGTCGGCGACGGGGGCGACGAGGCGCGTCGTCCGCACGTAGTCGGCCACCGCGTCCTCGACGGCGACCGCCCGGGTCTTGCCCATGTTGACGCCGATGACAGGCCGGTCGCTCCGGATCCGCAGGCGGCGGAGCCGGTCGGCGAGGGCGGCCGCTCCCCCGTTGTTGAAGCCCATCCGGTTGATGACGGCGCGGTCCTCGATGAGGCGGAAGAGACGCGGACGCGGGTTGCCGGGCTGCGCCTCGGCGGTGACGGTGCCGACCTCCACGTGGCCGAAGCCGAGCTGGCCGAGGCCGAGCGCGGCCTCGGCGTCCTTGTCGAAGCCCGCCGCGACGCCGAAGGGCGACGGGAAGCGGAGGCCGAGGGCGTCGACCGCGAGCGACGGATCCGGTGCGGTCAGCCGCCGGGCGATCCAGCCGAGGCCGGACGGCGGGAGGAGGGAGATGGCCGTGGACGCGAGGTGGTGGGCGTCCTCCGGGTCCATGCGCGACAGGACCGTGCGGAAGAGGAGGGGATACATCGGCACCAGGCTAGCGCCTGGACGGGCACCCGTCGGCGGCCCGCGCGTGCGTCGCGCGGGGGGTCAGAGCGCGTCGGCGTCGGAGGCCGCGGCGTGCGCCACGCGCAGCTGCGCGATGGCCGACTCGAAGTCGTCGAGCGAGTCGAAGCCCTGGTAGACGCTGGCGAAGCGGAGGTACGCGACCTCGTCCAGCTCGCGGAGCGGCGGCAGGATCGACAGGCCGATGTCGTTCGCCTCGATCTGCGACGCGCCCGTGGCCCGGATCGCCTCCTCCACGCGCTGCGCGAGGACGGCGAGATCCGTGTCCGTGACCGGACGGCCCTGGCAGGCCTTGCGGACGCCCGTGACGATCTTCTCGCGGCTGAACGGCTCGACGACGCCGTTGCGCTTGATCACGCTGAGGCTCGCGGTCTCCGTGGTGCTGAAGCGGCGGCCGCACTCGGGGCACTGCCGGCGCCGGCGGATCGACAGGCCGTCGTCGCTCGTGCGGGAGTCGACGACGCGGGAGTCGGGGTGGCGGCAGAAGGGGCAGAACATCGTGTGCCCAGGATACGTCAGCTGGTGAGGCGGGCCGTCACCGCGTCGCCGTGCGCGGGCAGGTCCTCGGCCCGGCTGAGCGCGACGATCATCGGCTCGGCCTCGCGCAGCGCGGCCGCGTCGTAGCGCACGACCTGCTGCGGGCGGAGGAACGTGTAGGCGCCGAGGCCCGAGCCGAAGCGCGCCTGGCCGCCCGTGGGGAGCACATGGTTGGATCCGGCGAGGTAGTCGCCGAGGCTGACCGGCGAGTGCGGCCCCAGGAAGATCGCGCCGGCGCTGTGCAGGTGCGCGAGGAGGGCATCCGGGTCGGCGGTCTGCACGGAGAGGTGCTCCGGGCCGTAGGCGTCGCTGTAGCGGCAGGCGGTCGCGAGGTCGTCGACCACGAGGATCGCCGACTGGGGGCCGGTGAGCGCCTGGCCGACGCGGACCGCGTGGCCGGTCGTCGCGGCCAGCGCCTCGACCTCGGCGTCGACCGCGCGGGCGAGGTCGGGCGAGTCGGTGACGAGGACCGACGCGGCCATCTCGTCGTGCTCCGCCTGGCTGACGAGGTCGGCGGCGACGAGTCGGGCGTCGGCGTGGGCGTCCGCGATGACGAGGATCTCGGTCGTGCCGGCCTCGGAGTCGATGCCGGTGACGCCGCGGACCACGCGCTTGGCGGCGGCGACGTAGATGTTGCCGGGCCCGGTGACGACGTCGACGGGCTCGAGGCCGAGGTCGGGGACGCCGTGCGCGAAGGCGCCGATCGCTCCCGCGCCGCCCATGGCGTAGACCTCGTCGACGCCGAGGAGGCCGGCGGCGCCGAGGATGACGGGGTGCACGGATCCGCCGTGCGCGGCCTGCGCGGGCGAGGCGAGCGCGATGCTCGACACGCCCGCGACCTGCGCAGCCACGACGTTCATCACGACGCTCGACGGGTAGACCGCCTTGCCGCCGGGGACGTAGAGGCCGACGCGGCGGACCGGCTGCCAGCGCTGGACGATGGTGCCGCCCGGCACCACGGTGGTGGTGGTCTCCGGCGGGACCTGCGCGGCCGAGCCCAGGCGGACGCGGCGGATGGCCTCCTCGAGCGCGGCGCGGACGGCCGGGTCGAGCCCGTCCACGGCCGCGGCGATCGCGTCCGCCGGGACGCGCAGCGACTCCGGGCGCACCCTGTCGAGCCGCTCCGCCTGGTCGAGCAGGGCGGCGCTCCCGCGGGTGCGCACGTCCTCGACGAGCTCGCGCGCGACGTCCAGCGCGACGGCGACGTCGGTGACCGGACGCGGGAGGAGGTCGAGCAGGTCGGCGGTGCTGGGCGTGGTGCCGCGGAGGTCCTGGATGCGCATCATGACTCCGGAAGTCTACCGAGCGGGCGCCCGCGCGATCCGGCCGCTAGCGTCTCGAGGCATGGACGCGCACCCCGCCACCACGCTCGCCGATGCCCCCGGCCAGGCCGCCTTCCGCGCCGCGTTCCGTCGCCACGCCGCGGGCGTCGCGGTCGTCACGACCCGGGACGCCCAGGGCTCGCCCGTCGGGTTCACGGCCACGTCGCTCGCCTCGGTGTCGGCGGATCCGCCGCTCGCCAGCTTCAGCCTGGCCCGCACCGCCTCCAGCGCCGAGGCCATCGCGGCGGCCGACCACGTGGCCGTCCACGTGCTCGGCGCCCGCGACCGGCACCTGGCCGAGCGGCTGAGCGGGCCGGCGTCCGAGCGATTCGCGGGCGACCACTGGTCCCCCGGGCCGCACGGCCTGCCCGTGCTCGCGGGCGGGACGGCGCTCCTGGTGGCCCGGATCGTCGAGCGGGTCCCCGTCCACGACGCGATCGTGGTGGTGGTGCGGATAGAGGACGGCGGCCCCGGCCTCGACGACGAGCCCCTCGTCTACCACGCGCGCCGCTACCTCCGGCCGGGGCCCGAGGCCTGACGCCGGGCCGACCGGGAGCCGGCCACCCGGATCAGCCCAGGCAGTTCGGGCCGAGCAGGGACTTGAGCTCGCCGTAGAGATCCGCGCTCACCGTCACCGGGTACGGGATCTCGAACACGCGGCCGCTGTCGCCCTTGATGAGCTGCAGCCGCACCTCGGTGTCGCCCGAGTGGCGGATCAGCACGTCGTTGAGCCCCATGACCGTCTCGGTCGTGGCGCGGTTCTCGGCGAGGCTGATGAGCAGCGGGCCCGAGCCGAGGCTCTGCCCGAGGTCGGGCTGGAACATCGAGAACGCGTGGATGTTCATGCCGTCGTCGCGCGTGGACACCCGGCCGCGGATCACCACGACGGTGTCGCCCTGCAGGGCCGGCGCGAACTCCTGGTACGCCTTGCCCATGAACATGCAGGTGATCTCGCCGCCGAAGTCCTCGAGCTGCACCATGCCGTACTGGTTGCCCGAGTTCCGCGCCGTGCGGTGCTGCACGCTGGTGAGGAGGCCGGCCAGGGTGACCGTCTCCCCGTCCATCGAGGCGTCCGTCGCCAGCAGCTCGGCGATGCCCGTCGAGGCGAGCTTCGCCAGCGGGATCTCGAGCCCGGCGAGCGGATGGTCGGACACGTAGAGGCCCAGCATCTCCCGCTCGAACGCGAGCTTGTCGCGCTTCGCCCACTCGGGCCGCTCGGGCACCTTGCGCGCGTGCTGCGGCTCGTCCCAGAGGCTGTCGAAGTCGAAGCCGACCTGCCCGTTCATGGCCGCGCGCTTGTCGCTGACGGAGGCGTCGATCATGCCCTCGTGCACCTCGAGGAGCGCACGCCGGGTGTCGCCCAGCGAGTCGAACGCCCCGGCCTTGATGAGCGACTCGACCGTGCGCTTGTTCGCCACCGGCAGCGGCACCTTCTTGAGGAAGTCGTCGAACGACTCGAACGCGCCCTGCTCGGTGCGCGCGCCGCGGAGCGCCTCGACCACGTTCGCGCCGACGTTCCGCACCGCACCCAGGCCGAAGCGGATGTCGGCGCCGGCCGCCGCGAAGAACCCGATGGACTCGTTGACGTCCGGCGGGAGCACCTTGATGCCCATGCGGCGGCACTCGTTGAGGTAGAGCGCCATCTTGTCCTTGGAGTCGCCGACGCTCGTGAGGAGCGCGGCCATGTACTCGGCCGGGTAGTGCGCCTTGAGGTACGCGGTCCAGTACGACACGACGCCGTACGCCGCGGAGTGCGCCTTGTTGAACGCGTAGTCGGAGAACGGCAGCAGGATGTCCCAGAGCGCCTTGACCGCGGCCATCGAGTAGCCGTTGTCCTTCATGCCCTGCGAGAAGCCCTCGAACTGCTTGTCCAGCTCCGACTTCTTCTTCTTGCCCATCGCGCGGCGGAGGAGGTCGGCCTGCGCCAGGGTGAAGCCGGCGAGCTTCTGCGCGACCGACATCACCTGCTCCTGGTACACGATGAGGCCGTGCGTGGTGCCGAGCACCTCGCGCAGCGGCTCCTCGAGCTCCGGGTGGATGGGGGTGATCTCCTGCAGCCCGTTCTTGCGCAGCGCGTAGTTCGTGTGCGAGTTCGCGCCCATGGGGCCGGGCCGGTAGAGCGCGATGACGGCCGAGATGTCCTCGAAGTTGTCCGGCTTCATCATGCGCAGGAGCGAGCGCATGGGACCGCCGTCGAGCTGGAAGACGCCGAGCGTGTCGCCGCGGGCCAGCAGGTCGTACGCGCCCTGGTCGTCGAGCCCCAGGTCCTCGAGCACCAGCTTCTCGCCGCGGTTCGACTCGATGTTGTTCAGCGCGTCGTCGATGATCGTGAGGTTCCGCAGACCCAGGAAGTCCATCTTGATCAGGCCGAGCGACTCGCACGCCGGGTAGTCGAACTGCGTGACGATCTGGCCGTCCTGCTCCCGCTTCATGATCGGGATGATGTCGATGAGCGGCTCGCTCGACATGATGACGCCGGCCGCGTGCACGCCCCACTGGCGCTTGAGGTTCTCGATGCCCTGCGCCGTCTCGAACACCTTCTGCGCCTCGGGGTCCATCGCGAGCACCTCGCGGAAGTCCCCCGCCTCGCGGTAGCGCGGGTGGTCGGTGTCGAGGATCCCGGACAGCGGGATGTCCTTGCCCATGATCGCGGGCGGCATGGCCTTGGTGAGCTTGTCGCCCATGGAGAACGGGTAGCCCAGCACGCGGCTGGAGTCCTTGAGCGCCTGCTTGGCCTTGATGGTGCCGTACGTGACGATCTGCGCGACGCGCTCGTCGCCGTACTTGTCGGTCACGTACCGGATGACCTCGCCGCGGCGACGGTCGTCGAAGTCGACGTCGAAGTCGGGCATGGAGACGCGGTCGGGGTTGAGGAACCGCTCGAACAGGAGGCCGTGCTCCAGCGGATCGAGGTCGGTGATGCCCATCGCGTACGCGACCATCGACCCGGCGCCGGATCCGCGGCCGGGACCCACGCGGATCCCGTTCTCCTTGGACCAGTTGATGAAGTCGGCGACGACGAGGAAGTACCCCGGGAAGCCCATCTGCGCGATGACGCCGACCTCGTAGTCGGCGCGCTTGCGCACGTCGTCGGAGAAGCCGCGCGGGTAGCGCCGGACGAGGCCGCGCTCGACCTCCTTGACGAACCAGGTCTGCTCGCTCTCGCCCTCGGGCACCGGGTAGCGCGGCATGTAGTTGGCGGACTCGTTGAACTGGACGTCGCACCGCTCGGCGATGAGGAGCGTGTTGTCGCACGCCTCCTCGTGGTCGCGGAAGAGGTGGCGCATCTGCTGCGCGGTCTTCAGGTAGAACTCGTCGGCGTCGAACTTGAAGCGGTTCGGGTCGTCGAGCGTGGTGCCGGACTGCACGCACAGGAGCGCCGCGTGGCTCGTCGCGTCGTGCTCGTGCGTGTAGTGCAGGTCGTTCGTGGCGACCAGCGGGAGGTCGAGGTCCTTCGCGAGGCGGAGGAGGTCGCTCATGATCCGGCGCTCGATGCCGAGGCCGTGGTCCATGATCTCGCAGAAGTAGTTCCCGGCCCCGAAGATGTCGCGGTAGTCGCTCGCGGCCTTGACGGCCTCGTCGTACTGGCCGAGGCGGAGGCGCGTCTGGACCTCGCCCGACGGGCAGCCGGTGGTGGCGATGAGGCCCTTGGCGTAGGTGCTGAGGAGCTCCCGGTCCATGCGGGGCTTGAAGTAGTAGCCCTCGAGCGACGCGCGCGACGAGAGGCGGAACAGGTTGTGCATGCCCTCGGTCGTCTCGGCGAGCATCGTGAGGTGCGTGTAGGCGCCGGACCCGGAGACGTCGTCCCGGCCGCCGTCGCCCCAGCGGACGCGGGTGCGGTCGGCGCGGTGCGTGCCCGGCGTGATGTACGCCTCGGTGCCGATGATCGGCTTGACGCCCGCGGCCTTCGCCTGCTTCCAGAAGTCGAACGCACCGAACACGTTGCCGTGGTCGGTGATGGCGACGGCGGGCATCCTCTGCTCCGCGGCGGCCTGGACGAGCGGGCCGACGCGGGCCGCACCGTCGAGCATCGAGTACTCGCTGTGGACGTGGAGGTGGACGAACGAGTCGTTGCGGGGCACGGGTCTCTTCTACTGGTCGATCGGCGGTGTGGCCATCATAGGCAGGCTCCGGGAGGCCCCTCGGGCGTGTCGCGCGTCAGTCCCGCAGCACGTCGAGCGCGTGCTGCAGGTCCGCCGGGTAGGTGCTCGAGAACGACGTGCGATCGCCCGTGGCGGGGTGCGTGATCTCGAGCCGCATCGCGTGCAGCCACTGCCGATGCAGCTCCAGCTGGGCGGAGATGGTGGGATCGGCGCCGTACATCGCGTCGCCGACGCAGGGGTGGCGCTGTGCGGCCATGTGCACGCGGATCTGGTGCGTGCGACCGGTCTCCAGGTGCACCTCGAGCAGCGCCGCGCGCCGGAAGGCCTCGAGCGTCTCGTAGTGCGTGACGGACGGCTTGCCGTCGGCGGTGACCGCGAACTTCCAGTCGCTGCGGGGGTGGCGGCCGATGGGCGCGTCGATGGTGCCGGCGAGCGGATCCGGATGCCCCTGGACGACGGCGTGGTAGACCTTCTCGACCTCGCGGTCGTGGAACTGCCGCTTGAGCTCCGCGTAGGCGCGCTCGGTCTTGGCCACCACCATCAGGCCGCTCGTGCCGGCGTCCAGCCGGTGGACGATGCCCTTCCGCTCCTCGGCTCCCGAGGTGCTGAGGCGGAATCCGGCGGCGGCCAGCGCGCCGAGGACGGTGGGTCCGGTCCAGCCGACGCTCGGGTGGGCCGCGACGCCGACGGGCTTGTCGACCACGACGATGTCGTCGTCGTCGTGGACGATGCCGAGGTCCGGCACCGCGAGCGGCACGACGGAGGGCTCCTGTCGGGGCTGCCAGGTGACGGCGAGCATGGATCCCCCGACGAGCCGGTCGGACTTGCCGGCGTCGCGCCCGTCCTGCGTCACGCCGCCGGACTCCGCGACCTCGGCCGCGAAGCTGCGGGAGAAGCCGAGGAGGCGGGCGAGGCCCGCGTCGACGCGCTGCCCGTCGAGCCCGTCGGGGACGGGGATCGTGCGGTGCTCCATCGGGTGACCTCTTCCGGTGCGGTGCTGGGTCGTGCGGCGGCCGTGCGGGCTGCGCGAACGACGACGGCGACGCGGGACCCGTGGCTCGCTCGAGCCGGGGTCCCACGCCGCCGTCGGGCGCGCGGGGTGCTGTGCTAGTTGCCGAACGAGGCGGTGGCGGGCGCCTCGCTGGAACCGGCGGCGTCCAGCTCGCGGAGCTGGCCCTCGATGTAGCCCTTGAGCTTGGTGCGGTACTCGCGCTCGAACGTGCGGAGCTCGTCGATGCGCCCCTCGAGGACCTGGCGCTCCTTCTCCAGGACGGCGGTCTTCGAGCGCTGCTCGGCCTCTGCCTCTGCGGCGATGCGCGCGGCCGTGGCGTGCGCCTCGGCGACGAGCGCGTCGCGCTTCTCGACGCCCTCGCGGACGTGCTCCTCGTGGAGCTTGCGGGCGAGCTTCAGCAGGCTGCTCGTGCTGGAGGTCTCGTCGTCCTCGTCGGCGGCGGCGGGCGCCGGGGCGACGACGGGGGCCGGTGCCGGCTCGGGCTCGGGGGTGGGCTCGGGCTCGGCGACGACCGCGGGCTGCTCGACCGCGGCGGGCGCGGGAGCGGGGGTGTCGATGGCCGTGGTCGCGGCGGGGGCGGCATCGCCCGAACCGAGGCGCTGGCGCAGCTCCTCGTTCTCCTGGTGGAGGCGTCGCAGCTCGACGACCACCTCGTCGAGGAAGTCGTCGACCTCGTCCTGGTCGTATCCCTCGCGGAACTTGGTCGGCTGGAAACGCTTGTTGACGACGTCTTCAGGAGTGAGAGCCATGGCCTGCCACCTCTTTTGTGCGTAGAGCGGGGTCCGCACGAGCGGACGGGGATTCGGGACAACGTGCGACCCAACGCTATCAGCGGAACGCGTCGGTCCGGGGACCGCGGCACGGATCGGCGGACGCGGGGTCGGGACCTCAGCGCATGAAGCCGCTGGCGACGTTGAACAGGATGATCGCGACGAGCATGGTGATCATCCAGCCGAAGTCGAGCGCGACGGGACCGAGGCGCAGCGGCGGGATGAGGCGGCGGACGAACCCGATGGGCGGATCCGTGACCGTGTACGAGGCCTCGGCGACGATGAGCATCGCGCCGCGCGGACGCCACTGCCGGGACAGCGACTGCACCAGGTCGAGGACGAACCGGCCCCACATGCAGATGATGAACGCCAGGAGGGCGAACCACAGGACGGTGGCGACGATGTTGACGATGATCACGGACACAAGTATGGCGGGCGCCGATGGGAGGTCCCGTCGACGCCCGCCATCTCGGGGGCTCGGTGGATCAGCGTCCGAAGAAGGAGGCCTCGACCTCGGCCTCGGTGGCCGACTGCTCGCCGGACACGGCGACGTGAGACGGGGACAGGAGGAACACCTTGGCCGTGACGCGCTCGATCTTGCCGTAGAGGCCGATGGACAGGCCGCTGGCGAAGTCGATGAGGCGACGCGCGTCGTCGTCCGTCATCTGCGAGAGGTTGATGATGACCGGCACGCCCTCGCGGAAGTTCTCGGCGATGACCTGGGCGTCCTTGTAGGCCTTGGGGTGGACGGTGAGGATCTCGTTCATTTCAGCCGGCGCCGCATTCCTTGTGGTGGTCGAGGGCTTGTGCAGGGGGGTCACGGGTGCGCGCTTCGCCTGCTGCTGGGGAGCGGGGGCGGGCGTCGGGACGGCCTGAACGGGCGACTGCTGCTGCTGCGCGGGCTGCTGCCCCTGCTGGTAGTCGAGCTCCTCGTCGGCGAGTCCCAGGTACACCATGGTCTTGCGAAGTGGGTTGGCCATCATTCCTCTTTCCGGGTCGGCCTCCGACCGGACCGCACTGTCGACATTAAGGGCCGCCGGGTCGCTTTCCCGTGATTGCCGACCCGATCCGAAGGTGTGTCGCGCCCTCGAGGAGCGCCTCGCGCAGGTCGCCGGACATGCCGGCGGAGATGGAGCCGGCCTCGGGGATGATGCGGCGGATGTCGTCGGAGATGCCGCGGAGGCGCGCGAACGCGCGGCGGGGCTCGCCGTCGTCGGGCGCGACCGCCATGACGCCGAGGACGCGGATCCCGGCGGCGCCCGCCGCGTGCTCCGCGAGGGCCTCGGCCTCCGCGGGCGGGACGCCGCCGCGCCCCTCGTCGTCCGTGAGGTTGACCTGCAGGAACACGCGCGTCTCCTGCTCGTCGGAGGCCAGCGCGTCCACGAGGGACGGGCGGTCGACGGAGTGGATCACCGAGGCGTAGCGCCTCACCTGCCGGGCCTTCTTGCCCTGCAGCTGGCCGACGAAGTGCCAGGAGACGCCCGCGCCCTCGAGCTCGGCGGCCTTGCCCTGCGCCTCCTGGTGACGGCTCTCGCCGAGGTCGCGGACGCCGAGGTCGACGAGGTCGCGCAGGAGCGAGACGGGTTGGAACTTGGTGACGACGATCGTGGTCACCTCGTCGGGCCGGCGGCCGGCGGCGCGGATCCCGTCGGCGACGTCCGCCTGCACGGACGCCCACCGCTCGGCGAGGCCGGGGTGGGCCTCGCCGGGGTGGGCGTCCGGCGCGGATGCGCCGCCTGTCAGCGGAGCGTCCGTCACTTCAGGAAGTCGGGGATGTCCAGGTCGTCGCCGTCGTCCTCGAACGTCGGGTCGCTCGCGGGGACGGACGCCACGGGCGCCTCCGTCTGCGGGCGCGCCGGTGCGGACTCGACGGCCTCGGGAGCGGCGACCGCTCCCCCGCCCGCCGCGACGAAGCCGCTGCGGCGGTTCTCGACCTTGGAGGCCGGCTCGCCGCCGTCGAAGCCCGCGGCGATGACGGTGACGCGCACCTCGTCGCCCAGGGTGTCGTCGATGACCGCGCCGAAGATGATGTTGGCCTCCGGGTGGACGGCCTCCTGCACGAGCTTGGCCGCGTCGTTGATCTCGAAGATGCCGAGGTTGGACCCGCCCTGGATGGAGAGCAGGACACCGTGCGCGCCCTCGATGCTCGCCTCGAGGAGGGGCGAGGCGACCGCGAGCTCGGCCGCCTTGATGGACCGGTCGGCGCCGCGGGACGACCCGATGCCCATGAGCGCGGATCCCGCTCCCTGCATGACCGACTTCACGTCGGCGAAGTCGAGGTTGATGAGGCCGGGGGTCGTGATGAGGTCCGTGATGCCCTGGACACCGGCGAGGAGCACCTGGTCGGCGGTCGCGAAGGCCTCGAGCATGCTGATGCCGCGGTCGCTGATCTCGAGCAGGCGGTCGTTCGGGACGACGATGAGCGTGTCGACCTCGTTCTTGAGCGTCGCGACGCCGAGCTCAGCCTGGGCCGAGCGGCGCTTGCCCTCGAAGCCGAAGGGCTTCGTCACGACGCCGATGGTGAGCGCGCCGATCGACTTCGCGATGCGGGCCACGACGGGCGCGCCGCCGGTGCCGGTGCCGCCGCCCTCTCCCGCGGTGACGAAGACCATGTCGGCGCCCGCGAGCGCCTCCTCGATCTCCTCCGCGTGGTCCTCGGCGGCGCGACGGCCGACCTCGGGGTCCGCGCCCGCGCCGAGGCCGCGGGTGATCTCGCGGCCGACGTCGAGCTTGACGTCGGCGTCGCTCATGAGCAGCGCCTGCGCGTCGGTGTTGATCGCGATGAACTCCACGCCCCGCAGACCGAGCTCGATCATGCGGTTGACGGCGTTGACGCCGCCACCGCCGATGCCGACGACCTTGATGACGGCGAGGTAGTTCTGGTTGTTCGACACGACGGGCCTCCGCTAGAACCTTCGACCTCCGGTGGAGGCTTAGAGTTTACTCAGTATGCATTTCCTGATCCCGACGTTAGGGGGCTCGGGGTCGGTGCGACGACTCCCGTGCCGCGTGTCGCGAAGGCCGGACGGGATCAGGGTCCGGCGACGGGCGCGTCGGGCGCCGACACGTCGTACGAGCCGACGTCGCCGCGGGCCTTCACGAGCGCCTGCAGCACCTGCGCCTTGTCGGCCGAGCGCTCACCGCTCCCCCACAGGACCTTCTTGCCGCTGCGCAGCGTGAGCATGACGTCGTCCGTCGTGTTCGCCTGGATGCTGTCGACCTGGGGCAGGAAGTCGCCCGGGAGCGCGACGAGCACGGCGGCGGCGGCCTGGAAGCGCGGGCTGGTGAAGTCCGCGCTCGGGAGGTCGATGAGCGGGTAGCCGTCGGGGCGCGCGGTGGCGCGCTCGATGGTGATGCCCGCGGGATCCACGAGGTCGAAGCCGGCGCCCGACTGGATCACGGCGACGGGCGTGCGCTCGACGATGCGGATCACGAGCGTCGAGGGCGGCCGGCTCTCGGTGCTGTAGCTGCGGATGAGCGGGAACGCGCGGAGCTCGTCCCCGACGCGGTCGAGGTCGACGAGCGGCAGGGGCGTACCCACCTGGTCGGAGAGGGCCGCCTGGATGCTGGACGGCGACACGCGGTCGGCTCCCTCGACCTCCACAGTGCGGAGGGCGAGCAGCGGGGAGTACACGGCGATGCCCACCACGATCGCGAGCGCGAGGAAGGCGCCGACGGCGCCGAGGAGCCCGGCACGGCGACGGCGGGCGCGCTGCGTGAAGCGGCGCACCTCCTGGCGCTCGTAGCGCAGCCGCTCGCGGCGGGCGCGGCGCAGCTGGCGACGCGCCTCGGCGTCGCCGGTGGTCGCGCTCGCGGGACGTGCGGGACGGTGGGCGCGCGGCGTGGCGTCGGCCTCCGCGTCCGCGTGGGTGCGTCGGCGCAGGGGCTTCGCGGCGGCCGCGGCGTCGGCCGCCCCCCGGGCCCGGGCTCCGAACCGGCCGGCCAGGCCGCGCGTGCGCGGCGCGGACAGGTCGCGACCGGTGCTGGGCGCGGGCGGTGCCTCGACCGGTGCCTGCGCGAGGTGCGGCAGGACGATCGGCTCGGTGTCGGGCTCGTCGTCGTCGCGCCACTCGGCGCGGGGGCGCGGTCGCGGCGTCGTGGGTGCGGTCGGCGCGGACGAGCCGCCGGTGCCCGGCGCGGCGCCGGTGCGCGGGACGGGCGGCGGGCTGACGGGTCGCGGAGCAGCGGGACGCGTGGGAGCACCCGCCCCCGGACGCGCCGCGGGCGTCGCCGACGTGCGCGCGGCGGGCGTCGCGGGCGGGGGCGTGCGCGCGGCGGGCGGCTGCGCGGCCGGC
>NZ_MDJZ01000003.1 GCF_002151125.1 Clavibacter michiganensis
CGCCGATGGTACTGCAGGGGGGACCCTGTGGGAGAGTAGGACACCGCCGGACTTGATTTGGTAGTAACGGGAAGGCCCGTCGCACATCGTGCGACGGGCCTTCTCGCGTTAACGCCCGCTGCATCGAGAACGACCCGTCATCTAGGTCATGCAGCCCCCGTCGTTGCCGTGGTCCTGCGACACGGCGGTCCTGCGTCGCCGTCGGGTCGGGCAGCGCGGTCCTCTCCCCGCGAAGGTGCCGAGGCGCTTGTCTTCCGTGGCTGCATGGCACCGCATTGGATGCTCGCAGGGGCCGTACTCGTGCGCGACTCGAGCAGCCGGCGCGGAGTAGTCGCCTGGGGGACCGCGTTCGAGAGCTCGCACCGGTTAGCCTGGGACCTGACTTCGGCGACACCCACAACACCACAGACATCATCTGGCCATGCGGCCGACAGGAGCACAGTGAGCGACTCATCCGACCGAGACAGCCGGCCCGAGGGCCAGGACCGCGGATCGTCGCACTCTGCGCGCGGCCGCGATGCGGGGAAGCCGCCCTACGAGCGCGGATCCTCCGGCGCTCCGCGTGGTCCTCGCGATGGCGGTCGGACGTCGGGTGCTCGGGGCGCCGCGGGAGACAGGCCGGTCCGCGACGGGGAGCGGAAGCCGTGGTCGAAGGACGGTGGCGCCGCGAGGCCGCAGCGTGACGGTGAGCGCAAGCCCTGGTCGCGCGACGGTGCTCCGGGTTCCGGTGCGGCTCGGCCGGCTCGTGATGGGGAGCGGAAGCCGTGGTCGAAGGACGGCGGCGCGGCGAGGCCGCAGCGCGACGGTGAGCGGAAGCCCTGGTCCCGCGACGGCGCTCCGGGATCCGGCTCGGCACGACCCGCCCGTGAGGGGGACCGGAAGCCGTGGTCGAAGGACGGCGGAGCCGCGAGGCCGCAGCGCGACGGTGAGCGGAAGCCCTGGTCCAAGGACGGCGGCCGTGAGAGTGGCGGGCGTCCGCCCGGAGGACGCGACGTCGGTCGTGGTGGCGCTCGACCGCCTCGCGAGGGTGACAAGCTCTGGACGCGCGACGGTCGTCCGGCGCGGAACGATCGCGATGCCCCTCGCTACGAGGAGGCCCTCACGGAGGAGCAGCTGCGAGCTCGGGAGCTGCGTTCCGTGCGGCCGCGGCACGAGGATCCGGAGATCCCCGAGGACGTGAAGCCGGGCGATCTCGATCGGATCGCCCGCAACGAGTTGAAGACCCTGAGCAAGGACAACGCCGAGGGCGTCGCGCAGCACCTCGTGATGGCCGCTCGGCTCATCGAGGACGATCCGGAGCTCGCGCACCAGCACGCCACCTCTGCCGCACGCCGGGCGGGTCGCATCGCGGTGGTCCGGGAGTCCCTGGCGATCACGGCGTACGCCGTGGGGGACTACGCGCTCGCCCTCCGCGAGCTGCGGACCTACCGGCGCATCTCGGGCAAGAACGACCAGCTCGCCCTCATGGTCGACAGCGAGCGCGGGCAGGGACGCCCTGACAAGGCCCTGGAGCTGGGACGTTCCGTGCCGAAGGAGACGCTGCCGGCGGCGGAGCAGGTCGCGCTCGCGATCGCGATGTCGGGCGCGCGGCTCGACCTCGGCCAGGCGGAGGCCGCTCTGGCGGAGCTCTCCATCGCGCAGCTGAACCGCGACGTGGCCTACTCCTACAGCGCGGGTCTGTTCCACGCCTACGCGGAGGTGCTCGAGGAGCTCGGCCGTGGCGCGGAGGCCGAGGAATGGCGGCAGCGGGCGGACGCGGCCGATGCGGCGTTCGCGGATCCCGACGAGGGGTGGGATGACATGGTCGAGGTCGTCGAGGAGGAGCTGGGGGACGAGGACCCGGTCGAGGAGGGCGCATCCACCGAGGAAGGCGCATCGAGCGCGGGCGACGGACCCGATTCGATGGCGGACACCGAGCGCGCCCCGCAGGCAGCGGACGCTGCGGACGAGGCGGAGGAGGCCGGCGAGGCTGACCCGGCGGGGACCGCGGATGACGGATCCGGCGATCCCGTCGCGGAGGAGCCCAGCCCGCCGAGCGAGGACGGCGACAGCGCGGACATCGCGGTGGACGTCGATGACGAGCTCCACGCGGATCCCGCCGCGGACGCCGCTGGGGAGGGCGAGCACGATGTTCGCTAGGGCGGCGAAGGGCAGCGCCCCCCTCGAGGGCGTGGACGTGATCCTCGCGGACCTCGACGGCGTCGTGTACGCGGGACCGGACAGCATCCCGCACGCCGTCGACGCGCTGAACCGCGCGGCCGGCGACGGGATCCGGCTGGGGTACATCACCAACAACGCGTCGCGCACGGATGCGTCCGTCGCCGAGCACCTGAGCTCGCTCGGGCTCACGGTCGCGCCCGACGACGTCGTCACGTCGCCGCAGGCCGCGCTGCGTCTCCTCGCGGACCGGGTGCCCGCGGGATCCACCGTGCTGGTCGTCGGCGGCGAGGGGCTCGTGCACGAGCTCGAGAAGGCCGGCTACGTGGTCACGCGCTCCACGGAGGACGGGCCGGCAGCCGTCGTGCAGGGATTCGCGCCGGAGGTGGGCTGGACCCAGCTCGCCGAGGCCGCCTTCGCGCTGGCCGACCCGGACGTGGTGTGGGTCGCGACCAACACCGACTGGACCATCCCCGTCGCGCGCGGCATCGCGCCCGGCAACGGCACGCTCGTCTCGGCCGTGCACACGGCCGTCGGCCGCCTGCCCGTGGTGGCCGGGAAGCCGGAGACGCCGATCTTCGACGTGGCCCGCGAGCGCTTCGGCGCGACGCGACCCGTGTTCCTCGGCGACCGGCTGGACACCGACATCCTCGGGGCGACGCGCGCCGGCATGGCGTCGGTGCACGTGCTGACCGGGATCGACCGGGCCAAGCAGCTCCTGGCGGCCGAGGAGGACCAGCGGCCGACCTTCATCCTCGAGCACCTCGGGCAGCTGCACGAGCCGTACCCGGAGACGCGCTTCTCCCAGGAGGGCCGCGTGGCCACGGTCGGGAAGTCGTCCGTCCGCATCGCGGGCGATCGCGTCGAGGTCGTGAAGGACGGCGGATCGACGATCGACACGCTGCGTGCCGCGTGCGCCGTCATCTGGAACTCGGGGCGGCCGATCTACGGGCTGGACGTGCAGGAGTCGCTGTACGTCGCCGCGGGCGTCGGTGCCGCCGGTCGGGCGTAGCGTGACGGCGTGAGCGACGACCCGGATGACCGCGGCCGAGCGGGTGCCGTGCCCGACGACGACCGCGACGACCGCGAGGACCGCGACGACCGCGAGGACCGCGACGTCGCCGAGGAGCTGGTCTCCCGGCTGCAGCTCATCGAGGAGCAGCCGCTCGGCGACCGCGCGGCGTCCTTCGCGCTGCTGCACGACGAGCTGCGCGCGCGGCTCGAGGGCGGCGACGGGGCCGCGGCGCGTGGCTGACCCGGGCGACGGATCCGCCGACGCGGCCCCGGCCCCGGCCCCGGCCGCGCCCGCGCCCGGCGAGGCGCTCGGCGGCGCCCTCCGGCTCGACGCCGCCCTGCCGGCCCTCGGCCTCGCGCGCTCGCGCACGCACGCCGCCCGTCTCATCGCGGACGGGCTCGTGACGGTCGACGGGCGCGGGGTCGTCAAGGCGTCGTACCGGGTGATGCCCGGATCCGTCGTCGAGGTGGCCGGGACGGACGCCTACGTGAGCCGCGGCGCCCACAAGCTCGTCGGCGCGCTCGACGCCTTCCCCGAGGTGGTCGTCGCCGGTCGGCTGGCGCTCGACGTCGGCGCGTCCACCGGCGGGTTCACGCAGGTGCTCCTCGAGCGGGGCGCGCGGCGCGTGATCGCGCTCGACGTGGGGCACGGTCAGCTCGATCCGCTCATCCGCGAGGATCCGCGCGTCGACGTCGTCGAGGGGTTCAACGTGCGCGACCTCACGCCGGAGTCCCTCGCCGGCGTGACCCCCGACGACCTCGCGGGGGAGCGGCCCGCGCTCGTCGTGGGCGACCTCTCCTTCATCTCGCTCGGGCTCGTGCTGCCGGCCATCGCCCGCACGATGGCGGAGGACGCGGACGTCGTGCTGCTCGTCAAGCCGCAGTTCGAGGTGGGGCGGACGGGGATCCGCGAGGGCATCGTGCACGACGCCGGGCTCCGCGACGACGCGGTGATGCGGGTGCTCTGGGCGGCCTGGGACCTGGGGCTCGGCACGGCCGGCCTCGTCTCCTCCCCGATCGTCGGCGGCGCCGGGAACCACGAGTACCTCGCCTGGTTCAGCGGTCGTGCCGGTGGCAATCCGACACAATGGAGATCGACGTCGAACGAGATCACAGGAGCGTGAGCGAAGTGGCTGGACCCGCGAGGCACATCCTGGTCGTCTCCCACACGGGGCGCCGCGACTCCATCGACGCCGCGCTCAGCGTGTGCGGCCAGCTCGCGGAGGCCGACGTGCAGCTCGTGCTCACGGCCGAGGAGAAGGCCGACATCCTGCCGTTCGCGCCCGGCATGCAGGGCGTCGCGGTCCTCGGGCAGGACGTCCAGACGGCGGACCTGGAGATCGTCATCGTCCTCGGCGGCGACGGCACCATCCTCCGCTCGGCCGAGCTCGTGCGCGGCACCTCGGTCCCGCTGCTCGGGGTGAACCTCGGCCACGTCGGGTTCCTCGCGGAGAGCGAGCGGGAGGACCTCGCGGCCACCGTGCGCCGCGTGCTCGACCGCGACTACACGGTCGAGGAGCGCATGACGCTCGACGTCACGCTCAAGGTCGGAGCCGACATCGTCTACCGCACCTGGGCGCTCAACGAGGCGACCGTCGAGAAGGCCAGCCGCGAGCGGATGCTCGAGGTGGTCGTGGAGATCGACGGCCGGCCGCTCGCGTCCTACGGCTGCGACGGCATGGTGGTGTCGACGCCCACGGGATCCACCGCGTACGCGTTCTCGGCCGGCGGCCCCATCGTGTGGCCGAGCCTCGAGGCGATGCTCGTCGTGCCGCTCAGCCCGCACACGCTCTTCGCGCGCTCGCTCGTCGTGGGCCCGGAGTCCACGGTCGCCGTCGAGGTGCTCAGCCGCACCTCCGGATCCGGCGTGCTCTGGTGCGACGGACGCCGCACGCGCGACATGCCGCCGGGCGCGCGCGTCGAGGCCCGCAGGTCGCCCATCCCCGTGCGCCTCGCGCGCCTCAAGCAGTCGCCGTTCACCGACCGCCTCGTCAACAAGTTCGAGCTGCCGGTCACCGGCTGGAGGGGGCCGGTCGACCGTGATTGAGGAGATCACCATCCGCGACCTCGGGGTGATCGGCCAGGCCACGCTGCCGCTCGGGCCCGGCTTCACGGCCGTCACGGGCGAGACCGGCGCCGGCAAGACCATGGTCGTCACCGCCCTCGGCCTGCTGCTCGGCGCGCGCGCCGACTCCGGCGCCGTGCGGCAGGGCAGCGAGCGCGCGGTCGTGGAGGGCCGCTGGATCATCGCGGCCGACGGTCCCGTGCCCGAGCGCGTGCGCGACGCCGGGGGAGACGTGGATCCCTTCGGCGACGGCACGCGCGGCGAGCTCATCGTCACGCGGCAGCTGTCGTCCGAGGGGCGCAGCCGCGCGTCGGTCGGGGGTCGGGGCGCGCCGGCGGCGCTGCTGACCGAGATCGGCGAGCAGCTCGTCGTGGTGCACGGCCAGTCCGACCAGATGCGGCTGCGGTCGTCCACCGCGCAGCGTCAGGCGCTCGACCGGTTCGCCGGATCCGCGCTCGCGCCCGTGCTCGGCGAGTACCAGGACGTGTTCCGCCGCTGGCAGGGCGCCCGCGCGGAGCTCGACCGGCTCGTCACGGAGCAGGACGCCCGCACGCGCGAGGCCGAGGAGCTGCGCGCGGCGATCGACGCCATCGAGGCCGTGGCGCCGCAGCCCGGCGAGGACGAGGAGCTGCGCGAGCGCATCGACCGCCTCACGAACCTCGAGGACCTGCGCGCCGCCGCGTCCGCCGCGCACGAGCTCATGTCGTCCGAGGACGCGGCAGGCGAGATGGCGGACGCCGCGTCCGTGCTCGACACCGCGCACCGCCGCCTCGACCGGGTGGCCGCGCACGATCCGGGCCTCGCCGAGATCATCGAGTCGCTCGACAGCGCGCGGATCCTGGTGTCCGAGATCGCCGTGCAGCTGTCCGGCTACCTGGCGGGGCTCGACGCCGACGGCGCCCGTGAGCTGGAGACGCTGCAGGACCGCCGCGCGGAGCTCGCGGCCCTCACGCGCGCCCACGGCCCCACGGTCGAGGACGCGCTCGCGTTCCTCGACACCGGCAGCGCGCGGCTCCTGGAGCTCGACGGCGACACCGACCGCATCGACCTGCTGCGCGTCGAGGTGGAGCGCGACGAGCAGCTCGTGGTCGAGCTCGCCGCGCGCGTCACCGCGGTCCGCGCGGAGGCGGGCGCGCGGCTCGCCGCGGCCGTCACGACGGAGCTCGGCATGCTCGCCATGGCCGACGCGTCGCTCGAGGTGCGCGTGTCGCCGCGGGAGGAGCCCGCGCTGTCGGGTGCCGACCGGGTGGAGATCCTGCTGCGGCCGCACGCCGGCGCCGAGGCGCGTCCGCTCGGGCGCGGGGCGTCGGGCGGCGAGCTGTCGCGCGTGATGCTCGCCATCGAGGTCGTCGTGGCGGGCGACGACCCGGTCCCCACCTTCGTGTTCGACGAGGTCGACGCGGGCGTCGGCGGTGCCGCGGCCATCGAGATCGGCCGGCGGCTGGCGCGGCTCGCCGAGCGCGCCCAGGTCATCGTCGTCACGCACCTCGCGCAGGTCGCCGCCTTCTCGACCAACCACCTCCGCGTCGTCAAGGGCGGCGACGGGCAGGTCACGGCGTCCAGCGTCACGCAGCTCGAGGGCGACGCCCGGATCCAGGAGATGGCGCGCCTGCTCTCCGGCCTGCCGGACAGCGAGAGCGGCCTCGCGCATGCCCGCGAGCTCGTGGAGACCGCGGCGTCCCTCCGCTGAGCGGACGACCCGCGGCGCGGCGAGGGTGTCGCGGCGTCCCGAATCCCACGTAGGATGGAAGCCCGTGGCGGACATCAATTCAGCGGACACGGACCCGAGCTCGACGGACAGCATCAGCAGCACGACAGGCGCGGCGAAGACGACCAGGCACATCTTCGTGACCGGCGGCGTCGTCTCCTCGCTCGGCAAGGGCCTCACGGCGGCCAGCCTCGGCAACCTCCTCACGGCGCGCGGCGTGCGCGTCGTCATGCAGAAGCTCGATCCCTACCTCAACGTGGATCCGGGCACCATGAACCCCTTCCAGCACGGCGAGGTCTTCGTGACCGACGACGGCGCCGAGACCGACCTCGACATCGGCCACTACGAGCGCTTCCTCGACATCGAGCTGGACCAGGCGGCCAACGTGACCACCGGCCAGATCTACTCGGAGGTCATCGCCAAGGAGCGCCGCGGCGAGTACCTCGGCGACACCGTGCAGGTCATCCCGCACATCACCGACGAGATCAAGCGCCGCATGCGCCTGCAGGCCTCGGACGAGCCGCAGCCCGACGTGATCATCACCGAGATCGGCGGCACGGTCGGCGACATCGAGAGCCAGCCCTTCATCGAGGCCGCGCGCCAGGTGCGCCAC
The DNA here is from genome assembly GCF_002151125.1 of Clavibacter michiganensis. GTDB lineage: Bacteria > Actinomycetota > Actinomycetes > Actinomycetales > Microbacteriaceae > Clavibacter > Clavibacter michiganensis_C. The sequence goes on from NZ_MDJZ01000003.1 coordinate 7,558, forward strand.
GAGCTCGGCCGCAACAACGTCTTCTTCGTGCACGTCTCGCTCGTGCCGTACATGGGCGCCTCCGGCGAGCAGAAGACCAAGCCCACGCAGCACTCGGTCGCGGCGCTGCGCTCCATCGGGATCCAGCCGGACGCGCTCGTGCTCCGCAGCGACCGGCCCGTCTCCGAGTCCAACAAGAAGAAGATCGCGCTCATGTGCGACGTGGACGAGCAGGCCGTGGTGAACGCGGTCGACGTGCCGAGCATCTACGACATCCCGGAGATGCTGCACCGCCAGGGCCTCGACAGCTACCTCATCGACCACCTCGGCCTGCCGGCCGCCGACGCCGTGGACTGGTCCGGCTGGAGCGACCTGCTCGACGCCGTCCACGACCCCAAGCACGAGGTGACGGTCGGCCTCGTCGGCAAGTACATCGACCTGCCGGACGCGTACCTCTCCGTCACCGAGGCGCTGCGTGCCGGCGGCTTCGCCCACTCGGCGCGCGTGAAGCTGCGCTGGGTCGCCTCCGACGAGTGCGAGACGCCCGAGGGCGCCGCGAAGATGCTCGGCGACCTGGACGCGCTGTGCGTGCCGGGCGGGTTCGGCATCCGCGGCATCGAGGGCAAGCTCGGCGCGCTGAAGTTCGCGCGCGACAACAAGATCCCCGTGCTCGGCCTGTGCCTCGGCCTCCAGTGCATGGTCATCGAGTACGCGCGCAACGAGGCGGACCTCGCCGGCGCCTCCTCCAGCGAGTTCGACCCCGACAGCGAGTTCCCCGTCATCGCGACGATGGCGGAGCAGGTCGACATCATCGCGGGCGGCGACCTGGGCGGCACCATGCGCCTCGGCCTGTACGAGGCGGCGCTCGCGCCCGGCTCGCTCGCGGCCGAGCTGTACGGCGCGCCCGTCTCGCACGAGCGCCACCGCCACCGCTACGAGGTCAACAACCAGTACCGCGAGCGCATCCAGGACGCCGGCCTCGTGTTCTCGGGCACCTCGCCCGACGGCACGCTGGTGGAGTACGTGGAGCTGCCGCGCGAGGTGCACCCGTTCTACATCGGCACGCAGGCGCACCCGGAGCTCCGGTCGCGCCCGAACCGCGCGCACCCGCTGTTCGCCGGGCTGATCCGCGCCGCCCTCGACCGCCAGGCCGCGAGCACGCTGTTCGTCGAGGACGACGCCGAGGCCGTCGCGTGACCGACGCCGCCGCGGGATCCCCGGCGGACGGGCTGCACGACGACGAGGTCGCGTACGACATCACGTCGAGCGAGCGCGTCTTCGCGGGGAGGATCTGGGACATCCGGCGCGAGACCTTCGCGTACGGCGACGGCGAGATCACGCGGGAGTACGTCGACCACACGGGCGCCGTCGCGGTGCTCGCGATCGACGACGAGGACCGCGTGCTCCTCATCAAGCAGTACCGGCACCCCGTGCGCATGCGCGAGTGGGAGATCCCCGCGGGGCTCCTCGACGTGACCGACGAGCCGCCGCTCCAGGCCGTCCAGCGCGAGCTGGCCGAGGAGGCCGACCTGGTCGCCGCCGAGTGGAGCGTGCTCGCCGAGTACTACACGACGCCCGGCGGCAGCGACGAGGCGATCCGCGTGTACCTCGCGCGCGGGCTCACCCCCACGGCGCAGGCGTTCGCGCGCACCGACGAGGAGGCCGACATCGAGACGCGCTGGGTGGACCTCGACGAGGTCGTCACGGCGGTGCTCGAGCGGCGGATCCAGAACCCGTCGACCGTGATCGCGGTGCTGCAGGCGCACGTCGCGCGCTCGCGCGGCTGGGCGACGCTGGGTCCCGCCGACGCCCCGTGGCCGCGGCACCCGAAGCTCCGCGGCGGCGACGGCGACGGCGACGGCGGGGTCGCGTCCGGCTCGTGACCGACGCGGCCCAGGGATCCGGGGGAGCGGTGCCCGACGCCGTGCCCGAGGTCCCGGTCGCGCTGCGGCGGGCCGTCGACCGCTGGCTCCGGCACGTCGAGGTGGAGCGCGGCCTGTCCCGCAACACGATCCAGGCCTACCGCCGCGACCTCGCGCGGTACACGGCGCACCTCGCGGCCGAGGGCGTCGCGGATCCCGCCGGTGCGACGGCGAGCCACGTCGCCGGCTTCGCGCAGCGCCTCCGCGATCCCGAGCGCGACGGCCTGACGGCGTCGTCGCTCGCGCGCATGCTGTCGAGCGTGCGGTCGTTCCACCGCTTCCTCGTGGAGGAGGGCATCGTCGAGGTGGACGTGTCCGCCGACCAGAAGCCGCCCAAGCTGCCGAGCCGCCTCCCGAAGGCCGTCTCCATCGAGACCATGGGGCGGATCCTCGACGCGACCGACGGCGACGAGCCGCTCCGGGTGCGCGACAAGGCCCTCCTCGAGCTGCTGTACGCGACGGGCGCGCGCGTCAGCGAGATCACCGCGCTGACGGTCGACGACGTGCTCGGCCCCGACGGCGCGGCCGACGAGCTGGTGCGGGTGCTCGGCAAGGGCGGCAAGCAGCGGATCGTGCCCGTCGGATCCTTCGCGCGCCGAGCCGTCGACGCCTACCTCGTGCGCGTCCGCCCGATCCTCGCCGCGCGCGGCACCGCGACGCCCGCGCTCTTCCTGGGCTTGCGCGGCCACGCGCTCTCGCGGCAGAACGCGTGGCTCGTGATCAAGGCCGCCGCCGAGCGCGCCGGCGTCACCGAGGAGATCTCGCCGCACACCTTCCGCCACTCGTTCGCCACGCACCTCATCGCGGGCGGCGCCGACGTGCGCGTGGTGCAGGAGCTGCTCGGCCACTCGTCGGTCGCGACGACGCAGATCTACACGCGCGTGACCGTCGACACCCTGCGCGACGTCTACACGACCGCGCACCCGCGTGCCCGCCGGGCGTGACGAGCCCTCCCCGGTAGACTCGCAGGATCCGGCGGACCCCCGCGCCGGACGAGCGGCAGGAAGAGATCCACGTGACGCGCAAGCCAGATGTGACCGAGCTCCCGGGAATGGACGTCCCCGTGCTCGGACCCACCGGTCGGGAGCTGCGCGAGTTCGTCGAGCCCGAGCCGCTCGCCGGGCACGGACCCGCGAAGATCATCTCCCTCTGCAACCAGAAGGGCGGCGTCGGCAAGACCACCACCGCCATCAACCTGGGCGCCTCGCTCGCGAGCTACGGCCGCCGCGTGCTCGCCGTCGACTTCGACCCGCAGGGTGCCCTCTCCGCCGGCCTCGGCGTGCAGACGCACGACGCCGTCACCATCTACGACCTCCTGCTCGGCACCGTGAAGGACCCGCGCGAGGCCATCCAGACCACGGGCTTCGAGGGCCTCGACGTCATCCCCGCGAACATCGACCTGTCGGCCGCGGAGGTGCACCTCGTCAACGAGGTGGCGCGCGAGCAGATCCTCGCGAGCGTGCTGCGGAAGGTGAGCGCCGACTACGACGTCATCCTCATCGACTGCCAGCCGTCGCTCGGCCTCCTCACCGTCAACGCGCTCACGGCGAGCCACGGCGTGCTGATCCCGCTGGAGTGCGAGTTCTTCGCGCTCCGCGGCGTCGCGCTCCTCGTCGAGACGATCGACAAGGTCAAGGACCGGCTGAACCCGGGGCTCGCGCTCGACGGGATCCTCGCGACCATGTACGACTCGCGCACCCTGCACTCCCGCGAGGTGCTCCAGCGCGTGGTCGAGGCGTTCGACGACAGCGTGCTCGAGACCGTGATCGGCCGGACGGTCAAGTTCCCGGACGCGTCGGTGGCGGGCAAGCCCATCATCCAGTTCGCGCCCGAGCACCCGGCAGCCCTCGCGTACCGCAAGGTGGCGCGGGAGCTCATCGCGCGTGGCGCCGTCGCGTAGGGGTGCACCCCTGGCCGAGCCGGAGCTCGCCGCCGACGCGGACGCCGCGGCCCTCCGGGCGGATCCGGAGCGCGCGTTCCGCGTCAGCATCGGCAACTTCGAGGGCCCGTTCGACCTGCTGCTCTCGCTCATCGGCAGCCACGAGATGGACATCACCGAGGTGAGCCTCAGCCTCGTGACCAACGAGTTCATCGCCCACATCCGCGGGCTCGACGGACCCGAGGACCTCGACGAGGCGAGCTCGTTCCTCGTGGTCGCGGCGACGCTGCTCGACCTCAAGCTCGTCGGGCTCCTGCCGCAGGGCGAGCTCGTGGACGCCGAGGACGTGGCGCTGCTCGAGGCGCGGGACCTGCTGTTCGCCCGTCTGCTGCAGTACCGCGCGTTCAAGCAGGCGGCGTCGTGGTTCCAGGAGCGGCTCGCCGCCGAGTCCGGCCGCGCGTTCAGGGACGTGCCGCTCGAGGAGCGGTTCCGCGCGCAGGTGCCGGAGCTCGTGTGGACCACCTCGCCCGCCGACCTCGCGGCCATCGCGCTGCTCGCGCTCGCGCCGCGCGAGATCCCGACCGTGGGGCTCGACCACCTGCACGCGCCGCTCGTGAGCATCCGCGAGCAGGCGGCCGTGGTCGTGGCGCGCCTGCGCGGCGGCGAGCCGGTCACGTTCCGCGAGCTCGTCGCGGACGCGGGGCTCACGGGCGTCGTGATCGCGCGGTTCCTCGCCGTGCTGGAGCTGTATCGCGTGGCCGCGATCGAGTTCGACCAGCCCGAGGCGCTCGGCGAGCTGACGCTCACGTGGACCGCCGAGAGCTGGACCGACGACGCCCTCGCGAGCCTGGGGGCCGGCTATGACAGCTGAGCCGGTGGATCCCGTGGACGGCATCGCGCCCGACGCCCCGCTCGACCTCGACCGCGCGCTCGAGGCGCTGCTCATGGTCGCCGACGAGCCGCAGACCGTGACGACCCTCGCGACCGCGACCTCGACGCCCGTGCGCGAGGTGCGCCGCGCGATCCAGCGGCTCGTCGACGACTTCGACGGCAAGGCCGGGGGAGTGCGCCGCGGCTTCGAGCTGCGCGAGGTCGGCGGCGGCTGGCGCGTCTACGTGCGGCCCGAGTACGACACCGTGATCCGCGACCACGTGCTCACGCAGAACCCGACGCGCCTCTCGCAGGCCGCGCTCGAGACGCTCGCGGTGATCGCGTACAAGCAGCCGATCAGCCGCAGCCAGGTCGCCGCGATCCGCGCCGTGAACGTCGACTCGGTGGTGCGGACGCTGCTCGCGCGGGGCCTCGTGACCGAGGCCTTCACCGACGGCGAGACCGGCGCGATCCATTACGGTACGACAGACCACCTGCTCACGCAGCTCGGCATCAACTCGCTCGACGAGCTCCCCCCGATCTCCCCGTTGCTCCCCGACGGGGCGGAAGGCTTCCATGACCCCCTCCTCTGACCATGCCTGGAACCCGGACGAGCCGGTGCAGGGCGTCCGCCTGCAGAAGGTGATGGCCGCCGCCGGCGTCGCCAGCCGCCGCGTCTGCGAGGACATGATCGCCGCGGGCCGCGTCACCGTGAACGGCGAGACCGTCACCGAGCCCGGCCGCCGGATCGACCCGGACGTGGACGAGGTCGCGGTCGACGACCAGGCCGTGCAGCTCGACACCTCCAAGCGCTACCTCATGCTCAACAAGCCGGTCGGCATCTACTCCTCGCTGCGCGACGAGCGCGGCCGACCGGACCTCCGCGAGTTCACGGAGGAGTTCGAGGAGCGCCTGTTCAACGTCGGCCGCCTCGACGCGGAGACGAGCGGCCTGCTGATCCTCACCAACGACGGCGACCTCGCGCACGTGCTCGCGCACCCGTCGTTCGGCGTGCTCAAGACGTACATCGCGAAGGTCACGGGCCGCGTCACGCCGCAGACGATCCAGCGGCTCACGCAGGGCGTCGACCTCGAGGACGGGCCGATCCAGGCGGATCGCGCGCGCATCCTCTCCGGCGGCGGCGACCAGACGCTCGTGGAGATCACGCTGCACTCGGGCCGCAACCGCATCGTGCGCCGCATGCTCGACGAGGTCGGCCACCCGGTGGAGGAGCTCGTGCGCCGCCAGTTCGGGCCGCTGCACCTCGGATCACTAGGGGTCGGCCGCGTGCGCGACCTCACCTCCGACGAGCTCGGCCAGCTGCTCACCATCTCGCGCGAGGCCCGCGCGCAGGCCGGACCCGCGACCCCGCAGGGTGCCGGCGCCGCCGCCGAGGCGCAGGGGGACGTGGACCGCGAGGACGGCGAGTGAGCGAGGCCGCGGGCGCGGCCGCCGCGACCGACACGCGCGTGCAGGGGACCGTCCGCATCGTCGGCACGGGCCTCCTCGGCACGAGCATCGCCCTCGGCCTCCGCGCGCGCGGCGTCGACGTGGTGCTGGCCGACGCGTCGCCGACCACGCTCCGCCTCGCCGCGGACATGGGCGCGGGACGGATCGCCGACATCGGCGCGGCGCCCGACCGGCCCTCGCTCGTCGTGGTCTGCGTGCCGCCGGACGTGACCGCGCGCGTGGTCGCGGCCGAGCTCGCCGCGCACCCGGACGCCCTCGTCACCGACGTCGCGAGCGTGAAGGCCGCGCCGCTCGCGGAGCTGGCCGCGATGGGCGCCGACCTCTCCCGCTACCTCGGATCGCACCCGCTCGCCGGGCGCGAGCGCGGCGGCCCCGTCTCCGCGACGGGCGACCTCTTCCTCGGCCGGCCCTGGGTCATCGCGGGCCACGACGGGATCACGTACTCCGCGGGCGCGCGCGTCGAGCAGCTGATCCTCGATCTCGGCGCCGTGCCCATCGAGATGACGGCCGAGGAGCACGACGCCTCGGTGGCCCTCGTCTCGCACGTGCCGCAGGTCGTCGCGAGCCTCCTAGCGTCGCGGCTGACCGACGGCGCCGCGACCGCGCTCGGCCTCTCCGGGCAGGGCCTCCGCGACACCACGCGCATCGCGTCGAGCGACGCGGCGCTGTGGGTGCAGATCCTCGGTGCGAACGCCTCGCGCATCGTGCCGATCCTGAAGGCGCTCCGCACCGACCTCGACGAGGTCATCGACGCGCTGGACGATGTCGACGCGCAGGGGGCCCGGCTGCGGGTGGCCGAGCGGATCCACGCGGGCAACGCGGGCGTCGCCCGGATCCCCGGCAAGCACGGCCAGGACCGCCGCTTCGCCGCCATCACCGTGATGATCGACGACCGCCCCGGCCAGCTGGCCGCGCTGATCTCCGAGGTCGGCGCCGCCGACGTCAGCATCGAGGACCTGCGCCTCGAGCACTCGCAGGGGGCGCAGGTGGGTCTCGTGGAGATCGCCGTGCTGCCCGAGGCCCGCGACCGCCTGGTCGCGCGGCTGGAAGAACGGAACTGGAGGATCGCCGGATGACCGGAGACGCTGTGAACGCACCCGACCCGCTGGAAGACGCACTGCTGGTGGACGCCACGCTCAACCGCACGGTCGTCGCCGTCGACGGCCCCGCGGGCAGCGGCAAGTCGAGCGTGAGCCGCGCCGCCGCGCGCGCCCTCGGCTTCGACTACCAGGACACGGGCGCCGCCTACCGCGCGCTCAGCTGGTTCGCGCTGGAGAGCGGGGTCGACACCGAGGATCCCGCCACCGTCACGAGCCTCATCGAGGGCTTCGACTACGACATCGCGATCGATCCCGACCAGACGCGCGTGAGCGTCCGCGGCACCGACGTCACCGAGGCGATCCGCGAGCCGCGCGTCTCCGCCGTCGTGAGCCGCGTGGCGCGCGTGCCCGAGGTGCGCCACTACATGGTGGAGCTGTTCCGCTCGCTCATGGCCTCGAGCGACAAGCCCGGCATCGTCGTCGAGGGCCGCGACATCACCACGGTCGTCGCACCGGACGCCCAGGTGCGCATTCTCCTCACGGCCTCCCCGGAAGCTAGGATGATGAGGCGTTCCGCGGAGACGTCGACCCAGTCGGCAGCCGCGGTCGGCGAATCACTCGCCTCCCGGGATCGGGCCGACTCGCAGGTCGTCGATTTCATGAACGCCGCAGATGGTGTGACCACCATCGACTCCACGGACATCGACTTCGACCAGACCGTCCAGGCGGTGGTCGATCTCGTTCACGCACGAACAGATTGAGGCGCGGCCCGGCGACGGGCCGACACGCCAGAGGAACAACATGGCTGATCACGACGACGACTTCCCCGAGCTCGACAGCGGGCTCCACGAGCGCCTGTCGAGCATCGACGAGGAGCTGGCCGCCCAGCGCGCGCAGACGCTCCGCGCCGGGCTCGAGGACTACGACCTGGACGACGAGGACCTCGAGGTCCTCGAGTCCGCGACGGACGACCCCGACCAGGTCACGTACCTGCCGGCGCTGCCCGTGCTCGCGGTCGTCGGCCGCCCGAACGTCGGCAAGTCGGCGCTCATCAACCGGATCCTCGGCCGCCGCGAGGCCGTCGTCGAGGACACCCCCGGCGTCACGCGCGACCGGGTCTCCTACAAGGCCGAGTACGGCGGACGCTGGTTCACGCTGGTCGACACCGGCGGCTGGGAGCCCGACGCGAAGGGCATCAACGCGTCCGTGGCCATGCAGGCCGAGATCGCGATGGACCTCGCCGACGCCGTGCTGTTCGTCGTCGACGCCAACGTCGGCGCCACGAGCACGGACGAGCACGTCGTCCGCCTGCTCCGCAAGACCAAGAAGACGGTGATCCTCGCGGCCAACAAGGTCGACGACGCGCGCCAGGAGCCGAACGCCGCCTCGCTGTGGTCGCTCGGCCTCGGCGAGCCGCACCCCGTCTCCGCGCTGCACGGCCGCGGCGTGGCCGACCTGCTCGACCTGGTCCTCAAGACCCTGCCGCTCGTCTCCAAGGTCGCCAAGGAGGAGGTCGGCGGACCCCGCCGCGTCGCCATCCTCGGCCGCCCGAACGTCGGCAAGTCGAGCCTGCTCAACAAGGCCGCGGGCGAGGAGCGCGTGGTCGTCAACGAGCTCGCCGGCACCACGCGCGACCCGGTCGACGAGCAGGTCGAGATCGCCGGCAAGGTGTGGCGCTTCGTCGACACCGCCGGCATCCGCCGCCGCATGCACCTCGCCCAGGGCGCCGACTTCTACGCGTCGCTCCGCACGAGCGCGGCGCTGGAGAAGGCGGAGGTCGCGGTCGTCATGATCGACGTCTCCGAGGTCATCAGCGAGCAGGACATCCGCATCATCGAGCTGGTGCTCGAGTCGGGCCGCGCGCTCGTGCTGGCGTTCAACAAGTGGGATCTCCTCGACGACGAGCGCCGCCGCTACCTCGAGCGGGAGATCGAGACCGACCTCGCGCACGTGTCGTGGGCGCCGCGCGTCAACATCTCGGCGCGCACCGGTCGCCACATGGAGAAGCTCGTGCCGGCGCTCGAGACGGCGCTGGAGTCGTGGGACACCCGCATCGCGACGGGCAAGTTCAACGCGTTCCTCGCCGAGCTCACGGCCGCCCACCCGCACCCCGTGCGAGGGGGCAAGCAGCCGCGCATCCTGTTCGGCACGCAGGCCTCGAGCCGCCCGCCGACATTCGTGCTCTTCACGACCGGGTACCTCGACCCGCAGTACCGCCGCTACATCCAGCGTCGGCTGCGCGAGATCTACGGCTTCGAGGGCAGCCCGATCATCGTCAACATGCGCGTGCGGGAGAAGCGGAAGCGTTAGCTCGCGCTTCTGCGCGCTCTTGCTCGCAGCACGACGGACGGCGTCGATCCCTCTCGGGGTCGGCGCCGTCCGTCGTCTCGCGGGCGGGGATCACGTGTACCAGGTCGGCTCCGGGATCTCGCCGAGCAGCACGTGCCGGCCCACCTCGCGGCGCTTGTAGGGGATCGGGTCGTGCAGCGTGTGCGTGCGGAGGTTCCGCCAGAAGATGTCGAGCCCGGCCTTCGACGACGAGGCGCGCGCGCCCGTGAGCTCGAGGATCCTGGTGCCGACCTCCAGCCCGTCCTCCGCGATGCGGGCCTTGGCCGCCGCGACCCGCACCGCGATCTCGCCGCGCTTCCGCTCCGTCAGCTTCTCGCGCGGCGCGTGCAGCACGGCGCTGATCTCCGCGCCCACCCGATCCAGCAGCGCCTCCGACGCCCAGAGCTTCGACTGTAGCTGCCCGTAGCCCTCGAGCACGTACCACTCGTCGGTCGCGCGCTCCTTGTCGTCGCCGCCGTACGGCCAGGCGCGCGTGGTGCTGCGCGTGTACGCGGCGGCCGTCTCGAGAGCGCCCTCCGCGATCCCCAAGTAGAAGTTCGCGAACACCAGCTGGATCGCCGGGACGTTGAGCGTGCCGTAGACGAGCGGCTGGAAGACCTTGTCGACGAAGCCGGCGGCGTCCGTCCACGGCACGCGCACGTCGCGGATCTCGACGGAGCCGGACTCCGTGAGCCGCTGCCCGAGGCTGTCCCAGTCGTGGCCGAAGACGATGCCCGGCTGGTCCGTCGGCACGATCGCGAAGACGTGCGTGTCGGTGCCCTCGATGACGCCCTCGAGCACCGTGAGGTCGGAGACGACGCCGCCCGTGGAGAAGGACTTCCGGCCGGAGAAGATCAGGTCGTCGCCGTCCTCGCGGATGACGAGGTCGGAGTCGCGCGGGTTCACGGCGCCGCCGAAGAGGAGGTTGCCGGTCGTGGCGAGCTTCTCCACGGCCTCGATCTGCGCGTCGGTCGCCACGAGCCGCGCCGCCCACGCCCAGAGGTAGTGGTAGCCGAGGAGCTGACCGATGGATCCGTCGCCGCGAGCGACCGCGCGGATCACCTTGTAGGCGGTGTCCCACGTCTGCCCGCCGCCGCCGTGCTCCGCGGGTCCGAGCAGCGTGACGAGGCCGGCGTGCTTGAGCAGCGCCACCTCCTGGTGCGGGCTCGCGCCGGCGCGGTCGCGCTCGACCTGGTCGACGGCGAGGATGTCGGCGACCTCGCGGGCGCGGGCGATCCACGCGGCGGGCGTCGTGGGGCGCGGGGCGCCCTTCCAGCGGTCGACGGGGGCGTCGCCGAGCGGGGCGGGGCGCTGGCGGTCGGCGTCAGTGCTGCCGTGGGCGGGCGCGGGGGAGCCGGATGCGGGTCGGGGCTCGCGGTCGATCAGGGTCATGTCCTGTCCTCTCGTGAAGGGGCGCGACCGGTGCCGCGCCTCGCGGTGGGGCCACGGTAGGGGCGGGTTGCTGGGGCTGGCGAGGGGTGTGACGCGGGGTTGCCTCGCGTGACGACGCAGAGCGTCACGGGGTGTCATGCGGGGGAGCGGTCGCCTGTCCGGATCGCGTCCCCTCGCGGGTTCGCGGGCGGCTCGCGGCGTCACGTCGTACCCTGATCCGGGCGCACCCGACGCCCGCTCACGAGACACGGAGGATCGCACCGGTGGACCAGCTGCTCAGCCGTCTCGATCGGATCGCCGCCGGGCGCCAGGCGGGCCACGTCATCGCCGAGGACATGCGCGACCACCCGTTCACGGCGCGGGCGTTCCGCTGGATCCGGTGGATCCTCATCGCCGAGACCGCCGTCGGTGCGACAGCGGTGGCCATCGCCCTCACGCTCGCCTCCGACGGCATCGCCATCGCGCCCGCCGTCTGGTTCCGCTCCTTCGTGGTGCTCGCGATGACCCTCACGCTCTACTACTTCGCCTGGCGCGCCTCGGCCGGCTACTGGTGGGCGTACTCGCGCCTGCGGCTCTTCAGCCAGATCTTCCCCATCGTGACCCTGGTGATCGCGGCGATCCCCGGCCTCTACCCGCTCTGGATGGTCGTGGAGCAGATCGTCTTCTCGCTGCTGCTCATCGGGGTGGCCGACATCCTCCGCAGCGACCACATGCGGGACGCGTTCCCGAAGCCGGGGCGGGCTGACGGCTCGGCGCCGGGTTCGTCCGCGGCGCAATCGACGGGCGGCACTCCGGCCTGATCTGGGCTGCCCGACGTGCCGGAGCAGTGTCGCTGATGCGGTAGGCTCTACGAGTTGCCCAGCGATGGGTAGCGGGCTGTGGCGCAGCTTGGTAGCGCACTTGACTGGGGGTCAAGGGGTCGCAGGTTCAAATCCTGTCAGCCCGACGGACATGCCTCGGAAGGACCTTAGGGTCCGGCCGGGGCATTCGTCGTTTATGAGGTGGTCCTACTTGAGCCGCCAGGCCACGAAGCCGCAGCGGCGCTTTGCGCTCCTCGCCGCAACCCGCACTCGGGTATCTGCTGGTGTCGCGATGAAGCTGGCACCGGGCTTTGCTAACCGAGTACGATGCAAAGGTGAGAGCACACATGGGTGAAGTTGCCGCCATCGATCTTTTCTGTGGAGCAGGCGGCTTGTCTCTCGGTCTCAAACAAGCGGGCATCGACGTCGTAGCGGGCATTGACCTCGATCCAGCTTGTGCGTATCCATACGCAGTAAATCTCGATGCAGAGTTTATTTTGGCCAGTGTCGCTGAAGTGACGAAGGAAGATTTAGAGCGACTTTGGCCGCAGGGCAAGCTAAGGCTTCTGGCCGGATGCGCCCCTTGCCAGCCTTTTTCTAGTCACCGGCGAGGAGCCGACACCAGCGACGAAGAGAATTGGGATCTTCTGGGACATTTTACTCGACTGGTCGAGGAAACGTTACCAGATTTCGTAACGATGGAGAATGTGCCGCGCCTCAAAAAGATGAGCGTGTTCGCATCCTTTGTTGCGAAGCTCGAGGCGCTCAATTACTCAGTCGCTCATGAAGTTGTGTACGGGCCAAATTACGGATTACCTCAGGAGCGCCGCCGACTCGTTCTTCTCGCGACGCGAGTAGGTACGCTAGTAAAGCCAATGCAACCTACTGGTGCAGTAAGCTTTGCGACTGTAAGGGAATCGATCGGAAGTCTGCCTGCGCTACGAAGCGGAGAATCGGATTCAGTCGACTCGCTGCATGCTGCTCGCCAATTGTCTCCTCTCAATATGGAGCGTATTAGGGCTTCGAAGCCGGGTGGAACTTGGCGGGATTGGCCTGAAAGGCTCGTAGCGGAGTGCCACAAACGTGTGTCCGGAGCCAGCTTTCAAGCCTTCTATGGACGCATGGAGTGGGACAAGCCGTCTCCAACCATCACCACTCAGTCGTTTAACTATGGAACAGGGCGTTTTGGGCACCCGGATCAAGACCGCACTCTCACGTTAAGAGAGGCGGCCATGCTCCAAGGCTTTCCCCGCGATTATGTATTCGTCGAGCCGGGCAAGCGCCCGTCCATGCAATCGGTTGGTCGCCTAATAGGCAACGCGGTTCCGCCAGCATTCGGTAAGGCCGTTGGCTCACAAATTATGGCCCTAACCGCAGCTGGTGACCATTACGTCGCTTAAAGTGTAGTACGGGTTTCGCCGCATTTTGGTTGTATGGTCAAAGGAGATTCTGCATGAAAGAGTATAAGCTCGAAATCGACCCACGTATTTTGGAGCTCCTAGGCCCCAGCCTCTACTCGAATATATATTACGTTCTCGCTGAACTTATCGCAAACGCGTATGACGCAGATGCTCAAAATGTGTGGATTATCGCCTCTGACGACGAGATTCGGGTGGAAGATGACGGTCGGGGTATGTCCTACTCGAATGGCGAGGTAGCGCAGTACCTGAACGTCGCTGGACCTTCTAGGACTTCTGAGAAAGACGCGGTTACCTCAAGGGGCAGGCGCCGCATGGGTCGAAAAGGTGTAGGCAAGCTGGCCGCCCTGTCCGTTTCTGCTGACGTCGAAGTGTTAACAGTTTCGCAAGGAGAGCGTTCGGGTTTCATTCTGTCTCGGGAGCCAAATGAAGGGGAGCTTTTGGCCCCAATACCGGATGATGCGATTATTTTCGAGTACGTCGATGATCACGGCTCCGCTATCGTGATGAAGTCTCCGCAGTATCAGCTTCACAAGACTCAGTCTGTCGTTAGGCGAAACATCAGTAAGATGTTTCCACTCGTCAGCAAAGAATTTCGGATACACATAGTTCGTGATGGTGTGTTTGACACGTTGGACGGTTTTGACGACACCGTCATGCGGGACCTCAGTACCTTAATCACGCTTGGGGATGATTACAGACGCCTAGCCGGGCTCGTTCCCAATCCCTATCCGGCCGAAAGGGACAAGCTCGTGTCCTCGCGTGAGGCCGTAACGCGCCCAGTCACTGTAGCGAACAAATCTGGAGTAGAGCGTGAGTACACGCTGGAGATCAAGGGTTGGATTGGTACCTACAAGTCCACAACTAACAGAAAGAGTACACTCACGGACTTCCCGGATAACTTTATCTCACTGTTTGCCAATGGCAAGCTTGGGGAGTTCAATATTCTTCCCCTAGTAGGTCAGAACAAATTGAGCGAGGTCTACGTAGTCGGGCAACTGCATGTTGACCTCTTCGAATTAACAGAGTTGCCTGATATGGCGCTTAGTAACCGGCAAGGATATAAGTCGGATGACCCGCGATATCAAGAGCTTCTCATGTATGTCCGAAAGGAGCTTCTAGCGGATTCGCGGCGACGAAGGGACCTTTTTGGTCAACTGACAAAAAGCCAAAAAGCGGAGTCGAAAATCGCTCGTCAACGTCAAGATGAGGCTGAGTTCCGGGTAGCTGTCGATGAGTTCCGGCGAGATGTCAGCCGTTCGACGGCGGAGACCATTAGTACTACTGCCACGTTGACGACCGCCGCCTCCATCGAGGAAGCACTAGACAGGTCAATAAACAGACACGTAGGTCACCTCGGCATCAAGTCAAAAATTGATGCTCAGAAGAAGAAGATATTGATTAGTCACACTTCTGCAGATTCCGATTTTGCGGATATTATATTTGACATGTTGATATTTAACGGGGCCGTTCCCGACGACATACTCTATAGTAGTAGCGCAAACTCTGTGTGTCGAATTCCGAATGGGGTGCCAATCTACGAGTACCTTCGTGATTTTTTTGTCGACAGCTATTCTACTCAAAAGCTAACGGTGCTCTTCGCTACCAGTGACAAAATGGCAGCGTCTTGGGGTGCAGTGTCTGAAGTTGGAGCATCTTGGATCACACAGATGCACCACGAAGTATTTAATTTGTCGCCTTTTACTCCGATAAAACCACTAAATGCAGATGCCGTTTGGCAAACTACGCACTATGACGACGATACGGATGCCTTTTCCATGGATGCTATAAACATGGACGTATTTTGCGTCAAAATTGAGGATGTATGCGCTTTGCACGGATACGCTGTCCGATCACGGACAGATAACATGGCTCACCTCAAGCGACTGATCGAGTCGCGTTAGAGTTAGCTCAAATGAAATCCGGGTGGCGATGGGCACTTTCATGATCAAATCATTACATGCAGACTATGTCTCGTACTTATGAGGCTCGACGTGTCACGTAGCTCCATGGTTAGTAACAGGGGGAGAGACACGAAGCCCGAACTAGCGGTTCGGAAGCTGATTCATGCGAAAGGCCTCCGATATAGAGTTGATATGAGGCCCTTTGCGGCCATAAGGAGTCGAGCCGACATAGTTTTTCCGCGCCTGCGTATTGCAGTTTATATCGACGGATGCTTTTGGCATTCCTGCCCTGAGCACGGTTCGACACCAAAGACCAACATTGACTATTGGGGCCCCAAGCTTGAAAGAAATAAGCAACGTGACCTAGAGGCCACATTAGGTTTGCGGGATCAAGGGTGGACTGTTCTGAGGTTTTGGGAGCACGAGGGCGCAGAAGAAGTGGCCGACGAGATAGTTGTAGTTGTTCGTGCGGCGGCGGGCCGGATTTGACATCGATTTCACCTGGGCCTTGCTGTTTGGGGGTATCCAGTGAGACTGTTTGGATGCGCTAACGTCAGCGACCGTGCTAGAAGAGGCCGCACATCGATTCAGCCCAACAAAGTCGGCATGCTAAGTGAGGGTGTCTTTGGGGTGGGCGTGAACGAACGTCGACGGAGTGCCTTGGTTCTCTCTCTAACGGTGCTCGTATCGTCCGGTGGCGATGTAAGTACGATGCTTTTGGCTCGCTAGCACGGCGCCGGCTCTGCTTCGCAGGAGGAGTTCCGCCGGTCTGGAGTCGTATCACCCCCATGCGAGGGCTTACGGACGGGAGAGCTCGCTCGTAGCCTCAGGCGTCGTCACTCGACGGCACCATCTGCCGCCTACCCCTTCGCCGCGGCACGCACCCGAGGAGCTCCATGCCCGACGTCCCCTCCGCCGCTCCTGCCGGCTGGTTCCCCGACGGATCCGGGCAGCTCCGCTACTGGGACGGATCCGCGTGGACGCAGCACGTCGCGCCGATGGTGCAGCCCGCCGCAGCGCCGGCGCCCGCTCCGAGCGCGGCCGCGACTGCCGCCGTCGTCGCGTCGCAGCAGGTCGACGCCGTGCGGAACGCCCAGGCAGCTGAGGCCGCGCACGACAAGGCGATGCGGGCCGCCGAGGCCGCGCAGGCGAAGGCCGTGCGTGCCGCAGAGGCCGAGCAGCAGGGCGTCGCGAAGCTCGCGCAGCGCGAGGCGGCCATGCAGGCGAAGGCCGCGGAGCGCGAGGCGGCGGCACGGGACAAGAGCGCCCGCGCGGCGGCGGCGACCGTCGCGATGCCGGTGCCGCCGCGACAGCATGCCGTCGCGGCGCCGGTCGCTCCTGCGGCTCCTGCCTCCGTGATCACCGACACGCGCCCGAGCCGCCACCCTGCGGCGACCTGGGTCATCGGGTCCGTCGTGGCGCTGGCCGTGCTGATCATCACTGCCCTCGGCGGCTTCGGCGGCATGTTCGTCTCGCTCGGCCTCGTCGGGATCGCCACTGCTCTCTACCCGTACGCCACGGGCCGTCGCAGCTGGATCCCCGTCCTGACGACCCGTTCGCGCAACGGCGTCGCCGCCCTGGGCGCGGCCGTGCTCATCGTCATCGGGGCCACGGTGCCGGTCGCGGCGTCCGCACCCGCTCCGCGCCAGACGGAGGCGATCTCCGCCAGCGCGAGCCCGACCCCGTCCGCGAGCCCGACGCCCACGGCGTCGCCGACCCCGGTGGTCCACGTCGTCGAGGACGTCAACGCCAAGAGCGCCTCCGACGCCCGGGCGCTCCTCCGCGAGGCCGGCTACGTCGTCCAGTACGTCCTCGAGTCGGGTGAGGCGACGAGCGTCACGGACGGCATGACGGTCAAGTCGCAGAGCCCGGTCGCGGGATCACGCACCGATGCCGGATCCACCGTGACGCTCACGCTGCTGGCGCCCGCCCCGACTCCGACGCCCGAGCCCACTGTTGCGCCGACGGTCGCGCCAGCGCCCGTCCAGCAGCCGGCGGCTCCCGCTCCGGCGCCCGTCGCGCCTGCTCCTGCACCGGCTCCGGCCGCCCCGGCTCCCGAGCCGGCGCAGCAGACGGGGCTCATCCGACCGGGCGCGTACTGCTCGCCGTCGCAGGTCGGCCAGGTCGCCCAGGCCGAGAACGGCCGGAGCTACCGCTGCGGTGGCAAGGGAGCCGACGCGAGCGGCGACTTCCACTGGAACACGATGTGACCGACTCCCGGGCGGCCCCACGACGGCCGCCCGGGCACCCTCACCGCACCATCCGCACCGTGACCATCTCCGCGCCCTGGAACGTCTGCGTCTCCACGCCGCCATCCCGCGCGAACCCGTTCCGCCGGTAGAACGCCTCCGCGCGCGGGTTGTCGTCCGCGGCCCAGAGGTACGCGGGGGAGTCGCCGACCGCCGCGTCGAACAGCGCCTGGCCCGCGCCCGAGCCGTGGGCGGACGCGATCACGTTGATCGCGTAGAGCTGGAAGTCGCGCGGCGGATCCTCGTCGCGCGCCGGTCCCGCGAGGGCGAAGCCGACGATGCGGTCGCCGTCGAGGGCGACGAACGGCGGCGCTGCGGACGAGGAGGTCAGCGTCCCGCGCCACTGCTCGGCGCGCGTCGCGACGTCGAGCCCGTCGAGGTACGAGGCCGGCAGCAGGTGCGCGTACGTCTCCTGCCAGGTGCGGATGTGGACCTCGGCGATCCCGTCGGCGTCGTCGGGAACGGCGGGGCGGACGGTCACGGGCACGGTCATGCGGCCACGATACGGGGCGGCCGGCGCCCGCCGATCCCGTGCCACGCGCCCGCGCGCGCGAACGATACCGCGGCCCGGATCCGGCTTGCGGCCGGGGGAGGGCCCCTCGCTATGGTGGTCGCGCAACCCGGCGTGGTCCGTGAGACCCCGGGTGTCGACCGAAGCCTCATTCCCCTCCCAGCGAAGGACGCGATGAGTACTCGCGCACGTCTGCCCTCTTCCGCCCCCACCACCCCGGCCCCCGTCGTCGACGGCGCGCCGCCCGGCCGCCCCCGCCTCAACCGGCCCGTCTTCCTCGGATCCTCCCTCGGGATCATCGCCATCGTCGCCTGGGCCTCCCTCGCCCCCACGGCCGCCGCCGAGGCGATCGGCGCCGCCGTCGCGTGGGTGTCGGAGAGCTTCGGCTGGTACTACATCGCGGTCGTGACCCTGGTGGTCGCGTTCGTGGTGATCGTCGCGGTGTCCCGCGCCGGATCCACCCGCCTCGGGCCCGACGACTCCCGCCCGAAGTTCAACCTGTTCACCTGGTCGGCGATGCTCTTCGCCGCGGGCATCGGCATCGACCTGATGTTCTTCTCGGTCTCCGAGCCCGTCACCCAGTACCTCGCACCGCCCACGGGCGACGGATCCACCGTGGAGGCCGCGCGCCAGGCGATGGTGCTCACGCTCTTCCACTACGGCCTCATCGGCTGGGCGCTCTACGCGCTCATGGGCATGGCGTTCGGCTACTTCGCCTACCGGCACAACCTGCCGCTCAGCATCCGCTCCGCGCTGCACCCCATCTTCGGCAAGCGCATCCACGGCTGGATCGGCCACCTGGTCGACATCGCCGCGGTGCTCGGCACCATCTTCGGCATCGCGACCACGCTCGGCATCGGCGTGGCCCAGCTCAACTACGGCCTCGACTTCATGCTCGGGATCCCCGAGAACCTCGCCGTGCAGGCGGGCCTCATCGCGCTGTCGGTGGCGATGGCCGCGGTGTCCGTGCTCACGGGCGTGGAGAAGGGGATCCGCCGGCTCGCCGAGCTCAACGTGATCCTGTCCATCGCGCTCATGCTCTTCGTGCTCATCGCGGGGAAGACCAGCTTCCTCATGGACGCGATCGTGCAGAACCTCGGCGACGTCCTCAACCGCTTCCCGGCGATGACGCTCGAGACGTTCGCCTACGACCGCCCGAACGCGTGGCTCAGCAGCTGGACCCTGTTCTTCTGGGCCTGGTGGATCGCGTGGGCGCCGTTCGTGGGCCTCTTCCTCGCGCGCATCTCCCGCGGCCGCACCATCCGCGAGTTCGTCATCGGCACGATGGTGGTGCCGTTCGCGTTCATCCTGCTGTGGATCTCGATCTTCGGGAACAGCGCCCTCGACATCGTCATGGGCGGCGACACGGCCTTCGGCGACACGGCCATGAACACCCCGGAGCGCGCGTTCTACTCGCTGCTCGCCGAGTACCCGGGGGTGCCGCTCACGGCCGCCGTCGCGACCTTCACGGGGCTCCTGTTCTACGTGACCTCGGCCGACTCCGGCGCGCTCGTCATGGCGAACCTCACCTCGCACCTGCCGGACGCCGACACCGACGGCCCCAAGTGGCTGCGCCTGTTCTGGGCGGTCGCGACCGGCGCGCTCACCCTCGTGATGCTCGCGGTGGGCGGCGTCCCGACCCTGCAGAGCGCGACGGTCGTGATGGGGCTGCCGTTCTCGGTGGTGCTGCTGCTCATCATGCTCGGTCTGTTCAAGGCCCTGAAGGTGGAGAACTCGCTCGCCGCCAGCTACCGCTCGAGCCTGCCGGGCATCCTGTCCGGCCGCTCCGGCGACACCGCCCCCGGGCGCAGCTGGCGTCAGCGGCTGTCGCGGTCGATGACCTACCCCGACCGCGACCGCACGCAGCGCTTCACCGAGGAGGTCGCCCTGCCGGCGCTCACCCAGGTGCGCGACGAGCTCGCCGCCCACGGCGCGACCGCGCACCTCGTGGAGGGCGAGCACTCCGAGTACGGGATCCGCGAGCTCGACCTCGACGTGTCCATGGGCGAGGAGCGCGACTTCCGGTACGCGATCCGCCCGGTGCGCTACGACACCCCCACCTACGCGCCGCACGCGGCCGCCGGATCCCAGGAGCACTACTTCCGCCTCGAGGTGTTCTCCCTGGAGGGCAGCCGCGGCTACGACGTGCTCGACTACACGCCGGAGCAGGTCATCGCCGATGTCCTCGACCACTACGAGACGCACCTCGAGTTCCTCCACCTCAACCGCGACGAGCCGGGCAACACCCTCGTCGTCGTCACCGACCAGCCCGAGAGGTAACCCATGACCACGACCGAGTCCACGACGGGTCACGCCGCCACCCTGTTCATCGACGGCCGCTGGGTCGCCGCCTCCGACGGGGGCGAGCGCGAGATCCGCTGCCCCGCCGACGGATCCCTCGTCGGCCGCGTCTCCGAGGCCACCACGGCCGACGTCGAGCGCGCCATCGCCTCCGCCCGCGCCGCGTTCGACGGCGGCGCCTGGTCGCGTACGCCCGCCCCCGAGCGCGGCGACCTCCTCCTCCGCGTGGCCGACGGCCTCGTCGAGCGGAAGGCCGAGTTCGCCCGCGCCGAGACGCTCGACACCGGCAAGCGCCTGGTCGAGAGCGAGATCGACATGGACGACATCGCCGCGTGCTTCCGCTACTTCGGCAAGCTCGCCGGGCAGGACGCGGGCCGCGTCGTCGATGCGGGGAACCCGGACGTCGTGAGCCGCATCGTGCACGAGCCCGTGGGCGTCTGCGGTCTCATCGCGCCGTGGAACTACCCGCTGCTGCAGGCCGCGTGGAAGATCGCCCCGGCGCTCGCCGCGGGCAACGCGTTCATCTTGAAGCCCAGCGAGCTGACGCCGCACACCTCGATCCTCATGGTGCAGCTCCTCCACGACCTCGGGCTTCCCGCGGGCGTCGCCAACCTGGTGCTCGGCGCGGGCGCCGTCGCCGGCGCGCCGCTGTCGAGCCACCCCGACGTCGACATGGTCTCGTTCACGGGCGGCCTGGCGACCGGCCGCACCATCGCGGCGGCCGCGGCGGCCACGGTGAAGAAGGTCGCGCTCGAGCTCGGCGGCAAGAACCCCAACGTCGTGTTCGCCGACGCCGACTTCGACGCGGCCCTCGACAACGCCCTCAACGCGGCCTTCGTGCACTCCGGCCAGGTGTGCTCCGCGGGCGCGCGGCTCGTGGTGGAGGAGTCCATCGCCGAGCGCTTCGTCGACGAGCTCGTGCGCCGGGCCGAGGGGATCCGCCTCGGCGGCCCGTTCGACCCCGACGCGGAGACCGGCCCGCTCATCTCCGCCGCGCACCGCGAGAAGGTGCACGCGTACGTCGAGAAGGGCGTGGCCGAGGGCGCGCGCCTGCGCACGGGCGGCGCGTTCGGCACGGGCGACCTCGAGGCCGGCTACTACTACCTGCCGACCGTCCTCGACCGGGTCGAGCGCGGCATGTCCGTCGTGGTCGACGAGGCCTTCGGACCGGTCGTCACCGTGGAGACGTTCCGCACCGAGGAGGAGGCGGTCGCCATCGCGAACGACACCGACTACGGGCTCGCGGGCGCCGTGTGGTCCGAGGACGCCGGCAAGGCGCAGCGGGTCGCGCAGGCGCTCCGCCACGGCACCATCTGGATCAACGACTTCCACCCCTACCTGCCGCAGGCGGAGTGGGGCGGCTTCGGGCAGTCCGGCGTCGGGCGGGAGCTCGGGCCGACGGGCCTCGCCGAGTACCAGGAGGCCAAGCACATCTACCAGAACGTGCGCCCGCAGGTCACGGGCTGGTTCGCCGCACGATGAACGACCGGACGGGAGACGACATGACGCACACCGAGTACGACTACGTGGTGGTCGGCGGGGGATCCGCGGGCGCCGCGGTGGCCGCCCGCCTCAGCGAGGACCCGGACATGCAGGTGGCCCTCATCGAGGCCGGCCCGCACGACAAGGACCTCGACGTGGTCCTCCGCCTCGACCGCTGGATGGAGCTGCTCGAGTCCGGCTACGACTGGGACTACCCCATCGAGCAGCAGGAGAACGGCAACTCCTTCATGCGCCACGCGCGCGCGAAGGTGCTGGGCGGATGCTCCAGCCACAACTCCTGCATCGCCTTCTGGGCGCCGCGCGAGGACCTCGACGGCTGGGCGCACGAGCACGGCGCCACCGGCTGGGACGCCGACAGCACCTACCCGCTGTACCGGCGGCTGGAGACGAACGAGGATCCCGAGCCGCACCACGGCCACGACGGCCCGGTGCACCTCATGAACGTGCCGCCGCGGGATCCCTCCGGCGTCGCCCTGCTCGACGCGTGCGAGCAGGCGGGCATCCCGCGCACGCGCTTCAACACCGGCGCGACCGTGCGGAACGGCGCCGGGTTCTTCCAGATCAACCGGCAGGCGGACGGCACGCGCGCGTCCTCGTCGGTCTCGTACCTGCACCCGCTCGCCGACCGCGCGAACCTCACGGTGCTGACCGACCTCAAGGCGCGCGCGCTCGAGTTCGACGACGCCGACCGCTGCACGGGCGTGCAGGTCGTCGACAACGCGTTCGCGAAGACGCGCACCGTCCGGGCCCGCCGCGAGGTGATCCTCTCCGCCGGCGCCATCGACTCGCCCAAGCTGCTGATGCTCTCGGGCATCGGCCCGAAGGCACACCTCGAGGATCTCGGCATCCCGGTGCGCGTCGACTCGCCCGGCGTGGGCGAGAACCTGCAGGACCACCCCGAGGGCGTGATCCAGTGGGAGGCCAAGCAGCCCATGCCCACGGAGAGCACGCAGTGGTGGGAGATCGGGATCTTCGCGACCACCGAGGAGGGGCTCGACCGGCCCGACCTCATGTTCCACTACGGGTCGGTGCCGTTCGACATGCACACCGTGCGCCAGGGCTACCCGACGACCGAGAACGGCTTCTGCCTCACGCCGAACGTCACGCACGCCCGCTCCCGCGGCACGGTGCGCCTCCGCAGCCGCGACCACCGCGACAAGCCGCTCGTGGACCCGCGCTACCTCACCGACCCGCACGACATGCGCGTGCTCATCGCCGGGATCCGGCTGGCGCGCGAGATCGTGGCGCAGCCCGCGATGTCCGAGTGGGCGGGCCGGGAGCTGTACCCGGGCGTCGAGGCGCAGACCGACGAGGAGATCGCGGACTACCTCTCCCGCACGCACAACACCGTCTACCACCCGGCGGGCACCGTGCGGATGGGCGCCGTCGACGACGCGATGTCGCCGCTGGATCCCGAGCTGTGCGTCAAGGGCGTGACGGGCCTCCGGGTCGCCGACGCGTCGGTCATGCCCGAGCTCACGACCGTGAACCCCAACATCACGACGATGATGATCGGCGAGCGCTGCGCCGACCTCGTGAAGGCGTCGCGCGCGGCGGAGCTGGTCTCCCGCTAGGCGCCGAGCCGGACCGCGTCGACCGGCCGCCGTCCACACGGGACGGCGGCCGGTCGCGGCGCAGGGCCTACCGGGCGGGAACGCGCTCCCGGTCGTGCTCGTCCGCATGCGCGGATCCCGCCACGGCGACGGCCGGGTGCACGGGGTCGGCGTCGGCGTCGGCGGCACCGCGCGCCTTCCGCTCCGCGATCGCCTCCCGCGCCGGGTCCTTCGCGGCGAGCGCCGCGGCGATCGTCAGCACCGCGTACAGCCCGATGTAGGCGCAGAGGATCCACGGGGAGCCGCCGCCCCACTGCAGGAACAGCACCGCGAGCAGCGGCGTGAGGCCGACGGAGAAGATGCTGCCGACCTGGTAGCCGAGCGAGACGCCGCTGTAGCGGACGCCCGTCGGGAACTGCTCGGCGAACCACGCCGCCTGCGGGCCGTAGATCGAGTCGTGGAAGACGTTCATGCCGAGCGCGAAGACGAGCGGCAGGAGCAGCAGCGGGCCGGAGTCGAGGAACGCGAAGAACGGCCAGATGAGGATCCCGATGCCGGCGGCGCTCCCGATGGTGAGGCGGCGGCGGCCGACGCGGTCGGAGATCCAGCCCCAGAGCGGCGTGGTCAGCAGGCTCAGCGCCGAGACGATGAGCACCGACGTGAGCGCGACGCCCGAGTCGCCGCGGTTCTCGGCGAGGTAGGAGAGCGTGTAGACGGTGAGGATCGAGTAGAGCGCGGGCTGCACGAGGCGGAGACCCGCGGTGATCAGCACGGCGCGCGGGTGCTTCCGCAGCACGACGCCGAGCGGGAAGCGCTCGACCTTGCCGGACGCCTTGATGTCGCGGAACTCGGCGGCGTCCTCCACGCGGAGGCGGATCACGAGGCCGACGCCCACGAGCACGGCGCTGAGGAGGAACGGCAGGCGCCAGCCCCAGGCGAGGAACTGCTCCTCGCCGAGCGAGAAGCGCGTCGCGGCGAAGACGCCGGTGGCGAGGAGCATGCCGCCCGCGGATCCCATCTGGGTGAACGCGCCGAAGAGGCCCCGGCGGTGGGCGGGGGCGTGCTCGACGGACAGCAGCGCGGATCCGCCCCACTCGGCGCCGGCCGCGATGCCCTGCACGAGCCGCAGGAACACGAGGCCGACGACGCTCGCCAAGCCGATGGTCGCGTAGGTCGGCAGGACGCCGATGAGCGTCGACGCGATCCCCATGAGCACGAGCGAGTACACGAGCATGCGCTTGCGGCCGATGCGGTCGCCGAGGTGGCCCGCGACGATCCCGCCGATGGGCCGCGCGAGGAAGCCGACGCCGTACGCGGCGAACGACGAGAGCAGGCCGACCGCGGGCGTCTGGTTCGGGAAGAACTGGCTGCCGAACACCAGCGCGGACGCGGTGGCGTAGAGGTAGAAGTCGTAGTACTCGACGGTCGTGCCGACGAACGACGCGGTGAGGACGCGGCGTCGGCGGCGGGAGACGTCGGCGGGGGCCTCGGGATCGGAGGGCGAAGCGGGCGACGCGGGCGGCGGGGGCGTCGACGCGGCGGATGCGGCGGGCGGTGCGGTGGTCATGGGGTCTCCAGCGGTGCGGCTGCGGTGCAGGGGAAGGCCGGGCGGGGATCCGCTCGGCTGCCGCCCACCGTGGCCCGTGATCCCCCGGCCGGGGAAGGGCCGCGGTCACGCCGCGTAACGCGCGCCGGTAACCCCGCGTCACACGGGCCGCCCCGGATTCCGGCGCCCGGGGAAGCGGGTGGGAGGGTGGAGGTCCGACGAGAGGATCCCCATGCCCGACGCCCGGCCCCCGCTCCGCTTCGCCGCGTTCGTGATGAACACCGCCAGCCACATCCAGCACGGGCTGTGGCGGCACCCGTCCGCCCGCCAGCACGAGTTCGACGACGTCGAGCTGTGGGTGGACCTCGCGAGGACCCTCGAGCGCGGCCGCTTCGACGCCATGTTCTTCGCCGACGTGGTGGGCCTCTACGGTCCGGGCGACGGCGCCTACGACGTGAACGCGCGCGAGGGCCTCCAGTTCCCGAGCAACGACCCGTCCGTGCTGATCTCCGCGCTCGCCGTGAGCACCGAGCACCTCGGCTTCGCGTTCACGAGCTCGGTGCTCCAGGCGCACCCGTTCGACTTCGCGCGCAAGGTGTCGACGCTCGACCACATCTCGAAGGGGCGCATCGCCTGGAACGTCGTGACGAGCGCGCTCGACGGCGCCGCCCGCAACTTCGGGCACGACGGCCTCGAGGACCACGACGCCCGCTACGCCTGGGCCGACGAGTACCTCGACGTCGTCTACAAGCTGTGGGAGGGATCGTGGGACGACGACGCTCTCCAGCGCGACAAGGAGCGCGGGGTGTTCTCGGATGCGTCGCGGATCCACCGCATCGACCACGAGGGGCCGCGCTACAAGGTCGCAGGTCCCCACCTGTCGTCTCCGTCGCCGCAGCGCACGCCCGTGCTCTTCCAGGCGGGATCCTCGCCCGTCGGCCGCCGCTTCGCCGCCCGGAACGCGGAGGCGCAGTTCATCCTGTCGTCGACGCCGGAGAAGACCCGCGCCCTCATCGAGGACACCCGGGCGCTCGCCGTGGACGCGGGCCGGCGGGCCGACGACCTCTCCTTCTGGCTCGGGCTCTCCTTCATCACGGGCAGCACGGAGGAGGAGGCGAAGCGCAACGAGGCCGAGATCGACGAGTACCTGAGCGCCGACGGCTTCCTCCTGCACTCCAACCTCGGCTTCGACCCGAAGACGGGCGAGCAGCTGGATCCGGCCACCCCGCTCTCCGAGGTCGAGACCCAGGCCGGGCAGAGCCACCTCAACTGGCTGCGCGAGGCGTCGCCCGACCGCGAGCCGACCATCGCCGACCTCGCCCGCCTCTCGGCGAAGCTCCGCGGCCGCGTCGTGGGCACGCCCGAGCAGATCGCGGACGTGCTCGCGGGCTGGCAGGAGGCGGGCGTGGACGGGATCAACGTCATCAACTGGACCCTGCCCGGCAGCTACGAGGACTTCGTCGACCACGTCACGCCCGTGCTGCAGGAGCGCGGGCTGCAGCAGAAGGAGTACGAGCCGGGGACGCTGCGGCACAAGCTCACCGGACACGACCGGCTGCCGGAGTCGCACCCGGCGGCGGCGTACCGGGGCGCGTTCTCGTGACCGTGACGGCCGACGGGGCGACCGCGACCGCTACCCGCGCCGACCTGCGCGCCGAGTTCCTGCCGCTGTTCGACCGGATCCGCCAGGGCGCCGTCGCCCGCGAGCGCGACCGGCAGCTCGCGTTCGACGCCGTCGCGCTCCTCCGCGAGGCGCGGTTCGGTGCCATCCGCCTGCCCGTCGCAGACGGCGGGCGCGGCGCCTCGCTCGCCCAGCTCGTCGAGCTCGTGATCGAGCTGTCCGCCGCCGACGCGAACGTCGGGCACCTGCTGCGCGGCCACTTCGGCTACGTCGAGCTCGTGCTGCGGCGGCCGCCGGGCCCCGCGCGCGAGGAGTGGATCCGCCGCATCGCGTCCGGCGCCATCGTCGGCAACGCCACGAGCGAGCAGACCGGCAACACGCTCGCCGACATCTCCACGACGCTCCAGGAGCGCGACGGCCGCTGGATCCTCGACGGCACCAAGTACTACTCGACCGGCACGCTCTACTCCGACTGGATCTACCTCGCCGCGGGTCGCGCGGCCGCCGACGGCGTCGAGCGCGTGACCCTCGCGATCCCGACCGACGCGCCCGGCGTCACCGCGGTCCACGACTGGGACGCGTTCGGCCAGACCCTCACCGCGAGCGGCACCACCACCTTCGCGGGCGTGGAGGTGGATCCGGCGACCGTCACCGCGTACCGCGAGGCGCCGCTGAGCCACATCCAGGCCTTCTACCAGCTGCACCTCGTGGCGGTGCTGGCGGGGATCGCGCAGGAGGTCGAGCGTGACGCGGTCGCGTACGTGCGCAGCCGCACGCGCACCTACATCCACGCGAACGCGGCGCTGCCGAAGGACGACCCGCAGGTGCTCGACGTCGTCGGCCGGATCTCCACCGCGGCGTTCGCCGTGCGCGCCGCCACGCTCGCGGCCGCCGCCTGGCTCGACGACGCGGTCGCGACCGCCCCGGCCGGCGAGGCCCTCGACCGGCCGTCCCTCGACGCCGCCGAGAACGCCGTCTACCAGGCGCAGGTGCACGCGGTCGACCAGGTGCCCGCCGCCGCGACGCTGCTGTTCGAGGTCGGGGGAGCGTCCGCCACCTTCCGCGAGCGCGCGCTCGACCGGCACTGGCGGAACGCCCGCGTCGTCGCGAGCCACAACCCGGCCATCTACAAGGCCCGCGCGATCGGCGAGCACGCGGTCGCGGGCCGCGGTCCTGTCGAGGCGTGGGCCGCGTACGAGAAGGTGGGCGCGACGGCGTTCCCGCGCTGACCGGCGCCGATCCGCGCAGACCCGTGCCGCCCGAGCTGGGGGCGTCCGCGCGCCCGGCGGCGGTGCACGGCGTCGGTACGGTGGACGGGCGGCCGGGACGCCGCGGGACAGGGGATCCATGACGACGCACGCGCCCAGCCGGCCGCAGCTGGACACGACGCCGCTGACCGGACGCATCGACCGCGACGACCTCCGCCGCTTCCGCCGCGAGTTCACCGCCCGGTTCCCCGTCCTGGTCTCGCCGCTGTTCCTATTCGGCCGCATCGCCATGGGGATCCTCGCCGTGCTCACCATCCCGCTCGGCGGCGTCTTCGTGCTCGTCGCCGGCCTCGCCGCGATCTTCACCGACGACCCCGAGATGCGCGGCGACGCCCTCGGCATGACCGTCTTCGGCATCCCGCTGCTCGGCACAGGCGTCTTCTTCGCCTGGCGCCTGATCCGCACCCGCCGGCGTCGGAGCACCATCCGCAGCCACTACCGCCTCGCGCGCTTCGGGCGGGTCAACGGCCTCAGCTACACGCCCGGTCCGCTCTCCGACGGGCACATGGGCGAGGTCGCGGCGCGCGGCATGTACCTCACCCGGATCATGCGGCCCCGCACCGCGCGCCCCGTCGAGTTCGGCAACCACGAGCTGGCCTCCGCGTCGAAGGCGTCCGGCATCACCCAGTACGGCGGCTACGCGATGATCGGCCTGCGGCGCGAGCTCCCGCACATCCAGGTCATCTCGAACCGGACGCGCCTCCGCCGAGCGATGACGCCGACCGTGGACGTCGCCCGCTCCCAGCGCCTCGAGCTCGAGGGCGACTTCGACCGGCACGCCGCGCTCTACTGCCCGGAAGGGTACGAGCGCGACGCCCTCTACCTCTTCACCCCCGACGTGATGGCGGTGCTCGTCGACCGGGTGCGCGGCTTCGACGTGGAGATCCGCGGCGACCGCCTGCTGCTGCGCTCGCCCGCGGACATGGTGACGCTGAGGCCCGACCGCTGGCACGACGTCATCGACGCGACCGCCGCCCTCATGGCGAAGGTCGACCGGTGGGAGCGCTGGCGCGACGACCGGCTGCTGTCGCTCGAGGGCGAGGAGGCGTCGGTGCTCACGGCGTCCGACGAGGCGCTCGCCGTGCCCGAGCCCGGGAAGGCGCGCCGCCGGGCCCGTCGCGCGCGCGGCGTCGCGACGGCCGGCCGACGCCTCCGGATGCGGCCGACGCTCGGGCTCCTCCTGCTCATCGCGCTCGCCGTCGTCTTCCTCGGGCTCGGCTTCCTGATCACGACGCTGCCGTGAGCCGCGTCACGGCGCTCACGCGAGCCAGGCTCGACACGGATCCGCTCACCGACCGCATCCGCCGCCGCGACCTCCGCACGTTCCGCCGGGAGTTCCGGCGTGAGCACCCGGAGGCGGAGGGGATCGGCGTGAAGGCGCGCACCTTCCTCATGCACTTCCTCCTGTGGGACAGCGTCATCGCGCTCGCCCTCTTCGCCGGGATCATGGTGGAGACGCTCCAGAAGGGCGCGCCCGACGCCGGCGAGCAGGTCCTCTTCCAGGCGCTGTTCGCGTCGATCTTCGCCATCCTGCTCGTCGTGTTCGGCAGCTGGGTGATCCGCTCCCGCGAGCGCCGCGGCGGCTACCGGGCCCACCTCCGGCTCGTGCGCTTCGCCGAGGCCAACGGCATGGAGTACCTCCCGGGGCCGATGTCGGACGGGCGCTTCGGATCCGCGCGCCGCTTCTTCGACCTCACGCGCGTGATGCGGCCGACCCTGGCGCCCGGCATCGAGTTCGGCAACCACGAGATCGTCACGGCCGGCCGGCGCGAGGGGGCGCCGCGCTTCGGCGGGTACGCGATGATCCGGCTCGCGCACGAGATGCCGCACATCCGCGTCATCGCCCGACGGGGGATCGTCCGGCGCGCGCTGACGATGATGTCGAGCCCGGACCGGGAGCAGCGCCTCTCGCTCGAGGGAGACTTCGACCGCCACTACGCGCTGTACTGCCCGGCGGGCAGCGAGCGCGACGCCCTCTACCTCTTCACGCCCGACATCCTCGCCCTGCTCATCGACCGGGTCCGCGGGCTCGACGTCGAGGTCGTCGGCGACCGGCTGCTGCTCACCTCGTTCGACGACGTCGTGACGCGCGATCCCGAGCGCTGGCGCGACGTGATCGAAGCGACGACCGCGCTCGTCGCGAAGGTCGACCGCTGGGAGCGCTGGCGCGCCGATGCGATCGCCCGGCCGGAGGATCCGACCGCCGTCGACGCCGTGCTCGAGGCGATCGGCCTGCCCGACCCGGGTCGCGCGTCCCGGCCGCGACCGGTGCGACGCCTGCGTATGACGCCGACCCTCGGCGGCGTCATCGCGGTCGGCGTGCCGCTCCTGGTGTTCGCCGCGATGTGGATCGCCGTGCTCGTCCTCGATTGACGCGGATCATTCGCCCGTGACACCGTCGACCAGCTCCCGCACCACGTCGACGTGGCCCGCGTGGCGCGCGGTCTCCTCGATGAGGTGCACCACGATCCAGCGCAGCGACGGCATCTCGTCGGGTGGACCGGCGGCGGCGATGTCGTCGAGGTCGTGCCGGGCGATGACGGCGTCGCTCCCCGCGCACGCCAGCTCGTAGTCGGCCACGATCTCCGCGAGGGAGTCCGCCGGCGCGACGCGCCACTCGCCGTCCGGGTCGTCGTCGCCTCCGAAGCGCCGGTCGTAGTCGCCGGCCTCCATCAGCTCGACCGTCCACGAGCGCTCGACGTCGGCGAGGTGCCGGATGGCGCCCGCGACGGAGGTGAGGCTCGGCAGCACGCGGCGGGCGGCGTCGGCGTCCGAGAGGCCGCGGGCCTTGCGGATCACGGTGGCGCGGTTGAGCGCGAGGAAGCCGGTGAGGCAGGCGCGCTCGTCGGCGCGCGGCGGTCGGGGGCGGTCGTCGTGGCCGAGGAGATCGGCGTCCGCGCCGGTCGCCATGTCGGGTGGATCGAGGGTCATGGCGGGAGCCTAGGACCGGTTCCGGCGGGTGGGGAAGGTGCGGTACCGCGGGGATCCGCATGGAGGGGCCGCGCATCCGCCCCGCGTCAGACTGGGCGCATGACCACGAGCCCCGCGTCCCGTTCGACCGCCGACCCGCGCATCGCCCCGGACGGCGGCCGCCGCTCGCTCCCGCGGACGCTCGCGCGGATCCTGCTCGGCCTCGTGCTGGTCATGGCCGGCACGGGCCACCTCACGGTCGCGCGCGAGTCGTTCCAGGCGCAGGTGCCGACGTGGCTGCCGATGGATCCGGACTTCGTGGTGCTCGCATCGGGCGTGGTGGAGATCGTGCTCGGCCTGTCGCTCGTGCTCCTCGGCCGCTGGCGCGTGTGGGTCGGACTCGTGGTCGCGGCGTTCTTCGTCGCGATCTTCCCCGGCAACATCTCCCAGCTCGTCACCCGCACGCCGGCCTTCGGCCTCGAGACCGACGCGGCCCGCGCGATCCGCCTCGTGTTCCAGCCGCTCCTCGTGATCTGGGCGCTGTGGGCGACCGGCGCGTGGTCGGCCTGGCGGAACAGGCGCGCCCGCCGCTGACCGGGGTCGAGCGGCGGGCGCGGGGCTGCGCGGGGAGCGGCTAGAGGCTGAACCGGAACCGGTCGACGGCGCGCTGCGCGTCGGCCGTGCGGTGCCCGACCGCGAACCAGGCGATCGCGCCGAAGACGGGGACGACCACGAGCGCGACGACCCAGAGGTCGCGCGCGAGCCCGGCGAGCGAGCCGTCGCGGACGACCTGGACGATCGCGGTCACGATGAGCGCGACGTAGGCGATGACGAGCGGGGCGACGACGGCCCCGGCGATGAGTGCGTCGGACACGGTGGTTCCTCCTGTCGTGTGCGCGTCCCTCGACCCTACGCGCGGGCCACGCCGACGCGCGAGAGGAGGGCGGCGGTCGCGGCCTTGACGCCCGTCTCGATCGTGCCCTCCATGGTGGGAGCGAACTGCGGCGTGTGGTTGCCGGGAGGCGGGGTCTCGCCGCCGAAGGCCTCGGGCTCGACGCCGCCGAACGCCCAGTAGACGGTGGGGACGCCGATCGCCTCCCCGAGGATCCCGAAGTCCTCGCTGCCCATGATGGGCGGCGACTCGACGACCCTGTCCGCCCCGAGCTGCGCCGTGAGCGCCGCGACGACGCCGCGCGTGGCCTCCGGGTCGTTGCGGTTGAGCGGGAACGAGACGATCTCCTCGATCTCGGGCTCGGGCGCCCCGCTCGCGGCGGCCTCGGCCACGATGATCCGCCGCACGGACGCCAGCACGCGCTCGCGCACCGCCGGGTCGAACGTGCGGATGCTGAGGCCCAGCGTCGCGTGCTCGGGGATGATGTTCTCCTTCGTGCCCGCCTGGAACGTGCCGACGGTGACGACGGCCGCGGCCTGCGGGTCGATCTCGCGCGCGACCACGGTCTGCAGGCGCAGCACGATGGCGCTGGCGGCGACGATCGGGTCGATGGAGTTCTGCGGCTGCGAGCCGTGCGCGCCGCGGCCCTTCACGGTCACCTTCCACGAGTCGGACATGCTCATGAACGCGCCCTCGCGGGTGGCGACCATGCCGACGGGGAGCGGGAAGACGTGCTGGCCGAGGATCACCTCGGGGCGCGGCGCCCGGTCCCAGAGGCCGTCGGCGAGCATCGCGCGGGCGCCCTCGCCGGTCTCCTCGCCGGGCTGGAACACGAAGACGATCGTGCCGGCCCACGCCTCGCGGTTCGCGGCGAGCGCCTGGGCGGTGGTGAGCGCGGCGGCGACGTGGAAGTCGTGGCCGCAGCCGTGCATCGTGGGCACCTCGGTGCCGGACGGGTCGATGCCCGTGTCGCGGCTGGCGTGCGCGAGGCCGGTCTCCTCGAGGATGGGGAGGCCGTCGGTGTCCGCTCGGAACGCGACCACGGGGCCCTCGCCGTTGCGGAGGATCCCGACCACGCCGGTGCCGCCGCAGCGGCTCGTCTCGGCGCCGATCGCCTCCAGGTACGCCTCGATCGCCGCGGCGGTCGCGTGCTCCTGCATCGAGAGCTCGGGGTGCGCGTGCAGCGAGCGGAACAGCTCGTGCGCGTCGCGCACGTCCTCGTCCAGCAGGGTGACACCGGGGTGCACGTCCATCGGGGATCCTCCTCGGGAGTGGGTGGCGTCCCTCGTGGGGACCTGTCCCTCCAGGCTATGCCCGGCCTCGGGGGCGGATCCCGGCCGGCGGAGCGGGGTACTCTCCGGCGCCGCGCGACCCGCGCGGGAGGGACCGCCGGGCGTCAGCCGAGGTCGACGCCGCCGCCCGCCGGTCGCGCGGGGGGATCCACGAGCTCCGGGTCGCGGATGATGCCGATGGGCGTCGTGTCGAGCCGCACCGACTGCACCACGACGCGCTTGGCCCGGCGGCGGAGGTGGCGCCGCGCCTGCGGGGTCGCGAGGAGGCTGCCGAGCACGAGGCCCGCGCCGATCGCGAGGGTCGTCGCCATCGCGCCGACGAACGCGCCCGTGGCGCCGGACGTGCCCGCCATCGAGTTGAGGAGCGCCGACGCGACCGCGAGCGACGGCAGGAGGGATCCGCAGAAGGCCGGCACCGCGATCGCCGTGGCCGACACCCGCAGGCGCGCCGCGACCACCGTCCCGAGCGCGCCGAGCAGCGTCGCCACCAGGAACGTCGCCGCGAGCAGCGGGATGCCGGCCGCCTTGAGGATCCAGAGCGAGACCGTGCCCACGAGCGCCATGGCGATGGCCACGGGCATCACGCGCGCGTTGGCGCCCTGCGTGATCCCGGTGGCGCCTGCCGCGAAGAACGTGGTGATGAGCAGCATCCAGAGGGGGAGCGCCCGCAGCGTGATGTCCGTGGGATCCACCTCGATGTCGACGCCCGCGGTGAGCGCGAGCCCGCCGGGGATCCCGACGGCGATGCCCGCGACGACGAGCACGATGATCATCGCCCGCGACAGCGCCATGGCCCGGAACCCCGAGATGGCGTCCTGCGCCCAGGTGACGATCGTGACGTGGGGGAGGATCAGCACCACCACGGCCGCGACCATCGCGGCCGCGCTCCCCGCGGGCATGACGCCCCACCAGATCGCCATCGTGCCGATCGCGGCGACGGCCGCCGACTGCACGGCGACCACGAAGAACGGCGGGATGCCGCGGCGCGACAGCTGCCGTCCGAGCACCATCACGCCGATCATGAGGAGGAACGCCCCGACCGCGCCCGCGAGCGAGCCGCCCGCCTGCAGCGAGACGGAGACGCCGAAGAGCCCCATGGCCGCGTCGGTGATCCACGACGGCCAGCGCGGCGGCGACTTGAGCACCTCGACGAGGCCCTCGACGGCGCTCGTCATGTCGCGGTCGTCGTGGAGGAGCTCGTCGACGATCTGGTACACGAGCGAGAGCCGGTGCAGGTCGCTGCCCTCGGCGGTGACGACGCGCAGCTTCACGAGCGGTGGCCCCTCGAGCGGCGCGTACTGGATCGTGATGGCCGTGCCCGTGATGTCGAGCTCGAGCGGCGCGAGGTTCCACTTGGTGCTCACGGCGACGATCGCGATCTCGACCGCGCGCACGTCGGCGCCGGAGGCGAGCATCACCTCGCCGAGGTCGAGGCAGAAGTCGATGATCTGACGCGGCGAGTAGAGGTCGCCGAGGCGGCCGTGCGCGGGCTCCGTGCCCTCGTAGATGGTGCCGCGGAGTCGCGCGCGGACGTCGCGCATCTCCTGCGGGTTGACGCGGCGGCGGCGCTGGCGTGGCGGGCGTGCGGCGCCGGGATCCCGGCGGGGGCGCCGCGGGTCGCCGGGCGGCGGGGTGGTGCTCAGCGCGATCAGCGCTCCGTTCGGTGGCCGGCCCGCGTCGAGCGGGGGCGGATGGTGGATCGGG
This sequence comes from Clavibacter michiganensis, assembly GCF_002151125.1. Classification (GTDB taxonomy): domain Bacteria; phylum Actinomycetota; class Actinomycetes; order Actinomycetales; family Microbacteriaceae; genus Clavibacter; species Clavibacter michiganensis_C. The sequence continues at coordinate 41,910 of NZ_MDJZ01000003.1, forward strand.
TCCACCCTAGGCGTCGCGTCGGGGGACACGCCCGCGGCGCAGCTGACAGCATGGGCCGATGGACGAGGCCGAGGCGATCGCGCGCGCGGACCGCCTGTGGGAGAGCGGCCGGCGGGCCGCCGCGCTGGAGTCCCTGCGCACGCGCGTGCGTCGCGAGCCGGCGGATGCGGGCGTGCGTCGGGCCCTTGTCGGGCGCTACCGCGAGCTCGGCGCCGCCGACCAGGCCGGGCGGTACGGGCTCGCGATCGGAGGGCTCACCACCCGGCGCGAGCGCCAGCTCGCGGCCCGCCAGTTCGCGGCGTCGTGGACGGGCACGGCGGGGCTCGCCGACTTCCTCGCCCTCCCCGCGGGCGACCTGCCGTCGGAGGTCCTCGACCTGGTCGTCGAGGTCGAGCGCCTGCGGCAGGAGCGTCGCCTCGCGTGGGGCACCGACCACGCGGGAACGGGCGACGCCGACGACATCTCCTTCGCCTTCTGGGCCGTCACCGGGACGCTGCTCGTGCTGTCCCTGCTCGCCGCCGTCGTGGTCGACCTCGCGGGTGCGCCCTGGACGGCGCTCGCGCGGTGGATCGCCGTCGCGGTCGTCGCGGTGATGCTGATCGGCTGCGGCCTGGAGCGCCGCCGAGCCGTCAGGTCACGGCTCGTCGCCGCCGCCGAGGGCTGGGGCATGGCGGCGGTGGTCCTGGCGCTCGGCCTCGCGTGTCTCGTCGCCGCCGCGGTTGCGGTCAGCTGAGACGACGCGCGGCGCCCGACCCGGAGGCCGGACGCCGCGTGGAGGGGAGCGGGCGGATCAGCCCCGGGGGCAGGAGCTGAGCGACGCGCTGATGGGGCCGACGGCCTTCGGGGCCGGGCAGATGAACCTCCCGTACGCGCTGTTGCCGTCGAGGTAGCGCTTGAGGAACGCCGTGACCGCCGTGCGGACCGTGGGGACCGGCATGTGCTCGCCCGCGCCGTGACCGAGGCCCTTCAGCTCCAGGTACTGCTTCGGGGTCCCGGCGGGGATGGAGTCGTACGCGGGCTTGCCGAAGTACTTCGGGTCGGCGACGTCGTCCTCCTGCCCGGTGATGACCAGGGTCGGGGTCGTCATCCTCGGGTACGCCGGGGTCGTCGCGTTCGGGTCGCTCTCCGGCGGGGCGTCGAACGGCATCATGCCGACCACGGCCTTGATGGACGGGCGCGACTGCGCCGCCTGCATCGCGCCGCCGCCGCCGAACGAGTAGCCGAGGAGGGCGACGCGGTCGGGGGAGACCTCCGCCTTCACCGGGCTCGATCCCGTGAGCCAGTCGACCGCCGCGAGCATCTGGGTGGCGCGGTCGGCGGGGATGTCGCCGGTGTCGAGCGTGTCGATCGCGAAGGCGACGAAGCCCTGCGAGGCGACGAGCTCGGCGTACTCCTTCTCGTCGGCGTTCGTGTCCGTGAAGCCGGGGGTGATGACGACGGCGCCGAGGACGGGCTTGCCGGTGTCCCGGGGCTCGTAGATGACGCCGCCGCCGAACTTCGTGACGGCCGTCCTCGGGACGACGGTGGTGCGGAGCGCGAAGGGCGCGTGGTGGTGGACCGCGGCGTGGGCGGGTGCCGCGTGGTGGGCGGGCGCTGCGGCCTGCGCCGCGGTGGGGATCGCGAGCGTCGCGACGAGGGCGAGCGCGGCGACGGCCGCGGGGCGGCGCAGCGGGGAGGACATGGCGGACATGGTCGTCTCTCTGTTCGAGGTGAGGGGGAGTCGGCGGCGAGCGCCGCCGGGATGCGGCACGACGCTACGGGTCGGGCCCCGGCGGACACCGCCGCTCTCCCCAGCGGCGGGCCCTGGGGGTGATCGGCTCGCGGCAGCCGCGGCCTCGCGTGCGGACACCCCTCGGAGTGGCGCCAGCGACGCGCGACGTCGGCCGCTCCGCTGACGTGCGACGTGCGACGTGCGACGTCGGTCAGTTCAGGCGACGCGCCAGCTCCGCCAGCTCGCGGGACAGGGCGAGCGCGTGGGCCGCGAGTGCGGCGTCGGACGCCGACCCGCCCGCACCCGGGGCGGCCGTCGCCGTCGAGGCGCCGGGCGAGGAGGCCGCGCGGGCCGGGGCCCCCGAGTCGCCCTCGTTCGTGAGGACGTCGATGTCGAAGACGAAGCGGTCGGCGCGGTGCCAGGTTCGGAACACCTCGACGGGATCCCCGGATGCGTCCGTGCTCGTGCCCTCGAGCACCAGGACGGGAGCGCCCTCCGCGACGCGCAGCGCGGCGGCCACCTCGGACGACGCGCCGACGGCTCGCACCTGGCGGCGTCCGGCGGCGACCTGGACCCCCAGCCGGGCGCGGAGGAGGGCGTGCAGGGAGGCGTCCGTGAGGTCTTCGGCGGTCAGCCGCCCGGCGATGCCACTCGGGAGCCAGGTGTGGATGAGCGCCACGGCCTCGCCACCCGCCGAGCGGAGGCGGCGCAGGAGGTGCACGTCGGATCCGCCGAGCACGCGCTCGGCGTCCGCGTCGCGCCCGGGCGCCAGCTCCAGCACGCGCGTGGTCACCGACGGCACCTGCGTCGATAGCCCCGACACCCGCTGCACGAGGCGGTGCAGCTCACCGCGCGGCGCGACGATGCTGCCGCGCCCGCGTCCACGCTGGACCAGCCCCTCCGCCGTCAGCGCGTGCAGCGCCTGGCGGACGACCGAGCGGGACACGCCGAAGCGCTCCTGCAGCTCGGCCTCGGTCGGGAGCTGGGAGCCGGGCGGCCACGCGCCGTCCATGATCGGAGCGCGCAGCACGGCGGTGAGCTGCGCGTGCAGCGGCCCCGCGTGCGACGAGGAGACCGCGCCGGGATCCAGGTCGTCGATCCGGTTCGGCACGGTCTCCTCGGGTGTCACGGGTCAGGCGGCGGGGGCGTCGATCTTCTGCGCCGTGCGCCAGACGTGGTCCCACCCGGGGGCCAGGGACGCGGCGCGCTCCACCGACAGTACAAGGCTCGCCTCCCTCGCGATCCCCTGGCCGGCGATGTCGAACGCGGTGCCGTGGTCGACGGACACCCGCACCACGGGCAGGCCCACGGTGATGTTCACGCCGTCGTCGCCGTAGACGGCCTTGAAGGGCGCATGCCCCTGGTCGTGGTAGCAGACGACGACGAGCTTGTACTTGCCGCGGACGGCGGCCGGGATCAGCGCGTCGCCCGGCACGGGGCCGACGACGTTCAGGCCCCGCTCCTTCGCGGCGGCGACGGCGGGCGCGAGGATGTCCGCGTCCTCGTCGCCGAACAGCCGGTTCTCGCCCGCGTGCGGGTTCAGGCCGGCGAGGCCGATGAGCTCGTCGGGCGTGCCCATCGACGCGGCGAAGGCGCCGGCCAGGTCGAGCACGTCGCCCGTGCGCTGCGGAGTGATGTCGTCGATCGCCTGACGCATCGAGACGTGGGTCGTCAGGTGGAAGAAGAACAGCTCGCCGGCGGAGAGCACGAGCGAGAAGTTCTCGACGCCGAACTCGTGGGCGAGCAGCTCGGTGTGGCCGGGCCACTGGTGTCCGCCGGCGTGCATCGCGGCCTTGTTGAGCGGCGCGGTGACGATGCCGTCGACCTCGCCCTCGCGCGCGAGCCGGCACGCCTCCACGACGAAGCGGTACGACCCGTCGCCGGCGACCGAGCTGAGCACGCCCAGCTCCACGTCCGCGAGGGAGGGGCCGGTCTGGATGAGCTCGATCGTGCCGGGCTCGTTGCGCGCGTCGGCGACGGACGCGATGACGCGCACCATGTCGGGGTCGCCGCCCACGTTCTCCACGCCGCGGCGCATGGCGGCCTCGTCGCCGATGACGACGGTGATCGCCTTCTCGCGCAGGTCGTCGTGGCCGAGCAGGGTCTTCGCGGTGATCTCGGGGCCGACGCCGGCGACGTCTCCGAGGGTGAGGGCGAGTCGGGGGAGGGTCATGCGGGATCTCCTTGCGTGGTGGGTTCGGTGGGTCGGGGGTCGAGGAGCTCGGGCACGATCTCGGTGAGCGCGGAGGGGGAGCCGAAGCCGCCCGCCTTGGTCACCACGGGCATGCCATGCAGCAGGCCGCCCTCGATGGTGCCGCGCGGCATCCCCTCGCGGATGGCGTCGCGGACCAGGATCGCGTCGGCTCCCTGGCGGCCGAGGACGGCGCGCGCGCCCTCGCCGCCCAGGAGCACGAGGGCGGTGGCGCCGTCCCGGGCGAGGATCCGGCCGGCGAGACGGGCGAGCGCGGCCGCGACGCGCTCGGCGGCGGTCGGCAATCCGGCGGTCGGCTCCGGCGGGGTGTCGGATCCGCGCGCCGGGGCGAGCACGACGGTCACCGACGCGGCACCGTCCGGACCCGAGGGCAGCGCCGGGAGCGCGGGCAGCCGGTCGTCGAGGATGTCGTCCATGCTCGGGGCGAGCGTCCGCACGGAGGCGCGCAGGTCACCCGCGTCCGCCGCCTCGATGAGGTGCGCGTGCTGGCGGCGGGAGACCTCGTGCAGCGAACTGACGACGACCACCACGTGACGCGGCCCCGTCCACCTGGCCGGCCCCGCGCCGATGTTCACCGCGCCGGATGCGGCGAGCCCGGCACCCCAGACGCGCGCCATCTCCACGGCGAGGCCGGCGGATCCCACGGGGACAGCCCGCGGGCCGAGCAGCAGGAGGGCGTCCGCGAGGAGGCGGAGGTCGGCGTCGGTCGCGGCGTCGATCGTGACGACGCGCGCGCCGTCGGCGACGCCGGACGAGATGCGCTCGGCGAGCGTCCGCGCGTCCTCCCGCGGCGAAGCGGCGAGGTGCGTGCTGCCGGGCAGGAGCTCGGCGAGAGCGCTCGTGTGCACGGGCGTCACGGGATCGCGACCCACCGAGGTGGTCTCGACGCCCGCGCCGTCGACGAGGAGGCGACCGGCCTCGACGGTTCGGCCCATCGCCGGGTAGGCCGGGCAGACGACGGCGAACGCGCCGTCCTCGCGGGCGCTCCAGGCGCGGACCGCACCGTCGACCTGGTCGGCGACGGAGCCGCGCATGGTGGAGTCGATCTTGAGGAAGACCCGGCCGTCTCCGTTCTCGACGGCCGTGGCCACGGCGGCCGCGGTCGCCTCGCGGGCCCGGACCGGGGACAGGGCGCGGGCGTCGGTGACGATGGCCACGACGGATCCGTCCGCGCCGTGCTGCTCGGCGGCGTCGCCGAGGGCGAGCCGCGCGATCCACCCGGCGCGGGCGAACTGCACGGCGGAGTCGTTGCCGCCCGTGAGGTCGTCGGCGACGATGGCCACGGATCCCACGGCCGTCCCGGGATCCGGATGCGTCAGGGGCATCGCGGGCGTCGCGGCGGCCGTCACGCGGGCCCCGCCCCGGGGATCCCGCGGTCGTCCGGGCGTGCCTCGCGGGCCGCAGCGGCGGATGCGCTGGACGCCTCGGCGGCGGCGACCGCCGCGGTCTCCTCCCGCTTGCGGTCGTCGGAGATGGCCTTCATGCCGCCCTCGCGCTTGAGCACCCAGGCGGCGAGGATCGGCGCGAGCACGGCCGAGACCAGCACCGCGGAGGCGACCTGCGCGGTCGCGACCTCGACGTAGGGCGCGAAGGACGGGTCGGCAGCGCCCACGATCGCGGGGGTCGCGATCGCGTTGCCCGCCGTGGTGGCGGACGCGATGCCGAGGCCCGACTCCTTGCCGCGGCGCAGCAGGAAGCGGTAGCCGAGGTAGGCCACGGTCCCGGTGAAGACGGTCGCGATCACACCCACCACGATGCCGGACAGGCCGCCCGAGACGACGTTGCCGAGGTCGATGCCCGTGCCGAGCGCGAAGGCGAAGAACGGGATGACCATGTTGGGGATCGGCCGCATGACCTCGGTCCACTTGGCGTCCATGTTCCCGATGATGACGCCGAGCAGGAGCGGGATGACGGCCGCGAGCAGCAGCGTGTACGGGATGTCCGCGAGGCCGGCGGCGCCGAGGAAGAGCAGCGAGAAGAACGGGCCGTCGTTCACGGCGCTCGCGATGTAGGCGCCGCGGTCACGCTCCCGGCCGTAGCGGCCGGTGAAGGCGAGCCAGATGCCGCCGTTGCTGTTGTCCATGCTCACGAGCAACGCGAGGATCGACACCCCGAGCAGGCCGTCGAGGCCCACGAGGTTGCCGAGCACGACGACGCAGGTGGCCGGGATGATCGACTTCGTCAGCAGCAGCACGCCGGACGTCGCGAGCACGGGACCCGAGGTGCGGAGCGTGATCTGCATGCCGGTCGCGAAGATCAGGATGCCGATGAGGGGGAGCGCGCTGTCCCGGAAGAGCGCCGTGGTGAAGTTCCCGAGGTCGAGGAAGCCGGGCGCGAAGGTCCCGACGACGGATCCGATTATCAGCGGGATGAGCATGAGCCCGCCGGGGATCCGGTTCATCCCGTCGAACAACGGGACGCGGCTGGTGGGTAGGGGGTCGGGTGCCATGGCGGATCTCCTCTGATCGTCGGCTGGCCCGCGCGCACCCTCGACATTGAGTACGTACACGGTGTACTTACATTAGCCCGGCCTCGGGGAGGGCGTCAACGGGACCCGGCCGTCACCGCAGGAGCAAGCGGACGTGCTGCAGCGACACGCGCGCCGCGACCGCGATCCGGTGCTCGTCGAGCCCCGCGGCGTGGGCGGAGCGCACCGCGTCGGCGAGCGCGTCGAGGGACGCCTGCGCTGCGTCCGACGCCTCCGCGAGCCGCGCCGCGTGCCGGTCGAGCTCCGGATCCGGGGCGCGCGGCGGCGCCCCGACGTCGATCACCCAGCCCGCGTCAGGGTGCCGGGCCTCGAGCACGAGCCGCCGCACGGCCGGCAGGTCCGGCGCCGACCAGCCGAGGTCGCCGAGGTCCGCGAGCGGCACCCAGCGCAGCTCGTCGTGGTCGGTGCTGGTGGTGGGCAGCGGCCCGACGGGATCCGCGAGGTAGCAGGCGAGGTCGATGATCCGCTCGCCCACGGGCACCTCGGAGCGGTCGACGAGCGCGCCCACGGTGACGTCGACGCCGAGCTCCTCGCGGATCTCCCGGGCGAGCGCCGCCTCGGGCGTCTCGCCGGGCTCGACCTTGCCGCCCGGGAACTCCCACGTGCCCGCGCCCGGCTTGTGCGCCGCGCGTCGGCAGGCGAGCGCCCGCCCGTCGCGCACGATGACCGCCGCCACGACCTCGAGTCCCGCCATGCCGTGCCTCCCCGTCGACGCCGTCCGCCGCCTCGACGCTACCGGCAGGGTCGCGTGCGCCCGGGCCGCGGGGACGCGGCCTGTACCGTGGGTCCTCCGGCATCCGCCGCGACGAGAGGCACCACGCGTGAAGATCAGCCACCAGCGTCACTTCGTGGTCGCGGCCGAGGTGCTGCACCTGCCGAAGGCGGCGGATCAGCTCGGCATCTCGCGCGCGAAGCTCGCCTCCTCCATCCGCGCGATCGAGGAGCACTACGGCAAGGCCGTCTTCGACCCGCAGAGCACCGAGACCCGGCTGACCAAGACCGGCCGCCTGGCCTACGAGGAGGCGCTCGAGGAGCTCGCGAAGCCGTCGACCCCGCCCGAGGCGCCGAAGCCGCCGGCCGGCGGGAAGGCGAAGGCCTCCAAGGGCCAGGGCCGCGCGCCCGTGGTCAAGGGCCAGCCGAAGCCGTACAAGCGCACGCAGGGGCGCTGACCCGATCGGATCAGCGCCCCCGCGGCAGGTGGTGGGTCCTACTTCTTCAGGAACTCCAGCACGGCCTGGTTCCACTCCTCGGGGTGGCTGACCGTGACGCCGTGCGGGGCGTCCTTGACCACGTGCAGCTCGGAGCCCGCGATGGCGCGGTGGGTGCGCTCGCCGGATCCCTCGAACGGCACGGTCGCGTCGCTGTCGCCGTGGATGACGAGGGTCGGCACCGTCACCTTGGTGAGGTCGTCGCGGAAGTCCGTGGTCGCGAACGCCTTCATGGAGGCGAGCGCCGCGTGCTTCTTCGACTGGTGCGCGAGCGCGATGGCCTCCTGGCGCTCGGCCTCGGTGACCTTGAGCACGCCGTCCGCGGAGTAGAAGCCGGTCGTGAACTCGTCGTAGAAGGAGTCCTCGTCCTTGGTGAGGCCGGCCGTCATCTCGGCGGCGGCGTCCTTCGTGAGCGGGCCGTCGGGGTTGTCGTCGGTCTTCTCCAGGTACGGCGGCACGGCGGACGCGAAGACCACGCTGTGCAGGCGGGCCTCGCCGCGGGTGCCGATGTAGCGGGCGATCTCGCCGCCGCCCATCGAGAAGCCGACGAGCGTGACGTCGACGAGGTCGAGCTCGGTGAGCACGGCGTCGAGGTCGGACGCGAAGGTGTCGTAGTCGTAGCCGGTGAGCGGCTTGTCGCTGCGCCCGAAGCCGCGGCGGTCGTAGGTGATGACGCGGTAGCCGGCGGCCTGGAACGCGGGCACCTGCTTGCTCCAGGACTCGCCGGAGAGCGGCCAGCCGTGGATGAGGACCACGGGGCGGCCCGTGCCCCCGGTGTCGTCGACGTGCAGGTTCGTGTCCTTCAGGAGCCCGTGGTGGGCGGTGATCTCGGTCATGTGGTCGTCCTTCCCTCAGTGATGAGTTCGTGCACTACGGAATTGCTTCGGAGCCGACGGTCGTGCGGTGCGGTCTCTGGATCCTCTGTGCTCGGCACCACGGCGCGGGCAGCAGGATGGACCCATGACCCGAGCCAACTCCTCCTACCGCGCCGCCCGTGACCTCCTGCAGGAGATGCGCACCGACCGGACATCCGCGGTCGAGCGCTTCCGGTGGCCCGACGTCGGGGAGTCGTTCAACTGGGCGGTCGACTGGTTCGACCAGATCGCGCGGGGGAACGATCGGGTGGCGCTGCGGGTGGTCGCGGGCGACGGATCCGAGCGCAGCGTGACCTTCGACGAGATGGCGACGCGCTCCGACCGCGTCGCCACCTGGCTCGTCGCGCGGGGCGTGCGGAAGGGCGACCACGTGATGCTCATGCTCGGCAACCGGGTGGAGCTGTGGGAGACGATGCTCGCGATCATGAAGGCGGGCGCCGTGATCCTGCCCACCTCCACGGTGCTCGGATCCGCGGACCTCACGGACCGCGTGGAGCGCGCGGGCGTGCGCCACGTCATCGCCGACCTCGCGCACACGGCCGTCTTCGACGACGTGCCGGGGGAGTACGCGCGCATCGCGATCGGCGCGCCCGGGGACGCCTCCGTGCCCGCGGGCTGGAGCGACTACCGCGACGCCGACGACGCGCCCGCGGACCGGGTGGGCGTCGAGGTCGCGTCCACGGATCCCGCGCTCGTCTACTTCACCTCCGGCACCACGAGCAAGCCGAAGATGGTCGTCCACACGCACGTCTCGTACCCCGTCGGCCACCTCACCACCGCGTACTGGCTGGGCCTGCAGCCCGGTGACGTGCACCTCGCCATCAGCTCGCCCGGCTGGGGCAAGCACGCGTGGAGCTGCTTCTTCGCGCCGTGGATCGCCGAGGCCACCGTCTTCGTGCACGACTACGCCCGGTTCGACGCGCACGCGCTCGTCGAGCAGCTCGACCGCGCCGAGGTCACGACGTTCTGCGCGCCGCCGACCGTGTGGCGCATGCTCATCCAGGCGGGGATCCGCGAGCGGCCCGGCAGGCTGCGCGAGATCATGTCGGCCGGGGAGCCGCTCAACCCCGAGGTCATCGCGCGCATCGAGGAGTGGTGGGGACTCACCATCCGCGACGGCTACGGCCAGACCGAGACCACCGCCATCGTCGCCAACGCGCCCGGCGACCCCGTCGTGCCGGGCTCGATGGGCACGCCGCTGCCGGGCGTCGACCTCGTGCTCGTGGATCCCGTGACCGGCGAGCCCGCCGACGAGGGCGAGATCTGCCTCGACCTCACCACCCACCCCGTCAACCTCATGGCCGGGTACCTCGGCGACGACGCCCGCACGGCCGAGTCGCTGCGCGACGGGTACTTCCACACGGGCGACGTCGCCCGGCGCGACGCCGACGGGACCATCACCTTCATCGGCCGCACCGACGACATCTTCAAGTCCTCCGACTACAAGGTCTCGCCGTTCGAGGTCGAGAGCGTGCTGATCGAGCACCCGGCCGTCGCCGAGGCCGCGGTGGTCGGCGCGCCGGACGCCGTGCGGCTCAACGTCGCGAAGGCCTACGTGCACCTCGCCGCAGGCTGGGAGCCCGACGAGGCGACCGCGCTCGCCGTGCTGAAGCACGCGCGGGAGAAGAGCCCGGCCTTCATGCGCGTGCGCCGCGTGGAGTTCGGCGAGCTGCCGAAGACCGCGTCGGGGAAGATCCGCCGGGTGGAGCTGCGGCAGCGCGAGGTGGAGGCGGCCGACGCGGGCGAGCGGCTCGACGGCGAGTGGCGCGACGACCAGTTCCCGGGGCTGCGCGCCCGCTGATCCGCGGCTCGCGAGGGCCGCGGACCGGCCCGCCGCGGCGTGACGGGAGCGGTGCCCGGCGGCCGGTAGCATCCCGTCATGCCCCTCGCCACCTCGCCCGCCCTCGAGCCGCGGCGGGTCGCCCGGTGAGGGAGAACCCGTCGTACGCGCTCGAGGACGTGACCGAGATCCGCCGCCTCGTCGACGAGAACCCGTGGGCCACCATCGTCAGCGGCACGAGCGCGGGTCTCGTCGCCTCGCACTACCCGGTGCTGCTGGATCCCGCGCGCGACGACCTCACGCTCCTCACCCACGTGGGCCGCCCCGACGAGCGGATCCACGAGCTCGGGCTCCGCGACGGCGCCGACGGCGAGGTGCTCGTCATCGTCCAGGGCCCGCACGGCTACGTGTCGCCCGGCTGGTACGACGCCGCCCCGGCGGTGCCCACCTGGGACCACGTCAGCGCGCACCTGACCTGCCGGGTCGAGATCCTCTCGCCGGAGGAGAACCTGCGCGTGCTCGGGCAGCTCGTCGACCGGTTCGAGGACCGCATGCCGGAGCCGCGCCGCATGGAGGGCACGCCCGCCGACGCCGCGTACGCCGCCCGGATCAGCGCCGGCACCGTGGGCCTCCGCCTCGTCGCCACGCGGTTCGTCGCGAAGGCGAAGCTCAGCCAGGACAAGCCGCCGCACGTCGTCGAGCGCGTGCTCCACGAGCTCGAGCACGGCGCCGAGTACGCGAACCCGGCGCTCGCCGCGGAGATCCGCCGCGCCCGAACCCGGGCCGAGACCGGTTCCGCCGGGGCCGACGCGTGAGCGCGCTGCTCCTCGCGGGCGGCCGCCTGCCCGGCTCCGACGCGCCCGTCGACGTGCTCGTGCGCGACGGCGTCATCGCGTCCGTGGGCCCCGCCGGATCCGCCGACGCCGCGGGCGTCGAGACCCGCGCGCTCGACGGCCGGTTCGTCATCCCCGGCCTCTGGGACAACCACGTGCACTTCACCCAGTGGACCAAGGTGTCCCGTCGCCTCGACCTCTCGCGGGTGTCGTCCGCCGCGGAGGCCGTGGACCTCGTGCGCGCCGCGCTCGCCGCCCGCGCAGCGTCCGCGGGATCCGGTGCCGTCACGAGCCCGGGCACCCCCGAGGCGCTCGTCGGCTACGGCTTCCGGGACGGCCTCTGGCCCGACCTCCCCACGAAGGACCTGCTCGACGCCGTCGCGGGCGACACCCCCGTGCTCCTCGTCAGCGGCGACCTGCACTGCTGCTGGGCGAGCTCCGCGGCGCTCGCGCCCCACGGCTACGGGGACCACCCGACCGGGCTCCTGCGCGAGGACGACTGCTTCGACTTCATGTACCGCGTGGAGGAGGGCGACGCGTCGTCGCTCGACGCGCAGGCCGTGCAGGTCGCGCGCGAGGCCGCCCGCCGGGGTGTCGTCGGCATCGTCGACCTCGAGATCGACTGGAACCCGGCTCGCTGGCGCCGCCTCGCCGCCCTCGGCCACGACGCGCTACGGGTCGAGTTCGGCGTCTGGCCGCAGCACCTCGACCGGGCGCGCGACGAGGGCCTCCGCACGGGCGACGTGCTCCCGGGCACGCGCGGACTCGTGCGCGTGGGACCCGCGAAGGTCGTCACCGACGGATCCCTCAACACCCGCACCGCGTACTGCTTCGACCCGTACCCCGACCTCGACGGCCAGGGTGGCGACGCGCACGGCGGCGCCTGCGGCACGCTCTCGGTGCCGCCGGAGGAGCTGCGGGAGATCATGGTGCGGGCCGCGCGCCAGGGGCTCTGGCCCGCGATCCACGCCATCGGCGACCACGCCAACCGGCTCGCGCTGGACGCGTTCGCGCACCTCGACCGGCTGCTCGGCGGCGCGCACCGCGACGCGGACGGGCTCGCCGGATCCATCGAGCACGCCCAGCTGCTCACGCACGAGGACGTGGCGCGCTTCGCCGCGCTCGGCGTGGTCGCGAGCGTGCAGCCCGAGCACGCGATGGACGACCGCGACGTGGCCGACGTCTACTGGGCCGGCCGCACGGGCCGCGCCTTCGCCCTCGCCGACCTCCGGGCCGCGGGGACGCGCCTCGCCCTCGGGTCCGACGCGCCCGTCGCGCCGCTGGATCCGTGGGCCACCATGTCCGCCGCCGTCGGCCGCGCGCGCGACGGCCGGGAGCCGTGGCACCCCGAGCAGGCCATCGACCGGGCCGCCGCGCTCGACGCCTCCGTGCGCACGCGCGTGGCGGCGGGGGAGCGGGCCGACCTCGCGGTCGTCGACGCGGATCCGCTCGCCGACACCACCGCGCCCGACGACCTCCGCGCGATGCGCGTCTCCGCCACGCTCCTCGGCGGCCGGCTCACCCACGACACGCTCGGCGGCTGACGCCAGGAACACCGCGCGGGCGCCGGGCGTTGTCCCCGTCATGAGAGCGATCACCTACACCCGCACCGGTTCCCCCGACGTCCTGCAGCCCGTCGACCGCGACGAGGCCGCGCCCGGCCCCGGCGAGGTGCGCGTCCGCGTCGTCGTCTCCGGCGTGAACCCCACCGACTGGAAGTCGCGCGACGGCGGATCGCCCGGTCAGGAGCTGCCCTTCCCCGAGGTCGTCCCCAACCAGGACGGCTCCGGGATCGTCGACGCCGTCGGTCCCGACGTCACCGACCTCGCCGTCGGCGACCGCGTCTGGATCATGCTGGCCGCGCACGGCCGCCCCACCGGCACCGCGCAGGAGAAGACGGTCCTCCCCGTCGACCGCGTCGCGCCCCTGCCCGACGGCCTCTCCTTCGACCTCGGCGCGAGCCTCGGCGTGCCCGCCGTCACCGCGCACCGGGCCCTCACCGTCTCCGAGGACGGCCCGTCGCGCCTCGCTCCCGGCGTCCTCGCCGGGAAGCACGTGCTCGTCGCGGGCGGCGCGGGAGCGGTCGGCCACGCGGCCATCCAGCTCGCGCGCTGGGCCGGCGCCACCGTGATCACCACGGTCAGCTCGCCGGAGAAGGGCGCCCTCGCGACGGCCGCGGGCGCGCATCACGTCGTCGACTACAAGCACGGCGACGCGGTCGCGGAGATCCTGGGGCTCGCGCCCGACGGCGTCGACCTGATCGTCGAGGTCGCCCCCGCCCAGAACGCCGAGCTCAACCAGGCGGTCGCGAAGAACCGCGCCTCGGTCGCCGTGTACGCCAACAACGGCGGCGACACCGTGACCCTGCACGTCGTCGACAGCTTCGTGAAGAACCTCCGCTACCAGTTCCTGCTGCTGTACACGGTGGGCCAGGAGGCGCTCGACGCCGCCCGCGCCGACATCCACCTGGCGCTCATCGACGGCGCCCTGCCCGTCGGCGAGGACGCGGGCCTCCCCCTCACGCGCTTCCCGCTGGAGCGGACCGCGGACGCGCACCAGGCGGTCGAGGACGGCGTGACCGGCAAGGTGCTGATCGACGTGACCGAGGCCTGATCCGAGGCCCCGGACGACGGATGGCCGCACCGCCCTCGGGCGGTGCGGCCATCGGCCTGTCGGGCGGATCCCTGTCGCGGGCTAGTCGGTGCCCGCTACCCGGCGCCGCGAGCGCGGCGCGCGGGTGAGGACGCGCTGCATGAGGAGCGGCCCGAGGGCGCTCGCGTTGAGGCACGTCGAGATCAGGAACGCGATCGCGAGCGCGTTCGCCGGGACGCCCCACGCGTCCGCGCCCAGGTGCAGCGCGAGGACAGCCAGCGCGACCGCGAGCAGCAGCCACGAGGATCCGCGGAGCCACCGCGGCGTGCGCGCCCCCGCGAGGGCGACGACGGCCATGATCGCGGCGTTCGCGATGGCGAGGACGAGCGGGCCGGTCATGCCGGCCCTCCCGCTCGGGTGCGGTGCGTTGTGGCGTGACCGTGCATGGTGTCGTCCCCCTTCGACGGGCCGGATGGCCTGCCTCCACCCTCTCGTGACGGGAGCGTCGGGTGAAGTCGGCGATATCGGGGACACGGGGCGGCCCGGGCGCGTCGTCAGCGTGCGGCGCGCACCAGCGGGGCCGTGCCGGAGAGGTCGAGCCCGACGTCGACGAGCTCCACGCGGCCGGCGAGCGCGCGGCCGGGTCCGCGCATCAGGCCGGGCTTCCCCGCCCCGAAGGTGACCGTGACGTCGGCGGGCAGCACGGTCGGATCCGGCACCTCGCCGTCGTCGCAGCCGACGCCGCTCGGGATGTCGCACGCCACGACGGCCGGGCGTCCCGCGCCGCGGACGACGGGCAGGAGCGCGGCCACCACGCGGCGCGCCTCGCCCCGGAGGGCCGGGCTCGCGGTGGTGCCGATGCCGAGGATCCCGTCGACGACGAGCGCGGACGCCCGGCCGAGACCGGCGACCTGCGCGTCGTCGAGCTGCTCGGACGGCGTGATCCGGATGCCGGCCGCGACCGCGCGGGCGGCGCCGGCCTCGTGGACGCGCGCCGCCGTGCGGATCACGCGCACCTCGCGGCCGTCCCGCGCGAGCTCGGCCGCGACGAGCAGCGCGTCGCCGCCGTTGTTCCCCGCACCGACCAGCACGAGGACGGCGCCGGCGGGGACCTCGGCGCGGCAGACGCGCGCGAGCCCGGCCGCGGCGACGCGCATGAGCTGCGCCCCGGCCGCGAGCAGCGGGGCCTCGGCGGCGCGGATGTCCGCGGCCGCGTAGCCGTCGGCGAGCGCGTACCCGTCAGCGACGGCGGGGCCGTCGGCGGCCGCGTGGCCGTCGGCGGGGGAGGCGGCCCCGGTCACGACGGCGCGATCCGCTCGACCAGCAGCTCCGCCCACGCCCGGTAGACGCGGCCGTAGAGCGTGTCCTCGGGGTTCGGCGCGGTGAACTCGGGGATCCGCCAGGCCGGGAACGGCACGCTCTCCGCCCGCTCATGGCGTGCGACGACGCGGCGGGTGCTGCGGTTGAGCGCGTCCGCGTGGCGACCGACGGCGCCCGCGATGAGCGGCGGCGTGACGGGTGAGATCTCGAGCGGCGGCACCTCCGTGACGAGCACGAGGGAGCCCTCGGGCATCCGCTCCTGCATCCCCGTGATGCACGCGTCGAGCAGCGACTCCCACAGCGGCGTCGGCGTGAAGCGGATGGCGTCGCCGATGCCGAGGGCGAGGACCGCCACGTCGGTGCTCGCCCAGGCGGGGAACGCGTCGAGGCCCGCGCGCCAGGAGCGCACGGTGAAGTCGGGGAAGGACTGGACGGACCAGAAGACGCCGCGTCCGGTGCGCACCGAGAGCTTGTGCGCGACCTGCCCGGCCACGCCGAGGTCGTGGGACACGGTCTGGTAGCCGACCGCGGTGCCCTCGCCCACGACGGCGAGGCCGTAGGGATCCGGCCCCGGCAGCGAGCCGGTGGGGGAGTCGCGCGGGAACGTGGCGCGCCGCATCTCGCGGTAGAGCACGCGGTACTGGAGCCGGCCGACGGTGCCCGACCGCAGCGACGCGAGGGGGCCGGCCGCCAGCATCCGGGGCCCTGGAGCGGGGCGGTCCGCCGGGTCGCCGTGCGGCCCGACGGCGGGGTCGCGGCCCGGTTCGGGGTCGGAGGGCGGTGCGCCGGTCATCGCAGCCCGTCCCGTCCGTCGCGATGCCCCCGGAATGGGGACGATCGCAGGATATCCCGCGCTCGGGCGCCCCCTCCACCGCGGAGGGACGGAGGGGGCGTCCGGAGGGCGGATCAGGCCAAGATGTCGCGGACCATGGGCGCCACGATGGTGCCGTAGCGCTCGATCCCGCCCATCATGCGCTCGTGCGAGAACGGGCCCGCGCTGTACTTGAGGTCGAACCGGGTGGCGCCGACCGCCTTCAGCGTCGCGGCGATCTTCCGGGCGACGGTCTCCGGGGATCCGACGTACAGCGAGCCGTGGTCGATCTCCTGCTCGTACGAGGCGCGGGCGAGCGGCGGCCAGCCGCGGTCCTTGCCGATGCGCGCGTGCATCACCTGGTAGTCCGGGAAGAAGGCCTCGCGCGCCTCGGCGTCGGTCTCGCCGACGTAGCCGGGCGAGTGGATCCCGACGGGCAGGCGCGGCTGCTCGAGCTGGTCGAGGGCGCGCGCGAACAGGTCGGCGTAGGGCGCGAAGCGGTGCGGCTCCCCGCCGATGATGGCGAGCATGAGCGGGAACCCGTGGCGCGCGGCGCGCACGACCGACTCGGGGCTGCCGCCGACGCCGACCCACGTCTTGATCCCCGCGGCGGTCTTCGGGAACACGTCGTGGTCGGTGAGGCCGGCGCGCGTCGAGCCGCTCCAGGTGACGGGCGTCTCCTTCACCAGCTCGGCGAAGAGGCCGAGCTTCTCCTCGAAGAGGCGCTCGTAGTCGCTCAGCTCGTAGCCGAACAGCGGGAACGACTCGGTGAAGGACCCGCGGCCGAGGATGACCTCCGCGCGGCCGTCCGAGACGGCGTCGAGGGTCGCGAAGCGCTGGAAGACGCGCACGGGGTCGTCGGAGCTGAGTACCGTGACGGCGGAGCCGAGGCGGATGCGCTCGGTCTTCGCGGCGATGGCGGCGAGCGCGACCTCGGGGGAGGAGATCGCGTAGTCGTCGCGGTGGTGCTCGCCGAGGCCGATGAAGTCGATGCCGACCTGGTCGGCCAGCACGCCCTCGGCGACGACGTTGCGGATCACCTCGGCGTAGGGCAGCTCACGGCCGTCCGGTCCGACCGTGACGTCGCCGAACGTGTCCAGTCCGAGCTCGATCTCCTGCGCCATGCTGCCCTGCTTCCTTGATCCATGCGAACGTATGCATTCGGGTCAACTGTAGGGGCGGGGTCGGCATTCCCGCGAATCGTGCCCGAGGCGTGCGGGGTCAGTCGACGACGGTCTCCGCGCGCGCGATCTCGGTGTCCTCGACGCGCGACTCCGGCATGAGGAACCCCGCCACGACGGTCGCGAGCGCGCACACGCCGACCGCGAGGAACACGGCGCCGGACGCGGCGATCACGGCGTCCGGATCGCGCTGGCCGCCGTCCGACGCGGCGAAGATCGCGTTCGCGATCGCGCCGAAGACCGCGACGCCGACCGCGCTGCCGATGGAGCGCGCGAAGAGGTTCGCGCCCGTGACGACGCCGCGCTCGCCCCAGCCGACGCTCGACTGCGCGCCGATGAGGCTGGGCGTCGCGACGAGGCCGAGCCCCAGGCCCACCACGAAGCAGCCGGCAGCGATGCCGACGAGGGTGGGCGTGCCGGCGAGCAGCGCGATGGATCCGGTGCCGACGATCGTGAGCGCCATGCCGATGAGCACCGTGCGGCGGAACCCGATGCGCAGGTACAGACGGCCCGACAGCGACGCAGAGATCGGCCAGCCGATGGTGAGCGCCGCGAGCGCGAGGCCCGAGACGAGCGGGGTGACGCCGATCGATCCCTCGAGGTAGGTGGGCACGTAGGAGGTGAGGCCGATGAGGATCGCGCCGACGCCGAGCGACACGAGCGTGGTCGTGAGCAGCAGTCGACGCGAGAACACCCACAGCGGCAGCACGGGCTCCGCCGCGCGTCGCTCCACCAGCAGGAACGCGACGATGAGCACCGCGCCGATCGCGAACGCGCCGATGCTCGGCGCGGAGTCCCACGCCCACGCCTGGCCGCCCTCGAGCACCGCGAGGATCAGCAGGCTGAGGCCCACCGTGAGGAGCGCGGCGCCCGCGTAGTCGACCCGGTGCCGCGTCCGCTCGATGGACTCGTGGAAGCGGCGGACGATCATCCAACCGGCCAGGAGGCACAGCGGGACGTTGACGAAGAAGATCCACCGCCAGGTCGCGAACTCGGAGAACACGCCGCCGAGGGTGGGGCCGACCACGCTCGACACCGCCCACACGCTCGCGAGGTAGCCCTGCGTCTTGGCGCGCTCGGCGACGGTGTAGATGTCGCCCGCGATGGTGATCGCCATCGGCTGCACGGCGCCCGCGCCGAGGCCCTGGATCGCGCGGGCCGCGATGAGCGCGGGCATGCTCCACGCGAAGCCGCACAGCACGGATCCCACGAGGAACAGGCCGATGCCGATGAGGATGATCGGCTTCCGGCCCACGGTGTCCGCGAGCTTCGCGTACAGCGGCACCGACACGGCCTGCGCGAGCAGGTAGATGGAGAACAGCCACGGGAACGAGGCGAAGCCGCCGAGGTCGTCCACGATGGACGGCACCGCGGTGGCGAGGATGGTCGAGTCGATGGCCACGAGGCCCGTCGTCATCATCAGGGCGATGAGGATGGGTCCGCGCTCGGATCGGAATCCGACGCCAGTGCTGTCAGTCATGGGCCTCCCGGGTCGAACGGTGAACGGACGCAGGGCCGACGGCATTCCCGCACCGGACGGAACGGGTGTGGTCGACTGGGGGCATCCCACCGGAAGGACCCCCCGTGACGTTCCGCGCGCCCGACGCATTCACCACCCGCCCCACGCTCCGCGGCACGTTCGGCATGAGCGCCTCCACGCACTGGCTCGCCTCCGGCACCGGCCAGGCCGTGCTCGAGCGCGGCGGCAACGCGTTCGACGCGGCCGTCGCCAGCGCGTTCGTGCTGCACGTCGTCGAGCCGCACCTCAACGGACCCGGCGGCGACATGACCGCCGTCGTGCACGTCGCGGGGGAGGCCGCGCCCAAGCTCCTCATGGGGCAGGGATCCGCGCCCGCCGCCGCGACGCCCGAGCGCTTCCGCCAGGAGGGCCTCGACCGCGTGCCCGGCGCCGGTGCGCTCGCCGCCGCCGTGCCCGCCGCGGTCGACGCCTGGCTGCTGCTGCTCCGCGACCACGGCACGTGGGAGCTCGCCGACGTCTGGGCCTTCGCCATCGGGTATGCGCGCGACGGGCACCCGGTGCTGGAGAGCGTGCGCCGCACCATCGCGGGCGTCGGCGACCTGTTCCGCGAGCACTGGTCCGCGTCCGCCGCGTTCTGGATGCCGGACGGCGAGGCGCCCGCGGCCGGATCGCTCGTGCGGAACCCGGCCTGGGCGGCGGCGATGGAGCGGATCCTGTCGGAGTCCGCGTCCGCCGCCGGCCCGGACGCGACGCGCGAGGACCGCATCGAGGCCGCCCGCACGGTCTGGGCCGAGGGCTTCGTCGCGGAGGAGATGGTGGCGAGCGTGCAGGATCCGCACCGGCACTCGACCGGCGCCGACCACGCCGGGCTGCTCACCGCCGAGGACCTCGCCGGCTCGCGGGCCTCGTGGGAGGACGCGGTGTCGATCGGGTTCCGCGGCCTGCGGATCTGGAAGACGGACGCGTGGGGTCAGGGGCCGGCGCTGCTGCAGGCGCTGATGATCCTCGACGGGTTCACGGACGAGGAGATCGACCCGTCGACGGCGGACGGCATCCACCGGATCATCGAGGCGCAGAAGCTCGCGCTCGCCGACCGCGAGGCCTACTACGGCGACGCCGTGCCGGGTGGGGCGCCCCTCGACGTGCTGCTGAGCCCCGAGTACGCGGCCGAGCGTCGCGCGCTCATCACCGACGAGGCGTCGCACCAGCTGCGCCCCGGACGCGTCGACGGGGTGGAGCCGTTCATGCCGCCGCTCGTGGTCGAGGGCGACGCACCCGCGTCCGCCGGCGGCACGGGTGAGCCCACCGTCTCGCGCACGGGCGAGACCCGCGGCGACACCTGCCACCTCGACATCGTCGACCGGTGGGGCAACATGATCTCCGCCACGCCCTCCGGCGGCTGGCTCCAGTCGTCGCCGTTCATCCCCGCGCTCGGCTTCTGCCTCGGCACGCGCCTGCAGATGACCTGGCTCGAGCCCGGCGGCCCGTCCTCGCTCGCGCCCGGGCGCCGTCCCCGCACGACGCTGACGCCCACGCTCATCACGCGCGACGGCGAGCCCGTCGAGGCGCTCGGCTCGCCCGGCGGCGACCAGCAGGACCAGTGGCAGCTGCCCTACCTGCTGCGCACGATCGTCGGCGGCTCCACCCCGCAGCAGGCCGTCGACGCGCCCACGTTCCACACGACGAGCGTCCCCGGATCCTTCTGGCCGCGCACGTGGACGCCCGGCGGCCTGGTGGTCGAGGGGCGCGTGGGCGACGACGTGATCGCCGACCTGCGCGCCCGCGGGCACGAGGTCGAGGTGTCGGGCGACTGGACGCTCGGGCGCCTCTCGGCCGTGACGCGGGATCCCGCCACCGGGCTGCTCGGCGCCGCGGCGAACCCGCGCGGGGCGCAGGGGTACGCGGTCGGGCGATGACGCTCGACCGGCAGATCGCCTCGGCGCTCATCGCCGACCACGCCCGGCGACGCGTCGGCAGCGACGCGGCGCTGCGGGCGGCCTCGGCGCCCGGCCGGTTCGTCGCGGAGCCGGACGCCGCGACGCCCGCGGTCGGCGTCGTGCTCGGTGCGTCCGAACAGCGGAACGCGACGTGCGGCGACGTGGTCGACCTGCGGGTGCTCGCGGTGGATCCGGCGCGGGCTGGGCTCGCTGCGGGAGCGGCCGTCGACCCCGCCGACCGCATCGCCGTCCGCTGGCACGGCCGCGGTTGCACGGTCTCGCAGGCGTCGGCGTCGATGCTCGCCGAGCTGGTCGAGGGGCGGACGGGCGCGGAGGCGCAGGCGCTCGTGGTCGAGCTGCGCGCCCTGATCCGCTCCCACGAGCTCCGGCCCGGCGCGGAGGACCGCCTCGGCGACGCGTTCGCCCTCGCCGACTCCGGCCGCTACCCGCTCCGCGGCACGTGCGCGCTGCTCGCCTGGCACGCCCTGGAGGAGGCGCTGGGGCGCTGAGACGGGACGGGGTCTCCGTCAGGGATGTCGGTCGACGTCCGCGCCCGTGCTGAGGTCGGCGGCCTCGACGAGCCGTGCGTCGTGGGCGGAGAGGTAGGGGCGGGCGCCCGCGTCGCCGCGCACGCCGGCGGCGAGCGAGGACCAGTGGTCGCGGCCGATCAGGGCGGGGTGGCCGGGACGGCCGCGGAACACGGCCTGGCGGATCGTGGCTGCGTCCACAGGTCCGGCCTCGAGCACGTGGCGCACCGTCGCGGCGTCGAGGTCGGGCACGTCGACCGGCACGACCGCGAGGGCGACGGGCTGCGGATCCAGCGCCGCGGCGGCCCGGAGCGCCGCGCGCAGGGAGGCGGACATGCCGTCCGCCCAGTCGTCGGCGCGCACGACGACCGCGTCAGCGGACTCCGAGAGCGTGCCGAGCAGGGCCGCCGCCTCCTCGGCCGCCGCGCCGAGCACGACGAGCACGGGGGAGCAGCCCGTGTCGGCGAGCGCGCGGATCGCGGTCGCGAGCCAGGGCGTCCCGTCGGGGTGGGCGGCGAGCGCCTTGGGACCGCCGAACCGGGTGCCGGCGCCGGCGGCGAGGACCACCCCGGCGACGCGACCGTCCGATCGGTCGGCGCTCGTCCCCGCTGATCCCGGCTCCGCCATCCGCCCATGCTAGGAGGGCCCCGCCGTTCCCTCGCCCTCCGGAGGCGCGCGGCCTACGCTCGACGCATGGATCCCGACACCGCCTTCGCGCTCGCCCTCACCCTGACGCTCGGCGTGCCGGTGCTCGTGATCGTCGCGGCCGTCGTCCTCGTCGTGGCGAAGGCCCGCGGCGCCGGCTGGGGCTGGTACCTCGTGGGGACCACGATCGTCGCGCTCGTCCTCGCCCTGGGTCTCGCCGTGCTCGCGGCATGGGCCACGCGGGACGTCGTCGGGCAGGTCGACGAGAGCGCCGGCGCCTTCGGGATCGTGCTCATGGGCGTCATCGGCGCCGTCGCCACCTTCGTCATCGGCTTGATCGCGGGCACGGCCGGGCTCATCGCCTCCGCGGCCCGCCGACGCGACCGCGTGTCGTCGTCGGCGCTCGTCCGCGGGTGATCCGCCGCCCGCCGCCCCCGGCACGCGCGACGACCGCCCTCGATCTGCCTGCGCCCCGTCGCGGCAGGAGCCACATCTGACTCAGGCGAGTCATCGGTGACTCACACGACCCGGGGCGGAGCGGCTCGTGGAGGCGATGGAGGGCGTGCTCGCCCGCGCGAGGTGACGCCTGCCTCCGTCAGCCCGCCGACACCCGCCGCCCCTGCACGTGGACGGCCGCGATGGCCGGCTCGCGGAGCCCCATGAGGAGCGTGAAGAGGATCTGATCGGTGGCGCGGGCCTCGTCGTCCGAGCGGATCCCGTGGGCGAGCGTGAGGGCGAGCGGTTCCCAGAGGTCCGGCCTGATCGTCAGGAAGTCGGCGTCCTTGCCCACGTCGAGGTTGCCGTAGCGCTCCTCCATGTCGAGCGCGCGGGCGCCCGCGAGCGTGCCGGTGAAGAGGAGCTCGGCGGCGTCGATCTCCACCCCCGCGTCGCCCGGCTCCGACAGGTGCACCTTGAACGCGTCGTTGAGCACGCGCGAGACGAGCCACTCGTCGCCGGCGCCCACATCGGATCCGATCGCCACGTTCACGCCCGACGCCACCGTGCGCCGCCACGGCATGGTGCCGCTCCCGAGGAACTGCTGCGACGTCGGGCAGTGGGCGATGCTGCTGCCGGTCTCCGCGAGGCGCGCGAGCTCGGAGTCCTGGCAGTGCACCGCGTGCGCGAAGACGCTGCGGCGGCCGAGGAGGCTGGATCCGCCGCGCTCGGATCCCGGGAGGAACCGGCCGTCGTACGTGTCGAGGTAGGTCTCGGTGCCGTAGACCTGCCGGACGGCGGCGATCTCGCCCGTGCCCGGCCGGTCGTTCTCGTTGAGGTGCGAGTGGAAGTGGACGCCCTCGCCGCGCGCCACGTCGTACAGCTCGCCGAGGCCGCGGAACGTCGTCGGCGTCACCGACAGGCTGAAGCGCGGCACGATCGCGACCTGCAGCGTCGCCGTCGTCGCGTCGCCCGTGTCGACGGCGTGCCAGCGGTCGATCTCCGCGCAGGACAGCGCGATCGCGTCCTCCTCCGAGGTGAGGAGCGGGGCGGCCGGGCCGGAGCCCACCGTCTGGATCCCGCGGCCGCTGACGAGCCGGAGGCCCGCGTCGCGGGAGGCCTCGAACAGGGCGTCCTGCGCGTGCGGGAACGCGGATCCGAACACCAGCGCGCTCGTCGTGCCCGCCATGATGCGACGGCGCGTGAAGTCCCCCGCGATCATGCGCGCGAAGCCCTCGTCCTCGAGGCGCGCCTCGGAGGGGAACACGCACGAGTCGAGCCACTCGAGGAGCTGGCCGCCGCCGTGCGCGCTCGTCGTGTACGTCTGCGGGAAGTGCACGTGCGCGTCGACGAAGCCGGGGATCAGGAAGTCGGACGCGTCGCCGTGGACGGGCGCGCCCGCGAACGCGGCGGGGAGCTCGCGGAAGGGGCCGACCCAGGCGATGCGGCCGGCGTCGTCGATCGCGAGCGCGCCGTCGGGCACGGAGACGAGGTGGCGGCGGGCCTCCTGCACGAGGGGCGATCCCGTGATGTGGAGGACGTGGCCGCGGTGCACCGCGCGGCGGGCGGCGGACGCGGGTGCGCCGGGGGAGGGCGTGCTGCGGTGGTCGCTCATGCGGGTCCGTTCGCTCGGATGGTGCGTGACGGTGCGGGGCGTCGGGACGCGGGGTATCGGGCGGAGTCCCTGGACGATGCTCGACCGCGGACGACGCGTGGGCACCCGACACGCCGCGCGCGTCGGCCGCGCTCAGGAAGCCGTCCTACTCCTCCGATCGCGGGCCGCCGTCGACATCTCGTGCGGAGGCGGCGGACTCCTCCGCGAGCAGCGGCTGGAGGAGGGCGTCGATCCGCTCGAGGCGACGACGCCGGACCACGGCCATGCCCGCGACCATCAGGGCGACGACCGCCGGCAGCGTCCACGCGAGCGGCGGCCCGCCGGTCGCGCCGAGCGCGATCGTGCCGGCGAGGACCATCGACGCCGCGAGCACCGCCCACCGGCCGCCGAGCTGGTCGTGCACGTCGCGGCGGCGGAGCAGGAGCCACCGCCAGGCGTCGGCGTCGTCCTCGGCGTCCGCGGGCAGCCGTCCCGCGTCGATCGCCTCGGACACGTCGATCCACCGCAGGAGGGGAACGCCGCCGCGTCGGCGTCGGCGTCGCGCGAGGACGAGCGTCAGGACGGCGGCCGCGAGCAGGGCCACGGTGGGGGTCCCGAGGATCCGGTCGCCGCTCGCCTCGTGCCCGAGCGCGACGCGCGAGCAGAGCGTGATCCCCGCGTAGGCGGCGGCGGCAGCCAGGGCGGGCACCGCGGGGTGCCGGTCGGCGAACCGGCGAGCGCGCCAGACGCGGCCACGCGCGGGGTCCGTCGGGTCGATCACGGGCGGAGACGGATCAGGCGCCGCCCGTCGGGCTCGTGGGAGCCCGCCGGGTCGCGTCGCCGGTGTCGTCGACGGGATCCGCGTCGGCCCGGGCCCCGTCGCGCGCGCGGAGCTGGGCAGCAGCTCGTCGATGCGCGGGAGGGTGCGGCGCGCCTGCACCACGCTGACGATCCCGAGGGCGAGGAAGACGACCACGATGATCCAGCCGGCGGGGGAGTCGGGGACCAGCATCGCCGCCGCGACGCCCATCGCGACCAGCACCACGACGAGCACGGGCATGAGCCACATGGAGCGCCGGAACTGCCGGCGCCGCCACTCGAGGGCGGGGATCCAGGCGGCGGGGTCGGCGTCGAGCGGGAGCCGGCCGGTCTTCAGCGACGTCGTCACCTCCGCCATCGTGTGGGCGCCGCCGCTGCGACGGCGCTGCCGGGCGACGACGAGCGTCATCACGCCGGCGATGAGCAGGGAGCTGACGAGGGTCGCGATGGTGCGGCCCGGCGACAGGGCGTCGTCGAGCAGGAGCGGCCCGACCAGGGTGCGGACGACGAAGACGACGACCGCGAGGACGAGGAAGACGATCCCGAGGGGAGCGCGCTGGAACCGGTCGGACAGGGCCTTCATGCGGCGGGGCCGTACGTGCGGCGGGTCGTCGTCGTCATGCTCGCTCCTCGGATCGGTCGGGCGCCGGGTCGTCGCGCGCGGTGCTGATCATCCAGCAGCCGGGGGAATGCGGTCGTCGGGCGACGGCGGCGCCCACCCGGTGCGGCGCTCCTCGTCGGCGCGCGCCTGCTCCTGGAGCGGGACGAGCAGCGCGTCCACGCTGTCGCGGCGCCGGGAGCGCGACACGATGAGCGACACGGCGTAGGGGACGAACAGGGCCAGGAGGACGACGTACGCGAAGGACACGCTCGTCTCCGCGGGCCGCGGCAGGAAGATCAGGCCGACCAGCAGGACGAGCGCGACGGGGATGGCCCACGCCTCCTGGCGGATCTGCCGCCGCCGCCGGACGAGCGCGTCCTGCCACGCGGTCGGATCCGCGCCCGGCGGCAGCGCGCCGTCCTCCGCGGCCTCCGACACGTCGACCTCACTGGGCGAACCGGGGTGGTACAGGCGGGTGATGCGGCGCCCGCCCGCCATCGCGACTCCGACGGCGAGGGCGACCACGGCGCGCACGACGACCGTCCCCGTGCCCACCGACGTCCGATCGAGGTCGAGCGCCGACAGCCACGCGAAGACCAGGATCGCGAACGTCAGCGCCGGCACGGCGAAGGGGGCGTGGTACCACCCGCGGCGGATCCGCCGGAACAGCGGCTGCGGACGATCGGGTGCGGTCGACGTCATGGGTCCCCCTCGGTGGCGCCGGATGCGGCGCGCGACACCTAGGGAGGATCCCCCCGGCATCCGCGTCCCAGCCTACGCACGAGGCGGGAGGGGCTTGACGGCGGCGGTACCCTCCCGCGCGGGCGGATCCCGTCCCGTCGCATGGCAGGCTGGGCCCGGCCGCGCGCATCCGCATCCGCATCCGCCGTCGCCGCCGTCCGTCCGTCCGCTCCCGCGTCCCGCCCTGGAGGTGCCGTGCTCGAGATCGCCGCCGAGGTGCTCGACGCCCTCGCCGACGGCCGCCGCCTCGCCGTCGCGTGCGTCACCGACGTGATCGGCAGCGCGCCCCGCACGGCAGGCACCGCGATGGCGGTCGACGACCGGGGCCGCGTCATCGGATCCATCTCCGGCGGCTGCGTCGAGGGAGCGGTCGTGGAGGTGGCCGAGGGGGTGCTCGCCGACGGCCTCCCGCGGGTCACGTCGTTCGGCGTCAGCGAGGACGACGCGTTCCAGGTCGGCCTCACGTGCGGCGGGCGGATAGGCGTGGTCGTCGTCGAGCTGGCGCCGCCGGGCGACGCGCGGTCGCCGATCCCCGCCGCCGTGCGCACCGCCCTCGAGGACGCCCGGGACGGCCGCGCGGCGTCGCTCGCGCTCGTGCTGGAGGGACCGGCCGCCGGCACGTGGATCGCCGCGGACGCCGACCCCGCGGTCGACGCGCGGATCGGCGCCGACCCCGCCCGCCGGATCCGCGCCATACTGGCCGCCCGCCTCGCCGCCGGACGCTCGGGCACCACGGAGGTCGACTGCGCCGACGGCCCGCTGCGCGTCCTGCACCTCGTGGCCGCGCCGCCGCCGCGCCTCCTCGTCTTCGGCGCCGTCGACTTCTCCGCGGCCCTCGCCGACGCGGCCGCGCTGCTCGGCTACCGCGTCACCGTCTGCGACGCCCGGCCCGCCTTCGCGACCCGCGCGCGCTTCCCGTCCGCGCACGAGGTCGTCGCCGAGTGGCCGGACGAGTACCTGGCCCGCACCGAGGTCGACGCCCGCACCGTGATCTGCGTGCTCACGCACGACGACCGCTTCGACGTGCCGCTGCTCGTCGCCGCTCTCCGCCTGCCGGTGGCGTTCGTCGGGGCGATGGGATCCCGCGCCACGCACGACCGCCGCCGCGCGCGCCTCGTCGAGGAGGGCCTGACGGACGCCGAGCTCGGGCGCCTGCGCTCGCCCATCGGCCTCGACATCGGCGCGTCGACGCCCGAGGAGACGGCCGTCTCGATCCTCGCCGAGGTGCTGGCCGCGCGCGCCGGATCCGCGGGCGCACCGCTGACGACCACCACCGGACCGATCCACGGGGAGACCGCATGACCGCCGCATCCGCCGCGCCCGCCCAGCCCGGGCTCGCCCGCCGCCTCGGCCTCCTCGACGCCATCGTGCTCGGCCTCGGCGCGATGATCGGCGCCGGGATCTTCGCCGTCATGCCGGCGGCCTCCCGCGCGGCCGGCGGCGGCCTCCTCGCAGGGCTCGCGATCGCCGCGGTCGTCGCGTTCTGCAACGCGACCGCGTCCGCGCAGCTCGCCGCCCGCTACCCCTCGTCCGGCGGCTCGTACCTCTACGGCCGGGAGCGGCTGGGCGAGTGGCCGGGCTTCCTCGCGGGCTGGTCGTTCGTCATCGGCAAGACCGCCAGCTGCGCGGCCATGGCCCTGACCTTCGCGGCGTACGCGGTGCCCGCGGCGTGGCAGCGGCCCGTCGCCGCGCTCGCCGTGGTGGCCCTCGCGGTCGTCGGCTGCCTCGGCGTGACCCGCACGGCCCGGCTGGCGCGCGTGATCATCACGGTCGTCCTCGCGGTGATCGTGCTCGTGCTCGTGGCCGGCCTCGTCGCGGGCGGGCCGACCGGCGCCGCGGAGCCCGTCGCGGGCGTGGCCGACCCCACGCCCTACGGGGTGCTCCAGTCCGCGGGCCTGCTGTTCTTCGCCTTCGCGGGCTACGCGCGCATCGCGACCATGGGGGAGGAGGTGCGGGATCCCGCCCGCACCATCCCGCGCGCGATCCTCCTCGCGCTCGGCGGCGCCCTCGTCGTGTACGCGCTCGTCGCCGTGACGCTGCTGGGGGTGCTCGGGGAGGCGCGGCTCGGGGGATCCACCGCGCCGCTCGCCGACGTCGTGCGCGACGCGGGCTGGGCGTGGGCGGTCCCGGTCGTCGGGATCGGCGCGGCCGCCGCCTGCCTCGGCGCGCTGCTCGCGCTCCTCGCCGGGATCGGGCGCACGTCGCTCGCGATGGCGCGCGAGGGCGACCTGCCGCGCGGCCTGGCCGTCGTGCACCCGCGCTACCGGGTGCCGCAGCGGGCCGAGATCGCCGTCGCCGTGGTCGTCGTCGCGCTCGTGCTCACGGTGGACCTTCGCGGCGTCGTCGGCTTCTCGTCCTTCGGCGTGCTGCTGTACTACGTGGTCGCGAACGCCGCCGCCTTCACGCAGGAGCGCGCCGACCGGCGGTATGCGAAGGCGCTGCAGGTGCTCGGCGTCGTCGGCTGCCTCGTGCTCGTGGCGACGCTGCCCGTGCCGTCGATCGCGGTGGGCGTCGGCGTGCTCCTCGTCGGCGTGGTCGGGCGGATGCTCGTGCTGGCCCGTCGACGCCGGGCCGCCGCCGGCTGACCGCCCCTCGCCACGGCCGGCCACCGCCCCTCGCAACGGCGCCCGCGGCGCCCGCTACTCCCGCGTCCCGCGCTCCCCGAGCGTGGTCGGGCTGTCGAACCGCGGCTGGGGTCCGCCGCCGTCGAGGAGCCGCCACACGCGGTCGCGCGACATCGGCAGGTCGTGCGGGCGGATCCCGATGGCGTCGCGCACCGCGTTCGCGAGCGCGGGCGCGACCGGGTTGTAGGGCGCCTCGCTCATCGACTTCGCGCCGAGCGGCCCGTTGTCGTCGTGCGTGTCGGCGAACAGCACCTCGGTCACGGGCAGGTCGGCGAGCTGGGGGATGTGGTAGTTCCGCAGCACATCGGTGAGGATCCGCCCCTCGCCGTCGTGCACCACCTCCTCGAACATGGCCGTGCCGAGCGCCTGCGCCGTGCCGCCCTCGACCTGGCCGCGCAGCTGTGCCGGGTTGAGCACCGTGCCGGCGTCGACGGCCTGCACGGAGCGGAGGACGCGGACCTCGCCGGTCGCGGGATCCACCGCCACCCGGAACGCGTGCACGTTGAACGCGAGGGAGCGCAGGGCGCCGTCCTCGTGCGCGTCCGCGGCGAGCCCGTCGGGGCCGACGAGATCGGCGATCGGCACGCTCGTCCCGTCGGGAGCCGTGAGCGCGTCGGGCGTCAGCGCGAACGCGTCGGCGGCGATGCCCGTGCGCACGGCGGCCGCCTCCCTCAGCATGCCGGCGAGCGCGGTCGCGGCGACGTGCACGGCCTTGCCCGCGACGACCGTGCCGGCCGAGCCGAACGCGCCCGTGTCGTAGCGCGTGACGTCGGTGTCGGACTGGCGGATGCGGATCCGGTCGGGAGTCGTCCCGAGCGCCGTCGCGGCGAGCTGCGCGTGCACCGTGGTGGTGCCGTTGCCGAACTCGGCCGTGCCGACCGACACCGTGACGATGCCGTCGGCGTCCATCGCCACCGTCACGTCGGCGAAGTGCCCGCGCGGCGGCATGGTGGCGATCATCGCGGCGGCCATGCCCTCGCCCACCAGCCACCGGTCACCCGCGGGCACGGGATCCCCGCCGCCGTCGCCGAGGGCCTGCTCGGCGAGGTCGAGGCACTGGTCGAGGCCGTAGCTGCCGCCGAAGCCGAGGTCGGGGCCCTCGGCGTGCGTGATGATCAGCGGGTCGCCGGGCACCACGGCATTGCGCCGCCGGATCTCGAAGCCCGAGATGCCGAGTCTCCGCGCCAGCTCGTCGAGCGCGGACTCGATCGCGAAGATCACCTGCCCGAGGCCGTAGCCGCGGAACGCGCCCGACGGGAGGTTGTTCGTGTAGACGCTCTGCGCGTCGACGCGCTTCGCGGGCACGCGGTACAGCGCGACCGACTCGTTGCAGCCGTGGAACATGACGCCGGGGCCGTGGTTGCCGTACGCGCCCGTGTCGGAGAGCACGTCGACCGTGAGGGCCGTGAGCACCCCGTCGGCGGTCGCACCCACCGTGACGGCCACCCGCATCGGGTGCCGGGCCGGCGACAGCGTGAACTCGTCGGATCGCGTGAACTCCAGCTGCACGGGACGGCCCGTGGCGAGGACGGCGAGCGTCACGACGTCCTCCGTGAGGATCTCCTGCTTGCCGCCGAACCCGCCGCCGACGCGGGCCGTGAAGACGCGCACCCGCTCCGGTTCCAGCTCGAACAGCCGGCAGATCTCGCGCTGCACGAGGAACGGCACCTGCGAGCTGGTGCGGAGGACGAGGCGGCCCTCCTCCATCCAGCCGACCGTCGCGTGCGTCTCCAGGTGCGTGTGCGCGACGCGATGCGTGGACCACGTGCCGGAGACGACCTCGTCGGCCCGGGCGAGGCCGGCCGCCACGTCGCCGTGCTCGCCGTGCATCTCCGCGACGACGTTGCGCCCCGGGTCGGCGAGGCGGGAGACGGCCGGGTCCTTGTCGCCGTGCACGAGCGGCGCGCCCGGTCGACGCGCCTCCTCCGGGTCGAAGACGGCGGGCAGGACCTCGTAGTCGACCCGCACCAGGCGCACGGCCGCCTCGGCGATCCCGACGTCGTCGGCGATCACCGCCGCGACGCGCTGCCCGCGGAAGCGCACCACGTCGTCGAAGACGCGGCTGTCGTCGGGGTCGTCGAAGCGGTCCTCGTGCCGGGCGGACGAGTAGAGGGTGGCGGGGGAGTCGTGGTGGGTGAGCACGGCGTGCACGCCCGGCAGCGCGAGCGCCTCCGTCGTGTCGATGGAGCGGATCCGCGCGTGGGGGTGCGGGCTCCGCACCAGGCTCGCGTGCAGGAGGCCGGGGATCGCGACGTCGAGCGTGTACGGCTCGAGGCCGCTGACGACGCGCTCGCTCGCGGGGGCGTGCAGCGACGTGCCGACCCGGCCGGTCTGCGCGCGCTCGGCGGCGCGGGCGTCGCGGTGCGCCTCGTCCTTCGACAGGTCGGCGGCGGGGGCCGTGGATCCCGTCGCCCGCACCGGCCCGAGCCCCTCGGGCCGCGCGCCGCCGCAGCCCGCCGTGTGCGCGTGATCCGCGCCCCCGTGCTCGCCGCGGATCGCCTCGTCGATCGCCCGGTACCCCGTGCACCGGCAGAGGCTGCTCTTCATGAGGCGCGGGAGGTCGTCGAGGTCCGCGTCGTCGAGGGACGCCGCCGTGACCACCATGCCGGGCGTGCAGAACCCGCACTGGAACCCGGCCGCCGCCACGAACCGCTCCTGCACCGGATGCAGGTCGCCCGGCGTCCCGAGCCCCGCCGCCGTCGTGACCTCCCGGCCCTCGGCCCGGAACGCCGGCATGATGCACGAGTGCACGGCCTCCCCGTCGATGAGCACCGAGCACGCGCCGCAGTCGCCCGAGTCGCAGCCCTTCTTCACGCTGAACACCTCGTGCTCCCGCAGCCAGGTGCGGAGGCTCTGGCCGGGCGCCGGCTCTCCCGGGATCTCGTGTCCGTCCACCGTCATGCTCACGCGCGTGCTCCTGCCGTCGTCGTGGCCGCGGCGCCGTCCGGGGTGCCGCGCTCGCCGGAGGGCGGGCCGTCTCCTGCGCCCGCCGCGTCGCCCGCCAGCTCGGAGCGGATCTCCTCCGCCAGCAGCGCGCTCACGGCCCGGCGCCAGTCGGCGGCCCCGTGCGCGTCGGTGAACCAGGATCCGATCGCCCGCACGTCCTCGGCGAGCGCATCCGCCGCGGGAAGCTCCGGGTAGCGCAGCTGCTCCGGCCGGAGGGTGGCCCCGGTCACGGTGAGCGCGAACGCGCCGTCCTCGTCGAGCCGGCCGATCACGACGGACCCGGAGCGGCCGAGGGGCGACAGCGCGATCTTCCGGAACGCCGTCCGGGCGCGCAGCGACGCCGCGGGCACGTGGATCGACCGCAGCACGTCGCCCGGGTCGAGCGCGGTGGTGCGGTCGCCGGTGACGAGCTGCGCCACGGGCATGCGCTCGTCGCGCGCCGGTCGGTCGGCCGTGGCCGCCCGCCAGATCAGCGCATCGGCGTCGAGGGCGGCCGCGAGCGCCGTCATCGGTCCCGCGGGGAGCGCCGAGCAGATGTTCCCGCCCACGGTCGCGACCCGCCAGATCTTGGTCGACCCGAACAGCGCCGTGCAGGTCTGCAGGAACAGCGGGTGCGCTCGCCAGCCCTCCCGCGGCGCGATCCCGGCGACCTGGGCGATGGTGCAGGTCGCCGCGATCTCGAGCCCCTCGTCCGTGACGACGAGCGGCTCCCAGCCGAGCGCGTGCAGGTCGACGAGGCCCGTGAGGTGCGGGTGCGGCTCCGCGAAGATGCCGGATCCGCCCGCCAGCGCCGCCACGGCCGGCCCCAGCGCGGCGAGGTCGTCCCGTGTCCGGGCGGGCACGACGGAGCGGACGGTCGGCTGGTCCATGGGCCTCCTCTGAGGGCGTCCCGGTCGACGGCCGCGGATCCTCCGGGAGCGCGGTCGTGCGTGGGCGTGTGACAGCGATCCTCGCATCCGCCGCTGCCCGCCCCCGCCGGGGCGCCCCCGACTTGCCGCGGCCGCGGTCCGGCTGCCACCCTCGGGGGGAGACCCGGGGAGACCATGAGCATCCGCACCACCGCCAGCGCCGCCCGCCGTCGCCGTCGATCCCGCGGTCGCGCCGCGCTCGCCGCCACCGGATCCGCGCTCGCCGCGTCCCTGCTCCTCGCCGGCTGCTCCTTCGGTCCCGACGGCCCGCCCGCCCCGCCGTTCGACGCCGTGGCCATCGACGGCGAGGTGCCCGCGGCCGCCCCCGGCCAGCGCGTCGCCGCGGGCGAGGTCGTCGCGCTCCCGAGCGCCGACGCCGAGGGCACGGCCGGTCCCGTGGTCGCCACGTCCGTGCTGGGCGTCGCCGAGGGCCAGCCCACCTACTGGTCCGGCTACGAGGACGGCGCGCGCTTCGCCGACCGGATCCCGTTCTTCGCGTTCGTCCAGACGCGCTTCCTCGAGGGCGAGCGCGGGCCGCAGAACGGTCCCGTCCTCCGCCCGTTCCTCGCCGACGGCACCGAGGTCGACATCATCCAGCGCCAGCTGGGCGGCATCAGCGCGGCCGCGGAGTGCCCGTACGAGGTGCCGGACCTCCGCCTCGAGGACGGCCACGACATCGAGGAGCGCCTCGAGTGCGTCGTCTACGCGGTCCCGGTCGGCCAGGAGCTCGCGGAGCTGCGCTGGCACGACGTCCCGCGGGCGATCCTCGAGACGCCGGATCCCGCGACGCACCCCTACCTCGAGGCCCCGGTGGTCTGGGAGGTCGACGCCCTCCCGGCCGCGAACGTGGAGGGGTGATCCGGCCAGCGCCCCCGACCGGGGGCGCGCCCCGACGCTCGGTAGAATGATCCGTCGCCACCCACCGGGTCGGGCGACAGCACACGAGCAGTGACAAGGGGATGATCCATGGCGGGCAGCGCACGGCAGTTCAACGTAGCGCTCGAGCCGACGGTCGATCCCGCCACCAGCGAGGAGGAGTACTCCCGCCAGGACGACGCGGTCGCGCCCGCGCCCGCCACGTGGCCCACCACGCACCACCGCCCGGACGTCCTCGTCCGCAAGGGCCTCGCCACCCTCGTCAACCGCACGCTCACGCCCCACCAGGCGCTCGTGACGGACCTCCTCTTCATCCGGGACGCGCTCCTCGCGACCGGCATCGACTTCTGGCTCATCCGCGGCAACGACGAGCGCCCGGTCATCGCCATCGACGTGCAGAACCGCGACACCGTCGTCCGCGCCCTCGTCGCCGCGTGCGCCGACGAGCCCCTCTACGCGAAGACCGTCGACGGCCGCCGCCGCCCGCCGCTCCTGGTCGCCGACGGTCGCCTCACCGACAACCCCGACGCCGGGATCTTCCGCCTCTACCGCCCGCGCATCGAGCCGGAGGGCCTCCTCGCCTACGGGGCGTCCACCGCGGTCGAGCTGCAGTTCTTCCGCTTCGAGGGCGAGACCATCGTGTGGCCGGTCGAGAACTCGCTCACGCGCGAGATCCTCCCCGCCGCCGAGGTCGTGCCGGCGACGGTCGAGATGTACGGCCACGAGTGGAAGACGCTCCGCGGCATGTTCGACGCGCAGGCGTCCGACATCACCTTCGACATCGACATGGTCTTCTCCTGGGTCGACGGCAACGACCCCGAGTTCCAGAAGCGCCGTGCCGAGCGCATGAAGGACGTCGTGGTCGGCGAGGGCGACGACTCCGAGGCCCGCTTCCGCCAGATCGACGAGCTGAAGTACGCGCTCCGCTCCGTGTACCTGTTCGCGCCGTGGGTGCGGCGGATCTTCATCGTCACCGACTCCCCGAAGCCGGCCTGGCTGGCCGACCACCCGGGCGTCACGTTCGTGCGCAGCGAGGAGTTCTTCACGGATCCCGCCGCCCTGCCCACGCACAACTCGCAGGCCGTCGAGTCGCAGCTGCAGCACATCCCGGGGCTCAGCGAGCACTTCCTCTACTCGAACGACGACATGTTCTTCGGCCGCCCCGTGCAGCCCGGCATGTTCTTCTCGCCCGGCGGCATCACGAAGTTCATCGAGGCGTCCACCCGCATCGGCCTGGGCGACAACGACTCCGACCGCAGCGGCTTCGAGAACTCCGCGCGCGTCAACCGGCGCCTCCTCATGGACCGCTTCGGCCGCCTCATCACGCGCCACCTCGAGCACGCGGCCAC
The DNA here is from genome assembly GCF_002151125.1 of Clavibacter michiganensis. Classification (GTDB taxonomy): domain Bacteria; phylum Actinomycetota; class Actinomycetes; order Actinomycetales; family Microbacteriaceae; genus Clavibacter; species Clavibacter michiganensis_C. Next base: position 76,403 of record NZ_MDJZ01000003.1, read on the forward strand.
GCCGCTGCGCAAGAGCGTCCTGCTGGAGCTCGAGCGGGAGTTCGCGGAGGACTTCCACCGCACGCAGCTCAGCCGCTTCCGCTCGAGCACGGACATCTCGGTCACCAACTCGCTGTACCACTACTACGCGCAGATGACCGCGCGGGCCGTGCAGCAGGAGAGCGCCAAGGTCACCTACGTCGACACCACGTCGCGCGCCGGGCTGGATCTCCTCCCCGGCCTCCTCAAGCGCCGGTCGCAGGACTTCTTCTGCCTCAACGACGGCTCCTTCCCGGAGGTGCCGGCCGACGAGCGCCAGGCGCGCGTGCAGGACTTCCTCGAGCGCTACTACGGCATCCCGGCGCCGTGGGAGGCGGAGGTCGCCGACGCGACCACCGCCTCCGAGTCGTCGGCCACCCCGGCGGAGTGAGCCGCGCGGGCAGCCCCGCCGACCGCACCCCGTACGAGGTGCTCGGCGTGGATCCCGCGGCCGGCACCACCGCCCTCCGCGCCGCGTACCGCCGGCTCGTCCGCGCCACCCACCCGGACACGGGCGGCGAGGCCCACCTGTTCCACGCGGTGCAGCGCGCGTGGGAGCTCGTCGGGGATCCCGCCGACCGCGCCGCCTACGACCGCGGGCAGGGCCGCTCGTCCGCCGTGGACGACGACCCGCTCGGCCCGGACGACGCCGGGTACGCGCCCGCGCCCGGATCCGGCACCCGCCTGGGCGCCGCCGTCCACGGCGTCGCGGGCGCGCTCGCCCGCGCCCACTACCTCGACCGCGTGGCCGCGTGGCAGGGCGTCGCGCCGGGCGCCGACCTCGGCGTGGACCCCTGGTCGCCCGAGCTGGTGCGCCGCGCCCCGCGCGACGTCCGCTGGCTGCTCGCGAAGGCCCTCGCCGAGGAGGCGACCGCGCGCGCCGCGGCCTCGCTCGGCATGGGCGCCACGATCTTCCACGACGTGCGCCCGCTCGACGGCGCGGGCAAGGTCGACCACGTCGTTCTCGCGCCCGCGGGTCTCTTCGCGCTCAGCTCCGAGGACTGGGGCGCCGGCGTCCAGCTCGTGCGCGGCGAGCTGCAGCCCGTGGTGCCGGATCCCGACGGCGCCTTCGCGCCGGGCGACGCGCCCGTGACGTGGCTGGTCGGCGCCGCCCGGTCGCTCGCGGCCTCTGCGGGCGTGCGCTTCGCGGCCGCCGTGGTCGTCGTCCCGGACGACGCGCTCGCGCAGCCCGTCGAGCGGGTGGAGCGCGGCCGGAACCGGGGCGCGCTCGTCGTCCGCCGCTCGGTGCTGCCGCTCGTGCTGCGCGACGGCGTCTCCGAGGAGGGACGCCTCAGCGTCGCGGATCCCTACGCCGTCCGCGCGCTCCTCCGCGAGCGGCTGACGCTGCTCGGGCCCGCCGCGGGCTGACGCGGCGCCCCGGCACGCACGAGGGCCCGCCGCGACGATCGCGGCGGGCCCTCGGACGTGCGGGTGGATCAGGCGGGCAGGTCCGTCGGCGCGTCGCCCGCACCGCCCGCGGTGTCGGCCGCGTCCTCGTCGGATCCGAGGGAGTCGCCGCCGCTGGACAGCCCGCCGTCGCCGGGCGCCTCGTCGTCGTCGACGTGCTGGATGCTCTCGCCGTCCGGCACGGTGCCGCCGACGCTCGCGTCGGAGTCGCCCTCGCCGGGCACGGACTGCGTGACGCCGGGGGCGCCCTGGACGGTGGACAGGGGATCGATGTCGGAGTCGCTCATCCCTCGACCGTACGCCGGAGCCCCGCGCGCGTCAGGGCGGGCGGGGCTCCGGTCGTGCGGCGGGCGGCGATCAGTCGATGCGCGGCAGGCTCTCGAGGCGGCCGAGCAGGTCGCGGTCCTGGGCGTCGAGGTCGCCCTCGGCGGCGACCACGCGGATGGCGGCCTCGAAGTCGAGGTCCTGGTCGTCGGCGACGCCCGCGACGTCGGCCACGACCCAGAGGAAGCTCACGAGCTCGGGGAGGATCTCGGACAGCACGGCGTCCGGGAAGATCGCCGCGGCCTGGCGGAACATGCGGTCGGTGGCCGGGCCGCCGTACGCGTGGTCGAGGTCGGCGACGATGCCGTCGTCCTCGTCGAGGTCGGTGGAGATCCAGTTGGCGACGTGCTCGCCGTCGAGGTGGATCGCGGAGATGAAGAGGGGCTCGCCGCCCGACTCGCTCTCGACGATCTCGGTGATCGTGTAGCCGGCGACGCCGGGAGGCGTGAGAAGGGAGTCGTCATCCATGCGCTCATGCTAACGGGGCGGAGGCCGCCGCCGGGGCCGGATCGGGCGCCCGTCGACGGCCGACGCGTCCGGGACCGCGGGTAGCCTCGTCAGGTGATCCCCGCCGCCCACCTCCGCCCCGCTCCGTCGGCGGACTCCCCGGCCGACGGGCCGGCGGACGCACCGGCCGACGGGCCGGCGGACGCACCGGCCGACGTGCCTCCGGGCGCGCCTGCCGACGCGGGGGAGCGGCCTGTCGCGGAGGTGCTCGATCCCGTGGTCTGGCGTGACCGCGCCGGCCGTCACGCGGAGCGGGCCGACGCGTTCTCCGCGGGCTTCCGCGCCCGCCGCCTCGCCGGCCGCACCCACGAGGTCGACGACTTCCTCTTCACCTACTACCCGCACAAGCCGTCGCTCCTCCGGCGCTGGCACCCGGGCGCGGGCGCCGTGCTCGCCGACGCCGCCGATGACGAGCGCGCGGCCTGGCGCTGGTACGTCGCGGACGCCGAGCGCACGGCCGGCGGCCTGCGGGTCGACGCGTCCGCGTACCTCCGGGCCCGCGGATCCACCGCGTCCTTCGTCGAGCGGATCCTCGGCCGCACCGCCGCGCGCCCCGGCCGCTTCTCCTGCTTCGGCCTGCACGAGTGGGCGATGGTCTACAGGGTCGGGCCCGGCGAGCAGCGGCACGAGCGGCTGCCGCTGCGCCTCGGATCCGCCGCCACCGACGAGGTCGTCGAGGCGCACAGGCTCGCCTGCACCCACATCGACGCGTTCCGCTTCTTCACGCCCGAGGCGGTGCCGCGGAACGCGCTCGCGCCGACGCGCGAGACGCAGCCGGACCTCGAGCAGCCCGGGTGCCTGCACGCCGGCATGGACGTCTACAAGTGGGCGACCAAGCTCGGCCCGCTCGTCGCCGGCGAGGTGCTCCTCGACGCGTTCGAGCTGGCCCGCGACATCCGCTCGCTCGACATGCGCGCGAGCCCGTACGACGTGTCCGGCCTCGGCCTCGAGGCCGTGCGCATCGAGGAGCCGGCGGGCAAGGCGCGGTACGCGGCCGAGCAGCGCGGGTTCGCGGAGCGGTCGAACGCGCTCCGGGCGCGGATCCTCGACGAGCTCGCGCACGCGCGTCGCGCCGCCGACGCGGGGCTCTGAGGCCGCCGGTCCCGGATCGCGTCCGCCTCGCGCCCGCGACGGTCAGCGCCCGCGCACGCCGTCGGGGTCGCGCAGCCGCTCGATCTCGCGCCGGTCGCGCTTCGTCGGACGCCCCGCGCCGCGGTCGCGCACGATCGTCGCGGGCGCGGCCTCGCGCGGCGGCGGCGGGGGAGTGAGGTCGGTCATCGCCTCGGCGGCGATCGCGGGTCCCACGCGCTTCACGAGGGTGCGGCGCACCACGAGGATCCGCTCGGCGCCCGAGATCCGCACGCGCACCTCGTCACCCGGCCGCACCGACTGCGACGCCTTCGCGCGCTCGTCGCCCACCCGCACGTGCCCGGCCCGGCAGGCGGCGGTGGCCTGCGACCGGGTCTTGTAGACGCGCACCGCCCAGAGCCAGCTGTCCACGCGGACCGCGGCCTGCGCGCCGGACGAGGCGGACGCGCCGGATCCGCCGGACGGAGCGGCTGCGTCGGAAGGCATGATCCGACCCTAGGCGACGGCTCCCCGGTACGCTGGCCCGAGCATGTCGATCTCCCGCCGCACCCTCCTCACCGCGTCCGTGTCGGGGCTGTCGCTCCTCGGGCTCGCGGCGTGCACGCGGACGACGCCGACGCCCGCGACCCCGACGGCGACCGCGTCGCCCACGCCGACACCCACCCCGACGGTCGGTGCGGCGGGCCTCCCGGAGCCCGTCGCCTTCGCGCGCTCCGACTGGGCCGGCGACCCCTTCGCGCGCGGATCCGGCAGCTTCCTCCGTCCCGGCGCCACGAGCGCCGACCGCGAGGCGCTCGCCCGCCCGATCCAGGACCGCGTCTTCTTCGCCGGCGAGGCCACGAGCGCGGATCGCCCCGGCACGGTGGCGGGGGCCTACGCGTCCGGGCTGCGGGCCGCCGCGGAGGTGGACCGCGCCGGCGCCGGATCCGAGCGCGTCGCGGTCGTCGGCGCCGGCATCGCGGGCACGACCGCCGCCCGCGCCCTCCGCGACGCCGGCCACGACGTCGTCCTCGTGGAGGCGCGCGCGGAGCTGGGCGGCCGGATCCGCGCAGCCGGCGGCACCGACTGGCCGGACCCCGCGGAGCTCGGCGCGCTGTGGATCGCCGCCGACGGCGACGACCTGCTCCGCGACGGGATCGAGGCGGCCGGCATCGCACGGTACGGGCTCGCGCTCATCGCGGAAGACCGCGGCCCCGACGGCCAGGTGCTGGATCCGTCGAGCGCCGGGTCCGACGCCCTCGCCTCCGCGCGCGCGTGGGCCCTCGCGCAGCCCGGAGCCGTGAGCCTCGCGGCGGCCCTGCGGGAGACCGGCGGCGACGCGCTGTCCGCCGAGGGCGGCGCCGGCTCTCCCGCCTCCCACCTGGCCGCGCTCCTCGCGACGGACGTCGCGATCGCCCACGGCGCGACGCCGGAGGAGCTCTCGGGCTCCCACGGCCTCGACGAGCCCGCGCCCGTCGGGAACGTCGCCGTCACGGGCGGGTTCGCGGGCCTCGTGCAGCACCTCCTGCGCGACCAGGACATCGACGTGCTGCGCGAGTCGACCGTGTCGCGCATCGCGTACGGCGACGGCCGGGTGGGGCTGCGGCTCGGATCCGGCGAGTCGCTCTCGGTCGACCGCGTCGTCGTCACCGTGCCGCTCGGCGTGCTGCAGGAGGGCGCGATCGCGTTCGACCCCGCGCTGCCGTCCGCGCACGACGTCGCCATCCGGGCGCTCGGCCCCGGCCGCGCGGACCGGATCTGGCTGCGCTTCGACGAGCCGTTCTGGTCGACGGCGGCCACCGTCTGGACCTCCTACGACGCCGGCGGCAGCTTCACGCGCTGGTACAACCTGATGCCGATCTCGGGCGAGCCCGTGCTCATGGCCGAGGTGGGCGCGGCGGCGGCGGAGCGGGTCGCGGCCATGGACGACCAGGCGCTGCGGGCGGCTGCCCTGCGCACGCTCGTCCCGTTCGCGGATCCGGAGCTCGTCGCGACGCCCACCGCCACCCCCGAGCCCGACCCGAGCGCGACCCCGACGCCCTAGGCCGGATCCACGTCCTCCGCGGGCTCCGGCCCGAGCGCGTCCCGCCGCAGCACGGCCTCGGCGACCTCCCGGCGGGTCGCCTCCGCCGAGTACCGCAGGAGGTCCTGCAGCTGCGCATGCAGAAGGAGCTGGGCGTGCTCCTCGTCGAGGTCGAGCAGCCCGCGGATCCGCGCCACGGCGTCCGCGCGGGAGGCGACCCCTGCCAGCTCCGCCACGAGGGGCCCGAGCGCGTCCGCGGCGGCGACGCGCGTCCGCAGCCACGCGATGCGCGCGTCGTACGACCGGCGCATGTCGGAGTCCGTCGGCGGCCGTCCCGACCTGGCGACGGGGCGGCGACGCGCGATCGCCTCGGCCGTGACGGTCACGCGGAGGGGTCCGCCCTGACGGGCGCGCGGGGAGGACGAGCGCCGCGTGGAGGTCGTGCGGGCCCGGACGCAGCTCGGCCCAGTCGCCGGCCGGGATCGCGACGGGCACGCGCGTGCTGTCGCCGGGATCCAGCGCCACCGCGCCCCGCGGTCCGCCCGTGACGGCGAAGGAGATGCCGGGAACGGGTGCGCCGGGCTCCGTGAACGCGCCGATCGCGACGAAGGCGTCGCCCTCCCGTGGGATCCACCGCTCGGCGCCGACGTTCACGACGTCGACGACCGGGGCCTCCGCGTCGCCGCCGTCGGTCATCACGGTCGGCCAGCGCAGCTCGAGGGCGGGGCGGTCGTCGTCGGGGGCCCGGGCGTCGTCGGGAGCGGTCATGCACCCAGGCTCGCACGCGCGCATCCGCCCGTCCGGAGTCGGCGGCGGCTCAGCGCTCGGCGGCCGCCGTCGCGCGCGGGGGCGCCGGCGACGCGTCCGTGGGCGGCGACGCGTCCGCCGAGGCCGGCTCGTGCCCAGGCGCGACGGCCGCGTCGTCCGGGTCCCCGCCTCCCGGGCGGGCCCCGCCCCGCGGTCCGGGTTCCGCCGGCCGCACGCGGCTGAGCGCCACGACGAGCGCGGAGACCGCCGCGAGCACGCCGGCCACGAGCGCCAGCCATGCGGCGATCCCCAGCGGGACCCCGACCTGCGCGGGATCCAGGAAGAAGTACGGGTACCAGCCGACGCGCGGCCCGCGGTACTCCGTGAACGCGCACCAGGCCACGGGGAAGAGCATCGCCCACCCGACGGCCTTCCACGTGACGCGCGGGCGCCCCGGCGCGAACGTCCAGTCGAGGAGCGCGTACGCGGGGATCACGAAGTGCAGCAGCCGGCTCGACCACGGCACCTCGACGTAGTACGCCTGCGAGCTCGCCTCCAGCACGATGAGCCCGAACACCACCCCCGAGACCACGATGTAGCCGAGCACGACGGCGCGCACGGCGGCCATGAGCGGCGGCTCGACGCCGCCGCGGAGCGCGTGCACGCCGGACGCGGCGAGCACGACGACCCCGGCCATCGCGCTCTGCGTCGTGAAGTAGCTGAACCAGTTCTCGGCCGCGAAGGTCGTGAAGCCCTGGACGTAGTCGAAGTCCGCCATGAGCGCGACCACCACGACGAGCGCGGCGGCCAGGCGCACGCCACCGAGGATCCTCTGCACGTGACTCCGATCGCGGCCGGCTCCTGGCATGCCGGCCGCGTCCAGTCTACGAACGAGGTCTCACGATCGGCTCCGTCCCCTCGCGCGTCGCGGCCGGGAGCGGCAGGATGACGCGCATGAGCCCTTCATCGCGATCCACCAGCCAGCAGGTGCAGTTCGGGTCCTTCGGCGGCGTCGACGTCCTCGAGGTCGTCGAGGTGCCGCGCCCGTCGCCCGGCCCCGGGGAGGTGCTCGTCGAGGTCTTCGCGGCGGGCATCAACCACATCGAGGCGTACATCCGCCAGGGGCGCTTCCCCGACGAGGTGCCGACGGCGTTCCCGAACGGCCAGGGCAGCGACTTCGCCGGATGCGTCGCCGCGGTCGGCGAGGGCGTCACCCGGTTCCGGAAGGGCCAGGACGTCCTCGGCCACACGGTGATGGCGGCGCACGCGACGCACGTGGTCGTGCCCGCGGGCAACGTCGTCCTGAAGCCCGCGCAGCTCCCGTGGGAGGTCGCCGGGGGCCTGTTCCTCGCCGGCCTCGTCGCGCACGACGTGCTGCACGCCGTCACGGTCGGCGAGGGCGACACGCTCGTGGTCACCGCGGCGGCCGGCGGCGTCGGCAGCATCGAGGCGCAGCTCGCCATGCGGCGCGGCGCCCGCGTCATCGGCACCTGCGGCGAGCGCAACTTCGACTACCTGCGCCAGATCGGCGTCACCCCCGTCGTCTACGGCGACGGCCTGGCCGACCGGATCCGCGCGGCCGCCCCGAACGGCGTGCAGGGCTTCGTCGACAACTTCGGCGGCGGCGAGCACGTGGCCGAGGAGCTGGGCGTGGCCGGGAAGCGCTTCAGCTCGAGCGACGACCGCCGCGAGCTCGAGCTCGAGGCCGTCCTGCCGCCGGTGGACGAGGACGACGTGCACCGCTCCCGCACGCTTGCGACGGTCGCCGAGCTCGCCGCGAAGCGCGAGGTCGACGTGCTGGTCTCCGGCTTCTACCCGCTGGCCGAGGTGCAGGACGCGTTCGACGACCTCGAGCGCCGGCACGCGCGCGGCAAGATCGTGCTCGGCATGCGGCCCGTGCACTACCCCGGCGACCGGCGGAGCACCACCAAGGCCCGCGACGTGGCGGAGGGGAGGGCCTGACGCGCAGCGCGTGACGCCTGCAGGGTTACGCCGGCCGGGTGATGCGTGCCGGGTCGACGCCCGGCGGGTCAGCGCGCGACGACCTCCGCGGGCTCCGGCTCGGCCGGCGTCTCGATGTGGGCCTCGCGCCAGCGCAGCAGGTCGCGGACCGCGGGCGACTCGTCGCACTCGAGCATCGCGACGGCGGCTCGCGGCGTCGCGTCGTTGACGGCGAGCCAGGAGCGCACGCGCTCCGAGGTGTCGCCCACGAGCATCGAGAGCACGGCGGCCGGCGCGGCGGAGTTGCGGGCGAGGCACGCGCGGACGCCCTCGTCGGCGTCCCGCGCGAGCGCCTGCTGCACGTCGAGCGGCGCGTGCAGGCTGCTCGCCACGCTCTCCCGCACCTTGGGGTCGCGGTGCTCGGCGAGCAGGCGCAGCCGGCGGATCTTGCTCGGCGTGACCTCGGGCGCGGGATGGAGCGCCGCGGCCTGCTCCGCGGTGAGGACGGCGGGCGCGGTCCGGTGCAGGGCCTCGAGCTGCGCGGCGGTGGTGAACCTGATGCACGACATGCACCGACGCTATCGAAGGTGCCCGTGAGATGGTGGATCCATGACCGCCGAGCGCCCGCCCGAGCCCCCGCGCGGGGCGCATCGCGACAGCGGCGACGCGTGGGTCGAGGGCCCGGACGGCCAGCGGTTCTGGGGCGCGTTCGGCGCCGCCGGCCTGCTCGTGCACGACCCGGATCGCGGGGTGCTGCTGCAGCACCGCGTCGCGTGGAGCCACCACGGCGGCACGTGGGGCCTGCCCGGCGGGGCGCGACACCAGGGCGAGTCCGCGGTCGACGGCGCCGCCCGCGAGGCGGCCGAGGAGGCCGGGGTGCCGCCCGGGGGGATCCGGCCGGTGCTCGCCACCGTGCTCGACCTCGGCTTCTGGAGCTACACGACCGTCACCGCCCGCGTCCACCGCCCGTTCGCGCCGCGCGTCGCGGACGCCGAGAGCATCGAGCTGCGCTGGGTCCCGGTCGACGAGGTCGACGGCCTCGAGCTGCACCCGGGCTTCGGCGGGGCGTGGCCGATGCTGCGCGCCGAGCTGGCGCGCGAGGTCACGCTGGTCGTCGACACGGCCAACCTGCTCGGCTCCCGACCGGACGGCTGGTGGCGCGACCGCGCCGGATCCACCTCCCGTCTCCTCGCCGAGCTCGACCTGATGGCGCGCGACGGCGTGCCCGCCGCCGACCTCGGCCTGCCGGGCGACGTCAGGTGGCCGGACGTCGTGGCCGTCGTGGAGGGCGATGCGCGCGCGGCGTCGCTGCCCGCGGCGCCCCGCGCGGATCTCGCCCAGCCGACGCTCCGCGCGCCCGGCGTCGCCGTGGTCACGGCGCCGTCGGACGGCGACGGCGAGATCGTGCGCGTGGCGGGCGCCGCCCGGGATGCCGGCCGCGAGGTCGTGGTGGTCACGGCCGACCGCGGCCTCGTCGGGCGCGTCGAGGAGCTCGGCGCGCGCGTGCTCGGGCCTGGTCGGATCCGCGCGCTGCTCGACGCGCGCGCGGACCGCGACGCGGGCTAGCCCGCCGGGGCGGGGACCGACGACGTCGTCGCGTCCGCCGGCAGCGCGGCGGACGCCGCGTCGACGATCCCGGTGCGCCAGAGCGCGTGCAGGGCCTCGGCGGTCGGCCGGTCGCGGGCCGCGAGCACGCCGCCTGATGCCGGGAAGAGCGTGTCCTCCCCATCCGCGTCGAGCACCACGCCGCCCGCCTCGCGCACGATGAGCGTCGCCGCCAGGTGGTCGACCGGGCCGAAGGACCCGATCACCGCGCCGACCCCGTGGCCGAGCGCGACGCCGGCGACCGTGAGGGTGCCGGATCCCATGATCCGCAGGGTGCACCACCGCTCGGCGAGCGCGTCGAGCAGCGGCAGCATCCCGGGCCAGGGCGCGTGCCCCGCGAGCTCGGTGCTCACCATGCGGCCGCGGAGCGGATCCGCGTCGGGCGCGTGGACGCCGCCCGGCGCCGCCGCGAGGTCGAGGCGCGCGCCGGCGGACCAGGCGCCCTCGCCCGCGGCGGCCTCGACGACCGTGCCGCGCCAGGGATCCGCGACGACGCCCACGACGGGCTCGCCGTCGACCACGAGGGCCAGCGAGAAGCTCGTCCAGGGCACGCCGTTCGCGAGGTTCGCGGTGCCGTCGACCGGGTCGAGGTACCAGCACGGTCGGCCGGGCACGGCCTCGCCGCCGTACTCCTCGCCCACGAGCACGTGGTGCGGGAACTGGGCGGCGACGACCGCGCGCACGTCGCGCTCGACGGCCCGGTCGACCTCCGTCACGTGGTCGGCGGGGTTCGCCTTCGTTGTGACCGGGCCGACCGCGTGCGATCGGACGTGGTGCATCGCGCGCGCGGCGAGGTCGCGCGCGGCGGCACGGGCCCGGGTGCGCTCGGCGGCGGGCGCGGTGGCCCGGGCGTCGGCGGCGGCGGGATCCTCCGCGCGCCGCGCGAGCACGTCGAGGAGCGTCGGCAGCTCGTTGGTCGTGATCGCGTCGACGCCGATCGCCGCGAGCCACTCCATCTGCGCGGGATCGTCGACGGTCCAGGCGGCCACGGCGGCGCCCAGCGCGTGCACGGCGTCCACGAGCGCGCGGCCGACGACGAGGTGCGGCATGTTGACGACCGCCGGCCGGAGCTCGGCGAGGTCGTCCGCGGTGGGCGGCCGGTGGTCGGCCCAGGGCAGCCAGATCACGGCGGACGGATCGAGCTCACGGATCGTGCGCATGCCGTCGACGTGCCCGCACCAGGCGACGCGCGGCGTGCGGGGGGCCGCGGCGACGACCGCGTGGGCGGCGGCGGCGGGATCCCCGGCCGCCATGTCGATCACGAGCTCGACGTCGGTGCCCGCGAGGAGCTCGAGCGCCTCGGCCAGCAGCGGGATCCGCAGCTCGCCGCCGCCGAGCGCCCGCACGTCGGCGAGGTCGAGGTCCGCGACCCGCGCGTCGACGCCCCAGAGGCGCTCGAGCGTGTCGTCGTGGAGGAGCACCACGCCGCCGTCACGGGTGACGTGCACGTCCACCTCGACCGTGCGGGCGCCGGCGTCGGCCGCCGAGCGGATCGCGGCGAGCGTGTTCTCGCGGTGCCGGGAGGAGTCGCCGCGGTGGGCGGTGGCGGCGGTCATCGGGCGGCGTCCGCGCCGGCGGGCGCGACGGGCTCGACAGGCGCGGCGGGCGCGGGCGGGGCCGACGCGGCCGCGGCGCGCTCCGGCACGAGGATCCCGTCGCGGTAGTGCCGTACCTCGCGGAGCGTCACGGTGCCGGCCTCGCCGACCGCGGGCGCGGATCCGGTGACGAGCGCACGCACCTCCACGCCGCCGGCGTCGAGCACGAGCTCCTGGAAGTGGCCGTGCGGCAGCACCCGGCGGACGACCACGGAGGTGGCGTCGTCGGCGGGCCGGGTGCCGCGCGGCGCGTAGGCCACGTCCTCGGGGCGGACGGCCCACACGTCGGCGTCGGCCGAGGTCGGCACGAAGGCCGCCGGCGGCCCGGCCGTGAGCGTCTCGGGCGTCGTGCCCGCGAGGCGCGGCGCGGGCAGCAGGTTCATGCTGCCGATGAACGACGCGACCACGAGCGTCCGCGGCCGGGCGTACAGCTCCGTGGGCGCCGACACCTGCTCGATGCGGCCCTGGTGCATCACGGCGACGCGGTCCGAGATGGCGAGCGCCTCGTCCTGGTCGTGCGTGACCATGACGGTCGTGATCCCCAGCCGCTGCTGGATGTCGCGGATCTCCTCGCGCACCTTCACGCGCAGCTTGGCGTCGAGGTTCGACAGCGGCTCGTCGAGCAGCAGCAGGTCGGGCTCCTGCACGATCGCGCGGGCGAGCGCCGCGCGCTGCTGCTCGCCGCCGGAGATGTGGGCGGGCCGCGAGTGCGCGTGGTGCGCGAGGTTCACGGTCTCGAGCGCCGCCATGACCCGGCGGGCGACCTCGTCCTTGGGCAGCTTCCGCAGCGTGAGCGGGAAGGCCACGTTCTTGAACACGCTGAGGTGCGGCCAGAGCGCGTAGTTCTGGAACACCATCGCGCTCGGCCGCCGGTCGGGGCCGGCGGCGGTGACGTCGCGGCCGTCGATCACGACCGATCCGCGGTCGGGCTCGAGGAACCCGGCGATCATGCGCAGCGTCGTGGTCTTGCCGCAGCCCGACGGGCCGAGGAGCGCGACGAGCTCGCCGCGCGCGACGTCGAGGTGGAGGTCGTCGACGATGGTGCGGCCGCCGAGGTCCTTGGAGAGCCCGGCGACGACGAGGCCGGACGGGGCGGCCGTCGCCGTGACGTCGTCGTGAGCGCGCGGCGGGGCGGCGATCGTGGTGAATGGAGCGGATGCGGTCATGGCCGGCCTAACGGATCTGGAAGCCCTCGGCCAGACGCCCGCCCATGATGTGGCGGCGGGCGAGCAGGAGGAGGGCGACGGAGGGGACGGAGAGGAGGATCGCGAACACGGCGGCGACCTGCTTCGGGTGGTTGAGGACGAGCGAGTACATCTCGGTCGGCATCGTCATGTAGGCGGGGGCGCCCACGAGGTACGTGCCCTGCGCCTCGTCGAACGCGGCGAGGAACGACATGAGCACGGCCACGAGGATCCCGGGCAGCGCCAGCGGCAGGGTCACGTGCAGGAACGTGCGGATGCGCCCCGCGCCCGCGTCGCGCGCGGCCTCCTCGAGGCTCCGCGGCACGGCGCTGAACGCGGCCGCCGGGATCCAGGTCATGAACACGATCGTGCCGATGAGCTGCACGATGACGATGCCCGTCACGGTGTTCATGAGGTGCAGCCCGTAGAACAGCGACGCCATCGACACGAAGAGCCCCATCTTGGGGAACGCGTTGGTGGCGAACAGGCCCACCAGCAGGATCCGCCGGCCGGGGAACGAGAACCGCGAGAACGCGTAGGCGGCCGGCAGGCACACCACGGCCGACACGAGCACCGTGATGGGTGCGAAGTACAGCGAGTTGCGGACGGCCGCGGCGAGCTCGGCGTCCTCGAACACGACGCGCCACCAGTCGAGCGTGAGGCCGGCGGGGACGAGGCTCGGGTAGTCCCAGCTCGTCGCGAAGGCGTGCGCGGCGAGCCAGAGCAGCGGGCCGAGGATGAACACCGCGACGACCGCGAACAGGGCCGCCTGGATCCACCCGCGGGCGGAGAGGAGCGCGCGCATCAGACCCGGCCCTCCTTCTTCGCGGACCGGAAGTTCGCCCGGACGTAGAGGAACGCGATGCCGGAGGCGAGGACGAAGACCACGATCGCCATGACGATCGACTCCTGCGGGTGGTTGAAGCCCGTGAAGTACTTCGAGATGTCGACGCCGAGCATGCTGGGCGCGTTCGGGCCCGTGAAGTACGGCACCGTGAAGGAGCCGAGCACGCCGATCGCCGTGAACGTCGTCGCGATGACGAGCGGGATCGCCGCGAGCGGCACGAGCACGCGCGTGACGATGGCCCTCGTCGACGCACCCGCGTCGCGCGCCGCCTCGATCATGGCGTCGGGGATGGCCTGCACGCCGCTCGTCGCCATGAGCGTGGCGAACGGCAGGCTCGTCCAGACGGATCCGATCACGACCGCGACGGTCGTGTAGCCCCAGGTCGGCCCCTCGAGGCCGACCAGCGCGAACACCGTGCGGACGAAGCCGTCGCCCGAGTAGAAGGTGAGGATCGCCCACGAGGCGATGACGACGGGGATGAACAGCGGCACGATCGCGAGCCCGGCGAAGACCGACGCGAGCCGGCCGCCGCGCAGGCGGAGGTTGAGCGCGATCGCGAGCGACAGGGCGATCACGATCGCAGTGGACACCAGGGTCACGAGCACCGTCACGCCGAGGTCGCGGAGGAAGCGCGGGTCGGTGAACACGTCGACGTAGGCGTCGAACGTGCCCCACCAGCTCGTCGCCGTGCGCGTGCCCAGGCCGATCGTCGCGATCGTGCTGTTGAGCCCGCCCGTGTGCCCGAGGCTGAAGCCGATCGCGAGCACGACGGGGATCCCGACGAAGACCGCGAGCAGGAGCGCCGGCGGGAGGGCGAGCGCGAGGCCCACGCCGGCGCGGCGGGCCTCCGGGGAGACCCGCCGCGCGCGCACGGCCGGTGCGGCGGGCGCCGCGGTCCGGACGGCCGTCACTGCCCGGGGACCTTCTGGTCCCACAGGTTCGACATGTCCGACGCCATCTTGCTGTAGTAGCTGGGCCGGAGCGTCGACGGGTCGGCCGAGGCGAACTGGTCCTCGAGGTCCTCGGGCACCTGGTCGAGCGAGATCACGGGGTAGCCCGCGATGGTGCTCGCGATGATCGCCTGGCCCTCGGCGGAGAGCACGTAGTCGGCGAGCTCCTGCGCGACGTCCGCGTGCTCGGCCGTCTTCGGGATGCCGAGGAAGGACGCGCTGCCGGTGAAGGCCGGGTCGGAGATCTGCGCGTACTTGACGGTGGACGGGAGCGTGCCCGACTTCTGCGCCGTGATGACCTGGTCGCTCCAGACGGGGGCCATCTCGATGGCGCCCGTGCCGAGCAGGTCGAGCACCTGGTTGTTGCCGTTGGGGTAGACGCCGCCCTGGTACATGGAGGCGTTCAGGCCCTTGAGCTCGTCGAAGCCCGCGTCCCACGCGCCCTCGAGCGACTGGTCGTAGCCGGTCGTCATCTTCTCGCGGGTGGCGTCGTCGACGTGCGTGTCGAGGACGGTCGTGACGAAGGCCGCGCCGGATCCGCCGGTGGAGGGGGAGTTGTAGGCGAACCGGCCGGGGTTGGCCTGGATCCACGAGAGCAGGTCCGCGAGGGTCTTCGGCGGGGTCTGCACCTTCGTGGAGTCGTAGGCGAGCAGCACGGAGGAGGCGCGGTAGGGGATCCCGAAGCCGCCGCCGGCCTGCACGGTCGAGTCGGGGACGGTGGCGAGGTTCGGGATGGTGTCGGCCGAGACGGGCGCGAGGAGGCCGCCGGTGCCGGCCGCCGCGGTGAAGCCCGCGTCGATGAGGTCGTAGCCGGGGTCGGTCCCGCCCTGCACCGCGCTCGTGAGCGTGGCCATGGTCTGCGCGTCGTGCTCGCCGTGGAGGTCGAGCGTCGTGGTGACGCTGGCGCCGGGGTTCGCCTTCTCGAACGCGGGGATGATCCCGTCGTCCCAGAGGGCCTTGACGTTGGTGTCGCCGGAGATGAAGACGCGGGCGGTGCCCGATGCGTCGGTGACGGCGTGGTTCTGGGCCTGGGCCTGCGTGCTCGTGGTGGGAGCGCAGCCGGCGAGCGCGACCGCGGTGGACGCGGCGGCGGCGAGGGCGAGGAGGTGACGGCGGGGGATCACGGGTCGGGTGTCCTTCTGCTCGGGGGAGCGATGCGGATCGCATCGTTTCGATGGTGCGTGCCGACGGTGGCCCGGGAGTGAACGCGGCGTGGCGATCGGGCTCCCCGGCGGCGAACGCGCCCGGCGGCCGACGCCCGATGAATAGGGTGAGGCGCATGAGGAGGAACTCGCCGCGCACCTCCGTGACGCTCGCCGACGTGGCCGCCCTCGCGGGCGTCTCCACCTCCACGGCGTCGCTCGCGTACCGCAGCACCGGCTCGATCACGCCGGCCACGCGCGCCCGGATCCTGCGGGCCGCCGCCAGCATCGGCTACGCCGGGCCGGATCCCACGGCCAGGTCCCTGAAGAGCGGCCGCTCGGGCATCGTGGGCGTCGTCGTGGCGGGCAGCATCCGCCGGGCCTTCCAGAACCCGGTCGCGCTCGCGACCATGGCGGGCCTCAGCGAGGCGCTCGACGACCTCGACGTCGGCCAGCTGCTGCTGCCGGGTCGGCGTGAGCCGCGGGACGGATCCGCGCCCCTGCTGGAGGGCATGCCCGTCGACGCCGTGGTCTTCCTCACCCGCGGCGAGGAGGTGGACGCGCTCCTCCCCGGGCTGCGCGCGCGCCGGATCCCCATGGTCGGCGTCGAGGGCCCCCATGGCGACGGCGTCGCCGTGGTCGACATCGACGACGCCCGCGGCATGGGCGAGCTCGCCCGGCACGTGCGGGCCCTCGGCCACCGCAGGGTCGCCGTGCTGATGCGCACCACGCGGATCGAGGAGGACGGCCCGCCCGGACCCGTGGTCCCCGTCGGCCGCGAGCTCGAGGCGATCGTCAACCGCACGATCCGCGAGCGGCTCCGCGCCGCGCGGAGCGTCTTCCCCGACGCGGTCCGCGTGGAGGCCGGCGGGCGGGACCTCGAGGCGGGGGAGGCGGCCGCGGGCGTGCTGCTCGACCTGCCGTCGCGGCCGACGGCGATCCTCGCCCAGAACGACATGCTCGCCGCGGGCGCGCTGCGGGCGGCCGCCGCACGGGGGCTGCGCGTGCCCGAGGACCTCACGGTCACGGGCTTCGACGGCGCCCACCTGCCGTGGCTCGAGCGCCGCCTCACGACCGTGGAGCAGCCGCTGCACGACCGCGGGGTGCGCGCCGGACGCATGGTCGGCGAGCTGCTCGCGGGCCGGGCGCCCGCGAGCGTCGTGCTGCCGGTGCGCGTGCGGATCGGCGACACGGCGGCGGCGCCCGCCTGACCCGCGGCGCCGCGGTGCCGGGCGCTACCGGCCCGCGGGATCCGTCACGAAGTCGATGAGCTGCTCCACCCGGCCGAGGAGCGCGGGCTCCAGGTCCTGGTACGAGCGCACCTGGCCGAGGATCCGCTGCCACGCCCGGGCGATGTCCGCCTGCTCGGCGTGCGGCCAGCCGAGCGCGGCGCAGATGCCGTGCTTCCACTCGACGTTCCGGGGGATGACCGGCCACTCCCGGAGGCCCAGCCGCGCGGGCTTCACCGACTGCCACACGTCGACGTACGGGTGCCCGACGACGAGCGCGTGCGCGCGGTGCGGTCCGCGGGCGACGGCCTCCGCGATCCGGCTCTCCTTGGATCCGGGCACGAGGTGGTCGACGAGCACGCCCACGCGGCGGCCCTTCCCGGGGCGGAACCGGTCGAGCTCGTCGTCGAGGTGGTCGACGCCCTCGAGGTACTCGACGACGACGCCCTCGATGCGGAGGTCCTCGCCCCACACCTTCTCCACCAGCTCGGCGTCGTGCCGGCCTTCGACGAAGATCCGGCTGGGCAGCGCGACGCGGGCCTGCCGGTCGGCGACGGCGAGCGACCCGGAGGCCGTGCGGGCCGGCCCCCGCGGCGCGGCGCGGGGCACGCGGAGCGCGACGGGCTCACCCTCGAGCAGGAAGGATCCGCCGAGCGGGAAGGTGCGCTGCTTCCGGCGGAAGTCCTCCAGCACGACCATGCCGGACTCGACGCGGACGATCGCGCCGCAGAACCCGGTGGACAGCTCCTCGACGACGAGGTCGCGCGTCGCGTCCTGCGGCCGCGGGGCCTTCTTCGCGGGCCCGCGCCAGCCGGCGGCGAGCACGTCCTGTCCGTAGCGGTCGTCGTCGAAGGGAGGCGGCGTCATCCTCCGAGGCTCTCACGGGACGCGTCGCGCACCCGGTCGACGAGCCGACGCCAGGGACCGTCGACCGCGGCCTCGCCGAGCCGCGCCTCCCGGTCGCCCGCGCGCACGAGGTACACGAAGCGGTCCGCGCCGGGCGACGGCGGTGCGGGGTCGTCCCACGGGCACGCGTCGACGAGCGCGCTCCAGTCGCCCCGCTCGTCGGATCCGTCGTCCACGCGCACCGACCAGGTGCGGGTCATGCCCGCCACCCCGCCCGTGCGCGACACGGCGATCTCCACCTAGACCTCGATCCCGACGCCCTCCCACGCCGCCTGGACCGCGGCGACCTCGGACGCGCCCTCACCGTATCGCGCCGACGCCGCGGCGATCGTGGCGCGGGCGAAGGCCTCGAAGTCGGCGTCGGCCCGGACGGCGCCCGACTCGATCACGTCGTACCAGACGCGTCCGGCGCCCTCCCAGGCCTCGCCGCCGATCGCGGTGGCCGCCAGGAAGAACGCCCGGTTCGGGATCCCCGAGTTGATGTGGACGCCGCCGTTGTCCTCCTGCGTCTCCACGTAGTCGTCCATGTGCCCGGGCTGCGGGTCCTTCCCGAGCACGTCGTCGTCGTACGCGGTGCCGGGCGCGCGCATCGACCGCAGCGCGAGCCCCGTCGACCGCTCGAGGAAGAGCTCGGCGCCGACGAGCCAGGTCGCCTCGTCCGCGGTCTGCCCGAGCGCGTGCTGCTCCACGAGCACGCCGAACACGTCGGAGATGGACTCGTTGAGCGCGCCCGACTGGCCCTGGTAGACGAGGCCGAGCGTGAGCTCGGTGACCCCGTGCGCCAGCTCGTGGCCGATGACCGTCAGCGAGCGCGTGAACGGCGCGAAGACCTCGCCGTCCCCGTCGCCGAAGACCATGCGCGTGCCGTCCCAGAACGCGTTGTCGTACTCCTCGCCGTAGTGCACGGTCGCGAGCAGGGGCAGCCCGCGGTCGTCGAGCGACTCCCGGCCGTACACCTCCGAGAACAGGGCGTAGGTGGCGCCGAGCCCCGCGTAGGCCTCGTCGACCTGGGCGTCGCCCGTGTCGGGCGCGCCCTCGACGCGCACCGTGCGGCCGGGCAGCTCCTCGCGGTTCCCCGCGTCCGAGATCGTGCGGTGGATCCCCGACGGGTCCCGCTCCGCGAGCGCCGACGCGTCGGGAGCGGCGCCCGGCCCGCGGCGGTCGTGGATGAGCGGCCCCTGGTCGCGGAGCGCGCGCCGCGCGGCCTGCCGGGCGGCGGCCATGCGGTCCGGGTCGGCCTCGGCGAGGCGGGTCAGCAGGTACGGCGGGAGGATCGTGCGTCTCATGACCCGAGACTCGCACGAGGCGGCGACATCGTCACGGGTCCCGGCGGATCCGGCGCCGGGGTCGCGGACGCCGGTCCCGTGCCGTACGGTGCGTCAGCTCGTCCAGCGGTAGCCGAGCTCCGGCCGGCCGGGCGTCCCGTAGCGCGGCACGCGCTCCACCTGGCCGACGTCGGCGAGGTACTCGAGGTACCGGCGCGCGGTCACGCGCGACACGTCGAGCGCGCCGGACACCTCCGCGGCCGAGACGCCCTCCTGGCCGCCGGTCGCGGACCCGTCGCGGCGGGCGATCCCGCGCACGAGGTCGAGCGTCTCGGTCGACATCCCCTTGGGCAGCCGGGCGTCCGACGCGGGGGAGCGGAGGGCCGCGAGAGCCCGGTCGACCTGCAGCTGCGTGGTGCTGCCGCTGCCCGCGCCGAGGCCCTCGCGGTATCCGACGTACGCCGCCATCTTCTCGGCGAACGCCGCGAACGTGAACGGCTTGATGAGGTACTGCACGATCCCCGCCGTCACCGAGCTGCGCACCACGGCCTGGTCCCGCACGGCGGTCACCGCCACGACGTCGGTCGCGCGCCCGGCCGCCCGCAGCCGCCGGCAGACCTCGAGGCCGTGCACGTCGGGCAGCGTCATGTCGAGGAGCACCAGGTCGATCCCGTCGGGCCCCGCCTCGGCGACGAGCCGCAGCGCCTCGCCGCCCGTGTGCGCGACACCGGCCACCTCGAAGCCGTCGAGCCGGCCGACGTAGAGGGCGTGGGCCTCCGCGGTCAGCACGTCGTCGTCGACGACCAGCACGCGGATCACGCGCGCACCCCGCCGTCGCGAGCGCCCGCGCCGTCGGGATCCCGGGCCGCGTCGGCCCCGTCCACGGAGCGCGCGGCCGCATCCGCGGGCAGCTCGACGCGCACGCGCGCCCCGCCCAGCGGAGCGTCGGCGTCGCCCACCTCGACCCGCCCGCCGAGCCGCTCGGCCGAGCGCGCGACGAGCGCGAGCCCCACCCCGCGCGGCCCGGCATCCCCCGCCTTCGTCGTGATCCCGAACTCCAGCACGCGCGGCCGCACCGCCGGATCCACGCCCGGCCCGTCGTCCGCCACCTCGACGACGAGCCCGCCCCCGTCCGTCCGCGACAGCGACAGCTCCACGCGCCCGCGGTCCGCCCCGCGCGCCGTCGCGACCGACGGGTCCGCCGCCGCGTCGATCGCGTTGTCGACCAGGTTCCCGACGATCGTCACGAGCTCCGTCGCGGGGACGCCGGGATCGCCCGTCCCGTCGGCCACGTGCACGGTCAGCTCCACGCCCCGCTCCGCCGCCTGCGCCGTCTTGCCGCGCACGAGCGCCCGCACGACGGGATCCGCGTCCTCCGCCAGCCCGCCCTCCGACGCGCGCCGGTCCGTCTCGAGCTCCGACGCCGCGAGGTCGAGCGCTTCACGCGGCCGCTCCAGCTCGATGAGCGAGACGATCGTGTGCAGCCGGTTGGCGAACTCGTGCGTCTGCGCGCGCATGGCGTCCGAGAGCGTCCGCAGCGTCGCGAGCTCGCCCGACAGGCGCTGGATCTCCGTCCGGTCCCGCAGCGTCGTCACCGTGCCGAGCCGCGCGGCGCTCCCGGTGCGGCCGGTCGGGAGCGCCGGCCGCTGCGTCACCACGAGGACGCGTCCGCTCGGGAGGTGCACGACCTCGTCGGCCGTCGTCCCCGCCACGAGCAGCCGCTCGATCGCGGGCGGCAGCCCCAGCGCGCGGACCTCGACGGGACCCGTGGCGGGATCCAGCTCGAGGTCGAGCAGCTCGGCCGCCTGGTCGTTGTGGAGCACGAGCCGCCGGTCGCGGTCGACGAGCACGATCCCCTCGCCGACCGAGTGCAATACCGACTCGTAGTACGCGAGCATGCGCGCCATCTCCTCGGGCCCGAGCCCCCAGGTGGTGCGCTCGAGCGACCGGCTGAGGAGGACCGCCCCGGCCGCGAGCAGGAGCGCGAGCGCCCCGACCGTGCCGACGAGGCCGGGGAGGCGCGCGCCGAGCACCTCGGTGACGCGGTCGACGGTGACGCCGGCGGCGACCAGCCCGACGATGCCGCCGTCCGCGTCGCGCACCGGCACCACCGCGCGGACGCTCGGCCCGAGCGTCCCGGTGAAGGTCTCGGTCATCGACCGCCCGGCGAGCGCGGGGCCCGTGGTGCCCAGGTACCTCCGGCCGATCTCGTCCGGGTCCGGGTGGGTCACGCGCACGGTGTCGCGGTCCATGATCGTGACGAAGTCGACGCCGGTGTCGCGCGTCACGTCGCGCGAGTAGTCGAGGAGGGCGCCCGTGGGATCCGCGGACGCGAGCCCCTCCGCCACCCGCGGCGAGTCGGCCACGGTCGTCGCGACCGCGAGGCTCCGGTCGGCGGCGGCCTGCTCGGCGCGCTGGCGGGAGTCGGCCCACAGGGCCGCGGTCGCCACGACGGCGACCAGCACGAGGACCGCGAGCTGGACCACGAGGAGCCGGGCGGCGATCCCGCGGGGGAGGCCCACGGGCGAGCGGCGGACCCGGTCGGCGAGCGCGCGTCGGGCCATGCTGCCTCCTCGCGTCCGCGGCCGGCACCCGGCAGGAACATTATGAACACAACGCGAGGGCGCCCCCGCGCGTGGGTCATCCTGACGAGGACCGCCTGGCGCACCCGTGCGCCGGCGCCGCTCACGAGACAAGGACGTCCCATGACCAACCCCATCGCCGCGCTCCGTCGCCTGGACCGCCAGCACTACCTCTACATCGCCGTCATCGTCGCGGTGATCCTCGGCGTCACGGTCGGGCTCGTCGCCCCGGAGACCGGCGTCGCGCTCAAGCCCGTGGGCGACGCGTTCGTCGCGCTCATCAAGATGATGATCGCGCCCATCATCTTCTGCACCATCGTGCTCGGCGTCGGATCCGTGGCGAAGGCCGCGACGGTCGGCCGGGTCGGCGGGCTCGCGCTCCTCTACTTCATCGTCATGTCGACCTTCGCGCTCGCGATCGGCCTGGTGGTCGGCAACCTCATCCACCCGGGCGAGGGCCTCGACCTCAGCGGCCTGCGCGCGCCGGAGGGCTCGACGGAGGCGGCGGGGGAGACGGACTTCCTGCTCTCGATCATCCCCACGTCCCTGCTGTCGTCGCTCACCTCGGGCAGCATCCTGCAGACGCTGTTCGTCGCGCTCCTCGTCGGCTTCGCGCTGCAGCAGCTCGGGAAGCGCGGCGAGCCCGTGCTCGAGGGGATCCGCAACATCCAGATCCTCGTGTTCCGCATCCTCAGCATGGTGATGTGGGTCGCCCCGCTCGGTGCGTTCGGCGCCATCGCCGCGGTCGTCGGCGCCACCGGGTTCCAGGCCGTCATCAGCCTCGCGACCCTCATGATCGGCTTCTACATCACGTGCGCGCTGTTCATCGTGGTGGTGCTCGGCACGCTCCTCTGGTTCGTCGCCCGCGTCAGCATCTTCAAGCTCATGCGCTACCTCGGCCGCGAGTACCTGCTCATCGTGTCCACGTCCTCGTCGGAGGTCGCGCTGCCCCGCCTCATCGCGAAGATGGAGCACGTGGGCGTCTCCAAGCCCGTCGTCGGCATCACAGTGCCCACGGGCTACTCGTTCAACCTCGACGGCACGGCCATCTACCTCACGATGGCGTCGCTGTTCATCGCGAGCGCGCTCGGCAGCCCGCTGGCCATCGGCGAGCAGGTGTCGCTGCTGGTGTTCATGATCATCGCGTCCAAGGGCGCCGCGGGCGTCACGGGCGCCGGCCTCGCCACCCTCGCGGGCGGCCTCCAGTCCCACCGCCCGGACCTCGTGGACGGCGTCGGCCTCATCGTCGGCATCGACCGGTTCATGTCGGAGGCGCGCGCGCTCACGAACTTCACCGGCAACGCCGTCGCGACGCTCCTCATCGGCACCTGGACGCGCGGCATCGACGCCGACCGCGTCGCCCTGGTCCTCGGCGGCGGCGACCCGTTCGACGAGAAGAGCATGGGCACGGAGCACGAGGGCGAGCTGGAGGCTCCGGCCGAGGCCCTGGAGGCCGACGTCACGCGGTCAGGCGAGCTCGGCGACGGGCCCCGCGCCGCCGCCCGCTGACGGGGACCGGGGCCACGCCCGGGTGCCGCCCGCCGTGGTCCCGGCCGTGTCCGATCCGTTACGCTGTCAGGTCACAGGAGGTACGACCATGGATGGACGCGAAGAGGGTCACGGCGCCACGCGCGTGCCCGAGCAGTACACGAGCACGGACACCACGGCCACCTTCCGCGATGAGCTCGGAGCGGCTCTCGCGGGCCTCGACGGAGCCGTCTCTGCGGAGGAGAAGGACGCCGTCACGGCGCTCCCGTCGGGATCCGCCCTCCTCGTCGTCCGACGCGGCCCGAACCAGGGTGCGCGCTTCCTGCTCGACGCGGACGTGACGGTCGCCGGCCGCCACCCCGACGCCGACATCTTCCTCGACGACGTGACCGTGTCCCGCCGTCACGCGGAGTTCGTCCGCGAGGGCACGTCGTTCCAGGTCAAGGACCTCGGCTCGCTCAACGGCACCTACTTCGACGGCGTGCGGATCGACACCGCGCTCCTTCAGGACGGCGCGGAGGTGCAGGTGGGCAAGTTCCGCCTCACGTTCTACGCGTCGCGCACCGACCTCGTCGGCCGGACGATCGAGTAGTGCCGGCGTCCGCCGCCCGGTCGACGCCAGCCCGCACCCCCGGACTCCTCAGCATCGGGCAGGTGCTCGCGCGCCTCACCCCGGAGTTCCCCGACCTCACCAACAGCAAGCTCCGCTTCCTCGAGGAGCAGGGGCTCGTCCAGCCGTCCCGCACGGAGTCCGGCTACCGCAAGTTCAGCCCCGCGGACGTGGAGCGCCTCCGCACCGTCCTCGGGATGCAGCGGGACCACTACCTGCCGCTGAAGGTCATCCGCTCCTACCTGCACGACCTCGACGCCGGGCTGTCGCCCGCGCTCCCCGGCGGCACGCCCGTCCCGCACGTGTCCATGCTCGACCAGGAGCGGCGGTACAGCCGCGCCGAGCTCGTCCGCGAGTCCGGCGCCACGGCCCCGCTCCTCGGCGACGCCATCACGGCCGGGGTGCTCATGCCGGCGGAGGTCTACGGCGAGGAGGCCGTGCAGGTGATGCGCGCGCTCGTCGAGCTGCAGCGCACCGGCATCGACCCGCGCCACCTCCGCGGCTTCCGCCAGGCGGCGGAGCGCGAGCTGAGCCTCATCGAGTCGGCCCTCGTGCCCGTGTCCCGGCGTCGCGACGCCTCGAGCCGTGCCCACGCCGCCGAGCTCGCGCGGGAGATCGCCACGCAGCTCGAGGTCGTGCGGGGGAGCCTCATCCGCTCCGCCCTCGGCCGCCTCTCGTCCTGAGGTCGCGCTGGTGCCGGGGTCCGCGCTCGGCCGCCTCTCGTCCTGAGGTCGCGCTGGTGCCGGGGTCCGCGCTCGGCCGCCTCTCGTCCTGAGGTCGCGCTGGTGCCGGGTCCACGCTCGGTCGCCTCTCGTCTCGAACGCGCTCGGCCGGCCGGGCGCGGCACGTAGACTGACGTGTCCGCACGGGGCCGTCCGCACGACGGAGGGGCCCGTCGGGACCGGTCGATGCGCGCCCCCCGCGGGGGCGCGGTGGAGGGCCGGGACGACACGCCGGGCGCTTCCGCCGGATGTCGTTGATCGGGCCCGCGGGCCCCGCTACCGTGAGAACACGATCCCGACGAACCGACCCGAGCAGCGCACGGACCCCACCGGGGCCAGCGCCGAGGGGTGGAAGGCAGAACGATGAGCGACTCCACCCCGGACTCCGGGCGCTACGACCTCGGTCTGCTCTTCACCGACGGCCTCCCCGAGATGGACGCGAGCGCGGGCTACCGCGGCGCCGTCGCCGCCCGGGCCGCGGGGATCACCTACCGCCAGCTCGACTACTGGGCCCGCACCGGCCTCGTCGAGCCCACCGTCCGCGGGGCGTCCGGTTCCGGCACCCAGCGCCTGTACGGCTTCCGAGACATCCTCGTGCTGAAGCTCGTCAAGCGCCTCCTCGACACCGGCATCTCCCTGCAGCAGATCCGCACCGCCGTGAACCAGCTCCGCGAGTCCGGCGTCGTCGACCTCGCGCAGACCACCCTCATGAGCGACGGCGCCAGCGTCTACCTCTGCACCAGCAACGACGAGGTCATCGACCTCGTGAGCCGCGGCCAGGGCGTGTTCGGCATCGCGGTCGGCAAGGTCCTCCGCGAGGTGGAGCACTCCCTCGTCGAGATCGACACGCAGACCGTGGATCCCACCGACGAGCTCGCCGCTCGTCGCGCCGTCAAGGCCTCCTGAGCCGGCACGCCTCGTCCGCGTCTCCGGACCGAGCCGGGCGCCACCTCCGACGCATGGCAAGGCTGATGCGAAGCGCGCTCATGCCTCGGCGCGCGTCGCGCAGCGGGGCAGGCGGTCGGGGGGACCCGATCAGCGCGCGGTGTTCTCCGCGTAGTCGCCGATCTTCGCCGTGCGCATGATGCGCTCCAGCAGCTGGTCGAAGTTGCGCGCCATCTCCTGCGCGCTCTCGCCCGGCCACACGTGCAGCGGCTTCGCGGCGCCCTGCGCCTGCTGGAGGGACGTGCGCTCGGGCAGCTGCGGGCTCAGCACGAGCGGGCCGAACATGTCGCGGAGCTCCTTGATGCGGAACTGGTGCTCGAGCGACTGGACGCGGGCCCGGTTGACGATGATGCCGAGGGGCTGCAGGCGCGGGGAGAGCCCGCGGCGGATCTCCTCGATGGCGCGGAGCGCCCGGTCGGCGGCGGCGACCGAGAAGAGGCCGGGCTCGGTGACGACGGTGACCCGGTCGCTGGCCGCCCACGCGGTGCGCGTGAGGGCGTTGAGCGAGGGCGCGCAGTCGATGAGCACGAGGTCGTAGTCGGCCTCGACGTTCGCGAGCGCCTCCTCGAGCTTCCAGATGTCGCGGATGCTGGGGTGCGGGCCGTCGAAGTTGATGGCGGACGGGCTGCCGATCATGACGTCGATGGTGCCGGTGCGGCCCTTGGTCCAGCCGCTGGGCGCGATGGCCGCGCGGACGATCTTCTCCTTGGGGGAGGCGAGGACGTCGGCCACGTTGAGGTGGCCGGCGACCTGGATGTCCATGCCCGTCGACACGTCGGCCTGCGGATCGAGGTCGACCACGAGGGTCCTCAAGCCGCGGGAGAAGGCGGCGGACGCCAGTCCCAGGGTCACTGTGGTCTTTCCCACGCCCCCCTTGAGGGAGCTGACGCTCAGTACATGCACGTGGGAGAGGCTACCGTCGATACTCTGGGAAGACCTAAACGCGCGCGTCCCGAAGCCCGCCGACGAGAGGCCCCGCCATGTTCGAGAAGATCCTCGTCGCCAATCGCGGGGAGATCGCGATCCGCGCGTTCCGGGCCGCCGTGGAGCTCGGCGCCCGCACCGTGGCGGTCTATCCGCACGAGGACCGGCACTCGCTGCACCGGCTGAAGGCGGACGAGGCGTACCCGATCGGCGAGGAGGGGCATCCCGTCCGGGCGTACCTCGACGTCGACGAGATCATCCGCGTGGCGCTCGAGAGCGGCGCCGACGCCATCTACCCGGGCTACGGATTCCTCTCCGAGAACCCGGACCTCGCGCGCGCCGCGGCCGCCAACGGCATCGTCTTCATCGGCCCCGACGCGGGCGTTCTGGAGATGGCCGGCAACAAGGTGACGGCGAAGGAGCACGCGACCGCGGCGGGCGTCCCGGTCCTCGCGTCAACGCCGCCGTCCACGGACGTCGACCTCCTGCTCGAGCAGGCCGAGGCGATCGGGTTCCCGATCTTCGCCAAGGCCGTCGCGGGCGGCGGCGGTCGCGGGATGCGGCGCGTCGAGCGCCGGGAGGACCTCGAGGAGGCGCTCCGGGCGGCGATGCGCGAGGCCGAGAGCGCCTTCGGCGACCCGACCATGTTCCTCGAGCAGGCGGTGCTCCGGCCCCGGCACATCGAGGTGCAGATCCTGGCCGACGCCACGGGCGAGACCGTGCACCTCTTCGAGCGCGACTGCTCGGTGCAGCGCCGGCACCAGAAGGTCGTGGAGATCGCGCCCGCTCCGAACCTGGACCCGGCCGTCCGCGACGCCATGCACGCGCACGCCGTCGCGTTCGCCCGGAGCATCGGCTACGTGAACGCCGGCACGGTCGAGTTCCTGCTCGACACCGACGGCCCGCGCGCGGGCCAGCACGTGTTCATCGAGATGAACCCGCGCATCCAGGTCGAGCACACCGTCACCGAGGAGGTCACGGACGTCGACCTCGTGCAGTCCCAGATGCGCATCGCCGCGGGGGAGACCCTCGCCGAGCTGGGCCTCCGCCAAGAGGACGTCGTGCTGCACGGCGCGGCGCTCCAGTGCCGGATCACGACCGAGGACCCGGCCCAGGGGTTTCGGCCCGACACCGGCAAGATCACGACGTACCGCTCGCCGGGCGGCGGAGGGATCCGCATCGACGGCGGCACGGTCGCGACCGGCGCGCAGATCAGCCCGCACTTCGACTCGATGCTCGCGAAGCTCACCTGCCGCGGGCGCGACTTCCCGACGGCCGTCACGCGGGCGAAGCGCGCGCTGGCCGAGTTCCGGATCCGCGGCGTCTCCACGAACATCCCCTTCCTGCAGGGCGTGCTCGACGACCCCGACTTCCAGGCGGGCGACATCAGCACGTCGTTCATCGACGAGCGGCCGGGGCTCGTGCGCAGCAACGTCTCGAAGGACCGCGGCACGAAGATCCTCAACTGGCTCGCCGACGTGACCGTCAACCAGCCGAACGGGCCGCGCACCGCGGTGGTCCGTCCGGCCGACAAGCTGCCCGCCGTCGACCTCGGCCAGCCGGCGCCCTCCGGATCCCGCCAGCGCCTGCTCGAGCTCGGCCCGCGCGGCTTCGCGGACGCCCTGCGCGCGCAGACCGCCCTCGCGGTCACCGAGACGACCTTCCGCGACGCCCACCAGTCCCTGCTCGCGACGCGCGTGCGCACCCGCGACCTGGTGGCCGTCGCCCCGTACGTCGCGCGCACGACGCCCGAGCTCCTCTCCGTCGAGGCGTGGGGCGGCGCGACCTACGACGTGGCGCTGCGCTTCCTCGGCGAGGACCCGTGGGAGCGGCTCGCGGCGCTGCGCGAGGCCCTGCCGAACGTCGCGATCCAGATGCTGCTCCGCGGCGCCAACACCGTGGGCTACACGCCGTACCCCGCGGAGGTCACCGACGCGTTCGTCCAGGAGGCGGCCGCGACGGGCGTCGACGTCTTCCGCATCTTCGACGCGCTCAACGACGTCGAGCGGATGCGCCCCGCCATCGACTCCGTGCTCGCCACCGGCACCACGGTCGCCGAGGTCGCGCTCTGCTACACCGGCAACCTGCTGGATCCGGCCGAGGACCTGTACACGCTCGACTACTACCTCGGCCTCGCGGAGCGGAGCGTCGCCGCCGGCGCGCACATCCTCGCGATCAAGGACATGGCGGGGCTCCTCCGGCCGACCGCCGCCGAGCGGCTCGTCACGGCGCTCCGCCGCGAGTTCGACCTGCCGGTGCACGTGCACACGCACGACACCGCGGGCGGCCAGCTCGCCACGCTGCTCGCGGCCAGCCGCGCCGGGGCCGACGCGGTCGACGTCGCGAGCGCCCCCATGTCCGGCACCACGAGCCAGCCGTCCGCGTCCGCCCTCGTCGCCGCCCTCGCCGACACCGAGCGCGACACGGGCCTGTCGCTCGACGCCGTGAGCGACCTCGAGCCGTACTGGGAGGCCGTGCGCCGCCTCTACCGCCCCTTCGAGTCCGGCCTGCCGGGTCCGACCGGCCGTGTGTACCGGCACGAGATCCCGGGCGGCCAGCTGTCGAACCTCCGGCAGCAGGCGATCGCGCTGGGGCTCGCCGACGACTTCGAGCTCATCGAGGACATGTACGCCGCGGCCGACCGGATCCTCGGGCGCATCCCCAAGGTCACGCCGTCGTCCAAGGTGGTCGGCGACCTCGCCCTCCAGCTCGCGGCGGCGAAGGCCGACCCGGCCGACTTCGAGCGGAACCCGCAGGACTACGACATCCCCGACTCGGTCATCGGCTTCATGGCCGGCGAGCTGGGCGACCTGCCGGGCGGCTGGCCCGAGCCCTTCCGCACGCGCGTGCTCCAGGGCCGGGACGTGCGCATCGGCGTCACGCCGCTGTCGCCCGCGGACCGGCAGGCGCTCGGGATCCCGGGCGCCGAGCGGCGGCGCACGCTCAACCGCCTGCTCTTCCCGCAGCCGACCGAGCGGTTCGAGACCATCCGCGAGCTCTTCGGCGACCTCTCCGTGCTCGACACGGACGACTACCTGCACGGCCTCCGCCCGGGGCAGGAGCACGCGGTGCGGATCAGCCGCGGCGTCGAGGTCCTCATCGGGCTCGAGGCCGTGGGTGACGCCGACGAGTCGGGGATGCGCACCGTCATGGTCGTCATGAACGGACAGCTCCGCCCCGTGTTCGTGCGCGACCGCGGCATCGCCGTCACCACGACCGCGGCCGAGCGCGGCGACCCCGCGGTGCCCGGCCACGTGTCGGCGCCGTTCTCCGGCGTCGTCACGCTCAAGGTCGAGGAGGGCCAGGTCGTCGCCGCCGGCCAGGCCGTCGCGTCGATCGAGGCGATGAAGATGGAGGCGGCCATCACGTCGCCCGTCGCGGGCCGCGTCGCGCGCCTCGCGGTCCCCACCACCCAGCAGGTCGACGCGGGCGACCTGCTCGCGGTCGTCGAGACGTAGGAGATGAGCCGCGAGATGACGGACCAGGACCAGGACCAGCAGGCGGACGAGCGCTACGACCTCGTGATCGTGGGGGCCGGATCCGGCAACTCGATCGTCGACGAGCGCTTCGCCGACCAGCGCGTGCTGCTCGTCGACGACGGCGAGCACTTCGGCGGCACCTGCCTCAACGCGGGGTGCATCCCCACGAAGATGCTCGTGCATGTGGCCGACGTCGCGGCCGGGACGCGCGATGCGGCGACCCTCGGCATCCGCGCCTCGGTCGACGCCGTCGACTGGCCCGCGATCCGGGCCCGCGTCTTCGGGCGCATCGACGCGATCAGCGAGGGCGGCCGCGAGTGGCGCGAGAGCGGCATGGAGAACGTCACGCTGCTGCGCGAGAGCGTCGGCTTCGAGTCTCCCGGCGTGCTCGTCTCGGCGAGCGGCCAGCGCATCATCGCGGACCGCATCGTGCTCGCGGCGGGCTCCCGTCCCCGCCCGCTGCCGGCCGTCTACGCGCCGGACCCGGACATCCACGACTCCGACTCGATCATGCGCATCGCCGAGCTCCCCGCCTCGCTCCTCATCGTGGGCGGCGGCTACGTCGCGGCCGAGTTCGCGCACGTCTTCAGCCACCTGGGCGTGCACGTGACCCAGGTCGCCCGCTCCGCGCACCTCCTCGGCAACCTGGACCAGGACGTGTCCACGCGCTTCACGACGCTCGCCCGCACGCAGTGGGACGTCATCACCGACTGCGAGGTCGAGGAGATAGAGCGCGACGGCGACGTGCTCCGCTCGCGCCTCGCATCCGGCCACCTGGTCGAGACGGAGGCCGTGCTGGTCGCGCTCGGCCGCGTCCCCAACACCGACACGCTCGCGGTGGCGAACGCGGGCTACGACCTGCACGACGACGGACGCATCGTCGTCGACGCCCGGCAGCGCGTGCTCGCCGACGGCGAGCCCGTGCCCGGCGTCTTCGCGCTCGGCGACATCAGCGCCGACCACCAGCTCAAGCACGTGGCCAACCACCAGGCCCGCGTCGTGCAGCACAACCTGCTGCACCCGGACGACCTCACCGGCGGCGCACCGGGACCCGTGCCGCAGGCCGTCTTCTCGCGCCCGCAGATCGGCTCGTTCGGCCTCACCGAGGCCGAGGCGCGCGAGGCCGGACCCGTCGTCACGATCGAGCAGCCCTACTCGTCCACCGCGTGGGGCTGGGCGCTCGAGGACACGACGTCGTTCTGCAAGCTCGTGGTGGATCCGCGCGACGGCGGCACGCTCCTCGGGGCGCACATCATCGGCTCCGACTCCGCGGCCCTGATCCAGCCGCTCCTCACGGCGGCGAGCCTCGGCCACCGGGTCACCGGCCTCGCGCGTGCGCAGTACTGGCCGCACCCGGCCGTCACCGAGGTCGTCGAGAACGCGCTGCTCGCCGCCGAGTCCGCGGTGGCCGACTGGGCACGGGAGAATGGAGCGGGCCTCGCGCCCGCGGACGCCGATCGACCCTGATCGCCGGCCCGCAGGACCCACGGAAGCAGAGAATGACTGAACGACAGATCCGCCTGTTCGGCGATCCGGTGCTGAAGACCGTCTCCTCGGAGATCCGCGAGATCGACGAGGGGGTGCGCGCCCTCGTGGAGGACCTCCTCGACAGCGTGCGGCCCGACGGCCGCGCCGGCGTGGCCGCCGCGCAGATCGGCGTGAACCTCCGGGCGTTCAGCTACAACGTGGGGCCGGCCTTCGGGTACATCCTCAACCCCGTCATCGAGGAGCTCCGCGGCGAGGCCGTGCTCGTCGACGAGGGCTGCCTCTCGGTGCCGGGCCTCTGGTTCCCCACCATGCGCCACCCCGAGGCCGTCATCTCCGGGCTCGACCTCGACGGGAAGCCCGTCCGCCTCGAGGGCACGGGGGTCCTCGCCCAGGCCTTCCAGCACGAGGTCGACCACCTCGACGGCCTGGTCTACCTCGACCGGCTCGACAAGCAGCGCCGTCGCGAGGCCATGAAGCAGGTGCGCGAGTCCGACTGGTTCTGACCCGTCGGCCCGCGCACCCGCGGGTGCCGTCAGTGGACCAGCGAGTGGCCCTCGGTGTCGGGCGCCGCCTCGTAGATCCGCGTGACGACGTCGCCGAACGCGTCGAGCACCACCTGGCGCTTGATGCTGAGCTTCGGCGTGAGGTGCCCGGCCGCCTCCGTGAGCTCGACCGGCAGCACCACGAACTTCCGGATCGACTCCGCGCGCGAGACCGTCGCGTTGGCCGCGTCGACGGCGCGTTGCACCTCGGCGAGCACCGCCGGGTTCTGCGACGCCTGCTCGAGCGTCATGGCCGGGTCCTGCCCGTTGTTGCCGAGCCACACCTTGAGCATCTCCGGATCCAGCGTGACGAGCGCCGAGATGAACGGCCGCCGGTCGCCCGCCACCACCACCTGCCCGACGAGCGGGTTGGCCCGGATGGGGTCCTCGAGCGCGGCCGGGGCGACGTTCTTGCCGCCGGCCGTCACGATGATCTCCTTCTTGCGCCCCGTGATGGTGAGGTAGCCGTCGGCGTCGTAGCTGCCCAGGTCGCCCGTGCGGAACCAGCCGTCGTCGAAGACGGCCGCGGTCGCCTCCTCGTCCTGCCAGTAGCCGTCGAAGACGTTGACGCCCTTGACCTCGATCTCGCCCTCGTCCGTGATCCGCGTGGAGACCCCCGGCAGCGCCGGCCCGACCGTGCCGATGCGGAAGCCCTTCACGAGGTTGACGCTGACCGGCGCCGTGGTCTCGGTCAGACCGTAGCCCTCGAGGATCGTGAGGCCGAGCGAGCGGTAGAAGTGGCCGAGGCGGAGGCCGAGCGGCGCGGATCCGCTGACGGCGAAGCGCACGCGCCCGCCCATCGCCTGCCGGATCTTGGAGTACACGAGCGCGTCGAAGACCTTGTACTGGAGCTTCAGCGCGAGCGGCACCCTGCCCGCGTCGACGGCGACCGAGTGCGCGTACGCGACCTCGGCGGCCTTGCGGAAGACCTTGCCGCGCCCGGCGCCCTCGGCCTTCTGCTCCGAGGAGTTGTAGACCTTCTCGAACACGCGGGGCACGGCGAGCAGGAACGTCGGCTTGAACGACGCCAGCGCGGGCAGGAGCTGCGTCGTGTCGGCCTGGTGGCCGGTCTTCACGCCCGCCTGCACGTTGAGGATCGAGATGAAGCGCGCGAACACGTGCGCCGTGGTGATGAACAGCAGCGTCGACGCGCCGACCCGCACGACCTCCTCCATCGCGACCTCGGCGTTCCGCGCGAGCTCGACGAAGTTCGCGTGCGTGAGGATGCAGCCCTTCGGCCGGCCGGTGGTCCCGGACGTGTAGATGAGGGTCGCCATGTCGGATCCGACCGCGATGTTCCGCCGACGCTCGATCTCGGCGTCCGGCACGTCGACGCCCTGCTCGGCGAGCTTGTCCAGGTCGCCGAGGTCGATCTGCCAGACCCGGCGCACCGCGGGCAGCTCCGGGTGCACCTCGTCGAAGCGCGAGAAGTGCTCCGCGGACTCGAGGATCATCGCCACCGCGCCGGAGTCCTGCATGTTCCAGTGCACCTGGCCGGGGGAGGACGTCTCGTACACGGGGACGAGGACGCCGCCCGCGAAGAAGACGGCGAAGTCGACGAGCGTCCACTCGTAGCGGGTCCGGCACATCATGCCGATCCGCTCGCCCGGCTCGATCCCGGCGGACACGAGGCCCTTCGCGAGGGCGACGACCTGGCGGTGGAACTCGGAGGCCGTGACGTCGCTCCACCCCCCGTGGCCGTCCGGCAGCGAGAAAAGCGGAGCGTCGGGGCTCGTCCTCACGCGGTGCACCAGGACATCGCTGATGTTGTCGTCGGGTCTGGCCTCGACGACGGCGGGCATGGTGTGCTGTTCCACGGCAACTCCCTCGGTACCGGAAATGGATGGGATCAGCTTATGGGCGCGCGGCGTCCGGCGCTCGTCCCCGGACGGGGGCGTCGGGCGCGTCAGTAGGATCGACTGGCGAGACGGACGGAAGGGCCCGCGGAGTGCATGCAATAGGGATCGACATCGGCGGGACGAAGATCGCGGGAGCCGTGGTCGACGAGCTCGGCGTCATCGAGGCGGAGGAGCGCACGCCCACGGAGGCGAGCAGCCCGGACGCGATCGTCGAGGCGGTCGTCGGCATGGTCGAGCGGCTCCGAGCCCGACACCCCGACGTCGTGGCCGTGGGAGTGGCCGCTGCCGGCTTCATCGACGCCGCGCAGTCCACCGTCTACTACGCCCCGAACATCAACTGGCGGAACGAGCCGGTGCGCGAGAAGCTGCGCGGCCGGATCGACCTGCCCATCGTCATCGAGAACGACGCGAACGCCGCCGGCTGGGCCGAGTTCCGCTACGGCGCGGGCCGCCTGGTCAGCGACATGGTCACGCTCACGATCGGCACGGGCGTGGGCGGCGCGATCGTCGCCGACGATCGGCTCTTCCGCGGCGGCTTCGGCGCCGGCGCCGAGCTCGGCCACATGCGCGTGGTGCCCGACGGCCTGCCCTGCGGCTGCGGCGCCCGCGGCTGCATCGAGCAGTACGGATCCGGCCGGGCGCTCCTGCGCACCGCCGACGAGCTGGCCGACCTCGGCGGCACGCACGGCGAGGGCCTCGCCGCCCGCCGCCGCGAGGTGGGCGCGCTCACCGGCCACGACGTCAGCGACCTCATCCAGGCGGGCGATCCCGGCGCGCTCCTCGCCCTCCGGCGCCTCGGCGGCTGGCTCGGCGAGGCCGCCGCCAGCATCGGGGCGATCCTCGACCCGCAGATGTTCGTGATCGGCGGCGGCGTCGCCCAGGCGGGGGACCTCCTGCTCGACCCGATCCGCGAGGCGTACCTCGCGCACCTCCCGGCGCGTGGCTACCACCCGGAGCCGGAGTTCCGCATCGCGGAGCTGGTCAACGACGCCGGCGTCGTCGGCGCGGCCGACCTCGCCCGTCGGCACGCGGCCGCCCTGCGCCACGACGCCTGACGTCCGGGGCGCCGCGTCGGCCCCCGCCTGCCGGGCGCGGACGGCGCCGCCGCCTATGCTGGATCCCGACCCCGCCCGGAAGGTGGCCACCCGATGTTCTACTGGTTCATGAAGAACCTGGTCGCCGGACCCCTCCTGCGGAGCACGTTCCGACCCTGGGTCACGGGGCTCGAGAACATCCCCGCCAAGGGCGGCGTCATCCTCGCGAGCAACCACCTCTCGTTCATCGACTCGGTGTTCCTGCCGCTCCTGGTGGACCGGAACCTGGTCTTCCTCGCGAAGAGCGACTACTTCACGGGCACCGGCCTCAAGGGCTGGGCCACCAAGATGTTCTTCACGGCCACCGGCATGCTGCCCATCGACCGGTCCGGCGGCAAGGCATCCGAGGCCTCGCTGAACACGGGCCTCCGGGTGCTCGCCGAGGGCCGCATGCTCGGCATCTACCCCGAGGGCACGCGCAGCCCCGACGGCAAGATGTACCGGGGCCGCACCGGCGTCGCCCGCATGATCCTCGAGGGCGAGGTCCCGGTGGTCCCGATCGCGATGATCGACACCGAGAAGGTCATGCCCATCGGCAGCCGCATCCCCAAGGTCCGCCGGATTGGTGTGGTCATCGGCGAGCCGCTAGATTTCAGTAGGTTCGCCGGCCTCGAGGGAGATCGCTTCATCCTCCGCTCCATCACCGACGAGATCATGTACGAGCTCTCGAGGCTGAGCGGCCAGGAGTACGTCGACGTCTATGCGACCTCGGTCAAGGAGAAGCGCGCGAGCGCGGCCCGCTGACCGACGCCCGCCTGACTCCACCGCGCACCACGCGCACGACACGAACCGGGATCCCACCGTGGCCTCAGAGCACCTCGTCCCCGCCCATCCCGACGTCCTCGCCGGACTCGACCACTGGCGCACGCTCGAGGTCAAGCAGCAGCCGCAGTGGCCGGACGCCGCCGCCGTCCACGCCGCGTCCGCCGAGATCGCCCTGCTGCCGCCCCTGGTCTTCGCGGGCGAGGTCGACCTGCTGCGCTCCCGCCTGGCCGCCGCCGCCGACGGCCGCGCGTTCCTCCTCCAGGGAGGCGACTGCGCCGAGACGTTCGCCGGCGCCACGGCCGACGCCATCCGCAACCGCGTGAAGACCGTGCTCCAGATGGCCGTCGTGCTCACCTACGGCGCGGCCATGCCCGTCGTGAAGATGGGCCGCATGGCCGGCCAGTTCGCGAAGCCGCGCTCCAGCGACTCCGAGACCCGCGGCGACCTGACCCTGCCCGCGTACCGCGGCGACATCGTCAACGGCTACGACTTCACGCCCGAGTCGCGCGCGGCGGATCCGGCCCGTCTCGTGAAGGGGTACCACACGGCCGCCTCCACGTTGAACCTCATCCGCGCCTTCACGCAGGGCGGCTTCGCGGATCTCCGCGAGGTGCACAGCTGGAACAAGGGCTTCGCCGCCAACCCCGCGAACCAGCGCTACGAGCAGCTCGCCCGCGACATCGACCGGGCCATCAAGTTCATGGAGGCCGCCGGCGCCGACTTCGACGACCTCAAGCGCGTCGAGTTCTACACCGGCCACGAGGGCCTCCTCATGGACTACGAGCGGCCCATGACGCGCATCGACTCGCGCACCGGCACGCCCTACAACACCTCGGCGCACTTCATCTGGATCGGGGAGCGCACGCGCGACCTCGACGGCGCGCACGTCGACTTCCTGTCCCGCGTGCGGAACCCGCTGGGCGTGAAGCTCGGCCCGTCGACGACGCCCGAGACCGTGCACGAGCTCATCGAGAAGCTCGACCCGGACCGCGAGCCCGGCCGCCTCACGTTCATCACGCGCATGGGCGCGGGCCGCATCCGCGACGCCCTGCCGCCGCTCCTCGAGGCCGTGAAGGCGTCGGACGCGAACCCGCTGTGGGTCACCGACCCCATGCACGGCAACGGCCTCACCACCCCCACCGGCTACAAGACGCGTCGCTTCGACGACGTCGTCGACGAGGTGCAGGGCTTCTTCCAGGCGCACCGGGCGGCGGGCACGCACCCCGGAGGCATCCACATCGAGCTCACGGGCGACGACGTCACCGAGTGCCTGGGCGGATCCGAGCACATCGACGAGGCCACCCTCGCGACGCGCTACGAGTCGCTCTGCGACCCCCGGCTCAACCACATGCAGAGCCTCGAGCTCGCGTTCCTCGTCGCCGAGGAGCTCGCCGCCGCTCGCAGCTGAGCCCGCCCGCACGATGGAGCCCGCCGTCCTCGAGGACGGCGGGCTCCGTCGTGTCCGGCCCGCGGACCGCTCGCGGCTGGATCAGCCGGACGCGGTGATGCCCAGGTTGACGGTCGACCCGCGGCGGGCCAGGGCCTGCGCCTCCGGGCTCGCCGACGCCACCCGGGTGATGCTGTTGGGCAGCGCGTCCCAGAACGCCGAGTACGCGTACTTGAAGCCCGCCCTGTCGAGCGCGGCCTTCGCCTCGTCGCGCGTGAGCCCGACGACCTCCGGCACCGCGACGAGGTCCGGCCCCTTGGAGACCTCGAGGCCCACCTTGCTGCCGGGCGCGCCGTCGAGGCCGGAGCGCACAGGGTTCTCGTCCAGCGCGTAGACCGAGATCACGTCGCCCTTCTCCACGTCGTCGCTGAAGCTCTGCCTGCCGGCCTCGCCGACGAGCCCCGCCTGCGCGAGCGTGGTGACGGCCTGGTCCACCGGGCGATCGCGCACGTCCGGGATGGGTCCCGCGGCCACGACGAGCGTCACGGGCTGCCGCTCGGGGTACTGGGCGCCGACGGGCGCGCCCGACGGATCGAGGACCTGCACGACAGTACCCTCCTCGGCGTCGCCGTACTGGCGGACGGTCGCCTCCTGCACGACGAACGGCACCCCCTCGAGGCGCGTGCGGGCGTCCGCCTCCTGGGCCCCGGACACGTCCGGCACGTCGAGGAGCCGCGGTCCGGTCGAGGCGTACACGGTCACGGTGGATCCCTGGTCGACGGGCGTCCCGGACGCCGGGACGCTGCGGGTCACGTGCCCCACCTCGACCTCCACGCTCGGCTCCTCGGCCCGCGCCACGACGAATCCCTGGCCCTGCAGCGTGCCGGCCGCGTCGTCCACGGCCATCGCGGCCACCTGCGGCACGGGCACCTTGGCGCCGGGACCCTGCCCGTAGTACCAGCCGGTGCCGCCGGCGAGGGCGGCGAGCATGACGACGAGGAGCGCGAGGACCCAGCCCCGGGAGCGGCGGCGGGATCCGGCGGCCGCCAGCGCGACGACGGACTCGGGCTCGCGGCTCTCGGTCTCCTGCCGCGTCATGACGGGCGGCCCGCCGACGACCTGGGTCTCGCCCGTCGTGACGGAGGGGAGCGCGGGGGCGCTCGGGAAGACGACGGTGCGCTGGAGCGGGGCGGGGTCGCCCGATCGCGCATCGAGCCGGTTCTGCACGGCGTAGAGCTCGTCGAGGAGGGCCCGGGCGTCGCGGGGCCGCTGCTCGGGATCCCGGGCGGTCGCCCACAGCACCAGCTCGTCGAGCTCGACGGGCACCGAGGCGTTGGCGGTGCTCGGGGTGGGCACCTGGTCGTTGGCGTGCTGGTACGCGATCTGCATGGGCTGCTCGCCCTTGAACGGCTGCTCGCCCGCGAGCATCTCGTACATCATGATGCCGACCGCGTAGATGTCGCTGCGGGTGTCGGCGATGCCCCGCGTGACGAGCTCGGGGGAGAGGTAGGCGATGGTCCCGAGGAGGGCCTGCCCCGTCGCCGTGTTCGCGCTGACGGCGCGCGCGAGGCCGAAGTCCCCGATCTTGATGCGGCCGTCGTCGGCGAGCAGCACGTTCTCGGGCTTCAGGTCGCGGTGCACGATGCCGGCCTTGTGCGCGGCCGCCAGTCCCGAGAGCACCGCCTCGAGGATGTCGAGGGTCTGCTCGGGCGTCAGCCGCTCGTACTCCTGCAGCAGCTCGCGCAGGGTCATCCCGGGGAGGTACTCCATGACGAGGTACGCCATGTCCGAGTCCTGCCCCTGGTCGAAGACGTTCACGACGTTGGGGTGCGCCAGCCGCGCGGCCGAGCGGGCCTCCTGGATGAAGCGGTCGCGGAACGCGCTGTCGTCCGCGAGGTGCCCGTGCATCACCTTGACGGCGACGCGACGCTCCAGCCGCAGGTCGGTGGCGACGTAGACCGTCGCCATCCCGCCGCGCGCGATGCGGGACCTGACCTGGTATCGGCCGTCGAGGAGACGGCCGATCATCGGGTCGGTCGGGCTGGAGGTCACTGGATGATTCTAGGGATCGCCGGTCCGCTGGCCTCCCCGGCACACCGGTGCGCCGCCTCGCGGGTGCGCCTGGGGATCGGCGTCAGCCGATCTCGTCGAGCCACGTCCAGGCGGATGCCTCCCACTTGGCGTAGGCATCCGGGTAGGCCGAGTACTGCACGGCCTGGGCGGCCTGCGTCACGGTCATCGACTTCCAGCCGGGGATGTCGAGGAGGCCGCGCGTCGCGCCGGGGTTCGGGTTCACGCTGCCGCCGAAGAACGCGCGCGAGGCGTACACGGGGTCGTTCAGGTCGGCGGGCTGACCCCAGCCCTGGCTGGGGCGCTGCTGGAAGAGGCCGATGGAGTCGCGGTCGCCCCAGTCGAGGTTGCGGAGCGTCGACTCCTGCGCCGCGGTCGCGAGCGCGATGACGAGCCCGTAGTCGCTGACGCCGGCCGAGCGCCCCACCTGGACGATGACGCGCGCGTTGCGGCGCATCTCGTCGGTCATGATGGTCGTCCCGTTCAGCGACGCGACCTGCACGGCCGAGGTGGACGCGTGCGGGATCGTCAGCGTGCTGCCCGCGTAGATGATGCTCGACCAGTTGAGGCCGTTGGCGTTGAGGAGGTCCTGCACCGTGACGCCCGTGTCCGTCGCGATGCTGTGCAGCGTCTCGCCGGTCTGGATCGTGTGCGTGCCCGAGAGCCCCTGCTTCGCGGCGGGGGAGGCGCTGGCGGGCGTCGCGGGCGCGGCTGACGCCGACGTCGCCCCCGCTCCCGGGATCGTGAGCCGGTCGCCGGGGAAGATCGTGCTCGTGGCCTGGAGCCCGTTCGCCTGGAGGACCGACGACGTCGAGACGCCGTGCCTGCCCGCGATGCCCGACACGGTGTCGGCGGCCAGGACCGTGTACGTCGTGCCCGATTCGGTGGACGCGGCGGGTGCGGGGGTCGATGCCCCGGATCCGCCGAGCGTGAGCGTCTGGCCGGGGAAGATCGTGGTCTTCCAGCCGAGCCCGTTCTGCGCGAGCACGGATGCGGTGGAGAGGCCGTAGCGTCCGGCGATGCTCGAGACGGTCTCGCCCTGCGCGACCACGTGCGAGGAGGGGGTCGCCACCATCGGCGCCGCGGTCGGCGCGGCCGTCGGCGCGGCGACGTGGGTGAGCTTGGTCTGCGCGGGGCCGGACTTCGCCTTCGGCACGCGCTTCACGGGAGCGGCTTCGACGGGGGTCGCCATGCCGAGGCTCACCGCGAGGGAGCCGACGAGCACGATGGGCATGGTCGCGAGCAGCGCCTTGGAGCGGCGGTTCGCCGAGCGTCCGGTGGCGGTGTCCGAGGACCGGCGGGGGTCGCGAGGAGGGGTGGGTTCGGTCATGGGCATGTTGGTCTACTCCGGCCGTCGTGCGCGATTCCCTGATGCAGGTGATCCACGTTAACACGCAGGGAGAGGAATGCGCACATAAGTGACGGATGGGACTGGAGTGATCTGCGACACGCGTGTTGGGCGGATAGGCAGGCTCCGGAGCCCGGACGGCGCGTGCGCGGACGCCGAGCGCGCGCCCGGTCCCGGCGACGGCGCCGGACGTGCCAGCATGTGAGGCGTGAACGAGCCCTATGCCGACCGTGAGTGGTTGACCGTCCCCGATCTCGTCGACCTCCTGGGTCTCACCGTCAGCCGCGTGCGCCGGCTCATCGAGGACCGGCGCCTCCTGGCCGTCCGCCTCGACGGCGTGCTCAAGGTGCCGGCCGTCTTCCTGCGCGAGGGGGAGCCGCTGACCGAGCTGCGAGGCACCGTCATCGTGCTCGGCGACAACGGCTTCACCGACGAGGAGGCCATGCAGTGGCTCCTCACCGAGGAGCCGAGCCTCGGCGCCGCCCCGATCGACGCCCTGCTGGCGGGGCGCAAGGCGGAGGTGCGCCGGGTCGCGCAGGCCAGCGCCTGATCGTCGGCGTCGGCTGCCCCGTCGTGCCCCGGCACGTGCCGGTCGAGGTCCGCTCAGGTGACGCGGCGCGTGACGCTGTCGACGAGCAGCTCGAGCTGGTTCCTCGCCCGCGATCCGATCGGGGCGTCGCGCAGCGCCGACAGCGACTCGCGGACGTGGCGCGCGATCATGCCCTCCACCTCGTCGAGCGCGCCGCTCTCGCGGAGGATCGACTGGAGGACCCGGATCTGCTCGTCGTCGAGGTCCGGGTCGCCGAGGAGCGCGTCGACCGTGCGGCGCACGCCGTCCGGCAGCCGCCGGCGAGCGAGGGCGATGAGCACGGTGCGCTTCCCCTCGCGGAGGTCGTCGCCGCTGGGCTTGCCCGTCACGTCGCTGTCCCCGAACACGCCGAGCACGTCGTCGCGCAGCTGGAAGGCGATGCCGAGCGGCAGGCCGACGGCGCGGAGCGCCGCGACCTGCTCGGGCGTCGCGCCCGCGAGGCTGGCGCCGACGACGAGCGGCGCCTCGATGCTGTACTTCGCGGACTTGTAGACGATGACGTTGTGGGCACGGGCGAGGGTGTCGTCCTCGGGCACGGTCGGCCACGCGACCTCCTCGAGCACGTCGAGGTACTGGCCGAGCGTGACCTGCGTGCGCATGGTCGCGAGCTCGGCGCGCGTCGCGCGCGCCGCGGACCCGTCCGCGAGCGCCAGGAGCGAGTCGATGAGGAGCTCGTCGCTCCACCCCAGCAGGAGGTCGCCGAGGAGGGTCGCCCCCGCCTCGCCGAAGCCCGCCGCCGAGCCGGCCCAGCCGCTCGCGGCATGCAGCGCCTCGAAGCGGCGATGCGCCGCGGGGCGGCCACGACGGGTGTCGGAGCGGTCGATGATGTCGTCGTGGACGAGTGCCGCGGCGTGGAAGATCTCGAGGCCCGCGGCGACGCCGACGACCGCCCGGTACCCGGGTCGCTCCTCGCCCTGGGGTCGCCCGACGGGGGAGGGGTCGAGGTCGATCACCGAGCGCCATCCCCAGTAGCAGAACTGCGCGCGGAACCGCTTCCCGCCTCTCAGCAGATCCGAGGAGAACTCCTGGATGGGCACAAGATCCGGGCTGATCTCCCGGAGTCCCGCCGCCTGGGCCGTCAGGAAGTCGTCGAGGCGGGTCTGGACGTGGCT
Source organism: Clavibacter michiganensis (assembly GCF_002151125.1). Lineage (GTDB taxonomy): Bacteria > Actinomycetota > Actinomycetes > Actinomycetales > Microbacteriaceae > Clavibacter > Clavibacter michiganensis_C. The sequence goes on from NZ_MDJZ01000003.1 coordinate 118,165, forward strand.
GACGAGGCGGTCGCTTTCGGGCACCCGCCTAGCCTAGCCAGGGGCAGGGAGCTAGAATTCACGGGTGAACACCAACGCGTCGTCCCGAGCCTGAGGGGAACATGATGCCGCTTTCCGAGCAAGAGCAGCGCCTGCTGGAGGAGATGGAGCGAAGCCTCTATCGCAACGACGCAGACTTCGTGGCGACCGTCAGCGGTCGCCGCAGCAGACCCAACTACACGATGGTCGTCGTCGGCGTGCTGGTCATCGTCCTGGGCATCGCCGCCCTGGCCGCCGGCGTCATCACCAAGCTGGCCGTCATCGGCATCCTGGGCTTCGCCGTCATGATCGTCGGCGCGCTGCTGATCTTCAGCCCGCGCGGGGCATCCGGTGACGCGTCGACCCCCGCAGCTGCTCCGGCTCCCGGGCGAGGTGCCGGCAAGCGCCCGGCCTCGTCGTCCTCCTTCATGGACCGCATCAACGAGCGCTGGGAGAAGCGCCAGGGCGGTCAGGACTGACCTCCCCCTGAGGCGGTCCTCCACCGCCCTCCACTCGACCCGAAGGGGCCGATCCCGCACTGGGATCGGCCCCTTCCGTCGTCCCACCGCCCCTCCCGATCCCTCCCCGGCGCCCTCCGCGCGGTCCTCCGACCGCGTGGAGGGCGCTCTCGCATGCCCGCGGCGCGCCGGAGCCCACATCCCCCTCCACTTCCCTCCCCGCGCATCGAGGCCCGGATCCACTGGCATCGGGGGACACGCACCGCGAATTCACCGTGGCGCCCTGGCGGCGGGTGGAGGGCGGTGGAGTAAAGTGGAGCAAGTCCTGAACCACGGCCGGAGAGACAGGGGGTGTCGGTGTGTTCCTCGGCACCCATTCGCCTCGTCTCGACGACAAGGGGCGGCTCATCCTCCCCGCGAAGTTCCGCGACGAGCTCGAGGGCGGCGTCGTCATGACGCGCGGCCAGGACCGCTGCATCTACGTGTTCACGACGCGCGAGTTCGAGGAGCTGCACGACCGCATGCGCCAGGCGCCCTTGGCGAGCAAGCAGGCGCGCGACTACATGCGCGTCTTCCTGTCCGGGGCCAACGCCGAGACGCCGGACAAGCAGCACCGCATCACCATCCCGCAGGCGCTCCGCACCTACGCGGGCCTCGACCGCGAGCTCGCGGTCATCGGCGCGGGCAGCCGCGTCGAGATCTGGGACGCCGGCACGTGGGACGAGTACCTCACCGCCAACGAGAGCGCGTTCGCCGACACCGCGGAGGAGGTGATCCCCGGACTGTTCTGACCCCGGCCCCTGACTCCCAGCCGTCCGACGCCCTGCCGCACTTCCCCGGTGGCAGGTCGGGACGGATGGGGATCAGGAGTCGCGGACAGGGCATCGGGTCGCCATGGCCATCGACGACATCCACACCCCCGTGCTCCTCGAGCGCTGCCTCGAGCTGCTCGCCCCCGCCCTCCAGGGCGAGGGCGCCGTGCTGGTCGACGCCACCCTCGGGATGGCCGGCCACTCCGAGGCGTTCCTCGACGCGCTGCCCGGGCTCCGCCTCGTCGGGCTCGACCGCGACCCGGACGCCCTCGCCATCGCGGGGGAGCGGCTCGCGCGCTTCGGCGACCGGGTCCACCTCGTGCACACCGTCTACGACGGGATCGGGCGCGCGCTCGACGGGCTCGGCATCGGCGAGGTGCAGGGCGTGTTCTTCGACCTCGGCGTCTCGTCGCTCCAGCTCGACCGCGTCGAGCGCGGCTTCTCGTACTCGCAGGACGCCCCCCTCGACATGCGCATGGACGGGACCGCGGGTCTCACCGCAGCCCAGGTCGTCGCGGAGTACGACGAGCTCGAGCTGCGCCGGATCTTCTACGACTACGGGGAGGAGAAGCTCGCGCCGCGCTACGCCAGCCGCATCGTCCAGGCGCGGGAGGTCGAGCCGATCACGACGTCGGCGCGGCTGGTGGAGATCATCCAGCAGGCGACGCCCGCCGCGGTGCAGCGGGCCGGGCACCCCGCGAAGCGCGTGTTCCAGGCGCTGCGCATCGAGGTCAACCAGGAGCTGAGCGTGCTCGCGCGGGCCATGCCCGCCGCGATCGACCGGCTGGCCGTCGGCGGCCGCGTCGTCGTCGAGTCCTACCAGTCGCTGGAGGACCGCATCGTGAAGCGCGAGCTGCGCACGCGGTCCACGAGCACGGCGCCCGTCGGGCTCCCCGTCGAGCTGCCCGAGCACCGTCCGGAGCTCAAGCTCCTCGTCCGCGGCGCCGAGCTCGCGGACCAGCACGAGATCGCCCGCAACCCCCGCGCCGCTTCCGTCCGGTTGCGCGCCGCCGAACGAGCCAGGAGGCGACACGCATGACCGATGCAGCACGCGCGACCGCGCGTCCCCGGATCCGGCCGTCCGCCGAGCCCGCCACCCGCCACATCGAGGTCGTCGCCACCCGCGGCCAGCGCCGGGCCCGCCCCCGCACCGTCTACGCCGTGATCGTGGTGGGCGGGCTCTTCGCCGTCCTCCTCGCACAGCTCCTCCTCTCCATCGGCCTGTCCGACGGGGCGTACGCGATCCAGTCGCTCCAGCAGCAGCAGAAGGAGCTGGACCGCACCCACCAGGCGCTCACCGAGGACGTCGACCGGCTGTCGTCCCCGCAGAACCTGGCGCGCAACGCCCAGGCGCTCGGCATGGTCGCGAGCGCGTCCCCCTCGTTCCTCTCCCTGGACGGCACCATCCAGGGCACGCCCCAGGCGAAGGACGGGGCGACCACGCCGCTCACCGCCGACACGCTCATCGGGAACTCGCTCCTCACCGGCGTGCCGCTCACCATCGAGAGCGACCCGACGAAGCGCGCCGCCGCCGTCCAGGCAGCCACCTCGCAGGACGGCGCCGCCGCGGTCGACCCCGGGTCGGCCATCCCCGGGTCCGCCGAGGCCACCGGCGGGGTGACCGCCGGGAGCCCTAGCGCGCCTCCGGCGTCGGGCGCGGCCTCCGGGCTAGCGTCGGCCACGGCGATCCCGACCCCGCAGACCCGCTGATCCCGCGCCCCGCCGAGGGGTCGCGGCCACCGCACGACACCGCTCCGACGGAGCACAGCACCGCACCGCAGGCACCGAGAGGAACCCCCGAGTGAGCACCATCTCGAACCGACGGCGCATCGCCTTCTCCCTCATCGCGATCCTCGCCGTCATCGGGGTCTTCGTGGTCAAGCTCATCGACATCCAGGTCGTGCAGGCCTCGGAGCTCAACGAGGAGTCGCTCGGCAAGCGGGCGATCTCGCAGGTCCTGCCCGGCGTCCGCGGCAGCATCTACGACGCCGAGGGCAACGTCCTCGCGGGCAGCGTCCTCCGGTACGACGTGACCATGGATCCGTCGAAGGCGGCCGACTTCACGCGCACGGTGACGGGCGAGGACGGCGAGCCCGCCAAGGAGGACGTGTCTCTCGCGGACGCCGAGGCGCAGCTGGGCGCGATTACCGGGCAGAAGCCCGAGGAGATCCACGGGCTGATCACGGGCGCGCTCGACAAGGACCCGAAGTCCCTGTTCGCCTACGTCACCAAGGGCGTCGACGTCGACGCGTACCTCGCCATCCGCGACCTCAAGATCCCGTGGATCTACTTCCAGGCCGTCTCGAGCCGCACCTACCCGAACGGGCAGATCGCGGGGAGCATCCTCGGCTACATCGCCGGTGACGGCAACGTGAAGGCCGGGCTGGAGCAGGAGTACGACTCGTGCCTCGCCGCCCGGGACGGCGCGCAGACCTACGAGCGCGGCGCGGACGGCGTGCCCATCGCGGGCAGCACCGTGACGCAGCAGCCCGCGGTCGACGGCAGCGACGTGATGACCAACATCGACACGGACCTCGAGTACTTCGCGCAGACCGCGGTGGCCGAGCAGGCCGTGAAGGTCGGAGCCGACTACGGGCACGCCACCATCGTCGAGGTGAAGACCGGCAAGGTCCTCGCGGTCGCCGAGTACCCCTCGGTCGACCCCAACGACGTCTCGGCCACGAAGTCGGACGACCGGGGGAGCCGGGCGTTCAGCCTGCCGTTCGAGCCCGGATCCACGCTCAAGGCCGTGACCGCCGCCGCGCTCCTCGACTCGGGCAAGGCCGACCCGGGCACCCGCGTCGTGGCGCCCTACACGTTCACGCGGCCGAACGTGAACCTCAGCGACAGCTACGTGCACCCCGACCTCCGCTTCACGCTCGCGGGCGTGCTGATGGACTCGTCGAACACGGGCATCTCCGCGCTCGGCGAGCGCCTGTCGGCATCGGACCGCTACGACTACCTGAAGAAGTTCGGCGTCGGCGAGAAGACGGCCATCGACTTCCCGGGCGAGAGCAGCGGCCTCGTGCGCCCGTGGCAGGAGTGGGACCCGCAGACCAACTACGCGACCATGTTCGGCCAGGGCCTCACGACCACGGCGCTGCAGGTCGCGAGCATCTACCAGACCATCGGCAACCACGGCGTGAAGCTGCCGCTGTCGCTGGTCTCCGGCTGCAAGCAGGCCGACGGCACCGTGACCGACCAGCCCGACACGACGGGGGAGCAGGTCATCTCGCCGCAGGCCGCCGACTCGACCGTGAACATGCTCGAGACCGTGGTCACCGACGGGCACCTCTCGAAGGACCTGACGATCCCCGGCTACCGCGTCGCCGCGAAGTCCGGCACGGCGCAGGTCGCCGAGGCCGACGGCAAGTACGGCAAGAACTACCTGGTGTCGATCGCCGGGCTCGCGCCGGCCGAGGACCCCCAGTACGTCGTGTCGATCAGCCTGGCCAATCCGGATACCATGAAGTCCTCGGCGGCCGCGGCGCCGGTCTTCCAGAAGATCATGTCCCAGGTACTGAAGACCTACCGGGTCCCGCCCTCCAGCGTGCCGTCCCCGAACCTCCCGACGACCTACTGAGAGATGAGGGCGATGACCTCCCCTGCCACCCCCGCCCTCCGCCCCGAGCATCCCGTCGCACGGTCGCTGTCCGGCCTGGTGCGCGACTTCGCGCTCGACGTCTCCGGCGACGTGGACGACGTGGAGGTCACCGGCGTGACCCTGTCCTCCGGCGACGTGCAGCCCGGCGACCTCTACGTGGGCCTCCGCGGGGCCCGTGCGCACGGCGCCCGCTTCGCGACGGCCGCGGCCGAGAGCGGCGCGGTCGCGGTGCTCACGGACCCCGACGGCCTGGCCGACGCGCAGGGCTCCGGGCTCCCGGTGATCCTCACCCCCGACCCGCGCGCCGCGCTCGGCGACATCGCCGCGTGGGTCCACCGCTCCGCGGAGAACCCGGCCACGCTCTACGGGGTCACGGGCACCAACGGCAAGACGAGCGTGGTCTACCTGCTCGACGGGCTGCTCCGGCAGCTCGGCGTGGTGACGGGGCTCACCTCCACGGCCGAGCGCCGCATCGGCGAGGAGAGCATCACGAGCCGCCTCACCACGCCCGAGGCGAGCGAGCTGCACGCGCTCCTGGCGCGCATGCGCGAGGCCGAGGTCCGCGCGGTCACGATCGAGGTCTCGGCGCAGGCCCTCACCCGCCACCGGGTCGACGGACTCGTCTTCGACGTGGCCGCCTTCATCAACCTGAGCCACGACCACCTCGACGACTACGCCGACTTCGAGGAGTACTTCGAGGCGAAGGCCGCGTTCTTCGACCCCGACCGCGCGCGTCGCGGCGTCGTCTCGCTCGACACCGAGTGGGGCCAGCGCATCGTCGAGGGATCCCGGATCCCGATGACGACGATCTCCTCGAAGCCCGGCGTCGAGGCCGACTGGACCGTGACGGTGCTCGAGCAGACCCCCGACTCCACCGGGTTCCGCCTCGAGGGGCCCGACAACCGCGTGCTCGTCTCGCGCGTGCCCGTGCCCGGCTGGTTCATGGCGGCCAACGCGGGACTCGCGATCGTGATGCTCGTCGAGTCCGGCTACGACCTCGACGCGGTGGCGCACGTGCTCGACCGCGACGGCGGCGTCCAGGCGTACATCCCGGGCCGCGCCGAGCGCGTGTCGGGCGAGCGCGGCCCCCTCTTCTTCGTCGACTACGGCCACACGCCCGACGCCTTCGAGCAGACGCTGCAGGCGCTGCGCCCGTTCACGCCCGGCAGGCTCGTGATGGTGTTCGGCGCCGACGGCGACCGGGACACCACGAAGCGCGCCGAGATGGGCGCGATCGCGGCCCGGCTCGCGGACGTCGTCGTCATCACCGACTACCACCCGCGCTACGAGGACCCGGCGTCGATCCGGGCGAGCCTCATCGCGGGCGCCCGGGCCGCGGTGCCCGACCGCGAGATCCACGAGGTGCCCGACCCCGCCACGGCGATCCGCACGGCGGTGTCGCTGGTCGGCGAGGGGGACACCATCCTCGTCGCCGGACCCGGGCACGAGGACTACCACGAGGTGGCGGGCGTCAAGATCCCGTTCTCCGCCCGTGACGACGCGCGCGCGGCCCTCCGCGACGCAGGCTGGAGCTGACATGATCGCCCTCACCCTCGCCGAGATCGCCGAGGCGGTCGACGGCCGGCTGCTGCTGCGCGGCGACGCGACCGCGCAGACCGTCGTCGACGGCGCGGTCGACACCGACAGCCGGCTCATCGCCCCCGGCGGGATCTTCGTCGCCAAGCCCGGCGAGGAGACCGACGGGCACCTGTTCGCGCCCGCGGCCGTCCAGGCCGGGGCCGCGCTCCTCCTCGTCGAGCGCGAGCTCGACCTGCCCGTGCCCCAGGTGCTCGTGCCCGACGTCGTCGACGCGCTCGGCCGGCTGGCGCACGAGGTCGTCGCCCGCGTGCGCGCCCTCGGCGACCTGCGGATGGTGGCGGTCACCGGATCCAACGGCAAGACCACGACCAAGAACCTGCTGCACGCGATCCTCGAGACCCAGGGCGAGACCGTGTCGCCCGTCGCGTCCTTCAACAACGAGGTCGGCGCGCCGCTGACGATGCTCAAGGTCACGCGCTCGACGCGGTTCCTGGTGGCGGAGATGGGCGCGAGCGGGCTCGGCGAGATCACGCGGCTCATCCGCATGGCCAAGCCCGACGTCGGCATCGTGCTCACCGTGGGGCTCGCCCATGCGGGCGGCTTCGGCGGCATCGAGCAGACGCTCGTCACCAAGACCGAGATGGTCAAGGACCTCCTGCCCGAGGACACGGCCGTGCTCAACGCCGACGACCCGCGGGTCTCCTCCATGAGCGACAAGACCGAGGCGCCCGTGCTGTGGTTCGGGCGGGACGCGCGCGCCGCCGTCCGCGCGACCGACGTCGTCGCGTCCGCGGCCGGCACGACCTTCACGCTCCACCTGCCCGACGGATCCACGCGCCCCGTGTCGTTCCGGGTGCTCGGCGAGCACCACGTGACCAATGCGCTGGCCGCGGCGGCGGGCGCCTGGGCGCTCGGCGTCGACGGCGACTCCATCGTCTCCGCGCTGCAGACCGTGCAGCGCGCCGAGCGCTGGCGCATGGAGGTCCTCGGCGGCAACGGCGTCACGATCATCAACGACGCCTACAACGCGAGCCCCGACTCCATGGCGGCAGCGCTCCGCACGCTCGCGCAGATCCGCGGGCCCGAGCAGCGCACGGTCGCGGTCCTCGGCGAGATGAGCGAGCTCGGCGAGTTCTCCGAGGAGGAGCACGACCGCGTGGGCCTCCTCGCGGTGCGCCTCAACATCGGCCAGCTCGTGGTCGTCGGCCGACCCGCCCGCCGCCTGCACCTCGAGGCCATCGCGCAGGGCTCCTGGGACGGCGAGTCGATCTTCGCCGAGGACGCCGCGGAGGCCCGCGAGATCCTCGACCGGATCCTCCGCGACGGCGATCTCGTGCTCGTCAAGTCGTCCAACTCCGCGGGGCTGCGGTTCCTCGGCGACGAGCTGGGGGAGAAGTACGCGTGGTAGCCCTCCTCGGCGCGGGCGCCATCTCCCTCGTCTTCACGCTGTTCCTGACGCCCCTGTTCATCAAGCTGTTCCACCGGCTGCAGTGGGGCCAGTTCATCCGCGACGACGGCCCGCAGTCGCACCACACGAAGCGCGGCACGGCCACCATGGGCGGCATCGTCATCATCCTGGCGAGCGTCATCGGGTACTTCGTGGGGCACCTGCTCACGTGGGACGGGGTCCGCTTCGACCCGGTGACGCCGTCGGGCCTGCTGGTCGTGTTCATGATGGTGGGCCTCGGCTTCGTCGGATTCCTCGACGACTTCCTCAAGACGCGCAAGCAGCAGTCGCTCGGGCTCGGCGGCTGGCAGAAGATCGCCGGCCAGGTGCTCGTCGCCGCGGTCTTCGCCGTGCTCGCCATCACGCTGCGCGACCCCGTCTCGGGCCTCACGCCCGCGTCCACCGCCATCAGCCTGTTCCGCGACCTGCCGCTCGACTTCATGGCGCTCGGCACCGTCATCGGCACGGCGCTGTTCATCGTCTGGATCTGCCTCATCGTCGCGAGCACCTCGAACGGCGTGAACGTGGCCGACGGCCTCGACGGCCTGGCCGCGGGCGCGTCGATCTTCTCGATCGGCTCCTACGTCATCATCGGCTTCTGGCAGTTCAACCAGTCGTGCGACAGCGTCTCCAGCTACCAGAACGAGTACCGCTGCTACGAGGTGGCGAGCCCGCTCGACCTCGCGATCATCGCGGCCTCCATCGTGGGCGCGCTGATCGGCTTCCTCTGGTGGAACACCTCGCCCGCGCAGATCTTCATGGGCGACACCGGATCCCTCGGCCTCGGCGGCGCCCTCGCGGCCCTCGCGATCCTCAGCCGCACCGAGCTGCTGCTCGTCTTCATCGGCGGCCTGTTCGTGATCGTCGCGGGGTCGGTGATCCTGCAGCGCATCTACTTCAAGCTCACCCACGGCAAGCGCATCTTCCTCATGAGCCCGCTCCACCACCACTTCGAGCTCAAGGGGTGGGCGGAGGTCACGGTCGTCGTGCGCTTCTGGATCATCGCCGGGCTGCTGGTCGCGGCCGGCGTCGGCACCTTCTACCTGGAATGGATCACGCAGTAGAGATGGCAGACGGCACCTCCGACGACGAGACGGCGCTCCCGCGTCCCGACTCCCTGCACAGCTGGCACGACGACTGGACGGGCCTCCGCGTCGCCGTCCTCGGCCTCGGCCGCACGGGCTTCTCGGTGGCGGACACGCTCGTCGAGCTCGGCGCCGACGTGCTCGTGGTCGCCTCCGACGCGTCCCCCGAGCGGCTGGCGCTGCTCGACGTGATCGGCGGGCGCCTCGTGCGACCCACCGACGAGGAGCCCGTCCCCGCGGAGCTCGTGGCCTTCGCTCCCGAGCTGGTCGTGGTCTCGCCCGGCTACGCGCCCACGCACCCGCTTCCCGCGTGGGCCACGGAAGCGGGCATCCCGCTGTGGGGCGACATCGAGCTCGCGTGGCGCGTGCGCGACAAGACGGGGACGCCCGCCGAGTGGATCACCATCACCGGCACCAACGGCAAGACCACCACCACGCAGCTCACGGCCGCGCTCCTGCAGGAGGGCGGCGTGCGCGCCGTCCCGTGCGGCAACATCGGCCTGCCCGTGCTCGACGTGGTGCGGCACCCCGACGGCTTCGACGTGCTCGTGGTCGAGCTCTCCAGCCACCAGCTGCACTACATGCGCGAGGTGCGCCCCTACTCCAGCGCGTTCCTCAACCTCGCCGACGACCACCTCGAGTGGCACGGGTCGAGGCGGGCGTACGCCGCCGCCAAGGGCCGGGTCTACGCCGACACCCGCGTCGCGTGCGTGTACAACCGCGCCGACCGCGCCACCGAGGACGCGCTCCGCGAGGCGGACGTGCAGGACGGCGCCCGCGCCATCGGCTTCGGCCTCGACGCGCCCGGCCCGAGCGACCTCGGCATCGTCGACGGGATCCTCTGCGACCGCGCGTTCCTCGAGGAGCGGGCGACGTCCGCGCTCGAGCTGACGACGCTCGACGAGCTGCGCGCCGTGGGCCTCGCGGCCCCGCACATCGTTCAGAACATCCTCGCGGCTGCCGCGCTCGCGCGCTCCTACGGCGTCCCGCCCCAGGTCGTGCGCCAGGCGCTCCAGCGCTTCGAGCTCGACAGCCACCGCATCGAGCGCATCGGGGAGCGCGACGGCGTCGCGTTCGTCGATGACTCCAAGGCCACGAACCCGCACGCCGCCTCCGCGTCGCTCGCGGCCTTCCCGTCCGTGGTGTGGATCGTCGGCGGCCTCCTCAAGGGCGTCGAGCTCGACGAGCTGATCCGGGCGCACGCCGGGCGCCTGCGGGCCGCGGTCGTCATCGGCGTCGAGCGCGCGCAGGTGCTCGCGGCATTCGGGCGACACGCGCCCGACGTGACCGTCCTCGAGGTGGCCGAGAGCGACACTGAGGTAATCATGCGGTCCGCCGTGCGGCTCGCGGCGGGCGTGGCCCGGGAGGGCGACACCGTCCTGCTGGCCCCGGCGGCGGCATCCATGGACCAATTCACCGACTACGCCGACCGCGGACGCCGATTCCGGACCGCGGTCGACCACCACCTGGGAGGTGCGGCGGATGACACTGCCCCCGAGAACGACGCGGACCCCTCGCGCGGCTGACGCGCAGGGCCCCCGCGGTCCGCGCACCCCGTCCGCACCCGACGAGGACGCGCAGGAGGGGACGCAGCGTCGCGGCCTCGCCGCGCGGATCCACCTCGGCCGCGCCTTCCACGCGGAGAGCGGCTCCTACTTCCTGCTGCTCGGCACGACGCTGTTCCTGGTCGTCTTCGGCCTGGTGATGGTGCTGTCCTCGTCGAGCATCGACTCGTTCGTCGCGGGCGGCGGCTTCTTCGGCATCTTCCTCAAGCAGGGCATGTTCGCGCTCATCGGCGTGCCGCTCATGCTCGTGGTCTCGCTCGTGCCGCCGATGTTCTGGAAGCGCTGGGCCTGGGTGCTCCTGCTCGCCGCGTGCTGCGTGCAGCTGCTCGTCTTCGGGCCCATGGGCGTGAAGGTCGGCGAGAACATCGGCTGGATCCGCATCGCCGGCACCACGTTCCAGCCGGCCGAGCTCATCAAGGTGGGCCTCGTGATCTGGCTGGGCTTCATCCTCGCGAGGAAGCGCCACCTGCTGCGCACCTGGCCGCACATCCTCATCCCCGTGCTGCCCGTCGCCGGCGGCGCGGTCGGCCTCGTGGCGCTCGGCGGCGACCTCGGGACCGTCATCATCATGGCGAGCATCGTCCTCGGCGCCCTGTTCTTCGCGGGCATCCCGATCGGCAAGCTCACGCTCATGCTCACGATCGGCTCCGTGCTGGCCGTGCTCATGACCGTGATCAGCGACAGCCGCATGCGCCGCGTCACCGAGTTCCTCACCGGACAGTGCGACTACGCGGGCGGCTGCTGGCAGTCCACGCACGGCCTCTACGCCCTGGCCGCCGGAGGGATCTTCGGCGTCGGCCTCGGCAACTCGAAGGCGAAGTGGATGTGGCTGCCGGAGGCCGACAACGACTACATCTTCGCCATCATCGGCGAGGAGCTCGGCCTCATCGGCGCGATCGTCGTCATCCTCCTGTTCGTGGTGCTCGCCATCGGCTTCATCCGCGTGATCCGCGCCAACACCGACACCTTCGCGCGGGTCGCGACGGGTGCCGTCATGACGTGGATCGTCGTCCAGGCCTTCGTGAACATCGGCGTGGTGCTCAACCTGCTCCCGGTGCTCGGGGTGCCGTTGCCGTTCGTGTCGTCGGGAGGCTCGTCGCTCGTGACCACGCTCGTGGCGATGGGCATCGTGCTCGGCTTCGCGCGGAGGCCCACGACCGAGGAGTCGCCCGACGTGGTCCCCGCCGTCATCGGGATGCGCTCGTGACGGTCTACCTGCTCGCGGGCGGCGGCACGGCGGGGCACGTGAACCCGCTGCTCGCCGTCGCCGACGAGCTGCGCGCGCGCGAGCCGGAGGCCACGATCCTCGTCCTCGGCACGCGCGAGGGCCTCGAGTCCCGGCTCGTCCCTGCCCGCGGATACGAGCTGCTCACCATCGCGCGCCTGCCGTTCCCGCGCCGTCCGAACCGCGCCGCGGTGACGTTCGCGCCCGCCTTCGCGCGGGCGGTCGGCCAGATCCGGCGCATGATCGCGGAGCGCGGCATCGACGTGGTCGTCGGCTTCGGCGGCTACGCGGCCGCGCCGGCCTACCTCGCCGCGCGCCGCTCGGGCGTGCCCGTGGTCGTGCACGAGGCGAACGCGTCGCCCGGGCTCGCCAACCGGCTGGGGGCGCGCGTCGCCATCGCCGTCGGCATCACCTTCCCCGACACCGTCCTCCCGCGCGCCCGCGTCGTCGGCATGCCGCTGCGCCGCGAGATCGCGACCCTCGACCGCGCCGCCGTCCGCGACGCCGCGCGCGCCGAGCTCGGCCTGGACGCCGACCGACCGACCCTGCTCGTCACGGGCGGGTCCACGGGTGCGCGCAGCCTCAACCGCACGGTCGTGCAGGTGGCCGAGCGCATCACCGCGACGGGCGCGCAGATCCTGCACATCGTCGGCGGCGCGCAGGAGTTCACCGACCCGGGCGTCGAGCGCTACCACGTGGTCGGCTACTCCGACCGGATGGAGCTCGCCATCGCCGCCGCCGACCTCGTCGTCTCGCGCGCGGGCGCGGGCGCCCTCTCCGAGCTCACCGCCGTCGGGCTCCCCGCGGTCTACGTGCCGTACCCGGTCGGCAACGGCGAGCAGGCCGTCAACGTGCGCGGCGTGGTCGCGGCCGGCGGCGGGATCGTGGTGGCCGACGCCGACTTCACGCCCGACTGGGTGCTCGCCCACGTGCTCCCGCTCCTGTCCGACCCGGCGGCGCTCGCGCGCATGTCCCGGGCCGCCGCCTCCGTCGGCGCGCGCGACGGGGCCGCCCGCATGGCCGACCTCGTCCGCGACGCCGTCGCCGCCCGCCCTGCCGCGCGGCGCTGACCGCCGCCGCCCCGCTTCCCACCGCCCGAGGAGACCGCACGTGATCGCACCCGACCTGACCATGGACATCCCGACCGAGCTCGGGCGCGTCCACTTCGTGGGCATCGGCGGATCCGGGATGAGCGGCATCGCGCGCCTGTTCCTCGCCGCCGGCCACCGCGTCACCGGATCCGACTCCCGCGACTCCGACGCCGTCCAGGCGCTCCGCGAGCTCGGCGCCGAGATCCACGTCGGCCACGACGCGGCGCACGTGGGCGACGCCGAGGCGCTCGTCGTCACGGGAGCGCTCTGGCAGGACAACCCCGAGTACGTGCTCGCGAAGGAGCGCGGCCTGCCGATCCTGCACCGCTCGCAGGCGCTCGCCTGGCTCATCAGCGGCCAGCGCCTCGTCGCCGTCGCGGGCGCGCACGGTAAGACGACGTCCACCGGCATGATCGTCACGGCGCTGCTCGAGGCCGGTCGCGACCCGTCGTTCGTCAACGGCGGCGTGATCGGGGGGCTCGGCGTCTCCAGCGCACCCGGATCCGAGGAGCTGTTCGTCGTCGAGGCCGACGAGTCCGACGGCTCCTTCCTCCTCTACGACACGGCCGTCGCGCTCATCACGAACGTCGACGCGGACCACCTCGATCACTACGGCTCGCACGAGGCATTCGACGACGCCTTCGTGCGCTTCGCGAGCGCGGCGTCCGAGCTCGTGGTCATCTCGAGCGACGACCCCGGCGCGCGACGCGTCACCGCCCGCATCGAGGGCCGCGTCGTGACGTTCGGCGAGGACCCGTCCGCCGACTTCCGGATCACCGACATCGTGACGGAGGGCCCCGTCGCCTTCACGATCACCCACGACGGCGTCGCGCGCCGCGCCGCGCTCCGCGTGCCCGGCCGTCACAACGCCGTCAACGCGGCCGGCGCCTACGCGGTGCTCGTCGGCCTCGGCGTGGATCCCGACGACGCGATCGCGGGCCTCGCCGGCTTCACCGGAACCGGCCGTCGCTTCGAGCTGCACGCGGAGGTCCGGGGCGTGAGCGTCTACGACGACTACGCGCACCACCCGACCGAGGTCCGCGCCGCGCTCGAGGCCGCGCGGACGGTCGTGGGGGAGGGTCGCATCATCGCCGTGCACCAGCCGCACCTCTACAGCCGCACGCAGATGATGGCGGGCGACTTCGCGCGCGTCTACGAGGAGCTGGCCGACCACACGATCGTGCTCGACGTCTTCGGCGCCCGCGAGGACCCGATCCCCGGCGTCACCGGTGCCCTCGTCTCCGAGCGCTTCGAGGACGCGCGCCGCGTCGACTACCTGCCCGACTGGCAGCAGGCGGCCGACCGCGCGGCGGAGATCGCGCGCGACGGCGACTTCATCGTCACCCTCAGCTGCGGCGACGTGTACCGGATCATCCCGCAGGTGATCGGCGCGCTCGAGGGTCCCTCCGGATCCGCGCAGCCCACCGCGTCCTCCCGGCTCCGCGAGTGAAGCGGCCCGAGGGCTTCGACCGGCCCCGGGTCCCGAAGCCGCCCGCGTCCGACGCCCCCGCCGACGGCGGCGCCCCCGCCCCCCGGCGCCGCGGCTCCCGTCCCGACCCGCCGAGCGCGAAGCCATATTC
>NZ_MDJZ01000004.1 GCF_002151125.1 Clavibacter michiganensis
GAATATGCCGCGCCCGCCGCGCGTCGCGCCCGCGATGACCCGCCCTCCCGAGCCTGACCCGTCGCGCCCCGCGATGCCCGCCCACCCCGATCGAAGGACCCCCGTGCCCACCCCACCCATCCGCGTCGCCCTGGTCGACGACCAGGCCCTGTTCCGCACGGGCGTCCGCATGCTCATCTCCTCCCAGCCCGACCTCGAGTTCGCCGGGGAGGCCGCCAACGGCCAGGAGGCCGTGGAGCTCGCGCGCGCCGAGCACCCCGACGTGATCCTCATGGACATCCGCATGCCCGTGATGGACGGGATCCAGGCCACGGCCGAGGTGCTGCGCGCCGCGGACGCGCGCGGCGACCGACCGCCGCGCGTCCTCGTGCTCACGACCTTCGACCTCGACGAGAGCGCGGCGCGCGCCATCCGGGCGGGGGCGAGCGGCTTCGTGCTGAAGGACGCCGACCCCGAGTTCCTGCTCGCCGCCATCCGCACCGTCCACGCGGGCAACTCGGTCATCGCGGCGTCGGCGACCCGGCAGCTCCTCGAGCACTTCGACTCGGGATCCCGGCCGCGGGTCGCCCCGCCGGCGTTCGCGTCGCTGACCTCGCGCGAGCGGGAGATCTTCGTGCTCGCCGCTCGCGGGCTCAGCAACGCGGAGATCGCCCAGGCGGAGTTCCTCAGCGAGGCGACGGTCAAGACGCACGTCAGCCGCATCCTCGCGAAGCTCAGCCTCCGGGACCGCGTGCAGCTCGTGGTCTTCGCCTTCGAGCACCGGCTGACCGGGACGCAGCCGCAGGGCTAGCCGGTCCGGCCCGCCCTCGGCCGGCCCCCGGACCCGTGGGCTAGATTCAGACGCCTTCGCTCCCGCACCAGAGGACCACCGTGCTCCACGATCTCGCCGACCTGCCTCTCATCTCCGCGTCCTTCGTGACCGCGGCGGCGGCGGTCCCGGCGATCCTCCTCCTGCTCCTCTCCGTGGTCGCGCGCCGCGCGCGCATCCGACGCGGGGCCACGGCCGCGGACCCGCGGCGCACGATCGCCGAGACCGCCCTCGCGGCCGGGCTCGGCGCCCTCTTCGGCCTGGCTCTCGCGTTCGTGCTCGGGGACGTCCTCGACCTCTTCGGCGTGGTGCTCTCGACCGGCACGCGCGGGTGGACCGCGATCGGCGGCATGGGCCTCGGCCTGGCCGCCATCGCGCTCGCCCGCGGTCGGCGCAGCGTCACGGGCGTCGGGGGATCCGAGCCGCCGCCGCGCCACCTGCGCGCGCTGCACACGGCCCTCGGCATCCTGGTCGTCCCGCTCGTCGTCCTCGCCTCCGCCGTCGGCATCAACGCCGACGTCCAGGAGTACCCGAACGTCGCCGCCGCGTTCGGCCTCACCCGCGTGCTGCCGCTCGACCTGACCACGCTCCCGTCGCCGGACGGCGCGCCGCCGGTGTCGTCCGGCCCCCTCGAGGACACCTGGCAGCCGGCGGGCGCGCTCCCCGCGCGCGGGCGGCTGGGCACGACCACGATCCCGGCCACGCAGTCGGGCTTCCCCGCCCGGGACGCGCTCGTGTACCTGCCGCCGGCGGCGCTCGTCGACGACGCCCCCGCCCTGCCCGTGGTCGTCGCCATGTCCGGGCAGCCCGGGTCGCCCGTCGACCTGTTCGCGTCCGGTCGGCTCGACCGCGTGATGGACCAGTACGCGAGCGCGCACCGCGGCCTCGCGCCGATCGTCGTCGTGCCGGACCAGCTCGGCGCGCCCGAGGACAACCCCATGTGCGTGGACTCGCCCCTCGGGCAGTCGGCCACGTACCTCACGGTCGACGTCCCCGCGTGGATCCGCGCGAACCTCCGCGTGCTCCCGGACCGGACGGCCTGGTCCGTGCTCGGGTTCTCGGAGGGCGGCACCTGCGCCGCCCAGCTCGGGGCCGCCCACCCGGACCTCTTCGGCTCGCTCGTCGACATCTCCGGCGAGATGGCCCCGACCATCGGCGCCGACACCGTGCAGGACGCGTTCGGCGGGTCGCAGGCGCAGTACGCCGCCGCGTTCCCGGCCGCGATCATGGAGGCCAGGAGCCCGTACGCGGACATGGCCGGGTTCTTCTGCGCCGGCGAGGACGACCAGCAGTACCGTCCGCAGGTGGAGCAGGTGGAGGCTGCGGCGCGCGCGTCCGGCATGGCGACCCGCCTGAGCACGTCCCCGGGCACGTCGCACGACTGGGGCACCGTGCAGTGGTGCGTGCAGGACGCGCTGCCCGCGCTCGGCCAGCGGCTGGGCGTCGCGCGATGACCGCCGCATCCCGCCCCTTCACGATCCGGGGCGCCGCGCGCGCCCTCGCGTCCCGGCTCCTCGCCCAGCGCGTCACGCTCGCCATCGCGCTCGTCGTCCTGGTGCTGGCCGTGCTGCCCGCCGTCTCCGGCACCTGGCGCCGCGTCGTCCACCACCAGCTGGCGACGGGCTACGAGGCGGTCGTCGAGCGCGGCCACTGGTGGACCACCGTCACGGCCGCCTTCCTCACCGACGGCCCCGTCGAGCTCGTCGTCTCGCTGGTCGCCGTGCTCGTGCTCGTCGGCGTCGCCGAGCGCCTCATGGGGTGGTGGCGCACGCTCCTCGGCTTCGTGCTCACGGGCACCGTCGGATCCCTCCTCGGCATCGCGGTGCAGGCGCAGGGGCTCGTCGACGGCGAGCTCTGGTCGCACGGCGTGCGGGGCGTCGCGACGGCGGATCCCCTCACCGCGGTCGCCGGCGTGCTCGCGCTCTCGAGCGCGTGGGCGGGCGTCCTGTGGCGTCGCCGCATCCGCGTGGTGCTCGTCGTCGTGGTGCTCGTCTTCCTGCTCTACTCGGGGCAGCCCAGCGACCTCTACCGGCTCCTCGCGATCCTGGTCGGCGGGGTCGTCGGGGCGCTGCTGCACCGGCCGGCCGGGGGAGCGCTCTGGCAGCGCAGCTCCCACCACGAGGTGCGCGTCATGCTGGCCGCCGTCGTGGCGATCCTCGGCACGGGCCCCGTCATCGCGCTGCTGTCCCGCAGCCGCTACGGGCCGCTCGCCCCCATCGCGCTGCTGTTCGTCGACGACCGGGTGCCGGGCGACGCGATCTCGACCCGCTGCCTCTCGAGCGACTTCACGCACGACTGCCTGCAGGAGATCATGCTGGCGCGCATCGGGGGCGGCGTCGGCCCGATCCTGCTCTCGGTCGCCCCGCTGCTCGCGCTGCTCGTCGCCGCGTACGGCCTGGCCCGCGGGCGGCGCTTCGCCGTCTGGCTGGCCGTGAGCGTCAACCTGCTCATCGCCGTGCTCTCCGCCTACGCGTTCGGGATGCTCGTGCACCGCGACATGGTCTCGCCGCGCCTGTCGGCGTCCCCGTCCGCCCACCCGGAGGCGGTGGCCGCGCTCGTCGCGTCGGTGGCGCTGCCGCTCGGCAGCGCGATCGTCCTCGTGATCCTCCGACGGCACTTCACGATCCTGTCCACGGCGCCCGCGATCCGGCGGTTCCTCCTGACGACGGGCGCCGCCCTGGTCGGGCTCGCGGCCCTCTTCGTGGTCACGGGGCTCGCGCTCTCCGACGCCTTCACCCGCCCGGTGGATCTCAACGACCTGCTGGCGGAGGCGCCCGACCGCTTCATCCCGGCCTCGTTCCTGCGGGGCGAGTCGCTCGACTTCCTGCCGACGGACCCGATCACCGACATCGTCTACCGCGGCGTCGGCCCGGCCTTCTGGATCATCCTGGTCGTCGCGAGCCTCCGCGCCATCGCCGACGTGCGCATCGCCGCCGTGCCGCGCGCGCAGGCCAGGGTGGCGCCCGCCCTCCGCCGCGGCGCCATCGGCTCCCTCTCGCACATGGCGACGTGGCCGGGCAACTCCTACTGGATCGCCGCCGACGGCAGCACGGTCGTCGCCTACCGGGTCGTGGGCAGCGTCGCCATCACGACCGCGGCGCCGCTCGGGCCGCCCGCGGACGAGGCGGCGCTCCGCGACGTCCTCGGCCAGTTCGCGCGCTTCGCCGACGACAACGGGTGGACGCCCGTCTTCTACAGCGTCCCCGCCTCCATGGCGCCGCTGTTCCGCGACATGGGCTGGGAGACGCTCGTCGTCGCCGAGGAGACCGTCGTCCGGCCGGGCACCTGGCAGACCACGGGCAAGAAGTGGCAGGACGTGCGCACGTCCATCAACCGCGCCGACCGCGCCGGGATCCGCGCCGAGTGGACCACGTGGGCCGAGCTGCCCCTCGCGTGGGCCAGCCAGATCGAGCAGATGTCCGAGGAGTGGGTCGCCGAGAAGGAGCTGCCCGAGATGGGCTTCACCCTCGGCGGCGTCGAGGAGCTCCGGGATCCCGCGGTGCGCCTCATGCTCGCCGTCGACGCGGAGGACCACGTGCAGGCGGCGACGAGCTGGCTGCCCACGTGGCGGGACGGCGAGGTGGTCGGCTGGACGCTCGACTTCATGCGCCGCCGGCCGGACGGGATCAACGGCGTGATGGAGTTCCTCATCGCACGCTCGGCGATGCGCATGAAGGAGGACGGCATCGAGTTCATGAGCCTCTCCGCCGCGCCGCTCGCGCAGACCCGGGCCGCGTCCCCGAAGGGCGAGCGCGCGGACGACGGCGGCGATCGGCAGGAGAGCGCGGTCGAGCGGATCCTCGAGTTCCTCGCCGACTCGCTCGAGCCCGTGTACGGCTTCCGCTCGCTGCTGGAGTTCAAGCGCAAGTTCCAGCCGGAGCTGGTGCCGCTGATCATGGCGTACCCGGACGCGACCGCCCTGCCGACCGTCGGGTTCGCCCTGACCCGCGCCTACCTGCCGTCGACGTCGGTGCGCGACCTGACCCGCGTCCTCCGCTCGGCGCGCTGAGGCGGCCGGACGCGGTGTACCGTTGTCGCATGCAGTCCGGCCGCCTCCTCCTTAGTCGCCGCGGCGAGGCCTGATCCGGCCCTCCTCGTCGCGGAGTCCCGTCACGGCTGACCCGACATCTTCCGAGGAGACGACCATGAAGAGCACGCAGACCCCCAGCGGGATGCCCGTCCACAAGTACCGCCCGTTCCACGAGCAGATCCAGGTGGACCTGCCGGACCGCACCTGGCCCACGCGCCGCATCACCGAGGCCCCGCGCTGGTGCGCGGTCGACCTGCGCGACGGCAACCAGGCCCTCATCGACCCGATGAGCCCCGAGCGCAAGCGGATCATGTTCGACCTGCTCGTGCGCATGGGCTACAAGGAGATCGAGGTCGGCTTCCCGTCGGCCAGCCAGACCGACTTCGACTTCGTGCGCAGCCTCATCGAGGAGGGCGCGATCCCGGACGACGTGACCATCCAGGTCCTGACGCAGGCGCGCGAGCACCTCATCGCCCGCACGTACGAGTCGCTGCGCGGCGCGAAGCAGGCCATCGTGCACCTCTACAACTCGACGAGCGTGCTGCAGCGCGAGGTGGTGTTCCGCACCGACCGCCAGGGCATCATCGACATCGCGCTCGAGGGCGCGCGCCTCTGCAAGCGGTACGAGGAGACGATCCCGGCGACGGACGTCTACTACGAGTACTCGCCCGAGAGCTACACGGGCACCGAGCTCGAGTTCGCGGCCGAGATCTGCAACCGCGTCGTCGAGGTCCTCGACCCGACCCCCGAGCGCAAGGTCATCATCAACCTGCCCGCGACCGTGGAGATGGCGACCCCGAACGTCTACGCCGACTCCATCGAGTGGATGTGCCGCCACCTCGACCGCCGCGACGAGATCCTCGTCTCGCTGCACCCGCACAACGACCGCGGCACGGCCGTCGCCGCCGCCGAGCTCGGCTACCTGGCCGGCGCCGACCGCATCGAGGGCTGCCTGTTCGGCAACGGGGAGCGCACCGGCAACGTCGACCTCGTCGCGCTCGGGATCAACCTCTTCACCCAGGGCATCGACCCCGAGATCGACTTCAGCGACCTCGACGGGATCAAGCGCACGGCCGAGCACTGCAACCAGCTGGCCGTCCCCGAGCGGAGCCCGTGGGCGGGCGACCTCGTCTACACGGCGTTCAGCGGATCCCACCAGGACGCCATCAAGAAGGGCTTCGAGGCCATGGCCGTCGACGCGGCCGCCCAGGGCGTCACGGTCGACGACATCCCGTGGGCCGTGCCCTACCTGCCCGTGGACCCGCAGGACCTCGGCCGCTCCTACGAGGCCGTGATCCGCGTCAACTCCCAGTCCGGCAAGGGCGGCGTCGCGTACCTGCTGAAGGCCGACCACTCGCTGGACCTGCCGCGCCGCCTGCAGATCGAGTTCTCCGGCGTCGTGCAGGCGAAGACCGACGCCGAGGGCGGCGAGGTCACGAGCGCGCAGATCTGGTCGATCTTCCAGGACGAGTACCTGCCCGCTCCGCTCGACCGCGCCGAGGAGAAGTGGGGCCGGTTCGAGCTCACGTCCACGCGCACGTCGAGCGACATGGGCGGATCCGTGTCCCTCGACGTCGAGCTCCGCGACGGCGACGAGGTGCGCGACGCGTCCGCGTCCGGGAACGGGCCGATCGCCGCGTTCCTGAAGGTGCTCGCCGACCAGGGCGTCGACGTCCGCCTCCTCGACTACGTGGAGCACGCCCTCAGCGCGAGCGGCGACGCGCTGGCCGCGTCGTACGTGGAGCTCGAGGTCGAGGGCGTGCGCCTCTGGGGCGTCGGCATCGACGAGGACAGCTCGACGGCGTCGCTCGAGGCGATCGTCTCGGGCGTGAACCGCGCCATCCGGCGCACCGTGCGCGAGCCGGAGCTGGCCGCGGTCTGATCCCCGCGAGCGACGCGCGATCCACGAAGGCCGGGCGGCGACGCCCGGCCGTCGTCGTGCGCGGACGGGGGCCGAGCGGGCACGCGGGGGATCCGCGCCGCGGACGCGGGGGATCCGCGCCGCGGACGCGGGGGATCAGCGCCGCGGACGCGGGCGGCGCAGCGCCGTGAAGCGGAGACGCGAGAGCGCGCGCTGCTCCGGCAGGCTCCACCCGAAGCGGACCGCGAGGAGCCGCGTGGTCGCCGTCACGGCGACGCAGACGATCGCAGCGATCCACATGGGCACCCCGAACGCGGACAGCGCCACGACGATGACCGCGCCCACGCCGGCGGCGACCGCGTAGAGCGATCCGACGTGCATCATCGCGATGGGGAGGTTGAGCAGGAGGTCGCGGACGAACGAGCCGCCGACGGCCGACACCACGCCGATGAACACGGCGGGCACGCCCGGCACCCCGGCCGCCAGCGCCTTCGAGGTGCCGATGGCGCAGAACAGGCCGATGGTGAGCGCGTCGAGGGCGGTGATGACCACGTCGAGGCGGGTGAAGATCCGCTCGAGCAGCATGCCGCCGAGGGCCGCCGCGACCGCCATCAGCATGAGCCAGTTGCTCGAGAGGGCCGCGGGCGTGACGTCGAGGAACACGTCGCGGAGGAGGCCGCCGCCGAGGCCCGTGGCCGTGCCGATGATGGCGACGCCGAGCAGGTCGAGCCGCCGGTCGCGGAAGCCCGCCGCGAACATGGCGCCCTGGAGGCTGCCGATGCTGACCGCCAGGAGGTCCGCCCAGAGCGGGATGGTGAGGGGGACGGGATCCATGGCTACCCCTTGATAGCACAGGGGCGACGCCCCGCCGGGCCGCATGACGCCGGGCGGACCGGCCTGCCCCCGCGCGGCGGCGGCGGGGGAGCCGCGGCGCGGGGCGGATAATCGAGGGGTGCCCCTCTACCGTGACGAGATCGTCGTCCTGCGCACCCACAAGCTGGGCGAGGCGGACCGGATCGTCACGATGCTCTCCCGACAGCACGGCAAGATCCGCGCGGTGGCGAAGGGCGTGCGCCGCACGCAGTCGAAGTTCGGCGCGCGGCTCGAGCCGTTCATGGTCGCCGACGCGCAGTTCTTCGAGGGCCGGACCCTCGACATCATCACGCAGGCCGAGTCCATCGCGTCCTACGGCGCCCTCATCGCGACCGACTACGGCAGCTACACCGCCGCCAGCGCCATGGTCGAGACGGCCGACCGCGTCACCGAGGACGAGGGGTCGCTCCAGCAGTACCTGCTCCTCGTCGGCGCGCTCCGTTCGCTCAGCCGCCGCGAGCACGGCGCGAGCCTGACGCTCGACTCGTACCTGCTGCGGAGCCTGTCGATGGCGGGCTGGGCGCCGAGCTTCCAGGACTGCGCCGTCACGGGCGCGCCCGGCCCGCACTCCGCGTTCGTGGTGCAGCTGGGCGGCGTGGTCGCCGACGCCGCCGCCCCGCCCGGCTCCCCGCGGCTCGACCCCGACACCCTCGCGCTCCTCTCGGCCCTCCTCACGGGCGACTGGCCGCACGCCGAGGCCGCCACGCTCCGGTCGCAGGCGCGCGCGAGCGGCGTCGTCGCGGCGTACGCGCAGTGGCACCTCGACCGCGGGATCCGCTCGCTCGGCCTCGTCGACCGCAGCGACGCCCGCCAGCTCCTGCCCGCCACCGAGCAGCCCGTGCCGCTCGACGCGCCCGACCTCGACGCCGCCGACCCGGATCCCGCCGCGGCCCTCGCCGCCGCGACGGCGTCCGTCGTGCGGTCCACGCCGGCCGCCGCCGAGCCCGCCCCTTCCGCCGACCGCCCCCGAGCACAGGAGACGACCCCATGAGCCGACGCCCCGAGGTCCCCGGCCGCACCGACCTGCCGCTCGACTGGACGGGGGAGCAGCCGCCCCGGATCCCCGCCGACCTCGTGCCGAAGCACATCGCGGTGGTCATGGACGGCAACGGCCGCTGGGCCAACCAGCGGGGGCTCCCGCGCACCGCCGGCCACCAGGCGGGCGAGGAGGCGTGGTTCGACACCGTCGCGGGCGCCGTGCAGCTCGGCGCGACGCACCTGTCCGTCTACGCGTTCTCGACCGAGAACTGGAAGCGCTCGCCCGCCGAGGTCCGGTTCCTCATGGGGTTCAACCGCGACGTGATCCACCGCCGCCGCGACCAGCTGAACGCCTGGAACGTGCGGATCCGCTGGGCCGGCCGCCGCCCGCGCCTGTGGCGCAGCGTCATCGACGACCTCCAGGTGGCCGAGGAGATGACGAAGGACAACACCGGCATGACGCTGACGATGTGCATCAACTACGGCGGCCGCACCGAGATCGGCGACGCCGTCAAGCGCATCGCCGAGGACGTGGACGCCGGGCGCCTCAAGGCGTCGCGCGTCGACGAGCGCACGATCCAGCGCTACCTCTACCTGCCGGACGTGCCCGACGTCGACCTCTTCATCCGCAGCTCGGGCGAGCAGCGCACGAGCAACTTCCTGCTCTGGCAGTCGGCGTACGCGGAGATGGTGTTCCTCGACCGGCTGTGGCCCGACTTCCGCAGGAAGGACCTGTGGGACGCCGTCGAGAGCTACGTGCACCGCGACCGGCGGTTCGGCGGCGCGGTCGACGCGCACGCGGGGGACGCGGACGAGGGGTCCGCGGAGGATCCGGATGCGCGGCCCGAGGGCGAGCCGCAGCCGACCGCTCAGTAGCATCGGGACGTGAGCACCCCCGACACCGCGCCCCGCCCGTCCGCCGCCGCCGCCGCCGTTCCCGAGGGGGGCGACGCGCCCATCCGGGTCGGCGTCGTCGGCTACGGCCTCGCCGGCCGCGTGTTCCACGCGCCGTTCCTCGAGGCCAGCCCGGAGTACCGCATCGCCCTGGTCTCGACCTCCGACCCCGACCGCGCCGCCCTGGTGCGCGAGCGCCACCCGGGCGCGGACGTCGTCGCCTCCGCGGACGAGCTCTTCGCCCGCTCCGCCGAGCTCGACATGGTGGTCATCGCGTCGCCCGCCTCCGCGCACCTGCGCCAGGGCCTGCAGGCGCTCGACGCGCACCTCGCCGTCGTCATGGACAAGCCGTTCGTCGCGACCGTGGACGAGGCGCTCATGCTCATCGAGCGCGCCGAGGCCCTCGGGATCCCGTTCTCCGTGTTCCAGAACCGCCGCCTCGACGGCGACTTCCTCACGGTGCGGGCGCTCATCGCGTCGGGGCGGCTGGGCGAGGTCCACCGCTTCGAGTCGACCTTCGAGCGCTGGGGCGGCCCCGTCCGCGACCGCTGGCAGGACCGTGAGACCCCGGCCGACGCCGCGGGCATCTCCTACGACCTCGGCAGCCACCTCATCGACCAGGCCATCGAGCTGTTCGGCCCCGTCGCCGACTTCGCGGCCGAGCTCGCGACCGTGCGCGACGGATCCGCGAGCGATGACGACGCCTTCTACTCGCTGCTGCACGAGTCGGGCGTGCAGTCGCACATCACCGTCAGCCGCGTCGCCGCGCTGGCCGGCCCCCGCTTCCGCGTGCTCGGCACCGCGGGCGCCTACGCCGTGCACGGGCTCGACCCGCAGGAGCCGCTCCTCAAGGAGGGCGCGTCGCCCGCCGATCCGGGCTTCGGCGAGGCGCCCGAGTCCGACTGGGGCACGCTCGTCGAGGCGGCGGGCGATCCGGCGGGGAAGCGGATCCCCACCGAGCGCGGGCGCTACGCCGACTTCTACCGCGCGATGGCCGACGCCGTCCGCGGCCGCGGACCCGTGCCCGTGGAGCCGCGCGACTCCCTCGAGACCGTCCGGATCATCGAGCTCGCCCACCGGCGGACCGCGGGCGACGAGGACTGAGCGGACCCGCCCGTAGACTGGGGGCCGCCTTTCCCGGCGACCCGCGGCGCCCGCCCATCGGTCGCCGTCCGCCGACCGGGCACCCAGTCCGGCCTCTTCCCTTGGAGCAAACGTGGCAACCCCCTCGCGTCTCGACCCGGTCATCAACCTCGCCAAGCGGCGCGGCTTCGTCTTCCAGGCGGGTGAGATCTACGGCGGCTCGCGCTCCGCGTGGGACTACGGGCCGCTCGGCGTGGCCCTGAAGGAGAACATCAAGCGCCAGTGGTGGCAGACCATGGTCAACGGCCGCGACGACGTCGTGGGCCTCGACTCCTCCGTCATCCTGCCCCGCCGCGTGTGGGAGGCCTCCGGCCACGTCGAGGTCTTCAGCGACCCGCTCGTCGAGTCACTGCACACGCACAAGCGGTACCGCGCCGACCACCTCCTCGAGGCGTACGAGGCCAAGCACGGCCACCCGCCGGCCAACGGCCTCGCGGACGTCAACGACCCGGACACCGGCCAGCCCGGATCCTGGACCGAGCCCCAGAACTTCTCGGGCCTGCTCAAGACCTTCCTGGGTCCCGTCGACAACCAGGAGGGCCTGCACTACCTCCGCCCGGAGACCGCGCAGGGCATCTTCGTCAACTTCGCCAACGTGCTGAGCGCCGCGCGCCAGAAGCCGCCGTTCGGCATCGGCCAGATCGGCAAGAGCTTCCGCAACGAGATCACGCCGCAGAACTGGATCTTCCGCACGCGC
The DNA here is from genome assembly GCF_002151125.1 of Clavibacter michiganensis. Lineage (GTDB taxonomy): Bacteria > Actinomycetota > Actinomycetes > Actinomycetales > Microbacteriaceae > Clavibacter > Clavibacter michiganensis_C. Next base: position 11,285 of record NZ_MDJZ01000004.1, read on the forward strand.
GAGTTCGAGCAGATGGAGATGGAGTTCTTCGTCGAGCCCGGCACCGACGCCGAGTGGCACCAGTACTGGATCGACGCCCGCTACGCCTGGTACACCGACCTCGGCATCGACCCCGAGAACCTCCGCCTGTTCGAGCACCCGCAGGAGAAGCTCTCCCACTACTCGACCCGCACGGTCGACATCGAGTACCGCTTCGGCTTCGCCGGCGGCGCCTGGGGCGAGCTCGAGGGCATCGCGAACCGCACCGACTACGACCTGCGCACGCACTCCGAGGCGTCCGGCCAGGACCTCTCCTACTTCGACCAGACGAAGAACGAGCGGTGGATCCCGTACGTCATCGAGCCCGCGGCCGGCCTCACCCGCTCGATGATGGCGTTCCTCGTCGACGCCTACCACGAGGACGAGGCGCCGAACGCGAAGGGCGGCGTGGACAAGCGCACGGTCCTCCGCCTCGACCGTCGCCTCGCGCCCGTCAAGGTCGCCGTGCTGCCGCTGTCGCGCAACGAGAAGCTGTCGCCGGTGGCGCGCGAGCTCGCCGCGGAGCTGCGCAAGGTCTGGAACATCGAGTTCGACGACGCGGGCGCCATCGGACGCCGCTACCGCCGCCAGGACGAGATCGGCACGCCGTTCTGCGTGACGATCGACTTCGACACGCTCGACGACCGCGCCGTCACCGTCCGCGAGCGCGACACCATGGCGCAGGAGCGCATCCCGCTCGACGACCTCGTCGGCTACCTCGCGGGGCAGCTCGTCGGGGCCTGATCCGCGCGATCCCGCACGAGAGATCCGCCGTCCCCTGCCGCCCCGCGCGGGTCAGGGGCGGCGGATCGTCAGCTCGTCGGTGATGTCGCCGACCGTCGCGCCGAGCGCCGCGACCAGCGCGTCCGCGTCGACCAGGGCCGAGACGCCGTGCTCGCCGCCGCCCATGCCGATCCGTCGGCCGGCGATCCGCTCGTCGGCGAAGACGGGCAGGTCGCCGCGGGCGCCGAGCGGCGTGATGGTGCCGCGCGCGTAGCCGGTCGCCTCGAGGGCCACCTCGGGCGCGGGCATCGAGAGCTTGTTGACGCCCACGAGGGCGCGCAGCTTCGACCAGCTGATCTGCCGGTCGCCCGGCACGAGCGCCATGAGCAGCGCGCCGTCGTGCCGCTTCACCACGAGCGACTTCACGAGGTGGGACGGCTCGATGCCGAGGCCGCGGGCCGCCTCCTCGAGGGATCCGGCGTCGGGCCGGTCGACGACCTCGACGTCGATGCCGAGGCGCGCGGCGTGGGCGAGCACGCGGTCGCGCCCCCGGGGAGCGGCGTCGTCGGATGCGGTCGGGACGGAGGAGGGGGAGCTGTCGGCCATGCTCGGGCAACACCGCGGGAATGCCCCGCCTTCCCGACCGGTTGCCCACCCGTGACCGACTCCTCCGCCCCCGCCCTGCCCGCCATCCGCGTCGACGTCTGGTCGGACATCGCCTGCCCGTGGTGCTACGTCGGCAAGCGCCGCTTCGAGCGCGGCGCGCGCGACTTCCGGGCGAGGACGCCCGGCGCCCCCGAGATCGAGGTCACCTACCGGTCCTTCGAGCTCGCACCCGACACCCCGGTCGACTTCCAGGGCACCGAGGTCGACTTCCTGGCGGGCCACAAGGGCATCCCCGCCGACCGCGTCGCGACGATGCTCGAGGACATGACCCGGCTCGCCGCCGCCGAGGGCCTGGCCTACGACTACGACGCGCTGCAGCACACCAACACCGTCCTCGCGCACGAGCTGCTGCACGTGGCGCGCGTGCGCGGCGTGCAGCTGGAGATGGTGGAGCGCCTGCTGTCCGCCTACTTCACCGAGGGCCGCCACGTCGGTCGGGTCCCGGACCTCGTCGAGCTCGCGGTCGAGGTCGGCCTCGACGCCGACGAGGTGCGCGAGGCGCTGGAGTCGCACCGCCACATCGACGACGTGCGCGCCGACCAGGCGCAGGCGGTCGCCTACGGGATCCAGGGCGTGCCCTTCTTCGTGATCGACGAGCGCTTCGGGATCTCCGGCGCGCAGGACCCGACGGTCTTCGCCTCCGCCCTCGGCGAGGCCCTGGCCGCGCGCGACGGCGACACGGTGCGCGTCGTCGCGGGCGAGGAGGCCGCCCGATGAGCGCCGCGCCCGCCACCGGCGCGCTGCCCGTCGCGGTCGTCCCCTTCGCGATGCGCGGATCCGCGGACGCCGCCGCCTGCGAGGGCGACGCCTGCCTCGTCCCCGGCGCGTCCGTCGCCGACGACCACGCCGCGCACGACGTGGGCACCGAGGCCTCGGCTGCGGCCGACCTGGCGCGCGTCCGCGACGCGATCGACGCCGGGCGGGCCATCTGACCGTCCCTCCCCAGGCGCCCGCCGCCTGGCCCCCGCGGGGATCCCGCCCCGCGTCCGCCGCCCGCCGTCCCGTCTGGGAGAATCGAGCCGTCATGTCCTCTCCGACCCTCGCCTCCGTCCCCTCCCCGGCCGACGCTCCCGGCGCACCCGCGCCCGCCGCCGAGCCGGCCCTCCGCATCGGCGGCATCCCGCTCGACGTGCCCGTCGTACTCGCGCCCATGGCGGGCATCACCAACACCGCGTTCCGCCGGCTGTGCCGCGAGTTCGGCGCGGGCCTCTACGTCAGCGAGATGATCACGAGCCGCGCGCTCGTCGAGCGCACGCCCGAGTCCATGCGCCTCATCACGCACCACCCCTCGGAGAAGGTGCGCTCCATCCAGCTCTACGGGGTGGATCCGAAGACCGTGCGCGAGGCCGTCACGATGCTCGTCGCGGAGGACCGCGCCGACCACATCGACCTCAACTTCGGCTGCCCCGTGCCCAAGGTCACGAGCAAGGGCGGGGGAGCGGCGCTGCCCTGGAAGCTCGGGCTGTTCACCGACATCGTCGAGGGCGCCGTGAAGGCCGCGGGCGACGTCCCGCTCACGGTCAAGATGCGCAAGGGCATCGACGCCGACCACCTCACCTACCTCGAGGCCGGGCGCGCCGCCGAGGGCGCGGGCGTCGCGTCCATCGCGCTGCACGCGCGCACGGCGAGCGACTACTACAGCGGCCACGCCGACTGGCCCGCCATAGCGAAGCTCAAGCAGGCCATCGCGAGCGTGCCGGTCCTCGGCAACGGCGACATCTGGGCCGCGGAGGACGCCATCCGGATGATGGACGAGACGGGCGCCGACGGCGTGGTCGTCGGCCGCGGCTGCCTCGGCCGCCCCTGGCTCTTCGGCGACCTCGCGGCCGCGTTCCACGCGCGCGCCGCCGGCCTCGACCCCGCGGACACGCCCCGCGCCCACCCGTCGCAGGGACAGGTCGCCGACACCTTCCGCCGCCACGTCGAGCTCCTCGCCGAGTTCTTCGAGAGCGAGGAGCGCGGCTGCCGCGACGCGCGCAAGCACGTCGCCTGGTACTTCAAGGGCTATCCGGTCGGCGGCGACCTGCGAGCGGCGCTCGCGTCGGCGTCGTCGCTCGAGGAGATCGACGGCCTGCTCGCCACCCTCGACCGCGACCAGCCCTACCCGGGCGCCGGCGCCGAGGGCGCGCGCGGACGCCAGGGCAGCATGAAGCGCACGGCGCTGCCGGACCGCTGGCTCGAGAGCCGCGACATCGACGCGCAGGATGCGATGGACATCGCGGACGGGGAGATCCACAACAGTGGCGGTTGAGAGCATGCACGAGCGGTCGGCGTACAGCGCCACCGACGCCGAGCGGTGGTTCCCCGAGCAGCACTCGTCCCGCCGGAGCGACTTCGCACGAGACCGCGCCCGCCTGCTGCACTCGAGCGCGCTCCGGCGCCTCGCCGCCAAGACGCAGGTGCTGAGCCCCATGGCCGGCCTCGACTTCGCGCGCAACCGGCTCACGCACTCCCTCGAGGTGGCGCAGGTGGGCCGCGAGCTCGCCTCCAGCCTCGACCTCGATCCCGACGTGGTCGACACCGCGTGCCTCGCGCACGACATCGGCCACCCGCCGTTCGGGCACAACGGCGAGCGGGCGCTCAACGACTGGGCGTCCGACATCGGCGGCTTCGAGGGCAACGCGCAGACGCTGCGGCTGCTCACCCGGCTGGAGCCCAAGGTCATCGGGCCGGAGGGACGGCCGTACGGCCTCAACCTCACGCGGGCCAGCCTCGACGCGAGCTGCAAGTACCCGTGGCCGAGCTCGCAGTCGGTGCCCGACCCCTCGGGCCGCGGCAAGTTCGGCTTCTACGACGACGACGTGGCCGCCTTCGAGTGGCTCCGCGAGGGCGCGCCCACGGGCCGCCGCTGCATCGAGGCGGAGGTCATGGACCTCAGCGACGACATCGCCTACTCCGTGCACGACTTCGAGGACGCCATCGTCGGCGGCTACGTCGACGTGCGCGCGCTCGGCGCCCGGGTCGACCACGAGGAGCTCGTCGACTCGATGGTCGCGTGGATCGGCGGCGCGCACTCGCACGAGGAGCTGATCCAGGCCTTCGACCGGCTCGACTCCCTCGACGTGTGGGTGGACGAGTACGACGGCGGCCGCGGCGCCCAGGCGGCGCTGAAGGACCTCACGAGCCAGCTCATCGGCCGCTTCGCGGGTGCCGCCACGCAGCTCACGCGCGCCACGCACACCGACCGCAGCCTCATCCGCTTCGGCGCGCACGTGGTCGTCCCGCGGGCGATCCAGGCGGAGATCGCGGTGCTCAAGGGCATCGTCGCGGCGTTCGTCATGTCGAAGAACACGCGGCAGCCCATCTACGCGCGCCAGCGCGAGGTCCTCGCCGGCCTCGCCGACGCCCTGCACGCGCGGGGCGCCGACGAGCTCGACCCCGGCTTCGCGGGCGACTGGCACCAGGCCGCGGACGACGGCGCCCGCAAGCGCGTCATCGTCGACCAGGTCGCCAGCCTCACGGACCAGTCGGCCATCGCCTGGTACGAGCGCCTGTGCGCCCGGCCGGTCTTCTGACGCGCGCGGTGGCCCGTCGCCGGCCCGGGCTCGCGCCGGACGCCGGACGTAGGATGAGCCAATGGCCCTGATCCGCAAGAGCGACATCGACGAGGTGCGCTCCCGGGTGAACCTGGGCGACGTGGTGGGGGAGTACGTCACCCTCAAGTCGGCGGGCGTCGGATCCCTGAAGGGCCTCTGCCCCTTCCACGACGAGCGCACGCCGAGCTTCCACGTACGGCCCCAGGTCGGCTTCTACCACTGCTTCGGCTGCGGAGAGGGCGGCGACGTCTACACGTTCCTGCAGCGCATGGACCACGTCACGTTCGCCGAGGCCGTGGAGCGCATGGCGCAGCGGATCGGCTACCAGCTGCACTACGAGGACGGCCAGGCCGCCACCGACCAGGGCAACCGCTCGCGCCTCCTCGGCGCGAACGAGGCGGCCGCGGAGTTCTTCGTCGAGCAGCTCGGATCGGAGGAGGCGGAGATCGGCCGCACCTTCCTCGGGGAGCGCGGCTTCGACCAGGGCGCGGCGCAGCGCTTCGGCGTCGGCTTCGCCCCGCAGAGCTGGGACGCCCTCTCCACGCACCTCAAGGCCAAGGGCTACACGGAGGCCGAGCTGGTGACCGCAGGCCTCCTCAGCCAGGGCGACCGCGGCGCGTACGACCGGTTCCGCGGCCGGCTGGTGTGGCCCATCCGCGACCTCACGGGATCCACGGTCGGCTTCGGCGCCCGCCGCCTGCGCGAGGACGACAAGGGCCCGAAGTACCTCAACACGCCCGAGACGCCCGTCTACCACAAGAGCTCCGTGCTCTACGGGCTCGACCTCGCCAAGCGCGACGTGAGCCGCGGCCGCCAGGTGGTCGTGGTCGAGGGCTACACCGACGTGATGGCCTGCCACCTCGCCGGGGTCACCACCGCCGTCGCCACCTGCGGCACGTCGTTCGGCGTCGACCACATCAAGGTCCTCCGCCGCGTGCTCGGCGACGACAGCGGGCTCGGCGAGGTCGTCTTCACCTTCGACCCCGACGCGGCCGGCCAGAAGGCCGCCATGCGCGCCTTCTCGGAGGAGCGGCGCTTCGCCGCCCAGACCTACGTCGCGGTCGGCCCCGAGGGGCTGGATCCCTGCGACCTCCGCCTCACGCGCGGCGACGACGCCGTCCGCCGCATGATCCAGGGCAAGAAGCCCATGTTCGAGTTCGCGATCCGGCAGATCCTCGCCGACCACGACCTCGACACCGTCGAGGGCCGCGTCGCGGCGCTGCGCGCCGCCGCTCCCGTGGTCGCCGACATCCGCGACCCGTCCCTCCGGCCCGGCTACGCGCGGGAGCTCGCGGGCTGGCTGGGCATGGACCTCACGGAGGTCGGCCGCGCCGTCCAGACCGCGGGGCGCAGCACGCCCGCCGACGGCGCCGACCGCTCCGGCGGCTCGCCGCAGGGGCGGCACGCGCAGGGCGGGCACGGTCCGGACGACGACGGCGCGGCGGACGCGTCCCGCTCCATGTCCCTCATGGACCTGCCGACCGACCTCGCGACCCGCCTCGAGCGCGACGCGCTCATGGCGATGCTGCAGCACCCGGAGCTCGTCGGGAACGACCTGGTCATGCGGGCCGCGCAGGTCACCTTCGTCAACGAGAGCCTCGCGGTCGTCCGCGACGGCGTCATCGGGAGCATGGACGCCCTCGGCGGCGCGGACTGGCTGTCGCGCGTGGCCCTCGAGGTGCCCGAGTCGTTCGCGACGCTCGTGAAGCAGCTCGGCGTCGCGCCGCTGCCGAACCGCGGCGACGCCGACAAGCTCGCCGTCTACGTGAAGGGCGTCACGGCCGAGCTCGTCGGGCGCGACCTGCTGCGCCGCAAGGCCGACCTCATCGGCCGGCTGCAGCGCACGGACGCGACCCACGAGCGCGATCGCTACCAGGAGATCCAGCGCGAGCTCATGCAGGTCGAGGCCGAGCGCCGAGCGCTGCGCGAATAGCCCGGATCCAGTGCGCGCGAGGCGGACGGCGCGCGCCGGAGCGGACCGCGGGCCATGTTTCATTCGTGTGAAGAAGCGCCGCCGCACGACCCCGGGGTCGGGGCTGCTGTTTCCCGTGTGTTAGAAATCATGCACAGCACAGCGTCCGTGTCTTCCCGATGCGCGGGCGCGATCCCCTTCATGAAAGAGGCACTCGGAACATGACGTCCGCATTCACCCGGCGCTCTCGCGTCCTGCTCGCCACGGCCGGATTCTCCGCCGCGGCCCTCGTCCTCGCCGGCTGCTCCGGCGGATCCGGCGACCCGCTCGCCGAGGACGGCGAGTCCGGCGGATCCATCGTCGTCGGCACGACCGACAAGGTCCTCTCGCTCGACCCCGCCGGCTCCTACGACAACGGCTCGTTCGCGGTGCAGAACCAGGTCTACCCGTTCCTCTTCAACAGCCCCTACGGCAGCCCCGACGTCGAGCCCGACCTCGCCGTCTCCGGCGAGTACACCTCGCCGAACGAGTTCACGGTCGAGCTCAAGCCCGACCTCACGTTCGCCAACGGCCACGCGCTCACCGCGAGCGACGTCAAGTTCACGTTCGACCGCGTCGCGGCAATCGCCGCCAACGGCGCCGACAACGGCAACGGCCCGTCGTCGCTCCTCGCGAACGTGGAGAGCGTCCAGGCCCCCGACGACACGACCGTCGTCTTCACGCTGAAGACCGCGAACGACCAGACGTTCGAGCAGGTGCTCTCGAGCCCCGCCGGCCCCATCGTCGACGAGGAGGTCTTCCCGGCCGACGCGCTCGCCGACCCGGCCGACATCGTCGCGGCGAACGCCTTCGCGGGCCAGTACGTCATCACCGACTTCGACCTCAACCAGCTCGTCGCCTACGCGCCGAACGCCGACTACCAGGGCGTCCTCCCGAAGGCCGAGAACGGCGGCGTGACCGCGCGCTACTACGCCGACGAGACCACGATGAAGCTCGCCGTGCAGAACGGCGAGATCGACGTCGCGGGCCGCTCGCTCGGCGCGACCGACATCGCGGACCTCAAGACGGACGACTCCGTCCAGGTCATCGAGGGACCCGGTGGCGAGATCCGCTACATCACGTTCAACCTGAACACGCAGCCCTTCGGCAAGACCACCGCCGAGGCCGACGAGGCCAAGGCCCTCGCCGTCCGCCAGGCCGCGGCCGACCTCGTCGACCGCGAGGAGCTGTCGACCGAGGTCTACAACAGCACCTACACGCCGCTCTACTCCTACGTGGCCGACGGCCTCTCCGGCGCCAACGAGGCGCTCAAGGGCGTCTACGGCGACGGGGACGGCGGACCGGACGCGGACAAGGCCGCGAAGGCCCTGGCCGACGCCGGCGTGCAGACGCCCGTCGCGCTGCAGCTCCAGTTCAACCCGGACCACTACGGCGCCGGCTCGGACGACGAGTACGCGCTCATCAAGCAGCAGCTCGAGGCGACCGGCCTGTTCCAGGTCAACCTGCAGTCCACGATCTGGGACCAGTACAGCAAGGCCCGCGTCAACGACGAGTACCCGGCGTACCAGCTCGGCTGGTTCCCCGACTACTCGGACGCGGACAACTACCTGACGCCGTTCTTCTCCCCGCAGTCCTTCGTGAAGAACCACTACGACAACCCCACCGTGACGGACCTCATCACGCAGCAGCTGTCGGAGGCCGACACCACGGCGCGCGCCGAGCTCATCGGCGAGATCCAGGACGAGGTCGCCGCCGACCTGCCGACCCTGCCCCTGCTCCAGGGCTCGCAGGTCGCGGTGGCCGGCAAGGACGTGTCGGGCGTGACGCTCGACGCCTCGTTCAAGTTCCGCTACGCGCCGATCACCAAGGGCTAGCAGGCCCGACGGAGGCGGTCTCCTAGACTCGCCTCCTCCACGGATGGGGCGTCCCGCTGCGGCGGGACGCCCCATCCCTGTGCCCCGCGGTGGCATCCCCACCCGACGCCCGACCCGCACGACGACCCGAAAGGCACTCCTGCCGTGACCGTCATCCCGGACGCCGTACCCGCGTCCGCGCCCCCCGGGGCGCAGCAGCCCAAGGCCCGGAAGCAGGGGATCGGGCTCGGCCAGTACATCCTCATCCGCGCCGTGCTCATCATCCCGACCGTGTTCATCCTCGTGACGCTGGTGTTCTTCCTCATGCGCATCGTCGGCGACCCGATCTCCGCCGCCGTCGGCGACCGGCTCACCCCCGAGCAGCTCCAGGAGCGCCTCGCGACCGCCGGGTTCGACCGGCCGATCATCGTGCAGTACCTCGAGTACCTCGGCCAGATCGCCACCGGCAACTTCGGCCGCTCGCTCACCGACAACCGGCTCATCAGCGAGGTGCTGCTGCAGTACGGGTCGGCCACGCTCGAGCTGGTCGTCTACTCGCTCATCGTCGCGTTCCTCATCGGCATCCCGCTCGGCCTCGTCGCCGCGTACTTCAAGGACCGCACGCCCGACGCCGTGCTCCGGATCCTCGCGATCCTCGCCTACGCCACGCCCGTCTTCTTCGCCGGCCTCCTCCTGAAGCTCGTCTTCTCGGTGTGGCTCGGGATCCTCCCGCTGTCCGGCCGCGCCGACACGCGCGTCGAGGTCGCCCTCGGGCGGCTGGAGAACCCGACCGGCATCTACCTGATCGACGCGCTCCGCCTCGGCAGCCCCACGGCCGTCAGCGACGTCCTCGAGCACGCGGTCCTCCCGGCGCTCGCGCTGGGCCTCCTGACCGCCGGCATCTTCCTGCGGCTCGTGCGCACGAACGTCATCTCGACGCTCGGCACCGAGTACGTGGACGCGGCGCGCTCGCGCGGCGTCGGCGAGTTCCGGCTCACCACCCGGCACGCGCTGAAGCCCGCGCTCATCCCGATCATCACGGTCGTGGGCCTGCAGATCGCCGTCATGCTCGGCGGCGCCGTGCTCACGGAGACCACGTTCGAGTGGCGGGGCCTCGGCTTCCAGCTCGCGCAGTACCTGGCGGCGCGCGACTTCGTCGCCGTGCAGGGAATCGTGGCGCTCCTGGCCGTGATCGTGGCCGTGACCAACTTCATCGTCGACGTCGTCGCGGCGCTCATCGACCCGCGAGTGAGGTACTGACATGACCGACACCACCACCGCTCCCGCGCCCCCGGCGCGCCGCACCCTCCTCCAGCGCCTGCCGCTCGTCTCGCACGTGCGCCAGAGCGTGGGCCTCCAGCGCGGCATGCTCGTCGCCGGGATGCTCATCACGGGCGCGTTCATCCTGCTCGCGGCGCTCGCGCCGGTCATCGCCCCGTTCGGTTTCGCGCAGGGCCGCGACGACAGCGGCTCCTTCCCGCGCCAGTCCGCACCCGACGGCACCCACATCTGGGGCACCACGGTCGGCGGCTACGACGTGTTCTCCCGCGTCGTCTGGGGCACGCAGACCGCGCTGTCCGTCGTGGTGATCGCCGTGGTCCTCTCGCTGTTCGTCGGCGTGCTGCTCGGCGTCGTCTCGGGCTACCTCGGCGGCTGGCTCGACCGGATCCTCGTCGTCATCGCCGACGCCATCTACCCGTTCCCGACGCTGCTGCTCGCCATCGTGGTGAGCATCGTGCTGAACGGCGGGCAGTCGAGCCTGTGGGGCGGCATCCTGTCGGCGGCCGTCAGCATCACGGTCGTCTACATCCCGCAGTACTTCCGCGTGATCCGCGCCGAGGTCGTGCGGCTGAAGGCGGAGGCGTTCGTCGAGAGCGCCAAGGTCATCGGGTCGTCGACGCCGCGGATCATGTTCGTGCACGTGCTGCGGAACTCCACGCGCACGCTGCCGCTGATCCTCACGCTCAACGCGTCCGAGGCCATCCTCACGCTCGCCGGGCTCGGGTTCCTCGGCTTCGGCATCTCGCCGACGTCCGCGGCCGAGTGGGGCTACGACCTCAACCGCGCGCTCGCGGACACCGCGAGCGGCGTCTGGTGGACGGGCGTCTTCCCCGGCGTCGCCATCGTCATGCTCGTCCTCGGGCTCACGCTCGTGGGCGAGAGCGTCAACGACATCTCCGACCCCAAGCTCCGCGCCCGCAAGCGCGCCTCGACGAAGAAGAAGGTGGCCGCATGAGCGACGTCGTCTCCATCCGCGACCTCGGGGTGACCTTCGCGACCGACGGCGGCGACGTCCGCGCGGTCGACGGCGTCTCCCTCACGGTGTCGCCCGGCGAGATCCTCGCCATCGTGGGGGAGTCGGGGTCGGGCAAGTCCGTCACCGCCCGCACGATCCTCGGCCTCCTGCCCGACACGGCCGTCACCGACGGCGCCGTGCTCCTCAGCGACCGCACCGGCCAGGGCGCGGTCGACGTGCTCTCGATCTCCGCCGACCGGCTGCGCCAGGCGCGCGGCCGCGACGTGGCGATGGTGTTCCAGGAGCCGTCCACGGCGCTCAACCCCGTGCACACGGTGGGCTGGCAGATCGTCGAGGGCCTCCGCGCCCACGGCCGCGTCTCCAAGAAGGAGGGCCGCGCGAAGGCCATCGACATCCTCCGCCGCGTGGGCATCCCGGATCCCGAGACGCGCGTCGACCACTACCCGCACCAGTTCTCGGGCGGCCAGAAGCAGCGCGTCGTCATCGCGATGGCGCTCGTGCTGGACCCCGGCCTCATCGTCGCCGACGAGCCGACCACCGCGCTCGACGTCACGGTGCAGGCGGAGATCCTCGACCTGCTGCGCCGCTGCCGCGACGAGTTCGGCGCGGCCGTGATCCTCATCACGCACAACATGGGCGTGGTGGCCGACCTCGCCGACCGCGTGGCGGTCATGTACCGCTCGCGGCTCGTGGAGCAGGCCGACGTCGCCACGCTCTTCGCGTCGCCGAAGGAGGAGTACACGCGGAACCTGCTGGCCTCCGTGCCGAAGCTCGGCGAGGGCGTCGCCGCCACCGTCGAGCGCGCGGCCGTGCGCTCGCGCGCCCGCACCGCGTCGGGCACCGAGGCGGTTCCGGTCGTCGAGGCGCGCGGGCTCGAGATCGAGTACCCGGGCCGCCTGGGGAGCCCCGCGTTCCGCGCCGTGAAGGGCGTCGACCTGCGCATCGAGGCGGGCGAGGTCCTCGGGCTGGTGGGGGAGTCGGGCTCCGGCAAGACCACCATCGGGCGCGCCATCGCGGGCCTCACCAACGTGACCGGCGGATCCCTCCAGGTCCTCGGCACCGAGATGCTCGGCGTGCGCGAGCGCGACTTCCGGAAGCTCCGCGCCGACATCGGCTTCGTGTTCCAGGACCCGGCGACGAGCTTCAACCCGCGCCTCACGATCGCCGAGTGCGTGGCCGAGCCGCTCATCGTGCACGGCCGGGCGAGGACCCCGCAGGCCGCGCGCGGGCGCGTCGACGAGCTCATGGAGGCGGTGCAGCTGCCGAAGGCCTTCGGCGACCGCTACCCGCACGAGCTCTCGGGCGGGCAGCGCCAGCGCGCGAGCCTCGCCCGCGGCCTCGCGCTCGAGCCGTCGCTGCTCGTCGCGGACGAGCCGACGAGCGCGCTCGACGTGTCCGTGCAGGCGCGCGTGCTGGAGCTCTTCGCCGAGCTGCAGCGCGAGCTCGGGTTCGCGGCGCTGTTCATCAGCCACGACCTCGCGGTCGTCGACCTGCTGGCCGACCGGATCGCCGTGCTCTACCGCGGCGAGCTGGTCGAGGAGGGCACGGGCGCCGAGGTGCTCGGGAACCCGCAGCACCCGTACACGCAGCGGCTGCTCGCGTCGCTGCCCGTGCCCGACCCGGGCGAGCAGGCCGAGCGCCGCGCCCGGCTGCACGCGCTCCGGGCCGCCGAGCGGCCCGCCGGCTAGGCGGCTCCGAGCGGGGCCCGCCCGACCCCGGGCATGATGGGTCGGAACCCGCATCCGTCGTGCGGCAGGCGTCGCCTGCCGCACGACCACGCCGAGGACGGAGCAGCGCATGACGCACACCCCCCGAGACGCCGACGCGGACGGCGGATCCGCCGGGCCCGTGCTCGACGCCCGCGATCTGCGTCTCGCCTATCCCGCGCGGCGCGGGGCGGAGACGCCGCCGGCCGTCGACGGGATCACGCTGCGGATCCAGCCGGGCGAGGTGCTCGGCGTCGTGGGCGCGAGCGGATCCGGCAAGTCGTCCCTCGCGCGCGTGCTCGCGGGCCTCGTCCCGTCCGGCGACGAGGGCGCGGCCGTCCCCCGGATCACGGGTGGCGACGCCTCCGTGCTCGGCCAGGGCCTCCGCCGCATGGGCCGCCGTGCCCGCACCCGCACCACCTACGGCATCGGCTACGTGCCGCAGGACGCCGGCACCACGCTGCACCCGCAGCTCACGGCGAGCGAGGCCATCGCCGAGCCGATCTTCTCCCGCGACCGACGCTTCGACAGCCAGGTGGCCGCGCGCCGCGTCGTCACGCTCCTGACCGCGCTCGACCTGCCGCCCGGGACGCAGGACAGGTACCCGCACGAGCTCTCCAGCGGCCAGCGCCAGCGCGTCGCCCTCGCCCGGGCGCTCGTGCTCGGCCCGCGCCTCCTCATCGCCGACGAGCCGACCTCGGGCGTGGACGTGATGAGCCGCGTCGCCGTGCTCGACCTGCTCCGCGACCTCCAGTCCCGCGGCGGCTTCTCCGCGCTCGTGGTGAGCCACGACCTCGCGGTCGTCGAGCGCCTCACCGACCGCCTCGCCGTGCTGCACCGCGGCAAGCTGGTCGGCCACGGCGCCGTCGACGACGTGCTGGCGGATCCGACCCACCCCTACGTGCAGGGGCTCGCCCAGTCGCGCACCGCGGCCGAGCCCCCTCGCGAACACGACGCCGATCACGCGGAGGGCGACCCGCCCGTCGTGCTGCGATCCGCCGAACCGCCCGCCCGCGTCCCGCATCCCCGGAGGCCCCTCGCATGACCGACACGAACCGCTCAGCCCCCGCTCCCCGCCGCGTCCACCGCGCGGTCGACGGGGCCACGCCCCACCGCCTCACGGGCGACGCGCGACCCGTGCCCGGCCCCATCGCCATGCTCCCGCGCACGGAGGACGCCTACCTCGAGGCCGTCCGCGACGCGGGCGGAGAGGTCGCCGAGCTGTCGGAGGAGACGCGCGGCATCGTCTGGCTCTCCATCCGCCGCGCGGCGGAGCTCACCGACACGCTCGCCGCCAACCCGCAGGTGCAGTGGGTGCAGCTGCCGTTCGCGGGCGTCGACGCCTTCGCCGACACGCTCCGGGAGTGCGACCGACCCGACCTCGTCTGGACGAGCGCGAAGGGCGCCTACTCCGAGCCCGTCGCCGAGCACGCGCTCGCGCTGACCCTCGCGACGCTGCGGCAGCTGCCGGAGCGCGCGCGGGCGACCTCCTGGGGATCGTCGGCGGGCCTCTCGCTCTACCGCTCCGAGGTCGTCGTGGTCGGCGCCGGCGGCATCGCGCTGGAGTACATCCGGCTGCTCGCCCCGTTCGACTGCACCGTGACGGTCGTGCGCCGCAGCGGCGACCCGGTGGAGGGCGCCGACCGCACCGTCACCGCCGACCGGCTCGACGAGGTGCTCGCGGACGCCGACGTCGTGATGCTCGCCGCGGCCAGCACCGACGACACCGCGGGCCTCATCGGCGCGGCGCAGCTGGCGGCGATGAAGGACACGGCCGTCCTCGTGAACATCGCCCGCGGCGCGCTCGTCGATCCCGACGCCCTGCTCGACGCGCTCCGCTCCGGCGGGATCCACGGCGCGGGCCTCGACGTCACGTCGCCCGAGCCGCTGCCCGACGGCCACCCGCTGTTCTCCGAGCCGCGCTGCATCGTGACGCCGCACACGGCCGACACCCCGGACATGGTGCGGCCGCTGCTCGCCGAGCGGATCCGCCTCAACACGGAAGGCTTCCTCCGCACCGGCGACTTCGTCGGCATCGTCGAGCCGTCCTCCGGGTACTGACCGGCGGCGTGCCCGTAGGGTGAGCGGGGTGATGACGCCCGAGGAAGCCGCCATGCCCGAGGTCTCGATGTGGGCGGGCGGCTACACCGCCGACGCCGGCGGCTCGGGCATCGGCATCACGGGCCTCGCGGTCGATCCCATCACGGGCGAGATGGCGGTCGTCGGCACCGCCGTGGAGACTCCCTCGCCCTCGTTCCTCCTCGCGCACGGCGACATGGTCTACGCGGTGGGCGAGGCCGCCGACCGCGTCGAGGCGTTCCGCCGCGCACCCGGAGGCTCGCTGCAGTGGGCGGGCGGGCAGCCGAGCGGGGGATCCGGCCCCTGCCACCTGCACGTGGTCGACGGCCTGCTCCTCACGTCGCACTACGGCGACGGCATCGTCGCCGTCCACCCGATCGCGCACGACGGCACGCTCGGCGAGGCCGTGCAGCTCCTCGCCGCGGAGGGCTCCGGCCCCCGCCCGCAGCAGGACGGGCCGCACGCGCACAGCACGCTCCACGTCGGCGGCGGGACGGTCCTCAGCGCCGACCTCGGCACCGACGCCGTCCACGTCCACGCGCTCCGCGACGGCCGGCTCGACCGCATCGGCGCGCTCGCCCTCCCGCCCGGCACGGGTCCCCGGCACATGGCCCTCCTGTCGTCCGGCCGCGTGCTCCTCGTCGGCGAGCTCGACGGGACCCTGCACGCGCTCGAGGGGACCGGCACGGACTGGCGCGTCATCGCGTCCACGTCGTGCGCGGCCGTGCCCGACGCCCGCGACTCCGCCGCCGAGGTCCGCGTCTCCGCCGACGAGCGGCTCGCCTACGTCGGCCTCCGCGGCTCCGAGCGGATCGCGGTGGTCGGCATCGCCGCCGACGGCGCGCTCGCGCCCGTGGCCGCGTTCGACTGCGGCGGCGAGACGCCCCGGCACCACGTGGTGGTCGAGGACCGGCTGCACGTGGCGAACCAGGGATCCGGCACGGTCGCGTCCTTCCGGCTGGATCCGGCGACCGGGCTGCCCACCGCGGGGCCGGTCGTGATCGCGGTGCCGAGCCCCACCTACCTGCTGCCGGCCGACTAGCGCACGGCGCCCGCCTCAGCGCAGCAGCAGGGGAGCGGCCTCGCGGATCTCCTCCTCGACGCCGAGGCCGCGCCAGCCCGCGGCGGTGAAGGCGCGCCCGCCGACGCCGTTGCGGTCCATCAGGGCGAAGCCGACCGCGCGGACCCCCGAGTAGGCGATGAGCACGGGGCGCGCGGGATCCGACACGAGCGCCACCACGCGACCGCGGCGGGACTCGAGGAGCGGCAGCGTGTCCGACGGCGGGTCGCCGGGGCGGGCGGCGACCGCGTCGTCGACCGGATCGGCGCCCGCGTGGCCCGCCTCGTCCGCGTCGGGATCCGCCGGTCCGGCCGCGCGCTCCCGCCGGTCCTCCTCGAGCAGCGCCCACAGCCGGTCCGCGTCGTGGGGTCGCGCCTGCACGACCTGGAACATGCCCATGCGCCGACGCTACCTGTGGACAGCGCGTCCGCCGAGGATGCGGGCCGCCCTATCTTCTCTCCCGTATTGAGAATGGTTCTCGATACTAGAGAGAGAGGATGACGACATGATCGACGTCTCCATCACCAGGATCGCCGGCGACGACGTGCTGAGCGCGCCGCAGGGACCGGGCACGAACGCCCTCGTCCACAACCCGTTCGCCGTCGAGGCGATCGCCGGCGACGACGTGCTCAGCGCGCCGCAGGGACCGGGCACGAACGCCCTCGTCCACAACCCCTTCGCTCTCCAGGACTAGGAGAGGGAAGCCGGCCGGCGCGCACCCGCGCGCCGGCCGGGACGACGTC
This sequence comes from Clavibacter michiganensis, assembly GCF_002151125.1. Taxonomy (GTDB): domain Bacteria; phylum Actinomycetota; class Actinomycetes; order Actinomycetales; family Microbacteriaceae; genus Clavibacter; species Clavibacter michiganensis_C. Next base: position 27,838 of record NZ_MDJZ01000004.1, read on the forward strand.
CGCCCGCATCCGCCGCCCGGCCCGCGCCGCCGCCACCGATCGTGAGACCGCATGCTCCGCCTCGCCCCGCACCACCGCCTCTACCGCGTCGCCGTCGACGAGTGGCGGCACGTCACCCCCGCGCTCGAGTTCCACCGCGTGAGCGGACCCGACGGGATCGTCGCCGACGTGGCGGCGCGCCTCGCGGCGTACGGGGTGGCGGATCCGCACGACCCGGCGGAGGACGGCGCGGGCGCGGACGACCCCGGCGCGCCCCTCGTGCGCCTGCTGCGGGATCGCGGCGCCCTGACCGCCTCCCGCGACGACGTGCCGTGGCCCCTCCCCGGCACCGGTCCCGTCGCGATCCGGGGCACCGGGCCGGTCGCCGGGACCCTGCGCGCGCTGCTCGGCGACCGCGCCCTCGGCATCGCCCCGGACGACGCCGTCCCCGCGACCGCCTGCGCCCTCGTCTCGGTCGCGCCCGAGCAGCCCGACGCCCGCTGGAGCGCCCTCGGCCCCGAGCTCGCCCGCACCGGGCTTCCCTGGCACCGCGTGCACCAGGAGGGCGAGCTCCTCGTCGTCGGGCCGCTGCAGGCCCCGGGCGGATCCGGTGCCGTCACGTACGCCGACTACCGCGGACGCCGACGCGCCGCCCACCGCGTGGTCGAGGAGCTCGACCGGCTCTGGCGCGAGGCCGACGCGCGCGCCGCCGCGGGGGTGGCCCCGCCGGACGCCTGGCACGGGATCGACGCCGGTGTCGCCGCCCTCGCCGCGGGGATCGTGATCCACGAGCTGGCGGAGCACCTCGCCCGCGCCTCCGGCACCGGCGACGGGGCGGACGCACCCGGCGTCCGGTACGAGCACACGATCGTGGTCGCGACCGGCCTCGTCGAGCGCCATCCCGTGCTGCCGCTGCCCGTCGACCTCGCCGGCCCACCCGCACCCGCCGGCCCGCCCGCATCCGGCGCCCCGTCGGCATCGACTGACGCGATCCCACCGGCCGACGCGACGGGCGCGGGCGCACGGTGAGCGGGGACGACCGGTACGGCGTCCCGCTCCGCGCATCCGACGGTTCGGCGCTCGTCCTCGACGCCCACGTGCCCGCCGCGGCCGGACCCGGGGCGCGCGTGCCGTGCGTCGTCACGCGCACCGCGTACGGGCGCTCCCGCCACCTCGCCGAGGGCCGTGCCTGGCGCGAGCGCGGGCTCGCCTACGTCGTGCAGGACGTCCGCGGCCGCCACGACTCCGACGGCACGTGGGCGCCGTACCGCGGAGAACGGGCCGACGGCGCGGCGCTCGTCGACTGGATCACCGCGCAGCCGTGGAGCGACGGCCGCGTCGTCGCGTACGGCGGCTCCTACTCCGGCTTCACCGCGTGGGCCATGGCGGTCGAGCGACCGGAGGCCGTCCGCGCGGTCGTCTCGCTCGGCCCCTCCATGTCGCTCGCGCGCACCAAGTTCGGCGGCGGCGGGATCCTGCGCCTCGCCGAGCACGCGTCCTGGTGGCTCGAGCGCGGCGACGCCCGCACGAGCCGCGACGGCCTCGCGGCGCAGGTGTTCCGCGAGCGGCCCGGGCTCCTCCGGCACCTGCCCGTCGTGGACCTCCCGCGGGAGACGGGCGCGCACCTGCCCTCCTGGCGCGGCATCGTGGAGGACGGGGCGGGCGCGCGGACGGGGGAGGAGATCACGCGGGCCGAGCTCGCCGCCCTGACCGCCGCGACGCTGCACGTCGGCGGCTGGCACGACCTGCTCCTGCCGGAGACGCTCGAGCACCACGGCGTCGCCGGATCCGCCGTGCCCGGTACGCCCGCGCACCTCCTCGTGGGTCCCTGGGAGCACGACCTCGTCGGCAGCTCGTCCGGCCGCGTGGGCGACCTCGACCACGGCGGGGACGCCGTCGTCCCGTGGGGCCGGATGCTCGTCGACTGGATCAGCGACGCCCTCGACGGCGCGCTCCCGCCTCGGCGCGCCCGGGTGCACGTGCGCGGATCCGGCTGGGAGGACCACGGCGACTGGCCGCCGCCGCACACCCCGACGCGCGTCGCCTGGGCGTCGGGCGGCGAGCTCGCGTTCGTGCACGACCCGCGGGATCCGCGGCCCTCCCGGCACCCCGGCGTCGACCGGCGCGCGCTCGCGTCCCGGCCCGACGCCGTGCGCGCACGGACCCTCCCGCTCGACGGCCCGCTCCGGCTGACCGGCGACGTGTCCGTCGAGCTCACCAGCGGATCCGACGCGCCCGGCACCGACTGGATCGCCCGGCTCCTCGCCCGCGACCCCGACGGCGCCGAGCAGGAGCTCGTCGTGGGGGAGACGACCGTCACCGGACCGCACGAGGGGGTGCGGACGGCGATCGCGCTCGGTCCCGTCGCGGTCCTGCTCCCCGCCGGCACCGTGCTCGTGCTGGAGCTCGCGGGCGCCGACGCCCCGCGGCTCGCCCGGAACCTCGGCGGGCCGCCGGGGGAGCGGTGCACGTCCGCGATCGAGACGCCCGTGCGGCAGCGCGTGATCCTCGATGCGACGATGCGGCTCGTGCTGGTGCTGCCGATCGCGGCGGGGACGGCCCCGACGCCGGACGGCGCGCACGCGGGCGCCGAGCCGGCCGGCGCCACGGGCACCAGTACCGGTACCGGCACGGGAGCCGCCTCGTGAGCATCGACGACCTCGTCGACGCCCGCACGGGCCTCATCACCTCGCTCGCGCGGCAGCCCGCGGATCCGCGCCTGCCGTTCGCCTGGGTCGGCCACGGCGCCACGGTCTCCCGGGCCGACCGGTTCGCGCCGTGGCGGGCCGACGGGTTCGGCTTCGGCGCGTCCGCGGGCGACCCGGTCCCCGCGCGGCTCGCGGCCTGCGGGGAGGCGGTGGAGCGCTACTGCGGCAACGCCGTGCCCGAGGACCTCGTCCGCGGATCGCACGCGTCGCTCACGGCCGGCGGCGCCCGCGCGCTGAATCCCGAGGAGCTCGCCCTCTACTCGCCCCGGCAGCACGCCGCGCCCGGCTTCCCGTTCCGTCCGTTCACGCGGCACGACGAGGTGCTCTGGGCGCGAGGCGTCGACCTGCACGACGGCGGCCCGGTCCTCGTGCCCGCCTCCCTCGCGTGGCTCGACTTCGTGCACGGCTCCCGCGCCGGGGAGGTGCCGCGCCACTCGCTCGCCTACTCGGGCATCGCCGCGGGCGCGGACCGGGGCATGGCCGTGCGGAACGCGCTCGAGGAGCTGTGGGAGCGCGACGCCTGCGCGATCTGGTGGGCGAGCGGCGCCTCGACGCGCGCGCTCGACGACGGCGGCCGGGTCGCGGGGGCGCTCGGCTGGGCGGAGGATCCGACGACCCCGCCCGTGCGCGTGCGCCTCCTGGAGATCCCGTCGGAGTCGCCCGCGCCCGTCGTCGCCGCGTTCCTCGAGGAGGAGCACGAGAACGGATCCCGAATGGTCGCGTTCGGCAGCGCGTGCCGGAGCGCACCCGAGCACGCGGCGACCAAGGCGCTCGTGGAGGCGCTCGGCCTGCTGCAGCTCACCCGGCAGCTCGTGGATCCCGCGAGCGAGGTGTGGCGGGCGGTCCGCGCGGGCGGGATCGAGGAGCACGTGTTCCTGCCGTACCGCGCCGACCGGCGCTACCTCGACGACGCCGGGCCCGGCTACGCGCGCCTCACCGACCTGCCGCCCGTCGCGCAGCTGCACCTCGACCCGCGGATGAACGGATCCCACCTCGACCGGCTGCGGCCCGCCGCGTCCGCGCCCCTCGACGCCCTGCCGCGGATCACGGCGGACGACCCGCTCCCGAGGCACCTCGACGCGCTCGCGCGGCAGGGCCTCCGCGCCGTCTCCGTCGACCTGACGACGCCCGACGTCCGGCTCGCCGGGCTCGAGGTCGTGCGCGTGGTCGTGCCGGGGCTCGTGGGGAACGGGCCGCCCGCGTACCCGCTGCGCGGATCCGCCCGCTACCTCGAGGTGCCCCGGCGGCTCGGCCTCGACCGCATCCCGGCGAGCGCCGACGACCTCGTCCCCGACCCGATCCCCCTGGCATGAGAGGCCCGATGGACCCCGCACCCGCACCCCCGCGCGACCTCGCGCCCGCCGACCTCGTCGACGCGCGCACGGGCGTCGTCCGCCGCGTCGAGCCGCGCGCGACCCCCGCGCACTTCCCGCCCGCCTTCCGGCTCGCCCACGCGGTGCTCGCCGACTCGTCCGCCTTCTGCGCGTGGGCGTCGGACGCGTCGGGCGCGGGGCACGCCTTCGCGGATCCGGACGCCGTGCTCGGCGCCGCCGTGGGCGAGGCCGTCGAGCGCTACTGCGGCAACCTCGTCCCCGCGGGGCTCCTGCGCGACTCCGCACGTCGTCTCCGCGCGGGGGCACGCGCCGTGCTGGATCCCGCCGCCCTCGCCCTGTACTCCGCCGCGCAGCACGCGAGCGGCTGGCTGCCGGTCGCCGTGCTGGACGACGACGCGGTCGTCGACTGGACGGAGGCCGCGCGCCTCGGGACCGGGGACCGGATCCTCGTCCCCGCGTCGCTGGTCTGGGTCTCGCACGCGCTCCTCGTGCCGCCCGCGGTGCACCCGATCATGCAGGCCGGTCTCGCCACGGGCCGCTCCGCGGAGGAGGCGCTCTGGGGCGGGCTCGGCGAGGTGATCGAGCGCGACGCGATGACGCGCGCGTGGACGGACGGCCGGGGCGTCGTCGAGCTCGACGTGCCGCGCGCGCTCGTCGACCTCGCGCGAGGCCCGGCCGACGCGCTCTCCTGCCGCTGGTTCCTGTTCCCGCACGTATCCGGCCTCCCGGTCATCGGCGCGCTCCTCCAGGACGCCCGCACCGGGTACCTCACGCTCGGGATGGCGTCAGGCGGCGTGCCGACGCGCGCCGCCCGCAAGGCGCTGGGGGAGGCCCTGCAGCTGCAGCTCTTCCAGGCCGACCTCGACGATCCGGACGGGCCCTACATGGCCGCCGCGCGCGATCCGCGCAGCCCGCTGAAGCCGTGGCGCGCCGACCGCGCCTACCGTCTGGCGTACCGGCCTGACCTCTCCGACGTCGTCGACTACGGCTGCCACCTGCAGCTGCATCTCGACCCCGTGATCCAGCGCGCCTTCCACGAGGAGCTCGCGCGGTCGATCACCGGCCGCCTGCCGCTCGCGGACGTGACCGACCGGTGGGACGGGCCCGACCGCGTGGCCGAGCTGGTCGACGCGCTGCGGGAGACGGGGCGCGAGGTGCTCGCGGTCGACGTGACGCTGCCGGAGATCCGCCGCACGGGACTGCACGTGACGCGCGTTATCGTCCCGGGCCTCCGCTCGAACGCGCCGCACGCGCTGCCGTTCCTCGGCGGGCCGGATCCCGCGCCGCCCGCGCCGCCGCGGCCCGTGCCGCTCCCGCACTGAGCGGGCCGCCCGCCGCCCGCCGCCTGCCGCCTGCCTCCCGCCGCCTGCCCACCCGATCCACCCGCCCCCCACCCGAGAGCCCCATGGAACCGACCACAGCCCCCGCCCGCGCGGCCGCGCCACCCGCGGCGATCCCCGCCCCGCCCCCGCCGCCCCGCGCGCGTCTCGTCCGGCGCCTCCTCGTCCCCGCCCTCGTCCTCGCCGCGCCGCTCGTGGTGGCGCTCGCCATGGGCATCGGCTCGGTGACGGTCTCGCCCCTGCACGTCGCGCAGGTGGTGCTGCACCACGCCCTCGGCACGGACGCCGGCGGGATCGACCCCATCGACGACCAGATCGTGTGGGAGTACCGGGCGCCGCGCGTGCTGCTCGCGCTCGTCACGGGCGCGGCGCTCGCCCTGGCCGGGACCGTGCTGCAGACGCTCATCCGCAACCCGCTCGCGGATCCCTTCGTGCTCGGCATCGCGTCCGGCGCGTCGCTCGGCGCGGTGGCGGCGCTCGTCGTCGGCGCGTCCGCGGCCGGGTTCCTCGCGACGCTGGGCGTCACGGGCGCGGCCTTCGCGGGCGCCATCGCGACCCTCGCGCTCGTGCTGGCGCTCGGGCGGCGCGGCGGGCGCGTGGATCCGGCGCGCCTGGTGCTCGTCGGCGTCTCGATCTCGTCGCTCCTGCAGGCGCTCACCAGCTGGCTGCAGCTGCAGGCGTCGCCCGACCAGATCGCGGGCGTGCTGTTCTGGCTGCTCGGCAGCGTGTCCGGCGCCACGTGGGCATCGCTCGCGCTGCCGGCCGCGGCGCTCGCGATCGGGCTCGTCGGCCTCCTCGCCGGCGGCCGCACCCTGGACGCGCTCCTCCTCGGCGACGACCGCGCCGCGTCCCTCGGCGTCGACCTCTCCCGGTCCCGCACGATCCTCTTCGCCGTCTCCGCGCTGCTCACCGCGGCCGCCGTGTCGGTCGCGGGCGGCGTCGGCTTCGTCGGGCTCATCGCGCCGCACCTCGTGCGCCTCGTCGTGGGGCCCGCGCACCGGCGCCTCCTGCCGCTCGCCGCGCTCGTGGGCGGGCTGTTCCTCGTGCTCGCCGACCTCGCGGGGCGCACGCTCACCGCCCCGCGCGAGCTGCCGCTGTCGATCGTGACCGCGCTCGTCGGCGTCCCGGTCTTCCTGACGGTCCTGCTCCGCGCCGACGACGGGCGGACCCGATGAGGCTCTCCCTCGAGGACGTCGCGGTCCGCATCGGCCGCGCGATGCCCGTGACCGGGGCGACGCTCGAGGCCCGCGACGGCGAGCTGGTCGGGCTCGTCGGGCCGAACGGCAGCGGCAAGTCCACGCTCCTCAAGGCCCTGTACCGGGCCCTGCCCGTCGCGCACGGGACCGTCCTCCTGGGCGACGACGACCTCCGCGGCATGCGGCCCCGCGACTCCGCCCGCATCGTCGCCGCGCTCACGCAGGACCACGGCGACGATGGCGCGCTCGACGTGCGCGCCGTCGTCGCCACCGGGCTCACGCCGCACAAGGGCGCGCTCGACCGCGACACGGACGACGACCGCGCGCTCGTCGACGCCTGCCTCGCGCGCACGGGCGCCGCGCATCTCGCCGACCGCGCCGTCCGCTCGCTGTCGGGCGGCGAGCGGCAACGCGTCATGCTCGCGGCCGCCCTCGCGCAGCGCCCCCGGATCCTCGTGCTCGACGAGCCCACCAACCACCTCGACGTCGCGACCCAGCTGGAGCTCCTCGACCTCGTGCGCGGGCTCGGCGTCACGGTCGTCGTCGCCCTGCACGACCTCAACCTCGCGGCCGCGTACTGCGACCGGATCCACGTCGTGCACCACGGCCGCATCGTCGCCGGCGGCACACCCGACGAGGTGCTCCGCCCGGGGATCCTCCGCGACGTCTTCGGCGTCGACGTGCACCTGGGCGAGCACCCGGTCACGGGTCGCCGCCACCTCTTCTTCAGCACGCCCCCCACGACCCCCACCCAGGACGGACGACCATGACCCCCCGCACCCCCGCACGCCGCCGCGCGACCCGGACCGCCGCCCTCCTCGCCGGCGCCGCGACCGCCGCCCTGCTCCTCGCCGGCTGCGCGACCGCCCCGGCCGACGGCGGCACCGCGCCCACCGCCACCGCCGGCGGCCCCGTCTCCGTCGACTCCTGCGACCGCGCCCTCGCGTTCCCGACGGGACCGCAGCGGATCGTCTCGCTGTGGCCCGCGGTCACCGAGATGCTGCTCCAGCTGGGCGCGGGCGACCGCATCGTCGGCCAGGCGTTCACCGACCAGTCGCCGCCGCTCGACCGCTACCGGGACGCCTACGACCGCGTGCCCGTCCTCGCGACCGGCGCCGTCGACCGCGAGACGCTGCTCGCCGCGCACCCCGACCTCATCGTCGCCGACGGCGAGTACCACTTCGACGGCACCGAGCTGCCCACCATCGACGACCTGGCCGCCCTCGGGATCCGCGTCTACGTCATCAGCTCGTTCTGCCACGGCCAGGTCACCACCGGGCACGTCGACGACGCGGCCACCGACCTGCAGGCGCTCGGCACGCTCCTCGGGGCGGAGGACGCCGCGGACAGCGCCGTCGCCGACGAGCGCGCGCAGCTCGCCGCGGTGGACGCGCACGTGCAGGGCCGGGATCCGGTCGACCTCGCCGTGCTGCAGATCTTCGACGGATCCGTGTACGCCGACGCCCGCGGCCTCTACAGCGACGTCGTCGCCCGCGCCGGCGGCCGGAACATGTACGAGGACGCCCTCCCCGCCGACCAGTACTACGCCGAGGTGAGCGTCGAAGACGTGGCGAGGCGGGATCCCGGCACGATCGTGTACCTCTACTCGACGGATGCCGAGCGCGACAGCGTGCGCGCCGACCTCGAGGCGCGGCTGCCGGGCGTGCGCGCCGTGCGCGACGGCCGCCTGCTCGCGCTGCCCTCAACCGACTTCATCGGATCCCGCGCGCTCGACGGGGTCGTCGCCCTCGACGCGCTGCTCCATGGCTGACCCGACGACGCCGACCCGGACCGCGCGCGCGTTCGACCGCTACGTCCTCTCGCGCGGCGTCTCCTGGGCGGGCAACGCGCTCACCGCGGTCGCGCTCCCGGTGCTCGTCTACACGACCACGGGCGACGCCGCGCTGCTCGGCCTCGTCGCGATGATGGAGGCGCTGCCGTACCTCGTGCTCGCCCTCCCCGTGGGCGCGCTCGTCGACGGCTGGGACGCCCGGCGCACGATGCTCGTCACCACCTGGCTGAGCGCCGCGGCGACCGCGTCCGTCCCGCTCGCGGCGCTCCTCGGGACACCGCATCCGGCGCTCCTCGTCGGCGTCGCGGCGGCCGTCTCCTCGCTGTTCGTCTTCTTCGACGCCGCGAGCTTCTCGGCCGTGCCCGCCCTCGTGGGCAGCGACCGCGTGGGGGCCGCGACCACGCGCATGACGACCGTCTACACGGTGATCGGCATCGCCGGTCCGCTCGCGGGCGCCGCCGCGGTCGCGGGGCTGGGGCCGTCCGCCGTCCTCGCGCTGGACGCCGCGAGCTACGCGGCCGCAGCCCTCCTCCTGAGCCGCGTCACCTGGACCTCCTCCCCGCGGCCGTCGGCCCGGGCCCGGCGGCGCATCGGCCGGGAGATCCTCGAGGGGCTCCAGCACATCCGCCGGGCGCCGCTCGTGCGCGACCTCACGCTCGTGGGCGCGGGCAGCAGCCTGACCGGGGGAGCGGTCACGGGCACGCTCGTCGTGATGATCGCCCGCGGCCTCGAGGAGCCGGCCGACGGACCCGCGCTCGGGATCCTCGCCGCGGCCGCCGCCTGCGGCACCCTCCTCGCGTCGCGCGCGCTCGGTCCGATCCAGCGCCGCGTCGGCGTCGGCGCGATCACGATCGGCGGGCTCGCGCTCCAGACCGCGCTCACGGCGGCGTGGGCAGCCGTCGGATCCGTCCTCGTCGCCGTGCTCGTCCTCGCCGCCTGGCAGGCCGCGACGTCGACCGTCTCGCTCTCCGGGATCGTCGTCCGCCAGACCGTCACGCCCGCCCACCTGCAGGGCCGCGTCAACACGACCGCGCGCATGATCGCGTGGGGCGGGCAGCCGATCGGGGCGGGGCTCGGCGGCGTGCTCGCCGCCTCCACGGGCGTCCGCACCGCGATCCTCGTCACGGGCCTCGGAGCCCTCGCCGGGCTCGTGGGAGCGGCGGCGTCCGGCCTGCGCCGGGCACCGCGCCTCGCCGACCTGCGCGTGCCCGACGCCGGGGACGCGCCCGTCGCGAGCTAGGTGAGCGGAGGCGCCCGGATTCTTTGCTAGGCTTTCCGGGTTGCTCCACGTGATCCTCGATAGCTCAATTGGCAGAGCAGCCGGCTGTTAACCGGCAGGTTGTTGGTTCGAGTCCAACTCGGGGAGCGAAGGCCTCGCGGCTCCACCCGCGGGGCCTTTTCCTTTGCCCGGCCAGGCCGGGCCAGGCCAGTCCGAGCGGTCGTCCAGCGACAATGCCGCCACGGACGTCGAGGGCGGCACCCACAGCAAGTCAACCAACAGGGCCAGATGTTCGGCCGGTCCACCACCATCGTGCAGAAGACGACGGCCAAGGGCTCAACGTCGCTCTACGTCTCCGTCGGCGGCAGCGCGATGCTCGTCGGCATGTCCGCCATGGACGACGGCGGGGTCGAGCCCGTCATCACGATCGGCTCCGGAGTGACACGTGTGCTGACGGTCAACGAATCTCAGGCAGCCGGGCCAACCACGGCGCCCACGTCGACCTCTTCGGACGGCTACTACGCGTCCGCCGACGCCGCTACCTATGGCAGCGCGGTAGCCGAATGGCACCCCGCGGTGAGCTCGTCCGAGCAAGCGAACGTCGTCGCCAACGCGTGCGCCATTCAACCGATCGTCCTGCTCGGCCCGTGCCCGTGATGCCCACGATCCCCCCCCCGGGAGATGCGGAACTTGTCGTCGTTACGGAGAAGAAACGAGCGGCTCAAGGACGTCGACCAGCAAGGCGTAGCCGGCATCGTCTGGGTGGATTCCGTCGTCGGAGATGAGGTCGGCCCGCCCCTCGAACGGCTGCCCCGCGTCGACGTACGTACCGCCGACTGCCTCGACTGCCGAGCGGACGGCCTCGGCTAGCTGGCCGAGAGCGGCTGGTGCCTCTTCGTCATCCCACAGCGGAGAGGTCGCGACAATCCGCGCATCCGGGAGTGCCGACCGCAGCGCTGGGTAAAAGGCAGCGATCTGGTCGCGCGCGGCTTGAACGGTTCGGGAGTCGTTACGACCTCCGGAGACAATCACGAGGTCGGGGTTCGCCTTGACGGCGTCCGGGATCATCTCTAGGTAGTTCGGGCAGTAGGCCAAGCCGCAGCCGGCCGTGCTCGCGGTCGTGAGGTAGCCGGTGCCGCCCCGACCCAGGTTCACCGGGATCCACCCCTCTCGCAAGGACAAGAGCTGTGGGAACGTGACACTCTTGCTCGACGCCCCCGCTCCGGCCGTGTACGAGTCCCCGATGAAAGCCGCACGCACGGCATCCGGCTCGTCCGGCTGCAGAGAAGCAGGGAGCTCTGGCACAGACCCAGCCGCCGCCGGTCGATCGCCCGCATCGGCCAACGCCAAACCCGACAGGCCAACGACGAGCACACCGATCGCGGTAACGCCCGCGATACCCCAGGCCGTGCTGCTACCCCAACGTCTGTGATTCCCCATGTGCTGAATCGTAGGCGGTTTGTAGGCCCCCATTGGCCCCTGGGCGCCCCCACTAAGGGGCGCCGAAGGTGGGCATCGCGGATCACACCTGCTCGACACCCATTCAGCCATGCCAGCTTCGTGCACCGTTTACGGTTGACGAGGAATGCTCTAAAGCGCAGGCCCGGCTTTTCCACGAGGAACCAGCTTGCCGCGACCAAGGGCAGCGTTGCCTCCATGGACGCCATCGCGAATGTGAGGGTACCCATGAGACGACACCGAGGGTGGCGAGCAACTGCTGGATCGGTACCCCTAGGTGTACTTCCCGTACGACACATGCTGGCGAGTAGGCAGCCGAGAGCTTTTACCTAGGGCGCCGAGCTCGATCATCAGGTATGCAATGGGTAGCGACGCGACAACGCTGTACTTAGGCAGGAACAAAGCCGCGCGTGTGATACAGACTGAAATGAGGAGCAGCGCGCCGCTCATCGGCACGCGGTCCTGGAAGTGGTAGGGGAGGGCCTCGGAGAGGAACGCCACCCCAAGGCGGCAGGCGATCCCTGGCGAAAGGTTGTCGACGGTGCCATAGGCGGTTGCATTCGCACTGAGTGTCGCCATCGCGAGTGCGACGGAAAGGCTCGAGCGCGGTGGCGGAGCAGCGCCACCAGGCCGTTCGTGAGTACTCCGATATAGCCCGGGAACTCCCACGCGAGGGTCCGGAGCGAACCGTTCCACAGCACCTTCTCGAGGGCTTTAGGGGGCGTACCAGCGGTGTCGAAGTGCGCAATGCGAAGGAAGGCGTTACGTGTCACGTATTCCACGGCATCGGCCGCGGACCCTGGTGGGAGGGCGGCGCCCCGCAGCAACACTGCCAAGCGGGAGAAGACGCCCGCGGTCACGAGAAGGCACACTTAGAACGGTGGCAGGATGCGGAGAGCTCGAACCCGGAGGAAGTGCCACCACCATAGCTGTTTTACGCGACTAGCGAGGATAAGAAGTCCCGATTTGGCATAGAACGCGTGCACGCTGAAGCGGCAGACGATTTGACGCGCTGGTGCGAAACCGATGTCAGAGCCGCTGAGAACGATCAAATGCTATAGCTCGACGAAGAGGGCTAGGAGTAGGCGTATCAGATTCCGAGCATTGGAACGGGGATCGAACACGGTCCCGATCATAAGCGTGCGTCCCGAGGACTGGGCCCATCTCATTCCCATATGCCACATATTGTACGTTCCGCGCGACCGCGATTTCCCTCGGGCCCCGTGCGGGGCGTATGGCACCTACTCGTAGCTCCCAAAGCAGTCTTCGCAGGTAGCCGGCAGCGACGCCTCCCGCCACCTCCGCTGTCGACGCAGGTATAACGTCAGGGCGGTGGAGCGCGGGAAGCCGGCATACGACGGTCCGGGGCTCCGCGGGGCACTGAGGAGCGCCGAGGAGTGCGCTAACCCTTACGAGCTATCCCTTGGCCTGAAGCGTCAACGTCTCTGGTGACCGCTTCGCGCAAAGTGTCCGCGCTTCTCCACGGTGGATGGGCTAGCCGGCGGCTTCACCTAGCGGGGCCGCCCGCGTTTCGGGGCACTCACCACAGCCGCTGTCCGCCGAGCGACCCCGATGCGGACCGGCCCCGGTGCGCCTCACTCCCAGGTAGGCACGACCCCCGTGTCGCACCAGCGGCGGCCAGAAGCGCCCTATATGCCGATCCGCAAGGTCGGTCACGTGGCGGCGATGAACGCCTGCAGGAGGCACATGTACACAGCATGCAGTGCATTGCTGGAAACATCCAAGCAGGGCGCGAAAGCACGCCGGAGCCTATGTAGGTTGCAACCGATCCATTGTCTGGATCCGGCGCCAAGGGACGCAATCTACAGAGGGCCACTCGTACGCTGAACCGGCGCCCTGCTCTGACTCGCCAGCGGCAGAAAAGACTTCAAAGCTAGTTAATGGGGATCATTTACTACCTATTTAAGTCTCCGTGCCGCATGACAGGTCGGCCTCGCGGTGCTTCGCATGTACGTTGGCACTCTCGACAGCCAGAGGGACGTGGGTCGGCTCCAGGTAGATGATCACCCGGCGATCGAACGGGGCTCCCGCCCCTCCAGAAACGCGACCTGCATGGTCCGTCCCGGTCGATGCTGACACCCCCTCAGTCTCCGAGACCGCTCAGGAGACCGACCGCGGGGAGAGGGCAACCAGCCCTCGCATTGGATTTCACGTCGGCAAGTAGAAGCGCGCCAGGGGAGATGAGAAGGTAGAAGTGCCGCCGGTCTGCCAGCAAATAGCGAACGCACTCAGCGGCGCACTGCCCTCGAGGAGGAGGGTTGGGAAGCGAGTATCCCGAGGTCGAGCGGCCTTCGACCTAGCCCAGCGTCTGACGCTGAACTCAATTCGACCATGCTCGCCACGGCCGCGAGTGCGACCGGAATCCAGAAGTAGCGGTTGTAGAACGATGGTGCCGTCATGGCGAATACGAGGGCGGTCAAGAACCCCGCCTGCGCCTGGACGACCACCTGCGGCATGCCGCGAGCCCATAACCGACGAAACGCGGACCACGTGACCACGACCATGGCCACGAAGACTAATACACCGCCCTGATAGAAGGACGATATGTACAGATTGTGCACCGCCAGATCTCCAACCACTCGCGCGCTCTCGGGGTCAATGCCCGCCCCGAATATCGGGCTATCTGCGATCCCCGCGAGCCCCGTCCGGATGGTGTCGAGTCGGGACGCGGTGGTGTTCAGGCCGTCAGCGCTGCCAGTGAGTCCGAGCGCCTGCAGGAGTCGCTCAGTGGGCGAAAGCGCGACACCTGTCGCCTGCTGGAGACGGATGGCAGCGAGGCCGATGACCGACGCGCTCACGGCCAGCACTACAGCGCGACCCCAGCCGATATTGCCCTTCAGCACCAAGTAGACGACGCCGACGGTCGCCGAGAGCATCCCTGCAACACTGCCGGAGAGGATCAGGCCGATGGCCGAGAGGACGACGGCGGCAAGCATCGAGAGGCGGGCACCGCGGCCCGACTTTGAGGCTAAACCCGCGACAGCCGCGACGATGACGACGCAGGCTATGCCGCCGGTATCCGAGACGTGCGAAGTGAACCCAGAGTATCGGCCTGCGTTGGTGACCATGCTGTTCGGGATGACCGACGCACCGAAGGCGTACTGCAGCAATGAACCGCCCACGCTCAAAGCTCCACCAGCCACGAACCAGATCATGCCCCGCCTGAGGCCCTCTGCGTTTCTCAGGAGCACGCGCGCCTGCCACGGAAGTACGCACACGAGATAGAGCAGCCGGACGATGGTCGCGAGATCAGAGCCTGGGTCCGTCGAACGGAACGCAGCCAGAAGACCGCCAATCAAGAGCAGGAAGAAGACGACCTGCGTGCGCGGACTACCCGGCGCAGCATCGGTCGACCTGGGCTCGGCCAGCAAGAAGAGCGCGGAGGCGATGAGCAACACGTCTCCGATGGAGAAGGCGCCGACGCGAAGGGCGAGGAAGGAGCTCGCGAACAGACCGGCGAGGAAGAGCCACAGCGCTGTCTTTCCAACGAACCCCAGACCCTCATGTTCCCCCATGAAGGCGAGACTAACAGCGCCGTAGAGGGGCCCGCCGTCCCGATGGCTGGCCCCGACGCTGAGATGCGCTGCGCCGCCCTCAGTCCTCGAGGTGGTCGCGCCCCGGCAGCCACGACTGCCCGGGCACGCCCCAGCCGCTCTTGCGGATCACCTTCGCCACCGGCTTCCGATGCTCGTGCGCGAGACGGTCGGTGTAGAGCAGCCCGTCGAGGTGGTCGAACTCGTGCTGCAGGATCCGCGCGAACCAGCCCGCGGCCTCGATCTCGAACGGACGCCCGTCGAGGTCCACCGCCCGGAGGATCGCCCGGTCCGCGCGCACCAGCGGAAAGCGCTCGCCCGGGAACGACAGGCAGCCCTCCTCCTCGGTGTCCTCGTCCGCCTCGCGCACCGGCACCGGCGTGATGAAGAGGTCCGGGTTCACGGCCACGCCCCGCAGCGGCTCGCCCTCGTCGGTCTCGTAGGAGTACACGAACACGCGCAGCGGCACACCCACCTGCGGCGCCGCGAGACCGACCCCCGGCGCCTCGTCCATCGTCTCGAACATGTCCGCCACGAGGGTGCGCAGGTCGTCGTCGAACGCCTTTGGCCGAGCAGCCAGCTGTGCCATGGCAAGTTGTGGGTTGGCGTCCAACTTGTCACGGTGTCCGGGCCCATCTTCGCGAGACCCGCGCCGGATAGTCAGCGTCGCGTCGGACCGTTTTCTACGGCGGTGGCCGACGCGAGTTCGGCGGGACGGCGAGGCTGGCGGGTGATCCATTTTCGCACCACGTCCGTTTTCCGTTCCGTGTATCGCGCGAATACGTAGGCGACGAGGCAGCACGCGACGATCAGCCCTATGAAGACCAGGGCGGATGGGACACTCACAGCCCACCTGTCACCTACTGACGGGATCATGAGGGCCGCGGCGAGGACCACCAGGGGCATGTGCGTGGCGTAAAGCGAATACGAAGAGTGGGCCGTCCAACTTGCGGCGTCGAGCAGCCGGCCAGGGCAGCCAATCCATGAAACGTCCACGACGAACACGCTCATGCTGATGGCGGTCACAATGGCAAGCAGCAGCGCGCCGCCCCGGAATGGCATCTCGACCTCGTGGGCAGCCACCGCCGCTCCTACGATCAGGGGGAGCGCCGTGAGGCGCGCGAGGACTAGGAGCCCGCCGGGCATCGCCCGCAAAACCCCGCTGATGCGTCCACGCAGCGCCGCCACGACGGCGCCCAGCACCCACGCCGGGAACAGCCCCATCACGACCGGGCCGCTGACGACGACCGCCAGCACCGCGAGGAGGACGCCCACGGCACGACGCCGGGCGCTACCGCCCGGCCAGAAGGCGACGAGCAGAGCAGGGAAGAGAAGGTAGTACCAGAACTCGTAGGCGAGCGACCAGAGGGGCTGGTTTGTGCCGAAGATGGGCACATGCAGATCTTGCAGGAAGACGACGTTGCCCAGGAAGGTCAGCGGCGAGTACGAGGGGTCGGCGGGGATTCCCGTGTAAAGATCCGGCCGCGCATACACGTCAGCCGTGCCGAGGAGCGACGCGCCGACTGCGTCGACGAGGACCGTGAGGAGCAGTGCCGGGATGAGGACGAGCCAGAGGCGCGTGAGTCGTGCGTTGGCGTACCTGGCCCATGAGAAGGTCCGGGCGCGCATGCCGGAGATCACCGAACCGCCTACCCAGTAGCCGCTCAGGACGAAGAAGACGATGACCGCCTCCGAGCCGAGGCTCGTCAATGAGTACAGGACCGCCGTCAGCGGGTCGTGATTAGCCGTAGCGTAATCCTCGATCAGGAGCAGTCGGACGTGGCCGAAGACCACCGCCAGCGCTGCCGCCGATCGCAAGACGTTGAGAACTCGATTCTCCGGTCGCCTGCCGCTTGGCGCGGCCACCACTTCACGTCTCATCTTCCCCCGTTTAGCCTCGTGCGTCATTCTAGGGGCGGGTGACCGGATGACGTTCGTCCGGTGGCACTACACGGGACGAGGCCACGATGCGGTTGCCCTGTGCGCCGCCCTCAGTCCTCGAGGTGGTCGCGCCCCGGCAGCCACGACTGCCCGGGCACGCCCCAGCCGCTCTTGCGGATCACCTTCGCCACCGGCTTCCGATGCTCGTGCGCGAGACGGTCGGTGTAGAGCAGCCCGTCGAGGTGGTCGAACTCGTGCTGCAGGATCCGCGCGAACCAGCCCGCGGCCTCGATCTCGAACGGACGCCCGTCGAGGTCCACCGCCCGGAGGATCGCCCGGTCCGCGCGCACCAGCGGAAAGCGCTCGCCCGGGAACGACAGGCAGCCCTCCTCCTCGGTGTCCTCGTCCGCCTCGCGCACCGGCACCGGCGTGATGAAGAGGTCCGGGTTCACGGCCACGCCCCGCAGCGGCTCGCCCTCGTCGGTCTCGTAGGAGTACACGAACACGCGCAGCGGCACACCCACCTGCGGCGCCGCGAGACCGACTCCCGGCGCCTCGTCCATGGTCTCGTACATGTCGGCCACGAGGGTGCGCAGGTCGTCGTCGAACGCCTCCACATCGCGGGCCGGGGCGTGCAGGACGGGGTCTCCGGTGATCCGGATGGGGAGGACGGCCATGCTGCCGATGATAGGCGGGCCGCCGGGTAGGGTCGGGGCGTGCCCTTCGACGCCAGCCCCGTTCTCCAGGCCGCCTCGTTGACCCCGTATCAAGCGCTCGGCATCCCGATCGCGCTCGTGGGCGCCGTGTTCCTGTCCCTGGGCGCGCAGCTGCAGTCGCAGGGCGTCGCGAAGATGGAGGCGCGCGGGAAGAAGAGCACGGCGGGCCTCAGCCTCCGCCAGCTGGGCGCGCTGCTCGGCCGCCCGTCGTGGGTCGCCGGCACCGTGATGCTCGGCCTCGCCATCGTGTTCCAGCTCGCGAGCCTGCGCCTCGCGCCGCTCATCGTCGTGCAGCCGCTCGGCGCGGTGGCGCTCGTGGTCACGGCCATCCTCAACTCCCGGGCCACCGGAAGACGGCTCGACCTCAAGGCCAAGCGGGCGGTCGCGCTCTGCATCGGCGGCGTCGGGCTCTTCGTGGTCTTCGCGGCGATCTTCGCGAAGGAGACGCCCATCCGCACGCCGGAGCTCATCACGATCCTCGTGATCCTCGGCATCGTGCTGGTGCTCCTCGGCGGCCTCTTCCTCTACTTCCGGCGGCACGTGCGCGCCATCTTCTACATCATCAGCGCGGGCGTGCTCTACGGCTTCGTCGCGACCCTGGCCAAGGTGGTCATCAACCGCCTGACGACGGGGGACTTCGACGTGCTCACCGCCGTCTGCATCGTCGCCCTCGTCGCGGCGACGCTCCTCGGCGCGTACTTCGTGCAGACGGCGTACTCGTCGGGTCCGCCCGACCTCGTCATCGCGGGCCTCACGGTCGTCGACCCGCTCGTCGCCGTCTGCATCGGCGTGACCGTCCTCGGCGAGGCCGCGGACGCGCCCCTGTACGCGGGCGTCGCCTTCCTCGTCGCGGGCGCGGTCGCGGTGGCGGGCGTCTTCCAGCTCGCGAAGCACCACCCGCACGCGTCCTGACGGACCGGCGGCCCACGTCGCCCGTACCGCGCGCGGGCCGGTCCCGGCTGCGGGGGCCCCGGTGCGCCGTCGGCCCGTCGCGGAGCCCGTGCGATACGTTGCTCTGCGACACCCGCCGCGCGCCACCCGGATCCACGTGACGCGCGCCGGACGCCGACACCACTGGAGAGACACTTCTTGCCGAACACCTCAGGTCCGACCCCGCGCGAGTCCGCGACCTCCGGTCGACCGCTCCGCATCCTGATCGGCGCGGACACCTTCCCGCCGGACGTGAACGGCGCCGCGCGCTTCGCCGAGCGCCTCGCGGGCGGCCTCGTCCGACGCGGCCACGAGGTCCACATCGTGGCCCCCGCGGCGAGCCGCAAGCACGGCACGTGGACCGAGGTGCACGACGGCCAGGAGATGACCGCGCACCGCCTCCGCAGCTGGCGCTGGTACCCGCACGACTGGCTGCGGTTCGCGCTGCCCTGGAACATCAACCAGAACAGCGCCCGGATCCTCGACGCCGTGCAGCCTGACGTCGTCCACTTCCAGTCGCACATCGTCACCGGCCGCGGCCTCAGCATCGAGGCCGAGAAGCGCGGCATCCGCATCATCGGCACCAACCACTTCATGCCGGAGAACATGCTCCAGCACACGCTGCTCCCGGTCGCGTGGCAGGACACGGCCATCAAGGCCGCGTGGCGGGCCGCGCGACGCACCTTCGGGCGCGCCGAGGCGGTCACCACGCCCACGCGTCGCGCCGCGCAGTTCCTCGAGCGCTACACGGGCCTCTCGGGCGTCATCGCGATCTCGTGCGGCATCGACGCCGGCAACTACACGCCCGACTTCTCGCCGCGCACCCGCAACCGCATCGTGTTCGTCGGCCGGGTCACGGGCGAGAAGCAGATCGACGTGCTGCTCCGCGCGTTCGCGCTCCTGCCCGCCTCGCTCGCCGCGGAGCTCGAGATCGTCGGCGGGGGAGACCAGAAGACCGCGCTCGAGAAGCTCGCGGTCGATCTCGGCATCGCCGACCGCACGACCTTCACCGGCTACGTCTCCGACGAGGAGCTGCGCCGCGCCTACACGCGCGCCACCGTCCTCGCGATGCCGAGCATCGCCGAGCTGCAGTCCATCGTGACGATGGAGGCGATGGCCTCCGCACTGCCCGTCGTGGCGGCCGACGCGATGGCCCTCCCGCACCTCGTGCACGACGGCGAGAACGGCTACCTCTTCCGCCCCGGCGACGTCGACGACCTCGCCGCGAAGCTGCGGAGGGTGCTGGAGCTGCCCGAGGAGGACCTCCAGCGGATGAAGCGCGAGAGCCTCGCGGTCGTCGCCTCGCACGACATCGAGCGCACGATCTCGACGTTCGAGAGCCTGTATCGTGGCGAGTCCGTGGCCGCCCCGGTCACGGACGAGGCACGCGGTGCGACGGACGGCTCAGGCGCCGCCTAGCCACGCCTCCTCGGGGCGGTAGCTCAGCTGGTCAGAGCATCGGACTCATAATCCGCCGGTCACGGGTTCAAGTCCCGTCCGCCCTACTCCCGCACGATCCCCCTCGGACTGGGGTGCGTCATCGCCTTAGCACGGCGCCGTCCGGACCGCCAGGTGGATGTCCGCTCGATTACCATGGGTAGCGAAATAGCCCCGGTCGCGGGGGCCCCGAGGGCGACCGACGACCGCCACCGGCCACCCGCCGACGAGGCACCTGCGCGTGCGTCGGACCCGCCGCCACCCGCGAGGACACGATGACGAGCACGCGACCCACCCGCACGAGCCCGACCACCACGGTCGCCCCGGAGGGCTCCAGCACGCGCTCGTTCCGCGGCGACATCCAGGGCCTGCGCGCGCTCGCGGTCGTCGCGGTGATCCTCGACCACCTGCTCGCGTGGCCGTCCGGCGGCTTCCTCGGCGTCGACGTCTTCTTCGTGATCTCGGGCTTCATCATCACGTCGCTGCTGCTGCGCCAGCACGACAAGCTCGGCCGGATCTCGTTCGCCGAGTTCTACCGCAAGCGCGTCAAGCGCATCCTCCCGGCCTCGACCGCCGTGCTCCTCGTCACGGTGCTCGCGAGCTGGATGGTGTTCCTCTCCGGCCGCGCGTCGTCCATCGCGTGGGACAGCGTCGCGGCCTTCTTCTTCGTCGCCAACTGGCGCTTCGCCGCGACCGACACCGACTACTGGGCCGCGGACAGCGCCGTCTCGCCGGTCCAGCACTACTGGTCGCTCGGCGTGGAGGAGCAGTTCTACGTCGTCTGGCCGATCCTCCTCACGCTCGGCCTCGCGCTCTCGCTGCGCTTCCGGGGGCCGGGCCGCTACCGGGGGGTCCTCACGGCGATCCTCCTCGTCGTCACGGTGGGGTCGTTCGCGTGGGCCATGGTGGACACCGCGGGCAATGCGGCGGTCGCCTACTTCTCCACGTTCTCCCGCGCCTGGGAGCTCGGCATCGGCGCGCTGCTCGCCGTCGCCACCCCGCTGCTGCGCCGGATCCCGGACGCCGCGCGCCCCGTCATCGCCTGGGCCGGGCTCGCGGTCATCGTCTACGGGCTCTTCGCCCTGAGCAGCGCGTCGCCGATCCCCGCCCCCGGGTCCGCTATCCCCGTCGTCGGCGCCGCGCTCGTCATCGCCGGCGGCACGGGCGGCGGCCAGCGCTTCCTGTGGCCGCTCACGAACCCGGTCTCGCGGTACCTCGGCGACATCTCGTACTCGCTCTACCTCTGGCACTTCCCGGTCATCGTGATCCTCGCGGCCGTCGCCGACACCGCCGGGCTCGGCTACCCGGTCATCGTGCTCGTGCTCACCCTCGGCCTGTCGGTGCTCTCGTACCACGGCCTCGAGGACCCGATCCGACGCTCGCAGTGGCTCGAGCCGGGCGCCGCCGCGCGTCGCCAGAAGAAGCGCTCGAGGCGCCAGAAGGGGTTCGGCGCGTCCACCGGCACGAAGGTCGCCGCCCTCGGCACGGCGGCGCTCCTCACGGTCACGTTCATCAGCCTCGCCGTGGTGCGGCAGCAGGAGATCCAGGAGGCGTCGCGCCTCGCCCCCGGACCGGCGGCGTCCGGCGAGGAGGCGCCCGCGGACACGGCCGAGCTGGCGGGCGGCGACCTCGGTGCGCTGCAGGGGCAGATCCGCGACGCCCTCGCCGCGACCAGCTGGCCCGCGCTCGACCCCGCCATCGACGGCCTGGAGAAGTCCGCCCTCCCCGTCGAGGACGGCCAGGGCTGCGCGCGCACCGACGCGGCGAACCCGCGCTCCTGCTCCTTCGGCGACACGCGGAAGCCCACGATCATGGTCCTCGGCGACTCGACGGGGATCACGCTGCTGCCCACCGTGCGGGGCCTCTTCGAGGCGACGCACCACATCCGCGGCCTCACCTTCGCCGGCTGCGCCGTCATGGACGTGGACTGGGACTTCCCGGACGCGTCCACCAAGGGCGGCTGCCTGGACTTCCGCGCCGAGGCCATCGCCGCGATCCAGGAGGAGAAGCCGGAGATCCTGTTCGTCAGCAACAGCTACGGGCAGATCCTCAAGCTCTCGTCGAAGGCGACCGGCGACGACGCCGTGGCCGAGTGGTCCGCGGGCGTGCAGAGCACGGTCGGCGAGGTGCGCGACAGCGTCGGCGAGGTCGTCCTCGTGTCCTCGCCGCCCGTCGGCCAGGCGCTCGAGACGTGCGCCACGAAGGTCTCGACCCCCGCCGACTGCCAGGCCTCGATCCCCGGCGCGTGGAAGGTGGGGGACCGCGCGCAGGAGGACGCGGCGACCGCGCTCGGCATCGCCTACCTCGACACGTCGGCGCTGTTCTGCTGGGAGGAGCGCTGCCCGTCGTTCGTCGGCAGCACGCCCACGAAGCGCGACAGCGTGCACACCACGCCGCAGTACGCGTCCGTGATCACGCCGGCGTTCCGGCAGATGCTGGACGAGGCGCTGGCGGGCGTCCCCGCCTGATCCCTGAAGTCGCCCGCTACTGCTCAGCGTGCAGGAGGTCGCGGTCGATCCGGTCGAGGAGAGCCGCACTCCGGCGGGTCTCCAGCTTGCGGAGGAACCATGCTGACGATGACGCCACCTCGGACCAGTCAGCCTCCGTGTAGACCTTCGTGAGCGACGGGTCGATGTGGTGGAGGTTGGCGTAGCGCCAGTTGCCGGGTCCCGCATAGGGCTCCGACCCATTGATGTCCGCACCGCCGGTCTCGTGTCCGCGGGGGGAGTTGAGGGCGAGCGACTGGTAGAACTTCTCCTCCGCGACGAAGATCCGTCGGAAGTACCGCTCGAGCTCGGGCGTCACCGACGACTCGAGGTGCGCTGCGAAGTCCGCCGTCATGGCGAAGTGGGTCACGCCGTGCGCGACGCGGAAGCCCGCGGGCGGTCGCAGGGGGCCCGCGACACGGGATCCGGCCTCGAGCACGCGGATCGCGAGGTTGCGGGCGCGCCTCAGCCGGGCGTTCGTCGTCCGGGTGCTGAGGAGGGAGAGGTCGCGGTGGTAGCGGCGGTCCACCTGCGAGGTGTACTTCTCTTCGGATCCCGTGACGTCGAAGTACCGCAGGAACTGCTTCCCCGCGGAGCCGGCGAGCATCTCTTCCAGCTCTGCCACAGGCCGGATCGGGTAGTCCTGGCCGGAGAGGAGGACGAGGTATTCATCCGGCTGTGCCTGGGATATCCCGGCCTGCACGAGACGTCGAATGGCCTCGACCTGCGAATATCCACCCCAGTTGACACGTACCCGATCCGCGATGAATTCGACGCGAGCGTTGTCCTCGGCTGCGATGGCAGCGGCGAAGGGCGCCTGATCCACCTTCTCGTCGACATGCACGACAACCGGGTGTGGAGCGAGCCTCCGAATCGTACGGGCGAGGAGTTCGGGCTCCCGGAAGGTGTAGATGAGGAATACGGACATGGCAGCACCTGTCTCTGGGACGTTCTCTCGTCTGATCGTTCAGTGATGCGACGACGTAGGGATGCCGCATCGACACCCGCTACTCCCGCAGCGTCGTGATGTGCTCCCGGTACCACTCGACCGTGGAGCGGAGGCCCTCGTCGAGCCCGATGGACGAGGTCCAGCCGGCGTCGGCGAGCTTGGAGACGTCGAGCAGCTTCTGCGGCGTGCCGTCCGGCTTCGCGGTGTCCCACTCGGTGCGGCCCTCGTAGCCGACGACGCGCGCGATGGTCTCCGCGATCTCGCGGATCGTCACGTCGCTGCCGGTGCCCACGTTGACCTGCTCCGGCCCGTCGTAGTGCTCCATCAGGTGGAGGCACGCTGCGGCCATGTCGTCGACGTGCAGGAACTCGCGGCGCGGCGTGCCCGTGCCCCAGTTCGTCACCGACTCGGCGCCGGACGCGCGCGCCTCGTCGTAGCGGCGGATCAGCGCGGGCAGCACGTGCGACCCCTGCGGCGAGAAGTTGTCGCCGGGGCCGTAGAGGTTCGTCGGCATGGCCGAGATCCACGGCTTCCCGTACTGGCGGCGGACGGCCTGGATCTGCATGATGCCGGCGATCTTCGCGATCGCGTAGGCGTCGTTCGTGGGCTCGAGGTGCCCGGTGAGGAGGCTGTCCTCGGTGATGGGCTGCGGCGCGAGCTTCGGGTAGATGCACGAGGAGCCGAGGAACAGCAGGCGGTCGACGTCGTGCGCCAGCGCGGCGTCGAGCACGTTGACCTGGATCCGCAGGTTGTCGCTGAGGAAGTCGACCGGGTACGTGCTGTTCGCGAGGATCCCGCCGACCTTCGCGGCCGCGAGCACCACGTGCACGGGCTTCTCGGCGGCGAAGAACGCGAAGACGGCGTCGCGGTCCTTGAGGTCGAGCTCGGCGGAGGTGCGGCCGATCACGTCGGTGAAGCCCTCGGCCTCGAGCCGGCGGACGATGGCCGAGCCGACGAGCCCGCGGTGGCCGGCCACGTAGATCCGGGCCGAGCGGTCGAGCGGCGCGGGCGTGAACGCGACGGCGTCGCGCTCGTCGGCGGCGGACGCGGGGGCGGCGGTCACGCCTGGCCCGCGGTCGGCTCGGACGTGCCCCAGCTCGCGAGGCGCACGGTGTCGATCCACGGCCGGCCCTCGGCCTCGAGCGCGGCGATGTCGGCGTCGACCATGATGCGGGCGAGCATCGTGGTGTCGACCGTGGCCTTCCAGCCGAGCTTCTCGTGCGCCTTCGTGGCGTCGCCCACCAGGGCGTCGACCTCGGTGGGGCGGAGGTAGCGCGGGTCGAACCTCACGTGCTCGCTCCAGTCGAGGCCCGCGTGCGAGAACGCGGTCTCGAGGAAGTCGCGGACCGTGAAGTTCCCACCCGTCGCGAGCACGAAGTCGTCGGGCTCGTCGGCCTGCAGCATCCGCCACATGCCCTCGACGTACTCCGCGGCGTAGCCCCAGTCGCGGATGCTGTCGAGGTTGCCGAGGTAGACGTGGTCCTGCTTCCCGGCCTTGATCGCCGCGACGGCGCGCGTGATCTTGCGGGTCACGAAGGTCTCGCCGCGGCGCGGGGACTCATGGTTGAACAGGATGCCGTTCACCGCGAACATGTCGTACGCCTCGCGGTAGTTCTTCGTGATCCAGAAGCTGTAGAGCTTCGCCGCCCCGTACGGCGAGCGCGGGTAGAACGGCGTGGTCTCGCTCTGCGGCGGGGGAGTGGCCCCGTACAGCTCGCTCGAGGAGGCCTGGTAGAAGCGGGTCTCGATGCCCGACAGGCGCACGGCCTCGAGCAGGCGGATCGTGCCGGTGCCCGTGGTGTCCGCGGTGTGCTCCGGCTCGTCGAACGAGACGCGCACGTGCGACTGCGCGGCCAGGTTGTAGACCTCGTCGGGCTGGATCTGCATCATCAGCGTCGTGAGGCGCGAGCCGTCGCTCAGGTCGCCGTAGTGCAGGAAGAGCTTCGCGCCGTCCTCGTGCGGGTCCTGGTACAGGTGGTCGATGCGCGACGTGTTGAACGTCGACGAGCGGCGGATGAGGCCGTGGACCTCGTACCCCTTGGCGAGCAGCAGCTCCGCCAGGTACGAGCCGTCCTGCCCCGTGATGCCGGTGATGAAGGCCTTCTTGGCCATGGATCCCCCCAGATTCTCATGCAGTGCGACGCGACGGCGGCGGGGCGAGCGCCCGGCGCGGCCATCCGTCCGGTCGAATCTAACGTGACGGCGGCATGGGGCGGCAATCGGGGTACGGCGCCGCGCGGGCCGTTAACGACATCGAAACGTCGAGGCCCCAGAATGGGCCCATGGGGGAATCACGCACGACCGACGCTGCGCGCACGCGGACGGCGCCGGACCTGGGGGGCCTCACGGTCTGCCTGGTCGGCATCAACTACTGGCCGGAGACCACGGGCATCGCGCCGTACACGACCGCGATGGCCGACGCGCTCACCGACGCGGGGGCGTCCGTGCACGTGATCACCGGGATCCCGCACTACCCGCAGTGGAAGCTGCAGGACGAGCGGTACGCGGACGGCCGGCGCTGGGAGGAGATGCGCGACGGCGTCCGCATCACCCGCGTCCGCCACACCATCCCGGAGACGCCGGACCTCACGGGCCGGGCCAAGCTCGAGGCGAGCTTCCTCCGCGGCGCGCTCCGCGAGGTGCGACGGGACTCGAGCGACATCGTCATCGCGGTCACGCCGTCGCTCGCCGGCCTCGCCGCCGGCGCGCTCGGCCACGGCCGACGTCCGTTCGGCGTGCTGGTGCAGGACCTCACGGGCAACGCCGCGGGGGAGTCCGGCACCACGGGGGGCCGCGCCTCCCGCCTCATCGCCTCGGGGGAGTACGCGCTCCTCCGCCGGGCGGACCGCATCGGCGTCATCACGCCGCGCTTCGGCGACCTGCTCGTCCAGCAGGGCCTGCCCGACGGATCCATCTCCGGGCTCCCGAACTTCACGCACATCACGCCGGTGGACGTCTCCACCTCCGCCGCCCGCGCCCGGCTCGGCTGGACCCCCGACGCGTTCACCGTGGTGCACACGGGCAACATGGGGATGAAGCAGGGGCTCGAGTCGGTCGTGGAGGCGGCACGCCTGTCCGACACGCGCGACCTCGGCATCGAGTTCGTGCTCGTGGGCGACGGTAACCAGCGTGCGGCGCTCGAGGCGCAGGGCGCGGGGATCCGCTCGCTCCGCTTCGTGCCGCCGCTCGACGGCGACGACTACCCGTACGCGCTGGCCGCGGCCGACGCGCTCCTGCTCAACGAGAAGCCGGGCGTGCGCGAGATGAGCATGCCGTCGAAGCTCACCTCGTACACGAGCAGCCGGCGCCCGATCATCGCCGCGGTCGAGGACGGCGGCATCACCGAGAGCGTCGTGCGCGAGCACGGCGCGGCCGCCATCATCCCGCCCGGCGACCCCGAGCGGCTGCTCCAGGCGGCGCAGGACATGCGCTGCGACACCGAGGGCGCCGCAGCCCTGACCACCGCCGCCCAGCGGATGTACCAGAACCGCTACTCGCCTGTCAGCGCGCACGCCAGGTACGTGCGGTTCGCCGAATCGCTGTCCGTCCTGGGCGCCGGGGTGCGCGCGTGACGGCCGTCCCCGACGCCTCGACCGGCGTCCCCGTCATCGACCTGTCGCGGGCTCCCGGCGAGCACCAGGCCTGGGACCGGCCGAAGCGCACGGTGTACCTGTGGGCGGTCGTCGAGCTGCTCCTCGTCACGAACCCGTGGCAGATCAGCTCGTCGCTGCGCGTCAAGGCGCTCCGGGCGTTCGGCGCCGAGATCGGCGAGGGCGTCGTCTTCCGGCCGCGCACTCGCGTGAAGTTCCCGTGGAAGCTGCGCATCGGCGACCGGTCGTGGATCGGCGAGGGCGTCTGGTTCCACAACCAGGACCTCATCACCGTCGGGCACGACGTCGTCCTCTCCCAGGAGACGATGCTCACCACCGGCAGCCACGCGCACCGCCGCGACATGGCCCTCATCACGCGCCCCATCGTCATCGAGCCGGGGGCGTGGATCACGTCCCGCTGCATGGTGCTCGGCGGGGCCCACGTGGGCCGCTCGGCGCTGGCACGGCCGATGACCGTGGTCGCGGGCGACGTGCCCGCGGGCGCGATCGTGTCGGGGCCGGACTGCGTGGTCGTCGGCTCGCGGTTCCGCGCATCGTGAGCCGCGCCCTGCGCATCGCCCACGTCCTGCCCTTCGTCTCCGCGGACGGCGCGTTCGGCGGTCCCGTCGCGGTGGCCGTGGAACAGTGCCGGGAGCTCGCCCGGCAGGGGCACCGCGTCGTGCTCGTCGCGGGATGGGACGGCGAGGTCGACCTCGCTGTGGACGGGGTCGACGTGCGCCTGTTCCGCGCGCACGCGCTCCCCGGTCTCGGCTTCAGCGGCCTCGTCTCGCCCGCGATGATCGCGGGTCTCCGACGCCATGTCCGCGAGTTCGACGTCGTCCACATCCATCTCGGTCGGCACCTGCTGGCCCTCTCGGCCGCCGAGGTCTGCCGACGGGCGGGCGTGCCGTACGTGCTGCAGACCCACGGGATGGTGACGGACGACGCACGCGCCAAGTCGCGGATCCTCGACGCCGTCACCGTCCGCCGGGTCCTCGCGGGCGCACGTGCCGTGCTCGCGCTGACGGATCACGAACAGGAGGCGCTCGGCGTCGTGTCGCGGGGACGCGCGCACGTCGTCCGGGTCCGCAACGGCGTGGCGCCGATCTCGGTCGCGCGCCACCGGGATCCGGACGCCGTCCCCGAGGTCCTGTTCCTCGCGCGGCTGCACCCCCGCAAGCGCGTGCTCGCCTTTGCGGAGATGGCGGCCCTGCTGCACGAGCGCGGCGTCCGGGCGCGCTTCGCCGTGGTCGGCCCCGACGAGGGCGACCTCCCCGCACTCAGGGCGTTCATCGCCGCGCGTCCGGGCCTGCCCCTGGTGCACGAGGGCAGCATCGCCCCCGGCGCCTCCAGCGAGCGGCTCGCGGCGGCGGACGTATACGTGCTGCCGAGCGTTCGCGAGGTGTTCCCGATGACGGTGCTCGAGGCCATGTCCGTGGGGACTCCGGTGGTCCTCACGGAGGACTGCGGGATCGCGGAAGAGCTCCGTGCTGCCGGGGCCGCCTCGGTCACCGACGGGTCGGCGTCTGAGCTGGCGGCTGCCGTGAAGGATCTGCTCACCTCGCCGACGCTAGGAGCCGAGATAGAGCGGGGCGTTCAGTCAAGCCTGGCCGGGGCGTTCGGCATCGCTGCTGTGGCCGACGAGCTGATCGCGCTGTACCGGTCCGCACCGTAGCCGCCTCGGCCCGTGCCCGATCGTCGGAGCTCGGGCCTCTTCTGACGACTACGCGCGCCCGAGAGCGTCGAGGATCGTCGCGGAGATCACCTGCGCTGCCCCCTCGATGGTCGGCTGGTCGACGGGAGCCACCCCCATCCGTCCTCTGTGCCCGATCCAGGCTCGCGCGTAGTCCTCGGGCGTCGCTGGGACCTCGACTACGTCGATCCCGGGTCGGAGGTACTCGTGCTCCGGCGCGTGAGCCGCGCCGGCCGTCGTCAGGACGGGCAGGCCCATGACGAGCGCGTCGACGGCGACGAGGCCGACGCGTCCCGGGTTGAGGAGGAGTCGGGACATGGCTGCAGCCGGTGCATACGTCTCGGGCGTCGCCTGTCCCAGCAGCACCACACGGCCGGATTCGTCAGCCAGGGCCTCCACCAGCTCCCGGGACTCCCCGTCGCCAGCCACGACGAGCCACTGCGAGGTGTCTTCGGCGAAGGCGATGCGCGCCGCATCCACGAGCAGGTCGACGCTTTTGAAGCGGTTCAGCGCACCGAGGAAGAAGGAGACGCGCGCGTCTCGTGGGATGCCGTGCCGGTCCCGGAACGCCGCCTCGTCAGCCGGCGTGACGACTTCCATTGCACGCTGCAGGCGCGATGTGTCCGTCGAGTTGCGGAACGCCGAGACCTGGTCCTCCCGCAGCCGAGTCGAGGCCAGCACGTGCCGACGACCGGTCTCCGTGTACGTGAGGACGCGCGTCGCACGCGAATTGAGGAGGTCCTCCGCGGCATCCGCGAGGAAGGACTGCGTCGTCGTCTCCGAGATGCCGTGCCCTAGCGTGACGTACGGCTGACGCAGCCCCGCGCTCAGCCATGCGTTGAGGTTCGTACCCTGCATCTCGGTGACAAGCAGCACGTCGCGCCCCCGCCAGGTGCTCGGTAGCCGCCGGAACATGAACTTCGGCACGGACCTCACGGGCTGGACGGTGAGGGAACGCACACGACTGGCCCATCTGGGCTCTACGCCGTCGCCGCGGTCGCGGATGGCGCGCTCCTGGTCCCTGTCCCCGCCGTGGAAGACGCGGCACTCGATGCCGGCGTCCGCCAAGCTCGCGATCACCAGCTCCCAGAGGCGCTCCCGATAGCCGGGGACGTAGGGCTGGGTGATGGCCACGCGGGTGGTCACGACGATCTTCCCGCGACTACAGGACGGATGGCGGCTAGGGCTGCGCGCATGGGAACGGTGACCTCCTGGGGGTCTCTCGGAGCGGAGCGGCGGCGGGCACCGCGGTCGCGGCGCAGACCCCCACTCACCGGTTGGGCTCTCGACGGATGACGAACACCGCGAGACGGCTGGACAGCAGCACGCTTTGCAGGACGAACGCGGACGCGAGGCCAATCGCCGCCCCTGCCGCCCCGGCTGTAATAGACCCCACGACGACCCCTGCCAGGCAGGCGAAAGTCGTTACGACAGCCGTGATAGCCACGTAGTGCTTGAGGCCGAGGCCGAGCAGCAGTGTGCTCACGAGTGAGCTGGCGGACGCGAAAACCAGCCCCCCGCAGGTCACCTGGAGCGCGAACGTCGCGCCGGAGTAATCGTCCCCGAGAAACACCGGGACCGCCCAGGGCATGGCGAGAATGAGCGCACCGTAGAAGAGGCCGAACACCGCCGTCGCGCCCACGACGAGCTTGCAGAGCGACGCGATCGTCGAGGAGGTGCGCTTGGACGCGGCCGGCAGCAAGATCGTGGCGAGCGAGTTGGGGAGGATCCGCAGCGGGTTGGTCAGCCGCGCGGCCGCCGCGTACAGGCCGGCCTGGGCGGGACCGGCGAAGGCGCTCGTCAAGGCGACGTCGAGATTCTGGATCTGCGAGGAGACGGAGTTGATCCAGTACGGGTACGAGCGCGACACGAGCTGCGACATGGTGTGCTGGGACGACGGGACCAGGCGCTTCGAGACGTACACGTGGGCGAAGAACCACGAGAGCGCGGCGGCCACCGCGAACGCCAGGGCGATGGCCAGCATTGGCGGCGTGTCCGTCCACGTGGAGAGGCCGACGAAGATCCCGAGACTCAGGACCCGGCGCAGCACGAGGTTCGTCACGTTGATCCACGAGTCCCCGTCCGCCAGCACCACGCCGAGCCACGCGTCGGCGTTCCTCTCCGCCGCGGCCCAGAGGGCGAAGGGCAGCAGCAGCCAGTACTGCGCATCGACGGCGACGGCGAGGAACACGCCAGTGACGAGGAGGAGCGCGGACAGCGCGATCGAGAACAGATTGTTGAGCTTCAGCGCCGCGGTCACGATCCCGTCGCGGGCGTCCCGGGCGCGCTCACGGACGATGAGCGTGGGAAGGCCGAGGTCGAGCAGGGTCTGCGGGATGGTGATGACGCCGTACGCAGCCGAGAAGAAACCAAACTGCGCGGGGGAGACCTCCCGCACGAGGAGGAGCATGATCGCCGCCTGCAACAGGGCAGCGATGATCTTGCCGGACGAAACCCAGAGGAACTGCAGACCGAGGCGATCCCGTCGCGATTCGACGCCGCCGTCCGCGGGTGCCCCAGGGACGCTGTCCTCCTCGCCGAACGAGTCGGCGGGGATGGTCGTCATACCGTGTTCCCGATCACTCGTCGCGCCGGCCGTCAATACGCCCCCTCACGCCGCAGCACAGCCCGTGCCGTCTTCCACAGGATCACGAGATCCCCCACGATCGACCAGTTCTCGACGTAGTAGAGGTCGAGCCGCACGCTGTCCTCCCACGACAGGTTCGAGCGGCCGCTCACCTGCCAGAGCCCGGTGATCCCGGGCTTCACGAGGAAGCGCCGGTGCACCTTCGTCTCGTACGCCTCCACCTCGCGCGCCAGCGGCGGGCGCGGACCCACGAGCGACATGCTGCCGTTGAGGACGTTCACGAGCTGCATCAGCTCGTCGAGGCTGTACCGGCGGAGGAAGCGACCGATCGGGGTGACCCGCGGGTCGTCCTTCATCTTGAATAGCACGGAGTTGCCGGCATCCCGCGACTGCTTCTCGAGCTCGAGGAGGCGGGCCTCCGCGTCCGTGACCATCGTGCGGAACTTGAGCATCTGGAACGGGCGCCCGTTGATGCCGACCCGCTCCTGGCGGAACAGCACGGGCCCCGGGGTGCTGAGCCGGATGGTCATCGCGATGACGAGGAGCAGGGGAGAGGCGACGACGAGGATCAGCGTGCTCGCGACGATGTCGAAGGCGCGCTTGGCGAACAGCTTGGTGCCCTCGTAGCGCGGCGTCTCCACGTGGATGAGCGGCAGGCCGGCGACCGGCCGGGTGTGGATGCGGGGGCCGCCGATGTCGGTGAGGCTCGGCGCGACCACGAGGTGCTGGCGACCGGGCTCGAGCGACCAGCTGAGCTCGCGGATCCGCTCCGGCGACAGCTCGTCGTTGCTGGCGATGACGATGGTGTCCGCGTCTACCGCGCGCATGGCGGCCTGCAGGTCGTCGAGCTTGCCGAGCACGGGGATCCCGGTGCCGGGCAGCGTCGCCGCGATGACGCCCGAGGGGATGCACGCCCCGACCACGTGGTACCCGGCGTAGGGCTGGCGGGCGAGCTCGCGGGCGAGGAAGCCCGTCGACGCCTCGGATCCGATCAGCAGCACGCGGGACGAGTAGCGGCCCTTGGCCCGCTGCACGTTCAGCCACTGCCGCCACATCCAGCGGCTGAGGACGAGCGTGACGAGGCCCAGGGGCAGGGCGATGATGACGTAGCCGCGGGCGAAGTCGATGCGGCCGAGGAAGGCGACGATGGCGACCAGGCCGAACAGACGCACCGTCGCGTCGAGGATCAGCCGGTACTCCTGGGGGCCGGTGCCGAGCACGCGGTAGCCGCGGGTGCCGTACAGGCCCAGGGCGACCATCCAGCTCGCGATGATGACGACCGATATGACCGAGTAGCTGACGGCGACGTCCTCGGGGCGGCCGGTGAACTGGACGTCGGAGGTCTCGAACCCGAACCACGCGATCTGCACGCCGAAGACGACCCAGATGAGCACGAGCAGGTCGGTGACGACGAGGCCCATGGCGTAGACGCGGCGCCAGTCGTGCGCCCGAGCACCGTCGGCCTCGGTGAGCGGTCCGACGTCCGGGCGCGCGCCCTTGGCGGATCTGCCCGTCGCACGCCGACGCGTGCCGGCCTCCCGTGCTCCTGCGTCCTGCGTGGTCTTCTGTTCGATCATCGTCCCCCCAAGCCGATGGTGCGTCCCCCTGAGACGACGTCGGCTCTTGGGGTCGAGACTACAGGCGTCGCCGCCGGTCCTCGGCGGCGCAGGCCTGTCGGGCCCCGACGCGACGCTCGCGGGACGGTCACGCAGGGCGAGGCGCTGATCCGGGCGGACCCGGGCCGGTCAGATCCGCGTCCAGGTCCCTCCGTCGCGGCGCGTGATGCTCGCGCGCGGGATGTCCACGAGCCCGGCAGCGCGAGCCCGGACGGCGCCGGCGATGCGCTCCGCCGCCTGGTCGTCCTCCGCGGTGAACCGCACGGACAACCGGGGCTCACCGCGCACGACCTGGATGTCGTTTGCCTCGAGGGTGGCGAGGCGGGCGGCCTCCGCCGCGGCGGCCGGGAGCACGGCGGCGGGGTCGGCACCCGGTCGCAGCGCGCCGACGGTCATGGTGATGCGATAGGAGGGCACGGTCCATGGTGACGCACGCGAGCCGACGCGTTAAATGGAGAACGGCCCCGACCACATGGTCGGAGCCGTTCTCGGAAGCTCAGCGTGCTGCGCTCACCAGAGGCGAGCGGGTGGCATTAGAGCGGGCGGATGTTCTCAGCCTGAGGACCCTTGGGGCCCTGGGCGACCTCGAACTCGACCTTCTGGTTCTCGTCGAGCGACTTGTAGCCGCCCGTCGCGATCGCGGAGTAGTGAGCGAACACATCCGCGGTTCCGTTGTCGGGAGCGATGAAGCCGAAGCCCTTTTCAGCGTTGAACCACTTGACGGTGCCTGTTGCCATGACGAAATTTCCTTCAAAAGAGATGCATCGATCCCGGGACCCGGGACCGCGGGTCGCCTGCCCCTCGTGATCCCTCCGGCGGACCGGGCGGATCGTGACTAGCTGACGACTTGTGACCAACCCTAGCGGGTGAAACGGCGCGAACGGGGGATGCGCGCAGATTCTCGTCCGGTGTTTCCCTCCGTGACGCCCTGTGGGGGAGCGGCGGGCGCCACCGGGAGCGGATCGGCGTCGGACGCGGGCGGGATGATGAGGGCATGCACATCCTGGTCGCGCGCACGCCCTCCGGCGTGCGGCTCGTCGACCTCGACGCGACCGGCGTCGTCACCGGCGTGCGCGACGTCCCCACCGCCGGCTGGCCCGCGGTCGCCGCTGCGCGCGAGCGGGCGAACCCCGCTCCCCGCTGGGTGTGGGACGACACCGCCGTCTGGGCGCGTCAGCTGATCGCGGCCGGCGTGCGCGTTGCCCGGTGCCACGACCTGCGGCTCTGCCACGCGATCCTCCGGCTCTCGACGCAGACCGCCGACAGCGCGCTCGCCCGGCAGCCCGCCGGCCCCTGGGACCGGGCGGCCCCTGCCGAGCGCGAGCCCTCAGCCTCCGCGACCCTGTTCGACGACCTCGACGCACCCGAGGGCCGCTCGCCGGACGAGCTCGTCGCCGAGCTCCGGCTCCAGCTCGAGGCGGTGGCGACCAGCGCGGAGCCCGGCCGCCTGCGCCTCCTCCTCGCGGCGGAGTCGGCCGGCGCCCTCGTGGCCGCGGAGATGACCGCCGACGGCCTGCCGTGGGACACCGCCGTCCACGACGCGCTGCTGGTCGACCTGCTCGGCGGACGCCCCGCGCACGGCGGCGCGCCTCCCGCGCTCCTGCGCCTCGCCGCGCGGATCCGGGAGATCCTCGCCGCCCCCGACCTCAACGTCGACAGCCCGCCGGACGTGCTCCGGGCGCTCCGCCGGGCCGGCATCGACGCGTCGAGCACACGGCAGTGGGAGCTGCAGGAGATCGACCACCCCGTCATCGCCCCGCTCCTGGAGCACAAGAAGCTGTCCCGCCTGCTCACCGCCAACGGCTGGACCTGGATGGAGACGTGGATCCGCGACGGCCGCTTCCACCCCGAGTACGTGCCCGGCGGCGTCGTCACCGGCCGGTGGGCCGCCAACGGGGGCGGTGCGCTGCAGCTGCCCCGGCAGATCCGCTCGGCCGTCCGCGCGGATCCCGGCTGGCGGCTCGTCGTCGCCGACGCCGCGCAGCTCGAGCCGCGCGTGCTCGCGGCGCTGGCCGAGGACCGGGCCATGGCCGACGCCGGCCGGGGCACCGACCTGTACCAGGGCCTCGTCGACGCCGGCGTCGTGGACACGCGCGCGCACGCCAAGGTCGCGATGCTCGGCGCCATGTACGGCGCGACCTCGGGCGAGAGCGGCCGCCTGATGCCGCGGCTCGTGCGTGCCTACCCGCGGGCCACCGGATACGTGGAGCGCGCGGCGCGGGCGGGGGAGAGCGGGGGCGTGGTGAGCACGCGGCTCGGGCGGTCGTCCCCGCCTCCCGGCGACGGGTGGCTCGACGTGCAGCAGATCGGCCGCGCGGGCGAGGCGTCGGCGGCCGACGCCGCCCGCGCCCGCACGTCCGCCCGCGATCAGGGGCGGTTCACGCGCAACTTCGTCGTCCAGGGCAGCGCCGCCGAGTGGGCGCTCTGCTGGCTGGCCGGGCTCCGGCGACGGCTGGCCGCCATGGAGCGACCCGGCTCCCGCCCGCACCTCGTCTTCTTCCTGCACGACGAGGTCATGGTGCACGCGCCGGACGACCGCGTCGACGAGGTGCGCGGGGCCGTGGCCGAGGCCGCCGCGGAGGCCGGCCGCCTGCTGTTCGGCGACGCGCCCGTCGACTTCCCCGTCACGATCGCCGTCGTCGACGACTACGCGCAGGCCAAGTGAGCCGAGCCCGGACATGACGACGCCCGGCCCCTCGGGGGACCGGGCGTCGTGGTGCCGTCGGGAGGATCAGCCGCCGGAGGCGACGTCACCCGTGTGGTCGTCGCCGTCGCCCGAGTTGCTGCCGGAGCCGTCGGGGGTCGACCCGTCCGAGCCGCTCTCCGTCGTGACCGCGGAGGAGGACGACTCCTCGTGCTCCTCGGTGTGCGTCGTCGTGCCGTCGTCGTCGGTGGAGGTGCTCTCGTGATCTGTGCTCATGGTCCGACCGTACGCTCGCGCTGCGCCGCGGGGAACCCCGGCGGCGGACACGCGGACGACTTGGCCGGCGGCCCCCCGACGGCGAGGATGGGACCATGACCGATCCCGCGACCGCCGCCCCCGCACCCACCGATCCGGCGGAGGTCCTCGCCGTCTACCGCTCGCGGCGCGAGCAGATGGTGGTGCTACCGCAGGGGAACCTGGCGCTCGTCAACACCCAGTGGATCTCCCACGACGCCGCGCCGCAGCCCGTCTTCGGGATCCCCGGCACCTGGTCGCCGCTCGAGCCCGGCGTCTCCGGCCTGCGCGTCGAGGCCACCGCGGCGGACGGGCTCCGCGTCGACGGCGTCCTCGTGGACGGCGAGGCGATCGTCCGCGGTCGCGACGACCCGAAGCCGTCGTCCGTCGTCGCCAGCGACACGGTGTCGGCCTTCGTCATCGCGAGCGAGGAGGGCACGTACGCGCTCCGCGTGTGGGACGCGCAGTCCGACGCGATCCGCGACTTCGGCGGCATCGACGCGTTCCCGTACTCCGAGGAGTGGGTCGTGGAGGCGGACTTCACGCCCATCGAGGGCGGCCGCGTCATGGGCTTCGAGCACCTCAAGGACGACGGCGCCACGAAGGAGAAGATCGTGCCCGGCGAGATCACCTTCACGAAGGACGGCGTCGACTACTCGCTCGCCGCCTTCCGCGAGGGACGCGCGCTCCTGCTCGTCTTCTCGGACGCCACCAGCGGCGAGTCCACCTACGGCGTCGGACGGTTCCTGATGGTCGCGCCCTCCCCGGACGGCACGATCACCCTCGACTTCAACCGCGCCTACCTGCCCCCGTGCGCGTTCAGCTACAACTTCAACTGCCCGATGCCGCCCAAGCAGAACCGCTTCGCCGTTCCCATCGAGGCCGGGGAGAAGAACGTGCTGGCCACCGGCGGCGGCCTGCTGCACTGACTCAGGCGTCGGATCCGCCGGGCGGGCGCGCCGGACGACCTCGACGGGGAGCGGCGGCGAGCCCCGCGGGTCGCGTGCCCGTCGCACGCGCGTCGCCGATCCGGCGCTCCGCCCGGTCGAGCCACGTCAGGCGCGCGTCGACCTGCGCCTCCTGCGCCTCGACGGCCAGGAGGCGGGCCAGCGCGAGCTCGCCGCCCTCCGCCTCCAGCTCCTCGCGCGCCCGGGCGAGCGCGGCCGACTCGGCCAGCGAGCTCTCCCGCTGCATCCGCACGACCTCGCGCGCGTCGGCTCCGGGGAGCGACAGCGCGAGGGTGACCTTGACCAGCAGCTCGTCACGCGCCCCGACGGCTCCGACGCTCGCCGCGAGCCACGCGTCGACCTCGGCGATCCCCGCCTCGGTGATCGTGTACGGCACGTGCCCCGCGTCATCCGTCTCGCCCTTGACGACGAGGCCGTCGCGCTCGAGCCGGTCGAGCGTGTTGTAGATCTGACCGACGTTGAGCGGAGCCGCCGTCCCCGTGCGTCGCGAGAACTCGGTCCGCAACTGGTACCCGTAGCAGGTGCCCTCGGTGAGGACCGCGAGCAGCGCATGGCGCACCGACATGCCCGCCTCGTCTCCCGGTCCCCGCGGACCGCCACCTGGAGCCTAGGCATTCCCGGCATGCATCCCGGTCGGACCCGCCGAGGCGCGGGAACCGTCCGCGCCGGCGCCGCACCGGCGCGTCGCGACCCGCGTGTTGCCCGCGCACAGGATCACCCGCCATGATGGGACCCGTCGGCGCTCGCGCCGGCCGCACCGGCAGGTGTGGAGCTCGTCCATCGCACGCAGATCGTTGGGGAAGACGCATCTGATCGGATGGAGGAGACCCATGGAAGCACCCGTCGCCAACTCAAGACCGGCTCGAGGAGTGCTCTACGTGCACTCCTCCCCTCGCGCGCTCTGCCCCCATGTCGAATGGGCCGCCGGTCGTGCGCTCGGTCACGCCGTGAACTTCACGTGGGACCCGCAACCGGTGCTCAAGGGCGCCATGCGCGCCGAGTACTACTGGGAGGGCCCGGAAGGGTCCGGCGCCGCCATCGCCAGCGGCCTCCGCGGCTGGGAGCACCTCCGCTACGAGGTCACCGAGGACGCCGGCCCCGGCCGTGACGGCGGGCGCTGGATGCACACGCCCGACCTCGGCGTCTTCTTCGCGCAGACCGACACCGCCGGCAACACGGTGATCCCCGAGGACCGGATCCGCTACGCGCTCGACGTCGCCGGATCCAACACGCTGGAGCTCCACCGCGAGCTGCGCCTCGCCATGGGGCAGGCCTGGGACGACGAGCTCGAGGCCTTCCGCCACGCGAGCGACTTCAGCCCGGTCGTCTGGCTGCACAAGGTCGGCTGACCCGATCCCCGCGCGGCTCCTCCCCGCGCCCTGCACGACGAGAGGCCCCGACCATCCGGTCGGGGCCTCTCGTCGTGCATGCGGCTAGACGCTGCGGAACGCGATGACGGCGTTGTGCCCGCCGAAGCCGAACGAGTTGCTGATCGCGAGCAGGTCGCCGTCGCCGAGCGAGCGGGGTGACGTGACCACGTCGAGCGGGATGTCGGGATCCTGCTCCGTGAGGTTGATCGTCGGGGGAGCGGTGCGCTCCGCCAGCGCCTTCACGGTGAAGACGGCCTCGATGGCGCCCGCCCCGCCGAGCAGGTGACCCGTCGACGCCTTGGTCGCGCTCACGGGGATGCCGTGCACGGCGTCGCCGAACACGCGCTCGAGCGCCTTGTACTCGGCGATGTCCCCGACCGGCGTGCTCGTCGCGTGGACGTTGATGTGGGACACGTCGCCGCGCGAGTAGCCCGCGCCCTCGATGGTCTGGATCATGGCGCGCGCCGCCGCCGTGCCCTCGGGGTCGGGGGCGGTGATGTGGAACGCGTCGCTCGTCACCGAGCCGCCGACGAGCTCCGCGTAGATGCGGGCGCCGCGGGCCTTCGCGTGCTCTTCGGTCTCGAGGACGAGCGCGGCGCCGCCCTCGCCGAGGACGAAGCCGTCGCGCGCGATGTCGTACGGACGCGAGGCGCGCGTCGGGTCGTCGTTGCGCTTGGAGAGCGCCTGCATCGCCGCGAACGACGCGATGGGCAGCGGGTGGATGGAGGCCTCGGATCCGCCGGCGACGATGATGTCCGCGCGCCCGGCCTGGAGGTGCTCGTAGGCGCTCGCGATCGACTCGGTGCTGGATGCGCAGGCGGAGACCACGGTCTGGATGCCGGCGCGCGCGCCGAGGTCCATGCCGACCGCGGCCGCGGGGCCGTTGGGCATGAGCATGGGGACGGTCATGGGGAGGACCCGACGCGGGCCCTTCTCGCGCAGCGTGTCCCACGCGTCGAGCAGGGTCCACACTCCGCCGATGCCGGTCGCCCAGTCCACGGCGAAGCGGAGCGGGTCGACCTCGGGGGATCCGGCGTCGGCCCAGGCCTCACGGGCCGCCGTGAGGGCGAACTGGCTGGAGGGGTCGAGGCGCTTGGTCTCGATGCGCTGCATCACCTCGGAGGACGGCACCTTGGCCTGTCCGGCGAAGGTGACGGGGATCTCCCACTTCGCGACCCAGTCCTGCTCGAGGGCGCTGATGCCCGACTCGCCACGGAGGAGCGCCTGCCAGGTGTCCTCGGCCGTGCCGCCGAGGGGCGACGTCGCGCCGATGCCGGTGACGACGATCTTCTTGGGGGTGGTCATGCGTGGCGTCTCCTCGACGTCGGGAACGGGGGAGGGAGATGGCCGGCCCCGGATCCGGGACCGGCCAGCTCCGCGCGATCAGGACTGCGCGTTGGTGATGAACGTGACCGCGTCGCCGACGGTCTTGAGGTTCTTGACTTCCTCGTCGGGGATCTTGACGTCGAACTTCTCCTCGGCGTTGACGACGATCGTCATCATCGAGATCGAGTCGATGTCCAGGTCGTCGGTGAACGACTTGTCCATCTCGACGGTGTCGGTGGCGATCCCGGTCTCGTCGTTGACGAGCTCGGCCAGGCCGGCCAGGACTTCTTCGGTGGACAGTGCCATGTGTATCTCCTCGTGGTTCGTGATGACCGGAACAGCTTATGGGGCGGTGGGGCTCAGGGCAGGACGACGACCTGCGCGCCGAAGACGAGTCCCGCGCCGAACCCGATCTGCAGGGCGAGGCCGCCGGAGAGCGACGGGTCCTCCTCGAGCAGGCGGTGGGTGGCGAGCGGGATCGACGCGGCGGAGGTGTTGCCCGTGGTCGCGATGTCGCGCGCGATGGCGACCGAGTCGGGGAGGCCGAGCTGCTTCGCGAACTCGTCGACGATGCGCATGTTGGCCTGGTGGGGGATGAAGGCGGCGAGCTGGTCGGGCGCGATGCCGGCGCGGTCGAGGGCCTCCTTGGCGACCTTGACCATCTCCCACACGGCCCAGCGGAAGACCTTCTGGCCGTCCTGGCGGAGCGTCGGCCATGCGGATCCGTCGCGCATGCTCTTCAGGGTGCCGGTCATGCCGACCGCGTCCCAGTTCGATCCGTCGGAGCCCCATACGGTCGGCGAGATGCCGGGGGTGTCGCTGGGGCCGACGATCGCCGCACCGGCGCCGTCGCCGAGCAGGAAGGAGATGGAGCGGTCGGTCGGGTCCACGATGTCGGACAGCTTCTCGGCGCCGACCACGAGGACGTACTCCGCGAGGCCCGACCGGATGAAGGAGTCCGCCTGCGCGATGCCGTACGTGTATCCGGCGCATGCGGCGGAGATGTCGTAGGCGGGCGCCGGGTTGGCGCCGATGCGGTCGGCGAGGAGCGCGGCCATCGACGGGGTCTGCACCGTGTTGCTGACGGTGGAGACGAGCACGATGCCGATCTGCTCGGGCCGGATGCCGGCCTTCGCGATGGCCTCGAGCGAGGCCGTCGTCGCGAGGTCCACGGCGTCGACGTCGGCCCCGGCGCGCTTGCGCGTGATGATGCCGGTGCGCTGGCGGATCCACTCGTCGGAGGAGTCGATGGGCCCGACGAGGTCGTCGTTCGGGACGTCGAGCTCGCCGCGGGCGGCGCCGAGGCCCCAGATGCGGGTGAAGCGCTCGACCACGGGCGCGGTCTGGATGGTGGGGCGGGGCTGGGCGGTCATGTGTGCCTGTTCGGTGTCGGGTGAGGCGGGATCAGGCGTGCGCGTCGAGCATGTCGATGGCCGCCGGGAGGTCGTCGGGCGTGGAGAGCGCGAGCGTGGGCAGTCCCTTGAGGCCGCGCTTGGCGAGGCCCGTGAGCGCACCGGCGGGGGCGACCTCGATGAGGCCGGTGACGCCGGCGGCGTCGAACGCCTCCATGCACAGGTCCCAGCGCACGGGGCTCGCCACCTGGCCGACTACGAGGTCGAGGTAGGCGGCACCGGACTCGACGCGGCTGCCGTCGCGGTTCGTCCAGATCGGGAAGCGCGGATCCCGGGGCGCCAGCGGCGCGACCGCGGCCTGCAGCTCCGCGACGGCGGGCGCCATGTGGTGCGTGTGGAAGGCGCCGGCCACCTGCAGCGGGATGACGCGCGTGCCGCGGACGGGCTCCGCCTGGAGCGCCGCGAGTGCCTCGGGGGCGCCGGCCACGACGATCTGGCCACCGCCGTTGAAGTTGGCGGGCTCGAGCCCGAGCTCGGCGAGACGGGCGAGGACGGCGTCCTGGTCGCCGCCGACGACGGCGCTCATGCCCGTGCGCGTGACGGCTGCGGCCTCGGCCATCGCGTCCCCGCGGGTGCGGACGACCGCCATGGCCTCGGCGTCCGTGATGATCCCGGCACCGGCCGCGGCCGTGATCTCCCCGACCGAGTGGCCCGCGATGCCGGCGACGTAGGCGTCCCGACCGTCCGCGAGGAGCGCGTGCAGCGCCACGATGCCGGCCGCCACGATCAGCGGCTGCGCCACGGCGGTGTCGCGGATCGTGTCGGCGTCGGACGTCGTGCCGTGGGTCACCAGGTCGAGGCCGGCCGCGTCACCCAGCTCGCCGAGTCGCCGCGCGTGCTCGGGGTGCTCGAGCCAGGGGGAGAGGAAGCCGGGCTTCTGGGAGCCCTGACCCGGGCAGACGACGATGATCATCCGTCCATCCTCCCGCCCGCGTCCGGGACCGCCGGAGTCGACATCCCACAGAGGATCCGCCACGACATTGTGACGATGCCACACGCGGGGTGCGTCACCGTGCCGCCTGGCGCTTCGGACGGGCACGACCCGACCCCTGCTGCTTGGGCACCGTCGTCCCCGCCTCGGCGATGCTGCCGATGATGAGCGCGGCCTGGAGGATGAGCGCCTCGCGCGCACCCGTCGCATCCCAGCCGATCACGTCGGAGACGCGCTTGAGGCGGTACCGGACGGTGTTCGGGTGGACGAACAGCTCCCGCGCCGTCGCCTCGAGCGAGCGGCCGGTGTCGAGGTAGCACCACAGCGTGGCGAGCAGCTCGGTGGAGTGCGCCTGCAGCGGCTTGTAGATCCGGTTGATGAGGGTGGACCGCGCCAGCGGGTCGCCGGCGAGGGCGCGCTCCGGCAGCAGGTCGTCGGCCAGCGTGGGCCGGGGGGCGTTGCGCCACGAGCGGGCCACGGCGAAGCCGGCGAGGGCCGCGCGCGCGCTCCGCGACGCCTCCACGAGGCTGGGCACCTCGTGGCCGAGCACCAGGTGGCCCGTCCCGAACCCGGGCTCGAGCTGCGTCGCGATCTCGAGGAAGGACACGGGAGGGGTCTCGGGCGCGGCGGCCTCCGGATCCACGACGGCAGGCGACGCGCGCCCGATGACGAGGACGAGGCGGCTGCCCTGGACGCCGATGAGGACGTCCGCGTCGAGGTGACGCGCCGTGCGGCGGAGCTGGTCGACGTCGAGCACCGCGGGCGCGGTGCCGACGAGCACGGACACCTCGCCGTGGCCGTGCCAGCCGAGCGCGGCGATCCGCGACGGCAGCTCGTCGTCGTACTCGCCCGAGAGGATGCTGTCGACGACGAGCGCCTCGAGCCGGGCGTCCCACAGGCCGCGGGCCTCCGCGGCGCGCGCGTAGACGTCGGCCGCCGCGAACGCGATCTCCCGCGAGTAGAGGAGGATCGCGTCGCGCACCGTGCGATGTCGGTCGCGCACCCGGTCCTCGACGACCTCCACCGTCACCCGGATGAGCTGCAGCGTCTGCTGCAGGCTCACCGAGCGGAGGAGCTCACGCGGTGCGGCGCCGAAGACGTCCGCCGCGATCCACGGCGTCGAGTCCGGGTCGTCGTACCAGTGGATGAAGGACGTGATGCCCGCCTGGGCGACGAGGCCGACGGCGGACCGCCGCCCGGGCGGCATGTCGCCGTACCAGGGCAGCGTGTCCTCCAGCCGCTTGAGCGTCGCGCTCGCGAGCTCGCCCGACAGGGACCGGAGCCACGTCAGCGTCTCCGCCTTCGTCTCCCCGGTCTCCACGTCGGTGTCGTGCCGGTCGCTCGGGCTCACGTCAGGTCGGCGCAGCTCACGCCTCGCCGCCCGCCGATCCGGTCGTGCCGGCGTTGACGTCGAGCAGGCGGTACTTGTCGATCGCCCACTTCGGCGCGTCCTGGTCGACCTTGCCCTGCTTCGCGAGGCGCTGCAGCGTCTTCACGACCATCGACGGGCCGTCGATCGCGAAGAAGCGGCGGGCGGCCGGGCGCGTGTCCGAGAAGCCGAAGCCGTCGGCGCCGAGCGTCGAGTAGTCGCCGGGGACGAACTGCCGGATCTGGTCGGGGACGGCGTGCGAGAAGTCGGTGACCGCGACGAACGGGCCCTCGGCGTGCCGCAGCTTCTCCTGCAGGTACGGGACCCGGGTCTCGGAGTGCGGGTGGAGCAGGTTGTGCTCCTCCGCCGCCAGGCCGTCGCGGCGCAGCTCGCCCCACGAGGTGACGGACCACACGTCGGCGGACACGCCCCAGTCGTCGGCCAGCAGCTGCTGCGCCTCGAGCGCCCACGGTACCGCGACGCCGGACGCCATGAGCTGCGCCTTCGGGCCGTCGGTCCACCCGTCCTTGAGCTTGTAGACGCCGCGGACGATCCCGTCCACGTCGACGCCCTCGGGCTCGGCCGGGTGGATGATCGGCTCGTTGTACACCGTGAGGTAGTACATGACGTTCGGGTCCTCGTGCTCGCCGCCGTACATGCGCTCGAGGCCGGTGCGCACGATGTGCCCGATCTCGTAGGCGTACGCCGGGTCGTAGGACACGATCGCCGGGTTCGTCTGCGACAGGACGAGCGAGTGGCCGTCCGCGTGCTGGAGGCCCTCGCCCGTGAGCGTCGTGCGG
Source organism: Clavibacter michiganensis (assembly GCF_002151125.1). Lineage (GTDB taxonomy): Bacteria > Actinomycetota > Actinomycetes > Actinomycetales > Microbacteriaceae > Clavibacter > Clavibacter michiganensis_C. Next base: position 71,417 of record NZ_MDJZ01000004.1, read on the forward strand.
CCGGCGGTGGCGCCGATGAGGAAGCCGCGCGCCATCTGGTCGCCCGCCGCCCAGATCGCGTCGCCCGTGCGCTGGAACCCGAACATCGAGTAGAAGACGTAGATCGGGATGAGCGGCTCGCCCTGCGTCGAGTACGTGGTGCCGAGGTTGGTGAACGCCGCCAGGGCGCCCGCCTCGTTGATGCCCACGTGCACGATCTGGCCCTGCGGGCTCTCCTTGTAGGACAGCAGCAGCTCGCGATCGACCGACGTGTAGTGCTGGCCGTTCGGGTTGTAGATCTTCGCCGTCGGGAAGAAGGCGTCGATGCCGAACGTGCGGGCCTCGTCCGGGATGATCGGGACGACGCGGTTGCCGAAGTCCTTGGCGCGGATCAGGTCCTTCAGGAGCCGGACGAACGCCATGGTCGTGGCGATCTCCTGCGTGCCGGAGCCCTTCTTGGAGATGCGGTACGCCGAGTCGTCGGGCAGCGAGATCGCCGTGTGGTTGGTCCGGCGCTCGGGGGAGTACCCGCCGAGCGCGCGCCGGCGCTCCTGCATGTACTGGATCGCCTCGTCGTCCTGGCCGGGGTGGTAGTACGGCGGCAGGTACGGGTCCTGCTCGAGCTGGGCGTCCGTGATCGGCACGCGCATCTCGTCGCGGAACTGCTTGAGGTTGTCGAGCGTGAGCTTCTTCATCTGGTGGGTCGCGTTGCGGCCCTCGAAGCTCGGGCCGAGGCCGTAGCCCTTGACCGTCTTCGCGAGGATCACCGTGGGCTGGCCCGTGTGCTCGCTCGCCGCCTTGAACGCCGCGTAGACCTTGCGGTAGTCGTGGCCGCCGCGCTTGAGGTTCCAGATCTGGTCGTCGGTGTAGCCCTCGACGAGCTTCGCGGTGCGCTCGTCGCGCCCGAAGAAGTTCTCGCGGATGTAGGCGCCGCTCTCGGCCTTGAAGGTCTGGTAGTCGCCGTCGGGCGTGCGGTTCATGAGGTCGAGCAGCGCGCCCTCGGTGTCGCGGGCGAGCAGGTCGTCCCACTCGCGGCCCCAGACGACCTTGATGACGTTCCACCCGGCGCCGCGGAAGAAGCTCTCGAGCTCCTGGATGATCTTGCCGTTGCCGCGGACGGGTCCGTCGAGGCGCTGGAGGTTGCAGTTGATGACAAAGTTGAGGTTGTCGAGCTTCTCGTTCGCCGCGACCTGGAGCTGGCCGCGGCTCTCGACCTCGTCCATCTCGCCGTCGCCGAGGAACGCCCAGACCTGCTGGTCGGACGCGTCCTTGATGCCGCGGTTGGTGAGGTACTTGTTCGCCTGCGCCTGGTAGATCGCGTTGATCGGGCCGAGGCCCATCGAGACCGTGGGGAACTGCCAGAACTCCGGCATGAGGCGGGGGTGCGGGTACGACGACAGCCCGCCGCCCTCATGGCTCTTCTCCTGGCGGAAGCCGTCGAGCTGGTGCTCGCTCAGGCGGCCCTCGAGGAAGGCGCGCGCGTAGGTGCCGGGGGAGGCGTGCCCCTGCACGAAGACCTGGTCGCCGCCGCCCGGGTGGTCCTGGCCGCGGAAGAAGTGGTTGTAGCCGACCTCGTAGAGCGCGGCGGAGGAGGCGTAGGTCGCGATGTGGCCGCCGACCGCGATGCCGGGGCGCTGGGCCCGGTGCACCGTGACGGCCGCGTTCCAGCGGATCCACGCGCGGTAGCGGCGCTCGAGGTCCTCGTCACCGGGGAAGTCGGGCTCGTTCTCCGGCGCGATGGTGTTGATGTAGTCCGTGGTCGGGACCATCGGCACGTTGAGGTGCAGCTCCTTCGAGCGCTTGAGGAGGCTGAGCATGACGTCGCGTGCGCGACCCCGGCCCTGCGTCTCGACGAGCCCGTCGAGGGACTCGTTCCATTCGGCGGTCTCTTCCGGATCCTGGTCGGTGTGGTTCACCGAGTACGGATCCTGGTCGTTGACAGTCACCCTCGACCTCTTCCTGTGGTGTGCAGACATCGTCTTCGGTGCCACGGGGCTCGAAGGGTGCGAGACCGCGCGTACGCCAGGAGCCAGCCTACCCATGCCGACCGACGGTCACGGACGACGGGCGGCGCGCCCTCGGCGACCGGCCGCGACCCCGGGCGCTGGACATCGAGGATCCCCGGCGTAAGCTCGACACTCGTGCCAGACAGGGGACATCTGCCGGCACGGAAGGATCCGCCCCCATGGCCCTGGCCAACGACACACAGGCTCCCGACTTCGAGCTCGCCAACCAGTTCGGCGAGCGCGTCCGGTTGAGCGAGTACCGCGGACACCGCGCGGTCGCCCTCGTCTTCTTCCCCCTCGCCTTCTCCGGCACCTGCACCGGCGAGATGTGCCAGCTCGAGGAGAACCTCGGCCTCTTCGCCGACAGCCGGGTGGAGCTCATCGGCATCAGCGTCGACAGCAAGCACACCCTCCGGGCGTGGGCCCAGCAGCAGGGCATCGACTTCCAGCTCCTCGCCGACTTCTGGCCGCACGGCCAGGTGGCGAAGGAGTACGGCGTGTTCCTCGAGGAGAAGGGCTTCGCCAACCGCGCGACCTTCCTCATCGACACCCGCGGCATCATCCGCGGCAGCTTCATCACGGCGCCCGGCGAGGCACGCGAGCTCGAGGCGTACCGCACCGCGATCCGCGACCTGGCGCTCGTCCCCGCCTGATCCGCCCGTCGCCACCGCGGCGCGTCAGCTCAAGATGTTGACCGCGCGGGCGATGACGAGCGCGAGGATCACGAAGCCGGCGAACGCCTGGGCCGCCATGAGCGCCTTGGCGCGATGCGAGAGCGGCATGACGTCGGTCGGGCTGTAGGCCATCGAGTTCGTGAGCGACAGGTAGGCGTAGTCGACGAAGCCGGGTGCCCAGTCCGCGTGCTCCGACGAACGGCGGGCGACCTCCGACACGGCGCCCGAGTCCTCGTCCTGCGGGAAGCGGAAGTCGGCGGGCGCGAGAGCGGTGCGCGCGCGGGTCCGGCGCGCCACCGGCCCGCCGCGATCCAGCTCCCAGAAGACGACGGCGAAGGCCAGGACGTTGGTGGACCACACCTGCAGTGCCGTGAGCAGCAGCTCCGGACCCGCCTCCGACGCGTCGACCAGCGCGATCACCAGGACGACGAGGCTCACCTGGTTCGCGACCACGAGGAGCCCGCCGAGCGCGACGCCGAGCCCGCGCGACCAGGCGGTCTCGCGGGTGAGGCGGCGCGGATTGAGCGCCACCAGCGGCACGAGCAGGGCCACGGCGATCACCACCACCGCGACGCGGACGAGGGCGGGGACGGCCGTCGGCGCGACGCCGTAGAGAGCGACGGCGGCGACGAGCCCGACGGCGGCGGGCCAGCGCGGCTCCGCGACGGTCCGGCGGGAGGGGTGGATGGGCACGGGGGAGAGGCTATGGCGCCCGCCGCCTGCCGGGACGGGACGCGCCGACGCGGTCGGCTAGCATGGCCGCGCGCCCGGTGACGGCACGCAGGGGCCTTTAGCTCAGTTGGTAGAGCGCCACGTTTACACCGTGGATGTCGTCGGTTCGAGCCCGGCAGGGCCCACCCCCGCACCCGCCCCGCGGCCTGGCCCGACCGCTCGCCGGATCAGACGAGGGTCCCGAGGCCCCGCACGAGCAGTTCCACCCCGAAGGCGAAGTCCCGCGCCGGATCCTCCTCCACCCCTCCCACGGGCAGCAGGCCGAGCCGGTCCAGCTGGATGCGCTGCTGCTCGTGCGCCACGTGGCCGAGGACGAAGTGCAGGACCGCCGATGCCGCACGGGCGCAGTCCGCCTCGCCGAACCCGCCGCCGGCGACGGCCGCGGACAGCGCGTCGCGGGCGGCCGTCGCTCCGAGCCCCATCGCCGTGGTGCTCGCCACGACCTCGGCGCCGTCGCGATGGGCGAGCAGCGCGGCACGGAGGGACGTCGCGGCATGGCGCACGCGCTCGCGCCACTCCGCAGCCGGATGCTCCTCGCGCCCCGGCGCAGCGGCCTCCGCGACGATCCGGTCCGCCAGCTCCGCGAGCAGGCTCTGCTTGTCCGGGAAGTGCCAGTAGAGGGCGCTCGGCTGGACCTCCAGAGCCGCTCCCAGCCGCCGCATCGTGAAGTCCGGCAGGCCGTGCTCGTCGAGGATGCGCAGCGCGGTGCGGGCGACGTCGTCGCGGGTGTGCCGCCCCGTCGCCTGCGCCCGTGCCATGCTCGCCACTATAGTGAACGCCGTTCAGGTGAACGTCGTTCAGGACGAAGCCCGCCGCATCCCGCCGAAGGAAGCCCATGACGCCCTCCCGCTCCCTCCCCGTCCGCGCCGAGCGCCGAGCGCGCCTCGACGCCACCGACCTCGCCCGCGTCGCCGTCCTCGCCGCGGTCGTCGCCGTCCTGGGGCTCCCCGGCAGCATCAGCGTGCTCGGCGGAGTGCCGATCACGGCGCAGACCCTCGGCGTGATGCTGGCGGGCGCCGTCCTCGGGGCCCGCCTCGGAGCGCTGGCCGTCGCCGTCCTCCTCGCGCTCGTCGCCGTGGGCCTCCCGTTGCTCGCCGGGGGCACCGGCGGCCTCGGCGTGTTCCTCGGCCCCACCGCCGGCTACCTCGTCGGGTGGATCCTCGGAGCGGCCGTCGTCGGATGGCTCGTGCACCTCGGCGGGAGGCGGCCCACCGCATGGCGCACCGCGGTCGCGATGGTCGCCGGCGGGATCGTCGTCGTCTACGCGGTCGGCATCCCCGTGCAGAGCCTCGTCACCCGGCTGCCCCTGTTCGAGACCGTGGTCACCAGCCTCGTCTTCCTCCCGGGCGACCTCTTCAAGGCGGCCATCGCGACCGGGATCGTGATGACGCTCGTGCGCGGGTACCCGCGCGCGTTCCGTCGCACGTCCGGCGGGGACGCGGCACGGCGGGACGCCGCGGCGGCGACCGCCCGGTGACCCCGACGGACGGGACGCGGACCGCGCCGCTGCACCTCGAGCGCGTGGGCGTCCGCCTCGGCGAGGTCGATGCGCTCCGGGACGTGACCCTCGACATGGACGCCCGCACGATCGCCGTCGTGGGGGAGAACGGTTCCGGCAAGAGCACCTTCGCCCGGCTCATCGGCGGCCTGGTGGCGCGGACGACGGGGGAGCTGCGCGTGCTGGGCGTCGACCCGGACCGCGGATCCCGCGAGCTGCGACGACGCGTCGCCCTCGTGTTCAGCAACCCGGACGCGCAGATCGTCATGCCCACGGTCGCCGAGGACGTCGCCTTCTCCCTGCGGCCGGAGCGCCTGCCGCGCGCCGAGTCGGACGCGCGCGTCGCCGAGGCCCTCCGGCGGCTCGGCATCCAGGACCTCGCCGCCCGTTCGTCGCACGAGCTGTCGGGCGGGCAGAAGCAGCTGCTCGCGTTGGCCGGGGCCTTCGTCCGCCGTCCGGAGCTCGTGATCGCCGACGAGCCCACGGCGTACCTCGACGCCAGGAACGCCCGCAGGGTCGCGGACCACCTGTTCGAGGACGGCCACCGGCTCGTGCTCGTCACCCACGACCTCGCCGCCGCCGCGCGGTGCGACGCCGCCGTCCTCTTCGCGGACGGCCGGCTGATCCGCGCGGGCGATCCGGCGGTCGTGATCGCCGAGTACGAGGCGATGCTCGGGTGACGCCCGACGATCCCCGCCGCGCCGGACGCCTCGAGCGCATGCCCGCCGGGCCCGAGCTGGTCCTGCTCATGGTGGTGGTCCTCGCCGTCTCGCTCCTGCCCTCCACCTGGTGGGCCGCCGGCGCCGCGGTCGCCGTCGCCGTCCTCGCGTACGCGTCGGCGCAGCTGGGCGACGGCCGCCTGGGGCTCCGCCGCCTCGGCGGCCAGGTGCGCGCCGTGCGCTGGGTGATGCTGTTCACGCTCGTCAGCCAGCTCCTGCTGCTGGGCCCGGAGCCCGCGGTGGCGAACACGGCGCGGGTCACGTCGGCCATCGCCGTCGCCGGCCTGCTCGTCCTCACCACCTCCATGACCGAGCTGCTCGACAGCATCGAGCGGGGGTTGAGCCCGCTGCGCCGGCTCGGGGTGGACACGGAGCGGATCTCGCTGCTCCTCACGGTGACGGCCGGCACCGTCCCCGTGCTGGGACGCCTCGCGGGCGAGGTCCGGGAGGCGCAGCGGGCACGGGGTGCCGGTCCCGGTCTCCCCACGTTCGTCGTGCCCTTCCTCATCGTGTCCCTCAAGCACGCCGACCAGCTGGGCGACGCGCTCACGGCCCGCGGGGTCAGGTGACGTCCCGTCGCCCGTCGCCCGGTGCCGGGATGGCGATGTCCGCGGGCCGCGTGCGCCGTGTCGCCGCGGGCGTGTCGCGGTAGCATCCACCCATGAGCTCCGACACGGCCGAGGACGCCGCCTCCTGGTCGGTCGTCGACGCCGCGACGCACGGGTCCAGCGCACACCGCGGATCCGCCCAGCGGAGCCTCTGGCCGCTCGACCCCCTCGTGCCGTCACCGGACGCCGCGCACTCCGCGCCGCAGGACGACGACCGTCCCCGCCGCGGCCCGCGCCGAGGCTGAACCCGCTCGACCCGTGACGGGCCGCGGCCGCCCCTTCGTTACGATGGGCACGTGATCCCCACCCTCGCCGACGTCGTCCGCGTCGTCGAGGACGCGTGGCCGCCGCAGGGCGCCTCCGACTGGGACGCCTCCGGCCTCGTCTCGGGGGATCCCCGTCAGCCCGTCCGCCGCATCCACCTCGCCGTCGACGCCGTCCGCGCGACGGTCGACGAGGCCGTCGCCGCCGATGCCGACCTGCTCCTCGTGCACCACCCGCTGCTCCTCCGCGGCGTCACGACCATCGCCGAGACCGGCTACAAGGGCGGCCTCCTCGCCGACCTCATCCGCGCCGGCTGCGCCCTCCACGCGTCGCACACGACCGCCGACGTGGTGGAGGAGGGCACGTCGGGGCGCCTCGCGGCGCTCCTGGGACTGGTGCCCGAGACCATCCGCCCGATCGATCCGGCCGAGGGGGGCGTGCGCGGCATCGGCCGGGTCGGCGACCTCCCCGCACCCACGACGCTCGGCCGCCTCGCCGGGGAGCTCGCACGCATCCTGCCGCCGACGGCCACGGGGATCCGCGTCGCGGGGCCCTACGACGCGCCCGTCACCCGCGTGGCCGTGTGCGGCGGAGCGGGGGACTCGCTGCTCTCCGCGCCCGAGGTGACCGCCGCCGACGTCTACGTCACCTCCGACCTGCGGCACCACCCCGCCAGCGAGGCGCGCGAGTCCGCCGCGCTGCGGGACGGCACCCCGTACCTCATCGACACCTCCCACTGGGCCAGCGAGTGGCTGTGGCTCGACCAGGCGGCCGACACCCTGCGCTCGGCGCTGCCCGACGTGGAGGTCACCGTGAGCGACATCCGGACGGACCCGTGGGACTTCGTCGTCACGCAGTGACCGCCCGCCCCGCGGCCGAGCCCGCGCACCCACGACACGCACCGCGCGCACGCCCCGCCGACAGGCGGAGCCGCACCACGAGAGGGAGAGCATGAAAGCCGATCCGAGCATCCAGAAGGAGCTCCTCGACCTGCAGGAGATCGACACCCGGCTCACGCACCTGCGGCGCCAGCTGGGGCAGCTCCCGCAGCTGAAGGAGATCGACGGGCTGCAGCGGGAGATGGACGTCGTCCGCCGCCGGCTCGGCGAGCGGACCGGCGTGGTGGAGGACGCGCAGACCGAGCTGACGCGCATCGAGTCCGACGTCGCCGTCGTGCAGGCGCGCATGGACCGCGACCGCACCCGCATCGAGGCCGGCGGCAGCTCCAAGGACGTCCAGGCGCTGGAGCGGGAGCTGGAGTCGCTGCTGCGACGCCGCGACACGCTCGAGGAGGTCGAGCTCGAGGTGATGCAGCGGCTCGAGGAGGCGCAGGCCGCGCAGGCCGAGGTCGTCGTCGAGCGCGACGGCCTGGCCGAGCGGATCGCCGCGGTCGAGGCGCAGCGCGACGCCGCGGCCGTCGAGCTGCGCGTGCAGGTCGAGCAGGCGCAGGAGGACCGGGACGCGCTGGCACCGAGGTTCCCCGAGGACCTCCTCGCCCTGTACGAGAAGCAGCGCGCCCGCTACGGCGTCGGCGCCGCGATGCTGCACCGCGGCATCTCGCTCGGCAGCAACATCGCCCTGCACCAGAGCGACCTCGACGCGCTGCGGAAGCGCGCGCCCGACGACGTGGTCATCGATCCCGAGAGCAACGCCATCCTCGTGCGCACCGACGAGTCCGGCCTCTAGCGGGACGCTCGCGCGCGGACGCCTGCCCTAGACTCGTCCCCGCGGATGGGTCGGCAAGACGGTCGCGCCGCGGAGGATCCCGAGAGGGGGAGACCGCGTCGAGGAACGTCCGGGCTCCGTAGAGCAGGGCGGTGGGCAACACCCACCCGGGGCGACCCGCGAGACAGTGCAACAGAGAGCAGACCGCCCGTCGCGGAAGCGGCGGGTGAGGGTGAAACGGCGGTGTAAGAGACCACCAGCGGCCCGAGTGATCGGGTCGGCTATGCAAACCTCGCCCGGAGCAAGGTCGAACAGGGGACGCACAGGCTGCTCGTCCAGTCCCCGGGTAGACCGCTGGAGGGCTGCGGTGACGCAGCTCCGAGATAGATGGCCGTCCATGGTGCCGCGAGGCACCGGGACAGAACCCGGCGTATCAGCCGGCCCATCCGTACCACGCACGCAGGAGCGGCCGGATCCCCTCGGGATCCGGCCGCTTCGTCGTGCGCGCTGGCTGCGGGTCAGTCCTCGGGCTTCGTCTTGTCGACGAGGTCCGACGCGGGCGCGTGGGTGCTCGCGCCGACCGCGTGCGCCGCGAGGGCCGCCGCGCCCATGATGCCGGCATTGTTGCGCAGCTCCGCGGGCACGATGGGCGTCCGCAGGCGCAGCAGCGGGAGGAAGTGCTTGTGGTTCTTGGAGACGCCGCCGCCGACGATGAACAGCTCGGGCCACATCAGCTTCTCGAGCTGGCCGTAGTACACCTGCAGCCGGGCCGCCCAGCGCTTCCAGTTGAGGTGCGCGCGCTCCTTGGCGGCGTACGAGGCGCGTCGCTCGAAGTCGCGGCGGCCGGCGACGTCCATGTGGCCGAGCTCCGCGTTCGGGATCAGGACGCCGTCGTGGATGAGGGCCGTGCCGATACCCGTGCCGAGCGTGGTCATGATGACGAGGCCGCGCACGTCCTTGGCCGCGCCGTAGCGCGCCTCGGCGTACCCGGCGGCGTCGGCGTCGTTGACGAACGTGATCTCGAGGCCCAGGCGCTCCTCGAACAGCTTCTCGGCCTCGAGGCCGATCCAGCTGGGGGAGACGTTGGCAGCCGACATGGTCGTGCCGTGAACGATCGCGGCGGGGAAGCACACGCCGAGCGGGGTACCCGCGGGGACATCGCCGAGCTCGTCGATGATCTGCTTCACGGTGGCGACGATGTCGTCCGGCTCGCCGCCCTGGGGCGTCGGCAGCTTGACGCGCTCGCTGCGCAGCTCGCCGGTCGCGACGTCCACGATGGCGCCCTTGATGCCGGTCCCGCCGATGTCGATGCCGATTGCGGTCGTCGCGTCGTCGCTCATGGAAGCGACCCTACCGGCTCGTCCGGCCCGGTCCGGCCGCCGCACGCGGTGCGGACGGGCCTAGCATCGGCAGCATGAGCGACAGCGACGAGCAGTACTGGTACGACGACCGCACGGGCGAGGTGGAGAAGGGGATGCTGTCCCCGGCAGCCCATCGGATCGGCCCGTTCGCCACCGCGGAGGAGGCGGCGAGGGCGCCGCAGCGTCTGCGCGAGCGCGCCGAGCAGTGGGCAGCCGAGGACCGCGACGACGACTGATCCCGCGGGTCAGTCGGAGTAGCTCTCCGCCTCGGAGGGGAACGCGCCGCTGACGACGTCGTCGCGGTAGCGCGTCGCCGCGTCCAGCAGCACGGCGCGCATGTCCGCGTAGCGACGCACGAAGCGCGGCACGCGCCCGGTGGTGAGGCCCGCGAAGTCGGTCCAGACGAGGATCTGCCCGTCGGTGCCGTTCCCCGCGCCGATGCCGATGGTGGGGATCCCGAGCTCCTCGCTCACGCGGCGGGCGATCTCCTGCGGCACCATCTCGAGGACCACCGCGAAGGCGCCGGCCTCCTCGACGGCGCGCGCGTCCGCGAGCAGCGCCTCGGCGGCGTCGCCGCGCCCCTGGATGATGTGGCCGCCGAGCCCGTGCTCGCTCTGCGGGGTGAAGCCGACGTGGCCCATGACCGGGATCCCGGAGGACACGACGCGGCGGATCTGCTCGGCGCTGCGCACCCCGCCCTCGAGCTTCACGGCGTGGGCGCGCGCCTCCTTCATGAACCGCACCGACGTGGCGAGCGCCTGGTCGGGGCCGGACTCGTAGGACCCGAACGGCAGGTCGGCGACGACGAGCGCGCGCTGCGCGGATCCCGCGACGGCGCGCGCCAGGGGGATGAGCTCGTCCACCGTGACCGGCACGGTCGTGTCGTACCCGAGCACCGTGTTGCCGGCCGAGTCGCCGACGAGCAGGAAGTCGATGCCCGCCTCGTCGAACACGCTGGCGGTGAGCATGTCGTAGCTCGTGAGGCCCGTGATCTTGAGCCCCTGCTCCTTCGCGCGCGCGAAGTGGCGGATGCGCACCCGCCGGGGTCCCGCGGACGGCTCTCTCGGGAGGCGGGCGGGATCGGACGGGGAGACGGCAGCGTCGGGGCTCTGCATGTCACGGAGTCTACGGCGGGCCCCGCGCCGGCTCGGCCGGCCCCCTGGTCAGCCGGTAGGTTGGACTCCGACGAGAGGGTGGTGGATGGACAAGCAGCGTGACTTCGTCCTGCGGACGATCGAGGAGCGCGGGATCAAGTTCGTGCGCCTGTGGTTCACCGACGTGACCGGCACCCTGAAGTCCGTGGCGATCGCCCCGGCCGAGGTCGAGGGCGCGTTCGCCGAGGGCCTCGGGTTCGACGGCTCGGCCATCGAGGGCCTCACCCGGTCGTACGAGGCCGACATGCTGGCCCATCCGGATCCGACGACGTTCCAGATCCTCCCGTGGCGCGGCGAGATCGACCCGACCGCGCGCATGTTCTGCGACATCTCCACGCCCGACGGGCAGCCGGCCATCGCGGATCCCCGCAACGTCCTCAAGCGCACGCTGGAGAAGGCGGCCGACCGCGGCTTCACCTTCTACACGCACCCCGAGATCGAGTTCTACCTGCTGAAGTCGAGCGAGTTCGGCGTCGACGGGCCCGAGCCGGTGGACGCGGCGGGCTACTTCGACAACGTCCCCGGCGGCACTGCGCACGACTTCCGCCGCCGCTCGGTGCGCATGCTCGAGGACCTCGGCATCTCGGTCGAGTTCAGCCACCACGAGGCCGGCCCCGGCCAGAACGAGATCGACCTCCGCTACGCGGACGCGCTCACCACCGCGGACAACATCATGACGTTCCGCACGGTCATCAAGGAGGTGGCGATCGAGCAGGGCGTCTACGCGACGTTCATGCCGAAGCCCCTCGCGGCGCAGCCCGGCAGCGGGATGCACACGCACATGTCGCTCTTCGAGGGCGACGTCAACGCGTTCTACGCGTCGGGCGCCGAGTACCAGCTCTCCACGATCGGCCGCCAGTTCATCGCGGGCCTCCTCAAGCACGCCCCCGAGATCACGGCCGTCACGAACCAGTTCGTGAACTCGTACAAGCGGCTGTGGGGCGGCGGCGAGGCGCCGAGCTTCGTCACCTGGGGCCACAACAACCGCTCCGCGCTCGTGCGCGTCCCGCTGTACAAGCCCAACAAGGGCAACAGCTCGCGCGTGGAGTACCGCGCCATCGACTCGGCGGCGAACCCGTACCTGTCCTTCTCGCTGATGCTGGCCGCCGGCCTCAAGGGCATCGAGGAGGGCTACGAGCTCCCCGCCGAGGCCGAGGACAACGTGTGGAGCCTCAGCGACGCCGAGCGCCGCGCCCTCGGGTACGCGCCGCTGCCGTCGAGCCTCGACCACGCGATCCAGCTCATGGAGCGCTCCGAGCTCGTCGCGGAGACGCTGGGGGAGCAGGTGTTCAACTACGTGCTGCTCAACAAGCGGCAGGAGTGGCGCGACTACCGCGCCCAGGTGACGCCGTACGAGCTGCGCTCGAACCTCGAGATGCTCTGACCCGGATCCCCGGCGGGCCCGACACGACCGACATCCGACGACGAGGCCGGAGCGAGCCATGAGACGTGGGCAGACACTGCTCGGCGCGCTGGCGCGCGCCGGCTTCGCGCGCCTGAGCGAGGTGGGCGAGGCGCTCGAGAAAGCCGCGGAGCTGTCCGGGTGGGCGGAGGCCGACCTCGTGGAGGCGCTGCACTCGAGCGCGGATCCGGACGGCGCCCTCGACGCGCTCGTCCGCCTGCTCCGCGAGGACCCCGCGCGCACGCGCGCCGTGCTCGCCGATCCCGACGCGCGGCACCGGCTGGCGCGGGTCCTCGGATCCTCGCGGGGCCTCGCGGAGTTCCTCATGCGCCACACCGTCGAGCTCGACGCCTTCGCCCTCCCGCTGGAGGGCACGCCCGCTCCTGCTGACGTCCGCGCGCGCCTGCTCGACGCCGTGGGCGCCGTGGACGGGGTCGCCGAGCTGACGGGTCCCGCCGCCCGGACGGCGCTGCGGGTGCGCTACCGGGCGCTCGTCGCCCGCATCGCGGCCTGGGACCTCGTGCACCCGGATCCGCTCGCCGCCGTGCGCCCCGTCACGGCCGCCCTCGCCGACCTCGCCGGCGCGGCCCTCGAGGCCTCGCTCGCCGTCGCCCGTGCGGAGCTCTCCGCAGCCGGGACGTTCGGGCGTGCGCGACCCGAGGAGATCGCCGCGACGCGCCTGGCGATCATCGGCATGGGCAAGGCCGGCGCCCGCGAGCTCAACTACGTCAGCGACGTCGACGTCATCTTCGTCGCGGAGGCCGCGACCGACGCCGAGGGCGGGACGGTCATCGAGCCGGCCCGTGCCGTCGAGCTCGCGACGCGCCTCGCCGTCCTCACCATGCGCGGCATCGACGAGCACGAGATCGAACCGGCCCTCTGGGAGGTCGACGCCAACCTGCGGCCCGAGGGGAAGGCGGGCGCGCTCGTCCGCACGCTCGACTCGCACCTCGCGTACTACGAGCGCTGGGCGAAGGACTGGGAGTTCCAGGCCCTGCTGAAGGCCAGGCCGCTCGCGGGCGACGCCGAGCTGGGGGAGCGGTACGGCGAGGCCGTCGCGCCGCTCGTCTGGTCGAGCGCCTCCCGCGAGGGCTTCGTCGGCCAGGTGCAGCGGATGCGCACGCGCGTGACGGACAACATCCCCGCGGACCAGCTGCACCAGCAGATCAAGCTCGGCCCGGGCGGGATCCGCGACATCGAGTTCACGGTCCAGCTCCTCCAGCTCGTGCACGGGCAGGGCGACGAGTCCGTCCGGGACCGCAGCACGCTCGCGGCGCTCGTCGCCCTCGCGGACGCGGGCTACATCGGCCGCACGGAGGCCGGCGAGTTCGCGAAGGACTACCGCTACCTCCGGCTCCTGGAGCACCGCCTGCAGCTGGACCAGCTGCGCCGCACGCACCTCATGCCCACCGACGAGGAGCGGCTGCGGATCCTCGCCCGCAGCACGGGACTGGACGGGCGCGCCGAGGAGCTCACGGCCCGCTGGAACGGCACGAAGACGGCCGTGCGGACCCTCCACGAGCGCCTCTTCTACCGGCCGCTCCTCGCGGCCGTCGCCTCGCTCCCCGAGGAGTCGCTCGCGCTCACGAGCGGCCAGGCGGCCGCGCGGCTATCCGCCATCGGCTTCGTCGACGCGCGCGGGGCGCTCGCGCACATCCGGGCGCTCACGCAGGGGGTCTCGCGGAGCGCCGCCATCCAGCGCCACCTGCTGCCGGTGCTCCTGCAGTGGTTCGCCGAGGGCCCGGACCCCGACCACGGCCTGCTCGCGTTCCGCCGGCTCAGCGAGGCGCTGGGGGAGTCGAACTGGTTCCTCCGGATGCTCCGCGACTCCGCGGGCGCGGCGCAGCGCCTCGCGCAGGTGCTCTCGGGATCCCGCTTCGTGTCGGAGCTGCTCGACCGCGTCCCCGAGACCGCCGCGTGGCTCGCGCGCGACGAGGACCTCCGCCCGCGGACGCGCGCGGCCCTCGCGGAGGAGGCCGTCGCCACCGTCAACCGGCACCCCACCGCCGACGCCGCGGCCGCCGCGCTGCGCACCCTCCGCCGTCGGGAGATCCTGCGCCTCGCCATCGGCGCGATCGTGGGCGTCACCCACGTCGAGACGCTCGGACCGTCCCTGGCCGACATCACCACCGCGACGCTCCGCGGCGTGATGCGCGCGATCCGCCGCGAGGACGGACCGTGGCCCGAGTTCGCCGTGGTGGCCATGGGCCGATACGGCGGCGCCGAGCTCGGCTTCGGTTCCGACGCCGACGTCATGTACGTGTTCCGGCCGATCGCCGGCATGGATCCGGAGCTCGCCCAGCGCCGCGCCCAGCTCATCGTCACCGAGCTGACGCGGCTCACCGAGGACTCGCGGCTCCCGCTCGACCTCGACACGGGCCTGCGCCCCGAGGGACGCAACGGCCCCGTCGTGCGCTCGTTCGCCTCCTACCGCGCGTACTACGAGCGCTGGTCGCTCACCTGGGAGGCGCAGGCGCTCCTGCGTGCCCGCGGCGTCGTCGGCGACAGCGGCCTCATCGCCGACTTCACCGAGCTCGCCGACCGATTCCGGTACCCGGAGGCCATCGGCGACGCGGACGTGCGCGAGATCAAGCGCATCAAGGCGCGCGTGGAGAACGAGCGCCTGCCGCAGGGCGCGGATCCCACGCGGCACCTGAAGCTCGGCCGCGGCTCCCTCAGCGATGTCGAGTGGCTCGTGCAGCTGATCCAGCTGCAGCACGCGCACGCGCATCCGGAGCTGCGGACGCCGACGACGCTCGGCGCGCTCGACGCGGCGGTGACGGCCGGGCTCGTGCTCCCGGGCGACGCGGACCGCCTCCGCGAGGCCTGGCTCCTCGCGTCCCGCGTGCGCTCGGCCATGACGCTGTGGACCAACAGGACCGCGGACGTGCTGCCCGCCGACCGCGCCGCGCTCGACGCCATCGCCCGCCTCCTCGAGTACCCGCCCGGCTCCGCGACCGAGCTCGAGGAGGAGTACCTCGGCGTCACCCGTCGGTCGCGCGGGGTCTTCGAGCGGCTCTTCTACGGGCTCGACGAGACGCCCGGACCACGCGGCACCTGACGTCATCCGCGGGGATCCGAGCCGGCCGCCATGCCCGGCACGACGACGGGCCGCCCTCCCGGAGGAGGACGGCCCGTGCGTCATGCCCCCGAAGGGGCGTCGGCGGGATCAGACGCCGTAGTACAGCTCGAACTCGAACGGGTGCGGACGCTGCGCGAGGGGCTTGATCTCCATCTCGCGCTTGTACTCGATCCACGTCTCGATGAGGTCGGGCGTGAACACGTTGCCCGCGGTGAGGAACTCGTGGTCGGCCTCGAGCGCCTCGAGGGCGGCGCCGAGCGACGCGGGGACCTGCGGGATGTTCTTCGCCTCCTCGGGCGGGAGCTCGTAGAGGTCCTTGTCGACGGGCTCGTGCGGCTCGATGCGGTTCTTGATGCCGTCGATGCCGGCCATGAGCTGCGCCGCGAACGCGAGGTACGGGTTGCTCGACGCGTCGGGCGCGCGGAACTCGATGCGCTTGGCCTTCGGGTTCGTGCCCGTGATCGGGATGCGGATGGAGGCCGAGCGGTTGCCCGCCGAGTACACCAGGTTGACGGGCGCCTCGAATCCGGGCACGAGACGGTGGTACGAGTTCACCGTCGGGTTCGTGAACGCCAGGATGGCCGGCGCGTGCTTGAGGATGCCGCCGATGTACCAGCGCGCGACGTCGGACAGGCCGCCGTAGCCGGCCTCGTCGTAGAACAGCGGCTTGCCGTCGTTCCACAGCGACTGGTGCGTGTGCATGCCCGAGCCGTTGTCGCCGAAGAGGGGCTTCGGCATGAACGTGGCCGTCTTGCCCCACTGCTCGGCCGTGTTCTTGACGATGTACTTGAACTTCAGGATGTCGTCCGCCGCGTGCACCATCGTGTCGAAGCGGTAGTTGATCTCGGCCTGGCCGCCCGTGCCCACCTCGTGGTGCGCGCGCTCGAGGATGAGGCCGGCGTCGATCAGCTTGAGGCTGATGTCGTCCCGGAGGTCGGCCTGCTTGTCGACGGGGCTGACGGGGAAGTAGCCGCCCTTGTACGGCGTCTTGTTGCCGAGGTTGCCGCCCTCCTCCTCGCGTCCCGAGTTCCAGGCGCCCTCCTCGGAGTCGACCGAGTAGAAGCTCGTGTGCTGGTTCACCTCGTAGCGGACGTCGTCGAAGATGTAGAACTCGGCCTCGGGGGCGAAGAACGCGGTGTCGGCGATGCCGGACGCGGCGAGGAACTTCTCGGCCTTCTTGGCCACCTGGCGCGGGTCGCGGGCGTAGATCTCGCCGTTGCGGGGGTTGTAGATGTCGAACACCATGATGAGGGTGCGCTCGATGCGGAACGGGTCGACGTACGCCGTCGTCACGTCCGGGATGAGCTGCATGTCGGACTCGTGGATGCTCGCGAAGCCGCGGATGGACGAGCCGTCGAACAGCTGGCCGACGGAGAAGAACTCCTCGTCGACGGTGGATGCGGGGATGTTGAAGTGCTGCTGCACCCCGGGCAGGTCGGTGAACCGGATATCGAGGAACTTGACGTCGGTGTCCTTGATGAACGCGAGCACCTCGGATGAGTCTCTGAACATGTGGTGTCTCCAAAAGGGGGCCGGAGCGGATGAGACTGACGGTTTCAGCCTCTCCGACCCTAGGGGGAAGGGGTTACCTCGCCATAACCGCCGTGTTTCCGCGATGTTACGCAGGCGGTCCCGGGCGCGTCGGCGACAACCCCCAGGGCCCGCCGACCAGGGGATCCGCGGGAGGCGCGCCTAGGATCGGGAGGTGCCCGCGACTCCCACGAACCCCGACCTCGGCGATCCCGGCCGCAACCGCTGGCCGGGCGAGCGGCTCGGCCTCCCGGAGCGCGGACGTGGATCTGTCGCCCGGGCCGGCCGCCGGATCGTGGGCGTCTGCATCGACTGGGCCCTCGCCGTCCTGGTCTCCTGGGCCTTCTTCGCCTACGACGCCACGGCGACGCTCGCGATCTTCGCCCTGATGCAGTACGTCCTCATCGTCACGCTCGGCGGCAGCGTGGGGCACGTCGTGCTCGGCATGCGCGTGCGCCCGCTCGGCGGCGGGTACGTGTCGCTGTGGCGCCCGGCCGTGCGGACAGTGCTGCTGTGCCTGGTCGTGCCCGCGATCGTCTGGAACGCCGATCAGCGCGGGCTCCACGACGTCTTCTCGGGAACGGTCCTGGTCCGCACGTCCTGACGTCCGCGAGTCCGGCCCGTGGCATGCCGCGACGGCGCCGGTGCATGGAGACGGGCCGGACCCGGCGGACGCCGTCAGCGGGGCTCGCACCCGAGGTACACGAGCTCCGGATCGACCCCGCCCAGCACGACCCGCGCCGGGGATCCCTCGCGGACGGCGCCGAGCTCGCGGCTCTCGGTCTCCCTGCCGTCGTCGGAGCGCCCCGTTGTGACCTCGAACCGGACGAGCGCCGCGCTGCAGTCCTCCGGGGCGGTCATGTCGAGGAGGGTGCACGAGGTCGTGTCCACGCACTCGCTGGCGCGGGACGCCGGATCCTCGACGGGCACGATGATCGCGTCTCGGGTCAGGTCCGCGCCGACGGTCGTGAAGCGGGCGCGCGTCGAGTCCTGGAAGCTCACCAGGACGACCAGCACCCCGGCCAGCGCGCAGACCGCGGCGATCGACGGCCCGAGGCCGCGGCGGGCCCGCTCGCGTCGGGAACGGCCGTAGGGCGAGAGCCGCTCGGACGGCGGCGTCCGTGCCGGTTCCGCGGGCGTCGGCTCGTGACGGGTGGGCCGCTGACCCGCCGTCGCCGTGCCGGAGGGAGACCCGGCCGCGCGCTGGCCGAGGAGCAGCACGTCGCGCGCGAGCGTCAGCTGGACGAAGCGCTCGTGTGCGGCCCGCAGCTGCTGCGGCGTCGCGCCGGACAGGCGGTCGGGATGCGTCTCGCGCGCCCGCCTGAGGTATGCGCGGCGCACCGCGGGGCTCTCGGCATCCGCGCCGACGCCGAGCAGCGCCGCAGCGGAGGCCGGATCCATGGGCTCAGTCTGCGCCGGGCGGGTCGCCTGCGCAAACGCGCCATGACACCGTGATCACCGGGCTCGGGACGGACGCACCTTGAACGGGTCGACGCCCTTGGGGATGGGCATGCTGTTCTGCCCGAGCGAGGTGAGGCGGTTGTTGACGGCCATGACCTCCGCCTTGGTGATGGTGCGGGGGAACCGCTGCAGGCGGCCGGCCAGCTTGTGCAGCTCCACGGAGTCGGCGTCGGGGCCGACGAAGACGAAGTGCACCGGAACGTTGGGCAGCACGCGGGCGATCTTGCGGCGCTCGTCCTCGAGCATGCGCGTGGTGCGGCTCTTGGGCCCCTCGCCGATGAGGGCGACGCCCGGGCGTCCGACGGCGCGGTACACGGCGTCCTGCGACTTGCCGTTGACGGCGACCGGCATCTCGCTGCCGACCCATCCCCGCTTCAGCGAGCTGCGGAGGACCACGCCGACGGCGCCGGGCTGGCCCTTGATCTGCAGGTAGGCCGCGCGCTCCGCCTTGCGGCCGAGGACGATGAGGAAGGCCAGGATGCCGGCGAAGACGCCGGCGATGACGAACAGGATGGCGGTCAGCCAGCTCCCGCCGGTCGCGAAGATCGCGAGGAGGACGCCGACGACGATGGGCCCGAGCAGCGCCAGGAGCATCCACCAGACCGAGCTCTTGTCGTAGCGCCGGGTCATCTGGAAGACCTGCCACATCTGCTTGATGCGGCCGGGTTCCTTGGGTGCCTTCGGAGAGGCTGTCTTGCGGGCCATGCTGCCCAGGATACCGGTGCGCGGGCGGATGCCGGAACGGATGCAGCGAGACCGCGGCGTGACCGGTCCCCTCACAGGCACCTCGCGCGGAGGCGCTCCCCAGAGGCGGTGCTCCGCCCGTGATCGGCCTCGATGTGCCGGCACGCTCCCGACGCACGGGAGCCCGGTCCTCCGGTGGCGGAGATCGACCGGGCCGGGACCCACGAGAGGACGGCGATCCATGCCCGACGGACGCGCTCATGCGCATGACCCTCGACCCATCGTGCGAGGCGGTGACGGAAGCGCGGCACCGGTCCGCCGCCCCGCATCCGAGAGCGGCCGTCCGGTGAGCAGGAGGGGAGGAGGGGCGGCCCTGGTCGCGGATGCGGCTGTCCGGGACGGCGCGTGCGTCGCCGGATACCGCCTCGTGCGGCTCATCGGCACGGGCGCCCACTGCCAGGTGCATCTCGCCCGGCCGGCCCGGCCCACGGATCCGGGGGCAGGGGCCACGGGCAACGTCGCGGTCAAGACCGTGCCGCCCACGGAGCGCAGCCGTGGAGAAGCGGAGATCGTCGCCCTCCAGGCGGTGTCGTCCGAGCACGTCGTCGCGTTGCGGGACGTCGCCACGCTCGCCGACGGCGGCCTCTGCATCGTGCAGTCCCTCGGCGCCAGGGGCACCGCCGCGGCGCTGCTCGCCCGACGCGGCGACCTCACCCCCGGCGAGACCGTGACCCTGGTCGCGTCCGTGCTCCGAGGGCTGGGGGATCTCCACGAGGCCGGCATCGCCCACTGCGCCGTCGACCTGACCCACGTGGTGATCGATGCGACGGGCCGCCCGCTGCTGAGCGGGCTCGGGTCCGCCCGGGTCGTCACGGGCGGGGCCGGAGCGGACGCTCTCCGAGGAGTCGACCCCGTGGAGCAGGACCTCGCGAGGGTCGCGCGGATCGTGCAGGCGCTGCGCGACCCGGCGGACGCGCGAGGGCGCGCATCCGATGCTCGATGGGATGCGTGGCTGGCGCTGCTCGACTCCGTGATCCACGGGGAGTCGGACCTGACCGCCCACGACCTCGCGGACCTGCTGCTCGACGTCGCCGACGCCGCTCCGCTGGCCGATGCGGCTGCACGCCCCGGGGACGAGGACGTCGAAGGCGCCCTGCCCCACGTCCCGGCCACGGGCGACCGACGCTCCCCGGCGGTGGACGAGAAGCCGGCGCGGACGCGGACGAGACGTCGTGCGCTCAGGGTCCACACGGGCAGCGAGCACGGCGCCCGTCGCCGACATCGAGCGGCACGTCGGCGGCGGTCGGAGGCGATGACCGCGCTCCGGGTGGCGGCGCGGAAGGAGCTCGCGGCGGTCCGCCCCCGTGTCTGGGCGCTCGGGGCGTCCGCGCTCCTGCTCCTGATCGCCGGAGTCCTCGCGGTGCCCTTGCTGACGGATCCCGCTCATGGTGCGCCGGCAGGACCGACGACCCCGCCCGCCCCGTCGCCCTCGTCGGCCCCGTCGAGCACCAGCACCAGCGCGGACGGGGCGCCGGCTGCGTCCACCGACGCGGATGCGGAGGCCGCCACCTCGCCGGATCCGGACGTCGCCGCTCCCGCCCTCCTCCGGCTCCGCGCATCCTGCCTCCGTGGTGGCGACATGGCGTGCGTGGGCGACGTCGACGAAGCCGGCTCGGCTGTCGAGGACGCGGATCGGAGCGCGATGTCCGCCGGCGGCATCGAAGCCTCGGAGGACGTCGCTCTCCACACCACGGATGTCCTCGGCCGTGCGCAGCGCCTCGGAGACAGTGCCCTCATCGAGCTGCAGCCCGCGGCCGGCGACACGACGATCCACCACGACGGATCGACGGATGCCGCGTCCGAACGCCGACCGGCCTCCCTCCTGATGGTCAGGGGAGAGGCCGGATGGCGGATCAGGGACCTGATGGACGACCGGTGAGGGCCGACGTCGGATCCGTCGAGGACCTAGATGCCCAGGTCGGCGTCGAACGCGCCCGCCTCCAGGCGGTTCTTCACGGCCACGAGGAAGCGGGAGGCGTCAGCCCCGTCGACGATCCGGTGGTCGTAGGACAGCGCGAGGTACACGGTGGAGCGGATGGCGATGGTGTCCTGCCCATCCGCGGTGATGACCACGGGGCGCTTGGTGACGATGCCGGTGCCCAGGATCGCGGACTGCGGGAGGAAGACCACGGGCGTGTCGAAGAGCGCACCGCGCGACCCGGTGTTGGTCAGCGTGAAGGTCCCTCCCGCCAGCTCGTCCGGCGACAGCTTGTTGTCACGCGTACGGGCGGCGAGGTCGGCGATCTCCGACGCGAACTGCGCGAGGTTCTTGCCCTCCGCGTTCTTCACGACGGGGGTGAGCAGACCGCGCTCGGTGTCGACCGCGATGCTGATGTTCTCGTGGTCCGGGTAGACGATGCTGTCGCCGTCGACCGTCGCGTTCACGACGGGGTAGGCCTTGAGCGCCTCCGCCGCCGCGAGCGCGAAGAACGGCAGGAACGAGAGCTTGACGCCGGTCTTCTCGAGGAAGTCGCCCTTCACGCGGTCGCGGAAGCGCGCCACCTTCGTAACGTCGACCTCGACCACGGACGTCAGCTGCGCGGTGGACTGCATCGAGACGACGGCGCGGTCGGCGATGAGCTTGCGCATGCGCGACATCTTGGCGGTGGTGCCGCGGAGCGGCGACGTCTCCAAGGGAGCAGCGGCTGGCACGGCAGGAGCCGAGGCCGTCGGGGCGCTCGTGGAGGCGGCGGCCTCGGCGGCGGCGAGGACGTCCTCCTTGCGGATGCGTCCTCCCACGCCCGTGCCCGTCACGGTGCTGATGTCCACGCCGCGCTCGTTGGCGAGCTTGCGCACGAGGGGGGTGACGTAGCCCGCGTTGCCGGACGCCGCCGGAGCCGGAGCAGCGGCAGGCGTCGGTGCAGCAGCGGGGGTGGGCGCCGCGGAGGCGGGAGCCGGCGCTGCGGGCGCGGGAGCAGGGGTCTCCTCGGGAGCAGGCGTCGCCTGCTCGGCGGCCGGAGCTGGCTCGGGCTCCACGGGGGCAGGCGCCTCCGCGTCGTCGTCCGCCTCGGTGGAGGGCACGACGGTGTCCTCGACGGGCTCCTCGGCCGCGACGGCGGGCTCCTCGGCGGCGGGCTCCTCGGCAGAGGGCTCCTCAGCAGAGGGCTCCTCGGCCGGAGCGTCGCCGCCGCCCGAGCCGTCCCCGATGCGCACGAGGACCGCGCCGACCTCGACGGTCTCGTCCTCCTGGACGAGGATCTCCTCGATCACGCCGGCGACCGGCGACGGGATCTCGGTGTCGACCTTGTCGGTCGACACCTCGAGCAGGGGCTCGTCGACCTCGACGTGGTCGCCGACGTTCTTGAGCCAGCGGGTCACCGTGCCCTCGGTGACGCTCTCGCCGAGTGCGGGGAGGTTGACGGATTCGCTCATGGGGGTTGTCTCCTTCAGGCCCGACTCCGGACCCGGCTTGTGTGTCGGTGTTGGCGGGGTGCTACAGGGCGTGCAGAGGGGTCCCGGCGAGTGCCAGGTGGGCCTCGCCGAGCGCCTCGTTCTGAGTGGGGTGGGCGTGCACCAGGCTGGCGACGTCCTCGGGGTAGGCCTCCCAGTTCACGATGAGCTGGCCCTCGCCGATGAGCTCGCCGACGCGGGCGCCGATCATGTGGATGCCGACGACCGGCCCGTCCTGCACGCGGACGACCTTGATGGATCCGGCCGTGCCGAGGATCGAGCTCTTGCCGTTGCCGCCGAGGTTGTACTCGTAGCTGGAGACCTTGTCGGCGCCGAACTTCTCGGCGGCCTTGGCCTCGCTGTAGCCGACGCTCGCGACCTCGGGGTCGGAGTAGGTGACCTTGGGGATGTTGATGTCCTCGACGACCACGGGCTTGTTGCCCGCGATCTCCTCGGCGACGAAGATGCCCTGCTGGAAGCCGCGGTGCGCGAGCTGCAGGCCGGGGACGATGTCGCCCACGGCGTAGACGCCGGGCACGCTGGTCTGGAGACGCTCGTCGGTGAGCACGAAGCCGCGGTCGGTCTTGACGCCCGCCTCCTCGAAGCCGAGGCCCTGCGTCGCCGGGCCACGGCCCACGGCGACGAGCAGGAGGTCGGCGTCGTACGTCGTGCCGTCCTCGAGCGCCACCTGGACGCCCTGGTCGTCCTGCGTCACGGACTTGAAGCGGACGCCGAGCGAGAACGCGATGCCGCGCTTGCGGAACGCCCGCTCGAACTGCTTGCTGATCGACTCCTCCTCGTTCGGGACGAGGTGGGGGAGGGCCTCGATGATCTGCACGTCGACGCCGAAGGAGCGCCATACCGAGGCGAACTCGACGCCGATGACGCCGCCGCCGAGGATCGCGACCTTCTTCGGGATGTAGTCGAGCTCGAGCGCCTGCTCGCTCGTGATGACGCGACCGCCGATCTCGAGGCCGGGCAGCGTGCGGGAGTAGGAGCCGGTCGCGAGGACGATGCTCTTGCCGGTGACGGTCTGGTCGCCCACCTGCACGGTCGTTCCGGAGGTCAGGCGGCCCTCGCCCTCGATGACGGTGATGCCGCGTGCCTTGATGAGGCCCTGGAGTCCCTTGTACTTGCTGGCGACGATGGCCTCGCGGTAGGCGTTGACCCGCGCGATGTCGACCCCGTCGAACGTGACGTTGACGCCGTACTTCTCCGACTCCCGCGAGACGTCGGCCACCTCGGCCGAGTGCAGGAGGGCCTTGGTCGGGATGCAGCCGCGGTGCAGGCACGTGCCGCCCAGCTTGCCCTTCTCCACGAGGCCCACGGTCTTGCCCAGCTGCACCGCACGGAGCGCTGCCGCGTAGCCGCCGCTCCCGCCGCCGAGCACCACCACGTCAAAGTTCTGTTCCGACACCCAGGATCTCCCTCGTATGCATCAAGGTCGTCTCATGCGACCGCCCGACCGGGCAGGCGCGGGACCCCCTCAGGAGGCCTCTCCGAGCCTACTACGCGCGTGAAAAACCGGCGGCCAGGGCCAGGAGCGTCCGGACGGCGACGCCCGTCGGGCCCTTCCCCGTGAAGCCGTGGCCGCCGCCCTTGTTGTGCGACGGCCCCGCGATGTCGATGTGCGCCCAGGGGATCCGGGGAGCGTCCTCCGCGTCGCCGGTCCTGCCGACGAACTCCTTGAGGAACACGCCCGCGACGAGCATGCCCCCGGCCGGGTTGCCGGGCTTCACGTTCGCGATGTCCGCGATGTCGGAGTTGAGCAGCGCGCGCATCTCCTCCGGGAGCGGCATGCCCCACATGCTCTCGCCCTGCTCGCGCGCCGCGTCGAGGAGTCGGGCGACGAGCGCGTCCTCGCCCATGACGGCCGAGTACCGCTCGCCGAGGGCGACCACCTGGGCGCCCGTGAGCGTCGCGATGTCGACGATCGCATCCGGGTGCTCCTCGCTGGCGGCGACGATGCCGTCCGCCATCACGAGCCGGCCCTCCGCGTCCGTGTTCAGGACCTCGACGGTGGTGCCGCCGCGCATGCGGAGGACGTCGTCCGGCCGGATCGCGGATCCCGACGGCATGTTCTCGGCGATGCAGAGCCAGGCCGTGAGCCGCACGGGCAGCTCGAGCCGGGCCGCGGCGACGACGACCTCGAGGATCGTGGCGGCGCCGGTCATGTCGTACTTCATGCCGATCATGGGCACGGCGGGCTTAAGGGAGATGCCGCCGGTGTCGTAGGTGATGCCCTTGCCGACGAGGGCCAGGTGGCGGGTCGCGCCGGCGGGGGAGTAGGAGACCTTCACGAGGCGGGGCGGACGCGTCGAGCCCTGCCCGACTCCGAGGATCCCGCCGAAGCCGTCGGCCGCGAGCGCCTCCTCGTCCCAGACGCGGACGTCGACGGGCAGCCCGGCGGTGCGCTCCTGCACGGCGTCGACGAACGTCGCCGGGTAGAGGTCGAGCGGAGGCGTGTTGACGAGGTCCTTGGTCCCGGCCACCGCGCCGGCGACCGCGCCGGCACGTGCCACCGCCTCGTCCGCGTCGTCGGCGGTCCAGGAGTCGCCCCGCGCGAGCACCGTGACGGTCGAGGCGCGCGGCTTCTGGCCGGCGAGCGAGTCGCGGCGGTACGAGTCGAAGGCGTAGGCCCCGAGCGCGGCGCCCTCGAGGACCGCGGTGAGCTCCGAGAGCGAGGTCACGGGCACCGCGACGGCGACCCTCTCCACTCCGCGCAGCTGGCGGATCGCGCTGCCGACGGCGTAGCGGAGCGCGACGGCGTCCAGCGGCGCGGAGCCCACGCCCACCAGGGCGACCGTGCGGGCGGCGGTCCCGGTCCCGGTCCCGGTCCCGGGGACGCGGACGACCTCGTCGCGGCCGCCCGTGACGCCGATGGCGGACAGCACCGCGGCATCGAGGTCGATGCCCTCAGGTGCGTGCACGCGGATCCCCTCCTTCTCGGTGGAGACGGCGACGACGAGGGCGTCCGCCTCCACGTCGACGGCACGATCGGAGGACACGGTGAGGAGGGGGAGGGTCATGGGCGACGAGCCTAGCGACGCGCGCGAGCCGCGGCTGGGCGCCGACCCGGGATCCGGGCGGGGACGGTGCGCGGGGCGGAGCGAGGCGCACGGTCAGGCACGGCTTCCGTGTTCGCTCTCGGCAGCACCCGCCCGCCTGAGGCCGACAGGGGCGCGGCCTAGAGTGGATCACATGGCTGACGCGGACGGACTGTACGAGATCGACACCGACATCGGCGAGGTCCCGACCGGCCTCCCCCTCGTCGCCGGCCTCACCGGTTTCTCCGACGCGGGCTCGGGCGTGTCCCAGGTCAGCGAGTACCTGCTCAGCACCCTGAGCCACAGGGACGTGCTGCGGTTCGATACCGACACCCTGCTCGACTACCGCGCCCGCCGCCCCACCATCTACTTCGACCAGGACCATCTGGCCGACTACCGCCCCGCGCGACTGGCCCTCTACCTCGCGCACGACGAGATCGGCCAGCCCTTCCTCTTGCTCACGGGCTTCGAGCCCGACTTCCGCTGGGAGGCGTTCACCGCGGCCGTCCTCGGGATCGTGGACCGCTACCGCGTCTCCACGACCACGTGGGTGCACAGCATCCCCATGCCCGTTCCCCACACGCGGGACATCAACGTCACGGTCAGCGGCAACCGCACCGAGCTCATCGACGCGCTCAGCGTGTGGAAGCCGCACACGCAGGTGCCCGCGAACGCCCTCCACCTGGTGGAGCACCGCCTGCACGACGCCGGCCACCCCGTCGCGGGCTTCGTGCTGCTCGTCCCGCACTACCTCGCCGACACGGAGTTCCCGCTCGCGGCCGTCGCGGCGCTCGAGAGCATCAGCGCCGCGACCGGCCTCATCTTCCCCACGGACCGGCTGCGCGAGGAGGGTCGCGACTTCGTGGGCCGCATCGACGAGCAGGTGGCGGGCAACCAGGAGCTGGCGCGCCTCGTCACGACGCTCGAGGAGCGCTACGACAGCTACATGGAGGACACGCCCCTCAAGTCGCCGCTCACCGACGAGGACGGCGCCCTGCCGACGGCCGACGAGATCGCGGCCGAGCTCGAGAAGTTCCTGGCACGCCGCCGCCCCGGCGACGGCGACGCCGCCTGACGCCCCGACGCTGAGCCGGGCCCGCGAGGAGGACGCCGGCGGCCGGGCTCTCCGAGGCTCGGTATCCTCGTGCCGATGAGCAACCGCCGCGCCCGCATCGTCCTCGGCGTCGCCATGGTGGCGTACCTCTCGTCCGTGCTGCAGCGCGGCTCGCTCGGCGTCGCGTCCGTCGAGGCGGGCGACAGGTTCCACGTGTCGGCGTCGCTGCTGTCCACCCTCGCCGTGACGCAGCTCATCGTGTACGCGGCGCTGCAGATCCCGGTGGGCGTGCTCATCGACCGGATCGGTCCGCGCGCGCTCCTCGCGGCGGGTGCGCTGCTCATGGTGGCCGGTCAGGTCACGCTGGCGCTGTCCACCTCGCTCGAGGTCGCCGTCCTCGGCCGCATGCTCGTCGGCGCCGGCGACGCGATGACCTTCGTGTCGGGTCTCCGCCTCATCAACTCCTGGTTCTCGGGTCCGCGCGTGCCCGTGCTGTCGCAGTGGTTCGCCAACGTCGGGCAGCTCGGGCAGGTGCTGTCGGCGATCCCGCTCTCGCTGGTGCTGCACACCGCGGGGTGGACGCCGGCGTTCCTGGGCTCGGCATCCGTCGCGGTCGTGGCGTTCGTCGCCGTGGTCGCGGCCGTCCGCGATCGGCCCGGGGGCGACCCGCCGCCCCCGCGCGTCCCGTGGGGCGACTCGATGCGGGAGCTCGGCCGGAGCCTGCGTCGACCCGGCACGCAGCTGGGCTTCTGGTCGCACTTCGTCACGCAGTCCTCCGGCGTGGTGTTCAGCCTCCTCTGGGGCTTCCCGTTCCTCGTCGACGGCCTCGGCTACAGCCCCGCCGTCGCGTCCGGCCTCCTGATCGTGATCGTGGCGTCCGGCATGGTCGTAGGCCCCGTGATCGGCATCCTCACCGGGCGCTTCCCGTTCCGGCGCTCCAACCTCGTGCTGGGGGTCGTCGCGATGATGGGCGCCGCCTGGGCGCTGCTGCTCCTCTGGCCGGGCGTGCCGCCGCTCGCCGTCGTGGTCCTGGTGGTCGTCGCGATCGGGATCGGCGGGCCCGGTTCGCAGGTCGGGCTGGACTTCGCACGCACGTTCAACCCGCCCCGGAGCCTCGGCGCGGCGTCCGGCATCGTGAACGTCGCGGGATTCACCGCGAGCTTCACGATGATGCTGCTCATCGGGATCGCCCTCGACGTGCAGGACGGGATCCGCGTGGCGGGCGGCGCCCCGAGCGACCTCTACGCGTTCGACTCCTTCCGCGTCGCCTTCGCCGTGCAGTACGTGGTGGTGGGCTTCGGCGCGCTGATGCTCGTGCGCACGCGGCGGCGGACCCGGCGCCTCCTGGCCGACGAGGGAATACGGGTGGGGCCCCTCTGGGTTGCCTACCTCGACAGGCGACGCCGACGCCGCGCGTGACGCCGGCCCGCACACGGACGACATTGGCTCGTCCTCGCGCCCATCCGTGCAATAATCAGGTACGGACCCGTTCATGTCCTGCATCTCGTGCCACCCAGGTGGTGCCATCACCTCGGTGATGATCGAGCAGCGGACTTGACATGGGTCCTAGCAATGTCCGAAAACAACCCCGACCCACCTCCGGCAGGTCACCCCGCAGCATCACCGCGGAGCGCGCGACCGGTCGTCGTGGGGACGAAAGGTGTTCGCATGGCCACCCCCTCCACCCCGTCCGCCACCCTGGACGCGGACGCCGCGACCGGCTCGGCCGACGACGCCGCGACGGGTGAGGCGAAGGCTCCCGCCAAGCGCGCCCCCGCCCGCAAGACCGCGGCCGCCAAGGCCCCCGCGACGAAGACCGCGCCCGCCGCCAAGGCCCCGTCCAAGGCGGCCGCCGCCAAGGCGGCAGCGGCAGCCGAGAGCGACGAGCCGGTCGGCGCGGACGCCCCCGAGGCGCCGGCGAAGGCGCCCACGGCCCGCGCCAAGGCCGCCGCCGCCAAGAAGGCCGCCGCCGCCGCGGGCGATGGCGCGCCTGCCAAGGCGCCCCGCAAGACCGCTGCCAAGAAGACCGCCGCCGCAGGCGAGGCCCCCGACGACGAGGCCGAGGAGGTCGTGGTCCCGGTCGTCGAGGACGACGCGGAGGACGAGGTCGTCGAGGGCGGCGCGGCCAAGCCGCCGGTCGTGCTCGAGCCCCTCCCCACGGGCGCCATGGTGCTGTCGAACAAGGAGGAGGACGAGGACGTCCCCGTCTACTCGACGACCATCACGGGTGCCACGGCCGATCCCGTCAAGGACTACCTCAAGCAGATCGGCAAGGTCGCGCTGCTCAACGCCGCCGAGGAGGTGGAGCTCGCCATGCGCATCGAGGCGGGCCTCTTCGCCGAGGACAAGCTGGCGAACACCCCCGGCATCTCGCGCGAGCTCGAGCGCGAGCTGCGCTGGGTCGCCCGCGACGGGCAGCGGGCGAAGAGCCACCTGCTGGGCGCCAACCTCCGCCTCGTCGTGAGCCTCGCCAAGCGCTACACGGGTCGCGGGATGCAGTTCCTCGACCTGATCCAGGAGGGCAACCTCGGCCTCATCCGCGCGGTCGAGAAGTTCGACTACACCAAGGGCTTCAAGTTCTCCACGTACGCCACGTGGTGGATCCGCCAGGCCATCACGCGCGCCATGGCCGACCAGGCGCGCACCATCCGCATCCCCGTCCACATGGTCGAGGTCATCAACAAGCTGGCCCGCGTCCAGCGCCAGATGCTGCAGGACCTGGGCCGCGAGCCCACGCCCGAGGAGCTGTCGCGCGAGCTGGACATGACGCCCGAGAAGGTCATCGAGGTCCAGAAGTACGGACGCGAGCCCATCTCGCTGCACACGCCCCTCGGCGAGGACGGCGACAGCGAGTTCGGCGACCTCATCGAGGACACCGAGGCCGTGGTCCCCGCGGACGCCGTGGGCTTCACCATGCTGCAGAAGCAGCTGGAGTCGCTCCTCGACTCGCTGTCCGAGCGCGAGGCGGGCGTCATCCGCATGCGCTTCGGCCTCGGCGACGGCATGCCGAAGACGCTCGACCAGATCGGCGACACGTTCGGGGTCACGCGCGAGCGGATCCGCCAGATCGAGTCGAAGACCATGGCCAAGCTCCGCCACCCGTCGCGCTCGCAGTCGCTGCGCGACTACCTCGAGTAGGCCGTGCCCCTGCGCCTCGCCGTCGCCGCGGGACGGGCCGCCCGCTGGGCCGCCCGTCTCCGCGGTGGCGGATCCGCCGTGCCCGGCGTCGTCGCCCTGCGTCTCGAGCCCCGCTTCCTGGAGCGGACGATCGCGGACCTCCCGCACGGCGTCGTCGCGGTCACCGGCTCCAACGGCAAGTCGACGACGACGCACATGCTCACCGCGGTGCTCCGCGCCCACGGTCTCCGCGTCTTCACGAACCCGTCCGGCGGTAACCTGCCCCAGGGCATCGCCTCGGCCGTGCTCGCCGACGCGGACGCCTCCGGTCGCCTCGACGCCGACGTCGCCGTCCTCGAGATCGATGAGGCCTACGGCGTCGCGCTCTCCGCGCTGCTGACGCCGCGCACCGTGCTGCTGCTCAACATCCAGATCGACCAGCTCAACCGATTCCACGAGCCCGACCGCGTGGTCGGCATGCTCGAGCGGATCGCCGCCACGGCCACCGAGGCCGTGGTCGCCAACCGCGATGACGCCCACGTCAACGCCATCGCCGCGCACACCGCGCGGTCCGGTCGCGCCGCCGTCGACTGGTTCGGCGTCTCGGAGGGGCTCCTCGGCGACAGCAAGCACGGCCTCGCCTCCGCCCCGCGCTTCGGATCCGAGGATCCTGACCCCGTGCACGTCGCGGCGGACGTCGAGGCCGTCGTTCTCGCGGGACGCGAGGCGGTCTACCGCCTGGGATCCGGCGACCTCCCCGTCACGCTGCCGTCGCGCGGCCTGCACTACGCGGTCGACGCGGCGGGCGCCCTGGCGACGGCGCGCCGCGTGCTGGGCGACCGCTTCGACCCGTCTCTCGCAGCCGAGGGCCTCGGCTCCGTCGCCGCCGTGTACGGGCGCGGCGAGATGCTGCGCGCGGGCGACGAGGACATCGAGATCATCATGATGAAGAACCCGGCCAGCCTGCAGATGAACCTCGACGCGCTCGGCGACCCGCCCGAGCAGGTGCTGCTCGCCGTCGACGACGGCACACCGGACCCGTCGTGGATCTACGACACCGACCTCTCCGCGCTCACGCACGCCGACGTCGTCTCCGGCACCAAGGGGTACCAGCTGGCGGTCCGATTCGGCTACGAGGGCCTCGAGGTCGGCGCGGTCGAGCCCGACCTGCGCCGTGCGGTGCAGTCGTTCCTCGCGATGGAGAGGCCCTCGCGGGGCGTCAAGACCATGATCGTCAACTACGAGCAGATGATGGCCATCCGCCGCATCCTCGGCTACACGGACCTCGAGGGAGGACCCGCGTGAGCGACGCCCTGCGCATCCTCCACCTCTATCCCGAGGAGCTCGGCATCAACGGCGACCGCGGCAACGTGACCGTGCTCGTCGAGCGCGCGCGCATCCGCGGCATCCGCACGGAGGTCGTCCGGCACGGTCCGGGCGGCGGCCACCCCGGCGACGCCGACCTGGTCGTCGTCGGATCCGGTCCGCTGACCGCCCAGCGCGCCGTGCTGCCCGACCTCGTCTCGCACGCCCCGCACCTCGTGGCCCTCCGGGAGGCCGGCGTCCCGCTGCTCGCGGTGGGCGGCGGCCTGCAGCTCCTGGGGGAGTCCGTGCGGCTCGTCGACGGCGGCGAGCTCGTGGGCGCCGGGGTGCTGCCGGTCCGCACCACGCTGACGGCCGAGCGACGCGTCGGCGACCTCGTCGTCGACACGCCGGAGGGCGAGGTCGTCGGCTACGAGAACCACGGATCCACCCTCGACATCGGCGCGGCCTCGCCCCTCGGCACGGTGCGCGCCGGCTTCGGCAACGCCGGTCAGGGCGGGGGAGAGGGCGTGCGCGTCGGGACGTCGATCGGCACGCACCTGGGCGGACCCGTCCTCGCGCTCAACCCGCGGCTCGCGGACGAGCTTCTGGCCGCGGCGCTGGCACGGCACGGGCGGGAGCTGCCCGTCGACATCTCGGGGACGCTCGACCGGCTCGACGGGTGGGCGCGCGAGGCCCGCGCGACCGTCGCGGCCCGGCCCGCGCACTACTGACGCGTCGCTCCCGGACGTCCCGGGCATGACGAAGGGCGCATCCCCCGGGGGATGCGCCCTTCCTCGTGCGCCGGCCGGAGCCGGTGCGGGTCGTCCTAGGCGCGCTCGTCGAGCAGGCGGCTCGACTCGTCGTGCCAGCTCGTGGCGATGGCCGACAGCTTCTCCTGGTACTTCTTGCCGTGGTGGGCGCAGAAGAGGAGCTCGCTGCTGTTCACCTCGACGCGGATGTACGCCTGGGCGCCGCAGCTGTCGCAGCGGTCGTTGGCGGTGAGCTGGTGGTTGTCGAGCTCGTCCACGGGACGCTCGGTCGCGGTCGGTGTCATGTGATGCTCCCCTCCGGGTCGGGTCTGGGTCGAGCCGAATGGATCAAGTAGACCACGTGCTCCCGGCAGTCGACCCGACCGTGGACGCCTGTTTCGCTCTGCGCGTAGGGCACGGGGCGGAGGACGGCGATTCGGAGGGGGAGGCGGCGGGCGGCGGTTAAGATCGATGTCGGCTCGCGTCCGGCGAACGCCGGACGTACATGGAGGACAGCACGTGGCAGCATCCGATTATTCCGCCCGTCACCTCTCCGTCCTCGAGGGACTCGAGGCGGTGCGCAAGCGGCCCGGCATGTACATCGGATCCACCGACTCGCGCGGCCTCATGCACTGCCTGTGGGAGATCATCGACAACAGCGTCGACGAGGCGCTCGGCGGTCACGGCGACCGCATCGACGTGCGGCTCCACCCGGACGGCAGCGTCGAGGTGCGCGACACCGCGCGCGGAGTGCCGGTCGACATCGAGCCGAAGACCGGACTGTCCGGCGTCGAGGTCGTCTTCACGAAGCTGCACGCGGGCGGCAAGTTCGGATCCGGCTCCTACGCCTCCTCGGGTGGCCTGCACGGCGTCGGCGCGTCGGTCGTGAACGCCCTGTCGGAGCGCCTCGACGTCGAGGTCGACCGCGGCGGCAAGACGCACGCCATGTCGTTCCGGCGCGGCGAGCCGGGCATCTTCGAGGACGACGGCGAGGCGAGCCCCGACGCGCCGTTCCGGCCCTTCACGTCCGGCAGCGAGCTGCGGGTGGTCGGCAAGGTGCGCAAGGGCGTCACCGGCACGCGCATCCGCTACTGGGCCGACCGGCAGATCTTCACCCGCGGCGCCTCCTTCCTCACCGAGGAGCTCCTCGGCCGCGCGCGCCAGACCGCGTTCCTCGTGCCCGGTCTCAGCATCGACATCGAGGACCTTCGCGGCGAGCAGCCCGTGCGCGAGTCCTTCCGCTTCGACGGCGGTATCGCCGAGTTCGTCGACCACCTGGCCGTCGACGCGCCGCTCACCGACACCTGGCGGCTCGAGGGATCCGGCACGTTCACCGAGACGGTCCCCGTGCTCACCGACGGCGGCGCCATGGTGCCGACCGAGCTGACCCGCGAATGCGCGGTCGACATCGCGCTGCGCTGGGGAACGGGCTACGACACGCGCTTCAAGTCGTTCGTCAACATCATCGCGACGCCCAAGGGCGGCACCCACCAGGCCGGGTTCGAGGCGGGACTCCTCAAGTTCGTGCGGGCGCAGGTCGAGGCCAACGCCCGCAAGCTCAAGGTCGGCACCGACAAGCTCGAGAAGGACGACGTGCTCGCCGGCCTCACGGCCGTGCTCACGGTGCGGTTCCCCGAGCCGCAGTTCGAGGGGCAGACGAAGGAGGTGCTCGGCACCCCCGCCGTGCGGGCGATCGTCTCGCAGGTCGTGCAGAAGGCGATGGCCGAGCGCTTCGCCTCGACGCGGCGCGAGGACAAGGCGCAGACCGCCGTGCTCCTGGAGAAGGTCGTCGGCGAGATGAAGTCGCGGATCTCGGCGCGCACCCACAAGGAGACCCAGCGGCGGAAGAACGCGCTCGAGAGCTCGTCCCTGCCCGCGAAGCTCGTGGACTGCCGGTCGAACGACGTCGCCAACAGCGAGCTGTTCATCGTCGAGGGCGACTCGGCCCTCGGCACCGCGAAGCTCGCACGCGACAGCGAGTACCAGGCGCTGCTGCCCATCCGCGGCAAGATCCTCAACGTGCAGAAGGCGTCGCTGCCCGACATGCTCTCCAACACGGAGTGCGCCTCGATCATCCAGGTGCTGGGCGCCGGATCCGGCCGCACCTTCGACCTGTCGGCGGCACGCTACGGGAAGATCATCATCATGAGCGACGCCGACGTCGACGGCGCCCACATCCGCACGCTGCTGCTCACGCTGTTCTTCCGCTACATGCGGCCGATGATCGACGAGGGCCGCGTGTTCGCCGCGGTGCCGCCGCTGCACCGCGTGGTGGTCATGAACCCGGGCTCGAAGCCCAACGACGTGACCTACACCTACTCCGAGCGCGAGCTCGCGGCCGTGCTCGCGCAGGCGAAGCGGCAGGGCAAGCGCTACCAGGACCCGATCCAGCGCTACAAGGGCCTGGGCGAGATGGACGCCGACCAGCTCGCCACGACCACGATGGACCGGCGGAACCGGACGCTGCGGCGTGTGCGCGTCGACGACGCCGAGGCCGCCGCGCGCATGTTCGAGCTGCTGATGGGCAACGACGTGGCGCCGCGCAAGGAGTTCATCATCGACGGCGCGGGCTCCGTGCGGGACCGCATCGACGTGTGATCCGCCGGGTGCTCCCGGATGCGCGGACGGCCGCGGACCCTCGTGGTCCGCGGCCGTCCGCGTCCGTGCCTCGAGCTCCTAGGTGTCCAGGGGAGCGGAGCCGTCCTCGGCCGACGGCTCGACGAGTCCTGCGGCCGCGCCGGACGCGGCATCCGGTGCCTCGGCGGGCGTGACGGCCTGGCCGACGCTCCCGATCGCCTTCTCGAGCGGGATGCCCGATCCGTCGCGCTTCATGCCCGTGGGCGGCAGCTGCCGGACCTCGCCGGCGGGCCCGACGGCGAGGGCGGGGCCGGGACCGACCCAGGCCAGGGCGAGGTGGTCCTCGCCCTTCAGGTAGGCGTGCGCGCGGACCCCGCCCGTGGCGCGGCCCTTGCGCGGGAAGTCGCCGAAGGCGGAGACCTTGGCGCGTCCCGGATCCACGCCCGCGATGGTGGCCGACGACGCCGAGACGGTGACCACCTCCGCCCCCTCGGGCGCGACGGAGGAGAAGAACAGCACGCGCGCGCCGGGCTGGAGGTTGACCCCGGCGACGCCGCCGGCCTGCACGCCCTGCGGCCGCACGGACACCGCGGGGAAGTGGAGGAGCTGCGCCTCGCTGGTGACGAAGACGAGCTCGTCCGTCTCCGCGCCCTGCCGCGCGCCGACGACCTCGTCGCCCTTCTTCAGCGCGATGACCTCGAACTCGGGCTTCGCCGGGAGGGCGGACGCCGCGACGCGCTTCACCACGCCCTGCCGCGTGCCCAGCGCGATCGCCTCCTCGGTGCCGAGCGCCACGAGCGCGACGACCCGCTCCTTCTTGTCCGTGAGGCCCAGGTAGTCGCGGATCCGCACGCCGGCGCCCAGCTGCACGCTCGCCACCGGGACGGCCGGCAGGTCCACCGGCGTCATCGTGACGAGGCGGCCGGTGTTGGTGATGGCGCCGATGCGCGTGCGGCTCGTGGTCTCGATCGCCGTGAGGACCGCGTCGTGGGAGCTGCGGCGGACCGTCTGCAGGGGAGTGCCCGGCGCATCCGTCGGCAGGTCGACGCGCACGGCGCGTCCCGTCGTCGAGAGCAGCACCCGGCACGGCACGTCGGCGATCTCGAGCACGGGCGCGGACCGGCGGCTCGACGCCCCGGCGACGCTCGGCGCGGCCTCGGTGAGCAGCGTGCGGCGCGGCGTGCCGAAGCGGTCCGCCACCTCCTGCAGCTCGCTCGAGACGAGGGCGCGGAGACGGCGGGGATCGGCGAGGATCGCCTCGAGCTCGGCGATCTCGGACTCGAGCCGGTCGCGCTCCTCCTCCAGCTCGATGCGGCTGAACCGCGTGAGCCGGCGGAGGCGGAGCTCGAGGATGTAGTCGGCCTGCAGCGTCGAGAGGTCGAAGACGTCCATGAGGCGGGCGCGGGCCTGCTCGGTGTCGTCGCTGCCGCGGATCACCTGGATGACCTCGTCGATGTCGAGGATCGCGATGAGGAGGCCGAGCACGAGGTGCAGCCGCTCCTGCCGGCGCGCGAGCCGGTAGCGCGTGCGGCGGGTGACCACGTCGAGCCGGTGCGCCACGTAGACCTGGAGCAGCTCCTTGAGCCCCAGCGTCTGCGGGCTGCCGTCGACGAGGGCGACGTTGTTGATGCTGAACCCGTCCTCCAGCGGCGTGTACCGGTACAGCTGCTCGAGCACGGCCTCGGGGTTGAAGCCCGTCTTGATCTCGATCACGAGCCGCAGCCCGTGCGTCCGGTCGGTGAGGTCGGTGACGTTGGTGATGCCCGACAGCTTCTTGTTCTGGACGCCGTCCTTGATCTTCTCGATGACCTTCTCGGGTCCCACGAGGTACGGCAGCTCGGTGACGACGAGACCCGACTTCCGCGGCGTGAGGCTCTCGACCGAGACGCGCGCGCGGGTCTTGAAGCTGCCGCGCCCGGTGAGGTAGGCGTCCTTCACGCCCGAGAGCCCGATGATCGTGCCCCCCGTCGGGAGGTCGGGCCCGGGGACGAAGGCCATGAGGTCGTCCAGGGTGGCGTCCGGGTGGTCGATGAGGTGCCGGGCGGCGCCGACGACCTCGATGAGGTTGTGCGGCACCATGTTCGTCGCCATGCCGACCGCGATCCCGCTGGCGCCGTTGACGAGCAGGTTCGGGAACGCCGCGGGCAGCACGGCCGGCTGCATGAACGCGTTGTCGTAGTTGGGGACGAAGTCGACGACGTCCTCGTCGAGCCCCTCGACCATCGCGAGGGCCGAGGCCGCGAGCCGGGCCTCCGTGTAGCGGGGCGCGGCCGGCCCGTCGTCGAGGGACCCGAAGTTGCCGTGCCCGTCGATGAGCGGCACGCGCAACGTGAACGGCTGCGCCATGCGCACCATCGCGTCGTAGATGGCCGAGTCGCCGTGCGGGTGCAGCTTGCCCATGACCTCGCCCGTGACGCGCGCGCTCTTCACGTGCCCGCGGTCGGGGCGGAGGCCCATCTCGCTCATCTGGTAGAGGATGCGGCGCTGCACGGGCTTGAGGCCGTCGCGCGCGTCCGGCAGGGCCCGGGAGTAGATGACCGAGTAGGCGTACTCGAGGAACGAGTTCTCCATCTCGGTGGAGACGTCGACGTCCTCGATGCGCTCCGCGGGCTCATCGGGCGTGGTGTTCGTGGTGGAGGGACTCATGGACTCTCTGGGTCGGGATCGGCGCTCGGTCTCATCGGCGTCGTGACGCGGATGCGCGCCGGGCTGCTGTGGCAGACTGGGCCGGATGGCCCCCATGCTACCGGCGCCCGGATCCGGCCGGATGAGCCTCACCGCGGTGATGCCCGGCTGCCTCGCCGCCCTGGCGGAGGAGGAGTCGGAGGCCGGACTCCCGCCCGTCGACCGGGCGGTCGTCGTCCTCGTCGACGGCCTCGGCTCCGCCGCCCTCCGGGCCCGGGCAGGACACGCCCGCCACCTCGTGCAGGGCTGGCGGAAGAAGGACGTCGTGGACGTGGGCTTCCCCACCACCACGGCCGCCAGCATCACCTCGCTCACGACCGGCGTCCGTGCCGGGGAGCACGGCCTGGTCGGCTACAGCGCGCTGGATCCCCAGCACGACCGCGTCCTCAAGCTGCTGTCCGGATGGGACGCCCGCAGCGTGCCGGAGGAGTGGCAGCCGACGCCGACCGTCTTCGAGCGCGCGGTGGCGGCGGGCGTCCCCGCCTTCGTCGTGGGGTCCGCCCGCTACTCGGGATCCGGGTTCTCGCGGGCGGCGCTGCGCGGGGCGACCTACGTCGCGGCCGAGTCGATCGCCGAGCGCTTCGCCACCACGCGCGCGCTGATGGACCGGGAGCCGCGAGCGCTGGTCTACCTGTACGTCCCCGAGCTCGACCAGGCCGCCCACTCGCACGGCTGGGAGTCGGACCGCTGGCTCCGCGGCCTCGAGGAGCTCGACCATGCCGCGGGTCCGTTCCTCGACCGCCTCGGGCCTCGCGAGGGCGCGCTGATCACGGCCGACCACGGCATCGTCGACGTTCCCGCCGGATCCCAGGTGCTGTTCGACCGGGTGCCGGAGCTGGTCGCGGGCGTCCGCCACGTCGCCGGGGAGCCGCGCTGCCTGCACCTGCACCTCGAACGTGGCCTGGACGCCGACGCCCTGGCCGACGCCTGGCGCGCCTCGGAGGGGACCCGCGCCCACGTGGCCACGCGCGCGGAGGCGATCGCCGCCGACTGGTACGGACCGGTCCGGGACGGCGTGGCGGCGCGGATCGGCGACGTCGTCGTCGCGACGCGCTCGCTCATCGCGTACTACGACGGCCGCCCGCGGGACCAGGGCGCCCGTCGCATGATCGGCCAGCACGGGTCGTTCTCGGACGAGGAGCGCCTGGTGCCCCTCATCCGCGCCGGCGCCTTCGCCCGCGGCTGAGCCCCGGGACGGAGGAGGCCGGACCGCCGCGAGGGCGATCCGGCCGATCCCGCTGCGGCTCAGGCCAGGTGGTCGTCGTCGCTGCGCGCGCCGAACACGATCTCGTCCCAGCTCGGCATCGCGGTGCGTCCGCGTCGGCCGGACGGCTTGCCGGAGCCACGGGCCTCGCCCGAGCCGGGGGTGCGCAGGCCCTCGTCCTCGCTGTCGTCCCGCGGGCGGTCGCGGCCCGTGTCGACGCGGCCGATGCCGGGGATCACCGCGGAGCGCAGCGGCGGCACGGAGCGCTGGCCGCCGCGCGGGCGGGACAGCGACTCGTCGCGCCGGGCGGCGGGAGCGGGGGACGGCGCGTCCTCCGCGATCTCGTCGCCCTCGTCCTCGCGCGGCACGGACTCCCGCTCGCCGCGGCGGCGGCGGAGCGCCTCCAGCAGGTCGGCGGTCTCGTTGAGCTCGACCTGCGCGACGCGCGCCGGCTGCTGCGTCCCCGCGGGGTGGTTGCCCTGGCGCCCGAGGTGCGAGACGGACGCGCCCTCGTCGCGCCGGGGCGCCTCCCACGGCTGGGGAGCGGTGTCCTGCGCGATCGACGCGGTGGGCTCGGGCAGGCGGAAGGCGCCGCTGTCGAAGCGCGTGACGCCGTCCTCCTCGTGCGTGTCCGCGGCCTCCGGCGGCAGCGCGCGGAGACGGGGGATCAGCGCGCCGCGGATCTCGCCCTGCTGCGAGAGCGTGATGGCCTCGTTGTTGGCGGGGGAGAGCGCGTGCTTCTTGGGGTCGTAGGACCAGCGCGCGTCGTGGTCGATCTCCTCGCTGGTGAAGGCGACCTTGACGATCCAGCCGCCCAGCTGCTCCTTCCAGCTGCTCCAGCGCACGTCCTGGGCGCCGAGCGACTCGAGGCGCTCCTCGATGACCTGGCCGAACAGCGTGCCCTGCCCCATCGGGTCGACCTCGATGGCGGTGTGCACGGGGACCTTCATCGCGCTGCGCACGACGTGCTCGCGCTCGGCCACGACGGGTCCCTCGAACTTGCGGACGTACTCGACGGACGCGCCGGTCTCCCGCGCGACGTCCTCGGCGCTCATGCCCTGGCGGATGAACGACTGGATGATCCGCGGCGCGGCCTTCCGCGTCTGGCCGGCGTCGGCGGACTGGCGGCGCAGGGCGGAGCGGAAGGCGTCGTCCATCACGAGACGGTGCCGTTCACCGCCCGCGGCCTCGACGACGAGGGCGCCGTCCTCGACTCCGACGATCTTCAGATCCTGCATGTGTTCCACGCCTCTCGCGCTCACTGGACGATTCACGATGACACGACTCGACCCCTCTTCCGGGGAATACGCGTGGCGCGCCGCGACTTGGGTCCGACGAGAGCGCCGGGAGGCGGGATCTGCAGGCCCCCGACGCAGGTTGTTCGTGCGCAAACGGTGTACCGTGTGAGTCCGCATCCGCGGCCCGGGGACGGGCCGGCTCCCCGCATCCAAACCGCCGATCAGGTGCCCCGAGAGGGGCCCTCTGACGGTTTGCTATCCGGATGCGATTCATGCAAACTGTGCCCGCCGATTCCGTTCGGCGGTTATTCGAGAAGTGGACAGGAATGGCAACTGATTACGACGCCCCGCGCAAGACGGAGGACGACTCCGACTCGATCGAGGCTCTGAAGGAGCGCGTCCCGGACCGCATGTCCGGGGTCGTGGACGTCGACGATGCCGACAATCCCGGGAGCTTCGACCTCGCCGGAGCCGACCTCTCCGACCTCGAGCTCGAGACGGTGGTGCTCCCGCCGCAGGCCGACGAGTTCACCTGCGTGAGCTGCTTCCTCGTGAAGCACCGCTCGCAGATCGACCACCAGGAGAAGCTCGGGCCCATCTGCCAGGAGTGCGCCGCCTAGGGCGACGCCGGGCGAGAGCCCCTAGAGGCCCCGCGCCTCACCGCACGTCATGATCGCCGCGATCCCCGGATCGCGGCGATCAGTCGTTCCGGGGTCCGCGTGGAGATCAGCCAGTACGGAGCGGGATCCGCCTCGTCGAGGACGGGCACCCGCACGACCGGATCCACCCAGCCGCGGATGACGAGGTACGCCCTCGCGTGCAGCCGCGTGCCGCGCTCGGCCGTGGCCTCCGCGGCCCGGAACCCCTCGGGCTCGCCGAGCTGGTCGACGTCGATCGACGCGCGCCCCGCCCGCAGCCGCCCGTCCACCACCTCGACGACCGGGCTCGTGAGCACCAGCGTCGCGACGACGCCCGCGTAGAGCACGATCGCGACGACCACCCCGGCCAGCACGCTGATGGGGAGGAACACGAGAAGGCTCGCGGGGATGACGAGGGCGGTGGCGACGAAGAGCCAGGGAGCCGGCCACAGCCGCTCCCGGTAGGGGGACGCTTGCATGCGTCCATTCGATCAGATTCCTGCACTAGCCTTCGACCGTGCCCGATCCCGTCGACGTCCTCATCGCGGGCGACGCCCCGATCCCGGCCTACGCGCACCCCGGCGACGCGGGTGCCGACCTCGTGAGCGCGGAGTCCGTGCGGCTCGAGCCCGGCCAGCGCGCCACGGTCGGCACGGGCGTCTCGATCGCCCTGCCCGCCGGCTACGCCGCGTTCGTCCTGCCCCGCAGCGGCCTGGCCGCGCGGCACGGCATCACCATCGTGAACGCGCCCGGCACCGTCGACGCCGGCTACCGCGGCGAGATCCGCGTGACCCTCCTCAACACCGACGCCGAGGCCGCGTACGATGTCGCGGTCGGCGACCGCATCGCGCAGGTCGTCGTCATGCCGGTCAGCCGGGTGCGATTCGTGCCCGTCGAGAAGCTGCCCGGGAGCCACCGCGGCTCGGGGGGCTTCGGCTCCACGGGCACCGGCGCCCTCCCCGCCCGAGACCCAGGAGACCTGACATGATCGACGAGAACGCGAACCAGCCGGACGACGCCGCCGTCGCGGACGACGCCGAGCACGTCCTGGACGCCAAGTCCGCCCCCGACGACCGGGCCGACGAGGGTCCGCTCGATGAGACCGAGGCGAACCCCGTCCGCCCCTACGTGGACCTCGGCGGGATCAAGATCCTGCCCCGCGAGGGCCTCCACCTCCGCCTCGAGGTCGCCGAGGGCACGCAGCAGGTCGTCGCCGTCGGCCTCGACTTCGCCGAGTCGAGCCTCCAGGTGCAGCCGTTCGCGGCGCCCCGCTCGAGCGGGCTGTGGCACGAGATCAGGACCACGATCGGGGAGCAGATCCAGCGGCAGGGCGGCACCACGCGCCTGGCCGACGGGCCGTTCGGTCCGGAGCTCCACGCCGTCATCCCGGTCGTGCAGCAGGCCGGCCAGCCCGCCGCCCCCACGCGCGACGCCCGCTTCATCGGGGTGGACGGCCCGCGCTGGTTCCTCCGCGGCGTCATCACCGGCCGCGCCGTGTCGGACCCCGAGGCCGCGGCCGCCGTCGAGGACCTGTTCCGCAGCGTCGTCGTCGTGCGCGGATCCTCGCCCATGCCCCCGCGCGACCTCATCCCGCTGAAGATGCCCGCCGCCCAGGTCGGCACCACGCCGGGCGCGGCTCCGGCCGGCGAGAGCCCGGCCCCCGCGCTGGGCTCCTGACCATGTCGGGGGAGCGGCCGGACGAGGACGACCCCGCTCCCGGCCCCGAGCCGCGCGCATCGGCGCCCGCCCCGGGTGAGGCGCTCGGCGCGAGCATGGCCCAGGCGGCCGAGCGCGCGGGCCTCGGGCAGGCGGCGCGCGGCGAGACGATGACCCCGGCGGCCCTCCTCAGCGCGATGGGCGGCGTGCGCGGCGTGCTCGAGGCGATCGTCCCCGGGCTCCTCTTCCTGGTCGCGTTCACCCTGACGCGCGACATCGTGCTCTCGGTCGCGGTGCCCGTCGTCGTGGCCGTCGTCGCCGTCATCGCGCGCCTCGTGCAGCGGTCGGCCGTCGCACCCGCGGTGGGCGGCCTCGTCGGCATCCTCATCTCGGCCGCCCTGGCGCTCCGGTCGGGGGAGGGCCGCGACTTCTACGCGCTCGGCCTCTGGACGAACGGCGCGTACTTCGCGGTGCTCCTGGTCTCGGTCGTGGTCGGCTGGCCGCTCGTCGGCGTCGCCGTCGGCTTCCTCATGGGCGACGGCACGGCATGGCGGCAGGACCGCAGGAAGGCCAGGGCCCTCCGCCTCCTCACGCTGGTCTGGGTCGGCTTCTTCGCGCTCCGCCTGGCGGTGCAGCTCCCGCTCTACCTCGCGGACGCGATCGACGCCCTCGGCGTCGCGCGCCTGGTGATGGGGACCCCCCTCTACGGCGTGCTCCTCGTGCTGTCGTGGCTCTTCGTCCGCGCCGTGTACGCGAAGGACCCGGCCGCGCCCGTCTCCGACTGAGGACGGTCCGCGCCGCCCTCGTGTGGCGGCGGGATCCGCGCGCCGCGCCGCCGCCGCTGGATCGCGATGGTAGATTCATCTCGACGTCGAGATACATCGGCGCCGTCCCGCCTCGTGCCGGGCGCCCGATCAGG
Source organism: Clavibacter michiganensis (assembly GCF_002151125.1). Lineage (GTDB taxonomy): Bacteria > Actinomycetota > Actinomycetes > Actinomycetales > Microbacteriaceae > Clavibacter > Clavibacter michiganensis_C. The sequence goes on from NZ_MDJZ01000004.1 coordinate 113,875, forward strand.
GTCGCCTTACTGGACCCGGCCGCAGCGGGCGACCAAGATCGGATGACGGGCGGAATCGACTTCCGCGCCCATCCAGCGAGGGAAGAGGGCCACGTGTCTGCAATCAACAGCTTCGGCGCGAAGGACACACTCCGCGTCGGGGAGACCGACTACGAGATCTACCGCATCGACACCGTGGCGGGCCACGAGCGTCTCCCGTTCAGCCTCAAGGTGCTGCTGGAGAACCTCCTCCGCACCGAGGACGGCAAGAACGTCACCGGCAGCCAGATCAGCGCCCTCGGCGACTGGGCTCCGCAGGCCGAGCCCGACACCGAGATCCAGTTCACGCCCGCGCGCGTCGTGATGCAGGACTTCACCGGCGTGCCCTGCATCGTCGACCTGGCCACCATGCGCGAGGCCGTCGGCGAGCTGGGCGGCGACCCGACCAGGATCAACCCGCTGGCACCCGCGGAGCTCGTCATCGACCACTCGGTCATCGCCGACCTCTTCGGCTCCGAGGACGCGCTCGAGCGCAACGTCGACATCGAGTACGAGCGCAACGGCGAGCGGTACCAGTTCCTCCGCTGGGGCCAGACGGCGTTCGAGGACTTCAAGGTCGTCCCGCCGGGCACCGGCATCGTCCACCAGGTCAACATCGAGCACCTCGCGCGCGTCACCATGACCCGCGAGGTCGGCGGCACCCTGCAGGCGTACCCCGACACGTGCGTCGGCACCGACTCGCACACCACCATGGTCAACGGCCTGGGCGTGCTCGGCTGGGGCGTCGGCGGGATCGAGGCGGAGGCGGCCATGCTCGGCCAGCCCGTCTCGATGCTGATCCCCAAGGTCGTCGGCTTCAAGCTCTCGGGCGAGATCCCCACGGGCGTCACCGCGACCGACGTCGTGCTCACGATCACGCAGATGCTGCGCCAGCACGGCGTCGTCGGCAAGTTCGTCGAGTTCTACGGCACGGGCGTCGGCGCCGTCCCGCTCGCCAACCGCGCCACCATCGGCAACATGAGCCCCGAGTTCGGGTCGACCGCCGCCGTCTTCCCCATCGACGACGTCACCCTCGAGTACCTGCGCCTCACCGGCCGCAGCGAGGAGCAGGTCGCGCTGGTCGAGGCGTACGCCAAGGAGCAGAAGCTCTGGCACGACGCGGACGTCGAGCCCGCGTTCAGCGAGTACCTGGAGCTGGACCTCTCCACCGTCGTCCCCTCCATCGCCGGCCCGAAGCGCCCGCAGGACCGCATCGAGCTGACCGACGCGAAGTCGCAGTTCGAGCGCGACCTCAACGACTACGCGCGGGTGGACCACGACATCGTCGACCTCACCACCTCCATGAGCTTCCCGGCGTCCGACCCGGGCGAGCTGCAGCCCGAGGACGAGCACTCGACGCACGAGACGCACCACGCCTCGAACAGCCCCGCCAGCGTCACCAAGCCCACGCGCGTCACCCTCGATGACGGCCGGGACTTCACGCTCGACCACGGCGCGGTCGCCATCGCCGCCATCACGTCGTGCACCAACACCTCGAACCCCTCGGTCATGCTCGCGGCCGGGCTCCTCGCCCGCAACGCCAGCGAGAAGGGCCTGAAGGCCAAGCCGTGGGTGAAGACCACGCTGGCCCCCGGGTCCAAGGTCGTCACCGACTACTACGACAAGTCGGGCCTCACCACGTACCTCGAGGACCTCGGCTTCTACACGGTCGGCTACGGCTGCACCACCTGCATCGGCAACTCGGGCCCGCTGCTCGACGAGATCTCCACCGCGGTGCAGGACAACGACCTCGCCGTGACGGCCGTCCTCTCGGGCAACCGCAACTTCGAGGGCCGGATCAACCCGGACGTCAAGATGAACTACCTCGCGAGCCCGCCGCTCGTCATCGCGTACGCGCTGGCCGGGTCGATGAACTTCGACTTCGACTCCGACGCGCTCGGCACCGACCCCGAGGGCAACGACGTGTTCCTCAAGGACATCTGGCCCGACGCGGCCGAGGTCCAGTCGACGATCGACAGCTCCATCGACACGGGCATGTTCACGCACCAGTACGCCGGCGTCTTCGACGGCGACGACAGGTGGCGCTCGCTGCCCACCCCCACGGGCGCGACGTTCGAGTGGGACGCGGAGTCCACCTACGTTCGCAAGCCCCCGTACTTCGAGGGGCTGACCATGGAGATCACGCCGGTCTCCGACATCGAGGGCGCCCGCGTCCTGGCGAAGCTCGGCGACTCGGTCACGACCGACCACATCAGCCCGGCCGGATCCATCAAGGCGGACAGCCCCGCTGGCCACTACCTGGACGCCCACGGCGTCGGGCGGAAGGACTACAACTCCTACGGCTCGCGTCGCGGCAACCACGAGGTCATGATCCGCGGCACGTTCGCGAACATCCGCCTGCGCAACCAGCTGCTCGACGGCGTCGAGGGCGGCTACACGCGCGACTTCACGCAGGAGGGCGGCCCGCAGTCGTTCATCTACGACGCGTCCGAGAACTACCAGGCCGCCGGCACGCCGCTCGTGATCCTGGGCGGCAAGGAGTACGGCTCCGGCTCGTCGCGCGACTGGGCGGCGAAGGGCACGAGCCTCCTCGGCGTCAAGGCCGTCATCACCGAGAGCTTCGAGCGGATCCACCGCTCGAACCTCATCGGCATGGGCGTCGTCCCGCTGCAGTTCCCGGCGGGGGAGACCTGGGCGTCGCTCGGGCTCGACGGCACCGAGGAGATCAGCATCTCCGGGCTCGAGGAGCTGAACTCGGGCACGACGCCGCGCACCGTGCACGTGGTCGCGGCACCCACCGCCGACTCCGCCGCGGGCAAGCAGACGGTCGAGTTCGACGCGGTCGTGCGCATCGACACCCCCGGCGAGGCGGACTACTACCGCAACGGCGGGATCCTGCAGTACGTGCTGCGCAGCCTGGTCGCGTAACAGCAACCTGAGGAGGCCGGGCGGCGACGCCCGGCCTCCTTCGTGCATGCAGGGCCCTGCGTACACTCGATGAGGCGGGCGTCGTTCCATGACGCCCGATGGAAGGCGGTCAGCATGGGAATCCTCGAGACGATCACGGGACCCCGGGACCTCGACCGGCTGAGCCGGGAGCAGATGCTCGAGCTCGCCGCGGAGATCCGGCAGTTCCTCGTCGCGGAGGTCTCCAAGACGGGCGGTCACCTCGGGCCGAACCTCGGCGTCGTCGAGACCACGCTCGCGATCCACCGGGTGTTCGACTCCCCGAAGGACCCCATCGTCTTCGACACCGGCCACCAGTCTTACGTGCACAAGCTGCTCACGGGCCGGCAGGACTTCTCGCGTCTCCGGGAGTCCGGCGGCCTGGCCGGCTACCCGCAGCGGGCGGAGTCCGAGCACGACATCGTCGAGAGCTCGCACGCGTCCAGCTCGCTGAGCTGGGCGGACGGGATCTCGCGCGCATTCGGGATCACGGGCCAGACCGACCGGCACGTCGTGGCGGTGGTGGGCGACGGCGCCCTCACCGGCGGCATGACCTGGGAGGCGCTCAACAACATCTCCGACGACAACACGCGGAAGCTGATCATCGTCGTCAACGACAACGGCCGCTCCTACGCGCCGACCATCGGCGGCATGGCGCGGTTCCTCAACACCGTCCGCACGCGTCGCACCTACCGCGGCCTCTACGAGACGAGCCAGCGCGTGTTCGGCGTCTTCGGCGCGCCGGGGGACAGCCTCTACCGGGGCCTCCGCGGCGGCCTCCACGGCTTCCTCACGCGCGTCACCGACAACGAGGCGCTCTACTCCAACCTCGACATCAAGTACCTGGGTCCCATCGACGGGCACGACCAGCAGGCCATGGAGGAGGCGCTCGAGCAGGCGCGCGACTACGGCGCTCCCGTCATCGTCCACGCCATCACCGAGAAGGGCCGCGGCTACGAGCCCGCCCGCCGGGACGTGGCCGACCAGTTCCACGCGGTCGGGCAGATCGACCCCGAGACGGGCGAGCCCATCGACCCGTCGCAGGCCGTGAGCTGGACGAGCGTCTTCGCCGACGAGATCCTGGCCCTCGCGGACGAGGACCCCCGGATCGTCGGCATCACGGCCGCCATGCTCCGCCCGGTGGGCCTCCACCGGTTCGCGGAGAAGCACCCCGACCGCGTGCACGACGTCGGCATCGCGGAGCAGCACGCCGTGACGAGCGCCGCGGGCCTCGCCTACGGCGGCCTGCACCCGGTCGTCGCGCTCTACGCCACCTTCGTGAACCGCGCGTTCGACCAGGTGCTCATGGACGTGGCGCTGCACCGCGCCGGCGTGACCTTCGTGCTGGACCGCGCGGGCGTCACGGGTCCCGACGGTCCGAGCCACCACGGGATGTGGGACCTGGCCCTGCTGCAGATCGTGCCCCACATCCGCCTGAGCGCCCCGCGCGACGCGACCCGTCTCCGCGAGGAGCTGGGCGAGGCCGTGAAGGTCGACGACGCACCCACGGTGGTCCGCTTCTCCAAGGGCAGCGTCGGGGACGAGATCGAGGCGGTGCGTCGCCTGGACGACGGCGTCGACGTGCTGCACGAGTCGGCGTCGCAGGACGTGCTCATCGTCACGGTGGGGCCCATGGCCTCCATGGGCATCGAGGTCGCCGAGCGCCTCGCCGCGCAGGGCATCGGCGCCACGGTGGTGGATCCCCGATGGGTCGTGCCCGTGCCGCGCAGCGTCGTGGAGCTCGGCCGCGCACACCGTCTCGTCGTGACCATCGAGGACGGCGTGGTGGTCGGCGGGATCGGCACGCGCATCCGCCAGGACCTCCGCGAGGCCGGGATCGACACCGGCGTGACGGAGCTGGGCCTGCCGGATGAGTTCCTCGACCACGGCACGCGTTCGGAGATCCTGGAGCGCGTGGGCCTCACCCCCCAGCACATCGCGCGCGACGTCGTCGCGCAGGTGCTCGGCAGCCGCGTGCCGTCGGCCCGCCCGCTGCCGGAGGAGGAGGGGGAGCGCGTCTCCATCCGCGCCGAGGACGACGAGCAGGCGTAGCCGGCAGACGACGAAGGGCCCGGCCGTGACGGCCGGGCCCTTCGCCGTGCGGTCCCGCGCTAGGCGACGCCGCGGATCGGCGGGTGGTGGAACGTGTCGCCGAAGGCCCGGTCGCTCGCCCCGACGCGGTCGAGGTAGGGCGTCAGGCCGCCCATCTGGAACGGGTACCCCGCACCGAGGATGAGGCACAGGTCGATGTCCTCGGCCGCGTGCACGACGTCGTCCTCGAGCATGCGGTGCACCTCGTCGGCGAGGCCCGTCTCGACGCGCTCGCGGATCTGCTCGGCGGTCATCGGATCGCTGCCGCCCTTCACGATGCGCACGGCCTCCTTGTCGAAGCCCGTGGGGCGGCCCTTGGAGTCGCGCGCGTAGATGCGTCCGAGATCCGCGAGCCGGTGGAGGTTCGGGCTCTCGAAGAAGCGGTCGGGGAACGCCGCGTGGTGCGTGTCGAGCACGTGCGCGCCGACCTTGAGGCCCACGAGCTCGAGCAGCTCGAACGGCGTCATCGGCAGGCCGAACGGCGCGAGCGAGCGGTCGACGACCTCGAAGGGCGTCCCCGTGTCGACCGCGTGCATGGCCTCGCCCAGCACCTTCGCGAGGATCCGGTTGACCACGAAGCCCGGGGTGTCCCGCGTGATGACGGCGTTCTTCTTGAGCTTCCGCGCGACCTGCATCGCCGTCGACAGCGTCTCGTCGGTGGTCTGCGGGGTGCGCACGACCTCGATGAGCGGCATGACCGCGACCGGGTTGAAGAAGTGGAAGCCCACCACGCGCTCCGGGTGCTGGAGGCGCTCGGCGATGCGCTCGACCGAGAGGCTCGAGGTGTTGGTGGCGAGGATCGCGGTCTCGGAGACGTGCCGCTCGATCTCGGCGAAGACCTCCTGCTTGACGCCCAGCTCCTCGAACACGGCCTCGATGACCCAGTCCGCGTCGGCGAAGTCGGCCTTGTCGGTCGTGCCCGTGACCAGCGCCGTGAGCCGGTTGGCCTCGTCGGGCGAGACGCGCCCCTTCTCGGCCAGCTTCCGGATCTCCCCGTGGATCCCGGCGACGCCAGCGTCGACGCGCGCCTGGTCGAGGTCCGTGATGACGACGGGCACCTGGAGGCGCCGGACGAACAGCAGCGCGAACTGCGACGCCATGAGGCCGGCCCCGACGACGCCGACCTTGGTGACCGGCCGCGCGAGGTCCTTGTCCGGCGCTCCCGCGGGGCGCTTCGCGCGCTTCTGCACGAGGTCGAACGCGTAGATGCTCGCGCGGAACTGGTCCCCGGAGATGAGGTCCGCGAGGGCCTCGTCCTCGGCGGCGAAGCCCTCCTCGCGCGTGCTCCGCTTCGCGGCCTGCAGGAGGTCGAGCGCGCGGTACGGCGAGAGCGCGACCGTGCCGATCCGCTGCTCGAGCGACCTGCGGGCGATGCCGATGGCGACGTCCCACTTCGCGAGGCGCTCGAGGCGGCCGGGCGCGTTCGGGCGCTTGACCTCGATCGCGCCGGAGATGACGCCGTCGGCCCAGCGGATCGACTGCTCGAGGAACGACGCGGACGGGAACGACGCGTCGGCGATGCCGAGGTCCATGACGTCCGAGGCCTTGAGCGTGCGGTTGTTCTTGAGCGGGTTCTCGATGATCACCTTGAGGGCGTTCTCGATGCCGATGAGGTTCGGGAGCAGCCACGCGCCGCCCCAGCCGGGGATGATGCCGAGGAAGACCTCGGGCAGCGCGACGGCGGGGACGGACTCGTCGACCGTGCGGTAGTCGGAGTTCAGCCCGATCTCGAGCCCGCCGCCGAGGGCGAGCCCGTTGATGAACGTGAACGACGGCACCCCGAGGCGGTGCAGCCGGCCGAGGGTGTCGTGGCCGAGCTGCGCCATCTGGCGGCCGACCTCGCGGCTGGGGATCTCGCCGACCTTGCTGAGGTCCGCGCCCGCCGCGAGGATGAACGGCTTGCCGGTGATCGCGACGCCGCGGATCTCCCCGGCGGCCGCCCGCGCGGCGAGGCGGTCGAGCGCATCGGCGAGCTCGAGGAGCGTGGCCGGACCGAGGGTGGACGGCCGGGTGTGGTCCCGCCCGTTGTCGAGCGTGACGAGCGCGAGCACCCCGCCCGAGGGCAGCGGCACGTCGCGGACGAACGAGTGGGTGACGACCTCGTCGGGATCGAGCGCCACGAGCTCCCGGAAGCGGCTGGTGTCGGTCACTTGTTCCTCTTCCTCTTGCCGGTGTAGTGCGGGTTCTCCCAGATGACGCTGCCGCCCTGGCCGAGGCCGACGCACATCGCCGTGAGGCCGTAGCGGACCTCGGGGTGCTGCTCGAACTGGCGCGCCAGCTGGTTCATCAGCCGGACGCCGCTGGAGGCCAGCGGGTGGCCGACGGCGATGGCGCCGCCGTACTCGTTGACGCGCGGGTCGGCGTCGTCGATGCCGAAGTGGTCCAGGAGGCTGAGCACCTGGATGGCGAAGGCCTCGTTGAGCTCGAAGAGCCCGATGTCGTCGATCGTGAGGCCGGCCTTGCGGAGCGCCTTCTCGGTGCTCGGGACGGGTCCGATGCCCATGATCTCGGGCTCGACGCCGGCGAACGCGAAGGACACCAGGGTCATCTTGGGGGCGAGGCCCAGCTCCTTCACGGCGTCGCCGCTCGCGAGCAGGGCGGCGGTCGCGCCGTCGTTGAGGCCCGACGAGTTGCCCGCGGTCACCCGCCCGTGCGGACGGAACGGGGTCCGGAGGCCGGCGAGGCCCTCGAGCGTTGTCTCGGGGCGCATCGCCTCGTCGCGCGTCGCCATGCCCCAGCCCTGGTCGGAGCGGGTGGCGACGGGCACGAGGTCCGGCTGGATGTTCCCGGCCGCGTAGGCGAGCGCCGTCTTCTGCTGGCTGGCGAGGGCGTACCGGTCGGCGCGCTCGCGGGTGAGCGCGGGGAAGCGGTCGTGGATCCGCTCGGCCGTGTTGCCCATGTTGAGCGCGTCCTGGCTGACGAGGCGCTCCGCGAGGAAGCGCGGGTTCGGATCCGCGTCGAAGCCCATCGGGTGCCGGCCCATGTGCTCGACGCCGCCCGCGATCGCGAGGTCGTAGGCGCCGAAGGCGATGCCGCCCGCGGTGGCCGTGACGCTCGTCATGGCGCCGGCGCACATCCGGTCGATGGCGAAGCCGGGGACGGAGCGCGGGAGCCCGGCCAGCAGGGCAGCCGTGCGGCCGAGGGTGAGGCCCTGGTCGCCGGTCTGCGTCGTGGCCGCGATGGCGACCTCGTCGATCCGGTCCTTGGGCACCTGGGGGTTCCGCTCGAGCAGGCCGATCATGGCCTTCACCACGAGATCGTCGGCGCGGGTCCGCCAGTACATGCCCTTCTCACCCGCTCGTCCGAACGGGGTGCGGACCCCGTCCACGAAATGGACTTCGGCTCTCTCGACCACTGACGCCTCCTCGCATCGATTTCCCCCACCCTAGGGAGAGGCCGGTGGCGAGCCGAATCCGTTGACTGTTCCTACGAGGCCCCGTCGTCGGTCGCGTCGTCGGCTTGGTCCGCATCGACAAAGGCCGCCGCCACCGGCACGGCCGTGGCCTCGATCTGCCACGGGCGCGCACCCCACGACTCCAGGGCCACGGCGACGGCCTCGGGGGAGAGCTCCGCGGGAGGCGTCCAGGCGACGCGACGCAGCACCTCGGGGGTCAGCAGGTTCTCCTGCGGCACGGCCATCGTGGTCGCGACCTCCTGCACGGCGACGCGGGCGCGCTTGAGGCGCCGGTCGGCGGCGGGATCCTTGTCGGCCCAGGCCTTCGGCGGCGGCATCGTCTCGCCCGTGCCGCGGAGCTGCGGGAACTCCGTCGCGGCGAGACCGCGCTCGACGGCGGCCCACCAGCGGTCGATCTCGCTGCGGCTCGCGCGTCCCGAGAACTCCCGGACGGCCGCGAGGTCGCGCTTGGTCTGCGGCAGGACGCGCGCGACGGCCACGAGGGATCCGTCGGGGACGAGGCGGCCGGGGCTCGTGTCGACCTCACGGGCGTACGCGTCGCGGGCCTCCCACAGCTCCTTGGCGACCGCGAGGTTGCGGCCGCCGCGCACGCCGTGCAGGCCGCTGAGCCGACGCCACGGCTCCACCCGCGCGGGCTTCGCCTCCTTGGCGATGGTCGCGGCGAACTCCTGCTCGGCGATGGCGGTCTTGCCCTGCTCCTCGAGCCGGCGGGCGATCTCGTCGCGCACGTCGACGAGCAGCTCCACGTCGAGCGCGGCGTAGACGAGCCAGGCGCGGGGGAGCGGACGGGTCGACCAGTCGGCGGCCGAGTGCTCCTTGGCGAGGTGGATCCCGAGCAGCTCCTCGACCACGGTGCCGAGGCCGACGCGGGGGAGGCCCAGCAGGCGGGAGGCGAGCTCGGTGTCGAAGATGCGCTGCGGGTCGAGGCCGACCTCGCGGAGGCAGGCGAGGTCCTGGCTGGCGGCGTGCAGCACCCACTCGACGTCGCGGATCACCTCGTCGAGCTCCGCGAACGAGCCGACGGCCGGCGGGTCGAACAGGAACGTGCCGGCGCCGCGGCGGAACACCTGGATGAGGTAGGCGCGCTGGCTGTAGCGGAAGCCCGAGGCGCGCTCGGCGTCGACGGCGATGGGGCCCGTGCCCTGCGCGATCGCCTCGACGGCGCGGAGGTACCCCTCCCGCGTGTCGATGACGGTGAGATCCCCCGTGGCCGCGGCCTCGCGGAGGGCGGGCCTGTCGGGGGCGGCGTCCGCGGACGGCGCTGCCGCTGCCGCCTCGGGCGCGCGCGCGGGCCGTCGAGCGGACCGTGCCGCACGTCGCCCCTCGTCCGCGGGAGCGTCGACCGCTGCTGCGCCGGGTGCCGGGGCGACGGCATCCGCGTCGGGCGCCCCCCGCCGGGTGCGGGTGCGGGTGCGTGCCGTCACGGCGTCCGTGGCGGTGGATCCCGGCACGTCGGAGAACAGCGACGCGCCCATGGCCGGTCGTTCGAGACCGCTCACGGGAGTCGGACGTCGCGCGCCGGTCGCGTCGGGGTCGGGGGTGTCGGACGGGGCGTTCACGTCCGGGTGCGTCGCGCTGATAGCAGTGTCACTCCTTCGCCCGCGGGAGGCAGTCCGGCGAGCATGCACAGTAGTTCCCCCCAGCCTTCCACATGGGCGGTCACGTCGGAGTCCGCGGGCGTCCACGAGGCGCGCAGCTCGATCTTGGCGCCGCTGCCCTGGCGGGCCAGCTCGCCGTAGCCGGTGGAGATGATCCGGGTGGCGGTGCCCGACGGCGCCGAGTACCGGGCGCCGCGCGATGCGAGGCCGTCGACGAGCCAGGACCACGCGACGTCGGCGAGGAACGGATCCGTGCCCATGTCCGTCTCGAGCGGAGCCTGCGCGAAGCAGACGATGCGGAAGGCGCCTCCCCAGGCGTCCGGCTCCTCGGGGTCGTGCAGCAGGATGAAGCGGCCGGTGCCGAGCTCGGAGTCGGACGCATGACCGGACGGCGACACGTCGGCGGCGAGCGCCACGGCGTAGGGGGCCAGGTTGTTGGACGGCGACGGGATCTCGGTCAGCACGAGCTCGGACCGCGTCGTGGCACGCCGCAGCGCGTCCAGCGCCGCGCGGAACTCGGGCGGATCCTCGGCGCTGTCACGGGTTTCTACCACGTGTGCAGACTATGGTCCGTCGCTGCCGCCGCCGGGAGCCACGCCGCGGCGGGGCCGTCGGACGGCCCGCGGTGACGGCACGACCAGGCGCTCAGCCCCGCCGGACCGCCCAGCGCGCGTACATGCGGTGGTCGTCGTCCACGAGCAGCTGGTCGAGCCGCATCGAGGCCTGGACGCCGGAGCCCGCGGGCACGAGCGGCGTCAGCGGCGTCACGAGATCGGGCGAGGTGGTGAGGCACAGCTCGTCGACGCGACCCGCGGCCAGGAGCGAGGCGGCGAGCGCGGGCCCGCCCTCGCAGACCACGCCGGTGAGCCCGCGGGCGCGGAGGGCGTCGACGACGACGTCGCCTCCCAAGCGTCCGTCGGCGGCGGCGCCCAGCGGCACGGACACGATCTCGGCGGGGACGCCGGCGAGCGTCGCGACGGCGCGGTCGCGTGCCTCCGGCGGGCAGAGGACGAGGAGGCGGCCGGCGGAGGCATCCGGGTCGAAGCGGTGCCCCTCCAGGTCGCCCGACGACGTCGCCACGGCCAGGGGGGTGCGCCGGGGGAGGACGTAGCGTTCGGCGCGCACCGTGCCGGCGCCCACGAGCACGACGTCGGCGACCTCGCGGATGACGCCGAGGATCCGGCGGTCGACGACGCTGCTCAGGCTGTCGGACGACCCGTCGGCGCCGATGACGCTGCCGTCCACCGACGCCACGAAGTTCAGGCGGACGTGGTCGGCGGACGCCGGGCGGTACAGGTCCTCCAGCCACTCCCGGGAGCCGTCGTCGTCGAGGCCGCGCGACGCGTCCCCGTCGCCTGCCCCGGGCACGGGGAGGACCCGCGTGATCCTCATCCCGCGAGCCGCTCGCGCACCTGCCGCTTGACCCGGCCGAGCATCGCCGTCATCCCGCGCATGCGCAGAGGCGACACGGCGGCGTCGAGCCCGATCGTGGACGGGTAGTCGTCCGGGACCGCGAGCACGTCGTCGGCCGGGAGCCCGTCGAGGCCCTGCGCGAGGATCGACGCGAACCCGCGGCTCGTCGGCGCCTCGGCGGGTGCCTGCGCGTGCACGTGCACGTCGCCGTCGACGACCTCGACGAACATGAACACGGGCGACTGGCACTCCTCCACCCGCTCCAGCAGGTCCGGGTGCTCGGCGTACCGCTCGGGCAGCGCGGGCAGCTCGTTGCTGAAGTCGAGCAGGAGGAGGAGCCGGTCGCGCTGCTCGAGCGCGAGGAAGTCGTCGCGGATCTCGGCGAGCGCCGCGGGCAGCTCGGGGGATCCGGTCATCGGGCGGGCAGCTCCCCGGGCTCCGTGCCCTGCACGATGGGGACGCGCACGGCGGAGCCCCACTCGGTCCACGACCCGTCGTAGTTGCGGACGCCCTCGAAGCCGAGCAGGTGCGTGAGCACGAACCACGTGTGGCTGGAGCGCTCGCCGATGCGGCAGAGGACGACGACGTCGTCGCCGTCGCCGAGGCCCGCGCCCTCGCGGTACACCGCGTCGAGCTCGGCGCGGGTCTTGAAGGAACCGTCCTCGGCCGCGGCCTTGGCCCACGGCACGTTCCGCGACGTGGGGATGTGGCCGGCGCGGAGCGAGCCCTCCTCGGGGTAGGCGGGCGCGGTCGTGCGCTGGCCCGTGTACTCCTCCGGACTGCGGACGTCGATGAGCGGGTTGCCGAGGTGCGCGAGGACGTCGTCCTTGAACGCGCGGATCTCCTCGTCGCGGCGCTCGACGACCGGGTACTCGGCGGGGGCGACCTCGGGCTGGTCCGTGGTGACCGGGCGGCCCTCGGCGATCCACTTGTCGCGGCCGCCGTCGAGCAGGCGGACGTCCTCGTGGCCGAAGAGCGTGAACACCCAGAGGGCGTAGGCGGCCCACCAGTTGCTCTTGTCCCCGTAGATGACGACCGTGCTGTCGCGCGCGATGCCGCGCTCGGACATCAGCTGGGCGAAGCGCTCGCCGTCGACGTAGTCGCGCTGCACGGGGTCGTTGAGGTCGGTGTGCCAGTCGAGCTTCACCGCGCCGGGGATGTGGCCGGTCTCGTAGAGCAGCACGTCCTCGTCGGACTCGACGACCACGAGGCCGGGGGTGAGCGCGCCGTCCGCGAGGCGCTCCTGGAGCCAGTCGCCGCTGACGAGGCGCTCCGGGTGGGCGTACTCGGCGAACCTGGGGGTGGTGTCCGGCTCGACGGCCATGGGGCTCTCCTGATCTCGCGGCCGCGGGGGCCGCGCTGGGTGGGACGCGGATTAGTCTGGTGGGTGTCCCGCGGGCGCTGAGCGCCGCGCGTCGACCACCCTCAACGGTAACGGTTCGCGCTGCGCGGGACCTTCCCGATCCCGCCACATGACAGCCGGAGACCCACCTGTGACGAACGCCGAGCTCGGATCCGGGAGAGACGACGCGCGGGGCGCGGGGCCCGGCGCCCTCGTCGGGCGCTCGCCGAGCATCACGGGAGCGGAGATCGCGGCGCACCTCGTGCCGCCGCGGCAGTTCGACGAGGCGCGCTTCGACACGTACCGACCCGACCCCGACTACGACACCCAGGCCCAGGCGGTCGATCTCCTCCGGGCGTTCTCGGGCGACCGCGCCGGATCCCGCGGCGGTCTCTTCTCCCGGAGGAAGGCACCGGCCCCGAAGCCCGGCGTCTACCTCGACGGCGGGTTCGGCGTCGGCAAGACGCACCTCCTCGCGTCGCTCTGGCACGCCATGCCGACACCCAAGTACTTCGGCACCTTCATCGAGTACACGGCGCTCGTGGGGGCGCTCGGCTACCAGGGCGCCGTCGGGATCCTCCGGGGCGCGACGCTCGTGGCCATCGACGAGTTCGAGCTCGACGACCCGGGCGACACGATGATGATGACGCGCCTCCTGTCCGACCTCGTGGCCGACGGCACGCGCATCGCCGCCACCAGCAACACGCCGCCGAACGCCCTGGGGGAGGGGCGCTTCGCCGCGGCCGACTTCCTGCGCGAGATCCAGGCCATGAGCGACCGGTTCGACACCGTCCGCATCGACGGGCTCGACTACCGCCGCCGCGCCTCCGAGGGCCACGCGGTCACGGTGGGCGCCGACGAGCTCGACGCGCGCGCCGACGCCGCGCAGGCCGGCGGCCTCTCCGTGACGCTGGACGGCTTCCCCGAGCTGGTCGCGCACCTCTCCCGCCTGCACCCCTCCAAGTACGTCAAGGTCATCGAGGGCGTCGACGCGATCGCGCTCCGCGACGTGACCCAGCTGCAGGGCCAGACCGACGCGCTCCGCTTCGTCGCGTTCGTCGACCGGGTCTACGACGCGCAGATCCCGCTGCTCGCGTCGGGCACGCCGTTCGACGAGGCGTTCTCGGCCGAGATGCTCGCCGGCGGCTACCGCAAGAAGTACCTTCGGGCGATCTCGCGGCTCATCTCGCTCACCGCGGCCGGGCGCGACCTCTAGCCCACGGCGCTCCGCCGTGCCTGGATCGGGCGTCCTCGCGGGCATCCCCGCCGCCCGCGGAAACACGATGTTCACACCAGCGCGGCCCGTGTAACGCGCCCGAAACACGTCCGGCGAGCCGGCGAAACCTCGTCCCCGGACACTGGACGCGTACCCGGCATCCGGCTCGCGCCGAACCTCCCGACCACACGGGCGGCAGCTCGCCTTCGTCCGGTCCGACCCCTGCACGACCTACGAGAGGTGAAACACCATGGATCAAGGCAACACCGCCTTCCTCCTGATCGCCGCGGCGCTGGTCCTCCTGATGACGCCGGGTCTGGCGTTCTTCTACGGCGGACTCGTCAAGGCCAAGAGCGTCATCAGCATGATGATGATGAGCTTCGGGGCCATGGGCCTCATCGGGCTCCTCTGGGTGCTCTACGGCTACGCGGTCACGTTCGGGAACGGCCCCGACGGCGCCGCGGGCAACCCGCGCTTCGTGGGCATCGACGGCGTCCTCGGCATCGACCTCGGCCAGCTCGGCCTCGGCGACGCGTACACCGCCGCCCTCGGCGAGCAGACGAGCGCCTACCCGACGCTCGCGTTCGCCGCCTTCCAGGCCACGTTCGCGATCATCACCGTCGCCCTCATCAGCGGCGCCATCGCCGACCGCGCCAAGTTCGGCGCGTGGATGGTCTTCGCGGGCATCTGGGCCACGGTCGTCTACTTCCCCGTCGCCAGCTGGGTCTTCAACTTCACGGTCGCCGACGGATCCACGGTCGACGGCGGATGGATCGCCTACAACGTCGGCGCCATCGACTTCGCGGGAGGCACGGCCGTCCACATCAACGCCGGTGCCGCCGCGCTCGCCCTGTCGCTCGTCCTCGGCAAGCGCGTCGGGTTCGCCAAGGGCATGCACGTGCCGCACAACCCGCCGTTCGTGCTCCTCGGCGCCGGGCTCCTCTGGTTCGGCTGGTTCGGCTTCAACGCGGGCTCGGAGCTCGCGGCCGACGGCATCGCCGCCATCGCGTTCCTCAACACCATCGCGGCCCCCGCCGCGGCCATCCTCGGCTGGCTCGTGGTCGAGAAGATCCGCGACGGGAAGCCCACCTCGGTGGGTGCGGCCTCCGGCGCGGTCGCGGGCCTCGTCGCCATCACCCCGGCCTGCGCCGCGCTCTCGCCGACCTGGGCGATCGTGCTGGGCCTCGTGGCCGGCGCCGTCTGCGCCGTCGCGATCGAGCTGAAGTTCAAGCTCGGCTTCGACGACTCGCTCGACGTGGTGGGCATCCACCTCATCGGCGGCCTGATCGGCACGCTGTACATCGGCTTCTTCGCCACGGACGTCGGCCTCGTGTACTCGGGCTCGCTCGAGCAGCTCGGCAAGCAGGCCCTGGCCGCCTTCGCGGTGCTGATCTACTCGTTCGTCCTCTCGTACGTCATCGGCACGATCATCCAGAAGACCATGGGCTTCCGGGTGAAGAACGAGGACGAGATCGCGGGCATCGACACGATCGTCCACGGCGAGGAGGGCTACGTGCTGGAGACCTCCGGCCGCTGACCCGCTCGACCGGTCGACCACGACGGGCGCCGCACCTCGCGAGAGGGCGGCGCCCGTTCGTCGTGCCACGGACGCGGGATCGGGCCCGATCCGCGTGTTCGCGCTCCGCGGAGCGGCCGTCTCCGCACGACCCTGGCGTGCGGGCCGGGCGTACGGTGGAGGGACGCGGTGAGGTGCGCACGACGGCACCTCCCGCCCTCCGTGACCATCGAGACGAAGAAGACGAGAGCACATGGCATCCCCCCTCATCACCCTGAACAACGGCGTCACCATCCCGCAGCTGGGCTTCGGCGTCTTCCAGACCCCTCCGGCCGAGACGCAGCAGGCCGTCGAGCGCGCCTTCGAGGCCGGCTACCGCCACATCGACACCGCAGCCGGCTACTACAACGAGGAGGGCGTGGGCGCCGCCATCAAGGCGACGGGCATCCCGCGCGAGGAGCTGTTCATCACCACCAAGCTCCGCAACGGCGACCAGGGCGCGGACAGCGCGCGGACCGCCTTCGAGGACAGCCGCCGGAAGCTCGGCGTCGACGCGGTGGACCTCTACCTCATCCACTGGCCCTACCCGAAGCACGGCCTGTACGTCGAGACCTGGAAGACGTTCGAGGCGCTGCACGCCGAGGGCCTCATCCGCGCGATCGGCGTGTCCAACTTCCTCCCGGAGCACCTGGAGAAGCTGGCCGCCGAGACCGACGTCGTCCCCGCCGTGAACCAGATCGAGGTGCACCCGACGTTCCAGCAGCACGACCTCTCCACCTTCTCGGTGGAGCGCGGCATCGAGGTCGAGGCCTACAGCCCCCTCGGCCAGGGCGCCGACCTGGAGTCGGAGATCGTCACGCGCCTCGCGAAGGAGCACGACGCCACCCCCGCGCAGATCGTCCTCGCCTGGCACCTCGCGCAGGGCCGCATCGTGATCCCCAAGTCGGTCACGCCGGAGCGCATCGTCCAGAACTTCCAGGCCATCGAGGTCGAGCTCTCGGTCGAGGAGCTCGCCGAGATCGACACCCTCGAGTCCGGCACGCGCCTCGGCGCCGACCCGGCGACGGCGGACTTCACGCAGTTCCCGTCCTGATCCACCCGCCGGCACGCCGGCACCGCGACGCCCGCCCGGCTCCCGCCGAGGCGGGCGTCGTCGCGTCCGCGCCACCCGCCCGCCGCCGCCCTCCCGCAGACCTCGCACGTCGGGCGCGGAGCCGGAGGGGCTAGCGTGAGCCACACGACGCTCCCTCAAGCCGGAGGCCGAGCCTCGGTCCCGCTCGGAGCGCGGCCCATCGTCAGGAGCACCGTGACCGATCCCACCCTCCCGCACGCCCGCCTCGCCGACGCGCTCAGCTCGGTGTCGGAGCGCATCGACACGTCCGTCGACGCGAGCTGGGACGGGCTGACCGGAGTCCAGATCCTCATCCTCCGTCGGCTCTCGGGCACCGAGCGCATGGACCGCGCCTCGCTCGCGCTCGACACCCGGACCGCCCGCGCCGCGACGGTGCCGAGCCTCGCGTCGCTCATGCAGAAGGGCTTCGTGCTCGAGTCCGACGACGCGGCCGGGTCCTACCTGCACCTCTCCGACGGGGGACGGGCTCTCCTCCACGGCGTCCGCGCGGCACGCGCCGAGTGGCTCGAGGAGGCGGCGCAGCGCGCGCAGCCACCCGTGCACGGCGACGACCTCCTGCGCGCGGCGGCGCTGCTGGAGCACCTCGGCGGCACGGAGCGCATCTGAGCGCGCACGACGCCGACGACGACGGGCGCGCCCACGAGCTGGTCGCGCGTCTGCGGGCCGCCGGCTGCGTCTTCGCGGAGGAGGAGGCCGCGCTGCTCCTCGCGGAGGCGACGGACCGCCACCCGGACGCGGACCCGCGCGACCACGGCGCCGCACGCGCGGCGGAGCTCGAGGCGATGACGGCGGCGCGCGTCGCGGGGGAGCCCCTCGAGACCGTGCTCGGCTGGGCGGCGTTCGCCGGGCGGCGGATCATCGTGCGGCCCGGGGTCTTCGTGCCGCGCCGCCGCACCGAACGGCTCGCTGGAGCGGCCGTCGCCGCGGCACGGGCGGCCGACGCCCCGGTCGTGGTCGACCTGTGCTGCGGATCGGGCGCCATCGCCGCCGTGCTCGCGGACGACGTGCCGGGCGCGGCCGTGCACGCGGCCGACGTGGATCCGGTCGCGGTCGCCTGCGCCGCGCGCAACCTCGTGCCGCGCGGCGTCGAGGTGCACCGCGGCGACCTGCTCGACGCCCTACCCGACCACCTGCGCGGCCGGATCGACGTCCTCGCCGCCAACGTCCCCTACGTGCCGCACGGCGAGCTCGACCTCATGCCGCCCGAGGCGCGCGTGCACGAGCCGGAGGCGACCCGCGACGGCGGATCCGACGGGCTCCAGGTGCTCCGACGCGTGGCGCAGGCCAGCGGCGCGTGGCTCGCGCCGGACGGGCTCCTCCTCGTCGAGGTCGCGGACGCGCAGCTCGATGCCGCCCTCGACACGCTCGCCGCCGCCGGCCTCGAGGCGCGAGCCGACCCGTCCGCCGCGGCGGCGGACGACGAGGACGACGAGGACGACGGCACCCGGGTCGTGATCGGCCGGCGTCGGCGCTGAGCGAACGGGCCCACGTCCCGCGCCCCGGTGATGCGCGAAGCGTCCGGGGATCGCCGCGGACGTCGTTGCCTCCTGTCCACAACCCGCTCGCCGCCCGGACGGTCCTCCCTAGGGTCGCGGTGTCCCATCCGCGTACGAGAGGCACCAGTGACCCCCACCCCATCCCGTCCCGACGCGTCGCCCCGCACGACACCGTCCCTCCCGAACCGCGGCGCCCGCCGTCGCCCCCGCCGCGGCTTCGCCGCCCTCGCGTCGGCCGCGGCCGTCCTCACCGCCGTCGCCGTCGCCGTCGGCGTCCCGGCCGGAGCCGCATCCGCGGCCGCACCGAGCACGCCCGTCCCCGGCATGCAGGTCCCCGCCCTCAAGGACGTCCTCGGCGACGCCGGCATCGAGCACGTGGGCGTGGCGATGGGCAGCGGAGAGGTGCAGGGCGCCTCGGCCGACCTCATCGCCCGCCACTTCAACGCCATGACCCCGGAGAACGAGGGCAAGGCGGACGCCATACAGCCCGTCGAAGGGCGGTTCGACTTCACCGGCATCGACAGGCTGCTCGACTTCGCCGACGCCCACGGCATGGAGATGTACTTCCACGTCGACTTCTGGATGCCGCAGACGCCCGCCTGGTTCTTCCTCGACCACGGCCGGCCGCTCACGAGCAGCCCCGCCGACCAGGCGCTGCTCACGGCGCGCATGGAGGCGCACGTCAAGGCGATCGCCGACCACATCGCGTCCCGCTACCCGAAGGGGAACAGCCCGATCTGGGCGATGGACGTCGTCAACGAGGTCATCGGCGACGGCCCCACCCGCAACCCGCACGACATGAAGGACACGCGCTGGTTCCAGGTGCTGGGCGAGGGCTTCGTGGATGAGGGCTTCCAGCTCGCGGAGAAGTACTTCCCGGGCGTCAAGCTCTTCATCAACGAGTACAACACCGACGTGCCGAGCAAGCGCGCCGACTACCTCGGCCTGATCTCCGACCTCCTGGAGAGGGGGATCCCGGTCGAGGGCGTGTCGCAGCAGAGCCACGTCGGCCTCCGCAGCGACATCGAGGAGCTCCGCACCACGATCCACGCGGTGAAGGCGCTCGACCCGGACCTCCTCGAGGCCGTCTCCGAGCTCGACGTCGGCGCCTCGCAGGCGGCCGCGACCGGTGACAGCCAGAACCGGAACCACACGTCGCCCATCTACTCGAACCCGGACGACACGGCCGCGGCCGTCGGCTGGTTCTACCGCGACCTGTTCACGATGATCCGACAGGAGGCCGGCGACCTCGACTCGGTCACCTTCTGGGGATCGGACGACTCGCGCACCTGGCTGCACAGCCCGGCGATCGACCAGCCCTGGGAGCAGCCGCTCCCGTTCGGGGTCCACCAGGAGGCGATGCCCGCCTACTGGGGCATCGTGGACCCGAGCCGGCTCCCGGCCCGCCCGCCGCTGCCGAAGGCCTGATCCGCGCCACACGCCGACCGCGGCCCCCGTCCTCGCCGGGGACGGGGGCCGCTCCGCGTTCGTTGTCACGCACAACAAAGGTTTTCGAATACCTTGCCCCCCGTAGGGGAGGGTGCATACGGTGCGAGCATCCGACACCGACGTCGGAGCACATGAGAGGTGTTCGACGATGAGCATTCCCCGCACCAGCCCGTCCGCGTCCGCGGACGCCAGCCCTCCTCGCCCGGACCGCGGCAGGTCCGACCGCAGCCGCTCCGGCGGCACCCGTCCCGCCCGCCGCCGGGGGATCACCGTCCTCACCGCGCTCGGCCTCGTCGTCGGCGCCGGGGCGCTGGCCGCGCCGTCCGCGCAGGCCGCCGACGCCGCGGGTCCCGCGGGCATCGGATCCGACTTCGAGTCCGGCACGGACGACTGGAGCCCGCGCGGCGACGGCGTCGCGATCGCGCCCAGCACGATCGCGCACACGGGATTCGGCAGCCTGCTGGTGACCGACCGCACGATGGAGTGGCACGGCGCCGCCCTCGACGTGACGAGCGCGCTCGCCGTCGGCCAGCAGGTCCAGGTCACGGTGTGGGCGCGCCTGGCCGCGGGGGAGGAGCCCGCGTCGCTCAAGGTCTCCGTGCAGCGCGACACCGGCGGCGGCAGCGGCTACGACGGGGTCGCCGGCGCCGCCGCGCGCGTCACCGCCGACGCCTGGACCGAGCTCACCGGCACCTACACGCTCGGCGGCCCGGTCGACAGGGCGCAGGTCTACGTGGAGGGGACGGTCGGCGCCGACTTCCTCCTCGACGACTTCCAGCTGGGCGAGGCCGTGGACACGCCCGTGCAGACCGACATCCCCGCGCTCAAGGACGTGCTCGGCGCCCGCGGCATCGAGCACGTGGGCGTCGCCATCGACGGCCGCGAGACCGTGGGCGCGGGGGCGGACCTCGTCCGCCGCCAGTTCGACGCGTTCACGCCCGAGAACAGCGGCAAGCCGGAGAGCATCCAGCCGGTGGAGGGGCAGTTCACCTTCACGCAGCTCGACCAGCTGCTCGACTTCGCGGACGCGTCCGGCACGGAGGTCTACTACCACGTGCTGTTCTGGCACTCGCAGACGCCCGCGTGGTTCTTCCTCGACGGCGACCGCCCGCTCACCGACAGCCCCGCCGACCAGGCGCTGCTGAAGGCGCGCATGGAGGCGCACGTGACGGGCATCGCCGACCACATCGCCGCGCGCTACCCCGACGGGGACAGCCCGATCTGGGCGATGGACGTGGTCAACGAGGTCATCGACGACGGCCCGAACGACAACGCGCACGACATGCGCGACAGCCGCTGGTACCAGGTGCTGGGGGAGGGCTTCGTCGACGAGGGCTTCCGCCTGGCGCGGACCCACTTCCCGGGCGTGAAGCTGTTCATCAACGACTACAACACCGAGCTGCCCGAGAAGCGCGCCGACTACCTCGAGCTGATCTCCGCGCTCGTGGCCCGAGGCGTGCCGATCGACGGCGTGGGCCACCAGGCGCACGTCGACTTCGCCCGGCCCGTCTCGTGGCTGCGCGACTCCATCCGCGCGGTCGAGCGCATCGACACGCGCCTCCTGCAGGCGATCACGGAGCTCGACGTCAACGCGTCGAACCAGAACGAGGGCGCCGACGTGAGCGGCGCGCCCCAGGACCCGTACACGCCCGTCTACTCCGACGACGCGCAGGCCGGCGCCGAGGTGGGGTACTACTACCGCGACCTGTTCCAGATGATCCGCCAGCAGGCCGCGTCCATCGACTCCGTCACCTTCTGGGGTGTCAGCAACGCGCGCAGCTGGCTGCGCACGTGGCCGATCGCGCGTCCGTGGGAGCAGCCGCTGCCCTTCGACGACGACCTGCAGGCGGCTCCCGCCTACTGGGGCATCGTCGACGCGAAGAGGCTGCCGGCACGTCCCGCCGACCTCTCGGCGCCGCGCATCGCGGACGTGGACGACATCACCGCGGTCGCGACGAAGGACACCGGAGTGCGCGTCCCGTACGCGCTGCCGTCGGCCATCGACACGCGCGACGGGAACGTGCGGGTGGTGTGCGCGCCGCCGCGCAGCGGGATCTTCCCCGTGGGCACCACCACGGTCACCTGCACCGCGAAGGACCGGGCCGGCAACGTCCGGACGAGCACCTTCGACGTGATCGTGACGCGCGCCGGCTCGTGATCCGCTGACGCACGACACGACGCGGCCCCCGCCTCCTCGCGGGACGGGGGCCGCGTCACGCGCGAGGATGGGTCGAGCGACCGCGCACGGCACCGGATCCCACCTGGACGGTCGGCCGCCGCGGCAGGGGGAGGAGACCACCATGACCACGCGGACCGACGACATCGCCGTCACCGGCGTCACAGGCGCCGTCGGGGGAGCGGTGGCCCGCATGCTCGCCGGCGCCGGGCTCCCGCAGCGTCTCCTCGCGCGCACGCCGTCCCGCGCACCCGCGCTGCCCGGCGCGACCGTGCATGAGGTGGCCTACGGGGATCACGCGGCCTCCGTCGCGGCGCTCGCCGGCGTGTCGACGCTTCTGATGGTGTCGGCCGCGGAGGACGAGCACCGGCTCGCGCAGCACGTCGCGTTCGTCGACGCGGCGGCGGAGGCGGGCGTCCGGCACGTCGTCTACACGTCCTTCGCCGGGGCCGCGCCGGATGCCACCTTCACGCTGGCGCGCGACCACCACGCGACCGAGGAGAGGATCCGCGCGTCCGGCATGGCCTGGACGTTCCTCCGCGACGCGTTCTACATCGACTTCGTGAGCCAGCTGGTCGGCGCCGACGGCGTGATCCGCGGTCCTGCCGGCGACGGGCGGGTCGCCGCCGTCACGCGCGCCGACGTCGCCGAGGTCGCGGCGACGATCCTCGGGGATTGGCGCGCCCACGCCGGCGCCACCTACGAGCTCACCGGGCCGGAGGCCCTGACCATGGCGGAGATCGCCGCGACCGTCGCCGCCGCCCAGGGGCGCACGGTGACCTACCGGGACGAGACCCTCGAGGAGGCCCGGGCATCCCGCGCCGTGTGGCAGGCGCCCGAGTGGCAGCTCGACGCGTGGATCAGCACCTACACGGCGATGGCCGCCGGCGAGATGGGGCACGTGAGCGGCGACGTCGAGCGGCTCCTCGGGCGGCGGCCCACCAGCCTGGCGGAGTTCCTCGCGGCGACGACCGGCCGATCCGCGGGACGCGCCTGAGCGGGGCCCGACCGGGGGACGTCCGCCCCAAGAGGGGCGTGAACGACTTACATGACATAATGTGCATTATCGGTGTCACGCCGACGACCGGAGAGGGGCGCGCAGGAGGCCGCCTCAGGCGGTCCGGGACAGCACCTCGCGCGCGACGTGCACCAGCTCGGCCGGCTCGACCGGATCCGCCGTCGCCGCGAGCTCGTCGAGCGCGAACCAGCGGTGCGCGTGGATGTCGTCGAACTCGTCCGGCATCCAGTTGTCCGAGACGGGCGCGAACGCGTCGACGCGCACGAGGTAGAACGTCGAGTGCCCGACGTCGAGGCCGCCGTCGATGCGGACGCGCTCGTAGTCGTGCTCCCAGACGGCATCGCCGACCGACTCGACCCGGAGGCCGGTCTCCTCGAAGAGCTCGCGGCGGGCCGCCTCGGCGGGCGACTCCCCCGGGTCGATGCCGCCGCCGGGCGTCAGCCATCGCGGCGGAAGGTCCACGTCCGTCGAGTAGTTCGTCAGGAAGAGCAGGAGCCGGTCGCGCTCGTCGACCAGCAGGATCCGCGCGGTGTCGCGGACGTGCCGCACGACCTCCTCGTCGGTCATCGTGCGTCGCCGCCGACGGGCAGGTGCCGGGCCCACCAGTCGAGGATCGCCTCGAAGCGCTGCACGCGGTGACGCGGTCGTCCGGACCTGCTGAGCTCGTGGTCCTCGCCCGGGAAGACGAGCATCTCCGTCTCGACGCCCGCGCGCACGAGCGCCAGGTGGTACCGCTCGGCCTGAGACAGCGGGCAGCGCAGGTCGTCCTCGGAGTGGACGACGAACGTGGGCGTCCGCACCTGGTGGGCGACCGCCTGGGGGCTCTGCGTGCGACGCGTGGCCTCGTCGTGGCCCGTGTACTCCTCGCCGAAGAACGTGCCGATGTCGGACGTGCCCGTGAACAGCTCCGGGTCGAGGAAGCCGCGCTCGACGATGGCGCCCTGGAAGCGGTGCTCGTGCGCGATGGTCCAGGCGGTGAGGTACCCGCCGTAGGAGCCGCCCATGATGCCGGCGCGGGATCCGTCGATGGAGTCGTGCACGGCGATCGCGCCGTCGAGGAAGTCGAGCACGTCGTGCATGTCGACCGTGCCCATGCGCTCCTTGATGACGCGGCCGTGCGCCTGGCCGTAGCCGGCGGCGCCGCGCGGGTTGCAGAGGAGCACCGCGTAGCCGGCGTCGGCGTAGACCTGCGCCTCGTCGAACAGGTGCACGCCGTAGGCGGCGTACGGCCCGCCGTGGATCACGAGGAGGACCGGGTGCGGCCCCTCCCCCTCCGGCAGCACGACCCAGCCGTGCACCGGGTACCCGTCGCGGCCCTCGACGACGAGCTCGTGCAGCGGGCGGATCCCCGTCTCGCGCAGCCGCGCGGAGAAGTCGGTGAGCGCGACGAGGGCGGATCCGGCGTCGGGCGCCCGGTCGGTGCGGACGAGCGCGAGGTCGCCGTGCGTGCGCGGGTCGGTGAGGGCCACCACGACGGCCCCTCCCCCGACGCCCACGCCGGTGATCTCCACCTGGTCGTCGACGAGCGCCTCGACGGCGCCGTCCGAGGTGACGCGCAGCAGCTGCACGGTGCCGCGCGACGCGTTGAGGACGAGGACGGCGTCGCGGTCCTCGACCGTGATGGAGCTGCCCCCGAGGTCGACGCTCTCGGCGTCCGTCAGCGCGCGCGGGGCGTCGTCGTCGGCGTCGAGCACGTAGAGCGCGGTGTTGCGGGCGACGAAGTCGACGCCCGACTCCCCCAGGTCCTGCGCCAGGAGGTAGACGCGGCCGCCCTCGACGGAGACGGCCTCGCCGATGCCGAGACCCGCCTCGTGCGAGACCACGGTGCGGATATCCGGCACGGCCGCGACGACCTCGCCGGGCGCGGGGACGGCGACGGCGTAGGCGCCGGAGAGCAGGTCGTCGTCGCGGCCCTCGTGGCGCGAGGCGACGAAGAGGACCTCGGATCCGTCGGCGGAGAACCGCGGCGCCTCATGGTCGACGGGCTCGTCGGTGAGGCGGACGACCGGCGGGACGCCTGCGCGCTCGGCGGCGGACGGCGTGGCGTCCGCGCCCTCGCCGCGGACGGCCGGGTCGGCGGCGTCGGGATACCCGGACGGCGCCGCGGCGACGAAGGGCTCCGCGTCGAGGTCCGGGACCTCGACCAGGGACAGCTGCACGTGCCGGTCGGTCGACCAGCCGAGGCCGTTCGCCAGGTACTTGGTGGTGGTGATCCGGCGCGCGGGCTCGGCAGCGGCCGACACGCCCTCGACGCTGCCGTACCGCCCGGGCTCCGCGATGCGGGAGGCGTAGACGATGCGCGCTCCGTCGGGCGACCAGTCGAACGCCCCGACCCCGAGCAGCTCGTCGGTGACGGCGACCGGCTCTCCCCCGGTAGCGCGGACGAGGTGCAGCTGCGGCGGACCCTTCGGCTCGGCCCGGAGGAACGCGATCACGGTGCCGTCGGGCGAGAGCCGCGGGGCCGTGTCGCGGAAGCCGCGCGTGATGCGGCGCGGGGGCGCGGATCCGTCGGTCGTCACCTCCCACAGCTGGCCGGTGTACGCGTCGGCGTGCACCCGCGGGCGCGTCACCGAGACGACGGCGATGCGGCCGTCGGGCGAGACGGCGGGGCGGGAGACGGAGGTGAGGAGGTCGAGATCCGTGGTCTTCATCGGATCGAGCCTAGCCCCGGGCCGTCGCCCGCCCTCGGGTCACTCCGGCTGGAAGCTGCCCGTGTCGCCCACGAGACGCGTGTGGTCCGCGGGGATCGGGTCGACGACCGCGCGGGCGACCTCGGCCGCGAACTGCGACACGTTGTAGAGGCCGCCGGACGCCTCCTTGCGCTGCTGGATGGCCTCGGGGTTCATGCGCCCGAGGAGCGTCGCCGTGATGGTGCCCTCGATCATGTCGCCGGAGACGACGACGAAGCCGATTCCCCGCTCGTCGAGCTCGGGCAGCAGCTCGCGGAGGGCGTCCTCGCCCGCGCGCTTGCTGCGGGCGACGCCCTCGTACTCGGGCATGGTCGGCGTGGTGCGGATGAAGTGCGCCTGGTGGCTGGTGACGAAGACGACCCGCCCGCCCTCGGACAGGAGCGGCAGAGCGCTCCGCAGGACGTTCAGCTGGGCGTCGCGGTTCAGGGTCATGGCGTAGTCCTCGGCCATGCCGCTCTCCATGCCGCCCGAGGCGTTGAGCACGAGGACGTCGAGGCCGCCGAGCTCCACGCGGACGGTCCCCATCAGCCGGTCGACGGACTCCGGATCCGTGAGGTCGGCGCCCACAGCGATGGCCTTCGTCCCGCCCTCGACCAGCTTGGCGACGAGCTTCTCGGCGCGCGCGGCCTTGTTGCGGTAGTTGACGACGACGTCGGCGCCCGCCTCCGCGAGATACGCGACCGTGTCGGCGCCGATGCCGCGCGAGGAGCCGGTGACGAGCGCGCGGCGGCCGCGGAGCTCGTCGGGGGCGAAGGGGCGGATCTCGTCGACGGTGCTCACAGCGGTACTCCTCCAGGGGTGCGCGCCGATGCGCGCGACGGGTCGTCCGCGAGGGACGGGTCGGGACGGCCGCGCGGGCGGGACACCAAGCTCACGGCCAGGAGAGCCTATCGCCCGCCGTCCGTCCGGTGGGCTAGGTTCGGGGCATCCGATCGGCGGAGCGAGGGGGCAGCGGGTGACGGTCCTCCTCGACGACCACGCCTGGATCGCCTGGCTCGCGCTGATCGTCGCGGCGGTCCTCGTGGAGATGCGGCGGCTCGACCTCGTCGGCCTCTGCATCGGCTCCGCCGCCCTGGCCGGCCTGGTCTCCGGGCTCGTCGGATCGCCCTGGTGGCTGCAGGCCCTCGTCGGCGTCGCGGCCGCGGCCGTGCTGCTCCCGGCCGCGCGTCCCGCCCTGCTGCGCGCGCTCCCGGTCGACGCCCCTCCCGGCGATGACGCGCTCCGGGCGGCCGGCTCCCCCGCCGCGCCCGACGACGACGTGCGCCCCGCGTGACGCGCGGCGCCTGGTTCGACGGCGACGTCCCGCGCGTCCTCGCGCACCGCGGGTGGACCGGATCCGGCGCCACGGAGAACACGCTCGACGCCTTCCGCGCGGCATGGGAGCTCGGCGTGACGCACCTCGAGACCGACGTCCGCGTCACGGCCGACGGCGTGTGCGTGCTCTGGCACGACGACGACCTGCGCCGGCTCACCGGCCGCCCCGGCCGCCTCCGCGACGCGACCCTCGCGGACCTGCGGGCAATGGACCTCGGATCCGGCGCGCGCATCGCCACGCTCGCGGAGCTCCTCGAGGCGTTGCCCGGCGCCCGGCTGAACGTCGACGTGAAGGGCCGGGACGCCCCCGCGGCCGCCGCCCGCGCGATCCGCGCGGCCGACGCCGTCGACCGGGTGCTGGTCACCTCGTTCTCGTCCTCGCGCCGCCGGCGTACGGCCGCGCTCCTCCCCGGCGCGGTGACGTCCGCCGACGCGGGCCGTCTCGTGCTCGCGGTCCTCGGCGCCCGGCTCGCGCTCGCGCCGGTCGTCCGCCTCGCCCTCCGCGGCGTCGACGCCGTCCAGATGCCGGGCCGGGTGCTGGGGATCCGCACCACCTCCCCCGGGATGGTCTCCCGGCTCGCCCGCGCCGTCCGCGAGGTGCACGTCTGGACCGTCGACGACCCCGACGAGATGATCCGCCTGGTCAGCGCGGGGGTGCACGGCGTAGTGACCGACCGTCCCGATCTCGCGCTCGGCGTCCTCCGCCGCAGGGACTGGGATTCGCCTGGGAACCGGGCGTCCTGAGAAAGGATCCTCACAGCCGCGCGGTTTACAACGGGGAGTGCATCGCGAGAGGAGACCACCATGGCAGATCGCAGCTTGCGCGGGATGCGGCTCGGGTCCACGAGCCTGCAGAGCGAGGAGGGCGTCAGCTTCTCCCCCCGGCAGAGGAAGACGTACCGCACGGCCGACGGCACCACCTTCGAGGTCGTGTTCTCGGCGGAGGCCGAGGTCCCCGAGATCTGGGAGTCGCCGAAGAGCGGCATGGAGGGACGCCTCCTCGACGCCGAGGGCGCACCCGTCGCCCACGACGAGGTCGAGGCGAAGGTCCCCCGGAGCCACTGGGACATGCTGCTCGAGCGCCGGACGCGCGCCGAGCTGGAGGAGCTCCTCGAGGAGCGCCTCGCCACCCTCCGCGCGCGGCGCGGTCAGCACCGCATCGGCGCCTGACCGGACCCCTCCGCTCGCGGGCCCCGGAGCACCCCTCGGCATCGCCGGGGGGTGCTCCTCTGCGTGGGGGCGACCGTCGGTCAGCGGGCGGCGCGACGACCTCGGCGCCCGAGGGCGAGGCCGGCGACGGCCAGCGCACCGAGGCCGAGCCCCGAGACGAGCCACTCGATGTCGCGCCCGACGAGGATCGCCGGGGTCACGACGTCGGCGGTCGGCACGTCGACCACCATCGACCCCGCGGTGAACCACGGCAGCCGGTCGATGTCCCGGCCGTCCGGGGCGACGATCGCGCTGGTGCCGACGGTCGAGATGTTGACCACGCTGCGTCCCGTCTCGAGGGCGCGCATCCGGGCGATGGCCAGCTGCTGCACGCTCTCGTCGGTGCGGCCGAAGTCGGCGTTGTTCGACTGGGCGAGGATGAGATCCGCGCCCTCGTGCACCATGTCGGTCGTCAGCTGGTCGTCGACGATGTCGAAGCAGATGGCGATGCCGGCAGTCACCCCGGCGACGTCCATCACCTGGTCCGTCGTACCGGGCGTGTACTCGCGCTGGATGAGGCCGATGAGGTCCGGCGCGAACGGCTCCCAGAACGCGCGGTCGGGCACGTACTCGCCGAAGGGGACGGGGTGCTTCTTGTCGTAGAGGTCCGATGCCCCTCCCCCGGTCCACACGAGAGACTCGTTGTAGAACCGGTCGTCGCGCTCGGTCACCGTGCCCACGACGAGCGGCGCCCCGAGGCGGTCGACCACGCGGTCGAGGGCGGCGGCGGCACCCGGGTCGCGGAGCGGATCCGCGTCGGCCGCGTTCTCGGGCCAGACCACCATGTCGATGCCGGTGTCCGACGGGATCTCCGCCGTCGCGGCGAGGTGCGCGCGCAGGATGTCGCCGTAGCGCGCGCCGTCGAAGTAGCCCGCCTTGGCGTTCCCCTGCACCGCGGCGACGCGCGTGGTGCCCGTGGTCGCGACCGGGAACGCGGGCACGACGAGCACCAGGGCGACGGCGATCCCCGCCACGAGCGCCCTACTCGCCCGACGCACGCGCTCCTCCGCCGCGAGCTCCAGCAGGAGCGCGACGAGGAGCACGAGCACGAAGGAGAGGCCGGACAGCCCGAGCCACGTCACGAGGTGCGCGAACGGGCTCTCCGACTGCGACAGGGACACCCGGCCCCACGCGAATCCGCCGTACGGCCAGACCGCCGAGATCGCCTCGCGGGCCGTCCACAGGCCGGCGACCGCGACCGGCAGCAGCACCACGCGGCCGGCGACCGTGGGGAAGGCCCGGGGGATCCAGCGCGTGGCCGTGGCGATGGCGACCGCCCCGGTCGCGACGAACAGCGATTCCAGGGCGGACAGCGCGATCCACGGCACGGGCCCGAGGTAGAGCGACGCCCACTCGATGTGCGTGAGGTAGAACGCGAGCCCCGCCACGAGCCCGATGAGGAAGGCCGGCCCCGCACGACGACCGCGCAGGGCGAGGAGCACGAGGGCGATGCCGGGGAAGACGAGCGGCCACAGCCCGCGGTCGGGGAAGGCCGCGTCCATCACGGGTCCGGACGCGGCGGCGGCGAGGAGCGCACCCCACAGCGGCAACGGCGGGCGGACGGGCACCGAGGGGGCGCGGTCGGGCGCGGGGACGGAGCGCTCCCGACGGGGAGCCCGGGCGAGCGCGGTCACACCGACGAGTACGCGACGATGCCGCGCCGGATGCTGTCGAGCGCCGTGCGAGCGTTCCGGGACACGGGGCCGTCGGCCACGACGGAGAGCTGATCGAGCAGGTCGATGGTCTGCTTCGTCCAGCGCACGAAGTCGCCCGCGGCGAGGTCGGCCTCGTCGAGCACGGCGTCGAGGCTGCCGCCGCGCGCCCACCGGTGCATGGGGGCGCACAGGCCGGTCGACAGCGGGTCGGTCGTCGGGAGTCGGCGCTCCCGCTCGACGTCGTCGAGCCGGGACCAGATCTCCTCCGTGCGCTCGAGGGCGGGCCGGAACGCGCCACGGGGCAGGTTGCGGTCGTTGCGGTCGCCCTCGTCACGGCGCGGCTGGTACACGAGCGAGGCGGCCATGGCGGCGAGGGCGGCGGGATCGAGGTCCACCCAGACCTGGGTGCGCAGGCACTCCGCGATGAGCAGGTCCCGGTCGCCGTAGATGCGCTTGAGCATCCGGCCGTTGGGCGTCGGCGCGACCTGGCCGTCGGCGGCGCGCTTGAGGTAGCCGAGCGAGAGCAGCAGCTCGGTGACGCGGTCGAAGACCTTCGCGACCGCGTTGGTGCGGGTGCGGATCTGCTGGCCGAGCGCATCCGTCTGCCGCTTGAGGCGCCACCAGCGCTCCGCCCAGCGCGCGTGCGACTCGCGGTCCTTGCACGCGTGGCAGGGGTGCGCCTTCATCCGGCGACGGAGATCCGTCAGCTGGCGCTGCCGCTTGTCGCGCTCGCCGTGCTGCCCGGGCTGCTGCATGTCGGCGCGGGCGGCGGTCGCGCGCTCGAGGTCGCTGAGCTCGCGGCGGAGGCCGGAGTACTCGCGGAAGTCGCCGAGGTGGCAGACCATCGCCTTCTCGTATCCGGCGAGCGACTCCTCCTGCGTGCGGACCTTGCGCGCGAGGTCCACGACGGCGCGGTCGGCCTGGAACTGCGCGAACGACGACTCGAGCACCTCGCGCGTGCGCTCCCGTCCGAACTGGTCGATCAGGTTGACGGCCATGTTGTAGGTCGGCCGGAAGCTCGAGTTGAGCGGGTAGGTGCGGCGGGAGGCGAGGGAGGCGACGGCCTGCGGATCCAGCCCGTCCTTCCACTGGATGACCGCGTGGCCCTCGACGTCGATGCCCCGGCGGCCGGCGCGGCCCGTGAGCTGCGTGTACTCCCCCGGCGTCAGCGGGACGCGCGCCTCGCCGTTGAACTTCTCCAGCTGCTCGAGGACGACGGTGCGCGCCGGCATGTTGATGCCGAGGGCGAGCGTCTCCGTCGCGAACACGGCCTTCACCAGCTTGCGCTGGAAGAGCTCCTCGACGACCTCCTTGAAGGCGGGGAGCATGCCCGCGTGGTGCGCCGCGACCCCGCGCTCCAGGCCCTCGAGCCACTCCCAGTAGCCGAGGACGGCGAGGTCCTCGTCGCGCAGGGTGCGGCAGCGCTCCTCCACGACCGCGCGGATCTCGTCGCGCTCATGCGCGTGGGTGAGGCGGACGCCGGCGCGCAGCACCTGCTTCACCGCGGCGTCGCAGCCGGCGCGGCTGAAGATGAAGAAGATGGCGGGGAGCAGGTTGCGCTCCTCGAGGAGGGCGACGACCTCGGGCCGGTCCATGCGGCCGCGGTCCCACGGCCCGGGAGCCCGACGGCCGGATCCGCCGCCCGCTCCCGCGCGGCCCCGCGAGTGGCCCTGCCCGCCGCGCACGCGCACGGCCTCGCGGCCGCCGCCGTGCGTCATGCGGACGAGCTCGGGGTTCACCCGGTGCGTCGCCGCGAGGCCCGACGAGTCGAACAGGTCGACCATGCGCTGCCGCACGATGACGTGCTGCTCGAGCGGCACCGGCCGCTCCTCCGAGACGATGACGTCCGTCTCGCCGCGCACCGCCTGCAGCCAGTCGCCGAACTCCTCGGCGTTCGAGACGGTGGCGCTCAGCGAGATCATCCGCACGCTCTGCGGGAGGTGGATGATGACCTCCTCCCACACGGCGCCGCGGAAGCGGTCGGCCAGATAGTGCACCTCGTCCATGATCACGAAGGCGAGGTCGCGCAGCAGGTCGGAGTCGGCGTAGAGCATGTTCCGCAGCACCTCGGTCGTCATCACGACGATGCGCGCGCGGCTGTTGACGTTGGTGTCGCCGGTGAGAAGGCCCACCTCGTCGGGCCCGTACTCGGCCACGAGCTCGGCGTACTTCTGGTTGCTGAGGGCCTTCATCGGCGCCGTGTAGAAGATCTTCGCGCTCGGCCGCTGCATCGCGAGGTAGACGGCGAACTCCGCGACGACGGTCTTGCCCGCTCCCGTCGGCGCCGCGACGAGGACGCTGCGGCCGTTCTCCAGCGACTCGGCGGCGGCGCGCTGGAAGGGGTCGAGGTCGAAGCGCAGGCCGCTCGCGAACGACTCGAGGAGCGGGAGGCTGCGGCGGGTGCGGGAGGCCGCGTAGCGTTCGGCGGGCGAGAGCTGGTCTGTCACGATGCCGCCATCCTAGGCTCCGGATCCGGGCGCCGGCCGGGCGGGGACGCGACGACGCCCGCCCCTCGCGGGACGGGCGTCGGGTCGGGCGGATCAGGACAGCAGGTCGTCCGTCATCGCGGCGGCCTTGCGCGCGCGCCGCCGGTCGTTGAGGAGCGCGATGCCCGCGGCCAGGAGGTACAGCAGCGTCATCGGGACGGCCAAGAGGAACATCGACATGACGTCGGCCGCCGGCGTGGCGATGGCGCAGAACAGGACGATCAGCAGGATCGCGATCCGCCACGACGTGATGATCGCCTTGCCGGTCAGGATCCCCATGAAGTTGAACAGCACGAGGAACACCGGCAGCACGAACGCGATGCCCACCGCGAAGACCAGCTTCAGGACGAAGTCGAAGTACTCGCGGGCCGTGATGAACGACGAGTCCCCCTCCCCCGCGAACTGGGTGAGCAGCGCGACGATGTGCGGCAGCACGAACCAGCCGGCCGCGCATCCCGCGAGGAACAGCGGCACGGCGGAGAAGAAGAAGCCGAACGTGTAGCGGCGCTCCGTCTTCGTGAGGCCCGGGACCAGGAACGCGAACACCTGGTAGAGCCACACGGGGCTGGAGATGATGAGGCCCACGTACAGGGCGATCTGCAGCCGCAGGTCGAACGCCGACGTGATGGTCGGGAAGTTGAGGCTCGCGTTCCGCCCCTGCTCGGCGTTGATCTCCTCGATGGGCTGTCGCAGCGCCTCGAGGACGAACGTCGACAGGAACCACCCCGCGACCATCGCGACGATGATCGCGACGCCCGCGATGAACAGGCGCTTCTTCAGCTCCAGCAGGTGCTGGACGAGGGACATGCGTCCCTCCGCGTCCCGCTTCTTCTGGCGGGGACGCTCGGTGGTGCTCACGGATCAGGCGCGGGGGCGGGAGTCCCCGCCGTCGCGCGGGGAGTCGTAGCGCGGGGCGGAGTCGCGGGCGCGGTCGTCCGCGCGGTAGCGCTCCTCGTCGCGGCGTCGGTTCTCCTCGCGGGTGTCGTCGCGGAGGTCGTCGCGGCGGTCGGACCCGCTCTCCTCCTTCATCGTCTTCACCTCGCCCTTGAAGATGCGCATGGACTGGCCGACGCTCTTGGCGAGGGCCGGCAGCTTCGTGGAGCCGAAGAGCAGCACGATGACGACGAGGATGATGACGAGGTGCCAGCCGCTGAAGGCGTTTCCGAGCATGTGGTTCACATTCCTTAGGTCAGGAGGGGCCGGACGGTCGTTGTCGGGATCCAGGGAGAGTGTACCTTCGCGACCCTCCAGGACACCCTGCTCGGCGCCGTGGTTCACCGGGAGTTCCCCTCGGCGGACAGGCCGTCCCCGACGGCATCCTCCCGACGGGGTGTCTTCGGAGGCCGGTCGCGGATCGCTCGGTGCCGCGGATCAGCCGGCGACGTCGTACGCCGCCGCGGCCCGCGCGGCCCACTCGGCGACGGCCGCCCGGGCCTCCGGCGGCGACGTGACGACGACGACGCCCGCCATGCCGGCGACGAGGCGGACGAGGCCCTGGTAGTGGGCCACGCGCACGGTCACGGCGACGCGGCCCGGCCGGCCGGCGACGGGCTCCGGCCGCTCGTCCCCCACGAAGTCGCCGAGGAGCGGCAGGGCGGCCTCCGCCACCTCGAGCGTCACGCGCAGGTCGTCGGGGCTGGGCTCGAACAGCGTGTCGCCGAGGACCACGTCCTGCGGCCGGTGCTCGGGGGGCAGGTCGGTGACCACGAGCTCGTCGAGGCGGTCGAGGCGGAAGGTGCGGACCGCGCCGCGAGCGAGGTCCCAGCCGCGCAGGTACCAGTCCTCGTCCATCGACTCCAGGCGCAGCGGGTCCACGACGCGGCGCTCCGTGCCGCCGCGCGGGCTCCGGTAGTC
Organism: Clavibacter michiganensis; assembly: GCF_002151125.1. GTDB lineage: Bacteria > Actinomycetota > Actinomycetes > Actinomycetales > Microbacteriaceae > Clavibacter > Clavibacter michiganensis_C. The sequence continues at coordinate 147,870 of NZ_MDJZ01000004.1, forward strand.
GAACTCGACGCGGCGCTCGTCCGCGATGGCCCGTCGCAGGTCGTCGCGCGTGCCGTCGCCGCCGCCTGCCGCGACGGCGACCTGGCTGGGGCGCGCCGACGACCCGCGGGCGAGCTTGGCCATGAGCTGGCCGACGAGGTCGAGGTCGCTCGCGTCCGCCTGGGACGAGACGTACTGGAGGCCGGCGATGAGCGCGGCCGCCTCCCGGGCCGAGAACCGCGGCGAGTCGTCGATCGCGACCATGTGCGTGATGACGATCTGGTCGTTGTCCTCGAAGTCGTCCCAGGCGATGTCGAACAGGTCCCCGTGCTGGTACGAGGCCGTGGATCCCGGCACGCCCGACACGGCGATGAGGCGCACGGCCTGGCGGATCTGCTCCGGCGGCACCCGGAAGTGCGCGGCCGCCTGCGTCACGCTGACGCGGCCGTGGTCGGTGAGGTACGGCACCAGGGCCAGCAGGAACGCCAGCTTGTCCTGCGCCTGGAGCGGCGTGGCGCGGTCGGTCATGATGCGTCCTCCCGGTGGGCGGCGACGGTCTCGGCGAGCCGGGCGCGCACGGCGTCCCGCAGCCGCGGCGGCGAGATCACGCGCGCCTCCGGCCCGAAGCCCGCGACCTCGTCGGCGAAGAGGTTCGTGTCCGAGTAGTGGACCCGGAGACGGTCGTCGCCGAGCTCCTCGGTGCCGCGGCGGCGGCGCAGGCGGATCTCCGCGTCGGACCCGGGGGCCACCGCGACCTCGCCGACGCCGTTCGCCCACACGCGGTCGAGGTCGGCGAGGGCGCGCTCGGCGTGGTCCTCCCCCTCGGGCACGAAGCCGCGGCTCGTCACGCGCACGCGGTCGACGATGCGGGACAGGAGGAACGTGCGCGGTCCGTCGGCGTCCTGGTCGATGCCGTGCAGGTGCCATCGCCCCTGGTGCTGCACGAGCGCGAGGGGCGCGACCGTGCGGATCCGGGCCGTGCGCTCACCCGGCTTGAGGTAGCCGAAGGCGACGAGCACGTGGCGCTCCAGCGCGACGCTCAACGGCGCGAACGCCGCCTCGCGCGTGCGCAGCCGGGGCGCGTAGCCGATGACCGGGTCGTCGGACTCCACCCCCAGCGAGCGCAGCTTGATGAGCGCGCGCCGGGACTCCCCCGACAGCGACCCCTCGCGCCACACCATGGCCGCGAGGTTGAGGAGCGTCGTCTCCTCCGGCGTGAACGAGAGGTCGGCGGGGAGCTCGTAGGCGCCGCGCGGGATCCGGTAGCGCAGGAGCTGGTTGTTGCCCTCCTGGCCGGGCGCCTCCACGGTCTCGAGCGGGACGCCGAGGTCGCGGATGTCGTCCTTGTCGCGCTCGAACTGCCGCTCGAGGTTGGCGTTGTCGCCGCCGGCGCGGTACCGCTGCCGGTACCCCTGGACGCTGGAGAGGACCTCGTTCTTCGTCAGGCCCTGCTCGGTGGCGAGCAGAGCCAGCACGAGGCTGAACAGGCGCTCCTCCACCGGCACGGTCGGTCGGCGGGATGTGTCGGGCACGCGGTGGTCCTCACGTCGGTGCAGCCCCCGGCCGGTGGCGATGCGTCGTTACTTGGTGGTGCTCGTCCCGAGGATATCCACCACGTAGACGAGCGTGGAACCCGCGGGCACCGTGGCCGAGGCCTGATCGCCGAAGCCGTCGCCCGGGGGGACGACCGCGATGACCTGGTCGCCGACGTGCTTGCCGACGAGCGCCTTGGCGAGGCCGGGCGTGACGACCAGCGAGGAGGCGGCTCCCGTCGAGGGCGCGGACGTGGTGGCGGTGGCGGGCACCTGCAGCGGTCCGCCGCCGGTCCAGCTGGATCCGAACACGGCCTGCCTCTCGGCCGACGTGCTCGTCCCCCAGACGACGCCCGTGTACTGCAGCGTGACGGTGTCGCCGTCGCCGACCTCGTCCCCGTCGCCCGCGCGGAGCAGGGCGTCCCGGTACTCGGTGGGCGGCGTGCTCGGCGGGATGGTGATCCCGGGGACGCCGTCGTCCGTCGTGACGACGGACGGGAAGCCCGCCTGGGCGGGCCGCGGCTCGCCGGCGGCCTTCTCCGGGAAGGACGAGGTGATGTCGACGATGAGGACGAGGCCGTCGGTGGCGTCCAGGCCCTGGGCCGAGAGGTCCTGGCCGGGGAAGACCGTGGACACGGGGACCGTGACGGCGAGCCGCGAGCCGACGGGCATGCACGTCATCGCGTCCTCGAGGTACGGCAGGTTCTCGCTCAGGGAGGCCGGCGTGAACAGCGGGGAGCCGGTGGTGCGGGCGTTCGGCGCGATGCGGGCGTACTCCGCGAGGTCCTCGCCGGTCTTGCCGTCGACGATGGAGGCGGCGGCCGTGATGCCCTGGTGCGGCTGGACCCTCGCCCCGTCGCCCTCGACGAGGGTGGAGACCTCGATGCCCGAGGGCTTGAGCGGCGTGGGGAACTCGACCGAGGCGGGCGCGCTGCCCACCTCGCCGGTCGCGGTGACCGTGCTCGACGACGTGCCGGGCTGGGCGAGGGGCGTGCAATCCGCCGCGGCACCGGATCCGGAGCCGGACGGGCTGCAGGCGGCGAGCGTCAGGACGAGCCCTGCGCAGACGGTGAGCGCGGCGGAACGGCGCACGTGACTCCTCTTTCGATGGTGGGGATGGCCGGCACGCACCCGCGTGATCGGCCCTGTCATCCTAGGCGGTGGGGTCGGGGCGCTCCGGCGCATCGGGCGCGTCGTCCGGGACGACCCCGTCGCCCGCGACGCCCGCGTCCCGTGCACCCGCGAGCTGCGCGCCGTGCTCCGCGATGCGGACGCGCTTGCGCAGGACCTTGTCGCTCACCCGGCGCTCGCCGAGCGATCCCGGGGTCCAGGCCTCCATGTCCTCGTCGCTGAAGTCGGACTTCGACGCCCGGCGCTTGAGCTGCGGCAGGACGGATCCCGGGGCGAGGCGGCGGGCCGTGATGAGGAAGCCCGTGTGCCCGATCATGCGGTGCTCGGGACGGACGGCGAGGCCCTCCACGTGCCAGCCGCGGATCATCGTCTCGCTCGCGTCGGGGTTCGTGAAGAGCCCCGAGTCGCGGAGAGCCTCGGCGACGCGCGACAGCTGCGTGACGGTGGCGACGTAGCAGAGCAGGACGCCGCCGGGCGTGAGCGCCTCGGCCACCGCGTCGACGCACTCCCACGGCGCGAGCATGTCGAGGATCACGCGGTCGACGGAGTGCGGCTCGGTGACGGTCGGCAGCGCCTCCGCCAGGTCGCCCAGGGTGATGGACCAGTTCTCCGGGCTGTGGCCGAAGTAGCTCGAGACGTTGCCGCGGGCGACGTCCGCGAACTCCTCGCGGCGCTCGAAGGAGAGCAGCGTGCCGGTCGGACCGAGGGCCCGCAGCAGCCACATGGAGAGGGCGCCGGACCCGACCCCCGCCTCCACGACGGTGGCGCCGGGGAACACGTCGGCCAGGCCGAGGATCTGCGCGGCGTCCTTCGGGTAGATGATGGCGGCGCCGCGCGGCATCGACATGACGACGTCGGAGAGCAGCGGCCGGAGCGCCAGGCACTCGATGCCCGCGCTGTTCTTCACGACGCTGCCGTCCGGCAGGCCGATGAGGTCGTCGTGGTCGATCATGCCGCGGTGGGTGTGGAACACCTTGCCGGGCTCGAGCAGGATCGTGTTGAGGCGGCCCTTGGGGCCCGTGAGCTGCACGCGGTCGCCCGCGCGGAACGGTCCGCTGAAGCGCGCGGCGGCGGTGTCGACGGTCATGCGCGCACCTCGTCCGGGATCGGCGCCGCGGCCCGGCGGTCGGCGTGGACGGACCTGAGGTCGGCGAGCGTGCGGCCGGCGAGCGTGTCCCAGAGCGCGTAGGCGTCGTCGGCGGGGAGCGGGAGCGGGACGTGGTGCGGGACGGCGATGACGGTCGCGCCCGACGCGGTCGCGGAGGCGACACCCGGGGCGGAGTCCTCGATGGCGACGCAGTCGCGGATGTCGACGCCGAGCAGCCGGGCGGCGGCGAGGTAGGCCTCGGGGTGGGGCTTGCTGCGGGTGACGTCGTCACCGGCGACGACGTGGTCGAACGCGTCGAACGGCACCGCGTCAGCGACCTGGCGCGCCATGCGGCCGATGCTCATGGTGACGAGCGCGGTGGGGACGCCGGCCTCGCGGATCTCCCGCAGGAGCTCCCTGGCACCCGGGCGCCACGGCACCTCGACGAGGATCTGCTCCATCACTCGGTCGCTCAGCCGGTCGATGATCTCCCCGGCCGGCAGGTCGACGCCGGCCTCCTGGAGGATCCGGGCCGAGTCGGGCAGGCCGTTGCCGACGAGCCGGAGCCCGTCCTCGTGCGTCCACGTGCCGCCGAAGGAGCCGACCAGCGCCTCCTCCGCCACCATCCAGTAGGGCTCCGTGTCCACGATGGTGCCGTCCATGTCCCAGAGGACGGCCGCGGGTCTGTTGCTGATCACGGGGAGCGAGTCTACCGGCGGGGCGGTGCGTCCTAGGATCGTACGATGACCGCCGGCCGGGCGGTCCGAGCCGAGACGGAACGGGAGTCACGTGGCGGATGCCGAGAGGTTCGTGAGCGGACGGCTGCTGGTCGTCGCCTTCGAGGGCTGGAACGACGCGGGCGAGGCCGCCAGCGGAGCGGTCCGGGCGCTGAAGGACCTGCTCGACCTCGAGGCGGTGTCGTCGGTGGATCCCGAGGACTACTTCGACTTCCAGTTCAACCGCCCCACCATCGGCTTCGCGGAGGACGGCACCCGCGAGCTCGAGTGGCCGGGCGCCACGCTCTACGGTCCCCAGCAGCCGCGCCGGCCCGGACACGACCTGGCCGCCGACGCGCAGCTCGGCGTGAGCGGCGACAACGGCGGCAGCATCCACCTCCTGCTCGGCGTCGAGCCGTCGAGGCACTGGACGGCGTTCACCGCCGAGGTGCTGGACGCGGCGCGCGCCGCCGGGGTCGAGGGCGTCGTGCTGCTCGGGGCGCTGCTCGCCGACGTGCCGCACACGCGGCCCATCTCCGTCTACTCCACGAGCGAGAACGCCGCCGTGCGCACGGAGCTCGGCATCGAGCGGAGCACGTACGAGGGTCCGGTCGGGATCCTCAGCATCATCGCCCAGCGCGCCGAGGAGATGGGCATGCCCACGGTGTCGCTCTGGGCGTCCGTGCCGCACTACGTGCACAGCGCGCCGTCGCCCAAGGCCACGCTCGCGCTCATCGACAAGCTCGAGGAGATGGTCGACGTGGTCATCCCGCGCGGCGAGCTCATCGAGGAGGCCGCCACGTGGGAGGCCGGCATCGACCAGCTCGCGGGCGAGGACGAGGACATGGCGTCCTACATCCAGCAGCTCGAGCAGGCCCGCGACACGGTCGACTCCCCCGAGGCGAGCGGCGAGGCCATCGCGCAGGAGTTCGAGAAGTACCTCCGCCGGGGCGACGGGCCGCGCGGCCGCGGCGACGACCGCCCCGAGGAGCCGTGGCGGCCGAAGGATCCGAAGGACCCGTAGCCCGGAGGACCGGCGGCGCAGTGGGGACCGGGCACCGGCGGGACCGCGGGTCAGGCCGGCGGGCTCCCGAGGGCCACGCCGAGGAGCGCGTCGACGGCGGCCACCTCGACCGGCGTCGCGGGGACGCCGGTGGCGACGCGGAGGTCGAGCAGGAGGATCGCGCCGGGCGTGTCGAGGTCGTCGGAGAGGCGCTCGCGGACGAGCTGGACGAGCTCGCCCGGCTCCGCCGCGTGGGCGTCGGGCAGCGCCGTCGCATCGGCGGCCCAGGCGTCCCAGGCGGCGAGGCGCGCCACGGACTCCGCGAGGAGCGCGTCCGTCCACTCCCAGTCGGCGCGGTAGTGCTGCGCGAGGAGCGCGAGTCGGATGGCGCGCGGATCCACGCCGGCGGCCCGCAGGCGCGAGACGAGCACCAGGTTGCCGAGCGACTTGCTCATCTTCTCGCCCTGGTACGCGACCATGCCGCTGTGCGCGTAGACGCACGCGAAGTCCTCGCCCGTGAGCGCCGAGGCGTGGCCGGCCGACATCTCGTGGTGCGGGAAGATCAGGTCGGATCCGCCGCCCTGCACGGTGACCGGACGGTCGAGCTTCCGCAGGGCGATGACGGCGCACTCGATGTGCCAGCCGGGCCGGCCTCGGCCGACGACGCTGTCCCACGCCGGCTCGCCCGCGCGCTCGGCGCGCCACAGGAGCGGATCCAGCGGGTCGCGCTTGCCGGGCCGCTCCGGGTCGCCGCCGCGCTCGGCCGACAGCGCCGCCATGGTGTCGCGGTCGTAGCCGCTCTCGTCGCCGAGCGCCCACGGGCCCGCGTCGCTCGCGCGGGCGACGTCGAAGTAGAGGTCCTGTGCACCGGCCTCGGCCGCGTCGGGCGTGGCGACCGGGTAGGCCGTGCCGCGGCGGACGAGCTCCGCGACCGCGGACGCGACCTCGTCGACGACCTCGGTGACGCCGACGTAGGAGTCGGGCGGCAGGATCCGCAGCGCCTCCATGTCGGTGCGGAAGAGCTCGACCTGCTCGGCGGCGAGGTCGCGCCAGTCGACGCCCGTGGCCGTCGCGCGCTCGAGCAGCGGGTCGTCGACGTCGGTCACGTTCTGCACGTAGGCCACGTCGTAGCCGCGGTCGAGCCAGACGCGCTGGAGCGTGTCGAAGGCGAGGTAGGTGGACGCGTGCCCGATGTGGGTCGCGTCGTAGGGCGTGATGCCGCAGACGTAGAGGCCCACGCGGCCGTCGCCCGTGCACTCGGCGGGGCGGACGGATCCGGTGCTCGTGTCGTGCAGGGCGGGGACGGGCGGCTCCCCCGCGACGGCGGGGACGACGGGGCGTGGCCAGGCGCGCACGGGTCAGGCCGCGATCGCGCCGGTGCCGAGCAGCACCAGGAGCACGGCGCCCAGGGCGACGCGGTAGACGACGAACGGCATGAACGTGCGCGTGGAGATGTAGCGCATGAGCCCGGCGATGACGGCGAGGCCGACGACGAAGGCGATGAGCGTGGCCACCGCGGTCTGCCCGGCGCCCGCCTGGCCGGTCTCGTCGAAGCTCTTCACGAGCTCGTAGAGGCCGCTACCGAACACGGCGGGGACGGCCAGCAGGAACGAGTACTCCGCCGCGACCGGCCGGGAGTACCCGAACGCGCGCGCCGCGGTGGTGGTGGCTCCCGAGCGCGAGACGCCGGGGACGAGCGCGAGGGCCTGCGCGATGCCGATGCTCACGCCGTGCCCGTACGTCATGTCCTTCTCGAGGCGGTCGCTGCGGCTGTAGCGGTCGGCGAGGCCGAGCAGGATGCCGAAGACGATGAGCACGATCGCGACGATCCAGAGCGAGCGGAACGTGGAGCGGATCGTGTCCTGGAACAGGTAGCCGGCGATGCCGATGGGGATCGTGCCGATGATGACGAGCCAGCCCATGCGCACGTCCGGGTCGCCCTTCGGCATGCCGCCGCGGAGCGACCGGAACCACGCCGAGAGGACCTTGCCGATGCGCTTGCGGAAGAACACCACGACCGCGAGCTCGGTGCCGAGCTGCGTGATGGCGGTGAACGTGGCGCCCGGGTCGCCGCCCATGAAGAGCCCGGCGATGCGGAGGTGCGCGCTCGAGGAGATGGGCAGGAATTCGGTCAGACCCTGGACGAGGCCCAGGATGATCGCCTCGAGATAGCTCAAGCGTGCGCTCCACGTGTCGGGTGGCCCACCTGGGGCTCGGTTCTAGTAGGTCAGGAGGAGGTCCCGGAGGACCTGCCTCCCGAAGACTAGTGCGTCGAGCGGGACCCTCTCGTCGACGCCGTGGAACATGGACGGGAAGTCCATGGACGCCGGGAGCTTGAGCGGCGCGAAGCCGTATCCGGTGATCCCGAGCCGGCTGAGGGCCTTGTTGTCCGTGCCGCCGGAGAGCATGTAGGGCAGCACCTCGGCCCCGGGGTCGTGCGCGCCGAGGGTCGCCACCATGGCGTCCACGAGCGGGCCCTCGAAGGGGTTCTCGAGCCCGACGTCCTGGATCACGACCTGCACCTCCACGCCGTCGCCCGCGAGCTCGCGCACCCGGGCGAGCACCGCCTCCTCCTCGCCGGGCAGGACGCGGATGTCGACGAGCGCCGAGGCCGTGTCCGGGATCACGTTGTGCTTGTAGCCGGCGTGCAGGAGCGTCGGGTTCGTGGTGGTGCGCAGCGTCGCGGCGATGAACTTCGACGCCGTGCCCGTGGCGATCGCGAGGTCGTCGGGGGTCACCTGCGTCGGGTCCTGGCCGACGATGCGGGCGATCTCGTCGAGCAGCTGGCGGGTCGTGTCGGTGAGGTGGACGGGCCACTCCTCCATGCCGATCCGCGCGACCGCGCCCGCGAGCCGCGTGACGGCGTTGTCGCGGTTGACCTGCGAGCCGTGGCCGGCGGTGCCGGTGGCGACGAGGCGCACCCAGACGAGCGCCTTCTCGCCGGTCTGGAGCAGGTAGGCGCGCTTCCCGGCGAGGTCGATGGAGTAGCCTCCGACCTCGCTGATGGCCTCGGTCGCGCCCGCGAAGCAGTCGGGGCGGTTCTCGACGACGTACGCGGAGCCGAGCACGCCGCCGGCCTCCTCGTCGGAGAAGAAGCCCATGATCAGGTCGCGCTCGGGCGCGCGGCCCGACGTGATGATCTCCTGGAGCGCGGTGATCATCATCGCGTCCATGTTCTTCATGTCCACGGCGCCGCGGCCCCAGAGCATGCCGTCCTGGATGACGCCGCCGAACGGGTCCACCGACCAGTTCGCCGGGTCGGCCGGGACGACGTCGAGGTGGCCGTGCACGACGAGCGCGGGCTTGTCGCGGTTCCGTCCCGGGATGCGCGCGAGGACGCTCGTGCGGCCGGGCGCGGCGTCGATGAGCTCGGGCTCCAGGCCGAGGTCCAGGAGGTGCTGCTCGACGTACTCGGCCGCCTCCGTCTCCCCCTCCGACCTGCCCTCGCCGTGGTTGGTGGTGTCGAACCGGATGAGGTCGCGGGCGATGCGCGCGGTGGCGTCGAGGTCGTCGGGGAGCGTGTCGGTCATGGGTCCACGCTATCGAGGGCGCGTGCGCGCGTCCTGCCGCCGGGTGGTCGAGAGCGCCTCCGGAGCCGTGCTAATGTCGTCTCTCGGCAGCCGGTGACGGCGAGCCGCACATCCTGTCCGGATGGCGGAATTGGTAGACGCGCTAGCTTGAGGTGCTAGTGCCCGTATTAGGGCGTGGGGGTTCAAGTCCCCCTTCGGACACACACGAGAGCCGGTCGGATCCACGAGGATCCGGCCGGCTCTTCCTCTTTCCCGGTGCCTCGTTCCCGGGTCTCCCGTCCGCGGCACGGCTACAGTCGCTCTCGGCCCGCGTGCGGGTCCCAGCCGAGAGAAGAGATCCCATGACCGTCGTCGACAGCGCCGTGTACGTGCAGGGGGTCCGCACCGCGGACCCGGAGAGCCTCGACGAGACCTTCGAGGTCATGCGCGAGCGCCAGGGCCTCGCGTGGATCGGCCTGTACCGCCCGGACCCGGAGGAGCTGCACCGCGTCGCCGACGAGTTCGGCCTGCACCCGCTCGCCGTCGAGGACGCGCTCAGCGGGCACCAGCGGTCGAAGATGGAGCGCTACGGCGACACCTGGTTCGTGGTGCTGCGTCCCGCGCGCTACGTCGACGCGGACGAGCGCGTCGAGTTCGGGGAGCTGCACGTCTTCGTCGGGCCGGACTTCGTGGTCACCATCCGGCACGCGGAGTCGCCCGACCTCGCCGCCGTCCGCCACCGCCTCGAGGAGGACAGCGAGCTGCTCGCCCTGGGCCCGCGCGCCGTCATGTACGCGATCCTCGACCAGGTCGTGGACGAGTACGGCCCCGTCGCCTCCGGCCTCGAGGACGACGTCGACGAGATCGAGGACCAGATCTTCGGCGCCGACCCCGACGTCTCCCGCCGCATCTACGCGCTGATGCGCGAGGTCACCGCGTTCCAGCGTGCCACCGCGCCGCTGGGCTCCATCCTCGACGACCTGCGCCGCCGGGCCGAGGACGGCGACGTCGACCTCGAGCTCCGCCGCGGCTTCCGCGACGTGCACGACCACGTCATCCGGGTCGCCGAGCGAGCGGACGCCTTCCGCACCCTCCTGCAGAACGCGCTCACGGTGCACACGACGCTCGTCGGCCAGCGGCAGAACGACGAGATGAAGAAGCTCACCGAGACGAGCCTCGCGCAGAACGACCAGGTCAAGCGGATCTCCTCCTGGGCCGCGATCCTCTTCGCGCCCACGCTGGTGGGCACGATCTACGGCATGAACTTCGTGCACATGCCCGAGCTGGAGTGGGCGTACGGGTACCCGCTCGCCCTCGGCCTCATGGTGGTGATGGGCGTCATCCTCTACGCGGCGTTCCGCAAGCGCGGCTGGATCTGATCGCGGGGCCGGTCGGCGGTCCGCCGCGCCGCTAGGGTGACGGGATGCGCGTCGTCGTCATCGGAGCCACCGGCCACATCGGGACCTTCCTCGTCCCCCGCCTCGTCGAATCCGGGCACGACGTCGTGGCCGTCAGCCGCGGCACGCGCGAGCCCTACCGCGCGTCGCCCCTCTGGGACCGCGTGGAGCGCGTGCGCGTGGACCGCGACGCGGAGGATGCCGCCGGCACCTTCGCCGACCGGATCGCGGAGCTCGCCCCCGAGGTCGTCGTCGACCTGGTCTGCTTCACGCCGGCGTCGGCGCGGCACCTGGTCGAGGGGCTGCGCGGCCGCGTGCGCCACCTGCTCCACATCGGCAGCATCTGGACCCACGGCCTGAGCGCCTCCCTGCCGCTGCGCGAGGACGACCCCAAGGAGCCGTTCGGCGAGTACGGCGTGCAGAAGGCGGAGATCGAGCGCTACCTCATCGCGGAGTCGCGGTCCGGCGGCGTGCCGTGCACGGTCGTGCACCCGGGCCACATCAGCGGCGGCGGCTGGCCCGTGATCACGCCGGTCGGCAACCTCGATCCCGCCGTGTGGACCGCGCTGGCCACCGGCGGAGCGCTCCCCGTGCCGGGATCCGGCAGCGAGACCATGCACCACGTGCACGCCGACGACGTCGCGCAGGTCGTGCAGCTGGCGATCGCCAACCGCGAGACGAGCGTCGGCGAGAGCTTCCACGCCGTGTCGGAGCGCGCGCTCTCCGTCCGCGGCTTCGCCCGCGCGGCGGCCGCCTGGTTCGGCCGCGAGCCCGAGCTGGAGCACCTCGACTGGGACGGGTTCCGCGCCCGGACGGAGGCGGATCACGCCGACGCCAGCTGGCAGCACCTCAGCCGCAGCCACGTCGCGAGCATCGACAAGGCCCGCGACGTCCTCGGCTACGCGCCGCGGTTCACGAGCGAGGAGGCCGCGCGCGAGGCCGTCGAGTGGATGGTCCGCGCCGGCGAGCTGGACGTGCCGCTCCCCCGCTGACCGGCGCCGCCGCCACGGGTCGCGGTCGCGGCCGGAGGTCAGACGAAGCGCGCGTCCAGCACCAGGCGGGTGCGGACCGCGAGCAGGCGCTCGGGGTCCATCGCGTGGAGGCCCGGCAGGCCCGCGGCCACGTGGTCGGCGAGGAGCGTGCGGGCGACCGCGTAGGCCGGCAGCGCCTGCGGGTCGTCGGCCGCGTGCAGGACGACGGGGGCGGCGCCGAGGATGCCGGACGGCAGCGAGAGCACGAGGCCGACCACGGGGACCTCCATCTCGCGGGCCAGGGCGCGGGCGCGGCGGTCGAGGCTCCGGAGCGCGGCGTCGCGGGCGGACGGATCCGCGGCAGCTGCGGCTCCCCCGGGCACCGACTCGACCGCGACGAGCCCCTGCGGCCCGAGCACGAGGTGGTCGATCGCGTCGCCCGAGCGCGGCACGGCGACGCCGTTCCAGAACGCGTACGAGGGGCCGAGCTCCATCAGCTCGCGCGCGGTCTCCTCCTGCGCGACGGCCGCCCGCAGCGACTCGGCCGCGGCGGCGGGCACGTCGGCGACGAGGTCGGGCGCGTAGGCGTCGGCCTCGAAGCGCCGGCGCAGCTCCTCGAGGCGGGCGAGGCGCGCGCTGTACGCGGCCATGAGGTCCGGGTAGGCGCGCAGGGCCCGCTCATGCGCCAGGACCTCCTCCTGCAGCCGCTCCGCCGCGCGGCGCCGCGGCTCCTCGGCGCGGTACCAGGCGCTGCCCAGGGGGCCCGCGCCGGCGAGGCCGACGGCGGCGCCGACGACGAGGCCGACCACGGCCGGCACGACGCCGAGCCCCGAGACGAGGACGACGAGCGCGACGAGGGCGGCGGTCACGGGCGGCGCGACCGCGCGGATCCGCCGGACGTACGGCTCCGGCCGGTCGGCCATGGCGCGGCCGCCGCGTGGTGGGACGGGGGCGGCGGGGACCGACGGCTCGGCGGGATCCGCGAGCCACTCGCGCACCAGGGACAGGTAGCGGAGCCGCGCGAATCCGCCGGGGTGGCCGAAGCTGCGCGTGCGGGCGGCGGGACGCTCGCGCGGAGCGCCGGGGCGTCCGCGCCGGGAGGCGGGATCCCAGGAGTCGCCGTCGTAGCCGGAAGGCGGTGATGCGGGATGGGCGCGGCCGACGGGATCCTCCGGGGCGGGCGCCTCGCGCAGCGTGCGCTCGTAGCGGGCGCGGCTCTCGGGATCGCCCACGGCCTCGAACGCGTCGCGCACCGCCTGGAACTCGTCCGCGCTGCCGCCCATGTCGGGGTGGGCGTCGCGCACGCGGCGGCGGTAGGCCCGGCGGATCTCGTCCTGCGACGCGGACGGCTCGACGCGGAGGACGGCGTACGCGTCGGCATCGCGCGACGGGACGGGCATCGGTGGCTCCTCGCGGGAACCGGTCGGGCGGCTCCCAGGATCACGAGCGTAGGCGAGCGCGCCTGGGCGACGCCCGAGCGCCCGTGCGCGGCGGCCCGTACCGCACGAGATCGCGCGCGCCCGCACGCCGTGCGCGCGTGATACCACCGATTCGAGTCCGGCGGCGAACTTCGCGCACGCGGACGGCCTGCGTAGGGTGGGCCACCGCCGATGCCCCTCCCGGTGACCGCCCCTTCCTGAGGAGACCGACATGTGGGACTTCCTGATCTCCCGCGCCGACCAGATCGCCTTCTCCGCCTGGCAGCACCTCAGCCTCGTGGTGCAGTGCCTCGTGCTCGCGACGGTGATCGCCGTGGGGATCGCCGCGCTCGTCTACCGCAGCCGTCCGCTCAGCTCGCTGGCCAACAGCGTCTCCGCGATCGGGCTGACGCTCCCCGCCTTCGCGCTGGTGGGGCTGCTCATCGCGCCGCTCGGCTTCGGCGTCGCGCCGGCCGTCGCGGTCGTCACGTTCTTCGCCGTGCTGCCCATCCTCCGGAACGCGGTGGTGGGGCTCACGGGCATCGACCCCGCGATCGTGGAGTCCGCCCGCGGCATCGGCATGGGGCGCGTCCGCACGCTGCTGCGGATCGAGCTCCCGCTGGCGTGGCCCGTGATCCTCGGCGGCATCCGCGTCTCCGCGCAGATGGTCATGGGCATCGCCGCGGTCGCCGCCTACGTGCTCGGGCCCGGGCTCGGGGGCTTCATCTTCTCCGGGCTCTCCCGCCTCGGCGGCGCGAACTCGACCGAGTCCGTCCTCACCGGCGTCATCGGCGTCGTCCTGCTCGCCCTCCTGCTCGACCTCGTCCTCGTCGGCATCGGCCGGCTCACCACTCCGAGAGGCATCCGTGTCTGAGACCACCACCACCCCCGCCCCCGGCGCGCCCGAGATCAGCGGACGCTCGATCCTGCTCGACGGCGTCACCAAGAGGTACCCGGGCCAGGCGAAGCCGGCCGTCGACGGGATCACGCTGGAGATCCCCGCCGGCAAGATCGTCATGCTCGTCGGCCCGTCGGGCTGCGGCAAGACCACGACGCTCAAGATGATCAACCGGCTCATCGAGCCCACCGAGGGCCGCGTCGTCCTGGGCGACGAGGACGTGACCGGCATCGACGGCGACGAGCTGCGGCGCCGCATCGGCTACGTGATCCAGGCCGGCGGGCTCTTCCCGCACATGACGGTGGCCGCGAACATCGCGGTCGTGCCGAAGATGCTGGGCTGGGACGCCGCCCGCATCCGCGCCCGCGTCGACGAGCTGCTCGAGCTGGTCTCGCTCGACCCCGAGCAGTACCGCGACCGCTATCCGAAGGAGCTCTCCGGCGGCCAGCAGCAGCGCGTCGGCGTGGCCCGCGCGCTCGCGGCCGACCCGCCCGTGCTGCTCATGGACGAGCCGTTCGGCGCCGTGGACCCCATCACCCGGCAGCGCCTGCAGGACGAGCTCATCCGCATCCAGGCCGAGCTGCAGAAGACCATCGTCATCGTCACGCACGACTTCGACGAGGCCGTGAAGCTCGGCGACTGGATCGTCGTGTTCGCCGAGGGCGCCCGCATCGTGCAGTACGACACCCCCGAGCGGATCCTCGCCGAGCCCGCCGACGCGTTCGTCGAGGAGTTCATCGGGTCGGGCGCGGGACTCAAGCAGCTCACGCTCCGTCGCGTGGACGAGGTGCCGCTCGCGGACGCCGTGATCGCGCACCCGGGCGACGCGGCGCGCGACGTGCTCGCCCGCATGGACGAGGTCGGCCACGGGCACGCGGTCGTCGTCGACGCCCGGCAGCGCCCCATCCAGTGGCCCTCCCGCCGCCAGCTCGGACGGCTCGACGTCGTCGGCGCCGTCCCGGAGCCGCGGCTGCCGGTGATCGGCGCCCGTGCGACCCTCAACGACGCGCTCGACACCATGCTCGTCTCGAGCGCGGGCGCTGCCCTCGTCACGGGACGCGGCGGCGCCTTCCTCGGCGTGATCGACGTCGAGACGGTCATGGACGCCATCACGAGCGCGCGGGCGTCCGCGGCCGACGGGATCGACGGCGCGCCCGTCGGCACGAACACCGGCACGATCGGCACCGTGGGCGCCGACGCCGCCCGGGCCGAGCGGGACGCCGGATCCGCCACCGCCGAGGCACCCGCCGGGCAGGACGGGCAGGCCGGATGAGCGCCGTCACCGACACCGGCGCGGACGCCGCCGGCGGCGCACAGGGCTGGCGCGGCCTCGTCGCCCAGCCCGTCGCCATCGCGGCGGTCCTCGGGGCGTACCTCGTCTGGCTCTCCGTGGCGCCGCTCACCGCGGTGGAGCGCACGACGCTCGAGCCCGCCGCCCTCGGCAGGTCGACGCTCGAGCACCTCGCGCTCACCTTCTCGGCCGCCGCGATCGTGCTCGTCATCGCGGTCCCGCTCGGCGTCCTGATGACCCGGGGACGGCTCCGGCGGTTCTCCCCGCCCGTCCTCGCGGTGGCGAACTTCGGGACGGCGGCCCCGGCGATCGGCCTCGTGGTGCTGCTGGCAATGCTCGTCCCGAACGGCTTCGTCGCGAGCCTCGTGGCGCTCGTCGTCTACGCGGCGCTCCCCGTGCTCGGCAACACGATCCTCGGGATCCGCGGCGTCGACGAGCGCCTCGTCGAGGCGGGCCGCGGCATGGGCATGAGCCGCGCATCCGTGCTCTTCCGCATCGAGCTGCCGCTCGCCGTGCCCGTGATGCTCGCGGGGATCCGGACCGCGCTCGTGCTCCTCGTCGGCACCGCGGCGCTCGCCGCGTTCGTCAACGGCGGCGGCCTCGGGATCCTCATCACCACGGGCGTCAACCTCTACCTCTACCCCGTGCTCGTCTCGGGGGCCCTGCTCATCGCGCTCCTCGCGCTCGCCATCGACTGGCTCGGCCGCGTCGTCGAGCACGTCGCCCGCCCGAAGGGACTCTGATCGTGCCGACCCTCCCCCGCTCCGCGCGCCTCCGCCGCGCGCTCGGCGTCCCCGCGCTCGTGGCCGCCGCCCTCGCGACCCTCACCGGCTGCGGGCTGCAGCCCGCCACGGCGTACGTGCCGGACGCCGCGCCCGGCTCCATCCAGCCGCTCGACCTGCCGGCCGGCGCGCACCTCACCGTCACCTCCAAGAACTTCACCGAGCAGCTGATCCTCGGCAAGATCGCCGTCATCGCCGCGAAGGCGGCCGGGTTCGACGTCACCGACCAGACGAACGTGCCCGGCAGCGTGCCGGCCCGCGAGCTCATGACGAGCCACGGAGCGGACATGACGTGGGAGTACACGGGCACGGCGTGGCTCAGCTACCTGGGCGAGCCGGAGGGGATCCCCGACCAGCGCGCGCAGTACGAGGCCGTGCGCGACGCCGACGCGGCCAACGGGCTCACCTGGCTGACCCCGGCGCCGCTCAACAACACCTACGCGCTCGCGATCCGCAGCGAGGAGGCGGAGCGCCTCGGCATCACGAAGCTGTCGCAGATCAGGGACCTGCCGGTCGACCAGCGCACCTTCTGCGTGGAGGCGGAGTTCAACTCCCGCTCCGACGGGCTGTCGCCGCTGCTCGAGACCTACGGGATCCCGCGCGGATCCGCCGACGGCGTGCCCGACGGCAACGTCTCGATATTCGACACGGGCGCCGTCTACACGGCGACGGACCGCGGCACGTGCCAGTTCGGCGAGGTCTTCACGACCGACGGCCGCATCGACAAGCTCGGCCTGACGATCCTCCAGGACGACCTCGGCTTCTTCCCGGCCTACAACGTGGCTCCCGTCCTCGGCTCGGCGACCCTCGCGGAGTACCCGGTACTCCAGGACGTCTTCGACCGGATCTCCCCCGTGATCACCGACGACGCCCTCCGCGAGATGAACCTCCGGGTCGACGACGGGGGCGAGGAGCCCGCGGACGTGGCCTTCCAGTTCATGGTCGAGAACGGGTTCGTCACCGCGCCCTAGGGACGCGACGCGCGTCGGCTGCGCCTCCATGCGCGCAGCCGCCGCGACCCGTCCGAACGCGCTAGCTGCGCATCCACCGGCGGAGCTGCCCCCGACCCGTCCGAGCGCGCTAGCTGCGCATCCACCGGCGGAGCTGGTCGATGCGCTGCTGCAGCTGCGTCACGCTGCACTGGCCGACCGCGGGCCCGCCGCACACGCGGCGGAGCTCGGCGTGCACGAGCCCGTGCGGCTCGCCGTGCAGCTTCGCGCGCATGCCGACGAGGCTGTTGAGGAGCTGCCGCTGCTCCTTGAGCGTGCGGTACAGCGGGATGTCGTCGGGATCCTTCGGCGCCCCGCTCTCGGCCTGCTTGCGCTCGCGCTCGGAGGCGTGCCGCGACTGCCGGTGCTGCCGCTGGGCGAGGAGCTCGCGCACCTGCTCGGGCTCGAGGATCCCGGGGAGCCCGATGAACTCCTCCTCCTCGAGGCTGCCGACGTCGGCCATCTGCCCGAACTCGGCGCCGTCGAAGAGCACCTTGTCGAAGGTGGCCTCGGAGCCCATCGCCTCGAACGAGAACTCGCTGAGCAGGGAGTCGGATCCCTTCTCGCTGCGGTTCGCCTCGCCCATCATGGCGTCCTCGGGGTTGTAGAGGTCGCCCTCCTTGGAGGAGTCGCGGTCGAGGGCGTGGTCGCGCTGGCGCTCGAGCTCGTTGGCGAGCACGAGCAGGTTCGGGACGCTGGGCAGGAAGATCGACGCCGTCTCGCCGCGACGCCTCGCCCGCACGAAGCGCCCGATGGCCTGCGCGAAGAACAGCGGGGTAGACGCGCTGGTGGCGTAGACCCCGACGGCGAGCCGCGGCACGTCGACGCCCTCGGACACCATGCGCACGGCGACCATCCACCGGGAGGTGCTCTGGGAGAAGCGGTCGATGTTCGCGCTCGCCTCGACGTCGTCCGAGAGCACGAGGGTCACGGGCTGCCCGCTGATCCGCTGCAGGATCGCCGCGTAGGCGCGCGCGGTCGTGTGGTCGGTCGCGATGACGAGGCCGCCCGCGTCGGGGATGGACTGGCGCACCTCGCTGAGGCGGCGGTCGGCGGCGGCGAGCACCTGCGGGATCCACTCGCCGTCGGGGGCGAGCGCCGTGCGCCACGCCTGCGAGGTGATGTCCTTCGTGTTGCCCTCGGCGAGCTGGGCCTCCATCTCGTCGCCCATCTTGTTGCGCCAGCGCATGCTGCCCGCGTAGGCGAGGAAGATGACGGGCCGCACCACGCCGTCGGCGAGCGCGCGGCTGTACCCGTAGTCGTAGTCGGTCTGCGAGAGGCGGACCCCGCGGTGGTCGCGCAGGTAGCTGACGAACGGGATGGGCGCGGTGTCGGAGCGGAACGGCGTCCCCGTGAGCGACAGGCGGCGGGTGGCGCGCTCGAAGGCCTCGCGGATGGCGTCGCCCCAGCTGAGCGCGTCGCCGCCGTGGTGCACCTCGTCGAGGATCACGAGCGTGCGGCTCTGCTCGGTCATGGTCTTGTGGAGGTAGGGGTTCGCGGCGACCTGCGCGTAGGTGACGGCGGCGCCGTGGTAGTGCCGGCCGAGCGCGCCGGAGCTGTTGCTGTACATCGGGTCGAGGCGGACGCCCGCGCGCGCGGCCGCGTCGGCCCACTGCTTCTTGAGGTGCTCGGTGGGGGCGACGACCGTGATCCGGTCGACGGTCTTCCGGTGCAGCAGCTCGGAGGCGAGGCGGAGGGCGAACGTGGTCTTGCCGGCGCCCGGCGTCGCGTTGGCGAGGAAGTCGCGCGGCTCCTTCTCGAAGTACGCGGTGAGGGCCTCCTCCTGCCAGGCCCGCAGCTTGCTGACGGTGCCCCAGGCGGCGCGCTCCGGGAAGGCCGGCGAGAGGTGCTCGGCCGCGGCGGATCCGACGTGCGGAGGAGGGGTCGGGACGGTGCTCACTCGACCTCACGATACCCGCACCGGGCGGCCCTCCCGTCGAGCGCGGGGCCGCCCCGGCAGGTCGCGCCGGGCGGATCCGCGCGGCCAGCGGCCCGGCGTCCGCGTGACGGCGCGGGAGCGGATCCGCGGCTCCGCGACGGTCCGGGCGCGTCGCCGCGATCGATGCGCGAGCGGTGCCCACCAGCCGCCCGGCGGGCGCCCAGGACGCTCCCCTCAGGACGCGCGCGGCACGGGTCCCAGGAGCGTCGTCGCGATGGTCTCGGCCGCCTGCCGGTCGCTCGACGGGTGGAAGCCGCCGGCCAGCACGTCGCGGTACAGGCGGCCGAGCTCGTCGCCCGTGCGGAAGGATCCCCCGCCCGCGACGGCGACCGCCCGCTGCACGACCTCACCGGCCGTGCGCGTCGCCCGCACCTTGGCGCCGACGAGCAGGGACGCCCAGCGGTCACCGTGGTCGACCCCGCGGTCGACGTCGTCGGCGAGCGCCGTGAGCTGCGGGAGGAGCGCGTCCTGCGCGAGGGCCGCCTCCGCGACGAGGTGCCGGATGCCGGGGTCCGCGGCGAGCGCGGCGCCGCCTGCCGCCCGGGAGGTGCGGCGGAGCGCGGACTCGACCGCGAGGTCGAGGGCGCGCTGCCCGATCCCGGCGTACACGGCGGCGATGAGCAGCTCGAACGCCTGCAGCACGGCGAGGACGAACGGGTCGTCGCGTCGGCCGTGCTCGCGCCGGCGCACGACATCGGCGGGTGCGGCGCGGACGTCCCGGAGGACGACCGTGTGGCTCTGCGTCGCGCGCATGCCGAGGGTGTCCCAGTCGGGCACGATCTCGAGGCCCGGCGCGTCGCGCGGCACGAAGGCGTGCACGAGGAGCGGCCGCTCGGGATCCCGGTCGTCGCGCCCGAAGAGGCCGAGGCGGGTCCAGGCGGGCGCCATGCTCGAGGAGACCTTGGTGCCCGTGAAGCGGTAGCCGCCGTCCGGGTCGGGTGCGGCCACCGTGAGCGCGTCGGCGAGCGCCTGGTCGTTGCCGGGCTCGCTGATCGCGAAGGCCAGCACCTCGCCGCGGCCGGCGTCCTCGAGGACGCCGCGGAGGGAGTCGTCGCCGCGGTCGGCGAGGATCCGCGCGACGGCCGTCCAGACGAGGTGCATCCCGACGCCGAGGGCGGTGGCGGGCGCCGCCTGGGCCAGGAGATGCTGCGCGCGCACGGCGTCGGCGAGCGAGGCCCCGGATCCGCCGAGCTCCCGCGGCACCAGGAGCCGGAGGTGGCCGGCGTCGCGCAGCTCGTCGAGGTCCTCGGCGAAGAACGCGTTGCGGGCGTCGTAGCCGGCGGCGCGGCCGCGGATCCGGTCGAGGAGGTCGGCGTCGAGGTGCGCGAGCGGGTCGGCCGGGGAGGCGGGCGTCATGCGCCCAGTCTCCCCCGCCGCCCCGGCGCGCGGCCCGGCCGGGTTGGGGACTCAGGCGGCGGACAGCACCAGCGCGTTGCCCCACGGGTCCTCGAAGGCGAGCGCGCGCCCGTCATCCCGCGTGGCGACGCCCGCCGCCCGGAGCCGCGCGTCGACCGCCTCCACCTCCTCGCGCGTCGGCACCTCGATGCGCACGGTGCCGAGCCCGAGCGTCGCCGGGCGGCGGCCCGCGCCCCGGCTGTTCCAGGTGTTCATGGCCATGTGGTGGTGGTACCCGCCCGCGGACACGAAGATCGCCGATCCGTGCCACCCCGCCACGAGCTCGAAGCCGAGCGTGTCGACGTAGAACGCCGACGCCCGATCCGTGTCGCCCACCTGCAGGTGGACGTGCCCGATGCTCGCGGCGTCGGAGGCGTCGTCGGCGACGGGCGCGAGCTCGTCCCGGAGGAAGGCGTCCGGGTCGAGCCGGAGGCTGTCCATGACGACGCGTCCGTCCTGCCACGTCCACTCGTCGCGGGGCCGGTCGGTGTAGAGCTCGACGCCGTTGCCCTCCGGGTCCGTGAAGTAGAAGGCGCGGCTGACGAGGTGGTCGGCGCTGCCGGTGAAGGTGCCGGGCGCGCGCTCGGCGAGCGAGGCGACGGATCGGGCGAGCGCGGCGGGCTCGTCGAAGAGTACCGCCGTGTGGAAGAGGCCGGCGTTCCCCGGGCTCGGGAGGTCGAGGCCGCGGGCGGGCGCGAGGATCACGGCGGGCACCCCGTCGCGCCCGAGCGTGGTGGACTCCACGCCCTCGGCGAGCTGGTCGAGGCCGACGGCGTCGCGGTAGTAGGCGGTCATCCGGTCGAGGTCGCCGACCAGCAGGGTCACGGGCCCCATGGTCGTGTCGGCGGAGAGCAGGTCGGGCATGGGTCCTCGTTCCTCGGGCGGTGCATCGGTTTGCTTGAATGCTCAACCAATGCCCGGGCGCCCGCATTCCCGATGCCGCCGGAGCGCGTTCCTATGATGGGAGCGTCCCACCCGGAAGGAAGCGCATGACCGAGCCCCACCCCTGGCGCCGCTACGTCGCCCTCGGCGACTCGTTCACGGAGGGCATCGGCGACCCCGAGCCCGGCAGCCCCGGCGGGTACCGCGGATGGGCCGACCGGGTCGCCGAGGTGCTGGCCGACCAGGTCGACGGCTTCTCCTACGCCAACCTCGCGATCCGCGGCCGCCTCCTCGGGCAGATCGCGGACGAGCAGGTCGAGCCCGCGCTCGCGCTGCACCCCGACCTCGTGTCCCTGTCGGCGGGCGGCAACGACATCCTCCGCCCCGGCGCCGATCCCGACCGCCTCGCGGACCGCCTCGACCAGATGGTCGCCCGTCTGTCCTCCGAGGGCGCGACCGTGGTGCTCTTCACGGGCACCGACGTCAAGTTCTCCCCCGTCTTCGGGCGCCTCCGCGGCAAGGTCGCGATCTACAACGAGGACATCCGCGCCGTCGCCGCCCGCCACGACTGCATCGTGGCCGACCAGTGGGCGCTCACCGAGATCCAGGACCCGCGCATGTGGGACGTCGACCGGCTGCACCTCGCCCCGCTCGGGCACCACACGGTGGCGCGCATGGTGCTGCACGCCCTCGCGGTCGAGAACGACCTGCAGCCGCTGAAGCCCGAGCCGCTGCCCCCGCGGACGTGGAGCCAGGCGCGCGCCGGCGACATCGACTGGGCGCGCGCGTACTTCGTGCCGTGGGTGCTGCGTCGGCTCCGCCACCAGTCCTCGGGCGACGGGCGCACGGCCAAGCGGCCCGACGCGTCGCCGTGGACGCGCACGGACGCCGCCGGCTGATCCCCCGCGCCGGCTCCGTCGACCGGCGCGTCAGCCGAGCAGCTCGCCCGGGTTGCCGAGGCGCCACCAGCCGTCGGGACCGGGGATCGCGCGGTCGAGCGCCAGCGGCACCCGCACCGTCTGCTCGCCGGCCGTGACGGTGGCCGCCCCGACCTCGGCGCCGGCGGGGGCCTCGCCGGACCCGGAGGCCTCGACGGTCGTGGTGACGGGCGTGTCGCCCCACACGAGCAACGACTCGTCGGCGGTGGCCACGGCCTGGGCCGTCGCGCCCCACGCGGTCGCGTAGTCGGCGAACGGCTCCCCCGCGGTCGCGACCTGCACGACGTGCAGGTTGGCGGTCACCGTGGGCAGCAGGGCGAGCACCTGCCGGGCGAGCTCGGCGTGGTCGCGGGCACCGAGGGTCACGCCGACGACCGTCACGTCGCGGTCCCCCACCTTCGTGTCCACGGCCCACAGCAGGCATTTGCCGGCCTGCTCGAGGGTGCCGGTCTTGATGCCGCGGAACCCGGGCACGTCCGCGAGCAGGTTGCGGTTCTCGACCGTGCCGACGCCCGACACGTCGGCGCTCTGCTGGTCGACGATGTCCGAGAGCACCGGGTCGGCGAGCACCATCTCGCCGATGCGCACGAGGTCGGCGGGGGTGCTCACGGTCTGGGGCGAGAGGCCCATGGCGTCGGCGACGTGCGTGCCCGTGAGCCCCTGCTCCGCGAGCCAGGAGTTCGCGGCCGCGACGAAGGCGTCGTTCGAGCCGTACGCCCAGACCCCGAGCGCCGCCGCGTAGTTGTTGGCGCTCGCGAGCAGGGCGCCCTCGAGGAGGTCGCGCTGCGACAGGCTCGTGCCCGGGACCGCGGGCTCGACGATCCCGTCCTGCTCCAGGATCTCGCCGCGGAGCGCCTCGTCCTCGGCCGTGAAGGTGACCTGCGGTCCGTCCTCGCCGGGTGCCAGCGGCTTCGCGCGGAGCACCACGAGGGCGGTGACGGTCTTGGTGATGCTGGCCATGGGCCGGGAGACCGGCGCCTGGTCGTTCGTCGCCAGGACTCCGTCGAACCCGATCGCGCCCACGGCCGAGACGCCGTCGCCCGGCCAGGTCTCCGGCGTCGGCACGTTGACGACGGGCTGCGGCGCGTCGACCTGCGCGACCGCGGCGGGCGGATCCGCGGTGAGGGTGACGGGGACGTACACGCCCGCCGAGAGGACGAGCGCGGCGGCGACGCCCCCCAGCGTGAGGCGGCGGGCGCGGCTCACGCGGGGACCCGCAGGGCGTACAGGGCGACGGCGCTCGCCGCGGCCACGTTCAGCGAGTCGACGCCGTGCAGCATCGGGATCACGACGGTCGAGTCCGCGTGCCGGAGCGCGTGGCGGCTGAGGCCGTCGCCCTCGGTGCCGAGCACGAGCGCGATCCGCTCGGGCGGGTCCGCCGCGAAGGCGTCGAGCGTCACCGCGTCGTCCTCCAGGGCGAGCGCCGCGAGGTGGAACCCGGCCCCGTGCAGGAGCGGCGCGGCCTCCGACCACTCGGGCAGGCGGGTCCACGGGACCTGCAGCACGGTGCCCATGCTGACGCGCACGCTCCGCCGGTAGAGCGGGTCCGCGCAGCGCGGGGTGATGAGCACGGCGTCCGCGCCGATCCCCGCGACGGCCCGGAAGATCGCCCCGACGTTCGTGTGGTCGACGATGTCCTCCAGCACGACGACGCGGCGGGCGTCCCGCAGCACGTCGGCGACCGCGGGGAGCGGCGGACGGTGCATCGCGGCGAGCGCCCCGCGGTGCAGGTTGTAGCCCGTGAGCCGCTCGAGCACGGCGGCGGCGCCCACGAAGACGGGCACGTCCGGGAAGCCCTCGAGGAGCGGGGCCACGTCGTCGAGCCACTGCTCCTGCACGAGGACCGAGCGCGGCACGTGGCCGGCGGCGAGCGCGCGGCCCATGACCTTGGTCGACTCGGCGATGTAGAGGCCGCCCTCGGGCTCGCTCACGCGGCGGAGCGCCACGTCGGTGAGCCGCGAGTAGTCCTCGAGGCCCGGGGAGGAGAGGTCCTCGATGCGGTGGATCTTCACGCCGGTCCTTCCTCCGTCCGCCCCTGGCGGGTGCGGAGCCTCGTCGCGCGGAGCCTTCGCGGGGATGCGCTGTCTAGACTCGGCAGGACAATGATGCCCTGCCCCGTCGCCGCCCGCCGACAGGTCGGGGCGTCCGCTCGGCACCGGGAGGCCCCATGAGCACCGCTCTCCGTGACGATCCCCGACCCCCCGCGGGGTCCACGATCGCCGAGGCCGTCGAGGTGATGCGCGGCCGCCGCACGGCCGTCCTCACGGGCGCCGGCCTCAGCACCGACTCCGGCATCCCCGACTACCGCGGCGAGGGCGCCCCGAAGCGGAACCCGATGACGTTCCAGCAGTTCCGCAGCGAGGGCGACGACTTCCGCCGCCGCTACTGGGCGGGCGGGCACCTGGGCTGGAAGGCCTTCAGCTCGGCCCGGCCCAACGACGGCCATGCGGCGCTCGCCGACCTGGAGGCCGCGGGCGTCGTCTCGGGCCTCGTCACGCAGAACGTCGACGGCCTGCACGAGCGCGCGGGATCCCGCCGCGTGGTCGACCTGCACGGCTCGCTCGACCGGGTCCTCTGCCTCGACTGCGGCCAGGCGTACGCGCGCTCCTCCATCGCCGAGCGCATCAGCGCCGAGAACCCGTGGCTCGACCAGCCCGACGCGGTCGAGCTCAACCCGGACGGCGACGCCCAGGTCCACGACGTCGACCGGTTCCGGATCCCCGTCTGCAGCGTCTGCGGCGGCATGCTCAAGCCCGACGTGGTGTTCTTCGGCGAGCTCGTGCCCACCGAGCGCTTCCAGGAGGCGAGCGCCATCGTGTCCGGGGCCGACGTGCTCCTCATCGCCGGGTCGTCCCTCGCGGTCAATTCCGGCATCCGCCTGCTCGAGATCGCCCGGAGGAGCCGCATGCCGATCGTGATCCTCAACCGCGGCATCACCAAGGGCGACACCCGCGCCACCGTGCGCCTCGAGGGCGGCACGAGCGAGACCCTCCGGGCGATTGCGACGGAGCTCGCGGCGTGACCCGCATCGTGCTCGTCCGCCACGGCCGCACCGCGTGGAACGTGGAGCGGCGCGTGCAGGGATCCAGCGACATCCCGCTCGACGACACCGGTCGCGCGCAGGCCGCCACCGCGGGCGCGCTGCTCGCCGAGGCGGTCGCCGGCGGAGCCGGCTGGGACGCGGTGCACGCGAGCCCGCTGAGTCGCGCCTTCGAGACGGCGTCGATCATCGCCGAGCACCTGGCGCTCGGCGGCGCGCCCACGGCGGGCCCGCTGCCGGAGCCCGCGCTCGCCGAGCGCCGCTACGGCCTGGCCGAGGGGCTCACCCACTCGGAGATCGAGGCGCGCTTCCCCGACGGCGACGTGCCGGGCCGCGAGACCGTGGAGTCCGTGACGGAGCGCGCGGGAGCGGCGCTCCTCCGGCTGGCCGAGCGGCACCCCGGCGGCTCGATCATCGCCGTGTCGCACGGCGGCGTGATCGCGGCGCTCGCCCGCAGTCTCGACGCCACGCTCCTCGGGCGCCCGGGTCCCATGATCGAGAACGGCTCGGCGCACACGTTCGGCGTGGTTGACGGCGAGCTGTCGCTGCTGCGCTTCGGCGGCGTGGCCGACCTCGCCGGCGTCGCTGACCTCGACCCCGCGCGCCGGGGCTGATCGAGGGCGCCGGCCCGAGACGGAGCGGACGCCCGCCCGGCTGCGCCCGCTCGGCGCTCAGGCCCCGCGCGTGCGCGCGACCTGCTCCAGGAGGTCGCCGAGCGCCCGGGCGGACCGGTCCCAGTCGTACTCCGCCGCACGGGCGATGCAGGCCGCCGACCGTCGGCGCCACTCCGCGGGATCCTCCAGCGCGCGCACGGCGGCGGCGAAGCCCTCGGCGTCGTCGGGATCCACGTACACGGCCGCGTCTCCCCCGATCTCCCGGAAGATCGGGATGTCGCTGACCACCACTGGCAGGCCGACGCTCATGGCCTCGATCACCGGGATCCCGAACCCCTCGTCCCGCGACGCGGTCAGCAGCGCGGTCGCCCGCCGCAGCGTCGACGCGTACGCGTCGTCGCTCGCGCCGTCGCGGAAGACGAGGCGCGCGCCGTCGGCGATCGCCTCCAGCCGTTCGCGCTCCGCGGGGGTGATGCGGCTCATGAGGTGCAGCTCGTGGTCGGGCAGGTCGTCGGCCGCGCGCACGAGCGCCTCGACGTTCTTGTAGGGCATGTACGAGCCCATGTAGACGAGCGTGCGCTCCGCGGGCGCCTCGCGCGGTCCGTCCGGGCGGCCGTCGGGCGCGGGCGCTAGCTCGGCGGCGTTCGGCACGACCACCACGGGCCGCGAGGTCAGGCGGTGCGCGCGGATGAGGCCGCGCGTCGTCTCGCTGACCGTCACGACCGCGTCCGCCCGGTCGAGCAGCAGCCGCTGCGGCCACCACGCGAGATGGAACGCCCGCCAGAGCGCGCGGACGGGAGCGGGCAGGTCGCGCGGGGGCCGACGGTGCCGGTAGTAGATGAGGTCGTGCAGGGTGAGCACGAGCGGGTAGGCGCGGCCCCGGGACCCCATCGTCTGCATGGGGCTGTACACGACGTCCGGCCGCATCCGCGAGACGCGTCGCGCGACCCACGGCTCGCGCGGCCCGGTCGGCGAGCTGACCAGCTGCCAGGGCAGGTCGGGCAGGAGCGCGAGCTGGCGGTGGTCGCTGATGAGCATGGTCACGTCGAAGCGCGTGGCCAGCCGGGCGACGAGCTCGGCGCCGTAGCGGCTGATCCCGTCGTGCCGGCCGATGCGGGTGTACCGGCAGTCGAACACGAGCCTCATGAGGCGGTCCCTCCGTCGAGGAAGCGGCGGATCGAGGCGGCGGCCTCCCGGGGCGTCTCGTAGTGGATGAGGTGCCCGACACGCGGGATCACCTCGAGCTCCGCGTCGGCGAACAGGCGCTGCAGGCGGTGCTGCGCGGCGACGGGCGTGATGTCGTCGCGCTCGGCGGCCACCAGCAGCACGGGCACGCCCACGCGCGGCGCGTACGTGCTCGCGTCCGACGACACGGACGCGCGGAAGGCCTCCAGGACGACGCGCCGGTCGCTGAAGGCGCTGAAGAACCGGTCGTGCTGGTCGTTGATCCAGCGGCGGAGGGAGCGGTCGCGCGTCTTCGCCATGGCCTCGCTCATCACGCGCACGATGGCGCGGTTGCGCAGCAGGCCGAAGCCCGCGCGCTCGGGCAGCACGGCGGCGGCGCGGTAGTACAGGACGGCGAGGCGGGTCAGGATCCCCCGCGGCCCCTCGAGCGCGGGCGCGGCGATGGGGTTCACGAGGATCGCCCGCGGGCTGGGCAGCCCGTCCGCGAGCGCCGCCGAGACGACGATGGAGCCGAACGAGTGGCCGAGCACCGCCTGGTCGCGCGTGCCGGTGGCGTCGACGAACGCGCGCAGCCACGCGGCGTAGCCGGCGATGTCGTGCCGCGCGTCGACGAGCGGCGTCGAGTCGCCGAAGCCGGGCAGGTCGGGCGACAGGATCCGCACGCCCGGCAGCTGCGCGACGACCGGCTCCAACCCGTGGTGGTCCCCGCGGAACCCGTGGACGACGACGAGCGCCTGCGCGGCCTCCGCCGGCCCGTACTCCCACCAGGCGGTGCGGCTCCCGAGGAGGTCGACGGTGCGGCGGACCACGGGGATGCGGTCGAGCTGGGCGGCGTAGGGCGAGGGGACGGTCATCGGGGACGAGTCTACGAGCGCCCGTCGCCCTGGCCCCCGGGCGCGCCGGGCTCCGCCCGCCCGGCCTTCCGGACCTAGAGTTGCGAGCGAGCCTTCCCGCCCCGAGTCGACGCCCCCGTCGCGCCCATGAGGAGAACCGTGAGCTTCACCGCCCCCATCACCCTGCCCGGCCTCACCCTCGACAAGCAGTGGTACAAGCGCTCGGTCTTCTACGAGGTGATGATCCGCTCCTTCGTCGACTCGAACGGCGACGGCACGGGCGACATCCAGGGCCTCATCTCCAAGCTCGACTACCTGCAGTGGCTCGGCATCGACGGCCTCTGGATCCCTCCGTTCTTCCAGTCCCCGCTCCGCGACGGCGGCTACGACATCAGCGACTACATGTCCGTGCTCCCCGAGTTCGGCACGCTCGACGACTTCAAGGAGCTCGTCACCAAGTCGCACGAGCGCAACATGCGCATCGTCATCGACCTCGTGATGAACCACACCTCCGACCAGCACGAGTGGTTCCAGCAGTCCCGGTCCGACCCCGACGGCCCCTACGGCGACTTCTACGTCTGGAGCGACACCGACGAGAAGTACGAGGACATCCGCGTCATCTTCGTCGACACCGAGGAGTCCAACTGGACCTTCGACCCGGTGCGCCGCCAGTTCTTCTTCCACCGCTTCTTCTCCCACCAGCCCGACCTCAACTTCGACAACCCGAAGGTGCACGAGGCCATCTACGGCGTCATCCGCCACTGGCTCGACATGGGCGTCGACGGCCTGCGCCTCGACGCGATCCCGTACCTCTACGAGACCGAGGAGGGAAACGGCGAGGGCGAGCCCGCCACGCACGAGTTCCTCAAGCGCCTACGCGCCATGGTGGACGAGGAGTACCCGGGCCGCATCCTCATCGCCGAGGCCAACCAGTGGCCCCGCGAGGTCTCCGCGTTCCTCGGCACCGAGGAGGAGCCCGAGTGCCACATGGCCTTCGACTTCCCGATCATGCCGCGCATCTTCTACTCCCTCCGCTCGCAGACCGCGGACGAGCTGAAGCGGATCATGGGCGAGACGTTCGAGATCCCCGAGGCGGCGGCGTGGGGCGTCTTCCTCCGCAACCACGACGAGCTCACGCTCGAGATGGTGAGCGAGGAGTACCGCCAGGCGATGTACGGCTGGTACGCCTACGACCCGCGCATGCGCGTCAACATCGGCATCCGCCGCAGGCTCGCCCCGCTGCTGGACAACTCGCGCGCGGAGCTCGAGCTCGTGCACGCGCTCCTGTTCTCGCTCCCCGGCAGCCCGTTCCTGTACTACGGCGACGAGATCGGGATGGGCGACAACATCTGGCTGCCGGACCGCGACGCGTCCCGCACGCCCATGCAGTGGACGCCGGACCGCAACGCCGGCTTCTCCACCGCCGACCCGGGCAAGCTCTACCTGCCCGTCGTGCAGTCGCTCGTGTACAACTACGCGCAGATCAACGTGGAGTCGCAGCTCGCCCAGTCGCGCTCGCTGCTGCACTGGGTGCGGAACGTCATCCACGTCCGGAAGGCGCACCCGGTCTTCGGCCAGGGCACGATCACGGTGCTCCCCACCGACCACGAGAGCGTCCTCGCGTTCGTGCGCTCCTACGAGGGCAGCGGCACCCACTTCGGCGACCGCGCCGAGGACGTGCTCTGCGTCTTCTCGTTCGCGCACAACCCCGTCTCGGTCACGATCGACGCGTCCGACTTCGCCGGCTCCCAGCTCTACGACCTCTTCGGCGGCGGCGTCTTCCCGACGGTCGGCGACGACGGCCGGCTCACGCTGACGCTCGCGACGCAGAGCTTTTACTGGCTGCACATGGGTGCGCCCGCCATCGGCGGTCGCCCGTAGCATCTACAGGATGAGCTCCCGCTGGCACGACACCCTGGCCTCGTTCGACCTCGAGACGACGGGGGTGGACGTCGAGACCGCCCGCATCGTCACGGCGTGCATCGTCGTGCTCGACGGACGCGGCGAGGTCGTCGAGCGGCACGACTGGCTCGCGGATCCCGGGGTCGAGATCCCCGCGGGCGCGGCGGCCATCCACGGCGTCACCACCGAGCGCGCCCGGGCCGAGGGACGCGACGCCGGGGCGGTAGTCCTCGAGATCGTCACCACCATCCGCGAGATGTTCGCCCGCGGCCTCGCGCTCGTCGTCTACAACGCGCCCTACGACCTCACGCTCCTCAACCGCGAGGCCGTGCGGCACGGGGTGGAGCCGCTCCGCGACACCGGCCCCGTGATCGACCCGCTCGTCATCGACAAGGCGGTGGACACCTACCGACGAGGCAAGCGCACGCTCTCCGTCGCGGCCGAGCACTACGGGGTGCGCCTCGACGACGCGCACGACGCGGGCGCCGACGCGATCGCCGCGGGCCGCGTCGCCCAGGCCATCGCCGGGCGCTACGCCGACCAGCTCGACATCCCGGTGCTCGACCTGCACGACCGCCAGGTCGACTGGTCGCGCGTGCAGGCGGAGAGCTTCCAGGACTACATGCGGCGCACCCGGGATCCCGCCTTCACGACCTCGGGCGCCTGGCCCGAGCGTCACGCCGGGAGCTGAGCCCCCCCCGGGGACGACGAAGGGCGCCCGGCCGAGGCCGGGCGCCCTTCGCGGTGCAGCGAGCGGCTGCTACTTCTTGGTGCCGAAGCCCGCGTAGCGCGAGTTGAACTTCTCGACGCGGCCGGCAGAGTCCATGATGCGCTGCTTGCCCGTGTAGAACGGGTGCGAGGCGCTCGAGATCTCGACGTCGATGACGGGGTACGTGTTGCCGTCCTCCCACTCGATGGTCTTCGAGCTGCCCACCGTGGAGCGCGTGAGGAACGTCTCACCCGAGGCGAGGTCGCGGAAGACGACGGGGGCGTACTGGGGGTGGATGTCGGTCTTCATCGGGGTGTCCTTCGTCGATTCTGGTGTCTGCGTGGGAAGCGAGGGTGTCCGGGATGATCACCGGACCAGTGGACGAGCCTACCAGACGGGTGCCCGGAGCGGGCATGCGCGCCGAGAGGCCGCCGGACGGGTCAGCGCCGGACGGCGCGGGCCGTGAAGCGCCCGTCGTCGTGGGTGACCTCGAGCGCGAGCCCGAAGGCGCGGCCGAGGTTGTCCGCCGTGATGACGTCCGCGAGGGGGCCGGCCGCGACGACCGCGCCCTCGCGCAGCAGCAGGGCGTGCGTGAATCCGCGCGGGATCTCCTCGACGTGGTGGGTGACCATGACGATCCCGGGCGCCTCGGGTGCCGACGCGTAGCCGCCGAGCAGCTGCAGGAGCTCCTCGCGGGCGCCGAGGTCGAGGCTCGCGGCCGGCTCGTCGAGGAGGAGGAGCTCGGGGTCGGTCATGATCGAGCGCGCGATCTGCACGCGCTTCTGCTCGCCGTCGCTCAGCGTGCCGAACCGGCGCTGCTCGAGGTGGCCGAGCCGCCACTCGGCGAGCACCCGCTGGGCACGACGCACGTCGATGTCCTCGTAGTCCTCGTTCCAGCGGCCCGTGACCGAGTAGGCGGCGGTGAGCACGACGTCCAGCACCGTCTCGTCCGCCGGGATGCGGCGGGCCATCGCGGTGGACGCGAAGCCGATGCGCGAGCGGAGCTCGAACACGTCGACGCGGCCGAGCTCGTGGTCGAGGACCGTGGCCGTGCCCGACGAGGGGTGCGCCATCGCGGAGGCGATCTGCAGCAGGCTCGTCTTCCCGGCGCCGTTCGGGCCGAGGACGACCCAGCGCTCGTCGCCGTCCACCGTCCACTCCACCTGGTCGAGGATGGTCGTCCCGTTCCGGACGAAGGACACTCCGGACAGGGAGAGGACGTGGCTCATGCGCACGAGTCTACCGGCCCGGGCCCGCCGCGCGTCCCGGTCGCGGGGTGCGCAGGGGCGACCGGACGGCGTCTCCCGCCCCGGCGATCAGCGCAGGAGGGACGCGTAGATCGCCTCGGTCTGCCGGGCGATCCGGTCCCAGCCGAACTCGCGCTCGGCGCGGACGCGACCGGCCTCGCCCATGCGGCGCGCGGCGTCGGGATCCTGGACCACCTCGGTCAGGGCGGCGGCCAGGTCGCGGACGAAGCGCTCGGGGTCGGTGGGCGTGCCCGTGCCGTCGGTGGCCTGGTCGATGGGGACGAGTCGGCCGGTGACGCCGTCGTCGACGACCTCCGGGATCCCGCCGGTGGCGGTGCCGACGACGGGGGCGCCGCACGCCATGGCCTCGAGGTTCACGATGCCGAGCGGTTCGTAGACCGACGGGCAGACGAAGACCGTGCCCGCGGTGAGCACGGCGGACAGCTCGCGGCGCGGCAGCAGGCGGTCGATCCAGACGACGCCGGAGCGCTCCTCCTGGAGGCCGCGGACGAGGGCCGTGACCTCCTCCATGATCTGCGGGGTGTCGGGCGCGCCCGCGCACAGCACCATCTGCACGTCGGCGGGCAGCAGCGCGGCGGCGCGGAGGAGGTAGGGCAGGCCCTTCTGGCGCGTGATGCGGCCGACGAACACGACCGAGGGCCGCGACGGGTCGATGCCGAGGGACCGCACGAGCTCGTCGTCGTGCACAGGGGCCCACGACTCGAGGTCGATGCCGTTGTACACCGTGTGCACCCGCGCCTCGTCGAGGGCCGGGTACGAGCGCAGGATGTCGCGCTTCATGCCGTCGCTCACGGCGATGACGGCGTCGGCCGCCTCGTAGGCCGTGCGCTCGATCCAGCTGGACACGCGGTAGCCGCCGCCCAGCTGCTCCGCCTTCCACGGGCGCAGCGGCTCGAGGCTGTGCGCGGTGACGACGTGCGGGATCCCGTGCAGCATCGACGCGACGTGGCCCGCGTGGTTCGCGTACCAGGTGTGCGAGTGGACGACGTCGGCGCCGGCCACGTCGCTCGCGATGGCGAGGTCGACGGCCATGGTCTGCAGCGTGGCGTTGGCGCCCGCGAGCTCCGCGGGGACCGGGTAGGAGAAGACGCCGGGCTCGTCTCGCGGCGCCCCGAACGCGCGGACGACGACCTCGGTCCGCTGCCGCATGGCCTTCACGAGCTCCGTGACATGGACTCCCGCACCCCCGTATACCTCGGGCGGATACTCCTTGGTGATCACGTCTGCTCGCATTCGTCGAACGCTAGTACATGCCCTGCGGTGCATCTACGCTGGGGCAATGGCATCGAAGAAGATCTTTGGAATCGTGCTCGCCGGCGGCGAGGGCAAGAGGCTCATGCCGCTCACCGCGGACCGCGCCAAGCCCGCCGTCCCGTTCGGCGGCCAGTACCGGCTCATCGACTTCGCGCTGTCGAACCTGATCAACTCGGGGCTGACGCAGATCGTCGTGCTGACGCAGTACAAGTCGCACTCGCTCGACCGGCACGTGTCGCAGACCTGGCGCCTCAACCAGATGCTGAACTCCTACATCGCGTCCGTCCCCGCGCAGCAGCGGCTCGGCAAGCGCTGGTTCAGCGGGTCGGCCGACGCCATCCTGCAGAGCCTCAACCTCATCAACGACGAGAAGCCCGACATCGTCGTCGTGGTCGGCGCCGACCACGTGTACCGCATGGACTTCAGCCAGATGATCGACGCGCACATCGCGTCGGGCCACGGCGCGACGGTCGCGGCCATCCGCCAGCCCATCGAGCTCGCCGACCAGTTCGGCGTGATCGACGTGGATCCCGCGAACCCGTACGCCATCCGCGCCTTCCTCGAGAAGCCGAAGGACCCGCAGGGCCTCGACGACTCCCCCGGCGAGGTGCTCGCGTCCATGGGCAACTACGTCTTCGACACCGACCAGCTCATCGACGCGGTCCGCCGCGACGGCGAGAACCCGGAGTCCGCGCACGACATGGGCGGCGACATCGTGCCGTGGTTCGTCGAGCAGGGGAACGCGGGCGTGTACGACCTCAACCGCAACGAGGTCCCCGGCGCCAACGACCGCGACCGCTACTACTGGCGCGACGTCGGCACCATCGAGTCGTTCTTCGACGCGCACCAGGACCTCATCTCGGCGCTGCCGGTGTTCAACCTCTACAACAAGGACTGGCCGATCTTCAGCCAGCAGCTCAACAGCCCGCCGGCGAAGTTCGTCCGCGACGCGCAGGGGAACACGGGCACCATGATCGACTCGATCACGTCGCTCGGCGGGGTCATCAGCGGCGCCCACGTCGAGCGCAGCGTGCTGGGCCCCTGGGTCATCGCGGAGTCGGGTGCGCGCATCGTCGACAGCATCGTGTTCGACAAGGTCCACATCGGGGCAGGCGCGGTCATCACGCGCGCCATCCTCGACAAGGACGTCGAGGTCGAGCCCGGCGCGACCGTCGGCGTCGACCACGACCGCGACCGCGCGCGCGGCTTCACCGTCACCGACGGCGGCATCACCGTCGTGGGCAAGGGCGTGCGCGTCACCCCGTGAGCGCCGTCCGCCCGCTGACGCCGCCCGTCTCCCCCGCGGCGTCGCCCGTCCCCCGCGCCCGCCCGCGCATGCTCGTGGTGCTCGACGTGGACTCGACCCTCATCGAGGACGAGGCGATCGAGCTTCTGGCCGCCGAGGCGGGCTCGCTCGACGAGGTCGCCGCCGTCACGGACCGGGCGATGCGCGGCGAGCTCGACTTCGCCGAGAGCCTGCGCTCGCGCGTCGCGACGCTCGCCGGGCTGCCGGTCTCCGTGCACGCGACGGTCGGGGCGCGGATCCGCGTCACGCCGGGTGCCGAGCGCCTCATCGAGGGCCTGCAGGCGGCGGGCCACGTCGTCGCGGTCGTGTCGGGCGGGTTCCACGAGCTCCTGGATCCGCTGGCGGAGCGCCTCGGGCTCGACCTCTGGCGGGCCAACAGGCTGGAGGCGGACGGCGGGCGGCTCACGGGACGCGTCACCGGTCCGGTCATCGACGCCGCCGCGAAGCGCGCGGCCGTCGAGGAGTGGAGCGCGCAGCTCGGGATCCCGCTCGCCCGCGTCGTCGCGGTGGGCGACGGCGCGAACGACCTCGAGATGATGGCGGTGGCCGGCCTGTCGGTCGCGTTCGACGCGAAGCCCGCCGTGCGCCGGGGCGCCGACGTCTGCGTCGACCGCCGCGACCTCGCGCAGGTGCTCGCGCTCCTCGGCCTGCCGCGCTGAGCGGCTGACCCGCAGCGCCTCAGCCGGCGACGACCGCGCGGGCGATCGCCGCGAGCTGCGCGATGTTCGCCGGCATCCGCTCCCGCTCCGACGGCAGGCTCGCGAGGTGCGTGACGTTGTCCAGGTACGCCAGGAAGATGAACGCGCCGAAGCGCTCGTCGGGGACGCCCGTGCTGCCGCCCGCCGCCGTGTAGGCGCGGTGGAACTGCGCCCGCTGGCGCGGGGCGAGGTACATGATCGCCGCGGCGACGTCGAGGCCGGCGGGACCCAGCCCGCAGCGGTCGAAGTCGATGACGGACACGCCCGCGGGCCCCTGGATCAGGTTCCCCGGGTGGTAGTCGCCGTGCACCATGATGGGCGGCCCGGCCTCCGCGAGGGTCGACCGGAGCTCCTCGACGGCGCCCGCGAGCGCGTCCGCGGTGGAGCCGTCGGACATGATGCCCGGGTACCCCTCGACCAGGCGCTCCAGCCGCGTCGTCGCGTAGTCGGCGTCGTACCTGCGGCGCTGGCCGGCGAGGGCGACGGCGGCCGGATCCGCGCCCGCCGCATGCAACCCGGCCAGGGTCTCGGCGAAGGGGCCCGCATCGGAGGTGGCGGGCAGGCTGCTCAGCATCTCGCCGTCGTGCCAGGTGAGCAGGCTGGCCAGACGCCGCTCCACGCGCTCGCCCGACGCGCTGACGACCGCGCGCCGGAGGCCGACCTCGTCGTCGTCGGGGACGGCCGCCTCCACGGTCGCGGTCCAGGATCCGTCGCGCGTCCGCTGCGGCTCGGGCACCGACGGCCCGCCGAGCCCGGCCAGCATGTCGAGCCAGTCGAGCTCCAGGTCGATCTCGTGCTGCCTCCGGCGCGCGACGTGCAGGCGGAGGAGGTACCGGGATCCGCCGTCCACGTCGACGCGGTACGCGTGGTTGTGCGTGGCCCCGAGCTCGGTGAGCGCGGCGGGACCGAGGTCCCAGGCCGCCAGGAGGTCGGACACGGCGCTCTCCCCGACCGGCGGGGTCAGTGGCCCATGCCGAGGCCGCCGTCGACCGGGATCACGGCGCCGGAGATGTACGCGGCCTCGTCGGAGGAGACCCACGCCACGACGCCCGCGACCTCGGCGGCGGTGCCGTAGCGGCCGGCCGGGATGGACTTCCTGTACTCGGCCGCGGTCGCCTCGGGGAGCTCGGCCGTCATGTCGGTCTCGATGAACCCGGGCGCGACGACGTTCGCCGTGATCCCGCGGCCGCCAAGCTCGCGCGTGACCGAGCGGGCGAGGCCCACCAGCCCGCTCTTCGAGGCCGCGTAGTTGACCTGGCCGCCGGAGCCGTAGAGGCCGACGACGCTGGAGATGAGGACGATGCGGCCGAAGCGCGCCTTGAGCATGCCCTTCGACGCGCGCTTGACGACGCGGAACGCGCCCCCGAGGTTCGTGTCGACGACCTCGGTGAAGTCGTCGTCGCTCATCCGCATCATGAGGGTGTCGCGCGTGATGCCCGCGTTGGCCACCACGACCTCCACGGGTCCGTATGCGGCCTCGACCGCCGTGAAGGCGGCGTCGACCGACGCGGCGTCGGTCACGTCGGCACGCACCGTGAGGCTACCCGCGGGGCCCTCGCCGGAGCGGGCGGTGACGGCGACGCGGTGGCCGCGGCGCAGCATCTCCTCGGCGATCGCGTACCCGATCCCCCTGTTGCCTCCGGTGACGACGACGGTGCGTGCGGTGCTCATGGGGGACCTTCCATTACGGCTTGGAGGGGGCTTGCGGACGCGGACGAGCCTATCGGTGGCGCGGCGTACCCTGGTCTCGATGGGGAGCGCGTCGCTCCTCGCGAAGGACGCCATCCACGCATGCAAGCTCCGCAGCAGTCGGTCACCAGCCTCCCCCGGTCCCCGCAGGAGGACCGCCATGCCCGCATGGTCAAGTACACGGTCGCGATGAGCATCCGCATGGTCTGCATCCTGTCCTGCCTCTTCCTGCAGGGCTGGTGGCTGGCCGTCGCCGCCATCGGCGCCATCGTCCTGCCGTACTTCGCGGTCATCCTCGCGAACGTGGGCGGCAACCAGGGGACCGCGGTCGAGCGGCCCGGCGGCGTGGTCGTCGTCTCCGCGCGCCACTCCGGCTTCCCGCCGCCGGCCGAGCCGTACGTTCCGTCCGAGCCCTTCCGCGCGTCCGAGGCGTTCACCACGCCCGAGCCCTTCACGACCTACGAGACCGGTCGGGCGCCCGAGGCGCCGCGGACCTCCGACGCTCGTCCGACGGCCGCCGGCGGCACCGCGCCCGACACCCCGACCGACGCGTGAGCGGGCTCGCCTCCTGGGGCCTCGGATCCGCCGGGCCGTCCTCCGACGTCGTCGAGTGCTCGCGCGCCGGCTGCCGCCTCGACGCGGCGTGGCGCGTCGAGTGGCGGAACCCCCGCATCCACACGACCGACCGCGTGAAGACGTGGACGGCGTGCGACGATCACGTCGGCTTCCTGCGCGACTTCCTCGCCGGCCGCGACTTCCCGGTGCGGGTCGCCGCGATCGACGCGCCCGTCGAAGGGGCGATCGCGTGAGCCGCTGGCGCTTCGTCCTCAACCGCAGGTGGGCCGGCTACCTGCTGGTCGCCGTCGTCTTCGCGATCGCGTGCGCGCTGCTCAGCCACTGGCAGTTCGCCCGCCGGGACGAGGCCCTCGCCGAGATCGCCAAGGTCGAGGACAACTGGGACCGCGCCCCGCAGCCCGTCGACCAGGTGCTCGCCGACACGTCGGCGTACGTCGACACGCAGAAGTGGACGCCCGTCACGATGACCGGCACCTACCTGATGGACGAGCAGCTGCTGGCCCGCAACCGCCCCTTCAACGGGCAGCCGGGGTTCGAGGTGCTCACGCCGTTCCGGCTCGACGACGGTCGCGTGTTCGTGGTCGACCGGGGCTGGGTGCCCATCGGCAACTCCCAGGACTCCCCCGACTCCGTCCCGGCGCCGCCCGCCGGCGAGGTCACCGTCACGGCCAGGCTCAAGGCCGGCGAGCCGGAGCTGCCGGGCCGCTCCGCCCCCGAGGGGCAGATCGCCACCGTGAACCTGCCCGACATCGCGGACCGCGTCGGATCGCCGACGTTCACGGGCGCCTACGGGCTGCTCATCTCGGAGGATCCGGCCCCCGCGGAGGCCGCGCCGTTCGCGACGCCGCGCCCCGAGGAGGACGAGGGGCCGCACCTCTCCTACGCCTTCCAGTGGCTGGTGTTCGCGATCATCGCGTTCGTGGGACTCGGCGTCGCGATCCGCAACGAGTACCGCATCATCAACGCGGACGATCCCGAGGAGCAGGACCGCGAGCGCGCCCGGCAGGCCAAGCGCGCCCGGAAGCAGCCCTCGGACGCCGACGTCGAGGACCGGATCCTCGACGACGCACGCTGAGCAGGCGGGTGGGAGAGCCCGACCCAGCCGGCCGGCGCGCGCCCGCTCGGCTCAGGCCAGCTCGATGAGCTCCATGTAGTCGGGGCTCCAGTGGTCCTCCGTGCCGTCGGGCATGATGAGGACCCGCTCCGGGTTCAGCGCCTCCACGGCGCCGGCGTCGTGGCTGACGAGCACGACCGCGCCCGAGTACGTGTTGAGCGCGCCGAGGATCTCCTCGCGGCTCGCGGGGTCGAGGTTGTTGGTGGGCTCGTCGAGCAGCAGCACGTTCGCGCCGGACACGACGATCATCGCCAGCGCGAGACGCGTCTTCTCGCCGCCCGAGAGCACACCAGCGGGCTTCGCCGAGTCGTCGCCCGTGAAGAGGAACGAGCCGAGCACGCGTCGCGCCTCCATCTCGGAGATGTCGGGCGAGGAGGAGACCATGTTCTCCAGCACGCTGCGCTTGACGTCGATGGTCTCGTGCTCCTGCGCGTAGTAGCCGACGCGCAGGCCGTGGCCGGGCTCGAGCCGGCCCGTGTCGGGCTGGTCGACGCCCGCGAGGATCCGCAGCAGCGTCGTCTTGCCCGCGCCGTTGAGGCCGAGGATGACGACCTTGCTCCCCCGGTCGATGGCCAGGTCGACGGCCGTGAAGATCTCCAGCGAGCCGTAGTTCTTGCTGAGGTCGCTCGCCATGAGCGGCGTGCGCCCGCAGGCGACGGGCTCCGGGAAGCGCAGCTTCGCCACGCGGTCGACCGCGCGCACCTCCTCGAGCCCGGACAGCATCTTCTCCGCGCGCCGCACCATCTGGTGGGCGGCCGCGGCCTTGGACGCCTTGGCGCCGAACTTCGCGGCCTGCAGCTGGAGGACGCCCGCCTTCTTCTCGACGTTGGCGCGCTCCTTCTTGCGGCGCTCCTCGTCGGCGGCGCGCTGGCGCTGGTAGTGCTTCCAGCCCATGTTGTAGATGTCGATGACCATGCGGTTCGCGTCGAGGTAGAAGACGCGGTTCACGGTGTCGCCCACGAGCTCCACGTCGTGGCTGATGACGATCAGCCCGCCCTGGTACCCCTTGAGGAACTCGCGCAGCCAGGTGACGGAGTCGGCGTCGAGGTGGTTGGTGGGCTCGTCGAGGAGCATCGTGTCCGCGCCGGAGAAGAGGATGCGCGCGAGCTCGATGCGGCGGCGCTGACCGCCGGAGAGGGTGCTGAGGGGCTGGTCGAGGATCCGGTCGGGGAGGCTGAGGTTGCTCGCGATCGACGCGGCCTCGGCCTCGGCCGCGTAGCCGCCGAGCGCGACGAAGCGCTCCTCGAGGCGGCCGTAGTCCTTCATCGCCTTCGCGGAGACCTTCTCGTCCGTGGACGCCATGTCGAGCATCGCGCGCTGCATGTCGAGCGACAGCGTGCCGAGCCCGCGGGCGTCGAGGATGCGCGTGCGTGCGAGGTCCTCCGGGTTGCCGGAGCGCGGGTCCTGCGGGAGGTAGCCGATCTCGCCCGAGCGGTCGATGCGGCCGCCCGTGGGCTGGCCCTCCCCGGCGAGGATCTTGGTGAGCGTGGTCTTGCCGGCGCCGTTGCGGCCGACGAGGCCGATCTTGTCCCCCGGGCTCACCCGGAACGAGACGTCCTCCATGAGGACGCGGGCGCCGACGCGCAGCTCCAGGTCGTGTACAGCGAGCACGGTGAATGGTCCTTCTGATCAGCGGATGTCCCACGGTCCGTGGGAGGTGGGCGACCCGCAGCAGAGGGGGTCGAGCCCGGTCGGTCGAGGGCGTCCATCGGACCCGACCGGTCCAGTGTACGAGACGACGGCGTCGCGGCCCTCTTCCCGGCGGGCGGCCACGCGACGACGGCCCCACCCGGAGCGGGTGGGGCCGTCGAGGACGTGCGGGTGGTGCGGCGGATCACATGGAGAAGCCGAGCGCCCGCATCATGTCCCGGCCGTCGTCGGTGATCTTCTCGGGACCCCACGGCGGCATCCACACCCAGTTGATGCGGAACGCGGCCACGACGCCGTCGAGCGCCTCCGCGGTCTGCTCCTCGAGGACGTCGGTCAGCGGGCAGCCCGCGGACGTGAGCGTCATGTGGATGATGAGGGCGTCGTTCTCGTCGTCCCACGCGAGGTCGTAGATGAGCCCCAGGTCGACGATGTTGATCCCGAGCTCGGGATCCATCACGTCCTTGAGCGCCTCCTCGACCTCGTCGAACTTCTGCGGGGGCAGCGTGCTCTGCATGCTCACGCCGAGACCGTGGTCGAGGGGGCGACCTCCGCAGCCGGGGCGAGGAAGCGGTCGTAGCCCTCCTCCTCGAGGCGGTCGGCCAGCTCGCGGCCACCCTGCTCGGCGACCCGGCCCGCGACGAACACGTGGACGAAGTCGGGCTGGATGTAGCGGAGGATGCGCGTGTAGTGCGTGATGAGCAGGAGCCCGAGACCCGTGTTCGCCTTCGCGCGGTTGACGCCCTCGGAGACGATCTTGAGCGCGTCGACGTCGAGGCCGGAGTCGGTCTCGTCGAGCACCGCGAACTTGGGCTTCAGCAGCTCGAGCTGTAGGACCTCGTTGCGCTTCTTCTCGCCGCCCGAGAACCCCTCGTTGACGTTGCGCTCGGCGAACGCGGGGTCCATCTTGAGCGCCGCCATCGAGCTGCGGACGTCCTTGATCCAGGCGCGGATGGCCGGGGCCTCGCCGTCGATCGCGGTCTTGGCGGTGCGCAGGAAGTTGGTGGTGGTGACGCCGGGGATCTCGACCGGGTACTGCATGGCGAGGAACAGGCCCGCGCGGGCGCGCTCGTCCACCGTCATGTCGAGGACCTCGACGCCGTCGAGCGTGATCGAGCCGGAGTCGACGTGGTACTTCGGGTGACCCGAGATCGTGTACGCGAGGGTGGACTTGCCCGAGCCGTTGGGGCCCATGATCGCGTGGATCTCGCCCTCGTTGATCGTGAGGTCGACGCCCTTGAGGATCTGCTTGCGGCCCTGCTCGGTGTCGACGCTGACGTGCAGGTCGGTGATGGTGAGTGTTGACATCGGTGCGTTCCTCTAGCTCTTCGGGGTGGTGTCGATGTGGATGTCGCCGTCCACGATCGACACGGGGTAGACGGGGACGGGCTCGTAGGCCGGCAGCGTGCGCGGCTTGCCCGTCTCGAGGGAGAACTTCGACCCGTGGGCCCAGCACTCCAGGGTGTCGCCCTCGACGAAGCCCTCGGCCAGCGAGATGTCGCCGTGCGTGCAGGTGTCGCCGATGGCGTGCACCGTGCCGGAGGAGTCCTTCACGATGGCGATCGCGAGTCCCTCGATCTCGACGCGGAGCGCCTCGTTCACGTCGAGGTCGTCGACGGCGCAGATGCGGACGGCGGTCATCGGGCGACCGCCCCGCCGGACAGCTCGGCCTCGATGGCGGCCTGGAGCCGCTCCTCGAGGTCGGGCACGCCGATCTGCTGGACGATCTCGCTCAGGAAGCCGCGGACGACGAGGCGGCGCGCCTCCTCCTCCGTGATCCCGCGGGCCTGCAGGTAGAAGAGCTGCTCGTCGTCGAAGCGGCCCGTGGCGCTCGCGTGACCGGCGCCGGCGATGTCGCCGGTCTCGATCTCGAGGTTCGGGATCGAGTCGGCGCGCGTGCCGTCCGTGAGGACGAGGTTGCGGTTCTGCTCGTAGCTGTCGGTGCCCGGCGCCGAGCGGCGGATGAGCACGTCGCCGATCCAGACGGTGCGGGCGCCCTTCCCCTGCAGCGCGCCCTTGTAGGTGACCCTGCTGCGGGTGTTGGGGGCGTCGTGGTCGACGTACACCTGCTGCTCCAGGTGCTGGCCCGCGTCGGCGAAGTACACGCCGAGCAGCTCGCCGTCGGCGCCCTCGTTCGAGAGGTGGGCCGAGGGGTTGACCCGGACGATGGATCCGCCGAGCGTCACCACCACGTGCTTGAGCTTGGCGTCGCGTCCGACGACGGCCTGGTGCGCGGCAAGGTGGCGAGCTTCGTCGTCCCACTGCTGCACGGTGACGACGGTGAGCTCGGCCCGGTCGCCGACGACGATCTCGACGTTCTCGACGAGCGAGGCGGACCCGACGTTGTCGAGGATGACGACGCCGCGGCTGAACGGCGCGGCCGTGATGACGGTGTGCGCGGCGCGCGCCGCCGCGCCGAGCTCGGAGCGGCCGACCGTGACGGTGACGCGCTCCTCCCCCGAGACGTCGATGGCGAGCGCCTCCCCGAACGACGACCAGGCGTTGGCCTGGGCGCGGTCCTCGGGCGCTCCCGCGGTGCCGACGCGGGCGTCGTCCCGCGGGACCCACGAGACGGCGGTGCCGGCGGCGTCGGAGCTGGTGAACGGGTAGCGGGATCCGTCGAGCTCACCGGAGATGAGGTCGTCGAGCCGGCGGACGGGCGTCAGCTTCCAGACGGCCTCCCGACCGGTGACGGCGTCGAACGCCTCGACGTCCGTGGACGTGAAGCGCTCGGAGCGCGTCTGGATGGGGACTGCCGCCCACCCTCCGTCGGTGTGCGCCCGGTTGCCGTGCTGGTCGGCGGGGACGGGGGCTTCTGTGGTGGCGAGTGGGGTCGTCATCTAGCCGACGGATCCTTCCATGCCCATCTCGATGAGCTTGTTGAGTTCGAGCGCGTACTCCATGGGCAGCTCTCGGGCGATGGGCTCGATGAAGCCGCGGACGATCATGGCCATGGCCTCGTCCTCGGGCATGCCCCGGCTCATCAGGTAGAACAGCTGCTCCTCGCTGACGCGCGAGACGGTGGCCTCGTGCCCGAGCTGGACGTCGTCCACGCGGATGTCGATCGCGGGGTACGTGTCGGAGCGGGAGATCGTGTCGACGAGCAGCGCGTCGCAGCGGACGGTGTTGGCGGAGTGGTGCGCCGCCGCGTCCACGCGGATCTCGCCGCGGTAGCCGGCCCGGCCGCCGCCGCGGGCGATCGACTTGGAGACGATCGACGACTGCGTGTACGGCGCCATGTGCACCATCTTCGCGCCGGCGTCCTGGTGCTGGCCGGGGCCCGCGAAGGCGACCGACAGGGTCTCGCCCTTGGCGCGCTCGCCCATGAGGTAGATGGAGGGGTACTTCATCGTGACCTTGGATCCGATGTTGCCGTCGATCCACTCCATGGTCGCGCCCTCGGCGGCCGTCGCGCGCTTGGTGACGAGGTTGTAGACGTTGTTCGACCAGTTCTGGATGGTCGTGTAGCGGACGCGGGCGTCCTTCTTCACGATGATCTCGACCACCGCGGAGTGCAGCGAGTCGGACTTGTAGATGGGCGCGGTGCAGCCCTCGATGTAGTGGACGTAGCTGCCCTCGTCCGCGATGATCAGCGTCCGCTCGAACTGGCCCATGTTCTCGGTGTTGATGCGGAAGTACGCCTGCAGCGGGATCTCCACGTGCACGCCCTTGGGCACGTACACGAACGACCCGCCCGACCACACCGCCGTGTTCAGCGCCGCGAACTTGTTGTCGCCGGCGGGGATGACGGTGCCGAAGTACTCCTTGAACAGCTCCGGGTGCTCGCGCAGCGCCGTGTCGGTGTCCATGAAGATGACGCCCTGGTCCTCGAGCTCCTTCTGGATGGAGTGGAAGACGACCTCGGACTCGTACTGGGCCGCGACGCCGGAGACGAGGCGCTGGCGCTCCGCCTCGGGGATGCCGAGCCGCTCGTACGTGTTCTTGATGTCGTCGGGCAGGTCCTCCCACGTCTGGGCCTGCTTCTCCGTGGAGCGCACGAAGTACTTGATGTTGTCGAAGTCGATGCCGGACAGGTCGGCGCCCCAGGTCGGCATGGGCTTCTTGCCGAAGAGCTCGTAGCCCTTCATGCGGTTGGCGAGCATCCACTCGGGCTCGTCCTTGCGCCGCGAGATGTCGGCGACGACCTGCGGGGAGATGCCGCGCTTGGCCGATGCGCCGGCGACGTCGGAGTCGGACCAGCCGAACTCGTACTGCCCCAGGCTCTCGAGCTCCGGTCGGTCGATGAGCACATCTGACATGGCTACCTGCTTTCCTGACGATCTGGGCGTATCAGCGCCGTATCGGCATACCCCCTCGCACGGCGACGCCGCTTC
This sequence comes from Clavibacter michiganensis, assembly GCF_002151125.1. Taxonomy (GTDB): domain Bacteria; phylum Actinomycetota; class Actinomycetes; order Actinomycetales; family Microbacteriaceae; genus Clavibacter; species Clavibacter michiganensis_C. The sequence continues at coordinate 191,896 of NZ_MDJZ01000004.1, forward strand.
GGTGACGAGGGGAAGACTGTGGGTCTCAGGGATGCGGCGGCTTCACGCCTCGCACCCCTCTTAGGATGAACACGAACGCGGGTGGACTTGTTCCCGCCGTCCTCGCTGACGTGCCGGATGCTGCAAGACCCGACGTGTTCCATGAACCACCCGATTCTACGGGCAATCCAGCGGGCACGGAAGGCAGGCAGTGACTCACGGCACCGATGCGGGGCAGTCTCCCAGTGGGAGCGTGCTAGGTCAGACCCTCATGGTCGGCAGGCGGCTGCGGGAGCGGCTGCCGGACGGGATCACCCGCGTCACGCGGATCCTCGTCTGGACCACGCTCGCCGTGCAGACGCTCGTCGTCGGCACCGGCGGGCTCGTCCGGCTCACGGGCTCCGGGCTCGGCTGCCCGACGTGGCCGCGGTGCACCGCCGACTCCTTCGTGTCGACGCCCGAGATGGGCGTCCACGGGCTCATCGAGTTCGGCAACCGCCTGCTCACGTTCGTCCTGGTGATCGTCGCCATCGCCACGTTCCTCGCCGTCCTGCGGCTGCGGAACCGCGGTCGCGGGCTCTTCTCGATCGCGCTCGCCATCGGCCTCGGGATCCCCGCGCAGGGCGTCATCGGCGGCATCACGGTGCTCACCGGGCTGAACCCCTACATCGTGGGCCTGCACTTCGTCGTGTCCGTGGTGCTCGTCGTCCTGTCGACCGTGCTCGTGTGGCGCACCTACCACCCGTTCGACGAGGCGGAGCGGTCGGTGCCGTCGTCGTTCTCGACCCTCGCGCGCGTCACCGCGGTCGCCGTCGGCGTCACGATCCTGGTCGGCATCGTCGTCACCGGATCCGGCCCCCACGCGGGCGACCAGGGCGCTGCCCGCAACGGACTCGACCCGGAGCTGCTGCAGCACATCCACAGCTGGCCGGCCTACGCGACCTTCGGCCTCACGATCGCCCTCGTCGCGATAGCGGCCCGGAACCGGTGGACGGCCGTCTCGCGCTGGACCCGGGTCCTGCTCGCGGTCGAGGTCGCCCAGATCGCGGTGGGCATCATCCAGGCGCGCACCGGCCTCCCCGAGTTCCTGGTGGGGCTGCACATGGTCCTCGCCTGCCTCCTCGCGTCCGCGATGACGGCCACGCTGCTCAGCACGACCCGCCGCGCCGACACCCTGCGCCTCACGCCCGCGGAGGTGCGGCGCTCCGCCCACGTGGGCTGACAGCCGCACTCCCGTCGTCGACGTCGCCCGCCCGAGCACCGCTCGCGGCGGGCGTCGTCGTCCGCGGGCCGCCCACCTCGCGCAGGGCGTGCCCTCGAGCAGAGGGGCGGCAGCGGCCGACGACCGGTCACCGGCGGCGGCATCCGCGGCAGCACGCCGCCGGTGGGCCATGCCGGGCACGCCATCCGTCCGCGCTGCCGGTCGCGGAGCGCGCCGAGCTCCGAGGACCCGAGGGCGGACACGGCAGCACGCTCACGGGGCCTCTGCCCTCGCGGGACCCGCAGCCGCCCCCGCACGCGCGGATGCGGTCGCTCAGGTGCGGGCGCGCCGCAGCCGAGCGCCCGCCGGCGAGGACCCGAGGATCAGAAGGGCAGGAGCGGGTCGATGCCGACCGCGAGGAACAGCAGCGAGAGGTACGAGATGGAGGCATGGAAGACGCGCATCGGCTTGATGGGCTCGTGGCGGACCGCCAGGTCGTACAGGCGGTGCGTCTCGTAGACGAACCAGCCGCCGCCGGCGAGGGCCGCGAGCGTGTAGACGAGCCCCATGCCCGCGACGGGGATGAGCAGCAGGGAGCACACGAGCGTCGCCCACGCGTAGAGGATGGTCTGCAGGCCGACGGCGGCGCGGCCCCGCACGACCGCGAGCATCGGCACGTTGACGGACGCGTAGTCGTCGCGGTACTTCATGGACAGCGGCCAGTAGTGCGGCGGGGTCCAGAGGAAGACGATCATGAAGAGGATGACGGGCGCCCAGGAGATGTCGCCCGTGACGGCGGCCCAGCCGATGAGCACGGGCATGCAGCCCGCGGCACCGCCCCAGACGATGTTCTGCGGCGTGCGGCGCTTCAGCCACAGCGTGTAGACGAAGACGTAGAAGAGGATCGCGGCGAGCGACAGCGCCGCGGCGAGCCAGTTGGAGATGACGCCCAGCCAGACGATGCTGGCGACGCCGATGATCCACGCGAAGACGAGCGCCTCCCGGTCGGAAAGCTCCCCCGTCACCAGGGGGCGCCGCTGGGTGCGCTTCATGACACGGTCGATGTCCCGGTCGATGTAGCAGTTGAAGGCGTTGGCGCTGCCGGCGCTGAGCGTGCCGCCGACGAGGACGCCGAGGATCAGCCAGGGGTTCGGCCACCCGCCCTGCGCGAGGATCATGACGGGCGCGGTGGTCACGAGCAGGAGCTCGATGACGCGCGGCTTCGTCAGTGCGACGTACGCCTTGGTCTTCCTCGCCACGCCGATCGTCTCCCGATCGACCCGACTCTGCACCGCAACGTTCATCGCACCTCTAACTCGCCGGACATTCCCTCCCCATGGTAGGCCACCGCCCCTGCGAGCCGAGCCGCGAGGGCCCGTCGCGGCGGGCTCGGAACACCTGGGGCCGAGTGGGTGTTCCCTATACTGATAGGCGGTCCGGCTGGGCCTCCCCCCATCTTCAGAAGGGCTAGAACCAAGTGGCAGCATTGCAATGGGACCCCATCGACAGCAAGGCGGTCGACACCGCACGGATCCTCGCCGCGGACGCGGTCGAGAAGGTCGGAAACGGTCACCCCGGCACCGCCATGAGCCTGGCCCCGGCGGCCTACCTCCTGTTCCAGAAGGTCATGCGCCGCGACCCCTCCGACAGCACCTGGATCGGCCGTGACCGGTTCATCCTCTCGGTGGGCCACAGCTCGCTCACGCAGTACACGCAGTTCTTCCTCGGCGGCTACGGCCTCGAGATCGAGGACCTCCAGGCCCTCCGCACGTGGGACTCCAAGACCCCGGGCCACCCGGAGTACGGCCACACCGACGGCGTCGAGATCACCACCGGCCCCCTCGGCCAGGGCCTCGCCTCGTCCGTCGGCTTCGCGTACGCCGCCCGCTACGAGCGCGGCCTGTTCGACCCGGAGACGCCCGCGGGCGAGAGCCCCTTCGACCACTTCGTCTACGTGATCGCCGGCGACGGCGACATGCAGGAGGGCATCACCTCCGAGGCCTCCTCCCTCGCGGGGCACCAGGAGCTCGGCAACCTCATCGCGATCTACGACAGCAACCAGATCTCCATCGAGGACGACACCGACATCGCCTTCACGGAGGACGTGGCCGCGCGCTACGAGTCCTACGGCTGGCACGTGCAGCACGTCGACTGGAAGAAGTCGGGCGAGTACGTCGAGGACGTCCAGGAGCTGTTCGACGCCGTCGAGGCCGCCAAGGCCGAGACGCGCAAGCCGTCGCTGATCATCCTCAAGACGATCATCGGCTGGCCCTCCCCCAAGAAGCAGAACTCGGGCAAGATCCACGGCTCCGCCCTCGGCGCCGAGGAGCTCGCGGCCGTCAAGCAGATCGTCGGCTTCGACCCCGAGAAGAGCTTCGAGGTGCCGGACGGCGTCCTCGAGCACACCCGCCAGGCCGTCGAGCGCGGCCAGCAGCAGCACCGCGAGTGGGACGAGAAGCTCGCCGCGTGGGCCGAGGCGAACCCCGAGCGCAAGACGCTCCTCGACCGCGTCCTCGCCGGCGACGCCCCGGAGGGCCTCGACGAGGCGCTCCCCGTGTTCCCCGCGGGCAAGGACGTCTCGACGCGCGCCGCGTCCGGCAAGGTCATCAACGCCATCGCCGAGGTCATGCCCGAGCTGTGGGGCGGTTCCGCCGACCTCGCCGAGTCGAACAACACGACCATCGAGTCGGCGCCGTCCTTCGTGCCCGCCGAGCGCTCCACCGACATGTGGAAGGGCGACCCCTACGGCCGCGTCCTCCACTTCGGCATCCGCGAGCACGCCATGGGCGCGATCCTCAACGGCATCGTCCTGCACGGGAACACCCGCCCCTTCGGCGGCACGTTCCTCATCTTCAGCGACTACATGCGCCCGGCGGTCCGTCTCGCCGCGCTCATGAAGGCGCCGTCGATCTTCGTCTGGACGCACGACTCCGTCGCCCTCGGCGGCGACGGGCCGACCCACCAGCCGGTGGAGCAGCTCGCCAGCCTCCGCGCCATCCCGGGCCTCGACGTCATCCGCCCCGCGGACGCCAACGAGACCGCGCAGGCGTGGAAGACGATCCTCACCCGCCGCATGGGGCCCGCCGGCCTCGCGCTCTCGCGCCAGAACCTCCCGGTCCTGGAGCGGGGCGCGGGCGACGCGACGGCCACCGAGTACGCCTCGGCCGCCGGCGTCGCGAAGGGCGCGTACATCCTCGCCGACACCGAGGGCACGCCCGACGTGATCCTCATCGCCACGGGCTCCGAGGTCCAGTTCGCCGTCGAGGCGCGCGAGGCCCTCGCCGCCGAGGGCGTGCAGGCCCGTGTCGTCAGCGCGCCGAGCCTCGAGTGGTTCGAGGAGCAGGACGCGGCGTACAAGGAGCACGTGCTCCCCGAGGGGGTCGCCGCGCGCGTCTCCGTCGAGGCGGGCATCTCGCTCTCCTGGAAGCAGTACGTCGGGCACCACGGCCGCAGCATCTCGATCGAGCACTTCGGCGCCAGCGCCGAGTACGAGGTCCTGTACCGCGAGTTCGGCATCACCACGGAGGCCGTCGTGAAGGCGGCCAAGGAGTCCATCGCCTCCCTCTAGAAGCTGACGAGGAGCGGGGCGGCCGAGCTGCTCCGCTCCCCGCCGGCCGCCGACCGGCCCGTCCGGTCGGATCCCGGGAGGAGCGCGCCGACGCGTGCGCTCCTCCCCCACCGAACCTCACAACCAGCATGAAGAAGGCAACATGACCGACACCACTTCCCCCACCGCGCAGCTCTCCGCCGCGGGCGTCAGCATCTGGCTCGACGACCTGTCCCGCGAGCGCATCGATGCCAAGGGCATCGAGAAGGTGATCGCCGAGCGCGACGTCGTCGGCATCACGACGAACCCCACCATCTTCGCGTCCGCCCTCGCCAAGGGCGAGGCGTACGACGCCCAGGTCCGCGAGCTCGCGGCCGACGGCGCCGACGTCGACCGCGCGGTCTTCGAGATCACCACCCGCGACGTCGGCGAGGCCGCGCGCATCTTCCGCCCGGTCTACGACCGCACCGCCGGCTTCGACGGCCGCGTCTCCATCGAGGTCTCCCCCGACTTCGCGAACGACACCCAGGCGACCATCGACGAGGCCCACAAGCTGTGGGACAAGATCGCCGAGCCGAACGTCATGATCAAGATCCCCGCGACCCGCGAGGGCCTCGAGGCGATCACCGAGGTCATCGGCGCCGGCATCAGCGTCAACGTCACCCTGATCTTCTCGCTCGAGCGCTACCGCGAGGTCATCAACGCGTACCTCACCGGCCTCGAGAAGGCGAAGGCGGCGGGCATCGACCTGTCGACCATCCACTCGGTCGCCTCCTTCTTCGTGTCGCGCGTGGACACCGAGATCGACAAGCGCCTCGACGCGATCGGCACCGACGAGGCCACCGCGCTGAAGAGCAAGGCCGGCGTCGCCAACGCGCAGCTCGCCTACCAGGCCTTCGAGCAGTCCTTCGCGTCCGAGCGGGCCCAGGGCCTCCTCGGCGCCGGCGCCAACAAGCAGCGCCCCCTCTGGGCGTCGACGGGCGTCAAGAGCCCCGACCTGCCCGACACGCTCTACGTCACGCAGCTCGTCGCCGCGGACGTCGTCAACACGATGCCGGAGAAGACGCTCGACGCCACATTCGACCACGGCGTCATCGAGGGCGACACGATCACGGGCTCCTACGACGCCGCGAACGAGATCCTCAACCAGGTCGACGCGCTCGGCATCTCCTACAAGGAGGTCACGGAGCTCCTCGAGAAGGAGGGCGTCGAGAAGTTCAAGGTGTCGTGGAGCGAGCTCATCGAGACCGTCACCACCGCCCTGGACGGCGCCAAGTGAGCGTCCGCATCGCGCTGAGCGGCGCGGCGGCCACGGCCGTCGAGACCCACGTGCCCGCCCTCGTCGAGGCGCACGTCGCGTCCGGGATCACCGGGCTCGACGGCACCCTCTGGGGTCCCGACGCCGAGTCCGAGGCCACCAAGCGGCTCGGCTGGACGCAGGCGGTCGCCATCTCGCGTCCCCTCGTCGCCGAGATCACGGCGCTCCGCGAGGAGCTGCGCAGCCAGGGCGTCGACCACATCGTCCTCGGCGGCATGGGCGGATCCTCGCTCGCCCCCGAGGTCATCACCCGCACCGCGGGCGTCGAGCTCACGGTCCTCGACTCGACCGACCCGGGCCAGGTGCTCGCCGCCCTCGGCGACCGCCTCGCCACCACGGCGGTCGTCATCTCGTCGAAGTCCGGCTCCACGCTCGAGACCGACAGCCAGAAGCGCGTCTACGAGGCCTCGTTCCGCGAGGCGGGCATCGACCCGACCAGCCGCATCGTCATCGTGACCGACCCGGGCTCGCCCCTCGACGAGTCGGCCCGAGCCGACGGCTACCGCGTCTTCAACGCCGACCCCGACGTGGGCGGCCGCTACAGCGCGCTGACCGCGTTCGGCCTCGTGCCGTCCGGCCTCGCCGGCGCCGACATCTCCGGCCTGCTCGACGAGGCGGAGGCCGCCTCCGCGCAGCTGGCCGTCGACGACGTGTCGAACCCGGGCCTCGTGCTCGGCGCCGCGATCGCCGGCACCTCGCCGCTGAAGGACAAGCTCGGCATCGTCTCCGACGGCACGCACATCGTCGGCTTCGGCGACTGGGTCGAGCAGCTCATCGCCGAGTCGACGGGCAAGCTCGGCACGGGCCTCCTGCCCGTCGTGCTGCCGACCGACGCCCCCGAGCTGGGCCTCGGCCTCGCCGACCTGCAGATCGCGCGGCTCGTCGCCGACGTCGACGCGCACGACGCCGCCGACGGCGAGATCGTCATCAGCGGCACGCTCGGCGCGCAGATCCTCACGTGGGAGTACGCCGTCGCCGTCGCGGGTCGCCTGCTGGAGATCAACCCCTTCGACCAGCCCGACGTGGAGGCCGCCAAGGTCGCCGCGCGCGGACTCCTCGACGACCGTCCCGCGCCCGAGGCCCCCGTCGTCACGACGGACGGCATCGAGGTGCGCGGCACCAGCGAGGTCACCGAGGGCGCGACCGACGTCGCCTCGGCGATCGACGCCCTGCTCGCGCAGGTCGGCCCCACGGGCTACGTCGCCGTGCAGGCCTTCGTCGACCGCCTCGCGCTCCCCGAGCTCGAGCGCCTCCGCGATGCCGTCGCCCGCAAGGTCGGCCGCCCGGTCACGTTCGGCTGGGGTCCTCGGTTCCTGCACTCCACGGGGCAGTTCCACAAGGGCGGCACCCCCGTCGGCGTGTTCCTGCAGATCACCGCGGACGCGGCCTCGGACCTCGAGATCCCCGACCGCCCCTTCACCTTCGGCGAGCTCATCCAGGCCCAGGCCGCCGGCGACGCCACCGTGCTCGCCGAGCACGGCCGTCCGGTCCTGCGCCTGAACCTCACCGACCCCACCACGGACGCCCGGGCCCTGCTCTCGACGCTCGAATGACCGCATCGCCGGATCCGTCCGGCAGATCGAGGAGTTACATGTCGCCGGTGGAAATCACCCCGGAATTCAATCCACTGCGGATCCCGTCGGATCGTCGGCTGAACCGCATCGCGGGGCCGAGCAGCCTCATCATCTTCGGCGTGACGGGTGACCTGTCGCGCAAGAAGCTGATGCCGGCCGTCTACGACCTCGCCAACCGCGGGCTCCTGCCCCCGGGCTTCGCGCTCATCGGCTTCGCCCGGAGGGACTGGGAGGACCAGGACTTCGAGCAGGTCGTGTACGAGGCCGTCAAGCAGTACTCGCGCACCAAGTTCGACGAGGACGTCTGGCGCCAGCTGGCGCAGGGCATCCGCTTCGTGCAGGGCACCTTCGACGACGACGAGGCGTTCCAGACGCTGAAGGAGATCACGGAGGAGCTCGACCGCGAGCGGGGCACGATGGGCAACCACGCGTTCTACCTGTCGATCCCGCCGAAGTCCTTCCCGCTGGTCACCGAGCAGCTCCGCCGCTCGGGACTCGCGGACCAGAAGGAGGGCCACTGGCGACGCGTCGTCATCGAGAAGCCCTTCGGAAGCGACCTGAAGACGGCGCGCGAGCTCAACGCCGTCGTGGAGTCCGTCTTCCCGCCGGACTCGGTGTTCCGCATCGACCACTACCTGGGCAAGGAGACGGTCCAGAACATCCTGGCGCTGCGCTTCGCGAACCAGCTCTACGAGCCCCTGTGGAACGCGAACTACGTCGACCACGTGCAGATCACCATGGCCGAGGACATCGGCGTGGGTGGCCGTGCCGGCTACTACGACGGCATCGGCGCAGCGCGCGACGTCATCCAGAACCACCTCCTGCAGCTCCTCGCCCTCACGGCCATGGAGGAGCCCGTCGCGTTCGACGCGTCGAGCCTCCGGGACGAGAAGGAGAAGGTGCTGTCGGCGGTGCGGCTGCCGAAGGACCTCTCCACCGCCACGGCCCGCGGGCAGTACGCCGGCGGCTGGCAGGGCGGCGAGGAGGTCGTGGGCTTCCTCGACGAGGACGGCATGGACCCCGAGTCCCTGACCGAGACCTACGCGGCGATGCGCCTCGACATCAACACGCGCCGCTGGTCGGGCGTGCCGTTCTACCTGCGGGCGGGCAAGCGCCTCGGCCGCCGCGTGACGGAGATCGCGGTCGTGTTCAAGCGCGCACCGCAGAACCTGTTCGCGGAGGACCAGACGTCGGCCCTCGGGCAGAACGCGCTCGTCATCCGGGTGCAGCCCGACGAGGGCGTCACCATCCGCTTCGGGTCCAAGGTGCCGGGCGCGGGGATGCAGGTGCGCGACGTCACCATGGACTTCGGCTACGGCCACGCCTTCACGGAGGCGAGCCCGGAGGCGTACGAGCGGCTCATCCTCGATGTGCTGCTCGGCGACCCGCCGCTCTTCCCCCGCCACCAGGAGGTCGAGCTGAGCTGGAAGATCCTGGATCCCATCGAAGAATTCTGGCGCACGCAGGGCCAGCCCGAGCAGTACCGTCCGGGCACCTGGGGGCCGGCCTCGGCCGACGAGCTCCTCGCCCGCGACGGACGGACCTGGAGGCGGCCATGAGAGTCGATCTGCCGAACACCACCACCGCCAAGATCTCGAAGGCGCTCGTCAAGATCCGCGAGGAGGGCGGCGCCGTCGCGCTCGGTCGCGTCCTGACGCTCGTCATCTCCACCTCCCTCGGCAGCGAGGAGGAGGCCATCGAGGCGGCCAACGACGCCTCGCGCGAGCACCCGATGCGCGTCATCGTGATCTCCACCGAGCGCGGCTCCGCCGCGCAGACGACCACCGAGCAGGCACGGGTCGACGCGGAGATCCGCGTGGGCGGCGACGCCGGCGCGAGCGAGGTCATCGTGCTCCGCGTCTACGGCGCGGCGGCGGAGGACGAGGAGAGCCTGGTCACGGGCCTCCTCCTCCCCGACGCGCCCGTCGTGGCCTGGTGGCCGCACGATGCCCCCGCGGTCGTCAGCCAGTCGCCGCTCGGCCGCATCGCGCAGCGCCGCATCACGGACTCGTCCGCGAGCAGCAACCCGCGCATGGCCCTGCAGCACCTGGCGGAGACGTACGCCCCCGGCGACACGGACTTCGCCTGGACCCGGCTCACCCTGTGGCGGGCCCTGCTCGCCGCGGTGCTGGACCAGCCGCCGTACGAGCCCGTCACGCAGGTGGAGGTGTCCGGCGCCGCCGACTCCCCCTCCACCGTGCTGCTGGCGGCGTGGCTCGGGCTGCAGCTGCAGGTCCCGGTGCTGCACGAGGTGACCACCAGGGCCACCGGCTCGAGCGGGATCCACGGCGTGCGGCTCCACCGCCCGTCGGGGGTCATCGACCTCGACCGGCCCATCGCCAACGTGGCGACGCTCAAGCAGCCGAACCAGCCGACGCACGATGTGAGCCTCCCTCGCCGGAGCCTCCGCGACTGCCTGGCGGAGGAGCTGCGGCGCCTCGACCCCGACGCGCTCTACGGGGACGTGATCCGCCACGGTCTCGAGCAGGCGACCGCGGGCCACGGGTACATCACCGCGTCCACCACCGCACGGAAGGACTCGGGAGACCGATGACGAACGACCGCAGGGTGCTCGTGCACCCCGACAAGAAGGCCATGACCGGCTCCGTCGCCGCGCGCTTCCTCACGAAGCTCGTCGACATCCTGGACGAGGAGGAGACGGCCAACGTCGTCCTCACCGGGGGGACGGTGGGCCCGAGCATCCTCGCGGCCGTCAACGAGTCCGCGGCGCGCGACAGCGTCGACTGGACCCGCGTCCACTTCTGGTTCGGCGACGAGCGGTGGCTGCCCCAGGGCGATCCCGAGCGCAACGACACCACGGTGCGCGACGCGCTGCTCGACCACATCGAGGTGCCCGCGGAGAACGTCCACGCCATGGGCGCGAGCGACCAGGGTCTGAGCCTGGACGAGGCCGTCGCCGCGTACACGGCGGAGCTCGCCGCGCATGCCAACGGCGACACCTCGCTCCCCCGCTTCGACATCACCTTCCTCGGTGTCGGACCGGACGGGCACGTGGCCTCGCTGTTCCCGGACAGCGAGGGCATCCGCACGATGGACGCCGCCGTGATCCCCGTCCGCAACTCGCCCAAGCCGCCGGCGGAGCGCATCTCGCTGACCCTGCCGGTGCTGAACTCCTCGCTGCGCATCTGGATGGTCCTGGCCGGTCCGGACAAGGCGTTCGCTCTGGGTCTCGCCCTGGCGGGCGCCGACCGCACCGAGGTTCCCGTCGCGGGCATCAAGGGCCGCAAGCGCACGGTCTTCTTCATCGACCGCGAGGCCGCGGCGGACGTGCCGGAGAACCTGATGCTGTCGACGTACTGACACGGGCGCCGGCGCGAGCCGGCGCACGGCACGAAGGGCGGGTCCTCCGGGGCCCGCCCTTCGTCGTCCGGGAGGCGCGGGAGCCCGCGCAGCGGCTCGGCGGCTGACTCGGACGATCGACCCGGTCTGCACCCGTCCGGGAACGCGGAACGCCCCCGTCCTCGTGGACGGGGGCGTTCTGCGCGATGCGGTGGATCTACTTCGTGGCCTTGACCGTGCCGCGACGAGCACGGAGCTGCTCGAGCGCCTCCTCGAGGAGCTGGCTCGCCTCCTCCTCGCTGCGTCGCTCCTTCACGTACGCCAGGTGCGTCTTGTACGGCTCGAGCTTGGCGACCGACGGCGGGTTGGCCTTGTCGCGTCCCGCGGGGAGACCGGACTGCGGGGAGTCGATGGTCGCCGGGATCTCCTCCTCGGGGAGGTTCGCCGCGAAGTGGCGGACGGTCTCGTTGCCGAGGGCGTCCCAGTACGAGATCGAGATGCGCTCCGCGTGGAAGCCTCGGTCCTGCTCGCCCATGGGGCCCGCGCCGACGCGCGAACCGCGGATGGCGCTTCCTCCTGATGCCATGTGGCTGCTCCCTACAATCCGGTGTCGAACTTGGTGATCAGCCCGAGGACCACGATGCACGTGACCCAGACGAGGCCGAGGATGACGGTGATGCGGTTCAGGTTCCGCTCCGCGACTCCCGACGAGCCGAGGCTCGAGGTCGTGCCGCCTCCGAACATGTCGGACAGACCGCCGCCCCGCCCCTTGTGCAGGAGGATGAGCATGGTCAGCAGGAGGCTGGTGATTCCCAGAACCACCTGCAGGACTACCTGGAGGATTTCCACGTGCGGCCTTTCGGGTGCGGTGCTGTGGCCGAGTCGACCGATGGACGGCCGATGGGCCGTTGTCGATTATAGCGGGCGCCTGGATGCGGCGAGCCGCCCGCGCCCGGGAGGACGCGAGCGGCTCGAGGTGCGTGCGGGATCAGACCCCGACGTGCGAGCGGAAGCGCGCGATCGCGGAGAACTCCTGCACGTCGAGGCTGGCGCCGCCGACGAGGGCCCCGTCGACGTCCGGCTCGCGGAGGAAGCCCGCGATGTTGCCGGACTTGACCGAGCCGCCGTAGAGGATGCGCGTGGCCTTCGCCGCGTCGTCGCCGAGCAGCTCGGCGACCACCGCGCGGAGCGGCGCTGCGACCTGCTGCGCCTGCTCCGGGGTCGCGGCCTGGCCGGACCCGATGGCCCAGACGGGCTCGTAGGCGACGACGACGTCGGCGCCCTTCGGCAGGCCCTGGAGCGCGACGCGCAGCTGCGCGACGGGGACGGCGCTGGCGCCGTGCTCCTCGAGGTCGGCCGCGGTCTCGCCCACGCAGATGACGGGCACGATGCCGTGCTTCACGGCCGCCACGGACTTGGCGGCCACCTGCTCGTCGGTCTCGCCGTGCAGCGTGCGCCGCTCGGAGTGGCCGACGATGACGTAGCGGCAGGCGAGCTGCGCCAGGAACGCCGCGGAGATCTCCCCCGTGTACGCCCCGGACTCGTGCTCGGAGACATCCTGCGCGCCGTAGGCCAGCTCGAGCTTGTCGGCCGAGACGAGCGTCTGCACGCTGCGGATGTCGGTGGCCGGCGGGAACACCGCGACCTCCGCCTCCTGGTAGTCGTGCTTCGCGTCCTTGAGGCTCCACGCGAGCTTCTGCACGAAGGCGATGGCCTGGAGGTGGTCCAGGTTCATCTTCCAGTTGCCCGCGATGAGGGGCGTGCGCCCCTGCGGGCGATCGGTCACTGCCATCCGAGGACCTCCAGTCCCGGCAGGCGCTTCCCCTCGAGGAACTCGAGGCTCGCGCCGCCTCCGGTCGAGATGTGACCGAACCGGTCATCATCGAATCCGAGCGCGCGGACCGCGGAGGCGCTGTCGCCGCCGCCGACCACGGAGAGCCCCTCGACGCGGGTGAGCGCGTCGGCGACCGTCTTCGTGCCGGCCGCGAACGGCTCCAGCTCGAAGACGCCCATGGGCCCGTTCCAGAACACCGTCGTGGAGCCGCGGATGATCGTCGCGAACGCGTCGGCGGTCTCGGGGCCGATGTCGAGCCCGATCCCCTTCGCGCCCGCGGGCGTCCCCTCGATGGCGTCGGCGCGGGTGACCTCGTGGGCGGCGTCGGCGGAGAACCCGTCGGCCACGACCACGTCGGTCGGGAGCACGATCTTCACGCCACGCTCCTCGGCCTCCGCCAGGTAGCCCTTGACGGTCTCGACCTGGTCCTCCTCGAGGAGGCTCGCGCCCACCTCGTGGCCCTGCGCCTTCAGGAACGTGAACAGCATGCCGCCGCCGATGAGCAGCGAGTCCACCCGCGGGAGCAGGTGGCCGATGACGCCGAGCTTGTCGGACACCTTGGATCCGCCGAGCACGACCGCGTAGGGACGCTCCGGGTTCTCCGTCAGGCGGTCGAGGACCTCGAGCTCGCTCGCGATGAGCGATCCCGCGGCGCTCGGCAGCGCCGACGCCAGCTCGAACACGCTGGCCTGCTTGCGGTGGACGACGCCGAAGCCGTCGGACACGAACGCGTCCCCCAGCTCGGCGATGGCCGCCGCGAAGCCGCGGCGCACGTCCTCGTCCTTGCTCGTCTCCTCCGCGTGGAAGCGGAGGTTCTCGAGCACGACGACGTCGCCATCGCCGAGGGCCGTGACGGCCCCGCGGGCGGAGTCGCCCACGGTGTCCGTCGCGAACGCCACGTCCGCTCCGAGCAGCTCGCCGAGGCGGGCGGCGACGGGTCGCAGGCTGTACTTCTCGTCGGGCGTGCCGTCGGGGCGGCCGAGGTGGGAGATCACGACGACGCGGGCTCCGGCCTCGCGGAGACCCGAGAGGGTCCCCAGCGAGGCGCGGATGCGGCCGTCATCGCCGATGACGCCGTCCTTCAGCGGGACGTTGAGGTCGCAGCGCACGATGACGCGCCGGCCCCGCAGATCCCCCAGGGAGTCGATGGTGCGGAGTGCCACGGCCGGTTACAGGCGATCGGCGACGTACTCGGTGAGGTCGACGAGGCGGTTGGAGTAGCCCCACTCGTTGTCGTACCACGACGCGACCTTGACCTGGTTGCCGATGACCTTGGTGAGGCCGGCGTCGAAGATCGAGGAGTGCGGGTCGTTGACGATGTCGCTCGAGACGATGGGGTCCTCGGTGTACTTGAGGATGCCCTTGAGGGGGCCCTCGGCGGCGGCCTTGTACGCGGCGTTGACCTGCTCGACCGTGACGTTCGCCGAGGTCTCGATGGTGAGGTCCGTGATCGAGCCGGTGGGCACGGGCACGCGGAGCGCGTAGCCGTCGAGCTTGCCGACGAGCTCGGGGATCACGAGGCCGAGCGCCTTCGCGGCACCCGTCGACGTGGGGATGATGTTGGCCGCGGCGGCGCGCGCGCGACGGAGGTCGCTGTGCGGGCCGTCCTGCAGGTTCTGGTCGGCCGTGTACGCGTGGACCGTCGTCATGAGCCCGCGCTCGATGCCGAACTCGTCGAGGAAGACCTTGGCGAGGGGCGCGAGGCAGTTCGTGGTGCACGACGCGTTGGAGATGACGTCGTGGGTGGCGGGGTCGTAGGTGCCCTCGTTGACGCCGAGGACCAGGGTCGCGACGTTGTCGCCCGTGGCGGGCGCGGAGACGAGGACCTTCTTGGCGCCGGCCGTGATGTGCTTGCGCGCGTCCTCCGCCTTCGTGAAGCGGCCGGTGGACTCGATGACGATCTCGACGCCCAGCTCGCCCCAGGGGAGGTTCGCGGGGTCGCGCTCCTCGAGCACGCGGATGGCCTTGCCGTCGACGATGATGTTGTCGCCGTCGAGCTCGACGGTCGCGTCGAGGCGGCCCGTGATGGAGTCGTACTTGAGCAGGTGCGCGAGCGCCTTGTTGTCGGTGAGGTCGTTCACCGCGACGATCTCGATGTCGCTGCCCTTGGCGAGCGCGGCGCGGAAGTAGTTGCGGCCGATGCGGCCGAAGCCGTTGATGCCGATCTTGACGGTCACGTGTTCTCCTGATGTTCTGCGCGCTCGGGGGCGGCGGTGGGTGATGGAGGTCGGGGTCTTCGGGGAGCCGTGGCGTGCGGGATCCGCGGGCGGCCGGGGTCTCCCGGCCGACCGCCCGCGGATGCGGCTACGAGAGGAGGAAGAGGCCCTGCGTCTTCGTGCGGGCGGCCTCGAAGCGCGCCTGCACGTCGGCCCAGTTGACGATGTTCCAGAACGCCTTGACGTAGTCGGCCTTGACGTTGACGTAGTCGAGGTAGAAGGCGTGCTCCCACATGTCGAGCAGGAGGATCGGCACCGTCGCCGCGGCCAGGTTGCCCTGGTGGTCGTACAGCTGCTCGATGATGAGCTTCTGGCCGAGCGAGTCCCACGCGAGGATGCTCCAGCCGGAGCCCTGGATGCCGAGGGCCGACGCGGTGAAGTGCGCCTGGAACTTCTCGTACGAGCCGAAGAACTCGTCGATGGCCGCGGCCAGCTCGCCGGTGGGCTTGTCGCCGCCGTCCGGGCTGAGGTTGTTCCAGAACACCGTGTGGTTGACGTGACCCGCGAGGTTGAACGCCAGGTCCTTCTGCAGCTTGTTGACGAAGGTCAGGTCGCCGGCGTCGCGCGCCTCCTGCAGCTTGACGAGGGCGGTGTTCGCGCCGTCGACGTAGGTCTTGTGGTGCTTGTCGTGGTGCAGCTCCATGATGCGGCCGCTGATGCTCGGCTCGAGGGCCGAGTAGTCGTACGGGAGGTCGACGAGAGTGTAGTCAGCCATAGGTGTATCTCCTCTTCATTGCCCGGGGGCTCCCGGCCAGAGGCCGGGGGTGGGTGACGGATCGAGTCTAGTCCGGCGGCCCTCCGCGCCACCTGGCCGGATGACGCCCGGCGTCCGGCGGACGAGCGCGCGCCGCGGGAGTCGCGGGAGTCGCGGGAGTCGCACGCCGTCGGCGCGGATTCCGCGGATCAGACGTCGTCGAGGTCGGCCGGGAGGTTCGCGTCGGTGCCGGGCAGGCCCTCGTCGACGGCCTTCTTGTCGGCCATCGCGAGCAGACGGCGGATGCGCCCGGCGACGGCGTCCTTCGTCATGGGCGGGTCGGCGTGGTGGCCCAGCTCGTCGAGGCTGGAGTCGCGGAAGCGGAGGCGCAGGTCGCCGGCGTACTTAAGGTGCTCGGGGATGTCCGGGCCGAGGATCTCCATGGCGCGCTCGACGCGGGCGCACGCCGCGACGGCGGCCTGGGCCGAGCGGCGCAGGTTCGCGTCGTCGAAGTTGACGAGCCGGTTGGCGGTGGCCCGCACCTCGCGGCGCTGGCGCATCTCCTCCCAGTTGACGACCGTGCCCTGCGCGCCCATGACGCGCAGCATCTGCCCGATGGCGTCGCCGTCGCGGATGACGACGCGGTGCACGCCGCGCACCTCGCGCGCCTTGGCGCTCACGTCGAGGCGGCCGGCGGCGCCGACGAGCGCCATGGCCGCCTCGTTGCCGGGGCAGGTGACCTCCAGCGCGGCCGAGCGGCCGGGATCCGTGAGCGTGCCCGCGGCGAGGAACGCGCCGCGCCAGACGGCGGCGATCTCCTCGCGGGAGCCCGTGGTGAGGCGGTTCGGCAGGCCGCGGATGGGGCGGCGGCGCGCGTCGAGCAGGCCGGTCTGGCGGGCGAGCGTCTCGCCGCCCTCCATCACGCGCACGAGGTAGTGCGTGGCGCGGCGCATGCCGGACGCGGGGATGACGGAGATGTCGCTGCGGACCCCGTAGAGCTCGGCCAGGTCCTTGCGGACACGGCGCGCGAGGAGCGGGGTGTCCAGCTCGGACTCGACGGCGATGCGGTTCGAGATGAGGTGCAGCCCCCCGGAGAAGCGGAGGATCGTGGCCAGCTCGGCCGCCCTCACCGTGGTCTTGCTGACCTCGACGCGTGACAGTTCTTCCTTGACGTCCGAGGTCAGAGGCAAATGCTTACTCCCTTGATGAGATGGGTGCCCTACTCCCGGCCGAGGTCGCGGTGCTTGGTGCTGACAGCGACGCCGGGAAGGGCGCGGAGGAGGCTGGAGAGCTCCTCGGCGACGGCGACCGAGCGGTGCTTGCCGCCGGTACAGCCGATAGCGATCGTAGCGTGTCTCTTGTTCTCCCGCTGGTACCCGGAGAGCACCGGGGCGAGCGCGCGGGCGTACGCGTGGACGAACTCCTCGGCGCCCTCCTGGCCCAGCACGTAGTCGCTCACGGCCCGGTCGCGGCCCGTCAGCGGACGGAGCTCCGGGGTCCAGAACGGGTTCGGGAGGAACCTCATGTCGGCCACCATGTCGGCGTCCGCCGGGGTGCCGTACTTGAAGCCGAAGCTCATGACGGTGACGCGCACCCCGGCGTCGTCCGCGCCGCTGAACTGCTCGGTGATCGCCGTCGCGAGCTGGTGGATGTTCAGCTCGGACGTGTCGATGACGAGGTCGCTGGCCTCGCGGATCTCGATCATGCGGGCGCGCTCGGCCGCGATGCCGTCGAGGAGCGTGCCGTTGCCCTGCAGGGGGTGCGGGCGACGGACCTGCTCGAAGCGCCGAACGAGCGCCGCGTCGGTGGCCTCGAGGAAGAGGACGCGGAGGCGGGGGCCGGTACCGAAGGTCTGCAGGACGTCGCGCAGCTCGGAGAAGAAGTCGCCGCCGCGGACGTCGACCACGGCCGCGATCTTCGGCAGCGACGTGCCGGCGCGACCGGCGAGCTCGACGAGCGGCTTGAGCATCTGCGGCGGGAGGTTGTCGACGACGTACCAGCCGAGGTCCTCCAGCGCGTTGCCGACGGTGGAGCGGCCCGCGCCGGACATCCCCGTCACGATCATGACGTCCTGCTGGGGGATCTCCACGCTCATGCGGGCATGCACCTCTCGTCGCGCCGGTCGATGGATCCAGTCTAGGCGCGACCCGCGACACCGGACCGGGCGCGGGTCACGAGCGCAGCCGCTCGTACACGGCCTGCGCGAGCGTCGGGCCGATCGTGCGGACCGCGGCGATCTCCTCGACCTCGGCCTGCTTGAGCTTCGCGACGGATCCGAACTGCTGGAGCAGCCGCTGCACGCGCGACGGCCCGAGCCCGGGGATCTCGTTGAGCACCGACGTGATGTCGCGCTTGCGGCGGGACCGCTGGTGCGTGATCGCGAAGCGGTGCGCCTCGTCGCGGATGCGCTGGATGAGGAAGAGGGCGTCGCTGTTGCGCGGCAGGATGACGGGAAAGTCGGAGTCCGGCAGCCAGATCTCCTCCAGGCGCTTGGCGATGCCCGCCAGCTGGATCCCGGTGACACCCGACTCCTCGAGGGCCCGCTGCGCCGCGGCCACCTGCGGCTGGCCGCCGTCGACGATGAGCAGGTTCGGGCTGTACGAGAACTTGTTGACCGGCGGCGCCTCGCCGAGCTCCGGCGGCGCGGCGTCGGCCGGCACCTCCGCCTCCTTGCCGAGGTAGGCGAGGCGCCGGGTGATGACCTGGTGGATCGACTCGGTGTCGTCCGTGGACTCGGCGATGTTGAAGCGGCGGTACTGGTCCTTGCGCGGCAGGCCGTCCTCGAACACGACCATGGACGCGACGATGTTCGTGCCGCTCAGGTGCGAGACGTCGTAGCACTCCATCCGCAGCGGCGCGTCGGGCATGCCGAGCGCCTCCTGGATGTCGGCGAGGGCCTTCGACCGGGTCGTGAAGTCGGAGCTGCGCCGCGTCTTGTAGAGCATCAGCGCGTTCTGCGCGTTGGTGGCGGCGGTGTGCGCGAGCGCGGCCTTGTCGCCCCGCTGCGCGACGCGGAGGTCGACCTGCCAGGAGCTCGGGCGCCCGCGGCGCACGGTGCCGTCGTCCTCCCCCGCGGCGCGGCGCTGGCTGAGCCACAGCTCGAGCTCCGCGGCGTCGGCCGGCAGCTCCGGCACGAGGACCTCGCGCGGCGGGTGCGCCTCGTCCTCGTAGGCGTTGTGCAGCACGGTCTCGACGAGCTCGCCGATCCCGATGTCGAGCTCCTTGTCGACGACCCAGGTGCGCGTGCCCCGGATGCGCCCGCCGCGGACCATGAACTGCTGGACGGCGGCGGCGAGCTCGTCGGCGGCGATGCCGAAGACGTCGGCGTCCACCCGGTCGTCGAACACGACCGCGGTCTTGGAGAGGGCGGCCTCCAACGCGCCGATGTCGTCGCGGTGGCGGGCGGCGGACTCGTAGTCCATCTCCGCCGCGGCGTCCTTCATCCGCTGCGTGAGCTGGCCCACGTACTTCGAGTCGTTGCCCGCCATGAAGCTCACGAAGTCGTCCGCGATCTCGCGGTGCTCCTCGTCCGACACGCGGCCCACGCACGGGGCGGCGCAGCGCCCGATGTCGCCCAGCAGGCACGGCCGGTTCGTCTGCCGCGCGCGCTTGAAGGTGCTCTCCGAGCAGGACCGCATCGGGAACACCTTGAGCAGGTGGTCGACCGTCTCGCGGATGGCCCAGACCTTGGTGTACGGACCGAAGTACCTGGCGCCGCGGATCTTCCGGTTGCGCGTGACCATCACCCGCGGGTAGTCCTCACCCAGCGTGACCGCGAGGTACGGGTACGACTTGTCGTCCCGGAACTTCACGTTGAAGGGCGGGTCGAACTCCTTGATCCACGTGAACTCGAGCTGGAGCGCCTCGAACTCGCTGCCGACCACGGTCCACTCGACGCCGGCCGCGGACGTGACCATGCGCCGCGTGCGCTCGTGCAGGCTCTCGAGCGGCGCGAAGTAGTTGGCGAGCCGGGCCCGGAGGTTGTTCGCCTTGCCCACGTACAGCACGCGGTCCGCGGCGTCGCGGAAGCGGTACACGCCCGGCGACGTGGGGATCTCCCCCGCCGCCGGGCGGTAGCCGACGGTGTCGGTGCGGGCCATCAGCCGGCCGCGCGCTCCTCGCGCGCACGCTGGGACTCGATCGCCGCCGTCTCGGCCTCGGCGTCGAGGACCTCCTTGAGGAAGCCTCCCGTGTAGCTCTCCGGCACGGTGGCCAGGTGCTCGGGCGTGCCGGTGGCGAGCACCGTGCCGCCGCCCGCGCCGCCCTCGGGCCCCATGTCGATGAGCCAGTCGGCGGACTTGATGACGTCGAGGTTGTGCTCGATGACGATGACGGTGTTGCCCTTGTCGACCAGCCCGTTGAGCACGAGGAGGAGCTTCCGCACGTCCTCGAAGTGGAGGCCGGTGGTCGGCTCGTCGAGCACGTAGATGCTCCGCCCGTTGGACCGGCGCTGCAGCTCGGTGGACAGCTTGACGCGCTGCGCCTCGCCGCCGGAGAGCGTCGTGGCGCTCTGGCCGAGCCGCACGTAGCCGAGGCCCACGTCCACCAGCGTCTTCATGAAGCGGTGGATGGCCTGGATCGGCTCGAAGAACTCGGCCGCCTCGCTGATGGACATGTCCAGCACCTCGGCGATGCTCTTGCCCTTGTAGTGGACGCTGAGGGTGTCGCGGTTGTAGCGCGCTCCCCCGCAGACCTCGCAGGCCACGTACACGTCGGGCAGGAAGTTCATCTCGATCTTGATGGTGCCGTCGCCCGAGCACGCCTCGCAGCGCCCGCCCTTGACGTTGAAGCTGAAGCGGCCGGGCAGGTACCCGCGGGCCTTGGCCTCGGTGGTCTCCGCGAAGAGGTTGCGGATCCGGTCGAACACGCCCGTGTAGGTGGCCGGGTTCGACCGCGGCGTCCGGCCGATGGGGTTCTGGTCGACGTGGACGACCTTGTCGAGGTTCTCGAGGCCGGTGACGCGGGAGTGCTTGCCCGGCACCTTGCGGGCGCCGTTGAGCTCGTTGGCGAGCACCCGGTAGAGGATGTCGTTCACGAGCGACGACTTGCCGGATCCGCTGACGCCCGTGACGGCCGTGAGCGTGCCGAGCGGGAACGTCGCGGTGACGTTCTGCAGGTTGTTGGCGCGGGCGCCCACGACCTGGATCTGCCGCTTCCTGTCGATCTTGCGGCGCTTCGTCGGCGTCGCTATGGCGCGGCGGCCCGCCAGGTAGTCGCCCGTGAGCGACTCGCGGTTCTCGATGAGGCCCTCGTAGGAGCCGGAGTGCACGACCTTGCCGCCGTTGACGCCGGCCCCGGGGCCGATGTCGACGATCCAGTCGGCCGTGCGGATGGTGTCCTCGTCGTGCTCGACGACGATGAGGGTGTTTCCGAGGTCGCGCAGCTTGACGAGCGTCTCGATGAGGCGGCGGTTGTCGCGCTGGTGCAGGCCGATGGACGGCTCGTCCAGCACGTAGAGCACGCCCGTGAGCCCCGAGCCGATCTGCGTGGCCAGCCGGATGCGCTGCGCCTCGCCGCCCGAGAGCGAGGCGGCCGCCCGCGCGAGGTTGAGGTAGTTGAGGCCGACCTCGATGAGGAACTCGAGGCGCACGCGGATCTCCCGGAGCACCTGCGCGGCGATGTGCGCCTCGCGGTCGGTGAGCTCGAGCTGCGCCATGAACTCCTGGGCGTCCGAGAGGCTCATCTCGGCGACGTCGGCGATGTTCGCTCCGTGGACGAGCACCGCGAGCACCTCGGGCTTGAGGCGCTTGCCGTCGCACACCGGGCACGGGATCTCGCGGAGGTACTCGCCCCAGCGCGCCCGCTGGTTGTCGGTCTCCGCCTGCGCGAACTGGCGCTCGATGTACGGCATGACGCCCTCGAAGCCCGACGAGTAGGTCATCTCGCGGCCGTAGCGGTTCTTCCACTTGACCTGGACCTCGAAGTCGTTGCCGCGGAGGACCGCCTCGCGGACCTCCTCCGAGAGCTTCCGCCACGGCGTGGTGAGAGAGAACTTGAGGTCGCGCGCGAGGCCCGCGAGCAGCTTCTCGTAGTACTGGAACAGGCCCTTGCCCTGCGTGGTCCACGGCAGGATCACGCCGTCGGCGATGCTCAGCGACTCGTCGCCGATGAGGAGCTCCTGGTCCACCGACATGCGCGTGCCGAGGCCCGAGCACTCGGGGCAGGCGCCGAACGGCGCGTTGAAGGAGAAGGTGCGCGGCTCGATCTCGGTGAGCTGGATCGGGTGGTTGTTCGGGCAGGACAGCTTCTCCGAGTACGTGCGGAGGCCGCCGGGGCCCTCGACGTCGACGAAGTCGATCATGACGATGCCGTCGGTGAGCCGGAGCGCCGTCTCGAGCGAGTCCGTGAGGCGCCCGAGGATATCGTCGCTCGCGACGAGGCGGTCGACCACCACGGAGATGTCGTGCTTGTACTGCTTCTTGAGCTTCGGCGGCGAGCTGAGCTGGATGAGCTCCCCGTCGACGATGGCCCGCGAGTAGCCGCCGGACGCGAGCTCGGCGAACAGGTCGACGAACTCGCCCTTCTTCTGCGAGACGATCGGGCTGACGACCTGGTACCGGGTGCCGGTCTCGAGCTCCATGAGCTGGTCGGCGATCTGCTGCACGGTCTGGCGGGAGATGCGCTCGCCGCAGACGGGACAGTGCGCGACGCCGATGCGCGCCCAGAGCAGGCGCATGTAGTCGAAGATCTCGGTGATGGTGCCCACCGTGGAGCGCGGGTTGCGGTTGGTGGACTTCTGGTCGATGGAGACCGCGGGGCTCAGGCCCTCGATGAAGTCGACGTCCGGCCGGTCGACCTGGCCGAGGAACTGGCGCGCGTACGCGGACAGCGACTCGACGTACCGGCGCTGGCCCTCGGCGAAGATCGTGTCGAACGCGAGGGACGACTTGCCGGAGCCCGACAGGCCCGTGAAGACGACGAGCGAGTCGCGCGGGATGTCGAGGTCGACGTCGCGGAGGTTGTGGACGCGAGCGCCGCGCACGCTGAGGAGGGAGGAGGACTCGACGGGGGAGATTGACACCTGTCCATCGTATGCGTCGCCACCGACAGCGACCGCGGCCCGGGTCGGCGGAGACCGCCGGACCCGCGCCGGCCTGGGTCAGGACAGGTGGCCGGCCTTCTCCATCTGCCGCAGCTCGCGCTTGAGGTCGCCCAGCTCGTCGCGGAGGCGGGCCGCCAGCTCGAACTTGAGCTCGCCCGCGGCCTGGAGCATCTGGTCGTTGAGGTCGGAGATGATCGTCTCCAGCTCGTTCGCCCCGGCCGCGGCCTTGCCCTCGCGCCGCAGGTTCGGCGTGGGCGAGCGCTTGCCGCCCCCGCGCCCCTCGAGCATCTTCTTCGTGTCCTCGCCCTCGCGCGCCAGGATCTCCGTGATGTCGGCGATGCGCTTGCGCAGCGGCGTCGGGTCGATGCCGTGCTGGGTGTTGTACGCCACCTGCTTCTCGCGGCGCCGGTCGGTCTCCTCGATGGCGCGCTTCATGCTGTCGGTGAGCACGTCGGCGTACATGTGCACCTCGCCCGAGACGTTGCGGGCCGCGCGGCCGATGGTCTGGATGAGCGACGTGGACGAGCGGAGGAAGCCCTCCTTGTCGGCGTCGAGGATCGCGACGAGCGACACCTCGGGCAGGTCGAGCCCCTCGCGCAGCAGGTTGATGCCGACCAGCACGTCGTAGACGCCGGCGCGCAGCTCGCTGAGCAGCTCGACGCGACGCAGGGTGTCGACGTCCGAGTGGAGGTAGCGCACGCGCACGCCCGCCTCCGCGAAGTAGTCGGTGAGCTCCTCGGCCATCTTCTTGGTGAGCGTGGTGACGAGGATGCGCTCGTCCTTCTCCACGCGGATGCGGATCTGCTCGAGGAGGTCGTCGATCTGGCCCTTCGTGGGCTTGACCACGATGGCCGGGTCGATGAGGCCCGTCGGGCGGATGATCTGCTCCACCACGCCGTCGCCCATCCCGAGCTCGTACTTGCCGGGCGTCGCCGACATGTACACCGTCTGCGGCACGCGCTCGGTGAACTCGTTCCACTTGAGGGGCCGGTTGTCGAGCGCGCTCGGGAGGCGGAAGCCGTGCTCGACGAGCGTGCGCTTGCGCGACGAGTCGCCCTCGAACATGGCGCCGATCTGCGGCACGGTGACGTGCGACTCGTCGATGACCACGAGGAAGTCGTCCGGGAAGTAGTCGAGCAGGCAGTGCGGGGCCTCCCCCGCGTCGCGCCCGTCGATGTGGCGCGAGTAGTTCTCGATGCCGGAGCAGAAGCCGATCTGCTGCATCATCTCGATGTCGAAGTTGGTGCGCATGCGGAGGCGCTGCGCCTCGAGCAGCTTGCCCTCCCGCTCGAGCACCGCGAGGCGCTCCTCGAGCTCCTGCTGGATGGTGCCGATGGCCCGCTGCATGACCTCGGTCTCCGCCACGTAGTGCGAGCCGGGGAACACGGACACCGAGTCCATCTTCCGGACCACGTCGCCCGTGAGCGGGTGCAGCTGGTAGAGCGCCTCGATCTCGTCGCCGAACATCTCGATGCGGATGGCCAGCTCCTCGTACATCGGGATGATCTCGATGGTGTCGCCGCGCACGCGGAAGTTGCCGCGCGAGAAGTCGACGTCGTTGCGCTGGTACTGCATGGAGACGAACTTGCGGATGAGGGTGTCGCGGTTGATCTGCATGCCCACCTGCAGCGCGACCATCGCGTTCATGTACTGCTCGGGCTGGCCGAGGCCGTAGATGCAGGACACCGTGCTGACCACCACGACGTCGCGGCGGCTGAGCAGCGAGTTGGTCGTGGAGTGACGGAGGCGCTCGACCTCGGCGTTGACCGAGGAGTCCTTCTCGATGAAGGTGTCGGTCTGCGGGACGTAGGCCTCGGGCTGGTAGTAGTCGTAGTACGAGACGAAGTACTCCACCGCGTTGTCGGGCATGAGCTCACGGAACTCGGTGGCGAGCTGCGCGGCGAGCGTCTTGTTGTGGGCGAGGATCAGCGTGGGCCGCTGGACCTTCTCGATGAGCCAGGCCGCTGTGGCCGACTTGCCGGTGCCGGTGGCGCCGAGGAGGACGACGTCCGGCTCGCCGGCGTTGACCCGGCCCGCCAGCTCGGCGATGGCCGTGGGCTGGTCGCCGCTCGGGGAGTACTCGCTGACGACCTTGAAGGGGCGCACGGACCGGGTGGGCTGCATGCCCTCGAGTCTACGAGCGGCCCCCGACACCGCCGGACAGGTTCGCCCAGAGCCGATCCGTCTGGGCGAGCGTCGACTCCAGCGAGACGCCGGAGTCGATGACGTCGTCGGCGACGGCCAGGCGGTCCTCGTCGGAGGCCTGCGACGCGATGCGCCGCTCGGCCTCCTCGACGGGCATGCCGCGCAGCTCGACGAGACGCCGGATCCGCTCCGCGCGCGGCGCGTGCACCACCACGACCCGGTCGAACTCGTCGACGCGGCCGGACTCCACGAGGAGCGGGATGTCGTAGACGACGACCGCGTCCGGGTCCGCCTCCCCCGCCGCGGCCATGCGCTGCGTCGACAGCGCCCGCACGGCGGGATGCGTGATCGCCTCGAGGTCGCGGCGCGCATCCGGATCCTGGAACACGACGGCGCCGAGCGCAGGACGGTCGAGGGAGCCGTCCGCGGCGATCACGCCGGGACCGAAGCGGCGGGCGATCTGCGCGAGCGCCGGCGTGCCGGGCTCCACGACCTCCCGGGCGAGCCGGTCGGCGTCGATGCGCACCGCCCCGAGCTCCGCCAGCCGGTCGGCCACCACCGTCTTGCCCGCGGCGATGCCGCCCGTCAGTCCGATCACCTGCATGGATCCAGCCTAGGCGGGCGGTCGCCCGGGAACGACGGAGGCCGCCCTCCCCGAAGGGAGAGCGGCCTCGTCGTGGTGCGGTGGGACTACTTCGAGCTGGACAGCTTCTCGCGCAGGGCGGCGAGGCTCTCGTCGTCCGCCAGCGTGCCGGCGCCCGTCGAGTCGCTCGTGAAGCCGGGGCCGGCGGACGTGATGCCCGTGTCGGCCGCCTCGGCCTCGGCTGCCGCCGCGACCTGCTTCTTGTGGGCCTCCCAGCGGGCCTGGGCTGCGGCGTACTGCTGCTCCCACGTCTCGCGCTGGGCCTCGAAGCCCTCCTTCCACTCGTTGGTCTCCGGGTCGAAGCCCTCGGGGTACTTGTAGTTCCCCTGGTCGTCGTACTCGGTGAGCATGCCGTAGAGGGCGGGGTCGAACTCGGTGCCCTCGGGGTCGACGCCGTCGTTGGCCTGCTTGAGGCTCAGCGAGATGCGGCGACGCTCGAGGTCGATGTCGATGACCTTGACGAACACCTCGTCGCCGACGGACACCACCTGCTCGGCGAGCTCGACGTGCTTGCCGGAGAGCTCCGAGATGTGCACGAGGCCCTCGATGCCCTCGGCCACGCGGACGAACGCACCGAACGGCACCAGCTTGGTGACCTTCCCGGGCGCGACCTGGCCGATGGCGTGCGTGCGGGCGAAGACCTGCCACGGGTCCTCCTGCGTCGCCTTGAGCGACAGGGAGACGCGCTCGCGGTCCAGGTCGACCTCGAGGATCTCGACGGTCACCTCCTGGCCCACCTCGACGACCTCGCTGGCGTGCTCGATGTGCTTCCAGCTGAGCTCGGAGACGTGCACGAGTCCGTCGACGCCGCCCAGGTCCACGAACGCACCGAAGTTGACGATCGAGGAGACCACGCCCTTGCGGACCTGGCCCTTCTGGAGGTTGTTGAGGAACGTGCTGCGGCTCTCGGACTGCGTCTGCTCGAGCAGGGCACGGCGCGACAGGACCACGTTGTTGCGGTTCTTGTCGAGCTCGAGGATCTTGGCCTCGATCTCCTGGCCGAGGTACGGCGTGAGGTCGCGGACGCGGCGCAGCTCGATGAGCGAGGCCGGCAGGAAGCCGCGGAGGCCGATGTCCACGATGAGGCCGCCCTTGACGACCTCGATGACGGTGCCGGTGACGACGCCGTCGGACTCCTTGATCTTCTCCACGTCGCCCCACGCACGCTCGTACTGCGCGCGCTTCTTCGACAGGATCAGACGGCCTTCCTTGTCCTCCTTCTGGAGGACGAGGGCCTCGACGGTGTCGCCGACCTTGACGACCTCCGTGGGGTCGACGTCGTGCTTGATGCTCAGCTCACGCGAGGGGATGACGCCCTCGGTCTTGTAGCCGACGTCGATCAGGACCTCGTCCCGGTCGATCTTCACGACGGTGCCCTCGATGAGGTCTCCGTCGTTGAAGAACTTCAGTGTCTTCTCGACCGCGGCGAGGAAGTCCTCAGCAGATCCGATGTCGTTGATCGCGACCTGCTTGGGCGCCTTGTCGGTCGTTGCGATTGTCATGTAGTTAGTGCTCCAGGATGGGCATGAATAAGGCCGCTGGCGCGGACCCGCGCGGGTACCGGTCGAGCGGCGGACGGATGGGTCGTCGCAGAAGCGCGACAGTCGATCTTAGACCCGGCTCGGGAGGCGGGACAACCGCGCCGCGCGGGCCGGAGCGGACCGCGCGGCGCGAGGGGCGGGCGCCTCAGCGGAGGACCGCGGCCCGCAGGGTGTCGAGGCCCACGCCGCCGACGTCGAGCGCGCGGCGGTGGAACTCCCGGATGTCGAACGCGGCGCCCTCGCGGCGGCGGGTCTCGTCGCGGAGGTCCTCCCAGATGCGCTGGCCCACCTTGTAGGAGGGGGCCTGGCCCGGCCACCCGAGGTAGCGGTTGACCTCGAAGCGCACGAACGACGGATCCATGTTGACGTTGCGTCCCATGAAGTCGAAGGCGTACTCCGCGTCCCAGACGGCCTCGCCGTCCGGGCGGGTCTTGCCGAGGTGCACGCCGATGTCGAGCACGACGCGGGCGGCGCGCATGCGCTGGCCGTCGAGCATGCCGAGGCGGTCGGCCGGGTCGTCGAGGTAGCCGAGCTCCTGCATCAGGCGCTCGGCGTAGAGGGCCCAGCCCTCCGCGTGACCCGACGTGCCGGCGAACCGGCGCCAGGTGTTGAGCTCGGCCTTGTTGTAGGTGGCCTGCGCGATCTGCAGGTGGTGCCCCGGGACGCCCTCGTGGTACACGGTGGTCAGCTCGCGCCAGGTGTCGAACTCGGTGACGCCCTCGGGCACCGACCACCACATGCGGCCCGGGCGGCTGAAGTCGTCGGCGGGGCCGGAGTAGTAGATGCCGCCCTCCTGCGTGGGGGCGATCATGCACTCGAGCGCGCGGATCTCCTCGGGGATGTCGAAGTGCGTGCGGCCGAGCTCCTCCACCGCGCGGTCGCTCGTCTCCTGCATCCACGCCCTCAGGGCGTCGGTGCCGTGGAGCTTGCGCGACGCGTCTCCGTCGAGGTGCGCGATGGCCTCCAGCACGCTCGCGCCGGGGAGGATCTCGCGGGCGATGGCCTCCTGCTCCTCCACCATCCGGGCGAGCTCGCCGACGCCCCACTCGTACGTCTCGTCGAGGTCGACCTCGGCGCCCAGGAACGAACGCGAGCGGAGCGCGTACTGCTCGCGGCCCACCGCGTCGACGTCGCGGCCGGCCGGCTCCAGCTCGGACCCGAGGAACGCGGCGAGGCGCTCGTAGGCGGAGCGGGCCTCCTCGGCGCGCGCGCCCAGGGCCTGCCGCAGGGACGCGGGCAGCTCGCCCGCGTCGGGCCGGGCCTCGGCGGCGAAGGAGCGGAAGAAGCCCTCGGGCGCCGCCTGGCGCTCGACCTGGCCGAGAACCTCGCGGATCTGGCGCTTCGCCGGCGCCTGCCCGCGGCGGACGCCCTCGCGGAGCGTCTCGATGTAGCCGTCGACCGCGCCGGCGACGTTGCCGAGGCGCGTGGCGAGGTGCTCCCAGTCGCCCTCGGTCGCGGTGGGCGAGATGTCGAACACCTCGCGGATCCCCTGCGCGGGCGAGGCGATCACGTTGAGGTCGGAGAGGTGGACGCCGGCGTCGTGCATCTCCACATCGAGCGCGAGCTCGCGGGTGAGGTCCATGCGGGTGACCTCGTCGACCGCGTCGACGGGTCGCGCGGCCTGCAGCTGACGGATGACCGCGCGCGCCGCGTCCGCGTGCGCCGCGTGCCCCGCGGGCGACGTGTCGCCGTACTCGCCCTCGCGGCCGGGGCGGCCGAGGTAGACGCGCTCCTCGGGGTGCAGGTCGAGCGACGTGTCGATCCACCCCTCGGCGATCCGGTCGATGTCCGTCTGCGGTCGGGGGGCCTTCGGCGTCGTCGTCATCCCTCGACCGTACCGGCTCCCAGGAGCGACCGGACGGTCGCCGGATCCGTCGCACCGCGCAGCTGCTCGGCGCGCACGGGGTCGAGCAGGATCTCGGCGAGGCGCGAAAGCAGCGCGATGTGACCGCCGCCGGTCGCCGCGATGCCGACGACGATGCGGACGTCGTGGCCGTCCCAGTCGACGCCGTCCGGCAGCCGCACGACGCTGATGGCGTCGGCGCGCACGAGGTCGCGTCCCGCGGCGAGCGTGCCGTGCGGGACCGCGACGCCCTCCCCCACGAAGGTCGACACGGAGCGCTCGCGCTCGAGCATGGCGTCCACGTAGCCGGGCTCCACGGCGCCGGCCGCGACGAGCGCCTCGCCCGCCTCGCGGATGGCGGCCTCCCGGTCGTCGGCGCGCGCGTCGAGACGGATGGACCCGTCGGCGAGGAGGTCGGAGAGTCGTGCCTTCGTCATGCGCTGGTGCTCCTCGTGCTGGGGGTGGGACGGGCGGATCGGGTCAGTGCGCGGCGGCGGCCCACGAGTCCCCGCGGCCCACCTGCACCTCGAGGGGCACGCGGAGGTCCGCCGCGTGCGCCATGCGGTCGGTGACGATCGCCTCGAGCGCGTCCCACTCCCCCGCGGCGACCTCGAGGATGAGCTCGTCGTGCACCTGCAGCAGCATGCGCGAGGCCATGTCGCGCTCGCGCATGTCGGCCTCGATGCGGATCATCGCGATCTTCATGATGTCGGCCGCGGACCCCTGGATCGGCGCGTTGAGCGCGGCCCGCTCGGCGTTGTCGCGGAGGACGCGATTCGGGCTGTTGAGGTCGGGGAACGGGCGGCGACGGCCGAAGATCGTCTCCGTGTACCCGGCCGCGCGCGCCTCCTCCACCACCTGGCGGAGGTAGTCGCGCACGGAGCCGAAGCGGGCGAAGTAGTCGGTCATGAGCTGCTTCGCCTCGGACGACGGGATGCGCAGCTGCTTGGACAGCCCGAACGCGCTCAGCCCGTAGGCCAGGCCGTAGCTCATGGCCTTGACCTTGGTGCGCATCTCGGCGCTCACCTCGGCCGGCTCGACGCCGAAGATGCGGGAGCCGACGAAGCGGTGCAGGTCCTCCCCCGCCGCGAACGCCTCGATGAGGCCCTCGTCGCCCGAGAGGTGCGCCATGATGCGCATCTCGATCTGCGAGTAGTCCGCCGTGAGCAGCGTCTCGTAGCCCTCGCCCACGCGGATGGCGCTGCGGATGCGGCGGCCCTCCTCGGTGCGGACGGGGATGTTCTGCAGGTTCGGGTCGTTCGAGGAGATGCGGCCGGTGGTGGTGCCGGTCTGCACGTAGGTGGTGTGGATGCGCTCGTCGTCGCCGATGCCGCGCTCGAGCGTCTGGATGATCTGCCGCAGCTTGCTCGCGTCGCGGTGCTCGAGCAGCAGGTCGAGGAAGGGGTGCGGGTTCGACGCCTGCAGGTCGGCGAGGGCCCCCGCGTCGGTGGAGAAGCCGGTCTTGTTGGCGCGCGTCTTCGGCATGCCGAGCTGGTCGAAGAGCACCTCCTGCAGCTGCTTGGGCGAGCCGAGGTTGATCTCCTTGCCGATCTCCGCGAAGGCGCGCTGGGCGAGGTCGGTGATGCGCTCCTGCAGCTGCGCCGACAGCTCGGCGAGGCCGGCGCGGTCGGTCGCGACGCCGCGCAGCTCCATCTCCACGAGCACGAGGAGCGTCGGCATCTCGATGTCGACCATGACGCCGAGCGTGCGCTCGTCGAGCACCCCGCGGAGCGCCTCCTCGACGCGCAGCGTGTACCAGGCCTCGACGGGTGCGGTGAGCGCCTCCGTCTCGGGCACGAGCTGGTTGGCGTCGGGCTCGGGCAGGTCCTCCATGAGGTAGCGGCTGACGAGCGCGGAGAGCGTCTTGTCGGTGAACCCGGGACGCAGCAGCCAGCCGGCCACGAGCACGTCGAACGCGAGGCCCTGGACCTGGAGGCCGGCACGGCGCATGGCCTTCACCTGCACCTTGGCGTCGGACATGATCTTCGGGGCGTCGCTCGCGAGCCAGCGCTCGAACGGCGCGTAGTCGGCGCGGCCCTCCTGCCACGGCAGGGCCACCGCCTCCGTCGCGCTCGCGAGGCCGAAGCCGACGGGCCTCCCGTCCTGGGTCTCGACCGTGAGGCCGAGGCCGTGCGGCGAGGCGGCGCTCTGCGTCGCGATCCACTTCGCGAGCTCCTCGTCGAGCAGCTGCTGCGGCTTCGGCGCCTGCGGCGCGGTCGAGGGCTCCTGCTCGATCGCGCCGACGGGGGTGCCCTCGCTCGAGGCGGAGGCGCCGGATCCCTCGAGCTTCAGCACGCGATCGAGCAGCTGCTTGAACTCCAGCACCGCGAACACCTCGCGGAGGGCGGGCTCGTCGATGGGCTTCCGCTCGAGGTCGGCCGGCCCGAGCGGCAGGTCGACGTCGGTCAGCAGCCGGTTGAGGCGGCGGTTGCGGATGACGTTCTCGTACTGCGCGCGGAGGTTGTCGCCGACCTTGCCGGCGATCTCGTCCCGGTGCTCGAGGACGGCGTCGAGGGATCCGAACTGGTTGAGCCACTTGACCGCGGTCTTCGGGCCGACCTTGTCGACGCCGATGAGGTTGTCGCTCGTCTCCCCCACGAGCGCCGCGATGTCCGGGTACATCTCCGGCTGCACGCCGTACTTCTCGAAGACCTTCTCGGCGTCGTAGCGCGTGAGCTGCGAGACGCCCTGCGTGGACGGGTACAGGAGCGTGACGTCGTCGTTGACGAGCTGGATCGCGTCCCGGTCGCCCGAGACGACGAGCACGCGGAAGCCCTGCTCGCGACCCTGCGTGGCGAGGGTCGCGAGGATGTCGTCCGCCTCGTGGTCCTCCTTGGTGAGGGTGGGGATGTTCATCGTCTTCAGCGCCCGCTCGAGCAGCGGCACCTGGCCGGTGAACTCCGCGGGCGTCTCGCCGCGCGTGCCCTTGTACTCCGGGTACTCGCGGGTGCGGAACGAGAAGCGCGAGATGTCGAACGCCACGCCCACGTGCGTGGGCTTCTCCTTCTGCAGGAGGTTGATGAGCATGGCGATGAAGCCGTGCACGGCGTTCGTGTGCTGCCCCTCGCGGTTCTGGAAGCTCTCCGCCGGCAGGGCGTAGAAGGCCCGGAACGCCAGGGAATGGCCGTCGATGACGAGGAGGGTAGGCTTTTCCGTGTTCGGCACGCGTCCAGCCTATAGAGGGCTGCCGACCTCGGACCCGGCCCTGGAGGATCCCCATGACCCAGCCCGCACCCGAGCACGACGGGACCGCCCGGCTCCTCCGCCAGCCCCAGGACGTGGGTGCGCTCGCCGAGAAGATGGGCATCGTCTTCCAGGAGCTGAGCCCCGAGCGCTCGGTCGCGACCATGCCCGCGGAGGGCAACACGCAGCCCTACGGCGTGGTGCACGGCGGCGCGTACGTCGTGCTCGCCGAGTCGCTCGGATCCATGTCCGCGAACGTCCACGCGGGCCCGGACCGGGTCGCCTTCGGCATCGAGCTCAACGCCAGCCACACGCGCTCGGCCTCGTCCGGCACCGTCACGGGCACCTGCACGGCGATCCACCTCGGCGGCACGCTCACGACGCACGAGATCGTGCTCACGGACGACGAGGGACGCCGGCTCTCCACGGTGCGCATCACGAACATCATCCGCGAGCGCACGCGCCGCTGACCCTCGCCCGGCGGCAGACCGGGCGGCGAGCGGGCGGGACGGACGCGGCGGCTAGGCCTTCTTGGCGCTCAGCTGCTCGATGATGGCCTGGGCCACGTCGTGCATGGTCAGGCGGCGGTCCATGGACGCCTTCTGGATCCAGCGGAACGCCTCGGGCTCGGTGAGGCCCATCTTCTCGTTGAGCAGGCCCTTGGCGCGGTCGACGAGCTTGCGGGTCTCGAAGCGCTCGACGAGGTCGGACACCTCGGCCTCGAGCGTGATGATCTGGGCGTAGCGGGCCAGCGCGATCTCGATCGCGGGCAGCAGGTCGTTCGGCGTGAACGGCTTGACGACGTAGGCCAGCGCGCCGGCCTCGCCCGCGCGCTCCACGAGCTCCTTCTGGCTGAACGCCGTGAGGAGGACGACGGGCGCGATGTGGTTGCGGTTCAGCCGCTCGGCCGCGGAGATGCCGTCGAGCTGGGGCATCTTGACGTCCATGATGACGAGGTCCGGCCGGAGCTCCGTGGCCAGCGCGACGGCGGTCTCGCCGTCCCCGGCCTCGCCGACGACCTCGAAGCCGTTGTCGCGGAGGGTCTCCACGATGTCGAGGCGGATGAGCGACTCGTCCTCGGCGACGACGACACGGCGGGGGGCTGCGGGGGTTGTTTCCTGGTCACTCACGGATAGGAGCCTACGGTATCGTCGGGCGGGCCGGTGCGCGCCGGATCAGCGGATCACCTGCTGCATCGTGGCGCGGAGCAGGTGCGCCGGATTGGCGGAACGGCAGACGCGGAGCACTCAAAATGCTCTGTCCGTGAGGGCGTGTGGGTTCGAGTCCCACATCCGGCACCGTGTCCCGCGAGGACGCGAGAGGGCGGGCGACCACGTGGTCGCCCGCCCTCTCGCGTCGGGGTCGGGAGCCGAGGGCGCCCGCCGCCCGCCGCTACTTCTCGTACGCCGGAGCCGCCTCGTTCACGGCGTCGCCCACGACGTGCACGCGCAGCTCGTTGGTCGAGCCCGCGATCCCGGGAGGGGATCCGGCGATGACGACGACCTTCTGGCCGACCTCGGCGAGGCCCTCCGCGAGGAGCACCTCGTCGACCTGGTGGAACATCTGGTCGGTGTGCGTGACGGTGTCGACGAGGTGCGTCTGCACGCCCCACGACAGCGCGAGCCGACGGCGGATGCCCTCGTTCGGCGTGAAGGCGAGGATCGGGATGCCGTTGCGCAGGCGCGTCATGCGACGGACCGAGTCGCCCGACTCGGTGAAGACGCAGAGGAACCTCGCCTCGACGAACTCCGCGACCTCGGCGGCCGCGAGCGTGATGGCACCGCCCTGCGTGAAGGGGCGCGAGCCGAGCGCGGGGATGCGCTCCAGACCGTGCTCCTCGGTGGACTCGATGATGCGCGCCATGGTCTTCACGGTGACGACGGGGAACTCGCCCACGCTCGTCTCGCCGCTCAGCATGAGCGCGTCGGCGCCGTCGAGCACCGCGTTGGCGCAGTCGGAGGCCTCGGCGCGCGTGGGACGCGGGCTCGTGATCATCGACTCGAGCATCTGCGTCGCGACGATGACGGGCTTGGCCTTGCGGCGGGCGAGCTCGACCGCGCGCTTCTGCACGATCGGGACGGCCTCGAGCGGCAGCTCGACGCCGAGGTCGCCGCGGGCGACCATGATCGCGTCGAACGCGTCGACGATCTCCTCGAGCGCGTCCACGGCCTGCGGCTTCTCGACCTTGGCGACGACGGGGACGCGGCGGCCCTCCTCGTCCATGATCTCGTGCACGCGGACGATGTCGGACGCGTCGCGGACGAAGCTCAGCGCGATGAGGTCGGCGCCGAGGCGGAGGCCCCAGCGGAGGTCGGCCTCATCCTTCTCGGACAGGGCGGGCACGTTGACCGCGACGCCCGGGAGGTTGATGCCCTTGTTGTTGCTGACGGTGCCCGCGACCTCGACCGTGGTCGTGACGCGCGTGCCGTCGGAGGAGACCACGCGCAGCGTGACCTTGCCGTCGTCGATGAGCAGCGGGTCGCCCGGCTTCACGTCGCCGGGGAGGCCCTTGTAGGTGGTGGAGCAGATGTCCTTCGTGCCGAGGATGTCCTCGACCGTGATGACGAAGGTGTCGCCGAAGGCCAGGTCGTGCGGGCCGTCGGAGAACTTGCCGAGGCGGATCTTCGGACCCTGCAGGTCGACGAGGACCGCGACCGCGCGGCCCGCGTCGTCGGCGGCCTTCCGGATGGTGGAGTAGATGCCCTCGTGGACGTCGTACGTGCCGTGGCTCAGGTTCATCCGGGCCACGTCCACGCCGGCGTCGATGATGGCTCGGATGCTCTCATAGGAGCTGGTCGCGGGCCCGAGGGTCGCGACGATCTTCGCTCGTCTGGTCATGCTCTGTCTGTCTCGCGTTTCTGCGTCGCACACGGACGCGGTTCGGGTGAGTGGTCGCGGCCTGGCGCGCAGGACGCGGCGGCCGGGTCAGATGGAGAGAGCGCGGTCCGTGGGACGGACCGGGAACGGGAGCTCCGTGTCCCCCTCAAGGTACCGGTCGACGGCGGACGCCGCTGCACGTCCCTCCGCGATCGCCCAGACGATGAGCGACTGGCCGCGGCCCGCGTCGCCCGCGACGAAGACGCCGGCCTGGTCGGTCTGGTAGTCCTCGCCGCGCGCCACGTTGCCGCGCTCGTCGAACGGGACCGCCAGCTGGCGCTCGAGGGCGTCCTTCTCGGGGCCGGTGAACCCGAGCGCCAGGAGCACGAGGTCGGCCGGGATCTCCCGCTCGGTGCCGGACTTCGGCACCCGGCGACCGTCGCGGAACTCGGTCTCCGCGACGCGGACGGCGCGCACGTGCCCGTCGTCGTCCTTCAGGAACTCGACCGTGGTGGCGAGGTAGTGGCGCTCGCCGCCCTCCTCGTGCGCGCTCGACACCTCGAAGAGGGTCGGGTACGTGGGCCACGGCTGGTCGGGGCGGCGCTCCGTCGGTGGCTGCTGGCCGATGGCCAGGTTGGTGACCGAGGCCGCCTTCTGGCGGTGGGCGGTGCCGATGCAGTCGGCACCCGTGTCGCCGCCGCCGAGGACGACGACGTGCTTGCCCTCCGCGTGGATCTGCTCGGGCACCTGGTCGCCGGCCGTCGCGTGGTTCGACTGGCGCAGGTAGTCCATGGCGAAGTGCACGCCGTCGACGTCGCGGCCCGGGATGTCGAGGTCGCGGGGCACGAGCGCGCCCGTGCAGACGACGACCGCGTCGTAGCGGAGACGCAGGTCGGACCACGTGATGTCCGTGCCGATGTCGACGCCCGCGCGGAAGCGGGTTCCCTCGGCGGTCATCTGGGCGAGGCGCGCCTCGAGGTGGCGCTTCTCCATCTTGAAGTCGGGGATCCCGTAGCGCAGCAGGCCGCCGATGCGGTCGTCGCGCTCGAAGACGGCGACCGTGTGGCCGGCGCGCGTGAGCTGCTGGGCGGCGGCGAGGCCGGCGGGACCGGATCCCACGACCGCCACGGTCTTGCCCGTGAGGCGCTCGGGCGGGTGCGGCTCGACCCAGCCGTTCTGGAAGGCGTCGTCGATGATCGACACCTCGACCTGCTTGATGGTGACGGGCGGCTGGTTGATGCCCAGCACGCACGAGCTCTCGCAGGGCGCCGGGCAGAGCCGGCCCGTGAACTCCGGGAAGTTGTTCGTGGCGTGCAGGCGCTCGATGGCCTGGCGGCCCTCGCCGCGCCACGTGAGGTCGTTCCACTCGGGGATGAGGTTGCCCAGCGGGCAGCCCTGGTGGCAGAACGGGATGCCGCAGTCCATGCACCGGCCGGCCTGGCGCACGAGCTCGCCGCGTTCCTGCTGCTCGTACACCTCCTTCCAGTCCATGAGCCGCACCGAGACAGGGCGGCGCTTGGGGAGCTCGCGCTCCGTCACCTTCAGGAAGCCCTTGGGGTCAGCCACCGGTCACCTCCAGGATGCGCTTCCAGGCGACGTCGCCGTCGGGGTCGAGGCCCTCGTCGACCGCGGTCTGGCGGGTGGCGAGGACGGCCGCGTAGTCCCGCGGCAGGATCTTGGTGAAGCGTTGCATGGAGGTCTCCGGGTCGGCGAGCAGGCGCTCCGCCACGGTGGATCCGGTCTCGGCGAGGTGCCGGCGGAGGAGGTCGAGCACGATCTCGACGTCGGCGCTCCCGAGCGGGTGCAGCTCGAGCTCGCCCGACGCGAGCGCGTCGGTGTTGATGCGGTCGCGGTCGAGGTCGATCACGTACGCCGTGCCGCCCGACATGCCCGCGCCGATGTTGCGCCCGGTGCCGCCGAGCACGAGCGCGAGCCCGCCGGTCATGTACTCCAGCGCGTGGTCGCCCACGGCCTCGACGACCGCGGTCGCGCCCGAGTTGCGCACGAGGAACCGCTCCCCCACCATCCCGCGGACGAACATGGTGCCCTGGGTGGCGCCGTAGCCGATGACGTTACCGGCGATGACGTTCTCCTCGGCCGGGAAGCCGGCCTTCTCGTCGGGCCGGACGACGATGTCGCCGCCCGAGAGGCCCTTGCCGAGGTAGTCGTTGCTGTCGCCCACGAGGCGCAGCGTGATCCCCGCCGGCATGAACGCGCCGAAGGACTGGCCGGCCGACCCGCGGAGCGTGACGTCGATGGATCCCGCCGGGAGGCCGTCCTCGCCGTGCGCCTTCGTGACGAGGTGGCCGAGCATCGTGCCGACCGCGCGCGCCGTGTTCCGGACGGGCAGGTCGATCTCGACGCGGCCGCCGTGGTCGAGCACGTCGCGGCTGAGGCGGATGAGCTCGTTGTCGAAGTGGTCCTCGAGCTCGTGGTCCTGCGACCGGGCGTGCTTCATGGGCTCGTCGTCCGCGAAGGTCGGCCCCACGAGGATGGGCGAGAGGTCGAGGCCCGACGCCTTCCAGTGGTCGACCGCGTCCTCGACGCCGAGCAGGTCGTTGCGCCCCACGATCTCGTCGAGCGAGCGGTAGCCGAGGGCGGCCAGGTGCTCGCGCACCTCCTGCGCGATGAACTCGAAGAAGTTGACGACGTGGTCCGCCTTGCCGGGGAAGCGCTTGCGCAGCTCCGGGTTCTGGGTGGCGACGCCGACGGGGCAGGTGTCGAGGTGGCAGACGCGCATCATGATGCAGCCCGAGACGACGAGCGGCGCCGTGGCGAAGCCGAACTCCTCGGCCCCGAGCAGGGCGCCGACGATCACGTCGCGGCCCGACTTCATCTGCCCGTCGACCTGGACGACCACGCGGTCGCGCATGCCGTTGAGGCGGAGCGTCTGCTGCGTCTCGGCGAGGCCGAGCTCCCAGGGCGTGCCCGCGTGCTTGAGGGAGTTGACGGGGCTCGCACCCGTGCCGCCGTCGTGGCCCGAGACGAGGATCACGTCGCTCAGCGCCTTGGCGACGCCGGCCGCGACCGCGCCGATGCCCGACTGGCTGACGAGCTTCGTGTGGATCCGGGCGGACGGGTTCGCCCGCTTGAGGTCGAAGATCAGCTGCTTGAGGTCCTCGATCGAGTAGATGTCGTGGTGCGGCGGCGGCGAGATGAGGCCGACGCCCGCGGTCGCGTGACGCGTGCGCGCCACCCACGGGTAGACCTTGCCGGGCGGGAGCTGCCCGCCCTCGCCGGGCTTGGCACCCTGCGCGAGCTTGATCTGGATGTCGTCCGCGTGCGTGAGGTACATGCTCGTGACGCCGAAGCGCCCCGACGCCACCTGCTTGATGGCGCTGCGACGCTCGGGGTCGAGCAGGCGCTCCACGTTCTCGCCGCCCTCGCCCGTGTTCGACTTGGCTCCCAGCCGGTTCATCGCGATGGCGAGGGTCTCGTGCGCCTCCTCGGAGATCGAGCCGTAGCTCATCGCCCCCGTGGAGAAGCGCTTGACGATGTCGGAGATGGGCTCCACCTCGTCGAGCGGCACGGGCGGGCGCGTGCCCGTCCGCAGCCGGAACATGCCGCGGAGGGTCATGAGGTCCTTCGACTGCGCGTCGACCATGGTCGTGTACTCGCGGAAGATGTCGTACCGGCGCATGCGCGTCGCGTGCTGCAGCCGGAAGATCGTGTCCGGGTTGAACAGGTGCGGGGATCCGTCGCGGCGCCACTGGTACTCGCCGCCCGTCTGCAGGCGCTCGTGCGAGAGCACGGCTCCGTCCGTCGGGTAGGCGCTGCGGTGGCGGGCGGCGTTCTCGGCCGCGATGACGTCGATGCCGACCCCGCCGAGGCGCGTGGTCGTGCCCGAGAAGTACTGGTCCACGAGCCCCTGCGAGAGGCCGACCGCCTCGAAGCACTGCGCGCCGGCGTAGGAGGAGACCGTGGAGATGCCCATCTTGGACATGATCTTCAGCACGCCCTTGCCGAGCCCCTTGATGAGGTTCCGGGTGGCCTTCTCCGGGGTCACGCCCGTGAGCATGCCGCTGCGGACGAGGTCCTCGCACGACTCCATGGCCAGGTACGGGTTGACGGCCGAGGCGCCGTAGCCGATGAGCAGCGCGATGTGGTGCACCTCGCGCACGTCGCCGGCCTCGACCACGATGCCGACCTTCATGCGGGTCTGCTTGCGGATGAGGTGGTGGTGCACGGCCGCGATCATGAGCAGCGACGGGATGGGCGCGAGGTCGCGGTTGGAGTCGCGGTCCGACAGCACGATGAACTGCGCGCCGTGCGCGATCGCGCGGTCGACCTCCTCGCACATGGCGTCGATGCGCCTCTGCATGGCGAGCGGGCCGTCGTCGACGCGGTAGAGGCCGCTCACGATGGTGGTGGTGCGGCTGCCCGGCCGGTGGTCGATGTGGATGACCTTGGCCAGCTCGTCGTTGTCGATGACGGGGAAGTCGAGCACGACCTGCTTGGTGTGCTCGGGACCCGCGTCGAGGAGGTTGCGCTGCGGCCCGAGGCCGAGGCGGAGGCTGGTGACGACCTCCTCGCGGATGGAGTCGAGCGGCGGGTTGGTGACCTGCGCGAACTGCTGCGTGAAGTAGTCGAACAGCAGGCGCGGGCGCTGCGAGAGCACCGCGATGGGCGTGTCCGAGCCCATGGCGCCGAGGGGCTCGGCGCCGACCTTCGCCATCGGCATGAGGAGCATCCGCACCTCCTCCTCCGTGTAGCCGAAGGTGCGCTGGCGCCGCACGACGGACGCGGGCGTGTGCACGACGTGCTCGCGCTCGGGCAGGTCGGCGAGGTGGATGCGGTTCCGGAGCCACTCCCCCCACGGCGCGCTGGCGGCGAGCTCGGACTTGATCTCGTCGTCCTCGATGATGCGGCCGGCCTCGGTGTCGACGAGGAACATCTTGCCCGGGCGCAGGCGGCCCTTGCGCATGATCCGGGCGGGGTCGATCTCCAGCACGCCGATCTCGCTGCCGAGCACCACGAGGCCGTCGTGGGTGACGAGGTAGCGGCCGGGGCGCAGGCCGTTGCGGTCGAGCGTGGCGCCGACGAGCGTGCCGTCGGTGAAGGTGAGCGCCGCCGGCCCGTCCCACGGCTCCATGACCATGGAGTGGTACTCGTAGAAGTCGCGGCGGACGGGGTCGATGTCGGTCTGCTTCTCCCACGCCTCGGGGACCATCATCATCATCGCGTGCGGCAGGCTGCGGCCGCTCAGGCTGAGGAGCTCGAGGACCTCGTCGAAGGACGCGGAGTCGCTCGCGCCGGGCGTGACGATGGGCATCAGCGGAGAGAGGTCGCCGAGCAGCTCGGACTCGAGCTGGGACTGGCGGGCGCGCATCCAGTTGCGGTTGCCCGCGACCGTGTTGATCTCGCCGTTGTGCGCCATCATCCGCAGCGGCTGCGCGAGCGGCCACGACGGGAACGTGTTCGTGGAGTACCGGGAGTGCACGATGGCGAGCTTGGAGGCGAAGCGCTCGTCGGAGAGGTCCGGGTAGAACGGCTCGAGCTGGAGCGTGGTGACCATGCCCTTGTAGACGAGCGTGCGCGCGGACAGCGAGATGAAGTAGGCGCCGAGCTCCCGCTCCGCGCGCTTGCGCAGGCGGAAGGCGAGGCGGTCGAGGGCGAGCCCCGACGCGCGGTCGGCCGGCTGCGCGGCGTCGGAGGCGAGGAACAGCTGTCGGAAGGCGGGCATCGCCTTGCGTGCCAGGTTGCCGAGCTGCGCCGGGTCCACGGGCACCTCGCGCCAGCCGAGGACGCGCAGGCGCTCGTCGCCGGCGATGCCCTCGATGCCCGCCTGCAGCTCCGCGCGCTCGGCGTCGTCCGTGGGCAGGAACGCCATGCCGACCGCGTACTCCCCCATGGGCGGCAGGTCGAAGCCCACGACGCCGCGGAGGAACTCGTCGGGGATCTGCGTCATGATCCCGGCGCCGTCGCCCGTCCCCGCGTCGGAGCCGATGGCGCCGCGGTGCTCGAGGTTCCGCAGCGCGTCGAGGGCGTTGACGATGATGTCGTGGCCGGGGGTGCCGCGCAGCGTGGCGACCATCGCCAAGCCGCACGCGTCCTTCTCGAACGCCGGGTCGTAGAGGCCCTGCCGCTCGGGGAACGAGCCGCCGAGGGGGGAGGTGGAGGAGAACGCCATGGGAACCGTCCTAGATGCACTGCGGAGGGACGTCGCTGGCCCTGTGGTGGGGACCGCCTCGCGGAGAGGAGGCGGTGACCGCGGGGGTGCCCGCGCTGGGGACTAGGCGCCGCGTCCGCTTGTGGCGGGGAGAGCGTGGGAGTCCGACCCGGTGGATGCCCGATCGTCGTCGCCGTCGGTGAAGTCCGAATCCGTGTACACCGATGCTACCTCGCCGTCGCGGCCCGCCTTCGCGCGGGCGCTTACGTCATCCGGGGTGCGGCCGGGCAGGTACGGGCTCGGCTCGCTGCCGACGTGGCGACGCGTCTGGATGATGAAGAGGACGAGGCCGAGCGCGACCGCGAAGAACGCCGCCCACACGTTGGTGCGGATGCCGAAGTAGATCTCGCTCGGGTCGATGCGGATGGACTCGAAGACCATGCGCCCGAGTCCGTACCACATGAGGTAGACGGCGAGGCCGCGGCCCCACTGCAGCCGGACGGCACGTCCGAGCCCGATGATGAGGAGGGCACCGGCGACGTTCCAGACGATCTCGTAGAGGAACGTGGGGTGGAAGAGCGTGCCCGCGGGGAGCCCTGCGGGGAACGCCGCGTTGGTCGGGTCGACCTCGAGGCCCCACGGCAGGGTGGTGGGCGTGCCGAACAGCTCCTGGTTGAAGTAGTTGCCCATGCGTCCGGCGGCCTGCGCGAGCAGGAGGCCGGGGGCCAGCGCGTCCGCGAAGGTCCAGAAGCGGACGCCCGTCCACTTGGAGCCGAGCCAGACGCCCACGGCGCCGCCGATGAGGGCGCCGAAGATGGCGATGCCGCCCTCCCACACGTAGAGCACCCGCAGCAGGTTCGCGCCCTCGTAGAAGTAGTCGCCGGGGTGGGTGAGCACGTGGAAGGCCCGGGCGCCGATGATGCCGAGGACGAGCGCGCACAGCGTGAAGTCGATGACGGTGCCGGACTCCACGCCGCGCGCGACCAGGCGGCGGTTGGTGAGGAAGGCCGCGATGAGGATGCCGAGCAGGATGCACACGGCGTACGCGTGGATCACGAAGGTGAGCGGCAGGTCGATGCCGAAGCCCTGCAGCCACGCCGTGACGTCGAACCGGGTCTCGGACGGATCCGGGCTGGGGATGCTCATCGGGGCGAACAACGGATGGCGCTCACTTTCGCAGGGGGATCGGCGGGCGCGGCGGGACCGCGGGCCGGGGGCTACTGTAGCGCGGTTCCCCGCGCCAGATCGGCCGCGGCGCGGGCGACGCCGGGCACGCCCCCGTCGGCGAGGGCCGCCACGAGGGCCGATCCGACGATGGCGCCGTCGGCGTAGTCGAGGACCTCGCGCACCTGGTCGCCCGTGGAGATGCCGATGCCGACGCACGCGCTCGTGGATCCCGCGTCGCGCAGGCGGGAGACGAGGCCGCGGGCGGCCTGGTCGACGTCCTGCCGCGCGCCCGTGATGCCCATGGTGGAGACCGCGTAGACGAACCCGCGGCTGCGCTCGACCGCCTGGTGCAGCCGCGCCTCGCTGGAGGACGGGGCGGCGAGGAACACGCGGTCGAGACCCGTGCGCTCGGACGCGGCGAGCCAGTCGGCGCCCTCGTCCGGGATGAGGTCCGGCGTGATGAGGCCGGCGCCGCCCGCGGCGACGATGTCGTCGGCGAAGCGCTCGACGCCGTACTGCACGACGGGGTTCCAGTAGGTCATGAGGAGGACGGGGGCGTCCACGCGCTGCGTGATCGCGTGCAGGGCGTCGAAGCCGTCGCGGAGGCGGAAGCCCTGCGCGAGGGCCGTCTGCGTGGCGCGCTGGATGACGGGGCCGTCCATCACGGGATCGCTGTACGGCAGGCCGAGCTCGATGACGTCGACGCCGTTCTCGACGAGCGCGACGGCCGCCTCGATGCTCGTGGCGACGTCGGGGAAGCCGACGGGGAGGTAGCCGACGAGGGCCCCCGATCCCTGCTCGCGGCGGAGCGCGATGGTCCGCTCGACGGGGCTGCCCGTGGGCGCGGCGGCGTGGGCTGCCGCGGTCACGACTGCTCCGCCCCGGCGTCGATGAGGTCGAAGTAGGCGCCCGCGGTCTCCATGTCCTTGTCGCCACGGCCGCTGAGGTTGATCAGGATGATCGAATCCGGTCCGAGCTCCTTGCCGAGCTCGAGCGCGCCGGCCAGGGCGTGCGCCGACTCGATGGCCGGGATGATGCCCTCCGTGCGGCTGAGCAGGCGGAGCGCGCTCATGGCCTGGTCGTCCGTGACGGGACGGTACGAGGCGCGGCCGAGGTTCGACAGCCAGGAGTGCTCGGGACCGACGCCCGGGTAGTCGAGGCCCGCGGAGATCGAGTGCGAGTCGATGGTCTGGCCGTCCTCGTCCTGGAGGAGGTAGCTGCGCGCGCCGTGCAGCATGCCGGGGCGCCCCTTGGTGATGGTGGCCGCGGTTCGCGGGGTGTCCGCGCCGTCGCCGCCGGCCTCGAAGCCGTAGAGGGCCACGTCGGCGTCGTCGAGGAACGCGTGGAAGATGCCGATGGCGTTGGACCCGCCGCCCACGCACGCGGCGACCGCGTCGGGCAGCCGGCCGGTGAGCGCGAGGACCTGCTCGCGCGCCTCCTCGCCGATGACCTTCTGGAGGTCGCGGACCATGGCCGGGAACGGGTGCGGACCCGCGACGGTGCCGAAGACGTAGTTCGTGGTCTCCACGTTCGTGACCCAGTCGCGCATGGCGTCGTTGATGGCGTCCTTGAGCGTCCGCGATCCCGAGCGGACCGGGACGACCTCGGCGCCGAGCAGGCGCATGCGCGCCACGTTGAGCGCCTGGCGCTCCGTGTCGACCTCGCCCATGTAGATGACGCAGTCGAGCCCGAAGAGCGCGGCGGCGGTGGCGGTCGCGACGCCGTGCTGGCCCGCGCCCGTCTCGGCGATGATGCGCTTCTTGCCGATCTTCTTGGTGAGCAGCGCCTGGCCGAGCACGTTGTTGATCTTGTGCGAGCCGGTGTGGTTCAGGTCCTCGCGCTTGAGGATGATGCGCGCACCGCCGGCGTGCTCCGCGAAGCGCGGCACCTCCGTGATGAGCGACGGGCGCCCGGTGTAGGTGCGGTGCAGCTCCTGCAGCTCCTGGATGAACTCGGGGTCCACCTTGAGCGCCTCCCACGCCTCCGACAGCTCGTCCAGCGCCGCGACGAGCGACTCGGGCACGTACCGCCCGCCGAACTCGCCGAAGTAGGGGCCGGT
The DNA here is from genome assembly GCF_002151125.1 of Clavibacter michiganensis. GTDB lineage: Bacteria > Actinomycetota > Actinomycetes > Actinomycetales > Microbacteriaceae > Clavibacter > Clavibacter michiganensis_C. The sequence continues at coordinate 236,108 of NZ_MDJZ01000004.1, forward strand.
CGTGCTGCGGAGGTCGGTCACGGGCGGGTCTCCAGGAACTCGGTGAGTGTGCGGACGGGGTCGCCGGTGACGAGCGCCTCGCCCACCAGGACGACGTCGGCGCCCGAGCGGCGGTAGTGCGCCACGTCGTCGGCGGTCTTCACCGCGGACTCGGCGATGCGGACGACGCCCGCGGGGATGGAGTCGGCCAGGCGGCCGAAGAGGTCGCGGTCGAGCTCGAAGGTGGTGAGGTTGCGGGCGTTGACCCCGACGACCTGCGCGCCGAGGTCGAGCGCGCGGGACACCTCCTCGGCCGAGTGGGTCTCGACGAGCGCGGTCATGCCGAGCTCGCCCACGAGGGCGTGCAGCTCGACGAGGGCCCGCTGGTCGAGGGCCGCGACGATGAGGAGGACGAGGTCGGCGCCCGAGGCGCGCGCCTCCAGCACCTGGTACGGCTCGCCGATGAAGTCCTTGCGCAGCACGGGGATGGAGACGGTGTCGCGGACCTGCTCGAGGTCCTGCAGCGAGCCGCCGAACTTGCGGCCCTCGGTGAGGACGCTGATGGCGCTGGCTCCGCCGGTCTCGTAGCGGGAGGCGAGGAGCGCGGGATCCGGGATCTCGGCGAGGGCTCCGCGCGACGGGCTCGAGCGCTTGACCTCGGCGATGATCTTGACGCGGTCGGACGGCGCGAGGGCGCTCAACGCGTCGAGGGCGGCGGGACGCGCGAGCGCCTCGGCCTCGACCCGGGCGAGGGGACGGGTCTCGCGGCGCGCGGCCGCGTCCTCGAGGGCGCCGGCGAGGAGGTCGCCCAGCATCTAGGAGTGCGCCTTCGAGTGCGTGGAGACCGTGCGGTGCCCGCCGACCCCGAAGCCCATCTTCTTCATGACCCCGCCGGTGATCCAGCCGAGGATCGCGAGGACCGCGGAGGCCCACACGACGGGCTCGATGGCGAACCAGAAGGCGATGGTGCCGACGGCGAACGCGACGAGCATGATGACGACGGCCGTCCAGGCCGCCGGCGAGTTGCCGTGGCCGGGTTCTGCGGACTCGGTGGACATGCGTGCTCCTCGTGGGTCGTACGGGCGGGATGGGTCGAGTCTACCGGGCGTCGTCGGGACGCCCGTCGGCATGGGGAGGGCTCGCGGGGACGTCAGCCGACCCTCACGTGGCCGCGCCGGGCGGGGCGTCGTCCGCGTCGCCGTGCTCGCGCCGGGTGGGGTCGGCGCCGCCGCTCAGGCTGTCCCAGGCGGCCACGGGATCCTCGCGCGGGACGATCCGGCGCTCGGGCGACTGGTCGGGCGCGTCGTAGCGGGAGCGGCCGGTGGGCCACCGCGGGCCGGTGACGGCGACGAACAGGCCCGTCAGCGCCGATGCGACGCCGGCGGCCAGCGTCACGGGACCCCACGGGGTGGTGGTCCAGCCGACGACGAGGTCGGCGACCGGCGCGGATCCCGCCACCCCCGTGACGGTCGTGACCGCGGCCTCGCCCGCCTGGACGGGACCGGCGATCGCGGCGATGGCGGTGAGCGCGACCGTCGCGCCGATGAGGAGCTGCAGCACGCCGAGCACCACGCGGAGCGCGCGGCCCGCGATGGCGAGGGCGCCGGCGAGGGCGAGGCTCGACAGCGCGAGGGCGCTGAGCGCGGGAGCCGCGACGCTGCCCGCCACCGGCACCAGCGCAGGTTCCTGGCCGCCGATGCGGAGCGTCGACCAGTCCTGCGACCAGCCGAGGAAGGTGGCGGCGCTCGTCGCGAGGACGAGCAAGAGGGAGAGGGACTTCGTGCGGCGCGTGACCCGCATCAGCGCACGCGCCGCATGGCCTCGGCGACGGCCACGGCGCGCAGCGGTGCCGCGGCCTTGTTCTGCGACTCCAGGTACTCCGCGTCCGGGTCGGAGTCGGCGACCATTCCGCCGCCCGCCTGCACGTGGGCGACGCCGTCGACGATGGTGGCGGTGCGGATGGCGATGGCGAGGTCCGCGTCGCCCGCGAAGTCGAAGTAGCCGACCACTCCCCCGTAGACGCCGCGCTGGGCGGGCTCGAGCTCGTCGATGATCTGCAGCGCGCGCGGCTTCGGCGCGCCCGAGAGCGTGCCGGCCGGGAAGGTGGCCCGGAAGACGTCGATGCTCGAGACGCCGGGGCGCAGGGTGCCCTCGACCGAGCTGACCAGGTGCATGATGTGGCTGAACCGCTCGACGCGCATGAACTCGGTGACCTCGACGGATCCCGGGGCGCACGCCTTCAGCATGTCGTTGCGCGCGAGGTCGACGAGCATGAGGTGCTCGGCGCGCTCCTTCGGGTCGGCGAGGAGCGACTCCTCGTGGGCGACGTCCTCCTCCACGGTCGCGCCGCGCGGGCGGGATCCGGCGATGGGGTGCATGTAGACGTGGTCGTCGGTGACGGTGACGAGCGCCTCGGGCGAGGATCCGACGATGGAGTACGGCTTCCCGTCGGCGTCCTCGAGCGTGAGGAGGTACATGTACGGGCTCGGGTTGAGCACGCGGAGGATGCGGTAGACGTCGATCGGGTCGGCCGTGGTCGGCTGGTCGAAGCGCTGCGAGACGACGACCTGGAACACGTCGCCCTCGTGGATGTGGTGCTTGCTGCGCGCGATGGACTCGTGGAAGTCGGCGGGCTGCGTCCGCAGCGTCGGCGACGGCTGGGCCTGCAGGTCGACGTCGGCGAGGAACGTCTCGGCGGGGCGCGCGAGGTCGGCCTGCATGCGGTCGAGGCGCGCCTGCGCGTCCGCCCACATGTCGTCCTCGTCGTCGACGCCGTCGTTCAGGGCGGTGGCGACGAGCGTGACGGTGCCGCGGCGGTGATCCAGCACGGCCAGCTCGGAGACGAAGCTCAGCGCCTGGCCGGGCACGGGCACCTCGGCCGGCGGGCGGTCGGGCAGGCGCTCGATCTGGCGCACGGCCTCCCAGCCGATGAAGCCGACGAGGCCGCCGGTGAGGGGCGGCATGCCCGGGATCCGCGGCGTCTCCCAGCGGGCGTAGAGCGCGGCGAGGGCGGCCAGCGGGCCGTCGGGCGCGTCGTCGCCGAGGGCGCGACGCGCGTCGATGCCGTAGTCGAGCCAGCGGGCCTCGTCGCCGTGCTGCGTGAGGACGCCGAAGGAGGAGACGCCGACGAACGAGAAGCGCGTCCAGATGCCGCCCTGGCCGGCGGACTCGAGCAGGAAGCTGCCCGGGCGCCCCGCGGTGAGCTTGCGGTGCACGCCGACCGGCGTCTCCCCGTCGGCGAAGACCTCGCGGAGGACGGGGATGACGCGGTGGTCGGCGGCGAGGGCGCGGAAGCCCTCGCGCGTGGTGGTGCCGGGGGCGGACGCGGCGGGGCGCGGGGACGCGGTCATTCGGTGGGCCCTTCGTCGGCGGCGGGGCGCGCGGCCTGGACGGGGTGGAGGTGGTCGGCGTCGAAGCAGGTGCGCGTGCCGGTGTGGCAGGCCACTCCTACCTGGTCGACCTGGACGAGGACCGTGTCGCCGTCGCAGTCGAGGGCGGCGTCGCGCACGTACTGGGCGTGGCCGGACGTGTCGCCCTTCCGCCAGTACTCGCTGCGGGAGCGCGACCAGAAGGTGACGCGGCCCGAGGTGAGCGTGCGGCGGAGGGCCTCGCGGTCCATGTAGCCGAGCATGAGCACCTCGCGCGTGTCGTGCTGCTGGATCACGGCGGGGAGGAGGCCGTCGTCCGCGAAGGCCGCGCGGGCGAGGATCCCGTCGACGTCGGGGGCCGTCGTGCCGGGTGCGTCGGGGGACGCGGGGAAGCCGTCGGTCATCGCCGCACCACCTGACCGGCGTCCGCGAGGGCGCCCTTGACGTCGCCGATCGTGAACCGGCGGGAGTGGAAGACGCTCGCGGCCAGCACGGCGTCGGCGCCGGCCTCGATGGCGGGCGCGAAGTGGTCGAGCTCGCCCGCGCCGCCGGAGGCGATGACGGGGACGCGGCTCACGGCGCGCATGGCGGCCACGAGCTCGAGGTCGAAGCCGTCGCGCGTGCCGTCGGCGTCGATGGAGTTGACGAGCAGCTCCCCCGCGCCGCGCTCCACGGCCTCGCGGGCCCACGCGATCGCGTCGATGGTCGTGCGGGTGCGGCCGCCGTGCGTGGTGACGACGAAGCCGGACTCCGTGTCGCCGCGGGTCACGTCGAGCGAGAGGACGCACACCTGCGCGCCGAAGCGGTCGGCGATCTCGCCCACGAGGTCCGGGCGCGCGATGGCCGCGCTGTTGACGCCGATCTTGTCCGCGCCGCTCGCGAGGAGGCGGGCCACGTCGTCGGCGCTGCGCACTCCCCCGCCGACCGTGAGCGGGATGAAGACCTGCTCGGCGGTCGCGCTCACGACGTCGTACATGGTCGAGCGGTCCTCGACCGTGGCCGTGACGTCGAGGAAGGTGAGCTCGTCGGCGCCCTGCTCGTAGTAGAGGCGCGCGAGCTCGACCGGATCGCCCGCGTCCTGCAGGTCGAGGAAGTTGACGCCCTTGACGACGCGGCCGGCGGCCACGTCGAGGCACGGGATGACGCGGACGGCGAGGTGCGCGGCAGGGCCCGCGGCGGCGGATGCGTCCACGGTCAGATCCGGGCGGCGTGGATCGGGCTGACGAGGATGGCGCGCGCGCCGACCTCGTGGAGGCGGTCCATGATCTGGTTCGTGTCGTCGCGCGGCACCATCGAGCGCACGGCGACCCAGGCGGGATCCTGCAGCGGCGAGATGGTGGGCGACTCGATGCCGGGCGTGATGGCCGTGGCCGCGTCGAGCAGGTCGAGCGGCACGTCGTAGTCCATGAGCACGTAGCGGCGGGCGACGAGCACGCCCTCGAGGCGGCGGAGCAGCGTGGCCGCGCCCGCCTTCTCCTCGGCGCCGGAGATGAGCACGGCGGTGGAGCGCAGGATCACGGGGCCGAAGATCTCGAGGCCGGCCTTGCGGAGCGTGGTGCCCGTCTCGACCACGTCGGCGATCGCGTCCGCGACGCCCAGCTGGATGGCCGACTCGACCGCGCCGTCGAGGCGGATGAGCTGCGCCTCGACGCCGTGCTCGCGGAGGAAGCCGCCGACGAGGACGGGGTAGCTGGTGGCGATGCGGACCCCGGCGAGGTCGGCGAGGTCGGCGAAGCGGCCGACGGGGCCGGCGAACCGGAAAGTGGATCCCGCGAAGCCGAGCTCCGCGGTCTCGGCGGCCTCGGACGCGGAGTCGATGAGGAGGTCGCGGCCGGTGATGCCGACGTCGAGCGCGCCGGATCCGACGTAGGTCGCGATGTCGCGCGGGCGGAGGTAGAAGAACTCGACGTCGTTGCGCGCGTCGAGGACGTAGAGCTCCTTGGGGTCACGACGGCCGGCGTACCCGGCCTCGGCGAGCATCTGGGCGGCGGTCTCGGCGAGCGAGCCCTTGTTGGGCACGGCGACACGGAGCATGGGGATCACTTCTTCCTGAGGAGGGGACGACACGGGTGACGGGGCGCGTCACAGATGTCGGCCGACGTCCTCCAGGGTGAGGCCGCGCGCGATCATCATGACCTGCACGTGGTACAGCAGCTGCGAGATCTCCTCGGCCGCGCGGTCGTCGGACTCGTGCTCGGCCGCCATCCAGACCTCGGCGGCCTCCTCGACGACCTTCTTGCCGATCGCGTGCACGCCGCCGTCGAGCTCGCGGACGGTGCCGGACCCCTCGGGCCGCTCGGCGGCGATCCGGGTCAGCTCGCCGAACAGGTCATCGAAGGTCTTCACGTGCTCCAGGGTACAGCCGCGGGAGCGGCCCCCGGCACGACGACGGGAGGCCGGGAGCGCGATGCTCCCGGCCTCCCGGTGGTGGTGCCGCTGCCGCGGCGGACGGCCTCGCTAGCCGACGCCCTGCAGGTCGATCACGAAGATCAGCGTGCGGCCGGAGAGGCGGTGGCCGCCGCCCGCGGGGCCGTAGGCGAGCTCGGGCGGGACGACGAGCTGGCGGCGCCCGCCGACCTTCATGCCGGGGATGCCCTGCTGCCAGCCGGCGATGAGGCTCCTGAGGGGGAATCGCACGGACTGGCCGCGGCTCCACGAGGAGTCGAACTCCTCGCCGGACTCGAAGTCGACGCCGAGGTAGTGCACGTCGACGGTGTCGCCGGGCTGGGCCTCGGGGCCGTCGCCCACGGTGACGTCGGAGATGGTGAGCTCTGCGGGGGCCGGGCCGTCGACGGGCTCGACCTCGGGCTTGGTGGTGTCGGTCATGGATCCAGTCAAGCAGATCCCGGACGGGGCCTCAGTGCGCGTGCGTGTGCGCCTCGGCGGCCCGGCGGAGCTCGGCGATGGCCGACTCGGGGTCGCCGCCGCGGAACACGCCGGATCCGGAGACGAACGTGTCGGCGCCCGCCTCGGCCGCGCGGCCGATGGTCTCGACGTCGATGCCTCCGTCCACCTGGAGCCACACGTCGTGGCCGGACTCCCGGAGGCGCGAGCGCAGCGCCCGGAGCTTCGGCATGGTCTCGGGCATGAACGACTGGCCGCCGAACCCGGGCTCGACCGTCATCACGAGCACCTGGTCGAACTCGTGCAGCAGGTCGAGGTAGTCGTCCACCGGCGTGCCGGGCTTCAGCGCGATGCCGGCGCGCGCGCCGATCTCGCGGAGCCGCCGGGCGAGCGCGACGGGCTCGCGCGTGGCCTCGGCGTGGAAGGTGACGCTCGCGGCGCCCGCCTCCGCGTAGCCGGGCGCCCAGCGGTCGACGTCCTCGATCATCAGGTGGATGTCGAGCGGCACGGGCGTCACCTGCTGCAGGCGCTCGACCATGGTCAGCCCGAACGTGAGGTTCGGCACGAAGTGGTTGTCCATGATGTCGACGTGCACGAGGTCGGCGGTGGCGAGACGCCGGATCTCGCGCTCCAGGTTCGCGAAGTCGGCGGACAGGATGCTCGGTTCGATGCGGACGGGCATGGTCCCGACCCTACCGGCGGGTCAGCAGGGCGATGAACATGGCATCCGTGCCGTGCCGGTGCGGCCAGAGCTGCACGCTGGATCCGCGGCTCCCCGCGTCGGGGTCCTCCGGCAGCTCGAGGTCGCCGTCGGCCACCTCCTGGAGCACCGCGCCCGTGTCGAGCGCCGTCACGTCCCCGTGGCGCTGCAGCGCGGCCTGCACGATGGCGCGGGTCTCGGCGAGGTGCGGCGAGCACGTGACGTAGGCGAGGATCCCGCCGGGCGCGAGCGCGCCGATCGCGGCGTCGATGAGCCCGGCCTGCAGGGCCCCGAGGCCCGCGACGTCGCGCGGGGTCTTCCGCCAGCGCGCCTCGGGCCGGCGGCGGAGGGCGCCGAGGCCGCTGCAGGGCGCGTCGAGGAGGATCCGGTCGAACTCCCCGGGGTGGCCCTCCCCCACGGTCGTGCCGTCGAGCTCCCATACCTCGGTGTCGCCGGGCACCGCGCGGAGGGCATCGCGGACGAGGCCCGCCCGCGCGGGGACGAGCTCGTTCGCGGTGAGCAGGGCGCCGGATCGACCGGCCTCCGCGGCGAGCAGCGCGGCCTTGCCGCCGGGGCCCGCGCAGAGGTCCAGCCAGCGCTCGCCGGGGGTGACGGGCCGCGCGCGGCTGAGCGCGAGGGCGGCGAGCTGGGATCCCTCGTCCTGCACGCGGACGCGGCCCTCGGCGACGCCGGGCGCGTCCATCGGATCTCCGCCCTCGAGGTAGGCGCCGACGGGCGAGAACGCAGCCGGCTGCTCCTGCGTCTCCGCGACGGTCGCGAGGCCCGGGAGCGCGACGAGGCTCACCGCGGGCGCGGCGTTGTCGGCGCGCAGCAGGTCCTCGAGCTCGTCGGCGCGGCCCTCGCGGGCGAGCGCCTGGCGGAGGGCGCGCAGCACCCACAGCGGGTGCGAGTGCTCGAGGGCGAGCCGCTCGTCGTCGCTCGCGGCGCTGTCGAGCACGCGCTGCCGCCACTCGGCGGGCTCGGAGCGCGTGACGGTGCGGAGGACGCCGTTGACGAAGCCGGTGGCGGAGCGGGATCCGACCGCGCGCGCCATGTCGACGCCCTCGTTGACGGCCGCGTGGGTGGCGACGCGCATGCTGAGGAGCTGGTGCACGGAGAGGCGGAGGACGTCGAGGATCGGCGCGTCGATGGCCGCGACGGGGCGGCCCGCGGCGAGCTCGATCACGCGGTCGTAGTAGCCGGACATGCGGAGCGTGCCGTAGGTCAGCTCCGTGGCGAGCGCGGCGTCCTGCGCGCTGAGGGCCGCACGGCGGATCTTGACGGGGAGCAGAAGGTTCGCGTACGCATCCGACTCGCGGACCGCGCTCACGACCTCGTAGGCGACGCGCCGCGCCGCGCTGACGGTGGCGGAGCCGCCGACCGCGGGACGGTCGTCGGGACGGCGGCGGCCGCCTCCCGCGGGCCGGCGTGCGCCCGGTCGGCGGGCGGAGGATCCGGTGCTGTCGCTCATCGTGCGGTCACGTCCTTCATCGTGACGCCGCGCCACCGGTCGGCGGCGGGGCGTCCTGTGCTCTCGCTCATCGTGCGGTCACGTCCTTCATCGTGACGCCGCGCCACCGGTCGGCGGCGGGGCGTCCTGTGCTCTCGCTCATCGTGCGGTCACGTCCCTCATCGTGACGCCGCGCCACCAGTCGGCCGCGGGCATGGGGCTCTTCCCCGCGGGCTGCACCTGGATGAGCTCGACGGGGTGGCTGGCGGTGCCGACCGCGACGCGGCCGTCGAGGGCGGCGATGCGGCCGGGATCCAGCGGCGCGGCGTCGCGGAGGGCCGCTGCTCGGTGGATCTTGAGGCGCACGTCCTCGACGGACGTGTGCGCGCCGGGCTCGGGCGTGACGCCGCGGATGCGCGCGAGCACCTCGTCGGCCGGGCGGGCCCAGTCGACGCGGCCGTCGTCGATCGTGGTCTTGGGCGCGAGGGTCGGCTCGCCCTCCTGGGGCCGGGCGACGGCGGTGCCCGCCGCGATGGCGTCCACCGTGCGCGCCAGCAGGTCGGCGCCCTGGACCGCGAGCGCGTCGAGCACGTGCCCGGCCGTCTCGTGGTCGCCCGTGGGCCGCTCCTCCATCGCGAAGACGGGACCGGTGTCCATGCCGCGCTCCAGCTGGAAGACGCTGGCGCCCGTGACGCGCTCGCCCGCCATGATCGAGCGCTGCACGGGCGCGGCGCCGCGCCACCGGGGCAGCAGCGAGAAGTGCAGGTTGATCCAGCCGCGGGCGGGCGTGGACAGCAGCGGCTCGCGCACGAGGCCGCCGTACGCGACGATCACGCCGAGGTCGGCCTCGACCGCGGCGATGCGGGCGGTGGCGTCCTCGTCGAGGCGGTTCACGCGGAGCGTCGGGATGCCGAGGCGCTCCGCCTCCGCGGCCACGGGCGACGGCGTGAGCACGCGCTTCCGGCCGAGCGGCGCGTCCGCGCGGGTGACGACGAGCGCGATCTCGTGGCCGGACGCGGCGAGCCGCTGGAGCGAGGGCACGGCCGCGAGGGGCGTGCCGGCGAAGACGAGTCTCATCGAGGGGTCCTCTCGGGGACGGCGTGCGGGTGGGCGGAGGAGTCGGGTGGCGGGGCGACGCGGCCGGGCGCGCGTGCCGGGCGGCGGCCGCGGATCAGAACAGCCCCGTGTCGTCGAACCGTACACGGAGGGGCACGGTGGGCCGGAACCCGGTGCGGCCGGCGACGGGCTTCCGACGGCTGGAGGCGTTCCGCACGACGGCGGCGCGCAGCTCGCGCGCCGCGTCCGGCCCGCTCGCGTAGTCGAGCCGGACGATGGCGCGCACGCGGCCCTGCTCGGTGGGCACCGGCCCGAGGACGTCGACGCCCTCGATCCCGTCGAGCCGCCCGACCGCCTCGCCCACGACGTCCGGGAGCCCCTCCACGCTCGCGGCGCGCACGGCGGGCGGGAACCGCAGGGCGCGGCGCTCGAGCAGCTCCTCGTGCGCGTACCGCGACTGCTGCCAGGTCGCGAGGGCGCGGGCGACCTGGCCGCCGACGCCCACGAGCATCACGGGCGCGCGGGGAGCGGCGAGGGCGGCGGCGTTCGACCACTGGCGGAGCACGTCCTCCCCCACCCGCAGGCTCTCGCGGGCGAGCATCCGCTCCCCGTCGAGCAGCAGGATCGCACGGTAGCCGCCCGCCGCGACGGGCTCGGCCCCGCGCGTGGCGACGACGAGCCGCGACTCGGCGTCGACCTCCTGCACGTGGCGCTCGCCGTCGGCCAGCACGACCTGCACGCCGGGGAACGCGCGGCCGAGCTCCTCCGCCGTGCGGCCCGCGCCGATGGTCACGAGGCGCAGCTCGTCGGATCCGCAGTTCGCGCAGCGCCAGTCGCCGGCGAGGTGCCCGCACCAGCCGCACGTGGGCGTGCTCGTGGCGGTGGACATGCCGAGCGGGCCCGTGCAGACGGTGCAGCGCGCCGCCTGGCGGCAGGCGCGGCACGCGACGAGCGGCGCGTAGCCGGGGCGGGCGACCTGGATGAGGACCGGCCCGTGCTCGACCGCGTCCTTGGCCGCGCGCCAGGCGCCCGAGGGGATCCGCGCCTGCCGGGCGAAGCCCTCGTCGCCCGTCTGCGAGGTGGTCGGGATCACCCGCGGGGTCCGGGTGGCGGCGGGCGAGACGCTCGCCAGGTACCCGATCGCGACGAGGCGCTCGACCTCGGTGCTCCGCGAGTGCGCGAGCAGCACGAGCGCCGTGCCCTGCTGGCGGCTGCGGAGGAGGGCGACGTCGCGCGCGTTGGCGTACGGGCTGAGCGGCTCCGCGTGCAGCGGATCCCCCTCGTCCCACATCGCGACGAGGCCGAGGCGCGGCGCGGGCGCGTAGACGGCGGAGCGGTTGCCGACGACGATGCGGGGCGCGTCGCCGAGCCCGGCGAGGAAGGAGCGGTAGCGGTCGGGGCCGGACTGGCGCGCGTCGGTGCGGATCACGGACCCGGCGGGGGCGTGGGCGGCGAGGGCGGCTTCCAGCTGGTCCTGGTCGCGGTAGTCGGGCACGACGAGGACGCTGCTGCGGCCGGACGCGAGGACGCGCGCGGCGGCCTGCGCGAGGGTCACGGCCCAGCGACCGGCCCAGACGCCTCCGGGCAGCTCGACGACCTCGGGGATGGCGTCGACGGCCACCCGACCGGAACCGTCGACCGCCGCGGCCAGGCCGTCCGGCGCATAGCCGTCGACGGGCCGGAGCGCGACGAGGGCGGGATCCGCGTCCTCCACGTCGTCCGCTTCCGCCGCCGCCAGCGCCGCGAGGTGCGCCTTCTCCACCCGCACCTGGCGCGGCGGCACGGCCAGCCGGATCACGTCGGATGCGGTCCCGGCCTGACGGTCGGCGACCTCCCGCGCGAGCGTCCAGATCTCCGGCCGCAGCACGGGCAGCGGCGACACGACCTGCTCCACCTCGCTGAGCTTCCCGTCGTAGCCCCGGCCGTCGCCGACCTCGACCACGTAGCCGTCGGCCACGCGCCCCGCGGAGCGCAGCGGCACGCGCACGCGCACGCCGGGCACGCACGTCGCGCGCAGCTCCTCGGGCACCGCGTAGTCGAACAGCCGGTCGAGCTGCGGCAGCGGGGAGTCGACCATGACCCGCACGACGGACGGGCCCGCGCCGACCGGATCCGCCGCGGTCACCGTGCCCTCCCGGTCACGCCGGGACCCGGACGACGGGGCGCGTCAGAGGCCCGCGGCGCTCTGCAGGTCGGCGACACGGTCGAGCGCCTCCCAGGTGAAGTCCGGCAGCTCGCGCCCGAAGTGCCCGTAGGCGGCGGTCTGCGCGTAGACGGGGCGGAGCAGGTCGAGCCGCTCGACGATGGCGGCGGGACGCAGGTCGAAGACATCGCGGATGGCGCGGACGATGCGCTCCTCGGGCACGTGCGCCGTGCCGAAGGCCTCGACGTAGAGGCCGACGGGCGCGGCCTTGCCGATGGCGTACGCGACCTGCACCTCGAGCCGGTCGGCGAGGCCCGCGGCGACCGCGTTCTTCGCGACCCAGCGCATGGCGTAGGCGGCGCTCCGGTCGACCTTCGACGGGTCCTTGCCGCTGAAGGCGCCGCCGCCGTGCCGGCTGAAGCCGCCGTAGGTGTCGACGATGATCTTCCGGCCCGTGAGGCCCGCGTCGCCCTTCGGCCCGCCGATCTCGAACTTGCCCGTGGGGTTGATCAGCAGGGTCGCGTCGCGCGAGTCGAGCTCGATGCCGATCTCCGCGGCCTGCGCGAGCACCGGGCGGATCACGTGCTCCTCGACCTCGCGGCGGAGGTCCTCCTGGGACACCTGCGGGCCGTGCTGGGTGGACAGCACGACGGTGTCGACCGTGCGCGGCACGAGGCCGTCGTAGCCGATGGTGACCTGCGTCTTGCCGTCCGGCCGGAGGTACGCGAGCTCGCCCGAGTGGCGGACCGCCGCGAGGCGCTCGGCCAGGCGGTGCGCCAGGTAGATCGGCAGCGGCATGAACACGGGGGTGTCGCGCGACGCGTAGCCGAACATGAGGCCCTGGTCGCCGGCGCCCTGCAGGTCGTGCGCGTCGGTGGACGCGGATCCCGAACGGGACTCGTACGAGCGGTCGACCCCCTGCGCGATGTCGGGCGACTGCGCGCCGATGGACACCGTGACGCCGCAGTTGCTGCCGTCGAAGCCGACCTCGGAGGAGTCGTAGCCGATGTCCCGGATGCGGTCGCGCACGATCTGCGGGATGTCGACGTAGCCGCTCGTGGTGACCTCGCCCGCGACGTGCACGAGGCCCGTGGTGACGAGCGTCTCGACCGCCGCGCGGCTGGTCCGGTCCTGCGTCAGGAGCGCGTCGAGGATGCTGTCCGAGATCTGGTCGCAGATCTTGTCGGGGTGTCCCTCGGTGACGGACTCGGAGGTGAACAGGCGCAGGTCGGTCACGGGTCGCTCCAGGGGATCGCGTGGTCGCGCGCCGTTCGCTACTGCGGCGCCGGCGCGCCCACTACGTCGAGAATTCGATGGGCGACCTGCTCCTTGGAGCCGGAGGCCTCCACGAGTGTATCGCCGGACCTGTCGAGCACCGTGATCGCGTTGTCCTCCGCGGCGAACCCTTGCGACCACCCGACCCTGTTGAGGACGAGCAGGTCGCAGCCCTTCCGGGCGACCTTCGCCCGGCCGATCCTCAGCCGCTCGACCGGGTCCTCCTCGGTCTCGGCCGCGAAGCCGACGACGAGGCGGCGCGTGCCGTCCGCGCGCGGCGCGGCGGCGTCGGCGGCGAGGCGCTGGAGGACGTCCGGGTTCCGCACGAGCTCGACCGAGAGCGCGTCACCCGCCTCCTCCTTCCTGATCTTGCCCGGGGAGACGGCGACGGGCCGGTAGTCGGCGACGGCCGCGGCCATGATGACGACGTCGGCGCCGTCGGCCTCGCGCACCATGGCGTCGGAGAGCTCGAGCGCGGTCGAGACGGGCACGACGCGGACGCCGGTGGGCGCGGGCACCTCGAGGTGCGCCGCGACGAGCGTGACCTCGGCGCCGCGGTCGCGCGCGGCGGCCGCGAGGGCGACCCCCTGCCGGCCGGAGGAGCGGTTGCCGAGGAAGCGCACGGGATCCAGAGGTTCGCGCGTGCCGCCCGCGGAGACGACGATGCGCCGGCCCTCGAGATCGCGCCCGCCGGGGCGGACGGCGGCGAGGGCGGCGGCGATGACGTCCTCCACCTCGGCCATGCGGCCGGGTCCGGAGTCGGTGCCCGTGAGGCGGCCCGACGTCGGGCCGACGAGCGTCGCGCCGCGCGAGCGCAGGAGCGCCGCGTTGGCCTGGGTGGCCGGGTGCTGCCACATCTCGGTGTGCATCGCGGGGGCGACGACGAGGGGCGCACGGCTGGCGAGGATGGTCGTGCCGAGCAGATCGTCCGAGAGGCCGAGGGCCATGGCGGCGAGCGTGTGCGCGGTGGCCGGGGCGACGACGATGAGGTCGGCCTTCTGGCCGAGCGCCACGTGGCGCACCTCGGAGACCCCGTCGTAGAGGTCGCTCGTGACGGGGTTCCGGCTGACGGCCTCGAGCGTGGGCTTCCCCACGAAGCGGAGCGCCGCCTCGGTGGGCACGACGTGCACGTCGTGACCGAGGAGCACGAGGCCCCGGACCACGCCGACGGCCTTGTAGGCCGCGATCCCGCCCGTGATCCCCACGACGACCATCACGCGGCGGCGCTCCGGGGCTCGAGGGCCGGGAGGGCGTGCGGCGTGCGGTCGGCGCGGGGCATCCGGGACGGCGGGCGGCTAGGAGGCCGCGGGCTCCACGATGGGCGTGGCGACGAGCTTGTCCTCGTTGATCTCGTGCATGGCGACCGAGAGGGGCTTGTCGTCGATGGTGGAGTCGACGAGCGGTCCGACGTTGTCGAACAGGCTGCCCTCGTGCAGGTCGGCGTAGTAGTCGTTGATCTGGCGGGCCCGCTTGGAGGCGAAGATCACGAGCGCGTACTTCGAGTCGACCTTCGAGAGGAGCTCGTCGATGGGCGGGTCGATGATGCCCTGGGTCTTGTCAACCATGGATGTGCCGCTTCCTCATTGCATGGAAGAAGGCCGTGCAGGTCCGCTTCATGGACCGACGGCCTTCCTGGATCTCATCAAGTCTACGACCTCGCGCGCCGCGTCCGCGACATCGCGGTTGACGACGAGGTGGTCGAACTCGTCCTGCGCCGCCAGCTCGACCTTCGCGGTGTCCAGCCGGCGCTGCTGCTCCTCGGGCCCCTCGGTGCCGCGGCCGACCAGGCGGCGCACGAGCTCCTCCCAGGTGGGCGGCAGCAGGAAGACGAGGCGGGCCTCGGGCATCGCGGCCTTCACCTGGCGCGCGCCCTGGATGTCGATCTCGAGCAGGACGCTCCGGCCCTCGGCCAGCGCCTGGTCGATCGGCGCGCGCGGCGTGCCGTAGCGGTGCGCGTTGTGCACCGTGGCCCACTCGAGCAGCTCGTGCCGCTCGACCATCCGGTCGAACTCGGCGTCGGAGACGAAGTAGTAGTTGACGCCCTCGACCTCGCCGGGACGCGGCGCGCGCGTCGTGGCGGAGACCGAGAGGAGCACGTCGGGCTCGTTCTCGCGGATGAAGGTGGACACGGTGCCCTTGCCGACCGCGGTGGGCCCGGCGAGCACCACGAGGCGGCTGGGCTCCACGATCTGCTTCGCGGCCTGCCACTCCTCGAGGAAGCGGGTGAGGCGCACGCGCTGGTGCACGCCGAGGCCGCCGAGGCGCTTGGCGGTCGAGATGCCGAGGTCGCCGAGGATCCGCTCGAGCTTGGTGGGGCCGATGTTCGGGATGCTCGTGAGGAATTCGGTGACGCGGAGCGTGGCCTCGGCGCGGCGGACGGGATCCGCGGACGCGTCGAGCACGCCGAGCGGCGTGCGCTCCCCCGTGACGATGTCGTGCTTCACCTGGGCGCGCGCGCGGCGGGCGGCGACGGCGGCCTGGGACGCGGCGACCCGGTCGACCTCGGGTGGTTCGGGCCTCATGGCAGCACCTCTTCGAGTCGTCCGGCGTGGTCGGTGACGGCCTCCGCGACACGCCGTGGCCCTGCCGTGAGGATACTCCGCGATGCGGCCGCGATCACAACGCCGGCGGCCGGCCCGAACAGGGACCGGACATCGCCGAGCATCGCGCCCTGATGGCCGAAGCCCGGCGCCAGGATCGGCGTGCGGACGAGCCGCGCCAGGTCGAGCCCGGCGTCGGCGGCGTCGACGGTCGCGCCGACGACCAGGCCGAACGAGCCCGGCTCGGCCGACGGGTCGTCGAGCGGGCCGTTGGCGGCGACCGCGGCGTCCTGGATCCCGCGGGCGACCGTGCGGGCGCCCGCGGCGGATCCGTCGCCGGGCAGCAGGGCGCGCTGCAGCTCGCGCGCCTCGGGGTTCGAGGTGGCGGCGAGGACGAAGACGCCCGCGCCCCAGCGTTCCGCGGCGGCGCGGACGCCGTCGAGGGATCCGACGCCCGTGTAGGCCGTGAGGGTCACGGCGTCCGCGCGCAGCGGGCTGTCGGGCGCGAGCCAGGCGGCGCCGTACGCGTCGACCGTGGACCCGATGTCGCCGCGCTTGGCGTCGGCGATGACGAGGAGGCCGGCGTCGCGCGCGGCGGCGAGCACGCGCTCGAGGGCGGCGTACCCGGCGGATCCGTGGCGCTCGAAGAACGCGACCTGCGGTTTGACGATGCCGGCCCGTCCCGCGGTCGCCTCGACCACGCGGAGGCCGAACTCCTCGAGGCCGCGCGCGTCGTCGGCGAGGCCCCAGGCGTCGAGCAGCGACCGGTGCGGGTCGATGCCGACGCAGAGGTGCCCGCGCTCCCGGAAGGCGCGCGCGAGGCGCGCGCCGAACGGCGGGGCGACCGTGGCCGCCCCGCCGTCCGCGGTCGTCACCTGCGGGCCTCGCGGGCGATCGCGTAGTCCTGCAGGCTCGTGACGTCGAAGCCGGCGCGGATGGCGTCGAAGGACGCGACCGCGGCCGTGAGCTGCGCGATGGTCGTGAACAGCGCCTTGTCCGCCGCGACGGCCGCCGCGCGGATCTCGTAGCCGTCGGCGCGCGCGGTGCGGCCGGACGGGGTGTTGATGACCACGTCCACCTCGTCGCGGTTGATGAGGTCCACGATCGACGGCGAGTCGCCTGCGGCGGGCTCCTCGCTGTACTTGCGCACGACGCGCGCCTGGATCCCGTTGCGGCTGAGGATCTCCGCCGTGCCCGCGGTCGCGAGCACCTCGAAGCCGAGCTGCTGGAGGCGGAGCACCGGCAGCACGATGGAGCGCTTGTCGCGGTCGGCGACCGAGACGAACACCGTGCCGGAGAGCGGGAGGCCGCCGAACGCCGCCTCCTGGCTCTTCGCGAACGCCCGCGGGAAGTCGCGGTCGATGCCCATGACCTCGCCCGTGGAGCGCATCTCCGGGCCGAGCACGGAGTCGACGATGAGGCCGTCCTTCGTGCGGAACCGCTTGAAGGGCAGCACGGCCTCCTTGACGGCGACGGGCGAGTCCATCGGCACGTCGGATCCGTCGCGCTCGGGCAGGAGGCCCTGCGCCTTCAGCTCCGCGATGGACGTGCCGACCATGACGAGCGACGCGGCCTTCGCGAGCGGGATGCCGAGCGCCTTGGAGACGAAGGGCACGGTGCGGCTCGCGCGCGGGTTGGCCTCGAGGACGTAGAGCACGCCCGCGCCGATCGCGAACTGCACGTTGAGGAGGCCGCGCACGCCCACGCCCTCGGCGATGGCGCGCGTGGCGTCGACGACCTGCTGGATCTGGCCGCGCCCGAGCGTCACGGGCGGCAGGGTGCAGCTCGAGTCGCCCGAGTGGATCCCGGCCTCCTCGATGTGCTCCATGACGCCGCCGACGTAGAGCTCACGGCCGTCGTAGATGGCGTCGATGTCGATCTCGATGGCGTCGTCGAGGAACCGGTCGATGAGGAGGGGCTTGCCCTCGCCGATGATGCCCTGGTCGGCCATGCGCAGGAAGTAGTCGTGCAGGGTGGCGGTGTCGAAGACGATCTCCATGCCGCGGCCGCCAAGCACGTAGCTCGGGCGGACGAGCACCGGGTAGCCGATCTCCTCCGCGACGACCACGGCCTCGTCGATCGCCGTGGCCGTGCCGTTCCGCGGCGCCACGAGGCCCGCGGCGTCGAGGATCCCGGAGAACAGGCCCCGCTCCTCCGCGAGGTCGATGGCCGAGGGGCTCGTGCCGAGGATGGGGACGCCCGCGGCCTCGAGGCCCTTGGCGAGCCCGAGCGCGGTCTGGCCGCCGAGCTGCACGACGACCCCGACGAGCTCGCCCGCCCGCTGCTCCGCGTGCACGATCTCCAGCACGTCCTCGAGCGTCAGCGGCTCGAAGTAGAGCCGGTCGCTCGTGTCGTAGTCGGTCGAGACCGTCTCCGGGTTGCAGTTGATCATGATGGTCTCGAAGCCCGCGTCGGACAGCGCGAAGGACGCGTGCACGCACGAGTAGTCGAACTCGATGCCCTGGCCGATGCGGTTCGGGCCCGAGCCCAGGATGATCACCTTGCGGCGGTCGGACGGCACGATCTCCGTCTCGGAGTCGTAGCTGGAGTAGTGGTACGGCGTGATGGCGGGGAACTCCCCCGCGCACGTGTCGACCGTCTTGAACACGGGGCGGATCTCCGCCGCGTGGCGCGCGTCGCGCACCTCCTGCTCGGAGAGGCTGCGGATCTCGGCGATCTGCGCGTCCGAGAAGCCGTGGTCCTTCGCCTCGCGCAGCGTCTCCGCGTCGAGCTCGGCGGCGTCGCGCACGGCGTCGGCGACCTCGTTGATGAGGACGATCTGGTCGATGAACCAGGGGTCGATCTTCGTGGCGTCGAAGACCTGCTCCGCGGTCGCGCCCGCGCGGAGGGCCTGCTGCACCGTGACGATGCGGCCGTCGGTGGGGATGCGGCTCGTCTCGAGCAGCTCCTCGACCGAGCGGCTCTCGGCGCCCCAGTGGAACGAGGATCCGCGCTTCTCGAGCGAGCGCAGCGCCTTCTGCAGCGCGGTGGAGTAGTTGCGGCCGATGGCCATGGCCTCGCCCACCGACTTCATGGTGGTGGTGAGCTCGGCGTCGGCGGCCGGGAACTTCTCGAACGCGAAGCGCGGCACCTTCACGACCACGTAGTCGAGCGTCGGCTCGAAGCTCGCGGGCGTGACCTTGGTGATGTCGTTGGGGATCTCGTCGAGCCGGTAGCCGATGGCGAGCTTCGCCGCGATCTTCGCGATCGGGAAACCCGTCGCCTTCGAGGCGAGCGCGCTCGAGCGGGAGACGCGCGGGTTCATCTCGATGACGATGAGGCGGCCGTTCGTCGGGTCCACCGCGAACTGGATGTTGCAGCCGCCGGTGTCGACGCCCACGCGCCGGATGATGTCGATGCCGATGTCGCGCATGTGCTGGTACTCGCGGTCGGTGAGCGTGAGCGCCGGTGCGACCGTGATCGAGTCGCCCGTGTGCACGCCGACGGGGTCGACGTTCTCGATGGAGCAGACGACGACCGTGTTGTCGGCCGTGTCGCGCATGAGCTCCAGCTCGTACTCCTTCCAGCCGAGGATCGACTCCTCGAGGAGCACCTCGGTGGTGGGGCTCGACTGGAGGCCGTCGGCTACCATGCGCTCGAGCTCGGCGCGGGTGTGCGCGAAGCCGGATCCGAGGCCGCCCATGGTGAAGGAGGGACGGATCACGAGCGGGTAGCCGAGGTCCTCGGCGAACTCCACGGCCTGCTCGAGCGTCTTCGCGACGTGCGAGCGGGCGACGTCCGCGCCGGACTCGAGGACGAGGTCCTTGAAGAGCTGGCGGTCCTCGCCCTTCTGGATGGCCTCGACCTTCGCGCCGATGAGCTCCACGCCGTGCTTGGCGAGGATGCCGAGCTCATCGAGCCGGATGGCCGCGTTGAGCGCCGTCTGGCCGCCGAGCGTCGGGAGCACCGCGTCGGGACGCTCCTTGATGATGATCTTCTCGAGCACCTCGCTCGTGATCGGCTCGATGTAGGTCGCGTCGGCGAAGCCCGGGTCGGTCATGATCGTGGCCGGGTTCGAGTTCACGAGGATGACGCGCACGCCCTCCTCGCGGAGCACGCGGCAGGCCTGCGTGCCCGAGTAGTCGAACTCGGCGGCCTGGCCGATGACGATCGGCCCGGAGCCGATGACGAGGACGCTGTTGATGTCGTCGCGCTTGGGCATTACACGGTCTCCTGGGGGGTCGCGGCGGATGCGGGGGCGTCGCCCGCGGCGTGGATCAGCTCGATGAACCGGTCGAAGAGATACGACGAGTCGTGCGGGCCGGCGGCCGCCTCCGGGTGGTACTGCACGCTGAAGGCGGGGATGTCGAGGCAGTTGAGGCCCTCGACCACCTGGTCGTTGAGCGAGACGTGGCTGACCTCGGCGCGGCCGAAGCCGGCGGGGCTCTCGACGGGCCCGTCGAGCGGCGCGGAGACCGCGAAGCCGTGGTTCTGGCTCGTGATCTCGACGCGGCCGGTGCGGCGGTCGAGCACGGGCTGGTTGATCCCGCGGTGGCCGAACGGCAGCTTGTAGGTGTCGAAGCCGAGGGCGCGGCCGAGGAGCTGGTTGCCGAAGCAGATCCCGAAGAACGGGATGCCCTTCCGCAGCACGTCCTGCAGCAGCTCCACGTGGTACTGCGACGCCTCGGGGTCGCCGGGGCCGTTCGAGTAGAAGACCGCGGTGGGCGCGAGCTCGGCGAGTTCCTCCGTGGTGATCGACTGCGGCACGACGTGCACGTCGAGGCCGCGGGCGGCCAGGTGCTTCACCGTCGCGGTCTTGATGCCGAGGTCGAGCACGGCGACGGATCCGATGCGCGGCCCTTCCGCGGGGATCGTGTAGGTCTCCTGCGTGGAGACGTCGGCGGAGAGGTTCCGGCCCGCCATGTCGGGCGCCCGCCGCACCTGCGCGAGCTGCTCCTCGTCGCCGAGCGCGAAGGCGTTGCCCGAGAAGACGCCGGCGCGCATGGCGCCCTCGTCGCGGATCCGGCGGGTGACGGCGCGCGTGTCGATGTTCGAGATGCCCACCACGCCCTGCGCGATCAGGTCGTCCTCGAGGGTGCGCTGCCCGCGGAAGTTCGAGACCACGCGGGAGGGGTCGCGGACGACGTAGCCGGCCACCCAGATGCGGCGGGACTCCATGTCGTCGTCGTTCATGCCGGTGTTGCCGATGTGCGGCGCCGTCTGGAGCACGATCTGGCCCGCGTAGGACGGGTCGGTGATCGTCTCCTGGTAGCCGGTCATGCCGGTGGCGAAGACGGCCTCGCCGAGGGTCACGCCGCGGGCGCCGTACGCGCGTCCGACGTACCTCCGTCCGTCCTCGAGCACCAGGACAGCTGGTTCGTGTCGGGCCATGTCGGTCACTTCCCTTCGTTGTCGTCGTCGTGCGCAGGGCGCGTGATGTGGTGGAGGGCGTCGACGAGCGCGGTCTTCTCGTGCGGGTCGATCACCCGGAGGTACGTGTCGACCGAGGTGCCGGCCGCGGGGTCGAGCACCCAGGTGACGGCCACGAGGCCGCCCTCCTCCACGACGCGGTCGATCGCGTAGGTCGCGAGCCCGGACCCCGTGATGCGGTCGGCGGGCACGAGCACCTCGCGCTCGCCGTCGATCGCGAGGACGAGCCCGGCGTCGTGCACCCGGGCCGCGGCGCGACCCCGGAAGCCGAGGGGCCGGACGGTGAGCCGGTCGAGCGGCTGGCCGGCCGTGGTCGTGGCGACGTAGAGCACGTCGACCTCGAGCGCGGGCGCCGCGAGGTCCGCGGGCGGGCGGGGCGGCTCGGGCAGCGTCCGCTGGCGGCGGCGGCGCGCGCGCCAGCCGAGCGCCATGAGCGCGAGCAGCAGGACGAGGAGCGCGATCACGGTGAGCGCGGGTCCGAGGCGGTCGCTCATGCGCGACCCGCCGGGGCGTCGGACGCGGCGGCGTCGCGCGCATCGGTGTCGCGCGCGTCGGCGTCGGCCCGGTCGCGGAGGACCGCGGACCGGGCGACGGTCGCGCGGTCGACGAGGGCGCCGTCGAGCACCGTCGGGTAGCCCCGGTGGAACGTCGCGACGACGCGTCCGGGCAGCGTCATCTCCAGGTACGGCGAGTTGCCGCTCAGCCCGCCGAGGTCGTCGCGGCCGAAGACGCGCGAGGCGGCCGGGTCGTACAGCGTGATGTCGGCCGGGGATCCCGCCTCGAGCGCGTGCCCGTGCTCGGCGAGCCGGCCGATGCGCGCGGGCGCGTGCGACATGACGCGCGCGACGCCCTCCCAGTCGAGGAGGCCCGTGTCGACCATCGCGAGCTGGACCACGGAGAGCGCGGACTCGAGGCCGACCATGCCGAACGCGGCCGCGTCCCACTCGCAGTCCTTGGCCTCCGTCGGGTGCGGCGCGTGGTCGGTCGCGACCACGTCGATCGTGCCGTCGGCGAGCGCGGCGCGGAGGGCCTCCACGTCCTCGCGGCGGCGCAGCGGCGGGTTCACCTTGTAGCGCGCGTCGTACCCGGCGACCAGGTCCTCGGTGAGGAGCAGGTGGTGGGGCGTGACCTCGGCGGTGATGTCGACGCCGCGGGCCTTGGCCCAGCGGATCACGTCGACGGACCCGGCGGTGGAGACGTGGCAGACGTGGAGGCGGGATCCGACGTGCTCGGCGAGCAGCACGTCGCGCGCGATGATCGACTCCTCGGCGACCGCGGGCCAGCCCGTGATGCCGAGCTCGCCCGACAGCGCGCCCTCGTTCATGGTGGCGCCCTCGGTGAGGCGCGGGTCCTGCGCGTGCTGTGCGATGACGCCGTCGAACGCCTTCACGTACTCGAGCGCGCGGCGCATGAGGAGCGGGTCCGAGACGCACTTGCCGTCGTCGGAGAAGACGCGGACGGCGGCGCGGCTGGAGGCCATCGCGCCGATCTCGGCCATCGACTCCCCCGCGAGGCCCACCGACACGGCGCCGATCGGGCGCACGGTCGCGTACCCGGCCGCGTCGCCGAGGGCCTTCACCTGCTCGACGACGCCCGCGGTGTCCTGCACGGGCATCGTGTTGGCCATCGCGAAGACCGCCGTGAAGCCGCCGAGGGCCGCCGCGCGGGATCCGGTGAGCACGGTCTCGCTCTGCTCGTAGCCGGGCTCCCGCAGGTGCACGTGCAGGTCGACGAGGCCGGGCAGGGCCACGAGGCCCTCGGCCTCGACGACGTGCGCGCCGTCGGGCGCCTCGAGGTCGGGGCCGATCTCCCGGATCCGCCCGTCGGCGACGAGGATGTCGGCGCGCGCGCCCCCGGGCAGGGTCGCGCCGCGGATCAGGTGGGTGTCGTCGGGGTTCATCGCGTTCTGGGTCATCGGTCGGCCTTCCCGTCGCCGGACAGCAGGAGGTAGAGGACGGCCATGCGCACCGAGACGCCGTTGGCGACCTGCTCGCGCACCGTGGACCTCTCCGAGTCGGCGGCGGCGGCGGATATCTCGAGCCCGCGGTTCATGGGCCCCGGGTGCATGACGATCGTATCGGGCCCGAGGAGCGCGAGGCGCGCGTCGTCGAGGCCCCAGATGCGCGCGTACTCGCGCGGGTTCGGGAAGAAGGCGGCGCGCATGCGCTCGGCCTGGATCCGCAGCATCATGACGGCGTCCGGCTTCCCCTCGACGAGCGCCTGGTCGAGGTCGTAGCGCACGGTGACGGGCCAGGATCCGACGCCCACCGGCACGAGCGTGGGCGGGGCGACGAGCGTGACCTCGGCGCCGAGCGTCGTGAGCAGCCAGGCGTTCGAGCGCGCGACGCGCGAGTGCAGCACGTCGCCGACGATGACGACGCGCGCCCCGTCGAGGCTCTTCCCGCGCGCGGCGGATCCGTGCAGCCGGCGGCGGATGGTGAACGCATCGAGCAGCGCCTGCGTGGGGTGCTCGTGCGTGCCGTCTCCCGCGTTGACGATGCCGGCGTCGATCCAGCCGCTGCCCGCGAGCGTGTGCGGCGCGCCGGAGGACGGGTGCCGGACCACGACGCCGTCGGCGCCCATGGCCTGCAGGGTCTGCGCGGTGTCCTTGAGGCTCTCGCCCTTGGAGACGCTGGATCCCTTGGCGCTGAAGTTGATCACGTCCGCCGAGAGGCGCTTCGCCGCCGCCTCGAACGAGATGCGCGTCCGGGTCGAGTCCTCGAAGAAGAGGTTGACGACCGTGCGGCCGCGGAGTGCGGGGGTCTTCTTGATCTCGCGCGTGCCGACGTCGGCCATGTCCTCGGCGACGTCGAGGATGCGGACGGCCTCGTCCCGGGACAGGTCGCGCGTGGAGAGCAGGTGCCTCATCGCGCCGCCCCCTCGCCGGTCGACCCGGACCCGGGCTCGTCGTCGGGGCCGGCGATGCTCACCGAGTCCTCGCCGTCGATCTCGTCGAGCCGCACGAAGATCCGCTCGGCCAGGCTCGACGGCAGGTTCTTGCCCACGAAGTCGGCGCGGATGGGGAGCTCGCGGTGGCCGCGGTCGACCAGCGCGGCGAGCCGCACGGCCGTGGGGCGGCCGAGGTCGCCGATCGCGTCGAGGGCGGCGCGCACGGTGCGGCCGGAGAAGAGCACGTCGTCGACGAGCACGACCGTGCGGCCGTCGACGCCGCCCGCGGGCAGGAGCGTGGGAGCCGGCGCGCGGGTCGGGTTCCGCTGCAGGTCGTCGCGGTACATCGTGACGTCGAGCGAGCCCACCAGGTCGGCGGGGGCCTCGGGCTCGAGGCGGGCGATGATCCGCCCGATGCGCTCGGCGAGGACGGTGCCGCGGGTCGGGATGCCGAGGAGCAGCAGGTCGTGGGGACCGCGGTTCGACTCGAGGATCTCGTGGGCGATGCGCGTGAGCGCACGGGTGATGTCAGAGGGCTGCAGCACGATGCGCTGAGGCAATCCGACCTCCTTCCCCGCCTCTCGGGACGGATGTTAAAGGTGGTCTGTTCCGGGAGCACTCTAGCGGGTCTCCCCCCGGACGCGGGGGCCCGGCGCCCCGCCCGCGCGTGTCCTCAGCGCGGCGACGCGTCGAGCACCGCGCGGATCCGGCCGAGCACGGCGGCGTCTTGGAGGCTCGTGGCGTCGCCGAGGGTCCGGCCCTCCACGAGGTCGGCGAGGAGCCGCCGCATGATCTTGCCCGAGCGCGTCTTCGGCACGTCCGGCACCGCGACGATCCGGCGCGGCTTCGCGACCGGCCCGATGGCGCGGGCCACGTGCGCCGTGAGGACGGGCCCGAGCTCCGCGGCGAGCGCCGCCCAGCCGTCCGCGTCGTCGTCCGCCGGGCGGTCGTCGCCCCGCGGCACGACGAACGCGATCACGCGCTGCCCGGTGAGGTCGTCGGCGACGCCCGTGACGCCGGCCTCGCCCACGCGCGGGTGCGCGACGAGCGCCGACTCGATCTCGATGGTGGAGAGCCGGTGCCCGGACACGTTGACGACCTCGTCGATCCGCCCCTGCAGCGCCACGTCGCCGTCGGCGTCCATGCGCGCGCCGTCGCCGGCGAGGAACCAGCCGCGGTCGGCGAAGCGCTCCCAGTAGGCGCTGCGGTAGCGGGCCGGGTCGCCCCACACCGTGCGGGCCATGCCGGGCCAGGGGCGCTGGATCACGAGGAGGCCCGACTCCCCCGGCGCGACGTCGTCGCCCGCGTCGTCGACGACCGCGACGCGAAAGCCGGGGAGCGCGCGGCCGGCGGCGCCGGGCTTCAGGGTGGAGACGCCCGGCAGCGGCGCGATGACGGCGGCGCCCGTCTCGGACTGCCACCACGTGTCGACCACGGGTGAGGATCCGCCGCCGACCTCGCGGTGGAACCAGCGCCACGCGGCCGGGTTGATGGCCTCCCCCACGGATCCCAGCAGGCGGATGCTCGACAGGTCGCGGCCCGCGATCCCCTCGGGGAACCAGCCCATGAGCGACCGGATGAGCGTGGGCGCCGTGTAGTACGTCGTCACCCGGTACCGCTCGATGATCTCCAGGTGCCGCCCGCGGTGGGGCGTGTCGGGCGTGCCCTCGTAGATCACCTGTGTGAGCCCGTTGGAGAGCGGCCCGTAGATCTCGTAGGTGTGCGCGGTGACCCAGGCGAGGTCGGCCGTGCACCAGTGCACGTCGTCGGGCTTGGCGTCGAAGTGCGCCCAGTGCGCCCAGGACGCGTGCGTCAGGTAGCCGCCGGAGGTGTGCACGAGGCCCTTGGGGCGGCCCGTGGTGCCGGACGTGTAGATGATGAAGAGCGGGTGCTCGGCGTCGAAGGCGCGGGGCTCGTGCACGGGCGAGGCGGATCCCACGGCGTCGTGCCACCACACATCGCGGCCCGCGGTCCACGGCACGTCCTGCCCGGTGCGGCGGACGACGAGCACGTGCTCGATCGAGGCGACGCCCGCGACGGCCTCGTCGGCCTGCGGCTTGGTGGCGACGGCCGTGCCGCGGCGGTTCTGGCCGTCGCTCGTGATGAGGAGCTTCGCGCCCGTGTCCTCGACGCGGAAGCGCAGCGCCTCCGCGGAGAAGCCGCCGAAGACGAGCGAGTGCACGGCGCCGATGCGCGCGACGGCCAGGGTCGCGACGACGGTCTCGACGAGCACGGGCAGGTAGATGACGACGCGGTCGCCGGGACCCACGCCGAGGGCGGTGAGCGCGTTGGCCGCACGCGACACCTCCTCCTGCAAATTTCGGTAGGTCACCGTGCGGCGGTCGCCGGGCTCGCCCTCGAAATGCAGGGCGACCTTCTCGCCCCGGCCTCCGGCGACGTGCCGGTCGACGCAGTTGGCGGCGACGTTGAGGCGCCCGCCCGCGAACCAGGTGGCCTCGGGGACCTGCGGGGTGCCGTCGGCGGCGACCGGCGGGATCCACGTGTGCGCGGTGTCCCACGGCGTCTCCCAGTCGAGGCGGCGGGCGGCCTCCTCCCAGAAGGCGACCGGATCCGCCTCGGCGCGGTCGTACGCCTCCGCCTGCACGTTGGCGGCGGCGGCGAGCGCGGCGGGCGGCGGGAAGAGCGCCGGCTCGTGCGCCGCGGCGTCCGGGGCGTCGAGGGCGGTCTCGGCGGGGCGTGCGGTCTCGGCCTGCTCGGTGCGCGGGGAGGTCATGCGCCGACGCTACGTGCGCCCGGGCCGGGAACCGGAACCGGGATGTCACGCGACGACATGGACGACGCCGGGCGTCACCCCCAGCGGCGCACGAGCACGCGCTCGACGAGGCCGACCACCGCGTCCGTGACGGCGCCCAGCACGGCGAGCAGCACGATCGCCAGCAGCACCCTGTCCACGCGTCCGTTCGCCGACGACTCCGTCAGCAGGTACCCGAGCCCCATCGAGGCGGCGAGCAGCTCGGCCGCGACGAGGAACAGCCACGACTGCGCGAGCGCGAGCCGGAGGCCGGAGACGACGGCCGGCAGCACGGCGGGCAGCTGCACGGTGACGAGCAGCGGGATCCGCGTGAGCCCGAACGCGCGCCCCACCTCCACGAGGTGCGGGTCCACATGCCGGAGCGCCCCCGCGACCGTCGTGTACACGGGGAACATGGCGCCGATGGCGACGAGCGTGACCTTGGAGTCCTCGTTGATCCCCATCCAGAGCAGCAGCAGCGGCACCCACGCGAGCGACGGCACGGTGCGGAACGCGCCCGCGGTCGGCGCCAGGAGCAGCCGGCCGACGCGCGACAGACCGACCACGGCACCGAGCACGAGGCCCACCGTGGCGCCGAGCGCGAAGCCGAGCAGCACGCGCTGGAGGGAGATCGCGACGTACTGCCCGAGGATCCCCTGCTCGGCGAGCTGGACCCCCGCGCGCACGACGTCGAGCGGCGCGGGCAGCAGGTGCGGCGGGACGGCACCCGTGGCGGTGGCCGCGGCCCAGATCCCCACGACCAGGAGCGGGACGACGAGGCCGAGGCCCGCGCGGGCGAGCGTGCCGCGGGTGGAGCGCCGGGGCGTGGTCGCGCCCGGGGTGCCCGGGGTGCCCGGGGTGCCCGGGTCCGCGCGGAGGCCGCCCGCGTCGGTCCCGCTGCCGGCCGCCGTGTCGAGGGCGGTCATCCGGCGGTCCCCGCGGCGGGATCGGCGGCCTTCGCGAACCGCGGCTCGAACAGCTCGTCGAGCGCGGCGTCGACCTCCCCCTGGTCCTGCACGTCGCCGGACTCCACGAGGATCGGGCCGACGCGCTCCAGGACGTCGCGCTGCGCGTCGCCCGGCACGGGGCTGATGCCCAGGTTCGTGCGGTCGATGACGGTGGACGCCACGGCCGGGTCGATCGCGGCGGCCTGCGCGAGGATCGCCGCGGTCTCGTCGGGGTGGTCGACGGCCCAGGCGCGCGCCTCCTCGTAGGCGTCGACGACGGCCTGCGCGAGGTCGGGCGACGCGTCGAGGAAGGACTGCGTCGCGTTGAGGAACCCGTAGGTCGCGAAGTCGACGTTGCGGTACAGCAGCGTGGATCCCGCCTCGGCCTCGCTCGCCGCCATGAGCGGGTCGAGCCCGGCCCACGCGTCGACCGAGCCGTTCTCCAGGGCGGCGCGGCCGTCGGCGTGCTGGAGGTTCTGGATGGTGACGTCGGAGACGGGGATGCCCGCCTCGTCGAGCGTCTGCAGCAGGAAGAAGTACGGGTCGGTGCCCGTCGTGGCGGCGATGTCGGCGCCGCGGAGCTGGTCGACGCTCGTGATGGGCGATCCCTCCGGGACGACGATCGCGGTCCACTCGGGCTGCGAGTACACGTCGATGGTGCGGATGGGCGAGCCGTTGGCCCGGGCCAGCAGCGCGGCGGATCCGGCGGTGGATCCCACGTCGACGGCCCCGGCGCGCAGCAGCTCGTTGGCCTTGTTCGACCCGGCGCTCTGCACCCAGTCGACCGTCACGTCCGACCCGAGGCGCTTCTCGACCAGGCCCTGGTCCCTCACGATGAGGCTGAGCGGGTTGTAGGTCGCCCAGTCGAGGGTGAGCGTGTCGGCGCTCCAGCCCGCGGGATCCGCCGAGGCGTCGGCGGCGGGCGCGACGGACGAGCCCTCCCCCGCGGCGCAGCCGGCGAGGAGCATGACGGCGGCGCTCGCGAGCGCGAGGCCGGGGAGGGATCTGCGGGGAAGGAGACGGGTCACGGTGGGTCCTCGGTGCGGTGTCGGGTGGTGCGGGTGGCGGTGCGGGTCCGGCTCAGCGCGCCCGGTGGCCCGGCACGCCGAGCCCCTCGAGCAGCTCGGCGCGGAGGGCCGCGAGGGTCGCGTCGCCGCGGTCGCGCGGGCGGGCGCCCGGCACGTCGAGCACGCGGCGCACGGTCGCGCCGGGTGCGGCGCCCTCCGCGGTGTCCGGGCCGAGCAGCACCACGCGGTCGGCGAGGTGCAGCGCCTCGTCCACGTCGTGCGTGACGAGGAGGACCGTGGTCGGGATCGCGGCGTGCACGTCGAGCAGCAGGTCCTGCATGCGGAGGCGCGTCAGGGCGTCGAGCGCCCCGAACGGCTCGTCGAGCACGAGGACGCGGGGCCGGCGCGCGAGGGCGCGGGCGAGCGAGGCGCGCTGGGCCATGCCGCCGGACACCTGCCGGGGACGGAGGTCCGCGGCCTCGGCGAGGCCGGTGAGCTCGAGCAGGTCGCGCACGCGGGCGTCGCCCTCCGCGCGCGGCACGTCTCGGGGCAGGCCGAGCCGCACGTTGGCGCGGATGGTGCGCCAGGGCAGGAGCCGCGGCTCCTGGAACGCCACGGCGGAGCGCTGGTCGACGTCGCGCACGGGCGTGCCGTCGATCAGGATGGATCCGACGTCGGGCCGGTCGAGCCCGCTCACCTGGCGGAGGAGCGTCGACTTGCCGCAGCCGGACGGCCCGAGGACCGCGACGACGTCCCCCGCGGCGAGGTCGAGGTCGACGTCCCGGAGCACGGTGCGGCGGGCGCGGGATCCGTCGACGGCGAAGGAGCGGCCGACCCCGCGGAGCGCGACGGCCCCGGCCGAGGCGGTCGCGGCGCCGCGCGGGGCATCGCCCGGGTCGGGAGTCGCGGGATCGCGGTGCGGGGCGGAGACGGTGACGGGCATGACCCGACGCTAGGGCGACGCGCGCCCCCGCGGACCCCCGCCCGTCACACGCCGTCGCGCCGCGTCATGCGACGTAACGCGGGTGGCGCGATCAGGCCTGCGTCGCCGCGATCCGCGCGAGCATGCCGTTGACGAACGAGGCCGACTCGTCGGTCGACAGCGACGACGCGAGGTCGACGCTCTCCGAGATCGCGACGCCGTCCGGCACGTCGGCGTTGAAGAGGATCTCCCAGATGCCGATGCGCAGGATCGCCCGGTCGACGGCCGGCATGCGGGCGAGGGTCCAGTTGACCGAGTACGTCTCGATGAGCTCGTCGATCTCGTCCTGGTGGTCGACGACCCCCTCCGCGATCTCGCGGGCGTATGCCCAGGAGGCCTGCCGGTCGGGCTCCGCGGCGGCGCGCTGCTGCTCGACCGCGAGGGTCGCGGGGATGGACTCCCCGCGGATGTCGGCGACGTAGAGGACGTCGAGGGCGCGCTTGCGCGCCTTGGTGCGTGCGCTCACGGGGTCAGTCGGTGACGCGGCCGAGGTAGTCGCCCGTGCGGGTGTCGACCTTGACGCGCGTGCCCTGCTCGAGGAAGAGCGGGACCTGGATCTGGTGCCCGGTCTCGACGGTCGCGGGCTTCGTGCCGCCCGTCGAGCGGTCGCCCTGCAGACCCGGCTCCGTGTACGTGATCGTCAGCACGACCGACGCGGGCAGCTCGACGTAGAGCCCCTCGCCGTTGTGCAGCGCGACGGTCACGCTCTGATTCTCGAGCATGAAGTTCTTCGCGTCGCCGACCTGCGCGGCGGACAGCGTGATCTGGTCGTAGTCGCTCGTGTCCATGAACACGAAGTTCTCGCCGTCGGCGTAGAGGTACTGGAAGTCGCGGCGGTCGACCGTCTCGGTCTCGATCTTGGCGCCGGCGTTGAACGTGCGGTCGACGACCTTGCCGCTCATCACGTTCTTGACCTTGGTGCGCACGAACGCGCCGCCCTTGCCCGGCTTGACGTGCTGGAACTCGATGACGGTCCACAGCTGGCCGTCCATGTTGAGGACGACGCCGTTCTTGATGTCAGCGGTAGAGGCCATGCGGGAGGGTCCTTGCCTGTTCGACGAGCGGGAGGTGCGGCGTCGGTGCGGCCGCGCGGGGATGCCGGTGCCGACCTTCGGGCGGCGGGGCGATCCGAGGGATCAGCCTAACGGGTGCCGGTCACGACGTGCGCGAGGGCCAGGAGGTAGGAGCTCTGCCCGAAGCCCGCGATGACGCCCGTGGCGACGGGCGAGACGACGCTGGTGTGCCGGAACTCCTCGCGCGCGTGCGGGTTCGACAGGTGCACCTCGATGAGGAGGAGGCCGGCCTTCGTGACGAGGGCGGCGGCGTCGCGGAGCGCGTACGAGTAGTGCGTGAAGGCCGCGGGGTTCATGATCACGGGGGTCCGGGTGTCCACGGCCTCGTGCAGCCAGCCGATGAGGGTCGCCTCGTCGTCGGTCTGCCGGAGGTCGACGTCGACGTCGGCGGGCGCGAAGGCGACGAGCTCCCGGCGGAGGTCGTCGAGGGATCCGGTGCCGTACACGTCGGGCTCGCGGCTGCCGAGCCGTCCGAGGTTGGGGCCGTTGAGGACGAGCACGCGTGACATGCGCCCAGCCTAGGGCGGGTCAGCCGACGCTCTGGCCGCCGTCCGAGCGGATGCGCTGGCCGTTGATCCAGCCGCCCTCCGCCGACAGCAGGAAGCACACGAGCGCGGCCGCGTCGCGGGGCTCGGCGAGCCGGCCGCGGGGCGTGGCCTGGCGGAGGCCCTCGCGCAGCTCGGGCGTGAACCACCCGGTGTCGGTGGGTCCGGGATCCACGAGGTTGGCGGTGACGCGCACGTGCTCGAGCTCCCGCGCGGCGGCGATGACGATGCGGTCGAGCGCCGCCTTGCTCGCCCCGTACGCCACGTTGCCCACGACGTGGTCGCTCGTGAGCGCGACGATGCGGCCGGCGCCGGGCTCGGCGCGGTAGCGTCGCGCGAAGCCCTGGATCAGCTGGAGCGACGCCCGGACGTTCACCGCGAGGTGCCGGTCGAGGGCCTCCACGCTCGTGTCGAGGAGCCCGCTGTCGACGGACTCGGCGTGGCTGAGGACGAGGCCCGTGATGGGGCCGAGCTCGCGCTCGACCTCGTCGAGGATCCGCTCGGCCGCGCCGGTGTCCATGAGGTCCGCCTCGACGGCGTGCGCCCGGCCCCCGGCGCGCTCGACCGCCTCGGCGACCCGGGCGGGATCCTCCGGCTGCGGGCCCCACGGCATGCGGGCGTCGTAGGCCGACCAGTACGAGAAGGCGACGTCCCAGCCGCCGAGCGCCAGGTCCTCCGCGATGGCCGCGCCGAGTCCCGCGACCCGGCCGACGCCCGTGACGAGGGCGACGGGACGGGCGGGCGCGTCCGGATGCGCGGGGTCGGTCACGAGCCGATCTCCTGGTACGCCGCGAACAGCAGCGCCTCCTCGGGCCCGTTGAGCACGCTCGCGCGGCCGACGCCGTCGAGCACGATGAAGCGCATCATGTCGCCGCGCGCCTTCTTGTCGCGCTTCATGCTGGCGACGAGCGTGGGCCAGCGGCCGACGGGGTAGCTGGTGGGCAGGTCGAGCGAGTCGAGGATCCGGCGGTGCCGGTCGACCGCCTCGTCGGACAGCGAGCGCGTGAGGCGGGAGAGCTCCGCGGCGAAGACCATGCCGACCGCGACGGCCGCGCCGTGCCGCCAGCGGTAGCGCTCCGCGTGCTCGATGGCGTGGCCGAGCGTGTGGCCGTAGTTGAGGATCTCGCGGCGGCCCTTCTCGGTGAAGTCCTCCCCCACGACCTCCGCCTTCATCGCGATCGCGAGCTCCACCACGCGGCGGAACTCGGGGCTCGTGGGATCCGTGACGCGCGCCACGTCCCGCTCGATGACGTCGAGGATCTCCGGCACCGCGATGAACCCGGCCTTCACGATCTCGGCGAAGCCCGTGACGATCTCCTCGCGCGGCAGCGTCGCGAGCAGGTCGAGGTCCACGATCACGGCGGTCGGCGCGTAGAAGGCGCCCACGAGGTTCTTGCCCTCGGAGGTGTTGATGCCGGTCTTGCCGCCGACGGCCGCGTCGACCATGGCGAGCACGGTGGTGGGGATCTGGATGAGCATCACGCCGCGCAGCCAGGTGGCCGCGACGAACCCGCCGAGGTCGGTCGTGGCGCCGCCGCCGAGCGTGATGACGGCGTCCGATCGCGTGAAGTCGGTGGTGCCCATGATCTTCCAGCAGAACGCCGCGACCTCGACGCGCTTGGCGCCCTCCGCGTCGGGCACCTCCGCGAGGTACACCTCCACGTCGCCCTGCAGGCGCTCGCGCAGCCGGGACGCCTCGTCGGCGAGGGCGGGCGCGTGCACCATGAGCACCTTGCGGACGCGCGGGCCGAGCAGCGCGCCGACCCCGGCGACGAGGCCGCGGCCGACGGTGACGTCGTAGCCGGGCGTGCCGGAGACGTGGATCACGGTGGGCGCGTCGGATTCCGCGACGGCGGTCTCGGTGGTGGCGTCGGTGGCGTGAGGGTCGGTCATGGCTGCCTTTCCCGGGCGAAGCGCTCGATCTCGCGGACGATGCGCGGGAGCGGGCGGTCGGAGGTGTCGATGGTCAGGTCGGCGAGCGAGCGGTACAGCTCCTCGCGGTCGGCGACGATGCGGCGCCAGCTCTCGAGGCCGTCGACGAGCGGGCGGTCGTGGCCGCGGATCCGCGCGCGCACGGCCTGCTCGCTGACGGTGAGGAGCACGACGCCGCAGGCCTCGAGGTCGGCGCGGGTGGCGGGATCGAGCACCGCTCCCCCGCCGAGCGACACGACGCCGTCGTCCGCGAGGGCGCGGGCCACGGCATCGCGCTCGAGCTCGCGGAACCGCGGCTCGCCGTGGTCGCGGAAGATGTCCGCGATGGATCCGTGCGCGGCCACGACGGCCCTGTCGGTGTCCGTGAACGGCAGCCCCAGGGCCTTCGCCACGCGGCGGCCGACCGTGGTCTTGCCCGCGCCGGGCGGGCCGATCAGGACGACCGGCACGCTCAGGCCTCGGGCGGTGCGGGCGGCGCGGCGTCCGCCTCGTCCACGAGGTCCGCGCCGGAGCGGCGGCCCTCGGGGATCGCGTCGAGGTAGCCGCGGAGGTTCCGGAGGGTCTCGCCGACGGAGTCGCCGCCGAACTTCTCCAGCACCGCGTCGGCGAGCGTGAGGGCGACCATGGCCTCGGCCACGACGCCCGCGGCGGGGACGGCGCACACGTCGGAGCGCTGGTGGTTCGCGGGGGCGGCTCCGCCCGTCGCGGTGTCGATGGTGCGGAGCGCGCGCGGCACGGTGGCGATGGGCTTCATGCCCGCGCGGACGCGGAGGACGGTGCCCGTCGACATGCCGCCCTCGGTGCCGCCGGCGCGATCGGTGGAGCGCCCGATGCCGGCGGCCGTGGAGAACAGCTCGTCGTGCGCCTCGGATCCGCGGCGGGTGGTGGTGAGGAAGCCGTCGCCGACCTCGACGCCCTTGATCGCCTGGATGCCCATGAGCGCGGCTGCGAGCTTCGAGTCGAGCCGGCGATCCCAGTGCACGTGCGAGCCGAGGCCGGGCGGCAGGTCGTAGGCGAGCACCTCGACGACGCCGCCGACGGTGTCGCCGCTCGACTTCGTGTCGTCGACCTCGGCGACCATGCGGGCGCTCGTCTCGGGGTGGAAGCAGCGCAGCGGATCCGCATCCAGCGCGTCGACGTCGGCCGGCGTCGGCAGCGGCGCGCCCTCGGGCACGCGGACGGGGCCGATGGAGAGCGTGTGGCTGACCAGCGTGATGCCGAGCTCGGCGAGGAACGCGCGCGCCACGGCGCCGAGGGCCACGCGGGCCGCGGTCTCGCGGGCGCTGGCGCGCTCGAGCACGGGACGCGCCTCGTCGAAGTCGTACTTCTGCATGCCCACGAGGTCCGCGTGGCCGGGGCGGGGACGCGTGAGGGCCGCGGCGCGCGCGCCCTGCAGCTTCTCCGGGTCCACCGGCTCGGGGCTCATGACGTCGACCCACTTGGGCCACTCCGTGTTGCCGATGCGCACCGCGATGGGGCTGCCGAGCGTGCGCCCGTGGACCACGCCGGTCGAGAGGCTCAGCTCGTCCTGCTCGAACGCCATGCGTGCACCCCGGCCGTAGCCGAGCTTGCGACGGGCGAGGTCGGCGCGGATGCCGTCGAGGCTGACGGGCACGCCCGCGGGCAGGCCCTCCAGGACGGCGATGAGTTCGGGTCCGTGGGATTCCCCGGCGGTGAGCCAACGCAGCATGCCCCCATCCTCCCACAGCGGTCGGCGACGATCCCGCGGCGCGGAGGAGGCGTCAGACGCCGATCCAGGCGGTCCGCGGATCCCGTCCGACGCTCGCGAGCATCGCCTCGAGCACGCGCCCCTCCCCCGGCAGCGGGCGCTCCGCGTCGCCGTGGACGAACAGGCGCACCTGGCCGAGCGCCTGGTGCACGAGCATGTCGATCCCCGGCACGACGCGCCCGCTCGCGCGCTCCCACGCGGAGGAGACGCCGGTGGGCCACGGCGCGTACGTCACGTCGAGGAGCACGGTCACCGCGGGCAGACCGGTCGGCAGCGGCACGGACGCGGCGGCGTCGCCCGGCAGCGTGCTGACCACGGTGTCGGCCTCGCGGAGCGCGCTGACGGCGTCGTCGAGCGGCACGACGCGGAGCGCGAGGCCCAGCTCGTCGGCCAGCGGGGCGAGCTCCCGGCCCTGCTCCGGGCGCCGGGCCGCCACGGTCACCTCGTGCGCGCCCATGCGCGCGAGCGCGACGACCGCCGAGCGCGCGGTGGATCCGGCGCCCAGCACGACCGCGCGTCCGCACCGCTCGACGCCCGCCATCCCGAACGCCCGGACGATCCCCGCGACGTCCGTGTTCGCGCCGCGTCGCCGCGTCCCACCCGCGCCGTCGTCCTCGAGGAGCAGGGTGTTGGCCGCGCCCGCGAGCCGGGCCGTGTCGTCGATCCGGTCGAGGAGCGGCAGCACGTCGCGCTTGAGCGGCATCGTGAGCGAGAGACCGCGCCACCCCGACCCGAGGCCGTCGACGAACGCGCCGAGATCCGCCCCCGTGCAGTCGACCGCGTCGTAGGACCAGTCGAGCCCGAGCACGCGGTACGCCGCCCCGTGCAGCCGGGGCGACAGCGAGTGGGCGATGGGGCTGCCGAGGACCGCCAGCCGCACGGCCGGGGTCCGCGGATCAGCCATTGCCCGGGTTGTCCCTCATGAACTGCTGCCACTGCGCGACGGCCTTGAGGTGCTCCTCGTACGTCTCCGAGAAGACGGTGTCACCCGTGATGGTGTTGACCGTGACGAAGTACAGCCACGGCCCGTCCGCGGGGGCCATCGCCGCCTTGATGGCGAGGTCGCCGGGGTTCGAGATGGGGCCGATGGGCAGGCCCGGGTGCACGTAGGTGTTCCACGGGTTGTCGTCGGCGCGCTCGGCGTCGGTGGTCGTGACCCGGCCGGAGGACTGCGCCCCGTAGGCGACGGTGGCGTCCGACTGCAGCGGCATCCCGATGTCGATGCGGTTCTGGAAGACGCGCGACACCTTGTAGAAGTCGCCCTCGAAGCGCGCCTCCTTCTGGATGAGCGCCGCCATCGTGAGCACGCGGTGCCTGTCGGCGGCGGGCACCCCGGCCTGGTCGAGCGCCTGGAAGGTGCGGCTCACCATCGTCTTCACCATGTCCGTCGCGGAGGTGCCCGGCGGGAAGTCGTACGTGGCGGGGAAGAGGTAGCCCTCGATGTTGGGCGCCTCCGCGGGGATGCCGAGCGCGGCGCGGTCCTCGACGGCGGCCTCGAGGTCGGCGACGGGGGTGCCGGTGCCCTCCGCGATGAGCTCGAACGCCTGCGCGGCGGTCTGGCCCTCGGGGATGGTGACCATGGCCTGGACCTGGCTCGCGG
Organism: Clavibacter michiganensis; assembly: GCF_002151125.1. Lineage (GTDB taxonomy): Bacteria > Actinomycetota > Actinomycetes > Actinomycetales > Microbacteriaceae > Clavibacter > Clavibacter michiganensis_C. The sequence continues at coordinate 272,289 of NZ_MDJZ01000004.1, forward strand.
GATCCTGCAGCATCGCCAGCGCCGAGGCCGCGCTCATCTGCTTCCGCAGCACGTAGGTCCCCGGCTGGAACACGACCTCGCCGCCGGAGCTGACGACGGCCTGGTAGAACGCCTTGGACGTCTTCACGACGTCCTGCTCGGCGAGGGTGTCGCCGATGGTGCTGCCCGTGTCGCCGGTCTTGACGACCACCTGCACCTCGCCGGATCCGTCGCCGTCGTAGTCGGTGGGCTCGGCGGGGGTAAGCAGGGCGGACACGACCGGCCCGAACAGCGACGTCGCGATGACGCCGGCGCCGCCGAAGAGCACGACGAGCAGCACGACGACGTACGGCCACTTGGGGTGGCGGCGCTTGGGCTTCGCGGGCGCCGGCGAGGGCGGCACCGCGCCGGTGCCGGTCGGCACGGACGCTCCCGCCTGCTCGACCACCGGGATCGTCGCGGTCGTCGGCACCTCCGTGAGTCGGATCGGCCCGTCGGAGCGGTGCCGCC
>NZ_MDJZ01000005.1 GCF_002151125.1 Clavibacter michiganensis
ACTACCAGATCGAGCACCACCTCTTCCCGAACATGCCCCGGCCCGCGCTCCGCCGCGCCCAGGTCATCGCGAAGGAGTACTGCGCGACCCACAGCATCCCGTACACCGAGACCACGCTCCTGGCCTCGTACGGGATCGTCATCGCCTACCTCAACCGCGTCGGCCTCTCCGCCGGTGGCGACCCGTTCGACTGCCCCGCATCGGCCGCATTCGGCCGCTGATCCCGGCACCCCGCACCACCCGACGCCTCCCGTCCGCCGCCCCACCGGGCCGCGACCGGGAGGCGTCGTCGTGGGGGCGCGCCCGAGCGGGCTAGCGCTTGCCCCAGTCCCACGACGGCGAGGTGAGGAGCCCCTGCCCGCGGAGCACCGTCTCGCCGTGCGGCTTCTCCAGCACCAGCTCCCCTGCGTCGGCGTGCTCCGACACGGCCGCGGCGAGCCCCGGGGCGTGCGTCACCACGAGGATCTGCACGTTCCGCGACGCCTCCGCGATGAGCTCCCCGAGGGCGGGCAGCAGATCGTGGTGCAGGCTCGTCTCCGGCTCGTTGAGCACCATGAGCTCGGGCGGCTCCGTGGTGAGCAGCGCGGCCGTGAGCATCAGCATGCGCAGCGTGCCGTCCGAGAGCTCGGCGGCGTCGAGGACCCGGAGGATGCCGGGCTGCCGGAGGCCGAGCGACATGACGCCGTCCTGGGAACGGACCACGATGGTGGAGCCGGGGAACGCCCGGTCGACGAGGGCGTCGAGCGCGTCGCCGTCCCCCCACTCCCGGATGGTCTGCACGGCCGCCGCCAGGTCCGAGCCGTCGCTCGCGAGGACGGGCGTGCGGGTGCCGACACGGGGCCGCCGGGCCGGCGCGTCGGCGTCGGTGCGGAGGTGGTCGTAGAAGCGCCAGCCGGTCATCCGCCGCCGGAGGATCATCGCCTCCGGGCTGGTGACGGCGTCGGCGACCTCGCTGAGGACGCTGAGGTGCGGCGGCACCATGGCCGGGACGTGCATCCACCCGTCGGCCTCGTCGCGGACGCGCACGTCCTGCCACCGGCGCTCCAGCACCATCGACCGCGGGCGGGCGACCGGCCCGCTGAAGATCAGCTCGCGCTTGATCTCCGGATCACGTCCGAACAGCGTGGGCGGCAGCGCACGCGGATCGCGCTGCGGGATGCCGAGGTCGACGAGGTAGCCGAGCTCGTCGCCCGCGAAGCCGAGGCGGAGGGCGATGGGGCCCTTCCGCATGGTGCCCTGCACCTCGTGGTCGCCGTCGCGCATCGCCCGGCTGAGGCCCTCGGGACCCGCCCAGAGCACGGCCTCCAGCCCGCCCTCGCGCGCGAGCGCGCCGACCGAGCCGCCCTGCGCCATGTCGGCGATGAGCCGGAGCGCGCGGTACACGTTGGACTTGCCGCTGCCGTTGGCGCCCGTGATGACGTCGAGGCCGGTGAGGGGCAGCGCGAGGTCGCGGACGGAGCGGTAGCCGGAGACGGCGAGGGTGCGGATCATGCGGCGACCCTCCCACGGGCCGCCGACAGTCCCCCGCGCGCCGGGATCAGGCGTCCTGCGGCACCCGCACGGTGAGGCCGCCGGGGAGCACCTGGATCCTGAAGCCCACGGCCCGGCCGAACGGATCGCCGTCGAGCTCGATGTCCTCCTCCTTCTCGAGCCGGACCACGACCTCCTCGGCCGTGCGGTACTCGAGCGCGCGGACCTCCTTCTCGGGGCCCATGAGCCGGCGGCCGGCAGCCGTGCGGCGGACGACGCCGTTCTCCCACGCGACCTTCACCCAGATCTGGATCCAGCCGAGGATGCCCTCCGGGCGCATGAGGACGACGTCGAGGATCCCGTCGTCGACGGCGGCGTCCGGCAGCAGCAGGATGTTGGCGGGCAGCGATCCGCAGTTGCCGACGATGAGGGTGTGCGCGCGGCGGCGGTGCACGCTGCGGCCGTCGAGGCGGTAGCGCAGGCGGAGCTGGTCCTTGTCGCGGAGCGCCTTGAAGATCGCGTCGACGTACGCGAGCCAGCCGACCCGCTTCTTCAGCTCCGAGTCGGTGTTGGCGAGCATCTTGGCGTCGATGCCGACGCCCGCCATCACCACGAACACGTGCTTGTCGCGGGTCCCGTCCTCCCGCAGGATCTCGATGGCCGCGAGGTCGACCGCGCGGTCGTGGCCGGAGAACGCCGCCTCCAGCGAGTGGTCCACGTCGTTGAGCGTGAGCTTGAGGTTGCGGGCCAGCAGGTTGCCGGTGCCGGAGGGCAGGAGGCCGAGCGCCACGCCCGATCCGGACATGCCCTCGGCCACCGCGCGGACCGTGCCGTCGCCACCGGCCGCGATGACCATGTCGACGTCGTGGGACAGGGCCTCCTCGGCGGCGCCCTTGCCCGGGTCGTCCTCGCTGGTCTCGAACCAGAGGGTCTCCCCCCAGCCGGCGACGCCCGCCGCGTGCGCGACCTTCGCCTTCAGGGACTCCAGGTCGACCTTGATGGGGTTGTAGACGACGGCGGCACGGCGGCCCGCCCCGTCGGTCGACGCGGGTGAGGGTGCGGAGGCGGGGGTGGAGGTCGTCATCATGGTCACCTTACCGACGCGCGCGTCCCGTGAGGGGTGCGCGGAGCCCCCGCCGACGCCCGCTGTCCCGCGGACGACGACGCCGACCCGCGCGCGGGGCGCGGGTCGGCGTCGTCGTCGGGATCCCGGCGTCAGGAGCGCCGGGCCTCGTCCTCGTCGCCGAGGGGCTCGCGGACCTCCGCCACCTCCGGGTCGACGGGGTCGACCGCGAGCTGGAAGTGGTCGCCGTGCTGCTCGACGCCGTTGACCACGGCGTCGCGCATCATCTCGACCGCGACCTGGCGGCGCACGATGAGCGGATCCGTGCGCAGCTCCTTCCAGAGCGCGTAGCAGGCCACGAGCATCACGATCACGAACGGCAGCGACGCGACGACCGTGAGGTTCTGCAGGCCGGTGAGGGCCTCCGTGCCTCCCCCGCCGATGGCGAGCATGATCGCGGCCACAGCGCCCATGACGACGCCCCAAAAGACGACGACCTTGCGGCTCGGGTGCAGCGCGCCGCGCTGCGACAGCGTCCCCATCACGATCGACGCCGAGTCGGCGCCCGAGACGAAGAAGATCGCGACGAGCAGCATCACGAGGATGGTGCTGGCGCCGGCGAGCGGGTAGTGCTCCAGCAGCTGGAACAGCGTGTTGTCGCTGACCACGGCGCCGTCGACGGTCATGTCGCCGTCGGTCTGCTGCGCGTGGATCGCGGAGCCGCCGAAGATCGAGAACCAGATGAGGGCCACGATGCTGGGCGCGAGGAGCACGCCGACGACGAACTCGCGGATGGTGCGGCCACGGCTGATGCGCGCGATGAACATGCCCACGAACGGCGTCCACGAGATCCACCAGGCCCAGTAGAAGACCGTCCAGCTGGAGAGCCAGGAGCTCATCTCGTCGCCGCCGGTCGCCGCGGTGCGCGACGCCATCTCGGTCATGTCGCCGAGGTACGCGCCGAGCGTGGCGGGGATGAGGTTCAGGATGAGGAGCGTCGGGCCGACGACGAACACGAACACGGCCAGCACGACGGCCAGCACCATGTTGATGTTCGACAGCCACTGGATGCCGCGCGCGATGCCCGAGACAGCCGAGAAGATGAACGCGATCGTGAGGACCACGATGATGCCGATGAGGAGCGGGGCCGTGGCCTCGTCCACCCAGCCGTTGAACTCGAGTCCGGCGCCGATCTGCGTCGCGCCGATGCCGAGCGAGGCCGCCGAGCCGAAGAGCGTGGCGAAGATGGCGAGCATGTCGATGACGCGGCCCGCCCAGCCCTCCGTGCGCCTGGTGCCGAGCAGCGGCTGGAAGATCGAGGAGAACAGCTGCTTGCGGCCCTTGCGGAAGGTGCCGTAGCCGATGGCGATGCCGGCGACCGCGTAGATCGCCCACGGGTGCAGGCCCCAGTGGAACATCGCGGTGGCCATGGCCGTGCGGATCGCCGCCTCCGACTCCGGCTGCGTGGTGCCGGGCGGCGGGGTGACGAAGAAGCTGAGCGGCTCGGCGGCGCCGAAGAACATCAGGCCGATGCCCATGCCGGCGCTGAACATCATCGCGATCCACGACACCGTCTTGAACTGCGGCTTCTCGTCGTCCGCGCCGAGCTTGATGCGCCCGTAGCGGCTCGCGGCCAGCCAGATGACGAAGACCACGAAGAAGCTCGCGGACAGCACGAACAGCCAGCCGGCCTGGTCGATGACCCAGCTCTGGGCGGAGCCCGACACCGAGGCCAGGCCGTCGGTGCTGACGATGCCCCAGACGACGAACCCGACCGCGAGGACGGCCGTGACGCCGAAGACCAGGCGGTCGATCTTCGGGTGCTCCGGCTCGTAGAGGTCGACGGACCCGGTGAACCGGGCCTCGAGGAGGCGGTGGTCGGAGTGGTCGCGGCGAGGGGGCCGGGTGCCGTCGGGACCGGATCTGCGCTTCGGGACGAGACGGTCGAGGAGGCGTTCTGCGGACGTGCGCGTGGAGGTCATGGAGGGGATGGGCTCCTGTGGGTCGGGTGGAGGGGCATCGCCCACAGGGGGCCCGCGAGCGACCGGCCGATTCTAGGTGGCGGCCGCCGGATCGGCCGATTCGCCCTCTGCTCTTGCCATCCGCTATGGGGAGGGCTATTTAGACCGCCGGCGCGGCCTCGGCGAGCGGGAGGGTCGCGACCACCCGCGTGCCGTGGCCCAGCCTGCTGGCGATGCGCAGGGTCCCGCCGTGCGCCGTGACGGTGCCCTCGGCGATCGAGAGGCCCAGCCCGAGCCCGGGCACCGCGCCGTCGCGGGCGGACCGCGCGCGGAAGAAGCGGTCGAAGGCGTGACCCCGGTCCTCCTCGCTGAGGCCGACGCCCGTGTCGACGACGGAGAACGCGACCCCGTCCCCCTCGCGCGCGAGGACGACGTCGATCCGGCCGGACGGCGTGAAGACGAGGGCGTTGGAGACGAGCGCCTCGACGACCTGGACGAGCCGGTCCGCGTCGCCGTCCAGCACGATGCCCGCCTCGACCCGCGCCTCCAGCACCAGGCCCCGCTCGGCCGCGCGCACGGCGGCGGGCTGCACGACGGCCTCGACGAGGGCCGTCATGTCGACCGGTCCGCGGCGCAGGGTCGGAGCGTGGTCGGCGCCCTCGAGGAGCGAGCCGATGATGCTCGACAGCTGGGCCACGTTCCGCTGGATGACGGCGACCTCGGTCGCGATGCCCAGCTCCTCGGGATCGTGCAGCTCGTCGAGCAGGTCGAGGTAGCCGACGATGCTGGTGAGCGGCGTCCGGAGCTCGTGCGACACGGTCGCCAGGAACTCGTCGCGCACCTGGACGGCCTGGGCGAGGTCGGTCACGTCGTAGGCCCCGAGCACGGTGCCCGTCCGCTGGCCGGGCCCGCGTCCGATGGGCCGCACGGACAGCACCAGCGCCCGCTGGTTGCCGGGCTCCCCCACCCAGTAGACGGGCCCGTGCACCTTGTCGGCGTAGATCGCCTCCATCAGGACCTTGCCGTCCCGGGCCACGGGCGTGACGCGGTCGGATCCGTAGACGGACGTGGCCATGCCGGTCGCGTGGTCGTAGCCGGCGATCTCGAGGAGCGTCCGGACCGCCGCGTTGCGGATGACCGGGCGGTCGTCCGCGTCGAAGAAGACGATGCCGACGTCGACGGCGTCCGCCACGTCGCGGATGGCCGCGGTCTGCTCGCGGGACTCCTCGAGGAGCCGGGCCTGGGACTCGGTCGCCTCGGCGAGCTCCCGCTGGGCCCGTCGCAGCATCGCCGCCGTCTGCGCGGCCGCGGCGACCAGCAGCGCCGTGAGGAGGAGCCCGCCGACCAGGTCGGCCCAGCCCGCCCCCGTCTCGGGGAGGCTGCCGTCGCGGAGGACGGGGAAGACCGTGATGGCCAGCGCGCCCGCGACCGCCACGGGGACGCCGCCCGACGGGAAGCCGAACACGAGCCAGAGGAGCGGGAAGATCACGAGCAGCGCCGAGGCGGGGAGGGAGGCGGCCGTCGCGTCGCGGATCGCCGCGACGGCGAGCAGGTCGAGCGCGGGCACGACGATGAGGACGGCCGAGGGGATCCGCCGGGCCCGTGCGCAGACGACGGCCGCGACGGAGCCGACCAGCACCACCACGATGGCGGCCGCGTACCAGGGGTCGCGCTGGATGGCGGGCTCCTCCAGGGCGACGATGACGGCGACGACCGCGCAGCTGAGGAGGAACGGGACCTGCGCGCGGGTGGATCCGCGCTGCCGCCGCGCGTCCGCCGGTGCGCGGGAGGCGAGGGCGGGAGGGGCCATGCGCTGTCCTCCTCCGTCCGCCGTCGGAGGACGCCGTGGCATGAGCCTAGACCGGAGCACCCGCGCGTCGCCCTCCGCGACGCCGGGTCGACGCCCGCCGGATCCTCCGCGGACTCCCCGGGACCTCTTGAGCGGAAGCCGGGACGGGCTTGCGGGAAAGCTCGGGGAGGCTTGCGGATCCCCAGCGGGTGGCTTGAGGCCGCTCCGTCAGAGTGATGCATGTCGAAGGAACACCGGCCCGACACCGCGGGAGGCGCCAGACAGGCGCCGACGCAGGACCGGAGACGACCGGCGGGCAACCCACCCGCCGCCTCCCCGCAGCATGCGCGGAACAACCGCGCGAGAGAACAGGAATCCCCATGAACAAGATCGTCTCCGGTGCCGTCGCAGGTGCCGCCGGAATCGTCCTCCTCCTCGGCGGCGCCGGCAGCTTCGCGCTGTGGAACGCCAACGCGACGGTCGCCGCCTCGAGCGTCTCCTCGGGCAACCTGGCCCTCTCCGCCGACACCGCGGGCGTCTGGACCGACATCACCAACGGCGGCAGCAAGGTCATCGACCCGGCCACGTACCGCATGGTCCCCGGCAACGTCCTCCAGTACACGAGCGCGCTGACCGTCACGGCGACCGGCGACTCGCTCGCCGCGGACCTCACCTACAACCCCGTCTCCATCACCGGCGACGCGGCGCTCAAGGCGGCCGTCACCACGAAGCTCGACGTCACCTCGACCGACGCCAGCATCACCCCCGCCACCGCGGCGAACACCTTCACGGTCAAGCCCTCCACGTCCGCCTCGAAGGTGAACGTCGTCCTCACGGTCACGCTGCCCTCCGCCACCACCACGGGCCAGAACGGCACGCTCTCCTTCGACAAGCTCGCCTTCACGCTCACGCAGCGCGCGATCTAGTCCCGCATCTCACCTCCCCGCGGTGACGTCGCCCGCGGGGAGGGGGCCCCACCCGATCCACCCACCACCCGCACCACCACCGGAGAAGAGGACGACATGCGCAGGAACGAGGCCCCCGCCCCGCGTCCCGCGCACGGCCGTCGCTCCGCGCGACCGGCCCGCCGCAGCCCCCTCCGGGCCGCCTGGCTCACCACCGGCCTCCTCGCCGCCGTGGTCGTCGCCTCCCTCGCCGCGACCGGCGGCAGCTACGCCCTCTGGAACGGCGCCGCCAGCACGAAGCCGGCGAGCGTCACCAGCGGCACGACCGGCCTGGTCGTCACCCAGCAGTCCGCCCTCGACTCGTCGCGGCTCCTCCCCGGCCAGGGCACCGTCGGCACCTTCACCGCGAAGAACACCGGGACGGTACCCTTGGACGTGGCCGTATCCACCCGAAGCACCTCCTCCAACAGCGCCTTCCCCGGCGAGCTGTCGCTGCGCTTCGGTCCCGTCGCCACGACGGCCGACTGCGTGCACGGCGCCACGACGTTCTCCGGCCGTCCCGGCCAGGTGAACGCGCCCACCGGCTTCGTCCGCATCCAGCCCGGCGCCTCCTCGGTCGTCTGCACCGAGGTCGTCCTCGACCAGGACGCGCCGCAGAGCGTGCAGGGATCCACCGCCCAGATCACCTTCTCCCTCGTCGGCACGCAGGTGCGGCCGTGAGCCGCACCCGCCGTCCCCGCGGCCGCGCGCACGCCGCGCTCCTCGTCGGCCTCACGGTCCTCCTCGTCGGCATCGGCGGGACCGCCGGGCACGCGCTCTGGGCGTCGTCCACCACCACGAGCGCGAACGTCCAGAGCGCCACGGTCGCCGTGACCGAGAGCGGCTTCGACCGCCTCGCCGGCGAGCTGACGGCGCAGGCCCCGACCCGCACCGCGGCGGTCCTCGTCACGAACACGGGCTCCACCCGCGCCGCGTGGACCGGCACCATGGCCGCGCCCACCTCCTCCTCGAACGACCAGTACTTCGCGCGCAACGTGCGCGTTGTCGCCTGGGCCGCGAGCGGCTCGAGCTGCACGGCCAGCACCCCCGTGGGCTCGGATGCCGCCACCGCCAACTGGGTGGTCCCGCCCACGCTGTCCGGGACGCTGTCCGCGGGCGCCTCCGCGACCTGGTGCGTGCGCACCACCGCGACGGCGTTCCCGACGGGATCCGCCTCCGTCACGGCCACGCTGACGACGGCGCTCGGATCCGGCAGCTGGACCGGCCGCGACACCGCCACCGCCCGCCAGACCACCCCCGCGCCCACCGTCACGGGCGGCTTCGCCTGCACGCCCCAGGACGGGAACTGGTACGTCGTCGTCGGATGGGACACCTCGGTCTCGTCGCTCGAGTCGAACTACAACGTGATGGTCAACGGCACGCGCATCGCCACCTCGCAGGGCTACTACGGCAAGGCGTCCATCAGCGGTTCCGAGGTGCCCGCGACCCTCGCCCCCGACGGCACGGTCAAGGTCACGGTCGACCTCCTCGACTCCCAGAACCGGGTCGTGCGCCAGGTCGCGAGCGGCACGGTCGTGGCCTTCACCCAGAGCGGCGCGCGCAGCTTCCGCTGCTCCTGACACCGAGCTCCCCGACCCGGACGAACCGACCATGCCCCGCCTCATCCCCCGCCGCACCGCCCGGCACGCCGACGCCCTCGGCCGCCCCGCGGACGACCTCGCGCCCGTCGAGCTCGAGGCGGGCACCACCGTCCGCGGTGCCGTCGCCCAGCTGGCCCGGTCCGCCGCGGTGGGCCTCAGCGTCGGGATCCTCCTCGTGGTCATCGGGCTCGCGGGCGTGCTGCTCGTGGTGCCGAAGGTCTCCGGATCCGTGCCGCTGACGATCCTCACGCAGTCCATGGAGCCGACGCTGCCGCCCGGGACGCTCATCGTGGTGCGGCCCGTGGACCCCGACGCGCTCGAGGTCGGCGACGTCGCGACGTACCAGATCCGCTCGGGCGACCCCGCGGTCATCACGCACCGGATCACCGCCATCGCGTCCGCCTCCGACGGCACGCGCTCCTTCACCTTCCAGGGCGACAACAACGCGTCGCCCGACTCGCTGCCCGTGACGCCGGCGCAGATCCAGGGCGAGGTCTGGTACTCGGTGCCGCTCGTCGGCTGGGCGAACCAGGCCGTGAACGGGCAGGCCCGCAGCTGGATCATCCCGGCCGCCGCGGTCGCGCTCCTCGCCTACGCGGCCGTCACGATCGTCACGGGCGCGCTGCAGACCCGGCGGCGGCGTCGCGCGTCGGCCGCCGAGGACGTGGTGGCGGAGGGCGACCACGTGCACTCCGACGAGATGGCGGCGGGCGTCGCCGAGGCGGCGCGCGCGGATCCCTCGCACCCGGGCCTCGATGGGGCCCCGTCGGTCCCCACCGCGCGCCCGCGGGGACGCCACCGCCGCTGAACCGCCGGGCGACCCGCCCCCACACGGACGACGGACGGCCCGGCCGCTCCCCGCGAGGGGGCCGGCCGGGCCGTCGTCTCATCGCGCCGCGGGTCAGCGCCCGGAGCGCCGCTTGCTGTAGACGTCGAAGGCGACCGCGAGGAGCAGCACCAGGCCCTTGATGACCTGCTGCCACGCCGCGTCCACCGACAGGATCGACAGGCCCTGGTTGAGCACGCCCATCACGAGTCCGCCGATGACCGCGCCGACGACCGTGCCGACGCCGCCCTGCACCGCCGCGCCGCCGATGAACACCGCGGCGATCGCGTCGAGCTCGAAGCTCTGCCCGGCCGAGGCCACCGCGGATCCGGCGCGCGCCGTGCTGACGACGCCCGCGAGCCCGGCGAGCAGGCCCATGTTCACGAAGATGAAGAAGTTGACCCAGCGGGTCTTCACGCCCGACATCATCGCGGCGAACAGGTTGCCGCCCATCGCGTACACGTGCCGGCCGAACACCGTGCGCGTGAGGAGGAACGAGTAGAGCAGGACGAGCGTCGCCAGGATGATCAGGATGATCGGCGTCCCGCGGTTGTACGCCAGCAGGTAGCAGAGGTACATGATCGCGAAGACGGCGATGGCGGTGCGGATCCAGAACGAGATCGCCCGCTCGCGCGGCAGCTCGAGCTTCCGGAGCGTCGACCGCGTGCGCAGCTGCTGCACCACGAGCGCGAGCGACACGAGCGCGCCGATGCCGAGCGTGATGAGGTCGGGCGTGCCCGACGTCGGCAGGTTGCCGGATCCGATGGAGTTGAACTCGGCCGGGAGCCCCGAGATGGTGCCGCCCGTGAGGAGCACGAGCGCCACGCCGCGGAACACGAGCATGCCCGCGAGCGTGACGATGAACGCCGGTATCCCGACGAACGCCACCCAGAAGCCCTGCCACGCGCCGATGAGCGCGCCGACCACGAGCGACAGGACGACCGCGGTCCCCCACGGCAGCCCCCACTCGTTCATGCTGAGCGCGGCCACGGCGCCCACGGTCGCGACGACCGAGCCCACGGACAGGTCGATGTGGCCCGCGATGATCACGATGACCATGCCCATGGCGAGGATCAGCACGTACGCGTTCTGCTGGATGAGGTTGGCGACGTTGCCCGGGTAGAGCAGGCGCCCCTCGGTGAGGACCTGGAACAGCAGGATGATGACGGCGAGCGCCGCGAGGATCCCGTACTGGCGGAGGTCGATCCGTCGGCGCGGGCGCTTCTTCACGCCGTCCGGCGTGGGCACGTTCGGCGCGGTGGCCTGCTCGGGCATGACGGTCACTGGTCGACTCCTGACTTCCGGCTGGCGGTCATGTGCCGCATCAGCTCCTCCTGTGTCGCGTCGGCCCGGGCGACCTCCGCGGTGAGCCGGCCCTCGGCGATCGTGTAGATCCGATCCGAGAGGCCGATGAGCTCGGGCAGCTCGGAGGAGATGACGATGACCGCCTTCCCCTCGGCCGCGAGCTGGTTGATGATGCTGTAGATCTCGTACTTCGCCCCGACGTCGATGCCGCGCGTGGGCTCGTCGAGGATGAGGACGTCGGGACCCGAGTAGATCCACTTGCTGAGGACGACCTTCTGCTGGTTGCCGCCGGACAGCTTGCCGACGACCCCCGAGACGTCGGGCGTCTTGATGTTCATCTTCTTGCGGTAGTCGTCGGCGACCGCGTACTCGCGGTGCCGGTCGATCACGCCGAGCTTGACGAGCTTCGAGAGCGCGGCGGCCGAGACGTTCACCGTGATGCTGCCGATGAGGTTCAGCCCGTAGCGCTTCCGGTCCTCGGTCGCGTAGGCGATGCCGTTCTTGATGGCCTCGCTCACGGTGCGGGTGCGGATCTCCTTCCCGTCCTTGAAGATCCGGCCGGTGATCCCGGTGCCGTACGAGCGCCCGAAGATGCTCATCGCGAGCTCGGTGCGTCCCGCGCCCATGAGGCCCGCGAACCCGACGACCTCGCCCGCGCGGACGCTGAACGACGCGCTGTCGACGACGACGCGGTCGACGTCCACCGGGTGGTGCACCGTCCAGTCCTCGACGCGGAGCTTCTCCTCGCCGATGTGCGGATCCCGCGGCGGGAACTGCGCGTCGAGCGGGCGGCCGACCATGGCGCGGATGATGCGCGTCTCGATCTCGTCCGAGTCGGTGACCGGGAACGTCTCGATGGTCTTCCCGTCGCGGATGACGGTGACGTCGTCCGCGATGGCCCGGATCTCGTTGAGCTTGTGGCTGATGATGATGCTCGTGATGCCGTCGTCGCGCAGCAGGCGGATGAGGCCCAGCAGGTGCGCGGAGTCGTCGTCGTTGAGCGCCGCGGTCGGCTCGTCGAGGATCAGGAGCTTCACCTCCTTGGAGAGCGCCTTCGCGATCTCCACGAGCTGCTGCTTGCCCACGCCGAGCTCGAGCACGCGCGTCGCCGGGTTCTCGTCGAGGCCCACGCGCTTGAGGAGCTTGACCGCCTCGAGGTTGGTCCTGTTCCAGTCGATGACCCCGCCGCGCGACATCTCGTTGCCGAGGAAGATGTTCTCCGCGATGGAGAGGTAGGGGCTGAGCGCGAGCTCCTGGTGGATGATGACCACCCCGTCGCGCTCGCTGTCGTTGATGGATCCGTAGCGGACCTCACGGCCGTCGATGGTGATCGTGCCCTCGTACGTGCCGTGCGGGTAGACGCCGCTGAGCACCTTCATCAGCGTCGACTTCCCGGCGCCGTTCTCGCCGCAGATGGCGTGCACCTCGCCGCGGCGGACGGTGACGTCCACGCCGTCGAGGGCGCGGACGCCGGTGAACTCCTTGACGATGCCGGTCATCTGGAGGATGACGTCGTCCATTGCTTCTCCTGGTTCCCGTTCGGGTCGGTGGCGCGCGCCGGGAGGCGCGCGCCGGGTGGAGACGGATGCGCGGCCGACGGGCGCCCGGCGTGGTGCCGGGCGCCCGTCGGCCGCGATGGTGGCTACAGGCCGACGTCGGAGGCCTTGAGGAAGCCGGAGTCGACGAGCACGGACTGGACGTCGTCCTTCACGACCACCTGCGGGTCGAGGAGGAACGACGGGACGACCTTGTTGCCGTTGTCGTACGACTCGGTGTCGTTGACGGTGACCTCGTCGCCCGCGACGATCTCGCCGATCATCTTCTGGACCTGGTCGCCGAGCGCCCGGGTGTCCTTCCAGACGGTCATCGACTGCTTGTCGGCGAGGATCGCCTGCACGTTCGCCTTGTCGGCGTCCTGGCCCGTGATGACGGGCCAGTCGGCGCCGGGCGCGTAGCCGGCGCTCGCGAGCGACGCCTCGATGCCGAGCGCCAGGCTGTCGTTGGGCGAGAGGACGACCTGGACCTTCTCACCGCCCGTGTAGAACGACTGCAGGCGGTTGTCCATCTCGGCCTGCGCGTCGTCGGATCCCCAGCCGAGGATGCCGATGGACTGCCAGTCGGCGCTCGTGGCCGGCGACTTGCCCGAGGGCACCGTCAGCTTGCCGCTCGCGACGTAGGGCTGGAGGACGTCCCACGCGCCGCCGAAGAAGAAGGCCGCGTTGTTGTCGTCGGGGCTGCCGGCGAAGGGCTCGAGCGTGAAGGGCCCGGCCGCGTTCTCGAGGTCGAGCGTGTCGCGGATGAACTCGCCCTGGAGCGTGCCGACCTTGTAGTTGTCGAAGGTGGCGTAGTAGTCGACGGCGTCCGTGCCGTTGATGAGGCGGTCGTAGGCGATGACCGTGACGCCCTGGCTCTTCGCGTCCTCGAGGGCGGGGCCGAGGGTCTTGCCGTCGACGGCCGCGACCACGAGGATCTTGGCGCCGCCCGCGACCTGGTTCTGGATCTGGCTGATCTGCGCGTCGGTCTTGTTGTCGGCGTACTGGAGGTCGACGGTGCAGTCGTCGCCCTCGAGCTTGGTCTTCAGGCCCTCGCCGTCGTTGATCCAGCGCTCGAGGCTGCGCGTGGGCATCGAGATGCCGACGTTGCACTCGGTGCCCGAGGCGTCGCCGCCGCCGTCGCCGGAGCCGGTGTTCGTGGCGCCCTGCGGCGCGCACGCGGTCATGCCGACGGCGACGCCGGCGAGGAGGAGGAGGGAGCTGATCTTTCGTGCGTTACGTCCGGATGCCATGGCGGCGGGTCCTCTCGGGTGGCCCGTCCGGGTGATGCGGGAGCACCGGGCGGTCGCGTCCTCGCGAGGGCCGGTGCACCGACGCGTCCTCGGGTCGGGTGCTGGTGCGGTGAGTGCTGGTGGTGGTGCGGGTTCCGTGCGGGGCGACGCCCGGCGGAGCGGCCGGGTCGCGGCGGTCCGTGCGTTTGTCGTCGTGGTGAACTTATCCATTTCCGCAGCCGCCGATACGGCATCCGGCAGACGTTATCCAAGCGTTACCGCCGTGGCCCGCGGACGGGGGCGGGCGCTGCGGGAGCAGGCTCAGACGCGCCCGGGCCCGGTCGCGGGCGGCAGCAGCCCGAGCTCCATCGCGAGCGTGACCGCGCGGGTCCGGTCGCCGACGCCGAGCTTCTCGAACGCGTGAAGCAGGTGGGTCTTCACGGTCGCGGGCGTCACGTGCAGCTCCAGGGCGATGCGCGCGTTGGTGCGGCCCGCGGCCACGAGCGCGAGCACCTCGGTCTCGCGCGGGCTGAGGGTCGGAGCGGGGGCGACGGGCTCCGCGGCGGGGCGCCCCACCTGGCGGACCAGGGCCGCGGCGATCGCGGGCGCCAGCGCGACCTCGCCGCGGGCCACCGCGCGGACGCCCGCGAGGATCTCCTCCTCCGGCGCCGCCTTCAGCAGGTAGCCGCTCGCCCCCGCCTCGATCGCGGTGAGGATGCTCGCGTCGGTCTCGTAGGTCGTGAGCACGAGGACGCGCACGTCCGGCGCCGCCTCGCGGATCCGCGCGGTGGCGCCGACGCCGTCGAGCCCGGGCATGCGGAGGTCCATGAGGACGACGTCGGGGCGCTCCGCGAGGGCGAGCGCGACCGCCGCGTCGCCGTCGGCCGCCTGGCCGACGACGTCGATGTCGTCCGCGGAGGCGAGGAGCGCGGCGAGGCCGGCGCGGACGACCGGGTGGTCGTCGACGACGGCGACGCGGATGCGCGGGGGCGTCATGCGCGGACCCCGGCGGAGGCGCCGGACGGGGACGGGGTGACGGTCGGCGACGGCGTCACGTCGGCGCCGGGCCGATCGGCGGAGGAGGCGGCGGCCGGTGCCGCGGGTGCCGCCGCGGGCGACGCGTGCGCCGGGATCCGCGCGGTCAGCCGCGTGCCGTCCGGGCCGCTCGCGACGTCCAGGCGCCCGTCGGCCGCAGCGAGCCGGCGTCGCATCCCGGCGAGGCCGTAGCCGCCGGATGCACGGGCGGGGTCGAAGCCGCGGCCGTCGTCGCGGATCGTGAGGACGACGTCGCCCCCGTCACGGGCGAGGACCAGCTCCACGGCGGTCGCGCCCGCGTGGCGGCGCACGTTCGCGAGGCCCTCCTGGGCGCAGCGGAGGAGGACGACCTCGGCGTCGCGGTCGACGGATCGGCCGCCCGCGTCGGCGCGCACCTCGACGGGGGTGCCCGTCTCGCGGGCCAGGCGCGCGCCCAGCCGGGCGAGGGCCGGTGCGAGGCCGTCCGTCAGCTCGACGGGCGCGGTAGCCGCGACGATCGCGCGGGTCTGGGTGAGCGCGTCGCGGGCGCCCGCCTCGAGCTGGGCGAGGGTCTGGTCCATCGCGTCCGTCTCGCCGCCGCGGAGCTCGCGCCGGCCGCGCTGGGCGAGCATCACGAGGCCGGTGAGGTCCTGCGCGACGGTGTCGTGGATGTCCGCGGACAGCCGCTCCCGCTCCCGGGCGGTCCCCGCCTCACGACCGAGCTCCTCGACCTGCGCCTGCGCCGCCCGCAGCCCTTCCAGGAGCTGCAGGCGCTCGCGGCTGAGGTCGGCGATCCGCGTGATCCAGAGCCCGAGCGCGATGGTGCCGCCGAGGCTGAGCCCCTGCGACAGGGCCATGGTCGGGAGGGCGCCCGGCAGGTCGCCGAAGCCGACCACGAAGCCCACGGCGATGGATCCGGTGAGCACGAGGGTCCCGATGACGGCGTCGCGCACCCGGTCGAGGAGCAGCCAGACGAGCGGACAGAGCACGCACTGCACGACGGCGAACGACGACATGCTCGCGACGCCCCAGGTGGCGGCGGGGATGACGAGCGCGAGGAAGACGACCGCTGCAGGCGTCGGGGGCAGCCGAGCCTCCGTGGCGGCCGCCGCCGCGGAGGACTCGAGCGCACGGCGGCCCACCAGGAGGTACAGGGCGGTCATGGCCGCGATCGCGCCCCACGCGCCCCATCCGACGTCCCCGCGCGAGCCGACGGCGAGCACGACCAGCACCGCCATCGTCACCGCGTACGCGAGGTGGACGGTGCGGACCGGGATCATCCCCTGAGCCTGCCATCCCGCCCGGTGATCGCGCACGGTCAGGAGTCCCGGCGGATCCAGCGGAACGTGGCGACCGCGGCGATCGTGCCGCCGACCAGCCAGATCGCGAGGACGACCGCGACGCCCGCGAGATCCCAGGTGCCTCCGCGCTCGACGGCCGCGAGCGCATCCGGCAGGAACACGGCGCGCATGCCCTGCGCCATCCACTTCAGCGGCAGGAACGCGGCGACGTCCTGCAGCCAGGTCGGCAGCATAGTGAAGGTCAGGTACACGCCGCTGATGAACTGCAGCACGAGCACGATCGGCGTGATCACCGCGGTGGCCGAGGCGCCGGAGCGCGGGATGCGGCTGAGCGCGATGCCGAGCACGGCCGACGAGGTGATCCCGAGCGCGTACACCCACGCGAACGTCGCCCAGCGGCCGGCGTCGATCGGCAGCTCCACCCCGAACGCGAACCGGGCGACGAGCAGCAGCACGACCATCTGCAGCAGCGAGGTGACGACCACCTGCCCGCCCTTGCCGATGAAGTACGAGAGCACGGGCAGCGGGGATCCGGCGAGCCGCTTGAGCGTGCCGTCGCTGCGCTCCATCGCGATGTCGACCGCGAGGTTCTGCACGCCCGAGAGGAGGATGCCCGCCGCGATCATGCCGGGCAGGTAGTAGGCCGCGGCGCTGACCCCGCCGGATCCGTCGGGCGCCGTGCCGAGGTTGCCGGACGACCCGAAGGCCACCGAGAAGATCGACAGCATGATGACCGGGAACAGGAACGTGAAGATGATCGTGTCGGTCTGCCGGAAGTAGCGGCGCACCTCGTAGCGGACGCGATGGATCCCGAGAGGGAGGACGCCGGGCAGGGCAGGGGCGCGGTCCGCGGCGGGACGCGCGGGGCGGACGGCGGTCATGCCGCCACCTCCTCGGCGGCGGTCGGGGCGACCGGGGTCGCGGCGTCGGCCGGGCTCCCCGCCTCGGCGAGCAGCCCGAGGTACACGTCCTCGAGGCTCGGCCGCACGATGCGCAGGTCGCGCGGCTCGCCGCCGGGCGTGGCCGCCGACAGCGCCGCGACGAAGGCGCCGGGTGTCCGGGTGCGCTCGTCGTGGGATCCGTCGTCGTCGCGCCAGAGCACCCGCGGGATCCGCGCCTCCTCTCCCCCGATCTCGTCGAGCCGCCCGATCGCCACCAGGCGCCCGCCCGCGATCACCGCGGCCCGGTCGCCGAGCTGCGCCGCCTCGTCGAGGTAGTGCGTGGTGAGGAGGATGGTCGTGCCCTCGGACTTGAGCTCGCGGATGAGGTCCCAGAACCGGTGCCGGGCCTCCGGGTCGAAGCCCGTGGTCGGCTCGTCGAGGAAGAGCAGCTCGGGGCGGCCGATGATCCCGAGGGCCACGTCCACCCGCCGGCGCTGGCCGCCCGAGAGCGCGCGCAGCAGGGTGCCGGCCTTCTCGGTGAGGCCGACGGCCGCGATCGTCGCGTCGACGTCGCGGGGCCGCGGGTACATCGCGGCGAAGTGCGCGACCTGCTCGCGCACCGTCATGGCGCCGCTCTCGGAGCTCGACTGCAGCACCATGCCGATGCGGGCGCGCCAGGCGCGGCCGCCGGTCGCGGGATCCACGCCCAGCACGGACGCCGATCCGCCCGTGCGCAGCCGGTATCCCTCGAGGATCTCGATGGTCGTGGACTTGCCCGCGCCGTTGGGCCCGAGGAGGGCGAACGTCTCGCCGCGGTGGATGTCGAAGGTGACGCCCCGGAGGGCGGTGGTCGTGCCGTAGGTCTTCTCGAGGTCGCGCACGCGGACGTGCTCCTCGACGGCTGCTGTGGTCATGGGTCCAGCGTGGCGGGCGGCGGGCGGGAGCGGAACGGCCGAGCGGTCGATCCCCGGCATCGGCCGATCGGTGGATGCGTCGCCGCCTCCGACGCCCGTCCCCCGCACGGCGGACGCGACGCCGGCCCGCCGCGGGCAGGCTGGAGGGGTGACCGCCCTCCTCGGAACGCCCCCGCCCGCGCCCGCCGCCTACGCCGGCCCGACGTCCGCCGGGGAGCGCAGCCTCGCGCCCGACCTCCTCCGCGGGATCGCGCTGCTCGGTATCGCGCTCGCGAACTCCGTCTACTTCATCGTCGACCGCCCGACCGGTCCGCTCGGCCGCCCGACGGACGGCACCGCGCTCGACCACGTCGCCGACGTGCTCGTCGGGACGCTCGTCGACAACCGGGCCTTCCCGCTGTTCACGATGCTCTTCGCGTACGGCTTCGCGGTGATCCTGCGGCGCCAGGCCGCCGCGGGCGTCGACGGGCCGCGTGCCCGACGGCTGCTCCTCCGACGGAGCGCGTGGCTCATCGTGTTCGGGGCGCTGCACGTGGTGCTGCTGTTCGAGGGCGACATCCTGCTGTCGTACGGGATCCTCGGGCTCGCCCTCGCCGCCATGTACCGCGCGAGCGACCGCGCGTTCCGCGTGCTCGTGTGGGCGCCCGCGATCGTGTTCCTCATCGTGGCTGGGGCGGACGGCCTCACGGGCGGCGACGGATCCGGCGCGCTCCTCGGCGGCGACGGCACCTTCCTCGGCGACCTCGCGAGCCGCGCCGTCGCCCTGGCCGCGATCCTCGTCGCGACGCCCGTGACGGTGGGCGCGCTGGTGCCGCTGGCCGCGATCGGGATACTGCTCGGCCGCCGCCGCGTGCTCGAGGACCCGGCCGCGCACCTGCCGCTCCTGCGCCGACTCGCGCTCGTCGGGATGCCGGTCAGCGTGCTCGGCGCGCTGCCGCTCGTGCTCGCGGCCGTGGGCGCCCTCGACGCGGATCCCGTGGCGCTCTACCTGCTCGGCGTCCTGCACGGCGCGACCGGCGTCGGGGGTGCGCTCGGGCTGCTCGGCCTCGTGGGCTGGGCGGTCGCCGCGCGGGCCCGCCGCGGGGATCCGGCGCCCGGCCCGGTGCTCCGCGCGCTCGTGGCCGTGGGCCGCCGCTCCCTGACCTGCTACCTGCTGCAGTCGGTGCTGTTCGCGATCCTGCTGGAGCCGTGGTCGCTCGGCCTCGGCGTCGGCGCGGGAACCGGCCGCATCGCGCTGATCGCGATCGGCGTGTGGCTCGTCACCGTGGCGGTGGCCGTGGCGCTCGAGCGCGTGGGCCGGGCGGGCCCCGCCGAGCGGGCGATCCGCCGCCTCAGCTACGGACCGCGCCCGGCGGCGGGACCCGCGGCGCCCGGGCAGCCCGTCAGCGCGGGATGAGCCCCTCCGTGCGGTAGCGGTCGAACAGCCCGAGGAAGCTGTCGAGCGTGCGGTGGAACGTGTGGAAGCCGGCGAGCCGGCTCTTGCTGATGTCGGTGACGACCTCGATGTCGCGGCCGAGGTCGGCGTCGGTGTGCCACCAGGAGGCGATCCGGTCCAGGTCGGACTCGGCCAGCCCAGCCTCGCGGGCGATGCGCGCCCACTCGTCCTCGTAGCCCGCCATCTGCTGCTCGAGCGGACGCGGCGCGTCCTCGAAGCCGACCGGCTCGACGCCGAAGTACGCGGCGAGGCGCGGCCACATCCAGCGCCAGCGGAAGACGTCGCCGTTGACGACGTTGAAGGCCTCGTCGCGGCCGGCCTCGGCGGTGGACGCCCAGACCATCTGGTCGGCGAGCACGGTCGCGTCGGTGACGTCGGTGAGGCCGTTCCACTGGGTCTCGCTGCCCGGGAAGACGAACGGGAGGCCGAGGTCGCGGCAGATGGATCCGTAGACGGCGAGGGTCAGGCCCATGTTCATCTGGTTGCCGACCGCGTGCCCGATGACGGTGTGCGAGCGGTGCACCGACCACGCGAAGCCCTGGCGCTCGGCGGCGGCGAACAGCTCGTCCTCCTGCGCGTAGTAGAAGTTCGGCGCGTCGAGGCGCTCCTCCTCCTCGTGGAACGGGGTGTCGGGCATGTTCCCCTGCCCGTAGGCCTCGAACGGGCCGAGGTAGTGCTTGAGCCCGGTGACGAGCGCGGCGTGCTCGACGGGCGCGCCGTCGAGGGCGGCGAGGAGGTCGCGCACCATGCCGCCGTTGACGTCGATGTTCTCCTGCTCGGTGGCCTGGCGCGACCACGCCGTGAAGAACACGTGGCTCGGCTCCTCGCCGGCGAGCGCGCGGCGGAGGTCGTCGGCGGAGCGGAGGTCGGCGCTGATCCAGCGCACCCCCGGGCGGTCCGCCCCGGCCCGGCGGCTGAGCGCGAGAACGTCCCAGCCCTCGGCGGTGAGCTGGTCGACGAGCGCGGATCCGCTGATGCCGGTCGCGCCGACGACGAGGGCCGTGCGGCCGGTCCCGTCGGAGCGGGGGGATGCGGCGGGGGCGGGCGTGCGGACGCGGGTCTCTCGGTTCTCGGTCATCCCCGTCCCCAACGACGAGGAGCCGCCCGGGCATTCCGGGCGGCTCCTCGTGGGCGTGTCGGTGGGGTCAGGCGGGGTGCGGCCCGTCCACCTCGGCGTCGGCCTCGCCGTCGACGCCGTCGCGGCCGGTGGAGGTGGCCTGCGTCGCGGCCGGATCCGCGGGTCCGTCGCCGAGGCCGGCGTCGGCGATGCGGCGGTCGAGGTCGGCGGCCATGGCGTCGGATCCGTCGTCCTTGTGGTCGTAGGCGACCTGCTCGGCGAGACCGGCGCGCTTCTCATCCGCGGTCGCCTCGCCGGCGCCGTCCATGATGGGCTGGTCCTGCTCGTGGGTGCTCATGGTCCGACGGTACCCCGTCCGGCCGGGGTGCGGATCCGCGGGGCGCTTGTCGACTCCCCGGCTCGCCTGCCACGCTCCAGGCACACCACCACGCGAGGGAGCGGACATGGCCGACACCGGATTCTCGAAGGACGAGCGCGACGCGATGAAGCAGCGCGCCCGCGAGCTGCGCGAGGAGGCGAAGCTGCAGAAGGCCGCCGACAAGCAGGCGGCGGCGCTGCAGGGCGTGCTCGACGCGTTCGCCGCCATGCCCCCGGAGGAGCGCGCGCTCGCCGAGTGGCTGCACGGCATCGTGCTCGCGCACGCGCCCGGCCTCGCGCCCAGGACCTGGTACGGGTTCCCCGCCTACGCCGACGCGGACGGCAAGCCCGTCGTGTTCTTCCAGCCGGGATCGAAGTTCGGCACGAGGTACTCGACGCTCGGCTTCCAGGATCCGGCCCTCCTCGACGAGGGCACCATGTGGGCGACCTCGTACGCGCTCACCGCGGTGGATCCGGCGAACGAGGAGCGCGTGGCGGATCTGGTGCGGCGGGCCGTCGGCGGCTGAGCGGGCCGCCGCCCGATCGGGGGCGTGCCCGATCGGGGGCTCCCCCGCGCGGGACGGTGACCGTAGATTGATGTCATGTCATCGATCACCTCCGCGCCCACCCTCGTCGGCGTCCCGTGCTTCTCCGGGGCGCCGTGGGACTTCGCGCCGCTCACCGCCCTCGCGGCGCACCCGACGCGCACGCTCCGGCTCCCGGACGACGCCGCGAGCGTCGACGAGGCGGCCGACGCCCTCGAGGACGCGGTCGCGGACCTGCCGCGCTACGTGCTCGTGGGCGACTCCTTCGGCGCCGTCGTGAGCCTGGCGCTGGCGCTCCGCCGACCGGCCGCGCTCGCCGGGCTGGTGCTCTCCGGCGGCTTCGCAGCGGATCCGACCCCCGCCTGGAAGACGCGCGCGGCGTCCCTCGCCCGGCACGTCCCGCGGGTGGCCTACGAGCAGGGGGTCCTCCGCTTCCATGCGGCGCAGCTCGCCTCCCGGCTGGACGCATCCGCCCCGCACCGGCTGACGCGGCGCGACTACCGGGAGCTGTTCCGGGTCCACACGCCCGCGGCCGCCTACTCCGCCCGCGTCGCCGCCGTCGTCGGATTCGACGTGCGGGCGCGCCTGCACCGGATCGCCGTGCCGACGCTGCTCCTGACGCCGGAGGACGACCGGCTCGTGGGGCCGGCCGCGGCCGCCGCCCTCCGCGACGGCCTGCCCCGTGCGCGCGAGCGGGTGCTGCCCGGCACCGGGCACATGCTCCGGTTCACGCATCCGGAGCAGTACGCGGACGCCGTGGACGCCTTCGTGCGGACCGAGGTGGGCACCGCCGTCGACGCGGCGACGGCCGCGGCGTGAGCCCCGCCGAGGAGCTCCGCTACCTGATCCTCGGAGCGCAGCGGGAGGGGGCGCGCGCGTACGCGGCGGCGCTCGGACCCACCGGGCTGACGCCCGCGCAGGCGGAGGCGGTCGTCGTGCTCGACGAGGCGCCCGGGATCAGCCTCGCCGCCCTCGGCGCGCGTATGGTCTGCGAGGCCGGATCGCCGAGCCGCCTCGTGGACGCGCTCGTGCGCCGCGGCCTCGTGCACCGGGATCCCGACCCGCGCAGCCGCCGCAGCGTCGTGCTGCGCCTGACCGCCGAGGGCCGGAGCCGGGTGGCGGACGTGCGCGCCGCCGAGGCCGCCGTGCACGACGCGATCGGCGGGGCGCTCGACGAGGGAGAGCTCACGGCCGCGATCGGCGCGCTCCGCCGTCTCCTCGACCGACGGCCGACCCTCGACGCCCTGACGCTGCGTCGGGCGGATCGCGCGGGCACGACGACCTGACGCCCCGCGTCAGCGCCCGTCGACGATGGACATGAAGCCGGCGAACGCGAAGACCGCGGGGACGAACAGCAGCAGGAAGCGGAAGACCACCCACGCGAACCAGCCCAGGCAGCCGATCGCGCCCGTGCGGCGGTCGCGCACGTCGAGGCGGCGGCCGTCGGCGGCGATGCGCGGCTCGCGCGGGTCAGGCGGCTGCTCATCGAGGTCGGCCCGCAGCGGGGCGGCCGGATCGCCGTCGCCGAGCAGGACGCGCTCGTCGCGGTACCGGACCGCGCGGCGCCGGATGCGCGCGGCGACGCCGTCGAGGATCCGGCCTGTCGCCTCCCACGGCCCGGCCTCCGCGAAGTCGGCGAGCTCGCGGCGGAAGAACACGAGGGTGCTGTCGACCATCTCCACGTCGAAGTCCGCCGCGTCGTCGATGAGCGCCGCCATCACGTCGGGCGTCAGCAGGTAGAGGGCGTCGCGCTCGTACTCCGCGGGCGCGTAGAGGCGGAAGTGCCGGTCGAAGTCGCCCTCGAGGGAGAGGCGCTGGTCGCGGCGCACGCTCGCCGGGAGGACACCGCCGTGCGAGTCGTTCGCGGTCGCGTCGAGCAGGAGGTGCGGCAGCGGCACGGGCAGCGTCACCGCCACGTAGCTCCAGCCGGTGCGACGGGCGCGCTTGCGCACGACGTTCCCGAACTCGACGCCCGCGGCCCGGAAGCGCGGGAGGACGAGGACGCCGCCCGCGTCCTCCGTGATGAGCGCGCGGAACGTGCGGCCGCCGCTGGGCTGGGGCTCGAACCCGTTGGCGAGCGCGGTGAGGTGCTGCCGCCATTCCCGCCCCCGGGCCTTGGGGGACGGCGGGCGGGCGGCCCACCGGTGCAGGAGGCGCGATCCGAGGAACCAGACGCCGAGCACCACGGCCGCCCCCGCGAGCCCCGCGATCGTCGACGGGGTCACGGTGCCGTCGCCCATGCCGTCGGTGACGACGCCCCAGTACATGAGGACGAGGCAGAGGCCCCAGAGCAGGAGCGAGTCGTTGACGTGCGCGAGCACCTTCCGGCGCGACGGCACCCACGACGGGCGCGCACCCTGCCGCACGCTCCGCATCGCGGCCGCTACCTCGTCTTCGGGCGCGCTCAGCCAGCGCAGGTCCATGGGCGTCCCCCTCGTCGATCCAGGGTAGGCGGCCGATCGCGCCTCGATGCCCTCGCCACCCTCCGGATGAGAGCATCTCCCCATGACCGACCTCGCCCGCCTCGGCTTCGCCTCCGTCGACGACCCGTACGAACCGGGCGCCCGGAAGCGCGATCTGACCCTCGACGACGTCGGCGCCGAGGAGGCGCTCACCGACGTGTCCGTGGCGTGGGACGTGCACAGCGCGCCCATGTGGGACGCGCCCGCGTACCTCGCCTCCCTCCTCGGCTCGGGCCCCTCGGTGGTCGAGGGTCTGCCACCCGGGCGCATCGCCCTGCTCATGTGCACCGCGTGCGGCGATCCCTACTGCGGCTACGTCGCCGCGGACCTGGTGATCACGGAGGACCGCGTCCTGTGGACCGGTGTGCGCTTCGAGTGGCCCCCGGGCATGTGGGAGTCCGCGCCGACGGGCATCAGGAGATGGATGCGACGCCTCCTCGGACGCGAACGACCCGAGGACCTCGCACCGTGGGCTGCCGAGCCGGACCCCCTCCACGAGGACCTGGTCTTCGACCGCGCGCAGTACGAGGCCGCCGTGCACCGCGAGATCGCCCGCACCGCCGATCCCGGGGCCGGCACCGCCGCCGCGGAGGCGTCCCGGGAATGATCCGCCGTCCCATGCGTTTGCATGGACATGGCCCGACCGGGCCGCGCGGAAGGAGCGCCTCATGACCGCCAGCACCCAGGGACTGCATCACGTGACCGCCATCGGCGGCGACCCGCAGCGGAACGTCGACTTCTACGTGCGCGCGATGGGCCTCCGGCTCGTCAAGCGCACCGTCAACTTCGACAGTCCCGGCAGCTACCACCTCTACTACGGCGACACCGAGGGCCGGCCCGGATCCCTCCTCACCTTCTTCCCGTGGAAGGGCGTGCCCGCGGGCCGCGTCGGCGCGGGGCAGTCCACGACCACCGCGTTCTCGGTGCCCGCCGGGAGCCTCGGCTGGTGGGCCGAGCACCTGCGCGAGGTCGGCGTCGCCTCGCAGATCTCGTCGACCGGATCCGAGGAGGAGCGCCTCTCGCTCCGCGACCCCGACGGGCTGCAGATCGACCTCGTCGCCTCCTCCGTCGTGGACCCGCGGGCGCCGTGGGACTCCGCCGACGTGCCGGCCGAGCACGCGATCCGCGGCCAGCACTCCTCGGTGCTCACGGTGCGCGATCCCGCGGGCACGGCGTCCGTCCTCACGGACGACCTCGGGCTCCGGCTCGTGGGCGAGCGCGACGGCCGCTTCCGCTTCGCCGCGGGTGACGGCGGGCCGGGCGCGATCGTCGACCTCGTCGCCGAGCCGGGCGCGCAGCAGGGCCTCACCGCGGGCGGCACCGTGCACCACGTCGCGTTCCGCGTCCCGGGCCTCGTCGAGCAGCAGGCGTGGCGCGACGAGCTGGTGGATCGCGGGCACCAGGTGACGCAGATCCTCGACCGGCAGTACTTCACCTCCATCTACTTCCGCGAGCCCGGCGGCGTGCTGTTCGAGATCGCGACGGACACCCCCGGGTTCGACATCGACGAGCCGCTGCTCGAGCTCGGCCGCAGCCTCCGCCTCCCGCCGTGGCTCGAGCCCAGCCGCGCGGACATCGAGGCCGCGGTGCCGCCGCTGCGACTGCCGGACGAGGACGCCTCCGACGCGGACGCTCCTGTCGAGTCCCCGGCCGACGGCTCCGCCGCGTGAGCGCGCTGCTCGACCGCACGCCCCACGAGTTCCAGCCCGGTGCCGACACCGGCCCCGTGATCCTCGGCCTCCACGGCACGGGCGCCGACGAGCGGCAGGGCCTCGAGCTCGCGCGGCTCGTGGCACCCGGGCAGCCCGTGCTGGCGCCGCGCGGGAGCGTGCGGGAGGGATCCGCGGCCCGCTGGTTCCGCCGGCACGCGGAGGGCGTCTTCGACGTCGACGACGTGGTCGCGCGGGCGGCCGAGCTGGCCGACCTGGTCGCCGAGGCCCGTGCGGCCTACGCCCTGGGCGGGCGCGCGATCGTCGCCGTCGGGTTCTCGAACGGGGCGAACATGGCCCTGGCGACCACGCTGCTGCACCCGACGGCGCTGCCCGCGTCCATCGCGTTCTCCGCGCGCTGGCCGCTCGGCGACCGGGTGCCGGCCGCGGATCTCGCGGGCACGCGGATCACGCTGCTCAACGGCGACGCCGATCCCATGGCGCCGCTCGTCGACGTGGAGCGGACCGTGCGCGAGGCCGTCGCCCGCGGCGCCGACGCCGTGTCGCATGTGCGCCCCGGCGGGCACGGGCTCGACGTGCGGGACCTCGACGCGGCCCGCGCGCGCATCCGCATCGGCTGACCGCCGGGGCGAGGGACGAGGCGGACGAGGCGCGCCGAGGGCATCCCTCCGGCGCCCGCGCCTCGTCCCTCGGGACGAGGCGCCAGGGCCGCGAGGAGGACGCGCCCACGGGGCCGGTCCGCGAGCCTGGGTGCACCGCCCGCCCGGGCGGCAGGATCAGGAGGATCCCGTGCCCGTCACCCTCGCCCCCACCACCGCCCCGACCCCGCCGGCCACGCACGCCGCCACCGCCCCGCGTCCCGGGGATCCCGCGTGCGTCGACTTCGCGGGCACCGCCGACGGCCTCCGTCACGCGGGCACGCGCAGCCTCGAGGTCGACCTTGGGCCGATGCTCGCCGCGGCGCGGGCCCAGGCGCCGTCGGGCGTCGGCCCCGCCGCGCCGCTCGCCGCGTGACTCCCGACCGGGCGGGACGAGGGTCCCCGCCCGCGGGATCGCGCCGGGATCGCCGACCGTCGCGCCCCTGACTGGGGGTGCGGGAGGCCGCCGGACGACGCGCCCGGGCTTCCCGCTCGGGCCGAGCGCCGCCTAACCTGAGCGAGGAGCAGTTCCCCACCTGGGGAACGCTCTCTTGAGGAGCACCATGTCGTCGACCCCGCCGCCCGCCTCCCCGACGTCGGTCACGCCGTCGTCCGACGAGCCCGGCTGGTTCGGCGACGGCGAGGGCAACCAGCGCTTCTGGGACGGCGTCCGCTGGACCGCGCTCGTCTCCGGCCGCCGCGTCTTCCCCGGTCGCGCCTCCTCGACGCCCGAGCCGCGCCTCATCACCGAGTCGCCGCTGCCCGAGGGCTACGCGCCCGGCGCCGCCCCGCTCGCCGCTCCCGCCGGATCCGCCGTCGACGCGTCCGTCGACGCCCCGCCCGCGGGCGCCCCGATGGCCCCGCCCACGGGCGCGCCCCTCGCGCCCCCGGCCGGCTACCCGATCGCGCCGCCCACCGGCGCGCCCCTCGCTCCGCCCACCGGCGCTCCCCTCGACGCCCCCGCGCCGCGCGCCTCCTCCGTCGCCGGCAGCTTCGCCCCGCAGGCCGGCGTGCCCGCGCCGCCGCGCCCGGCCACGAGCGCCGCGTCCGCCCCCACCCCGGGCGCCCCCGGGACCGCGCCGGCCCTGCGCGGCCGCAGCACGTGGCCGTGGGCCGCGCTCGCGGTCGCCGCGGTGCTCGTGGTCGCCGCCGCCGTCATCGCCGGGATCCCCGGCCTCCTCATCGCGCTCGGCATCGTCGCGCTCATCGCGGGGCTCATCCCCCTGATCCGCCGCGGCTCCGCCTGGATCCCCGGCGTCCGCACCCGAGCCACCGGCGGCGTCGCGGCCGGCCTCGCCCTCGTGCTCATCGCGAGCGGAGCGGTCGCCGCCACGCTCGAGACGCCCGAGGAGACCGTCGCCGACCCCGACACCATCGAGATCTCCGACTCCCGCCCGGTTCCGGACGCGACGGATCTCGCCAACCCGCTCCCGGTCTCCGCCGACGGCCTGGTCGAGATGGTCGACGTGACGCGCATGACGGGAGCCGACGCCGGCGACACGCTCGCCGCGTCCGGCTTCGGCATCGCCTTCGCCGGCACCGGGGGCGGCGCGTTCGTCCGCCAGGACAACGGCATCGTCGCGAGCCAGGACCCGGCCGCCGGCACGCGCGTCGAGCCCGGCACGACCGTGACCCTGACGCTCGCAACTCCCGCTCCGGACCGCATCGCGGCGCCGGTCGTGCCGAAGGCGCCCGGCATCCCCTCGCGCCCCGGCACGCGACCGGGGACGCAGAACCCGGGATCGCCCGCGACCGGCGGCAACGGGAACAACGGCGGGAACAACGGGAACAACGGCGGGAACGGGAACACCGGGAACAACGGCGGGAACAACGGGGACGACGGGGACAACGACTCCGACCCCGCGCCCACGAACCCGCCGGCCACCGACGAGCCCACCGTCCCGACGCCGGACCCGCAGCCGGAGCCGACGACGCCCACGCCCGTGGATCCCGCGCCCTCGCCCGAGCCCCCCGTCGAGGAGCCGGCGCCGACGACGCCGCCCGCGCCCCCGGAGCCCGAGGCGCCCGAGGTGCCCGAGGTGCCGCTGCCCGAGACGCCGCCGGCCGAGGGCTAGCGCTCCCCCGCGTCCCCTTCCGGCTCGTCCGCGGCGCGACCCGCGGCCGTCGCCCGCAGGTGCGCGCGCTGCCCGTCGCGGTCGAGGATCGTGAGGATCTCGGCGACCCCGCGGTAGGCGCTGATGCCGTGCGGCACCATCGTCGAGAACTCGGCGGCGTCGCCCTCCTCCACGAGGATCGTCCGCTCCCCGAGCTGCAGGCGCGCCGTCCCCGAGAGCACCGTGAACCAGTCGCGGCCCGGGTGCACGCCGAGCTGGTCGAGCGGGAGCGGCCGGGAGGGCGTCATGCGCATCTTCGCGACGAAGGCGCCGGATCCGCCGCTGCCCCGCGAGAGGATCCAGATCGTCCGGCCCAGCTGCGCATCCTCCTGCGGCCGGATCACGACGTCGGCGTCGTCGCCCGACTCGATGAGCGCGTCGAGCGACGTCTCGAGCGCCTGCGCGATCGGCACGAGCTGGTCGAGCGCGATGCGGCGGTGACCGGTCTCGATGCGGCTGAGCGTCGACGGGCTGAGGAAGCACCGGGCGGCGAGCGCGTCGAGCGACCAGCCGCGGGCCTCGCGGAGGCCGCGGATGCGCTGGCGGACGAGGGCGTCGAGATCGGGCTCTTGCGTCATAGGCAAGATCGTATGCGCCGGGGGCAGGCAGGCGCGACCCTGGATCCATGCCCCATCACCACGCCCACGGCACCGCCGACCCGTCCCTCGCCGCCATGCTCGACCTCGACGCCCGGATCCTGCACGCCCACCAGCTCGAGCTGACCACCTGGATCCGCCGCCTCTCCCGCGACGCCGCCGGCCGCGTCGTCGTCGACCTCGGCGCCGGGACCGGGACCGGCACGGTCGCCCTCGCGCGGCGCTTCGGCCGGGCCGAGGTGCACGCCGTCGACGCGAGCGAGGCCATGCTCGCCCGGGTCGCCGAGCGCGCCGTCGTCGACGGCCTCGCCGACCGGATCCGCACCGTGCACGCCGACCTCGACGCGGGCTGGCCCGCCCTGCCGCCCGCCGACCTGATCTGGGCCTCGCTCGTGCTGCACGAGGTCGCCGACCCCGCGCGCCTCCTCCGGCGCGCCCACGACGGCCTCGTGCCCGGCGGGATCCTCGCCGTCGTGGAGATGGCCGGCCCGCCGCGCTTCCTGCCGGACGACCTCGCACCCGGCCTCGGCCGCCCGGGGCTCGCCGACCGCCTCGACGACGCCGTCACGCACGGCGGCACCGGCGGCCCCTCCCATCCGGACTGGGCGCCGTGGCTGCGGGACGCGGGGCTCGTCGACGTCGTCACGCGCACGTTCCCGATCGAGCCGGACCCGGCGGATCCGGTCGCGGCGGCCGCGACCCTCCCCTACGCTCGCGCCTGGCTGACCCGCGTCCGCGACCGCTCCGCGGACCGCCTCGACGCCGACGACCGCGCCGTGCTCGACGCGCTCCTCGACGACGACGGTCCGCACGCGCTCGCGCGGATCCCGGGCCTCGGCCTCCGCGGGACCCGCACCGCGTACGTGGGACGCCGGCAGCGCTGACTCCGCGCCGAGCACGCGGCGAGGTCGCGCCACCGCGAATTCACCGGCTGGGGAAGAACATCGTCCGCCGTCGGCCCGCGCGACCCGGAGCTGCGGTAGTCCCGGGGCATGACGCACCTCGATCGCCCGGTCGTCGCGGATCCGCCGTCGACCCTCCCGCCCGCGCACCCGGCACCGCCTCGCGCGCGGATCCCCGGCGGCTGGCGCCTCGTCGCCGCCGGCCTCCTCGCCGCGTCCGCGATGCTCCAGCTCGACGCCTCGCTCCAGCGCTGGGTCACGGCGGCCGCCTCCTGGGACGACCCGGTGGCCGGCGTCCAGGACAGCCGCTTCGACCACTCCTTCCCCTCCACCGAGTGGGTGCAGCTGGATGACGCGGCCAGGACCCACGGCCTCGGTGCGCTCCTGCTCGCCCTCGCGGTGCTCCCGATCGCGCGCAGCGTCCGGATGTCGGGGCGGGTCGGTCTCGTCGGCACCGCCGTGATCGCGGCGACGTTCGCGGGCATCGGCGCCCACGCACTCGTCTCGGGCCTCACCGGCGCGCCCGGCCCGCTCGCCGGGACCTACCTCTCGACGTACCTGCTCAACCTCGCGGGATGCATCGCGGTCGCCGTCGCCGTCGCCCGCGGACGCGCCCCGCTCGGGACGGCATGGGACGCGCTCGGCGCGATCCTCCTCCTCGGCAGCGGCCTCGTCGGCCAGCTCGTGGCCCTGTGCGCGATCGCGCCCGTGATCTGGGGCGGCACGTACTCCGACACCCCGATCCACACGGAGAGCGTCATCGCCACCAGCACGGCCTGCGCGTCCGTGGCGATGCTCGTCGCGGCCGTGCTCGCGCACCACCGCGGTCGACCGGACGACAGGACGTGGGCTCCACGGCTGCGCCCGGCCCGGCTGATCCGCGCCACGGCGGGGCGGGGTCGCCTGCATCGGGCGGATGACGCGTCAGCCGCGCGGGATCGCGCGTCTCCGACGCAGCACCGGCACGACGAGCGCCGCCAGCAGCACCGCGGCGACCACGCCGGCGCCGCCGCGCGTGATGGCGACGAAGACGATGCCGCGGAGCGCGTCGAGGTCGCGCGGCACGCCGTCGACCGCGACGGGCACGAGCACGGCCGCCACGGCGATGACCGCGAGCGCCGCCGCCAGCGCGCGACGCAGGGTCCGCTCCCCCGGCCCCGCGACGACCGGGCGCCGCTCCGTCCGCCGCAGCCATCGGACGGCGCCGACCCCCAGCACGACGAGCCCGCCCACGGACGACGCGTACTGGATCCACCGGAAGCCCGGAAGCGGACCCCACGGCTCGGCGAGCGCGGGAAGGAGCAGGGATCCGGCACGCCCCTCGTGCGTGAACGCGTCCCACGCCACGTGGGTCAGCACGCCGAGGAGCAGCGCGGCGAGCGCGAGGAGCGCCCCGCGCCACGTCGGCCGGGCCCGGTGCGCCCACGCGGCGGGCAGCCGGGATCCGACCGGCCCGGGCAGCAGGGCGCCCGCCGCCGGCCGCAGCAGCACCAGCCAGATCGCCAGCAGCGCCGCCGCCACGGGCAGCGCCGTCACGAGGAGGCTCGGGAACCCGTGCGTCTCGGCGTAGGAGAGGCCGCCGGGCAGGAACAGCGGGACGTCGGGCGCCATCGCGCCCGCCGCGACGGCCGCGGCGGCCGCGGCGGGGAGCGGACCGCGCACGGCGGGCAGCGCGACGACGGCGTGGCTGACGGTGAAGGGCATGCCCCATCCTGACGTCACCCGCCCGGCGCGGGGCGCCCACCGCGCCCGACCCCCTACCGTTAGACCATGAGCACTTCCGACACCGCCTCCGCTCCCGAGACGGACGCCCCCCGCACGACCTTCAGCGACCTCGGTCTCTCCGACCAGGTGCTCAAGGCACTCAAGGACGTGGGCTACGAGACGCCCTCCGCGATCCAGGCCGCCACGATCCCCTCCCTCCTCTCCGGCCGCGACGTCCTCGGCGTCGCCCAGACCGGCACGGGCAAGACGGCCGCGTTCGCGCTGCCGATCCTCTCCAACCTCGACGTCTCCCAGAAGACCCCGCAGGCCCTCGTGCTCGCGCCCACCCGCGAGCTCGCGCTCCAGGTGTGCGAGGCGTTCGAGCGCTACGCGTCCGGCATGCGCGGCGTGCACGTGCTCCCCGTCTACGGCGGCCAGGGCTACGGCGTGCAGCTGTCGGCGCTCCGCCGCGGCGTGCACGTGGTCGTCGGCACCCCCGGCCGGATCATGGACCACCTCGACAAGGGCACGCTCGACCTCTCGCAGCTGAAGTTCCTCGTGCTCGACGAGGCCGACGAGATGCTCAAGATGGGCTTCGCGGAGGACGTGGAGACGATCCTCGCGGACACCCCGAAGTCGAAGCAGATCGCGCTGTTCTCGGCCACGATGCCCGCGCAGATCCGCCGCATCTCGGGCAAGTACCTGCAGGACCCCGAGGAGATCACGGTCAAGAACAAGACCACGACCTCCGCGAACACCACGCAGCGGTACCTGATGGTGTCGTACCCGCAGAAGGTCGACGCCCTCACGCGCATCCTCGAGACCGAGAACTTCGAGGGCATGATCGTGTTCGTCCGCACCAAGAACGAGACGGAGACGCTCGCGGAGAAGCTCCGGGCCCGCGGGTACGCGGCCGCCGCCATCTCGGGCGACGTCGCGCAGGCGCAGCGCGAGCGCACGGTCGAGCAGCTCAAGTCCGGCAAGCTCGACATCCTCGTCGCCACGGACGTCGCGGCACGCGGCCTCGACGTCGACCGGATCAGCCACGTCGTCAACTACGACATCCCCATCGACACCGAGTCGTACGTCCACCGCATCGGCCGCACGGGCCGGGCCGGACGCAGCGGTGCGGCGATCAGCTTCGTCACGCCGCGGGAGCGTCGCCTGCTCACCGCCATCGAGAAGGCCACGCGCCAGCCGCTGACCGAGATGCGCATGCCGAGCGCGGAGGACGTGAACGTCACGCGCCTCTCCCGCTTCGACGACGCGATCACCGCGGCCCTCGCCGACCGCGAGCGCCTCGACGCGTTCCGCGACATCGTGGGCCACTACGTGAGCCACCACGACGTGGTCGAGTCCGACGTGGCCGCCGCGCTCGCCATCGTCGCCCAGGGCGACACCCCGCTGCTGCTGTCCGCCGACGACCTCCGCCCGCCGCGCGTCGAGCGCGAGCGTCGGGACGACCGTCCGTCCCGTGACGGCGACGACCGCGGCGAGCGCCGCGCCCGTCCCGCGCGCGGCAGCGGCAACATGGCGACGTACCGGATCGACGTCGGCCGCCGCCACCGCGTCGAGCCCCGCCAGATCGTCGGCGCGCTCGCGAACGAGGGCGGCTTCAGCCGCGAGGACTTCGGCCACATCGACATCCGCCCGGACTTCTCGCTCGTCGAGCTGCCGGCCGGGCTGCCGCAGGACAAGATCGACCGGCTCGCCAGCACGGTCATCAACGGCCGGCCGATCGACATCCGCCCCGACCGCGGCGGCCCCCGTGCCGCCGAGCGCGGTGCGGCCCCCGAGCGTCGCGGGCGGAAGCCCCGCGACTGATCCGCCGATCGCCCTGACGGCCCGTCGCCTCTCCGGAGGCGGCGGGCCGTCGTCGTGTCCGGCGCCGGTCGCCGATCCGCGCTCGGCCGGTAGCGTGGCCCGATGGATCCCGTCACCCTCCGCACCCCGCGCCTCACGCTCCGTCCGCCCGCGCTCGACGACGTCGACGCGATCCAGGCCGCGTGCCAGGACGCGGCGATCCAGCGGTACGTACCCGTCCCCGTGCCGTACTCGCGGGACGATGCCGTCTCCTACGTCACCGGCTTCTGCGCCGACGGCTGGGCCTCGGGCGAGCGCCTCACCTGGGCCGTCGTCGAGGGCGACGGGCTCGTGGGCACCGTGGGGCTGCACGCCATCGCGGACGGCGCGGCCGAGATCGGGTACTGGCTGGCGCCGGGCGCGCGCGGCCGCGGGATCATGCGGGAGTCCGCCGCCGCCGTCGTCGACCACGGCTTCGACGCGTCCGCGGGTCTCGGGCTCGCGCGCATCGGCTGGCGCGCGTACGCCGGGAACGCCGGATCCGCCGCCGTCGCCCGCGCGCTCGGCTTCCGCTTCGAGGGGATCGCCCGCCTCGGCGCGCTCGGCCGCGACGGACGCGAGGACGACTGGCTGGCCGGGCTCCTCGCCACCGACGACCGCACGCCGCGGCCCTGGCCCGTGCTCGTGTGACGCATCCCACCCCGCCGCGCCCCGGCCTCCTCGGCCACGACGTCACGGTCACCACCGCCGACGGCCGCCGCCTCCGCGCCATGGTCACCGGCGACGGCGACGACCTCGTGGTGCTGGAGGCGGGCCTCGGCGGCAGCGGGCTCACCTGGGGTCCCGTGCACGGGATCCTCGCCCGCACCCACCGCGTGGTCGCCTACGACCGCGCCGGCCTCGGCGGCAGCGAACCGGATCCCGCGCCGCGCGACCTCGCCCGCCTCGCGGACGACCTCGAGGCCGTGATCGCCGCGTTCCCGCATCGGCGGCTGGTGCTCGTCGGGCACAGCTGGGGCGGGCCGGTCGTGCGGGTGGTCGCCTCCCGGCGGATCGCGCGCGGGCTCGCGACCGCGGGCGTGGTGCTGGTGGATCCGAGCGACGAGCGCGCCCGCGCCTACTCGGGACCGCTCGTGCGCGTCGCCTTCGGCGCGCAGGCCGCGCTGCTCGTGCCGCTCGCGCGCCTCGGCCTGCTCGCGCCGCTGCACCGGATCGCGCTGGCTGGCCTGCCATCGCCCCTCCTCGCGGCCGCCGCGGCTGCTGCCGGCTCGGTCCCGGCCGCGCGCGCCACGGCGGCCGAGCAGCGGCACGTCCTGCCGGGCCTGGCGTCGCTCGCCGCGCGCCCCGGGACGGCCTCGACGCTCCCCGGCGTCCCCGTCCGCGTGATCTCGGGCACGGCGTCCGGCCCGCTGACCCGGCGGCAGCGCGCCGACCTCGTGCGCGCGCACCGGGCGTCGGCGGCGGCGATGGACGGCACGTGGATCCCGGCGCCGCGCTCCGAGCACATGGTGCCCGTGACGGATCCGGACGTGGTCGCCGTCGCCAGCACGGGACTCCTCTGAGGGCGCGCCCGGCGGCTCAGGGCGCCGGCACCGTCAGCGCCCACTCCCGGAACGCGACCAGGTCCGATCCGGTCAGCACGGCCGTCGGCGCCGCGGGCATCGGATCCGTGATGCGCAGGAACGCGAGCGCGTCGCCCGGGAGCCCGACGAGGACCTCCCCCACGATCGAGTCCGGCGACGACGAGTCGACGCGCGTGAGGTAGACGGTCCGGCCGGAGGCGTCCGAGTCGTCGGAGTCCACCGACTCCGCGATGCCCGCCCTGCCGGTCACGAGCCGGTGCAGCTCGTCGACGCGGACGCGCGCCGCCACGTCGCCCGACTCGAGGAGCACGCCGGTCTCCGTCGCGCCGCGGGTCCCGACGGGTACCTCGGCGAGGGTGGCGGTGAGGCCGGATCCCGACCACGGCCCGATGCTCGCGAGCGACCGCGGGTGGCTCTCCCGCAGCCGCTCCTCCGCGCTCCGGCGCCACGGCCACTCGTCGCGGGACAGGAACGCGCCGACGAGCGTGCCCGCCACGAACGGGACGGACGCGCCCGCCATGGACGAGGCGTTGAGCGCGAACGCGACGCCGAGCACGCCGACCAGCAGCAGGAGGCGGATCCAGCCGTTCCGCACGGCGTAGACGACGAGCCCCACGGCGATGCCCGCGCCCGTGAGCCCGAGGAACGCCCACAGCGGGACGGCGCCGGGGCGGAGCACGGCGGAGCCCGCGAAGACCAGGATCACGGCGATGAGGACGCTCGTGAAGATCATCGCCCCTCGGCGTTCGCGGACGGTGCGGGACGGCTTCGACGGGGTCACGGGGCTCCTGGCGGGCGGCTCGGGGCGGGCGGCGTCCGGATCCGGACCCGCCCAGCCTGCCCGAGACCGCGCCCGCGTCGGCGGCACGGCACGGCCCCCGAGCGGGTGGCGCGACACGGCGGATCACCCAGGCGGTGCGTCGAGGGACGGCGCCGCCCGCGTCAGCCGTCGACGCGTCGCAGCTCCAGCACGCCCGGGACCAGCTGCCTGCCCGGGATGCGCCCGCGCGCGAAGTCTCCCCACACCTGCCGCACGCGCCGCGCGTCGTGCTGGATCCCCTCCCAGTCGGCCCCCGCGAGGAGCCCGGCGCCGCGCCACGCGTCCTCGTCGCCGAACAGCAGCGGCAGGTCCACGGTGTGCGCGGCGCCGAACGGGCTGCCGGGCGCGGACCAGCGGATCACATAGCGGTGGGCCGTGCCGCCGGCGCGCGCGTGGCGGCGGGCGAAGCGGCGCGCGGGGAGCCCGTAGACGATGCCCGTCACCGCCGCGACGGCGGCCCGACGCACGAGCGGCCCCACCACCGGGAGCCGCGTGAGGCGCGCCAGCCACGGGATCCCCGGCAGGAACAGCCGCGCCTCCTCCGCCGTGTTGCCGATCAGCACGTCGACGCCGGGCGCCGCCCGATCCCACGCCGCCTCGAGGCGCGACTCGCGCGGAAGCGGCGCGTGCCCGTACTGCGTGCCGAACGGCATCGCGCCGAGCAGCCCGAACGGCGCGGCGGCGCGCTCCACCTCGGGCTGGCGCGCGAGGACGTCCGCGACGGGCATGTCGGCCGTGAGCCCGCGGGACGCGCGCGCCATCGCGGCGCTCATGCGGCGTCGGCCCCGCGAGATGCCGAGCGGCGCGCTCTGGACGATCGCCCGCCGGAACAGCCCCGCCGCGCCGGGCACCGCCATCAGGTGCGCCGCCGCGTCCCCGCCCGCCGACTGCCCGAACGCCGTGACGCGGTCCGGATCCCCGCCGAACGCGCGGATGTTGCGCGCGACCCAGCGGAGCGCCGCCAGCTGGTCGAGGAGGCCGAGGTTCGCCGGCCGGTCGCGTCCGTCGCCGAGGTAGCCGAGGAGGCCGAGCCGGTAGGTCACGGTGACGACGACCACGCGCTGCTCGGCGACGAGGGCGGCGGGATCCATGATCGGCACGTCGCCCGCGCCGGAGACGTACGAGCCGCCGTGGATCCACACCATCACCGGCAGCGCGTCGTCCGGCCGCACGTCGCGCGGCATCGTGACGGACACACGCAGGCAGTCCTCGTCCACGGCGAGGTCCGCGAAGCTCCCGAGCACGGCGTCGAGCTCCTCCATGGGCGGCTGCGGGCACGCGGGCGACCAGGCGGTCGCGTCGCGCGGCTCCGTCCAGTCGGGGTGCGGGACCGGCGGGGCGAAGCGGGCGGCGGTCGCGTAGGGGATCCCGGTCGCGCGGACGACGTCGCCGTCCGCCCAGCCGACGACGGGTCCGCAGGGCGGCGAGAAGGCGCTCATCCCATCGACGCTACCGTTCCCGAGGCGTTCGCCGGGCCGCCGGAGGAGGGCCCGGATCCCGGTGCTACCGTGACGCCATGCCCCGCCTGATCGACCACGCCCGTCGCGAGGACGAGCTCGCCGAGGCGGTGTGGCGGGTCATCCGGCGCGAGGGCGCGAGCGGAGTCTCCGTCCGCACGGTCGCCGCCGAGGCGGGCCTCTCGACCGGGTCCCTGCGCCACAGCTTCCCCAGCCGCATCGACCTCGTCGTGCACGCCACCGCGCTCGTCGCCCGGCGCATCGACGGCCGGATCCGCACCCGCCGCACCGACGCCGACGCCCGGCGCCGGGCCGTGCGGATCCTCGCGGAGCGCCTGCCGCTCGACGACGCCCGCCGGGCCGAGGCCGAGGTCACGGCGGCGCTCCTCGCGGAGGCGGCGTCGCACCCGCGACTGGGCGAGGTGCGCGCCGCCGCCCACGCGGCCGCGCGCGAGACGTGCCTCGAGCAGCTCGCGCAGCTGCGGGCGGCCGGGCTGCTGCGGCCCGACGCCGATCCCGCGGCGGAGGCCGACCACCTGCAGGCCCTGCTCGCGGGGCTGGCGCTGCAGCTGCTCGTCGAGGAGCCGGATCCCGCCCGCAGCGCCCGCGCGCTCGGGGTGCTCGAGCGGCACGTGGACGCGCTCGTGGCGCGTCGCGTCGACCGCCCCGCGCGCGTGGACGCCTAGCGCGCGTCGACCCCTAGGTCGCGTCCGGCGCTCCCCCGCCGCCGCCGAGCCGCCCGCGCAGCTCCTCGACGCGTGCGCGGATGTCGTCGCGCACGAGCCGCATGCGCTCCATGCCGTCGATGCCGCGCTCGGACGGCTCGTCGGTGATCCACGTCTCGACGGCCAGGTCCTGGTCGCCGTCGACGTGCGCCTCCGCGCCGAGCACGACCACGAGGTCCGCGGCGCGCACCATGTCGTCGGTGAGCGGCTTCGGGCGCTCGTCGCCCACGTCGATGCCGAGCTCGGCGAGCGATTCCACGGCGAGCGCGTTGAGCGAGGAGCCGGGATCCGTGCCCGCCGAGGTGACGGCGACGGCGTCCCCCGCCGCGTGCCGCATGAGGGCGGCCGCCAGCTGGGACTTGCCGCCGTTGCGGGCGCAGACGAAGACGACGTGCGGGATGGGCTCGGCCATGGTTCCTCCGGTCGGGACGTCGCCCGCGGGTGGGGCGTCCCGACGATCCTCGCATCCCGACGCGCGACGGGCGCGGCCGGGCATCCCGCCCGGCCGCGCACCCGTCCTAGCCCGGCAGCTGCACCGCCCCCGTCGCCCGCTGGTAGGCGGCGAAGTACCGGTCGCCCATCAGCCGCGCGCCGGCCGCCGTGTAGTGGATCAGGTCCTCGCTCCGGTTCTGCCCCGCTGCCCCCGGGATGTAGGAGACGTTCGCCCGCAGCGCGGGGATGCCCTGCTGCGCGCTGTCGATCGCCTGGCGCATCGGCGACTGGTTCAGCCACTCGGGCACCATGCCGCCGATGAGGAACGGCACCGCGCCGTAGCGCGCGTTCAGCCGGTCCACGAGGTCGAGCAGCATCGTCTGGTATCCCTGCTCGTTCGTGCGCGTGGCGTCCGACTCGCCCTGGGCCCAGACGACCGCGACGAGGCGGTTGTCGGGATCCTGCGCGAGCGCCTTGTCGATCTGGCCGAGCGCGCGCGTGAACAGGTTCGTCCGCGAGCGGGTGTCCGACGGGTTCCAGGCGTACGCGCCGTCGCCCGTCATCGAGGTCGAGGCCATGGCGGCGGGCACGAGCAGCACCTTCCGGCCCGGGCGGGCGTCGGCGAGCATGTGCCGGCCGAGCTCCATCCCGGGTCCGACCGCCTGCACGCCGCCCGAGGTCGTCCAGGTCGTCACGTGGCTCAGCGAGTCCTTCGCGGGCACGATCTGCCCGGCCTTGGCGCCGCTGCCGGCGAGCTGGTCGAGGCCGGGCACGCTCACGTCGACCGACGGGTCCCAGCCCGTGCCGACGCCCTGCGCGTTGGACTGGCCGAGGATCACGACGACGTCGTAGCCCTCGCCGGTCGACGCGATCGGGCGCGCTGCCGAGGTGCGGGACGTCGGCGCGTAGCCGTCGGCCCGACCCGTGACGGTCACGGTGACCTGCGATCCCGCGTCGCGCGGCGCCGGCACGTACGTGGACTCGGTCCGGCCGGGCACCACGACGCCGTTGCGCTTCCACACGTAGGAGACCGCGGTCGCGGCGGGCGTCCACGCGGGCACCTCGGCGGTGAGCGTGGATCCCACGGACCCCTCGCCCGTGATGCTCGGGGTCGGCGCCTGCGCGAACGGCTCGTCGCCGGGGGCGGGCGCGGGCGTCGCGGGCGGCACGTCGAGCGCGTCCACGACGGCCGCGGTGGCCTCGCTCGTGCGGCTCGCGTCCTGGTAGCCGGAGCGGGATCCGGTGACGGTCACGCTGATGCGCGACCCGGCGTCCCCGCGGGGCACGACGTACGTCGCGTCGGTCGCGCCCCGCACGGTCACGCCGTCGCGGGCCCATGCGTACGAGTACGTCGTGGCCTCGGGCGTCCAGGCGGGCGTCTCGGCGCGCAGCGGGGATCCCGCGACGGGCGAGCCCTGGATCACGGGCACCGTCGTCGCCTCGAACGGCACGGCGGGGGCGGGCGGCGGCGGGGTGACGGGCGTCTCCACGACCGCGACGGCCGGGCTCGTGCGCGTCTGCGTGATGTAGCCCGTCTTCGTACCGGTCACGGCGACGGAGATGCCCGTGCCGACGTCGCCGGCTACGACGCGGTAGCTCGGACCGGTCTGGTCGGGGATCACGACGCCGTCGCGCATCCACGCGTAGGAGAAGGACGGCCACGGCGACCAGGTGCCGGACCGCGCGGTGAGCGTGAAGTCCACGCGGCCGAGGCCGGTGATGGACGGGTCGCCGGCCGCCTCGAAGGCCACGTCCGGGACGGGCTCGGGGTCGGGCTCCGGCGCGGGCGGCTCGGGCGCGACCTCGGGCAGCGGCACGAGGAGGCCCTCGCTCGTCGTGGACCGCGTGACGTACCCGGTCTTCGTGCCGGTGACGATCACGGCGATGGTGGCGCCCTGGTCGCCCTCCTGCGGGCGGTAGGTGACGCCGGTCTGGCCGTCGATCGCGACGCCGTCGCGGGTCCACTGGTAGGAGAAGGTCGGCCAGGGGGTCCAGACGCCCGCGCGCGCGGACAGCGTGAAGCCGACGCGGGCGGTGCCGGCGATGGTCGGGGTCGCGGCGGCCGCGAATGGAGCGTCCTCGGACGGGGCGGTGGGCTCCGGGGTGGGGACGGGCGTCGTCGGCGCCGGCGTCGGAGTGCCCGGCGTCGGGGTGCCCGGCGTCGGGGTCGGGGCGGGCGTCGTCGGCGCCGGGGTGGGCGTCGGCGTCGTCGCGGCCGGGACCTGCAGCTCGCCGCTCGTCTGCGTCCGGGTCGCGTAGCCGGTCCTCGTGCCGGTCACGGCGAGGCTGATGCGGGATCCGGCGTCCCCGGCCTGCACGCGGTAGGTCACGCCGGTCTGGCCGGGGATCACGACCCCGTCGCGGAGCCAGACGTAGGAGAACGTGGGCCACGGGGTCCAG
The DNA here is from genome assembly GCF_002151125.1 of Clavibacter michiganensis. Classification (GTDB taxonomy): domain Bacteria; phylum Actinomycetota; class Actinomycetes; order Actinomycetales; family Microbacteriaceae; genus Clavibacter; species Clavibacter michiganensis_C. Next base: position 40,555 of record NZ_MDJZ01000005.1, read on the forward strand.
ATGCCGGCGCGCGCGGACAGCGTGAAGCCGACCCGTGCGGTGCCCGCGATCGTGGGCGTCGCGGCGGCGCTGAACGGGATCTCGGCGGGCGTCGTGGGCTCGGGGGTCGGCGCGGTCGTGGGCGCCGCCGTCGGGGTCGGGGTCGGCGCCTGCGTCGGCTCGACCGTCGGTGCGGGCGTCGGCGCGGGGGCCGGGGTCGGGGTCGGCGCGACGGTCGGCGCGGGGGCCGGGTCCTCGGTGGGCTCGGGCGTCGGGGCCGGCGCGGGCGCCTGCGTCGGCGCGGCGGTCGGTTCGGGCGCCGCCGGCACCGTCATCCCCTCGCTGGTGACGGAGGTCGTCGCGTATCCGGTCTTCGTGCCGGTGACGGTCACGGCGATCGCCGCTTCCTGGTCGGCCTCGGTGACCCGGTAGGACGCGCCCGTCTGGCCGGCGATGAGCACGCCGTCGCGTCTCCAGGAGTACGAGAACGACGGCCACGGGCTCCAGGTGCCGGATCGTGCCATCAGCGTGAAGCCGACCCGGGGCGTGCCCGTGATCGTCGGATCGGGCGCGGCCGCGAAGTCGGCGACCACGGGCGTGGGCACGGTCGCGGTCGGCTCGCTCGTCTGCGTGCTGGTGTCGTAGCCGGAGCGGCTGCCCGTGACGGCGACCGTGATGACGGATCCGGCATCGGCCGCGCGCACCGTGTACGCGGTGCTGGTCTGCCCGCTCACGGGCACCCCGTCGACCATCCAGGCGTAGCTGCTCGTCGTCGCGGTCGGCGTCCAGCGCGCGGTCGTGACGAGCAGGCGCTGGCCGATCGCGGCCTTGCCGATGATGACGGGCGCCGGCGTGGCCGTGAACGGCGAGGCGGCGGCGGCCTGCAGCAGGCGCATCATCGACGCCGTGGTCGCCGCGCCGTCGGTCGCGGCCGTCGGCGAGACGCTCGTGCCGGGCACGATGACGCGCGCGGACGACGCGGCGGAGCCGGGCGTCGCGGCCTCGGCCGGGGCCGCGGTCGGCTCGACGGCGACGAGCAGCGTCACCCCGAGGCTGAGCCCCGTGACGGCGGCGATGAGTCGTGCGCGTGCGGATGCGGTGCGCGTCCCCCGTGTCGAGGCACGGCGGACGGCAGAGTGGTGCTCCCCCAATTGATCCCCCCAGATCGTCGAGGTGAATTCCACCTCATGTCGAAATGCTCGCACACCGCGACGGTGCTGCGTGACACGTGTCCGCCCAGCACCTCCCGCACGCCTCGTTCACAGGCGACGCACATGCCCCATCGCCGGGTCGTCGACGACGGGACGGCACGCCCGCCCCGTCGCCGCCCACAGCTCCCGCACGACCCCGCCGCGTAACGTGGGAGCCGACCTGCCCCGCCTGTCGGATCCCCGTGGATCCCCCCGCCCCGGAAGGCCCCATGACGAACGCCCCGCACCCCGACGCCGCCCCGACCGCCGAGACCGGGGCCCGTCCCGTGGGATCGTCCGCCTCCTCCTCGGCTCCTCCTGCCGGCTTCGCGGCGCTCGTGCGCGGCACGCCCGACCGCTCCGACCGCCCGTCGCGCGTCGGCCGCCTCTTCGCCGTGGTCGCGATCGTCGAGGCGATCACCTGGACGGGCCTCCTCGTCGGCATGTTCCTCAAGTACGTGACGGAGAGCACCGAGCTCGGCGTCTACGTCTTCGGCCGCCTGCACGGCGCCGCGTTCGTGCTGTACGTGATCGTCACGGCCGTCGCGGCGATCCACCTGCGCTGGGGCTGGAAGCCCGCGCTGCTCGCCGGTGTCGCCGCGATCCCGCCGCTCGCGACGCTCCCGCTCGAGATCGGGCTGCGTCGCCGCGGGTACCTGCGGCAGCCCGCCGACGGCGTCCACGACGCGACGTCGGGCGCGCGGGCCGGGTCGAGGACGGGCGGCACGGCCTCCCGCGCCTGAACCCCGGTCGCACCCGCCGATCGCATCCGTCCTCGGATCAGATCCCGGTGTAGCGCCCCGGTCGGTGGTTGAGCGCCAGCACCAGGTTGAGCAGCACCGCGCCGAGCGCCGACCACACGACGCCCAGGACGTCGACGACCGTGAGACCGAGCAGGATCACGATCACGTCGAGGATCATCTGCGCGTACCCGGCCCGGAACCCGAAGCGCTCCTGCACGATCAGCGCGACGATGTTGAACCCGCCGAGGCTGGATCCGTGGCGGAAGACCACGAGCAGCCCGATCCCCACGAGCAGGTTCCCGGCGAGCACGCCGTAGAGCGGCTGCAGGTCGAGTTCCGTCACCATCGCCGGGTGCAGCGTCGAGAACAGGGACACGAGCGCGACCGAGATGGCCGTGCGGATCGTGAACCGCCACCCCTTCTTCCACACCGCGAGCGCGAAGAACGGCGCGTTGACCACGAAGAACAGCACGCCGAACGGCAGCGCGCCCGTGTAGCTCAGCAGCAGCGCGAGCCCGGCGGTGCCGCCCGTGACGGCGCCGGCGTCCCGCAGCAGGAACAGCCCGAACGACGCGACGAAGGTCCCGGTGAGGATGCCGAGCACGTCCTCCGCCACGGAGTGCGGGATCCCCGCTGTGGTCGCCTCGCCGGGGACGACGACGGGTGGCGCGGGCAGGGGCTCGGACGCGGAAGCGGTCATGGCGGTCTCCGGGGTGGGGGGACGGGATCCGCGCGGGCGGTCGTGCCGCATCACGCGCAGGGAACAGCATGGCGGATGCGGGCGCGGCCGGACGACGCCCGCCCGATGCGTCACTCCGCGAAGATCGCCCCCACCGGCTCGCGCTTCTCCGCCTGGAAGCGGTCCTCCGCGCGGCCGAGCGCCCAGTAGGCGGAGAGCGACAGGGCTCGCCGGTCGATGCCCCAGCCGTCCTGGAGGATCGCCCGCAGCTCCTTCATCGCCCCGCGCTCTCCGTGCGCGAAGACCTCGACCTCGCCGCCCGGCCGCGCGAGCCCGCGCACCGCGTCGACGAGGAGCGCGCCGGGCACGGCGCCGGGGACGCGCGAGCGGTGGATCCGCCGCACCTCGACGCCCGCGGGATGCTCGAGCCCCAGCTCGTCGTCGGGCCCGCCCACCTCGAGGAGCGCCACGCCGCGCGCATCCGCGGGCATGGCGGCGAGCGCCGCGGCGATCGCGGGCACGGCCGAGTCGTCGCCGATCAGCAGCCGCGCCACCCCCGGGTCGTCGCTCGGGCGGAACAGGCCACCGGGGCCGCTCGCCGCCAGCAGGTCGCCGGGCCGCGCCCTCGCCGCCCACGGCCCCGCCAGCCCGTCGTCGCCGTGCACCACGAAGTCGATCGCCGCCGTGCCCGCGACCGGGTCCGCGTGCCGCAGCGTGTAGGTCCGCACGGCGGGCAGCGCCTCGGACGGGAGGGCGGCGCGCAGCGCGGGGAGGTCGAACGGCGGCACGACGCCGGACCCCGGCTGCGGGAGCATCAGCTTCACGTAGGCGTCGGTCGACGCGAGCCGCTCGGGGACCGCCTGCTCCAGCAGCGTCCGCGTCCCCTCCCCGCCGAGGTGCACGCGGACGAGGTGCGGCGTGAGGAGCTCGGTGCGGATCACCTCCAGGACGTGCTGGGCCCGGGGAGCGCGGACGGGGCGGTCGGCGGAGGGAGGGACGGGCAGGGCGGCGGGTGCGGCGGAGTCGGTCATCGAGGACCCATCCTCCGCTCCCCCGCGTCCCCGGGCAACGTCGGGCCGCGTCGCGAGCCGACGCGCACCGTGGCCCTCGCGGACCGTGCGCCTACACTGACCCCGTGGTCGACATCGTCGTCACGGGGCTAAGCGCCAACTCCGTGCCGTACATCGAGGCCCTCGAGCGTCAGCGTGCCCTGCATGCCGACGTCGTCGCGGGCCGGGCGCAGGACACCGTCATCCTCCTCGAGCACCCCAGCGTGTACACCGCGGGGAGGCGCACCGAGCCCGGGGACAGGCCGCGCGACGGGACCCCCGTCGTCGACGTGGACCGCGGCGGCCGCATCACCTGGCACGGTCCCGGCCAGCTCGTCGGCTACCCGATCGTCCGCCTGCCGGAGCCCCTCGACGTCGTGGCCCACGTGCGCCGCCTCGAGGACGCGCTCATCGCCCTCCTCGCCGACCTCGGCATCGCGTCGTGCCGCGTCGACGGTCGCTCGGGCGTCTGGATGCGCGGCGGCGCACCCGACGGGAGCCCGCGCGACGAGAAGGTCGCCGCCATCGGCGTCCGCGTCGCCGAGCGGGTCACCATGCACGGCTTCGCGCTCAACTGCAGCAACGCCTTCGACGCCTACGACCGCATCGTGCCGTGCGGCATCCGCGACGCCGGCGTCACATCCCTCAGCCGCGTCCTCGGCCGCACGGTCACGCCCGCCGACGTCGTCCCCCTCCTCCGCCCGCACCTCGTGCGCACCCTCTCGAACGGATCCGCCATGCCCGCCGCCTCTCCCCTCCTCCCCGTCGCCGGAGCCCGCGCATGACCGCCGCGCCCGACGGACGCCGCATGCTCCGCCTCGAGGTCCGCAACGCCGAGACGCCCATCGAGAAGAAGCCCGGGTGGATCAAGACGAGGGCCCGCATGGGGCCCGAGTACCAGGCCCTCCAGCAGCTCGTGAAGACGGAGGACCTGCACACCGTCTGCCAGGAGGCCGCCTGCCCGAACATCTACGAGTGCTGGGAGGACCGGGAGGCGACGTTCCTCATCGGCGGGTCCCAGTGCACCCGCCGGTGCGACTTCTGCCAGATCGACACGGGCAAGCCCGCCGACTACGACCGGGACGAGCCGCGCCGCGTCGCCGACTCGGTGAAGCGCATGGGCCTCCGCTACGCGACCGTGACGGGCGTCGCGCGCGACGACCTGCCCGACGAGGGCGCGTGGCTGCACGCCGAGACCGTGCGGCGGATCCACGCCGACAACCCCGGCACCGGCGTCGAGATCCTCGCCACCGACTTCTCCGGGAACCCCGACCTGCTCGCCGAGGTCTTCTCCTCCCGCCCCGAGGTCTTCGCGCACAACGTGGAGACGGTGCCGCGGATCTTCAAGCGGATCCGCCCGGCGTTCCGGTACGAGCGCTCGCTCGACGTCATCACGCAGGGGCGGGACGCGGGCCTCATCACGAAGTCGAACCTCATCCTCGGCATGGGCGAGACGCGCGAGGAGGTCTCCGAGGCGCTGCGGGATCTCCACGACGCGGGCTGCGACATCATCACGGTCACGCAGTACCTGCGCCCGAGCCCGCGGCACCTGCCCGTCGACCGCTGGGTGCGCCCGGAGGAGTTCGTCGAGATCAAGGCGGAGGCGGAGGCGATCGGGTTCCTCGGCGTGCTCGCCGGCCCGCTCGTGCGCTCCTCGTATCGCGCGGGTCGCCTGTACGCGCAGTCGATGAGCGCGAAGGGCCGGGAGCTCCCCGCGGGTCTCGCGCACCTCGCGGATCCCGCGAACGGCTTCGCGCAGGCCGTCGGCTGAGCGCGGCCGCCCCTCCCCCGAGCCCGGACCTGTCGGGTCGCTGACGAAGCGGCCCCACCCGGGCGCGCGGCCAGGTCCGCGGCCTATCGTCGGATCCACCGCGCACGTCCCACAGCTAGGAGCTCGTCATGGCCGCATCGTCCCCCACCGCCGGATCCGCCTTCGGAGACGCCGCCGATGGCGTGTGGCAGGCCATGGAGTCGCTGCGCGCGCGCTTCGAGAAGCGCGACGACGCCACGACCGGCCACGGCGCCGGCCCGCACGACGTGCGCCACGCGGTGCTCGCGCTGCTCAGCGAGGAGCCCATGCACGGCTACCGCATCATCCACGAGATCCAGGAGCGCACGCAGGGCGCCTGGAGCCCGAACGCCGGCGCGGTCTACCCCACCCTCCAGCTCCTCGCCGACGAGGGCCTCATCGCGGCCGAGACCACGGACGGCCGCAAGGTCTGGGCGCTCACGGAGGCGGGCCGCTCGGCGGTCGCGCGCGACGGCATCACCGCGCCGTGGGCCGACGCCACCGACGCGCACGGACACGACGCGCACGACCGCCACGACCGCTCCGCCCTCCCCAAGGCCGGCCTCTCGCTGGCGCAGGCCGCGGCGCAGGTGCAGCGGTCGGGCACCCCGGCGCAGGTCGCCGAGGCCGTGACCAAGCTCGACGCGGCCCGTCGCCGCCTCTACGCGATCCTCGCCCCGGAGTGACCGCGGCCACGGCCGGCGCCGCGCCCGGGGCGGAACCCGAGGCCGACGCCCCGGAGACGCGCGCCCGCTACCGCCGCATCCTCCGCTTCGCCGCCTGGAACCTCGCGGTCACCTGGTGGTACGAGCTCTTCCTCCCCCGAGTCGGACTCCGCCGCATCGCGGACCGCACCCGCACCCGGCGCATGAAGCTCTTCGCCCGCCGCTTCCGCGTGCTCGCGGTCGAGCTCGGCGGACTCATGATCAAGGTCGGCCAGTTCATGTCGTCGCGCCTCGACGTGCTGCCGCCCGAGATCACCGCGGAGCTCGAGGACCTGCAGGACGAGGTGCCCGCCGTCCCGTTCCCGGAGATCCGCGCGCTCGCGGAGCGGGAGCTGGGCATCCCGCTCGCCGACGCGTTCGCCTGGGTGGACGAGACACCCGTGGCCGCCGCCTCCCTCGGCCAGGCCCACCGCGCGATCCTCGGGCCGCTCGACTCCGCCGACACCGGCCTCACGGGCGCCGTCATCAAGGTGCAGCGGCCCGGCATCGACGACATCGTCCGCATCGACCTCGCCGCCCTCCGTCGCATCGGCGGCTGGCTCACGCACGTGCGGCTCGTCTCGGACCGGGTGGACGCGCCCGCCCTCGTCGAGGAGTTCGCCGAGACGAGCCTCGAGGAGATCGACTACCTGCACGAGGCCCGCAGCTCGGCCCGCTTCCAGGAGATGTTCGCCGGCGACGAGCGCGTCGCCGTGCCCGAGATCGTCTGGGAGCGCAGCACCCGGCGCGTGCTCACGCTCGAGGACGTGACGGCCATCAAGATCACCGACCACGCAGGTCTGCTCGCCGCGGGCATAGATCCGGTCGAGGTCGCGCCGGTCTTCGCCGCCGTCATGTTCGACCAGCTCTTCGCCGACGGCTTCTTCCACGCGGATCCGCACCCCGGCAACGTCTTCGTCACGCCCGTGACGGACGGTTCCGTCGAGCAGGGCTGGACGCTCACCTTCATCGACTTCGGGATGATGGGCGAGGTCCCGCCGAGCACCCGCCGGGGCCTCCGCAAGATGCTCATCGCCGCCGCGTCGCGCGACGGCAAGGGCCTCGTGGACGCCGCGCGCGACATCGGCGTCCTGCTGCCGTCCGCCGACACCACCCAGCTCGAGCTCGCCATGACCCGCCTCTTCGCCCGCTTCGGCGGCCTGGGCTTCGCCGAGCTGCGCGAGGTGGATCCGCGGGAGTTCCGCGCGTTCGCGAACGAGTTCCAGGAGGTGGTGCGCACGCTGCCGTTCCAGCTCCCCGACGACTTCCTGCTCATCATCCGCGCCATGTCGCTGACGTCGGGCGTGTGCAGCGCGCTGGATCCCGCGTTCAACCTCTGGGACTCCGTCGAGCCGTACGCGCAGCGCCTCATCCGCGAGGAGCGCGGCAACGTCGTGCGGGACCTCGGCACGCGCGTCTCCGACACCGCGGGCACCCTGGCCCGCCTCCCGGGCCGGCTCGACGCGCTGCTCACGCGCATCGACGACGGCGCCCTCCCGATCAGCGACCCGGTCCTCGAACGGCGCGTCGGCGCGCTCGAGCGCACCCTCCGCCGCGCGATCTCCGCCGTGGTCTTCGGCGGCCTCCTCGCGGGCGGCGTCCTCCTCCGCCCCGACGACGAGGTGCTCGGCACCGTCCTGCTCGTCGTCTCCGTGATCCCGCTCGCGCAGGCGCTCCTCCCGGGCCGCCGCGGCCGCTGACGGTCGGCCCGCCTGTCCGCTCGGTGTCGGTCGTGACGCCGTGTGACGCCGCTCCCGCGACCCTCCCGGATCGCCCGCCTACGGTGAGCGCACCGACCCGACGGACCGAGGAGACACCATGACCGACACGACCATCCAGGCGCAGATCGCCGAGTTCGACCGCGGATTCGCGGAGCAGATCGGGCCGGACCTGTCCGCCGTGTTCGCGGCCGAGCAGGACGCCCTCCGCGCGGGCGGCGTCCCGTCGGGCGCGGTCTCCCCCGGCGACGCGCTCCCCGCCGCGACCCTCGTGGATCCCGACGGCGCGGCGGTCGACCTGCACGCGGCCCTCGGCTCCGGCCCCGCGGTCGTCGTGCTGTACCGCGGCGCCTGGTGCCCGTACTGCAACCTGACCCTCCGCCAGTACCAGGCCGAGCTGCTGCCCGCCCTGCGCGAGCGCGGCGCGGCGCTCGTGGCCGTGAGCCCGCAGACGCCGGAGGGCAGCGCGCAGGCCGTCGCGGGCGGCGGCCTCGACTTCGCGGTGCTGTCGGATCCGTCCAACGCGTTCGTGCGCGCGCTCGGCCTCGTGACCGAGCCGACCGCCGAGGCCCGCGCGGCCCACGCCCAGCTCGGCTTCGATGTCGCCGACAGCAACGCGGACGGCACGGGCGACATCCCGTTCCCGACGGTCATCGTCGTGGACGCCGACCGCCGCGTGGCCTTCGCCGACGTGCACGTCGACTACACGACCCGCACCGAGGTGCCGGACATCCTCGCCGCCGTCGACGCCCTGCCCGTTCGCTAGCGAGCGCGATCGGACGCACCCGGGGAACGACGCACCCGGGGAACGCAGAAGGCCCGGTCTCCAGGAGACCGGGCCTTCATCTTGTTGCGGGGGCAGGATTTGAACCTACGACCTCTGGGTTATGAGCCCAGCGAGCTACCGAACTGCTCCACCCCGCGCTACGAGGAATACGTTACCAGACCTCCGGGGGTGCTCATGACCACCGCGCACGATCGCGCGGGCCGGCCGTCCACGCCGCGCCCGCCGCTCCCGGATGACGAGGGCCCCGGCAGCTCCCGCGATGCGGGTGCGGCCGGGGCCCTCGTCGTGCCGACGCGCTACTGCTGCGCGGCGCCGAGCTCGATGGCCCGGTTCAGCGCCTCGGTCAGGCGCTGGTCGGCCTGCGCGGCAGCGACCAGGTCGTTGGCCGCGTAGGCCGCCTCCCGCTCCTGCAGCGCCTGACCGGCAGCGGCCAGGGCCGCCTGCACGTCCTGCGCCGGCGCGGCGGGCGCCGGGGTCTCGGACGGCGCGGGCGTGGATCCCGTGCCGCCGTCGGTCGAGCCGTCCTCCGTGCCGCTGCCGTCGTCTGCGGGCGTCGTGGGCACGACGTCCTCGTCACCGGCCGTGGCACCCGAGTCGCCCTCGAAGATGCTGTCGAGGGCCGCGTCCAGGGTGTCCTCGAACGCGATCTTGTCGCCGAACGCCACGAGCACCTTGCGGAGCAGCGGGTAGCTCGTGTCGCCCGTCGACCGGACGTACACGGGCTGCACGTAGAGGAGGCCGCCGCCGACCGGGAGGGTCAGCAGGTTGCCGCGCACCACGGTCGTGCGTCCGCCGCGCTCCAGCAGGTTGAGCTGGTTCGCCACGTTGGTGTCGGAGTTGAAGTTGTTCTGGATCTGCGTCGGCGCCGGGATGGTGTCGTCGTTCGGCAGCGTCAGCAGACGCAGCTTCCCGTAGTCCGCCGCCTTCTCCCCCGCCGTGCTGCCCGCGTCCGAGTCGACCCCGAGGTAGCCCGTCAGCACGCTCCGGGAGGTGTCCTGCGTGGCCGGCGGGATGAACGTCGAGTAGAGCGAGAACCGCGGCGCGTCCTGTCCGGGCATCTGCATGGTCAGGTAGTACGGCGGCTGCAGGCTCGCGGGCGTGCCCGCCTCCGTGGTGGCCGTCGGGTCGTTCGGCGTGGTCCAGAGGTCCTGGTTCGAGTAGATCGAGCCGGGGTCGGTCACGTGGTACTTGCCGAGGACCGCGCGCTGCACCTTGAACATGTCGGCCGGGAAGCGCAGGTGGCTCATGAGCTCGCCCGAGATGTCCGCGATCGGCTTGAGGGTCGAGGGGAACACCTTCTGCCAGGTCTTGAGGATCGGGTCCTCGGTGTCCCACGCGTAGAGCGTGACCTTCCCGTCGTACGCGTCGACCGTCGCCTTGACCGAGTTGCGGATGTAGTTGATCTGGTCCGTCGGCACGAGCGGCTGCGTCTGCTGCGAGTCGGTGATGAGCCGGCTCATGTCCTGGCGCTCCGAGTACGGGTACTGGTCGCTCGTCGTGTAGCCGTCGACGATCCACACCACGCGGCCGTCGACCACGCTGGGGTACGGGTCCTTGTCGACCGTGAGGTACGGCGCGACCTTGCCCACGCGCTCGGCGGGGTCGCGGTCGTAGATGATCTGCGACTGGTCGTTGATCTGGTTGGCCAGGAAGATCTGCTCCGACTGGAACTTCAGCGCGTAGATGAGCCGCTTGAAGACGTTGTCGACCTTCGGCCCGCCGTCGCCCTGGAACGTCGTGTAGGTCTCGTCCGCGCCGTCCTCGCCGGACGGGTAGTCGAGCTCGACCTTGTCGCCGGACTCCGGTCCGCCGACGATGGAGTACTCGGGCGAGTTCTCGCCGAAGTAGACGCGCGGCTCGAATTCGCCCAGGTCGCCCGACGCGGGGATGCCCGACTCCAGGAACACCGGCTGGCCGTCCGAGGTGCGCTGCGTGCCGTACGCCGCGACGAGCGAGTAGCCGTGCGTGTAGACGAGGTGCTGGTTGACCCAGGACGTGCCCGTGTTGTCGGGGCTCAGCTCGCGCACCGCGACCACCGTGTCCTGCACCTGGCCGTCGATCTGGTACCGGTCGACGTCGAGGTTGTCGCCGAACTGGTAGTACTGCCGGAACTGCTGCAGCTGGCTGAACGCGTCGCCCACGACCGCGGGGTCGAGGATGCGGATGTTGGCCGTGGTCGCGGCGTCCTCGCGGAGCGCCCCGGACGTGGTGTCCGTGGTCGCGTCGTAGGGGATCTCCTCGATGTCCGCCAGGCCGTAGGCCTCGCGGGTCGCCTCGATGTTGCGCTCGTAGTACTGCGACTCGAGCGCGCGCTCGTTCGGCTCCACCTGGAAGCGCTGCACGATGGCCGGGTAGGCCGTGCCGATGAGGATGCTGGCCACGATGAGGCCCGCCGTGCCGATGATGGGCAGGCGCCAGCGGCCGATGGCCGCCGTGACGATGAAGAACAGCGCCACCACGGCGGCGATGCCGGCGAGGATCGCGCGACCCGGGATCACCGCGTTCACGTCGGAGAACGCGGCACCCGTGAACAGCCCGCCGTTGGCGGTGTTGACCACGGACGAGTACTGGTCGAGCCAGATGCTCACGCCCTGCAGCAGGAAGTAGACGGCCGCCGTCACGGCGATCTGGATCCGGGAGCTCTTCGAGATCCGCACCTCGCGGCCCGAGAACCGCACGGCCCCGTAGAGGTAGCTGGTGGCGAGGACGCCGAGCATGGAGATGATCACGACGGCGGAGGCGAACCCGACGACCGCCTGGTAGAAGGGCAGCTCGAACAGGTAGAACGAGGTGTCCAGCCCGAACTGCGGGTCCGTCGTGCCCGAAGGCGTGCGGTTCAGCCAGAGCAGCGTGCGCTGCCAGCCGCTCGAGGCCGAGACGCCGGCGAAGAGGCCGAACACCGCGGGGATCGCGAACATCGCCAGGCGCCGCAGCGGCTCGATGACCTGCTGGTAGCGGTCGAGCTGCGAGTTGAGCTTCGCGTAGACGGGCCGGGAGCGGTACGCGACCTGGATGCTGACGAACACGGGGATCGCCATGGCGAGGAACCCGACGAGGAACAGCGCGATGCCCGCGCCCCACTGCGTGAGCAGCACTCCCAGGTAGCCCAGCTGGTCGTACCAGAGGACGTCGGCGTAGAAGCCGGCGAAGATGAAGAACGCGATCACCAGGGCGGCGATGATGGCCGCGGTGATGGCGAGAGGGGCTCGGCTCCGTCTGGCGGGCCGGGCGGATGTGCTAGTCACAGATGTGCCTCAGAGTCGTAGGACAGCGGAGCCCTCATCCTAGGCGGGGTGGTTGCCAGGTACCTGCGAGCGATCAGGGGTTCCCGTCTGGTGAGGGGCACCTCTCGTGGACCGGGCGGATCCCGTCGGCTCAGCAGGTGGGCAGCGCGTCCAGGTCGCCGCCCGTCGAGACGGCCGCGAGCGCCTCGAGCGAGTCGTCGAGCGTCGAGACGGCGAAGACCCGCATCCCGTCGGGCACGTGCCCGTGCACCTCGTCGCAGTTGTCCGCGGGCGCGAGGAAGTACTCGGCACCGGCGCGCTCGGCGCCGAAGAGCTTCTGCCGGATCCCGCCGATGGGGCCGACCGTGCCGGCCGCGTCGATCGTGCCCGTGCCGGCGATGGCCTTCCCGCCGGTGAGCGAGCCCTCCTCCAGCTTGTCCATGATCCCGAGCGCGAACATCATGCCGGCGCTCGGCCCGCCGACGTCGTCGAGCTGGATGTCGACCTCGAACGGGAACTCGTAGTCGGTGGACGTGACGATGCCGATGACGGGGCGCCCGTCGCGCTCCGCGGGCGTGACCTCGACCGTGCTGTCCTGGCCGTCGCGCGTGATCCCGAAGGACAGCGGCGTGCTCGTGCCCGCGGCGGCGACGCGCGCCTGCAGGTCGGCGAGGTCGACCACGTCCCGGCCGTCGACCGTGCGGATCGCGTCGCCGGCGCGGAGGGGTCCGTCCGCCGCGGAGCCCTCGAGGACGCTCTGCACCTGGAGGGTGCGCGGCACGTCGATCCCGAGCTCGGTGAGGGCGGCGGCCACGGCGTCCTGCTGCGAGTCCGTCATCTGGACCTGGTTCTGGGCCTCGCGCTCCTCGGCCGTCTGGTCCGCCGGGAAGACGGCCTCCATCGGCACGACGCTCCGGCTCGGGTCGAGCCAGGCGGAGACGACCGCGAACCAGTCGGGGCGCTGGGCGGGGTTGCCGACCACGCTGACGGTGAGCATGTCGAGCCGGCCGTCCGTCGGGTAGGTGGTCCGGTCCGGGATGGAGATGAGCGGACGCTCGGTGCCCTCGTGGTCGCTCGTGCCCAGGGTGTCGAACACGGGCCCGGGCTGCTCGATGACGTACGGCGACGGCATGAGCCCCAGCGCGAGGGCGAGCACGGCGCCCGTGCCGGCGAGCACGCGGCCGACGCGGCGACGGCGCGGAGGCCGGGGGGCGCGGGGGGCGTGCTGGGCGAACAGGCTCATCCGGGATCCTCGCGGTCGGGGCGTCGGGCCGTCAGGCGGCCGGTCGACGGTGTCGTGGGCGGCCCTGCCGGCCGCTGTTCGCGGCGGGCGGAAGCCGCGACGGCTCAGCCTAGGCGAATGCGGATGGGTTTCCCGTGGGCGCGGGCTAGCGTGGATCCACCGGCCGCGGCACCGCGGTCCGGACCCCCTCGACACCCCGGGAGACCCTCCATGGCCGACGAGCCCACCCCGAATCCCGAGGACGAGTTCCGTCGCATGCTGGAGCGGTTCCTCGGCGCCGACGGGCAGATCGACCCGGACAAGCTCGCGGGGGCCGCGGGTCTGCCGCAGGACCCGGAGATGGTCCGCCAGCTCCTCGCCCAGCTCCAGGGCGCGCTCGCCAACACCGGCGACGGCGTCGACTGGAAGGTCGCGCGCGAGGGCGCCCGGCAGCTCGCGTCCGCCGAGCAGACGCAGGTCACCGCCGCCGCGTCCGCCCCGCTCGACCAGGCCTTCCAGGTCGCGGCGCTGTGGCTCGACGAGGTCACCTACGTCAGCCAGCTCACGGTCGCGCCGCGCCTCATCACCCGCGCGCAGTGGACGGAGCTCACCATGCCGGTGTGGACCCAGCTCGCCGAGCCCGTCGCGCTCAGCATCGCCGACTCCCTCACCGAGGTGCTCCAGCAGAACGCGCCCGAGGAGATGCAGGGCATGGTCGCGGGCGCCGGCCGCATGATGCGCAACCTCGGCGGAACGCTCTTCGCGATGCAGCTCGGCCAGGTGGTCGGGCAGCTGTCCACCGAGGTGGTGTCGGGCGGCGACGTGGGCATCCCGCTCCTCGACGACCAGCAGGCGGCGCTCCTGCCGCAGAACGTCGCGGCGTTCGGCGACGGCATCGACGTCTCGGACGACCAGGTGCAGATCTACCTCGCCGTGCGCGAGCTCGCCCACGCGCGCCTGTTCCGCCACGCCCGCTGGCTGCGTCTGCAGCTCATCACCTCCATCACGGAGTTCGCGAAGGGCGTGCACATCGACACCGAGCGGCTCGAGTCGCTCGCGGAGGGCTTCGACCCGTCGAACCCCGAGGAGCTCCGCCAGGCCATGGTCGACGGATCCCTCATCCCGCCGAAGACGGACGCGCAGCTCGCGGCCCTCGCCCGCCTGGAGACCATGCTCGCGCTCATCGAGGGCTGGGTCGACGTGGTCACGGCCGCGGCGACCGTGCGACTCCCCCGCGCGTCGGCCATCGCCGAGACCGTGCGCCGCCGCCGTGCGACGGGCGGGCCCGCGGAGTCCGCGTTCGCGACGCTCGTGGGCCTCGAGCTCCGACCGCGCCGGCTGCGCGAGGCCGCGGCCATGTGGCAGGCGGTCTCCGACGGCGTCGGCGCCGAGCAGCGCGACGCGCTCTGGTCGCACCCGGACGTGCTGCCCACCTCGGAGGACATCGACGCGCCGCACGCGCTCGTCGCGCGCCTGACGCAGGGCGAGCCCGAGCCCGACGAGGTCGACCAGGCGCTCGAGGACCTGCTGAGCGGATCCGACGCCGGACGCCCCGTGGAGGACGGCCAGGGCCGCGCCACCGAGCCGGGCGAGACGCCGGGCGACGGTCCGGACGAGGCGCCGGGGACGGATCCGCGTCCCGTCTGAGGCGCGACCCGCACCACCCGCCGAGGCCGGCGCCGCTCCCGCGGTGCCGGCCTCGCGCACGTCCCCCCGCTCCCCTCTCTTCCGCCACGCCTCCTCGCGGATCCGGCCTGTGGACGCGCCCCGCGGGATCGACGCCGCTCGGGCACTCTCCGCGCCCATGGCCATCCGCATCGATCCCCGCCTCCCGCTCGTCTGGCGCACGCCGGACTCCCTCCAGCTCGGCGTCGACCGCCCGCCCGTCGTGCTCACGCACGTGTCGCGGCTCGACGAACGGCTGCTCGACGCGCTCCGCCACGGCATCAGCCGCGGCGGGCTCGACATGATCGCCGCGACCGAGGGCGCCGGCCCCGCGCACGTGACGCAGCTGCTCGAGCTGGTGCGGCCGGCGCTCCTGCCGCCGCGCGACCCGGGATCCGCGTCCCGCGACGACCCGGGTCTCCCCCGCCGGGCGCGCACCGGCCCGGTCGCGGTCGTCGGCGGCGGCCCGACCGCGGACCGCGTCGCCGACGCCCTCGCCCGCGCCGGGCACGACGTGGCGCTGCGCCGCATGGCCGACGACGCCGATCCGCGCACGGCCCTCGCCGTGATCGTCGCCCACTTCGCCATCGCCCCGGCCGTGTACGGGCGCTGGTCCCGGGAGGACGTGCCGCACCTGCCGGTGGTCCTCGGCGACCGGCACGCCGTCGTCGGCCCGCTGGTCGAACCGGGGCGGACGGCCTGCTGCTACTGCCTCGACCTCGGGCGGCGCGACGCGGATCCGGCCTGGCCCGCCATCGCGACGCAGCTGCTCGGGCGCGACAGCGGATCCGAGGCGGGGCTCGTGCCCGCCGAGCTCGCGGCCCTCGCCGCCCGGCCCGCGGACCGGCTGCTGACGACGGGCGAGAACGCGCTCGCGACGCACCAGGCGGTGCTCGACGTGCGGACGGGCAGGATCACGCGCCGCGCTTCGCGCCCCCACCCGCGATGCGGGTGTCGAGCTCTGCCAGGAACCGCGACGGCTCCCGCTGACCGGATCGATGGGGTCCGCTCCGGCTCCAGGACAGCCGCAGCCCGGAGCGCGCTCGCGTGATCCCCACGTAGAGGAGGCGCCGCTCCTCGTCCACCGCCTCGAGCGTCTGCGCGTAGCTGATGGGCACGAGCCCCTCGCTCAGCCCCATCAGGTAGACGTGCTCCCACTCGAGGCCCTTGGCGGAGTGCAGGGTCGCGAGCGTGACGGCCGAGACGGTCGGCTCGTGCTGCCCGGCCTGGCGCTCGAGCAGCTCGTCGGTGAAGGCGCGGAAGGTGCTGCCGGCGGGCATGCGCTCGGCGAGGCCCATGATCGCGTCGAGCGACTCCCAGCGGTCGCGCACGGCGCCCTGCTGCTCGGGCGGCTGCTGGCTCCAGCCGAGGCCGCGGAGCACGTCGCTCACCGACTTGAACAGCGGCTCGCCGGAGATGGAGACGGATGCGCCGCGGAGCGCGAGGAGCGCCTGCTTGATCTCGGGGCGGTCGAAGAAGCGCTGGGAGCCGCGCACCTGGTAGCTCACGCCGGCGTCGCCGAGCGCCTGCTCGAGCACGGCGGACTGGCCGTTCATCCGGTACAGCACCGCGATGTCCTCGGGCGCGATGCCCGACTGGATCTGCTGGGCGATCGCGCCCGCGATGGCCCGCGCCTCGGCGCCGTCGGACGGGAACGCGCTCACCTGGGGCGCCCGGAAGCCCTCGCCGCGGCCGGGCACGGCGGCGGATCCCCCGCCCTTCGCGGGCGGGGAGGCCGTCCCCGTGCCGTCGCCGTCGGGATCCGCGTCCGCCGAGACGAGCGTGAGCGCCCCCGGCCGGCCGCGCATGAGCCGGTTCGCCGCCTCCGTGATGCCCGAGGTCGAGCGGTAGTTGCGCTCGAGCCGCACCACGGTGGACTCGGGGAAGCGCGAGGCGAAGTCGAGGAGGTAGGCGCTCTTCGCGCCCGCGAACGAGTAGATGGTCTGGCTGGCGTCGCCGACCACGCAGAGGTCGCGGCGGTCGCCCATCCAGAGGTCGAGGATCGTCTGCTGCAGGGGCGAGACGTCCTGGTACTCGTCGACCACGAAGAAGCGGTACTGCTCCCGCACCTGCTGCGCGACCCAGGGCTCCGCCTCGATCATGCCGGCGGTGGCGAGCAGCACGTCCTCGAAGTCGAGCTGGCGGCGCTGGTCCTTGATGTCCTCGTACGCCTGGAGCAGGGCGACGGCCTGGTCGGCGTCGAGCTGCGGCGGGAGCGTGCGGGTCGTGCGCGCGGCGAGGCCGTACTCCTCGACGGAGATCATCGAGACCTTGCGCCACTCGACCTCGGCGGCCATGTCGCGGAGCGCTGCCGTGTCGAGCCGGAGGCGCAGCGACTCCGCGGCGTGCCCGAGCATGCGGCCCTTGCTCTCGATGAGGCGCGGCATCGTGCCGCCGACGACCTGCGGCCAGAAGAAGTTGAGCTGCTTGAGGGCCGCGGCGTGGAAGGTGCGCGCGGCCACGGGACCGGCGCCGAGCTCGCGCAGGCGACCGCGCAGCTCGGCCGCGGCGCGCGAGGTGAAGGTGAGCGCCATGACGCGGTTGGGCGGGTAGACGCCGGCCTGGATCCCGTAGGCGATGCGGTGCGTGATGGCGCGCGTCTTGCCGGTGCCGGCGCCCGCGAGGACGACGACGGGGCCGAGGAGCGCCTGGGCGGCGAGGCGCTGCTGGTCGTCGAGCGCCTCGAGCAGGGTCTCGGCGGTGGGCGCCTCCGCCGTCTCCTCGTCGGGCGCCGCGTCGGCGGGCCCGACGGCGATGGGCGCGGGGAGGGGGCGGGACGCGCCCGATCCGTAGGGGTCGCGCCCGGGCGTGCCGGGGACGAGCTGGTCGGTCACGATCGGCGGATCACCACTCCCGCTCGCCGTCCTCGAGCGGTCCGCCGTACCACTCCTCGATGATGGCGCGCGCGATGGACGACGGACCGGGCAGGGCGATCTCGCCGAGCGACGCCCGCAGCTCCGCGCGGCTGAACCAGCGCAGGTCGATGATCTCGGTGCCGTCGGGCGTCGCGGGACCGCTCGTCGCGGAGACGCGCGCGAGGAACCCGACCATGACGGACGCGGGGAACGGCCACGGCTGGCTGCCGAGGTAGCGCGGGTCCTCGACGGTGACGCCGGACTCCTCCAGCACCTCGCGCTTCACGGCAGCCTCGAACGACTCCCCCGGCTCGACGAAGCCCGCGAGGAGCGAGTACCGGTCGCCGCCCCACATGGCGTTGGCGCCGAGGAGCAGGCGGTCGTCCGCATCGACGACGCCCATGATCACCGCGGCGTCGGTGCGGGGGAAGACCTGCGAGCCGTCGGAGGGGGCGCGGCGCACCCAGCCGCCCTGCTCGACGACGGTCGGCTCGCCCGTCCTGGGCGAGAACGGATGGGAGGCGTGCCAGTTCGCGGTGGCGAGGGCCGTCGTGAAGAGCGCGGCGTCGCGGTCGTCGAGCTGCGTGGCCGTGGTGCGCAGCTCCAGCCAGCGCTCCTCGGCGGGCTCGAGCTCCCGCGCGGCGGCGTCGGTGAGCACCGCGGCGACGACGGGCGTGCCGGCAGGCTCCCCCTCGTGGGCGACGGTGGTGCGGCCGAGGTAGATGCGGATCGTCGCGGCGGTGACGCGGTCGACCGTCAGCAGGTCGAGGGCGGCCAGGCCGTCGGCGGCGGATCCGAGCGCGCGGTGGCCGTGCAGCGGGAGGACGCGCGTGGCGGGGTCCGCCCACAGGTCGTCGAACAGGGCCGGCGAGTCGCGGTTGAGGCCGTCGCGGTCGACGCCCTCGCGGGACAGGGGCAGACGGGAGAGGAAGCTGTCGAGCACGGGTGACCAATCGACTTCGGGGGCGGACGGGCCGAGGGGCGGAGACGGCGGGGCCGATGGTCCGCCCACGGTGCGCGTGTGGGGCCGGAAGCGCGTGGCGCGGTGAGGCGGAGGGCTCCCAGCGACCTAACCTGTAAGGCATGGCCAGATCCCACCTCACTCTAGCCGCGTTGGCGACCTCGGCCGTCTCGGGGCTCGACGTGGTCCGCAGCTCCCCGTTCACGGCCGGCGGCGCGGGCGACTTCGACTCCGCGCTCCTCTCGACCCGGGACGGGCGCGAGCTCCTCGTGCGCGTGCCGACCACGCAGGCCGCCGAGTCCGAGCAGTCCGCGGACCTCGTGGCGCTGCGGGCGCTGAGCACCGGGATCCGCTCGCGGCTGCCGTTCCAGGTGCCCGAGTTCCTGGGGCAGGCGCCCATCAAGCCGACCCGCGGCTTCGTCTACGAGCACGTGCCCGGTCGCGTCATCTCGCTCGACGAGATCCCCGCGGGCGACGGCCTGGCGCGCGCCATCGGCGCCGCCGTCTCCGCCGTGCACAGCCTGCCGACCGGGTTCGTCGCGGACGCCGGGCTGCCCGTGCTCTCGGCCGCCGAGATCCACAGCCAGACCGCGGCGCTCATCGACCGGGCCGCGGCCACCGCGCTCGTGCCCAGCCTGCTGCTCTCGCGCTGGGAGGAGGCGCTCGACGACCAGTCGCTCTGGCAGTTCCAGCCGGCGGTCGTGAACGGCGCCGTGCAGGCGTCGTCGTTCCTCGTCGACGGCGACGCCGTGACCGGCATGATCGGCTGGTCCGAGCTCCGGGTCGCCGACCCCGCGCACGACCTGCACTGGGTGCTGGGCGCGCGCGCCGAGCACGTGGCCGAGAGCGTCTTCCGCGCCTACAACGCCGCGCACCACGTGACGGTCGACCGGCAGCTCAAGCAGCGGGCCCTCCTCTACGCCGAGCTCGAGATCGCCCGCTGGCTCCTGCACGGCACCGACACGCGCAACCAGGGGATCATCGACGACGCCGTCAACATGCTCAGCGCGCTCGTCGACACGGTGCGCGCCGACGAGGGCCAGCGCATCGCGCACGAGACGCTGCCCGTGATGGACGTCGACCAGGTCGAGGAGATGCTCGACTCGCGGCCTCAGCCCACGGTCTCCCCCGACGGCGCACGCGACGCGTCCGGCGTGCGCGCGCCCGACCAGAGCCCCACGAGGTCCTCCTCGGAGTAGAGCCGCTCCGGCTTCAGCGACCGGTCCTCGGCGACGAAGTAGAACTCCGCGTCGATGAGGTCCGGGTCGATGCCCCGCCACTTCGCGAACGCGAGGCGGTAGAGCGCGAGCTGCAGCTGCTTGAGCTCGAGGTCGGCCGCGTCCTTCGGGGTGCGGCCGGTCTTCCAGTCGACGACGCGGTAGCGGCCGTCGATGAGGAAGACCGCGTCGATCTTGCAGATGACGACCTGGCCGGCGAGCTCCATGTGGATCTCGACCTCCACCTCCTCCGGCTTCCGGCTCGCCCATTCGCTCGCTTCGAACGTCGCGCGCAGCCGGTCGAGGTCCGCCTGCTCGACGGGCGGCTCGGTCGGATCCTGGTCGAGCTCGACGCCGGACGCGTCGATGACGTCGGCCGTGCCCGCGGGCCCGTAGCGGGACTCGACCCAGCCGTGGAAGAGCGTGCCGAGCCGGGTCTGCCGGTAGGGCCGCTCCGGCATGGGGCGGCGCAGGCGCGCGGCGACGCCCGCGGGGTCGCTCACGAAGTCCTTGAAGCGCGACGCGGGGATGCGCGTGGGCAGGTCGACCAGCTCGGCGTCCCGGGCGCGGGCGTCGCGCTCGGCGAGGAGCAGGTCGATGTCGCGGGTCCAGACGGTCTCCGCCCGGGGATCCGCGACGGCGACGGCCTCCGCGGCCGCGCGGACGCGGGCCTCGCGCGGGCCGAGCGGCGGGAGCGGCCAGGCGACGCGCGCGGATCCGGGCTCGTGCGGGTTCTCCTCCAGCTCCGGCGCCTCGGGGAGCGCGTCGGGCCCGATGAGGCCGACCTCCTGGATCTCGCAGAGGAACGCGCCCGGGCCCCGCGGCTTCTGCTGCGTGGACCAGAACGAGCCCGTGAGCAGCAGGTCGGAGCGCGTGCGCGTCACGGCGACGTACGCGAGCCGGCGCTGCTCGGCCGCGTTCCGCTCCTCCAGCTCCTCGCCGAACGCCTCCATCGCCTCGGCGAACTCCTTCTGCGTCTCCACGCCGCGCCACGCGAGCGACGGCAGCTCGGCGGAGTCGCCGCGGAACTCGAACGGCAGCGCGCCGAACGCGACCCAGCCCCTCTTCTCCCGCAGCGTGCCGGGCAGCTCGCCGTCGACCATGCGCGGCACGGCGACGACGTCCCACTCGAGGCCCTTGGATCCGTGGATGGTGAGGATCTGGACGGTGCCGGGCTCCGGCTCCTCGGTGCGCGGCGCGAGGTTGTCGCGCCGCTCCGCCTCGGCGAGCCAGGCGAGGAACGGGCCGAGCGTGCCCGCGGAGTCGCCCTGGAGGTAGCCGGCCACCTGCTCGGTGAAGGCCTCGAGGCTCGCGCGGCCGAGCGGATCCGTCTCGTTGGCGGCGACCTCGATGTCGAGCAGCAGCTCCTGCTGCACGACCGTGACGAGGTCCACCAGGTCCAGCCCGACGCGGGAGCGGAGGACCTGGAGCTGGCGGCCGGCGGCGCGGAGGCGCGCGAGGCCCTCCTCGCTGAAGGCCGCGAGCGCCGTGTGGCCCTCGCGGGCGCCGACGACGAAGTCGAGCGCGTCGACGACGGATCCGACCTCGTCGGGCACCACGGAGGCCCGGAGTCCGTCGCGCACCTCGTCGGCGAGCGGCTTCTGCGCGTGGTCCCGGGACATCAGCCACGAGGCGACGCGGGACAGCGCGTGCACGTCCTTCGTGCCGATCCGCCAGCGCGCGCCCGTGAGCAGGCGCACCAGCTCGCTGCCCGCGGTGGGGTCGTGCAGCACGCGGAGCACGCAGACGAGGTCGACCACGGCCGGCTGGTCGAGCAGGCCGCCGAGCCCGAGCACGCGGAACGGGACGCCGCGGTCGGCGAGCGCCGTGGTGAACGGCTCGATGGTCTTGAGCGAGCGGCAGAGCATCGCAGCCGAGCGCGGACGTCCGTCGGATCCCGTCTGCCGCAGTCGGTCCGCGAACCACGCGGCGACGCTCGCGGCCTCGTCCGCGACGGTCTCCTCGTAGGCGACGTCGAGGCGGCCGTCGCCCGCGTCGGGCCGGGGCTCCAGCCGCGCCACGGGAATGCGCGACGCCGCGGTGAGCGGCTCGACGATGCGGTTGGCGGCGCCGAGCACGGACGCCGGGTTCCGCCAGCTGGTGGACAGCGCGTAGACGGGCACGTCGGCGGCGCCCGCGCCCGGGGGCGCGAAGTCGGCGCCGAAGCGCGCGAGGTTCGCCGCGCTCGCGCCGCGCCAGCCGTAGATGGACTGGTGCGGATCCCCCACGGCCATGACGGGGGTGCCGCCGAACAGGGTGGACAGGAGCCGCGTCTGCACGACCGAGGTGTCCTGGTACTCGTCGAGCAGCACCACGCGGAAGCGCGCGCGATGCTCCGCCACGACCTGCGGCACGCGCTCGCAGATGGCGAGGGCGAAGGCGACCTGGTCGCTGTACTCGACGAGCCCGCGCCGGGTCTTCTCCTCCTGGAACCGCACGGCGAGGTCGACGAGCGGCGGCAGCGCGCCCACGGCGGCGACCGCGTCGGCGGCGGGAGCCTTGCGGATGCGGGCGGATCCGAACGGCAGCTCCTCGAGGCGCGTGAACGACGCCGCGAGGCGCACGACCTCGGTCGGATCCGCGACGTTCTCGCTCATCGCCCGGCTGAGGGAGATGACGGCCTGGGTGATGGGATCCACGCCGCGGCCGAGCTCGAGCAGCCGTGGGTCGGTGCTCTCGACGACGAGCCGGCGCGCGAGCTGCCACGCGGACGCCTCCGTGAGCACGACCGACTCCGACTCGCGGCCGATGAGGGTGGCGCTGTCGCGGAAGATGCCGTTGGCGAAGGCGTTGTAGGTCTGCACGGTGGGCGTCGCGAACGCGTCCGCGGGGGCGGCCGCGAGGCCGGCCTGCTGCAGCTGCTCGATGCGCGCCCGGATCCGGACCCCGAGCTCGCCCGCGGCCTTGCGCGTGAAGGTGAGGCCGAGGATCTCCTCGACGCCCACGTGCCCGTTCGCGAGCAGCCACACGACGCGGCTCGCCATCGTCTCGGTCTTGCCGCTGCCGGCGCCCGCGACCACGAGGCCGGGCTCGAGCGGCGACTCGATGACGCGCCGCTGCTGCTCCGTGGGGCTCGGCAGGCCGAGCGTCTCCGCGATGCGGCGGGCGCTGACCATGCCGCCCTCGGCCGCGACGCCCCGGGCCTCGCCGGTCGCGTCGGTCGCGCCGGTCGCCTCGGTGCCGCCCATGCCGGCGCCGCTCATGCCGA
Source organism: Clavibacter michiganensis (assembly GCF_002151125.1). GTDB lineage: Bacteria > Actinomycetota > Actinomycetes > Actinomycetales > Microbacteriaceae > Clavibacter > Clavibacter michiganensis_C. Next base: position 63,545 of record NZ_MDJZ01000005.1, read on the forward strand.
CACCGCCCGCACGAGGTGGATGCGGTAGCGCCGGGCCGACCCCGGATCCCGCTCCCCCAGGTCCGGCGTGCCCTCGAAGCTCGCGCCCGCCATGCCCTCGGCGGCCTCGGCGATGCGCGCGCGGAACGCGTCGAGCTCCTCCCGCGTGAGCGGCTCCTGCGGCAGCTCGCGGTAGGGCAGGCCGCGCGTGCCGCCCGAGACGTACAGCAGCTTCGCGCCGCCGGACGGCGTGCCGGCGGGCACCTGCTCGAGCGAGCCCTCCACGTAGGCGAGCTGGTAGGAGCCGAGCTGCGCGTGCGCGGGGATCTCGGCGCGGGTCGGGTGGTGCCGGCCGGTCTTGAGGTCGACGATGACCACGCGGCCCCCCTCGGTGAGCTCGATGCGGTCGATCTTCCCCCGGAGGCGCGCGACGCCCACCTCCAGCTCGAAGCCGCCCTCGGCCGCGAGCATGCGCCCGCCGGCGCCCTCGAAGTCGCGCAGGTACCCGCTGACGCCCGCGATGAGCTGGCCGGCCTGCCGCCGCTCGCGCTCCCCCACCCAGGGCGACTCGAAGGGCAGCTCCCCCCAGCGCTCGTCGAGCCGCGCCTCGAGGGCGGGCGGGCGGAGGTCGGCGTCGGGATCGAGGCTCGCCTCCTCCATGACGGCGTGCACGATCGTGCCGATGCCCATGGCGGTGCTCGTGGATCCGCCGGACGCCTGGTCGATGAACCAGTTCAGCGGCGAGCGCTCGAAGGCCTCGAGCCGCGACGGTGACACGGGGACGCGGGCGTCGGGATCGGTGAGGTCGACGACGGGCTCCGTGGTCGACGGCTCCCGCAGGCCGTACCACTCGGCCGGATCCGCTCCCGTGACGCCCTCCGCGGCGAGCCGGGCGAGCGCGGAGGCGGCGGCGAGGCCGCGCTCCCGCGTGGCGTCGGCGGGCCGGCGGGCCGTGCGATCGCCGGAGACGACGCGGCCGTCCTCGAGCAGCACGGCGTCGCGGTGCACGACCGCGAGCTCGCGCCGGAGTGCGCCGACGAGCCCGCGGAGAGACAGCGGGTGATCGGGCCGGATCCGCAGCGCGGCCGGCGCGTCCTTCGCCACCCGCCCCGCCTCGGCGCCGGCCTCCGCCTCGGCGACGCCGGGCGCGGGCGGCACGAGCCGGAGGAACGGCGACGGCGCCTCCTCGTCGTTGGCGGTGGCGCTGAGGACCACGACGCGCGACGCCCGGGAGACGGCGAGCGCGAGCATCCGCAGCTCGTCGCCGAGCACCTCGGCCCGCTCGTCGACGTCGGCCCGGTCGAGGCCGCGCGCGACGGCTGACAGGCGCTGGGGGTGCAGCAGGGATCCGCGCAGCCGCAGGTTCGGCCACACCCCCTCCTGCAGCGCGGCGACCGCGACCACCTCGTACCCGGCGCCGACGACCGCGGACGGCGTGGCCACGAGCACGGTGTCGGCGAGCGGCTGCGGCGAGAGCGTGTCCTCGGGCACCTCGGCGCCGAGCAGCTCCTCCACGAAGTCGGACGCGGGACGGCCCGGGTTCCGCTCCACGAACCGCCGGGCCGCCGTGAACAACGCGACCACGCCGTCGAGGTCGCGGTTGGCCTGATCCGCCACGATCCCCGTCTGCAGCGCCTGCTCGAACCACGGCGTCGCGAGCTTCGAGCCCTCCCACAGGTGCCAGAGCAGCTCCTCGATGGTGCCGTCGGCGGAGGCGAGTCCGCGGGCGCCCTCGACCGTGCGGGCGAGCCGGGCGAGGCGACGTGCGGGCGCGAGGTCGAACGTCTCCAGGCGGCCCGGCGCGGCGAGGGCCTCGACGAGCAGCTCGTCGCTCGACCGGTGGCCGTCGCCCGCGAGCTCCTCCTGGCGCATCGCGAGGCGGAGCCGCCGGAGCTGGACCCCGTCGAGGCCGCCGAGCGGACCCGTGGCGAGCTCGGCCGCGATGTCCGGCGTGAGCGGCACGCGGCCGAGCACCACGTCGACCGCCCGGATGAGGGCGAGCGCGGCGAGGTCGTCGCGGAGCGCGCGCCCGGCGACGGCCGTGCGCGTGGGGACCTCGGCGGTCGCGAGGCTGCGGGCGACCTGGGGCACGAGGGATCCGGAGCGCACGAGCACGACCATGCGCGCCCACGGCACACCGCCCAGCAGGTGCTCCTCGCGGAGGCGCCGGGCGAGGCGCGCGAGCTCCAGAGCGCGCGTCGGCGCCTCGATGACCTGGATCGGGTCGGCGTCGTCGACGAGCCCCGCCGCGGATCCCGCCTGCCGCTGCCGCCCCGCGCCGGCCGCGCCGATGCGGGCCGTGACGGCGGACGTGAGCGCGCGGAGCGCGGGCGGCTGCCGATGTACGCGGTCGAGGACGAGCGTGCGGAGGCCGGGCAGTCCGAGCACGGTGGAGAGGCGGCCGAGCGCCGACGCCTCCGCGCCGCGGAAGGTGGCCGCCGCGACATCCGGGTCGCCGAACGCCACCACGTCCGCGCCGCGCGCCGCGAGCGCCCGGAGGAGGGAGAGGGTCGCGACGGTCGCCTCGTGCAGGTCGTCGGCGACGACCAGGCGGATCCCCGTGAGCGCCTCGCCCCGGGACACGAGCAGCACGGCCTCCGCGAGCAGCTCGGCGCTGTCGAGGTGGTCGCCGCGGAAGGAGTCGACGACGTCCTCGTACTCGCGGGCGAACTCCGCCGCGGCGATCCACTCGGGCACGTCGTGCGCCAGGCCGAGCCCGGCGAGGGCGTCCGGCCGCACGCCCTCCTCGGTGGCGCGCATGAGCAGCTCGCGGAGCTCGGTGCGGAAGGCGCGCAGCCGGCGCACCTCGACGCCGAGCGGATCCGGCCACGCGGGCCCGGTGCCCCGCTCCTCGTGCCCGGCGAGCAGGTCGCCGATGATCTGGTCCTGCTCGGCGCCCGTGAGCAGCCGCGGCGGCTCGGTGCCGGTCTCGGCCGCGCGGCGCGCGAGCACCTCGAACGCGACGGACGTGGCCGTGCGCGCGAGCGGCCCGAGCGTGGGCACGCCCACCCGGAGCGCGAGCTCGTCGCGGAGGCGCGTGGCGGCGGCGCGCGACGGGGCGAGCACCAGGACCTCGGCGGGGTCGAGCCTCTGCACGAGGATCCGCTCGGCGACGAGCTCCCGCAGCGTGGTGGTGCGCCCGGAGCCCGGCGCGCCGATGACCGCGGCGCTGACCCCCACGGGCAGCTCCACGACGGCGCGCTGCGACGGGTCCAGCTCGACCGCGGGGGCCGGGTCGTCGGCGACGGAGGCGGGCTGCTGGCGAAATCCCCTGATGGTCACGCGCCCACGCTACCGGCGGCCTCCGACGGCGGCGGATCCGCGGATCCGCGCCCGCCCGTCCGCCCTCAGTGAACGCCGCCGGGCCGCGTGCGCGGGTGCCCTAGCCTGAGGGAGCACCGTCGCATCCGACGCATCGAAAGGCACCTCCCGTGGAAATCCGTATCGGCCTCGTCAACACCGCCCGCGAGCTCTCCTTCAGCACCAAGCAGACGCCCGAGGAGGTCCAGGAGACCGTCGCCGCGGCCGTCCGCGACGCCGCGCCCTTCATCTCGTTCACCGACGACAAGGGCGCGACGCACCTCGCGGTCACCGCCCACCTCGCCTACGTGGAGCTCGGCAGCGCCGACGCCCCGCGCATCGGCTTCGTCCGCTAGCCCGACGTCCGTGGAGCTCCTGTTCGTCGCGATCTTCGGTGCCCTCATCGGCCTCGTCGCGCGCTAGGCGCTCCCCCACCGCGCCACGCACGGCGCGCTGCTGGTCCCCGCCGTCGGCACCATCGCCGCCATGGTCGCGTGGATCGCCCTCACCTGGGCGGGCCTCCGCTGGGACCAGGGCGTCATCTGGATCGCGACGCTCGCGCTCTCGGCGCTCGTCGCGGCGGGCGTCGACCTCGCGATCGGGCGGCGGAGGTCCTCCGCGGACGCCCGCGACCTGGCCGCCATCGGCGGCTGACCGCTCCCGCACGACACGACGCCCGGACCCCATGCGGGTCCGGGCGTCGTCGTCTGCGCCACGGCTGTCCTCGACTCCCGCCGACGGCCCGCGACGACGCGCGCGGTCAGGCCGGCGGTCCCGCAGGCCGTCAGGCCGGTCGGGCCGTCGTGCCGATCAGGCCGTCAGGCCGAGCGCGTCCATCCGCCGGGTGTGCGACGTGATGATCCCCGCGAACACGGGCTCGAGGTGCACGCGCGCGTCGTCCGGGTCGGCGAGGGTCGCCCGCATGGCGGTGCCCGCGACGAGGAGCGTGTCGCCGACGAGGCGGCGGCCCCACATGGCGAGGCGCGAGGCGAGGCGCGGGTCCCGGCGGATCCCGGCGCGCACGGCGTCGACGATGCCCTGCTGCCCCACGCCGGAGGACAGCAGCACCACGACCCGCTGCCGCTGATCCGAGGGCAGGCCGGAGGCCAGGCGCACGAAGAAGTCGTCGAGGAGCCCCGTGGTGATGTACGCGGAGAGCAGGCACTCGTACCAGTCCGCGCCCGCGACGGTGCCGGCGAACCGGTCGAACGCGGCGCGGTGCGGCTCCATGACGACGCTCGGGTCGCCGTCCAGCCGCTTGATCTCCGCGGCGAGCGCCTGGTGCTTGCCGAGCGCGATGCCTGCCGCCGTCGAGACGGCCTCCTTGGCCGCGAGGTCCGGTGCCTCGGCGACGGCGCGCGACAGCGTCTCGAAGACCGTGAGCTGCAGGTACGCGACCGCGCCGAGGAAGCGGAGGGTGTCGGGCGAGAAGTCGTCGACGCTCACGGTCGGCGACGAGGATCGACGCTTCGACTCGCCGCGGGAACGGACCCGGGGCGCCTCGATCGTCGTCGACCGGCGTCCGAACATCTTGAGCACCTCGCCAGTGTAAAGGGCGTCGGAGGAGCCCGACGGGCCCCCGACCGCTAAACTCGCCCGTGGTCCCTCAACGGAAGGGCCCCATCGCGCCCGCAGAGAAGCAGTCCGGGCGTGGACCGCACCGCTAGACAGGGCACAACGTGACTTTCACCGAACTGAACATCGACGAGGACATGGTGCAGGCGCTGGCCGACCACGGGATCCTCGAACCCTTCCCCATCCAGGAGCAGACCATCCCCCTGGCGCTCGCCGGCCAGGACATCATCGGCCAGGCCAAGACGGGCACCGGCAAGACCTTCGGCTTCGGCCTCCCGCTCATCCAGCGGCTCGGCCTCACCCCCGAGCCCGGCGTGCAGGCCCTCGTGGTCGTGCCGACGCGCGAGCTGGCCGTGCAGGTCACCGAGGACCTCCAGATCGCCACCAAGCACCGCGCCACCACCGTCGTCTCCATCTACGGCGGCAAGGCGTACGAGGGCCAGATCGAGCAGCTCAAGGCCGGCGCGCAGATCGTCGTCGGCACGCCGGGCCGGCTCCTCGACCTCGTGGGCCAGCGTCTGCTGAGCCTCAAGGACGTGCGCGAGATGGTGCTCGACGAGGCCGACAAGATGCTCGACCTCGGCTTCCTCTCGGACATCGAGAGGCTGTTCGCGCAGACCCCGGCCGTGCGTCACACGATGCTGTTCTCGGCCACCATGCCGGGCCCGATCGTCGCGCTCGCCCGCCGCTTCATGACGAAGCCGATCCACATCCGCGCGACGGACCCCGACGAGGGCCTCATGCAGGCGAACATCCGCCACCTCGTCTACCGCGCGCACAACATGGACAAGGACGAGGTCATCGGCCGCATCCTCCAGGCCGAGGGCCGCGGCAAGACCGTGATCTTCACGCGCACCAAGCGCGCCGCCGCCCGCCTCGTCGAGGAGCTGAACGACCGCGGCTTCAACGCCGCCGCCGTGCACGGCGACCTCAACCAGGAGCAGCGCGAGCGCGCCATGGCCGCGTTCAAGGCCGGCAAGAAGGACATCCTCATCGCCACGGACGTGGCAGCGCGCGGCATCGACGTGCTCGACGTCACCCACGTCATCAACCACACCATCCCCGAGGACGACAAGGCGTACCTGCACCGCGTCGGCCGCACGGGCCGCGCGGGCAAGACCGGCATCGCGGTCACGTTCGTCGACTGGGACGACCTGCACAAGTGGGCGCTCATCAACCGCGCCCTCGAGTTCGGCCAGCCGGAGCCCACCGAGACGTACTCGTCCTCGCCGCACCTCTACACCGACCTCGACATCCCCGCCGGATCCAAGGGCCGCCTCCGCGCGACCCCCACGGTCAACCCCGACGGCACCCCCCGGGAGCGCCCGGGCAACCGCGGGTCCGACTCGAGTCGCGACGGCGGACGCGGCGGCAGCCGTGACGGCGGACGCGGCGGCGACCGCTCGGGCAGCCGCTCCTCCTCGACCTCCGGCGGAGGCGACCGCGACCGCTCGCGCAGCCGCAGCACCTCGACCGCGACGGCGACCTCTCCCGCCGAGGCCACCGCGGCCATCGGCAGCGAGCAGCCGAACACCGCAGGCGGCCACGACGCGCCCCACGCCGACGGCCAGACCCGTCCGCGCTCGCGCAACCGCCGCCGCCGCTCGGGCGGCGACCGCCCGACCGCGACGTCCTAGCGCCGCACCGCACGGGTCACGCGAAGAGGGGCCGCATCCACCGGATGCGGCCCCTCTCGCATGCCCGCGGCCACGGGCGCGCGAGCGCGGGATCGGGTCAGGCGGCCGGCACGGGCACGACGGGTGCCCAGCCGGTGGCGCGCTCGACGATGCGCGCGAGCACCGCGGGCTCCGTGGTGTTCTCCGCGAGCCGGTTGGGCTTGCCGGCGCCGTGGTAGTCGCTGGATCCCGTGACCTCGAGCCCGAAGCGCTCGGCCAGCTCCGTGAGCCGCACGCGGGACGCGGGCGGGTTGTCCCGGTGCCGCACCTCGAGCCCGAAGAGGCCGGCCGCGACCAGCGCCCTCATGCGCGAGTCCGACAGCACGCGCTCCGGCCCGCGGGCGCCCGGGTGCGCGAGCACCGCGAGGCCGCCCGCCGCCGTGATCAGCTCGACGCCGAGGATCGGATCCGGCGCGTAGTGCGGCCGGTAGTAGCCCCCCTGCCAGTGCAGGATGCTCTCGAACGCGGCCGTGCGCGTGGCGACGTGGCCGCGCGCGACGAGCGCGTCGGCGATGTGCGGCCGGCCGATGGTGCTGCCGGGCGTCGTCTGCGCGAGCACGTCCTCCCAGGTGAGCGCGTAGTCGCGGCCGATGCGGCCGACCATGGCCTCGGCGCGGGTCATGCGCTCGGAGCGGACGCGTGCCGTCATCGCGGCGAGGTCGGCGTCCTCGGGATCGAAGAGGTACGCGAGGACGTGCACGCTCGCGTACTCGAGCTGCGTGCTCATCTCCATGCCGGGGACGAGCGTGATCCCGTGGGCGAGCGCGGCGACGGAGGCATCCGCCCAGCCGGCGGTGGAGTCGTGGTCGGTGAGCGCCACGGCCGACAGGCCCTGCCGGGCGGCCTGCGCCACCAGCTCGGCGGGGGTCTCGGTGCCGTCGGAGACGGAGCTGTGCGTGTGCAGGTCGATGGGACCTGGCTGCTCCTCCGGCATCCCGCCATCCTACGCGGCGGCCCCGCGTCGTCCGGCCGCCCGGGGACCGCGGCGGCGCTCTCCCAGAGAGCCGCCATAGTGTGATGTGCGTCATGGGTCGCGTCGTCGGAGCAGCAGTCATCCTCCTCACCGCCGCAGGCCTCCTCGTCATCACCTGGCCGCAGCTGCTGGGCCTGGAGCAGACGTACCTCGTCGCCCACGCCGTCGCCATCCGCGGCGGACTCGTCGCCGCGGCGGCCGTCGTGCTCCTGCTCACCCTCGTGCTCTGCCTCCTGATCCGGCCGGGTCGCCGCCTCCTCGGGAGCCTCGCCGTGCTGCTGGTGCTCTTCATCGGCGCCAACTCGGCCGTGCTCGCCACGCGCGGGCTCGGCGACTCGGCGTTCCAGGAGCCGCAGGACGAGGACGTCACGGTCATGTCCTGGAACACCCTCGGCGGCGCGACGGGCGCCCGCGCTGTCGCCGACCTCGCGCTCGAGTCCGGCGCCGACGTCATCGCGCTCCCCGAGACGCGCGAGGAGACCGGCGCGGAGATCGCCGTGCTCATGCGGGAGGCGGGTCGGCCGATGTGGGTCCGCACCGCGGCCTTCGACGACGTCGCCGCCGCCCGGTCGACCACCATCCTCATCAGCGCGGCCTACGGCGACTACCGGATGGACGAGTCGCGCGGCACCACGAGCGTGCTGCCGACGGTCATCATGGAGCCGGTCGACGGGAACGGGCCGGTGATCATGGCCGTGCACCCCGTCTCCCCGATCCCCGAGCAGATGGACAACTGGCGCGCCGACCTCGCGTGGCTGGGGCAGCGCTGCGACGAGGGCAACGTCATCATCGCGGGCGACTTCAACGCCACGCTCGACCACATGAGCCGCTACGGCGGCACCCCCACCGAGCGCGACCAGGTGACCGACCTCGGCGAGTGCGTCGACGCGGCGCGTGCCTCGGGCAACGGAGCCGTCGGCACCTGGCCCACCGGGATCCCCGCGCTGCTCGGCACGCCGATCGACCACATCATGGCGACGCCCGGGTGGGCGGTCTCGGGCTTCCGCGTCGTGGAGGACCGCGACGGCGCCGGCAGCGACCACCGCCCGGTCATCGCGCAGCTGACCCCGCTGCGCTGACCCCGCACGTCCCGGCCCTGATCGGCTGCCCGCGCAGGTGGGATGATCGACGGATGGCCGAGAACACCGACACCGCGTCCGAGACCGCCCCCGCCGACATCGCCGCCGATCCCGCGGCGCCGCTCGCGACGACCGAGACGGCCGCTCCCGTCGTCGCCCCCGCGGCCGGGGCGCCCGCGCCCGGATCCGGCGACGCCCCCGTCCCCCGCGCCACCTCCAACCGCAGCACCACCCCCGCGAGCACGGCCTTCAGCGACTTCGTCTCCACGAACTGGGCCGACCGTGAGGAGGTCGACCCGCCCGCCCGGGAGCAGGCGCCCTTCGCCGCCGAGCGCCGCCGCCGCCTGTCCGCGCTCCACGTGGGCACGCGGCTCGTGATCCCCGCCGGCCGCCTCAAGCAGCGCAGCAACGACACCGACTTCCCCTTCCGCCCCCACTCCGCCTTCGCGCACCTCACCGGCTGGGGCGCCGACGGCGAGCCCGGCGCCGTGCTCGTGATGGAGCCCGTCGCCGAGGGATCCTCCGCCGACGGATCCGCGCACGAGGCCACCCTCCACTTCCGCGAGCGCGCCGGCCGCGACAGCGACGAGTTCTACGCCAACGCCGAGATCGGCGAGTTCTGGATCGGCCCGCGCCCCTCGCTCCGCCAGGTCGCGGCCGACCTCGGGATCGCCACCGCGCCCCTCGCCGACGTCGACGCCGCCATCGCCGCCGCGGGCTCCGTGCGCGTGATCCGCGAGGCCGACCCCGCCCTCGCCGCGCGCGTCGACGCGGCCCGCGCCTCGGCGACCGCCGACGACGAGGCCGCGGACCCCGCGGAGGGCGACGCCCTCCTCGCCCGCGACGCCTCCGAGCTGCGCCTCGTCAAGGACGCCTACGAGATCCAGCAGATGCGCCAGGCCGTCGACACCACGGGCCGCGGCTTCTCCGACGTGATCGCCGACATGCCCGCCGTCGTCGCGCACGCGCGCGGCGAGCGCGTCGTCGAGGGCGTGTTCAACGCACGCGCCCGCGCCGACGGCAACGCGGTCGGCTACGACACCATCGCCGCGTCGGGGCCGCACGCCTGCATCCTCCACTGGACCCGCAACGACGGCCGCGTGCTGCCGGGCGACCTGATCCTCATCGACGCCGGCGTCGAGCTCGACAGCCTGTACACGGCGGACATCACCCGCACGCTCCCCGTCTCGGGCACCTTCACCGACGTGCAGCGGGAGGTCTACGAGGCCGTGCGCGAGGCGGCCGACGCGGCGCTCGCGATCGTGCGCCCCGGGATCCGCTTCCGCGAGGTGCACGCCGCGGCGATGGAGGTCATCGCGCGCAAGGCAGCCGACTGGGGCATGCTCCCCGTCACCGCGGAGGAGGCGCTCGAGGCCGACAACCAGCACCACCGCCGCTACATGGTGCACGGCACGAGCCACCACCTCGGGCTCGACGTGCACGACTGCGCGCAGGCGCGACGCGACATGTACATCGACGGGATCGTGGAGGCGGGCATGGTCTTCACCATCGAGCCGGGCCTCTACTTCCAGCCCGACGACCTCACGGTCCCGGAGCGGTTCCGGGGCATCGGCGTGCGCATCGAGGACGACATCCTCGTGACGCGGGACGGCGCGGAGAACCTGTCCGCCGGGATCCCGCGCACGGCCGACGAGGTCGAGGCGTGGATGGCCGGGCGGTCCTAGCCGCCCGGCCGGGCGCGGCGAGCGGGGATCAGGCCCCGGTCGCGCCCTGCTCGCCCACGGGCCGGTCGGTCGAGGTCGGCGGCGCGGTCGGCTCGGGGGCGTCGGACCCGCCCTGCTCGGGCACGCGCTCCCCGTAGGGACCGGCGGGCCTCGAGCGCGGGTCGGGCGCCGCGGCGGGCGGCGTCGCCACGACGGGCTCGCCGTAGACCGACGTGCCGGTGCCCCCGATGCCGAGCACGTTCCGCGCGCGGTGCAGGGAGTCGGGGTCGACGACCACCGAGTAGCTCGTGGCCGTGACCTGCATCACCGAGGTGAAGTCCCGCCGGCGCCGCGTGATGCTGTAGCTGACGATCCCGTAGATCGCTCCGAACCCGACGCCGATGATGACCGCGCCCACCACGAAGGAGATGTTCGGCACGGGAGAGAACAGGAACGTGACGAGGCCGAGGAAGAGGCCGAGCCAGGCGCCGCTCGCGGCTCCCGCGACCGCGGCGCGCGCGGAGGTGAGCTTGCCCGTGACCCGCTCGACGCTCGTCAGCTCGTTGCCCACGATGCTCACCTGCGTCACCGGGAAGTCCGCCTCGGCGAGCGTGACGACGGCCTTCTGCGCCTCGTCGTAGGTCTCGTACGTGGCGACGGGCTCCCCCTTCGGGAGCTTCGGCATGCGGGCACGGGAGGAGCGTCCGAGGAGGGGGTTGGTCACCCGGCCAGTCTTCCACGCTGGCGCCGGGCGGCTGCTGGGCGAGCGACTAGATTGACTCTGTGAGCGCCTCCCGAGTCTTCGTCGCCCGGCTCGCCGGGTGCAGCGTGTTCGACCCCGCAGGCGACCGCGTCGGCCGCGTGCGCGACGTGCTCGTCGTCTACCGCAAGGACGACCCGCCGCGCGTCGTCGGCCTCATCGTCGAGATCCCCGGCAAGCGCCGCGTGTTCCTCTCCATCGGACGGGTCACGAGCATCGGCTCGGGGCAGATCATCACCACGGGCCTCATCAACCTGCGCCGCTTCGAGCAGCGCGGCGGCGAGGTGCGCGTCATCGCCGAGATCCTCGGCCGCCGCGTCAGCATGCGCGACGGATCCGGCAACGCCGTCATCGAGGACGTCGCCATCGAGGAGTCTGGCCAGGCCGAGTGGGAGGTCTCGCAGCTCTTCTGCCGCCGCCCGCGCACGAGCCCCTCCCCGTTCGCCAAGGGCGCCACCCTCTTCGCCACCTGGGACGAGGTGGCCGAGCTCCAGGACGACGGCGTCGCCCAGTCCGCCTCCCAGTTCCTCGCGGCCTACTCCGACCTCCTTCCGGCCGACCTCGCCAACACCCTGCTCGACCTGCCCCAGGCGCGCCGTCTCGAGGTCGCCGAGGAGCTGCCGGACGCACGCCTCGCCGACGTGCTCGAGGAGATGCCGGAGTCGCAGCAGGTGGAGATCATGGCCACGCTCGACGACGACCGCGCGGCCGACGTGCTCGACCAGATGCAGCCCGACGACGCGGCGGACCTCATCGCGCAGCTCTCCGAGGAGCGCGGCGAGGCGCTGCTCGAGCTCATGCAGCCGGAGGAGGCGGACGACGTCCGCATGCTCCTCAGCTACGCGCCGGACACCGCGGGCGGCCTCATGACCACGGATCCCGTCATCGTGTCCGGCGACGCGACCGTCGCGGAGGGCCTCGCCCTCATCCGCCGCCACGAGCTCGCGCCCACGCTGGGGGCCGCGGTCTGCGTCACGCTGCCGCCGTACGAGCCGCCGACCGGCCGCTTCCTCGGCATGGTGCACTTCCAGCGGATGCTGCGCTACCCGCCCCACGAGCGCCTCGGCACGCTGCTCGACCAGGGCCTGGAACCCGTGCGCGCGGACACGAGCGCGGCCGAGGTCTCGCGCATCATGGCGAGCTACAACCTCGTGTCGGTGCCCGTGGTGGACGAGAACCACCGCCTGGTCGGCGTCGTCACCATCGATGACGTGCTCGACCACCTGCTGCCGGACGACTGGCGCAGCGCCGACGCCGAACGGGAGACGCGCAAGCGCGCGACCGCCCGCTTCCACGGCACGGCCACGGCCGCCATCCCCACCGCAGGACCCGTACGAGGACGGAGGATCCCCCGTGGCACGGCAGAGTAACCGCGACGTCCGCCTGGACGCCCCCAAGGGCCTGCGCACGACCGTCCTCCCGATGCGCAACCGCGCCAGCCGCGACCGGTTCGGGCGCTTCACCGAGTCCATCGCGCGCGGCATGGGCACGCCGTGGTTCCTCGTGGGCCTCACCGCGTTCTGCGTCGCGTGGATCTGCTACAACACGTTCGGTCCCGAGTCGGCCCGCTTCGACTCGGCGGCGCTCGGCTTCACGGCCCTCACCCTGATCCTGTCGCTGCAGGCCTCGTACGCGGCGCCGCTCATCCTGCTCGCGCAGAACCGCCAGGACGACCGCGACCGCGTGCAGATCGAGCAGGACCGCCAGCGCGCCGAGCGCAACGTCGCCGACGTCGAGTACCTCGCCCGCGAGGTCGTGTCGCTCCGGCTGCAGATGAAGGACGTGGCGTCGAAGGACTTCATCCGCGCCGAGCTCCGCCAGCTCCTCGAGGAGCTCGACCGGCGCGACGAGCCCGAGTCGGACGACGCCGACGGCGACGGCCACCGCAGGACGCATGGGCGCTGAGGCCCCCGGCACCGTGCCCCTGACCCCGGACGACGTGCGGCGTGCGCTCGCCCGCGTGGTGGATCCGGAGATCCGTCGCCCCATCACCGAGCTCGACATGGTCTCCGACGTGCGCGTCGAGGACGGCGGCGTGGCCCGCGTGGACATCGCGCTCACGATCGTCGGCTGCCCGGCCGCGACCTCGATCGAGCGGGACGTGCGCGAGACGGTCGAGGCGGTCCCGGGCGTCGCGCGGCTGGATCTCACGGTCGGCGTGATGAGCCCGGAGCGCCGACGCGCGCTCACCGAGCGGCTGCGGGGCCCGGCCGCGCAACGCGGCATCCCGTTCGGCCCGGACAGCCTCACGCGCGTCTACGCCGTCACGAGCGGCAAGGGCGGCGTCGGCAAGTCCACCCTCACGGCCAACCTCGCGGTCGCGCTCGCGGCGAAGGGCCTCGCGGTGGGCCTCGTCGACGCCGACGTGCACGGCTTCTCCATCCCGGGAATCCTCGGCCTCGTCGACGCCTACGGACGCACCGCCCAGCCAACGCGCGTCGGCGACATGATCCTGCCGCCCGTCGCCCACGGCGTGAAGGTCATCTCCATCGGCATGTTCCTCGATCCCGACGCCACCGGCGGCACCGCCGTGTCGTGGCGCGGGCCGATGCTGCACCGCACGATCCAGCAGTTCCTCACCGACGTGTTCTTCGGCGACCTGGACGTGCTCCTGCTCGACCTCCCGCCGGGCACGGGAGACGTCGCCATCACCGTCGGCCAGCTGCTGCCGCACGCGGAGGTGCTCGTGGTCACGACGCCGCAGCCCGCCGCGGCGGACGTCGCCGAGCGCAGCGGCCTGGTGGCCCGGCAGACGGGCCAGCGCGTGGCCGGCGTCGTCGAGAACATGGCGGGCTTCGTCCAGCCCGACGGATCCGTGCTGGAGCTCTTCGGGGCCGGCGGCGGCGAGGAGGTCGCGCGTCGGCTGTCCGCGGGGCAGGACGCGCCCGTGCCCCTCCTCGCGAGCGTGCCGCTCAGCGTGTCGCTCCGACAGGGCGGTGACACCGGCGCGCCGCTCGTGCTGGCCGCGCCCGAGGATCCCGCGGCGGTGCAGATCCTGCGCGTCGCCGACCACCTGGCCTCACGCGGCCGCGGGCTCGCGGGCCGCCGGCTGGGCCTCTCCGTCTCCTAGCCGGCGCGGCGCCTCGCGCCGCGACGCCGTCCGGACGTGCGAGGAGGACGGCAGCCCGCGGGCTGCCGTCCTCCTGATGCGTGCTGCGCGTGCTGCCTAGACGTGGCTGCGGTGCGTGCGCGTCGGCACGGCGCGGTAGCCGTCGCGCGCGGTGACGACGACGGTGCCGGCGATGGCGGAGACGGAGAGGGCGGCGACGGCGATGAGGAAGACGGTCATGGTGGTGCTCCTGCGGGAAGGCGGATGGCGGCGCATTCCGCCGCATGTCCATGAGACCACCGGGCACCGTTCAGGACAAGCTCATAGTCCTTGCCTCGCTGTGTAGCCTGCCTACATGGACATCCGCCGCCTCGAGCTCCTCCGAGAACTCGCCGACCGCGGCAGCGTAGGGGCCGTCGCCCGCGCCGCCGGCCGCACCCCGTCCGCGGTCTCGCAGCAGCTCAAGGTGCTCGAGCGCGAGGCCGGCGTGCCCCTCACGGAGCGCTCCGGCCGCGGGATCGTGCTGACCGACGCGGGCCGCGCTCTCGCCCGCACGGCGACCGACATCGCGGTCGCCGTCGCCCGCGCCGAGGCGCTCTGGGAGGACTTCCGGCACCAGCCGTCGGGCGAGGTCACGCTCGCCACGTTCCCCACCGCCGCGCAGATGCTGCTGCCCGGGCTCCTCGACCGGGTGGCGCGGATCCCCGACCTCACGCTCCGCGCCAGCGACCGGGATCCGGCGTCCCGCGCGTTCGCCGACCTCACCGCCGACTTCGACGTGGTCATCGCCCACTCGCTCGCGGGCGCCGGCACCTGGCGCGGTCTCGGCCTCGTGATCGTGCCGCTCATGGTGGAGCCGCTCGACGTCGCGATGCCGTCGGACCACCGGCTCGCCGGACGGGCGTCGGTGAGCCCCGCCGACCTCAGCGGCGAGCCGTGGATCGGCGTGCCGCAGGGCCTGCCCTTCGACCGGATCCTCCTCGACATCGAGCAGGCCGTGGGCGCTCCCGCGCGCGTGGTCCAGCGGTTCAGCGACACGCGCATCACGGAGTCGCTCGTGGCGTCGGGGCACGGGATCGCGCTGCTGCCCCGGTACACCGCGGGCGAGCACGACGGCGTCGTGGTGAAGCGGCTGTCGGGCGTCGCGTCGAAGCGGCACCTGCACGTGCTGCTGCGCCCGGATCGCGCCGAGCGGCCCTCGGTGCGCGCCGTGGTGGACGCCCTCCGCGAGGAGGCGCGCGCGGTCGACGCGCGCTTCAGCGGGAACGGCTGACGGGAGGATCCCGGGACGGGCGTCAGGCGACGGGCGTCAGGTGGCCTCGGCGTCGAAGGGCGCGGGCTGCGCCGACGCCGCGGCCGCCTCGCGCTCGAGGCGCTGGCGGCGGGCGATCGTGGTCTCGACGGGCACGCGCGGCTTCGTGACGACGGGCTCGTCCTCGAACAGCGCCTCCTTGATGATGCGGCGCGGGTCGTACTGGCGCGGGTCGAGCTTCTTCCAGTCGACCTCGTCGAACTCCGGCCCCAGCTCGTCGCGCATGCGCTCCCGGGCACCGGTGGCCATGCGACGCGCGGCCTTCACCAGGTCCGCGAGCTTCTGGGTGTAGATCGGCAGCCGCTCGGGGCCGAGCAGGAACACGGCGATGATGCCGATGAGCATCAGCTTCTCGAACGTCAGGCCGAACATGATCACAGGCTAGTCGGTCGCCACCCGATATCCGCCCACGCGCAGGGTCCGGTCAGCGGACGGGGCGCGTCGGATTCCCGCCGGACACCGGCCGGTCGGGCGGGCGCCGCCGGGCCGATACCCTGGGGACCCGGAAGAGGGAGGTGCCGCGTGTCCGACCAGGAGACCGGGTGGAAGTTCGCCGAGGACGTCGTCGTGGAGGACGAGCACATCGCCCTGGCGCGCCAGCACTCCCGCGAGCTCGGCATCGAGGCCGTCTCCCCCGCCGTCGGCGCGCAGCTCTCGCTCCTCGCCGCCGCGACGCGCGCCACCAGCGTCATCGAGATCGGCACGGGCGCCGGCGTCTCCGGGCTCTGCATCTTCCGCGGTGCGCCGCGGGCGGTGCTCACCAGCATCGACGTCGAGTTCGACCACCAGCAGGCCGCGCGCGAGATCCTCGCGGACGCGGAGGTGCCCGCCAACCGCGTGCGGCTCATCACGGGACGCGCGCTCGACGTGCTGCCGCGCATGAGCGACGCCAGCTACGACCTCGTGCTCGTGGACGCCGACGCGGCCCAGGTCATCGAGTACGTCGAGCACGGACTGCGCCTCGCGCGCACCGGCGGGCTGGTGCTCGTGCCCCACGCCCTGTGGCGCGGACGCGTGCAGAACCCGGCGGCGCGCGACGCGCAGACGGCCGCCTTCCGCACGCTCGTGCAGGAGACGGCGGGCTCGGGGGCCGTGGTGGCGTCGCTCTCGCCCGCGGGCGACGGCCTGCTGCAGATCGCCAAGACCGGACGCTGACCGGCGGGGTCCGCACGTCCGGAGTTCCTCCACCCGGACACACCGCACCGATAGCACCGCCCGCCCCGTCGTCGACGGGGCGGGCGGTGTCGCGCGATGCGGTCTCGACTAGCTCGCGCTGGTCACCGCGGCGAGGGCGTCGTGAAGCTCCTTCGCTTCGGCGTCGTTGACGGAGACGACGAGTCGTCCGCCTCCCTCCAAGGGCACGCGCACGATGATGAGCCTGCCCTCCTTCACGGCCTCCATCGGTCCGTCGCCGGTCCTGGGCTTCATGGCTGCCATTCGGCTCCCCTTTCGTGGATGTGCATCCATTATCCCGCATGGACACGCCCCTCGATGAACGCCCGGCTCCGTGCTACGCGGCGGGTGGGCCGGGGACGGTGGGGAGGGGGTGCGTGCGAGCCCCGGACGGGGGCGCGGCGAGGGTCACGGCGGCGTCCAGTCGGCGGTCGTCATGCGCCAGATCACGTCGATCCAGATCCACTGCCCGGCGACGGCGGCGAGCACGAGGGCGACGCGGTAGGCGCGCGAGCGCGGCAGGGCGAGGGCGCCGGCCAGCGGGATCATCGGCAGCAGCAGCCGGAAGAGGCTCGACTGCGGGAAGAACACGGCGAGGAGGTACACCCCGTACGCGAGGATCCAGATGCGGAGGTCGGTGCCGAGGGCCCGGACCGCCGGGAGCAGCAGCATGCCGCCGAAGGCGACGACCACGAGGACCACGGCGACGACGCCCGCCGGCCCGCCGACCCAGAACGCCGCGCCGTCGAACCACGGCTCGAAGGGGATCAGGTGGCGGAAGCCCGTGTAGCCCGACCGCCACGCGAGCTCGGTGTCGGTGTACGCCGTGGGCGAGCCGGTGCGGATCCACGCGATGGCCGGCCAGGCGAGCGCGGCCGCGCCGGCGGCGACCGCCGCGGTCGCGACGCGGAGGCGCTCGGACCCGGGGAACGGGTCGGCGTCCGCGGTCCGCAGCCGGTGGATGCCGTGTAGCACGAGCGCGAAGGCGAACGCCGCGCCGAGCGGGCGCGTGAACGCGAGGACCACGACGACGGGGACGAGCGCGCCGTAGCGCCGGTCGACGAGCAGCAGGAGCGCCGTGAGGAGGACGAGCGTCGACAGGCTCTCGGCGTACCCGATCTGGAACAGGGGCGACAGCGGGGCCACGCAGACGAGGACGACGGCGGTCATCACGGCGGACGCGGGCAGGAAGCGCGACAGCAGCCGGTGCAGCACGAGCACCGCGCCCGCGCCCGCGATCACGGACACGCCGACGGCCGCCTGCTCGAACGACGCCCCCGTGACCGCCTCGACGACGCGGACGACGGCCGGGTAGACGGGCATGAACGCCCACGCGTTCGGCTGCACGTGCCCGGCGTCGTCGACGGGGAGGACCTCCGGGTATCCGTGCAGGAGGATCGTGCGGTACCAGCCGGTGTCCCAGAACGTCGAGAACCGCAGGAGCGACGGGGACGCGGGACCCCAGGGCGACGCGATCTGGGTCCGCGCGGCGAGCAGCATCAGGACGGAGGTGAGGACGCGCGACGCGGCGTACACCGATAGGACGCCCGCCCACCACGGCCAGCGCGAGCGGGGGCCCGCGGCCCGGGGTCCGGCCTCCGACTCCGACGCGCCCCGGGGCCGCCCGGCCGTCCGGGTCAGCGCGCCGTCAGCCACGCCCGCAGGCCGCGCTCGCAGGAGACGATCTGGGCGACGTCCACGCGCTCGTCGTCGTGGTGGGCGAGGAGCGGATCCCCGGGACCGTAGTTGACGGCCGGGACCCCGAGCGCGCTGAAGCGGGCCACGTCGGTCCAGCCGTACTTGGGGCGCGCCTCGCCGCCGACCGCCGCGAGGAACGGCTGCGCGATCTCGGCGTCGAGCCCCGGACGCGCGCCCTCCGCGAGGTCCACGACGGTGACCTCGAAGCCCGGGAACAGGCTCGTGACGTGCTCGACGGCCTCGGCTCCCGACCGGCTCGGGGCGAAGCGGTAGTTGACGTGCACCATCGCCTCGTCGGGGATGACGTTGCCCGCGATGCCGCCGGAGACGCCGACGGCGTTGAGGCCCTCGCGGTAGACGAGCCCGTCGACCTCGACCTCGCGCGCCTCGTAGGCGGCGAGCGTGCCGAGCACGGGCGCGATGCGGTGGATGGCGTTCTCGCCGACCCAGGAGCGCGCCGAGTGCGACCGCTTCCCGAACGCGCGGACCTCGACGCGGAGGTTGCCGTTGCAGCCGCCCTCGATCTCCGCCCGCGTCGGCTCGCCGAGGATCGCGAAGTCGCCCTCGAGCAGCTCGGGACGCGTGCGAGCCAGGCGGCCGAGGCCGTTGAGGCTGTCGGACACCTCCTCGTGGTCGTACCAGATCCAGGTGATGTCGTAGGCGGGATCCGCGAGCTCGGCCGCGAGCACGAGCTGCACCGCGACGCCCGCCTTCATGTCGACGGTGCCGCGGCCCCAGAGGTACTCGACGCCGTCCTCGTGCTCGGTGCGCGTGGGCAGGTTGCGGTTGAGGGGCACGGTGTCGATGTGGCCCGCGATGACGACGCGACGGTCGCGGCCGAGGTGCGTGCGGGCGACGACCGCGTCGCCGTCGCGGACCAGCTCGAGGTGCGCGCAGCCGGCGAGCGCCCGCTCGATGGCGTCGGCGAGGGTCTGCTCGTCGCCGGAGACCGACTCGATGTCGCAGATGGCGCGGGTGACCGCCACGCTCCCCGCGGCGAGGTCGAGCACGGGCACGGCGGGCGTCTCGGTCGGCATGCGGATCATCCTAGGTCGGGGGCGGGACGCGCTCCTGGGGAGGACCCGGGGAGGACGCGCGCCGATCGGTACGCTGGCCGCATGGCCTCCCCCGCTTCGCCCTCGTCCGCCGTGCCCGCCTCCGGATCCGCGTGGGGCTACGGCCTCGCGACCGTCGCCTCCGACGGCACCGTGCTCGACACCTGGTTCCCGGCGCCCGAGCTCGGGTCCCTGCCCGCGGGCCGCGACCGCTGGATCGCGCCGGCCTGGATCGAGGAGCTCGCGGTCGCCGACCCGCGCCGCGGGGTGACCGTCGACATCGTGACCGTGGAGATCGACCTGCAGGCCCCGCCGGCCTCGACGCCCGACGCGTACCTCCGCCTGCACCTGCTCAGCCACCTGCTCGTGGCGCCGAACACGATCTCGCTCGACGGGATCTTCGGCCACCTCCCCATCGTCGTGTGGACCAACGCCGGCGCCGTGCACCCGGACGACTTCGACCGGCTCCGGCCGTCGCTGCAGCGCGCGGGCATCGCCGCGCACGGGGTGGACAAGTTCCCGCGGCTGCTCGACTACGTCACGCCCGACCGCGTCCGCATCGCCGACGCCTCGCGCGTGCGCCTCGGCGCGCACCTCGCGCCCGGCACGACCGTGATGCACGAGGGCTTCGTCAACTTCAACGCCGGCACGCTCGGCTCGTCCATGGTCGAGGGGCGGATCTCGCAGGGCGTCGTCGTCGGCGACGGCTCGGACGTCGGCGGCGGCGCGTCCATCATGGGCACGCTCTCCGGCGGCGGCACGGAGCGCGTCGCGATCGGCGAGCGGGCGCTCCTCGGGGCGAATTCGGGCGTCGGCATCTCGATCGGCGACGACAGCGTCGTGGAGGCCGGGCTCTACGTGACCGCGGGCACCAAGGTCCGGCTCGCGGGCGAGGCGCCCGGCCCCGACGGCACCGTGCCGCAGGTGAAGGCCGTCGAGCTGTCCGGGCGGGCGGGGATCCTGTTCCGCCGCAACTCGCTCACGGGCGCCGTCGAGGCCGTCCCGCGGCGCGGCGGCGGGTCGATCCTCAACGACGCGCTGCACGCGTAGCGGCGGGGCGTCGTCGCGCGGCGCACGGCCGGACGGGGTCCGGTCAGCGCCGCAGCCCGAGGCGGCGCGGTGACGCGGGCGCGGCGGCGGGCGGATCGATCCGCAGCACGTCGACCACGACCGCCGTCACGTTGTCCCGCCCGCCGTTCTGCAGCGCGTGCACCACGAGGTCGCGCACGGCCGTCGCCGCGTCGTCGGCGCGCAGCAGGTGCCCGCGGATCTCCGCGTCGGCCAGCTCCTTCGTGAGCCCGTCCGAGCAGACCAGCAGCCGCAGCCGCGCGGTCACGGGGAGCAGCCAGTAGTCCGCCTCGGACGCGTCGCCCACGCCCACGGCCCGCGTGATGATGTTGCCGTCCGGGTGCCGGTCGGCCTGCGCCCGCGTGATGCGGCCCGCGTCCACCATCTCCTGCACGACGGAGTGGTCGACCGTGACCTGCTCGAGCACGTCGCCGCGCAGCTGGTACACCCGCGAGTCGCCGACGTTGAAGACGGCCCAGTACGGACGGTCGGAGACGAGGGTGAGGCACGCGCCCGTGACGGTCGTGCCCGCGTGCAGCTCGAGGTCGCCGGTCTCCTCGCGGATGTCGCCGACGGCCAGGTCGAGCGCCGGCTCCACGCCCTCGGGATCCGCGAAGCCGGACTCGGCGCGCTCCTGCTCCTCGGCCAGGCGGCGGATCACGGCGTCGCTCGCCACGTCGCCGGCCGCGTGCCCGCCCATCCCGTCGGCGACGGCGAAGTACGGCACGGCGGCGAGCACGCTGTCCTCGTTGTGGTCCCGACGGAGGCCCCGGTCCGTCATCGACGCCCAGCCGAGGACGAGCGTGCGGCCGTCCGGCAGGTCGAGGGAGGTCTCCGCGACGTCCTCTCCGATGGCGGTCATCGGGCGGACAGGATCTCGAGGACGACGCCGTCGCCGATGTCGACGCGGGTGCCGGGGACGACCACGAGCGACTCCCCCGGCCGGAGCGCGAGGCGCTCGGCGCCGGGCGCGAGCACGACGGTGCCGTTCGTGGAGTCGAGGTCGGTCACCACGATCACGCCGGAGTCCTGCCGCACCGCGACGTGCGTGCCGGAGATCTCGCCGAGCGGGGAGGGCACCGCCACCAGGCGCGGCGCCACGCCCCGGACGACGCGCGGCGGGCGCGGTCGGCGGCCGATGATGACGGGCGCGTCGAGCGGGATCCGGTGCGGGTCGGCGGCGTCCGAGTCGGCGTCGACGACGTGCGGCACGCCCTCGCGCACGATGCGGACGGCGTGGACGATGAGGGGCACCTCCGCGTCCGCCTCGGGGACCGTGGGCATCGCGACCGTGGGGATGCCGGCGGAGCGCCCGCGGGACACGTCGGCGTCGGATCCGGCGTCGGGGGCGTCGGGGGCGGCGTGAGCGGCGCCGGGGTCCGCCGTCGGCGCCACCGCGTCCGCGGGCCCGTCGAGGACGGTGGCGAGGAGGCCCGGATCGACGGGCGGCGCGGAGGCGACGTGCGTCGAGGCGACCTGCGCCGAGGACGGGACGCCGTCGCGGTCCGCGTCCGCCGTGCCGGTGCCCGCACCCCGCACGTCCCGGCGCCACTGCACGGCATCCGCGGCGACGGCCCCCGCCGTCAGCGGCAGCCCGCCCGCGGTCGGGATCCCCGCGACATCGCCTCGCCCGGCACGGTAGGCCCGCACCCGGTCGAGCGTCGCCAGGTAGAAGGGCTGCGTGCCGCGAGCGTCGACCCGGCGCGGGTCCGCGTCGCCGTCCACGTCGGCGTCGACCACGGCGTCGCCGCGCAGCACGACCTGCAGGCGCACGCCGTCCGGCCCGCCGGCCTCGTGCACGAGCACGGCGAACGAGGCGATCTCGTCCGGGCCCCGCAGCGGCAGGGCCGCCACGATCGCCTCGGCCGTGACGGCCGGATCCGCGAGGGCCCGCCAGAGGTCCTCCACGACGCGCGCGGGCGCGCCCGCCGGCAGGAGCGCGACCGCGTGCGGCGTCACCACCGCGATGCCGGCGGACGCCGCGCCGGAGGGAGACGAACGGTGGGAGCCCTCGCTCACGTCATCGGCTCCATCGAGGGTCGGCGCCCGGTCGGGCGGTCGGCGCCGGGCCTCGGGCGGCCGGACGCGCTGACATGGATCCTATATCGCGGACGTGCCCCGGCCGAGGGGTGCGCCGTCGTCGGAGCGCGGCACGGCCGGATCCCGCGGAGGGGCATCCGGGCGGTCGGCGTGGGCCCGGGCCTCGGATCCGGTTGCCCGGCACCCGCCGGACTGCCATGCTCGGACGATGAGCACGTCGCAGCGCCCCTCCGCCCGCGGGCTCCCCGTCGACGCGATCTCCCGCTCCATCGTCGAGCAGCTGCGGGAGGACGGCCGCCGCTCCTACGCCGAGATCGGCAAGGCGGTCGGGCTCAGCGAGGCCGCCGTCCGACAGCGCGTGCAGAAGCTCACCGACGCGGGCGTGATCCGCATCGTCGCGCTCACGGATCCGCAGCAGCTCGGGCTCACCCGGCAGGCCATGATCGGCGTCACCGTGAGCGGCGACGTGCGCCTGGTCGCCGACGCGCTGGCCGACATCCCCGCGGTGGACTACGTGGTGATGACGGCGGGCACCTTCGACCTCCTGGCCGAGGTGGTCTGCGAGGACGACGAGGAGCTCGTCGAGCTGCTGAACGCCCGCATCCGCGCGCTGGACGGCGTCGTGAGCACGGAGACGTTCGTGTACCTCAAGGTCCACACGCAGGACGGGCACGGGCGCTCCCGGTGACGGCGACGGGATCCCCCGCCCCCTCCCCCGAACGCTCCCCGCGCCGCCCCTCCCCCGACCGGGCCGCGTCGGGCGCCGCGTGCACGTGCCGCCGTACGTTCGCCGCATGATCCCCACCTCCGCTGCCGCCGTCGCCCCTGCGCGCCGGCCGGGCACCCTGGCTCGCACCCGCCGCACCGGCTCCCCCTCCCCCGCCGCTCCCGAGACCGCTCCCGCTCCCGAGACCGACCCGACGCCGGCGCCCGACCCGCGCCGTCCCCTCCCTCCCGCGGCGGGCCACCTGCCCGACGGCGCCGCGCTACTCCGCGTGCCATCGCCCGTGGGCCGGCTGGAGCTCGTCGCCGAGGGCGGCGAGCTCGTGGCGCTCTCGATCGCGACCGCGGGCGTCCTCCCCCTCGACCACCTCGACGACCGGCCGAGCCCCGTGCTCACGGAGGCCGCACGACAGCTGGACGAGTACTTCGCCGGTCGCCGCGCGTCGTTCGACGTCCCGGTCCGGCTGGTGGGGACGCCGTTCCAGGTCGCGATCTGGCAGGCACTCGCACGGATCCCCCACGGCGGCGTCACCACGTACGGCGCCCTCGCGCAGGCAGCCGGCCGCCCCGGCGGCGCGCGGGCAGTCGGAGGAGCCGTCGGGGCCAACCGGCTCTGCATCCTCGTCCCGTGCCATCGCGTGCTCGGCGCGGACGGTCGGGTCACGGGCTTCAGCGCGGGAGACGGGGTCGCCACCAAGGTCCGCCTGCTGGCGCTCGAGGGCTCGGTGCTCTCGTGACGCGGGTCTCGCTCACGGCCGGCGAGGACGGCCTCGCGCGCTGCGCCTGGTCCGCCGCCGACCCGGAGTACCGCAGGTACCACGACGAGGAGTGGGGCCGCCCGCTGCACGGCGACCGGCCGCTCTTCGAGAAGCTGTGCCTGGAGGGCTTCCAGGCCGGGCTGTCGTGGATCACCATCCTCCGCAAGCGCCCGCGCTTCCGGGAGGTCTTCCACGGCTTCGACATCGACGCGGTCGCCGCCATGGACGAGGAGGACGTCGAGCGGCTCATGGGCGACGCGGGCATCATCCGCAACCGCGCCAAGATCCTCGCCGCCGCCGGCAACGCGCGCGCGGTGCGCGCGCTCCTCGACGAGCACGGCGACGGCGCCCTCGATCGCTTGGTCTGGGCCCACGCCGCGGATCCCCTGGTGCGCCCCCGCCCGGCCACGGCCGACGACATCCCGGCCGTCACCGGCGCGTCCACCGCGCTCAGCCGTGAGCTCAAGGGGCACGGCCTCCGGTTCGTGGGCCCCACCACCGTCTACGCGCTGATGCAGTCCTCGGGCCTCGTCGACGACCACGTCGTCGGCTGCCACCGGGCCGTCTGACGCGCGCGATCCGGCTCCGCCGCCGCCGACCCCTCAGTGCTGCTGCGCAACCAGGACGAGCTCGCCGTGCTCCCCGCGCCTCAGCTCGACGCCGGCGCCCTCGGCCCAGTCGAGCAGCTCGGCCACGGACGCGAGGTCGCGGCCGGAGAGGATCAGCTCCCGCACCAGCTCGCCCTTCGCCCGCTTGTTGAAGTGGTTGAGCGCGCGCACCGCGCCGTCCGCGCCTCGGGCGACGACGCGCACCGCGACCGAGTCCTCATGGCCGGGCCGCGGCCCGAGGGCGGCGTACCCCTCGGAGCGGAGGTCGAGCACCAGGCCGGGGATCCCCTCGAGCGTGCGGCGGACCGAGGCGACCCAGTGCGCCTTCATGCGGAGGCTCGGCAGTCGGCTGTCGTGCGAGAGCCGGTAGGCGGGGATGGGATCCGTCGCCCGCACGGGCCCGAGGAGCGCCGAGTGGACGGCCACGTGACGGCCGGCGAAGGCGAGCTGCGTGGCGTCCAGGGCGGCGGCCCCGATCGGGTCGTAGAGCACGCCCGTGTAGCGCAGGAGCGCCGGCATGGTCGGCGAGGTCTCGAGCACCCGGTTCCGCTCCACCTCCCCCGCCTGACGGGGTCCGAGCTTGAGCGCGCGAACCGCGGCCTCGGGGTCGCGGGCGAGGTCGGCGACGGCGCGGACGATGGTGCGCCGCTCGCCCGTCAGCTCGGGGAACGCCAGCAGGTCGAGGTCGAGTCGCGAACCCTCCGTCCCGCCGTCGCGCTTCGTCTCGGACGGGGGCAGCAGGACGAGCACGGGACCTCCAGGAACGGGCGGGGCGGGTGGGACGGACGGGGACGGGCACCGGGACGCACGACGGCGGGCGGCCCCCGAGGGGACCGCCCGCCGTCTGACGTGGGACGTGAGACGCTACGCGACCAGTGCGGCCTTGCGCGCGACCACGGTCACGTTGTCGTTCTCCACCGAGAGGAAGCCCTCGTCGGCATCGGCCGTGATCACGGCGCCGCCGTCCTGCGTGATGCGGACGTTGCCGGTCGCGAGGATCGCCAGGAGCGGCTCGTGACCGGCGAGGATGCCGATCTCGCCCTCGCTGGTGCGCGCGACGACCATGGACGCCTGGCCCGACCAGACCTGCTGGTCGGCCGAGACCACGGTCACCGTGAGATCAGCGCGGGCCATGTCAGCCGTTCTCCTTCTGGATCTCGGACCAGCGGCGGTCGACGTCGTCGAGGTCGCCGACGTTGAAGAACGCCTGCTCGGCGACGTGGTCGTACTCGCCGTCCGCGATCTTCGAGAAGGACTCGATGGTGTTCTTCAGCGGCACCGTGGAGCCCTCGACGCCCGTGAACTTCTTCGCCATGTACGTGTTCTGCGAGAGGAACTGCTGGATGCGGCGGGCACGGGAGACCGTGACCTTGTCCTCCTCGGAGAGCTCGTCGACGCCGAGGATCGCGATGATCTCCTGGAGCTCCTTGTTCTTCTGCAGGATCGCCTTGACGCGGGTGGCCGTGTCGTAGTGCGCCTGGCCCAGGTACCGCGGGTCGAGGATGCGGCTGGTGGACGTCAGCGGGTCGACGGCCGGATAGAGACCGCGCGAGGCGATCTCGCGGCTGAGCTCCGTGGTCGCGTCGAGGTGCGCGAACGTGGTGGCCGGTGCCGGGTCGGTGTAGTCGTCCGCGGGGACGTAGATGGCCTGCAGCGACGTGATGCTGTGGCCGCGGGTCGACGTGATGCGCTCCTGGAGCACGCCCATCTCGTCCGCGAGGTTCGGCTGGTAGCCCACCGCGGACGGCATGCGGCCGAGCAGCGTGGAGACCTCGGAGCCGGCCTGCGTGAAGCGGAAGATGTTGTCGATGAAGAGCAGCACGTCCTGGTTCTTCACGTCGCGGAAGTACTCCGCCATCGTGAGCGCGGACAGGGCGACGCGCAGGCGCGTTCCCGGCGGCTCGTCCATCTGGCCGAAGACCAACGCGGTCTTGTCGAAGACGCCGGCCTCCTCCATCTCCATGATGAGGTCGTTGCCCTCACGGGTGCGCTCGCCGACGCCCGCGAACACGGACACGCCGCCGTGGTCCTGCGCGACGCGCTGGATCATCTCCTGGATGAGGACGGTCTTGCCGACGCCCGCGCCGCCGAACAGGCCGATCTTGCCGCCCTGCACGTACGGGGTGAGGAGGTCGATGACCTTGATGCCGGTCTCGAACAGCTGCGTCTTGGACTCGAGCTGGTCGAACATCGGGGGCTTGCGGTGGATGGGCCAGCGCTCGGTGATCTCGATCGCCTCGCCGCCCTCGTTGTTGAGGATGTCGCCGGTGACGTTGAAGACCTTGCCCTTGGTGATGTCGCCGACGGGCACCGAGATGGCGGCGCCCGTGTCGCGCACCTCCTGGCCGCGGACGAGTCCGTCCGTGGGCTTCAGCGCGATGGCGCGGACGACGTCGTCGCCGAGGTGCAGCGCGATCTCGAGCGTGATCTCCGTCGACTCCTCGCCGATCGTGATCGTGGTCTTCAGGGCGTTGTAGACCGGGGGGATCGAGTCGTGCGGGAACTCGATGTCCACGACCGGGCCGGTGACGCGGACGATGCGTCCGACGCCGGCCACGCTGTCGCTGGCGACCGGCGCAGTGGCGGTGTCAGTCATTGATGTCTCTCTTCTTCATTCGTGGAGCGTGGGAGTTACTTGCTGGAGGCGAGCGCGTCCGCGCCGCCGACGATCTCGGAGATCTGCTGCGTGATCTCGGTCTGGCGCGCGTTGTTCCGCAGCCGCGTGTAGGTGGTCACGAGCTTGTCGGCGTTGTCGCTCGCCGACTTCATGGCCTTCTGGCGCGCGGCGTGCTCGGAGGCGGCCGACTGGAGCATCGCGTTGAAGATGCGGCTCTCGATGTAGACGGGCAGCAGCGCGTCCAGCACGTCGCCCACCTCGGGCTCGAACTCGTAGAGCGGCAGGACGGCGCCCTCGCCGGGGGCCTCCACCCCCTCGACGACCTCGAGCGGCAGCAGCCGGACGACCTCGGGCTTCTGCGTCGCGATCGACACGAAGCGGTTGAAGACGATGTGGATCTCGTCCACGCCGCCCTCCGACGCCGGGGTCACGAACTTCTCGACGAGCGCGTCGCCGATGGACTTCGCGGTCTCGAACTCGGGCTTCTCCGTGCTGCCGGTCCAGATGCGCTCCGAGGAGCGCTTGCGGAACTTGAAGTACCCGACGGACTTGCGGCCCACCAGGTAGTACACGATGTCCTTGCCCTGCGAGCGGAGGAGCTCGGCGAGCTGCTCCGACTCCTTCAGGACGCTGGAGCTGAACGCGCCGGCGAGGCCGCGGTCGGAGGCGAAGATGACGATCGCCGCCCGCTCCACCTTCTCGGGCTCGGTCGTGAGGATGTGGTCGACGTTGGAGAACGTCGCCACCGCCGAGACCGCGCGCGTCACGGCGCGGGAGTACGGCGCGGACGCCGCCATCCGCTGCTGCGCCTTCTGGATGCGCGACGCGGAGATCAGCTCCATCGCGCGGGTGATCTTCTTGGTCGTCTGCGCGGACTTGATCTTCTGCGTGTAGACCCGGAGTTGCGCTCCCATGAGTCTCCCTATCGGTCTCGGTCGGTGGCGGATCGGTGGGGCGAGCGCGTCAGCGCTTGCCCTTGACGATCTGCTCCTGGTTGACGTCCTCGGCCTTGGCGGGCTCGAACTTCTCGGATCCTACGGACGCGAGCGGCTTGCCCTCACCCGTCTGGAACTCGAGCTTGAACCGGTCCACGGCCTTGTCGAGCGCGTCGGTGATGTCGTCGGTGAGGACGTTCTTCTCCTTCAGCTGCGACAGGACCTCCGTGTTGCGGTGGAGGTGGTCGAGCAGCTCCCGCTCGAAGCGGAGGATGTCCTCGACGGGCACCTCGTCGAGCTTGCCCTTCGTGCCCGCCCAGATCGAGACGACCTGCTCCTCGATGGGGAACGGCGAGTACTGGGGCTGCTTGAGCAGCTCGGTGAGGCGCGCGCCGCGGGCGAGCTGGCGACGGCTGGCCGCGTCGAGGTCGGACGCGAAGATCGCGAACGCCTCGAGCGAGCGGTACTGCGCGAGCTCGAGCTTGAGCGTGCCGGAGACCTTCTTGATGCTCTTGACCTGGGCGTCGCCGCCGACGCGGGACACCGAGATGCCGACGTCCACCGCGGGACGCTGGTTCGCGTTGAACAGGTCCGACTGGAGGAAGATCTGGCCGTCGGTGATCGAGATCACGTTGGTGGGGATGTACGCCGAGACGTCGTTCGCCTTCGTCTCGATGATGGGCAGGCCCGTCATCGATCCGGCGCCCAGCTCGTCCGAGAGCTTCGCGCAGCGCTCGAGCAGGCGGGAGTGCAGGTAGAACACGTCGCCGGGGTACGCCTCGCGTCCCGGCGGGCGGCGCAGGAGGAGCGAGACGGCGCGGTAGGCCTCGGCCTGCTTGGACAGGTCGTCGAAGATGATGAGGACGTGCTTGCCGCCGTACATCCAGTGCTGGCCGATGGCCGAGCCGGTGTAGGGCGCCAGGTACTTGAAGCCGGCGGGGTCGGACGCGGGGGACGCGACGATGGTCGTGTACTCCATGGCGCCGGCCTCCTCGAGGGCGCCCTTCACCGAGGCGATGGTCGAGCCCTTCTGGCCGATGGCGACGTAGATGCAGCGCACCTGCTTGTTCGTGTCGCCGGACTCCCAGTTGGCCTTCTGGTTGATGATCGTGTCGATCGCGATGGCCGTCTTGCCGGTCTGGCGGTCGCCGATGATGAGCTGGCGCTGGCCGCGGCCGATCGGGATCATGGCGTCGATGGCCTTGATGCCGGTCTGCATGGGCTCGTGCACGCTCTTGCGCTGCATGACGCCGGGCGCCTGGAGCTCGAGGGCGCGGCGGCCCTCGGAGGCGATCTCGCCCTGGCCGTCGATGGGGTTCCCCAGCGGGTCCACGACGCGGCCGAGGTAGCCGTCGCCGACGGGGACGGAGAGCACCTCGCCGGTGCGGCGCACCTCCATGCCCTCCTCGATGCCGGCGAACTCGCCGAGCACGATGACGCCGATCTCGCTCTCCTCCAGGTTCTGGGCGAGGCCCAGGGTCCCGTCGGCGAACGTGATGAGCTCGTTGGCCATGACGCCGGGCAGGCCCTGCACGTGGGCGATTCCGTCGCCCGCGTCGAGCACGTAGCCGACCTCGGTGGTCGAGGCCTTGCCGGGCTCGTAGGACTGCACGAAGTCCTTGAGCGCGTCCCGGATCTCGTCGGGGCTGATCGAAAGTTCTGCCATCTTCTTTCCCTTTGCATTCACGAGAGCGGACGGCTCCCGAGGTGACGCCCGCCGGTCAGGCGAACTGGAGTCTCAAATCGTTGATCCTGGTGGCGACGCTGCCGTCGATGACGTCGTCGCCGATCTGGACGCGGAGGCCGCCGACGAGGTCGCGGTCCACGACCTGGTTCAGCTCGACCCGCCGGGAGTACCGGCGGCTCAGTGCCTGCGCGAGCCGCTCCGACTGCTCGGGCGACAGGGGTGAGGCGACGCTGACCGTGGCGATGGTGAGGCCCGCCTGGTCGGCCACGAGGGTGGCGGCGTGACGGACGAGCTCGCCGATGCGGCGGCCGCGGGGCTGCTGCACGAGCTGCTCGACGATGACGACGGTCTGCTCCGATGCCCGGCCGTCGAGGAGACGGTGGACGAGCGTCGACTTGGCCTCGGGGTCGCCCAGCTTGTCGCCGAAGGCGAGCTCGAGGCCGTCGTCGGCGGACACGGCCCGGCCGAACGTGAACAGCTCCGACTCGACGGGCGTGCCCGCAGGCGCCGAGATCGCCACGGCGCGGATGCCGAGCTCCTCGACGCCGGCCAGCAGCTCGTCGTGCGACGACCAGCGGCCGTCGACTACCGCGCGGAGGACGCGGAGCGCCGGCTCCTGCACGGTGGCGCCGAAGACGCGGTCCACGATGCTGTGCTTGACCTCGGGCGCGATGCCGGTGTCCGCCAGCGCGGAGAGCAGGTGCGTGGATCCGCCGATGGCACGGCCGGCTCCGAGGAGCTGACCGGCCGTCGACAGGTCGACGCCCCCGAGCTCCGCGAGGACGCGGCGTGCCGTGTCCAGCGATGCGCGCGATGCACTGCCCATCAGCTGGCGGATCCCGTCCTGCCGGCGGTCTCGCTGGCCTCCAGGTCGGCGAGGAACCGGTCGACGAGCGCGGTGGAGCGCTGGTCGTCCGTGAGGCTCTGGCCGATGACGCCCGACGCGAGGTCGATCGCGAGCGATCCGACCTCGGAGCGGAGCGAGACGACCGCCTGCTGGCGCTCGGCCTCGATCTGCTGCTGCGCGCTCGCGGTGATCCGGGCGGCGTCGGCCGTGGCCTGCTCCTTGATCTCCGCGGCGATCGCCGTGGCGTCGACGCGGGCCTGGTCGCGGATGCGGCCGGCCTCGGCACGGGCCTCGGCGAGCTGCGCGGTGAGCTCGGCCTTCGCGGCGTCGGCTTCCGCCTGCGCGCGCTCGGCCTTCTCGATGCCGCCGGCGATGGCCTCGGTGCGACCGTCGAGCATGGCGTAGACGCGCGGGAGCGCGTACTTCCAGATGACGACCAGGAGGACGACGAACACGACCGCCGACCACACGATGTCGTAGACCGCGGGTAGGAGGATGCTCGGCGCTTCTTCACCTGCCGCCATCACGTTGTGGGGCGTGAGCATGTGCGTGTCCCTCAGTTGGTGAAGATGAAGTAGGTCGCGAGGCCGATGAGCGCGAGCGCCTCGGAGAACGCGATGCCGAGGAACATCGTGGTGCGGAGGCTGCCGGCCATCTCAGGCTGGCGGGCCATGGCCTCGACGGTCTTGCCCGCGACGATTCCGACACCGATGCCGGGGCCGATCGCTGCGAGGCCGTATCCGACGGTCGCGATGTTGCCGGTGATCTCGGCGGTGATGATGGGGTCCACTGGGGTTTCCTTCCGGTTGGGTGATCTCGTTGGTGGACGAGATCGCTTAGTGCTCCTCCGCCACGGCCATCTGGATGTAGACGGCGGTGAGGAGGGCGAAGATGTAGGCCTGCAGGACGGCGACGAGCAGCTCGAAGAGCGTGAACGCGAATCCGAGGACGAGGGTGCCGGCGCCCAGGAACTTGAGCGCGCCCTCGGCCTCGAAGAGGAAGAACCACGTCGCGGAGAAGCAGAGCACCAGCAGGAGGTGCCCCACGAGCATGTTCATCAGGAGTCGGAGCGTGAGCGCGACCGGCCGGATGATGAACGTGGACAGGAACTCGATGGGCGTGAGGAGGATGTAGACCGCCTTCGGCGCGCCGGGCGGGAACAGGCTGTTCTTGAAGAAGCCCATCCCGCGGTCCTTGATGCCGGCGTAGATGAAGGTGATGTACGCGACGACGGCCAGGAGCATCGGCAGGCCGATGACCGAGGTGCCGGCGATGTTGAGGAACGGGATGACGCCCGTGAGGTTCATGCCGAGGACCAGGAAGAAGATGGTCATCAGGATCGGCAGGAAACGACGTCCGTCCTTCTTGCCGAGGATGTCCTCCGCGATGTTGACGCGGACGAAGTCGACGCCCATCTCCATGAGGTTCTGACCGCGGCCGGGGACGAGCGACATCCGGCGGGTGCCGACGATGAACAGCACGACGAGGACCACCATCACCAGGAGCCTGATGAGCATGATGCGGTTGAGGTCGAAGCCCGTGCCCTCGAAGAAGGCGATCGGCGGGAAGAACTCCGACAGCGTGGGAGCGTGGAACCCCTCACCCGAGTCTTCAGCGGCGAGGGTGATGATGCTGGGTGCAGCGGTGGCTAACAGCGCTATCTCCTGTTTCGGGGCGTGGAGCGCGAGCTCTCGCGGCGACGAACGGATGGGGTGAGAAGACGCCGGCGTGAGGTGGAACTGGGCACGGCCCGACGGGAATCGTCACGAGAGAGACTATCAACAATGAGGGTGCCCTGACTAATCGCGTCCCCCCTGCCGGCGGCCGGAGGACGCGCGGCTAGCGCCCGGGCAGCTGCGCGTCGCTGACGTAGCCGACGCGGGCCTTCGTGATCACGACCATGTCCATCACGAGGGTGCCCACGACGCCCACGATCACCGTCACGAACAGCACGACCAGGTTGATCCACGGCTGCTCCCTGAGCACCATCGCGACCGCGAGGAAGACCACGAACTTCAGCAGCCACGCGCCGAGCACGACCGAGAAGAACAGGGTCGGGTAGATCGGCGACGACTGGAACCGGTTCGCGAAGAGGATGCTGCCGGCCGTGAGCCCGAGGAAGACGAGGGCCATGGCGCTGCCGATCACGGCGCTGAGGAGCCCGCGGCCGCCGTCGACCGCGAAGCCGACGATGCCGCCGACCACCGCGATGGCGAGGGCGAGCACGGCTCCCCCGATGAGGATGCGCGTGAAGACGTCCTTCTTCGCGGGGCGCTCCGCCTTGGCGGGGGCGCTCGGGCTGTCGGTCATGTCGTCTCCTTGCTAGCGCCCGGGTGCGGGGCGTCGGTGGGGCGGGTCGCGATGGATCCCGTGGCGAGGTCGGCGTGCTCGCGCTCGACGGCCTCGAGCTCGGACTCCGTGAGGCGCGCGAGCGGCCGGTCGGCGGCGGCCTCGTCGAGCGGGTCGAACGCCGCGGCGTCCTCCGACTCCGCGTCGGCCGGCACGAGCTGCGCGGCGGCCTCGAGGCGCTTCCGGCGACTGAGGGGCGCGAGCGTGACGACGGCGCAGGCGACCATGCCGACCGCGATGAACGCGACGCCCCAGGCGTACGGCTGCACGACGAACATGAGCAGGCAGCCGACGGACACGACGCCGGTCCACGCGTAGAAGATCAGCGTCGCGTGCAGACGGGAGTGGCCCATGTCGAGCAGGCGGTGGTGGAGGTGCTTGCGGTCGGCGCTGAAGGGCGACTTGCCGGCCTTGAGGCGGCGGAACACCGCGAGGGCGAAGTCGAGCAGCGGCACGATGAGGATCGCGAAGGGCAGCAGGATCGGCAGGAACGCGGGCAGCAGCTGCGAGCGGCCGAAGGTCTCCGGGTTCGGATCGATCTCGCCCGTGACGGCGATTGCGCTCGTCGCCATGAGGAGTCCCACGAGCAGCGCGCCCGCATCGCCCATGAAGAGCTTCGCCGGGTGCCAGTTGAAGGGGAGGAAGCCGAGGCAGGCCCCGATGAGGATCGCGCTGATGAGCGACGCGAGGTTGAAGCGCTCGGTCTGGCCGGTGGCCGTGTCCGAGAGCAGGAAGCTGTAGAGGAAGAACGCTCCGTTGGCGATGATGGCGACGCCCGCGACCAGGCCGTCGAGCCCGTCGATGAAGTTGACGGCGTTCATGACCAGGACGATCGCGAAGATCGTCAGCATGATCGACATCTGCGACGAGCCGACCGTGAGCCCGCCGATCGGGAGCGAGGAGATCGCGACGCCCTGCCAGGCGAGGAGGCCCGCGGCGAGGATCTGGCCGGCGAGCTTGATCATCCAGTCGAGGTCGTAGATGTCGTCGACGACGCCGATGACCACGATCATGAGCGCGGCGCCGAGGATCGCGAACACCGGGCCGGGGCGGTCGAAGACCAGGCTGAACCAGGAGACCTGCGAGGCAACGGCGAACGCGACCAGGATTCCGGCGAACATGGCGACGCCGCCGAGCCGGGGCGTGGGGCGCGTGTGCACGTCGCGCGCGCGGATGGCGGGGTAGAGCCGGTAGCGGTAGCCCAGCTTCATGACGACCATGGACAGGACGAGCGTGATGACGGCCGAGACGACCGTCATGGCGGCGTAGTAGGTCACCGGGGGTGCGCGGGAGGATCCGCGGGGGGCTCGGTCGCGGTCGGGTCGCTCGCGGGCTCGCCCGCGGGCTCTGCGGCTCCGGCGGGCTCGACGAACTCGGGGTACGTCGGGCCGGCGTCGTCCGTCGCCTCGGCGGCCGGGGTCGCGGCGGCCGGGTCCGGGGATCCGTCGACGCGCTCGGCGCGCTCGGCGCCGCTCGCCGTGCCCCGCGGGGCGTCCGGCTCGTCGGGCACGGGCGCCTGGTCCGTCGCGGCCGGCTCGTCCGTCGCGGCGGGCTGCGCGGGCTCCGCGGGCGCGGCGACCACGGGTTCGAGCTCGTCGCCGATGAGCTGCTGGATCTGCGCGCGCGTGATCGCGCCCTCGCGCACGATGCGGACGCGGCCGCCGGCGTCCGTGACGCGCGAGGCGTCGACGATGGTCGAGGCCGCTCCCCCGGCGGCGCCGCCGTCGAGGAAGATGTCGACCGACTCGCCGAGCTGGTCGACGGCCTCCTGCGCGGTGGTGGCGGCGGGCTCGCCCGTGCGGTTCGCGGACGAGACCGCGAGCGGGCCGGTCTCCGCGAGGAGCTCGAGCGCGAAGGAGTTGGCGGGCATGCGGAGCGCGACGGTGCCGCGGGTCTCGCCGAGGTCCCAGACGAGGGACGGCTGCGCCACGAGGATCACCGTGAGGCCGCCCGGCCAGAACTCGTCCACGAGCCGGCGGACGACGTCGGGCACGAAGTCGGCGAGGGCGTCGAGCGTCGACTGACCCGGGATGAGGACCGGCGGCGGGGCGTCGCGCCCGCGGCCCTTCGCGTCGAGCAGGCGCTGCACGGCCTCGGGGTTGAACGCGTCGGCCGCGACGCCGTAGACGGTGTCCGTGGGGATGACGACGACCTCGCCGCGACCCACCGCCTGTCGGGCGAGTCTCATGCCGGTGAGGAGGTCGGTGTCGACTGAGCAGTCGTAGATGCGCGCCATGTCGTCGCTCATCGTAGCCGAGCGCGGGCCCCCGGCCCTGAGCGGTGGATCCGCGTGGCGCGCGCCCCCGCATACTGGGCCTCGTGACCTCCGCGCCCTCCTCCCCCGGCCCCGACGGGCTCCTGTTCGTGTTCGACATGGACGACGTGCTGTACGACCACGACTGGCGCGGGCCCGCGGACCGCATCATGGCGGCGACCGGGTACGACCTCCCGGAGCTGCGTCGCCGCTGGTACAACGACGACGGCGAGTGGGCCGCGGAGGCCGGGCGCTTCGACGCCGACTCCTACCTCCCCGCGTTCTGCGCCGCGGTGGGCGTCGAGATGGACGAGGACGAGTGGGTGCGCCGCCGCCGCGCGTCGATGGTCGTCCGCCCGCAGGCGCTCGAGGCCGTGGCGCGGGCGCGCGAGGCCGGGCGGATCACGCTGCTCACCAACAACAACGCGCTCGCCGCGCGGCACCTTGCGGAGCTCGCGCACGAGCTGGTGCCGCTGTTCGGCGTGGAGCACATGCGCACGTCGAGCGGGTACGGCGCGCGCAAGCCGGACCCGGCCGTGTTCCACGGGGTGCTCGCGGCCTACGGGCACCCGGCCGAGCGCACGTTCTTCGCCGACGACCGCGAGGACAACGTCGCGTCGGCGCGCGGGGTCGGCATCACCGGCCACCACGTGCGCGGGGACGGGGACCTGCTGCCGGCGGTCGAGGCGTTCATCCGTCGGCACGCGCCCCGGAGCTGAGCCGCACCGGGCGGGAGCCCTCTCGAGCTCGAGCCCGAGCCGCCTCGGGCCGGAGCCGGCTGGCCGGTGCGGATCCGCGTCAGCGCAGCGCGGTCGTGGCCCGGTCGCGCCGGGTGAGGTCCCGGTGGGTGGCGGTCGCGCGCCAGCCGTCGGCGTCGAGCAACGCGCGGATCGCGTCGCCCTGCAGCTCGCCGTGCTCGATCACGAGCGCGCCGCCCGGGTGCAGCAGCCGCCGCGCGGTCGTCGACACGAGCCGCACGACGTCGAGGCCGTCCGATCCGCCGTAGAGCGCGAGCGCGGGGTCGTGCAGCCGCACCTCGGGGTCGCGCGGGATCGCGTCGACCGGGATGTAGGGCGGGTTCGAGACGACGACCGAGACCGTGCCGTCGAGCTCGGGGAACGCGTCGGCGAGGTCGCCGAGGACGAGGTGCACGTCGGGCGCGAGGCGGGCGACGTTGCGGGCCGTCCACGCGTGCGCCGCGGGCGAGACCTCGATCGCGTGCACGCGCGCGTGCGGCACCTCGGTGGCGAGGGCCAGGGCGAGGGCGCCGGATCCCGTGCCGAGGTCGACCGCGACGGGCGCCTCGCCGGTGGCCGCGCCCAGGGCGTCGATCGCGAGCTGCGCCACGTGCTCCGTCTCGGGCCGCGGCACGAAGACGCCCGGGCCCACGAGGAGCTCGAGCGAGCGGAAGTGCGCGACGCCCGTGATGTGCTGCAGCGGCTCGCGGCTCGCCCGGCGGGCGGTCAGCTCCAGGACGCGGGCGGCGTCCGCGGCGGCGACGGGCGCGCGCGTGATGGCGCGCGACTGCACCTGCCCGCGGGACAGGCCGAGGACGTGGCCGACGAGGAGCTCCGCGTCGACCGCGGGATCCTCGATGCCGGCCGCCGCGAGCGCCTGGCCGACGCGCATGCGGAGGGCGTCCACGGTCTCCGGGACGCCCTCCCCGTCAGCCACGAGCGGAGGGACCGCGCGTCACGCGTCGGTCCCGAGCGCGTCGAGCCGCGCCTCCTCGTCGGCCAGGATGCAGGACTCCACGACCGGGTCGAGGGCACCGTCCATCACGACGTCGAGGTTGTACGCCTTGTACCCGGTGCGGTGGTCCGCGATGCGGTTCTCCGGGAAGTTGTACGTGCGGATGCGCTCGGACCGGTCCATCGTGCGGATCTGGCTGCGGCGCACGGCCGAGGCCTCCGCGTCGATCTCCTCCTGCTGCTTCGCGAGCACGCGGGCGCGCAGCACGCGCATGCCCGCCTCGCGGTTCTGCAGCTGGCTCTTCTCGTTCTGCATCGCGACCACGATGCCCGTGGGCAGGTGGGTGATGCGGACGGCGGAGTCGGTCGTGTTGACCGACTGGCCGCCGGGGCCGGACGAGCGGTACACGTCGATCTTGAGG
Source organism: Clavibacter michiganensis (assembly GCF_002151125.1). Lineage (GTDB taxonomy): Bacteria > Actinomycetota > Actinomycetes > Actinomycetales > Microbacteriaceae > Clavibacter > Clavibacter michiganensis_C. The sequence continues at coordinate 100,837 of NZ_MDJZ01000005.1, forward strand.
TCGTTGGGGTCGATGGCGACCTCCTCGACCTCCTCGACCTCGGGGATCACGAGCACGCCCGCGGCGGACGTGTGGATGCGCCCCTGCGACTCGGTCGCCGGCACGCGCTGCACGCGGTGCACGCCGCCCTCGTACTTGAGGTGCGCCCACACGCCGAGCGCGGGGTCGTCCGAGGTGCCCTTGATGGCGACCTGCACGTCCTTGTATCCGCCGAGGTCGCTCTGCGTCTGGCTGAGGATCTCGGTCTTCCAGCGGCGCGACTCGGCGTAGTGCAGGTACATCCGCAGCAGGTCGGCGGCGAACAGCGCGCTCTCGGCGCCGCCCTCCCCCATCTTGATCTCCATGATGACGTCGCGCGCGTCGTCGGGGTCGCGCGGGATGAGGAGCCGGCGGAGCCTCTCCTGCGCCTGGTCGAGCGCCTGCTCGAGGCCGGGGATCTCCTCGGCGAACGCCGGGTCCTCCTCGGCCAGCTCGCGCGCGGCCGACAGGTCGTCCGTGAGCTGGGTCCACTCCGCGTGGGCGGCGACGATCCGGCTCAGCTCCGCGTAGCGGCGGTTGACCTTGCGCGAGCGCGACGCGTCGGCGTGCAGCTCGGGGTCGCCGAGCTGCTGCTGGAGCTCCTCGTGCTCCTCCAGCAGCTGGACGACGGACTCGAACACCTCGCTCAGCCCTTCTCGTGCGCGCCGTGCCCGTGGCTCTGGTGGGACACGCCGTTGCCGGTGTTGGGCATGGAGGCCTGGACCTTCATGAGGAACTCGACGTTGGAGGTCGTCTCCTTCAGGCGGCTGAGGACGATCTCGAGGGCCTGCTGCTGCTCGAGCCCGGCGAGGGCGCGACGCAGCTTCCAGGTGACCTTGACCTCGTCGGCGCCCATGAGCATCTCCTCGCGGCGGGTACCGGAGGCGTTGACGTCGACGGCGGGGAAGATGCGCTTGTCGGCGAGGGCGCGCGAGAGGCGGAGCTCCATGTTGCCGGTGCCCTTGAACTCCTCGAAGATCACCTCGTCCATCTTGGAGCCGGTCTCCACGAGCGCCGTGGCGAGGATCGTGAGCGATCCGCCGTGCTCGATGTTGCGCGCGGCGCCGAAGAAGCGCTTCGGCGGGTAGAGCGCCGACGAGTCGACGCCGCCCGAGAGGATCCGGCCGGACGCCGGGGCCGCGAGGTTGTACGCGCGGCCGAGGCGGGTGATGGAGTCGAGCAGCACGACCACGTCGTGGCCGAGCTCCACGAGGCGCTTCGCGCGCTCGATGGCGAGCTCGGCGACCGTGGTGTGGTCCTCGGCGGGACGGTCGAAGGTCGAGGCGATGACCTCGCCCTTCACCGTGCGCTGCATGTCGGTGACCTCCTCGGGACGCTCGTCGACCAGCACGACCATGAGGTGGACCTCGGGGTTGTTGGTGGCGATGGCGTTCGCGATGGCCTGGAGCACGAGCGTCTTGCCGGCCTTGGGCGGCGAGACGATGAGGCCGCGCTGGCCCTTGCCGATCGGCGACACGAGGTCGATGATCCGCGTGGTCAGCTTCGCCGGCTCGGTCTCGAGGCTCAGGCGGTCCTGCGGGTACAGCGGCGTGAGCTTGCCGAACTCGACGCGGTTCGCGGCCTCCTCGGGCGGCAGGCCGTTGACCGAGTCGATCTTCACGATCGCGTTGTACTTCTGGCGGCTCTGGCTGTCGTTCTCGCGCGGCTGGCGGATGGCGCCGACGATGGCGTCGCCCTTGCGCAGCGAGTGCTTCTTGACCTGGCCGAGCGAGACGTAGACGTCGTTCGTGCCGGGCAGGTAGCCGCTCGTGCGGACGAACGCGTAGTTGTCGAGCACGTCGAGGATGCCGGCGACGGGCAGGAGGACGTCGTCCTCGGTGACCTCGGGCTCGAAGTCGTCGCTGCCCTGGCCGCGGCCGCGCTTGCGGTCGCGGTACCGGCTGCGGCCGCCGCGGTCGTCGTCGCGGCCGACGTCGGCGCGGGCCTGGTCGGCGCGCACGTCCTGCTGGCGGTCGCCCTGGCCGCGGCCGTTCTGGCGCTGGCGGCCCGTGCGGGCCTCCTCCTGCGCCTCGTCGTCGGCGTCGGGCTCGCGGGGTGCCTGCTCGCGCGGCGCCTGGTCGCGGCCGCCCTGCTGCTGGTCGTCCTGGTCGCGTCCGCGGTCGCGGTTGCGGCGGTTGCGGCTGCGGTTGCGGCCGCCCTCGCGACCCTCGCGGCCCTGGTCGTCGCGGCGTCCGCCCTGCTCGTCGGAGTCGCGGTCTTCGCGCTGCTGGTCGGCCTGCTCGTTCGCGGCGGGCGCCTCGGCGGCTGCGGCCTCGGCGGGCGCGTCCTGCGCGGCGCCGCGGTCGGCGCCGTCCTGGGCGTCGCGGCCGCCGCGGCGTCGGCCGCGGCCGGAGCGCGGCGCGGGGGCCTGCTCCTCGGTCGGCGACTCGGCGGCGGGCGCCTCGGCGGCGGGTGCATCCGTGTCGGCGGGGACGAGCTGGTCGGCCGTCTGGCCGCTGTTCACGTGCTGCGCGGCCTGGCGCGGGGCCTCGGCGGCGGGGTCCACGACGCCGGAGCTCGTGGCACGGCGGGATCCGCGGCCGGAGCGCGCGGGCGCCTCGGTGCGGGGAGCCTCGGTGCGGGGCTCCTCGGTGCGGCCGCCCGTGGCCTCGGCGATGCGGGACTCGAGGCCGGTGCCCGCGGGTTCGGCGGCGGGCACCTCGACGGTCTCGGCGATGCGCTCGGGGACGATGCGCGCGGTGCTGGCGCGGCGGGATCCGCGGCCGGAGCGCGCGGGCTGCTCGGCCGGGGCCTCTGCGGCAGGCGCCTCGGCGGGGGTCGCGTCCGCGACGGGGGCGGCGTCCGCGGTCGGGGCGGCGTCGGCGGCGACGGGCTCCGAGGCGGGGGCCTCCTCGACGGCGGTCTCGGAGTCCGCGGCGGTCTCGGCGGCCGCCTCGTCCGCGGAGGCGGGGGTCGCGTCGCCGGACACGGCGGGCGCATCGGAGGCGGGAGCCGCCTCGTCGGCGGGGGCGGTGATCCCCCGGGCTGCCTGGATCTCGGAGATCGCGGTCACGAGCTCGCCCTTCCGGAGCTTGGAGCCGCCCGGGATCCCGAGCTCGGAGGCGATGGCCTGGAGCTGGGAGACGCGGAGCGCGCTCAGGTCCGCGGTGGTGGCGCGGGTGTCGACATCGGTCATGTGCGTGGGTCCTTTCCCCGATCCGCCGGGACGAAGCCCGTGCGGAGGAGAGCCGATCGCGTGTGTCTCTGCGAAAGCGGCGGACGGTCTGATTCCGTCCGGAGCTGCTGTCGGGCACGGAGGCACGGGATCTTGCAGAGACGACAGCGGGTGAGTGGTGAGAACGACCACCGGGACCGGATCTCCGACGCGCATGCGTGGATCCGTTGATTCCGGGGTCGCGATGAGCCTAGCACCCGGCACCCCGCCCGCGCAGGGAGCGGCGCGCCGGGTGCGGGATCCACGCGATCCGGCTAGGCGGCGGGCGCGGATCCCTCGTCGACGACTTGGACGGTGGAGCCCTTGAGGTCGACGGCGAGCATGAGCGCGGTCCAGGGGTTCGTGCTGCGCTCGGCGACGAGCTCGGCGGCCGTGAGGCGCTGGCCCGGATCGCTGCCGAGGACGAGGAGCGACGGCCCGGCACCCGACACCACGGCCGCGAAGCCGCGCTCGCGGAGCAGGTGGACGAGCTCGTTCGTCTCCGGCATGGCGGCGGCGCGGTAGTCCTGGTGCAGCCGGTCCTCGGTGGCCGCGAGCAGCAGCTCGGGGCTCTGGATGAGCGCGGCGATGAGCAGCGCCGAGCGGGAGACGTTGAAGATCGCGTCCTCGTGCGGGACGGACTCGGGCTGCAGGCTGCGGGCGAGCGCGGTGGACATGGTCGCCACCGGCACCAGCACGAGCGGCGAGACCCCGCGGTGCACGGCGAGCTTCTTGTGCTGCGGGCCCTGGCCGTCGACCCACGCGATGGTGAGGCCGCCGAAGAGCGCGGGCGCCACGTTGTCGGGGTGCCCCTCCATCTCGGTGGCGAGGCGGAGGAGCGCGTCGGCGTCGATCTCGACCGTGCCGGCGAGCAGGCCCTGGGCAGCCATGATCCCGGACACGATGGCGGCGCCGGAGGATCCGAGGCCGCGGCCGTGCGGGATCCGGTTCTCCGCGACGAGGTCGAGGCCCGGCATGGGCTGGTCGAACGCGGCGAACGTGTGGGCGATGGCCGTGACGACGAGGTTCGTCTCGTCGGTCGGCACCTCGCCCGCGCCGACGCCGCGGACGTCGACCGTGGCGCCGGGCGCCTCGCGCACCGTCACCGTGAGGTCGTCGTAGAGCGCGAGCGCGAGTCCGAGCGTGTCGAAGCCGGGGCCGAGGTTGGCGCTCGTCGCGGGCACGCGCACCTGCACGCGCCGCCCGGCGGGGAGCGCCGAGGTCATCGGACCGTCGGTCACGACGCGACCAGGTCGAGGACGCCCGCGATCTCGGCGACGTCGACGCCGACGCTCGTGGGGGCGACGTCCGAGCCGTCCGCGGTGCGGAGCGCCCACTGCGGGTCCTTCAGGCCGTGGCCCGTGACCGTGAGGACGACCGTCGCGCCCTTCGGGATCTGCCCGGCCTCCGCGCGCTCGAGGAGCCCGGCGACGCTGATGGCCGACGCGGGCTCGACGAAGATGCCGACCTCGGCCGACAGGATTCGGTGCGCCTCGAGGATCTTCGCGTCCGAGATGGCGCCGAAGTAGCCGTCGGTGAGCAGCTGCGCCTCGAGGGCGAGCTTCCACGAGGCGGGGTTGCCGATGCGGATGGCGCTCGCGATCGTGTCGGGGTCCTTGACGATGGCGCCGTCGACGATGGGCGCGCTGCCCGCGGCCTGGAAGCCGAACATGCGCGGCAGCTTGGTGGCGTTGCCCGCCTCGAGGTCCTCGCGGTAGCCGCGCGTGTACGCCGTGTAGTTGCCGGCGTTGCCGACGGGGATGAGGTGGAAGTCGGGCGCGTCGCCCAGCACCTCGACGACCTCGAACGCGCCCGTCTTCTGGCCCTCGATGCGGTCGTTGTTGACGCTGTTGACGAGGTGCACCGGGTAGTTGGCGCTGAGCTCGCGCGCGATGTCGAGGCAGTCGTCGAAGTTGCCGCGCACCTGGAGCAGCTGCGCGTCGTGGGCGACGGCCTGGCTGAGCTTGCCCATCGCGATCTTGCCCTCGGGCACGAGCACGGCGGCCGTGATGCCCGCGTGCGTCGCGTACGCCGCGGCCGAGGCCGACGTGTTGCCGGTCGAGGCGCAGATGACGGCCTTCGCGCCGTGCTCGACGGCCTTCGAGATCGCCATCGTCATGCCGCGGTCCTTGAAGGATCCCGTCGGGTTCATGCCCTCGTACTTGACCCACACCTGCGCGCCCGTGCGCGCGGACAGGGCCGGCGCGGGGATGAGCGGCGTGCCGCCCTCGCCGAGCGTGACGATCGGGGTGGCGTCCGTGACGTCGAGGCGGTCGGCGTATTCGCGGAGCAGTCCGCGCCATTGGTGGGCCATCAGGCTCCTTCTACTCGGAGGACGCTCGCGACTGCCGTCACCGCGTCGAGGTTCGAGACCGCGTCGACGGTGGCCCGGAGGGCCGCGTCGGTGGCGCGGTGCGTGCCGATCACCAGGCTAGCGGTGGGCCGGGCGCCCGCCCCTCCCGCCACGGGGGCCTGGTGCGTGGTCTGCTCGAGCGTCTCCACGGAGACGCCCTGCTCGCTGAACAGGTGCGCGATGCGGGCGAGCACGCCCGGCTCGTCCGCGACCTGCAGCGTGATCTGGTACTGGGTCGTGATCGCGCCGACGGGCAGCGTCTCGAGGTCCGCGTGCGTCGACTCCGCGACGCCCGGGCCGCCGACGACGTGGCGGCGCGCGGCCGAGACGACGTCGCCGAGCACGGCGGAGGCGGTCTGCACTCCCCCGGCGCCCGCGCCGTAGAACATCAGGTCGCCCGCGGCCTCGGCCTCGACGAAGACCGCGTTGTTGGCGCCGTGCACGGCGGCGAGCGGGTGGTCGCGCGGCACCAGCGCCGGGTAGACGCGGGCGGAGACGGCGTCGCGGCCGGTGGCGGGATCCGTGAGGCGCTCGCAGATGGCGAGCAGCTTGATCACGTATCCGGCCTTGCGCGCCGAGTCGAACTGCGCCGCCGACAGGCCCGTGATGCCCTCGCGGTGCACGGCCTCGACGGGCACGCGGGTGTGGAAGGCGAGGCTCGCGAGGATGGCGGCCTTCTGGGCGGCGTCGTAGCCCTCGATGTCGGCCGTGGGATCCGCCTCCGCGTAGCCGAGCTCGGTGGCCGTGGCGAGCGCCTCGTCGAAGCCGAGCCCGTGGGCGTCCATCTCGTCGAGGATGTAGTTGGTGGTGCCGTTGACGATGCCGAGGATCCGCTCGACCCGGTCACCCGCGAGGCTGTCGCGCAGCGGCCGGATGATGGGGATCGCGCCCGCGACGGCGGCCTCGTAGTAGAGCTGGGCGCCGACCTGCTCGGCCGCCTCGAAGAGCTCCGGTCCGTGCGTCGCGAGCAGCGCCTTGTTGGCCGTCACGACGTCCGCGCCCGAGGCGATGGCCGCGAGGATGTGGGTGCGGGCGGGCTCGATGCCGCCCATCAGCTCGATGACGATGTCGGCGCCGAGGATGAGCGACTCGGCGTCCGTCGTGAGCAGCTCCCGGGGGACCGACGGGTCGCGCGGCGCGTCGGCGTCGCGCACCGCGATGCCCACGAGCTCGAGCCGGGCGCCCACGCGCTGCGCCAGCTCCTCGCCGTGCTCCCGCATGAGGCGCGCCACCTGGGTGCCGACCGAGCCGCAGCCCAGCAGGGCGACGCGCAGGTTCCGGTACTCGATCATCGTGCTCCGTTCACGTCGGGGGATGCGGCCGCGGGCGTGCCCGCGTCGCGCGCCAGGAGGTCGGCCTCGGTCTCGCCGCGGACGATGACCCGCGCCTCGCCGTCGCGCACGGCGACGACGGGCGGCCGGCCGATCCAGTTGTAGTTGCTCGCGAGCGCCCAGCAGTAGGCGCCGGTCGCGGGGACGGCGAGGAGGTCGTCGGGGCGCACGTCGCCCGGCAGGTAGTCGGCGAGGACGACGAGGTCGCCGCTCTCGCAGTGCTTGCCGGCGATGCGCACGAGGGCGGGATCCGCGTCCGAGGCGCGACCCGCGATGCGCACGGAGTAGTCGGCGCCGTAGAGGGCGGGGCGCGCGTTGTCGCTCATGCCGCCGTCGACGCTCACGTAGCGGCGGACGGCGGTCTCGGCCTCCTCGGCGACGCGCGGGTCCTCGACGTCGCCCGTGGCGGAGGACGCCTCGGCGACCTCGCCGTCGACGCCGCCGACGGTCACGAGCACGTCCTTGACGGTGCCCACGGTGTAGAGCGTGGCGGTGGAGGGGCCGACGATGCTGCGGCCGGGCTCGACCGCGATGACCGGCACCGCGATCCCCCGGCGCGCGCACTCGTCGCCGACGATGCGCGTGAGCCGCCGCGCGATCTCCGCGACGGGCACCGGCCGGTCGACCGACGTGTACGCGATGCCGAAGCCGCCGCCGAGGTTGAGCTCGGGCACGGCGCCGTCCGCGAGGAGCCGCTCGTGCAGGTCCAGCAGACGGCGGGCGGACTCGACGAAGGCGTCGGTCTCGAAGATCTGGCTGCCGATGTGCGCGTGCAGGCCCGTGAAGGAGAGGGACGCGTGCGACCGGATCCGGGCGACGACGGCGGGCGCGTCCGGCAGCGTGATCCCGAACTTCTGGTCCTCGCGTGCCGTGGCGAGGTACTCGTGCGTGTGGGCGTGCACGCCGCTGTTCACGCGGAGCCGCACGGGCTGGACGCGGCCGTGCGCGGCGGCCGCGGCGGCGATGCGCTCGACCTCGACCTGGCTGTCGACGACGATCTGCCCGATCCCGGCGCCCACCGCCCGGTCGATCTCGGCGACCGACTTGTTGTTGCCGTGGAAGCCGAGGCGGGCCGGATCCGCGCCCGCGGCGAGCGCGACCGCCAGCTCGCCGCCGGAGCACACGTCGATGTGGAGGCCGGCCTCGACCATCCAGCGGGCGACCTCGATGCTGAGGAACGCCTTGCCCGCGTAGTACACGCGGGCGGTCGTGCCGACGGCGGCGGCCTCGCGCGCGAACGCCGCGAGGGTCTCCGCGGCGCGGCCGCGGACGTCGTCCTCGTCCACCACGTAGAGCGGGGTGCCGAAGCGGCGCGCGAGCTCGGGGGCGGGGACGCCCGCGATGCGGATCGCGCCGTCCTCGCCGCGGGAGGCGCCGCGGGACCAGACGCGCGCATCCAGCGCGTTCGCGTCGTCGGGCGGCAGCAGCCAGGACGGGGCCAGCGGGTTCGCGGTCACGGATTCACCTGTTCGTACGCGGGGCGGACGTGCGGGATGGCGAGCGGACCCGGTGCGGTCCGTGAAGCCGGAGGAGGAGGCGGTGAGAGCATCCTACCGAGGCGGGTCGGGGTGCCCGGGCCATGTGACGGCGCACCGGCCGCGGGCGCGCGCGACGCCCGCTGCCTCTCAGCCGCAGCTGCCGGTGACCTCGAGCGAGTCGCGCGTGAGCTTCACCGACGACGACTCGACCGTCATCGACGCGCGGCCGTCCGCGATGGTCACGTCCTGCACCTCGACGCCCGCGGGGAGGTACTGCGCGACGCACACGGGGTAGGTGATGTCGCGGATCCCCTGGATGGTCTGCGCCAGGTCGACCGTGAACGAGCCCGCCTGGAGCTCGACCTCGGCGGGCGTGATGACGACCGTCGATCCGTCGCGCAGCACGGGCTCCGCGGCGACGGTGTAGCCGAGGGTGAGGCCGAGGACGCTCGTGGATCCGGAGTAGCCGAGCGTGCCGTCGCCGAAGCGCAGGTCGGGCGGCGTCCCCGCGGTCTTCGCGAGGAGCGCGCTGGCGGGATCCTGGTCCATCGACACGGTGGCGACCACCTCCCCGACGGTGCGCTCCTGGTCGGTGGGCACGTCGGTCGCGACGATGTGCGCCTGGAACGGCGTGCCGTCCGCCTGCAGGTTCGGGCCGTCGAGCACCACGCGGTCGAGCGTGCCGCGGATCAGCTGCGGGATGACCCAGTCGCCCTCGATCGACACGTTCACGCGCCCGGTGATCTGACCCGGCAGCTGGTCGGCGATCTGCTTCTCGGCCTGGTCCTGGGCGACGCCCCGGACGGTCTGGTCGATGATCCGCAGCCCGAAGGCGAGTCCCACGCCGATCACCGCGAGGACGAGGAGCCAGATGAACACGGTGCCGCCGCGCGGGCCGCGACGACGACGCCCGGCCTCCCGCGGGTCGCGTCGCTCCGGCGCCTCGAAGACCTCCGTGCCCAGGAACCGACCCGCCATGATCCGCTCCCCTACATGCGCTCGGGGGCGGAGACGCCCACGAGGTCGAGGCCGTTGGCGACCACCTGCCGCACCGCGTCGTTCAACCACAGGCGCGTGCGGTGCAGGTCGGTGACCTCCTCGTCGCCGCGCGGGACGACTCGGCAGCTGTCGTACCAGCGGTGGTAGGAGCCCGCGAGCTCCTCGACGTAGCGCGCGACCCGGTGCGGCTCGCGCAGCTCCGCGGCCTGGGCGACGATGCGCGGGAACTCCTGCAGGAGCCCGAGCAGCGCCGACTCGGTCGGGTGCGTGAGCAGCTCCGGCGCGAACGCCGTGCGCTCGACGCCGGACGCGGCCGCGTTGCGGTCCACGGCGCACGTGCGCGCGTGGGCGTACTGCACGTAGAAGACGGGGTTGTCGTTGGTGCGCTTGCCGAGAACCGCGAGGTCGATGTCGAGGTTCTGGTCGGCGGAGGAGCGCACGAGCGAGTAGCGCCCGGCATCCACGCCCACGGCGTCGACGAGGTCGTCGAGGGTGACGATCGTGCCGGCGCGCTTGCTCATCTTCACGGGCTCGCCGTCGCGCAGGAGGTTGACCATCTGGCCGATGAGGATCTGCAGGTTGACGCCCGGGGTGTCGCCGAACGCCTGCACCATCGCCATCATGCGGCCGACGTAGCCGTGGTGGTCCGCGCCCAGCATGATGATGTTCTGCTCGAAGCCGCGCTCGCGCTTGTCGAGGTAGTAGCCGAGGTCGCCGGAGATGTAGGCGGGCTCGCCGGACGAGCGGATGACCACCCGGTCGCGGTCGTCGCCGAACGTGGTGGTGCGGAGCCACACGGCGCCGTCCTCCTCGAAGACGTGGCCGAGCTCCTTCAGGCGCGCGACGGCGCGGTCGACGGCGCCGGACTCGTGCAGCGAGTCCTCGTGGAAGAAGACGTCGAAGTCCACGCCGAAGTCGTGCAGCTTCTGCTTGATCTCGCCGAACATCAGCTCGGTGCCGCTCCTGCGGAACAGCTCCTGCTGCTCCTCGCGCGGCAGGGCGTCGACGTCGCCGTCGTACCCCTCCACCACGCGCTCGGCGATCTCGCCGATGTAGGCGCCGCCGTAGCCGTCCTCGGGCGTCTCCTCGCCGAGGTGGCTCGCGAGGAGGCTGCGGGCGAAGCGGTCGATCTGGGATCCGTGGTCGTTGAAGTAGTACTCGCGCGTGACGTCCGCGCCCTCCGCCTGCAGGATGCGCGCCAGGCTGTCGCCGACCGCCGCCCAGCGCACGCCGCCCAGGTGGATCGGGCCCGTCGGGTTCGCGGAGACGAACTCGAGGTTGATGCGGATCCCGTCGAGCGTCGCGCCCCGGCCGTAGGCGGGACCCGCCTCGACGATGGTGCGCGCGAGGGCACCCGCCGCCGCGGCCTCGAGCGTGATGTTGATGAAGCCGGGTCCCGCGACGTCGACCTTCGCGACCTGCGGCAGCTCGCCGAGCGCCGCGGCGATGTCGGCCGCGATGGTGCGCGGGTTCTCGCCCAGCGGCTTCGCGATGCGCATCGCGATGTTGGTGGCCCAGTCGCCGTGGTCGCGGTTGCGCGGGCGCTCGAGCACGACCATGTCGGGGCTGAGCGCGAGGGCGTCGCCGCCCGGTCGTCGTCCTGCCGTCCGGGCCACGATGTCGAACAGTGCGCCGGTCAGGTCAGGGGTCGTCATGGGGATCGATCCTACCGGCGGCCGCGGCCCGCCCGGCCCGGACCGGCGCCCGCCCCGGGTGCGCACGCACCCCGGGAGCGTCCCAGCGGGGCCGCGCCCCGTCTCGGTAGGGTGTCGATCCCGCCTCCCGCTCGTGGCACCCTCGCCGCGCGCCGAGCGCCGCATCCCGCGGCGCGTCCGGATCCGAAGGAGCACCACCATGCCCGTCCGCCTCCCCGCGCCCCGACGAACCCGCCTCGCGCGCACCGCCCCGGCCGCCGCGGCCGCCGGGCTCGCCGTCTCCCTCCTCCTCGCCGGCTGCTCGAACCCCGCCCCGCTGCAGCCCACCACGCCCGACCCGTCGGCGAGCGCGGGCGGCGGCGGCCAGGCCGCAGGCGGCGGATCCGGCACGGGCCCGAGCGCCTCCCCCACCCCCGCGCCGCCGAAGGGCACCCCGGTGAGCACCACGTGCGACCAGCTCCTGCCCGACCTCGCCCAGTTCGGGCCGGGCTTCACGACCGAGGCCCTCCCGGCCGACACCGCCACCGACGGCGCGCGCGAGGACGTGCTCGCCATGCAGGGCATCGCCTGCGCCTTCCGCTCGTCGGACGGCACCGCGGTCGAGGTCGACGTCGCCCAGCCGGTCGCCGCGGAGCTGCAGTCGCGCCGCGACGCGGCCATCCTCCAGGCGGACCCCATCGCCGGCTACCCCTCGGGCGTCGAGGCCTACTTCGAGCTGCAGGACGCCGTGGGCGTCGCCACCATCTACTCCTCGAAGCACATGGTCGTCATGCGCTCCGCGTCCTTCTACGAGCCCGGCGACCACGCCGACCTCGGCAACGCGGTGCTGGAGACCGTCGGCGGCTGACCCGACCGCCGGCCGGCGGGACGGGCGCGCGTCAGCCCAGGCGGACGGGGGCGGCCACCTCGTCGACCGGCAGCTCGTCGACCGTGGCCATCACCTCCATGCGCGAGATGGTCACGAGGCTGCGCGTGTTGGTGAGGAACGCGGTGTCGGAGGCGTCGCGGCCCGTGGAGATCCGCAGCAGGCTCTCCCGCGGCGCGAGCCCGGTGGCGTCCACGACGTGCCAGGCACCGTCGACCCACGCCTCCGCGACCGCGTGGAAGTCCATGGGGCTGAGCCCCGGCGCGTAGACGGCGGCGAGGCGCGCGGGCACGTCGAGCGCGCGGAGCATCGCGATCACCAGGTGCGCGTAGTCGCGGCAGACGCCGCGGCGGGCGAGCAGCGTGCGGACGGCGCCGTCGGTCGGGAGGCTGGATCCGGGTGCGTACCGCAGCGAGTCCGCCACGAACGCGCGCACGGCGGCGAGGAGCGGCAGCCCGTCGAGGCCGCGGAACTCGCCGCGGGCCGTGGGGAAGAGCGTGTCCGACTCGCAGTAGCGGCTCGGACGGCGGTAGACCCACAGGTCGACCTCGTCGAGGGGCGCGGGGTCCTGGCGGCCGGTGACCGTGGCCGCGTACTCCATCGTGAGGACGCCGGCGCCGGTCGTGAGCACGTGCAGGCGGGTGTCGTGCCGGTCGACCACCTCGGTCGCCTCGACCGGGCGCCCGTCGAGCGCGAACGCGAGGCGCTCCGAGGCGATGTCCGCACCCCGCGCGACGGCGATCGCGAAGGCCATCTCGCTCTCGCCCGAGACCTGCAGCTCGAGCATGGAGGAGACGTCGCGGCGCATGCGTCCATGGTGGCATCGGATCCGGCGCCGTGCCGCGCGGGAGAGCCGACATCAGGTGCGCGGACGCCCCTCCGCGTGCGCGGGGGCCGGATCGCCTCAGGCGGCCGCGGTGCGCACGGCGTCGACGGGCTCGCGCAGCGCGCAGGCCGCGGCGAGCGCGTCGAGCAGGGCGGGGAGCTGGTCGCGCGCGGCGCCCGGGTCCTCCGGGTGCCACTGCACCCCGATGATGGGCGCGGTCTCGTGCTCGACGGCCTCCGGCACGCCGTCGGGAGCGACCGCGACGACGCGCAGCCCCGCGCCCGGACGGTCGACCGCCTGGTGGTGGGCGCTCCGCACGACGACCTCGGTGGATCCGAGGACCCGGGCGAGGCGGCTGCCCGCGCCGACGCGCACGTAGTGGTCGCGCATCACGGCCGTGATCTCCTCGGCGTCGTTGCGGTGCTCGCCCACGCCCTCGATGTGCTGCTGCAGGGTGCCGCCGAGCGCGACGTTCACGATCTGGGCGCCGCGGCAGATGCCGAGCAGCGGCGTGCCCTCCGCGACCGCGCGGCGGACGAGCGCGATCTGCCCGGCGTCGGCGACCTCGCGGTGCGTCGAGCGGCCCTCGTACTCGGCGGGCCCTCCGTAGAAGCGCGGCGCGACGTCCTCGCCGCCCATGATGACGACCGCGTCGGCCTCGCGCGTGCGGGCGAGGAGCGACTCGACGCCCTCGTCCTCCGCGGCGATGTTCTCGACGGCCCAGCCCGCGGCGTCGGCGATCTCGGCGACGCGCGCGTTGAGGCCCTGCACCAGCGCGTTGTAGGCGGCGGCCTCGGGACGGGAGCGGGTCACCTGCACGACGGCGAGGCGGAGGGGGGCGGGCATGGATCCAGTGTGCGGTCTCGCCCGCGGCGCCGCACGCCGCGCGTCATGTTCCGCAACACGGGGCGGGCGCGACGCGGGCGGCCGCCGGGTCAGGGCCAGACGAGCGTGTGCGACCAGGATCCGTCGGGCCCCGACCGGTACATGATCCGCAGCTGCCCGTGGTCCTCGGTCGCCTGCCAGAACTCGACGACCGTGGGCTGCAGCACGTACGCGCGCCACGACTCGGCGACGAGCTCCGGATCGGCGTCCACGGCCTCACGGGCCCGGGCGACGCGGGCGTCCCGCTCGGCGGCGTCGGGCATCGGCTCGCTCTGGTCGCCCGCGATGACCTCGGCCCGCGACGCCGGGTGCCGGGCGAGGAAGTCGCGCTCGCTCACCTCGCGGTCGCCGTGGAAGACGGGTCCGGTCGCGCGGATCTGCCGCCCGCGCTCCCGCCAGTACGCGACGAGCGCGGCGCGCGGGTTGGCCTCGAGGTCGCGGCCCTTGGGGCTGTCGGCGAGGGACGAGAACCAGAGGGCGCCCGGCTCGTCGTCGACCGTCGGCGTGACGTCCTTGAGCAGGAGCGTGCGCGCGCTCGGGCGGCCCTCCGCGTCGGCGGTCGCGAGGACGACGGCGTTCGGCTCGGCCGCGTCGTGGGCGACGGCGTCGCGGATCCAGTCGATGACGAGGTCGATGGGGTCCTCGGGCAGGTGCGCCGGGTCGAGCTCGGGGAAGTCGTGGGGCTTCGGCTTGGCGCCCTTCAGGAGGTCGCGGACCGGGCTGGAGTCGTCGTCGTCTGCCATGAGCCGAGCCTAGGCCGACCCGCCGTCGGCGCCCGGACTAGGGGGGCGCGGTCGCGGCCGAGGTCGGATGATGCCCCATGCGGGGGCGCGTCTTCGCCACGATGCGGGAATCGGATTGGTCCCCGTGCCACTGGACTTTTCCAGTGCCGGGCGACGTGGTCGTCCTCCTCGTCCGCCGCTACGTTCTTCCTCAGGCCCGCTCCCCCAGTTGGGCCCAGCACCACGCGGCGGGAACCCGAGACCCGTCTCGGGCCCCGCCGCGTGTGTTCACCGCGTCCTCCGCACCGCCGATCACGAGCGTGCGTCGAGTCGATGCGATCGCCCGGTGCGCTCGGCGGTGCGGGTGCTCGGCGGTGCGGGCGCTCTGCGACCGCGGCCGGACCCCGGACGCACGAGAGGCCGGCCCCGCGGACGGGACCGGCCTCTCACCGCACCAACACGGGATATGGGAAGGTGTGCCCCCAGGAGGATTCGAACCTCCGCCCCTGCCTCCGGAGGGCAGTGCTCTATCCCCTGAGCTATGGGGGCCAGGGTGCGCGCGAGCGCGGATCCAGGGTAGCACCGGCGACGAGGCCCGCCGTGCCGCCGCCGCGGGCCGCGGCGCGATCCGCATTCCCCCTCCCGAGGAGACTCCCCGCTCCGGCTCAGGCGCGGCACGCCAGGATGGACCCAGGACGACCGCCGCGCCGCCCGGGCACGGCGGCCCACCCGATCCCTCCGAGGAGACCACCCGTGAAGCTGTCCCGCATCGCCGCCGCCGCCACCGGCTTCCTGCGCACGTCCAAGGGCCAGGACGTCGGCCGCACCGCCATCGACCGGGTGTCCGGCATCGCCGACAAGGCCACCGGCAGCAAGCACGCCGACAAGATCCAGAAGGCGCGCGAGGCAGCGGACAAGCAGCTCCGCAACCTCGGCCCCGACGGCGGCCGCGGCGGCCAGGGCCCGACCCCGCCCGCGACGCCGCCCCGCTCCTGAGCGCCGGCAGCCTCGAGCTCACGCTGGACGCGGCCGCCGATGCCGCGGTCCGCGCGTCCTGGCGTGCCCTCGCCGACGCCGGCCTGCCGAGCCTCGCCGACCACGCCGGGGAGACCAACCGCCCGCACGTGACGCTGCTCGCGGCGGACGGGCTCGGCGGATCCGCGGACGCAGCCGTCCGCGCGATCGCCGCCTCCGCTCCCCTGCCGACGCTCCGCCTGGGCGGGCTCGTCGTGTTCGGCGTGCCGCCGCGCGGCCTCGTGCTCGCGCGCCAGGTGGTGGTGGACGAGGCCCTGCTGGCGCTGCACGCGCGGATCCACGCGGCCGTCGACGCGGCACCCGCCGACCCGGACGAGGACGGGCACGGGCGTGCCGTCGAGGTCGTCCCGCACACGCGCCCCGGGTCGTGGACCCCGCACGTCTCGATCGCCCTGCGGCTCACCGCCGAGCAGCTCGGCGCCGCGGTCTCCGCGCTCGGCCGCGTCGACCCGCTCGACGCCCCGACCGCGGGCCTGCGTCGCTGGGATCCCCGCGACCGCACCGTGACGGAGCTGACATGACCGGCACGGGTCGCATCCGCAGGGCCGACGCACGCACCCGCGCCACTAGCCTGGATGGAGCACGCACTTGAGACGACGGAGGAGTCGGATGCCGCGGTCCGCGAGATTGCTGGGGGCCGCGCTCGCGCTCGGCCTGGCCGGGGCCCTGGTCCCCTCCATGGCGCAAGCCACGGAGCCGGTCGACTTCGGCGGGGCGACGATCCTCGACCAGGTCGACGCGGTGACGCCGGCGCAGGAGCAGCAGATCCAGCAGGCGATCGACCAGCTGCGGGCGGACACGGGCATCACCCTGCACGTCGCGTACGTCGACACCTTCACGGGCGAGGCGAGCCAGGCGGCGTGGGGCCAGGCGACGAACGACGCGAACGGCTTCGGCGACGCGGACGCGCTCCTCGCCGTTGCGGTCCAGGGGCGCCAGATCTCGTTCGGCGCTCCCTCGGAGCTGTCCACGTCCGCGCGCGACCAGCTCCTCGAGAACGGCATCACCCCCGAGCTGCAGGACGGGGACTGGGCCGGGGCCGCGGTCACGGCCGCGGAGGGCATCCAGACGCAGGTCCAGAGCGGCACGGGGACCGAGACCGGCACCGGCGTGACCCCGTCGCCCGGGAACGACTCCGGCATCGACTTCGGCCTCGTCCTCCTCTACGTCCTCGGCGCGATCCTCCTGGCCGCCGCCGTCACGACGCTCGTCGGGCGCCGCAGGAAGCAGAAGGCCGTCGCCGCGAAGCGCCAGGCCGTGCTGGAGGAGATGCGCACCGCCGAGCAGCGCGCCGGCAGCATGCTCGTGCAGCTCGACGACGCGCTCGAGACCAGCGAGCAGGAGGTCGGCTTCGCGGAGGCGGAGTTCGGATCCGGCGCGGTCGGGCCGTACCGCGAGGTGCTCGCGTCCGCGGGCGGCAAGGTCCGCGAGGCGTTCGCGCTCAAGCAGAAGCTCGACGACACGATCGAGGACACCGACGAGGAGCGCCGCACCTGGGCCGCCCGCATCGTCGACCTGTGCCAGGAGGCGCGGGCCGAGCTCGACGCCCAGGCCGAGTCGTTCGAGGAGCTGCGCGCCCTCGAGAAGAACGCGCCGCAGACGCTCGCCGCGATCGTCACCGACGCGGAGTCGCTGCAGTCGCGCATCGACCGCACGCAGGAGGCGGTGGACCTCCTCGGCCGCCGCTACGCCGGCCCGTCGATGACCACGGTCACGGGCAACGTCGACCAGGCCCGCTCGCTCCTCTCCTTCGCGACCGACACCGCGCAGGAGGCCGCCGAGGCGATCCGCGCGGGCGGGGCATCCACCGGCGAGATCGCGGTGAAGGTCCGCGCGGCCCAGCAGGCCGTCGGCCAGGCGGGCAAGCTGCTCGACGGCGTCGACCGCGTCTCGTCCGACCTCGAGCACGCGTCCACGCGCGTGCAGGAGGAGATCGCGGACGTCCGCAGCGACATCCAGGACGCCCGCGCCGCCCAGCGCGGCGGGCGCATGCCGGAGCTCACGCGGCTCGTGGAGGCGGCCGAGCAGGCCATCGCCGACGCGAAGCCGCTGCAGGGCCGGCTCGCGGATCCGCTCACCAGCGTCACGCTGCTGCAGGAGGCGGAGGCCCGTCTCGACGAGGCGCTCGCGCCCGTGCGGGAGCAGCAGGAGCAGGTGCGGCGCGCGATCGGCTACCTGCCGCGCGCGCTGTCGACCGCCGAGAGCCAGGTGGCCACGGCGCGCGACTTCATCTCGACCCGTCGCGGCGGGGTCGGCGAGGAGGCGCGCACGCGCCTCGCCCACGCCCAGCGCGCCCTCGACGACGCGCACGAGGCGGCGCCGCGCGATCCCGTGCGCGCGGTGGCGGCATCGCAGGCCGCGACCTCCTACTCCGCCCAGGCCATCGAGGCCGCGCAGCGCGACCTCGAACAGGGCGGCGGATACGGCGGCGGCATGATGGGCGGCCGCGGAGGCGGGGACGCCTTCGGCGGCGCGATCATGGGCGGCATCATCGGCGGCCTGCTGAGCGGCGGCGGCGGAGGCGGCTGGGGCGGCGGAGGCGGTGGCGGCTTCAGCGGAGGCGGCTTCGGCGGGGGCGGCGGCTTCAGCGGCGGCGGCTTCGGCGGGGGCGGCGGCTTCAGCGGCGGCGACTTCTAGCCACCCGACGCATCCCGCGCACGACCAGCACGACGACGAGGACGAGAGCGACCCATGATCAACCCATTCCGACGAAGCACCAGACGAGAAGGAGCAGCACCCATGTCCAAGCAGTCCATCCTCGGCCGCATCGCCCAGCTCGCGAAGGCCAACATCAACAACCTCATCGACCAGGCCGAGGACCCGCAGCTCATGCTGGACCAGATGGTCCGCGACTACACGGAGAGCATCCGCGAGGCCGAGAGCGCCGTCGCCCAGACCATCGGCAACCTGCGCATGATCGAGGACGACCACCGCGAGGACGTCCAGGCCGCGAACGACTGGGGACGCAAGGCCCTCGCCGCGAGCACGAAGGCGGACGAGTACCGGAACGCCGGCAACACCCCCAACGCCGACAAGTTCGACGCGCTCGCCCGCGTCGCGCTCCAGCGCCAGATGCAGTCCGAGAGCGAGGCGAAGGGCGCCGAGCCCACCATCGCGTCGCAGACCGAGGTCGTCGAGAAGCTCAAGCAGGGCCTCGACACGATGCGCGGCAAGCTGCAGCAGCTGTCGTCGAAGCGCGACGAGCTGAACGCCCGCCAGAAGACGGTGCAGGCGCAGTCGCAGGTGCAGGACGCCATGAAGAGCATCGACATCATGGATCCCACCAGCGAGGTCAGCCGCTTCGAGCAGAAGATCCGCCGCGAGGAGGCCCGCGTGCGCGGCGCCGAGGAGCTGCAGGCCTCAAGCCTCGACGCGCAGTTCGAGGAGCTCGAGGACCTCGGCGAGCTGACCGAGGTCGAGGCCCGCCTCGCCGCGCTCAAGTCCGGCGGATCCGCGCCCAAGCAGGTCACGTCCGGCGAGTAGCGCTCGGCGAGGGACCACGGGCGCCGTCCTCCGGGGCGGCGCCCGTCGTCGTCCGCGGCGGTCATCTCGTCGGGGAATTCCGCCCCCGCGGATCCGGTTCCCCTCCGCATGACCAACATCGGAATCATCGGCGCCGGACTCATCGGCAGCCAGCTCGCCCGCCTGTTCACCTCCACCGGCCACGACGTCGTGATCGCGAACTCCCGCGGCCCGGAGACCCTCACCGACCTGATCGACGAGCTGGGCGACCGCGCCCGCGCCGCCACCGTCGAGGAGGTCGCCGAGGCCGGCGAGATCGTCGTCGTGACGATCCCGCTGAAGAACATCGACAGCGTGCCGGTCGCGCCCCTCGCGGGCAAGGTCGTCATCGACACCGACAACTACTACCCGGAGCGCGACGGCCACATCGCCGAGCTCGACGACGAGACCACGACGACGGCGGAGATGCTGCAGCGGCACCTGCCGGAATCGAAGGTCGTCAAGGCGTTCAACCACATCTACGCGGCCGACCTCACGACCGACGGCACCCCCGCGGGCACCCCCGGCCGCCGCGCGCTCGTCATCGCGGGCGACGACGCCGAGGCGAAGGCGACCGTCACCTCGATCCTCGACTCCTTCGGCTACGACACCGTCGACGCCGGACCGCTCGCCGAGGGCTGGCGCATCCAGCGCGACACCCCCGGCTACGGCCCGGCGCTCGACGCCGACGGCCTCCGCCAGGCGCTGTCCGAGGCGAAGCGCTACCGCGACATGTAGTCCTCGTCCTCTCCGGCCGACGCCCGCCCTCCCCGCTCCGGCGGTGACGGCGGGCGTCGCCATGTCCGGCCCCGCGCGCGATACTGAGGTGTGCCCGCCTCCTTCGTCGTCGTCCCCCAATGGCAGGGCTCGGGCTCGTCCCGCGCCATGAGGCTCGCGGAAGGTGCGGAGGCGATACGGGGCGACCTGCCCGCGTCCGCCACGCACGTCGTGGACGTGCCCGTCGAGGCCGGCGAGTCGCTCGGCACGGGCGTGCTCCGCTACGCGTCGCTGCTCGCCGTGCGCACCCGTCAGGAGGCTGCGCTGCGGGCGGCGTCCGGGTCCGGGGCGGCCCCCGTCGTCACGATCGGCGGCGACTGCGGCGTGGAGATCGCGTCCGTCGGGCACGCGGTGCGTGAGCATCCCGGTCTCGCGGTCGTCTGGCTCGACGCGCACGCCGACCTCAACAGCCCCGCCTCGTCACCCACGGGCGCCTTCCACGGGATGGTGCTGCGCGCCGTCGTCGGCGAGGGCGTCGACGGGCTGGAGCTCCCCGCGGGCGCCGTCACCACCGACCGCGTCGTGCTCGCCGGCGTGCGCGCGCTCGACGACGCCGAGTCCGACCTCGTGGAGTCCCGCGGGATCGCGCTCCTCGGCGTCGACGCCATGGGTCCCGAGGCGCTCGTCGCGGCGGTCACGGCGACCGGCGCGACGGACGTGTACGTCCACGTCGACCTCGACGTGCTCGACCCGGGCGGGATGTCCGGCGTCGGCCACCCCGAGCCGTTCGGGCTCGACGTGCAGGTCGTGACCGAGTCGATCAAGGCCCTGCGCCGGTCGTTCGGGCTCGCGGGCGCAGGCATCACCGAGTTCGCGCCGTCCTCCCCCGCGGCCGCGTTGGACGACATGGGCACCATCCTGCGGATCATCGGGGCGCTGACCGGGCCGGTCTGATCCGCCCGGGAGGTCGCGCCGAGCCGCCCGCCCTGCGAGGCTGGGACGGACGATCGAAGGAGACCGCCGTGAGCGACGACGCCCGCACCGCATCCACCGCAGGATCCCCGTCCGACGACGCGCCCCGCGTGCGCGTCGAACGGCGCGGCCACCTGCTGCTCATCGGCCTCGACCGGCCCGCCAAGCGCAACGCCGCCGACATGCGCATGCTCCGCGAGCTCGCGAGCGCCTACGGGCTGCTCGACCGCGATCCCGAGCTCCGGGTCGGCGTCGTGCACGCGATCGGCGACCACTTCACCGGCGGGCTCGACCTCGCCGACGTGGCCCCGCACATCGGCCGCGGGCCCGGCGGCGGCCTCGACACGGTGCCGGAGGACGGCGTCGACCCGTGGCGGATGACGGGCGAGGGCGTCGGCAAGCCCGTCGTGCTCGCGGTGCAGGGCACGTGCCTCACGCTCGGCATCGAGCTGGCCCTCGCGAGCGACGTCGTGGTCGCGGCCGCCGGCACCCGGTTCGGGCAGATCGAGGTCGCCCGCGGGATCCTGCCGTTCGGCGGCGCCACCCTCCGCTTCCCCGCCGTCGCGGGCTGGGGCGACGCGATGCGCTGGATCCTCACGGGCGACCTGTTCGACGCGGAGGAGGCGAGGCGCATGCGCGTCGTGCAGCTCGTGGTGCCCGACGGCGAGCAGCTGGAGGCGGCGATCGGGATCGCCGAGCGCATCGCCGCGCAGGCGCCGCTCGCCGTGCAGGCGACGCTGCGCAGCGCCCGCGCCGCCGTCCGCGACGGGCACGACGCCGCGGCCGCCACGCTCCCGGCCGAGCTCGTGCGGCTCGCCTCGTCCGAGGACGCCGCGCGCGGCATGCGGGCGGCCGCGAGCCGTGTCGACGCGGAGTTCGTCGGCCGCTGATCCGCTGGACGACGCCGCCCGGCGGTCGTGTCGGGAGCCGGGCGTAGGGTCGGGACCATGACCTCCTACGACCTCATCGTCATCGGTGCCGGCCCCGTCGGCGAGAACGTCGCCGACCGCGCGAAGCAGGGCGGGCTCTCCGTGCTCGTCGTCGAGTCCGAGCTCGTGGGAGGCGAGTGCTCCTACTGGGCCTGCATGCCCAGCAAGGCCCTGCTCCGCTCGGGCAGCGCCCTCCGCGCGGCGCGCGCCGTCGCGGGCTCGAAGGAGGCCGTCACGGGCGACCTCGACGTCGCGGCCGTGCTGAAGCGCCGCGACTCCTTCACCAGCTCCTGGGACGACCAGGGCCAGGTGAGCTGGCTCGAGGGCATCGGCATCGACCTCGCGCGCGGACACGGCCGCATCTCCGGGCCGCGCCGCGTCACGGTCACCGCGCCCGACGGATCCACGACCGAGCACGAGGCGACGCACGCCGTCGCCGTGAGCACCGGCACCGCGGCGCTCCTCCCCGACATCCCCGGCCTCGCCGAGGCGCAGCCCTGGACGAGCCGCGAGGCCACGAGCGTGGAGGTCGTGCCGGACTCGGTCGTCATCATCGGGGGCGGCGTCGTCGCGGCCGAGATGGCCACCGCGTACGCGTCGCTCGGCAGCACCGTCACGATCATCGCCCGCAGCGGCCTGCTCACCGGCCAGGAGCCCTTCGCGGGCGAGCTCGTCGCCGACAGCCTGCGCGGCATGGGCGTCGACGTGCGACTCGGCGCCTCGCCCTCGCGCGTGTCCCGCGACGGCGACCTGGTCACGGTCGAGATCGACGGCGGATCGGCGGTGACAGCTTCCGAGGTGATCGTCGCCACGGGCCGCACGCCGCGCACCGACGACCTCGGGCTCGACACCGTGGGCCTCGAGCCCGGTGCCTACCTCGACGTCGACGACACGATGCTCGTCACGGGCGAGGTCAACGCGGAGACGCCGTGGCTGTACGCCGTCGGAGACGTGAACCACCGCGCGCTCCTCACCCACCAGGGCAAGTACCAGGCGCGCGCCGCAGGCGAGGTCATCGCCGCGCGCGCGACCGGCGGCACCGTCGACGACTCCCCCTGGGGCGTCCACGTCGCCACGGCCGACCACCGCGCCGTCCCGCAGGTCACCTTCACCGACCCGGAGGTCGCGAGCGTCGGCCTCACCGCGACGGCGGCGGAGGACGCCGGGATCCGCACGCGCGTCGTCGACTTCGACCTCGGATCCGTCGCGGGCTCGAGCCTGCATGCCGACGGCTACGCCGGCCAGGCGCGCATGGTGGTCGACGAGGACCGCGGCGTCATCGTCGGCGTCACCTTCGTCGGGCAGGACGTCGCCGAGCTCCTGCACTCCGCGACCATCGCGGTCGTCGGCGAGGTGCCGCTCGCGCGCCTCTGGCACGCGGTGCCGTCGTACCCCACCATCAGCGAGGTCTGGCTGCGCCTGCTCGAGACGTACGGCCGGCCGACCGCGTGATCCGCGCGAGCCTCGGGGCCGTGGCGGGAGCCGTCCGCGGCGTCCTGCTCGACTCCCCGGTGTCGCGCGCCGGCAGCGCCGTCGCGACGGGCGTGGCGCTCGCGATCGGACTGCCGCTGAGCACGGGCGAGGTGCGTCGCCACGGCGACCTCATCGTGCTCACGGGGCTGCCGTCGTGGGTCTTCGGGCGCGGCGGCACGTGCGTCGGCCGCGTCTACCTCACCCGGGACAACGCGGGCCCCGCGGTGCTCGAGCACGAGGCCGTCCACGTCGTCCAGTGGAAGCGCTACGGCCTGCTCATGCCGCTGCTCTACTGGTGGGCGGGGCGGGATCCGCTGCAGAACCGGTTCGAGATCGAGGCCGGCCTCGAGAAGGGCGGCTACCGGTGACGGGCCAGCTGGACGGCCGCACCGTCGTGATCACAGGCGCGAGCTCCGGCATCGGCCGCATCGCCGCCCGCGAGCTGCACGACCGCGGCGCCGACGTGGTCGTCGTGGGCCGCGACCCGGAGCGGACCCGCGGCATCGCCGCCGAGCTGGGCGCCCGGCACATCCTCGCCGACATGGACCGGCTGACGGAGGTGCGCGGGCTGGCGGCGACGCTGCTCGAGACGTGCCCGCGGATCCACGTGCTCGCCCTCAACGCCGGGAGCCTCGTCCCGCGCCGCACCATGACGGTCGACGGCCACGAGACCACCTTCCAGCGCAACGTCCTCGCGCCCTTCCTCCTCACGCATCTCCTGCTGCCTCGGCTCGAGGAGACGCAGGGTGCGCTCCGCGCCGGGGAGAGCCCGGTGCGCGTCATCGGCACCGCGAGCCGCGCGAACCTGTGGGGCCGCGTGCGCCTCGACGACCTCGACTGGCGCAAGCGCCCGTGGCTCGGCGGCTGGCAGGCCTACGGCACGTCGAAGGCGATGATGATCCTGATGATGCGCACGCTGGCCGAGCGCGTCGGCCCGCGCGGCATCGAGGCGGTCTCGTTCCACCCGGGGCTCGTGCGCACCTCGTTCGGATCCGACAGCACCGTGATGAAGGCGATGCTCGCCTTGTCGATGGGCGCCTACGGCATCTCCGCGGAGGCGGGTGCGGTGCCGCTCGTGCAGCTCGCGTCGGTGCCCGACATCGCCGCCCCGAACGGCACCTACTTCGACCAGCTCACGCCCGACGGGAGGACCACCGCGCAGGCCGCCGACCGGCAGCTCGGGCGCGACCTGTGGGCGGCGCTGGAGCTCGCGGCCGGCACAGATTCCTCCGCGCGGCGCTGACCGCGGAGCGCCGACGGCTGAGCGCCGCGCGCGCGACGGGCCCGAGCGGGAGCCCGCGTCAGCGCGTCGCGAGCAGGTGCAGCAGGTCGTCGTGGCCGCCGACGTGCCCGCCGAGCAGCACGCTGACCTCGGTGACCGGGTGCTCGTCGGAGATGGGCGCGGAGAAGACCATCATCTCGCTGGCCCACGCGCCGACCGCACGGGCCACGGCGGTCATGGGCGCGGCGGGCTCGCCGTCGATCCCGCGGCCCTCGCGCGCGATGACCGTGACGACCATGCGCGGCGGATGCGCGAGCGCCACCTCGACGGAGGCATCCGGCACCTCGACGAAGACGCTGCCGCGCGTGCACAGCGGCAGCGCGGCGAGCGCCGCCTGCGTCTCGGCGAGGCCGGTCTCGTCGGTGACGAGCAGCACCTGGCGCTTCACGTCCTTCCGGGTGCGCGAGCGGGTCGCTCCGGCCATGGTCAGGATCCCTCGGCCGCGCCCGCGCGCCAGTAGCCCATGAAGGCCACCTGGCGGCGGTCGATGCCGGTGTCGCGCACGAGGAAGCGGCGCATGGCCTTGATGCATCCGGACTCCCCCGCGAGCCACGCGTAGAGCGTGGAGCCCTCGTGGACGACCGGCGCGTCCCAGACGATGGCCTCGGCGTCGTCCTCGGCGAGCGGCTGCGCGTCGTTGGCGAGCGCGACCTCGGGGGTCGGGATGGCGCCGACCTTCACGTGGCAGTCGACCCAGTGGCGCACGGCCTCCTCGAGGCGGGATCCGTTCGGACGGCCGTCGCGCGGCAGCCAGGTGAGGTTCACGCCCTTCGGGACGCGGACGTCGAGGCGGTCGCCCGTGACGGGCACCTCGATGAAGGCGCAGCCGACCGCGTCGTCGGGCAGGGAGGACAGGATGTTGCAGATGGCGGGCGCGGCCGTCTCGTCCCCGGCGAGGAGCAGCGAGCGGGCGGCGCCCGGGTGCCACTCGATGCCGAGGCCGCGCGCGGGGCTCAGGGCGTCGGGGCCGATGAGGACCATGGGGTCGCCGACCTGCGCGGCGCCGGCCCATCGCGACGCGGGGCCCATGTCGCCGTGCAGCGCGAAGTCGACGTCGACCTCGCCGAGCTCGCGGCGGACCGCGCGGGAGGTGTACGTGCGGAGCGGGTTGCGCTCGGCGTCGGGCAGCGCGCGCCACCAGGCGAACCAGTCGTCGCCGCCGACGCCGCTGAGGTCGGGCAGCCCGTGCTCGGGCACCGGCAGCAGCAGCTTGATGCGCTGGTCGAGGCACTCGTCGCCGAAGTCGCGGAGGTCGTCGCTCTGGAACGTGATCCGCAGGAACGTCGGGCTCACGCGCTCGGTGCGGGCCACGCGGGCCTCGAACGGCCGGTAGGCGGGACGCTCCACCGCGGGTTGCTCCTCGACCACGGCCTCGACGGCCGACGTGCTGCTGGCGAGGGTCGCGGTGGAGGTAAGCACAGCCTAAGTATGGCATGCCTTACCTCAGCGGTCGAGGTGCGCGGGCGGATCGGGCGGCGGATCCACGGGAGGATGTCATCATGACCGCCGTCGTCCTCGCCGCCGTGTTCGTGGGGGCGGTGGCGCAGCGGGTGACCGGCCTCGGCTTCGCGCTCGTGGTCTCCCCCGTGCTGGTGATCCTGCTCGGGCCCTTCGACGGCGTGCTCATCGTCAACCTGTGCGGCGCGCTCTCCGCGGCGATCATCCTCGCGGGCGTCCGCCGGGACGTGGAGTGGCGGCGCTACCTGTTCCTCGCGGTGCCCGCGCTCGTCGGGATCGTGCCGGGCGCGCTCCTCGCCTACCTGCTGCCGGAGCAGGCGCTCGAGATCGGCATCGGCCTGCTGCTCGTCGCGGCGCTCACCACCTCCCTCGCGCTCCGCCGGACGACCCGCGTGGTCGACGGCCCGGGCGTCATGGCGGGCTTCGGCTTCGCGTCGGGCGCCATGAACGCGGCGGCCGGGATCGGCGGGCCGAGCCTCAGCGTCTACGCGGTCGTCAGCCGCTGGGAGCAGCGCGCGTTCGCGGCGACCCTGCAGCCGTTCTTCCTCACGATCGGCGCCTCGTCGCTCCTCACGAAGCTCGTCATCGCGCCGGAGCGCTGGCCGGACCTCGGCACGGCCGCGTGGGTCGGGATCGTCGTGACGATGCTCGCGGGGATCGGCGCGGGCACGCTCCTCGGACCGCGCATCCCGACGCGCGGCGCCCGAGCGGCCGTCGTGGTGCTGGCGTTCGCCGGCGCGGTCTCGGCCATCGTCAAGGGCGTCAGCGGGCTGGTCTGACCCGGCGCCTCACCACTGCGGCGGGTGCCGGCGCTGCCAGTGCAGCCGGCGCTCGAGCTGCCGCCCGATCGCGAGGAGCGTCGCCTCCCCGCCCGGCCGCCCGACGAGCTGCACGCCCATGGGCAGGCCGTCGTCGGTGAGGTGCACGGGCAGCGTGATCGCGGGAAGGCCCGTGACGTTCGCGAAGGACGTGTACGGCGTGTACTGCACCTGCTGCGCGAAGTTGCGCTCGCCGTCCTCGGCGTCGTACCAGCCGACAGGCCGCGGCTCCAGTGCGAGCGCGGGCGTCAGCACGGCGTCCACGTGCGCGAACTGGGCGATGACGCTGCGCTCGTAGGCGGCGAGCTGCGCGAGCGCGCGGGCCAGGTCGCGCGCGGTGAGGGCGCGGCCGCGCTCCACGAGCCACCGGGTGAGCGGTTCCAGGAGGTCGAGCTGGGCGCCCTCGGCGGGGATCCCGGCGGCACCCGCCTGCCAGATGGTGCGGAACGCGGGCGCGTAGGTCGGATCCAGGCGGAGCGCGAGGTCCTCGAGGCCGTGGCCCATGGTCGCCAGCTCGCGCACGGCGATGGCGAGCGCGTCGTCGGCGGAGGGGTCGCGGACGATCTCGTAGGCGTCGTCCCACGGCGTGGTGGTCATCACGCCGATCTGGAACCGGCCCTCGCCGCGGACGGCCGCGCCGAGCAGGTCGCCGTCGGGATCCTCGGGCGCGCGGAGCGTGAAGGGGTGCGGGATGCGGCCGTTGACCCGGCCGATCATCGCGTCGAGCAGCATGGCCGCGTCCGCGACGCTGCGGGCGAGCGGGCCGGGCACGACGAGGCCCGCGAGCGACTCCTGGCCGGATCCGGCGGGCACGAGGCCGCGCGACGGCTTGAGGCCGACGAGGCCGGTGGCGGCCGCGGGGATGCGCACCGAGCCGCCGCCGTCGGATCCGGGCGCGAACGGCAGCAGGCCGGCGGACACCGCGACGGCCGCTCCCCCGCTGGATCCGCCGGCGCCGCGCGTCGTGTCCCAGGGCGTGCGCGCGGGCGGCGCGACGAGGCTCTCCGTGTAGGACGGCAGGCCGAACTCGGGCGCGCTGGTCTTGCCGAGGCTGATGCCGCCGGCGTCGTCGAGCGCCTGCGGGATGGCGTCGGTGCGCTCGGAGACGTGGTCGCGGAAGAGGCGGGAGCCGAACGTGGTGCGGACTCCGGCGCGCTCGGACAGGTCCTTGTCGCCGAACGGCAGGCCCCACAGCGGCGCGGTGCGCGGCACCTCGCGCTCGACGAAGCGCGCGCGCTCGAGGGCGCGGTCGGCGGTGACGGTCGTGAAGGCGCCGAGTCCCGGATCCAGCCGCTCGATGCGCTCCAGGTAGTGGGTCACGAGCTCGGTCGGGGTGACCTCGCCGCGCTGGAGCTGGTCCCACTGGTCCTGGGCGCTGAGGTGGTGGAGTTCGAACACCGCTCCAGCGTAGGCCGGGGCAGGGCGGCCCTACCGGGGCCGGATGCGCGGACGGGGCGGGCGCCGGTCGTCCCGGCACCCGCCCCGTCCGTCACGGGCGCGCTCGCGTCAGCGGCGCGCGGCCGACGCCCGGCGGCGGAACGCGACGAGCGCGAGGCCGAGGGCGAGCGCCGCGAGCGAGGTGCCGAGCACGGGGCCGGCCTCGGAACCGGTGGCGGCGAGCGTCGGCTCCGTGCTCGGCGCGGGCACGACGCCCGTGCCGGACGGGACGACGGATCCGGCCTCGGTGTCGAGCGCGTAGAGCACCGAGGCGCCCGTGCTAGGGAGCAGGAACGCGAGCTGGTGGGATCCGGTGGCGAGGTCGGCCGGCACCGTGAACCGGACGCTCGCGCGGCCCTGCTCGTCGGTCGTGTCGACCACGGCGGCGTCGATCGGCGTGCGCGCGACCTCCTCGCCGTCGATGAGGGTCACGACCTCGGTGTCCTGCACGGGCGCGTTCGAGACGAGGAGCGAGGAGAGCTCGTAGGAGCGCTCCTGGCCGGCGCGCGGTGCGGCGCCCGTGGTGTCGACGATGCCGATGGAGCGCGTCGCCGAGTCGGGCTCGACGGGCGAGAACTCGGTGATGTAGTCCACGAACGCCGTGAGGTCGACGCGCCCCGAGTCGCTCTGCTCGGTCGTGTTGCCGAGCTCGGTGAAGTTGTCGCCGCCCTCCGCGAGGAAGCTGTTGGCGACCATCGTGAACACGCGTGCGGGATCCACCGGCTCGCCCTGGAAGAACACGCCCGTGATCCGCTCGCCCTGCGCGGCCGTCGGGTCGTACGTGTAGGTGAGGTCGCGCGAGAGGCCGAGCTTGAGGAACGGCCGCGACGAGCCCTCGGGCTGCCACTGCTGCTCGAGCACGGCCTTCACGCCGGCGCCCGTGAT
Source organism: Clavibacter michiganensis (assembly GCF_002151125.1). Taxonomy (GTDB): domain Bacteria; phylum Actinomycetota; class Actinomycetes; order Actinomycetales; family Microbacteriaceae; genus Clavibacter; species Clavibacter michiganensis_C. The sequence continues at coordinate 129,630 of NZ_MDJZ01000005.1, forward strand.
CTTCGCGGTCGTCAGCGTGTTGGCGAACGGCTGCACGATGGCGGCCTCCTTGTAGGTCACCTCGCCCTCGGAGTCGCCCGCGCCGGAGGACGCGACGGTGAGGTCCTGCCGGATGCCGCCCGGGTTCATGAACGCGATCTCGGTGCCGAGGTCGGCCTGCGTGGCCCAGAGCTGCGCGTCGGCGACGAGGTTGCCGATGGTGGACTCGCCGCCGCGGTTCTCCTCGCCGTCGGCCTGGCGGGCGCGCGTGATGTCGTCCGTGATCTCGCCGACCGTGCGGCTGCCGATGATCTCGGCCTCGGCGACCGCGGCGTCCACGATGCGCTGCACCGCGGGATCCGCCGGGAACGCCGGCTCCCCCTCCTCCGTGAGGAGCGGGACGAGCTCCGAGGAGATGGACGTGAGGGCCTTGGTGGCGGGATCGACCGTCATCGACAGGTGCCCGAGGTTCGTGCCGTAGCTGCCGGTCTGCAGCACCGGCAGCGGCAGGTCACGGCCGGCGACGGGAAGCTCGTAGTCGTAGCCGAGGTGGGTGTGGCCGGAGACGATCGCGTCCACGTCGGCCTGGACGCCCGTCACGATGCGGCCGAAGACCGAGTCGTCGGTGAGCGAGGACTCGTCGGACGTGGACGCGCCCTCGTGGACGACGAGCACGACCACGTCGGCCTCGCCGTTCGCGTCGTCGCCGTCGCGGAGCGCGCGGGCCGTCGCGGTGGAGGCGTCGACGACGCTGCCGACGTCGATGGTCGCGAGGCCGGCGGGGCTCACGAGCTCCGGCAGCGACTCGGTGGTGGCGCCGACGAACGCGACGCGCACCCCGCCGATGTCCTGCACGTCGTAGGCCGCGTAGGCGGGCTCGGTCGTGCCCTTCTCGTAGAGGTTCGCCGAGATGTAGGGGAAGTCGGACGCGGGGACGACCCGGTCGTCGAGGTCGGCGCGGCCGAGGTCGAACTCGTGGTTGCCGACGGTGGAGACGGACAGGCCCATCGCGTTGAGCGCGTCGAGCGTCGGCTCGTCCCGCTGCGACAGCGAGGTGAACGTGGACGCCCCGATGTTGTCGCCCGCGCTGATGAGCGTGCTGTTGGGGTTCTCGGCCTTCGCCTGCTGGAACGCGCCGGAGATCACCGCGGCGCCCGCGGTGGACGACGTGGTCTCCAGGCGGCCGTGGAAGTCGTTGATGGAGTAGACGTCGATGGCGACGTCGCCCTCCGCGGCGGACGCGGGCACGGCGCCGAGGCCGAGGACCGCGGTGGCGGAGAGTCCCGCCACGAGGGCGAGGGCGCCGGAGCGCGCGGCCCCGGACGGGCGGGGGGTGGGGGCAGAGCGCATGCGGGGACATCCTCGTTCGGGCGGGCGGCGGTGCTCAATACCTTACGGAGCTGAGGTTTCCGTGGGGTTAACTCCCGGATCCGCTCCGAGCCGTCCCGCGCCCGGCGGCGCCGCGTGTCAGCCGCGCACGAGCCCCGCGAGCTCGGCCCGCGTGGACGCGCCCATCTTCCGCAGCAGGTTCGCGACGTGGAACTTCACCGTGTTCTCGCTGATCCCGAGGGTCGTCGCGATGGCGCGGTTGCGGGATCCGCCGGCGACGAGCGCGAGCACCTCCCGCTCGCGCGCGCTGAGCCCCGCCTCCCCCGCGGCGTCGAGGCCGGCGGCGGGCGCGTCGAGCGGCAGACGGACGGCGATCTCGGATCCCCAGCCGGGCGTCGCGGTCACGTCGAGCGTGCCGTCGAGCGCGGCGACGCGGTCGGTGAGGCGGCGCAGCGCGTCGAGGTCGGCGGTGGTGGCGCCCGCGCCGTCGTCGCGGATCCCGACGAGCAGGTTGCTGCCGTCGCAGTCCCACTGGATGCGCACGCGCGTCACGTCCGGCTCCTCCACGAGCGCGAGCACGGCGCCGCGCACGATGGCGCGGCCGGCGTGCGCGACCTCGCCCGGGAGCGCGCGGCCGTCCACGGGCGGCTCGACGAACTGCACGTCGAGGTCGCGGAACCGCACGAGCGGCCGGAGGTCGTCGCGGAGCCGAGCGAAGGCGCGGGCGACCGGCTCCTCGCCGAGCGAGCGGTCGCGGTCGCTCGCGGCGCGCAGCTCGACCATGGCATTGGTGGCGAGGTCGGCCGCCGTCTGGCGGGCCGCCGCGTCGCCCGTGCGGGAGGAGCGCAGCACCGCGAGGAGCGACTCGAGCGTGGTGGCGTGCGCGTCGCCGAGCTCCGCGACCACGCGGGCGCGCTCCGACGACACCGCGCGCGCCTCCGCGAGGTAGGCCGGCGGCGCCGCGGCGACCTGCAGCCGGATCCCGTGGGCGACGCTCCGCCAGAGGGCGCGCACCAGCTCGCGGGCGGGGGGCACGTCGTCGTGGGCGGCGACCGGATCGACGAGGACGAGGAGCGCGCCCGTGTCGGCCCGCCACGCCGCCACCGTGCGGGGGCGGCCGCCGACGGGGTGCTCGACCGCCCAGGCGGCGTCGGCGTCGTCGGCGTCGGCGTCGGCGTCGTCGTCGACGTCGGCGTCGGCGAGGCTCGCGAGGATCCGGTCGAGCTCGGCGATGGTCACGTTCTCCACGACCTCGGCCTCACCCGCCTTCTTGCGCGGGCGGCCGGTGCAGTCCTCCGTGAAGATCACCAGGGCGCGGTGCGCGACCACGGGCTGCAGCAGCCGGGACAGGGCATCCGCCACCTCCTGCAGCGGCGCGGCGAGCGCGTCGTGGAGCCCGTCCAGGAGCGCGACGGCGTCGACGCCGGCGGCGAGCGCGGTGTCGACGGGACGGGCGGCGGGCGCGAGAGGGTGGGTCCGGGACGGCATCCGCCCACCGTACGCCCACCCGGATCCCGCCCCGGAGCGCGGGCGGCCTGCTCGGACGGGTAGGCGCATCCACCCGTCGGGTGGGCGACGCGTACCGTCCGCGGGGAGCACGATGATCAGGTGACCGACACGACGCCCGACCCCCGCCCGGCCGGCGACGCCTCCGTCGACGTGGCCGCCGCCCTCACGCTCATCGCCGACGAGAACGCCCGCGTCGCGCGCGCCCTCGCGGAGCCTCATCTCGCCGCGCGCCTCGACGAGGCCGCCCGCGTGATCCGCGACGGCCGCCGCGTCTTCGCCCTCGGCGCCGGCCGCTCCGGCCTCGCGCTCCGCATGACCGCCATGCGGTTCATGCACCTGGGGCTCGACGCGCACGTGGTCGGCGAGGCCACCTCGCCCGCCATCGAGGAGGGCGACGTCCTCCTGGTCGCGAGCGGATCCGGCACCACGGCCGGCATCGTCAGCGCCGCGCAGACCGCGCACGACGTGGGAGCGCGCATCGTCGCGCTCACCACGGCCGACGACTCGCCGCTCGCCGACCTCGCCGACGTGACCGTGCTGATCCCCGCGGCCGCCAAGCAGGACCACGGCGGCACGGTCTCCGCGCAGTACGCGGGCGGGCTCTTCGAGCTCAGCGTCGCCCTCGTCGGCGACGCCGTGTTCCACGCGCTGTGGCAGGCGTCCGGCCTCTCGGCCGACGAGCTGTGGCCGCGTCACGCCAACCTCGAGTGACCGACGGTCACCCGATCCCCCACCACCACGACACGCATCACGACAGGAAGAGGAACCACATGAAGCTCCAGGTAGCCATGGACGTGCTCACGACGAAGGACGCGCTCGAGCTGGCCGGCAAGGCCGCGCCGCACGTCGACATCATCGAGCTGGGCACGCCGCTCATCAAGGCCGAGGGCCTCTCCGCGATCACCGCGATCAAGGAGGCGCACCCCGACAAGATCGTCTTCGCCGACCTGAAGACGATGGACGCCGGTGAGCTCGAGGCCGACATCGCGTTCTCCGCGGGCGCCGACCTCGTCACCGTCCTCGGCGTCGCGGGCGACAGCACCATCGCGGGCGCCGTCAAGGCCGCCAAGAAGCACGGCAAGGGCATCGTCGTCGACCTCATCGGCGTCCCCGACAAGGCGAAGCGCGCGAAGGAGGTCACCGAGCTCGGGGCCGAGTTCGTGGAGATGCACGCGGGCCTCGACGAGCAGGCGGAGGACGGCTACACGTTCGGCGACCTGCTGGAGGCCGGCAAGGCGTCGGGCGTCAAGTTCTCCGTCGCGGGCGGCGTGAAGCCCGGCACCATCGGCGACGTGCAGGACGCGGGCGCCGTGGTCGCCGTCGCGGGCGGCGCGATCTACTCGGCCGACGACCCGGCCGCGGCCGCCGCCGAGCTGCGGGCCGCGATCCGCTGATCCACCCGCATCGCCACGAGCGCCGCGCACCTCCGTCTCCGGACGGGTGCGCGGCGCTCGTGCGTGGGGGGGGAGCGGGGTCAGCGCAGGGCCGCGATGGCCGCGAGCTCCTCGTCGCGCGTGAGGCCGGATGCGCGCGGCCGGTCGAGCCCGCGCTCCCGCTCGTCCGCGAGCACGTCGCGCATCGTCTCGGCGAGCGGTCGGCGCGTGGCTCCGAGGGCGCGGATCCCCGCGTCGCTCCTCGCCATGAAGCCGGCCGCCTCGCGCGGCAGCCAGAACGGCAGGGACCTCGGGCCCGCCCAGTGCCGCACGTCCGCGGCGGCCAGCTGCTCGTCCGTCGCCACCACGCGCGCACCCGTGGATCCCGCGGCCTCCGCCGCCAGGTCCAGCACGTCGGCCAGCGGCACGCTCTCGCCCACCGCGTCGACGACGCCGTCGAGCACCCGCAGGCCGACGGCGACGAGCAGCTCGGCGAGGTCGCGCGCGTCGATCGCCTGGGAGCGGCGGCCGGTCGCGTCGGGGACGAGCACGGGCCCGTCGCCCGCGAGCGCGAACCGGGCCGGCCAGTATCCGAAGCGGTCGCTGTCGTCGCCGGGCCCGACGACGAGGCCGGGGCGCACGATCATCCGCCGCCCGGCGAGCGCCGCGGTCACCGCGCGCTCGGCCGCCACCTTCGCCTGGCCGTACTCCTCGAGGTCCACGGGCTCCACGAGCGCCGCGTGCTCGTCGTCGCCGGGATCCGCGACGGACGCGTACACGGACACCGTGCTCACGAGGGTCCAGTGCCGGGCCCGGTCGGCGAGCGCCGCGACCGCGCCGCGCGCGTGCTCCGCGGACGACGTGAGGTCCACGACCTCGTCCCACTCCATGCCCGCCACCTCGTCGTAGGCGTCCGGCCGGTCGCGGTCGGCCGCGACGAAGCGCGTGCCCGCGGGGGCGGATCCGCCGGTGCCGCGCGCGAGGCACGTCACCCGGTCGCCGCGCGCCGCGAGCCGCTCCGCGACGAGCCCGCCGATCCACGCCGTGCCGCCGAGGACGAGCACGTCGCGCGGCCCCGGCGACGCGGTGCCCGGGACTGTGCCCGCACCGCTCACGACTCGCGCGCGGGCGTCGTCTTCCCGGGCCGCACCGAGGCCGTGTCGGCGACGTCGATCCGCGTCACGCCGCCCTCCTGCTCGGTCACGTCGACGCGCTTCGCCGCGTCCGACTCGACCGCCTTGGGCGCCGCCGTCAGCTGCTCGTGCCGCTTCTCGTCGAAGTCGCGGGTCTCGTCGTGCTCCTGGTCCGGGTCCTGCTGCATGGCTGCGCCTCTCGTCCCGTCCACCGTACGCGGCGGGGAGCGCCGGTCCGCCGCCCTCCGCCGCGCGCCCTCCGCCATCGGGTGGATCCCCGCGCGCCCCGCTCCGCGTACCGTGGCGGCATGAGCGCACAGGAGCCGACCGTCCCCGATCCCGCCCCGGCCCCCGGCCCCCCGGTCGCCCCGCCCGTCGTCCCCGGTGCCCCGGCTGCCCCCGCGGCGTCCGCGATGCCCGGCGCCCCGACCCCGTTCCCGCCCGCGCTCCCGCCGCTGCCCGAGCGCCCGCCCGTCCCGTACCACCACGGCCTCCGCGACGCCGGCGGCCCCTGGCGCGGGATCCTCGCGCTCGTCCTCTTCGGCGTCGCGTTCCTCGTCCTCTCGCTCGTCTTCGGCGGCGCCGCGATCCTCATCGAGATCCTCACGGGCCGCATGGACCCCGCCGACGAGGCGTCCCTCACGACCATGACGCCCATCGTGCTGCTCGCCACGAACCTGTCGCTGGCCGCCCTCATCCCCGTCTCGATGCTGCTGCAGCGCTGGCTCTTCGGCGTGCGGATGGGCGCCATGTCCTCCATCGCCGGCCGCTTCCGCTGGCGCTGGTTCGGCCGCGCCGCGCTCGTGATGGTGCCCGTGTTCCTCGTCTACATCGGCGTCACGTTCGCGCTCGACCCGTCGGGCGAGGTCCGGTTCGACGGCGAGGTCGTGCTCTACCTCGCGATCGTGCTCCTCACCACGCCGCTGCAGTCCGCCGGCGAGGAGTACGGCTTCCGGGGCCTCATCCAGCGCTCGGTCGGATCCTGGTTCCGCAACGCCTCCGTCGCCCTCGTCGTCGGCGCGGTCGTCTCCGGCTCGCTGTTCGCGCTCGCCCACTTCGCCGCGGACCCGTGGCTCATCGCCTACTACTTCGTCTTCGGCCTGTCGGCGACCCTGTCCGCGCGGCTCACGGGCGGCCTCGAGGCGCCCGTGCTGATCCACGCGCTCAACAACACGCTGCTGTTCATCCCCACCGTGATCCTCGGCCAGATGTCGCAGAGCTTCGACCGCAGCGCGGGCACCGGCGGCCCGTTCATGCTGCTGCCGATGGCGGTCGTGCTCGGATCCGCGCTCCTCACCGGCTGGTGGGCGCGACGTCGCCGCGTGGAGACGTTGGCGCCCCGCCCGCTCACCGCGAAGGAGGAGCGGCGGGAGCGGGAGCGGGCGTGGTGGGAGCAGGAGCGGCAGCGGCAGGCGTCGCTCGCCGCATGGCCCGCGCCCACAGCCCCGGGGACTCCGTCGGCTTGAGCGTGAGCTGCATGGTGACGGTGCCGAGCCAGCGCCCGAACTTCCAGCCCACGCGCCCCATGCGCCCGCTCTCCGTGAAGCCGAGCGAGGCGTGCAGCCGGATCGAGGCGTCGGCGCCCTGGTCGGCGATGACCGCGATCACCTCGCGGATCCGCGCCTCGCGGCACGCCGCGACGAGCGCCTCCAGCAGGGCGCGCCCGAGGCCCTTGCCCGTCGACGCGGCGCCGAGGTAGATCGAGTCCTCCACCGTGGTCCGCGACGAGCGCCGGTTGCCGACCGGCTCGACGAGCGCGTAGCCGAGCACCTGCCCGGACGGCGAGACGGCGACGAGGAACGGCATGCCCATCCGCTCGAGCTGGCCGAACCGGCCGCGCCACCGGGCGAGCGTCATGCGCGTCTCGTCGAAGGTGACGGTGCTGTTCATGACGTAGTGGTTGTAGATCTCGCGGATGTCCGGGAGGTCGGAGGCCGTCGCGGGCCGGATCTCGTACGAGAACACGGGCACGGGCGGCGCGGGCTTCCGGAGGTGGGCGGGCAGGCGGCGCCTCCGCTGGTATTCCTCCTCGAGCATGCCGCGATCCTACGGGGACGGCCGTGCGCGCGGCCGGATCGGATCGCGCCGCTCAGAGCCGCCAGTCGACGGGATCCGCGCCCTGCTCCACGAGGAGCGCGTCCGCCCGGCTGAACGGCCTCGAGCCGAAGAACCCGCGGGACGCCGACAGCGGGCTCGGGTGCACGGAGGTGATCGACGGCACGGGCGCGAGCAGCGGCGCGAGCGATCCCGCGTCCTTGCCCCAGAGGATCGCGACGAGCGGGCCGCCGCGCGCCGCCAGCCCGCGGATGGCGCACTCGGTCACGGCCTCCCAGCCCTTGCCGCGGTGCGAGGCGGGCGCGCCCGGCCGCACCGTGAGCACGCGGTTGAGGAGCAGCACGCCGCTCCGGGTCCACGCGGTGAGGTCGCCGTGCTCGGGGGTGGGGATCCCGAGGTCGTCCCGCAGCTCGCGGTGGATGTTGACGAGGCTCCGCGGCACGGGCCGCACGTCGGGCTCGACCGAGAAGGACAGGCCGACGGGGTGGCCGGGCGTGGGGTACGGATCCTGCCCGACGATGAGCACGCGCACGTCGGCGAGGGGCTGCTGGAACGCGCGCAGCACGCGATCCCCGGCGGGCAGGTAGGGGCGGCCGGCGGCGACCTCGGCGCGCAGCCACTCCCCCATCCGCGCGATGTCGTCGGCGACCGGCGCGAGCACCTCGGCCCATCCGGCGTCCATGAGGCCGCGCTCGACGAGCTCGGGCAGGGTCAGCGCCACGGGCGGCGGATCAGGACGCGCCGGCGGAGCTGACGGTGACGCCCGTCTCCGAGCCGATGACGGACCAGACGCTGCCGCGCCCCTCGACGACCAGCTGGCCCTCGCCCACGATGAGCACGGTGCCCTCGTCGACGGCGACGCCGCCCTCGACGAGACCGGCCTCGGTCGCGGCGATGAGCCGGGTGAGGGTGCCCCGCTGGGCGGCGTGCACGTCGACCGCGACGTCGATGAGGCCGATGCCCTGTTCGACGGTGACCTCGTCGAGGTCCTCGCTCGCGGACTCCTGCACGACCTCGACGTCGCCGATGCGCCAGCCGCCGACGATGGCGGTCTCGGCGGCGACCGCGGCGCCCGCGGAGAAGCCGAGGTACGGGACCCCGGCGGTGACCTGGCGGCGGATCTCGCCGAAGACGGGCTCGAGCGCCTGGCGGTACGCGGGGGTCAGGCCGCCGCCGACGACGATGCCGTCCACGTCCTGCAGCTGGGCGACCTCGATGGATCCGCCCTCCGGCGCGAGCACCGCGACCGGCTCGCAGGCGCCCGCGGCACGCAGCGCCGCCGCGTACTGGTCGAACCACTCGGCACCCAGGCCGTCGTGGACCAGGACCACGGCGATGCGGGCCGGCTCCAACCGGGCGGCATCGGTCGCCCTCGTCGTCGCCTCGGACAGGAACCGCGCGAGGAGGGGGGTGTCGTCATCCGACAGGCCGCCTCCGACCAGGTGAACACTCACCCCTCGACGGTACAGGGCCGGGCCGTGCGCCCGAGCCCTTCGGAGGCGACGCCGGAGAAGACACGAGCCCGGCACCTCCGTGAGGAGGTGCCGGGCTCATGGTGCACTGCGTCTGTGACCCCAACCGGATTCGAACCGGTGTTACCGCCGTGAGAGGGCGGTGTCCTAGGCCGCTAAACGATGGGGCCGTTTTTGCAACTCGTCGAGTATGCCACAGCGCGCACAGCCCGACCAAATCGAGCCCCGACCGGGCCGGATCCGCCCGCCGCGAGGAGGGATCGCGCGCCGGTTTGCCCCCGCCGCCTCGACGGTGTTGGCTCCTCATCATGCGATTGACGAAGCTCGAGCACGCCGCCCTGGTCCTGGAACTCTCGGGGCGCAAGCTCTTCATCGACCCGGGCTCCTTCACCACGCCCATCACCGAGGCGATGAACGCCGACGCCATCGTCATCACGCACGAGCACCCGGACCACTGGACCCCCGAGCAGCTGAAGCGGATCCTCGACAAGAACGAGGGCGTCCCCATCTACGCACCCGAGGGCGTCGCCGCCGCCGCGGACGGCTTCGACGTCACGGTCGTGCACGCGGGCGACACGATCGAGGTCGGCGGCTTCACGCTGCGCTTCTTCGGCGGCGCGCACGCCGTGATCCACGAGTCGATCCCCGTGGTCGACAACCTGGGCGTGCTGGTGAACGGCACGCTCTACTACGCGGGCGACTCCTTCGTCGTCCCCGAGGGCGTCGAGGTCGACCTGCTCGCCGCTCCCGCGGGCGCGCCGTGGCTGAAGATCAGCGAGTCCATCGACTACGTCCTCGCCGTCGCGCCCCGCCGCGCGTTCCCCACGCACGAGATGGTGCTCTCGGCCGCGGGCAAGACCATGTCGAACGCACGGCTGCAGTGGGCGACGGAGCAGGGCGGCGGCGAGTTCCACGCCCTCGAGCCCGGCGATAGCATCGACCTCTAGGCCCTGTTCGGGCTCTCGACGAGCGGACGCGGGGTCATTCGGATGAACGGTCTCGCCGCGGCGTCGCTCATCGTCGAGTTCCTCACGTGGATCGCCCTCGTCCCCGGCGTGCTGCTGTACGTCGCCGGCCTCTCCGTGCGCCTCCTCGGTCGACGCTGGTCCGCGACCGAGGGGCTCGTCGCGGACGCGCCCGCTGTCGACGGCGCTGCACCCGCCCGCGTCCTCCGCTGGTTCGACGGCGACGGCGACGTGCACGAGGCGCCGGCCGACACCCCGGAGATCCGCGACCTCTCGGCCGGATCCGACGTGCGGGTCTGGTTCTCGCCCCGCTCCCCGTGGCGGGTCCGCACGCACGCGCCCGAGCTCGACGGCCGCGCGCTCCGCGTGACCGGGCTCGTGCTCATCGGCATCGGGGCGCTGGCCGCGGTCGTGGGCATCGCGCTGCTCTTCCTCGAGTAGCCGCGCGAGAGGCGCGCGGGTGCGGCCGGCCCCTGGGGATCCGCCTGCATGGTCCGGAACGCTCCATGCACCCGTATAGACTCGTGTCTCGAAGGGGAGTACTCCCGTCCGGCGGTCGTGTCGTCAATACGGTCGGACCACTCCGACCCGTGCGACCGGTTCCGCGAGCAGCAGCTCGCGGGGTGGAGGAGACCTTCAGTACCCCACCGGACCCGTCGAGGTCCGAGTACTGGAGAACCCTCGAAATGGATGTCCCCTTCTGGCTCTGGGCCGCGACCCTCGCGGCCGTCCTCGGCCTGCTGGTCTTCGACTTCTACGCGCACGTCCGCCACGCGCACGAGCCCACGATCAAGGAGTCGGCCACCTGGTCGGTCGTCTACATCGTCATCGCGCTGATCTTCGGCGTCGGCGTCGGCGTCTTCTCGAACTGGACCTTCGGCGGCGAGTACTTCGCCGGCTACGTGACGGAGAAGGCGCTGAGCGTCGACAACCTCTTCGTCTTCCTCATCATCATGTCGAGCTTCGCCGTGCCGCGGGCCTTCCAGCAGAAGGTGCTGCTCGTCGGCATCGCCATCGCGCTCGTGATGCGCGGCATCTTCATCGCGATGGGCTCCGCGATCATCGACAACTTCTCCTGGGTCTTCTACCTCTTCGGCGCCCTGCTGCTCGTCATGGCCTACAAGCAGATGAAGGAGACGCACGACGAGGACGAGTCCGACTCGAAGCTCATCCGCACGCTCCGCCGCTTCATCCCGACCTCGGACCACTACGACGGCGACAAGCTGACGACCCGCGTCGACGGCAAGCGCCTCTTCACCCCGATGTTCCTGGTGATGCTCGCCATCGGCCTCACCGACGTGCTGTTCGCCCTCGACTCGATCCCCGCGATCTTCGGCCTGACGCAGGAGGCGTACATCGTCTTCACCGCCAACGCCTTCGCGCTGCTCGGCCTCCGCCAGCTGTACTTCCTGATCTCCGGCCTCCTCGAGCGTCTCGTCTACCTCTCGCAGGGCCTCGCGGTCATCCTCGGCTTCATCGCCGTGAAGCTCGTGCTGCACGCCATGCACGTCAACGAGGTGCCCTTCATCAACGGCGGCGAGCCGATGCTGTGGGCCCCCGAGATCCCGATCTGGTTCTCGCTGTCGTTCATCCTCCTCACCATCACGGTGGCGACCGTCGCGAGCCTCGCGAAGACGAAGCGCGACGGCACCGCTGTCGAGGGGACGGACTCCGCCGCCTCCGTCGAGGGCGAGAAGGCGCCGGCCGACGCGGACGACGACGCGGCCCGCGGCTCCGGCCGCAGCGTGGGCGAGACCCGCGACGCGGACGCCCCGCGCCGCTAGCCCTCCCCCGCACCACCACGACGCCCGCTCCCGGATCCGGGGGCGGGCGTCGTCGCGCGCCGCCGTCGCACACTTCCGTGCGGGCCGGCGGAGGTGCCCGGCGTACGGTCGGAGCATGGAATTCAGATACCTCGGCAACTCCGGCTTCAAGATCTCCGAGATCACCTACGGCAACTGGCTCACCCACGGATCGCAGGTCGAGAACGACACCGCGACCGCGTGCGTGAAGGCCGCGCTCGAGGCGGGGATCACCACCTTCGACACCGCGGACGTGTACGCCAACACCAAGGCGGAGACCGTGCTCGGCGAGGCGCTCAAGGACGAGCGACGTGCCTCGATCGAGATCTTCACCAAGGTCTTCGGGCCCACGGGCCCCAAGGGCCACAACGACACCGGCCTGTCGCGCAAGCACATCATGGACTCGGTCGAGGGCTCGCTCCAGCGCCTGCAGACCGACTACATCGACCTCTACCAGGCGCACCGCTTCGACTACGAGACGCCCCTCGAGGAGACGATGCAGGCGTTCGCCGACGTCGTCCGCCAGGGCAAGGCGCTCTACATCGGCGTGAGCGAGTGGACGAGCGAGCAGCTGCGCGCCGGCCACGAGCTGGCCGAGCAGCTGGGCTTCCAGCTGATCTCGAACCAGCCGCAGTACTCGGCCCTCTGGCGCGTCATCGAGGAGGAGGTCGTGCCGACCTCGAAGGAGCTGGGCATCTCGCAGATCGTCTGGTCCCCCATCGCGCAGGGCGTGCTGACGGGCAAGTACAAGCCCGGCCAGGACCTGCCGTCCGGATCCCGTGCGACCGACGACAAGGGCGGCGCGGACATGATCAAGCGCTTCATGAACGACGACACCCTGCAGCGCGTGCAGGACCTCCAGCCCGTCGCCGACGAGCTCGACCTGTCGCTCGCGCAGCTCGCCGTCGCGTGGGTGCTGCAGAACGAGAACGTGGCGTCCGCGATCATCGGCGCCTCGCGTCCCGAGCAGGTGCACGAGAACGTGAAGGCGTCCGGCGTGAAGATCCCGGCCGAGCTCCTCACGCGCATCGACGACGCCCTCGGTGACATCGTCGAGAAGGACCCGCGCAAGACCGAGGACAGCTCGCCGAAGACCCGCGAGGCGTGATCCGCAGGGTCCGCTGACCGCACCCGACGGCCCCGCTCGAGCACCGCTCGGGCGGGGCCGTCCGTGCACCCGCCGTCCTCCTCGTGGACAGCTCGCGTGCCGTCGCCGTCCAGCGCTCGCGGCGTAGGCTCGGAGGATGGAATTCCGCTACCTAGGCAACTCAGGCTTCAAGATCTCCGAGATCACGTACGGCAACTGGCTGACCCACGGGTCGCAGGTCGAGAACGACACCGCCACGCAGTGCGTGCAGGCGGCCCTCGAGGCCGGCATCACCACGTTCGACACCGCGGACGGCTACGCGAACACCGTCGCCGAGAAGGTCCTCGGTGACGCGCTCAAGGGCGAGAACCGCGACGGGCTCGAGATCTTCACGAAGGTCTACTTCCCGACCGGCGCCAAGGGCCACAACGACACCGGCCTCTCGCGCAAGCACATCATGGCGTCGATCGACGGCTCGCTCGAGCGCCTCCAGACCGACCACGTGGATCTGTACCAGGCCCACCGCTACGACTACGAGACCCCGCTCGAGGAGACGATGCAGGCCTTCGCCGACGTCGTCCGCCAGGGCAAGGCGCTCTACATCGGCGTCAGCGAGTGGACCCCGGAGCAGCTCCGCGAGGCGCACGGCCTCTCCCGCGAGCTCGGCTTCCAGCTCATCTCGAACCAGCCGCAGTACTCGGCCCTCTGGCGCGTCATCGAGGAGGAGGTCGTCCCGACGTCCGCCGAGCTCGGCATCTCGCAGATCGTCTGGTCCCCCATCGCGCAGGGCGTCCTCACCGGCAAGTACAAGCCCGGCCAGGACCTGCCGCAGGGCTCGCGCGCCACGGACGACAAGGGCGGCGCCGACATGATCAAGCGCTACATGAACGACGACACGCTGACCCGCGTGCAGGAGCTGCAGCCGGTGGCCGACGAGCTCAACCTGTCGCTGGCCCAGCTCGCCGTCGCCTGGGTGCTCCAGAACGAGAACGTCGCCTCGGCGATCATCGGCGCCTCGCGTCCCGAGCAGGTCCACGAGAACGTCAAGGCGTCCGGCGTGAAGATCCCCGCGGAGCTCCTCACCCGCATCGACGACGCCCTGGGTGACGTCGTGGAGAAGGACCCGTCGAAGACGAGCGACAGCTCGCCGAAGGGGCGCCTCGCCTGATCCGCACCACTGAACACGACGACGGCCCCGCTCGAGCAGATGCCCGGGCGGGGCCGTCGTCGTTCCCAGGAAGGCGCGATTCCTAATTCCGGTTGAGCCCGTGCGGCCGTGTATCGAGCGCAATCTTGAAGTGACTCTCCGCAGCGTCGATCACGGTCGTCGGCGTGGAGGGGTCGAACACGCGCAGGAGCGAGTACCGGAAGCTAGCCGGATCCAGACCGCGCAGCTCAACGTTCCCCCCGTGCCCGTTCACCGCGTACACGTGCCACCGCTGACGGATGTTCTCGGCGCCGTCCGCTTTCCCCACGTACTGGCGACCGTCGCGGGTATCGGTGATGAGGTAGATGCCCACCACGGAGGCGAGCGCTGTCCGCCAGGACGCGTAGCGATGCTCCTGCATGACCGCCTGCAGCTGCGCGTAGTCGACGACGAGTCGATCGAATCCAGGGAATGGCACCGGCTGGGCGTCCTCGATCCCGACGACCGGGTACGTCGCTGCCGTGAGTGCCCGCATCCACCACGAACGAGGAGATCGCCAGCCGATCACGAGCCGCTCGCGGAGGTCCGCCATGTGGTCGGAGACGACGACGTCGAACATCCGGAGGGTGCCGTCATCGGAGATCTCGCCCCGGTTCTCCACGACCGCCCAGAACCGCGCGCGATCGCCGCCCTCGCGGATGAACACGACCCAGAATCGCGGCGGTGTCCGCGGGAAACGTTGCACGTCCGACGACTGCGACCGGGTGTATTCGAGGACCTCGGCGTCCGTCGAGTCGGCGTGTACGCCCTTGAGCCCGCTGTCCTCGTGTTCACGGACGTAGGCGTGTCTGATCACCAGTGCATCCGGGATGTGGATTCCCGCGTCGAGCATGATCGGGCCGAGCGTCAACGCCATGTGAGGTCCTCGAGTCGGGTCGTCCGTCGAGTCCAGGAGGACGACCAGAGGCGCAGGTCATGCGCGCTGGCGGACGGGCGCAGGGGAAAAAGGAAAAGGCCCGGAGAACCGGGCCTGTTATTTCCTGCTGTTTCAGTGCTGGGGTACCTGGACTCGAACCAAGAACAAAAGAATCAGAATCTTCCGTGTTGCCAATTACACCATACCCCAAGGCCCCGATGCGCGATCGGGCCTCGTCGAGTGTAGCCCATCGGCCGGATCCGCGCCAAACCGGCGGGCGCCCGGCGGGCCGCGAGACGCGTCAGATCACGGGCAGCAGGTCGCGGTTGATCGCGCTGGCCGCACGCGCTCCGAAGCCGGCCGCGATGATCAGCTGCTGCGGGCCCGGCTGCGAGCTGTCGCCCGCCGCGTAGACGCCCTGGTGCGACGTGCGGCCCTCGGCGTTGACGGCGATGTGGCCGTCGTCGTCGGTGTCGAGGTCGAGCCCCGAGAGGAAGTCGAGCGCGGTCGAGTAGCGGGGGCGCACGAAGCCGCCCGAGCGCGGGACGACGGAGCCGTCCTGCATCCGGATGCCGGTGACGACCGCACGCTCGCCCTCGATGTCGGCGACGGGCCGGCGGTCGACGCGGATCCCGAGGGACGCGAGCCCGCGCTCCCCCGCCTCGTCGATCTCCGCGACGCCGTTGGTGAACACGATGATGTCGCGCGACCACTGCGAGAGAAGCAGCGCGCGCTCCACGAGGTCGTCGGTCTCGCCGATGAGGAAGAGCGGCTCGTCGCGCTTCTCGTAGCCGTCGCACTCCATGCAGCTGTGCACGGCGGTGCCGTAGTAGGCGCGGATGCTCGGCAGGTCCGGCAGCGTCTCCACGAGGCCCGTGGCGATGAGGATCCGGCGCGCGTGCACCTCGCGGTCGGGCGCGCGACGCACGCCCTTCGCGCGGATCGTGAAGCCGCCCTCGGCGGGCTCCGCGGACTGCACGACGGCGAGCTGGAACTCGCCCTCGTCGTACGCCTCGACCTCGACCTGGCCGAGCTTGCGGAGCTCGAGCGGGGAGATCCCGTCGCGCGTGACGAAGCCGTGCGACATGAGCGTCGCGGCGTTCCGCGGACGGCTGCTGTCGAGCACGAGGGTGCGGCGACGGGCGCGCACGAGGTTCAGCGCGCCGGACAGGCCCGCGGGGCCGGCGCCGATGACGACGACGTCGTAGGAGCCGCCCGTCGCGGTGGATCCCGCGACACCGGCGTCAGGCACCGAGCATCCCCGCGAGGCGGTCGAGGCGCGCGATGGTCTCGTCCTTGCCGAGCAGCACCATCGACTCGAACAGCGGCGGCGAGATCCGGCGCCCGGAGACGGCGACGCGCAGCGGTCCGTAGGCGAGGCGCGGCTTCATCCCCATGCCGGTGATGAGCGTGTTCTGCAGCATCTCCTGCACCAGGTCGACGTCCCACTGCGTGTGCGGGACGCCGTCGAGCGCGCCGCGGCTGGCGGCGAGGACCCCGCCGGCGTCGTCCTTGAGCGCCTGGACGGCCGCGTCGTCGTAGGGCAGCGCGTCGGCCGTCGTGAAGAGGAACGACAGCAGATCCGGCGCCTCGCCCAGGAGCTGCATGCGCTCCTGCACGAGCGGCGCCGCGGCGTCGAGCATGCGCTTCTCGTCGTGCGTGAGCTCGGCGCCGACGACGTCCGCCGCCTGCAGGTACGGGACGAGGCGCTGGGCGAAGTCGTCGAGCGCGAGCAGGCGGATGTGGTCGCCGTTCAGCGACTCCGCCTTCTTGAGGTCGAAGCGCGCCGGCGCGGGCGTGACGTCGGCCACGTCGAACGCGGTGACCATCTCCATCCGCGAGAACACGTCGCGGTCGTGGGTGAGCGACCAGCCGAGGAGCGCCAGGTAGTTGATGAGGCCCTCGGGGATGAAGCCGCGGTCGCGGTGGTGGAACAGGTTCGACTCGGGGTCGCGCTTGGAGAGCTTCTTGTTGCCCTCCCCCATCACGTACGGCAGATGGCCGAAGCGCGGGATGGCGTCCGCCACTCCGATGTCGATGAGGGCGTGGTACAGCGCGATCTGCCGGGGCGTCGACGAGAGGAGGTCCTCGCCGCGGAGCACGTGAGTGATCCCCATGAGCGCGTCGTCCACGGGGTTCACCAGCGTGTAGAGCGGGGCGCCGTTGGGGCGCACGAGCACGAAGTCGGGGAACGACCCGGCGGGGAACGTGACCGTGCCGCGCACGAGGTCGTCGAACGAGAGGTCGGTGTCCGGCACGCGGAGGCGGAGCGCCGGCGAGCGGCCCTCGTCGCGGAACGCCTGGCGCGCCTCCTCGGTGAGGTCGCGCTCGAAGTTGTCGTAGCCCATCTTCGGGTCGCGGCCGGCGGCGCGGTTGCGGGCCTCGATCTCCTCGGCCGTCGCGTAGCTCTCGTAGAGGTGGCCCGACTCGGTGAGCCTGCGGATCACGTCGAGGTAGAGGTCGGTGCGCTGCGACTGGCGGTACGGCGCGTGCGGGCCGCCGACGCCCTCGCCCTCGTCCCAGTCGATCTCCAGCCAGCGCAGCGCCTCGATGAGCTGCCCGTAGCTCTCCTCGCTGTCGCGCGCGGCGTCGGTGTCCTCGACGCGGAACACGAGCTTGCCGCCGGTGTGGCGCGCGTAGGCCCAGTTGAACAGGGCCGTGCGGATGAGCCCCACGTGCGGCGTCCCGGTCGGGGACGGGCAGAACCGGACGCGGACGTCGGTGCCGGAAGCGGTGGTCACGGGGTGCGCGGTTGTCTCAGTCATCCTGGATCCGATTCTAGGGCTCGGGCTGCGGCTCCCCGTCGGCCGCGGGCGCCCCGTCCGCGCAGTACGGCTCGAGCAGGTCCCACCTGTCGTACTGGTCGCCGGGCGGCACCCCGCACTCGAGGAGGACGGCGCCGCCGTACCGCATCGGATCGATCCCGGCGAGGGTGCCGGACGAGCGGAACGCGCCCTCGCAGCCGGTGACCGTGAAGCGCACGGACTGCGTCGCCCCGAGGTAGCCGATGACGTAGCGCGCGGCCCGATCGGCGACCGGGTCGAAGGAGACGAGCTGCAGGGAGCGCCCGAAGCGCGGCGGCACGATGTCCCGGTCCCGCAGGTCGCCGAGGAGGTACGACGCCCACGCCGGATCCGGCGTCAGCGGGTCGACGACCGTCGCGGATCCGTCCTCCGCCTCGTCGACCGCGAGGCCGACGGGCGGCACCAGCTCGGTGTCGGTGCGGGTCACGCTCTGCCGGGTGGAGCCGAGGCCGGGCTGCTCCCCCGGTCCGGGGACCCGCACCTGCATGACGCGGACGGCGAGGAGGTCGTCCGCAGCACCCGCCACGGGCTCCGACCAGTCGACGGCGAGGTCGGACGGCACGCAGCCCGCGGGCAGGTCGAGCGCCGGGGGCTCGTCCACGACCGGGGTCGCCGTCGGGGAGCCGTCGGCGGGATCCGGCGTCTCGAGCCCGTAGTCGGACACGTCGTAGACGCAGCCCGCGAGCAGCGCGACCGCCGCGGCCGCCAGCGCGACGCGCGCCGGACGGCCGAGGCGGGTCACGGGTCAGGCGCGGGCGCGCGCGGGGTTCGAGAGCGTGCCGATCCCCTCGATGGAGACCTCGACGACCTGGCCGTCGGTGAAGGGCCCGACGCCGGCGGGCGTGCCCGTGAGGATCACGTCGCCGGGCAGCAGGGTCCACACGCGCGAGGCGAACGCGATGAGCTCGGGCACGGTGTGCACCATCTCGCTCGTGCGGCCGGACTGGCGGAGCTCCCCGTCGACGCGCGTCTCGATGAGCGCGTCCTCGAACGAGCCCTCGGTCTCGATGACCGGGCCGAGCGGGCAGAAGGTGTCGTACCCCTTCGCGCGCGCCCATTGGCTCTCGGAGTGCTGGATGTCGCGCGCGGTGACGTCGTTGCCGATCGTGTAGCCGAAGATCGAGCGGCACGCGTCCTCCACGGACACGTCGCGCGTGATCCGCCCGATGACGACCGCGAGCTCGCCCTCGTGCTCCACCTGCTGGCTGTCGGCGGGGAGTCGGATGGCGTCGTCGGGTCCGACGACGGAGGTGTTGGGCTTCAGGAAGATGAGCGGCGTGCTCGGCGCCTCGCTGCCGTGCTCCGCCGCGTGGGCGGCGTAGTTGCGGCCGACGGCGACGACCTTCGAGCGCGGGATCACCGGCGCGAGCAGCCGCGCGTCGGCGAGCGGCACGCGCTCCCCCGTCGTCTGGTAGCCGCTGAACATCGGGTCGCCGGTGAGGACGACCAGGTGGCCCTCCTCCTCGTCGAGGATGCCGAAGCGGGGGTCGTCACCGGTGCTGAATCGCGCGATCTTCACGCTGACGACCCTAGCCGTGCGGGCGGCGCCCGGCCGCCCGCACGAGCGGACCCGCTACGCGTCGAGGCGCGTGAGCCAGCCGTGGCGGTCCGGGATGCGGCCGTACTGGATGTCCGTGAGCTCCTGGCGCAGCGACATCGTCAGCTCGCCGGCGGGCGCGTCGATGTCGCCGACGTCGAGGCCCTCGCCGAGCAGCCGTCCGATGGGCGTGATCACCGCAGCGGTGCCGCACGCGAACACCTCGGTGATCTCGCCCGACGCCACACCCTCGACCCACTCGGACAGCTCCACGCGCCGCTTCTCGACCGTGAGGCCGCGGTCGCGCGCGAGCTCGAGGATCGAGTCGCGCGTGATGCCCTCGAGGATGCTCTCCGAGTCGGGCGTGACCAGGCGTCCGTCCCGGTAGACGAGCACGATGTTCATGCCGCCGAGCTCCTCGAGGTAGCGGCCCTCCTCGGAGTCGAGGAAGAGCACCTGCGCGCAGCCGTGCGACGCGGCCTCGGCCTGCGGGAGGAGCGACGCGGCGTAGTTGCCGCCGCACTTGGCGGCGCCCGTGCCGCCCTTGCCCGCGCGGGAGTACTGCGTCGACAGCCAGATGGACACCGGGGCGACGCCGCCCGTGAAGTACGCGCCCGCGGGGCTCGCGATGACGTAGTAGCCCACGCGCTGGGCGGCGCGCACGCCGAGGAAGCTCTCGTTGGCGATCATGAACGGGCGGAGGTACAGGCTCTGCTCCGCGGCCGTCGGCACCCAGCCGAGGTCGGCGCGGACCAGCTGGCGCACCGACTCGACGAAGTCCTCGGTGGGCAGCTCCGGCAGCGCGAGGCGGCGGGCCGAGCGCTGCAGGCGGGCGGCGTTCCGGTCGGGGCGGAAGGTCCAGACGGATCCGTCGGCGTGGCGGTACGCCTTCATGCCCTCGAAGATCTCCTGACCGTAGTGCAGCACGCTCGCGGCGGGATCCAGCTGGAGCGGCCCGTACGGGACGACGCGGGCGTCGTGCCAGCCGGCGTCGAGGGTCCAGTCGACCTGGACCATGTGGTCCGTGAAGTGCTTGCCGAAGCCGGGGTCCGCGAGGATCGCCTCCCGCTCGGCGTCGGCGCGGGCCGTCTCCGAGGGGGTCTGCGCGAAGGACAGGGGGAAGGCGGCGCCGGTGCTGCTGGTGGAGGCCGTGCTGCTGGTGGAGCTCATGGGGTCCTTCAGTGGTTCGTGGAGAGGGCGCGGAGCACGGCGTCGCCGACCTCCGCGGTGGATCGGAGTGCCGCGTCGCCCGCGGCCCGCGCGGCGAGGTCGGACGAGACCGCGGCGGTGACGCGCGCCGCGGCCTCGGGGAGGCCGAGGTGGTCGAGCAGGAGCGCGACCGAGAGGATCGCCGCGGTCGGGTCGGCCTTCTGCTGGCCGGCGATGTCGGGCGCGGATCCGTGCACCGGCTCGAACATGCTCGGGAACGCGCCCGTCGGGTTGACGTTGCCCGACGCGGCGAGGCCGATGCCGCCCGAGACAGCCGCGGCGAGGTCGGTGATGATGTCGCCGAACAGGTTGTCCGAGACGATCACGTCGAAGCGCGACGGGTCGGTGACCAGGAAGATCATCGTGGCGTCGACGTGCAGGTAGTCGACCGCGATGCCGGGGTGCTCGGCGGCGACGCGGTCGACGGTGCGCTGCCACAGGGATCCGGCGAAGGTCAGCACGTTGGTCTTGTGCACGAGGGTGACGCGCTTGCGGTCGCGCTTCTCCGCGAGCTCGAACGCGAACCGCACGGTGCGCTCGACGCCGTGCGCCGTGTTCACGGACACCTCGGTCGCGATCTCGTGCTCGGTGCCGCGCCGCAGCACGCCGCCGTTGCCCGCGTACGGCCCCTCGGTCCCCTCGCGGACGACGACGAAGTCGACGTCGCCGGGCGCGGCGAGCGGCGAGACGACGCCGGGCAGCAGGGTCGTGGGCCGCAGGTTGACGTAGTGGTCGAACGCGAAGCGCAGCTTCAGCAGCAGGCCGCGCTCGATGATGCCGCCGGCGAGGCGCGCGTCGCGGGGGTCGCCCCCGACCGCGCCGAGCAGGATCGCGTCGTGCCGGGCCAGCGCCGCCAGGTCGGAGTCCGTGAGGATCTCGCCGGTCTCGAGGAAGTGCCCGGCGCCGAACGGGTACTGCGTGGTGTCGAGCGACACGTCCGCGGGGACCGCCTCCCGCAGCACGCGCAGGGCCTCGTGGACGACCTCCGGGCCGATGCCGTCCCCGGGGACGACGGCGAGCGAGATGGTGCGGGGCATGGATCCTCCCGGGGCTCGGTGGGTGTCGGGCCAGGTTACCCGTCCGTCGCTGGCGCCCGCGCGCTACGGTGGAGGCACCCGACCGCCCCGACGGGCACGACAGAAGGACACACCCATGAGCATCGGACTCGGCATCTTCCTCGTCGTCGTCGGCGCGATCCTCGCGTTCGCCGTCGACCTCACGGTCCCCGGCGTCGACCTGCAGCTGGTCGGCTACATCCTCATGGGCGGCGGCGTGCTCGTGATCATCATCGGCATCGCGCTCCTCGCCCGCCGCCGCACGGCCGTCAGCGAGACCCGCACGCGCATCGACCCCGCGACGGGCCAGCGCGTCACGCGCAGCGAGCGCTCCGACGACAACGTCGTCTGATCCGCTCCCCTGCACGCATCGGGCCCGTCACCTCTCGAGGTGACGGGCCCGATCCGCGTCCGCGCACCCGCGCGGCGCCCGGGATCAGTCGTGCGAGCTGGCGCGGCGGAGGCTCGTGAGCGAGATGACGATCGCGCCCGCCATCAGCGCGGCGCCGATGATCGAGGTCGTCACCACGCCGCCGTCGAAGGCCGTGTGCGCCGACTCGAGGAGGGCGGCGCCCACGTCCGCCGGCACGCGCTCGGCGACCGACACCGCACCCCCGAGGGTCTCGCGCGCCGCGACCGAGTCGCCGTCGGACAGGCCGGCGGGCAGCACGAGGCCCGTGCGGTAGCTGGCCGTCAGGATGCTGCCGAGCACGGCCGTTCCGAGCACCGCTCCCACCTCGTACGCCGTCTCCGATACCGCCGACGCGGCGCCCGCCTTCGCCGGCGGGACGGCCGCGATGATCAGGTCGTTGGAGATCGTCTGCGAGGCGCCGATGCCCGCACCCAGCAGGCAGAAGGCGAAGACGAGGAGCCCGACCGACGCGCCCCGGCCGGTCACCGCGAGCAGCACGTAGGCGACGGCCGAGAACGCGAGCGCGATGGCGACCACCCGGGACGGGCGGGCGCGCGCCACGATCGGCACGATCACGAGGCCCGACACGATGACCACGACGGATCCCGGGATCAGCGCGAGGCCCGCCGCGAGCGGGTCCAGCCCCGCGACCAGCTGCAGGTGCTGCGTGACGAAGAAGAGGAAGCCGACGAGCGAGACGACGCTCAGCAGGTTGACGAGAACCGCGCCCGTGAACACGGGCTCGCGGAACAGCGCCACGTCGAGCATGGGGTTCCGCGCCCGGGACATGCGGCGGACGAAGAGGATGCCCGCGACGACGCCGACGACCGGCGCCGCGATCGCGAGCGGCGTCACGCCCTCGGTCGCGAACGTCTTGATCGCGTAGACGATGGGCGCGACCGTCGCGAGCGACAGCAGGATCGCGACCACGTCGATGGGGCCGGGCGCCGGGTCCTTCGACTCGGGCACGAGCACGGGCGTGAGGATCAGCAGCGGCAGCAGCACGGGCACCGCGACGAGGAACACGGATCCCCACCAGAAGTGCTCGAGCAGCACGCCGCCGACGAGCGGGCCGAGCGCGGATCCGCCGGAGAAGCCCGACGCCCAGATGGCGATGGCGAGGCGGCGCTGCTTGCGGTCGGTGAAGATCGAGCGCAGGAGCGAGAGCGTGGAGGGCATGAGCATCGCGCCGAAGAAGCCCAGCAGGGCGCGGGCGCCGATGAGCTGCGACGCGTCGGTCGCGAACGCGGCGAGGGCCGAGACGAGGCCGAAGCCGGCGGCGCCGATCATGAGGAGGCGACGGCGGCCGTAGCGGTCGCCCATGTTGCCCATGGCGACGAGGAGGCCCGCGAGCACGAGCGGGTAGGCGTCGATGATCCAGAGCTGGGCCGCGCCCGACGGCTCGAGGTCGCGCGCGATGGACGGCATCGCGAAGCTCAGCACCGTGTTGTCGATGGAGACGAGGAGCACCGGGAGCATGAGCACCACGAGCGCGGCCCACTGCCGGCCGCCCGCGCGGCCGGGGGCGGCGATCTCGGGGACGGATGCGGTGCGGGGGCTGGACATGACGGGGCTTCCTGACGTCGGGAGGAGACGGCGCGGGGCGCGCGGACGGGCCGCGGGAGCGGCCGGGGATCACTGTACCGTCCGGTCGGTACAGCGGGCAACCCGCCGCTACGCTGGATCCATGCCCGCCACACCACCCGACGACGCCGCCCCCGAGCCGGACGCCGCACCCGAGCCCGCCGCCGCACCCGACGCGGCGCCCTCCCCCGGCGGCACCGCACGCGACCGCATCCTCGACGCCTTCGAGGAGCTGCTCGTGCAGCAGGGAGAGCGCGGCACGACCCTCGAGGCCGTCGCCGCCGCGGCCGGCGTCTCCAAGGGCGGGCTGCTCTACCACTTCGGCGGGAAGGAGGCCCTCGTCGAGGGGCTGCTCGCCCGCATGTCCGCGCTGGCGCAGGCGGACGTCGCGCGCCTCCGGGCCGCCGAACGGGGACCGGTCGACCGGTGGATCCGCAGCTCGCTGTCCACGGCCACGCCGTTCGACCGCGCCTACGTCGCGACCTCCCGCCTCGCGCAGGGCAACCACCCGCGCGCCCGCGACACGCTCACGCACCTCCAGGACGAGTGGGCCGCCGTCATCCTGGAGGCCGTGGGCGACCCGGCCGTGGCGCGGGCCGTGCTCCTGATCGGCGACGGCCTGTACTACAACTCGGCGCTGCAGCCCTGGCTCGGTGGATCCGCCCCCGCGGACGACGCGCTCGACGAGCTCATCCGCGTGGTCGACGACCTCGTGCGGATGCGCTCCACCGGCGCCTGACCCGCCCGGACGCACCGCGAGGGCGGCCGCCGCAGCAGCCGCCCTCGCCGGGGTCCGTCCGACCGGGATCAGTCGGCGATGTCGATCTCGCGCAGCGACGTGGCCTGGATGGCCCGGCGCACGTTCTCCAGCACGCCGTCCGGCACGGGCGAGTCGACGCTGAGCACGCTGAGCGCGCGGCCGCCGGCCTCCTGGCGGGCGATCTGCATGCCCGCGATGTTGACCTCGGCGTCGCCGAACTCCTTGCCGTAGACCGCGACGATGCCGGGGCGGTCCTCGTACTTCATGACGATGAGGTGGCGGCTGAAGGGCACCTCGACGTCGTAGCCGTCGATCTCGACGAGCTTCTCGATCTGCTTGGTGCCCGTGAGCGTGCCGGAGACCGACACCTGCGTGCCGTCGGAGAGCGCGCCGCGGATGCTGAGCACGTTGCGGTACTCCTCCGAGACGGCGTCCGTGATCAGGCGCACCTCGAGCCCGCGCTGCTCGGCCAGGAGCGGCGCGTTGACGTAGGAGACGTTCTCGCTCACCACGTTCGTGAACACGCCCTTGAGCGCCGCGAGCTTGAGGACGCTGACGTCGTAGCCGGCGAGCTCGCCGCGGACGACGACGTCGATGCTCGTGAGGGCCTCGTGCGCGAGACCCGAGAACACCTGGCCGAGCTTCTCCATCAGCGGGATGCCGGGGCGCACGTACGGGTCGATGACGCCGCCCGCGACGTTCACGGCGTCCGGCACGAGCTCGCCGCCGAGGGCCAGGCGCACGCTCTTGGCGACCGAGACCCCCGCCTTCTCCTGCGCCTCGTCGGTGGAGGCGCCGAGGTGGGGCGTGACGATGATGTTGTCGAGCTCGAGCAGCGGGGATCCCGTGGGCGGCTCGCTCACGAACACGTCGAGGCCGGCGCCCGCGATGCGCTTCGACTTGAGCGCCGTGTAGAGCGCGTCCTCGTCGATGATGCCGCCGCGGCTGGCATTGACGATGCGCAAGGACGGCTTCGCGAGCGCGAACTGCTCCGTGGAGATGAGCCCGGTGGTGTCGGGCGTCTTGGGGATGTGGATCGTGATGAAGTCCGAGACCCGCATGAGCTCGTCGAGCGGGAGCAGCTGCACGCCGAGCTGCTGCGCGCGGGCCGGCGTGACGTAGGGGTCGTAGGCGACGAGCGTGGCGCCGAAGCCCGCGAGGCGCTGGGCGACGAGCGTGCCGATGCGGCCGAGGCCGACGATGCCGATGGTCTTCTCGTAGAGCTCGACGCCCGTGAACGAGGAGCGCTTCCAGAGGCCCTGCTTGAGCGACGCGCTCGCGTCGGGGATGAAGCGGGCGAGCGAGAGGATGTGGCCGATGGCGAGCTCGGCGGCCGAGATGACGTTCGAGGTCGGCGCGTTCACGACCATGACGCCCGCGGTGGTCGCGGCCTTGATGTCGACGTTGTCGAGGCCGACGCCGGCGCGGGCGACGACCTGGAGGCGCGGGGCGGCGGCGATGGCCTCCGCGTCGATCCTCGTGGCGGACCGGACGAGCACGGCGTCCGCATCCGCGAGGGCCGCGAGCAGAGCCGGGCGGTCGGTGCCGTCGACGGATCGGACGTCGAAGTCGGGCCCCAGGGCGTCGACGGTGGCGGGCGAGAGTTCTTCGGCGATCAACACGACGGGCTTCGTCAAGAGGCGGTCCTTCGGGCGGGGGCGGCTGGGACCCTCACATGCTAGTGGCCCCAGAATGGCCGGATGAGCGATGAGACGTGGGCTGCGATCCAGCTCGCCGTGCGGATCCTGCTGGCCCTCGTCTTCGTCGGGATGGGCGTGAACCACTTCGTCCCGAAGGCCGCCAGGGCCATGGCGGCGATCATCCCGCCCTCGTTCCGGCGGCCCGGCGTGCCCTCTCCCCTGGCGCTCGTGCGCATCACGGGCGTGTGCGAGATCGCGGGCGGCGTCGGCCTCCTCGTGGAGCCG
Source organism: Clavibacter michiganensis (assembly GCF_002151125.1). GTDB lineage: Bacteria > Actinomycetota > Actinomycetes > Actinomycetales > Microbacteriaceae > Clavibacter > Clavibacter michiganensis_C. The sequence continues at coordinate 155,683 of NZ_MDJZ01000005.1, forward strand.
GTGCGCCTCGCGGCGGGCATCGCGCTGGCGGTGTTCCTCGTCGCCGTGTTCCCCGCGAACGCGTTCGCGGCCCGGCACCCCGAGCGCTTCGGGCGCATCGCGATCCCGCTGGTCCCGCGCCTCGTCGCCCAGGCGGTGCTGATCGGGCTGGTGCTGTTCGCGGGCTGGCCGCTCTGACGACGCGTCGCTAGAGCAGCGGCAGGAGGGCGGCGAGGCCGACCGTCAGCGCGCTCGCGGCGGCGAGTCCCGCCAGCATGACCAGGACCCGCGCGGCCACGGGGCGGCCGCGCGTCGCGCGCGCCGCGAGGACGAACGCGACGACGGGCACGAGGATCGCGCCGACGAGCGCGGCGAGGGTGCCCGAGCGGAGCGACCCGCCGAACGCCGTCGCGATGTCGCGGAAGGCCGTGTACTGGTCGACGGCCTGCCAGACGAGGATCCCGTGGGCGAGCGCGCCGAGGATCCCCACGACCCAGCCGGCGCGCCTGGGACGGCGGCGGCGCACCCCTGCGGGCGCGGGGATCCCGGCGTCCGCCGGCTCGGCGCTCATCGGACCACCAGCCAGGGCCACGGGAACAGGACCACGGCGCCCGTCGCGAGCACGAGCATGCGTCCGGCGAGGCGCATCCCGCGTCCGGCGGCGACGACGGCGACCAGCCACAGCACGGGCGCGAGCACCGTGAGCGCCTCCGTCGCCTGCGCGACGCCGACCTGGAACGCGGATCCCGCGTTCGACGGGTTGTCGCGCACCACGAAGAACCAGGCGATGGCCTCGAGGATCGCGACGGCGCCGAAGAAGGCGAGCCCCACGACCTCGGGCGACGCCTCGGGCGCGGCCGGGTCGTCGTCGGCGACCAGGCGGGAACGCGGCCCGTCGGGGGCGGACGCGGCGGCGGAGCCGGTGCCGGATCCGGCGGCGGCCCGGCGCGCGGCGGTAGCGCCGAGGGCGGATGCGCGGCCGGTCCCGGTCGTGGCAGCGGCGTCGGGGCGCCGGCGCGGGACCGCGCGCTGCGGCTCGGGCGAGCGGGCGAGGGTGGGATCCCCCTCCTCGCCTGCCCAGGTCAGGGCGTCGTCGTCGGGGGTGGGCATCCCCCGATGGTACGTGCTCGGATCCGCACGCCCGCCGCGGGCCGCGGGCTCCTGGGCACCCGCGGACGCGCGGACGCCCGGTCGCACGAGGCGACCGGGCGTCCGGTGGAGCGGGGGCGTCGGCTAGCGGGCGACCGAGCCGTCCGTGTAGTCGTCGTCGGCCTTGTTCCACGCGAAGAGCTTGCGCAGCTCGCGGCCGGTGGACTCGATCGGGTGCTCCTCGCCCTTCTTGCGGAGCTCGAGGAACTCGGGCGCGCCGGCGTCCTGGTCCTTGATGAAGCGGTCGGCGAACGCGCCGGACTGGATGTCCGCGAGGACGGCCTTCATGTTCTCCTTGACGTCCGGCGAGATGACGCGCGGGCCGGAGACGTAGTCGCCGTACTCGGCCGTGTCGGAGATGCTCCAGCGCTGCTTCGCGATGCCGCCCTCCCACATGAGGTCGACGATGAGCTTCAGCTCGTGCAGCACCTCGAAGTACGCGATCTGCGGCTGGTAGCCCGCCTCGATCAGCGTCTCGAAGCCGTACTGCACCAGCTGCGAGGTGCCGCCGCAGAGCACGGCCTGCTCGCCGAAGAGGTCGGTCTCGGTCTCCTCGGTGAAGGTGGTGCGGATGCCGCCGGCACGCAGGCCGCCGATGCCCTTGGCGTACGACCACGCGAGGTCCCACGCCTTGCCCGACGCGTCGACCTCGACGGCGACGATGACGGGGACGCCGCGGCCGGCCTCGAACTCGCGGCGCACGGTGTGGCCCGGGCCCTTGGGGGCGACGAGGACGACGTCGACGCCCTCGGGCGCCTCGATGTAGCCGAAGCGGATGTTGAAGCCGTGCGCGAAGACGAGCGTCTTGCCCTCGGTGAGGTTGTCGCGGACGCTGTCGGCGTAGAGGCCGCGCTGGTGCTGGTCGGGCGCGAGGATCACGATGACGTCGGCCCATGCGGACGCCTCGGACGGCGTCTTCACGGTGAAGCCCTGCTCCTCGGCCTTGGCGCGGCTCGTCGAGCCCTCCTTGAGGCCGATGACGACCTCGACGCCCGAGTCGCGGAGGTTGAGCGCGTGCGCGTGGCCCTGCGAGCCGTAGCCGATGACGGCCACCTTGCGACCCTGGATGAGCGAGAGGTCGGCGTCCTTGTCGTAGACGATGTCAGTCACGTGGTGGATCTCCTTGTTCTGTCGTCCCCGCGGGTGGTGCGAGGGGCGGTCGTTCCGGGCTGCCGCGCGTGGGCGCGGGGCGAGCGGTCGTGCCGTGCGCGGGGAGCCTAACGGCTGCCCCGCGCGACGGGTCGTGGTTCGTGCCTAGGCGGTGCGGAAGACGCGGTCGGTGATGGACTTGGATCCGCGGCCCATGGCGAGGAGCCCCGACTGCGCGAGCTCCTTGATGCCGAAGGGCTCGAGCACGCGGAGCAGGGCCTGCACCTTCCCCGAGTCGCCGGTGACCTCGATGATCAGCGCGTCGGTGGCCACGTCGACCACGCGGGCGCGGAACAGGTTGACGGCCTCGAGCACCTGCGAGCGGGTGGTGTTGTCGACGCGCACCTTGACGAGCAGGTGCTCGCGCTCGACGGCCTGGCCCGGATCCAGCTCCACGATCTTGATGACGTTGATCAGCTTGTTGAGCTGCTTCGTCACCTGCTCGAGCGGGAGGGCCTCGACGTCCACGACGACCGTGATGCGCGAGAGGCCCTCGATCTCGCTCGCGCCGACGGCGAGCGACTCGATGTTGAAGCCGCGGCGGGCGAACAGCCCCGCGACGCGGGTGAGGAGACCCGGCTTGTCCTCCACGAGGAGGCTCAGGATGTGGCTCACTTCTCGGTCCTCCCGGTCTCCGCGAGGTCGTCGTCCCAGTCGGGCGCGTGGTCGCGGGCGTACTGCACGGCGCTGTTGCTGAGGCCCTGCGGGACCATCGGCCACACCATCGCGTCGCGGCTGACCACGAAGTCGATGACGACGGGCCGGTCGTTGGTGGCGAGCGCCAGGCGGATCGCGTCGTCCACCTCCTCCGGCTTCGTCACGCGGATCCCGAGGGCGCCGTACGCGTCCGCCATCTTCACGAAGTCGGGCACCATGCGGGTGCCGCCCCCCGTGTTGAGGTCGGTGTTCGAGTAGCGGCCCTCGTAGAAGAGGGTCTGCCACTGGCGCACCATGCCGAGCGACGAGTTGTTGATGATCGCGACCTTGATGGGGATGTCGTTGATCGTGCAGGTGGCGAGCTCCTGGTTGGTCATCTGGAAGCAGCCGTCGCCGTCGATCGCCCACACGTCCCGGTCGGGCTGGGCGACCTTGGCGCCCATCGCCGCGGGCACCGAGTAGCCCATGGTGCCGGCGCCGCCGGAGTTGAGCCACGAGTTGGGGCGCTCGTACTTGATGAACTGCGCGGCCCACATCTGGTGCTGGCCGACGCCGGAGGCGAAGACGCCCTCCGGGCCCGTGATCTCGCCGATGCGCTGGATGACGTACTGCGGCGCGAGCTGGCCGTCCGCGGGCGGCGTGTAGCCGAGCGGGAACTCCTCGCGCAGGCCGTCGAGGTAGGTCCACCAGTCGGTGATGTCCTGGCTCAGCTCGGACGCGGCCTTCGCCTCGCGGAACGCGACCACCAGGTCGGCGATGACGTCCTTCGCGTCGCCCACGATCGGGACGTCGGCGATGCGGATCTTGGAGATCTCGGCCGGGTCCACGTCCACGTGGACGACCTTCGCGTGCGGCGCGAACAGCGACGCCTTGCCGGTGACGCGGTCGTCGAAGCGCGCGCCGAGCGACACGAGCAGGTCGGACTCCTGCAGCGCGAGCACCGCGGGGACCGTGCCGTGCATGCCGGGCATGCCGAGCTGCTGCGGGTGCGAGTCCGGGAACGCGCCGCGCGCCATGAGCGTCGTGACGACGGGGGCGCCGACCGCCTCGGCCAGCGCGAGCAGCTCCTCGTGCGCCTTGGCGCGGATCACGCCGCCGCCCACGTAGAGGACGGGCTTCTTCGCCTCGAGGAGCAGCTGCGCGGCGGCCTGGATCTGCTTGCCGTGCGCCTTGACGACGGGGCGGTAGCCGGGCAGGTCGATCTTGGGCGGCCAGTGGAACGGCGCCTCGAGCTGCTGCGCGTCCTTCGTGATGTCGACGAGGACGGGGCCCGGACGGCCCGTGGAGGCGATGTGGTACGCCGACGCGATGGTGGACGGGATGTCCTCGGGCCGCGTGACCAGGAAGCTGTGCTTCGTGATGGGCATCGTGATGCCCACGATGTCGGCCTCCTGGAAGGCGTCGGTGCCCATGAGGGTGGAGAAGACCTGGCCGGTGATCGCGAGCAGCGGGACCGAGTCCATGTACGCATCCGCGATGGCCGTGACGAGGTTGGTGGCGCCGGGGCCGGAGGTCGCGATGCAGACGCCGGTGCGTCCGCTCGAGGACGCGTAGCCCTCGGCGGCGTGTCCGGCGCCCTGCTCGTGGCGGACGAGGATGTGGCGCAGCTTCGTCGAGTCCATGAGCGGGTCGTAGGTGGGGAGGATGGCGCCGCCGGGGAGGCCGAAGATGTCGTCGACCCCGAGGAGCTCGAGGGTGCGGACGACCGCCTCGGCCCCGGTGAGGATCTCGTCGCCCTGGTGGGCGGTCGGCGCCTGCGGCGTGGGGGGCGGGGTGGGCAGAGCTGGCATGGGTGCGCGATTCCTGGGAGAGGGTGCTGGAGGTGAGGAGGGGGTCATCCCGTGATCGCGCCCTCGGCGGCCGAGTGCACGAGCTTGGCGTACTTGGCGAGGACCCCGCGTGTGTAGCGCGGCGGGAGAGGTGCCCACCCCTCACGGCGGGCGGCGAGCTCGGCCTCGTCGACCAGTAGGTCGAGCGTGCGAGCGGCGATGTCGACGCGGATCCGGTCTCCATCGCGCACGAAGGCGACGGGACCTGCGTCCACCGCTTCGGGAGCCATGTGGCCGATGCACAGTCCGGTTGTGCCGCCTGAGAATCGACCGTCCGTCAAGAGTAGTACATCCTTGCCGAGGCCGGCGCCCTTGATGGCGCCCGTGATGGCGAGCATCTCGCGCATCCCGGGGCCGCCCTTCGGGCCCTCGTACCGGATCACGATGACGTCGCCCTTCGAGATGCGGCCCTCGGTGAGCGCGTCCATGGCGGCGCGCTCGCGCTCGAAGACGCGGGCCGGGCCCTCGAACACGTCGAGGTCGAAGCCGGCGGTCTTCACGACCGCGCCCTCGGGGGCGAGCGAGCCGTGCAGGACGCTGATGCCGCCGGTGGCGTGGATGGGGTCGTCCATCTTGCGGAGGACCGTGCCGTCGAGGTCCGCGAGGTCCATCGACTCGAGGTTCTCCCGCATGGTGCGGCCGGTGACGGTCATCACGTCGCCGTGGAGGAGGCCCGCGTCGAGCAGCGCCTTCATGACGACGGGGACGCCGCCGACGCGGTCGACGTCGTTCATGACGAAGCGGCCGAACGGCTTGAGGTCGCCGAGGTGCGGCACGCGGTCGGCGATGCGGTTGAAGTCGGACAGCTGCAGGTCGACCTCGGCCTCGCGCGCGATGGCGAGGAGGTGGAGGACCGCGTTGGTGGATCCGCCGAACGCCATGACCACGGAGATGGCGTTCTCGAACGCCTCCTTGGTCATGATGTCGCGCGCCGTGATGCCCTTCGCGATGAGGTTGACGACGGCCTCGCCGGAGCGGTGCGCGAAGTAGTCGCGGCGGCGGTCGGCGCTTGGCGGGGCGGCGGATCCGGGGAGGCTCATGCCGAGGGCCTCGGCCACGCTCGCCATGGTGTTCGCGGTGTACATGCCGCCGCAGGCGCCCTCGCCCGGGCAGATGGCCTTCTCGATGCGGGTCAGGTCCTCCTGGCTCATCGTGCCGGCCTTGCACGCGCCGACGGCCTCGAAGGCGTCGATGATGGTGACCTCCTTCTCGGTGCCGTCCGAGAGCTTCACCCAGCCGGGCGCGATGGATCCCGCGTAGAGGAACACCGAGGAGAGGTCGAGGCGGGCCGCGGCCATGAGCATGCCGGGCAGCGACTTGTCGCAGCCCGCCAGGAGCACGGATCCGTCGAGGCGCTCGGCCATCATCACGGTCTCGACGCTGTCGGCGATGACCTCGCGCGAGACGAGCGAGAAGTGCATGCCCTCGTGGCCCATGGCGATGCCGTCGCTGACGGAGATGGTGCCGAACTGGAGCGGGTAGCCGCCGCCCGCGTGGACGCCCTCCTTGGCGCCCTGCGCGAGCCGGTCGAGGCTGAGGTTGCACGGGGTGACCTCGTTCCACGAGCTGGCGACGCCGATCTGGGGCTTCTCCCAGTCCTCGTCGCCCATCCCGACGGCGCGGAGCATGCCCCGCGAGGAGGTGGCCTCGATCCCGTCGGTGACGTCGCGGCTCCGGGGCTTCATGTCGATCTCAGGCATGGCATGAGTTTACGTCCTGGCGTGGAGCAGTCCCGGCGCCTGGGGGCGCCAGCCGGAGGGCCCGGGTCAGCCGATGCCCGGGGGCAGGCGGCCAGCGTCCGCGTCGCCGTCGGGACCCTCGTGGCCCGGGTCGGCGGGCGTGGGAGCCGCCACGGGCGAGACCGCGTCGCGCGGACCGGCACCGCCCGCCACGTGGCCGGCCTCCTCGGCGGCGATGTTCTCGGCGGACCCGACGGGGAGCGTCGACGCGTCCACGTCCTCGGCCGCGCCGAGCTCGTCGTGCGCCCGGTCGATCGCCTCCTCCAGCTCGTCGACGAGGAGGTCCTCGCGGAGGAAGTGACGGAGGCGGTAGCCCGCGCGCCCGACCATGTGCGCCGAGATCGGCGCCGTCAGCATCTGGAAGAGGAGGACGGGCACGAGCATCACCGCCGTGCTGAGGCTCTGCGACTGGAGGGCGAGGGCCAGCAGCACGAGGATCACGCCGAGGATCTGCGGCTTGGTCGCCGCGTGCATGCGGGCGAGCGGATCCGGGAAGCGGAGGAGGCCCACGCCCGCCGCGACGGAGAGCACGCCGCCGAGGACGAGGAGCACGAGGCTCACGACGTCGAGGGCGTCGGCCAGCGGGCCGGACACGAGGATGTCGTTCACGAGGGGTCCTGCTTCGAGACGTAGCGGGCGACGGCGACCGTGGCGAGGAACGCGGTCATGGCGAGCACGAGCATCACGGGCACCGTGCGGGTGTGGCCGTTGTAGATCATCTCGGCGCCGAGCACGCAGATGAGCGTGGTGAGCAGCACGTCGGACGCGATGATCCGGTCGAGGATGCTCGGGCCGCGCACGATGCGCACGAGCGCCATCGCCGCGGTCGAGAAGAAGAGGGCGCCGACGACGACCCAGCCGACCTGCATGACGATGCTCATGCGAGCTCCTCCCCCGTGGTGGTGATGAGGCCCGCCTCGAGGTCGCGGTCGCGCACCAGCTCGTGCGCGCGCTGCTTCCGCGTCTGCAGCAGCGGCTCGCGGCCGGACTCGCGCCGCTCGCGGTTGACGCGCCAGACGTCGTCCGGGGTGCCGAGCGTGTACACGATGCGGCTCTCGACCTGGAGGGTGCGCATACGCACGTGCTCGACGTCCTCGCGGGTCTCGGTGCCGAGCGCGTGCAGGTAGAGGATGGACCGCTCGCGGTCGGCCTCCACGACGATGGATCCCGGCACGAGGGAGACGACCTCGGCCGTCAGCGTCATGACGAAGTCGCTCCGCGTGTGCAGGTGGACGGCGATGACGGAGTTGGTGGGCACGCGGCGCCAGTCGAAGGCGAGCGCGGCCACCTGGAACGACGCGCGGACGAGGTCCGCCGCGAAGTGCCCGAGCAGGATGAACGCCCAGCGGATGTCGAAGCGCCCCGACAGCTCGACGGGCGGCAGGTAGAACACCCGCGTCACCAGGAGCGCGAGCACGACGCCCGAGAGCACCGAGATGACCGTGACGTGCCCCCAGAGCAGCAGCCAGAGGATCACCAGCCAGACGAGCAGGGGCAGCTGGACGAGGAGCGACAGGCGCTCGGCGCGCGCCCGGGCGCGGTGCGGGCTCACTCGATGCCTCCCGGGAAGACGGTGTCGACGTAGCCCTGCTCGCCCGAGCCGACGCCGGAGCCCGGGCCGGTGAGGCTCTCGCCCGCGCGCTCCGCGAGGGCGTAGACGGGACCCGCGAACACCGTGAGCGCGACGCTCACGGCGACCATGCCCATGGTGGCGCCCGTCATGAGGACTGGGGTCTTGCGCACCGTCTGCACGCCCTCGCCGCCCGGGCGCTCGGAGAGCTGGTCGAGCAGCGGCGACTCGTAGTCCTCGACCTCGTCCGCGTCGCGCCAGAACGCCATGTTCCAGACTCGGGCGAGGGCGTAGAGGGTGAGGAGGCTCGTGGCGGCGCCGGCCGCGATGATCACGTAGGTCAGCCAACCGCCGACCTCGGCGCCCGAGTCGAACAGAGCGACCTTGCCGATGAAGCCCGAGAACGGCGGGATGCCGCCGAGGTTGAGCGCGGGGATGAAGAACAGGATCGCCATGAGCGGCGCCGCCTTGAGCAGGCCGCCCAGCCGGTTGATCGACGTGCTGCCGCCCGTGCGCTCGATGAGGCCGGACGCGAGGAACAGGGTGGTCTGCACGACGATGTGGTGGATCACGTAGTAGATGGTCGCGGTCATGCCCGCCACGGTGTTGAGCGCGATGCCGAAGATCATGTAGCCGATGTGGCTGACGAGCGTGAACGACAGCAGCCGCTTGATGTCCGCCTGGGCCACGGCGCCGAGGATCCCGACCACCATGGTCAGCCCCGCGACCACCATGAGCGCGGTGGAGAGCTGGTCGGTCGGGAACATGACCGTCTCGGTGCGGAGGATGGCGTACACGCCGACCTTGGTGAGGAGGCCCGCGAACACCGCGGTCACGGGCGCGGGCGCGGTCGGGTAGGAGTCCGGCAGCCAGAACGACAGCGGGAACACGGCCGCCTTGATGCCGAACGCGACGAGCAGCATGACGTGCAGGATCAGCTGCACGTCCGGGGGTATCTCCGCCAGCCGCACCGAGATCTGCGCGATGTTCACCGTGCCGAGGGCGCCGTAGATCATGGCGATCGAGGCGAGGAACAGCACGGACGAGACGAGGCTGACCACGATGTAGGTGACGCCGGCACGGATCCGGGCCTCCGTGCCGCCCAGCGTGAGCAGCACGTAGCTCGCCACGAGCAGGATCTCGAACCCGACGTAGAGGTTGAAGAGGTCGCCCGCCACGAAGGCGTTGAACACGCCCGCCGCGAGGATCAGGTAGGTCGGGTTGTAGATGGAGACGGGGGTCTCGCCGTCGCCGTCCTCGAGTCCCTGGCCGATCGAGAACATGAGGACCGCGAGCAGCACGATCGACGAGATCACGAGCATCAGCGCCGAGAGCCGGTCGACCACGAGCACGATGCCGAACGGCGCCGCCCACCCGCCGACCTGCACCGACTGGCCGCCCTGCTGGTCCACCAGCACGAGGAGCACGCCGCTGATCACCACGACGACGAGGAGCGCGAGCACCGACACGGCGACCTGCAGGCGGCGCTGACGCGCGGCGACGAGGGCGGCCGCGGCGCCGAGCAGGGGCACGAGCACGACGAGCGGCACGAGGGCCTGGAACACGGTCATCGTCCCTCGCCCCCGTCCTTCTCGGCGCGCTTCGTGCGGAAGTCGCGGTGGTCGTCGTCGTCGGCGGAGTCGTCGATGGCCTCCTCCAGGTCGGATCTGTTGTCGCGGAGCTTCCGGGCGGAGGCGATCGCGGCCTCGGCGTTGGTGCCGAACTCGGTGTCGTCGTCGTCGGGGACCGTGGGCTCCTCGCCCAGGCCCGTGCGCGGGCCGCGCAGCGCGAGATCGTCGGCGTCGTCGGTGACCACGTCGGCGTTGGCGAGCCGCCACGAGCGGTAGATGAGCGCCATGAGGAACGCCGAGACGCCGAAGGTGATCACCACGGCCGTGAGCATGAGCGCCTGCGGCAGCGGGTCGGCGTACTCCGACGGATCCACCGACTCGTCGTAGATGGGGGCGAGGCCCACCCGCCCAGACATGATGAGGATGAGGACGTTGGTCGCGTTGCCCACCAGCAGGAAGCCGAGGAGCACGCGCGTCATGCTGCGCTCGAGCATGAGGTAGATGCCCGTCGCGTACATGGCGGCCATGATCACGATGAGGGTGACGGAGACGCTCACACGCTCACCCCCTGCTCGGTCTCCATGCCGTCCGCTCCCTGCTCGACCGTCCGGTCGCTCTCCTCCTGACGGTCGACCTCCGCGCCGAGGCTGCGGAGGACGTCGAGCGTGAGGCCGACGACCACGAGGTACACGCCCACGTCGAAGAAGGTGCTCGTGACGAACTCGACGTGGCCGAGGAAGGGGACCTCCGTGTCGATCCACGTGGAGGTCAGCGCGTCGGCGCCGAAGAGGAGGGGGACGGCGGCGGTGCCGACCGTGAAGACGAGGCCCGTGCCGAGCACGCGTCCCGCGTCGACCGGCGCCGCGGCGCCCAGCTCGTAGCGACCGCCCGCGAGGTAGCGCGCGACGAGGGCCATACCGGCGAGGAGCCCGCCCGCGAAGCCGCCGCCCGGGAGGTTGTGCCCGGAGAAGAGCAGGTACACGGACACGACGATGAGGCTGTGGAAGAGGAGCCGGACGACGACCTCGAGGAGGATCGACCGGTTCTGCGGCGCGAGCGTGCGCCCGGCGAGGAGCCACGGGCTGCGCTCGGTGCGCCCTGCGTCCTTGACCGCGAGGCGGGCGTCGGACCGCGGGCCCTCGGTGCCGCTCTCCATCTCCAGGTCCTCCCCGAGCCCCGGGTCGCGACGGCCCGACAGGCGCGCGATGAGGCTGCGGCGCGACGGCGCGGTGAGGCGGGGCAGGGAGTCGGTGCGGCGGTTGAGGAAGATGAGGCTCGCCACGCCGGTCGCCGCGACGATCAGGACGGCGATCTCGCCCATGGTGTCCCAGCCGCGGAGGTCGACGAGGGTCACGTTGACGACGTTGCTGCCGTGGCCCTGCTCGTACGCGAGGCGCGGGAACTCGAGGGAGATGGGATCCGCGACCCGGGCCCCGAGCGCCACCACCGCGACCGTGGACATGAGCGCGGCGACGGCGATGCCGATGCCCGCGCGCCAGATCGGGTGCACCGAGCGGTTCCGCTCCCCCAGCCGCACGGGCAGGCGGCGGAGCACGAGGACGAACGCGACCAGCGTGATCGTCTCGATGAGCACCTGCGTGAGCGCGAGGTCGGGGGCGCCGTGCAGGGCGAACAGCGCGGCCATGCCGTAGCCGGTGACGCCGACGAGCACGACGGCCTGGAAGCGCTTGCCGGCGCGGGCCGCGGCGATGGCGGCGACGACCATCACGATGCCGATGACGGGCTGCGCCGGGTGGTCGAAGGGCACGGCCGAGGTCGGCCAGGAGCGGTTGAGCGCGAGCGCGGAGCCCACGGATCCGATGAGCACCAGCAGGATCACGCCGAGGTAGAAGGGCAGCGATCCGCGCTGCGTCGTGGCGGTGGTGCGCGCGGCGACCCGGTCGATGAGGCGCATCGAGGCCCAGTAGATGCGGGCCGCGTCGATCCACGACGGCACGCGCGACTGCAGCGCGAAGACCCCGTCGCGGAGGCGGAACATCGCGAGACCCACGACGAGCGTGCCCGCCGAGATGAACAGCGCCGGCTCCAACCCGTGCCAGAGCGCGAGGTGGTACGTGTGGTCGGGCTCCCCGGAGGCCCCGGAGCTCACGGCCGGGAGCGTGTCCGCGTAGCCGGCGATCCAGCCGTCGACGGACGACGCGAGGAAGCCGAGCACGAGGCCGGTGGCGGCGAGCACGGCGGGCGGCACCAGGAAGTCGAGGTGCTCGTGCACGGGCTGGACCTCGTCCACGCCGCGCTTGCGGGCGAACGCACCCCACATGAAGCGGGCGCTGTAGGCGACCGTGAGGCAGGATCCGACCGAGACGCCGACGAGCGCGACCCAGCCGAGGCCGCCGCCGAGCTCGGCGTCGAGGAGGAGCGCCGAGAGCACGGCCTCCTTCGCCACGAACCCGAGGAAGGGCGGTAGCCCGGCCATGGAGGCGAGGGCGAGCGCGGTGATCACCGCGAGCACCGGCGCCTTGCGGCCGAGACCGCTGATCTTGCGGAGGTCGCGCGTGCCTGCCCGGTGGTCGACGACGCCGACGACCAGGAACAGGGTCGCCTTGAACAGCGCGTGCGCGAGGAGCAGCGCGACGCCCGCCAGCGCGGCGTCGCGCGTGCCGTACCCGACGACCACGGTGAGGAAGCCGAGCTGGCTGACCGTGCCGTAGGCGAGGACGAGCTTCAGGTCCATCTGCTTGAGCGCGCGCCAGCCGCCGACGAGCATCGTCGCCACTCCCAGCGAGACGAGCAGCACGCGCCAGCCGGGCACGTCGGCGTAGCCCGGCGCGAGGCGGGCGATGAGGTAGATGCCCGCCTTCACCATCGCGGCGGCGTGCAGGTAGGCGCTCACCGGCGTCGGCGCGGCCATCGCGGCGGGCAGCCAGAAGTGGAAGGGGACGAGGGCCGACTTCGAGAGCGCGCCCAGGAGGATCAGCACGATCGCGATGGGGATCAGCGAGCCGCCAGGCGGATCCGCCACCAGCGCGGCGAGGCTCGTCGTGCCTCCGGTGACCGAGAGGATCACGAGGCCCACGAGCATCGCGAGCCCGCCCGCCGTGGTGACGAGGAGCGCCTGCAGCGCGGCGCCGCGACTGGCCTTCTTGCCCGTGTAGTGGCCGATGAGGAGGTAGGAGAGGACGCTCGTCGCCTCCCAGAAGGTGAAGAGCACGAACACGTCGTCGGCGAGCACGAGGCCGTACATGACGCCCGCGAACGCGACGAGGAGGCCGGCGAAGCGCCCCAGCCCCTCCTCCGAGCTCCGGAAGTAGCGCGCGCAGTAGAGGAGCACGAGGGCCCCGACGCCCGTGACCACGAGCGCGAGCAGCCAGGACAGCGCGTCCATCCGCATGTCGAGCGTGATGCCGAGCGAGGGGATCCACTCGACGCGCTCGACGACCTCGCCGTCCGGGAGCACCGTCGGGGCCTGCGCGATCGTGTAGGCGAAGGCGGCGGCCGGCACGAGGGCGGCGACGAGGAACGCGCGGACGCCCATCACGCGGGCGAGCAGCGGGATGCCGACGGAGGCCAGCAGGAACACCGAGAGGAGGACGATCACGTGCGGTCTCCTCTCACGAGTCGGCTATCTCCCCAGAGTACCTGAGCCCTGCCTGAGAGACCGGGACGCGCAGGTCAGTCCGGCTGCACGGCGGGTTCGGCGCGGAGGTCCGCGAGCACCTGCAGCACGCGCGCGACGTCGTGCGGGCCGTCGACGCGGAAGTCCGCGGCCGTGGCCCCCGTGCCGCTCTTCAGCCCGAGGTCGCCGGCCTGGAGCGCGGCGAACGCGTCCTCGTCGGTGACGTCGTCGCCCGCGTAGAAGACGGCCGTCGCCTCGGCGTACCGCCTGAGGTGCTCGACGGCCTCGCCCTTGGTGGCGTGCCGGACGCTGAACTCCAGCACGTCCTTGCCGGAGCGCACCTTGAGGCCCTCGACCTCCGCGTGCGCCTCCTGCGTGGCGACGAGGTGGGCGATCCTGCTGTGCTTCTCGGTCGCGAGGCGCGTGTGGAGGGCGAAGCCCGCGGGCTTCTCCTCGATCCACACCTCGTCGAGGGAGTCGGCGACCTGGCCGAGCACGTCGGAGAGCACGCCGCGCTGGGCGAGCTCGCCCTCGTCCAGCGTGAGCTCGATGTCGTCGCTGTCGAGGCGGATCTCCACCCCGTGGGATCCCACGAGCAGCACCTCGTCGGGCAGGTCGGCCACGGCCTCGAGGCTCCGCAGGGCACGGCCCGAGACCAGCGCGACGCGGGTCTCCGGGAGCGCCAGGAGCGCCAGCACCGCGGCGCGCGCCTCGGGGACGGCGCGGGCCTTCTCGGGGTCGTCGACCTCCGGGGCGAGCGTGCCGTCGAAGTCGAGCGCGACCAGGAGGCGGGGCGTCCGCGCGAGCTCCGTGAGGGCCTCGAACAGTCGTCCCGGGAATCCGCGGCCGCCCGTGGCCTGGATGTCGGTGGTGAGCTCGACCACGGTCGCTACCAGCCCTCGTCGAGAGCCGGCTCGACGACCTCTTCGTCGGGGCCCTCGTGGATCGAGGCGGCGTGCGTGCGCCCGAGGTCGGCGAGGAAGGAGCTCGACCACGCCGCGACGTCGTTCTCGAACACGCGCTTGCGGAGCGACCGCATGCGCTTGCGCTGCTCGGCCTTCGGCATCTCGATGGCGCGGAGGATCGCCTCCTTGAGACCCTCGATGTCGTGCGGGTTCACGAGGAGCGCGGCCTTCAGCTCGTCCGCGGCGCCCGCGAACTCGCTCAGCACCAGGACGCCCTCGTTCGAGTGCTTGGTGGCCACGTACTCCTTGGCGACGAGGTTCATCCCGTCGCGGAGGGCGGTGACGAGCATGACGTCCGCCGCGAGGCACAGCGCCACCATCTCCTCCTTCGGGTACCCGTGGTGCAGGTAGCTGATGGCGGTGTGGCTGATGGATCCGTAGTCGCCGTTGATCCGGCCGACCGTGAGCTCGATCTCGTCGCGCAGCTGCCGGTACGTCTCGACGCGCTCGCGGCTGGGGCTCGCGACCTGCACGAGCGTCGCGTCCTCGACCGAGACGCGGCCCTCGGCGAGGAGCTCGCCGAACGCCTTGAGGCGGTGGCCGATGCCCTTCGTGTAGTCGAGCCGGTCGACGCCCAGGAGGATCGTCCTCGGGTCGCCGAGGTCAGCGCGGATCTGGCGGGCGCGCTCCTGGATGGCCGGGTCCTTGGCCATCTCCTCGTAGCTGCGCGCGTCGATGGAGATCGGGTAGTGCTTGGCGACGACCTGGCGGGTTCGCAGCTCCCGCACCGGCTTCGACGGCTTGGTGCCGGGGACGGTGAGCGGGACGCCGCCGCGCACGGGCACGTCCACCGTGGATCCGCGGGTCGTGTACCCGAAGAGCCGCCGGACCGCGCGGGTGAAGTTGCCGGCGTCGGCCACGCGCTGGAAGCCGATCACGTCCGCCCCGAGCAGGCCCTCGATGATCTGCGTGCGCCACGGCAGCTGCGAGTAGATGCCGTAGGGCGGGAACGGGATGTGGTTGAAGAAGCCGATGGTGAGGTCCGGCCGCTGCTCGCGGAGCATCTTCGGCACGAGCTGCAGCTGGTAGTCCTGCACCCAGACGGTGGCGCCGGGAGCCGCGGCCTTCGCGGCCGCGTCGGCGAAGCGCTGGTTGACGGTGACGTAGGTGTCCCACCACTCCCGGTGGTAGCTCGGCTGCGCGATGACGTCGTGGTAGAGCGGCCAGAGGGTGTCGTTGGAGAAGCCCTCGTAGTACTCGGCGAGGTCCTGCTCGGAGAGCGTGACGGGGATGATCGAGATGCCGTCGTCGACGAAGGGCTCGACGTCGTGGTCGGCGATGCCCGGCCAGCCGACCCACGCGCCCTCGTTGGCGCGCATCACCGGCTCGAGCGCCGTGACCAGGCCGCCCGGCGAGTGCCGCCAGGAGGTGGTGCCGTCGGCGGCGACGACGCGGTCGACCGGGAGGCGGTTGGAGACGACGACGAGGTCGTAGGCGCCGGGCTCGACGTGGTCGCCGTCGTGCGCGTCGGCCGTGGTGGGCTCGGTCGCGGAGGGCGTGGATGAGGGTGGCGGAGTCACGGTTCCCGTCTCGGTTGCGCAGAGCTCTGTGGTACCTGCTCGATGGGTCGAGGCTACCAGCCCGACCGCGGCGTGACCGGGGGTCGCGGGTCGATCGGCGTCACATCCGGAGCACCGCGCGGGCCGCGTCGTGCAGCGCGTCGCCGTAGGACGGGCCGTGCGAGGCGGCGTGCACGGCGAGCGGATGGAGCTGGTGCAGGCTCACGCGGGTGCGCCATCCCGCGGCGAGGGATCCGGTGTCGGCGTAGGCGCCGAGCAGGTCGTCGAGGCCGGGGCAGCCGAAGAGCGCGAGCATGGCCAGGTCGGTCTCGCGGTGGCCGCCGTGCGCGGCCGGGTCGATGAGCACCGCGCCGGCGTCCGTCCACTGCACGTTGCCGGACCAGAGGTCGCCGTGGATCCGCGCGGGCGGCGCGCCGTCGTCGAACCGGCCGTCGGCCGCGACGGCGCACGCGCGCTCGACGTCGGCCGCCTGGCCCGCGGTCGCGTTGCCCGCGTCGACCGCCCGGCGGAGGTAGGGCAGGACGCGCTCGCGGGCGTACCAGGCGCCCCAGCCCTCGTCCGCGCCGCCCGATCCCGCTCCCCCCGGGTCACGGACCGACAGCGGCTGGCGCCCGATGAACGCCGGCCCGTCGAGGCCCGCGGGCGGGGATCCGAAGGCGGGAGCGCCGGCGTCGTGGGTGACGGCGAGGGCCGCGCCGAGCGCGCGGGCCGCCTCCCGGGTGGGCCGGGCGGTCGCGAGGCGCTCGAGGTCGATCCGGCCGGGCGCCACGTCGAGCACCCGCACCACGCGCGCTCCCCCGTCGGGCTCCGCCTCCCGGAGCCACGCGAGCCCGGCCGCCTCCGCCTCGAAGAAGCCGGACGGCGCCTCGGGCCGCTCCTTGCGGAAGGCCTCCCCGCCGCCGTGCCCGCCGGATCCCGCAGCCGCCATGTCCGCTCCCTCGCCTCGCGGGCGGCGCGCGGCCGCCCTCCCGTCCGATCCAGCATGCCGCCCGCCGCTGTCCGCGTCGCGCACCCGACACGCGCCGGACGGCCCGCGTACCCCGGGGGCCCAGCGGCGGCGGGTACGCTCGCCGACGTGATCCGAGTAGGCATGAGCACGACCTGCGTGTACCCCCAGCCCGTCGAGAACGCCTTCGTCATGGCGAAGCGCGCCGGCTTCGACGGCGTCGAGATCATGGTGACGAACGACGAGGTCACCCAGGACGCCGCCGCCCTCCGCGCCATGTCGGAGAAGCACGGGCTGCCGATCCTCTCCATCCACGCGCCCGTCCTGCTGCTCACGCACTTCGTGTGGGGCCGCGACCCCAAGGTGAAGCTGGAGCGATCGGCGGAGCTCGCCCGCGCGGTCGGTGCTCCCGCCGTCGTCGTGCACCCGCCGTTCCGCTGGCAGGCCGGCTACGCGGAGTCGTTCCTCGAGATCGTGCGCTCCATCCAGACGGAGACGGGCGTGGAGATCGCGGTCGAGAACATGTTCCCGTGGCAGGTCGCGGGTCGCAGCATGAAGGCGTACGCGCCCGGCTGGGATCCGCGCGACATGGACTGCGACGCCACCACCCTCGACTTCTCCCACGCCTCGCTCTCCGGCCAGGACGCGCTCGAGATGGCCAAGGCCCTCGGCCCGCGCCTGCGCCACGTGCACCTGTGCGACGGATCCGGCTCGCAGGACGACGGCCGCATCCTCGACGAGCACCTGCTGCCCGGTCGCGGCACGCAACCCGTCGCCGAGACGCTCCGCTGGCTCGCCGAGCAGGGCTGGCAGGGCGGCGTGGTCGCCGAGGTGAACACGCGCAAGGCCAAGACCGAGGAGCAGCGCCTCGCGATGCTCATCGAGACCCGCGAGTTCGCGCAGCGCCAGCTCCGGCTGGACACCGCGCCCGAGAGGACGCCCGTGGCGCCGCCCGTGGTGTCCGGGTACCAGCGGCTCCGCACCGCGCTCCGCCGCGACAGGTGATCCGCGGGGCGTCCCCATCGGATGCCCGCGCCGCCGGCCCGGGGCGCGTCCGACACGCCCACCCGAGCTCTTCGGGACTGTCGCGCAGCCGCGCGGGGTTGGATGTGTCAGGGGATCGTCCCCGCACATGATCGACGCCGCGCGTGGCCCCGCCCGCCCGACGTCGGGACCGGAGACACCATGAGCACCACCGTGCACCTCGAGATCCAGGTCGACGAGAGCCGTCTGTCCGACGTCGCCGACGTCCTCGCCGAGACGCTGCAGGCCACCCGCGCCTTCGCGGGCAACGAGGGCCTCGACGTCCTCGTCGACGACGCCGACCCCGCGCGCATGGTCGTCGTGGAGCACTGGGCGTCGACCGCCGACCACGACGCGTACGTCGCCTGGCGCGCCACGCCCGAGGGCGCCGCCCGCCTCGGTGAGGTGCTGGCCGCGCCGCCCGTCACCCGCGTGTTCAGCGGGCGCATCGCGCTCGCGCTGTAGCTGCGCGCACCGCACGACGACGACGGCCGCCCGGCGACCGGGCGGCCGTCGTCGTCTCGCCGGCGGATCCCGGTCAGCGCCCGCTGAGGTCGTAGGGGCGCTGGTGCGGATCCACCGTGGCGAGGTAGCCGCCGTCCGCGAGCGCGGACGGGACGGCGATCGTGCCGCGCACCGTCGCCGTCGTGCCCGCGACGTCGATCTCGAGGACGGATCCCGTGCCCGCCCGGGACAGGAACAGCTCGGATCCGTCGTCGGACGCGGCGAGGAAGCGCGCCGCGGATCCGGCGCCCGGCGACTGCCCGAGCGCCGGCAGCCGCACGGTCGTCACGGCGCCGTCGTACAGGCCCGAGCGCCCGCGGGCGACGAGGGACAGCGTGTCCGTGCCGCCCGCGGTCACGACGGCGGCCGCGTACCCGGGCGTGACGACCGCGCGCGTCGACGCGCCCGATCCGAGCGCCACGCTCGCGACGCCCGCGCCGTGCATCGACGACGACGTGAGCAGCGTGGGCGCGCCCGGCCCCGTGCCGGTCTGCGTCCCCACGGCCGTCTCGCCGTCCGGCGCCAGGCGCGGCCGGTAGCTCTGCACGGCGGGCTCGGGGTAGGGACGCGTGACGGGAGCGCCGAACCCGTCGCGGGTGATCGGCATGGTCTCGATCCCGTCGTGCAGCGTGGAGCCGATCGCGGTGCCGTGCGCGTCCGCCACGGGCCCGTGCGGATACGCGCCCAGCGGGGTCGTCGCGACGGGCGTCGGCGCGGTGTCGCCGCGGAGGATGGCCGCCACGTCGTACGCGTCGAAGCGGCCGCCCGCGCTCACGACGAGCCGGAGCGGCGACCCGACGAGGAACGTCTCCATCTCCTCGGTGCCGCGCTCCCCCGTCGTGGCGAGCGTGACCTCGCTCGTGCGGATCGTCGCGGTGCTCGCCATCCGCCTGCGGGTGTCGACCACCGTGACCTGCTGCGTGGTGGATCCGTCGATGTCCGAGCCGACCGCGACGAACCGGTGCCCGGGGTCGTCCGCGATCCAGCCCGCCCGGGTCCACGCGCCCGCGACGGCCGGGATCGGCGTGGAGGAGGCGATGCGCGGGACGCCGGAGGAGGCGATGTCGACGACGTCTAGGCGCGGTCCGGACTCGTCGACGAAGGCCACGCGGCCGTGGCCCATCTGGATCACGCCCGCATGAGTGCCGAGCACCGCGCCGGGCAGCGCGCCGGTGATGCGCCCGGTGGCCGCGTCCACCACGGAGACGGCGTGCGCGGACGGGTCGGCGACGAGCAGCCAGCGCGCACGCGGTGCCGCGTCGGCCGCGGGGGCGGGGGCCGCGAGGGATCCCGCGACGAGGCCGAGGGACGCGAGGCCGACGGCGAGGAGGGAGGGGATGCGCATGGTGCCCGCTTTCTGAGAATGGTTCTCAGGAGGTTACGGGTGCCGCGCCGGGCCGCGGGCGCGCTGTCCACGGTCCCGCCCCCGCGCCCGGCCGATGGCGACCGCCCCACGGCGACCGCCCGACGCGGGACGGTCGCCGTGGACCGATCCCCGGGGCCCTGTCGCCGCGCGCCGGCGTCGGACCGCGCCGGCGTCAGACCGCGACGGCGACCGAGGACGGGGCCGCGCCGGGCACCAGCCCGAGGCTCCGCGCCCGGCGCGACCGACGCGTCACGAGGTACGACACCGCGAGGCTCAGCAGCAGGAACACGGCGAGCACGCCGGCCGCTCCCCAGGCGAGGTCGGGCGCGCCGCCCGCGATGATCGCCTGCATGCCGGACGCCGCGTAGGTCAGCGGCAGGAAGGGGCTGATGGCCTGGAACGGCGCGGCCACGAGCTGGAGCGGCACCACCCCGCCGAGCGCCGCGGCCTGGACGGCCAGCAGGATCAGCGACACCACGAGCCCGGCGCGGCCGAAGGCCTGGCGGAGCAGGTAGTGGATCGCCGTGAAGGCCGCCGCGGTGACGGCCGCGAACCCGAGGGTCGCGGGCAGCAGCGCGAGGGACAGGCCGAGCGCCGCGTGCACGAGCGCCACGAGCAGCACCACCTGGGCGAGCGCGATCAGGGCGGCGCGGGCGAGCACGCGCCCCATCACGCGGCCGGTCGCCGCCGAGGAGGCGAGCAGCCGGCGGGCGGCGGGACGCAGCACGAGGAAGGTCGCGAACGCGCCGAGCCACAGGCCGACGGGCACGAAGATCGCGGCGATCGCGTCGCCCGGGCTGCCGATCTCGTTCTCGCGCTCCACCGTCAGGCCGACCGGATCCGCGACGACGCCCGATGCGGACGCGGCCTGGTCGGCGTCGAGCGACGGGATCTGCTCCGCGCCCTGGCTGAGCCCGGTGCCGAGCTCGGTCGCGCCGGAGGACAGCGCGTCCGCGCCGGTCGCGAGGTCGCCCGCGCCCGTGGCCGCGGAGGTCGTGCCCGTGCGGAGCTGGCCGAGCCCGTCGCTGAGCTGGCGGGCGCCGGAGACGAGCGCGCCGCCGTTGGCCGCGAGCTGCGACGCGCCGGACGCGCTCTGGCCGATGCCCTGCTGGACGCCCTGGATCCCGGCGGCCGCCTGGGTCGCGAGGGTCCGCCCCTGCGCCGCGTACTGGTCGAGCCCCTGCTCGAGCGGCTGGAGCTGCGCGGCGAGCGGTGCGGTCTGCGGGTCGGCCGACAGCTGCTGCCGGATCCCCTGCACCTGGGCCGCGATCTGCCCCGCCCCGCCCGCGTACTGACCGACCCCGTCGGACACCTGCGAGAGGCCCGCGGCCCCCGCCTGCAGCTGGTCGAGCCCCGAGGAGAGCTGCGAGACCCCGCCCGTGTAGGTGCCGAGGCCGTCGGCGAGCTGCGATGCGCCCTGCTGCGACTGCCCGACCCCGTCGCCGAGCTGCGTGATCCCGTCGCCGAGCGAGGTCGCGCCCTGCGAGAGCTGCGTGGCGCCGTCGGCGAGCTGGTCGGCTCCGTCGCCCGCGTCGGTCAGCGAGCCCTTGAGCCCGTCGAAGGTCGTGTAGATGCCGGAGACGAACTGCGAGGTGATCGCGTTGCCGAACACGCTCGTCATGCCGACGCCCACGGCCTGCGTCGCGGCGCCCGTCAGGTAGCCGTGCGCGTCGTCCGTCTTCACGCTGATCTGCGCGCGCTCGGGGGTCTCGGTCGACAGGGAGACGATGGAGGCGGAGAAGTCCTCCGGCACGGTCAGCACCGCGTAGACCTCGCCGTCGTCGAGCATGCGCTCGGCCTCGTCGGCGTTGGTGATGGTCCAGTCGAAGGCCTGGTTGTCGTCGGAGGTGAGCTGCGTGACGAGCAGGCGGCCGGCGAGCACGGGCGACTCGGTGCCGTCGGGCGCCGTCTGCTGCACGATCTCGTCCTGGTTGACGATCGCGGCGGGCACCCGCTCGACGCCCTCCGTGACGTCCGAGAGCGAGCCGATGAAGAGGCCGGCGACCGCGAGGGGCACGATCGCGACGAGGGCGACGGCGAGCCGTCGGCGTACGGAGCGGGTGGTCATCGGCGGGTCTCCTTGCCGGTCGTGACGGGCTGGTCGATGTCGGTGCGGTCGCCGGCGAGGTCGTCGCCCGCGTCCGGCGCGTCCGGCGCGTCGTCCGCGGCGAGGCGGAGGCGCACGGTCGGGCGGCCGGGGATCCCGTGCTCGTCCGGGAACCACGGCGCGCCCAGGACGACGGTCGTGCTCTCGTGCACGAGCGCGGGCAGGGCGGCGAGGAACGCGCGCTCGGCGGCGGCGTCCGGGAAGGGGTCCACCACGTCGAGCACGAGCACGGGGGCGCGTCCCGAGGCGGCCATCGCGGTGAGGGCGATGGCGCGCTCGAGCGGGAGCAGGGATCCGACGGGGTCGTCGGCGGCGATGCGACCGGATCCCGCGGCGTCGGCCGCCTGGTCGATCCGCGCGAGCCACTCCGCCCGCCGCGCCCGGGCGCCGCGGCGGCGGCCCATCGGCTCGGACAGGTCGATGCGCTCGGCCAGGAGGTCGCCGACGGTGACGCCCGAGTCGACGCGGTCGACGCGGCCGAGGTCGGCCATGGCGACGCTCGTGAGCACGCGGCCGGCCTCGGAGGCGAGCGGGTGGCCGGCGACGTGCGCGCGGCCGGACAGCGGCGCGAGCCGGGCGCCCAGCGTCGCACCGAGGAGGCGGCGGTCGGCGACCTCGCCCTCGACGAGCACGAGGGATCCGGCCGGCGCGCTGAGGTCGACGGGCAGGAGCCGGCGACCCGGCGCGCCCACGACGAGCCGCTCGGCCGCGACGGCGGCGCCGGACGCGTGCGCCCAGTCGACGTCGTCCTGGTGCTCGCGGAGGCCCTCGCCCTCGATGTCCACGTCCGGCAGGATCCGGTCGAGCCAGCGCGGGATCCACCACGCCCGCTTCCCGAGCAGCGCCATGGCGGCGGGCACCAGGGTCATGCGCACGAGGAACGCGTCGAAGAAGATGCCGACCGCGAGGCCGAGCGCGATGGTCTTGATCACGCCCGCGCCCTCGGGCACGAACGCCGCGAAGACGAAGAACATGATGAGCGCGGCCGCCGTCACGACGCGCGCCGCGCCCGAGAAGCCCGTGACGATGGCGCGCCTCGCGTCGCCGTGGTGCACGAAGTCCTCGCGCATCCCGGAGACGAGGAACACCTCGTAGTCCATGGCGAGCCCGAACAGGATCGCCATGAGGAGGATCGGCATGAAGCTGAGGATGGGGCCGGGCGTCACGCCGAGCACGTCGGCGAACAGGCCGTCCTGGAAGATCAGGACCACGGTGCCGAACGAGACGATGACGCTCAGCAGGAAGCCGACCGCGGCCTTGACGGGCACGAAGATCGAGCGGAACACGATCATCAGCAGGATGATCGACAGCCCCACCACGACGATGCCGAACGGCACGAGCGCCTGGTCGAGCCGCTGCGAGATGTCGTTCTGCACGGCCGTGGTGCCCGTGACGGACACGCGCGTGTCGTAGCGGTCCTGCAGCCCGGGCGCGAGGTCGCGGATGGACTGCATGAGCGCCGTCGTCTCCGCCGACTCGGGCGCGCTGTCCGGCACGACCTGGATGATCGCGGTGTCGACCGACGGGTTCGGCGTGCCGGTGCCGACGAAGGCAACGTCGTCGAGGCCGCGGATCTCGTCGCCGATGTCCCCCAGCACCCCGATCGGGTCGGTGGTCTGCGTGATGTCGACCAGCACGACGAGCGCGCCGTTGTAGCCCGGGCCGAACGCGTCCGAGACGGTGTCGTACGCGACGCGGCTGGTGGATCCGGCGGGGTCGGTCGCCCCGCTCGGCAGCCCCAGCTGCAGCTGCGACGCGGGGACGGCGAGGAGGCCGGCGATGCCGACGACGATGACGACGGGGATGATCGGCACCTTCGTGACGATCTTCACCCAGCGCGCGCCGAGCGTGCGCTGGGTGCCCTCGGCCTGCGCCTTCGCGCGGCGCGCGGCCCGCGAGCCCTCCTTCGGCCGGAGCCGCTCGCCCGCGAACCCGAGCATCGCGGGCAGCAGGGTCGTCGCGACGCCCATGGCGAGCAGCACGGCGAACGCCGCGCCGAGGCCCATGACCGTGAGGAACGGGATCTGGACCACGAGCAGCCCGAGCAGCGCGATGATCACGGTCACTCCCGCGAAGATCACGGCGCTGCCCGCGGTCGCCACCGCGGTCGCCGCCGAGCGCTCGACGGGCATGCCGTTGGCGAGCTGCGTGCGGTGCCGCATGAGGATGAAGAGGGCGTAGTCGATGCCGACCGCCAGGCCGATCATCACGGCGAGCAGCGGCGACGCGCTCGACACAGTGACGAACCTCGCGGCGGCGAGCAGCGCGCCCGCGGACGCCGCGACGCCGACCAGCGCGCCGATGAGCGGCAGCCCGGCCGCGAGCATCGACCCGAAGGTGAGCACGAGCACGAGGCCCGCGAACAGCACGCCGAACGCCTCCGTGACCGTGACGCCGTAGTGGATGTCCTGGAAGACCTGCCCCCCGAACGAGACGGTGAGGCCGGCGTCCGTCGCGGCCTGCGCCGACTCCTTCAGCGCGTCGAGCGTGGCGGTCGTCACCTGGTCGCTCTGCCCGGCGAACTGGACGGTCGTGATCGCCACGGTGCCGTCGTCGGACACCGCGTCGGTCGCGTACTCGGAGAAGGGCGAGAGCGCCGTCTCGACGCCGTCGACCTCGCCCGCGGCCGTCGCGGTCGCCTCGATGGCGGCCTTCGGGCCGTCGTCGGTGACCCTCTCGCCGGCCGGCGCCTCGGTCACGATCTGCGCGCTCGCGCCCGCGGCCTGCGGGAACACGGCGGCGAGCCGGTCGATCGCCTCCTGCGACTCGGTGCCCGGGATCGAGAACGACTCCTGGGTCTTCCCGCCGAGCGCGAGGCCGCCGCCCAGCAGGATGCCGAGGACGAGGATCCACGCGGCGACGACGCGCCACGGGTGGAGGAACGAGATCCGGCCGAGCCGGTACAGAAGCGTGGCCATGGGCTTGTGGCTCTCCTTGCGTGGGGGCGTGCTGATGCGGTGCGGGGTCAGGCGGAGCGGGTGCCGAGGGGGGCGAGGAGCTCCCCCACGACCACGACGAGAGCAGCCCTGATCTCGTCGTCGGGCAGCGGTTCGTTGGTGGACCAGTCGTCGCTCGCGGCGAGGATGTACGCCGCGCCGCCGAGGGCGACGCCGAAGCGCAGCTGGTCCAGGGTGCTGTCGAGCGCACCGGCGGTCTCGCCCAGCGTGCGCACGAGGTCGTTCGCCCGCTCGATCACGGCGAGGTGCCCGAGCGAGCGGCCCTGCGTGATGAAGAGGGCCACCTCGTGCCGGTGCAGCAGGAGGAAGTCGATGAAGCGCTCGACGAACCCGCGACGCGCGTCGGCGTCGCCCTGGATGGAGTCGGCCCGGTCGATGATCTCGGCGAGCGCGTCGATCGTCGGCTCGAGCAGGGCGTCGAGCAGCGCCTCCTTGGAGGCGAAGTGGTACAGCACGCTCGACTTGGAGTACCCCGCCTCGTCCGCGATCTGCTGCAGCGACGTCGCCTGGAACCCGTCGCGGGCGAAGCGCGCCGCGGCGATGGGGCGCAGCTCGTCGCTCGCGGATGCGCGGGGGGTCCTGGTCACCCGGCGAGCCTATGCCGACCGATCGGTCAGGTCCTGCACGATCGGTCAGACTGCCAGCCGCCTGACAGGTGGGGACGCCCGGTCAGCGGGTGAGGACGAAGGCCAGCATCGCGAGCCCGACCGTGAGGGGAGCGACCACG
Source organism: Clavibacter michiganensis (assembly GCF_002151125.1). Classification (GTDB taxonomy): domain Bacteria; phylum Actinomycetota; class Actinomycetes; order Actinomycetales; family Microbacteriaceae; genus Clavibacter; species Clavibacter michiganensis_C. The sequence continues at coordinate 181,018 of NZ_MDJZ01000005.1, forward strand.
AGGCCGAGCAGCACGTACCGCGACCACCGGATGTGCACGCCCATGCTCACGAGCCGCTCGTGCCAGAGCAGCGTGGCGAGCGACGCCCACGGCGTGACGAGCGGACCGGCGTTGACGCCCACGAGGATCGCGACGAGCCGCTCCGGGGATCCCGCGACGGGCTCGAGCGCGAGGTACGCCGGCAGGTTGTCCACCGCGTTGGCGCTCAGCGTCGCGACGCCGGCGAGCCGGAACAGCGCGGCGGCGTCCTGGCCCTGCCCCGAGACCGCGGCCATCACGGCCGTGAGCCCGAGCGACTGCGCCGCCTCCATGACGATGAAGAGACCCGAGGCGAACACCACGAGCTGCCACGGGAGCAGACCCAGTCGAAGCACGCGCGGGCGGCGGACGGCGGTGAGGATCGCGAGCACGACGGCGGCGGCGAGCGCGGGGATCCACACCTCGACGCCGGAGACGAGCGCCGGCACCAGCAGCCCCACCACCACGGCGCTGCCCACGAGCAGGACGCGGTCGGTCGGCGCGGTCGTCGCCCCGACCTCGTAGCGCGTGAAGAGGTCCCTGCGGTGGATCACGAGGATCGCGAGCACGGGCACCGCGATGGCGACGAGCGCGGGTGCGACCGTGAGCGCCGCGAACCCGGCGGGGCCCAGACCGCCGAGCTCGTGCTCGGCGAGCAGGTTGGTGAGGTTGGACACGGGCAGCAGGAGCGACCCCGTGTTGGCGAGCCACACCGTCGTGAGCGCGAACGGCAGCGGCGGCAGCCCGCAGTGCCGCGCGAGCACGACCACCACGGGCGTGAGCAGCACGGCCGTGGTGTCGAGCGACAGGAAGATCGTGCAGAGGCAGGCGAGCACGACGGTCGCGAGCCAGAGCGCCCAGGTGCGTCCGCACCCGAGGCCCGCGGCGCGCTCGGCGATCCAGGTGAACAGGCCCGCCTCGCTCGCGAGCTCGGTGACCACGGTGATCGCGACCACGAAGAGGAGGATCGGCCAGACCCGCTCGGTGAGGACGCCGAGGTCGTCGAGCGGGAGGGCTCCGGTGGCCACGGCGACGGCGCCGACGACGAGGAGCACCACCCCGATGAGGGCTGTGCGCACGGGCGCCTCCTGTCTGATCCGCGATCACTGTACTCATGGCCCGCCGTGCGTCCGCGCGGGCTGCGGAGAGGGGACGCCGCGCGCGACGTGACGCCGCCGGCCGGCCACGCGCCGTCGGACGCGGGGGCCGGATCCCGGTACCGTGGAAGCACACTGGGAGGTGTCATGCGCAAGTACATCCTGAACGGCAGCGTCCTCAGCGCCCTCGTGGGCGGCTGGAGCACCATGCAGACGACCCGTCGGGGTCCGCGCGACTGGAAGCTCGGCCTCATGTGGCTCAGCTGGGCCATCACCGTGGCCATCGCGGTCGGCACCGTCGTCGAGGACTCGCGCGACGGGCAGCTCGGCAACTAGCCGGCCACACCTGCGACGCGCACGCCCTCCGGGGCGTGCGCGTCAGTCGTGCGTGCGCCAGCGGTCGCCGTCGACCTCGAGGTCGATGCGCTCCGCGTCCGGGACGGTCGAGATCGGCCCGGTGAACTGGCTCGCGCGCGAGTCGCCCTGCGCCGTCCCCGAGAACAGGCCGGTCGGCTCGTCCTCGGCCGCGCGCCGTCCCCCGCGGGGACCGTCGGCCCGCTCGCGCGGATCCACCATCTGCACGCGCGTGCGCGGCAGCGACTGCGGGCTCTGCTCGTGCAGGAACGCGACGAGGCGCTCGCGCACGAGGCAGCGCAGGTCGAACAGCGTGGGCGCGTCGACGGCGGAGACCAGCACGCGGATCCGGACGAAGCCGCCCGTCGCGTCCGTCACCTGGAGCACGGAGACGCGGCCGTCCCAGAGGTCGGTCGTGGCGAGCACGCGGTCGAGCTCCTCGCGCATGCTGCCGGGCGTCGCGCGCCAGTCCAGGTCGAGCTCCACCGCCCCCAGCAGCTCCGACTTGGTGCGGGTCCAGTTCTGGAACGGCGTGGTCGTGAAGTAGGTTGACGGCAGCACCATCCGCCGGTCGTCCCAGATGTGGACGACCACGTAGGTCAGCGTGATCTCCTCCACGCGTCCCCACTCGGTCTCGACGATCACGACGTCGTCCACCCGGATCGCGTCGCTGAAGGCGAGCTGCATCCCCGCGAACACGTTGGCGAGCGTCGACTGGGCCGCGAGGCCGGCGACGATCGACACGAGGCCCGCCGAGGCGAGGACGCTCGCGCCCGCCGTGCGGGCGCCCGGGAAGGTGAGGAGGATCGCGCCGATCGCGATGACCACGATCGCCACCACCGTGAGCCGCCGGATGATGAGCACCTGCGTGCGCACCCGGCGCGCGACCCGGTTGTCGGCGACGTCGACGCGGTAGCGGCTGAGCCCGAGGTCCTCGAAGAAGATGGCGAGCGCGCAGACGAACCACGCGGCCGCGACGATCGTGATCACGTGCAGCAGGTGGCCCAGCCCGTCGCGCACCTCGCCCGGCGCCATGGAGGCGCGGAGCGCGATCCAGACGGCGAGCACCACGAGGAGCACGCGGAAGGGGCGGCGGGCGCGGGCGACGAGCTGCGCCGCCCACTCCCGACGGCGGGCGACGACGCGGACGGCGAGGGCGACGACGGCGGTGACGAGCAGCGCGGCGGCCACGGCGGCGAGCAGCGTGACGGTCACGGCCACGGCGGGCACGGCGAGCAGGGCGGGCAGGTCCACGGATCCTCCGGACGGGTCGGGCGGGTCGGGCGGACCGCGCTGTCCGGGACGTCCAGTCTCGCAGGCGCTCCCCGGCCGCGAGCCGGGAGCCGCGCGGGACGCGGGCCGCGGGCCGCGCGGCGGAGCGCGACCAGGGGCGCGTCGCGACGCCCCCGCCCCGGGATCACCGGCGTGTCGCGGGCGAACCCGGGCGTGTCGCGCACGAGGATGATCCTGATCGCGGCGGTGCGATCGGGGAGGCCGTGGATCATGTTCCGGTGGCGCAGAGGCAAGTCCGTCCCGACCGAGGCCGCGCCCGCGGCGTCCGACCCGAGGCCGCTGGGTCGCGGATCCGCCGACGGGCCCTCCACCCCGCCGCCCGTCGTCTCGACCGCCACCGGCGAGCTGGCGGCGATCGCCGCGCGGCTCCACGGCGGCCCCGTGCGGCCTACCCACGTCCCGGCGCACAAGGCCGAGCCCGACGAGCCGACCGCCAGGACGGCAGGCGCCGCCGCGGGCGCAGCCGACGCGAGCGCCGCGCCCTACGCCGTCCCCGAGCCGGACCTCCGCCCGCTGGCCCTCGTCGTGCAGGCCGCGCTCGCGCACCACTTCGGCCCCGACGGCGCGTGGGCGCTCGTCCGCCGCACCCCCGACACGACCGCCGGCTTCTTCGACGAGCTCATGACGGCGCACATCGCCCGCGACGTGGCGCTCGCCCTGGGCGCCTCCCCCGCCACGGCCGGGCTGCCGCTCGAGGACGCCCGGGCGACGGGATCCCCCGAGCGCGGCACGCCCGCGCGCCAGGATGCGGTGGCCCGCGAGCTCGCCGTCTTCGACGCGGACCCGTTCGACGACGTCATGGCCGCGCTGGCCGGCGACCGGCGCCGCGTCCCCGCGACGCTCCGGTCGATGCGCAGGGCCTAGGCGCCCACCGGCCGACGCGGGGGCGTCAGCCCTTCGGCGCGATCTGCGGGCCGTCCCACGGCCCCGCGGATCCCGCCGGGTACTCCTCGAGCGGCACCTCGCCCGCGCGCCATGCGGCGACGACCGGCTCGACGATGCGCCAGCACTCCTCGGCCGTGTCGCCGCGGACCGAGAGCGCCTCGTCCTCCGAGATGATGCCGTCGATGACCTGCCCGTACGGCGGCAGGTCCCCCGGGTCGAACGCGGTGACGAGCTCGGCGCGGTCGATCACGTCGGGGTCGGCCGGGCCGTTGACGTTGAGCTCCAGGTGCAGCTCGTCGGGCGCGAGGAGGATGCGGATCCGGTCGGGCTCGTGCGCGCCCGAGAGCCCGGTGGGCACGTGCGGCGCGGGTTGGAAGGTCACGACGATCTCGCGCCGGTGGTCCTGCAGCGCCTTGCCGGAGCGCAGCCGGAACGGCACGCCCGCCCAGCGCCAGTTCGCGATCTCGACGGTCATCTCGGCGAGCGTCTCCGTGCCGCGGTCGGGATCCACGCCCGCCTCGTCGGCGTACGCCGGCAGCTCGCGCCCCTCCACGGCGCCGGCCGCGTACCGGGCACGACGCGACGACGCCACCGGGTCGCCGCCCCACGGCCGCGTCGCCCGGAGCACGAGCGCCTTCTGGTCGCGCACGTCGCGCGCGGAGGTGGTGGCGGGCGCCTCCATCGCGAAGACGGCCATCACCTGCAGGAGGTGGCTCTGGATCATGTCGGCCAGCGCTCCCGCGCCGTCGTAGTAGCGGGCGCGGCCCTCGAGGGCGAGCTGCTCGTCGTAGACGATCTCGACGCTCGCGATGTGCTGCGCGTTCCACACGGGCTCGAGCAGCCGGTTCGCGAAGCGCAGCCCGAGGAGGTTCCGCACCGTGGACCGGCCGAGGAAGTGGTCCACCCGGTGCGTGCGCTCCTCGGGGACGAGCGTCGCCAGGAGGCGGTTGAGCGCTCGGGCGCTCGCGAGGTCGGTGCCGAAGGGCTTCTCCAGCGACAGCGACGTGCCCTCGGGCAGCGTGATCCGGGTCATGGCCTCGCACGCCTTCTCCGTCACCGCGGGCGGGAGCGCGAAGTAGACCGCGGGCGCGGCCTCGCACGCGGCGAGCAGCCGCTCGAGGTCGGCCTCCGCGGTGACGTCGGCGGCCTGGTACGTGGTGCCCGCGAGCACGCGGTCGACGGCGGGTCCCTCGGCGCCGAGCGACGCGAAGGAGGTGCGGACGACCTCCCGCCACCGCTCGTCGTCCCACTCCTCGGTGCCGGCGCCGACCAGCTGGAGGTCGAGGTCGGGGCGGAGCGCGAGGAGCTCGCCGAGGCCGGGCAGGAGGAGGCGTGCGGAGAGGTCCCCGCTGGCGCCGAGGACGAGGAGCGTGGAGGTCGCGGGCATGCGGCCAGGCTACGCGCGGCGGCAGGGAGCCGTCAGGGCGCCGTGGGACCATGGCGCATGGCCATGCGCATCGAGGACTACGCACTCATCGGGGACTGCCACACGGGAGCGCTGGTCGGCCGCGACGGCTCCATCGACTGGCTGTGCCTCCCGCGGTTCGACTCCGCCTCCATGTTCGGGGCGCTCCTCGGCACGGACGAGCACGGATCATGGCGCCTCGCCCCGGCGCATCCCGACGCCTCGGTGTCGATGCGCACCTACCTCGGCAACACGTTCGTCCTCTGGACCCGGTGGGAGACCCCCGACGGCGCCGTCGAGGTCACCGACTTCATGTCCATGGGCGACCGGCGGGCGGACGTCGTCCGGCGCGTCCGCGGGATCAGCGGCACGGTCCGGATGCAGGGCGACCTCCGCCTGCGCTTCGGCTACGCGACGGCCCTGCCGTGGATCCGCAAGCTCGACGACGGCGACCCGCGCCTCGTCGCCGTGGCCGGCCCCGACGCCGTGGTCGTCCGCGGCCCCGAGCTCACCGCGACGAACCACCACCACGGCGTGGCCTTCGACGTCGCGGCCGGCGAGACCGTCGACCTCACGCTCACCTGGTACCCCTCGCACCGCAGCGAGCCTCCCGCGTTCGACGTGGACGCGGCCCTGGAGCACACGACCGAGTGGTGGGAGAGCTGGGCGAGCTCCATCGAGCACGCCGGCCCGCACCAGGCCGCCGTCCGCCGGTCCCTGCTGGTGCTCCGCGCGCTCACCCACGAGGACACGGGCGGCATCGTCGCCGCCGCGACCACGAGCCTCCCCGAGCAGTTCGGCGGATCCCGCAACTGGGACTACCGCTACGTCTGGCTCCGCGACGCGTCGCTCACCCTCGAGGTGCTGCTCGCGCACGGCTTCGACGACGAGGCCGACGAGTGGCGCACGTGGCTCCTGCGGGCCATCGCGGGGGATCCGGGCGACGTGCAGATCATGTACGGCCTGAGCGGCGAGCGGTACCTCCCCGAGCGCGACCTCGACAGCCTCCCCGGCTACCAGGGGTCGGGTCCGGTGCGCGTGGGCAACGGCGCGTTCGAGCAGTACCAGGCCGACGTGATCGGCGAGGTGATGCTCGCGCTCCAGGCGGCGCGCGACGCCGGCGTCGGCGAGACCGAGTTCTCCTGGCCGCTGCAGCGCGCGCTCATCGGCTTCGTCGAGGAGAACTGGGAGCGGCAGGACAGCGGCATCTGGGAGATCCGCGGCGCCGAGCAGCACTTCACGCACTCGCGGGCGATGATCTGGGCCGCGCTCGACTGCGCGGTGCAGGGCGTCGAGCGGCACGGGCTCGACGGGCCCGTGGAGCAGTGGAAGGACCTGCGCGACCGGGTGCGCGACGAGATCCTCGACAGGGGCGTGGATCCCGCGACCGGCGCCTTCCGCCAGCACTACGGCACGACCGAGGTCGACGCCTCGCTCCTGATCCTCGCCCAGGCCGGCTTCTGCGCCTACGACGACCCGCGCATGCTCGCGACCGTCGAGGTGATGGAGCGGACCCTCATGCACGAGGGCTTCCTGCTGCGCTACGACACGAGCGCGGGCGTCGACGGCCTGCCTGCGGGCGAGTACCCGTTCCTCGCCTGCTCGTTCTGGCTCGTCGAGCAGTACGCCCGGTCCGGCCGCGAGGCCGACGGACGCGAGCTGATGGACCGGCTGGTCGCCCTGTCCAACGACGTCGGCCTGCTCTCCGAGGAGTACGACCCGGTCGGCCGGCGCCAGGCGGGCAACGTGCCGCAGGCGCTGTCGCACCTCGCGCTCGTGCGGGCGGCGGATGCGCTGGAGGCCGCGGCCGCCGCGCACCCCGACGACCTCGACTGCGCGCACCAGGACGGGAGCGCCGCCCTGGCCCACGCCGAGGCGGCGCGCGGCGACTCCGTCCCGGCGGCCTGACCCGGGGCGCTCGGGGCACCCGTCAGAGCGCGTCGAGGAAGCCCGCCACCGCGGGCAGCGCGTCGGGGTGGCGCGGGGTGTCGGCGTGCGTGGCGCCCGCGAGCTCCACGAACGCGGCGTCCGGTCGGAGCGCCTTCACCTGGTGCGCGGCGCGGAGGCGCTCGGGATCGCGCGTGCCCGCCACGAGCAGCAGCGGCACCGCGGATCCCGCGACGACGGCGTCGGGCACGCCGGCGTCCCGCTCCGACTCGCGCATGTACGCGGCGAGCGCCCGGGCGTCGTCCGCGAGGAACGCCCCGCGCGTCGCGGGGTCCACGGGGCGCCCGGCGTGCCGCTCCCACGCGTCGAGGAAGCCGGGCATGCCGCCCGTCTCCAGCGTGGCGATGCAGCCGGGGAAGAACACGCGGTCGAAGACGCCCACGCCGCTGCGCGGGGATCCGCCGAGGCTCGACGCGGACAGCAGCCGGTCGGGGTGGGTCGCGGCCAGCGAGAAGCCGACCCGCGCGCCGAGGCTGTAGCCCACGTGGTGCACGACGTCTACGCCCGCCGCGTCGAGCACGGCCACGACGTCGGCGACCATGAGGTCCATCGCGTAGGCCGCGGGCTCGTGCGGCGTGCCGCTGCGGCCGTGTCCGCGGAGGTCGAGCGTGATCACCCGTCGCGTCGGCGACAGGCCGCGCACCCAGCCGGATCCGCGCCAGACCGCCTGCGAGAGGGCCGTGCCGTGCACGAGCACGACGGGCGCGTGGGCCGGGTCGCGCGGATCCTCGTCGGCCGGCCGGGCGCCGAACGACCGGTAGGCGATGCGCGTGCCGTCGAGGGGGTTGGTCGCGGTGTCCACGGGGATCCAGGGTACCCAGCCGCGATCCCCGCCCTTCCGGGCGGGGATCGCGGGCGGGTGCGCGGCGGGCTAGGCGGACGCGCCGTCCTCGTCCTCGTCCGTGCGGTGCGGGGTGTCCTCCTCGGGCTCGAAGTGGTCGTTCCCGCCGTCGTGGCCGGCCGCGACGCCCGTCGCGCCCGCCGGGATCGTCCCGTCGCCGCCGAGGGCCTCGTCGTCGTGCGCGTCGGAAGTGCCGTCGTGGTGGGTCATGTCCGTGCCTCCTCTGGTCGCGCGGCCCGTGCCCGCGTCGTCGCGGGTGCATCGCGGCCGGCGATGTCCTCCCATCCTGCCCGGCCGGACCGCGCGCGTGCCCCGCCGTGTCCGGCTGCGGCCGCCTCGCAGCATCCCGTCACGCGCGCCCGCTCGTTAGCAGGACTAATGAGCTAGCCTAAGCACATGCCCGACTCCCCCGACCTCAGCCAGAGCCTGCGCGCGGGCGTCATGCGCCTCGCGCGCCGGCTCCGCGCCGAGAAGGCCGACCACGAGCTGAGCGACAGCCAGTTCGTCGTGCTCGCCCTGCTGCTCCGCGACGGACCCACGAGCCCGGGGAGGCTGGCCGAGATCGAGCGCGTCACCGCCCCCAGCATGAACCGCACGGTCAACTGCCTGGTCGAGGCCGGCTACGCCGAGCGCTCCCCCGCGCCGGACGACGGCCGCCGCGTCACGGTGTCCGTCACGGATCCCGGCCGCCGGGTCGTGCAGGAGACCCGACGGCAGCGGAACGCCTGGCTGTCCCTCCGCCTCGCGGAGCTCACCCCCGCCGAGCGCGCCACCCTCGGCGACGCCGCCGCCCTCCTCGGCCGCATGGCCGCATCGTGAGCGCCGTCTTCCGCAGCCTCCGCGCGCCGAACTACCGCATCTGGTTCGCGGGCGCCCTCGTCTCCAACGTCGGCACGTGGATGCAGCGCACCGCCCAGGACTGGATCGTCCTCACCGAGCTCACCCGCTACGACGCGACGGCCGTGGGCATCGTCATGGCCCTGCAGTTCGGCCCCATGCTCCTGCTGTCCCCCTACGCCGGCCTCATCGCCGACCGCTACGACAAGCGGCGCGTGCTGATGATCACGCAGGGCACCATGGCGGTCCTCGGCCTCGGGCTCGGCCTGGTGGTGCTCTCGGGCCGAGCCGAGCTCTGGCACGTCTACCTCTTCGCGCTGCTGCTGGGCGTCGCGTCGGCGCTCGACGCCCCCGCCCGCCAGTCCTTCGTCTCCGAGCTCGTGTCCGACGACGACCTGTCGAACGCCGTCGCCCTCAACTCGGCGTCCTTCAGCGCGGCGCGCATGATCGGGCCGGCCGTCGCGGGCGTGCTCATCGCGGGCGTCGGCACCGGCTGGGTCTTCCTCATCAACGCCGTGAGCTTCGTCGCCGTGCTGATCGCGCTCACGCGGCTGCGCGTCGGCGAGCTCCGCCGTCCCGAGCGCGTCGCCCGGTCCCGCGGCCAGCTGCGCGAGGGCTTCCGCTACATCGGCGGCCGGCCGGACATCATGGTGATCCTGGTGATCGTGTTCCTCGTCGGCGCGTTCGGCTACAACTTCCCGATCTTCACCTCCACGATGGCGAGCGTCGAGTTCGGCAAGGGGGCCACCGAGTTCGGGCTGCTCTCCTCGAGCCTCGCCGTGGGATCCGTCGCCGGCGCGCTGCTGTCGGCCCGGCGCGAGCGGCCGCGGATCCGGCTGGTGTTCGTGGGCGCCGCGCTCTTCGGGCTCGCGACGGCGCTGGCGGCCGTCGCCCCCACCTACCTGCTCTTCGCCGGCGCCCTCGTGATCGTGGGGGTCGTGTCGCAGACGCTCATGACGAGCGCCAACAGCACGGTCCAGCTCACGGTGGAGCCGCGCATGCGGGGCCGCGTGATGGCCGTCTACATGGCGATCTTCGTCGGCGGCACCCCGCTCGGCGCGCCGATCGTGGGCTGGGTCGCGAACACCTGGGGCCCGCGTGCGGCCGTCATGGTGGGAGCGGCCAGCGGCATCATCGCCGCCCTCATCGCCGTCGCCTGGCTCGTCCTGCACCGGCACCTGCGCGTCTCGTACCGGATCCGCCGCACGCCGCACCTGCTCGTCACGCACGACGGCGACGGGCGCGACCGCCGGGAGGACGCGCGCGAGGACATCGAGGCGGACGAGGCGGTCGCCCGCCGCACCTGACTCGCGGCGCGCGCGTCCCGTGTCGTCGACGCGGCCTCAGGGAGCGGGGGCCGGGGTGGCGCTCGGCGGCACGTACCCGACGTCGTCGAGGCAGTAGTCGAGGAACGCGCTCGTCGCGCGCAGGTACTGCCCGGTGTCGAGCGACGCCCCGTCCGTGTCGGCTCCCGAGCGCAGGGCGTCCAGCTCGTCGACGATCGTCGAGAACGACGTGACGAGCGGCTGCATGTTCTCGGGCGCCATGCCGGCGAGCGCCGCGTCGCCCTGCTTCACGCGGTCGAGGAGGGTCGGATCCACCGCCTTCCCGTCGCCGAGCGCCTGCACGAGCTTCGTGGAGTCGGGCAGCACCTGCGCCAGCGTCGAGCACGTGGCGAGCTCGTCCTCCGTCGGCGGGCCGGGGGCGCGCGTCACGCTCGGCTCGGGGCTCGCGCTGCCGCCGGATCCCGCTTCCGCGCCCGCGTCGGCGGGTGCGCTGGCGGCGGGCGGCGTCGTCTCGGGGGCGGGCTGCCCCCCGTCCGTCGTGCACCCCGCGAGCAGGAGCGCCCCCGCCGCCACCGCGACCACCGGCGCCCAGGATCGCGGCGGGCGAGCGGTTCGGTGCGTGCGGGACATGCGGGCCTCCTCGGCGCCTATCACAGGTGGACTGCCCCACGGAAGTCGATGGACGCGGGTGTCAGCGCGGATGTCCCGCGGCACTACCGTATTCGGATGACTCGAAGCGACAGCGACCGCAGCACCGTCACGCCGGATCCGGAGTTCGTGGCGCAGGACTTCAGCCACGAGCAGGAGGGCTACCAGCACGGGTTGAAACCCCGCCAGCTCCAGATGATCGCCATCGGCGGGGCGATCGGCACCGGGCTCTTCCTCGGCGCCGGCGGCCGCCTGGCCTCCGCGGGTCCCGCCCTCGCGATCGTCTTCCTGATCTGCGGCGTCTTCGCCTTCTTCATCCTCCGCGCGCTCGGCGAGCTGGTGCTGCACCGCCCGAGCTCCGGATCCTTCATCTCCTACGCCCGCGAGTTCTTCGGCGAGAAGTTCGCCTACGCCGCGGGCTGGATGTACTTCCTCAACTGGGCGACCACCGCGATCGTCGACGTGACAGCCGTGGCGCTCTACATGCACTACTGGTCGGCGTTCACCGCGGCGCCGCAGTGGCTGCTCGCCCTCATCGCCCTGGCCATCGTGCTCGCTCTGAACCTCGTCGCGGTGAAGGTCTTCGGCGAGATGGAGTTCTGGTTCGCGCTCGTGAAGGTCGCCGCCCTCGTCGTCTTCCTCATCGTGGGCATCGTCTGGCTCGCCTGGAGCTTCCCCGTCACGGTCGGCGGCGCCGAGGTCCAGACCGGCTGGACCGTGCTGCAGCAGAACGGCGGCGTCTTCCCGCAGGGTCTCGTCCCCGTGGTGCTCGTCGTGCAGGGCGTCGTCTTCGCCTACGCCGCGATCGAGCTCGTCGGCACCGCGAGCGGCGAGACGCAGGACGTGGAGAAGGTCATCCCCCGCGCCATCAACTCCGTCGTCTTCCGCATCGCGATCTTCTACGTCGGATCCATCGTGCTGCTCTCGCTCCTGCTCCCCTACACGGCCTACAGCGCCGACCAGAGCCCGTTCGTGACGTTCTTCTCCAGCCTCGGGTCGCCCGAGGTGGGCGCGATCGCCGGATCCGTCATGAACTTCGTCGTGCTGACCGCCGCCATGTCGAGCCTGAACGCGGGCCTCTACAGCACGGGCCGCGTGCTCCACTCCATGGGCATGAACGGCTCCGCGCCGCGGTTCACCACCGTCATGTCGAAGGGCGGCGTGCCCTTCGGCGGGATCCTCCTCACCGGCTCCATCACCCTGCTCGGCGTCGCCCTCAACGCCGTCGTGCCCGACCAGGCGTTCGAGATCGTGCTGAACGTCGCCGCGCTCGGCATCGTGGCGGGCTGGGCCACCATCATCCTGTGCCAGATGCGCCTGCGTGCGTGGGCGAAGCAGGGCAAGGCGAAGGAGCCGACGTTCCGCCTGCCCGGCGCGCCCGTCACCTCGTGGCTCACGCTCGCGTTCCTCGTCAGCGTGCTCGTGCTCATGGCCTTCGACTGGCCGATCGGCACGCTGACCATCGCGTCCCTCGTCGTGATCATCCCGCTGCTCGTCGTGGGCTGGTACCTGCAGCGCGATCGGATCCTCGAGATCGCGCGCGTGCGCGAGGGCGTCACCGGGCCGTTCCCCGTCACCGGGCGGGACGCGGCCGACCAGCGGAAGCGCTGACCCGCCCGTCAGCGCGACCCGACGCCGCCGCCTCCCGCCCCGGGGACGGCGGCGTCGTCCGTCGGGGCGGTGGGTTGCGCCGGATCCGGCCGCAGCCGCCGCCCGAACGCCAGCAGCTCGGCGTCGTTCTGCATCACCCAGGCGACCGCGGCGTTCAGGCTCTCGCGCCGCGCGACCCACACCCGCAGCCCGTCCGATCCGAGGCCGCAGGCGTAGACCTCGTAGGAGAAGGGCGCCGCGAGGTCGTCCCGGTGGCGGAGGACCCAGCCGAGGGCCGGCCCGTCGCCCACGCGCACGAGCCACGCGCCGCGCACGGGATGGGCGTGCGGATGCTCCGGCACCGGGCTGATGGTGCCGGTCGCGTCGCCGCTCTGCTTGCTCCACATGCGGATCTCCTCGGGTCCGTCCGACGCGGACGCCACGCCCGCACCGACGCCCGGCCGCGTCGAGCCGAGCGTACGCGCGCGCACCGACGCCGCGGTCCGTGCGCCTCACGAGCAGGCCCCGAGCACGCGGTCGATCGCGCTCCGGTCCGCGTCGTCGATCGACAGGCCGTACCTGCTCACGACGAAGGCGAACCGGGTCACGTACAGGCACCGGTAGTCCGCGTCGGGCGGGAGCCACGTCCCCGGCCCCTGGTCCGACTTCTCCTGGTTGGCGGGGCCGTCGACCGCCTGCAGCTCGTCGACGTCGGTGGCGAGGCGCTCGCGCCGCTCCTCGGACCACGACCACGCGCCGTGCTGCCACGCCCAGGACAGCGGCACGAAGTGGTCGATCTGCACGGCCGCGCTCGTGCGGGGACCCCGCACGAAGTCGATGCCGCGCCCCGTGTAGACGTCGACGAGGTGCCCCGCGACCACCGTGCAGCCCGGGTCGGACGGGGAGAAGGCGACGCGGGAGAGGTCCCGCACGAGCACGTCGTCGCGCTGGTCGCAGCCGTTCCCGTCCGTGTCCGCCCAGGCCGGGCCGAAGGCGTCGCGGTCGTAGCGCGGGTGGCGCCCGCGCCCGTCGGCGGCGATGGCGTCGGTCATCGCCCGTACCGCCGCCACGTCGATGCGACCGTCCCGCACGAGCCCCGCGCGCCCGAGCGTGCGCACGACCTCCCCGTCGGCGACCTGGGCGGTGAGCCGGCCGCCGCCCGAGTCCGGACCGAGGAGCGCCTCGCGCGCTCCCACGACGACCGCCGAGGCCGCGATGGCCACCGCGAGGACCGCGAGGAGCACGCGGACGACATGCCGTCGCCGGAACGGGAGCCGGAGCTGGAGCGCCGCCAGCGCGTCGCGGACCGTCGTCCTGGCGCCACCTCGCCGCCGCCCGTCCATCTCGCCCCCGCCCCGAGAGGCCCACGGCCCCGTCCCCGCATGCAGGGATACACGAGCGCCGGTAGGCGGCGTCGCCCCGCGGCGTCAGCCGGGGATCACAGGACGAGGCGTGGCTGGGGAGGACGCGACCGGCATCCGGCCGGCCGGCGACGCGTCAGCAGCCGGTCGGTGCCGGGTCAGACGAGGAGACGCAGGGCCTGGGCCATGTCCGCGATCTCGCCCAACGAGGAGGGCCCGGGCGTGTTCTGCCCGGCGGTCGCGAGGCGCATGAGGGCGAAGGCGATCACGGCGATGATCACGACCGCGGCGATCACGTAGATCCAGATCCGCAGGCCGCGTCGCGCCGGCTGGAGCGGGTTCTGCTCGAGGGGGCCGTCGTGGTCGGGTCGTTCGGGGTGATCGCGCATGATCGCACCCTACGCCGGTCGCCGCGTCGGTCGACGGGCCCGGATGCGCCGACGGGCGGTCCCCCGAGGTCGAGGGACCGCCCGTCGGCGGCGATGCGTCCGGGAGGACGCGTCAGGTGGTTCAGGCGGGGGAGGCGGAGATGCTCTGCGCGAGGACGCCGTCGAGGACGACGGACGCCTCCTCGTCGGTGGACTTCTGCGCGAGCGCGAGCTCCGAGACGAGGATCTGACGGGCCTTCGCCAGCATCCGCTTCTCGCCGGCCGAGACGCCCGAGTCCTGGTCGCGGCGCCACAGGTCGCGGACGACCTCGCTGACGCGGCGGACGTCGCCGGAGCCCATCTTCTCGGTGTTGGCCTTGAAGCGGCGCGACCAGTTGCCGGCCTCCTCCTCCACGTCGCCGCGGAGCACGTCGAACACGGCCTCCACGCCGGAGCTGTCGATGACGTCGCGCAGCCCGACGAGCTCGGCGTTGTCGACCGGCACGTCGATCACCAGCTCGCTCTGGTGGATCTGGAGGGTGATGTACTTCTTGTCGACCCCCTTGATGGTGCGGGTCTTGACCGCGGTGATCGTGGCTGCGCCGTGGTGGGGGTACACGACGGTCTCCCCTACTTCGAAAATCATGTAGTGCTGTCCTTCGATCCCTCGAGATGTGTGCCGGAGATGTCGCGCACGCGCATGCACAGCCGCGTGGACGCCGGCGTCCGCGCCGCGACGCACGCCGTGGGCGTGGCCGTGGTGCGTGGCCGGTGCACCGAGATCACCGGCCGCCGCGGCGCTCTGCTAGGGGCGTCCGCGGTGATGGTCCGACCGGTATTCTCTCATGCTTCGCTCGCCCTCATCGACGCGGCGGGCGTCGGGCGGATCGGGATCCCGACGAAATCCTCGGACGAGCCCGCGAATGCGGAGAACAGATGGTGCACCCCCTCGGACTTGAACCGAGAACCCACTGATTAAGAGTCAGTTGCTCTGCCAATTGAGCTAGAGGTGCAGGCGAGGACCCCGTCGAGCGGGGTACCGGACCGAGAGATGACACTAGCACCACGTCCGGGCGGACGCGAATCGGGGTCGTGGAGCGCCCGGCCGAGCCTCGGCCGCGCGGCTCTACCATGGACGTCGACACCCGCGATCGAGAGGCTCCCCCATGACCGAGACCACCCGCCTCGAGAAGGGGCAGCCCGCCCCCGACTTCACCCTCCCCGACCAGGACGGCTCGCCCGTCAGCCTCTCGGACCTCCGCGGCCAGGACGTCATCGTGTACTTCTACCCCGCCGCCGGCACCCCGGGGTGCACCACCCAGGCGTGCGACTTTCGCGACAGCATGGGCTCCCTCCAGGCCGCCGGATACCGCGTGCTCGGCATCTCGAAGGACCCCCAGGAGGACCTCGCCCGGTTCCGCGAGGAGCAGGGCCTGGGCTTCACGCTCCTGTCGGATCCCGACCTCGAGGTCCACCGCGCCTACGCCGCGTACGGGGAGAAGTCGCTCTACGGCAAGAAGGTCACCGGCGTCATCCGCTCCACGGTCGTCGTGGACGGCGAGGGACGCGTCGCCCTGCCGCTCTACAACGTGAAGGCGACGGGGCACGTGGCGTCGCTGCGGAAGAAGCTCGGCATCGACGCCTGACGCCACGCGCGGCCGGGTCAGTCGCGTCGGCTCGTGGCGAGGAGCACGGACCTCGTGAACAGCAGCACCAGCACGACAGCCGACGGCACGATGAGTCCCCAGCCCAGGTCCTGACGGGCATCCGCCCCCTGCAGGCTGCCGACGCCGACGGCGATCTGCAGCACCTGCCAGGTCACGGCCGCGGGCCGGACCCAGCTGCGACCCCGGAGGATCCCCCGCACGACGGCACATAGGAACACGGTGGCGAGCGCGGCCAGGGCGATGAGCGCGACGGCGCTGGCCAGGGACGACGGCGTCGAGGTCAGCAGGTCGACCACGAGCAGGGCCGTGACGCCGGCCATCCCCAGCGCCTCGAGTCCGATGAGGACCGTGAGCAGGATCACGGCGGGAGATCGGCGGGGCCCGTCTCCGGGCGCACGCGGGTCGAGGGCCTCACCGGTTCCGGTCACAGCACGTTCCCATACAAAGCTATTGATTGATCGTTGGCTCTATGCGACGATATTCGAGGTCGAGTTCGTTCACAGGGTGGTGAGCAGATCCGGAACCGAGCTTACAAGGGACGCATTCCCGAAGCTGAGCATCTCACGAGGAGGGGCATCGCGCCCCGTCCCGATGCGGTTCCCGGACGCCTCGCCCCACCCCCATCCCGCGGCAGATCCGCCGTGCAACGAGTACCGACCTGAGGAGCACCCCTATGGACTGGCGTGACAAGGCAGCCTGCCTGACTGTGGACCCCGAGCTGTTCTTCCCCGTGGGGAACACCGGCCCGGCCGTGGACCAGATCGACAAGGCCAAGGCCGTCTGCGGCCGCTGCTCCGTCACCGAGATGTGCCTGCAGTACGCCCTCGAGACCGGCCAGGACTCGGGCGTCTGGGGCGGGCTGAGCGAGGACGAGCGCCGCGCCCTCAAGCGCCGCGCCGCACGCGCCCGCCGCGCCAGCTGACGCGACCGCATCACGCACCACCGACGAGAGCCGGGCAGCCCACGGGCAGCCCGGCTCTCGTCGTCCGTGGACGCGGCGTCCGCTGCGCCGCCGGATCGGCTCAGCTCGCGACGGGCGCCAACCAGCGCAACGGGACCTCGATGGTGACCTCGGTGCCGCTGCCCATGAGCGTGTGCCAGTCGATGGTGCCGCCGAGCTCCCCCTGGATCAGCGTCCGCACGATCTGCGTGCCCAACCCGGTGCCGACCTTGCCCTCGGGCAGGCCCACGCCGTCGTCGCGGACGCTGACGGTGAGCGTCTCCTCGGTGCGCGCGGCCTCGATGGTCACCTCGCCCGACCGCCCTGCGAGCCCGTGCTCGACGGCGTTGGTGACCAGCTCGGTGAGCGCGAGGGCGAGGGGTGTCGCATAGGCGCTGGGCAGCACGCCGAAGCTGCCGAGGATCTTCGGGTGCACGCGCGTGTTGTGCGCGGACGCCACCTCGGCGATGAGGAGCAGGACGCGGTCGAACACCGCGTCGAAGTCGACGTTCTGGTTGAGCCCCTCGCTGAGCGTGTCGTGCACCACGGCGATCGCGCCCACCCTGCGCTGCGCGTGGCCGAGGGCCTCGCGCGCCTCCTCGGTGTGCGAGCGACGGGCCTGGATCCGCAGGAGGCTCGCCACGGTCTGCAGGTTGTTCTTCACCCGGTGGTGGATCTCCCGGATGGTCGCGTCCTTGGTGATCAGCTCGCGCTCCTGGTGGCGCAGCTCCGTCACGTCGCGACAGAGGACGACGGCGCCGACCCGCTCCCCGTGGCTGCGGATCGGGATCGCTCGGAGCGACACGGTGACGCCCCGCGACTCGATGTCCGTGCGCCACGGTGCGCGGCCGGCGACGATGAGCGGCAGCGACTCGTCGACGGTCAGGCGCTTGCCGGTGAGCAGGCTCGACGTGGCGTCGGCGAGGGACTCGCCCTCGAGCTCCTCGGAGAAGCCCATCCTGTTGAACGCGCTCAGGGCGTTGGGGCTGGCGAAGGTCGTGATGCCGTCCACGTCGAGACGCAGCAGGCCGTCGGACGCGCGAGGCGCTCCGCGTCGGGGACCGGTCGGGGAGCCGAGGTCGGGGAAGTCGCCGTCCGCGATCATCGCGAACAGGTCGTTCGCACACTCGTTGAACGTGAGCTCCTGACGGCTGGGCGTCCGCGTCTCGCTGAGGTTCGTGTGCCGCGTGATGACGGCGATCGGGGTGTCGGTGGTCTCGGGGCTGCCCTGGGCCAGGCGACGCAGGACGGGCACCGCCCGCACGCGCGTGGGGGTCTCCTCGTACCAGTCCGGCGCGGACGAGTCGATGATGCGCGCGGTCTCGTGGGCGTCCGTCACCTGCTTCCGCCACTCCGCCTTGATCGGCTGCCCCACGAAGTCGCGGTAGAAGAGCGTGGCCGAGCTCGACGGCCGGGCATGGGCGACCGCGACGAAGCTGCCGCTCACGGTGGGGACCCACAGCACGATGTCCGCGAACGCGAGGTCGGCGAGGAGCTGCCAGTCGCCGACGAGCAGGTGCAGCCATTCGACGTCGGCGTCGGAGGACAGACCCTGGGCATGCACGAGATCGCTGAGCGTGGACACGGCTACAGCCTATGCGGGCCGGGTGGGCTCCTCCCCCGCGCGATCGGCGCCTCGCCGGCGCGTGCCGCCCGTCCGCCGCATCCTCCGCGGTGCATCCTCGGGAAGCAGCAGCGTCGTGCGGGTGAACCGCGACCACTCCACGAGGGCGGGCGACCGCGGGGCGATGTCGCGGAGCGTCGCCCCCGCGAGCACGGCGGCGTCGAGCGCCTCCCGGTCCTCGGGGACGTACGCCGCAGCCTCCACGCTCCCGAAGCGGAAGAGCGTGCGGCGCACCTGGTTCGCGGCGTCCCATCCGCCCGCGCTGGGCCGGACCCGGTTGACGAGCACGGAGACCCGTGACGGGTCGACGATCTCGAGGAGCTGCACGTAAGCGCGGAAGAAGCGCGAGAGGCCGACCGTGTCCGCGGAGACCACGGCGACGACGTGGTCCGCGCCGCGCAGCACCGCGTGCGTGGCCGCGTTGCGACGGGGCGCGAACATGTCGCTCGAGATCTCCTCGTCGTCCTCGAGGTTGAACGAGGCGTCGACCACGGTGTAGTCGCGCCAGTCCCGGCAGGCCCGCAGCACGGCGGAGACCCGGCCCTCCGCGAGCTCCGGCCACCGGTCGGGGCGGGAGATGCCCGTCAGGATCGAGAACCCGGGTGCCCGCGTCGACGGGTGGTGCTGGGCGATCCGCTCCAGCTCCTCGATCGTGAGGCTGTCGGCGGCGGCGAGACGGCATGCCGCCGCGAAGCCCGGCGCCTCGTCCAGCAGGCCGAGGGTGGCGGCCACGGTGCCGCCGTGGACGTCGGCATCCACCAGCACGGCCGATCGACCTGCCGCCGCCACCTCTCCCGCGATCGCCAGGGCCGTGGCGGTCCTCCCGGGAGCACCCTGCGGACCCCATACGGCGATCACCCGACCCGCCGCACCGCGACCGTCGGCGCCAGCCTCGCCCGCATCCTGCTCCCGGATCACGGGAGCCGGCACGCGCGGACGTCGGACGAGCCCGAGGCGCGCGCGCAGCGGTCGAGCACGGCGGTCCGGCAGCCCGTCCCTCCGTGAGCCGGCTGCTGGCCCCGTGCTCCTTCCGTCGCGTGAGGGGCCGTCGGCGCCGTCCCACCCGCCGAGCGCATCGGCACGGCGGTCGGCCGCGCCGGATGACCGTCGGGATCCTGGCCCGGAGAGCCGGAACCGGTCCGGCGGGTCGCCCGGGGTGCCGCGCTCGGGAGGAACGCCCTCCAGGTGCGGCGCGACGGCATCCGCGCGCCGGACGCCGGTCGCCTCGCCTCCGGCAGTGCCCCACGGTCGCACCGTCAGCAGGAGCTCCTCGATCTCGCGCCAGGTGGCGCCCTCGTCCACGACCTCGTGATGCCCGAGCGCCTGCGCGTTCCGCCGGTCGGCCTCGCTCGAGGCGACGGCGACCGCTCGTGCGCCCCGCGCGTCGAGAGCCGCGAGCACGTCGCGGTCGAGGGTCGACGCGGACGCCGCGATGACCAGGTGCAGCGGTTCGGCCGTCGCCGCCCGGACCGCCGCGATCACCTCCGACGCGCCCGTGACCCGCGCGAGGACGGTGTGACCGGCCTCAACCACGTCGCGGAGGAGCGCGTCCTCCACACGCGGCGGGAGGGCGAGGACGAGGGAGGCCACGATCAGGCCCCCGCGTCGCCGACGGGCACGAGCGTGATCTGATCCCGCGCGTCCGTGGACTGGAGCACCGCCGCCACGTCCTCGCGGGGCACGGTCAGCTTCACCTGCGTGTGGTCCTGGTCCGCGACGAAGCCCTCGGGCCGGATGACCTGCGCGACCGTCGCTCCGGAGACGATGACGCGCGGGGCGTCGTACGCGTTCGTGCCCGAGCCCTTGGCCGCGGCAGCCCAGATGTCGACGACCGTGCCGGCCCCGACGAGGTGGTCGGCGCCCGCGGCGGTGGGGATGACGACGGAGGCGGTGGTGCGCGCATCCGCCGACGCGATCGAGGACCGCGGGACCAGCTCGCCCGCGCCGATGAATCGCGTGACGACGAGGCCGTCGACCGAGTCCGGGGAGACGTAGAGGCCGGCCGCGCCGTCGATGCGCACCCGCACCGGCACGAGGTCGTCAGCGTGGATCGTGCTCCCCGCGTCGAGGGCGGACCCCGCCGCCATGACGACGACCGAGGAATCCGCGGAACGCAGGAGGGCCACGACGCCGCCCGTGGACACGAGGACGAGGACGAGCCCGACGACGAAGCGAGGATCCAGCCAGACGGGACGGCGCGCCGGGCGCGCGGGACGAGAGGTGGGACGCATGCCGGTCAATGTCGGGGACGGCGTGCTCGGGCGTCGTGCGTTCTCCACATGCCGCGCGGGACCGTGCCCTCAGACCCGGACCAGGACGATGGCGGCGAGGGGCACGAGCCGGTAGCCGGAGACGGCGGACGCCCGCCGCGGCGTGCCCGTCTCGTGGACCGCGACGTCGACGTGGTCGCGGGCGACGCGGTCCAACGTGCCGCCGACGACGGTGTCGCGGAGCCTCAGCTCGACCCGCGCTCGGCGGCGGCACAGGTCCCGGAGGACGAACGGCAACCCGATGCGGTCGACGATGCCGCGCTCGGGAGGGAGCTCCGAGACCGGAGCCAGGCTCGACAGCACCTGCTCCCGGTCCAGCGCGAGCGCGTGGATCGACGCCAACGGCAGGATGCAGGCCCGCTCCTCCCGCGCCGTCGTCGCCTCCCCCGGGACGACGAGCTCCCCCGACAGCCAGTCGCGTCCGAGCACCTTCGCCCGGAGGTCGATCCACGTGCCGTCCGCCAGCGACACCCGCAGCACCTGGGCCCGGTCGGACGCGGTGAGCGCCCGGAGCCGGTCGCGCATCACGGTGCGCGCGACCCGCACGCGCTCCTCCTCGACGCGCTGATCCCGCTCCTCGGCGAGCCGCGCCGTCTCCCACTGGCCCTCGAGGTCGTCGAAGAGGTTCTCCCACCTCATCGGAGGCCGATCCGGCGGGTCCGGAGCGGGAGGGGCGGCGGCGGGGTCGGCTGGGACATCCACGTCACCCTGGGTCCCTTCCTTGAGATCCGCTCTCAGTTCTCCACATCTTGTGCGCTGGACGTGCGCCGAGCCTCTCGCACTGTCACAGTTGACCAGTCATCGTGGTCCCCCGATCGGGGGGGAGCACCGGGATGGGAGTGACGCATGAGTGAAGCAGTGCCACGGGAGGAACTCCCCGACCGCCGGAGCACCGTCGCCGGGAACCCAGAAGGCTCGTCCGCACGACGGTCCGGCTCCCGGAAGCCGGCCTCCGCGCCCGCTGCAGGGCAGAACGCCGCCGCAGGATCCTCGGCCACGGCGATCCCCTCGGCGACGGCGACCGTGCGGGGCACGGTCCGCAAGCGCTTCGACGTCGACGACTTCTTCGGACGCCAGCCCTGCAGCAGCAGGGACCTCCCCCCGTCCGGTCCGCTGCTCGAGAACCTCACCAGGTGCGTCATCGAGATCCTCGCCGGAGCGCGCGAGCTCGACCAGATCGCGCGATGGGTCAGCGACGACGTGTACCGCCACCTCCTGAAGCGCGTGGTCCTCAGCGCACGTGCCCGTCGCACGAAGGGCCAGTCCGTGACGCGCCCCGTGTTCACCATCGGGACCGTCACGTCGTTCTCGCCGCGCGACGGCGTCATCGAGGCCGTCATCGTGGTCCACGGCCGCGCGCGTGCCCGCGCGGTCGCCATCCGACTCGAGGGGCTGGACCGTCGCTGGCGTGCCACCGCCATCAACGTGCTGTAGCGACCGCTCGCACGACGAAGGGCGCACCTCCCGCGGGAGGTGCGCCCTTCGTCGTGTACGGACCGACGTCGAGTGCCGGCCGGATCCCGCGCGGTCCCGGGCCGACGGGGAACCGTCGACCCGGGAGGAGCTACTTGCGGCGGTCGGCCTTGCGGCGCTCCTCGCGGTTCTGCGGAGCGGACGGAGCGGCACCCGTCGCCTGGCCGAAGGCGCCACGCGCGGGCGGGCCCTGCGTGGTCTCCGGCTCGTCCTCGCCGACCAGGACGGCGTCCTCGGCCTGCTGGTCCTTCTGGGCCTTGGCGGTCGCCGCCTTCTCGATCTGGCCGCGCTGGTTGCGGACCTCGACGCCGCCGTCGTCGGTCGGGGCGGTGTAGCGGAGCTTGTCCGCCGTGGCCTGGTTGGCGGCGAGGCCCTTCGCCTGGATGCGCGGGCCCACGGATTCGGCATCGACCGGGGCCTGCACCTCCACCTCGAGGTTGAAGAGGAAGCCGACCGTCTCCTCGCGGATCGCGCCCATCATCTGCTGGAAGAGCGCGAAGCCCTCGCGCTGGTACTCGACCAGCGGATCGCGCTGGGCCATGGCACGGAGGCCGATGCCGTCCTTCAGGTAGTCCATCTCGTAGAGGTGCTCGCGCCAGCGGCGGTCGATGACCGAGAGCACGACGCGACGCTCGAGCTCGCGCATTGCGGCCTCGCCGAGCTGCTCCTCGCGCTTGGAGTACGCGAGCTTGGCGTCGGAGAGGATCTCCCGGCGCACGAAGTCGCGGTTGACCCGGCCCTTGCTGCCGGCCTCGGTGATGACCTCGTCGATCGTGATGGAGATCGGGTACAGCGTCTTGAGCTCGGTCCAGAGGGCGTCGAAGTCCCAGTCGTCGCCGTTGCCCTCGCCGATGTGCGAGTCGAGCACGTCGTCGATGACGGCCTCCAGGAAGCGCTGCGAGCGCTCCTGCAGGTCGTCGCCCTCGAGGATGTGGCGGCGGTCGCCGTAGATGGCCTCGCGCTGGCGGTTCAGCACGTCGTCGTACTTGAGGACGTTCTTGCGGATCTCGGCGTTGCGCGCCTCGACCTGGCCCTGGGCGCTCCGGATGGCGCGGCTGACGACCTTCGACTCGATGGCCACGTCGTCCGGCACGCTGTCGCGGCCCATGAGGCTGGCGGCGGCGCCGTTGTTGAACAGGCGCATGAGGTCGTCGGTGAGCGACAGGTAGAAGCGGCTCTCGCCGGGATCGCCCTGGCGGCCGGAGCGACCGCGCAGCTGGTTGTCGATGCGGCGCGACTCGTGGCGCTCGGTGCCGAGGACGTAGAGGCCGCCGGCCTCGATGACCTTCGCGGCCTCCTCGTCGACCTCCGACTTGACCGCGGCGAAGACGTCGTCCCACTCGGTCTCGTACTGCTCCGGCGTCTCGACGGGGCTGAGGCCGCGCGCGTTCATGGCGGCGACGGCGAGGAACTCCGCGTTGCCGCCGAGCATGATGTCGGTGCCGCGACCGGCCATGTTGGTGGCGACCGTGACGGATCCGAGACGGCCGGCCTGGGCGACGATGGCGGCCTCGCGCGCGTGGTTCTTCGCGTTGAGGACCTCGTGGCGGACGCCCTTCTTCGCGAGGAGCTTGGAGAGGTACTCGCTCTTCTCGACGCTCGTGGTGCCGACGAGGACCGGCTGGCCGGCGGCATGGCGTTCGGCGATGTCCTCGACGACCTGCTCGAACTTCGCCTTCTCGTTCTTGTAGATGAGGTCGGACTGGTCCTTGCGCTGCATGGGCCGGTTGGTGGGGATCGGGACGACGCCGAGCTTGTAGGTGCTCATGAACTCGGCGGCCTCGGTCTCGGCCGTTCCGGTCATGCCCGAGAGCTTCTTGTAGAGGCGGAAGTAGTTCTGCAGGGTGACGGTGGCGAGGGTCTGGTTCTCGGCCTTGACCGCGACGCCCTCCTTGGCCTCGATCGCCTGGTGGATGCCCTCGTTGTAGCGGCGGCCCATGAGGATGCGGCCGGTGTGCTCGTCGACGATGAGCACCTCGCCGTTCATGACGACGTAGTCCTTGTCCTTCTTGAACAGGGCCTTGGCCTTGATCGAGTTGTTGAGGAAGGAGATGAGCGGGGTGTTCGCGGACTCGTAGAGGTTGTCGATGCCGAGGTGGTCCTCGACCTTCTCGATGCCGGCCTCGAGGACGCCGACCGTGCGCTTCTTCTCGTCGACCTCGTAGTCGACCTCGGGGACCAGGCGCTTGGCCACGTTCGCGAACTCCGTGAACCAGCGGTTGGCATCGCCCGCGGACGGGCCCGAGATGATGAGCGGGGTGCGGGCCTCGTCGATGAGGATCGAGTCGACCTCGTCGACCACGGCGAAGAAGTGCCCGCGCTGCACCATGTCGGACGCCTGCCACGCCATGTTGTCGCGCAGGTAGTCGAAGCCGAACTCGTTGTTGGTGCCGTAGGTGATGTCGGCGGCGTACTGCTCGCGGCGCTGCTGCGGGGTCTGGCCGGCGAGGATCACGCCGGTGGTCATGCCGAGGGCGCGGAAGACGCGGCCCATGAGCTCGCTCTGGTAGCTGGCGAGGTAGTCGTTGACCGTGATGACGTGCACGCCGCGCGAGGCGATGGCGTTGAGGTAGGCGGGCAGCGTGGCGACAAGGGTCTTGCCCTCGCCCGTCTTCATCTCGGCGATGTTGCCGAGGTGGAGGGCGGCGCCGCCCATGATCTGCACGTCGAAGTGGCGGAGGCCGAGGGTGCGGCGGGAGGCCTCGCGGACGGCGGCGAAGGCCTCAGGCAGGAGGTCGTCGAGGGACTCCCCGTTGGCGTGGCGCTCGCGCAGCTCGACGGTCTCGTTCTTCAGCTCCTCGTCGGTGAGGTGCGTGAAGTCCTCCTCGAGCTGGTTGACGGCCTTCGCGTAGTTCTGCAGCTTGCGGAGCGTGCGCCCCTCGCCGACGCGAAGGACCTTCTCGAGTACTGAGGCCATCGGTGTCTCCCTGCGTAGATGGGCGGGCGTCGGATGACGACGACCGCCTGGACGGCGCGCGGATGTCGCCGCCGACGAGCTTCGCCATAGTACCGGCTCGTCCGCCCCGCTTCCCGGGAGCGCCCTGACCCGTGGACCCGGACACGCAGGAGGCCCCGCGCGCCGGGGCGCGCGGGGCCTCCTCAGGAGGGTGCGGATCAGCGGCGCAGCGACCGCGATCCGGCGCCGGCCCCGGCGAGCTCTTGGTCGCCGTCGGCCAGGCCGATGACGCCGTAGTCCCAGCCCTTGCGGCGGTAGACGACGCTCGGGCGGTCGGTCTCCGCGTCGATGAAGAGGAAGAAGTCGTGGCCCACGAGCTCCATGTGCTCGAGCGCCTGGTCGACCGTCATGGACTGCGACGGGAAGACCTTGGTGCGGATGACCACGGGGCAGTAGTCGTCCTCGTCGACGGGCTGGTCGACGGGCGCGACGCTCTTCCCGTTGACGCGCTCGATGAGCTCCGCGTCGGCCGGGTCGAGGTCGATCTGCGCGAAGCCCTCGGTGGCCGCCTCGTGGAGCGAGACGGGACGGTGGTTGCCGCGGTGGATCTTCTTCTTGTCCTTCGCGCGGCGCAGCCGTTCGAGCATGCGGCCCATGGCGAGGTCGAAGGCCGCGAACTTGTCGGCGGCGCTGCTCTCGGCGCGGATGACGGGGCCGGGCCCCACCAGCGTGATCTCCACGCGGTCGTCCCCGGCGGATCCGCCGGACTTCTCGCTGTGCCGCGAGACCTTGATGTCGAGCGAGATGGACTTCTCGGCGAGCTGGACGATCTTGTCGGCCTTCTCGGTGGCGTACACGCGGAATCGGTCGGTGATCTCCGCGTTGCGGCCGGTGATGTTGATGTCCATGACGTACCTCCAGATCATGACGCGCCGCCCGCTGGAAGAGGGCGATCACTTTCACGCCTTTCGGGCGAGCCTAGACCTCGGGCTCCTGCCCGCGCGAGGCATCCGGCGGGTGGACCGCGAGCGCATCGGACATGCACAGGGAGCGACGGCATGTCAGGCCGCGCGCGTCGTGCCGCGGCGGGATCGGTCGGGCACGGCGGTGAGGACGGCGCACGCGACGACCTCGCCGCCCGCGGCGCGCACGGCACGGCAGGTCTCCCGGAGGGTCGCGCCGGTGGTGAGGACGTCGTCGACCACGAGGATCCGGCGACCGGCGAGATCGACGCGCGCGACGAGGCAGCCGTCCACGTTGGCCGCGCGGGCGGCGACGCCGAGGCCGGCCTGGTCGGCAGGCCTCCGGGCGAACCGGAGCGGATGGCGCCCGAGCCCCGGGAGGCCCGGCGCGCGCAGCGGGCGGATGCCGGCGCGCGCGAGCAGGACCTCGACGGGCGCGTAGCCGCGACGGCGGAGGGAGGCGGCGGGCGAGGGCACGGGGATCACGTCGACGGGCGGCGCGCCGACCTCCCCCGCGGCGGCGAGGGCCGCGCGGACGGCACGGCCGAGCGGCGCCGCCATCGCCCGGGCCGCGTCGGTGCGGCCCTCCTCCTTGAGGGCGGACAGGAGCTGCGGCCACGGGGGCGCGTAGGCGCTCCCGCAACCGACCGGCAGCACGCGGGCGGGCTCGCGTCCGCGAGGCGAGGCGACGGCCGGGAGCGCGAGGGCCCGGACATGCGGCCGTCCGTCGAGCGCGGCCCGGCAGGGCGGGCACACGGCGCGGTCCGGGGACCCGCATCCGGCGCACGTCACGGGGGCGACCACCGCGAGGGCGTCGAGCAGGGCGGAGCGCAGGGCGGGCGGGACACGGGAGGGGGCGGGCGGCGACGGCTCGGGGATCACGCGCGGAGGGTCGCACGCCCGCGACCCGGACGGGACGGAGCCGACGGATCCGTGGAGCGCGTCAGCGCTTGGTGGCCACGAAGGAGACGCCGGTCGCCGTCTGCTGCCACGTGCTGCCACGGGGCGTGAGCAGGGCGCCCGCGCTCGTGAGCACGCGGAGCCCGGTCGCGTCGTTGGCGCCCGTGATCGAGACGCCGTCCGCCGCGGATCCCATGTCCTCGGACGGACCGCCCACCTGGTGCAGCTCGACCTTGCGCTCGCCGTCGGGGGCGAGGGTCAGGGTGGCGACGTCGAGCTCGTCGACCCAGGTCGCGTCGAGAGGGGTGCCCGGCGAGGCGAGGAGCTCGAGCGGCGTGGTCGTGAGGGAGATCGGGACGCCGCCGTCGCGCACGATCGAGGCGACGAGCAGCTGCGGCCCGGCGCCCGTCTCCAGCTGGACGAGGACGCGGGCGCCGTCGCGCGCGACCTCGAGCGAGACGACGCGGCCCGTGGCGGTCCAGCTGACGGCCACGGGGTGGCCGACGCCGTCCGGCCCCCAGGCGACGAGCCCGCGGGGATCCGACGCGGGCGTCGACCAGACGTAGCCCTGGGCGTCGAGCGACGGCGCCACGAGGCCCGGGCGCGTGTCGAGGAGGACCGCGTCGCGATCGCCGTCGCCCACCGACCACACGCCCGACCCGTTCCGGACCGCCGCCTGCTGTCCGTCGGCGCTGAGCGTCGCCGCGTCGGCCCCGAGCGCCGTGACGCGGGTGCCCAGCGTCCCGAGCGGGACGACCTCTCCCCCGCCCAGGTACCCGAAGGCGCCCTGGGCGAGGACGAGCGGACGCGACTCCGCCTGGGGGTCCTTGACGGGTCCGCGCCCGCCGAGGTCCGCGACGGTGAGGGGCGTGCCGTCGACGAGCATCTGCACGTCGAGCACGGACGGGATGTTGGACAGGCTCTGCCGCAGCTGCAGCTTCATCCGCTGCTGCGTGACGTCGTCGGCGGCGCGCGCCTCCGTCGAGAGGTCGACCTGCGGGGTGCCGCCCGCGGTCGTGACGGCGGACGACGCCAGCTGCGTGCCCTCCGGGAACGCGGTGACGACCGCGGGCTGGGACAGCCACGGCGACGGGCCCTGCAGGAGGGACTTGACGATGCGCGTGCTGACGCTCTGGGATGCACGCGTGACGAAGAAGCGGAGGTCCGGCACGAGGAACGAGAACGTGGGATCGAAGAAGTACAGGGCGTGCGCGCTGAAGATCTCGCGGAAGTAGGTGGAGCGGAGCGCGATCCCGTCGGGCGCCCTCGCGATCCGCCATTCGCCGCGCTCCTGCACGAGCTGGAAGGACAGGCGCGTCTCCTGGTCGCTGCCGACCTCGCGGTAGTGGCCCTGGCCGTCGACCGTGGCGATCGTCGTGACGGAGTAGCTGTAGCTGCCGTCGACCTCCTCCGAGGTGCTCGCCTGGCCCTCCCAGACGACGACGCTCGCGAACGGGTCCCAGCGCGACGCGAAGTCGGACGAGAGGAACTGGCGGGCGACGCCGTACTGGTCGGCGGAGCTGGTGGCGGCGTCGACGAACCCGGCGATGACGTCGTCCGGGGCGTCGCCGTCCTGCGGCCCGTCCGGCTGGTAGCTGACGCCGGACTCGTCCGTGACGGTGGCGGGGTCGCCCTCGGAGACGGGGCCGCCGGACGGGATGGAGACGCAGCCGGAGAGGAGGACCGCGCAGGCGGCGACCAGCGCGACGGCGGCCGCGCGGGCGGACCGGCGGGGCGCGCGGCGCGGACGGGGGCGGTGCGGATCAGGTGCTGGGGACACGGGCGTCCTCCTCGTCGGCGCGGTCGTCCGCGGGGTCGTCGGGCGGCAGCGCGACGGGCGAGCTGTCGAAGGGGACGTCGGGGCGCCGCGGCAGGGTCAGGCGGAAGCAGGATCCCTCGCCCGGCCGCGACCACAGCTGCAGCCAGCCGTGGTGCAGGTTCGCGTCCTCGAGGGAGATCGCGAGGCCGAGGCCGGTGCCGCCCGTGGTGCGCTGGCGCGACGGATCCGCCCGCCAGAACCGGTCGAACACGTGGCCCATCTCCTCGTGCGTCATGCCGACGCCGTAGTCGCGGACGGCGAGCGCGACGGCGTCCCGGTCGCTGTCGACCGTGATCACGATGGGCCGCCCCTCGCCGTGGTCGACCGCGTTGCCCACGAGGTTCGTGACGATGCGGCGCACCCGGCGGGCGTCCATCTCCGCGTCGAAGTACCCGCCCGGCGCGACCAGCCGGAGCTCCGAGCCCTTCTGCGCGGCGAGCCCCTCGAACTCCTCGATGGAGTCCTCGACGAGCCGGACGAGGTTGGTCGGCTCGGTCACGAGGTCGACGGCGCCCGCGTCGAACCGGCTGATCTCCAGCAGGTCGGCGAGCAGGGTCTCGAACCGCTCCACCTGCGTGTGCAGCAGCTCCGCGCTGCGGGCGGCCGGCGGGCTGAAGTCCTCGCGCAGGTCGTAGAGCACGCCGCCGGCGAGCCGGATGGTGGTGAGCGGCGTGCGGAGCTCGTGCGAGACGTCGGAGACGAAGCGCTGCTGCAGCTGCGAGAGGTCGGCGAGCTGCGTGATCTGCGACTGCAGCGAGTCGGCCATGCCGTTGAAGGAGCGCGCGAGCGTCGCGATCACGTCCTCGCCCTTCACGGGCAGGCGCTCCTCGAGCTGCCCGGCCGCGAGCTTCTGGCTCGTGTCGGCGGCGACGCGGATGGGCGCGACGACGAGCCGCACGACGAGCCACGCGATCGCGCCGATGAGCACGATGAGGAAGAGGAACGCCAGGAGGATCGTGCCGGCGACGAAGTCCAGGGTCTGCTGGATGTCGCCGAGGTCGTAGACGAGGTACAGCTCGTAGCGGCCGGCCGACGGGATGTCGATGCTGGAGCCGACGACGATGCCGGGGCTGGTGGCGCCCTGGTCGCCCACGGGGATCGCGACCGACTGCCACTGCTGAGTGCCCGTGCCCTCGCCGACCGCGCGGCGGAGGTCGGCACTCAGGAGGCTGTCGACGTAGTCGGCGGTGGACGCGTTCTGCAGGATGTTGCGCGCCTCCGTGCCGGGCGTGCGGCGGAAGGCGAAGTCGGAGAGGTTGATGGCGCTGCCGCGGAGCTCGTCGAAGACCTGCGTGCGCAGCTGCTCGAGCTCGGTCTGGTCGGAGGCGTCGGAGGAGGTGAACTGCTCCTGCATCCGGCTCGTGGCGCTGTTCGACTGCTGCAGCACGGTGTCGAGCCGCTGGCGGAAGAGGTCGCTCGAGATGCTCTGCGTCATGAGGATGCCGATGAGCAGCACGGTGACGCCCGAGAGCGCGACCGTGATGAGGACGGTGCGGAACTGGAGGGACACCGCCCAGATCCGGACGAGGCGGCGCGGCCACGACCTCCAGTCGACGAGCCACACGGGCAGGGGGCGCATCGGGCTAGGCCGCGGCCCCCGCGCGGTAGCCGACGCCGCGTACGGTCATGACGATGCGCGGGTTGTCCGGGTCGTCCTCCACCTTCGCGCGCAGGCGCTGCACGTGGACGTTGACGAGACGCGTGTCGGCCTTGTACTGGTAGCCCCAGACCTGCTCGAGGAGCATCTCGCGCGTGAACACCTGCTGCGGCCGGCTGGCCAGCGCGTGCAGGAGGTCGAACTCGAGGGGCGTGAGGTTGATCCGCTCCTCGCCGCGGCGCACCTCGTGGCCCTCGACGTCGACGACGAGGTCGCCGACCTGGAGGAGGCCGGGCGAGGCGGCGGCCGCGGGGCGCAGGCGCGTGCGGATGCGGGCGACGAGCTCCTTGGGGTTGAACGGCTTGACGATGTAGTCGTCCGCGCCGGACTCGAGGCCCTTCACGACGTCCGCCGTGTCGGACTTCGCCGTGAGCATGATGATGGGGACGCCGGACTCGGCGCGGATGAGGTCGCACACCTGGATGCCGTCGAGGCCCGGAAGCATGAGGTCGAGCAGCACCAGGTCGGGCTTGCCCTCGTGGAACGCGGCGAGCGCCTGGCCGCCGTCCGCGCAGAAGGAGGGCTCGAAGCCCTCGGTGCGGAGGACGATGCCGATCATCTCGGCGAGCGCGGTGTCGTCGTCGACCACCAGGATCCGTGCTGTCATGTGATCTGGGTTCCCTGTCCTCGTAGGCCCCCAGGGTAGCCGGTGGATCCGCCGGAACCGCGGGGCGCGCGCGGACCGGGCGCCGCGGTGACTTCGGCGAGAGCCTGTGGGAGGCTGGCGGGCGTGACCGATGACCAGAGCTGGCAGGCCCCGGGCGGCGCACCGTCCGGTCCCGGGGGGTCCCCGGATCCGGATCGCACGGGCGCAGGGGCCCCGACACCGCCGGCTCCCGGGTCGACCGGCGCCCCATCCGCCGGCGCGTACGGCGCCCCGCCCGCGCCCGGCTTCCCGCCGCCTCCCGGCTGGGGCGCCGCGCCCGGCTGGACCCCGCCGCCGAAGCCCGGCCTGCTGCCGCTGCGGCCGCTCAGCCTCGGCGCGATCCTCGCGGGCTCCTTCCAGACGCTGCGCCGGAACCCGGGCGCCACGGTCGGCAGCGCCCTCCTCATCCAGGGCCTCGTCGGCGTCGTGACCCTCGTGATCGTGGGCGGCGTCACCGGCTTCGTGGTCACGCGGATACTCTCCGCACGCGAGGCGGACCAGGGGCCGATCATCGCGGGCGGCGTGGCCGCGGTCGTGGTCGCCGCCCTCGTCACGATCGTGCTGTCGATCGTCGCGTCCGCGTTCCTGCAGGGCGTGGTCGCGAGCGAGGTTGCCCGCGGCACGCTCGGCGAGCGCCTCCGCATGCGGGCGCTGTGGCGCCTCGCCCGACCGCGTCTCGTGCCGCTCGTGCTGTGGAGCCTCTCGCTCACGGCCGCGTGGACGCTCGTCTTCGGCGTGCTCACGGGCATCGTGGTGCTGCTCGTGCTCGCCGGCGGCGCGGGCGTCGCCGCGGGGATCATCGTGGGCGTGCTCGGCGTGCTCGGCCTCGTGGTGCTCGCCGCGTGGGTCTCCACGCGCCTCGCCCTCGTTCCCAGCGCGATCGTGATCGAGCGCCTCCGGCCGCTGGCGGCGGCCCGTCGGTCGTGGGCGCTCACGATCGGCTCGTTCTGGCGCGTGCTCGGGATCCTGCTGCTCACCGCGGTGATCGTGTCCGCGGCCACGAACGTGGTGACGGTGCCGCTGACGCTGCTGACCTCGATCCTGCAGACGGTGCTCTTCCCGAACGGGGAGCTCGACTTCGAGACCTTCGACGCCTCGGTCGTTTTCTACGTCGGCGCGCAGCTCGTGACGCTCGTGGTGAGCGTCGTGGTGGGGAGCATCGGCGCCGTCGTCACGTCGGCGAACGCGGCCATCCTCTACATCGACCTGCGGATGCGGCGCGAGGGGCTCGACCTCGAGCTCGCGCGCTTCGCCGAGGAGCGCGCGGCCGGCGCGGAGTCGGCCGCGGGGCCGGCGGCGCGGGACCCGTACGCGGCGCCCGCCGGCGCGCCCGGCACGACCGCCGGCGGCCCGGGACGCGCGTGACCGCCTCCCCCCTCCTGTCGGCTACCGCGCGCGGGGCCGCGGTCCCGCTGGATCCCGACGCCGACGACGCGCGGCGCCTCCTCCTCGACGAGCTCGCGAAGCCGGAGTACGAGGCCGCCCGGCCGAACGCGCTCGACCTCGCGGCGCAGGCCGTGGGCGACTGGATCGCCGGGCTCCTCGACGGCGCGGGCGGCGGCCTCGCCGACCTCGCGCCCGTGGTGATCGGGGTGCTCGTGCTCGCGGTCGTCGTCGTGGCCTTCCTCGTCTTCGGGGCGCCGCGCCGGGACCGCAGGCGGGCGGCCGCGCGCGGCGACGGGCTCTTCGGATCCGACGACCGGCGCTCCGCCGAGGAGCTGCGCCGGGCGGCCGAGGCGTCCCGCCGGGCGGGCGACCTCGCGGCGGCCGGGTCCGACCTGTTCCGGGCCATCGCGCGCGAGCAGGCCGAGCGCACGATCGTGGCGGTGGATCCCGGCACCACGGCCCGCGGGTTCGCCCGCCGGGCGGGATCCGCGCACCCGGACCACGCCGCGCGCCTCGTCGTCGCGGCCGACGACTTCGACGCCGTCCGCTACCTCGGCCGACCCGGCACCGAGGAGATGCTCGACCGGCTGTCCGCGCTCGACCGCGACCTGCGGACGGCCGTGCCGGTGCTGCAGGAGCCCGTCGGCGCGGGTCCCCGATGAGCGCGCCCGCGCCCGCCCCGGCCGCCCTCGCGACGGCCGAGACCCGGACGCCCCGGCAGGCGCTCCGCCGGGCCGGCACGTGGATCGCCCTGGCCGCCCTCGCCGTCGTGGTCGCCCTGGCCTCGCTCGCGGTGTCGGGCGCCGCCCGGCAGGGCGACGCGCTCGCGCCGGACAACCCGGCACCCGGCGGCACGCAGGCGCTCGCCCGCGTGCTCCAGGCCCAGGGCGTGGAGGTCACGCTCGCGACGACGCTCGCCGAGGCGCGCGCCGCCGTCGGGGACGGGGACGACGCGACGCTCGTGCTCGGCCCCACCTCCGACCGGCTCGACGGCGATCGCCTCGCGGAGGTCGGCCGCCTGTCCACGCGCACGGTGCTCCTGGCCCCCGACTTCCGGACGCTGCAGGCGTTGGCGCCCGACGTCGCGGCGGGCGGCGCGGCCGAGTCCGCCGACCGCGCGCTCGATGCCGCGTGCGCGCTCCCGCCCGCCCGCGCGGCGGGATCCGTGCCCGACGACGCGCCCGTGTTCCGGTACATCGGCGACGACCCCTCCACCGCCGTCACGTGCTTCCCCGACGACACCGGCGCCGCGTACGCCCTCCTCCAGGTGCCCGCTGCCCTCGCACCCGGAGGCACCGTGACCGTGCTCGGCGCGGATCCGGTCCTCACGAACGACCGCATCGCCGAGCAGGGGTCCGCCGCGCTCGCGCTGGGCGTGCTCGGCGAGCGGCCGCGCCTCGTCTGGTACACGCCCTCGCCCGACGACGCCTCCGACGCGCCGCCCACGCTCGGCGAGCTGACGCCCGGGTGGGTCACCCCGGCGATCGTGCTGCTGGGCGCCGCCGCCCTCGCCGCCGCCGTGTGGCGCGGCCGCCGCCTCGGCCCGCTCGTGGTGGAGCGGCTGCCCGTCGTGGTGCGCGCCGACGAGACCGCCGAGGGCCGCGCCCGGCTCTACCAGCGGGCGGACGCGCGCGAGCACGCCCTCGACGCGCTGCGCGTGGGCACGGTCGACCGGATCGCCACGACGCTCGCGCTCGGGCGCCTCGCCTCCGTCGAGGACGTGGTGGCCGCGTCCGCCGCCGCCCTCCGCGAGGACCCCGCGGGGATCCGCGCCCTCGTCCTCGACGACCTCCCCCGCACCGACCGCGACCTGGTCGACCTCGCCGGTCGCCTCGCCGACCTCGAGCGCCGGGTCGCCCGCGCCGCCGACCCCGCCACAGGAGAATGGATCCCATGACCGACGACCTCCGCACCAGCCTGCTCGCCGTCCGGACCGAGGTCGAGAAGGCCGTCGTCGGGCAGGACGGCGCCGTGACGGGCATGATCATCGCCCTCCTCGCGCGCGGCCACGTGCTCCTCGAGGGCGTGCCCGGCGTCGCGAAGACGCTGCTCGTCCGCTCGCTCAGCCACGCCCTCCGCCTCGACACCGCGCGCGTGCAGTTCACGCCCGACCTCATGCCGGGCGACATCACCGGATCCCTCGTCTACGACTCCCGCGAGGGCGCGTTCTCGTTCCGGCGCGGGCCCGTGTTCACGAGCATCCTGCTGGCGGACGAGATCAACCGGACGCCGCCGAAGACCCAGTCGGCGCTGCTCGAGGCGATGGAGGAGCGGCAGGTCACGGTCGACGGCGAGAGCCACGCCCTGCCCGACCCCTTCCTCGTCGCGGCCACGCAGAACCCCGTCGAGTACGAGGGCACCTACACGCTGCCCGAGGCGCAGCTCGACCGCTTCCTGCTGAAGCTCGTGCTCGACCTGCCCGAGCGCGACGCCGAGGTGGAGGTGCTCCGCCGGCACTCGACGGGCTTCGACCCGCGCGACCTCGAGGCGGCGGGCGTCCGACCCGTCCTCGACGCCGACGGGCTCCATCGCGCGCAGGCCGCTGTGCGCGAGGTGCGCGTCGGCGCCGACGTGCTCGCGTACATGGTCGATCTCGCGCGGGCGACCCGCCTGTCGCCGTCGGTGCAGCTCGGGGTGTCGCCCCGCGGATCCACGAGCCTGCTGGCCGCGAGCCGCGCGTGGGCGTGGCTGAGCGGCTTCGACGCCGTGACGCCCGACCACGTGCAGGAGATGGTGCTGCCCGTGCTCCGGCACCGCATCGCGCTCCGGCCCGAGGCCGAGCTCGAGGGCGTCTCCGTGGACGCCGTGCTCCGCGGCGTCATGGCGCAGGTGCAGGTGCCGATCTAGTGGCGCGCCGCTAGATGGCCCTCTCCGGCCGCACCGTCGCGCTCCTCCTCCTCGGGATCGCGCCGCTCGTCGCGCTCGGCGACGGGCCGGACGCGGCCTACGCGCTCCTCGGCGGGTGGATCCTCCTGGTCGCCCTGCTCGTCGCGCTCGACCTGGCCCTCGCCGCGAGCCCGCGCGCCGTGGCGCTCGAGCGCAGCCTGCCCGCCCGGATCCGCCTCGACGAGACGGGCGAGAGCGTTCTGCTCGTGACGAACCGCGGGACCCGCACTCTGCGGGCCCTCGTGCGCGACGCCTGGCAGCCGTCCGCGGGTGCGTCCTCCACGCGCGACCGGGTGCGGATCCCCGCCGGCGAGCGTCGCGCCGTCCGCCTCTCCCTCACCCCCACCCGCCGCGGCGAGCGCCGCACAGAGCGCGTCACGATCCGGTCGGCGGGCCCGCTCGGCCTCGCCGCGCGCCAGGCGACGCTCCTCTCCCCCGGCGCCGTGCGCGTCCTGCCGCCCTTCCGCTCGCGCCGGCACCTGCCCTCCCGCCTCGCCCGCATGCGCGAGCTCGACGGGCGCACCGCGCTCATGGTCCGCGGCCAGGGCACCGAGTTCGACAGCCTGCGCGACTACGTGCGCGGCGACGACGTGCGCTCGATCGACTGGCGCGCGACCGCCCGCCGGCAAGACGTCGTCGTCCGCACCTGGCGACCCGAGCGCGACCGGCGCGTGGTGCTGGTGCTCGACACGGGCCGGACGGCCGCGGGGCGGATCCGCGACGAGACGCGGCTCGACACGGCGTTCGAGGCGTCGCTGCTGCTCGCCGCGCTCGCCACCCGCTCGGGCGACCGGGTGGACCTCGTGGCGCACGACCGCCGCGTCCGCGCGCGCGTGCGGGCGGGATCCGGCGGCGACGTGGTCTCGCGCATGGTCGACGCGCTCGCGCCCGTGGACCCGGAGCTGCTCGAGACCGACTGGTCCGCGGTGCCCGCGCTCGTGCGCCGCATCGTCTCGCAGCGCTCGCTCGTGGTGCTGCTCACCGCCATCGACTCCCCCGGCAGCTCGCGCGCGCTCCTGCAGGTGCTGCCGCAGCTGACGCGCACGCACCACGTGCTGGTGGCCGCGGTCGTGGATCCGGGCCTCGCCGAGCGCGCCGCCGACCGCTCCGGCCGCGCCGCCGTCTACCGCGCGGCCGCCGCCGAGCGCGCCCTGCTCGACGTGGCGCGCGTCGAGGCCGCGGTGCGCCGGCTCGGCGCGGACGTGGTCACGGGCGCGCCGGCCGACCTGCCGCCCGCGCTGGCGGACCGCTACATCCGGCTGAAGGCCACCGGGCGGCTCTGAGGGCGGGCCGGCTCTGAGGGCGGGCCGGCTCTGAGGGCGGGCCGTCAGGCGCGCGCCGCGGCCGGATCCGCCGACGGGAGCGGGAGCGCCCCGCCGCTGAGCGCGCGGATCGCCCGCTCGAGCGCGTCGCGCATGTCGATCTCGGGCCGGTAGCTCCACTGCAGCTGGAGGCCGTCGCTCACCGCGACCGCGATGCGCGCGAACGCGTCGGCGTCGAGCCCCGCGGGCAGCTCCACCCCGAGGGTGCGCACCTGGTCGGCGACGGATCCCACCACGCGGGCGTAGCGGTCCGCGATGTAGGAGTGCGCGGGGTGCTCGGCGCCGGCCGCGTCGACGACGAGCCGCGAGTACAGGGCCACGAGACCGGGCGTCTCGGCGTTGTGCGAGCTCGCGCGGAGGAGCATGCCGACCATGTCGGTGGGATCCCCGTCGGGCAGCGCCTCGCGGTAGTCGGCCGCGGAGTGGGCGTCGCGCTCCTCGAGCACGGCGGCGATGAGCGCCTCGCGCGAGTCGAAGTAGTGCAGGACGCCGGCCTTGCTGATGCCCACGGCGTCGGCGATCTCCTGCAGCGACGAGGCCGAGTAGCCGCGCTCGGCGATGAGGGCGAGCGCCGCCTCGAGGATCTCGCGGCGCCGGGCCGCGCCTTTGGCGTAGCGCCGCGGGACCTCGTCGACTGCCATGGCTCGACCCTAGCGATCCGTGGCCCCCGTCAATACCTACCGCAGGTCGGTTTTGCGTGCTACCGTCGTGCCGATCCGCCGACGAGGGCGGACGGGAACCTGGAGGCACCGTGGCCGACGCAGTCCGAGACCAGCAGACCGAGGGCGCGTCGCGCGTCCGCAGCGGGACCGGGGAGGGCGCCCGTCCACCCGGGTCGCGCCGCGCCGAGATCGGGATGCCCGTCGCGCTCCTCGGGCTCTTCGTGGCCCTGCTGCCGCCCATCATCGTGTCGCTCGCGCTCAAGGTGGCCGAGATCGCGCCGGACGACACCGCCGGCACCCTCAGCCTCGTGCTCGGCCTCGGCGCGCTCGTCGCCCTCGTCGTGAACCCCCTGGCCGGACGCCTCTCCGACCGCACGCCCGGCCGGTTCGGCATGCGGCGCCCGTGGATCATCGGCGGCGTCGTGCTCGGCTACGGCGCGCTGATCCTGCTCACGCAGGCGACCACCGTGCTCGCGCTCGTGGGGGCGTGGATGCTCGTGCAGGGATGCTTCAACGCCGCCATCGCCGCGCTCATCGCCGTCATGGCCGACTCCGCCCGTCCCCGCAACCGCGGCCGGGTCGCCGCCGCCGTCGGCGTCGCGCAGAACGGCTCGCTCGTGGTCGGCACCTTCATCGTGCAGCTGTTCACCACCACGACGCAGCAGGTGCTCGTGCCGGGCGCGATCGGCGTCGCCGTGGTCGTCGTCTTCGCGCTGGTCTTCCGCGACCGGGTGCTCGCCGAGCGGCCGACCGCGCGCCTCGGCGTGAAGGAGGTCCTCGGGTCCTTCGTGTTCGACCCGCGCCGCAACCCCGACTTCGGCTGGGCATGGCTCATGCGCTTCCTCCTCACGGCGAGCGCCGTGACGGCCACGAACTACCTCGCGTTCTACCTCATCGACGACCTCGGGGTCGCGCAGGCCGACGTCGCCAACGCGGTCTTCGTCGCCACCCTCTTCAACGTGATCGGCGTCGTCTCCACCACCTTCGTGGCCGGCTGGCTGAGCGACCGGCTCGGCCGCCGCAAGGTCTTCGTGGCCGCCGCGGCGCTCGTCGCGGTGATCGGCCTCGTGATCCTCGCCCTCGCGCCCAGCCTCGCCGTCGTCTACGTCGCGCAGCTCGTCATCGGCGCGGGCATCGGCTCGTTCTACGCGGTCGACCTCGCGCTCATCACCGACGTGCTGCCGAGCGACTCCGACAACGGCAAGGACCTCGGTGTCGTCAACATCGCGCAGGCGCTGCCGCAGTCGCTCGTGCCGACGGCCGCGAGCGGCGTGGTGGGGATCGCCGGCTACCCCGGCCTCTTCCTCGCCGGCGCCGCGGCCGGCCTCCTCGGCGCGGTGGCCGCCTTCCGCGTGAAGGGCGTCCGATGAGCGCGGCGCCCGACCCCGAGGCCACCCGCCTGACCACCACGACCACCACGACCGGAGGCGAGCAGGATCGATCCGACGCCGACGTCCCCCGAGGAGCACCCATGGACCCGCACGACACCGCCCCGCACGACACCGCCCCGCACGCCCCCACCCCGCTCGACCCCGACACCACCCGCCTCGAGGAGCTCGCCGGGCGGCTCACGCTCGAGCAGAAGGTGCAGCTCGTCACGGGCCGCGACTTCTGGACCACCTGGCCCGTTGAGGGCATCGGCCTCCGCCGCATGCTCGTCTCCGACGGCCCGAGCGGCGTGCGCGGCGAGGTCTGGGACGAGCGCTCCCCGTCGCTCAACCTGCCGTCGGCGTCCGCGCTGTCCTCCAGCTGGGACACCGGGATCGCCGCCCGCTACGGCCGCGCCTCCGCGGTGGAGGCGCGCCGCAAGGGCGTCGACGTCGTGCTCGGCCCGACCATCAACCTGCACCGCTCCCCCTACGGCGGGCGCCACTTCGAGGCCTTCAGCGAGGATCCGCTGCTCACCGCCGACCTCGCCGCCGCCTACGTGCGCGGCGTCCAGGAGAACGGCGTGGGCGCGACCCCCAAGCACTACGTCGCGAACGAGTACGAGACCGACCGCTTCACGGCCGACAGCGTCGTCTCCGAGCGCGCCCTCCGCGAGCTCTACCTCGCGGCGTTCGAGAAGGCCGTCGTCGAGTCGCGCGCGTGGCTCGTGATGAGCTCGTACAACTCGATCAACGGGGTCACCTCCACCGAGAACGACCTGCTCGAGACGCCGCTCAACTCCGAGTGGGGCTTCGACGGCGTGGTCGTCAGCGACTGGACGGGCGTCCGCAGCGTCGACGCCGCGCGCGCGTCGCAGGACCTCGAGATGCCGGGCCCGGTCGGCGCCTGGGGCGACGCGCTCCTCGAGGCCGTCCGCGACGGCCGCGTGCCGGAGGCCGACCTCGACCGCAAGGTGATCCGCCTGCTCCGCCTCGCCGCCCGCGTCGGCGCGCTCGACGGCTTCGACGCCGTCGCGCCCGCGCCCGTCGAGGTCGAGGACGGCGTCGCGTTCGCGCGCACGGCCGCCGCCGCCGGCACCGTCCTGGTGCGCAACGAGGACGCGATCCTGCCGCTCGACGCGTCCGCGCTCCGCTCCGTCGCGGTCATCGGCCACAACGCCGTCGAGGCGCGCACCCAGGGCGGCGGCAGCGCGACCGTCATCCCGGAGCACGTGGTCACGCCGCTCGACGGGATCCGCCAGGCGCTCGGCGACGGCGTGGACGTGCGGTACGCGCGCGGCGCGGTCGTGCAGAAGGGGATCCAGGAGCTGCCGCTCGCCGAGATCCGGAACCCCCGCACGGGCGGGCCCGGCGCCCTCGTGCGCTTCCTCGACGCGGACGGCGCGGAGGTGTTCGCCGAGGACCGCCGCGCGACGACGCTCATGTACTTCGGCGGCGACGCACCCACGGGCACGGCCGCGGTCATCGAGATCACCGCGCGCTGGACCCCGTCCGAGACCGGCGAGGTGCTGTTCGGCTTCAGCGCCGCGGGCCGCGGCCGCGTCCACGCCGACGGCGAGCTCCTCCGCGAGGACGGCGCGGCGCCCGTCGGCATGGACCTCGGCGCGAGCCTCATGTCGCCGCCGTCCATCTCCGCGCCGGTCGCCGCGGTGGCCGGGCAGCCGGTGGACCTCAAGGTCGAGTTCGAGCTGACCAGCATGCCCGGCGGCCTCGCCGGCATCCTCGGGATCACGGTCGGCCTCGAGGCCGACGAGTCGGAGCCCGAGCGCCTCCTGGACGAGGCCGTCGAGGCCGCGGCCGGGGCGGACGTCGCGATCGTCGTCGTCGGCACCAACGCGCAGGTCGAGTCCGAGGGCTTCGACCGCGACTCGCTCGCGCTCCCGGGCCGCCAGGACGAGCTGGTGCGCCGCGTCGCCGCCCGGAACCCGCGCACGATCGTCGTCGTCAACTCGGGATCCCCCGTGCTCCTCCCCTGGCGCGACGACGTGCAGGCGCTGCTCCTCGCCTGGTTCGGCGGCCAGGAGTTCGGCGGCGCCCTCGCCGACGTGCTCTTCGGCGACGTCGAGCCGGGCGGCCGGCTCCCCACCACCTGGCCCGCCGCGGAGGAGGACGTGCCCGTCCGCTCGGTCACGCCGGTCGACGGGAAGGTGGTCTACGACGAGGGGATCCACGTCGGCCACCGCGCCTGGCTCCGCTCGGGCGCGACCCCGGCGTACGAGTTCGGGCACGGCCTCGGCTACACGACGCACGCGCTCGACGACCTGCGCGTGGTCGAGGACGGCCAGGGCGGGATCACCGCGACCGTCGCCGTGACGAACACGGGCGACCGCCAGGGGAAGCAGGTCGTGCAGGCGTACCTGTCGCGCGCGGGATCCGCGGTCGACCGCCCGGTCCGCTGGCTCGCGGGCTTCGCGTCCGTCGAGCTGGAGGCCGGCGCGTCCGCCGACGTGGCCGTCGCGATCGGCGCCCGGGCCTTCGCGCACTGGGACGGCGGCTGGCAGCGCGAGCCCGGCGCGTTCCGGCTGCACGTCGGCACCTCGGTGACGGCGACGCCGCTCGAGGCCGAGGTGGACCCGGCGGCCTGACCCGCGCCGCCGCACGGCCCGCGAGGCGGGCGGCCGGTGGATCCCGAGGGCTCAGCCCGCGACGATCCGCCGGCCGCCCGCCTCGAACTCGTCCAGGTCGCCCGTCGCGCCCCCGCGCACCGCCCGGCCGCCGACGACCACCATGTAGAAGAGGAACGCCCCGAGCGCGACCGCGCCGATCGCGATCTTCAGCGGCACGGGCCACGGCTGCGGCGTCACGAAGCCCTCGAGGATCCCGGAGACCAGCAGCACGAGCACGAGCCCCATGGCCACCGTGATGAGCGCGCGCCCGTCCTCGGCGAGCGCCTGCCCGCGCGTGCGGGCGCCGGGCGCGATCCACGACCACGAGATGCGCAGGCCCGCGGCGGCGGCCACGAAGATCGCCGTCAGCTCCAGCAGGCCGTGCGGGAGGATGTAGGAGAAGAACGTGCCGCCCTCTCCGTAGTGGAACATGACCGCGGTGGTGG
Source organism: Clavibacter michiganensis (assembly GCF_002151125.1). Classification (GTDB taxonomy): domain Bacteria; phylum Actinomycetota; class Actinomycetes; order Actinomycetales; family Microbacteriaceae; genus Clavibacter; species Clavibacter michiganensis_C. The sequence goes on from NZ_MDJZ01000005.1 coordinate 222,498, forward strand.
TCCCGAGGCCCTGCGCGTTCTGCAGCATCACGAACGGCACCCAGAGCCCCGTGATCCCGAAGGCCACGCACTGCGCGGCTATCCACGCGTTGTTCGTCCAGACCTGCCCCGTGAACGAGGCCGCCGGGTTCTCGCTGTAGTAGTCGATGAAGTCGTCCTCGACGTACCTGCGGAGGTCGGCGTCGCTGCCGAGGCTCGCGATCATCGACGGGTCGCGGAGGATCCACGTGGCGTAGAGCGCGATGACGGCGATCGTGCCGAGTGCCACCGCGAGCGTCAGCCAGCGGATCCGGTACAGGGCCGCCGGCAGGTCGACGGCGAAGAAGGCGGGGATGCGGGACGCGACGTTCGTGCTCTGCCCGGTGAAGCGCATGCGGGCCCGCGACAGCGCCACCGAGAGCCGGTCGCCCTGCGCGGTGGATCCGGCCGCCGCCTGGATCGCCGACAGCTCGGCCGCGCCCGCCTGGTACCGGTCGACGAGCTCGTCGGACTCGGGTCCGCTGAGCCGGCGCCGGCCGGCGAGGCGGGCGAGCCGGTCCCAGTCGTCCCGGTGGGCGGCGGTGTAGGCGTCGAGGTCCATCTGCTTGACTATATGCATGGCGGCAGCCGACGCGCACGACCCGGATCGCTCGGACGGCCCCGACGCGCTCGTGGTCGGCGAGGCCGTCGCCCTCGACGTCCGGCCCGCGGGCTTCGTGCTGCGGGCCGCGGGCGCCGCGATCGACGTGGTCGCCTCGCTGGTCGTGGGCCTCCTGCTCGTGCTCCTCATCGGCCGGCTCGCCGAGGCGGGCCTCCTCGACGACGCCTCGAGCGCCGCCTGCGCCATCGCCGCGGTCGTGCTCGCGATCGTCGTGCTGCCCGTGGTCGTGGAGGTCGCGTCGCGCGGCCGGTCGCTCGGGCGCTGGGCCGTCGGCGCGCGCATCGTGCGGGCGGACGGCGGCGGCATCGGGCTCCGGCACGCGGTGGCCCGGGCGCTGGTGGGGATCCTCGAGATCTACCTCACGCTCGGCGGGCTCGCCGCGCTCGTGGGCCTCCTCAGCCCGGGCGCCCAGCGCCTCGGCGACCTGGTGGCCGGCACCCGCTCGCAGCACGAGCGCGTCCCCGCCTACCCCGCTCCCCTGCCGCCCGTGCCGCCGCACCTCGCGGGCTGGGCGTCCGAGGCCGACGTGGGCCGCCTCCCGGACGCGCTCGGCCGCCGCCTGGCGCGGTTCCTCGCGCAGCGCGAGGCCATGACCCCGGCCTCCCGCGGGCGACTCGCCGCGGAGCTCGCCAACGAGGCCGCGGTGCACGTGTCGCCGCTGCCCGCGACGGATCCCGAGTCCTTCGTCACCGCGGTCGGCGCCGTCCGCCGCGAGCGGGAGCACCGCGCGCTGATGCTGGAGCGCGACCGCATGGAGGCGCTCGAGCCGATCCTCACGGGGCTGCCGCACGGCTTCCCGGCGCGCGGCGGATCCACGCCCTCCTGACCCGCCGGACGCCGCGGCGCCTGCCCCGCCCCGCGGCCGGCCCCGACGACCCCGCACGCGACGACGCCGCCCGCCCCTGCGGAGGGGACGGACGGCGTCGAGCGCATCCCGCGGATCAGTAGCGGTAGTGGTCCACCTTGTAGGGCCCCTCGACGGAGACGCCGATGTAGGCGGCCTGCTCGGGGCGGAGCTCGGTGAGCTCCACGCCCAGCGCGTCGAGGTGCAGGCGCGCGACCTTCTCGTCGAGGTGCTTCGGCAGCACGTACACGCCGATCGGGTACTGCTCGTTGCGCACCCACAGCTCGATCTGCGCGAGCACCTGGTTGGTGAACGAGTTGCTCATCACGAACGACGGGTGCCCGGTGGCGTTGCCGAGGTTCATCAGGCGACCCTCGGAGAGGACGAGCACGGATCGGCCGTTCGGCAGGCGCCACTCGTGCACCTGCGGCTTGATCTCCACCTTCTCCACGCCCGGGAGGCGCTCGAGGCCGGCCATGTCGATCTCGTTGTCGAAGTGGCCGACGTTGGCGATGATCGCCTGGTGCTTCATGCGCTGGATGTCGTCCACGCGCACGACGTCGACGTTGCCCGTGCCGGTGACGAGGATGTCGACCGTCTCGATGACCGAGGACAGCTTCGCGACCTGGTAGCCGTCCATCGCCGCCTGGAGGGCGCAGATGGGGTCGACCTCGGAGACGATGACGCGCGCGCCCTGGCCGCGCAGCGCCTCCGCCGCGCCCTTGCCCACGTCGCCGTAGCCGACGACGAACGCGACCTTGCCGCCGATGAGCGTGTCGGTCGCGCGGTTGAGGCCGTCGGGCAGCGAGTGGCGGATGCCGTACTTGTTGTCGAACTTGCTCTTGGTGACCGAGTCGTTGACGTTGATGGCCGGGAACAGCAGCTCGCCGTCGCGCGCCAGCTCGTACAGGCGGTGGACGCCCGTGGTGGTCTCCTCGGTGACGCCCTGGATGTCGGCGGCGCGGCGGGTCCAGCGGTCGGAGGACGCGGCGACGCTGCGACGGAGGGTGTCGAGGATCACGCGGTACTCGTGGCTGGCGTCCTCCGGCGTCTGGGGCACGACGCCGGCGAGCTCGTACTCGCGGCCCTTGTGCACGAGGAGCGAGGCGTCGCCGCCGTCGTCGAGGATCATGTTCGGGCCCGTCCAGTCGGCGTCCGCGGCCTGCGCCTCGCCCGACCAGTCGAAGATCTGCTCGGTGCACCACCAGTACTCCTCGAGCGTCTCGCCCTTCCAGGCGAAGACGGGGACGCCCGCGGGGGCGTCGGGGGTGCCGGCGCCGACCGCGACGGCGGCCGCGGCCTCGTCCTGCGTGGAGAAGATGTTGCAGCTCGCCCAGCGCACCTGCGCGCCGAGGGCGGTGAGGGTCTCGATGAGCACGGCCGTCTGCACGGTCATGTGGATGGATCCGGCGATGCGCGCGCCCGCGAGCGGCTGCGACGCGCCGAACTCCTCGCGGAGGGCCATGAGGCCCGGCATCTCGTTCTCGGCGAGGCGGATCTGGTGGCGTCCGGACTCCGCGAGGGAGAGGTCGGCGACGCGGAAGGGCAGAGCGGTGGAGGTGGCTTCCGGGAGCAGGGTCATGCGTCCAGTCTCGCACCCGCCGCGTGACGCCCGCCCGTGGATGACGGGCGGGCGCCCGTGGGCTAGCGGAAGCGGCGCAGGCGCAGGCTGTTCGTGACGACGAAGACCGACGACAGCGCCATGGCGAGCCCCGCGACGAGCGGGTTGAGGAGGCCCAGCATGGCCACTGGGATCGCGGCCGCGTTGTAGGCGAAGGCCCAGAACAGGTTGCCGCGGATCGTGCCGAGCGTGCGCCGCGCGAGCCGCACGGCGTCGGCCACCAGCACGAGGTCGCCGCGGACGATCGTGATGTCGCCCGCCTCGATGGCCGCGTCGGTGCCGGTGCCCATCGCGATGCCGAGGTCGGCCTGCGCGAGCGCGGCGGCGTCGTTCACGCCGTCTCCGACCATCGCGACCACGCGGCCCTCGGCCTGCAGGCGGCGGACCTGGTCGAGCTTGCCCTCGGGGAGGACGCCCGCGATGACCTCGTCGATGCCCACCTCCGCGGCGACGCGCTGCGCGGCGCCCGCGGTGTCGCCCGTGAGGAGGACGGGACGGAGCCCGAGCGCGCGGATCCGGCGGACGGCCTCGGCGCTCGTGGGCTTCACGGTGTCGGCGACGGCGAGGATCCCGCGCACGGCGCCGTCCCAGGCGACCGCGACCACGGTGGATCCGTCGGCCTCGGCCGCGCGGAGCGCCTCCGCGAGCGCGGCGTCCGGCTCGGCCGACCACGCCTCGGCGAGCCAGGACGGCCGCCCGACGGCCACCGCGCGGCCGTCGACCACGCCGTGGACGCCGAGGCCCGCGGAGGCGACGAAGCCCTCCACGGACGGGGCGGATCCGGCGCCCGCGGCCTCGACGACGGCCCGCGCCACCGGGTGCTCCGACCGCTGCTCCAGGGCAGCGGCCACGCGCACGAGCTCGTCGGCGTCGACGCCGTCGGCCGGCACGGCGCGCACGAGCGACATGACGCCCGTCGTGACGGTGCCCGTCTTGTCGAGCAGCACGGTGTCGATGCGTCGCGTGGACTCGAGCACCTCGGGGCCGGTGATGAGGATCCCGAGCTGCGCGCCGCGTCCGGTGCCCACGAGGAGCGCCGTCGGGGTCGCGAGCCCGAGGGCGCACGGGCAGGCGATGATGAGCGTCGCCACCGCCGCCGTGAACGCCGCCTCGGGCGGGAAGCCGAGCAGGAGCCAGCCGACGAGCGTGCCGAGGGCGAGCACGAGCACGACGGGCACGAAGACGGCCGAGACGCGGTCGGCGAGGCGCTGGATCCGGGCCTTGCCGGTCTGCGCCTCCTCCACGAGCGCCGCCATGCGCGCCAGGCGCGTCTCCTCCCCCACGCGCGTGGCGCGCACGAGGAGGCGGCCGCCGGCGTTGAGGGTCGCACCCGTGACGTCGTCGCCCGGCGCGACCTCCACCGGGAGGGACTCCCCCGTGAGGAGCGAGCGGTCGACCGCGCCGGACCCGTCCACGACCACGCCGTCGGTCGCGATGCGCTCGCCCGGCCGCACGACGAACTCCTCGCCGACGCGGAGATCCCGGATGGGGATCCGTGCCTCCACGCCGTCGCGCACCACGGACACGTCCTTGGCGGCGAGGTCGAGGAGCGCGGCGAGGGCGGCACCGGACGCGCGGGCGGCCCGAGCCTCCAGGTAGCGGCCGCCGAGGAGGAACACCGTGACGGCCGCGGCCACCTCGAGGTAGACGTCGCCGGATCCGCCGCCGGGCTCCGAGACGAGGCTCATGGTCATGCGCATGCCGGGCCGGCCCGCGTCGCCGAGGAAGAGGGCGTACAGCGACCAGAGGAAGGCGGCCGCGACGCCGATGCTGACGAGCGTGTCCATGCCGACGCCGCCGTGCCGCGCGCTGACGGCGGCGGACCGGTGGAACGGCCACGCGCCCCAGACGGCGACGGGCGCGGCGAGCGCGAGGGAGAGCCACTGCCAGTCCTCGAACTGCAGCGCGGGGATCATCGCCATGAGGAACACGGGGACGGTGAGGGCTGCCGACACGACGAGCCGCTGGCGCAGCGCGAGCTCGTCGGCGTCGGGGCGTCGGGCGGCGACGGCGTCGCGGGCGGCGGGCTCCGCCGAGGCAGGAGCAGGAGCAGGAGCGGGAGCGGACGCGGGATCCGGGGTGCCGGCATCGGGCCCGTCCGCGCCGGGGCGGATGCGCGGCGACTCGACCGCGACGGACGCGCGGCCGGAGGGGTCCACTCTCGCGGGCTCGGCCGCGGCGGGAGCAGGTGCGACGTCCTCGGCCGCTCCGCTCCCCCACCCGGCGCGCTCGGACGCCCGATATCCCGTGCGCTCGATGGTGCGGATCGCGTCCTCGACGCTCGTGCCCGCGGGCAGCTGCACGCGCGCCCGGTGCGTGGCGTAGTTGACGGCGGCCTCGACCCCGGGCATCCGGCCGAGCTTCCGCTCGATGCGCATGGCGCACGACGCGCACGTCATGCCCTGCACGTCGAGGTCGACGCGCGTCAGCACGGCGCCCTCCTCGGCGGAGGGCGCGGCGTCGCCGGTCGCGGGCGTCGCGGATCCGGATGCGGGGTCGGTCATGTCAGAGCCCCGCGACGTACCCGGCCTCGTCGACCGCGGCGCGCACGGCCTCGGGGTCGAGCGGCCGGTCGCTCTCGACGGTGACGGTGGACGCGCCGCCGACGACCAGGTCGACGGCCACGGACGCGACGCCCGGCAGCTCGCCGACCTCCTCGGTGACGCTCGCGACGCAGTGCGCGCAGGTCATGCCGGTGACGGGGAAGGTGGTGGTGGTCATGGGGTCTCCTTCGTGTCGTGCGATGCGGGTGGGATGCGGCGGATCAGGACCGGACGAGCCGCGCGATGGCCGCGGAGGCCTCGCGCACCTTGTCGTCCGCGACCTGGCCGCCCTCACGCGCGGCCTCGGCGAGGCAGTGCGCGAGGTGGTCGTCGAGCAGCTTGAGGGCGACGGTCTCCATGGCGCGCGTGACGGCCGAGACCTGCGTGAGCACGTCGATGCAGTACGTGTCGGACTCGACCATGCGCTCGATGCCGCGCACCTGGCCCTCCGCGCGACGCAGCCGCTTGAGGATGTCGTCCTTGCCCTCGCTGTACCCGACCATGGCGGCCACCTCCCGTTCCCCTCGATGGTACCCCCTAGGGGTATCGAATGGAACCCCCAGGGGGTATGCCCAGGGGCGCATGCCCGGGCGCACGACGACGCCGCGCCCCTCGAGGAGGGACGCGGCGTCGGTGGTCGTGCGGGTCGGGATCAGGCCCCGCGGATGAGACCCAGCAGCTCGTCGCGGAGGGCGGCCATCGTCTCCTCCGTGGACGCCTCGACGTTCAGGCGCAACAGCGGCTCGGTGTTCGACGGGCGGACGCTGAACCACCAGAACGCGCCGTCGTCGCCGACCGGGCCGTCGACCGTGAGGCCGTCGAGCTCGTCGAACTCGCCGCGGCCGCGGAAGGCCTCGACGATGCGCTCGTAGGCTGCGGGCACGTCGTCGACCGTGCTGTTGATCTCGCCCGACAGCGCGTACGGCGTGTAGCGCGCCGAGAGGTCGGACATGAGGCCGTCGGTCTGGCCGAACTCGGCGAGCAGGTGCATCGCGGCGAGCATGCCGTTGTCGGCGCCCCAGAAGTCGCGGAAGTAGTAGTGCGCGGAGTGCTCGCCGCCGAAGACGGCGCCCGTGGCGGCCATCTGGTCCTTGATGAGCGAGTGGCCGACGCGCGTGCGGACGGCCGTGGCCCCCGCCGCCTCGATGGTCTCGGGGACGATGCGCGAGGTGATGAGGTTGTGCAGCACGGTGACGTCGTCGTCCGGCGACTGCGCCTTCACGCGGCTGATCTCGCGGAGCGCGACGATGGCGGCGACGGCGCTGGGCGTGACCGCCTGGCCCTTCTCGTCGACCACGAAGCAGCGGTCCGCGTCGCCGTCGAAGGCGAGGCCGAGGTCGGCGCCGTGCTCGACGACGGCCTTCTGCAGGTCGACGAGGTTGGCGGGCTCGAGCGGGTTCGCCTCGTGGTTCGGGAAGGTGCCGTCGAGCTCGAAGTACAGCGGGATGATCTCGATGGGCAGCTCGGGGAGGCCGGCCGCGGTGCCGAGCACGGCGGGGACGGTCATGCCGCCCATGCCGTTGCCCGCGTCGACGACGACGCGCAGCGGGCGGATGCCGGAGAGGTCGACCAGCTGGCGGAGGTAGCCCGCGTAGTCCGCGAGCACGTCGCGCCCGCGGACCTCGCCGACCTCGTCGACCAGGGATATGCCGTCGGACAGGAAGCCGATGGCGCGGTCGCGGATGGCGGCGAGGCCCGTGTCGAGGCTGATGCCCTGCGCGCCCGCGCGGGAGAACTTGAGGCCGTTGTAGGTGGCCGGGTTGTGGCTCGCGGTGAACATGACCGCGGGGGCGTCGAGGGATCCCGACGCGAAGTAGGTCTCGTCCGTCGAGCACAGGCCGATGAGGAGCACGTCCGCTCCGCGGGCCGTGGCCCCCTGGGCGAAGGCCTCGGCGAAGGACGGCGAGGAGTCGCGCATGTCGTGGCCGACGACGATCTCGCGACCGGCGGCGCCGAGCTCGTCGACGAAGCCCGCGCCGAGCGCCGTGACGAGCTCCTCGGTGAGCTGGCTGCCGACGAGACCTCGCACGTCGTAGGTCTTCACGATGGCGGTCAGGGTCTCGGCGGCAGTCGTCGTCATGCTCAGGAACCTACCTCACCGAGCACGCCGTGCCGGACGATCTGCCAGCCCTGCGGGGCCGAGAGGCGGGCCGCGTGGCGGTCGCAGAGGTCGTAGCTGTGCGGCTCGGAGTCGTGGCTGAGGGGACCGAGGACGGCCATGGAGTCCGCGTAGACGTAGGTGAGGGTGGTCGTGGCGCCGCCGGTGCAGCCGACGCGGGAGCAGGGCCTGTTCGTCATGTCGGGCCCACACTACCGCCGACCCCGTGGCCGTACGATGGGGCCATGCCACGTTCGCGCCGCCGGGGAGGCCACGTCTCCATCCGGGGCTCCTGGCGGGATCGGCACGGCCGCGGCCTCCGCTCCCCCGTCACCGGTCCGGAGCTGCCCGTCCTGCGCACGCGCGCCGACGTCTTCGACCAGACCATCGCGTCCGCCGCCGAGTACCTGCGCGGCCTGTGGCCCGACGAGCTCGACCGCGTCTCGTTCGAGGTCGCCGCGCTGCCCGCCGAGAACAGCGAGCGCGACGGCATCGACCGCTGGAGCGTCCTCGCGGACGAGCGCCGCGTCGTCTTCTACCGGCTCCCCATCGAGCGCCTCGCGCACCTGCACGAGGACGACGACTACCACCAGCGCGCGCTCGTGGAGGGCTGCGTCTACCGCGCGGTCGCCGAGCTGCTCGGGAAGGACCCGTGGGACCTCGCCCCCGACAGGTACGACCCGCACTAGCCGCGGATCCCGAACGGGTGCCGGGGATCCGCGCACCGCCGGTCCGGTCGCCGGGTCGGGGCCGCCCGGCGCGTCACGCCGCTCCGGCGCCCGGCGTCAGGGGTGGACGCGGAGCGGGTCCGCGGCCGGCAGCACCGGCACGACGGGCAGGGCCGCGGATCGCCCGGGCTCGGCGAGCGTCACGGTCGCCGTGAGGCCGGCCGCCCCCTCGAGCAAATAGGTCCGCCCGGCGGCCACGGCGACGGACGCGGCGGATCCCGCGGGCACGTCGAGCGTCACCTGCTCGGATCCATCGGTCGGCCGGGCCGTGACGCTCGCCGCCTCGCCCCCGCCGTTGCGCAGGTGCAGGAGCGGCGCCGGGCCCGCGGGCACCGACACGAGCGCGTCGCGCGTGAGCGCCTCGGCGGACGGCAGCCACGCGAAGTCGGTCGCGCCGCCCTCGGCCGCGCCGGACACGCTGCGCACGGCCCCCGTGACGGGCACCGAGCTCTGCACGGTGACGGAGTAGCGGCCGTCCGGCAGGTCGGAGACGGGGACGTCGGTGGTGCGCCCCGCGTCGACCTGCACCGTGAAGGTCGTGCCCGTGCCGTCGGTGCCGTCCTCGGGGGCGACGCTCACGCTGACGTCGGCGTCCGCCGACCCGGGCACCACGATGCGCACCGCGGTCTCGCGGTCGGGGTCGGTGCCGGGATCGGAGCCGGCTCCCGGCGCGGAGCCGCCCTCCTCGGCGGCGGGCGCCTCCTCGCCCTCGACGGGGGCGACGGGCGCGGCCTGGGAGTCGATGCGGAGGCCGGTCATGGCGAGCGCGGTGGCCGGCGCCGCGGCGGGGCCGATCCAGTCGACGCCGCCCGCGAGGAGGCCGCGGACCGTGCTCTGCTCCATGCGCGCGACGACCTGGCCGCCGCGGCTCTGCACGTGCACGGCCGGGGACGAGAGGTCGGGGGCCAGGCCCGCCAGGCTGAGGACGCGGCGGCTGCCGGCCGGGACGGAGATCCCGCTGGCGCCGGGGGCGCTGACCGCGCCGTCCTCGCCCGTGATGGCCAGGTCGACCGTGGAGGAGACGCCGGACGGGTTGTCGAGCACGACGAACGTGGTGCGGCCGGTCGTGGTCGCGCCGCCCACGAGCCACGCGTCGGCCGTGGCCTCGGAGCAGGGCGCGGCGGCGAGGCCGGCGAGGTCGGGCTCGGTCGCGATCTCGGACGCGGCGCCCGCGAGGTCGGTCGGCGCGCCGTCGACCGTGCCCGCGACGGCGAGGACGGAGGGGGCGCTCGACGCCTGGCCCTGCACCTCGGGGGCCTCGATGCGCGATGTGCGGACGTCGGGGCCGCCGGTGGATCCGGCCGCGGTCCCGGTCGTCGCGGATCCGCTCGTCACCGCGGAGCTGCCCACGGCGACGGCGGTGGTCGTGGCGGCGGCGTCCGCCTCGGGCGGGCGGAGCAGGCCGCCGGGGCAGACGCGCTGCTGGTCGGTCGCGACGGGGGTCACGAGCACGGAGGGCGCGCTCGCGTCGCCGGAGGCGGGCGGGAGCAGCAGCGCCCCGGTGACGACGACGCCGAGCACGGCGACCCCGGCGATCCCGGTGGTCACGCGCGTCGCGATGCGCACGGCGTCACGCCTGGCCATCTGTCCTCCTGCTGTCGTCGTCGGGGCGGTCGGCGCGGTCGTCGTCGCGGTCGGCGGCGGGCGCGGATGCGACGTCGTCGCCCTCCCCGTCGTCGCCGGCGAGGCGCTCCCCCGCCTGCGGGATGTCGCCGAAGGCCGCGGCCTCCACGATCTGGCCCGTGGGCTCGTCGAGGTAGGCCGGCGTGCCGCGGTCGTCGTGCTCGGGCCGCGGCTCGACGGCGTCCGCCGGGCGCGCGTCGGGGGCGACGACCGGCTCCCGGTAGGCGGGCAGCGGGCGGCTGCGCGCCGCGAGGCCGCCGGTGGGGATCGCGAGGAGCAGGGTGAGCGCGAACACGAGCGCCTGCGCCGCGAGCACGCCCGCGCGCCCCGGGTCGTCGAGGTTGCCGGGCCCGGCGACCCGGGCGGCGAGGTCGTCGCTCCCGACGAAGCGCCAGAGGAGCCCCGCCTCGGTCTGCCCGACCGCCGTGAAGACGGGGTCGTCGTCGAGGGCCGCGCGGGCGCGGTCGTGCACGGCGGCCTCCGCGTCGCCCGTGGGCGTCGCGAGCAGCACGTAGCTGACGCCGAGCGCCCGGAGGTCCTCGGTGGCGTCGAGGCCGGACCGTGAGGAGACGTTGCCCGCGAGCTCGGCGACGCGGGTCGCGGTGTCGGACAGCGGCCCGATGGCGGAGTCGACCGTGGACACCTGCTCGAGCGTGCGGCCCGCGCCGCGCTCGACGTCGGCGGACAGGGATCCGTCGTCCCCGGCGCGGAGGACGAGCGTGCCGACGGCGGGATCCGTGGCCGCCTCCGCGACCACGAGGCCGGGCAGCGAGGTGTCCGTGGTGGTGCGCAGCGCGGTGGATCCGGCCACGGAGGCCGAGACGAGCGGGACCACGAGCACGGCGAGGGTCACGGCGGCCACGATCCCCGGCACGACGGAGCGGCGGCCGAGCGTCGCGAACCCGAGCACGAGCGCGCCGGCGAGGCCGAGCCACAGCAGGCTGAGGCCGGATCCGGGCCAGACCGCGACGACGTCGGATCCGGTCGACTGCACCACCGTGCGCACGGCGAGGACCGCGGTCGCGAAGCCGAGCACCGTCACGCCGAGCGCGAGGGCGGCGCGGTGGGACCCGCGGAGGAACAGCGCGGCGACCGCGCCCAGCACGAGGGGCGCGACGAGCACCGCGACCAGGACGAGCGGGACGGCGTCCGGCAGGCCGAGCCCGTCGACGGACGCGGACCAGCCGCCGAGGCCGGCGGTCGGGAACCCGAGCGCGAGGCCCGGCACGTCGGCCGGCGTGAAGCCGGCGGGGACGGCCGGGTCGGCGGCGAGGGCCAGGGGCTGTCCCTGCATCACCCGGTAGACGACGAGGGGCGCCACGAGCGCGAGGAGCGGGACGGGGATCGTCACGAGCCGGCCCGCGCGGCGCCCGGCCCGCACCGTGGCGACGAGCCAGAGCACGAGGACGGCGGGGACGAGCGAGGGGGCGGACGCGCCGACGGCGGCCATCAGGATCCCCGCCACGGCGGACGCGGACCACGAGCGCGGCGCGCGCAGCACCGCGAGCGCGAGCCACGGGAGGAGCAGGTGCGCCAGCACGGCCGGCAGGCGGCCCTCGCCGAGCGCGACGTGCAGGGTGGGCGCGAGGGTCCACACGAGCGCGGCGAGCCCGCGCAGCCAGGCGTTCCGGGTGAGCTGGGCCGCGCACAGCCACGCGGCGAGGGCGGCGAGCGGGAGCGCGGCCACGAACAGCCCGAGCACGGCGAGCGAGGGCTCCCACGCGGTGACGCTGCCGAGGACCGCGAGCACGTAGGCGAAGGGGTCGGAGGGGGCGACCGGCCCGGCGCCGGATCCGCGGACGCCGATGCCGACCTGCGCCCACAGCGCCCCCGCGCTGGGGCCGAGCGGCAGGAGCTGCCCGCCGACCAGGGCGGTGCCGGTCAGCCGCGGCAGCCACATGACGGCCGACAGGAGGAGCGCGACGAGCACGGTCCAGCCGCCGCCCGTCGCGAGGAACTCGACGCCGTCGGAGACGCCCATGTGCTCCACGCGGTACTGCTCGCGGGCCAGCGAGCGGCGTCGACGGCCGACCGCGAGCGGCTGCCGCAGGGACGCGATGCTCGCCCACGGCGCCGTCCGGGTGGCGGCGAGACGACGGCGGCTCGCGCGGATCCGCCCGGGCGCGACGGCCACGCGCACCGCGGCGCCTATCTCGCCGGGAGCGGCGGTCGGCCGCTTCCGGAGCATCTGCAGCAGGGCGCGGAGGATGGCGAGCGGCACGAGCGAGAGCCAGTGGAACGGCACGGCGGCCGGCGGCGCGTAGGCGAGGCGGCGGTGCAGCTCGGCCTGCCGGCGCAGCCGCCGCCGACGGCGACGCGACGTGCGCTTTCCGAGGAAGGCGGTGCCGGGGGCGGCGTCGCCCGCCGAGGCGACCCGTGCCGCGGGGACGACCACGACGCGGTGGCCGGCGAGGCGGGCGCGGACGCAGAGGTCGAGCGCGTCGTCGATGACGGGCAGGGCGTCGTCGAATCCCCCGAGCTCGTCCCACAGGCGGTGGCGCACGAGCATGCCGCCCGCGGCGACGCCGAGGACGTCGCTCATGTCGTCGTGCTGCGCCTGGTCGAGCTCGACGTCGACGACGGGGACCGATGCGCCGAGCGTGGTGAGCGTCGTCCCGAGCTCGTGGATGTAGCCGGGGTGGTCCCACTCCATGAGCTTGGGGCCGGCCACCGCGACGCTGGGCGACGCCTCGATCGCGGCGAGCAGGCGCTCGAGCGCGTCGGGGGCCGGGGCGTTGTCGGCCGACAGCAGCCAGAGCAGCTCGTGGTCGCCCTCGGGCGCGGGGATCACGCGGACGGCCTGGTCGACGGCCTGCCCGAAGGTCATGCGCGCCGGGCCCTGCACCATGCGCGTCGGGTCGGCGGCGGCGAGGAGGGCGGCGGATCCGTCGCGGGAGCCGAGGTCGACCGCGACCACCTGGTCGGGCCGCCGGGTCTGGGCGGCGAGGGCCTGGAGGGTCCGGTCGAGGAACTGCGCGCCCTCGTGGGCGACGAGGATCGCGGTTACTCGTGGCTGCATGACAGGGGAGACCCTACGTGGTGCGTGGTGGGGATCCGCCGCAGCCGGACGGCGCGCCGGGGAGCTGGCGCCGCGACGGCGCGGTCGGCCGGGTCAGACCGCGCGCTTGCGGAGCTTGCGGCGCTCGCGCTCGGAGAGGCCGCCCCAGATGCCGAAGCGCTCGTCGTTCTCCAGCGCGTACTCGAGGCACTCGCTGCGCACCTCGCAGGAGCCGCAGATCTTCTTGGCGTCGCGGGTGGATCCGCCCTTCTCGGGGAAGAACGCCTCGGGGTCGGTCTGCGCGCAGAGCGAGTCGGCCTGCCAGGCCAGCGGATCGCCGTCGTCGACGCCGCGGACGCCCGGGACCCCGAGTCGGACGGGGTCGACGAACCAGTCGTCGGGGACTCCGGCGTGGTACTCAGGTAGTGCCATGTCACGATCTCCCCACGCGGCAAGGGGCACCCGGCCGGCCCCAGCTCATCGTCATAATTACACCGGTGTAACTCGCTCCCGTCAAGCCGCGGAGGGTAAACCCTCAGCCGCCCCTCGAGGGTTGCGACGCGCCGCCGCTCGCTGCCGGCGCTAGGCCGCGGTGCCGGCCTGGCGGGCCCGCCAGGCGCTCGAGACCATGTCGTCCAGCGTGTGGCGCATGGCCCAGTCGATGTCGCGCGCCGCGAGCTCGCCGGAGGCGACGATCCGCGCCGGGTCGCCGGGTCGGCGGTCGTGCAGCTCGGGCTCGAACGCGATGCCGGTGGCGTCCGCGATGGCCGTCATGATCTCGCGGACGCTGACGCCCGCGCCGCTGCCGAGGCAGTAGACCGGCTCGACCGGCTCCCCCGCCTCGAGCCGCCGGGCGGCGGCCACGTGCGACGCCGCGAGGTCGACGACGTGGATGTAGTCCCGGACGCACGTCCCGTCGGGCGTCGGGTAGTCCGTCCCGTAGACGCGCGGGGTCCGCCCGTCGAGCAGCGCGTCGAACACGAGCGGGAAGAGGTTGTGGGGGCTGGTGTCGAAGTAGCCCTCGTCGCCGGATCCGACGACATTGAAGTACCGCAGCGACGCGTGGCGGAGGCCCGCGGCGACGCCCTGGTCCCGGAGCAGCCACTCGCCGATGAGCTTGGACTCGCCGTAGGGCGACTCGGGCGCCTTCGGGGTCCGCTCGTCGACGAGGTCGACGTCGGTCGTGCCGTACACGGCCGCGGAGGAGGAGAACACGATGCTGTCGACGCCCGCGCGCTCCATCTCCTCCAGCAGGACGGCCGTGGCGGTCACGTTCTGCTCGTAGGTGTGCAGCGGGCGCTGCACGGAGACGCCGGCGTACTTGTAGCCCGCGACGTGGACCACGCCCCGGATGTCGCCCGAGCCGAGGATGCTCGCGAGGAGCTCGCGGTCGAGCACGGATCCGCGGTGGAAGGGGACGCCCTCCGGCACGAAGGACGCGTGGCCGCTCGAGAGGTCGTCGAGGACGACCGTGTCGATGCCGGCGCGTGCGAACGCGGAGACGATGTGCGAACCGATGTAGCCGGCGCCGCCGGTGACCAACCATGTCATGCGGCAACCCTATCGACGGCCGGGAGGGGGCCGATCACGCGGCGGCGGCGTCCGGGTCGTCCGCGTCGAGGTCGCCCGGGCCGGGCGCCGGGGTGGTCGCGAGGAACGCCTCGCCCTCCCCCGTGACCACGACCCGGCCCTCGTCGGGCGTGACGAACACGGCGTCGCCGCGGCCGACGACGATCGACGACGCCTCGCCGCGGAGGGCCACCTCGCCGGAGGTGCAGAGCACGATCGCCGGTCCGTCGACGACGACGACGCTCGCCCCCGCGTCGCCGTCGGCCGCGTCGCGCGTGGCGGGGACGATGCGCGCGAGGAGGAAGTCGGGCACGTCCGGCCGGTAGAGCTCGACGCCCGGGGCGGCGTGCTCGGGCGCGAGGTACGGCACGGGCAGCGCCTGGAACTCGAGCACGTCGAGCAGCTCGGGGACGTCCACGTGCTTGGGCGTGAGGCCCCCGCGGAGCACGTTGTCCGAGGCGGCCATCAACTCGATCCCGAGGCCGTGCAGGTACGCGTGGATGTTGCCCGCGGGCAGGTACAGCGCCTCGCCGCGACGGAGGGTCACGCGGTTGAGGAGGAGGGAGGTCACGATGCCGGGGTCGCCCGGGTACGCCTCGGCGAGCTCGCGGACGGTGCGCATCTCGGTCGAGAACTCGCGGCACTGCCGGTCGGAGGCGAGGTTCGCCAGCAGGGTGACGCGGTCGACGAGGCGGCGCACCTCGGATCCGCCGCCCATGAGGAAGGCGAAGACGTCGCGCAGCACGTCCGCCTCGGAGCCGGTGAGGCGCGAGAGCACCGTGCGGATGACGGCCGGGTCGGAGTCGGGCCCGGACGCGTCGAGCGTGAGCAGCAGCGTGAAGACGTCCCGCACCTCGCCGAGCGGCCGGAAGCCGCAGAGCGCGTGGAACTCGTCGCTCAGCGCGTAGACGAGCTCGGGCTTGTGCAGCGGGTCCTTGTAGTTGCGGTGGGGCGCGTCGAGGGGGATCCCGCGCCCCTCCTCCTCGCGGAAGCCGAGGCGCGCGCGGTGCAGGTCCGGGTGCGCCTGCAGCGACAGCGGGCCGCCCGCGGCGAGCACCTTGAGGAGGAACGGGAGGCCGGGACCGTCGCCCGGGCGGAGCCCGGAGGCGAGCGGGCCGAGGGTGGCATCGGGGTCGGCGCGGATCCACTCTGCCAGGGTCGTGGCGCCGCCCGCGGACGCGGGGTCGACCACGCGCGTCGGCGATCCGCCGTGCGCCCCGAGCCACAGCTCCGCCTCCGGGCCGCCGGACGGCTCGCGGCCGAGGAGCTCGGCGATGGCGGTGCGGGACCCCCACGCGTAGTCGCGGGGGGTGTTGGCGAGGGAGGTGAACACTTCGGATCCTGTCGGGCTTGGCGGCTACCTACAACGCCCGAGGGCGCGCGTCCTGTCCGGACGCGACCAAAGTACCAACCGATGACGGCGCGTCGGAGACGCCGACCTAGGCTCGGCCGCAGGCGCCCGTCCCCGAGGGCGCCGACGAAACGCAATGGAGCATCGTGTCCCTCACCCCCCTCATCGGCGACTTCTACGGCTACGAGTCCAGGCTCGGCGACAGGGAGAAGGAGTCCCTCGCCGACCTCCGCGCCTACCTCGAGGCCGAGGTCCGGCCCCACGTCAACGGGCTCTGGGCCCGGGCCGAGTTCCCGCGGCACGTGGTCGCGGGGCTCGCCGAGCGCGGCATCTTCGGCATGCCCTTCCCCGAGACGCGCCCCTTCGAGAACTCGGCCGTCTACCGCGGCTGGGCGGCGCTCGAGCTCGGCCGCGTCGACGCGAGCATCGCGACCCTCGTCGGCATGCAGAGCGGCCTCGTGATGGGCAGCGTCGCCGTCGCCGGATCCCCCGAGCAGCGCGCCGAGTGGCTGCCGCGGTTCGCGTCCGGCGAGATCCTCGGGTCGTTCGGGCTCACCGAGCCGCTGTCCGGATCCGACTCCGCGCGGGGCCTGCGCACCGTGGCCACGCGCCGGGGCGACGAGTGGAGCATCACGGGATCCAAGCGCTGGATCGGCAACGGCACCGTCAGCGACGTCACCGTCATCTGGGCGAAGGACGCCGACGACGGCCAGGTGAAGGGCTTCCTCGTCCCGAACGACTCCCCCGGCTTCCGCGCCACCCGGATCGAGGACAAGCAGGCGCTGCGCATCGTGCAGAACGCGGACATCGAGCTCGACGCCGTGATCGTGCCCGAGCGGAACCGGCTGCAGGAGTCCCGCTCGTTCGCCGACACCGCGAAGGTGCTGCGCCTCACCCGCGCCGAGGTGGCGTGGGCCGCCATCGGGATCTCGATCGGCGCCTACGAGGCCGCCGTCGCGTACACGGGCGAGCGCCAGCAGTTCGGCAAGCCGCTCGGCGCGCACCAGCTGATCCAGGACCTCCTCGTCCGCAGCCTCGGCAACATCACGGCGTCCATCGGGCTGGTGACGCGCGCGTCCGAGATGGTCGACGAGGGCACCCAGTCCGACGAGCACTCCGCGCTCGCCAAGGCCTACGCCACGAGCCGGATGCGCGAGACCGTCGCCTGGTGCCGCGAGGCCTTCGGCGGCAACGGCATCGTGCTCGACTACGACGTGGCCCGCTTCTTCGCCGACGCCGAGGCCATCTACTCCTACGAGGGCACGCGCGAGATGAACACGCTCATCGTCGGCCGCGCCATCACGGGGCACGCGGCGTTCGTCTGATGGACAGCGGGGCGGGCGGCGCGCCGGTGACCGACCGGGCCGCGCCCCCGCTCCCCTCAGGCGGCGGGACGCGGGCCCCGGGCCGGATACCCTGATGGGCATGCCCACCGCCAGCCGCCGAGCCCTCCGGAGCTTCGCGACCTTCGTCCTCGTCACCACGTTCGCCGGTGACATGTGGCGCGACAGCCTCAGCTGGTGGGGATTCGGCGCGATCGCGCTCGCCGTGCTGGTCACCTGCATCACGCTCCTCGTGCGCTCCCGGCCCCTCCCGCGCGTGCGGGTGCTGCCGATCCCGCTCCTCGCGTTCACGGGCATCGCGGTGCTGTCCATCGCGTGGTCCCAGTACCGGCCGGAGTCGGCGCTGGGGGTGCTCATCCAGCTCTCGACCACCATCGCGGCGCTGACGCTCGTCGTGCTGCTGTCGTGGTCGGAGATCGTGCAGGGCCTCGGCCGCGCGTTCCGCATCATCCTCGGGCTCTCGCTCGCCTTCGAGCTGTTCGTCGCGGTCGTCGTGCGCCAGCCGGTCATGCCGTTCTTCACCGACTACGGCCCCGGTGCGCCGGCCGCGTTCGCCTGGACCCGCGGGGAGCTGCTCAGCGGCGGCCGGATCCAGGGCGTCGTCGGCAACGCGAACCTCCTGGCCATGGTCGCGCTGCTCGGCCTCATCGTCTTCTCCCTCCAGTACGCGGCGCGCACCGTCCGCCGCCGCGACGCCGGGCTCTGGATCCTCGTGGCCCTCCTCACGCTGACCCTCACCGGCAGCTCCACGGTCCTGGTCGCGCTCGTCATGACGGGCGTCGTCGCCGCGCTCGCCCTCGTCGCCCGCCGCGTCGGCATCCGCGGGCGCCTCGTGCTGGCGGGAGGCGTCGCCGTGGCCGCCGTGGCCGGGGCCCTGGTCGTGTCGACGCGCACGGCCGACGTCTTCGACCTCCTCGGCCGCTCCCCCGACCTCACCGGTCGGTTCGAGATCTGGGAGTCGGTGCTCGGCCTCGCGCAGCAGCACCCGATCGTCGGCTGGGGCTGGATCGGCTACTGGGCGCCCTGGGTGCACCCGTTCCAGGGCCTCGCCGTGCGCAGCGGCGTCACGTACCTGCAGGCGCACGACGCCTACCTCGACGTCCTGCTGCAGGTGGGGGCGATCGGCCTGCTCGTCTTCGCCTGCTTCGTCGTCACCACGTACGTGCGCTCCTGGTGGGCCGCCATCGACCGCCCGCAGCACCGCCGCGACCGCGTCGAGCCCTACTCGACGCTCGCGCTGGCGCCGCTGCTGCTCATGACCGCCCTGGTCGTCCAGAGCCTCGCCGAGAGCCGGCTCCTGTACGAGGGCAACTGGCTCCTCCTCGTCGTCGTCGCGATCGCCACCAAGTCGGGCATGGTCGCGCGCGAGGACGTGCCGGGCCCCGTCGACTCGCGTCGGGCCGCGGTCCCCGCCGAGCGGGCGTCGGCCGCCGCGCACGCGCCGTCGCCCCTCGCGGGCGCAGCCCCCGCCCCGGCTCCCGCCGCCGCCGACCCCGGCGTCGCCTGATCCGCGCGGCCACCCGGTGCCCCGCCGACCGCACGTGACCGCCCGCGCATGACCCGACCCGCCCGCCTGCCGCTCCCGGAGCGCCTGCCCGACCTCCTCGGGTCGGCGCGCTTCTCGGCCGCGCTCACCCACTGCATCCTCGGCACGGCGATCCTCTCGCACGCCATCAGGTCCACCATGGGCTGGGCCGGGCTCGTCGCGATCGTCACCGCCCTGGTGGCCATGGCCGCGGGATCCCTCGCCGCGAAGCGGGGCGACTGGGAGTGGCGGGGCCTCCTCCCCATCTCCCTGCTGGTCCTCGTGGGCTGGTGCGCGGTGACGCTGCTCTGGACGGCCTACCAGCCGGACGCGGTCGGCGGCGTGCTCTACCTCGCGGCGTCCGCGTTCCTCGCGGTGTACGTGGGCGTCGTCCGCGACCTCATCCAGATCGTGCGCGCGGCCGGGGACGTGCTGCGGCTGGTGCTGGTGTCGTCGCTCGCCCTCGAGGTGCTCGCCGGGCTGCTCATCGACGGCCCCATCCCCTTCCTCGGCATCCGCGGGGCGCTCGAGCGCCTCGGACCGATCCAGGGGCTCCTCGGCGAGCGCAACGCCCTCGGGATCGTGGCGCTCGTCGCCGCGGTGACCTTCGCGGTCGAGCTGATGACCCGGTCCGTCTCGCGCGGGCGCGGCATCGGCTCCCTCGCGGTCGCGCTCCTCGTGGCGTCGCTCACGCGGTCGTCCGTGATCCTCGGCACGTTCCTCGTGCTCGCCGTCGCGGCCCTGGCGATGCTCGCCCTGCGTCACCTGGCGCGGCAGGCGAGGCCGCTGGCGAACAGCGCGGTGCTGGTGCTCGCCGCGATCGTCGCCGTGCTGGTCGTGGCCTTCCGCTCCCCCGTGCTGCAGGTGCTGCAGGCCCGACCCGACTACCTCCAGCGCGTCGCGCTGTGGCGGGAGATGCTCCGCCTCATCGACCTCAACACCATCGAGGGCTGGGGCTTCGTCGGGTTCTGGCGCCGGGACGCGTACCCGTACACGGCCCTCGACCTCGTCAGCCGGGGCGCGCAGGAGACCGGCCGGAACGCCTACCTCGACCTCTACCTGCAGGCCGGGCTCGTCGGCCTCGTGCTGTTCGCCGCGTTCTGCGCGCTCGCGCTCGGGCGCTCCTGGGTGCTCGCGACCAGCAAGCGCGGCGTCGGCTACGTCTGGACGCCGCTCGTGCTCGTGGTCCTCGTGGTCGCGTCCCTCGCCGAGAGCGTCACGCTCGTGGAGTGGGGGTGGGTCCTGCTCGTGATCTGCGCGGTCAAGGCGGCGCAGGGCCGCAGCTGGCGGCACGGTCTCCCGCAGCAGGATCCGACGACGACCTAGGCGGCGCCCGGAGGGCCGGGCCGCCCGGTCAGACCGCGCCGGTGTCCGTGGACGCGGCCAGCAGCCCGGGCGACGGGGCCCAGTAGCCGACCTCGCGGAACCCGTCCGCGGTGGGCTCGAACGAGGTGATGCTCGACAGCGCGCAGCGGCGCTTCCGCGGGTCGTGGAACAGCGGCCTCCCCGTGACGCTGCGGTGCGCCATCCAGATCGGCAGCTGGTGGCCGACGAGGATCGCGTCCGTGCCGTCCGGCGCGTCCGCGGCCGCGGCCGCGAGCTCGGCCCGCATGCGCGCGGCGACCTGCGCGAACGGCTCGCCCCAGCTGGGCCGGAGCGGGTTCACCAGGTACCGCCATGCGGCCGGCTTCGCGAGGATCTTGAGGCTCACGTCGAAGCGGCCGCCCTCGAGGCGGCTGGACGCCTCGACGAGGCCCGGCCGCTGCTCGGGGTCGAGGCCGAGCGCGGCGGCCAGGGGCGCCGTCGACTCGAGCGCGCGCTGCAGCGGCGACGTGCGGAGGAGGCCGACCTCGCGGCCCTCCGCCACGACGTGCTCCGCGGCGGCCTCGGCCATGCGGCGACCGAGCGCCGTGAGGCCGAAGCCGGGGAGGCGGCCGTAGAGGATGCCGTCGGGGTTGTCGACCTCGCCGTGTCGCACGAGGTGGATCCTGGCTGCCGTCACAGGTGGATGTTCCGTCGGATCTGCACCCGACGACCCTATCCGCTCGGCCGGTCGGCGGACCCCCGGCCCGGCGTCGCCGCCGCGGCCCGCCGTTTCGGCACCTGACCCGCCGACCGGCTACGGTGACTCTGATCGCCCGACCAGGAGGACCACCATCAGCGAACCAGACCTCGTCCCCCGCACGCCCGGCGGCAGCAGCACGTCGGTCATCGGCGGAGTCATCCGCACCGCGCGCGTCCGCCAGTGGATGAAGAACGTGCTGGTGTTCGCCGCCCCGGTCGCCGCAGGAGCGCTCTTCGAGCCGTCGCTCGTGGGCGCGGTCCTCGCCTTCGTCGCCTTCTGCCTCGCCGCGTCCGGCATCTACTTCCTGAACGACATCCTCGACGTCGAGGCCGACCGCGCCCACCCGCGGAAGCGCTCGCGGCCCATCGCCGCCGGCGTCGTCCCGGTGCCGGTCGCCGTGGTGGTCGCCGTCGTGCTCCTGGTCGGCGGCCTCGCTGTCGCCTTCGCCGGCGGGCTCGAGCTCGCCGCCGTGGTCCTCTGCTACGAGCTCGTGCAGATCGCGTACTGCATCTGGCTCAAGCACATCACCATCCTCGACATCGCCGTCGTCTCGTCCGGCTTCCTGCTGCGGGCCATCGCCGGCGGCGCGGCCACGGGCGTCGTCCTCAGCCAGTGGTTCCTGCTGGTCGCCGTCTTCGGCTCGCTCCTCATGGTCTCGGGCAAGCGCTACGGCGAGCT
Organism: Clavibacter michiganensis; assembly: GCF_002151125.1. Taxonomy (GTDB): domain Bacteria; phylum Actinomycetota; class Actinomycetes; order Actinomycetales; family Microbacteriaceae; genus Clavibacter; species Clavibacter michiganensis_C. The sequence goes on from NZ_MDJZ01000005.1 coordinate 244,124, forward strand.
CGCGAGCAACCCCGACCTCCAGGGCGACGTGCGCGGATCCCTCAAGGGCTACACGCTCGGGTACCTCGGCTTCATCTGGCACTCGGCCGCGACGATCCTGATCCTCGGCTACAGCCTCTGGGCCTTCGAGCTCTTCACCGACCTGCGGAACCTGTGGCTCTCCGTGTCGGTGGCGCCGTTCGTCCTCGCGGTGCTGCGCTACGGCCAGCACATCGACCGCGGCGACGCGCAGGCGCCCGAGGAGATCGCACTAGGCGACCGCATGCTGCAGGTGCTCGCGGGCGTGTGGCTCGTGATCCTCGTCATCGGCCTCTACGTGCAGCCCGGGGTGCTCTGAGCGCCTGGCGGGTGAGCGCGTGAGCGCGTGAGCGCGTGAGCGCGTGACGCTCTCCCGCCCGGATCCGGGGCGGCGACCGACGCCGGCGCGACCGGTCAGCGCGCGAGCGAGGCGAACAGCTCCTCGTAGGCGCGCGTCGCCGCCTCGACCCCGTACAGCTCCTCCGCCCGCGCGGCCATCGCGGGGACGTCGTCGGTGCGGTCGGCGATGTCCTCGAGCGCGCGGGTGATCGCGGCGGAGTCGCGCGGGGGCACGACCACCCCGAACCCGGTCGTCCGCACGGGCTGGCGGACGCCCGGGAGGTCCGACGCGATGGCGGGGACCCCCGCGATCATGGCCTCGACCTGCACGATGCCGAAGGCCTCGAAGGCGTTGACCGAGGTGAGCGCGAAGGCGTCCACGGAGGCGTACAGGTCGGGGACGTCCTCGTCCGCGACGAAGCCGAGCAGGCGGATCCGGTCGTCGCCCGCGATGCGCTCCTTGACCCGGTCGATGACCGAGCCGCCGGCGACCTTCGAGAAGTCGCCGCCGATGATCAGGCGCGCGTCCGGACGGTCGAGGGCCGAGAATCCCTCGACGAGGTACTCGATGCCCTTCTCCTCCACGATGCGGCCGAGGAAGCCGACGTGCAGGCCGTCGGTCTCCCGGAAGGCCGGCCGCCCGCCGCTGCGGTCGTGGCAGCCGGGCGCGATGACGGCGCGGCCCCGCACGAGGGCGGAGGCGATGCGGGAGTGGTCGGCGTAGTCGTCGCTCGTGACGACCACGCGCGTGGAGCTGCGGGCCGCGAGCACGCTCGAGCGGTCCATGACCGTGCGCTGGACCGCGTTCACCAGCCCGCTCGGCAGGTCGACGTCGCAGTGGTAGGTGGTGACGACCCGCGTGATCCGCGCCGCGCGCCACGCCAGCGGCCCGGCCTCGACCATGGGCGCGTGGATGTTCACGACGTCGGCGTGCCGCGCCTCGCGGAGCACGGTGGGGATGAACGCCGGGCTGATGACGCCCTTGCCGAGCTGGAGCGCCACGGGCGTGCGCACCACGCGGACGCCGGCGATCGTCTCCTCGACGGGGAGGGCGGCGTCGTGCCGCGTGGTGACCACCGTGACGCGGTGGCCGCGCTCGACGAGGCCCTCCGCGACGTCGCGGGCCACGTTGGTGAGCCCGCTGACGTAGGGCGCGTAGTAGGTGAGGGCGATGACGACGTCGGTCATGGGGTCTCCTTGTTCGTGTGCGCCCGCGCGAGGCGGGCCTGCCGGGTCCCCACGGCGCGCAGCCGCAGCAGCGCCGTGATCCAGCCGATGAGCGATCCCGCGCCGAAGCCCGCCGCGATGGCCGTGGCCCAGCCGAGCGGGCCCTGGAGCAGCGCGGTCGCCGCGGCGGCGGCCGCCAGGGCGATGACCCAGGCGAGCGACGAGTCGCGGTGGCGGTCGGTGGCGATGAGGGCCTGCGTCCCGATGACCAGGCCGACGTGGGCGAAGACCCCGAGCACGAGGATCCCCACGTCGAGCGCCGGCAGCGACCGGCCGGTGCCGAACACCAGCGTGATGACCCACGGCCCCGCGAGCGCCGCGACGACGCCCGCGACCACGCCGACGCCGGCGATGGCCGCCGCGAGGAGCGACATCCGGCGGATGAGGGCCGCGGTCTCCCCGCGGCGGACGTAGGCGACGAGCGGCGGGACGATGAGCCCCTGCAGCGGCACGAGCATGAACAGCGGGACGCGGGCGACGCTGAAGGTGGCCTGGAACGCGCCGGCCGTGCCGACCGTGCGGTCGAGCGCCGCGATGACGACGGGACCCGCGTTCAGCAGCAGCTGCGCGCAGATGCCGGCGCCGAGGAGGGCGAGGTACGCCCGGCGGATGCCCGCGCCCGGACCCTCGTCGGCCTCGTCGACGACGGCGCCCTCGACCGCGACGAGGGCGGGATCCACGGCGTCGCCCGGACGCGCGGCGGCGGGGACGGCATCCCCGCCGCGCGAGCGGAGGCGCAGCAGCACCGGCACGTGCGCGAGCCCGATGGCCGCGAGCAGCGCCGCGGCGAACCAGGAGACCGCGTCGGGCAGGTCGGTCAGGGTGAGGAGCAGGAGGACGCCGAGGGCCAGGACGACGCGCAGGCCGGAGTCCGCGAGCAGCACGCGGGAGTAGGCGGGCACGTCGCCGCGCGCCACCATGGCGCCGCGGGCCGTGAACTGCAGCGCGGAGACCGGCGCGACGAGCGCGTACGCGACCACCAGGCCGGGCGGCATCCCCGCGCCGAGCAGGAGGGGCGAGGCAGCCGCGACCGCGACGACGCCGGCGAGCGCGACGACCGAGGAGAGCGCGAGGGCGGACCGCACGGCCGCCCGGACGTCGCGTCCGTGCGCGCCCAGGCGGGCGAGCTCCTGCTCGACCGGCAGGAAGAGGCCGAAGCCGACGACCAGGGCGACGGACCAGAAGACGGAGAACAGGTCGAACGCGGCGTCGCCCGTCGCGGCGTCCGGCGCGAGGGCGGCGACCCCGCGGGAGACGATGCCGAGGAAGACGTAGGTGACGAGGCCGGTGACGACCGTCGCTCCCATGACCAGCAGCGCCCTTCGGGAGGCGCTGGGGAGGGCGGTCATCGCATCAGGCTACCGTCCGGGATCCGGCGCACCCGATCCTGTACCCTCGGGTCACTGTGCCGTCCTCCTCCCCTGCGCCCGCGTCCGACTCCCCCGCGACCCCCCGGAGCGCGACCCGCCGGCCCCGGTCCGCGATGCTGGCCGGCCTGCTCGGTGCGGTGGCCGTCGTCTCCGGCGGCCTCCTCGCGCTGGCCCCCGTCGACACCGCGGACGTCCGCGTCGCGTGGCCCCAGGACGCGTCCGACATCCGCTCCACCTCGCTCCTGCTGACCAACCAGACGCCGCACGCGCTCGACGCCTCCTTCACGTCCCGGGCCGTCGACGCGGCCGCTGCGACGGACGACGGCGTCCTGCTGGCCACCATCGACCCGGCCGAGCCCGAGGCCGCGACCGACGGCCTCGTGCTCACCGCCAGCGGCACGGCGCTCACGCTCCAGGTGGACGGCACGACCGAGCGCCTCCCCGTCTCCCCGGGCGACGACGTCTCCTACTCCCTGCACTCGGACGTCCACGGGCTCACGCTCGACGCCGACGGATCCCGCGTCGTCGACCTGCCCGGCACCCTCCCCCCGCAGATCGACGCGCTCGTCAGCAGCGTGACCTCGGTGGCGGCCCCCTCCGACCTCGCCGTCGGCGTCCACGTGGTCGACGACTTCGACAGCACGCCCAGCGGGATCAAGATCGCCGTCATGGTGCTCATGTGGGTGAGCCTCATCGCCGCCCTCGTGCTCCTCGCCCGCGACGACCGCCGCCGCCGCCGGGACCGCGCGGCCGCCACCGTGGCCGACCCGGACGACACGGCTGCCGCCGCGGGCGCCGCGGCCCCCGTCGACGCCCGCGCCGCCTCCGACGCCGCGACCCCGCGCCGCGGCCGGGCCTCCCGGGTCCTTCGCGCCCTGCGCCCGGTCGACGCGGTGGTGGTCGCGGTGCTCACCCTCTGGATATTCATCGGTCCGATGACCGACGACGACGGCTACTACGCCGCCATGTCGCTCAACGACGGCGTCGCCGGGTTCGTCGGCAACTACTACCAGATGTTCAACCAGTCGTTCACGCCCTTCACCTGGTTCTGGCAGCTGCTCGGCGCCTGGCAGGAGCTCGGCGGGCGCTCGCCCGTGTGGCTGCGCGTGCCCGCGCTCGTCGCGGGCGTGGCCGCCTGGTTCGTCACGCGCCACCTGCTCGAGCGGGCCGCCGTCCGCCTCTCGCGCCGCGCCCGCCTCTGGGCCCGCGGCCTCCTCGCCGCCACGTTCCTCATCTGGTGGCTCTCGTACACGATCGGCAGCCGACCCGAGATCCTGGGATCGCTCGCCGGCGTCGTCGTCGTCGCGCTCGTCCTGCGCTCCCGCGACCGCGGCACGCTGCTTCCCGCCGCCATCGCCGCCCTCGTCGCCGGCCTCGCGTTCGCCGCGCACCCCACGGGCATCGTCGCGTTCGCGCCGCTGCTCCTCGGCATCCCCGGGTTCTGGCGGCTCGCGTACCAGGGCGGCTCCCGCCTGGCCGCCACCGCCCGCACCCTCGCCGTCCTCTCCGTCGGATCCGTGGCCCTGTTCGCCGCCTTCGCCGACGCGACCCTGTCCGACGCGCTCACGGGGCCGAAGCGCTTCGCCGCGGTCGAGACCCCGCTCACCTGGCTCAACGAGTGGTCGCGGTACGCCCTCCTCATGAACGACATCCCGATGGGGTCGTACGCGAAGCGTTCCGTCGTCCTCCTCGCCCTCGTGCTCCTGATCTGGTGGGTCGCCACCTACGCCGCCTCCCGCATGTCGCCGCGCGCGGCCCGGCTCATCCCGGCCCCCCTCGAGCTCGCCGGCTGGGGCCTCGCGCTCTCGTTCGTGCTCCTGTGGATCACCCCGAGCAAGTGGACCCACCACTTCGGCGCCATCTCCTCCGTCGGTCCGCTGTTCGTCACGCTGATCCTCGTCCTCGCCCCCGGGATCGTCGCCGGCCTGCTGCACGGCCGCCGTGCGCCGTGGTGGCTGACGCCGCTCGCGGTGGCGAGCCTCATCCCCGTCATCGTCTTCTCCCTGCACGGGCCAAACGCGTGGGCGTACGCCTGGGGCCAGGGCATGTTCGGCGACGGGCGCGAGCCCGGCTTCGGGCCCATCCACTTCGGCGCGCTGCCCATCTGGGTCCTCCTCGCGTTCGCGGTCGTCGCCGTCGCCGTCGTCGTCCAGCGCCGCGCAGGCCGCACCTGGTCGGAGCCGCGGAGCCTCTGGTCCGTCACGGCGCTCGCGACCGTGTTCGCGCTCGTCACGGGCGGCTACCTCGTGGGCACCTTCTCCCTCGCCGCCGCACGTGGCCTCGACGGCTACTCGGTCGGCGCCGCGAACCTCGAGGATCCGTCCGGGTCGCAGTGCCTCACGGGCGCGGCCATCACCACCTGGGACGCGAGCGCCGGCCGCCCCCTCGCGATCGACGAGGGCACCGAGGCCGACGCCGCCGATCCCGCGTCCTTCGCGCTCGACGGCGGCTGGCCCGAGTCCGACCCGCCGCCCGCCCTGGCCGACGGCATCGCCCTCTGGGGCAGCTACGCCGACGGGGGCGACACGGTGGGCAGCATGACCACGCCGTGGTACCGGGTCCCCGAGACGGACGACCGCCAGCGCATCGCGGTCCTCGTCGGCGGCGAGCTGGCCGCGGGCGACTCCGACCGGCTGCGCCTCCAGATCCGGGACGCCGACGACCGCGTCATCGACCTCGGCGGCGTGCCCGTCGAGGACACGGTCGACCGGCCCGGCTGGCGCACCATCGCGATCGACCCGTCCCGTCTCGCGCCGGGCGACGAGATCCGCCTGCAGGCCGAGGACGGCACCACCGGCGCGGACGGCTGGTTCGGCTTCACCGCGCCCGTGCTCGTCGACCCGGTGTCGTTCAACGACCTCGCCGCGCCCGACGCGCCGACCGCCGTGACGTGGACCTCCTCCTTCTGGTTCCCCTGCCAGCGGCCCGTGTCCATCGCGCACGGCATCATCGAGCGCCCCGTCCTGGCCACGACCTTCGGCGACGGCGGACCGGACAACATCTGGGTGCAGCGACGCGGCGGATCCCTCGCCGGCGTCGAGCGCTCCTCCACCGTGGTCACGCTGGCCTCGGACATGGAGGGCGCCGGCAGCTCGTGGGGCCGCGTGCAGCTGTTCGACTACCCCTATGCGGCGGACGCCTACGACCTCACGGTCGAGCGCGTCTCCACCTGGGGCTGGCGGACGCCGTTCGACCAGGTCTCGCAGATCGTCGAGTACGACCGGGATCCCGGCCAGTCCGAGTGATCGTGGGGCGGCGGCCCGGGCACGGTGCGGCCGATCCGCCCTGAGCGCCTCCCGGCCCGGCTCCACGGCGCGGGTCCCGCGTCGCGGCTTCGTGGGGCGGGTCGGGTCCCGCCTTCCGCCTCCCGCCTCCCGACTCGGCGGTGCCGGTGCGAGCCGGGCCGAGCCGGCGCGAGTCGTTCGAGTCCGCGCGAGACGGGTCGTCTGGGGGTCCGAGCCCCAGGCCCGGGTCCCCCGCCCGCGACGGTGCCCCCGACGACGAGGACCGTGCGCCGATCCGGCGCACGGTCCTCGTCTCGCTGCCGGCTCTAGCCGTACACGACCTGCACGCCCTGGGATCCGACCACGATGCGACCGCCGGTGAACTCCTGCACGACGTCGCCGCCGGAGGCACGCTCCTCGCCGATCGGCAGGCCCAGGCGGCTGGCGGATGCGCCGAGCGCCACGTACCTGTCGCCGATCCAGCCGCGGACCACGAAGGCGCCGCGCGCCGACGAGTAGATGCCGCCGCCCGCGAAGCGCTGCGCCGCGCCGTTCGGCACCGGGGTCTCGATGCCGGTCGGCGATCCGAGCACGCCGGACTGCTCGCCCGCCGCGACGTAGCGGTCGCCGATCCAGCCGCGCACGCCGAACGCGCCGCGCGAGGACGAGTAGAACCGCCCGCCCTGGAACTGCTGCTGCGCTCCCTGCGAGGTGGGCCGCTCATCCGCGGTGGACAGCCCGAACGCGCCGGCGGCGGCGCCGCGTGCGCGGTAGGCGTCGGCGATCCAGCCGCGCACCGTGCTCGTGCCGCTCGAGGTGGCCGACACCAGCCCGCCGGTGAAGTCCTGGTACGCGCCGCCCGCGACCTGCTTCTCGTCCGCCCGGGGGAAGCCGAGGACACCGCCGTCGCGGCCGAGCGCACGGTAGCGGTCGCCGATCCAGCCGCGCACCATGAAGGCGCCGGCCGACGACGACACGACGTCCCCGCCCGCGAAGGACTGACGGGCGCCGCCGCGCACGGCCACCTCGTCCGAGGTCGGGAACCGGAGGGTGCCCCCGGAGCCGCCCGCCGCGGTGAAGCGGTCGCCGATCCACCCGCGCACGCCGTAGGCGCCCGCGGCCGAGGAGTAGACGGATCCTCCGGAGAACCGCTGGACGGCTCCCCCGGAGATGGACTGCTCGTCGGCGAGCGGGGATCCGAGCGGACCGCCCGACGACCCGCCGCGGATCCACGCGTCGCGGATCCAGCCCCGGACGACGAACGCGCCCGCGGACGACGACACGATGCTGCCGTTCCGGAAGTCCTGCGCCGCACCGCCGGGCACGGCCCGCTCCGGACCGGTCGCCGCGCCGAGGATCCCGGACGCGCCGCCGACGGCGCGGTACTTGTCGCCGATCCAGCCGCTCACGTCGAAGGAGCCCGAGCCGAACCAGTCGGAGAAGTACGCGTAGAAGTTGCGGTTGCCGTACGCGGAGCAGCTGCCCCCGGACCCGTAGGAGGTGGCGAGCGCCGCGCGGTCCGGCTGGTACGGCGTGTAGTAGTACAGGCTCGACGTGGCCTGGTTCGAGATGTAGACGGCGCTGCTGCCGCACGCCGCGTTGGGGTGGTACAGCACCTGCACCGTCGTGCCCTTGGCGTAGCGCGTGTAGCGCGTGCCCCACGGCGTCCCGGGACCCGTCCCCGCGGGGTTGGAGTAGCGCTGGAAGGCCCACGCCGCCTTGTAGACCTGGTTGTAGAAGCCGTAGAACTGCTCGTCGCACGCGGCCGTGTCGGGGCAGCCGTAGCCGGTGGCCGAGCGGTAGGCCCGCGCCGACGGCGCGGTCGACAGGACGAGGCCCTGCTCCTTCTGGAGCAGGACGATGAGGACCTGCGGGTTGATGCCGCACGCGCGCCCCACCTTGGCGATGATGTCGGCGGCGCTCTCGTTGCGCGCCCCCTGGTACGGACCGCACATGGGATCCGCGCCGCGGGAGAACGTGTCCTGCCGGTAGTCCTTGAGGCACGTGTAGCCGGAGCGGCACGACGGGTTGCGCTGCGCGAGGAAGGTCTGCACCTGCGGAGCGCTCATCGTGCCCTCGTCGAAGAACACGGCGTCCGAGATGATCGCGCCGGCGCGGAAGCCGGACATGTCGGCCGCCTCGGCCGCGTCCCGCGTGCCCACGGCACCCGCCATCATGATGCCGCACGCTGTCGCGACGGCGGCGATGACCGCCACCACCCGACGCGCGGATCCCCTCATCCGTCGCACTTGACGCCCCCGCTCCCGGAGGCGCTGTCGCGCGCCTCGCTGGGACATGCTAACCGCTGGTCGCGTCGCGGCCCACCGCGGGGATCCGCGGGACGACCGCGGGGATCGCGCCCCGGGGACGCGGCACGGCCCGGCGCCTGGGCGCCGGGCCGTGGTCGGGGATCAGCGTCCGTCGCGCGGCGGCGTCACGCCGAAGCTCTTCGCCCACTCCCGCTCGCTCGTGATGCGCGGCAGCGCGGCCCGGTAGGCGGCGCGCAGCTGCGGCCAGCGCGCGATGATCCTGGCCCGCAGGACGATGCTCGTGACGAGCATCCGGCGGAAGGTCGCCGGGTCCCTCCGGTGCAGCAGCGCCGCCGACCCTTCCGCGTTGGAGACGAGCACGCTGTCGTAGTTCGGCACCACCCACCACCGGGCGTCGGCGAACGCCAGGTGCGCCTCGGGCGCCTCCTGCGCGGTCGGCTTCACGGGCGTGAAGGCGTGGCGGAGGACGACGCGGGCGAGCCAGATCGGCCGGGTCAGGGCGTTCGGCGCACGGTACTGCCGCGGTCGGCGACGCGAGGCGAGCGTGCCCTCGACTGCCGGGAGGTCGTCGCGGTCCTTGATCGCGACGCCGTCGGTGAACCCCTTGGCGAGCTCCCGGGTGCGGGCGAGGCGCGTCACCATGTCCTGGTGCAGGCCGCGCGGGCCCTTGAGGATGTTGCGGTACGCCTCGTGGCGGGCGGCCAGCGCGAAGTACTGCATGGAGATCAGGTGCCGCACGTCGGTGGCGAGGTTGGCGGTCAGCAGGCGGCCGCCCCGCGGGAACGGCGAGTGCAGCAGGGCGACGATGAGCCGGTTGCGGGCGTGGAAGAACGCCTGCCAGTCCTGCGAGTCGTCCTTGTCCACCCAGGAGACGTGCCAGACGGCGGCACCGGGCAGGGTCACCGTCGGGACGCCGTGCTCGCGGGCGCGGAGCGCGTACTCGGCGTCGTCCCACTTGATGAACACGGGCAGCGACAGGCCGATCTCGCGGATCGTCTCGACGGGGATGAGGCACATCCACCAGCCGTTGTACGCGGCGTCGACGCGGCGGTGCATCCACCGGGTCTGGCGCAGGTTCGACGACGGGAAGTCGTGGCGCGTCGGCGTGACCGGGCCCCACATGAAGTTCCACATGTCGAAGCCCTCGGCGTACGCGTGCAGCTTGCCCTTGTCGTACATGTCGAACATGTGGCCGCCCACGATGGTCGGCTTGACCGCGAAGTCGGCGAACTTGAGCGCGCGGCGGATGCTCTCCGGCTCGATCGTGATGTCGTCGTCGAGCACGAGCACGTAGTCGGACTCGCCGGCCTGCAGCGTCTCGTACATGCCGCGCGAGAAGCCGCCGGACCCGCCGAGGTTGGCCTGGTCGATGACGCGCAGGCGGCCGCCGAGGAGCTCCTCGGCGCGTGGGAACTCGGGCTGGTCGACGATCTTCTGCGTGCCCTGGTCGGTCACGAAGACGTTGTCGATGAGCCGCGTGACCTCGGCGTTGGCGCCGATGTCGGTGAGGAGCTTCACGCAGTACTCGGCGCGGTTGAGCGTCGTGACCGCGAGGCTCACGGATCCGGTGGAGCCGGTGCGCGTGCGGGTGCCCTCGGGGGCGAACCACGCCGCCTGCACGAGAGAGAGGTCGGCCTCCTCGCCCACGAGGTCGAACCAGTACCAGCCGCCGTCGGCGAAGTTCGTGAAGGGCAGCTCGAACGTGCTCGTGGTGGCGCCGTCGAGGACGCGGCCCTCGACCTTCTGGATGACGCCGCGCGCGTTGGACCGGTAGACGATGACCTGGCCCTGGCCCTCGGTCATGACCTCGAGGACCACCGCGGCGAGCGAGGTGTTCGCCCGCCAGTAGGCGGCGGGGAACGCGTTGAAGTAGGTGCCGAACGAGACCTTGCGGCGGTGAGGGACCCGGAAGCCGCCGTCGCCCTCCATGGCGCTCAGGATCCCGACGTCGGACAGGCGCACGACGGCGCGGTCGTGGTCGGCGTCGATGACCTGCATGTTCGTGCCGTGCTTGCGACGGTCGACGACGGGGATGCTCGTCCAGTAGTCGGCGTCCACGTAGAGCGGGACGGTGTCCGGGTCGTGGTCCGTGGGGAAGATGACGCGCTGCAGCAGCAGCGCCTCGTCGCGGCCCGTGGCCTCGATGAGCGCGTCGGCCATGATCAGGATCCTTCCGTCGCGGCCGGCGCGAGCACCGGCTTGAGGACGTTCTCGTACATCGTGAGCGCCGACCCGATGGCCATGTGCATGTCGAGGTACTGGTAGGTGCCGAGGCGTCCGCCGAAGAAGACGCCCTGCTCGGCCGCCGCGAGCTCGCGGTAGCGCAGGAGGCCCTGGCGGTCGTCGGGCGTGTTGACGGGGTAGTAGGGCTCGTCCTCGCGCTCGGCGAAGCGCGAGTACTCGCGCATGATCACCGTCTTGTCCTCCGGGTAGTCGCGCTCCGGGTGGAAGTGGCGGAACTCGTGGATGCGCGTGTAGGGCACGTCGGCGTCGGCGTAGTTCATCACCGGGGTGCCCTGGTGGTCCTTCACGGGCAGCACCTCGCGCTCGAAGTCGAGGGTGCGCCACGAGAGGGCGCCCTCGGAGTAGTCGAAGTAGCGGTCGATCGCGCCGGTGTAGACGACGGGGACGCGGCCGACGGTCGACGCCTTCGTGACCTCCTGCGCGTCGTCGAAGAAGTCGGTGCCGAGGCGGACCTCGATGTTCGGGTGGTCGGCCATGCGCTCGATCCACGCGGTGTACCCGCCGACGGGCAGGCCCTCGTACTTGTCGTTGAAGTAGCGGTTGTCGTAGTCGTAGCGGACGGGCAGCCGGGAGATGACCTCGGCGGGGAGCTCCGTGGGATCCGTCTGCCACTGCTTCGCCGTGTAGTCGCGGATGAACGCCTCGTACAGCGGGCGGCCGATGAGGCTGATGCCCTTCTCCTCGAGGTTGCGCGCGTCGCCGGCCTCGAGCTCCGACGCCTGCTCCTGGATGAGGCGCCGCGCGTCCTCGGGCCCGTGCGCCGCGCGGAAGAACTGGTTGATGGTGCCCAGGTTGATGGGCAGCGGGAAGACCTCGCCGCGGTGGTTCGTGTACACCTTGTGCACGTAGGGCGTGAACTCCGTGAAGCGGTTGACGTACTCCCACACGCGCTCGTTGGAGGTGTGGAAGAGGTGCGCTCCGTAGCGGTGGACCTCGATGCCCGTCTCCGGGTCGGCCTCGCTGTAGGCGTTGCCGCCGATGTGGTCGCGGCGGTCGATGACCAGCACCCGGAGGCCGAGCTCCTCCGCCACCCGCTCCGCGATCGTGAGGCCGAAGAATCCGGATCCGACTACTACGAGGTCATGGGCCATGGAGAACGGGTCCTTTTCGTGTCTTGGGGGGTCGTCGCGGCGCGACGGCTCAAGGGTACCCTCCCGGATCAGGGGGTGCTGCGACCCGCGCCGGAGCCCCCGGCGAAGACGCGACCGTACGCCCAGCGGCGCAGGCGCTCGGGCACGAGGCGGTAGCCGCCGCGGATCGCGACGTTGCGGACCGCCTGGTACGGGGTCGTGAAGCGCCGGCGCCGGAACTCGCGCTGCAGCCGGAGCTCCGCCCGCAGCTGGGAGAGGCCGCCGCGTCGCGCGTAGGCGCCGTCGCTCACGCGGTACATCACGAGGGGCTCCGGGATGTTCTCCACGCGCGCGCCGGCCTGCACCATGCGCGCGAAGAGGTAGTAGTCCTCCATCAGGCCGATGTCGATGTAGCCGCCCGCGGCGCGCACGGCGGAGCGGCGGTACACGACCGTCGGGTGGTTGAAGGGGTCGTGGAAGCGGGCGTAGCCGCCGATGCGCGCGGCGCCCGTGGGCGGCGTGCGGGTCCCGACGATGGTGCCGACCTCGTCGGCGAACTCGTACATCCCGGTGCCCACGAGGTCGAGCCCGGTGCCCATCAGCTCGAGCTGGCGCGCGAAGCGCTCGGGGAGGGAGATGTCGTCGGCGTCCATGCGCGCGACCACGTCGTGGTCGCAGGCGTCGAGGCCGCGCTCCAGCGCGTGGGCGAGTCCCACGTTGCGGGCGAGCCGGACGACGGAGGCCTTCACGGGCGACGACGCGACGGCCTCGTCCACGGCGCGGGCGAGCGCCGCGGAGATCGGCCCGTCCTGCACGACGACGACCTGGTCCGGGCGCAGCGTCTGCTGGTCGACGGAGCTGCGGAAGGCGCGCACGAAGTAGTCCGGCTTGTCGCCCGAGTACACGGGGAGGAGCAGGGAGAAGGGCTCCGTCACGCGCGCGCCCCCGTGTCCGCGTCGACGCGCGCCACGTCGTCGCTCGCGGCGCCGAGGCCCGCGAGGACCTCGACGTTCGGCCGCGGCCGCGTGAGGAGCCCGGCGCGCAGGCCGCGGACCAGGCCCGAGGCCAGCAGCTGCCGGTCGCGGGACCGGGCGATCGTGCGGGTCCACGACCGGAGCGCTGCCGCCGTGTAGAGCACGCGCTCGGGGAGCGTGAGCGAGGGCGACAGGCGCATCAGCCACGCCTTGTTGCGCACCTCGTAGAAGAAGCGGGCGCCGGGATCCACGTCCGCCGCTCCGAAGGTGCGCGTGCGGTGCTCGACCGTGCTCGCCGAGGTGACGAAGCCGCGGCCCCGGCGGAGGAGCCGGGTGCTGAACTCGAAGTCGTCGTTCCAGAGGAAGTAGTCGGCCACCGGGAGCCCGTGCCGCCGCACGGCGTCGGCCTCGACGAGGAGCGAGACGAACGAGGCGCTGCGGACCGGGTAGGCGCCGTGCGCGGCGGCGCGGCGGACGGAGGACCGCGACGCGCCCGGCCGGACGCGCGGGGTGTTCATGGGGTGCGGGCGGCCGTCGACCCAGCGGACGGCGGAGGCGAGGACCACGGTGCCGGCCGGCGCCGTGCGGCGGGTCGCGAGGAGGGCGGCGAGGGCGCCGGGATCCGGGACCGTGTCGTCGTCCATGAGCCAGACGGCGTCGGCCTCGTGGACGGCGAGGGCCCGGGCGATGCCGACCGTGAAGCCGCCGGCGCCGCCCGTGTTGCGCGGCAGGACGACGAGGTCCGCCTGCGGGAACCGCTCGCGGATGACGCCGGCCGTGCCGTCGGAGGACGCGTTGTCGACGACCACGACCGCATGCGGCGCGGTGGTCTGCGCGGCGAGCGCGGCCAGGGTCTCCTGCACGAGCTCGCGGCGGTCGAAGGCCACGACCACGGCGACGATGCGGTCGCTGCGGCTCACGTCGGACGGCATCCGGTCTTCCCCTCGATCGTCAGTCCGGGCGCGCATGCGCCGACCGGACCCCGACGCCCGCCGGGCGGCTCGGATCGGCCGGGGCGCGCCGGGCTCCCCCGATGGTAGCGGGGAGCGCCGGGGCGGTCGGTCAGCCCTGCCGGTCGGCCGACGCGGCGAGCTCCGCGAGGTAGCTGCCGTACCCGCTCTTGATCAGAGGAGCCGCGAGCGCGCGCAGGGCGTCGAGGTCGATCCAGCCGGCGCGGTACGCGATCTCCTCGATGCAGCCGATCTTGAAGCCCTGGCGGTCCTCGATGACCTTCACGTACTCGGAGGCCTGCATCATGCTCTCGAACGTGCCGGTGTCGAGCCACGCGGTGCCGCGGTCGAGCACCTGCACGCGGAGGCGGCCGGCCTGGAGGTAGTGGTCGTTGACGGCCGTGATCTCGAGCTCGCCGCGCTCGCTGGGCTCGATGCCCTTGGCGATCTCGACCACGTCGTTGTCGAAGAAGTAGAGGCCGGGCACGGCGTAGGCGCTCTTGGGCCGCGCGGGCTTCTCCTCGATGGAGACGGCGGTGAAGTCGTCGTCGAACTCGACGACGCCGTACGCCGTGGGATCGGCCACGTGGTACGCGAAGATCAGCGCGCCGTCGATCTCGGTGTTCTTCCGCAGGCTCGTGCCGAGGCCGGCGCCGTGGAAGATGTTGTCGCCGAGGACGAGGGCCACCGAGTCGTCGCCGATGAACTCCTCGCCGATCACGAACGCCTGCGCGAGGCCGTCGGGCGAGGGCTGCACCGCGTACTCGATGCGCATGCCGAGGTGCGAGCCGTCGCCGAGCAGGGCCCGGAACTGGTCGTTGTACTCGGGCGTCGTGATGATGAGCACCTCGCGGATGTCCGCCATCATCAGCGTCGACAGGGGGTAGTAGATCATCGGCTTGTCGTAGATCGGCATCAGCTGCTTGCTGATGCCCTTCGTGATCGGCCAGAGCCGCGTGCCGGAACCGCCGGCCAGGATGATGCCCTTCACGGGTCAGCTCACCTTCTGGGAGTCATGGAAGGCGCGCATGTCCGACCAGGTGGGGAGGAGGCCTGCTGCGGCCGCCTCGGCGAGCGTCGGGGCGTCGGTGTCCTTCGGGGAGAGCAGCGGCTCGCCCGCCTCCTCGGGGAAGACGAGGCCGATCTCGGGGTCGAGCGGGTCGATGCCGTGCTCGGCCGAGGGGTTGTACACGTCGCTCACGAGGTAGGTGACGGCCGCGTCGTCGGTCAGCGCGACGAAGCAGTGGCCGAGGCCCTCGGAGATGTAGACGGCCTTGTGCGTCTCGGTGTCGAGGCGCACGCTGTCCCACCGGCCGAAGGTCGGGGAACCGACGCGGATGTCCACGATGAAGTCGAGCACGGCGCCGGAGACGGCCTTCACGTGCTTGGCCTGACCGCGCGGGACGTCGGCGAAGTGGATGCCGCGTACGACACCCCGCTTCGAGACGCTCATGTTCGCCTGGCGGAGGTCGAGCGGGTGGCCAACCGCCTCCTGGATCTCGTCGAACCGGTACCACTCGAGGAACACGCCCCGGTCGTCGGTCCGCTGGACGGGGGTCAGCTCGTAGGCGTCGGGTACGCCGAGCTCTCGGATCTGCACGATCCGTAGCCTAGCGACGGGTCAGCGCCGGGCTCCGGCGCCCGCGTCGACCGGATCACCGTCCGGCTCCCCCTCTCCGGGGGTGGACCTGCGGAACGAGAACCGGCCGTGGCCCACGTAGCTGATGACGGTGATCACCACGACGAGCAGCGCCTGCGCCCCCAGCCGCGGGACGCCGACCGCCACCAGCACCGGGAGGAGGACGGCGTTGAGAGTGATGGAGACGAGGTAGACGGACACGAACCGGCCGAGGTCGCGCAGGACGTGGCCGCGCACGCGGAAGACCAGGCGGCGGTACAGCGCGAAGGCCGCCAGGATCGCGACGGCGTAGCTGCCGAGGAGCGGCACGAGGGATCCGGCGATCGGCTGCCCGGCGTCGTCGAGCGCGCGTCCCGCGGTGGCCTCGAGCGCGGCGAACAGCGCGAAGGCGAACACGGTGTTGAAGCCGCCGACGAGGAGGAACCGCACGCGCCGGTCGCCGAGCAGGCCGCGCAGGCGGACGAGGGGGCGGGGTGCGGGCACGCGCCCATCCTCCCCCGCCGCGCTGCGCGCACCCCTGATGTGGGGTCCGGCGGCCGCCCGTCGACCGGCGCCCGCTCGATAGGATCGAGCGCCGGGCGCCCGAACGCGCCGGCCCCCGACGCCGGCCCACCCCTCCGGCTCCCCCGACGACAGGACGTATCCCCCATGAGGATCCTCGTGACCGGCGGCGCCGGCTTCATCGGCTCCAACTTCGTGCGCCACGCGCTCCAGGACCACTACGCCGGGCTCGAGGGCGCCGACGTCGTCGTGCTCGACGCGCTCACCTACTCGGGCAACCTCGAGAACCTCGCGCCCGTCAGCGACTCCCCGCGGTACACGTTCGTGCACGGCGACATCCGCGACGACGCCGTCCTCGACGAGTGGATCCCCCAGGTCGACGCCGTCGTGCACTTCGCCGCCGAGAGCCACGTCGACCGCTCCGTGCGCGACGCGAGCATCTTCGTCGAGACCAACGTGCTCGGCACGCAGAAGCTCCTCGACGCCGCCCTGCGCCACGACCTGAAGCGCTTCGTGCACGTCTCCACCGACGAGGTCTACGGATCCATCGCGGAAGGGTCGTGGGACGAGGAGCGTCCGCTCGAGCCCAACTCCCCTTACTCCGCGTCGAAGGCCGGCAGCGACCTGCTCGCCCGGTCGTACCACCGCACGCACGGGCTCAACGTGTCCATCACGCGCTGCTCGAACAACTACGGGCCGTACCACTTCCCCGAGAAGGTCATCCCGCTCTTCGTCACCAACCTCATCGACGACGAGCACGTCCCGCTCTACGGCGAGGGCCTCAACATCCGCGACTGGCTGCACGTCGACGACCACTGCCGCGGCATCGCGCTCGTGCTCGTGCAGGGCGCGCCCGGCGAGATCTACAACATCGGCGGCGGCACCGAGCTCACCAACCGCGAGCTCACGCAGCTGCTGCTGGACGCCACCGGCCGCGACTGGTCGTACGTCGACCGCGTCGAGGACCGCAAGGGCCACGACCTCCGCTACTCGGTCGACATCTCCAAGATCCAGCGTGAGCTCGGCTACGCCCCGCAGGTGCCGTTCGAGCAGGGCCTCGCCGACGTCGTCGAGTGGTACCGCGAGAACCGCGCGTGGTGGGAGCCGCTGAAGCAGCGCGCCGAGCTGCCCGCGTGAGCCGGATCCTCGTCACGGGCGCCCGCGGCATGCTCGGCCAGGACCTCCTGCCCGCGCTCGCCGCCCACGACGTGACGGCGCCCGCGCGCGCCGAGCTCGACATCACCGACGAGGCCGCCGTGCGCCGGGCCGTCGCCGGGCACGACGTCGTCGTGAACCTCGCCGCCTACACCGCGGTCGACGCGGCCGAGGAGCACGAGGACGAGGCCCGGGCGATCAACGCGACCGGTGCCGGGATCCTCGCGCGCGCCGCCGGCGAGGCCGGCGCCCGCATCGTGCACGTGTCCACCGACTACGTCTTCGACGGAACCGCCACCTCCCCCTACCCGGAGGACGCGCCCCACGCGCCCGTCTCGGCCTACGGCCGCACCAAGGCCGAGGGCGAGCGGCTCGTGCTCGACGGCCACCCGGCGGGCGCGAGCGTCGTGCGCACCGCGTGGCTGTTCGGCGCCGGCGGCCCGTCCTTCCCGTCCACGATGCTGCGCCTCGCCGCGTCGCACGACACCGTCTCCGTGGTCGACGACCAGCGCGGCCAGCCGACGTGGACGGTCGACCTCGCGGCGCGCATCGTCGAGCTCGTCGACCGGGGCGCGCCCGCGGGCGTGTTCCACGGCACGGCCTCCGGCGAGACGACCTGGTACGACCTCGCCCGGGCCGTCTTCGCCGCGGCGGGACTGGATCCCGAGCGCGTGCGGCCGACCGACAGCGCCTCCTTCGTGCGCCCGGCGCCGCGCCCCGCGTACTCCGTGCTCGGGCACGGGGCCTGGGCCCGCCTGGGCCTCGCGCCGCTCCGCGACTGGCGCGAGGCGCTGTCCGACGCCGCCGGGCACGGCGTCCTCCGGGCACGCTGACGGCTACACTCGTGTCCGGTCCGATCCCGGAGACCCGAGCCGATCCCGCTCCGCGCCCCGCGCGAGCCCCACGCAGTCCGAAGGGCACCACCGACGTGTCGAGCATGACGAGTTCCCAAGCCCGGGAGTTCTCGAGGCCCGGCACGGGCGCGGGGCTCCTGGACGTGTACCGCCGCCGCTACCTCCTCTCCCTCCTCGTCAAGAAGGAGGTGCAGGTCAGGTACCGCGGATCCGTCCTCGGCTGGCTCTGGTCGTACGTGAAGCCCGCGGCCCAGTTCGCGGTCTTCTTCGTGGCGATGGGCGTGTTCCTCCGGCTCAACCAGAACCAGGTCAACTACCCCATCTACCTGTTCTCCGGGATCATCCTCATCAACTTCTACACCGAGGCGTTCTCCAACTCGACGAAGTCGCTCGTGGACAACGGGGCGCTGATCAAGAAGATCTACCTGCCCCGCGAGCTGTTCCCGGTCTCCAGCACGTTCGTGGCGCTGGTGAACTTCCTGCCGCAGCTCGTCATCCTGCTCGTGGTGTGCCTCTTCGTCGGCTGGGCGCCGACGCCCGTGCAGGTGCTCGGGATCCTGCTCGGCGTGGCCATCATCGGCATCCTGGCCATCGGCCTCGGCATGCTGTTCGGGGCCGCCAACGTGTCCTTCCGCGACTCGCAGAACTTCGTCGAGCTGATCGTCATGGTCGTGGTGTGGGCCTCGCCCGTGCTCTACCCGTTCGCGCAGGTGCGCGACGTGCTGCCGGACTGGCTGCTCGTCGTCTACCAGCTGAACCCCGTCACGGCCGCCGTCGAGCTCTTCCACGCCGGCTTCTGGTACCCCACCACGGGCGGCACCGGGGACCTGCCGGAGAACCTCTGGATGTACGGCTTCGTCGCCCTCGGGGTCGCCCTGCTCAGCCTGCTGCTCGGGCAGCTCGTCTTCAAGAAGCTGGAGGGGCGCTTTGCCCAGGACCTCTGAGTCGGACGCGCTCCCGCGCATCATCGTCGAGAACGTGCGGAAGTCGTTCCTCCTCCGCCACACGCACTCCATCAAGGAGACGGTGATCGCCGCCGTCCGCCGGAAGCCCCTCGCCTCCACCTTCGACGCGCTCGAGGACGTGAGCTTCTCCGTGCGGCCGGGCGAGTCCGTGGCGCTGATGGGGTTCAACGGATCCGGCAAGTCCACGCTCCTCAAGCTCATCTCGGGCGTCTACCAGCCCGACAGCGGCGAGGTCCTCGCGCGCGGACGCATCGCCGGCCTCATCGAGGTGGGCGCCGGGTTCCACCCCGACCTCTCCGGCCGGGAGAACATCTACCTCAACGCGGCGATCCTCGGCATGGAGCAGCACGAGATCGACGCGCGCTTCGACCAGATCGTCGAGTTCAGCGAGATCGAGAAGTTCATCGACACCGAGGTCAAGCACTACTCCTCCGGCATGTTCCTCCGGCTGGCGTTCTCGGTCGCGATCCACACCGAGGTCGACATCCTGCTGGTCGACGAGATCCTCTCCGTCGGCGACGAGCCGTTCCAGCGCAAGTGCCTCGCGAAGATCCGCGAGCTGCACGACGCGGGCAAGACGCTCGTGGTCGTGAGCCACGACCTCGACATGGTGTCGGACCTCTGCGAGCGCGGGATCCTCATCCAGTCGGGCAAGGTCGCGTTCGACGGCCCGTCCAAGGACGCCGTCGAGCGGATGCGCCGGAGCTGACCCGCGCGCGCCCCGCGCCGCCTCCCGGGGAGCGCGGGCGCGCGCCGGTACGATGGTCCTCCCGCGGGCCGACCCGACACCCGCGCGATGGAGGACCGTGACCACCACGCTGCGCGTGATCATCGACCAGCTGACCGGGCCCACGCCCGGCGGGATCGGCCGCTACGCCGAGGACCTGACGAGCGCCATCGTCGCCGCGACGCCGAGCGGCTGCGAGGTCGAGGGCGTGGTCTCCGCGGTCACCCCGGAGCAGACCGCCGACCTCGACGAGCGCCTGCCCGGCCTCGCCCGCATCACGCGCGTGCCGCTCCCCCGCCGCGAGCTCTCCCGCGCCTGGCAGCTCGGCCTCCCGACGCCCGGCACCTCCGGCATGGTGCACGCGCCCGGCCTCCTCGCGCCGCTGCGCCGCCACGACCGCGTCAACACGCACGACCAGATCGTCGCCACCATCCACGACGTCAACGCCTGGACCCATCCCGAGAGCATGACGAGCGCCTCCGTCTCCTGGACGAAGGCCATGGCGAAGCGCGCCCGCAAGCACGCCGACGCCGTCGTCGTGCCGTCGCACGCGCTGGCCGAGGAGCTCGCGCGCTACGTCGACCTGGGCGACCGGGTGCGGGTGATCGGCGGGGCCGTCAGCTCGCGCATCGCCCTCCCCGAGGATCCCGCCGCCCGTGCCGCCGAGCTCGACCTGCCGGCGGACTACCTGCTCACGGTCGGGAGCCTCGAGCCGCGCAAGGGCGTCCAGGCGCTCGTGCAGGCGCTCGCGCGGCCCGAGACCGGCGACCTGCCGCTGCTCATCGTCGGGCCGGCGACGTGGGGCGACGTCGAGCTCGCGCAGGTCGCCGACGAGGCGGGCGTCGACGCGTCGCGCGTGCGCAGCCTCGGATCCCTCACGGACGCCGACCTCGCCGTCGCGCTCGACCGCGCCACGGTCTTCGTGCACCCCAGCCTCTCGGAGGGCTTCGGCCTGCCGGTCGTGGAGGCGCTGTCCTTCGGCACGCCCGTCGTGCACTCGGACGCCCCCGCCCTGCTCGAGGTCGCGGCCGACGCGGGCGTCGTGGTGCCCCGCGAGGACGCCGACGGCTACCCGCTGCGCCTCGCCGAGGCCATCGGCGGGCTGCTGTCCGACACGGCCGCGCGCGAGCGCCTCGCCGTCGTCGGCCAGGACCGCGCCCGCGCGTTCAGCTGGCGCGACTCCGCCGAGAAGGTCTGGCAGCTGCACGCCGACCTGTAGGCGCGGCCACCGGGATCAGCCCGCGGAGCCGTTCGCGAACTGGTCCTGGATGGCCTGGCGGATCGCCGGGAAGTCCGGCTTCTGCGAGTCGAAGCGCGGGGGCACGATCTCCAGGTCGTCGATCGGCTGGTCCTTCGTCTTCAGCGCCAGCTGCGTGAAGTAGCCGAGCATGCCGCGCGGGATGTCGGTCTTCACCACCTGCTGGCCGGCCTCGGCGATCGCGTCGAACTTGGTGAGCACGTTGGCCGGGTCGAACTGCTTCAGCACGGCCTGCTGCACCTCGCGCTGGCGCGCCATGCGGTCGTAGTCGGTGGTCTGGTAGCGGGAGCGCGCGTACCAGAGCGCGTGGTAGCCGTCGAGCTTCTGCTGGCCGGGCTCGATCCACTCGGGGATCGGCACCGGCCGGAACTCGTCGTCGTGCCCGGAGCCCATGCCGATGCGGCGCTGCACGTCGATGTCGATCCCGCCGAGCGCGTCGACCACGTCGGAGAAGCCCTGCATGTCGATGAGCGCGTAGTACTGGATCGTCAGCCCCGTGACGCCCTGCACGGCCTCGCGCATCGCCTCGATGCCGGGGAGGCTGCCCTTCTCCTTCGCGTCGGGGTAGAGGTCCTGCTTGTAGACCTCGACCTCCGTGTAGATGGAGTTGAGCATGCAGGCGTCCACGTCGCAGCGCTGGTAGCCGTTCGGGTAGCGCGCCTCGAGCGGCGAGCCGTCGGAGAACGGCACCTTCTCCATGTCGCGCGGGAGGCCGACCATGGTGGCGCGCCCGGTGTCGGCGTCGATGCTCACGACGGTGATGCTGTCGGGGCGGAGGCCGGACCGGTCGCTGCCCGCGTCGCCGCCGAGCAGCATGATGTTGTAGCGGCCGTCGACGGGCGCCTCGGTGGCGTAGTCGCCGAAGATCCCGCCGAGGGCGCCGCGGCCGACGCCCACGACGTAGGCGGCGTAGCCCGCGGATCCGGCCGTGCCGACCATGAGCAGCACCGACAGCGCCGCGATGACCGGGCGGGCGCGCGGCGCCACGCGGATGATGCGGGCGAGCCGGAGCGTGTCGAGCGCGAGCACCACCCAGAGCACGGCGTAGGCCGCGAGCAGCGCCTGCAGCACGACGAGCAGCCACTCCTGGGACACCAGCTGGATGAGCGCGCCGCGCGCGAACAGCGCGAGCCCGCCGCCGACGACGGCCAGCGCCCACACGACGAGCGTGGAGGCGAGCCCGACGCGGCCGAGGCGGCGGCTCCCGGCCAGCACCTGGGCGGATCCGGGGATGAGGACGTTCAGCACCACGAGCCACCAGGCCCGCGTGGTCATGATGCGCGGCGACCGGCTGTCCGGGTGCCGGATGGGCTGGGTCAGGCTCACGTGCGCGACGACGCCTTCTGCTGCAGCGCGGCGTTCTTGCGCTCGACGAGCTCGGCGAGCTCGGTCCGGTGGCGCGCGAGCGCGTCGGCGATGCGCTCGTCGGACGTGGAGAGGATGCGCGCGGCCAGCAGCCCGGCGTTCTCCGCGCCGCCGATGGATACCGTGGCGACGGGCACGCCCGCGGGCATCTGCACGATGGACAGCAGCGAGTCCATGCCGTCGAGGGTCGACAGCGGCACGGGCACGCCGATGACGGGCAGGGTCGTGACCGAGGCGAGCATGCCCGGCAGGTGCGCGGCGCCGCCGGCCCCCGCGACGATGACGCGGATCCCCCGCTCGCGCGCGGTCTGCCCGTAGGCGATCATGCGCTCGGGCGTGCGGTGGGCGGACAGCACCTCGACCTCGTGGGCGATGCCCAGGGCGTCGAGCGCGCGGGACGCCTTCTCCATCACGTTCCAGTCGGAGTCGGAGCCCATGACGAGGCCGACGAGTGCAGGGGTGTCGGGATTCACGGGCTCCATGCTAGGTGCCGGATCCCCGCCGCCCGCCCGCGCCACGCAGCCCGGGCGCGGCCGGACCACGTCGGGCGTCCGCGCCCCCGCGGGATGCGGGCGCGCGCCCCCGTCGGCGGACCCGCGAGATCCGCCCGTCCCGTCCGGTCAGCCCCGGAAGAACGCCGCGGCGGCGCGCGCCCGGTACGCGGTCTCGTCGAGGTCGTCGCCCACCACCGTCACGTGCCCGACCTTGCGGCCGGGGCGCGGGTCCTTGCCGTAGAAGTGGAAGCGCGCCTCCGGCTGGTCGGCGAGCGCCCGCGGGTAGCGGTCGGCGACGGTGCCGGACTCGGGCCCGCCCAGCACGTTGATCATGACCGACCACGGCGCCAGCGGCCGGGTGGATCCGAGGGGCAGGTCGAGCACGGCGCGCAGGTGCTGCTCGAACTGGCCGGTGACCGCGCCGTCCATCGACCAGTGGCCCGTGTTGTGCGGGCGCATCGCCAGCTCGTTCACGAGGAGGCGCCCGTCGACCGTCTCGAACAGCTCGACCGCGAGGACGCCCGTGACGCCGAGCCCCTCCGCGATCCCGCGGGCCATCTCCTCCGCCGCCTCGCGCAGCCGCGGGCTCGCGCCGTGCGCGGGGGCGATGACCTCGGCGCACACGCCGTCGCGCTGGATCGACTCGACGACGGGCCAGGCGGCGATGTCGCCGGACGGCCGGCGGGCGACCGACTGCGCCAGCTCGCGCGCGTAGTCCACGAGCTCCTCGGCCAGCAGCGCGTCGCCCGCGCCGAGCGCGTCGAACCAGTCGCCGGCCTCGTCGGCGGAGCGCACCACCCGCACGCCCTTGCCGTCGTATCCGCCGCGCGGGGTCTTGACGACGCCGACGCCGCCGTTGTCGGCGAGGAACGCGGCGAGCGCCTCCCGGTCGGCGACCCGCGCCCACACGGGCACGGGCACGCCGAGCTGCTCGAGGCGCTCGCGCATGAGCAGCTTGTCCTGGGCGACGAGCAGCGCATCCGGCCCCGGATGCACGGCGACGCCCTCGGCGACGAGCGCGCGGAGGACGTGCTGCGGCACGTGCTCGTGGTCGAAGGTGATCACGTCGACGTCGCGGGCGAACGCGCGCACGACGTCGAGGTCGCGGTAGTCGCCGACGGCGGTCGCGGCGAGGCCGGCGGACATGCCCTCGGCCTCGGCGAGCACGCGGATCCCGATCCCGAGCTCGACGGCGGGGGCGATCATCATCCGGGCGAGCTGGCCGCCTCCGACGACTCCGACGATGGGCGTCATGGTGTCCTCCTCATGGCAGGTGGGTGGGCCCGAGGCCGCCCGCGGGCGGCCTCGGGACGGTCGAGGGGCGGGACCAGCCGGTATCATCGTCCGTCACGCCACCCGCCATCCTCCCCCATCCAGGACGGACCCCGCCCATGTCCCCCCGCCGCTCCCTCGCGTCGCTCGGCGTCCAGATCGCCCAGTTCGGCCTCGTCGGCGGCCTGGGCTTCCTGGTGGACCTCGCGGTCTTCAACCTCCTGCGCGCCACCGTCCTCCACCCCGACTCCGTCGACGCCGGGCCGCTGCTCGCCAAGGTGGCCTCCACCGTCGTGGCCATCGCCGTCAACTGGGTGGGCAACCGCTACTGGACCTTCGGCAAGCAGCGCACCACCCGCCGCGGCCGCGAGGCGCTCGAGTTCCTCGCGGTGAGCCTCGTCGGCATGCTCATCGGGCTCGCGTGCCTCTACGTCTCGCACTACGTGCTCGGCTTCACGTCGCCGCTCGCGGACAACGTCTCGGCGAACGTCATCGGGCTGGGCCTCGGATCCGCGGTGCGCTTCGTCCTCTACCGCCAGTGGGTCTACTCCCCCGCCCGTCGGCACGCGGCGCCGCAGCCCGCCCCGCCGTCGGAGCGCGGACGCACCGAGGACGCCGACCGGGTCGCGGTCTCCTAGCGGCCGACGTCCCTCCCGCCTCGCGGGACCCGTCAGCCGCGCTGCCAGGGCTGCGTGTCGTCCGGCCACACGGAGCGCGCCTCGTCCGGCTGGCGCCAGGCCGCCTCGCCGGGCCGTCCGCGGCGGGACTCCTCCTGGCGGCGGCGCTCGGCGACCATGTTCGCGTTCTCCTCCATGAGGTCCTGCAGCGCCTGCACGACGAGGACCGCCGAGGGCACGTCGCGGAGCACGACGGGCGACTCGAGCCCCGCGTTGATGGTGACGTGGCCGCTGCGGTGCAGGTGCTGCAGGGGGCCGCGACGCAGGGTCACGTCGTAGCCGCGCGAGTGCAGCAGCTCCTGCCGGGTGCGCACGAAGAAGCCGTGCGAGACGATGAGGCGCCGGGTCGTCACCGTGTAGCGCCGGTTCAGCCACACGAGCACGGGCAGCAGCGAGACGAAGACCGCGACGCCCGCGAGCGCGACGAGCAGCAGCATGTTCTCCCACGGCTCCGGGAACCAGGCGCCGAAGTACCCGCCCGTGAGGCAGATCGCGAGGAGGAGCAGCACGGGCAGCGTGAGCGCGCGGCCGTGCGGGCGGAGCCGGACGAGGACGCGCTCCGGGTCGGCGGCCACGACCTGCTGGGTGGGCGCGGCGGGAGGGGCGACGGGGCGGCCGAGGCGCGGATCCACGTCGTGCGACGACGTCGCGCCGCCCGTCTCCTCCTCGGCGACGCGGCGGCGCTCCTCCTTCTCGGCCCTGCGGCGGGCCCGGCGGCCGCCGCGGACGGGGAGCGCCCGCCCGCCCTCTCCGGGTGCGTACCGCTGCGTGTCACCCGTGTGCGCCATGCCTCATTGATACCGCAGATGCGTCACGTCGCCCGCGGCGACAGACGTGACGGCCGGATCCCCGGCGGACTCCACGGTCAGCCGCCCGTCGTCGTCGACCCCGGTGGCGCGCCCGAGGAGCTCGCCGCCGCCCGGCAGCTCGACGCGCACGTCCCGCCCGACGGTGGCGCACGTGCGGGCGAGCTCGTCCACCAGCCCGGCGGCGCGCGCATCCCCGGCGGCGTCGACCCAGGCGCGGTACCGCGCGCGGAACGCCGTGAGGTAGGCGGCGACGATGGCGTCCACGTCCGGATCGGGCACGCCCGCCAGCCGGAGCGACGTGGAGGTCGGCGTGGGCAGCTCCGCCTCCTCGAGCGTGAGGTTCAGGCCCGTCCCCACCAGCATGCGGCCGGGCGCGACGAGCTCGCCGAGGATCCCGGACACCTTCCGCCCGTCCACGTGCACGTCGTTCGGCCACTTGAGCGTCACCTCGGCGGGGGCGGGCACGACGTCCTGCAGGGTCGCGACGAGCGCGAGCCCCGCGACGAGCGGCAGCCAGCCGGGGTCGAGGTCCGTGTGGCCCGGCGCGCAGAGCACGCTCACCGCGAGCGTCCGGCCGGCCGGCGCGACCCACGTGCGCCCGCGGCGCCCGCGCCCCGCCGTCTGGTCGAGGGTGAGGACGACGGATCCGTCCGGCCACCCGGCGGGATCCGCGGACGCCCGGCGCGCCAGCTCGTCGTTGGTCGAGCCGACCGAGTCCGGGGCGAGGAGGCGCGGGGCGGCGAGGCGGCTGAGCGGGAGGTCCATGCCGCCACCGTAGCGACCGGAACAGGAGGACACCGCACCCGGGAGGCGCCGTCTTCTGTGCGTGGTCCACAAGAGCGAGGCATGCGCCCGCCGGTACAGTGAGGCGGGTGACTGCACACGAGCCAGACGAGGACGCCGGCGCCCCGGACATGTACACGACCGCCGGGAAGCTCGCCGATCTGAAGAGGCGCTACCACGAGGCCGTCACCGCGAGCGGCGAGGCCGCCATCGAGAAGCAGCACGCGCGCGGCAAGATGACCGCCCGCGAGCGCATCGACCAGCTGCTCGACCACGGGTCGTTCGTCGAGCTCGACGAGTTCGTCCGCCACCGCACGCACGCCTTCGGCATGGACGCGAAGAGGCCCTACGGCGACTCGGTCGTCACCGGCACGGGCACCATCGACGGCCGGCAGGTCGCCGTCTACTCGCAGGACTTCACGATCTTCGGCGGATCCCTCGGCGAGGTCGCGGGCGAGAAGATCATCAAGGTCATGGAGCTCGCCATCAAGACGGGCGTGCCCATCATCGGCATCCTCGACTCGGGCGGAGCGCGCATCCAGGAGGGCGTGGTCGCGCTCGGCAAGTACGGCGAGATCTTCCGCCTCAACACGCGCGCCTCGGGCGTCATCCCGCAGATCTCGCTCATCATGGGCCCGGCCGCGGGCGGCGCCGTCTACTCCCCCGCCCTCACCGACTTCGTGATCATGGTCGACAAGACCAGCCACATGTTCGTCACCGGCCCGGACGTCATCAAGACCGTCACCGGCGAGGAGGTCGGCTTCGAGGAGCTCGGCGGCGCGCTCACCCACAACAAGGTCTCGGGCGTCGCGCACTACCTCGCGAGCGACGAGGACGACGCGCTCGACTACGCGCGCACGCTCCTCGGCTTCCTGCCGGACAACAACCTGGCCGAGCTGCCGGAGTTCCCCCGCACGGTGGACCTGGAGCTGACGGCGCGGGACCTCGAGCTCGACACGATCATCCCTGACAGCCCGAACCAGCCGTACGACATGAAGACCATCATCGAGCTCATCGTCGACGACGGCGAGTTCCTCGAGACGCAGCCGCTGTTCGCGCCCAACATCATCGTCGGGTTCGCGCGCGTCGAGGGCCGCTCGGTCGGGATCATCGCCAACCAGCCGAACGCGATGGCGGGCACGCTCAACATCGAGGCCGGCGAGAAGGCCAGCCGCTTCGTGCGGTTCTGCGACGCGTTCTCCATCCCGATCCTCACGCTCGTCGACGTGCCCGGGTACCTGCCCGGCACCGAGCAGGAGTGGACGGGCGTCATCCGCCGCGGCGCGAAGCTGCTCTACGCGTACGCGGAGGCGACCGTGCCGCTCGTCACCGTCATCACGCGGAAGGCGTACGGCGGCGCGTACATCGTCATGGGATCCAAGCAGCTGGGCGCCGACATCAACCTCGCGTGGCCGACGGCCGAGATCGCGGTGATGGGCGGCCAGGGCGCCGTCAACATCCTCTACCGGGGCGAGATCAAGGGCGCCGAGCAGGCGGGCGAGGACGTCGCGGCGGTCCGCACCCGGCTCGCGAACGAGTACACGTACAACGTCGCCAGCCCGTTCCTCGCGGCCGAGCGCGGCGAGCTCGACAACGTGATCCAGCCGGCCGCCACGCGCGCGTCGGTGGTCAAGGCCCTGCGTGCGCTGCGCACCAAGCGCGCGAGCCTGCCGCCCAAAAAGCACGGGAACATCCCGCTGTGAGCGACGCGCAGGGATCGTCGGCGTCCTCCATCGGCGGGTTCCGCGTGCTCGGCGGCTCTCCCACCGAGGAGGAGCTCGCCGCGGCCACGGCCGTCATCGCGGCGCTGGCGGCGCAGCCCGCCGCCGAGCAGCCCGTGCGCCGTGCGCCGGACGCCTGGCAGCGATCCCAGCGCGGAGTCCGCGGCATGCTCGTGCCGGGCCCCGGACGCTGGCGCGGCTTCTCCGGCTGACCCGGGCGGCGCCCGCCTCGCGGGCTGCATTCGCCACAGGCTGTGTCCTCCCAAATGACGACTTGGCCAGCCCCTCCCGCTCCGTGAGACTCGTCGTGCTGGGGGACCCGCATCGCGGGTCAATCAACACGGCGTCGTCCAACTGTGGTGAGCAGACGACGCCAGGGGGCGGATCATCTCGATGCTCGGGTCATCGGGATGACCGGAGAGGCGCGGGGGCGGACGGTGCAGGCACCGGCCCCCGCGCCTCTCAGCATCCCGCCCGCGTGGTGCCGCTCAGCGCGGTCTCGGGATCTCCAGCCACAGGTCGACCTCGTCGTCCAGGTCGTCGCTCCCCAGGAGGCTCGCGCTGCCGTCGCCGGCCACGCTGAGGCCGACGACCGTGATGGCCGTGTCGGATCCCTCGGGGACCGTGCGGGCGATGATCTTGTCCGCGCGCGTGTCGCGCACGGCCTCGGCCAGCCGGTCGAGCACGATGTCGCGCGTGGCGTCGTCGAGGTCGTCGATGCCGCCCTCGTCGAGGAGGGTCACGACCGTGCCGCGACGGCGCGCGAGCATGACCTGCTCGCGGACGGCGTCGTTGAGGAGCGTGCGCCCGCGGATCTCGTCGCGGATCGCGCCCTCGAGGTAGAGGCACTCCTGCCGCTCCTCCGGGGAGAGGTCGCCGCCGGTCTCCACGATGCGCCGGAGCATCGGGACCGCCATGCGGCTCGTCTGCCGGAGCCGGAACTGGCGCTCGTACAGGTGCGCCTCCTGCGCGGCCTGCCAGTCGGCCGCCTCGCGCTCGGCGCGGTGGAACTGCCGGGCGTCGCGCGCCGCCTTGGCGAGCGCGTGCGCGAGGACGTGCGAGACCGCGACCCACAGCGCGCTGCCCGTGACGCCGTACTCGACGAGCCCGCCCGGTCCGCCCCACAGCACCGTCTGCACCGCGAGGATGACGATGCCGGCCCACGCGAAGCCCTGCCGGCGGCGGGCGGACGTGATGGTCATCAGGGTCCCCACCGCCGCGATGTGCCACGTCGTGAAGGGCGCGAGGGATCCGGGCGTGAGCTGGCTGCTCACGAGGACGGGCACGACCGTCGCCACGGCGAGGTTGAACGCCGCGAGCCAGACGGGCATGACCGTGGGGCTCGTCGGCCACAGGCTCATCAGCGTGGCCACGAGGTAGAGCGCGATCGCGACCAGCGTGACGGCCGGATCCGCGGGGGCGCCGATCGCCACCAGGGCCAGCACCACGTGGTACGCCGAGAAGAGGGCCGCGAGCCCTAAGACGATGGAGCGCGGGACGACGATCACGGCTCGCCCCTCCCCGGGTCGGGCGTCTCGGCCGCGGGCGCGTCCGCGGGGTGCGGAGCGGCCGCGGTCGGGGCGTCGTCCGCGGGGGCGGGCCAGCGGATCCGCACGGCCGTGCCCTCCCCCGGCGCGGACTCGATCGTGACGAGCCCGCCTGCCTGCGCCACGCGCTCCTTGATGGAGACGCGGAGCCCCAGTCGCTCCGTGGGGATGCGGCGCTGGTCGAAGCCCACGCCGTCGTCGACGACGTCGATCGCGACGCCCTCGTCGCCGTGGCCCGAGATGACGAGCATCCGGGTGATGGCCTCGGCCGAGGTCCCGGCGTGCTGGAGGCTGTTCATCATCGCCTGCACCGCCGCGGAGTAGATGGCCTCCGCGGTGGCCACGGGGACCGCGCGCGTGCCGAGGTCGCGCGTCTCCAGCACGAACGGCGCGGAGAGCGCGGACGCGGCGTCGACGATGCGCTTCGCGACGGCCCGCAGGGGCACCGAGGCGTCGTCGTCCGTGCCCTGCTCCGCCGCGGCCAGGTGGCCCATCGCGTTGGCGGCCATGGTGGCCGCGAGCGCGCGGGCGGCCGGATCCCCGGTGCGGGCCGCCGACAGCAGGGTCGTGAGGACGCTGTCGTGCACGATCGCGTCGACCTGCACCCGCTCCACCTCCGTCGCGTGCTGCCGCACCGCGTGCGAGTAGCGCGTGAGCGCCGTGCCCTGCGCCCAGTCGACGCCGAGGGCGGCCTGGCGGAGCACGGTGACGATCATGAGGACGGAGCCGCCGAGGATGATCGAGTAGAGGACCTGCAGGAACGAGTCGAGAGGCGTGATGACCCCGTGACGCACCACCACCTCGATGACGCCGAGCCCCAGGGGCACCGCGACCGTGTAGATCACCGCGATCCACAGCCGGAACGCCATGGCGGCGCACGTCGTCGCGACCGTGAGCTCCTGGTAGAGGAACGGCTGCGGGACGGTCGCGGGCGGCGCGGGCACGATGGCGAACGGCCACGTGACGAGCGCGATGACGAAGACGACCGCGACGGTGGCGTGCGCGGGCACGACGCCGCGGCGGATCACGCCGGCGACGCAGGTCCAGACGAGGCTGCCGAAGAACACGGTCAGGAAGGCGATGCTCCACGCCGGCCGCATGGCGTCCAGCTGCTCGCTGATGACCTGCAGCGACTGGAGGGCGAAGAGCAGCCCGAACGCGCCGGCGCCGCGACCGAGGATCGTCTCGATGCGGGCGAGGCTGATGGGGTTGTCGGGGGTCCGCGGCGGCGCGCCGGCGAGGGCACGCGTCGCGGGAGCCGCGGAGGGCGGCGCGCTGGCCGATGGCCTAGCGGGCATCGCCGCCGTCCTGGTCCAGTCCCGGGAGGATGCCGTCCTCCACGGCGCGGCGGAGGAGGTCGACCTTGGTGGGCGCCGGGCGGCCGACCTCGACGTACTTCACGCGGATGCGGTCGAGGTACTCGCGCGCCGTGCTGTTCGCGATGCCGAGCTGCTGAGCCACGAGCTTGAGCGGCAGGCCGGACGCGTACAGGTGGAGGACGTCGCGCTCGCGGCGGCCGAGCTGCGCCTTGGCGAAGTCGCGGTCGGCGTCGATCGCGGTGGCCCACTCGAGGTTGTTGAGCACGTCGCCGCGCGCCACCGTGGCGACGGCCGCCATGACCGTCTGCGTGGCGG
Source organism: Clavibacter michiganensis (assembly GCF_002151125.1). Lineage (GTDB taxonomy): Bacteria > Actinomycetota > Actinomycetes > Actinomycetales > Microbacteriaceae > Clavibacter > Clavibacter michiganensis_C. Next base: position 275,211 of record NZ_MDJZ01000005.1, read on the forward strand.
ACGACTTGGGGATCACGCCCGCGGCGCCGGCGGCGAGCGCCTCGCGGACGCTCGCGACGCGGTCGGCGATGCTGTGGACGAGGACCGCGGCGCCCGTGCCCTGCGCGGCCTTCACGTTGTCGGTGACCGAGGATCCGTCGCCGAGCGACAGGTCGAGGACGACCACGTCGCACTCGCGCCCCACCAGGCCGTCGACGAGCTCGCGGGCGTTCGCGGCGGCGAGGATGAAGTCGTACCCCGCGTCGAGGCAGGCGGCCTTGAGGCCGAGGCGCACGGACTCGTGGTCGTCGACCACGGCGACGCGGACGGGCGGGCGGCTCTCGGACGCCGGATCGGATCCCTGCGTGGTCTCGGTCATCCGGCTCCCCCTCGTCGCGTGGCGCCGCCGAGCTCCGACGGGCGCCTCGCCCACTGTATCGCCCGACGGACGGGCTCCCGCGGCCGGGGATCGGCCGGTCAGGAGGCGGCGGGCACCAGCACGGCCACGCTCTCGACGTGGTGCGTGTGCGGGAAGAGGTCGAACGAGCGCACGGAGCGGAGCTCGTAGCCGCGCTCGGCGAAGAGCGCCACGTCGCGGGCGAGCGCCACCGGATCGCACGCGACGTACACGACCTGCGCCGGGCGCAGCTCGGCGAGCGCGTCGACGACGGGCTTCTTCGCGCCCGCGCGCGGCGGGTCGAGCACGACGGTCGCGCCCTGGAGCCGGCGGCGCTCGGCGGGGCTCGCCTCGCGCGCCAGCCTCTGCAGGTAGCGGTCGACGCGCGACGTGAGGGACGCGGCGCCCACCCACTCCGCGAGGTTGTCGCCCGCGAACTCGGTGGCGACCTCGTCGCTCTCGACGCTCGTGATCCGCACGGTGTCGCCGAAGCGGTCGCCCACGGCGGCGGCCAGCAGCCCGACTCCCCCGTACAGGTCGAGGTTCGCGGCGCGCGGGTCGAAGAGGGCCTCGTCGATGGAGGACTGCACGGCGTCGTACAGCGTCTCGGCGGCGCGGCGGTGCACCTGCCAGAAGCCGCCGGCCTCGAGCTTGAACTCGCGGTCGCGGACGCGCTCGGTGATGGTGTCGCGGCGCTGCGGCTTGCCGTCGATGAGCAGCATGCGCACGTGGCCGTCGGCGGGGGCGACGAGGTCGATCCCCTCGACGCCCGGGAAGCGCTGGCCGAACGGCGCGGCGCCGTTGACGCCCGCGGTGGCGAGCGGCAGGGACTCGACGGGGATCACGCGGTGCGAGCGCGACGCGTACGGACCGACCACGCCGTCGTCGCCGACGTGCAGGCTGACGCGCGTGCGCCAGCCGAGGCCGTCGGACTCGTCGTCGCCGGGGAGGGCCTGCACCTGCACGTCGTGGTCGACGCCGGCCATGCGGGAGAGCGAGTCGACGACGACCTGCCGCTTGAGCTCGCGCTGGTGGGCGAGGCGGATGTGGCCGAGCTCGGCGCCGCCGACCCTGTCCTCGGGCGCCCGGTCGACGGAGGCCTCGGCCCAGACGTGCGGCCGGCGGTGCGGCGACGCGTCGAGCACCTCGACCGTGTCGGCGCGCCAGAACGACTTCTTGGAGTCCTCCGTGATGCGCGCGCGCACCCGCTCGCCGGGGATCGCGTCCGAGACGAAGATCACCCGGCCGTCGTGCCTCGCGACGGAGACTCCCCCGTGCGCCATGTTGGTCACGTCCACCTCGACCTCGCGGCCCACCTGCTCACCCATGCGGCAACCCTGACACACGCGGGAGCGGCTCCGGGACGCGCATCCGGCCGGACGGGCGTGCCACCATGTCCGCGTGACCACGCGCCTCCACCTCGCCTCGACGTCCCCCGCCCGCCTCGCCCTGCTGCGCTCCGCCGGCATCGAGCCCGTCGTCCTGCCCTCGGACGTCGACGAGCCCGCCGCGGTCGCCGCCGTAGAGGCGCGGCAGGGGCCGCTCGGACCGGAGGACATGGTGCAGCTGCTGGCGCGCGCCAAGGCAGAGGCGGTCGTGGGCCAGCTCGTCGCCGGCGCGCCGATCACGGGCCTCGTGCTCGGCGGCGACTCGGCCTTCGAGATCGACGGCGTCGTGCACGGCAAGCCGCACACGGTCGAGCGGGCCACGGAGCGCTGGCGGGCGCAGCGCGGGCGGGCGGGCCGGCTGCACTCCGGGCACTGGCTGATCCAGGTGACCGACGGCCGCATCGTGCGCGGAGTCGGCCGCGCGGCCGTCGCCGACGTGCGCTTCCGCGCCGACATCACCGACCGCGAGATCGACGCCTACGTCGCGACGGGCGAGCCGCTGCTCGTCGCCGGGTCGTTCACCATCGACAGCCTGGGCGCGGCCTTCATCGAGCGGATCCAGGGCGACCCGAGCACGGTCGTCGGCCTGTCCCTGCCCACCCTGCGCGGACTCGTCCGCGAGCTCGGCACGGAGTGGACGGACCTCTGGAACCGGCAGGGCGCGGTCGAGGCGCGCCTGGTCTGAGCGCGGAGGCGGGTCGGGCGGGCTGAGGTCAGCCCCGCCCGAGGACCTCGATGCGGTCGGCGAGGTAGGCCGCGAGGGGCCGCGTCTCGTGGGCGTTCGGCCCCCACTGCACGCGGAGCTCCCGGCCGCGCAGGGACAGCGGACCGGATCCCGCGGCCAGGGACGCCGCGTCGAGCGCGATCGGCTCCCAGTCGTAGTCGACCGCGTCGCCCTCCTCGAAGGCGCGGACGGCCTGGCGCCTCGCCTCCTTGCGCGCCTCGACGCCGGAGTCGAGGCCCTGGGATCGCGTGGGCTCCACGGCGCGCGTGATGCTGCCGGTGCGGCGGAGGGATCCGTCCGCGGAGAGCAGCAGGACCCCGAGCCGCCAGGCGCGCCCGACCGGCACCATGGCGGGCTGCCGCTTGATGGGGCCGAACGACCGCTTGGCGCGCACCTCGGCGAGCGCCTCGTCCGGCGCGCTGCGGGACCGCAGCTCGGCGACGGTGGCCCGGAGCAGCTCCGCGAGGTCGGCCGCGGCGGCTCGCGCGTCGTCGTCGACGGTGCCGGATGCGGTCATGCGTCGATCATGCCAGGGACGCGCCGGGACCGGCGGGTTGTGGGCGCGCGTACCCGGTGGGGTCGCATGTTTGTGCGGACCCTCCGAAGCCGGGAGCATCCCAGACCCTAGGCTGGGTTCCCATGACGCGTGTGAACAAGGTCCTCATCGCCAACCGGGGCGAGATCGCCGTCCGCATCATCCGGGCGGCGAGGGATGCGGGGATCGGATCGGTCGCCGTCTACGCCGACCAGGACCGCGACGCCCTGCACGTCACGCTCGCCGACGAGGCCTACGCCCTCGACGGGCAGACGAGCGCCGACACCTACCTCGTCATCGCGAAGCTCCTCTCCATCGCCCGCCGCTCCGGCGCGGACGCGGTGCACCCGGGCTACGGCTTCCTCGCCGAGAACGCCGACTTCGCCCAGCAGGTCATCGACGCGGGGCTCGTCTGGATCGGCCCCTCGCCGAGCGCCATCCAGCAGCTCGGCGACAAGACGACGGCCCGCCACGTGGCCGAGCGCGTGGGCGCGCCGCTCGCCCCCGGCACGCTCAACCCGGTCTCCGGTGCCGACGAGGTGCTCGACTTCGTCGACGTGCACGGCCTCCCGGTCGCCATCAAGGCCGCGTTCGGCGGCGGCGGCCGCGGCCTCAAGGTCGCCCGCACCCGCGAGGAGGTGCCGGAGCTGTTCGAGTCCGCCACCCGCGAGGCCGTCGCGGCGTTCGGCCGCGGCGAGTGCTTCGTCGAGAAGTACCTCGACCGCCCGCGCCACGTCGAGACCCAGTGCCTCGCCGACGGCGCCGGGAACGTCGTCGTGATCTCCACCCGCGACTGCTCGCTCCAGCGCCGCCACCAGAAGCTCGTCGAGGAGGCACCCGCGCCGTTCCTCACCGACGAGCAGAACGCCCAGCTCTACGCCGCGTCGAAGGCGATCCTCCGCGAGGTCGGCTACGTCGGCGCCGGCACGTGCGAGTTCCTCGTCGCGCAGGACGGCACCATCTCCTTCCTCGAGGTCAACACGCGCCTCCAGGTCGAGCACCCGGTCTCCGAGGAGGTCACGGGCATCGACCTGGTGCGCGAGCAGTTCCGCATCGCCGCGGGCGGCCTCATCGACTACGACGACCCGGCGCCGCGCGGCCACTCGTTCGAGTTCCGCGTCAACGGCGAGGACCCGGGCCGCGGCTTCTTCCCCGCACCCGGACCCGTGCACGTCTTCCAGGCGCCCGGCGGCCCCGGCGTCCGCGTCGACTCCGGCGTGCGCGCGGGCGACGTGGTCTCCGGCGCGTTCGACTCGCTGCTCGCGAAGCTCATCGTCACGGGATCCAGCCGCGAGGACGCCCTCGAGCGCTCCCGTCGCGCCCTCGACGAGTTCGAGGTGCAGGGCCTGCCCACCGTGCTCCCCTTCCACCGCGCGATCGTGCGCGACGCCGCCTTCGCCCCGGCGGACGGCGCGCCCTTCTCCGTGTACACGCGCTGGATCGAGACGGAGTTCGACAACACCATCGAGCCGTGGTCCGGCGCCCTCGAGGACGCCGCCGAGGCGCCCGCCCGGCACACGGTCGTGGTCGAGGTCGGCGGCAAGCGCATCGAGGTGAGCCTGCCCGAGGACCTCGCGCCCGCCGCGGGGGCGAGCACGTCCCGTCGCGCGGCGGCGGCCCCCGCCCGCCGGAAGCAGTCCGGCTCCGTGGACACCTCGGACGGCGGATCCGTCACCTCGCCCATGCAGGCCACCGTCGTCAAGCTCGCCGTCGAGGAGGGCCAGCAGGTCGTCAAGGGCGACCTCCTCCTCGTCCTCGAGGCGATGAAGATGGAGCAGCCGCTCACGGCGCACGCCTCGGGCACCGTCTCGGGGATCTCCGCCGTTGTCGGCCAGACCGTCCCGTCCGGGCACCGCCTGCTCGACATCGTCTGACCCGCGCCCCACGCGACGACGGCCGGTCCCCGCAGGGGCCGGCCGTCGTCGCGTGCGGGCCGCGGGCGCGGCCGGCGGCTCAGAGCACGATGTGCATGGCGCGCGCCGCGTCGGAGATGCTCCCCGACAGCGACGGGTACACCGTGAACGCGCGCGCCACGTCGTCCACCGTGAGCCGGTGCTCGACCGCGAGCGCGAGCGGGAAGATGAGCTCGCTCGCCTTGGGCGCGACGATGACGCCGCCGATGACCGTGCCGGAGCCGGTGCGCGCGAACAGCTTCACGAAGCCGTCCTTCACGTTCTGCATCTTCGCGCGCGGGTTGGAGGCGAGCGGCAGCTTGTAGATGTCGCCCTGCGCGAGCCCCTCCTCGATCTGCTTCTGCGACCAGCCGACCGTGGCGATCTCCGGCTGCGTGAAGATGTTCGAGGTCACGTTGCGGAGCTCGGTGGGGCTCACCGCGTCGCCCATCGCGTGGTAGACCGCGGTGCGGCCCTGCATCGACGCGACGGAGGCGAGCGGCAGGAACGTCGTGCAGTCGCCCGCCGCGTACACGCTCGGCACCGAGGTGCGCGCGACGCGGTTCACGCGGATGTGGCCGGACTCGCTCATCTGCACGCCCGCCTCCTCGAGGCCGATCCCGGCGGTGTTGGGCACCGATCCGACCGCCATGAGGCAGTGGCTGCCCTCGACGACGCGGCCGTCGCTGAGCGTCGCGACCACGCCGTCGCCCTGGCGGACGACCGACTCGGCGCGGGACTTCGACAGGACGGTCATGCCGTTGCGCGTGAAGACGTCCTCGATCACGCGGGCGGCGTCGGCGTCCTCGCCGGGCAGCACCTGGTCGCGGGAGGAGATGAGCGTGACCTTCGCGCCGAGCGCCGTGTACGCGGAGGCGAACTCGGCGCCGGTGACGCCGGAGCCGACGACGATGAGGTGCTCGGGCACGCAGTCCATCGTGTAGAGCTGCGTCCAGGTGAGGATCCGCTCGCCGTCGGGCTTCGCGGTCGGGAGGATGCGCGGGCTCGCGCCCGTGGAGATGACCGTGGTGTCCGCGTCGATCTCGTCGAAGTCGGTGCCGCGGCCGCCGCCGCGGCCGGTGGAGACGATGATGCGGTTCGGCCCGTCGAGCCGTCCCTCGCCCTGCACGATGCGGACGCCCGCCCGGATGAGGCTCGACTTCATGTCCTCGGACTGCTGGCGCGCGAGCCGCAGCAGGCGGTCGTTGACGGCCTGGAGGTTGACGGCCACCTCGGGGCGCACGGGCCGGCGGCTCTGCTCGCCGCGGGAGAAGAACTGGACGCCGAGGTCGGCGGCCTCGCCGAGCGCGTTCGTGGCCTCCGCGGTGGCGATGAGGGTCTTCGAGGGCACCACGTCGGTCATCACGGCCGAGCCGCCGACGCCGACCCGCTCCACGAGCGTCACCTCCGCGCCGAGCTGCGCTCCGGCGATGGCCGCCTCGTATCCGCCCGGGCCCCCACCGAGGACGGCGATCCGCTGGTTGGCCTCGAACTCGTATCCCATGCGCACATCATCCCGCAGGCCCCGGCCCCGCGCGAACCGGTCGCCCGGCGCCTCCGCGACGCCGCCGTGGCCGCCCGGGGCGCGGGGTCGCGCGCATTTAGGATCGGGGCATGACCTACAGCAACCCCCTCGAGTCGCCCGACGCGGACCCCCAGGAGATCGCGCGGCAGGCGGCCCGGCAGATCGCCGAGCTCACGGGCGTCGAGCGCCACGACATCGCCCTGACGCTCGGCAGCGGATGGGGGCGCGCGGCGGACCTCATCGGCGAGACCACCGCGACCATCCCGGCCACCGAGGTCGTCGGCTTCTCGAAGCCCGCGCTGGAGGGACACGTCGGCTCGCTCCGCAGCGTGCTGCTGCCGTCCGGCCGCCGCGCCCTCGTCATCGGCGCGCGCACCCACTACTACGAGGGCCACGGCGTCCGCCGGGTCGTGCACAGCGTCCGCACCGCCGCGGCGACCGGCGCGACCACGATGATCCTCACCAACGGCGCGGGGGGCATCAAGGAGCACTGGACGCCGGGCACGCCCGTCCTCATCAGCGACCACATCAACCTCACCGCCGACTCGCCGCTCGAGGGCGCCACGTTCGTCGACCTCACCGACCTCTACTCCGCCAGGCTCCGGGCGATCGCCCACGAGGTCGAGCCCGACCTCGACGAGGGCGTGTACTGCCAGTTCCGCGGCCCGCACTACGAGACGCCCGCCGAGGTGCGGATGGCGAAGGCGATCGGCGGCCACATCGTCGGCATGTCCACCGCGCTCGAGGCCATCGCCGCGCGCGAGGCCGGCATGGAGGTGCTCGGCATGTCGCTCATCACGAACCTCGCCGCCGGGATCCAGGAGACGCCGCTCAGCCACGAGGAGGTCATCGAGGCCGGTCGCGCCGCCGAGGGCCGCATCGGCGGGATGCTCGCCCGCATCGTGGGCGCGCTGTGAGCCGCGAGGAGACCGTCGCCCTCGCCGCCGCCGCGCGCGCCTGGCAGGCCCAGGACCCGGATCCGGTCACGCGCGCGGAGGTGGAGGAGCTGCTCGCGCGCGTCGACGGCGCGCCCGGGATCTCCGCCGCCGACCGCGAGCAGGCGTCCGCCGACCTCCGCGACCGCTTCCAGACGCGCCTCCAGTTCGGCACCGCCGGGCTCCGCGGCGAGCTGGGCGCGGGTCCCAACCGGATGAACCGCGTGCTCGTGTCGCAGGCCGCCGCCGGCTTCGCCGACTACCTGCGCAGCCGCAGCCCCCGCCCGAGCATCGTCATCGGGTACGACGGGCGCCACAACTCCCGGATCTTCGCGGAGGACACCGCGCGCATCATGGCGGGCGCCGGCGTCCGCACGGTGCTCCTCCCCCGGGCGCTGCCCACGCCCGTGCTCGCGTACGCCGTGAAGCACCTCGCGGTGAGCGCCGGCGTCATGGTCACGGCGTCCCACAACCCGGCGCGCGACAACGGCTACAAGGTCTACCTCGGCGACGAGGACCACGGCGCGCAGATCGTCAGCCCGGCCGACCGCGACATCGCGGCCTTCATCCACAAGGCCGCGGGCGAGCGCACCGTGCAGCAGCTGCCGGTGGCGGACGACTACGAGACCGCGCCCGAGTCCCTGATCGACTCCTACGTGCAGGAGACCGCCGGCCTGTTCGCGGCCCCGCTCGCACCGCTCAAGTGGGTCTACACGCCGCTGCACGGCGTCGGGTGGGAGACCGCGGCGCGCGTGTTCGACGCGGTCGGCGTCGACGCGCCCGTGGTGGTCGCCGCGCAGGCGGATCCGGATCCCGACTTCCCGACCGTCGACTTCCCCAACCCCGAGGAGCCGGGCGCGCTCGACCTCGCGTTCGAGGCGGCCGTGCAGTCGGACGCCGAGCTCATCATCGCCAACGACCCCGACGCCGACCGCCTCGCGGTCGCCATCGCGGACGAGCACGGCGCGTGGCGGCGCCTCTCCGGCAACGAGGTCGGCATGCTGCTCGGGCTCGGCATCGCCGAGCGGTACGCGGACGAGGGCAAGACGGGCACGTTCGCCTCGTCCCTCGTCTCGTCCCCCGCGCTCGAGGTCGTCGCCCGGGAGCTGGGCTTCGGCTACCGCGAGACGCTCACGGGCTTCAAGTGGATCTCGCGCGCGCCGGACCTCATCTACGGCTACGAGGAGGCGCTCGGCTACCTGGTCGCGCCGTGGATCACGAGCGACAAGGACGGCATCTCCGCCGCGGTCGCCGTGCTGCACGGGGTGATGCTGCTGAAGTCGCGCGGGCAGACCATCGACGACTACGACCGCGAGTTCGCCGAGCGGTTCGGCTCCTTCGCGAGCGACCAGATCTCGGTGCGCGTCACCGACCTCGCGGTCATCCCGCGGATCATGGCGAAGCTCCGGCAGTCGCCGCCGACCTCGATCGGGTCCCGCCGCGTCGAGCGCATGGACGACCTCGCCGAGGGGACGGTCGACCTGCCGCCGAGCGACGTGCTGCGCTTCCACCTCGGCGACGGCGCGCGCCTCATCGTGCGACCGAGCGGCACGGAGCCGAAGGTCAAGGTCTACCTCGACGCGCAGAGCACCGAGGGCACCGTGGCCGAGCGCAGGGACGCCGCGCGGGCGATCATCGCCGACCTCGCGCAGGCCGTGCCGCAGCTGCTCGAGGTCTAGCCGCCGCGGAGCCGCGGGCCGTCGCCGGTCCGCGGCTCTCTTCCCTCCCCTACTGGTAGTGGCGCTATCAGCGCGTTAGCCTCACCGCATGCGCATCACCGAGCTGGCCGAGGCCACGGGCGTGGCCCCCGCCACCGTCAAGTACTACGTCCGCGAGGGCCTGCTCCCCGCGGGCATCCGCGTGAGCGACAACCGCACGGACTACGACGAGGAGCACGCGCGCCGCGTCCGACTGATCCGCGCCCTCATCGACGTGGGACGGCTGCCCGTCGCGCGCGCACGCGAGGTGCTCGCGACGCTCGACGACGAGGAGCGCCACGTGCAGGACGTCTTCGCCGTCGCGCAGGACGCGCTGACGCCGGGCCCGACGGCCGCGGATCCCCCGCCCGCCGACGCGCTCGCCCGCGTGGACGCCGCCAGCGCGGAGGCCGGCTGGTGCGTCATCGAGGGGCACGCAGGCCGGGCGCAGGCGGCGCGCGCCGTCGACGCGTTCGCGCGCTCGGGCCACCCGATGGAGGACGCCTACCTCGCGCGCTACGCGGAGGCCGCGGCGATCCAGGCCGAGGCCGACCTCGCCGCGGTGCGCGGGCGCCCCGACCGCACGGCCATGGCCGAGCTCATGGTGGTCGGCACCGTGCTGGGCGACCAGCTGGCGGCGGGGCTGCGCCGCATCGCGCAGGCGACCGCGTCCTCGCCCGCGTGGGCGTCGACGGGCGGCGCGTCGTGATCCGGCGCGCGTTCGGCTGGCACCGGCCGCTCATGGCGGTCGCCGCGCTGATGGCCGTCGTCGCCGCGGCGTGCCTCGTGGGCGGTCTGGTCGACGACCGCACCGTGTCCGGCGCGCCGGTCTGGGACAAACCCGCCAAGTTCTCGCTGTCGATCCTCGTCTACGCCGTCTCCTGGGCGTGGCTCATCGCGCGCCTCCCCCGCTACCGGCGGCCGGCGCACATCCTCGGCACGGTGGTCGCGGTCGCGCTCGTCGTGGAGCAGGCGGTCATCGTGGGCGCGGCGGCGGCCGGCACGACGAGCCACTTCAACATCTCCAGCCCGCTCGCGACGACGCTCTGGGCCGTGATGGCCACGTCGATCACCGTGCTCTACCTCTGCACGTTCGCCACGAGCCTCGCGGTGCTGCGCCTCCGGCTCCCCGACCCGGCGCTCACCCTCGGCATCCGCGCGGGAGCCGTGATCGCGCTCGTCGGCATCGGGCTCGCGTACCTCATGACGTCGCCGACCGCGGCCCAGCTGGCCGACTTCCACGGCGTGGCGGGCGCGCACGCGGTGGGCGCGGCCGACGGCGGCCCCGGGATCCCCGTGCTCGGCTGGAGCACGACGGCGGGCGACCTGCGGATCCCGCACTTCGTCGGCATGCACGCGCTGCAGCTGCTGCCGGTCGCCGCCCTGGTCCTCGGCGCGGCCGGGCGCCGGATCCCCGCGCTCGCGCCCGACCGGGTGCGCGTGCGGCTGACGGCGATCGCGGCGATCACGTACCTGGCGGTGATCGCGATCGTGACGGTGCAGGCGCTCCGCGGCGAGCCCGTCACGGCGCCCTCGCCCGCTATCGCGTCGGCGGCCGTCGCGGTGGCCGTCGCGGCCCTCGTCGCGGCCGTCGCGGTGGTGCTCCGCGGCGGCCCGCGCCCGTCGGCCGGCGGAGACGCGGGTCCGGCCGGCGAGGCGCCGACCCGGCGGTCGACCGCGCCGGAGGCTCAGCCCAGCGCGGCGTCGAGCTTCGCCGAGATCTCCTCGAGGTCGAAGTAGTTCTCGATCACCACGACGTCGGCGTACGTGGGCCCGATGCGGTCCACGAGCTCCGGCGACGTGAGGATGACCTGCGCGTCCTCGCCGATGGACGCGACGCTCGCGAGGTCGGCCGCCGTGACGTCCGCCTCGATGCCGAGGCGCGCGAGCGCCCGCTCGGCGTTGACCTTGAGGATGCCGGACGTGCCGATCCCCACGCCGCAGATGGCGACGACCTTCATGCGCTCTCCTCGCCGGCCATGATGCGCCGGACCTCGTCGACGGTGGTGGCGGCGCGCAGCCGCGGGATGGCGGTGGCGTCGTTGAAGATGTTCGCCATGTCGGCGACGGAGGACACGTGCCGGTCGACCGTGGTGACCGCGAGGCCGACGATGACGTCGACGGGGTCGTTGTGCGCGTGCCCGAAGGCCACCGGCTCCGTGAGCGTCACGACCGCGAGGCCGTCCGCGAGCGTGTCGGGCCCGGGCCGCGCGTGCGCGAGCGCGAGCCCCGGGGCGATGACGACGTAGGGTCCGAACTCCTCGACGACCCGGATCATCGCGTCCCCGTAGTCAGCGGTGGCCGCACCCGACCGGACGAGCGCGTCGCCGACGAGGCGCACGGCGGCGCGCCAGTCGCCGGCTTCGGCGCCCAGGGTGACGGCGTCGTCCGGGAGCGGTGGGAGCACGGGGTGCGACCTCTCTGTCGGGGTGGGCGGGCGGACGAGCGGGACGCGGGGCCGGGGCCTTGCGCTACAGGCGGGCGAACCCGTCGGAGATGATGTCGGCGAGCGCCTCGCGCTCCTCCAGCGGCAGGAAGGCCGCGGCCGCCGCGTTGAGCTGGAAGGCCTCGTGGTCGTCCAGGTCGTAGGCGAACGCGTCCGTGAGGAGCGCCAGCTCGCGGCTGATGGTGGTGCCGCTCATCAGGCGGTTGTCGGGGTTCACCGTGACGGCGAATCCGAGCTGGTACAGCAGGTCGAAGGGGTGGTCGGTCATCGCGTCGCCCCAGGCCTCGATGGCGCCGGTCTGCAGGTTCGACGACGGGCTGAGCTCCAGCGGGATGCCGCGGTCCTTGATCCACTGCGCGAGCGCGCCGAGGGTGACGAAGACGTCCTCGCCCTCCTCGCTGTCGATCTCGATGTCCTCGGCGATGCGCACGCCGTGGCCGAGGCGGAGCGCCCGGCCGTCGAGCAGCGCGCCGCGGATGGACTCGAGGCCGTCGGCCTCGCCCGCGTGGATCGTGCGGGGCATCCACTCGCGCGCCAGGAGGTCGAACGCGCCCTGCATGCGGGACGGCGGGAAGCCGGCCTCGGGCCCGGCGATGTCGAAGCCGACGACGCCGCGGTCGCGGTGGCGGATGGCCAGCTCGGCGATCTCGGTGCCGCGGTCGAGGTGGCGCATGGCGCTGACGAGCTGGCCGACGCGGATGGATCCGCCCGCCTCCTCGACGCCGCGCACGGCCTCCTCGATGCCGGACTGCACGGCCTCGACGGCCTGATCGAGCGAGAGGCCCTGCGCGAGGTGCTGCTCGGGCGCCCAGCGGATCTCGCCGTAGACGACGCCGTCGTCCGCGAGGTCCTCGACGAACTCCCGGGCGACGCGCGCCAGGTGCGCCTCGGTCTGCATGACGGCGATGGTGACGTCGAAGGTCTTCAGGTAGTCGACGAGCGATCCCGAGTCGGCGCTGGTGCGGAACCACTCGCCGAGCGCCTCGGCCCCCTGCGCGGGCAGCTCGAGCCCGATCTCGTCGGCGATCTCGACGATGGTCGAGGGGCGGAGGCCGCCGTCGAGGTGGTCGTGGAGGGAGACCTTGGGGAGGTCGCGGTACGACCCTCCGCCGGGCAGCGTGGAGTCCTCGGGAGCGAGTGTCATGGGACGAATCTACTAGCCTCGACGAGGCCCGCGACGAGGTCGTGAGCGCACTCATCATCGGCGGGCGAGGCGTCGCGCCGCCCGAGCCCCCGGAGGACCCACGTGCCCGTCAAGATCCTGATCGACTGCGACCCCGGCCACGACGACGCCCTCGCCCTGATGCTCGCGCACGGCAGCCCCGAGGTGGAGCTCGTCGGGATCACCACGGTGGCGGGCAACCAGACGCTGGAGAAGGTGACGCGGAACGCGCTCGCGGTCGCGACCGTCGCGGGGATCGACGGGGTGCCCGTCGCCGCCGGCTGCGCGCGTCCGCTCGTGCGGCCCGTGATGACGGCGCCCGAGATCCACGGCGAGTCCGGCCTCGACGGGCCGGAGCTGCCGGAGCCCGCCGTGGCGCTCGACCCGCGGCACGCCGTGGACCTCATCATCGAGACCGTGATGGCGCACGCGCCCGGCGAGATCACCCTCGTGCCGCTCGGCGCCCTCACGAACATCGCGCTGGCCGTGCGCCGCGAGCCGCGCATCGTCGAGCGCGTGAGGGAGGTCGTGCTGATGGGCGGCGGATACCACGCGGGCAACCGCACCGCCGTCGCGGAGTTCAACGTCGCGGTCGACCCCGAGGCCGCCCACATCGTGTTCGGCGAGGCGTGGCCCGTGACCATGGTGGGCCTCGACCTCACGTACCAGGCCACCGCGACGCCCGAGGTGCTGGCGCGCATCGCCGCCCTCGGCACGCCCGCCGCGCGGTTCGTCGTCGACTCGATGGAGTCGTACGGCCGCGCGTACCACGACCGGCAGGACTTCCCGAGCCCGCCCGTGCACGACCCGTGCGCGGTCGCGCGCGTGATCGACCCGCGCCTCGTCTCGGTGCGGCGCGCGCCGATCTCCGTGGAGCTGACGGGCACGCACACGACGGGCATGACGGTGGCGGACCTCCGCCGGCCGGCCCCCGCGGACTGCACGACGCAGGTAGCGGTCGACCTCGACCACGCGGGCTTCTGGGACGTGGTGGTCGACGCGCTCGAGCGCATCGGCTGACGGGCGGCCCGGCCCGCGAGCCGCCCGGGGAGCCGCCCGACCGCCGTCCGCGCGGAACGGCGGCCGGCGCGGATCAGCCCTCGGCGGTGATGCGCTCCCGCACGAGCGGGCCGCGTGGCGCGAACTCCTCCGGGTCGCCGACGCGGTACGCGCCCTCGAGCGACTCCAGGGCGCGGGCGAACCGCGCGGGCTCGTCGGCGGAGAGCGTGAACAGCGGGTCGCCGCGGCGGACGCGGTCCCCCGGCTTCGCGTGCAGGTCCACTCCCGCCGCGTGCTGGACGGCGTCGCCCTGGCGCGCGCGTCCGGCGCCGAGGCGCCAGGCGGCGATGCCGAACGGCAGCGCGTCCTGCTGCACGAGCACGCCGTCGCGCTCCGCGGTGACCACTTGCGTCTCGCGGGCGACGGGCATGGCCGCGTCCGGATCCCCGCCCTGCGCGCGCACGGTGGCGCGCCACGAGTCCATGGCGCGGCCGTCGCGGAGGGCGTCCTCGACGTCGGCGTCCGGGATCCCGACCGCCGCGAGCATCTCCCGCGCGAGCGCGAGCGTGAGCTCCACGACGTCGGCCGGACCGCCCCCGGCCAGCACCTCGAGGGACTCGCGCACCTCGTTGGCGTTGCCGATGGCCAGTCCCAGCGGCACGTCCATGTCGGTGAGGAGCGCGGTCGTCGTGACGCCCGCGTCCGTGCCGAGCTCGACCATGGTGCGCGCGAGCTCGCGGGAGCGGTCGATGTCGGTCATGAAGGCGCCGCCGCCGAACTTCACGTCGAGCACGAGCGAGCCCGTGCCCTCCGCGATCTTCTTGCTCATGATGCTGGAGGCGATGAGCGGGATCGCCTCGACCGTGCCCGTGGTGTCGCGCAGCGCGTAGAGGCGCTTGTCCGCGGGGGCGAGCCCGCTGCCGGCGGCGCAGACCACGCCGCCGTGGTCCTTCATCTGCTGGACCATCTCCTCGGTGGAGAGGTCGGCGCGCCAGCCGGGGATCGACTCGAGCTTGTCGAGCGTGCCGCCCGTGTGGCCGAGGCCGCGGCCCGAGAGCTGCGGCACGGCGACGCCGTAGGACGCGACCAGCGGCATGAGCGGGAGGGTGATCTTGTCGCCCACGCCGCCCGTGGAGTGCTTGTCGACCGTGGGCTTGCCGAGTCCGGAGAAGTCGAGCGTCTCGCCGCTCGCGATCATGGCGAGCGTGAGGTCGCGGATCTCGGTGCGGTCCATGCCGCGGAGGAGGATGGCCATCGCGAGCGCGGCCATCTGCTCGTCCGCCACGTAGCGGTCGGTGTACGCCGCGACGAGCCAGTCGATCTCGGGCGTCGAGAGCCGGCCGCCGTCGCGCTTGGTGCGGATCAGGTCGACGACGTCGAACGCGGCGCTCACGAGCGGTCCCCGTAGGCGTTCAGCGTGCTCGGCCCGAAGGCGTCGGGCAGCACCTCGTCGATCGTGCGGATCCCCGACACGGTCTCGAGCAGCATGCCCGGCACCGCGTGCTCGAACAGCAGCTGGCGGCACCGCCCGCACGGCATGAGGATGTTGCCGTCGCCGTCGACGCACGTGAAGGCGACGAGCTGGCCGCCGCCCGTCAGGTGCAGGACGCTGACGAGCGCGCACTCCGCGCACAGCGTCAGCCCGTAGCTCGCGTTCTCGACGTTGCAGCCGGTGATCACGCGGCCGTCGGTCGCGATGGCCGCGACGCCGACCGGGAAGCGGGAGTACGGGACGTAGGCGCGCTCCATGGCGTCGTGCGCCGCCTCGCGCAGCGATCCCCAGTCGATGCCGCCGGACTGGACGGGCTCCACGGCGCTCACGACTTCACGTAGGGCTTGCCGGCCGCGGCCGGGCCGCGCACCTGCCCCACCAGTCCGGCGACCGCGGCGATGGTCACGACGTACGGCAGCATCAGCATGAACTCGCTCGGCACGGGCGACCCGATGACGCCGAGGACGTTCTGCAGGTTGCTCGCGAAGCCGAACAGGAGGGCGGCGAGCGTGGCGCGCAGCGGATCCCACCGGCCGAAGATGACCGCGGCCAGCGCGATGAACCCCGCGCCCGCCGTCATCTCCTTGTTGAACGCGCCGACGGACCCGAGCGTGAAGAACGCGCCGCCGAGCCCGGCGATGGCGCCCGCGAGGGACACGTTCCAGAACCTGGTCGCCGAGACCTTGATGCCCACGGTGTCGGCCGCCTGCGGGTGCTCGCCCACCGCGCGGAGCCGGAGGCCCCAGCGCGTGTGGAACAGGCAGTACCAGACGAGGAAGACGGCCACGTACATGACGTAGACGATGATCGTCTGCCGGAAGAGCACGGGGCCGATGATCGGGATCTGGCCGAGGACCGGGATGTCGATCCGGTCGAAGCGCGGCGGCGAGTTGAGGCGCGCCGCGTCCACGGAGAGGACCTGCGAGAACAGGAAGCTCGTGAGGCCGGTGACGAGGACGTTGAGCACGACGCCGACGATGACCTGGTCGACCAGGTACTTGATCGAGAACGCGGCGAGCACGAACGAGACCATCATGCCCGCGACCATCGCGGACGCGAGGCCGATGAGCGGCTGCCCCGTGATGGAGGCCACCACGGCGGACACGAACGCGCCCGCGAGCAGCTGGCCCTCGATCGCGACGTTGACGACGCCGACGCGCTCCGAGAGGACGCCGCCGAGCGCGCCGAAGATGAGCGGCACCGACAGCGCGACCGTGCCCACGAGGAGGCCGGGCACCGGGATCGTCTGGCCCGCGGACGCCCACGTGAGGAACGCGACGAGGAACAGGATCGCGAACACGGCGGTGAACCACAGGGGCACCTTCGCCGACCGGCGCACCAGCAGGGCGGACACGACCGTCAGCGCGGCGAGCACCACGGTGACGGCGACGCCCGTGGCGGCGGTCGGCAGCACGAGCGGCGCGAGCTGGATGAGGTCCGTGCCCGTGGAGAGGCCGAACGTGCTCGACCCCTCGCGGCCGAGGAGCACGAACAGGACGAGCGAGATCACGGTGAAGATCCCGAAGGCGACGGGAGCCTTCCAGCTCGTCGCGACGGCGCGCTCGAGGGCGACGGCCGCGGGGTCGTGCGGCGCCGGGGAGGGCGCGGCGGTGGGGGTGGTCGCGGTCACGATGCGATCGCCGCCTTCCGGATCCGGGTGGTGCGACGCGCCTGGCCCGGCGCGGGGAGGCGGAAGACCGCCCGCACGAGCGGGGGTGCCGCGATGAACAGGACGATGAGCGACTGGACGACCACGACGATGTCGATGGGCACGCCCTCCGCCGCCTGCATCGAGAACCCACCGGCCTTGAAGGCGCCGAACAGGATCCCCGCGACGAAGACGCCCCACGGCCGGCTGCGGCCGAGCAGCGCCACCGTGATGGCGTCGAAGCCGATGCCCGCGTCGATCCCCGAGCTGAAGCCCGTGGTGACCGTGCCGAGCACCTGGCTCGCCCCCGCGAGGCCCGCGAGGCCGCCGGAGATGAGCATGGCGTAGAGGTAGGAGTTCTTGACGTCGATTCCGGCGACCCGGGCGGCGCTCGGGTTCTCGCCGACCGCGCGGAACCGGAACCCGAGGCCGGAGCGGTTGAGGAGGTACCAGACGACGACCGTCGCGACGACGACCACGAGGAAGCCCGCGTGCAGCGAGTACCCGTCGCCGAGGAGCGCCGGGAAGACCGCGTTCTCGGCCATCGCCGGCGTCTTCGGGTTGTTCGAGCCGGGCGCCTGCAGCAGGCCGGGGGTCCGCAGCAGGTAGGAGATGAGGTAGAAGGCGACGTAGTTGAGCATGATCGTGACGATCACCTCGTGCGCGCCGGTGCGCGCCTTGAGGAGGCCGACGATCCCGCCCCAGAGCGCGCCGCCGACGACGCCGGCGCCGACCGCGAGCACGAGGTGCACGACGGGCGGCATGTCGAAGCTGAAGCCGACCCAGCCGGCGCACGCCGCGGCGATGAGCATCTGGCCGCGCGCGCCGATGTTGAACAGGCCCACGCGGAACGCCAGCGCGACGCCGAGGCCGGCCGCGATCAGCGGGGTCGCGAACGTGAGCGTCTCGGTGAGCGGCTTGATGCCGTTCGCGAAGCCGGGGCGGCGGAAGTTGTAGATCGACCCCTGGAAGAGCGCGGAGTAGGCGCCGGACGCGGCGTCCCACGCGGCGTCCAGCGTGTCGGTGGGGCGCTGGAAGAAGTAGCCCGCGGCCGTCTGCACGCGCTCGTCGGTCACGGCGATGAGCAGCGCCCCCACGATGAGCGACAGCACGACCGCGAGCACGGACAGCAGCGCGCTGCCGCTCGCGATCTCGCGGAGGACCTGGCCGGCGCGCGACCCCTCGGGTCCGTCGCCGGCGCCGGCACCGTCGGCGGTCGCGACCGCGGGCACCCCGGCGGGCGCCTCGGAGCGCGTGGGGTCGCCCACGGACGCGGCCTCGCGACCGGAGGCGGGCAGCTGCCCCGCGGACGGGTCCTCGGGGCCCTGGCCCTCGGGACGAGTGGTGTCGTCGGTCATGCGGTGCGCCCTCCGGCGGTCGTGGGGGTCGGGACGGATGCGGGGACCTCGCCGGCCATCATCAGGCCGAGCACGTCGCGCGGGGTGTCGCCCGGCACGATGCCGACGATGCCGCCGCGGTACATCACGGCGATGCGGTCGGCGAGCGCCGCGACCTCGTCGAGCTCCGTGGAGACGACGATGACGGGGAGGCCCCGGTCGCGCGTCTCGACGACGCGCGTGTGCACGAACTCGATGGATCCGACGTCGAGGCCGCGCGTGGGCTGGGCGGCGACGAAGAGGCGGAGGTCGCGGCTGAGCTCGCGCGCGAGCACGACCTTCTGCGCGTTGCCGCCGGAGAGCCGGCCGACGTGGGTGTCGATGCCCTGCGTGCGGATGTCGAACTCACGCACGCGGTCGCGCGCGAACTCATCGAGGTAGCCGAGCTTCAGCGATCCGGCGACGACGAATGGCGGGCTGTCGGAGCGGTCGAGCATGAGGTTCTCGGCGATGGTGAACTCCGGGACGAGGCCGTCCTCGTTGCGGTCCTCGGGGACGAAGCCCACGCCCGCGTCGAGGACGCGACGGACGGAGCGGCCGGTGAGGCGCGTGCCGTCGAGGTCGATGGTGCCCGTGACGCGGGGCTGGAGGCCGAGGATCGCCTCGGTGAGTTCGGTCTGGCCGTTGCCCTGCACGCCCGCGATGGCGAGGATCTCCCCCGCGCGCACCTCGAAGCTCACGCCGTCGACGACGACCTGGCCTGCGGCGTCGACCACCGTGAGGTCGCGCACGACGAGGGCGGCGGCACCGGGCGTCGCCGGCTCCTTGGCGACCGTGAGCGACACGCTCCGGCCGACCATGAGCGACGCGAGCTCGGCGTTGCTCGCCGTGGGCTCGGCCTCGCCGACCACCTTCCCGAGCCGGATGACGGTGATGCGGTCCGCGACCTCGCGGACCTCGCGGAGCTTGTGGGTGATGAAGACGATGCCCGTGCCGGCGTCCCGGAGCTGCTTCATGATCACCATGAGCTCGTCGGTCTCCTGCGGCGTGAGCACGGCGGTCGGCTCGTCGAACACGAGCACCTCGGCGTCGCGCGACAGGGCCTTGATGATCTCGACGCGCTGCTGCACGCCGACGGGCAGGTCCGCGACGAGCGCGTCGGGATCCACGTCGAAGCCGAAGCGGGCCGAGATCTCGCGCACCTTCGCGCGAGCGCCGGCCAGGTCGAGCCGGCCGCCGAGCTTCGTCTCCTCGTGGCCGAGCATGACGTTCTCCGCGACCGTGAAGACGGGGATGAGCATGAAGTGCTGGTGGACCATGCCGATGCCGGCGGCCATCGCGTCGCCGGGCCCGGCGAACCGCGCCACCCGGTCGTCGAGGAGGATCTCGCCCTCCTCGGCCTGGTACAGGCCGTAGAGCACGTTCATCAGCGTGGACTTGCCTGCGCCGTTCTCGCCGAGGAGGCAGTGGATCTCCCCCGGCTGGACCACGAGGTCGATGTGGTCGTTGGCGACCAGCGCGCCGAAGCGCTTGGTGATGCCCCGCAGTTCGAGCTTCATCGGATCAATCCGTTCGGTGGGTCGGGTGGACACGCGGCGGGGGGACCGGCGCCTGCCGATCCCCCCGCGGTGCGTTCGATGCTACTTCGTCAGCGACGACGGCGACTCGACGGTGATCGAGCCGTCGACGATGCCCGCCTTGATGGCGTCGAGCTCGCCCGACAGGTCGGACGGGACCTCGGACTCGTAGTCGTGGAACGAGGCGATGTCCACGCCGCCGTTCGCGAGGGTGCCCACGTACGGCGTCGCGTCGAACTGGTCGTCGGCGGCCGTCTTCACGACGTCCTCGACGCCCGAGTCGATCCCCTTGAGCACCGAGGTGAGGAAGAGGTCCTTGAGGTCGGGCGCGGTCTCGTACGCGTCGGAGTCGACGCCCACCATGACGACCTGCTTGTCGCTCGAGTCGCGGATCGCCTCGCCGGCGCTGAGGAAGATCGGGCCGCCGACGGGCATGATGACGTCCGCGCCCTGGTCGATGAGCGTCTGCGCGGCGGTCTTCGCCGTCTGGTTGGCGACGAACTCGCCGGTGAACGACCCGCTCTGGCTCGCGACGTCCCAGCCGATGGCCTTGACGTCCTTGCCCTTCTGCTCGTTGTAGTACGCGACGCCGTCGACGAAGCCGTCCATGAAGATCGTGACGGTCGGGATCTGCAGGCCGCCGAAGGTGCCGACCGTGCCGGTCTTCGAGTAGGCCGCCGCCGAGTAGCCCGCGAGGAACGCGGCCTCGCTCGTGTTGAAGGTGATGGGCTTGACGTTCGGGGCGTCGATCGAGGCGTCGTCGATGATCGCGTACTCGATGTCGGGGTTGGCCTCGGCCGCCTCCTTGGTCGCGTCCGCCAGCAGGAAGCCGACGGTGACGATGAGGCCGCAGCCCTGGTCGGCCAGGTTGGTGAGGTTCGGTCCGAAGTCGGTCTCGGCGGCCGACTCAACCGTCGTCGGGGTCTCCAGGCCGAGGTCGGTGGCCGCCTTCGTCAGTCCCTCGAAGCCGAGCTGGTTGAACGACTTGTCGTCGAAGCCGCCCGAGTCGGAGACCATGCAGGAGACGAGGTCGCTCGTCGCCTCACCGCCCGCACCTCCGGTCGTCGTCTCGGGGGCGGCGCCGCAGCCCGCGAGGATCGCGGTGATGCCGACGGCGGCGAGACCGCCCAGGGCGGCCTTTCGGGTGGTGATGGTCACTGTGGCCTCCAGATGCAGCCCGGGTCCGCCGGGCGATGTGCGTTCATGTTACCCATGCGCGGGAATGCCTCCCGTGCCCGGATCGGGCCTCCGCGCGCAAGCGTTACCGATCCGGGACGAGGCCGAAACACCGCGGCAACACGGGCCCTGCTAGGGGGTCGAGACCGACCGCACCTGCACGTCGCCGGAGACGATCCGGGCCTCCAGGGCATCGAGCTCGGACTGCAGCTCGGCCGGCACCGAGGCCGCGAGGTCGTGGTACTCCGCGAGGCCCACGCCGCCGTTCGCGAGCGTGCCGACGTAGGGCTCGGAGGTGAAGGTCCCGTCCTGGTCGTCGGCGACGATGTCGACCACGGCCTGGCCGGTGTCCTTGAGCACGCTCGTGAGCAGGAGCGGGCGGTACTCGGCGGGGAGCGTGTCGTAGCCGTCGTTGTCGACCCAGATCAGCTTGCCGCTGCCGTGGGCGAGGATCGCCGACGCGGCGCCCTCCCCCACCTGGCCGGCGACCGGCATGATGACGTCGGCGCCCTGGTCGAGCAGGTTCTGCGTGGTGGTCTGGCCCTTCGACACGTCCTCGAAGTCGCCCGTGAACGTGCCGTCCTGCGCGGCGGCATCCCACCCGAGCGCCTGGACGCTCGTGCCGTGCGCCTCGTTGTACGCGGCCACGCCGTCGACGAAGCCGTCCATGAAGAGGGTGACGGGCGGCTGGTTGCCGCCGCCGAAGGTCCCGACCTTGCCGGTCTCGCTCACGCCCGCCGCGAGGTAGCCCGCGAGGTAGGAGGCCTGCGCGGTGTCGAAGACGAGCGGCTTGACGTTCGGGGCGTCGACGACCTCGTCGACGATGGAGAAGTGCACGTCGGGATTCGCGGCCGCGGCGGCCGAGGTCGCCTCCGCCAGCTCGTAGCCGACCGTGAGGATGAAGCCGCAGCCCGTGCCGACGGCCTGCTCGACGTTCGGCGCGAGGTCCGTCTCCGACGTCGAGACGAGGACGTCGGCCTGGATCCCCAGCTCCCGCTCCGCGCGCTGGAGCCCCTCCCAGCTCGACTGGTTGAAGGAGCGGTCCTGCAGGCCGCCGGAGTTGGTGACCATGCGGGCGCAGTAGTCGCTCGCGGCAGCCGTGGTGGCGCCGGGCTCGGGGGCCGCGCCGCAGCCGGCGAGGGCTGCGGCGGCGAGGAGGGCGATGGGCAGGGTGGCGGCACGGACGGCGCGGCGGGTGCGGGGCATCCCCGGAATCTAACGGCGGCGGTACCAGCCCCCTCGGGCCGCGGAGAGCGCCCGAGGGGATCGTTGCCCCTTCGTTACAGGACGTCCGTCCCGCCGCTGAGCTTGAGCGCGTCCACCACGCTCTTCACGCGCTGCGCGTTCTCCTTCGTGGTGACCAGCAGGGCGTCCGGGGTGTCGACGACCACGATGTCGCGCACGCCGATGAGGCTGATGACGCGCTTGCTGTTGGCCACCACGATGCCGCTCGACGCGTCGGACAGGACGCGCGCGTCCTCGCCGAGGATCACGAGGTCGGACTTGCGGCCGCTCGAGTGCATCTTGGCCACGGAGGCGAAGTCGCCCACGTCGTCCCAGGTGAAGGTGCCGGGGATCACGGCCAGCGCGCCCCGCGCCGCGGCCGGCTCGGCGACGGCGTAGTCGATCGCGATCTTCTTGAGGTTCGGCCAGACGCGGTCGACGACGACGCCGCGGTCCGCGGTGTCCCACGCCTCGGCGAGCTCGAGCACGCCCTTGAGCAGCTCGGGCTCGGTGCGTCCCAGCTCCTCGAGGAGGCGGTCGGCGCGCGCGATGAACATGCCGGCGTTCCAGAGGTGCGTGCCGCCCTTCACGTAGCCGCGCGCGACGCCGATGCTGGGCTTCTCCACGAACGACGCGACCTCGAGGGCGTGCGGCGCGTCCGGGATGCTGAGGGCCTTGCCGGTGTGGATGTAGCCGAAGCCCGTCGCGGGCTCCGTGGGGGTGATGCCGATGGTCGTGATGTAGCCGGCGTCGGCGGCGATGACGGCCTCGCGCACGGTGTCGCGGAAGCGGTCCGGGTCGGCGATGACGTGGTCGGCGGCGAACGAGCCGATGATGACGCCGGGCTCGCGGCGCTCGAGGATGGCGGCGGCGAGCGCGATGGCGGCGGTGCTGTCCCGCCCCTCGCTCTCGAGGACCACGTTCGGGTCGGCGAGCTCGGGCAGCTGGGCCTCCACGGCGGCGCGGTGCGCGCGTCCGGTGACCACCATGATCCGGTCCTCGCCCGACAGGGGCGCGAGCCGCTCCCACGTGTCGCGGAGCAGCGTGCGGCCGGATCCGGTGAGGTCGTGGAGGAACTTGGGGGCGTCCGCGCGGGACAGCGGCCAGAGCCGGGAGCCCACGCCCCCCGCGGGGATCACGCTGTAGAAACGGGAGATCGCGCTCGTCTGCTCGGTCATGGGCCCACCCTATCGGCCACCTGGGAGGCGCCAGGATGCGGCGAGTTCACGCGGGCGCAACGGGGCGTTCACGGCGGCGCGGCGGCCCCGTCGGCGCGTGTGCATAGCGTCGGGGCATGCGCGTAGCCGTCGTCAGCGAGAGCTTCCTCCCCACCGTCAACGGCGTCACCACGAGCGTCTGCCGGGTGCTCGAGCACCTGCGGGACCGCGGGCACCAGGCCATCGTCATCGCCCCGGACGCCGGAGCCCCGTCCGAGTTCGCGGGCTTCCCCGTCCACGGCGTCCCGGCGTTCGCCTACCGGCAGTTCCCGGTCGGGATCCCCAGCCCGCAGGTGCTGCGCCTCCTCACCGACTTCGCGCCGGACGTGCTGCACGCCGCCTCCCCCCTCTTCCTGGGCGCCCAGGCGATCGCGGCCGCGACGCGCATCGACACCCCCTCCGTCGCCGTGTTCCAGACCGACGTGGCCGGCTACGCGCGCCGCAACCGGCTGGCCGCCACCGCGCCGTACGTGTGGCGGCTCGTGCGCTGGATCCACCAGGGCGCCGACCTGACCCTCGCGCCCTCGAGCGCCGCGGCCGCCGACCTGGCGTCCGCCGGCGTCGAGCGCGTCGCCCGCTGGGGCCGCGGCGTCGACCTCGACCGCTACCACCCCCGCAACCGGACCATGGAGGATGTGGTCGCGCTCCGGAACCGGGTCGCGCCGGACGGCGAGACCATCGTCGGCTACGTGGGCCGCATCGCCCCGGAGAAGCAGCTCGAGCGCCTGGACGCCCTCCGCGGGGTCCGCGGGGTCCGGTTCCTCATCGCGGGCGACGGCCCGAGCCAGGCGTCCGCCCGCCGCGCGCTCGCCGGCATGCCCGTGACCTGGCTCGGCCGCGTCGGCGGGCGCGAGCTCGCCGCCGCGTACGCCGCCATGGACGTGTTCGTGCACACGGGCACCGAGGAGACGTTCGGCCAGACGGTGCAGGAGGCCCACGCCTCCGGCCTCCCCGTAGTCGCGCCGCGCGCCGGCGGCCCGATCGACCTGGTCGCCCATGGCACCGACGGCTTCCTCTTCGACCCCGCCTCCCCGCGCGACGCGCACCTGCGCCGCCTGGTGGACGAGCTCGTGGCGAGCGAGCCGATGCGGCTCCGGATGGGCGAGGCCGGTCGCCGCGCGGTCCTCGGCCGCTCCTGGGCCACCGTCGGCGACGAGCTCATCGGGCACTACGGGCGCGCGGTGTCCGCCCGCCGATCGGCCCTCGCGGCGGCGGATACGGCGGGCGCGGGACCCGTCCCCGTCGGCGCCTGAGCAGCCCTCGCGGCCGCGCCCGACGCTTAGGGTGCCCTAACGGGTGACCGCCCGGACCCGGCCGTAGACTCTCCAGGACGCGCAATGTCGGCGCGAAGGCGCTCCGCCCACGGGGCACCAGCATCAGGGAGGGTCGTTCCGTGTCCATCAAGACGGCAGGAACCCGCGAACCGCACATCTCGCGCGCACCGAAGGTCCCCGCGGGGACGCTCTACCGGGGCCGCGAGGGCATGTGGTCATGGGTGCTGCACCGCATCACCGGCGTGTCCATCTTCTTCTTCCTCCTCGTGCACGTGCTCGACACGAGCCTCATCCGGGTGAGCCCCGAGGCCTACAACGCGGTCATCGGCACCTACAAGAACCCGGTCATGGGCATCGGCGAGGTCGCCCTCGTCGGGGCCATCGGGTTCCACGCGCTCAACGGCCTGCGCATCATCCTCATCGACTTCTGGCGCTTCGGCGCCAAGCACCAGCGCCTCATGTTCTACGTGGTCATCGGCCTCTGGGTCGTGCTCATGGCCGGCTTCGTGCCGCGCCACCTCATCAACGTGTTCAGCGAAGCGGGATGGATCTGATCATGAGCGACATCGCACAGCAGGTGAGCGTCGAGCGTCCCCGCCAGGCCCGTGAGCCGCGCAAGCAGGGCGGCGTGAACTGGGAGAAGTGGGGCTGGATGTACATGCGCGCCTCGGGCGTCGTGCTCGTCGTGCTCATCTTCGGCCACCTCTACGTCAACCTCATCCAGGGCGAGGGCATCAAGGCCATCGACTTCGCCTTCGTCGGCGGCAAGCTCTCCGACCCGTTCTGGAAGGTGTGGGACATCGCGCTGCTCTGGCTCGCGGTCATCCACGGCGCGAACGGCATGCGCACGCTCGTGAACGACTACGCCGCCTCGCCCCGCACCCGGAAGATCCTCAAGGGCGCGCTCGTCGCCTCCACGGTCGTCCTGCTCGTGCTCGGCACGCTCGTGGTCTTCACCTTCGACCCCTGCCCCGCCGGCCAGCCCGCGGACCTGCTGCCCGCCTTCTGCGGCGACCTATAGCCCGCTTCCCCATCCGCCTCGAGAAAGAAGCCCGTGACCACTGACACCGCGACCCCCGGTTCCGAGCCCTCCGCGAGCACCATCGTGGACGGCGTCCACTACCACCAGTTCGACATCGTCATCGTGGGTGCGGGCGGCGCCGGCATGCGCGCGGCGATCGAGGCGGGACCGCAGGCGAACACGGCCGTCATCTCGAAGCTCTACCCGACGCGTTCCCACACGGGCGCGGCGCAGGGCGGCATGGCCGCGGCGCTCGCGAACGTCGAGGAGGACAGCTGGGAGTGGCACACCTTCGACACCGTCAAGGGCGGCGACTACCTCGTCGACCAGGACGCGGCGGAGATCCTCGCGAAGGAGGCCATCGACGCGGTCATCGACCTCGAGAACATGGGCCTGCCCTTCAACCGGACGCCCGACGGCAAGATCGACCAGCGCCGCTTCGGCGGCCACACCGCGGATCACGGCAAGAGCCCCGTCCGCCGATCCTGCTACGCGGCCGACCGCACGGGCCACATGATCCTGCAGACGCTGTACCAGAACTGC
This sequence comes from Clavibacter michiganensis, assembly GCF_002151125.1. Classification (GTDB taxonomy): domain Bacteria; phylum Actinomycetota; class Actinomycetes; order Actinomycetales; family Microbacteriaceae; genus Clavibacter; species Clavibacter michiganensis_C. The sequence continues at coordinate 301,399 of NZ_MDJZ01000005.1, forward strand.
GTCAAGTTCGGCATCAACTTCTACAACGAGTTCTACGTGCTCGACCTGGTCATGGCCGAGGTCGACGGGAAGCAGCAGCCCGCGGGCGTCGTCGCCCTCGAGCTCTCCACCGGCGACATCCACGTCTTCCAGGCGAAGGCCGTGATCTTCGCGACGGGCGGCTTCGGCAAGATCTACAAGACGACCTCGAACGCGCACACCCTCACGGGCGACGGCGTCGGCATCATCTGGCGCAAGGGCCTGCCGCTGGAGGACATGGAGTTCTTCCAGTTCCACCCGACCGGCCTCGCCGGCCTCGGCATCCTCCTCTCGGAGGCGGCCCGCGGCGAGGGGGCGATCCTCCGCAACAGCGAGGGCGAGCGCTTCATGGAGCGCTACGCCCCTACCATCAAGGACCTGGCGCCGCGCGACATCGTCGCCCGGTGCATGGCCACCGAGATCCGCGAGGGCCGCGGTGCGGGTCCGAACAAGGACTACGTCTACCTCGACATCACGCACCTGGAGCCCGCCGTCATCGACGCGAAGCTCCCGGACATCACCGAGTTCGCGCGCACCTACCTGGGCGTCGAGCCCTACACCGAGCCCGTTCCCGTGCTGCCGACCGCGCACTACGCGATGGGCGGCATCCCGACGAACGTCAAGGCCGAGGTCCTCTCGGACAACACGACCGTCGTGCCCGGCCTGTACGCGGCCGGCGAGTGCGCGTGCGTCTCGGTGCACGGATCCAACCGCCTCGGCACCAACTCGCTCCTCGACATCAACGTGTTCGGCAAGCGCGCGGGCAACTACGCGGCCGAGTACGTGAAGACGGTCGACTTCACGCCGCTGCCGGACGACGCGGCCGACTTCGTGAAGGGCCTCGTCGAGGGTGCGCGGAACTCCAACGGCACCGAGCGGATCTCGACGCTCCGTCGCGAGCTGCAGGAGTCCATGGACCGCAACGCCCAGGTGTTCCGCACCGAGGACACGCTGATCGAGGTCACCAAGGTGATCGCCGACCTGCGCGAGCGGTACACGAACATCCAGGTGCAGGACAAGGGCCAGCGCTTCAACACGGACCTGCTCGAGGCCATCGAGCTCGGCTTCCTGCTCGACCTCGCGGAGGTCGTCGTGTACTCGGCGATGTACCGCAAGGAGAGCCGCGGAGGCCACTTCCGCGAGGACTTCCCGAAGCGCGACGACGAGAACTACATGGTCCACACCATGGCGTACCTCACCGGCGACGCCCACAGCACGGACGCCGGCGACCACATCAGGCTCAGCACCAAGCCCGTGGTCATCACGAACTACCAGCCGATGGAGCGGAAGTACTGACCCTCAGGGGTCAGCACCGACGCCCGTCACCGCATCACCGATCGGAATAGGACCGCACACGTGAGCACCGCAACCCTGGACGCACCTCCCGCGGGAGAGGCCTCGGCCATCCCCACCTTCACGGTGACCCTCATCATCCGCCGGTACCTGCCCGGCCAGGACGCCGAGCCGAGGTGGGAGGACTTCGACGTCGAGGTCTACCCGACCGACCGGATCCTCGACGCGCTGCACAAGATCAAGTGGGAGCAGGACGGGTCGCTGACCTTCCGCCGCTCCTGCGCGCACGGCGTGTGCGGATCCGACGCGATGCGCATCAACGGCCGCAACCGCCTGGCGTGCAAGACGCTCATCAAGGACCTCGACATCGACCAGCCCATCTACGTGGAGGCCATCAAGGGCCTGCCGCTGGAGAAGGACCTCGTCGTCGACATGGAGCCGTTCTTCGAGTCGTTCCGCGACGTGCAGCCCTTCCTCATCTCGAACACGAAGCCGGAGAAGGGCAAGGAGCGGATCCAGTCCGCCGCCGAGCGCGCCCGCTTCGACGACACCACGAAGTGCATCCTCTGCGCCGCGTGCACGTCGTCGTGCCCCGTCTTCTGGACCGACGGCCAGTACTTCGGCCCCGCCGCCATCGTCAACGCGCACCGCTTCATCTTCGACTCGCGCGACGAGTCGAACGTGCGCCTCGACATCCTCAACGACAAGGAGGGCGTGTGGCGCTGCCGCACGACCTTCAACTGCTCCGAGGCGTGCCCGCGCGGCATCCAGGTGACGCAGGCGATCGCCGAGGTCAAGCAGGCGATCATGCGCGGCAAGGCGTAGCGCCTCTCCTCCCCCGCACGTGCGACGGCCCCGCAGCTCCTCGGAGCGGCGGGGCCGTCGTGCGTGCGGGTGCGTCTAGCCGTCGGTGAGGATCCGCTCGGCGGCGGCGCGCGCCTCGGCCGCGGTGCGCGCGGTCAGGACGGCCTCGGCGGCCGCGCGCGCGTCGTCGAGGGTGCGGCGGCCGAGCTCGAGCCGGACGTCGGCAAGCGCCGCGGGCGTCATCGACAGGCTCGTGGCGCCGAGGCCGACGAGGACCACCGCGAGGAGCGGATCCGCGGCGGCCTCGCCGCAGATGCCGACGGGCGTCCCGGACCCGCGGCCGGCGTCGCCCAGCGTGCGGACGAGGCGGAGGACCGCAGGGTGCCACGGATCCTGGTAGGCCGCGACGGATCCGAGCAGGCGGTCGGCCGCCATCGTGTACTGCGTGAGGTCGTTGGTGCCGATGCTCACGAAGTCGGCGACCTCGACGACCTGGTCGGCCAGCAGCACGAGCGACGGCACCTCGGCCATGACGCCCACCGTGCGGAGGCCGAGCTCGCGGCCGAGCTCGACGAAGTACCGGGTCTCCTCGGCGTCGGCGACCATGGGAGCCATGACCCAGAGGTCGGCGTCCGTGGCCGCGTCGGCCTGGGCGAGGGCGGTGAGCTGGTCGCGGAGGATCTGCTCGTTCGCGCGGAGGGCGCGCAGGCCGCGGAGCCCGAGCGCGGGGTTCTCCTCGGCCGCGTCCGTGAGGAAGGCGAGCGGCTTGTCGGCCCCCGCGTCGAGCGCGCGGACGACGACCTTGCGGCCGGGGAACGCCTCGAGGAGCGCGGTGTACTGCGCGGTCTGGTCGGCGACGGACGGCGCCTCGGCCGCGTCGAGGAACAGGAACTCGGTGCGGAAGAGGCCGACGCCCTCGGCGCCCAGCTCGACGGCGCGGGCGGCCTCCGCGGGTGAACCGAGGTTCGCGAGCAGCGGCACGGGCGTGCCGTCGGCCAGCGCGCCGTCGGTGATCGGGGCGGCCAGCGCCTCCTCGCGCTCGCGGATCCTGCGCAGGGCGTCGGCGCGCTCCGCGGCGGACGGGTCGGCGATGACGAGGCCGGCCGCCGCGTCGACGACGACCTCGGCGCCCTCGCGGAGGTCGGCGGCACCCGTCGCGCCGACGATGGCGGGGATCGAGCGGCTGCGGGCGAGGATCGCGGTGTGGCTGGTGGGGCCGCCGTCGGTGGTGACGAGGGCGAGCACGCGGTCGAGCTCGAGGAGCGCGGTGTCGGCTGGTGCGAGGTCGCGCGCGACGAGGACGAAGGGCGCGTCCGCGGTGGGGATCCCGGGTGCGGGCACGCCGCGGAGCCGGGCGATGACGCGCTGGGCGACGTCCGCGAGGTCCGCCGCGCGCTCGGCCATGTAGCCGCCCATGCCGGTGAGGAGCTCCTGGAAGGTGGCGAACGCCTCGAAGACGGCGCGCTCGCCCGAGCGGCCCTGGCCGACCAGGCGGCCGACCGAGTCGAGGAGGGCGGGATCGCGCGCCATGAGCGACTGCGCGTCGAGCACGTCCTTCGCGTCGCCGCCGGCGCGGACGCCGCGCTCGGCGAGGTCGTCCGCGGTCGCGGCGAGGGCGGCGGAGACGCGCGCGACCTCGGCGTCGGCATCGCCCGTGAACGGCTCCGTGCCCGGCTCGGGCAGCGGGTCGGGCATCCGCATCACGGGGCCCGTGGCCACTCCGTGTCCTACTCCGATGCCGGTGATGCGCACTCTGACTCCCTCGCTCGGGTGCGGGCCGCGCGGACGGACGGCGTCCGCGCGGGTGGCCGTCCGGTCGGGGTGCCGGAACGGCCCGTCCACGCTACCAGGGGCCCGACGGCCCGTATCCTCGGGGGATGACCGCCCCCGACGGCCGCGGACGCCCCGACCGTCCCGCATCCCCCTCCGGCTCCCCCGGCACGACGTCCGAGGAGACGCCCGCGCCCACCGGCATCCCGGCGCTCGTCGCCCGCGTGATGCAGCTGAAGCCCGTGCGCGTGCTCCTCGCCTACGGGGCCGCGGGCGGACCGATCCTCGCGGCCGGCATGTCCTACCAGGCCGTCTTCGCGGTGTTCGCCGCGCTCGCGGTCGGGTTCTCCGTCGCGGGATCGGTGCTCGCGGGGAACCCGGCGCTGCTCGACTCGCTGCTCACGCTGATCCAGGGCGCGGTGCCGGGGCTGTTCGGGGAGGGCGGGGCGATCACGGACCCGCAGGCGCTGCTCGAGTCGGACGCCGTCCGGGCCACCGGGATCATCGGGTCCATCGGCCTGCTGGTGACCGCGCTCGGCTGGCTGGCGTCGACGCGCGACTCGGTGCGCCGCATCTTCGAGCTGCCGCCGCCCACCACGTTCTTCCTACTCCTCAAGGTCAAGGACCTCGGGCTCGCCCTGGTGTTCGCGCTGGCGATGCTGCTCTCGGCCGCGCTCTCCGTCGTGAGCACCGGGCTCCTCGGGTTCGTGTTCGGGCTGATGCAGGTGGGCGAGGACTCGCCGCTCGCGATCGTCGTCGGCCGCACCGTGGGCCTCGCGCTGGTGCTCGCGCTCGACACCGCCGTGCTGGCGGGGGCGTACCGGATCCTCTCGGGCGTGAAGATCCCGTGGCCGCAGCTCCTGCAGGGCGCGCTCCTCGGCGGCGTGGCCATGGGCGTGCTCAAGGTGCTCGGGACGGCGCTGCTCGGCGGCGCCAGCCGGAACCCGCTGCTCGCGTCGTTCGCGGTGATCATCGGGCTCCTGATCTGGTTCAACCTCATCTGCCAGATCATCCTCATCTGCGCGTCGTGGATCGCCGTGGGCATGGCCGACAAAGGCATCGACGCCCGAGACCTCAGCCCCGAGCAGCTCGAGAAGGAGCGCGTCGCGAAGCTCGACGAAGCCCGCCGGATCCTCGAGGAGGAGGAGCGCGCTCGGGAGCGGGAGCGGTACGAGCAGTCCCGCGGCATCACGCGCCTGATGCTCGGGCTGCGGCGGAGACGCCGCCGTTAGGATCGAGACCATGCCCTCGAACCTCCGCGTCGCGTCCATCAACACGAACGGCATCCGGGCCGCGTTCCGCAAGGGCATGGGCGACTGGCTCGCCGCGCGCGACGTCGACATCCTCGCCATCCAGGAGGTCCGCGCCGAGACGAGCGACATCGAGGGCCTCCTCGGCCCCGAGTGGAACGTGCTGCACGACGCCGCGACCGCCAAGGGCCGCGCGGGCGTGGCCATCGCGAGCCGCCGCCGCGCCGAGATCCACCGGGTCGCCATCGGCGAGGAGGACTTCGACAGCGCGGGCCGCTGGCTCGAGGCCGACTACGACGTGGACGGCACGATCGTCACGGTCGTGAGCGCCTACGTTCACTCCGGCGAGGTCGGCACGCCCAAGCAGGACGAGAAGTGGCGCTTCCTCGACGGGATGGAGCGGCGCCTGCCCGAGATCGCGGCGCACTCCGAGCTCGCCGTCGTCGTCGGCGACCTCAACGTCGGCCACCGCGAGCTCGACATCCGCAACTGGAAGGGCAACGTGAAGCGCGCCGGGTTCCTGCCGCGCGAGCGCGGCTACCTCGACCGGATCCTCGGGCCCGCCGGAGAGGAGGTCACGGGCGTCGACGGATCCACCGGGCGCGGCCTCGGCTGGGTCGACGTGGGCCGCCAGCAGGCCGGCGAGGTCGACGGCCCGTACACGTGGTGGAGCTGGCGCGGCAAGGCGTTCGACAACGACACCGGCTGGCGCATCGACTACCAGCTCGCGACCCCGGCCCTCGCCGAGAAGGTCGTGGGCTACGCCGTCGACCGCGCCGACGCGTACGACCAGCGATGGTCGGACCACACGCCCGTGGTCGTCGACTACGCGATCTGACCCGTCGCCCGCTCCCTCCCCTCCCCTCCCGCGCCGCATCCGGCGCCCCGCGAGCGCCCCGCGCTCCCCCTCACGAAGGCATCGCCATGACCGCTCGACCCGTCCTCTTCTCCGGCATGCAGCCGTCCGCCGACTCGCTGCAGATCGGCAACTACATCGGCGCGCTCCTGCAGTGGAAGGAGCTGCAGAGGTCGCACGACGCCGTGTTCTGCGTCGTCGACCTGCACGCCATCACCGTGCCGCAGGAGCCCGCGGCGCTCCGCGACTCGACCCGGCGCACGGCCGCGCAGTACATCGCCGCGGGCATCGACCCGGCCGTCTCGACGCTGTTCGTGCAGTCCCACGTGTCGGCGCACACCGAGCTCGCGTGGATCCTCAACACCCTCACCGGGTTCGGCGAGGCCAGCCGCATGACGCAGTTCAAGGACAAGTCGCAGAAGCAGGGCGCCGACGCCACCACCCTCGGGCTCTTCGCGTACCCGACGCTCATGGCGGCCGACATCCTCCTGTACGGCACCGAGGTCGTGCCCGTGGGCGACGACCAGAAGCAGCACGTGGAGCTCACCCGCGACCTCGCCAAGCGCTTCAACACGCGGTTCGGCGACGTGTTCCGGATCCCGGAGCCCATGATCCAGAAGGACACGGCGCGCATCTACGACCTGCAGGACCCGACGTCGAAGATGAGCAAGTCCGCGGCCAGCGACGCGGGCGTCGTGTGGCTGCTGGACGAGCCCGCGAGGACGGCCAAGAAGATCCGCTCGGCCGTCACCGACACCGGCCGCGAGGTGCGCTTCGACCGCGGCGAGAAGCCCGGCGTCTCGAACCTGCTGACGATCCTCTCGGCCTTCGAGGGCACCGCGGTGCCGGCGCTCGAGGAGCGCTACGCGGGCCGCGGCTACGGCGACCTCAAGAAGGACGTGGCCGAGACCGTGACGGGCGTCTTCGAGCCGATCCGGGCCAGGACGCTCGAGCTGCTCGACGACCCGGCCGAGCTCGACCGCGTGCTCGCCGGCAACGCGGCGCGCGCCGAGGAGCGGGCCGACGCGATGCTCGCCCGGGTCTACGACGCCGTCGGGCTCGTGCGGCGCGCCGGCCGATGACCCTGCGGCTGGTCCTGCTCGACCTCGACGACACGCTGGTGGACCACCGCGGCGCCGTGGCCGACGGGATCACGGCGCACCTCGCCGCGCGGGGGCTCGTCGACGCGTCGGACGCCGCCGAGCGCGACCGGGCCGTCGCGCTGTGGGTCGCGCTCGAGGAGGAGCACTACCACCGGTACCTCGCGGGCGAGCTCGACTACCAGGGGCAGCGGCGGGCGCGGGTGCGGGGGTTCCTTGCCGCGTGGGGATCCGACGACGCGACCGACCTCGCCGTCGCGATCGCGGACGACGACGCCGCGACGGACGCGTGGTTCGGCGGCTACCTCGCCGGGTACGAGGCGTCCTGGCGCACGCTGCCGGGCGCCGTGGCCGCGCTCGACGAGATCGCGCGCCGGCACCCGGGCGTCGAGTTCGGCGTCGTGACCAACGGCGAGCGCAGCCAGCAGGAGCCGAAGATCGCCGCCGCCGGCCTCACCGACCGCCTCTCCCCCGTCGTCTGCTCCGGCGACCTGGACTTCACGAAGCCGGACGCGCGGATCTTCCGTCTGGCGTGCGCGGAGGCGGGCGTGGATCCGTCGGACGCCGTCATGGTGGGCGACCGGCTCCGCACCGACGCGCTCGGCGCGACCGACGCGGGCCTCGCGGGCGGCATCTGGCTCGATCCCGACGCGGGGACGGCGGATCCCGCGCGTGACCCCGCGGGCGACCCCGAGCGCGGCTGGCCCGACGTGCCGCCCGAGGACCGGGAGCGGGCGGAGCGCGCGGGCATCGTGCGCATCACCGCGCTCGGGCAGCTCGCCGACGCCGTGGACGCGCTGACCGGCGCCTGACCACCGCATCGACGTCCGCTCCGCGTAGCCCGGCGTCACGCGACGAGACGCTCCCAGCCGCGTGGGCTAATCTCGGGGTACACGTGCTCCGGGGTCGGTGGAAATCCGAGCCGGCGGTGACAGTCCGCGAACGGACGATGCGCGACCGGGTCCCCGGGAGCCTCGTCCGCCGATCCGGTGGGAATCCGGGACCGACGGTGAGAGTCCGGATGGGAGGCGCACGCGGCGCCAGCGACCCTGCCGGCGTCGAGGTCTCGTCGACCGCGCCCGGAGTCCGTCCACGGACGAGGACACCATGCACGACGACCCGACGGCACCCGAGACGCGCGCGCCGGCTCCCGACGCCCCCGCGCTCGAGCGCGCCATGCGCCGCGGCCTCGAGCTCGCGGCCGAGGGTCCCGCGTGGGGCCCCAACCCGCGCGTCGGCTGCGTGATCCTCGACGCCTCCGGTCGCGTGATCGCCGAGGGCCGCCACCGCGGCGCCGGATCCGCGCACGCCGAGGTCGACGCGATCCGGCAGCTGCCCGCGGGCGCGGCACGCGGATCCACCGCCGTCGTCACGCTCGAGCCCTGCAACCACACGGGACGCACCGGGCCGTGCGCCGCCGCGCTCATCGAGGCCGGCGTCGCGCGCGTCGTCTACGCCGTCGCCGACCCGGGCGCCGAGTCCTCCGGCGGTGCGGCCCGGCTGCGCGCCGCGGGCGTCGAGGTCGTGCCCGGCGTGCTCGCCGAGGAGGCCGCGGCGTTCCTCCGGGTGTGGCTCGGATCCGCGTCGCTCGGCCGCCCGTTCGTCACGGCGAAGTGGGCCTCCAGCCTCGACGGCCGCATCGCCGCCGCAGACGGCACGAGCCGCTGGATCACCGGGCCCGCCGCCCGCCACGACGTGCACCGCCGCCGCGCGGAGGCCGATGCGATCCTGGTGGGCACCGGCACCGTGCTCGCCGACGACCCCGCGCTCACCGCCCGGCGGCCCGACGGGATCCCGTACCCGCACCAGCCCGCGCCCGTCGTGCTCGGCGACCGCGCGATCCCCGACGACGCGGCCCTGCACCGCCACCCGCGCCGCCTGATCCGCATCGCCGGCCATGACCCCGCCGCCGCGCTCGCGGAGCTCGGACGCCGGGGGATCCGGCACGTGTTCGTGGAGGGCGGCCCCACGATCGTCTCCGCGCTCGTCGCCGCCGGGCTCGTCGACGAGGTGGTCGCCTACCTCGCGCCCGTGCTCCTCGGCGGACCCCGCACCGCGACCGGCGACCTCGGCGTGCCGAGCATGCCGGCCGCCCACCGACTCACCCTCATCAGCACGACACGGCTCGGGGACGACCTCCTCGTGACCGCGCGACCCACCACGGAAGGCCAGTGATGTTCACAGGGATCATCGAGGAGCGCGGACGCGTCCTCGCGCTCGACGCCGAGGGCGACTCCGCCCGGATCACGGTGGAGGCGCCGCTCGCGGTGTCCGACGCCCGGCACGGCGACTCCATCAGCGTCGACGGCGTGTGCCTCACGGTCGTCGCGCAGACGCCCGAGGGCTTCACCGCCGACGTCATGCGGCAGACGCTCGTGATGAGCTCGCTCGGACGCCTCGGCGTGGGCTATCGCGTCAACCTGGAGCGCGCCGCGCGCGTGGGCGACCGCCTGGGCGGCCACATCGTGCAGGGCCACGTCGACGGCACCGGGCGCCTCATCGCGACCACGCCGGGCGAGGCGTGGCGGATCCTCCGCTTCTCGCTGCCCGCGGACCTCGCGCCGCTCGTGGTCGACCGCGGATCCATCACGGTGCAGGGCGTGAGCCTCACCGTGAGCGCGGTCAGCCCGACGGACACGCCGGACGCCGACTCGTGGTTCGAGGTGTCGCTCATCCCGGAGACGCTCTCCGCGACGACGCTGGGCGCGCTGGAGATCGGCGACGAGGTGAACCTCGAGACCGACGTGCTCGCGCGGCACGTGCAGCGGATGCTCGCGCTCGACGCGCGCGACCGCGACGCCGCACCGGCCGCCACGACCGAGGGGGACCGCTCATGAGCCTCGCCGACATCCCCGCGGCGCTGCAGGAGCTGCGCGCCGGACGCCCCGTGATCGTCGTCGACGACGAGGGCCGCGAGAACGAGGGCGACGTGCTGCTCGCCGCCGAGTCCGCCTCGCCCGAGTGGGTGGCCTGGCTCGTGAAGCACTCGTCGGGCTTCATCTGCGCGCCCATGACGAACGAGATCGCCGACCGGCTCGAGCTGCCGCTCATGGTGGCCGACAACCGGGATCCGCGCGGCACCGCGTACACGGTGTCCGTCGACGCGGCCGACCGGCTCTCCACCGGCATCAGCGCGTCCGACCGCGCGCACACCCTGCGCGTGCTCGCCGACCTCCGCAGCGTGCCGACGAGCCTGCACCGGCCCGGCCACATCCTGCCGCTGCGCGCGGTGGACGGCGGCGTGCGCGAGCGCGACGGCCACACCGAGGCCGCGGTCGACCTGCTCACGCTCGCGGGGCTCACGCCCGTCGGCGCGATCAGCGAGATCGTGCAGGACGACGGCGAGATGATGCGGCTGCCCGGCCTCCTCGCCCTCGGCGAGCGCGAGGGCGTGCTCGTCGTCACGATCGAGGCGCTCAAGGAGCACCTGGAGGAGTTCCACTGCGACCGTCCGCTCGAGCCCGCGGTCGAGATCCCCGAGGCGTCGCGGGTCATCTTCGAGGTCGAGACCACGGTGCCCACGACGCACGGCACGTTCCGGCTGCGCGCCTACCGCGACCGCACGACGGGCGCCGACCACGTGGCCGTCGTCTCCGGCGAGCCGACCGCGCACGGCACGCTCGTGCGCGTGCACTCGGAGTGCCTGACGGGCGAGGCGCTCGGATCCCTCAAGTGCGAGTGCGGTCCGCAGCTCGACGCGGCGCTCGACGAGATCGCCCGCACGGGCGGCGTGGTCGTCTACCTGCGCGGGCACGAGGGCCGCGGGATCGGCCTCGTCAACAAGCTGCGCGCGTACCGGCTGCAGGAGGACGGCCTCGACACGCTCGACGCCAACGTCGCCCTCGGCCTCCCGGCGGACGCGCGCGACTACGGCGCGGCGTCGGCGATCCTGCAGGACATGGGGATCGAGGACGTGCGCCTGCTCACGAACAACCCCGAGAAGGTGCGGCAGCTCGAGGCGCACGGCGTGGAGGTGACCGAGCGCGTGCCGCTCGTCGTCGGCGTCAACGCGACGAACGCGGACTACCTCGCGACCAAGCGCGACCGCATGGGGCACCGCATGGTGCTCGACACCGACATGCACATCGGATCCGACGCCTACCCGGACGCCGAGGCGCCCGACGGCCTGCGCACCACCACGGCCGGACCGGCCACCATCACCACCACCCCCGAGGAGGAGACCGCATGAGCGGACACGGAGCACCCGACATCGACCCCACCGCGATCGACGGGACGGGCCTCGCGGTCACCGTCGTCGCCGGACGCTGGCACGACGAGATCAGCGCGGGCCTCCTCGCGGGCGCGCAGCGCGTGCTCGACGCGGCCGGCGTCACCACCACCGTGATCCGCGTGCCCGGCAGCTTCGAGCTGCCCGTGGTCGCGCGTGCGGCGCTCGACGCGGGGGCCGACGCGGTCGTCGCGCTCGGCGTGATCATCCGCGGCGGCACGCCGCACTTCGAGTACGTGTCCGACGCGGCGACCTCGGGCCTCACGCAGGCGTCGCTCCTCGCCGGCAAGCCGATCGGCTTCGGGCTGCTCACGCTCGACGACGAGCAGCAGGGCCTCGACCGGGCGGGGCTCCCGGGCTCGAAGGAGGACAAGGGCGCCGAGGCGGCCGAGGCGGCGGTGACGACCGCGCTGCTGCTGAAGGGGATCCGCGGCGCCTGATCCGGGCGCGGGAGGGGCGGTCCCGGGACCGCCCCTCAGCTCGCGCGCCGCTCCTGGATGAGCTCCTTCGTGCGCACCAGGCGCAGCACCGTGACCAGCAGGATCCCGCCGAGCATGTTGAACAGCAGCGTGTAGCCGAACCAGCCGAGCCACTGCCCGTACGTCACGTCCGCCCCCGACTGGATCGCCCCGAAGACGAGGAGCGAGTCGAGGATCGAGTGGAACAGCTGCAGGCCCGCGAGCAGGAAGCCGCCCGCGACCGCGGCGACGATGCGCGCGACGTCCGAGGTCGTGCCCTGCTGCATGCGCGTCATCAGCGTGATGGTGCTGCCGCCGAGCACGGCCAGCATCACGGTCTGCAGCGTGAAGCCGGGATCGACGAAGTGGTGCGCGGACTCCGCGAGGGTGTCGTGCCACTCCGGGAAGGCCTGCACGAGGATCCACATGAAGACCCAGCCGCCCGCGAGGTTGGCGACGAGAGTGCCGCCCCAGAGGCGCATCAGCTGGCCGATGCCCGCCTCCTTCGCCGCCACGGCCGCGATGGGCATGAGGAAGTTCTCGGTGAAGAGCTCGGAGTGCGCGAGCAGCAGGGCGATGAGGCCGATGCTGAACGCGAGGCCCGCGAGCAGGTGGCTGCCCGTCTCGTGCAGGACGGCGACGAGCGCCATCACGCCGAGGCCGACCTCGAGCCCGCCGAAGAAGCCCGTGATCAGGACGACGCGGAACGTGCGGTGCAGCCGCTCGGCGCCCTCCTCGACCGTCGCGTCGAACCCCTCCTGCAGCTCGTCCTCGACGGGGCCGTCGCCCTCGCCGAGCTCGCGGCGCTTGTCCTCGCTCATGCGCCGGGCCGCCCGGTCGTGGGCGCGCGGCGGGCGAGGGACATCTCGATGCAGGTCACGGGACCCTTCCCGGAGCCGATGCCGCGCCGCCGGGGTGGCGGGCGAGGAGACGGCCCCGCTGACCATGCAACTCGGTGCCGGGCCGCGCGACACGATCCCGGCTGGGCCTTGACAGGGCGCACCCGAGCCCACGGCAGCGGGATCGGGCTCGGCCGCCGATCCCGCCCGCGTCCGGCATGGCATCCGCGGCGACAGGACGCGACCTCATGACGCGGCCTCGCATGCGGGACGGCGCATTTGTGGGCGATAAGTCTTCTCAATAGAGTCGGACGAGGCCCGGCCGGATCGTCCGGCTCCGCGCGTGGACGGACAAGGACCCGATGACGCCGATCCTCTCCCTCGAGAGCCTCAGCATCTCCATCGACCGGACGCCGCTCGTGCACGACGTCGACCTCCGCATCGGCGCCGGCGAGCGGGTCGCGCTGGTCGGCGCGTCCGGGTCCGGCAAGTCGCTCACGGCGCAGGCCGTGCTCGGGACGCTGCCGCCCGGATCCCGGGTGCGCGGCGTCGTCGAGCTCGGCGGGCGCGCGGTCGGCCCGGCCGCACCGCGCCAGCGCCTCGGCCGCGTCGCCGCCGTGCAGCAGGACTCGCTCGCCGCGCTGAACCCGCTCGTGACGGTCGGCGCGCAGCTGGTCGCGGCGCTGCGGGCCGGCCGGGCGCGCGGATCCGCCGCGGACGGCGGCCTCCTCACCCGGCGGGACGCACGGCGCGAGGTGCGGGAGCTGCTCGCCGAGGTGGGCATCGAGGATCCCGACGGCGCGCTCCCCGCCTTCGCCGCCGAGCTCTCGGGCGGCCAGCGCCAGCGCGTCTGCCTCGCGCTCGCGCTGCTGTGCCGCGCCGACCTGCTCGTCGCGGACGAGCCGACCACCGCGCTCGACGTCGTGACGCAGGCGCGCGTGGTCGACGTGATCCGCCGCCGCCTCGACGCCACCGGCCAGGCGCTCCTCTTCATCACGCACGACCTCGCGGTGGCCGCCGCGCTCTGCGACCGGGTCGTCGTGCTCGAGGCGGGCCGCGTGGTCGAGGCCGGGACCATGGACGACCTCGTGCGGCGACCGCGGCACGCGTACAGCCGGGCGCTCGTGGCGGCGGCGTCCCGGCGGCTGCCCGGCGGATCCGCGGGTCCCGTGACGGCGTCGGCGTCGGCGGCCTCGGCCCCGCTCGGCGCGGCGGCCGCACGATGAGCGACGTCATCCGGCCCGCGGGCGCCGTCGCGGCCGCCTCCGCCGACGCGCTGACGGCCACCGGGATCACGCACCGCTACCCGCCGCGCCGCGACCCCGCCGCGCGGCGCACGGCCCGCACCGCTCATGCGTCCGGCGCCGCGGGACCCGCGCCCGCGCTCGACGACGTGACGTTCCGCGTCGCGCCCGGCGAGACGGTCGGGATCGTGGGCCGCTCCGGATCCGGCAAGTCGACCCTCCTGCGGGTCCTGCTCGCCCTCGAGGCGCCGACCGCGGGAGCCGTCGCGCTCGGCGACCGGGCCGTCGTGCCCGGCCGCGCGTCCGCCCTGCGCTGGTACCGGCGGCACGTGCAGGCGGTGCCGCAGGATCCGGGCGCGAGCCTCGAGCCGCGCATGACCGTGCGGCAGCTGATCCGCGAACCGCTCCGCCGCCTCGACGTGCCGGGCGACCACGCCGCCATCGTCGCGCGCGCCCTCGACGACGTCGGCCTCGCCGCGTCCCTCGCCGACCGGCGGCCGCGCGAGCTCTCCGGCGGGCAGGCGCAGCGCGTGGCCCTCGCGCGGGCCATCGCGACCTCGCCCGGGATCCTCCTCGCCGACGAGCCCGTCAGCGGGGTGGACCTGCCGCTGCGGGACCGGATCATCGAGCTCCTCGGCTCCCTGGTGCGCGAGCGGGGCCTCGGGCTCGTGCTCGTGTCGCACGACCTCGACGCCGTCGCCCGGCTCTGCGGGCGGAGCGTCGTGCTCGCGGGCGGGCGGATCGCGGAGGAGGGGCCGACGCAGCGCCTGCTCGCCGACCCCGCGCATCCGGCCACGCAAGAGCTCGCCGACGCGGTCCCCCGGCTGCCGGGAGCGCGCACCGCATGACCGCGTCCCACCCGTCCGGCCCCGCGGGCCCGGCCTCCGCCGTGCCCGGACCCGCACCGCGTGCCGCGCGCCGCGGATCCCCGCCCGCCGCCGTGCTGCTCTCCAGCCAGCTCGTCTTCAACCTCGGCTTCTACGCCGTCGTCCCGTTCCTCGCCGTCGTGATGCGCGACGACCTCGGGCTCGGCGCCCTCGCGATCGGCCTCGTGCTCGGCGCGCGCACGTTCAGCCAGCAGGGCCTCTTCCTCCTCGGCGGGATGCTCGCCGACCGCTTCGGCCCGCGCACCCTCATCGCGGCGGGCTGCGCCGTGCGCGTGTCCGGCTACCTGGGGCTCGCCCTGGCCGCGGACCTGCCGGGCTTCCTCCTCGGCGCGGTCCTCACCGGGTTCGGCGGCGCGCTGTTCAGCCCGGCGCTGCAGAGCCTCGTCGCGGCCGCCGACGTGCGGGCGCGCGCCACGCGTCGGCCGGGGCGCCCGTCGCTGTTCGCCGCGCTCGTGCTGGTGGGCGAGATCGGCGCGGCCGTGGGTCCGCTCGCCGGCGCCGCGCTGCTCGGGCTCGGGTTCTCGACGACCGTGCTCGTGGGCGCGGCGCTGTTCGCGGCCGTCGGGGTGGCGCTCTGGTGCGTGATCCCGGCGGACGCGGGGCGTCCCGTCGCGTCGTCGCCCGCGGGATCCGCGCCGGCCGGATCCGCGCCTGAGGGATCCGCGCCCGCCGCACCGCGCCCCGACCGCTGGGCCGCCGTCCGCGACCGCCGCTTCCTCGCCTTCTCCGCCCTGTTCGCGGTCGACCTGGTCGCCTACAACCAGCTCTACCTCGGCCTGCCGCTCGAGCTCGCGCGGGCGGGCGCCGGTACGGCCGCGGTGGGATCCGCGTTCCTCGCCGTCTCGCTCCTCACCATCACGCTGCAGTGGCCCGTCGCCCTCCTCGCGAAGCGGCTCGGTCCCGGCCGCGCGCTCGCCCTCGGCTTCGGCACCACGGCGACGGGCTTCGCGGCGCTCGCGCTCGGATCCGCCGTGCCGCCGCCCGCCGGTGCCGAGCTGGTGCCCGCCGCGGTCCTCGTGGTCTGCCTCACGCTCGGCCACATGACCGCGGGCCCCGTGACCATGGAGCTCGTCCCCCCGTTCGCCGCCGGCCGGCCGACCGCCTCGTTCTACGGGCTGCTCGCGAGCTGCGGCGGGATCTCCGTGCTCGTGGCCGGCGGCGTGGTCGGCTCCCTGCTCGACGCGGCACCCGCCGTCGCCTGGGGGATCCTCGCCGCGCTGCCCGTCGCCGCGGCCGTCGGCCTGCCCCGGCTGCTGCCCGCTCCCTCCCCCGCCTCGCCCGACATCGACGTCCCCGCGCCCGGCGTCGCGGCGCCCCTCCACGACACGACCGCTCCCCCGACCACCACCCCCGATGCCCCGCGCATCGCCGACGATGCCCCGCGCATCCCCGCCGAAGGACCCCATGCCCGCTAGATGCTCCCGCCCCGCCCGCTCCGCCGCCCTCGTCGCCCTCGCCACCGCGTCGGTGCTCGCCCTCAGCGGCTGCTTCGCCGCGAGCCCCGGATCCGCTCCGGACGGCGCGCAGGACGGCGACGGCCGCATCCGCCTCGCCATGCTGCAGCCGCCCCGCTCCGGCCTCACGCCGCTCAGCGACGACGCCTTCAAGCTCTCGCGCTGGAGCACGGCCGAGACGCTCGTGACCCTCGACGACCTCGGCGACGCCCAGCCGCAGCTCGCCACCGGGTGGACCCGCGTCGACGACCTCACCTGGGCCTTCGACATCCGGCCCGACGTGCCCTTCCACGACGGCACGGTCCTCACGGCCGCGCAGGCCGCCGCGTCGCTCACCGCCGCCGCGACCGCGAGCCCGAAGCCGCGGATCCTCGACGGCGTCGACCTCACCGCGACCGCGGACGGCGACCGGCTCGTCGTGCGCACGGCGACGCCGGACCCGCTCGTGCCGCAGCGCCTCTCGAGCCCGCAGCTGGCGATCCTCGCGGCCTCCGCGTACGGCGCCGACGGCACGGTCTCGCCCGTCGGCACCGGCACGGGTCCGTTCCGCCTCACCGCGGTCGACGGCACCTCGTCCGCCACGCTCGACCGGTTCGACGACTACTGGGGCGGCCGGGCCGCGTCCGCGGGCATCGACGTGACCTTCGTCCCCGACGGCACCGCGCGGGCCGCCGCGCTCCGCACCGGGACGGCCGACGTGGTCGAGGCGATCCCCGTGGGCCAGGCCGCGCAGGTGGATCCGCAGCTCCTGCACGAGGTCTCGATGCCGCGCACGAACACGCTGTACCTCAACACGGGGTCGGGGCCGTTCGCGGATCCCGCCGTGCGCGCCGCCGCCCAGGCCGGGGTCGACCGCGCCGAGCTCGTCTCCGGCGTCTACGAGGGCCGGGCCGACGAGGCCGCCGGGCTCCTCGGACCGGCGCTGCCCTGGGCCGCCGACCTCCGCGACGACGCCTCCTACCGCGACGCGCTCGCGGGCCGCGCCGCGCCCGCGCAGGTGGACGGCGTGCCGATCACCCTCGGCACCTTCACCGACCGCGCCGAGCTCCCCGAGGTGGCCGTGCAGCTCGAGCAGCAGCTCGAGGCGGCCGGGTTCCAGGTGACGCAGGACGTGCGCGAGTACCAGTACATCGAGGCCGACGCGGTGGCCGGGAGGTTCGACGCCTTCATCCTGTCCCGCGCGACCGTGCTCGACTCGGGCGACCCCGCCGCCTACCTCTACAGCGACTTCGCGTGCCAGGGCTCGTTCAACATCTCGCAGCTGTGCGACCCGGCCGTCGACCAGGCCCTCACCGAGGCGTCCGCGCTGCCGGCCGGACCCGAACGCCGCGCCGCGATCATGGGGGTCGAGGCGCGCGTGCTCGCCGACGACGCCGCGGTGCCGCTCCTGCACGAGCGCGTGATCCAGGGCGAGGCCACCGGGGTCACGGGCGCCGTGCGGGATCCCCGCGAGCGCGCGCTCATCACCGCCGACACGCGCGTCGAGCGCTGATGGGCCGCGCGCGCGACGGGCTCGTCGTCGGGGCGTCCCGGGTGGTCGCGATCGGCGGCGTCGTCGCGCTCGTCGGCGCGCTGCCCTGGCTCTCCGGCCGGTCGCCCGAGTACACGATCCTGCGCGCGCGCTACTCCGACCTCGAGGCCACCCCGGAGGCGCTCGCGTCCGTCCGCGCGCAGCTCGGCCTCGACCGCGGGCCGCTCGCCGTCTCGCTCGACTGGCTGGCGGGCGTGGTGCGCGGCGACCTCGGCACGTCGTGGATCTCCGGCCGCCCGGTCCTCCCCGGCACGCTCGACGCGCTCGGCGTCTCCCTCACCCTCATGGCCTTCGCGATCGCGGTGGCGCTGGGGATCGCGGCGCTGCTGTGCGTGCCCGCCCTGCGCGACGCGACGCGCGGACGCCGGAGCCGCGGATCCGGGGCCCTGGCCGCCGCCCTCACGGCGCTGCCCGAGTTCCTCCTCGCGACGGCGCTGCTCGTGGTCGTCGCCGTGTGGCTCCGCTGGGCGCCCCCGTCCGGCTGGGACGGGCCCGCGAACGCGGCGCTCCCCGCGCTCGCCCTCGGGATCCCGGGCGGCGGGCTCATCGGCCGCCTCCTCGCCGACGCGATCCAGGCCGCGTCCGCCGAGCGCTGGGTCGCGACCTGGGCGATGGCGGGCGTGCCGCCCGCGCGGACGACGCTCGCGGTGCTGCGCCGCGCGCTCCCGTCGGTGCTCGGGCAGATCGGCCTGGTGCTCGTCGGCCTCACGGGCGGCGCGGTCGCGGTCGAGCAGGTCTTCGCGATCCCCGGCATCGGCCGCGCGACCCTCGGCGCGGCCAGCAGCCAGGACGTGCCGGCGCTCCAGGCGGGCGTGCTCGCGCTCCTCGCGGTCGCCGTCGTCGCGGGCGCGCTGGCGGACCTCGTCCGGCGCGCGCTCCTCGGCCCCGCCCTCCGCCTCGGATCCCTGCCCGTGCCCGACGCGCGCGTCTCCGCCCGCCGCCGCGACGCCGTCGTGCCGGCCGTCTCCGCGGGGCTCCTCGCGCTCATCGTCGTGGCGGGCCTCGCGCGGGATCCCCTCGCCACCACCGCCGGACGCCTCGCGCCGCCCTCGTGGGCGCTCCCCTTCGGCGCCGACGCGAGCGGCCGGGACCTCCTCGGCCGGGTCGGCCACGGCGCCGTGACCACGCTCGGCACCGCGCTCCTCGTGACGCTCGCCTGCTGCGCGATCGGCCTGGTGCTCGGGCTCCTGCCGCGCGCGTCGCTCGGCCCCATCGAGGTCGCCAACGCCGCGCCGCCGATCCTCGCGGGCATCGTGGTGGCGGCGATCCAGGGCCCCTCGACCGCGGGCGCCGCCATCGCCGTGGCCGCCGTCGGCTGGGCGCCGCTCGCCGCGCACGCCGGGGCGCTGATGCAGGAGGCGCGCGCGCAGCCGCACGTGCGGATCCTGCCGGTGCTCGGCGTCGGGCGCGCCCGGATCCTCCTCGGCCACCTCCTGCCCGCGGTCGTCGGCCCGGTGCTGCGGAACGCGATGCTCCGGCTGCCCGGGACCGCGCTGACGCTCGCGGCGCTCGGCTTCCTCGGCCTCGGCAGCCCCCGGCCGACGCCCGAGTGGGGCCTGATCCTCAGCGAGGGCAGCGCCTACGCGGAGCGCGCGCCGTGGGCGGTCGGCGCCCCCGCGCTCGCGCTCGTGCTGGCCGCGGTGCTCGCGGTGTCGCTCTCGGCGCACGACCTGACGGGGCTGCTGCGGCGACGCCGCGGATCCGCCGGCGACGCGAGCGCGGCCGACGGGAGCCCGGCCGACCGGAACCCGGTCGACGCGACCCCGGTCGCGGCTCAGCCAGCCGCCTCCCCCGAGCGCGCGTAGCCGACGCGTCGCCTAGCGCCGCTCGTCCGGTCCCGCGTCGTCCGGTCCCGGCTCCTCGCGGCGCCGGTCCACGGCGACGCCGCCGTCCTCGTCCCACGCGAGGGCGACCGCCTGATCCTCCTCGGTCGGCGACTCCGCGAGCCGCGCGCGCTCCTCGAGCTCCCGATGCGTCCACCGGCGCAGCTGCAGGATGCACAGGACGACGCCCACGACGCAGGGGATCGCCACGTACCAGTAGCCGGTGCCGAAGCAGATGAGCGCGACCGCGCCCAGCGCCTTCGCGACGCCCGGCAGGACAGCGCGTCCGGTCTCGTGCTCCATGGGACTCCTCGTCATCGCGGGCGGCGACGCGCGGATCCGCGGCACGGGTCCGGGGCGACGCCCCGCCCAGCCTACGGACCGCGCACAGCATCTCCCCATGGGCGTAAACTCACCTCGCCATCACGAGTGGCCCCCTCGACTCCGCCGCACCCGGCGCCCGCGCCCGACCGGCGCGCCCGCCTCCTCCGCGCGCCCCTGCCGCTCACGCCGCACCAGCCGAAAGCCGTCTCCCCGCATGTCCAGCACCCGCGCGGCCAGCGCCGCCGCCCCGTCCGCATCCACCGCACCGCCCGCCGGGAACTCCCGCTCGCGCGTCATCATCGCGAGCCTCATCGGCACGTCGATCGAGTTCTACGACTTCTACGTCTACGCGACCGCCGCGGTGCTCGTCTTCCCCGCGCTCTTCTTCGCGAACGACGACCCGACCGTCGCGCAGCTCGCGTCCTTCGCGGTCTTCGGCGTCGCGTTCATCGCGCGGCCCATCGGATCCATCCTCTTCGGGCACTTCGGCGACCGCGTCGGCCGCAAGGGCACGCTCGTCGCGTCGCTGCTCACCATGGGCATCGCGACCGTGCTGATCGGCTGCCTCCCCACCGCGCTCACGCCCGGCTGGGAGGTGGCGGCCCCCGCGCTCCTCGTGATCATGCGCTTCGGCCAGGGCCTCGGCCTCGGCGGCGAGTGGAGCGGCGCCGCGCTGCTGGCCACCGAGAACGCGCCCGCCGGCAAGCGCGCCATCTACGGCACGTTCCCGCAGCTGGGCGCCCCCATCGGCTTCATCGTCGCCAACGGCGTGTTCCTCGCGCTGAGCCTCGGCCTCACCCCCGAGCAGTTCCAGTCGTGGGGCTGGCGCGTCCCGTTCCTCGCGAGCGCCGTGCTCGTGATCGTCGGCCTGTACGTCCGCCTCAAGCTCATCGAGACGCCCGCGTTCCAGAAGGTCGTCGACTCCGGCGAGGTCGCGAAGCTGCCCGTCGCGCGCGTCTTCGTCACGAGCTGGCGCCCGCTGATCCTCGGCACGTTCATCATGCTGGCGACCTACACGCTCTTCTACCTGATGACCACGTTCACGCTCACCTACGGCACCACGGCGCGCGACGCCGCCGCCGCCGAGGCGGCCGCGACCGCAGCGGGCAAGACCTTCAACCCGGACACGTTCGCCGCGGGCCTCGGCTACGCGCGGAACGACTTCCTGCTCATGCTCATCGTCGGCGTCGTGTTCTTCGGGATCTTCACGATGGTCTCGGGGCCGCTCGCGGAGAGGTACGGCCGCCGCAAGATGCTCATCGCGACGACCCTCGGGATCCTCGTCTTCGGCCTGCTCTTCGTGCCCCTGTTCGCGGGCGGCTTCGTGGGCACGATGGTGCTGCTCATCATCGGCTTCACGCTCATGGGCCTCACCTTCGGCCCGATGGGCGCGGTGCTGCCCGAGCTCTTCCCGACGAACGTGCGCTACACGGGATCCGCGATCAGCTACAACGTCGCCAGCATCCTCGGCGCCGCGGTCGCGCCCTTCATCGCGGTGGCGCTCTGGCAGCTGCTCGACGGGAACGTGCTGCTCGTCGGCGTGTACCTCAGCGCGATGGCGGCGATCACGCTCGTCGCGCTCATCATCAGCCGCGAGACGCGCGACGCCGACTACGCGGGGAACGTCAGCTGATCCGCGGCGTGTGAGCCGTTCGCCCGGAGGGGCGGGGAGCGCCGGTACCGTCGGCGCGCCACGAACCGTGGCGTCTCCCCGTCCCCCGAGTCGGAAGCCACCGCCATGACCGCTGCCCCCACCGCCGCACCGCCCGCATCCGCCCCGGCCAACCCGCGCTCGCGCGTGCTGGTCGCGAGCCTCGTCGGGACGTCCATCGAGTTCTTCGACTTCTACGTCTACGCCACCGCGGCCGTGCTGGTGTTCCCGGCCCTCTTCTTCGCGAACGACGACCCCGCGGTCGCGCAGCTCCAGTCGCTGGCCGTGTTCGGCGTGGCGTTCTTCGCCCGGCCCATCGGATCCGTGGTCTTCGGCCACTTCGGCGACCGGTTCGGCCGCACGCGCACGCTCGTCGCGTCGCTGCTCACCATGGGCGTCGCCACCGTGCTCGTCGGCTGCCTGCCGAGCGGGCTCACGCCGGGCTGGGAGGTCGCGGCCCCCGCCGCCCTCGCCGTGCTGCGCTTCGTCCAGGGCCTCGGCCTCGGCGGCGAGTGGGGCGGCGCCGCGCTGCTCGCGACGGAGAACGCGCCCGCGGGCAATCGGGCCGTCTACGGCACCTTCCCCCAGCTCGGTGCGCCCGTGGGCTTCATCCTGGCCAACGGCCTGTTCCTCGTCCTGTCGCTGACGCTCTCCCCCGCCGACCTGCAGGCGTGGGGCTGGCGCGTGCCGTTCCTCGCGAGCGCCGTCCTCGTGCTCGTGGGCCTCTACGTCCGCGTGAAGCTCGTCGAGGCGCCGGAGTTCCAGGCCGTGCTCGACCGCGGCGCGACCTCCCGGCTGCCGCTCGGCCGCACGCTGCGCACGGGCTGGCGCGGGCTGATCCTCGGAGCGCTCGCCCTGCTCGCCACCTTCACGCTCTTCTACCTCATGACCACGTTCGCGGTCACCTACGCCACGTCGCCGCGCATCGCGGAGGCCGCCGAGGCCGCCGCCACGACCGCGGGCAAGCCGTTCGACGCGTCCGCGTTCCACGCCGGCCTCGGCTACGCCCGCACCGACTTCCTGCTCATGCTGCTCGTCGGCGTGGTGTTCTTCGCCGCCGCCATCGTGGTGTCCGGCGCGCTCGCCCAGCGGCGCGGCGCGCGTCCCGTCGTGGTCGCGAGCGCGGTCGGCATGGTCGTCTTCGGCGTGCTCTTCGACCCGCTGCTGGCCGCCGGCCTCCCCGGCACGCTCATGTTCGTCGTGCTCGGCTTCGTGCTCATCGGCCTCGCGTACGGCGCCGTCGGATCCCTGCTGCCGGGCATGTTCGCCGCCGACGTCCGCTACACGGGCGCGTCCCTCGCGTTCAGCCTCGCGGGCATCATCGGCGGGGCGGTCGCGCCGTTCATCGCCACCTGGCTGTGGGACGTGGGCGGCGGCGGCGTGGGCCTCGTCGGGATCTACCTCAGCGTCGCGTCCGCCATCTCGCTCGTGGCGTTCCTCGTGGCCCGCGAGCACGACACGGCCGACGCGACGTCCGCCGGCGCGGTCGACGCGACGCGCTGACCGGCACGGGACGCAGGGCCGGGCCGGCGCATCGGCCCGTCCCTCCGCGCGTGCGCGCGGCACCCGCTCACCAGGCGCGGCGGATGGTCTCCACGCGGGCCCGCATCGCGGCCGACCGCCCGTGCACCAGCAGGCCCACGACGAGGCCGGCGGACGCCACGAGGATCACGGGCGGCAGCGCGAAGAGCAGCGGGATGAGCGGCGACGCCTCCGCCCCCGCGAGGAGCAGGCCGAGGGTCTGGCCGAGGATCCAGGACGCCGCCGTGCCCGTGCCGACCACGAGGAGGCAGAGGCGGGCCAGCGGTTCGAGCAGCCGCCCGCGGACGACGAGGACCCCGAGCACCGCGAGCGCCCCAACGTGCACCGCGTACACGCCCTGCGACAGCACGACGACGACCGGCGGCTCCACCAGCCCCGCCGATCCGGGCGGGTCCCCGAGCATCAGGCCGACGAGGATCCGCGCGAGCGTGAAGGCCACCTGCGCGCCCGCGGCCACCAGCGCCGCGATCCCCGCCGCGCGCGACGCCTGCAGCAGCCCCGGCTCGCCGCGTACGCCCCGCGCGAGGACGACCGCGGCGGCCACCACGAGGACCAGCACCACGACGTCCACCACGGGCCCCTGCAGCACGATCGCGGACGCCATGTCCGGCGTCGGCTGGATCCGGGAGCCGCCGAGCAGACCGGGCTGCAGCAGGAGCGCACCGGCGGACGCGAGCCCCGCCACCAGCGTCGTCCTGCGTGATCCGCTCATGGCCGTCGCGCGCATCGCATCCCCCATCGCCGTCGATGCCCCGAACCTAGCCGGACCACGGCGCGGACGGGACCCCGCGCCCCCGTCCCGTCCGGGGGCTCGCCCGTCGACCGGCGCACCGCTATCGTCGCTGGCATGCAGCCGTCCGCATCGCCCCGGGTCCTCGCGGTCGCGCGCGACGATGCCCATCGCTTCTCCAAGCCCGTCCGCCCGTCCATCACCCTCCTCGCCGGCCTCGGGGTCGAGGGCGACGCGCACCTCGGCACCACCGTGCAGCACCTCTCGCGGAAGCGCCGCGATCCGGATGCGCCGAACCTCCGCCAGGTGCACCTGGTCCACGCCGAGCTGCACGAGGAGCTCGCGGACAAGGGGTACGAGGTGGGGCCGGGCGACCTCGGCGAGAACGTCACGACCGCGGGCGTCCCGCTCCTCGACCTGCCCACGGGCACGCGCCTGCACCTCGGCGACGAGGCCGTGGTGGAGCTGACGGGCCTCCGGAACCCCTGCATCCAGATCGACCGGCTCGGCACGGGCGCCATGAAGGCGGTGCTCGACCGTGACGCCGACGGGAACGTCGTGCGGAAGTCCGGCGTGATGGGCGTCGTGATCACCGGCGGCGAGGTCCGCCCCGACGACGCCGTGCGCGTGGAGCTGCCCGCAGGCGAGCAGCGGGCGCTGCAGCCGGTGTGATCGTCGCCGACATGAGGATCCTCGCGGCAGCCCTGGGCGGCTTCGGCGCGCTCGTCGTCGCGGTCGCGCTCGGCGCCGTGATGGGCGGGATCGCCGGCGAGGAGCCGGGCGGCATCGCGATCGCGTGGTGGTTCGCGGCGGCCGGCGCCGCGATCGCGCTGGTCGGGCTCGGCGTGGAGCTCCTGCGTCGGCGAGGGATGCGCCGCTAGGAGCGGGTCCCGTCGGCGCGGTCGCCGTCCTGCGGCTCGACCGTGCGCGCGTCCACGGTGGCGCGCTCACGGCGCCGGCGGAGCATGCCGCGCACCACGATGGCGAGCACCACGGCCAGCGCTGCGATCGCCCCGACCGTGCACACGACGACCAGCACGCGGTCGCCCTCCGTGCGCACCTCGGTGACGCGCGCCACCTGATACAGCAGGTACGCGACGGTGCCGGCGAACGTCGCCAGCGCCCCCTCCGCCTGCTCGCGGAAGCGCGTGCGGGGATCCGAGGGCATGCGGCCAGCCTGCCATGGGGCCGCGCGCGCAGCATGGCACGGCCTATCGCCCCGCGGTAGGGAGGCCTCCGCGCGCGCCGCCCGCTCGCGATGGTCGACCCCGACCATCACGCTGCTGTCGACGCGGTCGAAGAGCTGGACCTCCACCTCCAGCTCGCCGACGTCCCACGACACCGGGCTCGGCTGGTCGTCGAAGACCGGGCGGGCGGGACCGAGGCCGGCGGTGAGGGCCGCGACGAGCGCATCGTGATCGCACCGGACGAGCGGATCCCGCGGGCCGCCGTGCCGTGCCAGGAAGAAGCCGACGCCCGTGACCTCGCCCGCGTGGGTGCCGTAGGAGAGGTGGTCGACGGCGTCGGGTCCACCGGCCAGCGCGCGGAGCTCGGAGTCCGGGGCGTACGCGTCGACCTCGCCCGTGGGACGCGCGCCGAGGGCGGCGAGCATCCGCTCCGCCTCCGCGACGTCGCGCGGCGACGGCGGCGTCGCGAGCGCGCGGACGAACGCGACGACGGCCGCGGTCGCGTCGTGCGGATCCGGCGACTCGTCGCCCACGCGGATCAGTCGTCCGCGGGCTGCGCGCCCTGCCGCTGGACGACGACGGCCGCGGCGTCGGCGGCGACGACCAGGGCGCCCTCGCGGTCGGCGCCCGCGGCGAGCGCGGAGGCCAGCGCGCCGCAGAACGCGTCGCCCGCGCCCGTCGTGTCGACGACGCGGGTGACCCGCGACGCGGGGACCTCGACGTGGCCCCACATCGCGCCCTCGGCGCCGAGGGTGACGAGCAGCGACGCGGGAGCGGGCGTGCCCGACTCGCGGAGGAGCCCGGCCTCGTGCTCGTTGACGACCACGGGATCCGCGAGCGCGAGCACGTCGGCGGGCAGCGCGGCGAAGGGCGCGAGGTTCAGCACGATGCGGGCCCCGGCGGCATGCGCCCGGCGGACGCCCTCCGCGACGGTGTCGAGGGGCAGCTCGAGGGAGGCGAGCAGGACGTCGCCCGCCGCGAGCGCGTCGAGCGGATCCAGGTGCGCCGACGCCACGCGGCCGTTGGCGCCGGGCGCGACGATGATCGTGTTCTCGCCGTCGTCGTCGACCGCGATGATCGCGAGGCCCGTGGTCGCGTCCGCCACGGTGGCGAGGCCCGACACGTCGACGCCGCGGTCCGCCAGGCGCGCGCGGTACGCGGATCCGTCGGCGTCGTCGCCCACGGCCCCCACCATCGCGACCTCGCCGCCGGCGTCGGCCGCCGCGACCGCCTGGTTCGCGCCCTTGCCGCCCCAGAGCCGCTCGGGGTCGGATCCGATGAGCGTCTCCCCCGGCTGCGGATGCCGCGGCACGCGCACCACCTGGTCGACGTTGAGCGATCCGAGCACCACGACGCGGCCCATGGGCACCTGCCTCCCCCGGCTCGCAGCCGGCCGCGCCCGGGTGGCGCTCCCCGCCAGGGTACCGAGCGGATCCGGCGCCGGGCACCGCGGCCCGTCGCCGTCAGTCGAGGAACAGGACCCGCAGCCGCCGCGTCGTGAAGACGAGGCCGACGGCCGTCATCACCGCGAAGTAGAGCACGTGGCCGACGACCGCGAACGAGAGCGCGCCCGTCGTGAAGCCGCGCACGAGCTCGACCGCGTGCCAGAGCGGGAGCGCCTGGATCACCGTCTGGACCCACGCCGGGTACACCGACAGCGGGTAGAAGGTCGCGGAGAACAGGAACATCGGCAGCAGGATGAAGGCGATCCAGTCCATCTGCTGGAACGTCCTCATGTAGCTCGTCACCGCCATGCCGAAGCTCGCGAACGCGAGCGCGATGAGCACGACGGACGGCAGCGCGAGGATCGCCCACCACGACAGGTTGAGGCCGAGCACCTGCATCACGACGAGGAAGCCGGACGAGTAGACGACGCCGCGCAGCAGCGCCAGCGAGATCTCGCCGAAGGCCACGTCGAGCGGGCCGAGCGAGGTCGCGAGCATGCCCTGGTACAGCTTCGAGTGGTTCATCTTGAAGAAGACGTTCCAGGTGGAGTCGTAGACGGCGCCGTTCATCGCCGAGACGGCGAGGAGCGCCGGCGCGATGTAGGCGGCGTACGGCACGGGCTGGCCGGTGCTCGTGGTGACGTCGCCGACTAGCGAGCCGAGGCCGATCCCCATCGCAAGCAGGTAGAAGACGGGCTCGAAGAAGCCGGAGAGGACGACGGTCCAGTTGGTGCTGCGGGTTGCGAGCAGGCCGCGGGAGAGCACCGAGCGGGCGTTGCCGGCGTAGAGGGAGCGCGGGCCGCCGCGGCTCCGGCGGGCGGCGGGCGCCGGGGCGACGGGCATCGTGGATCCGGTCATGCGCGCAGCCTCCTCGTGGCGACGCGGCGCGCGAGGGTCCAGCCGACCGCGAGCCAGAGCAGCAGGTACGCCACGTGCGCGATCGTGAGCCAGATCGGCTCCTCCATGCCGTAGGTGGCGACGCGTCCGAGCTCGGTGCCGTGCCAGAGCGGGGAGATCCAGCCGATCCACTGCAGCCAGACGGGGAGCTGGGTGAGCGGGAAGAACGTGCCCGAGAACAGCGAGAGCGGCGTGATGACGAAGCGCATCACCATCGCGATCTGGCCGGTGTCCTGCGTGAGGGTGGCGACGTAGGCCATGAGCATCACGCCGATCGCCATGCCGGTGAGCACCGCGGCGCCGACCGCGAGGAAGCCCGTGCCGAGCGGCACGGCGCCGAACAGGAGCATGAACGCGAAGTAGGCGATGCAGGTGGGCGCCATGCGGATCGCGACGCCGATGACCTGCCCGTCGATGATCTGCGCGGGGGTGAGCGGTGACGCGTTCATCGCCTGGAACACCGGGTTCCACTTGAAGCCGCCGAAGATCGGGTAGCTGAACTCCTCGCTCGCGACCGTCATGGCGCTCGTCGCGAGGAGCGCGGGCGCGACGAACACGAGGAAGCTGACACCCAGGGCCTGGTTCGCGCCCGTCCCCTGGTCGACGACCGTGGCGAGGCCGACGCCGAGCGCGTAGAGGTAGACGTACGGGCTCGCGATGCCGGTCGCGAGCGCGGTGCCGAGGTAGGCGCGGATCCCGAGCAGCCGATGCTCGGCCGCGTACCACGCGCCGGCGCGGCGGGGGCGGACGCCACCCGCGACGGCGCGGGCGCGGTCGTCGGCGCCGTCGCGCGGCCCCTCGGCCGCGGATCCCCCGGCGGCGGTGCGGTCGACGACGCTCACTCGACCAGGCTCCGTCCCGTGAGGCGGAGGAAGACGTCCTCGAGGCTCGACCGGCGCACGAGCGTCGTGATGGGCTTGAGGCCCTGCTCGAGGATCCGGCTGAGCACCGCCTCCCCGTCGGACGCGTACACGAGCACGCGGTCGGGCAGCACCTCGACGCGGTCGCCGTACCCGGCGATCTCGCGCGACGCGGACTCGTTGCGGTCGGACCCGAAGCGCACCTCGAGCACCTCGCGGCTGGAGTGGTCGCGGATGAGGGACGCGGGCGAGCCCTCCGCCATGATCCGCCCCTCGTCGACCACGACGATCCGGTCGCACAGCTGCTCGGCCTCGTCCATGTAGTGCGTGGTGAGCACGAGCGTCGTGCCCTGCTCCTTGAGGCGGAACAGGCGGTCCCAGAGGATGTGGCGCGCCTGCGGGTCGAGGCCCGTCGTCGGCTCGTCGAGCAGCAGGATCCGCGGGTCGCTGATGAGGGCCCGCGCGATGGTGAGGCGCCGCTTCATGCCGCCGGAGAGGTCGTCGACCTTCGCGCCCGCGCGGTCGCTGAGCTGCGCGAACTCGAGCAGCTCGTCGGCGCGGGCCGCGACCTGCTTGCGCGGCAGGCCGAAGTAGCGGCCGTAGACGATGAGGTTGTCGCGCGCCTTGAGCTCCAGGTCGAGGTTGTCGGCCTGCGGCACGACGCCCAGCTGCGAGCGGATCTCCGGCCCGTGCGTGTCGGGGTCGAGCCCGAGGATGTCGAGGGTGCCGCCCGTGCGCGAGGAGACCGCGCCGATCATGCGCATGGTCGTGGACTTGCCGGCGCCGTTCGGCCCGAGCAGCCCGAAGGACTCGCCGGGCGCGACCTCGAAGGACAGGCCGTCGACGGCGACGTGGTCGCCGTACTTCTTCACGAGTCGGTCGGCGGTGATGACGGGGGTGGGCACGAGTCCACAGCCTAGGGTCGGCCTCGGCTTTTTTCTCCACGGGCGGAATCGCTCCCGGCGGTTGCGCGGCGGTCGACGCGTAGAGTCGCCACGGCGATGCGACACGCGCGATGCTCCGCTCGCCGGCCGCCCGGCATCCCGACCGCCTCCGGTCGACCACCGGCTGCCCGCGCGCCGCATCACGATCGCACCCCACGACCCGGGAGACCACGCATGAGCACCGCCCGCCCCGAGACCGCCGCCGCGCCGCGCGCCCGCTCCCGCAACCCGTTCGCGCGCCGCGACTCCGCGGACGACGGCCCCCGCGCCCGCTTCTCCGAGCTGCTGCCGTACATCCTCGAGCAGCGCGGGCTCATGGTCTTCGTGGTCGTGCTGAGCGTGCTCGGCGCCGCCGCGAGCCTCGGCCAGCCGCTCCTCGTGCAGCGCGTCGTCGGCGTCGTGCAGGAGGGCGGCCAGCTCGGCGTCCTCGTCTGGGCGCTCGTCGGCCTCGTCGTCGTGTCCGGCGTGCTCTCGGGCTACCAGCACTACCTGCTGCAGCGCATGGGCGAGGGCATCGTCCTGTCGTCGCGCCGCACGCTCGTGCGCCGGATCCTCCGCCTCCCCATCTCGGAGTTCGACACGCGCCGCACCGGCGACCTCGTCTCGCGCGTGGGATCCGACACCACGCTCCTCCGCGCCGTCCTCACCCAGGGCCTCGTCGAGGCGATCGGCGGCGCGGTCACGTTCCTCGGCGCCATCATCGCGATGCTCATCATCGACCCCGTGCTCCTCAGCCTCACCGTGCTGGTCGTCGCGGTCTCCGTCGTCGCCGTCGTGGGGCTCTCCGGCCGGATCCGCGTGGCCAGCCAGCGCGCGCAGCGCAAGGTCGGCGACCTGGCGGCGAGCGTCGAGCGGGCCATCGGCGCGATCCGCACCGTCCGCGCCAGCAACGCCACCGACCGCGAGATCCGCACCATCGAGACCGACGCCGAGGGCGCGTGGGAGATGGGGATCAAGGTCGCGAAGGCCTCCGCGGTCGTCGTGCCCATCGCCGGCATCGCGCTGCAGGCGTCGTTCCTCGTCGTGGTCGGCGTCGGCGGCTACCGCGTGGCGGCCGGGGCGATCACGGTCGGCGACCTCGTGGCCTTCATCCTGTTCCTCTTCCTCATGATCATGCCGCTCGGCCAGGCGTTCGGCGCCGTGACCGCGGTGAACCAGGCGCTCGGCGCGCTCGGCCGGATCCAGGAGATCGTGAAGCTCCCGGTCGAGACCGACGGGGACGCCGAGCTCGCCGGCCGCCTCCGCGACGACGCGCCCGCGGCGGAGGACCGCACCGACGCGCCCGCCGTGGAGCTCGTGGACGTGCGGTTCGCGTACCCGGTGGCAGCGGACGCGGATGCGGATGCGGATCCCGACGCGGATGCCGGTTCAGCCGGTGCCGAGACGCCCGAGGGGCACGCGCCCGCCGCCTCGGACGATGCCGCCGACGCCGCCGCCGGCGCCGACCGCACGGGCGGCGGCGTCCTCCAGGGCGTCAGCTTCCGCGCCGAGCGGGGGACCCGGATCGCGCTCGTCGGCCCGTCCGGCGCCGGCAAGAGCACGATCCTCGCCCTCATCGAGCGCTTCTACGATCCGACCTCGGGCGTCGTCCGCGTGGGCGGGCGGGACATCCGCACGCTCGACCGCGAGGACCTCCGCCGTCAGATCGGCTACGTCGAGCAGGACGCGCCCGTGCTCGCGGGCACGCTCCGCGAGAACCTCACGCTCACGGCGTTCGACGCGACGGACGAGGACTGCATCCAGGTGCTGCACGCCGTGAACCTCACCGAGGTGCTCGCCCGCAACGAGCTCGGCCTCGACGCGCCCGTCGGCGAGGACGGCATCATGCTCTCCGGCGGCGAGCGTCAGCGCCTCGCGATCGCGCGCACGCTGCTCTCCGCGCCGCCGATCCTCCTGCTCGACGAGTCGACCTCCAGCCTCGACGGCCTCAACGAGCAGCTGCTCCGCAAGGCCATCGACGCGGTCGCCGAGCACCGCACGCTCATCGTGATCGCGCACCGGCTCTCGACCGTCGTCGACAGCGACCTCATCGTCGTCGTCGAGAAGGGCCGCGTCGTCGGCACGGGCACGCACGCGGAGCTCGTCGTCTCGACGCCGCTCTACCGCGACCTCGCGAAGCACCAGCTGCTGGTGTAGCGGCACCCCGCACCGTCAGGCGCGTGGCGTCGGGTCCGTCCGCTCGGGCGCGGTCAGGTGCATCTCCCGCGCCGCGAGGAACACCGGCAGCGCGACGGCGAACGCCACGAGCGGGGCGAGCAGCACGTAGATCCACACGCGCCGCATCCGCAGCCGCCGCCCCTCGACGATGATGAAGGTGACGCTCGCGACCGCGGCGATCAGCAGGTCCCACGACAGCGACGAGACCGCGGGGCCGCCCGCGCCGAGGTCGGCGAGGAAGTCGCGGCCCTCCGTCATGACGCGGATGTTCGCGGTCCACGTGAGAACGAGCCCGGCCGCGGCGAGCACCAGGTAGACGACGGCGAGGCGCGTGGGGCGCCGGCGTGCGGGACGCGTGCTCATGGGGACCCCTCTTCTTCGGTGACGCCAGGCTAGGCGCTCGCCCGCCGAGCTGCCCGGCCCGCCCGGGATCGGTCACGGAACGGCCCGCCACCCGCCGGGGAGGGAGCGGCCCGCGGGATCAGCCGGCCGGCGCGGTGAGCGCGTACAGCGCGACGGCGCTGGCGGCCGCCACGTTGAGCGAGTCGATGCCGTGCGCCATCGGGATCCGCACCACCGTGTCCGCCGACCCGATCGCCTCCGCGGACAGCCCCGGACCCTCCGACCCGAGCACGATGGCGAGCCGCTCGTGCTCCTCTGCCGGGAAGTCGCGGATCGACACGGCGTCGGGCGTCAGCGCGAGCGCAGCGACGTGGAAGCCGGCGTCGGCGAGCGCCGTCCGGGTCTCCGGCCACTCCCCCGTGCGCGTCCACGGCACCTGCAGCACCGTGCCCATGCTGACGCGGATGGCGCGGCGGTAGAACGGATCCGTGCAGCGCGGCGTCACGAGCACGGCGTCCGCGCCGATCGCCCCGACGGAGCGGAAGATCGCGCCGACGTTGGTGGGATCCACGACGTCCTCGAGCACCACCACCCGCCGGGCGTCCGCCAGCAGCGACGCGACCGAGGGCAGCGCCGGCCGGTCGAGCGAGGCGACGACGCCGCGGTGCAGCACGTACCCGGTGAGCTCGGCGAGCAGCTCGCCGGGCCCCGTGAACACGGGCACGTCGCGGTCGCCCACGAGCGCGAGCGCCTCGTCCACCGTGCCGCCGAGCGCGAGCACCGACCGCGGCGCGTGCCCGGCCCGGAGCGCGCGCTCGAGCACGAGCGCCGACTCCGCGAGGTAGATCCCGTGCCCCGCGCCCTCGGCCTTGCGGAGCGCGACGTCGGTGCGGTGGCTGTAGTCGGCGAGCCGCGGATCCGCCAGGTCGTCGACCGGGACGACGTGCGCCACTAGGCGCCGAACGGGTCGGGCGTGAGCGTGTACTTCGTGTTCAGGTACTCGTGGATCCCCTCGAGCCCGCCCTCGCGCCCGAGGCCCGACTGCTTGACGCCGCCGAACGGCGCCGCCGCGTTGGAGATGACGCCCATGTTGAGACCGGTCATGCCCGTCTCGAGGCGCTCGATCATGCGCTGGCCGCGCGCGAGGTCGCGCGTGAAGACGTAGGAGACGAGGCCGAACTCGGTGTCGTTGGCGAGGCGCACGGCGTCGTCCTCGTCGTCGAACGGCACGATCGCGACGACCGGTCCGAAGATCTCCTCGCGCAGGATGTCGCTGCCCTCGGCGACGTCCGTGACGAGCGTCGGCGGGTAGAAGTGGCCGGCGCCCTCCCGAGGCTCGCCGCCCGCGCGCACGGTCGCGCCGCGCTCGACGGCGTCGCGCACCAGCCGGTCGGCCTTGTCGACCGCGCGCCCGTCGATGAGCGGCCCGACCGTGACGCCCTCCTCGGTGCCGCGCCCGATGCGCATCGCGTCGATGCGCTCCTGCAGCCGGTCGGCGAACGCGTCCGCGATCGACGCCTCCACGATGAAGCGGTTCGCGGCCGTGCACGCCTGGCCGACGTTGCGGAACTTCGCCGCCATCGCGCCCTCCACCGCCTTGTCGATGTCGGCGTCCGCGAAGACCACGAACGGCGCGTTGCCGCCCAGCTCGAGCGAGACGCGCAGCACGTTCTGCGCCGCCTGCGCGCCGAGCTGGCGGCCGACGGGCGTGGATCCGGTGAAGCTCAGCTTGCGCAGCCGCGGGTCGGCGATGAGCGGACCGGTGACGTCGGCGGCCTGCGTGGTGGGGATCACGTTGAGGACGCCCGCGGGCAGCCCCGCCTCCGCCAGCAGCTCGGCGAAGCGGAGCGTGGTGAGCGGCGTGAGGTCGGCGGGCTTGATGACCACGGTGCAGCCCGCGGCGAGCGCCGGCGCGATCTTTCGGGTCGCCATCGCCAGCGGGAAGTTCCACGGCGTGATGAGGAGCACCGGGCCGACCGGATGCTGCGACACGATCATCCGACCGGTGCCCTCGGGGTTCACGCCGTAGCGGCCGGTGATGCGCACGGCCTCCTCGGAGAACCAGCGGAGGAACTCGCCGCCGTAGGTCACCTCGCCGAGCGACTCGGCCAGCGGCTTGCCCATCTCGAGCGTCATGAGGAGCGCGAACTCGTCCTTCCGCTCCTGGAGCAGGTCAAACGCGCGGCGGAGGATCTCCCCCCGGGCACGCGGCGCGGTCGCCGCCCACGCCGCCTGCGCCGCGACCGCGGCGTCCAGGGCGCGCGCCCCGTCCGCGGGGCTGGCGTCGGCCACGTGCGCGATGACGTCGTCGGTGGCCGGATCCCGGACCTCGAACGTCGTCCCGCCCTCGGCGTCGACCCGCTCCCCGCCGATGAGCAGGGTGGTGGGCGTGCCCGACAGGAGGTCGGTCTCGGTGGATGCGCTCATGCTGTCCTCGCTTCTTCCGTGCTGCGTCGTGCTGGTGCTCGTGCTGGTGCTCGTGTGCGTGCGGCCGTCAGTCCGCCGGGCCCTCGACAATCTCCGCCCCGGCGTCGCGCAGGCGGTCGAGGGCGGCGGCGCTGGTGGCCGGCGCCACTCCCGCGACCAGGTCGGCGAGGATCCGCACGCGCCTGCCCTGGTGCACCGCGTCGAGGGCCGACGCGAGCACGCAGTAGTCCGTCGCGAGGCCCACCACGTCGATGTCGGTGATGTCGTGCAGCACCAGCAGGTCCGCCAGCGGCACCCCGTCCTCCGTCGTGCCCTCGAAGATCGAGTACGCGGGCGCGCCCTGCCCCTTGCGGACGTGGAAGTCGACGGCCGTGACGTCGAGGTCCGGGTGGTACTCGGCGCCCGTGGTGCCCTGCACGCAGTGCGCGGGCCAGGTGGTCGAGAAGTCGGGGACGGCGCCGGTCGCGGCGAAGTGGCCGCCGTTGTCGCCGGTCGCCTCGTGCCAGTCGCGGGAGGCGATGACGTGGTCGTACCGGTACGGCTCCGCGGCGAGGAGCCGGGTGATCCCCCGCGCGACGTCGCCGCCGCCGTCGACGCCGAGCGCGCCGCCCTCGGTGAAGTCGTTCTGCACGTCGATGATGAACAAGGCCCTGCTCATGCGCCGCTCCTTCCCCGGGCCGGGCCCGGTGTCGTGGATCCGCTGCCCGGTCCCGGACCGCGCGTCACTCGTTCCCCAGGTCCGCCCCGCAGCGGTACGTGCCCGCGGCGAGGGCGTCGAGGGCGACCTTCGCGTCGCCCGTCACGTTCCCGATGGCGTAGAACGCGAAGGTCAGCTTCGTGCCGTCAGCCGCGTCGACGATGCCCGCGAGCGTGTAGCCGGTGTCGATCCAGCCGGTCTTGGCCACGACGTGTCCGCGGGCGACCGCGCTGTCGCCGGTGAAGCGGCTCGCGAGGGTCCCGGTGCGACCCGCGACGGGGAGGCCGTCGCGCAGGTAGCCGAGCGCCTGCTGGCGCTGGTCGACCTGGATCATCAGCTGCGCGAGCAGCGACGGCGGCACGCGGTTGTCGGGACTGAGGCCCTGCCCGTCGACGATGGTGAGCGCCGAGGTGTCGAGGCCGTACGCCTGGAGCGCCTTGGGGATCCCCGCGGCCAGCGACTGCTGCGTGTTGCCCGCGCCGACCTGGATGCTCACCAGCCGCGCGAGCGACTCGGCGAGCACGTTGTCGGAGTTGATGAGCGCCGTCTGGATGAGCGAGGAGACCGGCTGCGACTCGACCTTCCCCAGCACCGCGGCGCCGGCGGGCGCCGTGCCCTGCGTGACCTCGGCCGACCCGCCCAGCATGGACCGGAAGGTGCTGCCGACGCGCGCCAGCGGATCCTCGCTGCGCGCGGAGACGACGGCCGCGGGATCCGCCCGGTCGGCGTCCAGCTGCAGCGGCGTCATGAAGCTCGAGTAGCCCGCCCTGCGCTCGGTCGCGGCCCACGAGGGGATCCACGTGTCGCCCGAGAAGAGGGACGTGTCGAGCACGATGCGGTTGATGGGCGTGCCTGCGGTGGCGGGATCCGCGGCCCAGGCCGTGCGCACCTGCTGCGCGAGGTCGCTGAGGCGCGGGGCACCCGGGTAGACGGAGCTGCCGGTGGTGAGGCGCGAGAGGGTCGGGTCCCCTCCCCCGACGAGCACGACGGTGCCCGGCTCGGAGCCGCGGACCACCGTGGTGGCGATGCGCCGGTCGGGGCCGAGCGCCGCGAGGGCGGCGGCCGACGTGACGACCTTCATGACGCTCGCCGTGCGCTCGGGAGTGTCGCCGTCGCGGTCGAACACGACGCGACCGGTCGCGGCATCGCGCACCTGGCCCTCGAAGGCGGCGAGGCGCGGGTCCTGCGCCAGGGACGAGATGGAGCACATGCGCAGGTCGTTCGCGGCGGCGCGGTCGGCGGGCGCAGGACGCGGCGGCTCCGCGGTGGGCGTCGGGCTGGGGGTGGGGGTCGGGTCCGCGGTGGCGGCGACGCTCGCGGAGGCGCTGCCGGCGCGTCCCGTGAGCGCGCCGGCGCCGACGGCCCCCGCGGCGAGCAGGGCGACGACGGCCACGGCGGCCGTCAGGGAGCGGGTGCGGCGGCGATCGCGGGAGCGCCTCCGGAAGCGGACCACCGGGTCGGACGGGTCGGTGCGGTCGGCGCGCGCACGGTCGGGGCCGTCGGCTGGGGATCGCATGCGGCCATGTTAGACGCCGCACCCGAGGGCCGGCCCGGCCGCCGTGAGCTCGGGCACGCACGCGACGGGCGGGACCGGAGGAGGAGGCGAGATGCCGCTCCCCGTCTCTCTCGGGGAGAGCGCGACGGGGAGGGGATGGTGGAGCCGCCTGTCAGAATCGAACTGACGACCTTCTCATTACGAGTGAGATGCTCTACCGACTGAGCTAAGGCGGCCCGGCCCGGACTCAGCGAGTACCAGGCACGAGTAGAGAGCATACCGGATCCCGGAGGCTGCTCCCGCACACGGGCCGTCGGGGTCCGCGAGGCCCGCGGTCGACGCCGGCCGCGCACCCCGCCGTGCTCCCGCCGCGCTCAGCCGCAGGTCGTGCCGGCCGCAGGCGGATCCCCGCCGAGCAGGTAGCCGTCGACCGCCGCCACGATGCAGGGATCCCGCTCGTCGTAGGCGATGTGCCCCTCGCCCTCGTAGGTGAGCAGGACGCCGGAGGAGAGCTGCCCGGCGAGCGCCTGGGCCCAGGAGTACGGTGTGGCGGGATCGCCCGTGGTGCCGACGACGACGATGGGCGCCGCGCCCTCCGCCGACACGGGCGCCGGGGCCTGCCGCGCCGGATACGGCCAGTTGCCGCACAGCGGATCGGGCTCGCCGTCGCGGGACGTGTCGTCGTCCGCCAGCTCGCCACCGGCGGCGCGGAGCTCGGCCGCCTCCGTCACGAGCACCGCGGGATCCCGCTCGACGGGGTAGTCGATGCACTGGATGGCGAGGAAGGCCTCGTAGAAGTTGCTCGCGTAGGTGCCGTCGGGGCTGCGGCCGAAGTAGGAGTCGGCGAGCGCGAACGCGGTCGCGGACTCGCCGCGGAGCGCCTCGGCGAACGCGGTCGTGAGCGCGGGCCACTGCTGCTCGCTGTAGAGGGCGGCGTCGATGGCGCTGCGCATGACCTGGCCGTCGAGCTCCCGCCCGTCGCGGGCGCGCAGCGGGCTCTGGTCGAGGCGGTCGAGGAGGCTGGCCACGGTCTGCACGCCCTCGTCGACGGATCCGCGGAACGGGCACCCCTGCCCCGCCAGGCAGGCCGTCATGTACGACTCGAACGAGGTGCGGAAGCCCGCGGTCTGCGCGAGCACGACGTCGAAGGAGCTGGCGGAGGGATCCGTCGCGCCGTCGAGCACCATGCGGCCGACGTGCGCCGGGAAGTCCTGGGCGTACTGCGCGCCGATGCTGGTGCCGTACGAGTAGCCGAGGTAGTCGAGCTTCTCGTCCCCCACCAGGGCCCGGAGCATGTCCAGGTCGTGGACCGTGCTCCGGGTGTCGATGAACTCGAGCAGCGGACCGGATCGGGCGGCGCACGACTCCGCGAACGACTTCGACGCCTGCACCAGCTCCTCGTCGTGCGCGGGGGTGCCGGGAGGGGCCTCGGTCTCGCCGTAGAGGAAGGAGTCGAGCTGGGAGTCGTCGACGCAGTCGACGGCGGTCGAGCGGCCGACGCCGCGGGGATCCCAGCCGACGACGTCGTACGCGTCCTGCAGGTCGCGCGAGACGGCGTAGTCGACGCTGGCCTTCACGAAGTCGACGCCGGACGCCCCGGGGCCTCCGGGGTTGACGAAGAGCGAGCCGCGCGGGCCGTCGGCGCCGCGGGCCGTGTGCCGCACCAGGGCGAGCTGGATGTCGGTGGCCGGATCCGGGGCCGACCAGTCGAGCGGCGCCGTCGCGGTGGCGCACTGGGCGCCGTCCTCGCACGGGGACCACGCGAGGGCCTGCTCGTAGTACCGCGCGAGGTCGGGCGCGACGTCCTCCGTCGTGGGGCTCGAGGTGGAGCTCCGCGGCTCCGGGACGGGGATGAGGCCGCAGCCGCTCAGCGCGACGGCCGCGGCGAGGAGCACCGCACCGAGCGCTCCGGCGCGGCGGAGGCGGCGCGGGCGCGGCGGCTGGCCGATCACGCGCGACCCGCCGAGCGCGTGCGGGTGATGGAGACGAGCATCGCCTCGAGGGCGAGCGCCGGCGACACGTTGCCGTCGATCCGGCGACGGGCCACGCCGACCGCGTCGAGGACGGCCAGGGACGCCGCCGCGGAGCCGGCCTCCGCGGCCTCGGCGATCCGCGGGGCGATGGCCTCGTTCACCTGGGGCAGGTCGGCCCCGAGCTGGTGCAGGAGCACGTCGCGGTGCAGGGACATGAGGTCGACGAGGATCCGGTCGATGCCGTCGCGGAGGCTCCGCGTGGCCCGCCGCTTCTGGTCCTCCTCGAGCTGACGGATCTGCGAGCGCAGCTGCGGCGGGATGGACCCGCCCTCCTGCACGCCGAGCGACCGGAGCGCGCGCTCGCGCTCGTCGGCGTCGCGCTGCACCGTGAAGGCCTTGGCGTCCTGGCCCGCGAGCTCGAGCATCGCGGCGGCGGCGCGCACGGCGTCTCCGACCGTGCGGATCCCGAGCGCGAGCTCCAGGGTGCGGCTCCGGCGCTCGCGCGCCTCGGCGTCGGTCGCGAGACGGTGCGCCATGCCGATGTGGCTCTGCGCCTCGCGGGCGGCGCGCGTCGCCGTCGCCGCGTCGACGCCGTCACGGCGCTGGATGAGCGCCGCCACGTCCTCGACCGATGGGATGCGCAGGCGCACGCTGCGCACGCGCGAGCGGATGGTGGGGATGAGGTCGGCCTCGCTGGGCGCGCACAGGATCCAGATGGTGCGCTCCGGCGGCTCCTCGAGCGCCTTCAGCAGCAGGTTCGACGTGCGCTCGGTCATCCGATCGGCGTCCTCGACGACCATGACGCGGTACCGGCCGACCGAGGGCGAGTACTGCGACGACGAGACGAGGGCGCGCACCTCGTCGATGGCGATGATGACGCGCTCGGTCGCCAGCACGCCGAGGTCGGGGTGGCTGCGGGCGGCGACCTGCCGCGAGGTCGCGGCGTCCCCCTCCGGCGTGCCGTCGCTGAGCAGGGCCGTGGCGAAGGCGTAGGCGAGGTTCGAGCGGCCGGATCCGGGCGGTCCGGTGATGAGCCACGAGTGCGCGAGCGCCGTGCCGCTGGCGTCGCGCGCGGTGGCCCGCGGGCTGCTGGCGGCGGCGAGCAGGGCGACCGCCTCCGACTGCCCGGTGAGCTCGTCCCAGATGGCGCGGCCGTCGGGGCTCGCGGACGCGGCGGACGCGGCGTCGGTCGCCACGTCGCTCACGCGGGCGCTCCCTCGGCGATCAGCGTGCGGGCCCGGCTCCGGATCTCCACCGCGATCTCCGCGCGCGGGCGCCCGGCGTCGACGACCAGGAAGCGCCCCGGTTCGGCGGCGGCGAGCCCGAGGAACGCCTGGCGCACGCGCTCGTGGAAGTCGGCGCGCTCGGCCTCGAGACGGTCGAAGCGGGTCCGCGCGGCGTCGAGTCGGATCCGCGCCGCAGCCTGGTCGAGGTCGAGCAGCACGGTCAGGTCGGGCAGGAGTCCCTGGGCGGCCCAGAGGGAGAGGTCGCGGATCTCGTCGGCGTCGAGCACCCGCCCCGCTCCCTGGTAGGCGACGGACGAGTCGAGGTAGCGGTCCTGCAGGACGACGGCGCCTCGCTCGAGGGCCGGCCGGACGACCGTCTCGACGTGGTGCGCACGGTCGGCCGCGTAGAGCAGCGCCTCAGCTCGCGGCGCGATGTGCCCCCGACGGTGCAGCACGATCTCCCGGATCTCCACCCCGAGGTCGCTGCCGCCCGGCTCGCGCGTGACGACGACCTCATGGCCCTGCTCCTCCAGCCACTCCCGGAGGAGCGCCGACTGCGTGGACTTCCCCACGCCGTCGCCGCCCTCCAGCGTGATGAAGACGCCGGTCACGTCGCGTCGGATGCCGCGGCAGCAGCCGCCTTGTTGGCGGCCCGCGTCGCGGCCGCCTTCGTGGCGGCGGCCGACCTCGCGGCGGTCGTCTTCGCCGTGGCCGCCTTCGCGGTGCCCGTCTTGGCGGTGGTCGTCTTCGTCCCGGTCGCCTTCGCCGCGGTCGTCGTGCCCTTCGCCTTCGCGGGCGCCTTGGCCTTCGCCTTGGCCGGCGCCTTGGCCTTGGCCTTCGGCTTCGCCGGGCCCTTGGCGCGCTTGTCGGCGAGCAGCTCGACCGCGCGGTCGAAGTCGACGTCCTCGACGGACTCGCTCTTCGGGATGGTGGCGTTGGTCTCGCCGTCGGTGACGTACGGGCCGAACCGGCCGTCCTTCACCTTGATGCCCTTGCCGCTCACGGGATCCGCGTCGAACTCCTTCAGCGCGCTGGAGGGACGTCGGGCGCCGTACTTGGGCTGGGCGAACACCTCGAGGGCGCCCGGCAGGTCGATCTCGAAGATCTGCTCCTCGCTCGTGAGCGAGCGGGAGTCCGTCCCCTTCTTCAGGTACGGGCCGTACTTGCCGTTCTGCGCCGTGATGGGCGTGGCCGTCTCCGGGTCCTCGCCCACGACGCGCGGGAGGTCGAGGAGCCGCAGGGCCGTCTCGAGGTCGACCGTCGCGAGGTCCATCGACTTGAAGATCGAGGCCGTGCGCGGCTTGACCGCGGCCGCCTTCTTCGCGGCGGGCTTCTTGGCGGGAGCCTTCTTCGCGGGCGCGCTCGTCGCGGGCACCGTGGCCGCGGCGGCGGACGCGCTGTCGAGCACCTCGCCCGTGGCCGGGTCGACCCCGTCCGCGGGAGCGACCGGCGCCTCCTCGGGCTCCGGGTCGAGCTCGGTGACGTAGGGGCCGTAGCGGCCGTCCTTCGCCACGATCTGCTTGCCGTTCTCCGGGTTGATGCCGATGACCCGGTCGGTGACGACGGGCGCGTCGATGAGCTCGCGGGCCTTGGCCGACGTCAGCTCGTCGGGCGCGAGGTCCTCCGGCAGGTTGACGCGGCGGGGCGTCGCGTCCACGGCGGCCCCCTCCTCGTGGACTTCGAGGTAGGGCCCGTACTTGCCGATCCGCAGCGTGATGTCGTCCGCGATGCGCAGGGA
Source organism: Clavibacter michiganensis (assembly GCF_002151125.1). GTDB lineage: Bacteria > Actinomycetota > Actinomycetes > Actinomycetales > Microbacteriaceae > Clavibacter > Clavibacter michiganensis_C. Next base: position 342,589 of record NZ_MDJZ01000005.1, read on the forward strand.
GTTGATCTCCTTGGCGTCGATCTCGCCGAGGTTGTCGATGGTGGGACGCAGGCCCTTGTGGGCGTCGTTCCCGTAGTAGAAGCCCTTCAGCCAGTCGACGCGTTCCGCCGAGCCGTCCGCTATCCGGTCGAGGTCGTTCTCCATGCCCGCGGTGAAGTCGTACTGCACCAGCTCGGTGAAGAACTCCTCCAGCAGCCGGACCACCGAGAAGGCGATCCAGTTGGGCACGAGCGCCGTGCCGCGCGGGGTCACGTAGCCGCGGTCGACGATCGTCGAGATGATGGCGGCGTAGGTGGACGGACGGCCGATGCCCAGCTCCTCGAGCGTCTTCACGAGGCTCGCCTCCGTGTAGCGCGGCGGCGGGCTGGTCTCGTGGCCCTTGGCGTCCACGTCGACGAGGCGCAGGTCCTGGCCCTTCTTGAGGTCGGGCAGCTTCGCCTCACGCGGCTCCGCGGCGCCGTGGCGCTCCTCGTCGCGGCTCTCCTCGTACGCGGCCAGGAATCCGCGGAAGGTGATGACCGTGCCGGAGGCGGCGAACTCGGCCACCTCGCCGGCGGACGTGGGCCCCGCGGCGATCACGACGGACGCGGTGGATCCCTTCGCATCGGCCATCTGCGAGGCGATGGTGCGCTTCCAGATGAGGTCGTAGAGCTTGTGGTCGTTGCCGCGCAGGGTGGACGCGAGCTGCTGCGGCGTGCGGAAGGTCTCGCCGGCGGGGCGCACGGCCTCGTGGGCCTCCTGCGCGTTCTTGCTCTTGCCCGCGTAGAGGCGCGGCTTGTCGGGCACGGTCTCCCGCCCGTAGAGCTCCGCCGCCTGCTTGCGCGCCGCGTTGATCGCCTGCTGCGAGAGCGAGGGCGAGTCGGTGCGCATGTAGGTGATGTAGCCGTTCTCGTACAGCGACTGGGCGACGCTCATGGTCTGGCGTGCGGAGAAGCGCAGCTTGCGCGCGGCCTCCTGCTGGAGCGTGGACGTCGTGAACGGGGCGGCGGGTCGACGCGTGTACGGCTTCGCCTCGACGCTCTGCACCTTCAGCGGCACGGACGGGTCGCGCAGGGCCTCGGCGAGCGCCTCGGCGCTCTCCGCGTCGAGCGGACGCGAGTCGTTCTTGAGCGAGCCCTTGTCGTCGAAGTCGCGGCCGGTGGCGATGCGCGCGCCGTCGATGCGCACGAGGCGCGCGTCGAACGGCAGCTCCTGCTCGAGGGGCGAGAGCGACGCGGTCAGGTCCCAGTAGGAGGCGGTGACGAAGGCCAGCCGCTCGCGCTCGCGGTCGACGACCAGCCGGGTGGCGGCGGACTGCACGCGACCCGCGGACAGCCCGGGGCCGACCTTGCGCCAGAGGACGGGCGACACCTCGTAGCCGTAGAGGCGGTCGAGGATGCGCCGCGTCTCCTGCGCGTCGACGAGGGCCGTGTCGATGTCGCGCGTGCTGTCGCGGGCGCGCTCGATGGCCTCCTTGGTGATCTCGTGGAACACCATCCGCTTGACCGGCACCTTGGGCTTCAGCACCTGGAGGAGGTGCCACGCGATGGCCTCGCCCTCGCGGTCCTCATCCGTCGCGAGGAAGAGCTCGTCGGCGTCCTTGAGCGCCCGCTTGAGGTCGGCGACCGTCTTCTTCTTCTGGTCGCTGACGACGTAGTACGGCTCGAAGCCGTTCTCCACGTCCACGGAGAACTTGCCGAGCGTGCCCTTCTTCAGCTCGGGCGGCAGGTTCTTGGGCTCGATGAGGTCGCGGATGTGCCCGACGGAGGCCTGCACCTCGTAGCCGCTGCCCAGGTACTGGGCGATCGTCTTGGCCTTGGCCGGCGACTCGACGATGACCAACTTCTTCGTGCCGGGCACGTGACTCCTTATATATGCGTTCATGGGGGCCGGTGGCCGACCCGGTGTCCGGGATGCGTGCCCGCTCGGATGCGATCCGGGGCGACGTGCGGCGGGGTCCCCGACAAGGCACACCATACACACGCGCACCGACCGGCCACCTAATCGCGGAGCCGCCCCGACGCGCCGCGTCCCGGCTGTCCGTCGACCCGGCCGGAGCGCACGGCCCGGCCGCAGCCCGGCCGGCGCGGTGGACGCCCATGCGCTCTCCGTCGCCGGGCGCGAACCGCCGCGGGACGGCGCGCCGCGATCCCCGTCCATGGGTGAGATGGGGCAGCGCCGGCGCCGGACGCCGGTCACCCGGACGCCCGATCGGGCGGTTGACCGGCACGGGCCCTCGCCGTCACGGGCAGGCCGATCGGGCCGCCGCGTCGCTCCGCCTCCACGACGGCCGTCGTGCCCGTGACGTCGCAGCGCGTGAGCAGCGCGCCGGCGGCGACCACGACCTCCTCGGCCGCCGAGCACGGGGAGCCGGCCGCGAACCCCGCGGCGACGTCCGCGGCGGCGAGCGCTCCGGAGTCCGCGGCTCCCGCTGCGGCCGCCCTCTCCACGAGCACCGAGGAGACGGCGACCGTGGCGATCGCGAGGGCCGTGACGGCGCCGAGCACGCCGACCGCGACCACGGTGCCCGAGCCGCTGTCGCGGCCGTGGTCACGGGGCATCCGGATCCTCCTGCCATGCGCAGCCGCGCGCCGAGACGCGGAGGCCCGCCGTCCCCGCGGGTCCGAAGCGACTGGGTGCCGTGAGGCGGACGCAGACGACGTGACCCGACCGATCCACCGCCATGGCCGCTCCCGGAGCCGCACCGTCGATGCGCGCCGCCGCGGTTCCCGCGTCCTCCCCACGTCCGATGCTCCGTGCCGCCTCCTCCGCCGCCGACGTCAGCACGACCTGCTGGCCGACCGTCTGCACGGCTCCCAGGCACAGCCCGAGCACCAGCACGACGCCGGGCAGCACGACCGCCAGCTCCGCCGCCGCCGCTCCCCCATCCGCGACCGGGCACGTTCGCGGGCCGCCGGGCGGACGCCGTCGTGCAGGCATGACCCGGATCACCGGTCGTAGGTCAAGGCTCGCCGCACGAGGTCGAGGAGCATGCCGCGGACCTCGTCGCTCTGGAGGATGACCACGAGCAGGCCCGCGAAGGCCACCGCCGCCATGGTCGCGATGGCGTACTCCGCCGTGGCCGCACCCCTGTCGCCCGCCATGCGGCGACGCAAGGCCCGGCGCGCCGCACGCACCGTGTGCGCGGAACGCGAGGCCAGACCCCGCGGATGCACCTCCATGGCGCCTCCACCGCAGGCCCCGGCACAGCTCCCGGGCCGGCCCGATGCGCTCGTCGACGCCGCGGCCAGCGGCCACACGGCCCGCCCCTCCGGTCCCACGACGGATCCCGTCCCGCCGCATGCGGAACCCGCAGCCGCCACCTCCGTGCCCCGCCCCTCCATCACGAGCGCCCGCTCCTCGACTCGTCCCATGTCCTCGTCCTCTCCCTCTGGCGGGCGGTGCCCGCCGTCCTGTCCCTGCCGATCGTCGGCCGGGTCGTCACCATGCCCGGTCGACCGTCCGCGGCCCCGGGCGGGATGCGACACGGTGGATCCCCTCATCCGCGGCCGAGTGTTGAGGACACGACGGCCAGCAGCATCGGCACGACGCCCACGGCCAGGAACGCCGGCAGGATGCACACGCCGAGCGGCAGCATCAGCCGTGCGGCGAGGCGCGCCGCAGCCCGTTCCGCCCACGTGGCGGCGTCGCGGCGGCTCCGTTCCGCCTCGCTGCGCAGGAGCACGGCGACGGGTGCGCCGGTGCGGGACGCCGCCTCGACGACGGATCCGACGGCGTCGAGATCGCCGCCCGGGTCGAGCCCGGCGCGCTCGCACGCGCGGCGGACGACGGCGACGGCGCGCGGCACGGACGCCCCGCCCGACATGGCCGTCGCGACGAGGTCGAGGACGAGCCCCGGCGCCGGCTCGTGCGGCGTGGCCTGGCGCACCAGGACGCGGTTCCATCTCCCGCCGACCGCCACGAGCGAGCAGCCCGCGACGAGGCACGCCAGCCCGGGCACGGTGGTGACGAGGACGCGCAGCGGATCGAACCCGAGCCCCGCCGCGAGGAGGATCCCCGCCCCGGGCATGAGCAGCACGGTGCGGCTCGTCGCGACGGGCCCGGCGAGCGCCGTCCCCGCGTCGCGACGCACCCGGGCGACGTCGACGAGGGAGTCGGCGAGCCGCTCCAGGGAACGGGCGAGCGGAGCTCCCGTGCGATCCGCGACCTCGAGCCCGGCGGCGAGCGCGCTCCACGACCGCGCCGCCGCTCCGCCTCCCGTGCCCGCGGCGGCGGCGGCGGCCGAGACGCGCGTGGCGAGGGGGGCGGATCCGGCGCCCGCGGCGACGCTGCGGACCAGGGCGGGCACCGCGCGCTCACCGCGCCGCGGCCGGTCGCCTCCGGGCGCCAGCTGCGACCACGCGCGCTCGAGGTGCAGGCCCGCGCCGAGCAGCACCGCGAGGCGCCGGACGAACGCGGCGATCTCCTCGGCCTCCTCGACGGCCTCCGCGTCGCCTCCGCCCCGGCGACGCAGCCGCACGATGAGGGCGCGCCCGATCACCGGCGGCTCCCGCGGGCATCGTCCGCCGACGCCGGCGCCGACGCCGCCACGGCGGCCTGAGGCGCGGGACCCGCATCGACGCCCCAGCGCACGGGCACGACCCGGAGGCGCCCGTCGTCTCCCGTCACGAGGCGTCCCGCGGCGACCACCCGTCGTCCCCGTGGCGTCCGCCCGAGGTGGATCACGAGGCCGATCGCGCTCACCGCCTGGCGCGCCGTCGTGACGGCGTCCATCCCGGCGAGCGCGCCGAGCGCCTCGAGCCGGGCGGGCACGTCCGCGACGCCGTTGGCGTGCAGGGTCCCCGCGCCCCCGTCGTGCCCGGTGTTGAGCGCTCCGAGCAGCTCCCGGATCTCGCTGCCCCGGCACTCCCCCACGACCAGCCGGTCGGGACGCATCCGGAGCGCCTCGCGCACCAGGCGCGGCAGCGACAGCTCCCCCGCCCCCTCGATGTTCGCCTGCCTGGCCTCGAGCGACACGACGTGCGCATGCCGCACCCGCAGCTCGGCGACGTCCTCGACGAGCACGATGCGCTCCCGCGGATCCGCGTGCGCCAGCAGCGCGCCGAGCAGCGTCGTCTTGCCGCTCCCGCCCGCCCCCGTGATCAGCAGGTTGGTGCGCCGGCGCACGGCCTCCTCGAGCAGCGCCCGGCAGCCGGGCGGGAACGCACCCGCCGCGTCGAGCGCGTCGAGCGTCGGTCTCGCCCGGGACGGCAACCGGATGGAGAGCAGCGTCCCGCGCGTCGACACGGGAGGCAGGACGGCGTGGATGCGCATCCCGTCGCCCAGGCGGACGTCGACGCACGGCGCCGCCTCGTCGAGGTGGCGCCCGCCCTCCGCGGCCAGCCGCACGGCGAGCGCCCGCACGGCGGGCTCGCCGCCGAGGTCGACGTCGGGTCGGCGCTCGGGGCCGGATCCGCGGTCGACCCAGACCTCGCCGTCGCCGTTGACGAAGACGTCCGTCGCCCGGGGATCCCGCGCCAGGTGCGCCAGGGGACCGAGCGCCGACGGCACACGGCGCGTCGGCGGCGCGGCCGCTGCGGCGCGGACGCCGCCGGGTGCCGGTGAGGCCACGACCCCACCCGATGCGACGCCGACCGCGGGGGATGCGAGCGGACCGGGAGCGCCGGGCGTCCGCGCCCGCGGGACGAAGGCCGCGGGGGCGGCGAGGAGAGGACGCGCGGCGGCCCCGGGCGGTCCCGCGCCTGCCGCGGACTCGCGCCGGGACGCCCCCTCGGGGAGCACCGCCCGACGGACGACGGATGCCTGCCACTCGAACATGCGCGGAGGCTAAGCCGAGGAGCAGGCAGGAGGACCCAGGCCGACCGACCGCGGGGAGGGGCTCCCGACGCGACCGGCTGGGGAGGAGAGGGGCGGCGCCCATCGGGGGAACGGGCGCCGCCACGTGACGACGGATCGGGGGAATCCTGGACTCGCCACACGTCGGGCTTGGCCCGACGGGACGAGCATACGCCGCGCGTCTCCCGCGACGGGAGGGTTGTGCGTGTTCTGGCCGTTCCCCCATCGGACTCCCGGGCAGCGGGGTCGCCCGCCCCACCCCGTCGCCCCTGGCGCCCGGCCGCCCACCCGCTAACGTGGGTCGCGGAGAGGATGACGATGACGATGTCCACGAACCCCGGATCGACCCAGCCCGGAGCCGCGAGGCCCGCCGCGCACGACCAGGACGAGGAGGGGGCGACCACCCCCTCGCATCCGGCCGCGGCGCCCGAGCCGGTCCCCGTCCACCCGCCGTCGGACGCGTTCCGCGCGACCCGCGTCGCCGACGAGTCGCTGGCCGCCGCGGCCGCCGCCGACCGCCTCGGCTTCTGGGCCGATCGGGCTCGCGAGCTCGTCACCTGGGAGACCCCGTTCCAGACGGTCCTCGACTGGTCGGACGCCCCCGTAGCGCGCTGGTTCCCCGATGGCCGGCTCAACGTGGCGTACAACTGCCTCGACCGGCACGTGCTCGCCGGCCACGGCGACCGCATGGCGCTGCACTGGGAGGGCGAGCCGGGCGACACCCGCGACCTCACCTACGCCGAGCTCACCGCCGAGGTGAAGCGCGCCGCGAACGCGCTGCGCGACCTGGGCGTCGTCGCGGGCGACCGCGTGGCGATCTACCTCCCGATGATCCCGGAGGCCGTGATCGCGATGCTCGCCGTGGCTCGCATCGGCGCCGTCCACTCGGTCGTCTTCGGCGGCTTCAGCGCCGAGAGCCTCCGAGCCCGCATCGACGACGCGGCTGCGCGCGTGGTCATCACCGCGGACGGCGGCTGGCGCAAGGGGAAGGTCTTCCCCCTGAAGCCCGCCGTGGACGCGGCGCTCGTCGGATCGGCCGGATCCGTCGAGCACGTGCTCGTCGTCAAGCGCGGCGAGAACGAGGTGGACTGGGACGACGCCCGCGACCTCTGGTGGCACGAGCGCGTCGCCGCCGCGGATGCGGAGCACGAGGCGGAGGCGTTCGAGGCCGAGCACCCCCTCTTCATCCTCTACACGAGCGGCACCACCGGGAAGCCGAAGGGCATCCTGCACACCTCGGGCGGCTACCTCACGCAGGCCGCCTACACGCACCGCAACGTGTTCGACCTGCACCCCGAGACCGACGTCTACTGGTGCACCGCGGACGTCGGCTGGATCACCGGCCACAGCTACGTCGTCTACGGCCCGCTGGCGAACGGCGCCACGCAGGTCGTCTACGAGGGCACGCCCGACACCCCCGCGCCCGGCCGCTGGTGGGACATCGTGGAGAAGCACGGCGTGACGATCCTGTACGCCGCCCCCACGGCGATCCGCTCCTTCATGAAGACCGGGCGGGAGATCCCGGACACGCGCGACCTCTCCTCCATCCGGCTGCTCGGCTCGGTCGGCGAGCCCATCAACCCGGAGGCGTGGCGCTGGTACCGCGACGTCATCGGCGGCGGCGACGTGCCGGTGGTCGACACGTGGTGGCAGACCGAGACCGGCGGCATCATGATCTCCGCGCTCCCCGGCGTCACCGCCACGAAGCCCGGATCCGCGCAGTCCCCCATCCCCGGCATCTCCGTCGCCGTGGTCGACGACCAGGGCGAGCCGGTGGCGCGCGGCGAGAGCGGCCTCCTGGTCGTCACGGAACCCTGGCCCGGCATGCTGCGCGGCATCTGGGGCGACCCGGAGCGCTACCGCGAGACCTACTGGGACCGCTTCGGCGACCGCTACTTCGCGGGAGACGGCGCCCGGCTCGACGAGGACGGCGACATCTGGCTCCTCGGCCGGGTGGACGACGTGATGAACGTCTCCGGCCACCGCCTCTCGACCGCGGAGATCGAGTCCTCGCTGGTCGCGCACCCGTACGTGGCGGAGGCCGCCGTGGTCGGCGCGTCCGACGAGGCGACGGGCCAGGCCGTCGTGGCCTTCGTGATCCTGCGGTCGGCCGAGGCGAGCGCGCTCGGCGACGTGGACCCGAACGAGGTCCTGCGGAAGCACGTGTCCGACCAGATCGGCGCCATCGCGAAGCCCCGGCGCGTGTTCGTGGTGCAGGAGCTGCCGAAGACGCGGTCGGGGAAGATCATGCGCCGCCTGCTGCGCGACGTGGCCGAAGGGCGGGCCATCGGCGACACGACCACGCTGGCCGACACGCAGGTGATGCAGGTCATCAGCGACCGGATGATCGCGGGCTGACGCGGGGATCGACCGAGGACGGCAGGAGGGCCGGGTGCGATGCGCACCCGGCCCTCCTCTCGTCCGCCGCAGCCGGCGGGGGCTACTCGACGAGCGCCACCACGAGCTCGACCTCGACGGGCGCGCCCAGCGGCAGCTCCGCGACGCCCACGGCGGATCGCGCGTGGATGCCCGCGTCGCCGAGGATCTCCCCCAGCACCTCGCTCGCGCCGTTGATGACGCCCGGCTGCCCCGTGAAGCCCTCGGCCGAGGCGACGAAGCCGGTGACCTTGACGATGCGCGCGATGCGGTCGACGCCGCCGGCCGCGTCCGCCGCCGCCGCGAGGCCGTTCAGCGCGCAGGTGCGCGCGTGCGCCTTGGCGTCCTCGGCCGACACCTCGGCGCCGACCTTGCCGGTCGCGGCGAGCGCGCCGTCGACGAAGGGCAGCTGGCCGCTCGTGTAGACGAGGCCGCCGTGCACGACGGCGGGGACGTAGGCGGCGACGGGCGCCGCGACCGCGGGCAGCTCGATGCCGAGCTCGGCCAGTCGCGCGGAGATCGCGCCCATCAGGCGCCGTGCTCCGCACCGGCGAGCGGGCGCTTCATGTACGCGACGAGCCCGCCCTCGGGGCCGGTGACGACCTGCACGAGCTCCCAGCCCTGTGAGCCCCACGTGTTGAGGATGGCGGCGGTGTTGTGGATCATCAGCGGCGTGGTGAGGTACTCCCACTGCGCGGGCGTTGCGGTCATCTCGGCTCCTTGCCGGTCGGGTCGGGTGCGTGACGGGACGGGCGCGGGCGGCCGGCGCACAGGTCTCACGGGTTCCCATACACCCTTCCCGTACTCTGGAGTCTATGTCTGCTTCCAAGAACACGCCCGGCCGCGTCGCCGCCGCGCTCACGGGCGTCCTCGGCATGAGCGCCGTGGCCGGCGTGCTGGTCGCGGCGATGGTCACCCCGGCCATCGCCGTCACGAGCCTCGCGGCCAACAACACGATCGGGCTCTTCGAGGACCTGCCGGACTACCTGCAGATCGACAACCTCGCCCAGAAGACCGAGCTGTACGCCACGCAGGGCGGCCAGCCGGTCAAGTTCGCCGAGTTCTACGCGCAGAACCGCGAGGAGGTCGGGTGGGACGAGGTCTCCGACAACGCGAAGGCCGCGGCCGTCGACACGGAGGACCCCCGCTTCTACGAGCACGGCGGCGTCGACGTGCAGTCCACGTTCCGCGCGCTGGCCCAGAACGTCATCGGCGGCGGCGTCGAGTCGGGTGCGAGCACCATCACGATGCAGTACGTGAAGAACGTGCTCGTGCAGAAGGCCGAGACGCTGGCGGCGACGGATCCGGACGCGGGCAAGAAGGCCTACGCGGAGGCGACGCAGGAGTCGACCGCCCGCAAGCTCAAGGAGATGCGCCTGGCGATCGGGCTGGAGAAGAAGTTCGCCAAGAACGACATCCTGCTCGGCTACCTCAACATCGCGAACTACGGCGGCAGCGTCTACGGCATCCAGTCGGCCGCCAAGTACTACTACGGCGTGGACGCGAAGGACCTCAGCATCGCGCAGGCCGCGAGCCTCGTCGCGACGGTCAACTACCCCACCGCCCTCCGCATCGACGAGCCGGGGAACATCCCGGCGAACCAGCAGCGGCGCGACATCCTCATCGACAACATGCTCAAGCACCACAGCATCACGCAGGAGCAGCGCGACGAGGCCATCGCCACCCCGGTCACCCCGGCGATCACCCCGTCGGTCAGCGGATGCAACGCGGCGCAGCCCGCGAGCGCCGCCTACTTCTGCGACGCGGTCAAGTACACGGTCGAGAACTCGGACGCCTTCGGCAAGGACTCCACCGAGCGCACCAACAACCTCAACCGCAACGGCTACAAGATCTACACGACGCTCAACCTCGACCTGCAGGCCAAGGCCACGGACGACCTGCGCAAGCAGATCCCCACCACGATGAACAGCATCAACGTGGGATCCGCGATGACGAGCGTGGAGGCCAAGACCGGCCGTGTCATCGCCATGGTGCAGAACACCGACTACGGCAACGGCGACCAGCGCGGGGTCACCAGCGTCAACTACAACACCGACCAGGACTACGGCGGATCCGGCGGCTTCCAGGTGGGATCGACGTACAAGCTCGTGACGCTCCTCGAGTGGCTGAAGGAGGGGCACTCGGTCAACGAGGTCGTGCGCTCCTCCAACGGCACGTGGAGCGGCCGCGACTTCCAGGACAGCTGCACGGGCGGCAACCTCGGCTCCGACGTCCTCAAGGTCACCAACGACGGCGCGGCTCCCGGCCCGAACCGCACCGTGATGTCGGGGACGGCCAACTCCACCAACACCGCGTTCATGGCCATGGCCAGCGAGCTCGACATGTGCGGCATCGGCCAGACCGCGAAGGACATCGGCATCCACCAGGCCGAGCGCGACAAGCCGCTGTCCAACTACGTGTCCGACATCATCGGCTCGGGCGGCAACAACATCGCCCCCCTCACGATGGCCCAGGCGTACGCGACCGTGGCCAACAACGGCACCACGTGCGACTCGATCATGATCGACAAGGTGGTCTTGCCGGACGACACCGAGATCACGCCGCCGTCCGCGAACTGCCGCGAGGCCGTGAGCCCCGACGTCGCGCACACGGCCGCGTACGCCCTCGCGGGCGTCATGGGCGCCACCGGCGCCCCCGCGAACACGAACGACGGCACGCCGCTCATCGGCAAGACGGGCACCACGGACAGGGCGAAGGACACCTGGTTCGTCGGATCCAGCACCGAGGTCACCACCGCCATCTGGGTCGGCAGCTCCTCGGGCCAACAGATCCAGCAGCGCACCACCAGGCTCCCCAACGGACAGCTCATGTCCACCGCGCGCTTCGCCGTCTGGAAGCCGTTCATGCAGGCCGTGAACGCGGTCTACAAGGGATCGGCGTTCCCCGGCCCGGCAGCCGACCTCACCCGCACGCCGACGGTCCAGGTGCCGGACGTCTCGGGGATGTCGCCCGCCGACGCCCAGTCGGCCATCGAGGGTGCGGGCCTGTCCTTCGCCCAGGGCGGCGCACGCCCGTCCTCGAGCGTGCCCGCCGGGCAGGTCAGCGGGTCCGATCCGGGCGCCGGCGCCAACGCCGCCCGCGGTTCCACCGTGACGGTCTTCACCAGCAGCGGCCCCGACCAGAGCCAGCAGCAGGGCACGCCGGGCACCGTCCCGGACGTGCGCGGGCAGGACATGACGAGCGCCCGCCAGGCGCTGCGCGCGGCCGGCTTCGACGTGACCATGGCGCAGGAGCAGGTGCAGGACAACTCGCAGATCGGCAGGGCGACCCGCACGGATCCCGCGGCCGGCCAGCAGAGCGGCGGTCCCGTCACGCTCTACATCGGGCGCAGCTGATGAGCGTCATCGGCACGATCGCGCGCACCGCCGGCGGAGTCGTCGCGGCGGGCGCCGCGGTCTTCGCGTACGCGTCCTTCTACGAGCGGCGCCGCTTCACCCTCCGCGAGGTGACGGTGCCGGTGCTCCCCGTGGGCGCCGACCCCATCCGCGTGCTCCACCTCTCGGACATGCACATGGCCCCGTGGCAGCACAAGAAGCAGCGCTGGGTGCGCGAGCTCGCGGACCTGAAGCCCGACCTCGTCGTCGACACCGGCGACAACACGGGCCACGAGCAGGGCATCGTCGCCGTCGAGGAGACGCTCGAGGCCTTCCGCGGGGTCCCCGGCGTCTTCGTGCACGGCTCCAACGACTACTACGGGCCGATGATGAAGAACCCGTTCAAGTACTTCACCGCGAACACGCACGCCACGCAGCGCCCGGCGGACCTCGACCTCCCGCGGCTCGAGCGGCTCTACGCGTCCCTCGGCTGGGTCGACCTCAACAACGCCGCGGGCGCGATCGAGGTCAACGGCACGCTGCTGGAGTTCTTCGGCGTGGACGACCCGCACCGCGACTTCGACCGCCTCGAGGAGCTCCCGGGCGCGCTCGACGCGCTGCGGGAGGACGGGGACGCCTACCAGGGCGCCTCGGACGCGCCGGTCGTGTCGATCGGCGTCGCGCATGCGCCCTACCGCCGGGTGCTCGACTCCTTCGTCACCAACGGCGCCCGCATGGTCTTCGCGGGGCACACCCACGGCGGCCAGGTCTGCGTGCCCGGCTACGGCGCGCTCGTGACCAACTGCGACATCCCGCGGCGCCAGGTCAAGGGCCTCAGCGTGTGGCCCCACGCCGACCGGGCCGCGTACCTGCACGTGAGCGCCGGCCTCGGCACGTCCATCTACGCGCCGGTGCGCTTCGCCTGCTACCCCGAGGCGACGCTGCTCACGCTCACGGCGGTCTAGCCGCCCGGCGCGTACTCGGGAGCCCGGAACATCGGGTATCGTATAACCCGGCCCTCGGGCCATCGGGGTGTGGCGCAGTTTGGTAGCGCGCTTCGTTCGGGACGAAGAGGTCGCAGGTTCAAATCCTGTTACCCCGACACATCGCCTCCTCGGGGAGGTCGCCTCCTCCGGGAGGCAGAGCACGACCGGCATCACCACGAAGGGCCGCTCCTCCGGGAGCGGCCCTTCGTCGTCCCCTCCACTCGAGGCCGGACTCAGGGGGAGGCCGACTCAGCGGGAGGCCGACTCAGCGGGAGGCGGGCTTGAGCCGGAGCGCCGGACGCTCGATCGCGTAGTAGGTCGCCGCCGAGAGCACGAGGGTCACCGCGCCCACGATGAGGGTGTTGAGGGCGAAGCCCGCGAGCGTGTCCGGCAGGACGAGGCCCGCGCGGCGGAGGAAGCGGATCACCGGCAGGTGCCAGAGGTAGACGCTGAACGAGATCGTGCCGAGCCAGGCGATCCAGCGCAGCTCGAGGAACCGCGTGACGGGACCGAGCGATCCCCCGCGACGCGGCAGGGCCACCAGGAGCAGCAGCGTCGCGCACGACGCGGCGACGACGCTCTCCTCGAAGGCACCCACGGGGGCCTCGGAGGCGACGACGACGAGCGCGGCGGCCACGATCCCGGCCGGCACGCGCCAAGTCGCGACGCGGTCGCGCAGGCCCTCGTCAGCGGACACCGTGAGCAGGACCACGGCCGCCGCCATGCCGTAGGCGAACAGGTCCGCGTGCACGAGGATGCTGCGGTTCACGACCGCCTCCCACGTGGCGCCCCAGTCGCTCGCGAGACGGCCGCCGTGCCCGAGGGGCGCCTGCGCGATCATGGACCACACTTTGCCCGCCACGCCGATCACGAGGAGCGCCGCCGCGGGGGCGAGGGCGCGGATCCACGTCGCCCTCCCCCGGAGCAGCCGTGCCGCGAGGAGCGCCACGGCGGGCAGCAGCACGTAGAAGGAGACCTCGACGGCGAGGGTCCAGGCGACCTCGATGCCGCTGCGCAGCGTGCGCGGCGCGTAGCCCTGCAGCAGCAGGGCGTTGACCACCGTGTCGACGGGACCGAGCGTCCCCACCGCGAGACCCGCGTCGCGGGACTCCCGCGGCAGGATCGCCACCCGCAGCACGAGGCTCACGAGCAGCAGCACCACGATGTAGCCGGGGAAGACGCGGAGCGCCCGGTTGGCGGCGTATCGCGAGAGGCGCGGCATCGCGCCGCCGTCGACGAGGCTCCGCGCGAACGGCAGGAACAGCAGGAAGCCGCTCAGCACGAAGAAGAGCGTGACGCCGTGGCTGAAGAACGCGACCTCCCCCACCAGCGGGACGTCGGTCGTCGGCCGCGCGAGCTGCCGCTGCACGTGGTACAGCAGCACGGCCACGGCGGCGACGCCGCGGAGGCCCTCGATGCCGGGCAGGAGCGTGCGCACGCGCGCGGGTGCGGACGTCGGGGTCCCGGTCATGATGGCCTTCGCGGGTCGGTGGGGTGGCGGTCGTCCAGTCTACGAGGCGCTCGGTCCGAGGGATCCGAGGCCGGGCGGCGCACAGCACGACGGCCGCCGCCCGGAGGCGACGGCCGTCGGCGCGCGCTCCCCATCGAGCGCGGGCTCAGTCCTCCGTGTCGTCGGCGGGAGGAGCCGGCGGTGCCGGCTGCGCGGGGGCAGCAGGAGCCTGGGGGGCGCTCGGCGCCGTCGGCGCGGCCGACTGCGTGGGCCGCGGTGCCGGCGGGACGTAGGGCCGCTTCGTCAGCGTGCTGCTCGGCGCGGGGAAGTCCGCCGCCGGGTACCGGTCGTCGATGAACGTCTGCAGCGGCTTGAAGATCCGGTGGCGGGCGCTGTCCGCGGCCGCGCCGTTGAGGACGTTGCGGCGCATGGACACGAAGCCCTCGACGTTGCCCACCCACACGGCCGTGGTGACCTCGCTGGAGGACCCCACGAACCAGGTGTCCTTCGATCGGTCCGTCGTGCCCGTCTTGCCCAGGATGTCGGTGCCGTCGCGCGGGTTCGACGCGGCGCCCGTCCCGCCCATGACCGCCTTGAGCGCGAAGGCCGCGGTGTTCGCGACCTCCGGGGTCATGGCCTGGGCGCACTCGCTCTTCGGGGTCACGAGCTCGGACTCGTCCGGGAGGACGACCTTGTCGATCGCGATGGGCGGGCACATGGTGCCCTGGTTCGCGACGGAGGCGAAGGAGGTGGCCATCTGGAGCGGGGCGACGGTGTTGCCGCCCGAGCCGACCACGTCGGACGGGAAGCTGGAGAGCTCCCGCTTGTCCGCGTTGTACGCGCCCATCTCGGTCGCCGTCTTGCTGATGTCGCACAGGTCGAGCTGGCTCGCCATGGCCACGAAGGCCGAGTTCACGGAGGCGACCGTCGCGGCGAGCACGTTCTGGTTCGACGTGGCGCCCGTGTTGGTGTCGTTCGTCACCTTGTAGTCCGGGGATCCGGCGAGGTTGTCGCCGCACCGGGTGAACTCGCTGGCCGACCAGGTGGTCTTCGACGCGTTGACCGTCTGGTAGACCGACTTCCCGCTCTTCAGCCAGTCCACGAGCGTGAAGATCTTGTACGTCGATCCGACCTGGAAGCCGGCGGAGCCGCCGTGCGCCTTGTCGGCCGAGTAGTTGATCTCGGTGACGCCGGGCTGGTCCTGCGCGACCCCGTAGTCGGTGTTCTGCGCCATCGCGATGATGCGGCCGGTCTTCACCTCGCGGGAGACCACAGATCCGCCGATCTTCGTGAACCGCGCCGTGGTGGGCACCTGCTTGCGCATCTGCTCCGCCGCGTTGCCCTGGATGTCGAGGTCGAGCGTCGTGTAGACCTGCAGGCCGCCGCGCTTGAGCAGCGCGTCGCGGTCGGCGGCGGTCTCGCCGAACTCGTCGTTCGTGAGGATCTCGTTCTTCACGTAGTCGCAGAAGTACGCGGCCGATATCGGGTTCGCCTGGATGCAGCCGCTCGTGGAGGGCGTGATCGTCGGGGTGACCTCCGCCGCCGAGGCCGCGTCGAACTGCTCCTGCGTGATCTTCTGCTCCTTGAGCATGTTCCGCAGCAGGAGGTCGCGGCGCTCCTTGTTGCGCTCGAGGTTGTCCGGGTTGTCGATCTTGAAGACCTCCGGCGCGTTGACCGTGGCGATGAGGCTCGCGGCCTGCTCCAGGTTGAGGTCGGCCGCCGAGACGTTGAAGTAGTAGCGCGCCGCGGACTCGATGCCGTAGACCCGGCTGCCGAAGTTCGCGATGTTGAGGTACGCGAGGAGGATCTCGTTCTTGGAGTACTTCTTCTCCACCCCGATCGCCATCCGCATCTCCTTGAGCTTGCGGGGCATGTCGGGCTGGGTGGCCTCCTGGAAGGCCGTGCGGCCCTCGGCCTGCGTGGCCTCGTCGGAGGAGTCGACCATGTTCTGGGCCTTCTGGACCAGGACGTTGCGGACGTACTGCATCGTGATGGTGGAGGCGCCGGACTGGACCTCCTTGTTCAGCACGTTCTGCGCCAGGGCGCGGGCGGCCGACAGCACGTCGACGCCGCCGTGCTCGTAGTAGCGGGGATCCTCGGTCGCGATGGCGGCGTCCTTCGCGTACTGCGAGACGGCGTCCCACGGGACCTCCTCGCGGTCCTGCGAGAAGAACTCGGCGAAGGGGACCTGGCTGTCGCCCTGCTTGGCGAAGAGGACCGTCTTCTGCGCGAGGTTGTCGATCTGCAGGTTGTCCGGGATGTCCTCGAACACGCCGATGGTGCTGTTGGCCGCGATGCCCGAGACGGCGATGGCAGGGGTCACCATGGCGGCGACGAGCACGCCGGCGATCGTGCTCATGCCGACGAGTCCGAGGAACGCGCCCAACCGGGTCGAGATGGTCAGGTCAGTTTTCCTCATGGTACGAATCTAACCCGCGCTCCGAGGCGCCACATCCGCCTCAGGGAGGGTCTCAGCTCCCCGTGGCCGAAATGTGATGAGTGCACTCGCGATCAGCCCGCGCGAGCCTCCCCGATGTCCAGATCGCGCACCGTGCGGAGGGTGGCGATGCGGTGCTCGAGCGTCGTGGACGACGGCGCGACGATGAGCTCGTCGGCCCCGGTGCTCGTGAGCAGGCGCGCGAGGCCGGTGCGGACGGCGTCGGGCGAGCCGATGGCCTGGCGCCGGTCGCGCGCCCCGATGATCTCGCGCTCGAGGTCGCTGAACCCGTACGCGGCGGCCTCGGCGGGATCCACGGGCTGGGGCTTCCCGCCCTGGCGCATGCGGAGCCACGTGATCCGGCCGGCGCGCGCCTCGCGCTCGACGACGTCCGGGTCCTCGTCGGCGATGACGCTCACCGCGATGGCGCTGTGCGGCGCGGCGAGGTCGTCGCTCGGCTGGAAGCGCTCGCGATACAGCTGGAGCGCCTGCTCGGTGCGGTCGCCGGCGAAGTGGTGCGCGAAGGCGAAGCGGATCCCGAGGGCGGCCGCGACCTGCGCGGAGTAGCCGCTGGATCCGAGCAGCCACATCTGCGGCCGGTCCCCCAGCCCCGGCACGGCCGTGATGCCGCGGAGCGGGTTGTCGTCCGCCATGCCGCCCGTGAAGAAGCCGACCAGGTCGACGAGCTGCTGCGGGAAGTCGTCGACGCCGAGGCCCGCCTCGCTGCGTCGGAGCGCCATCGCGGTGGCCCCGTCGGTGCCCGGCGCGCGGCCGATGCCGAGGTCGATCCGGTCGCCGTAGAGGGCGCGGAGGGTGCCGAACTGCTCGGCGACGACGAGCGGCGTGTGGTTCGGCAGCATCACGCCGCCGCTGCCGACGCGGATGGTGGAGGTGCGCGCCGCGATGCCCGCGAGGAGGACCGCGGGGGCGGAGCTGGCGATCCCCGGCATGCCGTGGTGCTCCGCGACCCAGAACCGGGAGTACCCGGCCTCCTCCGCGGCCTGCGCGAGGCGGATGCTGCCCGCGACGGCGTCGGCGTTCGTGCCGCCGAAGGGACGGGGTGCGAGGTCGAGCACGTTCAGCGGGATGCGTTCGAGGTGGGTCACGCCGGGTGAACGGGCGGGATCCGCGGGGCATTCCTCGTCCGGTGCGCGTTGCTAGGCTGCGGCCCTCATGGATCCCGCCGCCCCCGCACCCCGACCGGGCGCGACGTCCGGGTCCCGGGAATCCGCCGCGGCCGCGGACGGCTCGACCGGTCGTTCGACCTGGCGCGCGCGGCGGGACCGCGACCGCCGACGCTCCCGTCGGCGTCAGGCCGCCGCGCTCCTCCTGGCGTACGTGGCCCTGATCGGGCTGGTGACGCTCACGCCCGACAGCGTCGACCGCGGCGTGTACCCGTACCTGATGCGCGGCGTGCTGCTCCTGCAGGACCACGGGGCGCCCTGGTTCCGCTACTCGATGATCGAGGAGGTCGCCAACGTCGCCCTGTTCGTGCCGCTCGGCATGCTCGGCGTCCTCGCCTTCGGGAGCCGACGCTGGTGGGTGGTCGCCTTCGCGGGCACGGCCATGTCCGCGTCGGTCGAGCTCGCGCAGGGCGCGTTCCTCCCGGCGCGCGTGGCGTCGGTCACCGACGTGCTGGCGAACGGCGCGGGAGCTGTCCTGGGGGCGGCGGCAGCGGCGATCATCGCGGCCCGGGCGCGACGACGCGGGCGGATCCGGTCGTGATCGGATCCGCCCGCGCCGCCGTCGGAGCGGCGTCGCGCGTCAGGAGGCGCGGCGACGGCGGACCGTCGCGAGGCCCGCTGCCGCGGCGCCGGCGAGGAGCAGCCCGCCGCCGGTGATCGCGAGCCCGGTGGGCAGCGTCCCGCCGGTGATGGGGAGCGAGCCGCCCTCCGCCGCCGGGCGGGCGCTGGCCGGGACCACGGACACGATGCCGCACCAGTGGTCGCCGGACGCGGCGTTCTGGTTCGCGCGCAGGGTGCCGGTCGCCGTCGTCGGCACGGCGAGCGTGCCGGAGACGGAGCCGTCGGACGCCGCCGTGACGGACGCGGCGGGGTCGCCCGCGGCGGCGGGTGCCCCGGCCGTGGCGGAGAGGCGGACGGCGACGGTCTCGCCCGGCGTGAAGGATCCGGCGACGCCGGCGATCCGGACCGACTCGCCGGGTGCGACGGCGGCGGGGGTCACCGACATGCCGCTGCAGGCGATGGCGGAGTCCTTGGGGACGTAGTTCTCGGCCTGGGCGGCGAGGGGGAGGGAAACGGTGATGGCGAGCGCGACGAACGCGCCCGCCAGGGTCTTGGCGAGCATCTCGGGTGTGCCTTCTCTGATTCGCCCGGGACGGACGTGCCATGGCACGACGGGTATCGCCTCGGAGCGGTGGTGTCCGCGACGCGCGATTTCGGGTCGACGCCTTCAGGCAGACAGCGGGTCGGGTAAACCCACGATCGAGATGCTATCCGCGTCGGCGCTCCGCGAGGAGGCGCACGGGCGCGATCGGCCCCGGACTGGGGGCATCCGGCGCCCGGAGACGGCGGAAGGCCCCGAGGCGAGAGCCTCGGGGCCTTCCGTCACCATGCTCCAGGAGGGAGCCAGGCGACGCGGGTCGTGATGCGGATCAGACCGTGGTGCGCTGGCGACGGACCGTCGCGAGCACCGCGACGAGCGCGGCACCGAGCAGCAGCAGGCCGCCGCCGGTCCAGATGAGGACGACGGGCAGCTGGCCACCCGTGACGGGGAGGCCGGCCGAGCCGTCGGCGGCGGTGCCGCCGGCGGCGCCACCCGTGGCGGTGCCGTTGCCGGCGGCCGCGACGACGGAGATCGAGGTCGAGACCGTGTTGCCCTCGGTGTCGGTGCCGGTGAGGGCGTAGGTGCCCGAGGCGGAGCCGGCGGGCAGCGTGACGGTGACGCGGAGGCCGCCGGCGCTGGTCGAGTTCTTGGTGATGGAGTTGCTCGTCACGGCCATGGGGGCCGTGCGGAAGGAGGCCAGCGTGGCGTTGGCCGCGTCCTCACCGGTGATGGTGATGGTGACGGGGACGCTCGGCGCGAACGAGCCGTCCGCGAAGGACAGGACGGTGCTCTGGCCGGGCGCGACGGTCGGGTCGCTGACGGTGACGCCGCCCTCGGGCGTGTACGGGGCCGCGGTGACGGCGGTCGAGACGGTGAACGTCGCGGCGAGGGCGATGGCCGCCCCGGCGAGGATCTTCTTGAACATGTGGTTCCCCCTGTGTGAGTCAATCGTGGTGCTCAGGGGCCACAAGCGGACTCGGGTCCGCCGTCGATCATTCCCCCGCTTAGGAGACTACTGGGCCGGGTCGCAGGAGAGCGAGCGGAACTGTGTTGCGATCGTGTTAATCACCGGGGTCGTGACGATGGACAGGGGCGTGTCGGTCTTTTTGTCCCCCAGCGTGTCCACCGAGATGCGGACCTCCTGTCCGGGCGAGAGCGTCACCTCGACCTGGGCCACGGCCCGGCCGCCCACCACCTCGGGCTGGAACGGCGTGTCCTGGCCGTCGATCTCGACCCGCAGCGGCACCGTGCCGGGCGGCCCGTAGACGGCCACGCGCGTCTTGACGTCGCCCGGGGCGACCCCGTAGACGCCGCCGCCCGTGATCACGAAGGGGAGGGAGGCCGCGTCGGCCGGGGCCGTGGATCCGAGGAGCACCTCGGTGCGGTAGTTCGGGCGCCCGTCGTCGCGGCACATGGCCATCCCCAGCGTGGTCTGCAGCGAGAGGAAGTAGTCCATCTTCGCGCCCGTCGAGTCGTTGAGGAAGACGCCGAAGACCGTGGACTCGTCGTTGTCCTCCGGCAGCGATCCGTGGAACGTCGTGCCCTCGAGGGTCGCCTGCTCGTCGGCGCGCGAGTTCCAGATGAGGATCCGCCGCTCCTCGGCCGCCTTCCCGAGCGCGGCGACGAGCGCACCCGGGTCCACGTCGCCCGAGGCGACCTTGGCGAAGACCGAGTCGGCGACGCTCGCGAAGACGGCGTCCTGGACGTCGGGGTCCGGGTAGCGGAGGTACACGTCGTGGAGGAGCAGGTCGACGGCGTCGTCGGAGCGGAGCACGTCCCCCGTCGCGAGCGTGATGGGACCCGTGGCCTCGAGGAGGTACGAGAGCGCGACCGGGTCGATGCTGATCACGCCGTCGACGGCGTCGCCGTGCTTGAGCCGCCACATCTCGGCGGCGAGCGGCGCGGCCTGCGGGAACTCGGGGGTCAGGGTCACGTCCTGCATGTAGCGGCCGGTGATGGTGCCGTAGAGGCCGGCGGTCTGCGGATCCAGCGGCAGCGCCGGCTCCGCGAGCCGCGGGAACGCCCGGGCCGAGTCCTGCCCGGCGAGCGAGAACGCCCCGCCGCCCGTGCGGACGAGCGCGAGGGCGCCGGGGATGCCGCCCGTGGAGCGCACCTCGGCGTTGTTCTGGAACATGAGCAGGTACTCGCGGTCGCCGTCGGCGCCGAGCATGGCGGGGGCGAGGTCGGTGACGTGGCGGACGATCGCCAGGGTCTCCGCCGCCTTGCCGACCGTCTCCCTGAGCCGCGCCACCGCGTCGGCGACCGGTCGGACGGTGCTGCCGGTGTCGATGGCCGTCACGTCGTCGAGCGCCGTGTCGAGCGCGTCGTCGGCCTGGCGGACGGGCTCCTGCGCGGCGACGATCGGGTCGAGGTCGAGCCGCCCGTCGCGGGGCGTGAGGCTCGAGACGTCGAGGCTCCCGGCGATGCCGACCACGGGCTGGAGGGCGTCGCCGCCGATCCGGTCGACGATCCCGGAGATCTCGCGGAAGGCACGGAGGTTCGGGCCCAGGAAGGGCACGTGCTCGGTGACGGCCCAGACCGGATCCCCCGTCAGGGACACCGCGCGGGCGGAGTGCTCGCGCAGGGCGGCCACGTTCGCGGAGGCACCGGCGGGGTCGCCGGCGATGAGGTCGCGCTGCACGGACGACGCGAGCGGCACCGCCTGCTCGAGCTCGCCGCGGGCGAGGAGGGCGCGGGCGGCGACCCACACGATCCAGAGGACGAGGATGGCTGCGACCACGGCGCCCGCGACCCGGAGGACGCGGCGACGCGTCCAGGGGCGTCGCGCCCGACGGCGCCGCTGGGGCCGGGCGGCCCCGGTCGCGGAGGTCACCAGGTGGCCCCGCCGTCGGTGGAGATGCTGACGGCGTCGCCGGTGAGAAGCCAGACGTCCGCACCCGCGGCGGAGAGGGCGACGGATCCGCTGGTGGGCACGGCGTCCGCGCAGCCGAGCACGCTCACGTCGCCCGAGGCGGGGACGATGCGGCCGATGCTCGTGCCCGCGCAGGAACCGGCCGTGCCGGCCGTGAGGATGCCGTCCGGTCCGAGCGCGAGCGCGAGCGCGCCCGGCGCGTCGATGCGGCGGAAGTCGCCGCTGCCCGACCGCACGTGCAGGTCGCCGGATCCGCAGAGCACCGCGGCCGCCTGGCCGCTGTCGACGACCTGGACGGCGTCGTCGCACGGCGCGTCCCTGGAGCCCTGGACGAGCTGGACCGTGCCGGGCGTCGCCGGGTCGACGTACGCCGTCGTCGCGGTGCGCGCGGGCGCGTCACGCCAGAACTCGCCGCCCGTGAAGCTCTGCAGCGTGGTGCGGGAGCACGCCGCGGTGACGTCGGCGACGACGCTGCCGACGTCGGGGCTCTCCACCTGCAGCGCGAGGATCCGGCGCGCGTCGAACGAGCCCGTCGACCGGGTGTCCCAGGTGCGGCCCGCGTCGATGGTCGTCTGGATGCGGGCGGGCTCGCCGGTGCAGGAGCCGGCCGTGGTGCGCCAGGCGACCTCGGCGTTCCCCGCGGCGAGGAAGACGGTGGGCGCGGCGACCGTGGTGCTCGGGGTCGCGCTCGGCGCCGGCGTGGGCGTCGGTGCCGCGGCCGCGTCGGTGCTGGAGGGGGACGGGGCGGATGTGGCGGCTCCCTCATCCCCCGATCCCCCGCCGGTGCGGGTCACCGCGGCCGAGACGAGGATCAGGTCGATGACGAGGAAGGCGACCACCGCGGTCACGCCGACGCCGGGGATGATGCGTCCGAGGGAGGGACGCCGTCGCGGGGCGCGTCCCGTGACGGCCATCGGCTTGCGGCCGTCCGGCGCCGACCTAGCCACGCGCGGCTCCCGCGGTGCGTGCGGCGCGGCGGACTGAGGTGCGTCCTGGCAGGCGGCGCGGTCGCGCCTCGGCGTGAGCCGACATGGTGTCTCCCGGTGTGGCGGGCATCGTGCGGCGCGCGGGCGGCGCACCCTCGCGGGCGACCGGATCCGGTCCGCGCCCCGACGACGATCCGGGACCCGCTCCTCCTGTGGAGCACGGGCCGCCGGTCCGCGCAGCGGGAGATGCGGGGTCGAGCGGTGGTGTCACCCGGATCGTACAGGCCCCCGCGGGACCCGCAGGGACGACACGGATGGGCGGCGGGTCAGGACGCGGCGGGGCTGGTGCTGTCCGAGCTCTCCGGTCGCACGTACGAGTAGCCGTACTGGCCGTAGCCGTACGCGTCGGGGCCCTTGGTCGGGAGCATGGTGAGCACCACGCCCAGGACCTCCGCGCCGACGCTGTTCAGCGACTCGATGGCCGCATGGACCTGGCCGCGGTGCGCGCGCCCGGACGAGACCACGAGGATCGCCCCGCCCGCGCTCTTCGACAGCACGGCGCTGTCGGTGACGGGGAGCAGCGGCGGCGCGTCGATGAGCACGGTGTCGAACTGGGCCTCGAGCTCCTTGAGGAGGGTGACCATGGTGCGCGATCCGAGCAGCTCGCTCGGGTTCGGCGGGATCTGGCCCGCCGGCAGGACGAACATGTTCCTGTTGCCCCACGGCTGCAGCACGTCCTTGAGCTCCGCGCGGCCGATGAGCACGTCGGTGAGCCCGACGGCGCCCTCGAGCCCGAGGTAGGACGCGAGCTTGGGCCGACGCAGGTCGGCGTCGATGACCGCGACCCTGGCGCCCGCGTCGCTCAGGGCGATGGCGAGGTTGGCGCTGGTGGTGGACTTGCCCTCCGACTCGATCGCGCTCGTGATGACGAAGCTGCGCGCGCGGCCCCCGAAGTCGAGGAACTGCAGGTTCGTGCGCAGGCTGCGGAAGGACTCGGCGCGCGGGCTGCGCGGATCCGACTGCACGATGAGCGGGCGCTCCTTGGCCTTCGGGTCGTACGCGATGCCGCCGAGGATGGGCGCGTGCGTGACGAGGCGCAGGTCGTGCTCGCCGCGGATCCGCGTGTCGAGCGTGGCGCGCAGCACGGCGACGGCCACGCCGAGCGCGAGCCCGACCAGCCCGCCCAGCGCGAGGTTCAGCGGGACCTGCGGGGACACGGGCGATGCCGGGATCCGCGCCTCCTGCAGGGTCGTGATCTTCACCTGGGGCTGGCCGTTGACGTCGAGCGGCGTGAGCTCGGCGACGAAGTCGGTGAAGCTCCGGGCCACCGCGTTCGCGATGGTGGCGGCGGACTCGGCCTCCTCGTCCTCGACGGAGATCTGGATGATGACGGTGTCGGCCGCCGCGGTCGCGGTGACCTTCGGGGCCAGCGAGTCCGCGGTCGCGTCGAGGCCCAGCTGGGCGATGACCGGCTCGAGCACCGCGGGCGTCGCCACCACGTCGGCGTAGCTCTTGACCGCCTGCTGCGTGAACGTGCTGCCCTGGCTCAGGTCCTGCACGGTGCCGGCCGACTGCGTCGACACGAACACCTTCGACGACGCCCGGTACTCCGGCGTCTGCACGAGCGAGTAGCCGGCGGCGGCACCCACCCCGAGCAGCAGGACCAGCAGGATGAGGATCCACGATCGTCGCAGGATCCGGATGTATTCACGCAGTTCCACAGGCGATCCCCCTCGTCGATGGAGCGCCCCCCGGCGACGCCCTCGCCCATGCTCCCACAGCCGCGGCACCGCTCCTGTTCCCCGGACCGTGGAATGGCGCTCCGCGGATGACGCCCCAGCATCTGGGGCGGGGGTCCGGTCGGACCCACGGGCTAGCGTGGACGCGGGATCAGGCCACCCACCTCCCCGAGAACGCACCGCCCGCCGCTCACCCGAAGAGAAGGCCACGACCCCATGCCCGACGTCTGCGTCGCCGTCATCCCGCTCGCCACCCTGCTGATCATCGGCGCGCTCACCGCCTACGGGCTCCGCTACCTGCGCGACTGACCCGCCGCGAGCCCCCGCCGCCCGGCCGGGTCAGGCGAAGTCGGCGTCCGGACCCGCGGGGTAGCCGAACGCCGACGCGCTCGCCTCGACGGGCCGCCCGCTCGTGAGCACTCCCCCGCTCTCGGCGAGGTAGCAGGCGCCGCAGAGCGACATGTACGTGACGTCCTCGCCGTCGATGGCCACCTGGTCGCCCGCGAAGATGAACCGCTCGCCGACCTGGCGCGCGTTGAAAACGGCCTTGCGTCCGCAGCGGCAGATGGTCTTCATCTCCTCCAGGCTGTGCGCGATCTCCAGCAGCCGCCGGCTCCCGGGGAACGCCACGGTCTGGAAGTCGGTGCGGATCCCGTAGGCGATGACGGGCACGTCCTGCAGGATCGCGATGCGCAGCAGGTCGTCGACTTGGGACTCGCGGAGGAACTGCGCCTCGTCGACGAGGAGGCACGCCGTGGGCCCGCCCTTCTCCTGCAGCACGCGCTCGCGGTGGATCCCGAACTCCTGCCAGACGTCGGCGTCGGGCTCGAGCAGGAAGTCCACCGGGCGACGGACGCCGAGGCGGGAGACGATGTCGCGGTCGCCCTTGGTGTCGATCACGGGCTTGGTGAGCAGCACGTGCTGCCCGCGCTCCTCGTAGTTGTAGGCGGCCTGGAGCATCGAGGTGCTCTTGCCGCTGTTCATCGCACCGAAACGGAAGTAGAGCTTGGCCATCTACCGAAGGTAGCCGTCCTCGGTGGCCCGATCGATCAGGTCGGACCGCCGGCCTGCGGTCCTCCCGACCAGGCGGTACTTCGCGCGCACGCGCCGGAGGTAGGTCTTCGCGGTCTCGTACTGCACGTTCATCGCCGTGGCGACGGCCTGGGTCGACCGGCCGGTCACGTAGAGGCGGAGGGCCTGCTCCTCCCCCTGGCTGAGGCGGGGGCTCGCGAAGGCGCCGGCCACCTCCTCGCCCGTCGGAGCGCCGTCGCCGCGGTGGCCGGATCGGGCACCCGCGGCGACCGCCCGGACCGCGGCCACGATGTCGGCCGCGGGCACGGGTCCGGTCAGCAGGGCGGCGGCCCCCGCGGCGACGACGCGGCGTCGGACCTCCTCCGTGCCCGCCCGCGACAGGACGACGACGGCCGCACCGGCCGCGCGGCAGGAGCGGATCCGCCCCTCGAGGCTGACGGCCTGGGGCAGGTCGTAGTCGACGACCACGACGTCCGTCGGGAATCGCGGCGACCGCACCAGCTGGAGCCAGCCGGTCGTGCTGACCACGACGTCGATCTCGGGAGCCCGGCGGCGGAGGATCGCGCAGACCTCGTCCAGCGCGGACTCGTTGCCCATGAGCACGCCGACGCGAGCGGGCTGCGGCGTCGACGGCGGGGAGGCGTCGCGCGGGCCCGCCCCGGGGTCCCGCAGGGAGGTCATGTCAGAACTGTAGCCAGGGCGCGTGCCGCGGGGGCGCCGGCGGGTGTGGACGGACACCCGCCGGCGCCTCAGAACAGCGTGGCCTGCGTCGCGGCGGCTGCCGGCAGCGCCGCGGCGACGAGCGGACCGGGCGCGGGGGCCCGGGTCCAGCTGGCGCGACCGCGCGCGGTGGTGGCGCGGCTGTCCGCCCCCTCCTGGCTCCAGCCGGGATGCGGGCGGCCGCCAGCCGGGGCGCGAGCGGCCTCGACGCCGGGCAGGTCGGCGCGGGACAGGACGCCGCCGGTGCGGGGATCCACCCTCCCGCCGCCGAGGCCGTGCCGCCTGACCAGCGGGTCCATGCGCGCCTTCAGCCAGGTCCGGTACGCCTGCGGCGCGTAGGCGCCGCGCGCGTAGAGGTCGAGGTAGCGGCCCACGAGGTCCGGGCGCTCGCGCTCGAGCCACTGGAGGTACCACTCCTTCACGCCCGGCTTGAGGTACAGCGCGGAGTAGAGGACGCGCGTGCCGCCGGCCTCGCGGATGCGGGTGAGCGCGTGGTCGAGGTGCTCCTCGGAGTCCGTGAGCATGGGGAGGATCGGCATCATGAACACGGTGCAGTCGAGGCCCGCCTCGCGGACGGCGGTGACGGTCGCGAGGCGCGCCGCGGTCGTGGGCGTGCCGGGCTCCACCGACTGCTGCAGGTCGTCGTCGAGCACGGCGATGCTCATCGCCAGATCCACGGGGACGCTCGCCGACGCCTCGCGGAGCAGCGGGAGGTCGCGGCGGAGCAGCGTGCCCTTGGTGAGGATGGACAGCGGGGTGCCGGACGACGCGAGCGCCGCGATGATCCCGGGCATGAGGGCGTAGCGGCCCTCGGCGCGCTGGTACGGATCCGTGTTGGTGCCGAGCGCGACGGCGTCGTGCGTCCACGTGGGCTTCGCGAGCTCGCGCGCCAGCACCTCCGCGACGTTGACCTTCACGACGATCTGGTCGTCGAAGTCACGGCCGCCGTCGAGGTCCAGGTACTCGTGCGTCGGGCGCGCGAAGCAGTACACGCACGCGTGCGTGCAGCCGCGGTAGGGGTTGATCTTCCAGCCGTACGGCATGACCTTCGACTCGCCCGGCACCCGGTTGAGCGCCGACTTGGCGAGCACCTCATGGAACGTCACCCCCTGGAACTCCGGGGTGCGGACGCTCTGCACGAGGTTGCTCAGGCGGGCGAGCCCGGGCAGCGCGTCGGCGCTCGCGTCGGACAGCCTCTGCGCGCTCCATCTCATGCGCCCATTCGAACACACATTCGAACGCGACGCGAGCGGGCGGGCGGCGACGGTGCCGTCGCCGCCCGCGCCGTCAGTGCTGCAGCTCGAGGACCTCGGCGGTCTCCTGGATGATCTTCGGCGTCTTCTTCGGGTCGGACGCGACGAGCGTGCCGTAGTTCGGGATCATGCGCGTGAGCGGCTTCTTCCAGCCGGCGATACGGTCGGGGAAGCAGCGCCCCAGCACGTCGAGCATGATCGGGACGGCCGTGGACGCGCCGGGCGATGCGCCGAGGAGGCCCGCGATGCTGCCGTCGGCCGCCGCGACCACCTCGGTGCCGAATTGCAGCACTCCGCCCTTCTCCGCGTCCTTCTTCATGACCTGGACGCGCTGGCCCGCCGTGACCTGGTACCAGTCCTTCGGGTCGGCCGTGGGCATGAACTCGCGGAGCGCGTCGAACTTCGTCTCCTTCGAGGCGATGAGCTGGCTGACGAGGTACTTGATGAGGCTCAGGTTGTCCTTGGCGACGGCGAGCATCGGGACGATGTTGTGCGGGCGGATCGACGTGAACAGGTCGAGCAGCGAGCCCTTCTTGAGGAAGCGCGGGCTGAAGCCGGCGTAGGGCCCGAAGAGGAGGGAGGTCTCGCCGCCCACCACGCGCGTGTCGAGGTGCGGCACCGACATGGGCGGGGATCCGATGGCGGCCTTGCCGTAGACCTTGGCCCGGTGCTTCGCGACGATCTCGGGGTCGTCCGTGCGGAACCACTCGCCGCTGATGGGGAAGCCGCCGAAGCCCTTGATCTCGGGGATGCCCGACTTCTGCAGGAGGTGCAGCGCGCCGCCGCCCGCACCGATGAAGACGAACCTCGCATCCACCTCCACGGTGGAGCGGCCGACGTCGTTGCGGATGCGGAGGTGCCAGCTGCCGTCGGGGTTCTTCGACAGGCCGCGGACCTCGTGGTTGAGGTGGAGGGACGCGCCGTGCTCGGTGAGGTAGTCGATGAGCTTGTTGGTGAGGGCGCCGAAGTCGACGTCGGTGCCGCCCTCGAAGCGCGTCGCGGCGATGACCTCGTCCTTCTCGCGCTGGAGCACGAGGAGCGGAGCCCACGAGTGGATGACCGCGGGGTCCTCCGAGTACTCCATGGCCTCGAAGAGCGGGTGGACGCGCATGGCGTCGAAGCGGCGACGGAGGTACTCGACGTTCTCCTGGCCGCGCACGAAGGTCATGTGCGGGGTGGGGTTGATGAACTCCTTGGGCTCCGGCACGGCGCCCGCGGTGACGAGGTGCGCCCAGAACTGGCGCGAGAGCTGGAACTGCTCGTTGATGCGGGTCGCGGACCCGATCTCGATCTTCCCGTCCTTCTCCGGCGTGTAGTTCAGCTCGCAGAGGGCGGCGTGGCCCGTGCCCGCGTTGTTCCACGGGTTGCTCGACTCCATGGCGACCTCGCCGAGGCGCTCGAAGATCTGGATGGTCCAGTCCGGTTCGAGCTGCTTGATGAGGGTGCCGAGCGTCGCGCTCATGATGCCCCCGCCGACGAGGACGACGTCTACCGGTTCCGCTGTATCGCTCACCGGATCAGTGTACGCCCGCTCCTCGGAGCCCCTCCGGAGCCGCGAGGGGTGGTACGGACACCCTCACGCGCGGCACGCGGGGAGGGATCAGCGGCGGGTCGCGACGACCTCGGCGATCTGCACCGCGTTGAGCGCGGCGCCCTTGCGGAGGTTGT
The DNA here is from genome assembly GCF_002151125.1 of Clavibacter michiganensis. Classification (GTDB taxonomy): domain Bacteria; phylum Actinomycetota; class Actinomycetes; order Actinomycetales; family Microbacteriaceae; genus Clavibacter; species Clavibacter michiganensis_C. The sequence continues at coordinate 371,444 of NZ_MDJZ01000005.1, forward strand.
CGTTGCTGATGAACAGGGCGAGGCCGCGGCCCTCCGGCGCGCCCTCGTCGGCGCGGATCCGGCCCACGTAGCTGGGGTCCGTGCCGGCCGCCTGGAGCGGGGTGGGGATGTCCGACAGCTCGACGCCCGGTGCCGTGGCGAGGAGCTCGACGGCGCGCGCGACGCTCAGCGGCGAGGAGAACTCGGCGTTGACCGAGAGCGAGTGGCCGGTGAAGACGGGGACGCGGACGCACGTGCCGCTGACGAGCAGGTCGGGCAGCCCGAGGATCTTGCGGCTCTCGTTGCGGAGCTTCTTCTCCTCGTCGGTCTCGAAGAGGCCGTCGTCGACGATGCTGCCGGCGAGCGGGATCACGTCGAACGCGATGGGCCGCTGGTACACGGCGGGCTCGGGCAGCTCGACGGCGCGGCCGTCGTGGACGAGGCGGCGGAGCGCGTCGGGACCCGCGGCGACGGCGGCCTCCGCCTGGCCCGCGAGCTCCTCCGCGCCGACGAGGCCGGATCCCGAGACCGCCTGGTACGTGCTGACGACGAGGCGGGTGAGCCCGGCCTCCTCGTGCAGCACCTTGAGCACGGGCATCGCGGCCATGGTGGTGCAGTTCGGGTTCGCGATGATGCCGCGGCGGGCGTCGGCGATGGCCTCGGGGTTGACCTCGGAGACGACGAGCGGCACCTCGGGATCCATGCGCCAGGCGCTGGAGTTGTCGATGACGAGCACGCCCGCCTCGGCGAAGCGCGGCGCCTGCGCGCGCGACGTGGTGGCGCCGGCGGAGAAGAGCGCGATGTCGAGTCCCGTGGGATCGGCGGTCGCCGCGTCCTCCACGACGACGTCGCGGCCGGCGAACGGCAGCGTCGTGCCGGCCGAGCGCGCCGACGCGAAGAAGCGGATCTCGGCGACGGGGAACGCGCGCTCCTCGAGCAGACGGCGCATGACGGCGCCGACCTGGCCGGTGGCGCCGACGACGCCGACGCGGAGGCCGGTCGTGGGGGCGGCGGGCTCGGCGGATCCGGCGGGTGCGGTGTCGGTCACGGGTGTCTCCTCCTGCGGTGCGCGGGCGTGCGTCGTGCTGGGTGCGTCGTGCGGTGCGGCGTGCGTCGTGCGTCGTGCGGGGCGGCGTGCGGGTCAGCGGCCGGTGCCGGCGTGGACGACGGCGACGTCGTCCGCGTCGAGCCCGAAGGCGTGGTGGACGACGCGGACGGCCTCGTCGATGGTGTCGGCACGGGTGACGACCGAGATGCGGATCTCGCTGGTGGAGATCATCTCGATGTTGATGCCGGCGTCGGACAGCGCCGTGAACAGCTGCGCGGAGACGCCCGCGTTGGTCCGCATTCCGGCGCCGACGAGCGCGAGCTTGCCGATCTGGTCGTCGTGCTGGAGGCCCGTGAAGCCCACCGCCGCCTGCTCGGCCGCGAGCACGGTGAGCACGCGCTGCGCGTCGGACTTCGGGAGCGTGAAGGAGATGTCGGTGAGGCTCGTGGCGGCGGCCGACACGTTCTGCACGATCATGTCGATGTTCGCGCCGGTCTTGGCGACGATGGTGAAGATCTGCGCGGCCTTGCCCGGCACGTCGGGGACGCCGACCACCGTGACCTTGGCCTCGCTGAGGTCGGCGGCGACGCCGACGATGACGGGCTCTTCCACATTCTCTCCATCCGTGGGGTTGTAGACGATGGTGCCCTCGTTGTGCGTGAACGAGGAGCGGACGTGCAGCAGGACGCCGTGCCGCCGGGCGTACTCGACGGCGCGGATGTAGAGGACCTTCGCGCCGGACGCGGCGAGCTCGAGCATCTCCTCGCTCGTGATCCGGTCGATCTTGCGGGCCAGCGGGACGACGCGCGGGTCGGCCGTGAAGATGCCGTCGACGTCGGTGTAGATCTCGCAGACGTCGGCGCCGAGGGCCGCCGCGAGCGCGACCGCCGTGGTGTCGGATCCGCCCCGGCCGAGCGTGGTGATGTCGCCCGTGCCGCGGTTGAAGCCCTGGAAGCCGGCGACGATGGCGATGGCGCCCTCGCCGAGCGCGTCGCGGACGCGGCCGGGGGTGACGTCGACGATGCGCGCGGCGCCGTGCTGCGCGTCCGTGATCATGCCGGCCTGGCTGCCGGTGAAGGAGCGCGCGTCGTAGCCCATGCTCTTGATGGCCATCGCGAGCAGCGCCATGGAGATGCGCTCCCCCGCGGTGAGGAGCATGTCGAGCTCGCGCGGCGCGGGGATGGGGGTGACCTCGTGGGCCAGGTCGAGCAGCTCGTCCGTCGAGTCGCCCATCGCGGAGACGGCGACGACCACGTCGTTGCCGGCCTTCCGCGTGGCGACGATGCGCTTCGCGACGCGCTTGATGCTCTCGGCATCGGCCACCGACGATCCGCCGAACTTCTGCACGATGAGGCTCACGGGCGACTCCTGGGGTTCGGGTGGGCGCGGGCGGCCCGGTTCACGATCATATGGGGGCGGCCTCCGCGGATCCGCCGCGTGACGCGGTGCGCGCGGGTCACTCCCCCACGAGGCGCCGGCCCTCGAAGGCGCGGCCGAGCGTGACCTCGTCGGCGTACTCGAGGTCGCCGCCGACGGGGAGGCCGGAGGCGAGGCGCGTGACGCGGATGTCGAAGGTGGAGAGCAGCCGCGAGAGGTAGGTGGCGGTCGCCTCGCCCTCCAGGTTCGGGTCCGTGGCGATGATGACCTCGGTGACCGTGGCGTCGGCGAGTCGCTGCATGAGCTGGCGGATGCGGAGGTCGTCCGGTCCGATGCCGTCGATGGGGCTGATGGCCCCGCCGAGGACATGGTAGAGCCCGCGGAACTCGCGCGTGCGCTCGATGGCGACGACGTCCTTCGCCTCCTCGACCACGCAGATGGTGGCGGGGCTGCGGCGGGGGTCGCGGCAGATGCCGCAGGTCTCCTCCTCGCTCACGTTGCCGCAGATGGCGCAGAAGCGCACCTTGTCGCGGACGACGGTGAGCACCTCGGCCAGGCGGGAGACGTCGAACGTCTCCGTCTGGAGGATGTGGAACGCGATGCGCTGGGCGGACTTCGGGCCGATGCCCGGCAGGCGGCCGAGCTCGTCGATCAGCTCCTGGACGATTCCCTCGTACATGCGGCGCTAGTCCTGACCTGTGGGGCGGATGGTGGGGCGGGCCTTGCGCTCGACGGGCTTCTCCTCGATGAAGCTCGCCTGCAGGATCTCGCGGACGACGGACTCGCCGTAGCGCTGGGGCGCGGCGGCGGCGGACGGCGCCGCCTTGGCGGATGGCGCGGCCCTCGCGGCGGGGGCGTCGCCGGCCGTCGCCGCGGATCCGGCTGCCGGGGTCCGCTGCGCGGGGACGGAGCGGGCGACGGGCGGGGCCGAGTCGGGCGACGCGCCTCCCGTGGCCCAGCCGGGCTCGGCGGGGCCGAACTCGTCGGGGTCGGGCTCCTCGAAGTCGGGGACGTGCGCGTCCGGGACGACGGCCGATCCGCGGGCGGGCGCGCTCGGGGCGCTCGGCGCCGCCGGTGCAGCGGCTGCCGGCGCGGCCGGCGGCGCGGCGCGCTCGGGGCGGGAGGCCGGCGCGCGGACCGCCGGGGCCTCGGAGGCCCCGGGATCGGACGTGGGGATGGCCACCGTGGCCCACCCTCCGCCGGCCGGGGTCGTCTTCGCGGGGACGGCCTTCGCGGGAGGAGCGGACGCCGCGGCGGGGGCCGCCGGCTGCGCGGGCGGCGTCGCCGACGCGGATGCGGGCGGAACAGCACCGGCGCCGGCGCCGGATCCGCTCGGCGCCGTGTCGGGCGCGGACGGACGGGCCGCGCCGGCAGGCGGGGTGGCGGACGTGCTCGGCGCGGGCGCCGGGGATCCGGATCCGCCGCTGCTCGGGGCAGCGCCGCCCGAGGGAGCCGCGCTGCCCCCGTGCGGCTCGACGCGCGCGATGAACTTCACGCGGATGCCGAGGACGTCGAGGATCGCGGTGCGGAGGATGTCGCTGACGCCCTGCCCGGGAGCGCCGCGCTCCTTGAACCTCTCGGCGTCGTTCGCGCTGACGAAGGCGAGCGTGAGCACGTCGTCGGCGAGGGCGCGGGGCGTGGCGGTGACCGCGACGAGCCACGCGCTGCGCTTGGCCTTCTCGACGGCCTCCACGACCGACGGCCAGGAGTCCCGCAGCTGCTCGAAGGTGACGGGGCCGACGGGAGCGGCCGCCGCCGCCGCGGGGGCGGGGGCGGGCGCCGCGCTCTGCGCCGCGGAGGACCCGGCGGCAGCGGGCGCCGCTGACTCCGTGGGTGGGGTCGAGGTCGAGGCGGCGGGCTCGGCGGCGGGCTCGGCCGCCGGCGCGGGCTCCGCCGCGGGCGTCGGGGCGGAAGCGGGGACCCGCTTCGGGGCGGCAGGAGCCGGTGCAGCGACGGCGGGAGCAGCGGGAGCAGCGGCGGGTGCAGGATCCGCTCCCCCGTCGGCGACGCCGACGCGCCGCTCGAGACGCTCGACCCGGGCGAGGGCGCCGCGGTGCGTGTCGTCGCTGGCGGGCACGAGCACGCGCGCCACGAGCAGCTCGAGGTGGAGGCGCGGGGACGTGGCGCCCGTCATCTCTGTGAGGGCGGCGTTGACGACGTCGGCCGCGCGCGACAGCTCGACGGCGCCGAAGGCGACGGCCTGGGCGCGCATGCGCTCGAGCTCGTCCTCCGGGGTGCCGCGCAGCACGGCGGCCGCGCCCTCCACGGACGTGGCGCCGACGATGATGAGGTCGCGCAGGCGCTCGAGCAGGTCCTCCACGAAGCGGCGCGGATCCTGGCCGGTCTGGATGACACGGTCGACGCCCGCGAACGCACCTGCCGCGTCGTGCCGGGCGACCGCGTCGATGACCTCGTCGAGCAGGGCCGCGTGCGTGTAGCCCAGGAGGGCGACGGCGCGCTCGTACTCGACGCTCTCGTCCTCCGAGCCCGCGATGAGCTGGTCGAGCAGGGACAGCGTGTCGCGCACGGATCCCCCGCCGGCGCGCACGACGAGCGGCAGGACGCCGGGCGCCACCTGCACGCTCTCCTCGCGGGACAGGTGCTCCACGTAGTCGAGCATCTGGGCGGGCGGCACGAGACGGAAGGGGTAGTGGTGCGTGCGGGAGCGGATGGTGCCGATGACCTTGTCGGGCTCGGTGGTGGCGAAGATGAACTTCACGTGCTCGGGCGGCTCCTCCACGATCTTCAGCAGCGCGTTGAAGCCCTGCGGCGTGACCATGTGCGCCTCGTCGAGGATGAAGATCTTGTAGCGGTCGCGCGCGGGGGCGAAGACCGCCCGCTCGCGGATGTCGCGCGCGTCGTCGACGCCGTTGTGGCTCGCGGCGTCGATCTCGACCACGTCGAGCGACCCGCTGCCCTCGCGGCTGAGCTCGACGCAGCTGGGGCAGACGCCGCACGGGGTGTCCGTGGGGCCCTCGGCGCAGTTGAGGCAGCGCGCGAGGATGCGGGCCGACGTGGTCTTGCCGCAGCCGCGCGGACCGCTGAAGAGGTACGCGTGGTTGACGCGGTTGGTGCGCAGGGCCGTGCGCAACGGATCCGTCACCTGCGTCTGGCCGATGAGCTCGGCGAAGTTCTCTGGCCGATAACGGCGATACAGGGCGGTGACCACGATCCTGAGGATACCGGGCACCCCCGACCGTCCGGCCGCCGCGCGCGTCAGCGCTCGGCGGCCGCCTCGACGGCGGGGGCTGGGGAGGAGGAGCGGCCGGCCCGCGCGTCGCGGAGCCCGCGCATCCGCCCGGGCGCCTCCGTCCGCCACCGGCCGAGGAGCGCGAGCCCCTCCCGCCAGGTCGCGTCGCGCACGAACAGGAAGTCGAGCGCGATCATCGCGAGCGAGAACGGCCAGAGCCCGAGCAGCACGCCGATCATGACGTGCATGCCCGTGATCACGACGAGCGCGACGACACGGGTGGGCCGCCAGAGGATCAGCAGCGGGAACAGGCCCTGGAACGCGACCGCGGCGAAGCTGGCCAGCGCGATGCCGATGCTCGACTGCACGAGGAGGTCGTTCATCCACGGCCAGGGGCGGTACCCGTCGATGACGAGCGAGTAGTAGGTGGCTGTGCCGTTCCGCCACTCCTCCCCCTGCAGCTTGAGGATCGCGGAGTTCACGTAGATGAGCATGATCTGGTACGCGCAGAGCACCAGCGCCGTGTTGTGCAGGAGCACCGGGACGAGGCGCGGGATCCGCGCGGCGGCGCGCCGGGCCGCGAGCACCGGGGAGGACGCGGGTCGCGCACCCGGTCCGGCCTGGCGTCGGCGACGGACGGCATCGAGCGAGAAGTGCCGGGACAGGTCCGCGAAGAGCGCGAAGAACAGCGTCAGGCGCATGACCGTGTCGCCGCCGTTGGTGAGCAGCGTGCTGTTCGTGGAGAGGCTGATCCAGAGGAGAAGGAGGAACGGCGTCACGATGCGCGAGCGCCAGCCGAGGGTGAAGAGGACGGCGAGGACGGTCAGCGCCAGGTACGCCAGGTCGAAGAGCGTCGCATCCGTCTTCGAGAACAGGCCCGTGAAGAACGCCGGCCAGGCCCGGCGGGTGGCCTCGGGGTCGATGAAGCGGGATCCGACGCCCCAGAGGTAGTGGCGGTCGGCGAAGCACGTGACGAGCACGAGGAGGATCACGGCGCCGAGCGTGATGCGCAGCGCGGCGAAGCTGTAGGTGGCGTGCTCGCGCTCGGTCATCCAGGTGGCGATGCCGCGCGGCCAGCCTCCCGGGTGCCGGAGCGCCGCCAGCAGCTCGCGGTCCTGCATCGCCTGCCGGACCCGAGAGGCAGCGGCGGCGCGCGGACCGGGGCGCTCGGCGACGGAGGCAGGGCGGTCGGTACGTCGGATGTCGTGCGTTCCGGTGCTCATCGTGCGTACCTCTCCACCACTCCCTGATAGGCGCTGAGCGCCTGCGGATCGATGACGTCGTCCGCCTGGCGCCATCCGTAGGTCCGTGCCGTGGGCTCGAACTGCCTCTGCTCATCGAGACGGTTCTCGTAGTCGTTGGGACGGGTGGTCACGACGCGCCAGCGGACGCGCTCGATCTCACGACCGAAGTACGCGGTGCCCCAGTAGGTCGTGAACTCCTTCATGACGTAGTCGTAGCGGAGGAACGAGATGACGCGGCCCCTCGTGCCGTCCTCGAGGCCGGAGAGCTGCTCGACGAGCGAGGCGGGGGTCTTGGCGGCGAAGCCGGTGTCGGTGCGGCGGATGAACGTGTCGATCACGACGCGACGCTGCTCCGGGGTGAGCGCCTGGTAGCGGGTGCTGTACGCCTTCAGCAGGTTCGCGCTCTGCTTGTTGGTGCGGGACGCCTGGATGTCGCCGGCACCGGACTCGTACTCGGCCTCGGTGATGTCGACCCAGTCGCTCTTCACGAGGGCTCCGGAGTCGTCCCGCCACTGCGCCTGCATCTCGAGGTACCGGTTCGTCTTCTGGATGGCGGGGGCGAAGACGTTCCACTGCTGCCCGAAGTAGGGGCGGGCGGGGGCGGTGAGGGCGCGCGTCGTCGCGTTCTGCGGCACCGCCATGAGGATGGTCGTCGCCACGTAGACGGCGACGACCAGGAGAGCCACGGCCGCGCCGATGCGCGCACCACGGGTGAGCGGCGGGGCGGAGGCATCGCCTCGCAACCCGGAGCGGCGACGGGCGCTCTCCTCGCCACCGCTCCGAGGGGTCGTGACCTCCTCGGCGGTGGCGGCGTGGGCCCCGCGGGGCCGTCCCTGCGTCGTGTCGGTCATGGTGCGCCGTCCCCCTGGTGCGTCGGGTGCTCGGTGAGCTGGTGATGCTGCCGTGCCGGTCTCGTGGAGCGGTTCAGGGCGGGCAGCCCACGGCGTTCATGCCGTGGGCTGCCCGCCCGTCATCGCTGTCGTGCCTCCGGGATCACGCCCGGCGGCTGCGTCCCTGGTGGAGGGCGCCCGCGCCGGCGAGCATCATCAGGAGCGCGATGCCGCCCAGCAGGAACAGCCCGTCGGACTCGCCACCGGTCACCGGGAGGATGCCGCCGCCGTAGCCGCCGCCCCCTCCTCGGATCGGGGTGCCGGGCTGGCCGGCGGGCACCGTCTTCGCGACCACCGTGAAGTCGGTGTCCTCGAAGTCGGCCGGTCCGGACTCGCTGCCCGTCACCGTGACCGAGTGCGCGCCCAGCTCGAAGTCGGCGCCGACCGGGAAGGTGAAGAGCACCCGCCCGTCCGCGCCGGCCTTCTGCGAGGCCAGCGGCATCGGCGTCGAGTTCACCGTGGCGGAGACGGTCTCACCGGGGGTGAACCCGGTGCCCGTGACCTGCTGGATCACGCCGGTGCCGCGGACGACGGTCGGGAAGGCGACCGTCGCGCGGGTGACCTGGTCGGATCCGTCGGTGCCGTCGGTCGCGTCGGCGGCGTCCGTCGCGTCGGCGGCGTCGGTCGCGTCGGCGGCGTCCGTCGCGTCGGCGGCGTCGGTCGCGTCGGTCGCGTCGGCAGCGTCGGTCGCGTCGGTCGCGTCGGCAGCGTCGGTCGCGTCAACAGCGTCGGCCGCGTCCACGTCAGCGGCATCCACGTCAGCAGCGTCGGCCGCGTCCATGTCAGCGGCATCCACGTCAGCAGCGTCGACCGCGTCCACATCAGCCGCGTCCACGTCAGCAGCGTCAGCGGCATCCACGTCAGCAGCGTCAACCGCATCCACATCAGCAGCGTCGACCGCGTCTGCGTCGGCCGCGTCCACATCAGCAGCGTCGGCCGCGTCCACATCAGCAGCGTCGGCCGCGTCCACGTCAGCAGCGTCAGCGGCATCCACGTCAACCGCGTCTACGTCGGCAGCGTCGGCGTCAGCAGCGTCCACGTCGGCGGCATCCACGGCGTCTGCGGCATCCGCATCCACGTCAGCCGCGTCGACTGTGTCGGTGTCGACACCGTCGAGGTCCGTCGCGTCCACATCGAGAGCGTCCACGGCGTCGACCACGTCGACGTCGAGGGCATCGAGGTCAGCAGCATCGACATCCAAGACGTCCAGACCACCATCGAGGTCCAGCACATCCGACGCATCCACGACATCGACCGTGTCGGTGTCGACACCGTCGAGATCCGTCGCGTCCACATCGAGAGCGTCCACGGCGTCGACCACGTCGACGTCGAGGGCATCGAGGTCAGCAGCATCGACATCCAAGACGTCCAGACCACCATCGAGGTCCAGCACATCCGACGCATCCACGACATCGACCGTGTCGGTGTCGACACCGTCGAGATCCGTCGCGTCCACATCCAGCGCGTCCACGGCGTCGACCACATCGACATCCAGGGCGTCCAGGTCAGCGGCGTCGACGTCCAGCACGTCGAGCGTGCCGTCGAGGTCCAGGACGTCGGCGTCCACGTCCGTCAGGTCCGCGTCCGTGCCGTCGAGGTCCGTCGTGTCGACGTCGAGGCCGTCCACCACGTCGACCACGTCGACGTCGAGGGCATCGAGGTCAGCGGCATCGACGTCGAGGACGTCCAGGCCGCCGTCGAGGTCGAGCACGTCGACATCAGCACCGTCGGCGTCGGCCGCGGGCTGCGCGACCGTGAAGTCGACGGAGTCGGGCACGCCCGTGGGCACGCCGTCGACGCTCTGCTCGGCGGTCGCGGTGTACTCACCGGAGGGGAGCTGCTCGAACACCGCGGAGAAGGAACCGGTGACCGCGTCGGCCGGCACGGTCTGCGCGGGACGACCGGGGATCGTGACCGTGACGACGGCGCCGGGCTCGGCCGTGCCGCTCACGGTGACGTCCTGCGGGCCGACCGGGAAGGCCTGGCCGTCGGTCGGAGCCGTGATCACCACGGGCGCGACGGGTGCGACGACCGCGGCCTCCGCACGGACCGTGGAGGTGGCGAGGCCGATGACGGGTCCGTCGGCGGCGGGCAGCAGCTGGATCTCGAGGGCCGTCACGCTGAACGATCCGGGCTCGAAGCCCCTCTCGTCCGCGAAGTCGCCCGGAGTGTCCTGCGCGTTGACCGTCAGCCGCACGAGCGAGTCGAGGGCCGCGATGACGGGCGCGATGTCCGCGAGGACGGCACCGGTCACGGCCGTGAGCGCGTCGACGACGTCGGCCAGGTCGAGCAGGTCGGCGTTGTCACCGGCGAGGGCCGGGATGAGGCCGTCCGTGATGGCGGCCAGCAGGGGCTCCGTGATCGTGTCGAGGGGCAGCCCGACGAGGTTCGTCCCCGCGAGGCTGATGTCCGGGGCGGTGTTGCCGGGACCGGTGGGGTTCAGCAGCGACGACAGGGTCGTGTCGATGCCGATGACCACGTCGCCCAGGGGGACGTCGGGCAGACCCAGCGCGCCGGGCACGGTGACGGCGGCGGCGATGTCCGCCGACACGGCCGTCGCGTCGAGCACGGCCTCCAGCAGGCGCGCGGGGAGCTGCTCCGTGAGGATCGCGCGGAGCGCCGTCTCGACGGCCTGGTTCAGGAGCTCGGGGGTGAGGACGCGGGTGTTCGCGGCCTGTCCGTTGAGGTCCTGGATCTCGTCGAGGTCGAGCACGATCGTGCCCGCCTCGATGTCGATGGTGACCGGGCCGCTCGTGAGCGGCTCGGAGATGGCCGCCGCGACGGCCGCCTGTGTGTCCACGGCCGCCGTGATGTCGCTGGTGACGTCGGCGACGCCCAGCAGCGGCAGGTTCAGCGCGTCGCCGAGGAGTCCCCCGAGCAGCGCCTCCGTGTCGGCGTCGATCGCGACGCCGGTCTGGATCTGCGGGGCCAGGCCGTCGACGACGCCGGTGAGCGCGTCGGCGAGGCCGACGACGACGGGGCTCGTGAGCGTCGACTCGGCCGACGCGATCCGGTAGTCCGAGGTGGGGGTGCCGGCGCCCGTGTCCGTGGCGGTCGACGACACCGCGCCGAGGCGCAGCTCGGCGTCGGACAGCACGCCGGCGACGCCGGCGTCCGTGAGCGTGGGGGCGAGGTCGAGGACGATCTCCTGGCCCGAGCCCGGGTTGACCCCGATCGCGCCGCTGCCGGAGACGGCGCCCGCGGCGGCAGTGGCTCCCGCGGATCCGCTCGACGAGAACTGCTGGGCGACGCCGGCTTGCACGGCCTGATCCAGGCTCAGCACGTCGCCCGTCTGCACGCCCAGGGCGAGCTCGGCGGCGAGGAGGTCAGCGAGCACCGACGCGGCGATCGGCCCGTTCAGGGTCTCGGGATCGGGCGTCTCGCCGGGCGCGTACGCCGTGTAGGCACCCTCCAGCTCGACGATCGATCCCAGGTTGGAGAGCGTGAGGAGGCGTGCCTCCGCCTCCGCTCGATCCGTCTCGGCGGCGTTCGCGGGCAGGGTGCCCCCGAACGCGACGAGAGCCGCGGTCAACCCGAAGGCCGTCGCGGTGGCCAGGCTGCTTCTGCGCCTGGGCATGTGGATTGCCATGTGTGATCCCCTCGATTGCATGACAGGCCGCCGTCGCCGGAATTGGCCGCGGCCGTGCGTCGATGCCGAGAGGTGCCCCCAGCTGCCCCCGGCCCTCCGAGGCTCGCAGCCGACTCAGGACCCGACAACACTGGGCACCACCGGTCTGCTCCCGGCGGCGATCCCAGTGGTCATCCCAGCGGGACTACCGGGTCGGGCGCGGGCGGGACGACGAGAGGCCCGCTATCCGGTCGGATCGCGGGCCTCTCGGGCGGATGCGTCGGGTCAGCTCCCGGTGGCCGCCAACGACTGGCGGGCGATCTCGAGTTCCTCGTCGGTGGGGATCACGAGCACCGCGACGGGCGACCCCTCGGGGCTCACGAAGCGCGGCTCGGAGCTGATGAGCTCGTTGCGGTCGTCGTCGATGCCGATGCCCATGAACTCGAGCCCCGCGAGGGAGCGGCGGCGCACGAGCGGGTTGTTCTCGCCGACGCCCGCGGTGAACACCACCGCGTCGACGCCGCCGAGCTGCGCCGCGTACGCGCCGACGTAGTGGCGGATCCGGTGCCGGTAGACCCCGAGCGCGGTCTGCGCGGCCTCGTCGCCGTCGGCCGCGGCGCGCTGCACGTCGCGCATGTCACCGAGCCCGGTCAGGCCGAGCAGCCCGCTCCTCCGGTTGAGCAGGGTCTCGAGCTCGTCGAGCCCGAGGTCGGTGTGGCGGGCGAGGTGGAACAGGATCGCGGGGTCGATGTCGCCGGAGCGCGTCCCCATCACGAGGCCCTCGAGCGGCGTGAGGCCCATCGACGTGTCGATGGAGCGGCCGCCCTGCACCGCGGCCGCCGAGGCGCCGTTGCCGAGGTGCAGCACGATGATCCGCGTCTCCTCCAGCGGCTTCCCGAGCAGCTCCGCGGCGGCCTCCGAGACGAACTTGTGGCTCGTGCCGTGGAACCCGTAGCGGCGGATGCGGTGCGCGGCCGCGAGCTCCCGGTCGATCGCGTACGTGTACGCCTCGGCCGGGAGCGTCTGGTGGAACGCGGTGTCGAAGACGGCGACGTGCGGCACGTCGGGGAACGCGGTCTGAGCCGCCTCGATCCCCTGCAGCGCGCCCGGGTTGTGCAGCGGCGCGAGGGCCGAGAGGTCGTCGATGTCGGCCTTCACCCGGTCGGTGACCACGGTGGGCTCGACGAACACGTCCCCGCCGTGGACGACGCGGTGGCCGACGGCGACGGGCGGGTTCTCGTCCAGCGAGGGGCCGTGCTCGGCGAAGGCGTCGAGCATGGCCTGGAACCCGGCGGTGTGGTCGGCGATGGGCAGCTCGCGCTCCGAGGAGTCCCCGCCCGCCCTGTGCCGGGTGGATCCGGTGGGCTCGCCGATGCGCTCGACGAGCCCGGACGCGAGCACGGACTCCGTGTCCATCTCGATGAGCTGGTACTTGAACGACGACGATCCGGAGTTGACGACGAGGACGACGGGCACGGGCGGGCTCCTGACGGGTGCGGCGGACGGGGACGAGCGGGACGGACGGGGACGAGCGGAACGGGCGGGGACGAGCGGGACGGGCGAGCGGACGGACGGACCTCAGCCCGCCTCGATCCCCTCGGCCTGGATGGCGGTGATGGCGACGGTGTTGACGATGTCCTGCACGAGCGCGCCGCGCGAGAGGTCGTTGATGGGCTTGCGGAGGCCCTGCAGCACGGGCCCGATGGCGACCGCGCCGGCCGAGCGCTGCACGGCCTTGTAGGTGTTGTTGCCCGTGTTGAGGTCCGGGAAGATGAACACCGTCGCGCGGCCGGCGACCTGCGAGTCGGGCATCTTGGTGGCCGCGACCGCCGCGTCCGCCGCCGCGTCGTACTGGATGGGGCCCTCGACCGCGAGGTCCGGCCGCAGCTCCCGCACGCGCGCCGTGGCCTGGCGCACCTTCTCCACGTCGGCGCCCGCTCCCGACTCCCCCGTCGAGTACGACAGCATCGCGATGCGCGGCTCGATGCCGAACTGCGCCGCGGTCTCCGCCGAGGAGATGGCGATGTCGGCGAGCTGGTCGGCCGTGGGATCCGGGTTCACGGCGCAGTCGCCGTAGACGAGCACGCGGTCGGCGAGCGCCATGAGGAACACGGACGAGACGACGGAGACGCCTGCGGTGGTCTTGATGATCTCGAACCCCGGCCGGATGGTGTGCGCCGTGGTGTGCGCAGCGCCGGAGACCATGCCGTCGGCCAGGCCGAGCTGCACCATCATCGTGCCGAAGTAGGACACGTCGGTGACGGTCTCGCGCGCGATGTCCAGCACCATGCCCTTGTGCGCACGCAGCTTGACGTACTCCTCGGCGAAGCGCTCGCGGAGCACGGCGTCGAACGGGCTGAGCACGGTCGCGCGGCCGATGTCGATGCCGAGGCCGATGGCGCGCGAGCGCACCTCGATCTCCTCGCCGAGGATCGTGACGTCGGCGATGCCGCGGCTGAGGATCGTGCCCGCGGCGCGCAGCACGCGGTCGTCCGTGCCCTCGGGCAGCACGATCCGCTTGCCGGCCTTCCGGGCCCGTTCGATGAGGCCGTACTCGAACATGAGCGGCGTGACGACGTCGGAGCGGCTGACGTCGAGGAGCTCGAGCAGCCGCGAGGTGTCGACGTGCTGCTCGAAGGCGGCGAGCGCCGTGTCCATCTTGCGGGCCGACTCGGGCGACAGCCGGCCGCGGGTCTGCGTGATGCGCTTCGCCGTCTCGTAGGTGCCGAGCTCGGTGGAGATGATCGGGAGGGTCTGGTCGAGCCCGGCGATGAGCGTCTCGATCGTGGGCGACAGCGCGAAGCCGCCGTTCAGCACGATGCCCGCGACGGTCGGGAAGGTCTCGGAGGCGTGGGCCGTGAGCACGCCGAGGAGGACCTCGCTGCGGTCGCCGGGGATCACGACGATGGCGCCCTCGGTGAGCCGCGCCAGCACGTTCTCCATCGACATGGCGGAGACCACCACGCCGAGCGCCTCGCGACTGAGGAGCGCGGGGTCGCCCTTGACGAGCTCGCCGTCGACGGCCGTCAGCAGCTCGGCGACGGTCGGCGCGACGAGGAACGCGTCCTCCGGGATCGCCCAGACGGGCACGTGCGGCGCCCGCGCCTGGAGCGACGCGGGCACGGCCGCGGGGATCGCGGCCGTGATGGCGTCGAGCTGCTCGGGGTCGGCGCGGTTCACGACGACGCCGAGGAGGCCCGCGTGCGCGGTGACCAGCTCCGGGATGGCGAGGTCGGCGATCTGGCGCATCTCGTCGGGGCTGCGGCCGCCGGTCTCGTCGGCGCGGCGGCCCGTGAGCACGAGCAGCACGGGGGCGCCGAGGTTCGCCGCGATGCGCGCGTTGAAGGACAGCTCGGTGGGGCTGCCGACGTCGGTGTAGTCGCTGCCGACGATGACGACGGCGTCGCACTTCGCCTCCACGGCCTTGTAGCGCTCGACGATGCGGGAGAGCGCGGCCTCGGGATCCGCGTGCACGTCGTCGTAGGTGACGCCCACGCACTCGTCGTAGTCGAGGTCCACGCCGTCGTGCGAGAGCAGCGCCTCGAGCACGTAGTCGCGCTCCACGATGGAGCGGGCGATGGGCCGGAACACGCCCACGCGCTGGATCTGGTGGGTGAGGGTGTCGAGCACGCCCAGCGCGACCGTCGACTTTCCCGAGTGCCCTTCGGCGGACGTGATGTAGATGCTCCGAGCCATGCGGCAAGCCTATGGGCGTCGCCTGCACGGCAGCCTGCCCGCGTTAAAAGGAGAAGACCCCTCGCGCACCTGCCAGAGCCCGGCTGCCCTTGCTGCGTCTCCGCCCTGGGGGAGTTCACCTGGATGGCACCACGCGAGGAGCCGACACCGAGTGTACCGGACGCCGGGCGGGATCCGGGCTCCCGGCGGCGATCAGGAGCCGGTCACCGCGCCGGGCGTACCGTGGGTGGCATGCGCATCATCATCGCCGGAGGACACGGCCAGATCGCCCGACTGCTCGAACGACGCCTCGCCGACCAGGGCCACCAGCCCGTCGGCATCGTCCGCAACCCGGACCACGCGTCCGACCTCGCCGAGGCCGGGGCGGAGGCGCTCGTGCTCGACCTGGAGAAGAGCGACGTCTCCCAGGTCGCCGAGGCGCTCCAGGGAGCCGACGCCGTGGTCTTCGCGGCGGGCGGCGGTCCCGACTCGGGACCCGAGCGCAAGCTCACCATCGACCGCGACGGCGCCATCCTGCTCGCCGACGCCGCCCAGCAGGCGGGCATCACCCGCTACGTCATGATCTCCGCCATGGCCGTCGACGGCTTCGACCCCGACAGCGACGACACCTACGAGATCTACCAGCGCGCGAAGTCCGAGGCGGACGCCGACCTGCGTGCCCGCGACATCGACTGGACCATCGTGCGTCCCGGCGGCCTCACCGACGACCCCGGCACCGGCCGGATCCAGGTCGGCAGCTCCACCGGCCGCGGCACCATCCCCCGCGCGGACGTCGCCGAGATCGTCGCGACCGCGCTCATCGACGGCACGGGCGTCCGCGTCCAGTTCGAGGCGATCTCGGGCGAGGAGCCCGTCGCCGAGGCCATCGCGGGCCTCCGCTACTAGCGGCACCCGCTCGCCGCGCGCGTCGCGCGCGTCGGAGATGACGGCCCCCTCCTCCCCGGAGGGGGCCGTCATCCGCTTCCGGGCCTGCTGAGGCACCCGGGTCGTGCCGCGGGCGACGCGTCGGGGCGACGGCACCCGAAGCCGTCGTCCTCCCGTGCATCGCACGCATCGTGCGCCGGAGCGCACCGTCCGGAGCATCCCCATGCCCGGACATGGACAACACGCTAGGAGCCCCGGGCCGTGTCCCCCACAGTGCGGACTACTTATTTCCGCGGTGCATCCGATCAGTAAACGTCGGTCGACCTGGTCGGGACCCCGCATTCCGCGCAAGATGGATGCACAGGGATCGCGCGGCCTCGGGGGATGCGGTGCGAACCACCGCTTTCCGCGACGGGGGTCACATGAAGCAGATGACGCGCACCTACCTGAGGTCGACGAACGTCGAGGGTCCGGCTCCGGGCCGCGCCGGCCGGGCACGCGACCTCGAGACGCTCGAGCGCTGGCTCGCCGCGGGCACGAGCGCCGTGGTCACCGGCAGCGTCGGATCCGGTCGCAGCCACGTCGCGGGACGCGTCGCGGACGCCCTGACCCGCAGCGGCCTCACGGTGATCCGCGCCCACGCCTCCACGCCCGACCTCGCGGACGTCCTCCGCCGGGTCATCGACCCGGCCCCCGGGCTCCGCTCCGCCCGGCCGGTCCCGACCGCGCGCCCCGTGGTCGTCGTCGACGACGCCCACCTCATGACTCCCGAGCTGCGCACGGCGCTCGCCGACGCCCGGGCGGGCGAGCGCTGCACGCTGCTCGTGACCGTCGACGACACCGGCGGCGACGCCCGACAGCTCCTCGCCCGGGATCCCGGACCCGGCGGCGACCCGGCCGCGCGCACGGCGCAGGCCGCGCACGAGATCCTCGGCCTCTGGCGGAACGGCTACGCGGAGCGGCTCGACCTCTCCCCGCTCGACCCGGCCGAGGTCGACGCGATGATCGACTCCATCGCCGGCCAGGTGGCGCTCGACCAGGCGACGCGGGTGCAGATCCAGCGCCGCAGCGCCGGCCGCCCCTTCCTCGTCCGCGAGCTGACCTTCGAGGCGCTCGAGTCCGACGGCACGGAGCGGAGCGTCACCGGCTACGCCTTCCCGAGCCCGCACGCACCGCGCGCCCGCATCCTCGAGCTCGTCTCCTCCCGCGTCTCGAAGCTCGGCGACGACGAGCGCAGCACCCTCGTGCTCCTGGCGCGCCTCGACGGCGTGCCGTACCAGCGCGCCGCCCGCCTGTTCGGCGAGACGATCCTGCGGGTGCTCGGCGCGCGCGGACTGGCGCGCGTGCAGGGACAGGGGGACCGGATCCTCCGCGCCGACCTGCTGGAGGCCGAGGCCGCCCTCGCCCGCACCGACCCGGACGCGGTCGAGGCCCTCACCTGCCGGGTGGTGCGCTCGCTCCTCCAGGAGGCCGCGCACGGCGTGCCGCTCAGCCCCAAGGAGAGCCTGCTGATCGCGCGGACGCTCACCGACGACCGCCGGCGCGAGGCCCTCGAGCGCTTCGGTCCGGGCACCCTCGCGTCCGTGCACCTGGTCGCCGCGCGCCTGGCCAACGACGTCGGCATGACCCATGACGCGCTCGCCTTCGCGGGCGTCGCCTCGCAGTGCGGATCGGAGGCGTACGCGGCCTGCGAGACCGCGCGTGCGCTGACCGTCCTCGGCAACCCCGCCCGCGCGATGGAGGTCCTCGATTCGCTGGACGACGCGGGGCTCACGCCCGCCGAGCGGGTCGAGGCGCTGCACTGGCGCGTCCTGTCGACGCTCGCCGCGATGCCGGGGACCGACCGCGTCCGCGGGCTGCTCGAGGGCGTCGCGCGGGACGCGGACGCGGATCCCGACGAGCGCGCGCAGGCCGCCGTGATCGACTCCGCCATGTCGCTCGGGCTGATGGAGTGGGAGGCGGCGCTCGCCGCGGCCCGCGACGCGGCCTCCCTCACGTCGAGCCCGCTCGTGCTCCTCCGGGCGCAGCGCACGGTCGTCCTCGCGCTCGGCCACCTCGGTCGGGGCGCGGAGCTCGGCGACGCGATCGACCACGGGCTGGGGCTCGTCGCCGGCCGCGCCGACCGCCTCGGGACCTACGACGACATCCTCCTCGAGGAGGCGCGCCTCGAGCTGCTCTCCGCGAGCGCGTTCAGCCGACGCCTGTGCCGCCTCGACCTCCCCGACCTCGAGCGCGAGCTCGACGCGTGGGTCGAGTCCGCGATCGCGCAGGACGCGCAGTGGTTCATCCCCGTCCTCGGCGCGATCATGGGCGGCGTGGCCCTCGACCTCGGGCGGCTCGACCGCGCGGAGGCAGAGCTCACCCTCGCGGACGACCGCCTCATCGGCCCGGACATCGGCACCTGGCGGCTCTGGATCGGGATGCAGCGCGCCCGCGTGCTCGCGCTCCGAGGCCGCCCCGACGAGGCCGAGCGCATCGCGACGGGGATAGCGCACCGCGCCGACCCGCGCTACCCGTACCAGCGCATGCTCGCCGAGGGCGTGCACGTGGAGATCCTCGCGTCCCGAGGCCGGCCGGAGGAGGCGGCGACGCTGCTCCTCGACGTGGGCGACCTCAGCGGGGATGCGCACGCGCTCCGGGCGGGCATGCTGTTCCGCGCCTGGACGCTCGGATCCACCGACCCCCGCCTCGTCGCGGGCGCCCGGCTGGTGCGCGACCGCACCGACGTCCCGGCCCTGCACGGCATGGCCGAGGTGGTCGAGGGGTCCCGCACCGGCGACGCCGCGCTCGTCGCGCAGGGCGTGCGGACGCTGGAGGCGGCTGGCCTGCAGCCGGAGGCGCGCGTCGCCTGCGAGGACCTCCTCCGGATGCTCGGGGGCGACGCGTCCTACCCCGCGCTCGCCGACGCGCGTGCGGCGCTCGCGCGGATCCAGGCACGCATCGACCGCGGTGCACCCGCGGCCGCCACGACCCCCGTCGCGCCGGCCCTCGACGTGAGCATGCTGACCCGGCGGGAGCTCGAGATCGGCGTGCTGGCGGCGCAGGGGCTGAGCAACCGGGAGATCGCCGGCCGCCTGTTCCTGTCCGTCCGCACGGTCGAGTCGCACCTCTACCAGGCGCGCGCGAAGCTCGGCGCGCCGTCGCGGCGGGCCCTCGCGGGACTGCTGGACACCCCGGGTGCATCGAGCCTGGTCGCGGGCAGGTAGTATCGACGGGTGCCGCCGCGTTCCTGACGCCAGCGGCACGCGTCATGGAGGATTCGCCTAGTGGCCTATGGCGCACGCTTGGAAAGCGTGTTGGGTGAAAGCCCTCAGGGGTTCGAATCCCCTATCCTCCGCCAGTCGCACGAGAGCCCCGACGGACCCCGGTCCGGCGGGGCTCTCGCCGTCCCGGGCGACGCGCCGCTGTACCCCTGCCGGTTCCCCGTGTCCCCCATAGCGCCCCTGCCCGCCCGCCGCGCACCCGCCTAGGCTGGACCGGTCGTCCCGCCCGCACCCGCGGGCGCAGCCCGTCCCGAGACGCGGGCCGCGCACCGGACGACGGCGGACGCGGCGACGGCGTCGGCATCCGACGACCGGAGGCGACGTGCAGCACGACGGCGACGCGCTCCGCGACGGCCCGAGCGCGCTGATGCGCCCGCGCACGGCGCTCCTGCGGCAGCTCGCCCTCGCGACGCTCGCGCTCGTCGTCCCGCTGGGGGCGGCGCTCCTGGTGCTCGCCGTCCCCACGGGGAACGCGGCCGCCGTGATCCTCGGCGTCGTCGTGGTCGCGCTCCTCGGCGCCCTCCTCGCCGCGCTGTACCTCACCTCGTACGTGCGCATCTCCTACGCGACGGGCGACGTCGAGTCCCGCTTCCTGGGGAGGCGCACGCGCATCCGCCGCGGCGCCGTGCGCCAGCTCCTGGTGGTGCACGTCTACCAGGGGCTCACGCTCGACACGCAGCCGCGCCTGTTCGTGCTGGACGTCGACGGCCGGCTCCTCCTCCGCCTCAGCGGGCACGTGTACGACCTGTGGACCATGCGCTCGCTGGCCGCCGACCTCGACCTCCCGCTCACGGAGCAGGCGAAGGTGCTGACGATGGCGGAGCTGCGCGGGTCCCGCCGCGGGATCCTGCCCTGGTACGAGCGGTCGCGGATCGCGCTGGCCGGGGCCCTCGTCCTCCTGGGCGTCGGCGCGATCGGCGCCGTGGTCGGGATCATGGCGCTCACGGGCGTCCCCGTGTCGATCCGGCTCTGATGGACGCGATCCCCGCGGGGCTCCGGCCCCTCCTCGAGCGCTGGCGGCTGGATCCGGACGGCCCGGCCGTCCGCACCGCCAGCAGCGTCCTCGCCCCCGTCCGCCGCGACGGCGCGCGCCTGATGCTCAAGGTGCCGCTCGTGGAGGAGGAGCGGCGCGGCGGCCGGCTGATGGCCGCGTGGGACGGCCGCGGCGCCGCTCCCGTGCTCGCCTCCGACGCCGACGGCGCCCTGCTCATGGCGCGCGCGGACGACCCGGGGATCCTCGTGCGGGAGGCGTCCGCGGACGGACCGGACGCGGACGCGCGCGACGACCGGGCCACGCGGATCCTCGCCCGCGCCGCCCGGCGGCTGCACCGCGTGCCGCTCGACGCGCGGGTCGTCGGCGAGGCGGTCCCGCTCGCCGTCTGGTTCCGCGAGCTGGTCGAGCCCGTCCGCCCGCTCCCCCGCGGCCTCGCCCGCGGCCAGGCGGTCGCCCGGGAGCTGCTCGCCGGATCCGGGCAGACCGCGGTGCTGCACGGGGACGTCCACCACGGCAACGTCCTGCGCTTCGGCGGCGGATCCCGCGACGCCGACGACGGCGACGACTGGCGCGCCATCGACCCCAAGGCCCTCGTGGGCGACCCCGGCTTCGACGCGGCGAACGTCCTCGCGAACCCGACCCCCGCGATCGCGCTGCGCCCCGGACGCCTGGCGCGGCGGGCCCGCGTGGTCGCCGAGGAGACGGGCGCGGACCTCGACGCCGTGCTCGCGTGGACGGAGGCGTGGTGCGCGCTGTCCGCGGCGTGGGCCGTCGACGACGCCGCGCGCCGCCCGCGGGTGGAGGCGCTGCTCCGGCTCGGGGCGTCGGCACGCGACGCTCGCCCGGGCCCGGGCCCCGGCCGCACGCTCTAGCGGACGCCCTCCGGCGCGCGCTCCCGGGAGCCGCGCGGCGCCAGGTCCGACGCGCGCCCCGCCACGGCGCCGAGCGCGCGCTCGAGCGGACCGCGCCCGAGGATCCGCGTCCAGAGCAGGCAGAGCACCACCGTCACGACGACGAACGCCAGGTACGCGCCGTCGTCCGCGATGAGGTCGCCCTCGGGCGCGACGAGGTCGATGACCACGATGTGCACCGCGTACACGGTGAGCGCGAGCTGCCCGACGGCCTCCAGCGGCACGAGGACGGCGGGCAGGAGGGCGGCGATCCGCAGGCACAGCCCGATGACCGCGATGGCGAAGCCGCCGGACCCCACCACCTCGAACGGCGACCCCTCGTGCGGCGTCGTCGAGAGGATGAACTCCCACCCGGGCCGCGGGGCGGGCAGCGCCGCCTCGAGGAGCGCCGAGCCGCCGTAGGCGAGGACGGCGAGGCCGGTGCCCACCGTCACGAGCAGCAGCTGGACGCGCGCGGAGCGGAGCGCGAGCCGGCCGATCCCGAGGCCCGCGATCGCGAACGCGACCCAGGTGAGCGCCGGGTAGTGGCCGGTGACCACGAGGAGCACGAACGGGTCGGGCCGCATGACGACGCCGTCGAAGTGGATCACGAGGGCCGTCGTCGCGACCGGCAGCGCGACGGCGGCCACCGCGGCGAGCGCCAGCAGCCGGGACGCGCGCCAGCGCAGCAGCGGCAGCACGGCGACGAACAGCACGGCGTAGACCTCGAGGATCACCGCGACGTAGGTCTGCAGCGACGCCAGCAGCCCGCCGAGGAGGAACAGGCACGCGGCGCGCACGAGGATCCTCAGCCGCACGCGCGCGAGGTCGCTCCCGTCCGCCGGCCGCTCGCGTCCCGACATGAGCGCGATGGACACGCCCGCCAGCGTCGCGAACAGGATGGACGACCGCCCGTCGGTGACGGCGAGCCAGGACGCCGGGTCGTCGAGCACGAGGGTGCGCGGCACGGCGACGTGCGCGGCCATCATCCCGAGGACCGCGAGCCCGCGCGCGGCGTCGATCCCCCGGAGGCGGGCCGGGTCGCGGGCGGGGCTCATGGCCTCACCCTACCCAGCGTCCCCGCGCGGGCGACGGCCGTCAGTTCGTGAGGGCCGGCACCGTCCGCGGCTGCACGATGAGCCACATGGAGAGGATCGACACGACCGCGCACGCGCCCATGACGGACGCCATCGGCACGCCCGACGTGATGCCGAGCACGCCGACGATGGGCGAGATCGCGCCCGCGAGCCCGAAGTTCACGGCACCGAGCAGCGACGCCGCGGTGCCCGCCTCGTGCCCGTGGTTGACGAGGCCCAGCACCTGCACGCAGGGGAAGCCGAAGCCGCAGGCGAGGATGAAGAAGAACAGCGGGATCAGGGTGCCGAGGAGCCCCGCGTCGGTGAAGGTGCCGAGCAGCACGATGAGGGCGCTCGAGACGAACTGCACCACGACGACGCCCGCGAGGATCCACTGCGGCCCGACGTGCTTGGTGAGGCGCGCGGCCACCTGGTTGCCGATCACGATGCCGAGCGAGTTGACGCCGAACAGGATCCCGAACTGCTGCGCGTCGAAGCCGTACACGTCCTGGAACAGGAAGGAGGAGCTGGAGAGGTAGGAGAAGAGCCCGGCGAACTGCATGCCGCCGATGATCGCGACGCCGACGAACACGCGGTCCCGGAGCACGTTGCGGTAGCGGCGCAGCAGCGCCCCCTTCTCCTCGACGACGACCTCCTCGCGGGGCAGGGTCTCGACGATGAGGAACACCACGGCGATGACGACGGCGATGCCGTACGCGGCGAGCGCGTAGAAGACGCCGCGCCAGTCGACGATGCGGAGCAGCTGCGAGCCGATGACGGGCGCGAGGATCGGCGCGAGGCCGGTCACGAGGGCGAGACGCGACAGCATCCGCACGAGCGGACGGCCGCCGAAGAGGTCGCGGACCATGGCCATCGCGACGACGGCGCCGGCCGCGGCGCCCGCGCCCTGGAGCACGCGGAAGACGAGCAGCATCGTGACGTCGGTCGAGAGCGCGGCGCCCAGCGACGCGAGGATGTGGCCGATGGAGGCGACGATCAGCGGCAGGCGGCGACCCACCCGGTCGCTCCACGGGCCGACGACGAGCTGGCCGAGCGCGAACCCGATGGTCGTGCCGGTGAGGGTGAGCTGGATCGCCGCGTCCGAGACGCCGAACTCGTCCTTGAGCACCGGGAAGGCCGGCAGGTAGAGGTCGATCGTGAAGGGGCCGAGGCCGACGAGGGCGCCCAGCACGATGATGTAGACGATGCGCTCCCGGCGGGAGAGCGCGTCGCCGGGGTGGAGGACGGCAGACGACACGGAGCGTTCCTTCGGGATTCGCGGGGGGCGCGGGGCGCCGCGGACGGGGGCGGCCGGCGTGGACCGACTCGATGTCCAACTGGCGCACGCCCGGCTTATTCCCAGCTCGAAGAATCGCGTCGCGGCGGACCCGTCAGCTGCGCAGCGCCGCCACCACGCGCTCGACGTCGTCCTCGTCGTTCCAGAGGTGGAACGCGATGCGCGCCCGGCCCGCGCGGCCCGATGCGACGATGCCCGCGGCCCCGAGCCGGGCGAGGTCGGTCCCGTCCGCGTCCGGCCAGGTCACGATCGCCTGCCCGCGCGGCTCGATGCCGAGGCCCGCGCTCACGAGGTCGCCGAGCCCGACGTTCCTGCGGTGCACCGCGTCGAGGTCGAGCCGCGCGAAGAGCGCGATCGCGGGGGCCGCGCCCACCCACGCGCCGAAGGCGGGCGACACGTCGAAGGCGCGCGCGTCCTCGGCGAGCGCCATCGCGGGCCCGTAGCAGGACGCCCACACGTCGGCGCCCGCGTACCAGTTGGCCTGCACCGGGACGAGCGTCCGGCGGTACCGGTCCGACAGCGTGAGGAACGCCGCGCCGCGCGGGGCGCAGAGCCACTTGTACGCATGGCAGGCGGTGGCGTCGAACTGGCTCGCGTCGATCGGCATCGCGCCCGCGGCCTGCGTGGTGTCGCAGAGGGTGAAGGCGTCGTGGATCCGCGCGGCCTCCCGGATCGCGGCGACGTCGGCGACCCGGCCGTCGGCGGACTGCACGAGGGAGAACGCGACGAGGTGCGTGCGCGGGCCGATCTCGGCCGCGAGCTCCTCGAGCGGCACGTGCCGCACGACCACGCCGCGCGCCTCCGCGACGACGAAGGGGTAGGTGAGCGAGCTGAAGTCGCCCGCGACGCACAGCACCTCGGCGCCCGCGGGCACGGCGGCGGCCAGCACGCTGACGAAGGACGCGGTCTGCGAGCCGACGGCCACGGATCCGACGGGGACGCCGACGAGCTGTGCGTACGACGAGCGCACGCCCTCGACGACGCCGCCGTAGCCGTGCGCGGTGGATCCGCCGGCCGACCACGTCGTGAGGTCCGCCCGCAGGCGCTCGACGGTCTCGCGCGTGGGGAGGCCCATGGTGCACGCGGAGAGGTAGCCCGGCCCGGCCTCGAACAGGTCGCGGAGGTCGGCGGGCAGCGGCGCGGACGCGGCGTCCGCGGGGACGGGGGTCGGGATCCGGGTGGCCATGCGTCCAGCGTGGCGAGCGACGATCCATCGAGCAAGCCCCCGCCCGGCATGCGTCCCATAAGCGCGCGTTATGCTCCGCGCATGACGGATGCACCGGCGACCGCTCGCGACCTCGACTCGGCCTCCCTCGCCGCGGTGCACGCCCTCGCGGTGCGCGGCTCGATCACCGCCGCCGCGGCCGCCCTCGGCGTCAGCCAGCCCGCGCTGTCGCAGACGCTCCGCCGCCTGGAGGCGCGCATCGGCGTGCCCGTCACGGCGCGTGCGGGCCGCGGGGTCGTCCTCACGGAGGCCGGCTGCGTGCTCGCCCGGCACGCCGAGACCGTGGTGCACGCCATCGACGCGGCCGCGGAGGAGCTCGACGACCTGCGGGGCCTCCGCGCCGGCACCGTGCGCGTCGCGGCGTTCCCGTCCGCGTCGTCGACCGTCGTGCCGCGGCTCCTCGGCGGTCTGGCGCAGGCGCATCCGGGCCTCGGCTTCGGCTACCTGGAGGCCGAGCCGCCCGAGGCCGTCGCGGCGGTGCGCGCCCGCGAGGCCGACGTCGCCGTGACCTTCGCCTACCCGGACGACCCCGAGGATCCCGCCGCCGGATCCCTCGACGGCCTCGAGACCCGGCCGCTCTGGCGGGAGACGCTCTGGGCCGTGCTGCCGGAGGCGCGTGCGCTCCGGCACCGTGGGCCGCTCGCGCTCCGCGACCTCGCGGACGACCGGTGGATCGCCGGCTGCGTGCGCTGCCGCCGCCACCTGGTGAGCGCGTGCGCCCGCAGCGGCTTCGCGCCGGCGACGTCGTTCGAGACGGACAACGCGGCGGCGGCCGTGGGCATGGTCCACGCGGGTCTCGGGGTCGCGCTGCTGCCGTCGCTGGCCCTGGCGACCGCGCCCCTCCCCCGCGGCGTCGTCCGGCGGCGGATCTCGGGCGTCGGCGAGCGCGTGGTCCACGTGGTGACAGCGCCGGCGGGATCCGGCTCCACCGCCGTGCAGGCCGTCGTCGCGGCGCTCCTCCGGCTGCGCGTGGGCGACTGGGAGCTCCGTCGCGCGTGATCCGGGTGGGCACCGGCGTCCGGTTCCTGGCGGATTGTCGGCGGTGCTCCGTATCGTTGGACGGGTCTGCCTCCGGTGTCCACCGGGGGCACCCTGGCGCGGAGGAACGGTGAGGCATGTCGGACGAGCACGGCGAGGAGCTCCAGGACGAGGTCCAGGCATCGGGCGGATCCACCGAGCGGCTCAACCGCCGCCTCCAGCGCAGCCACTCCGAGCAGGCGAGGTACCTGTCGGCGTACTTCGGCTGGAGCCTGCACGGCGACCTCATCCGGTCGCACGGCTCCACGGTGTCCATGTTCGTGGAGGACCTGGCCGACACCATGCTCGCGCTGGGCTGGCTGGACGACTCCGGCATCATCTGGGACGCCGTGCCGGTCGACGCGGAGCGTGCGGTGGCGCAGGTGCGCCGCCACCAGATGGAGCAGGGATGGATGCCGCCCGGCACCGAGTGATGACGCGCGCCTCCGCGCGGGCTGTGCGTGCGCGAAGCGGCCGCACCGCTGCTCGATCCCGGGAGTAGCGTCCGAAGGGATCAGGCCGTCGGGGGACGTGTCCCGCAGACGGCCAGGAGGACACATGACGGACCACGCCGGAGCGCTGCTCGACCGCGACATGGGACTGCTGCTCGCCGCCGCGTCCCGAGCGGTGATCTCGCTCTACCGGCCGCTGCTGAAGCCCTACCACCTCACGCACCCGCAGTACCTCGTCATGCTGGCCCTGCACGAGGAGGACCCCCGCCGGGCGGGCGACCTGAGCGACGCGGTGCAGCTGACCCCGGGCACGCTGTCCCCGCTGTTCAAGCGGCTCGAGCTCCTCGGCTACATCACCCGCCAGCGCGACCAGGCCGACGAGCGCCGCCTCCTCATCGCCCTCACGGAGCGCGGACGCGGGATCCTGCCCGACCTCCTCCGGGTCGCCGCGCAGGTGCACGACGACGTCGTCCACCGCAGCGGAGCGGACTCTGCCGCGCAGGCGCGCCTTCGCAGCATGACGGAGCTGCTCCTCGACGCCTGAGCGCATGCCGGCGGCGCGCCGCAGCGCCCCTCAGCGCGCGCCGTCGACCACGCGCTGCCAGAGCGTGTGGTCGCTCCACTCGCCGTCGATGCGGAGGTACGCGGTCGCGACGCCTATCGCGACGAAGCCGGCGCGCCGGAGCACCTCCTCGGATCCGCCGTTGCCCACGAGCGTCGACGCCTCCAGCCGGTGCAGCCCCGCGGCGCGGGCGATGCGGACCGCCTCGCGCGCCGCCGCCGTCGCGAGCCCCGCGCCCTGCCGCTCCCGGTCGATCCAGTAGCCGAGGCTCGCGCTCTGCGCCGCCCCGCGCTTGACCGCGAACAGGTCGCAGCGTCCGATGATCCGGTCGCCGTCCACGATGAGGTACGGCAGGCCGGCTCCCGCCGCCCGCTCCGCGACGCGCCCCGCGAGCTGCGTCCGCTGCCCCGCCGACGTGAAGAAGGCGTCCGTGCGCGCCGGCTCGAACGGGCGGAGGTGCTCCCGGTTCGCGCGGTACGCCGCGGCGAGCGCGGCCGCGTCGGTGATCCGCGCGGGCCGCATCAGGACGCCGTCGGCGAGCGCCGCCCGCTCGTCCGTGCCGGGCGGGGGTCCGCTCACGCCCCGGGGCGCACGTGGCGCTCGGGTCGCGCGTCGATCGCGGGGATGGCGCGGTCGGCGATGAGCCGCGCGTACCAGAGCGCGCTGTCCTTCGGGGTGCGCTCCTGGGTGTCGTAGTCGACGTGCACGATGCCGAACCGCTTCGAGTACCCGAAGGCCCACTCGAAGTTGTCCATCAGCGACCACACCTGGTAGCCGCGGAGGTCGACGCCGCGGGCCATCGCGCGGTGGGCGGCGGCGAAGTGGCGGGAGAGGTAGTCGATGCGGTCCGCGTCGTGCACGGCGCGCGTGCCGTCGTCCCCCACCGTCAGCTCGTCGTCGAACGCGGCGCCGTTCTCCGTCACCATGAGCGGCAGCCCGGGGAACTCCTCGTGCAGCGCCACGAGCAGGTCCTCGAGGCCCTGCGGCTCGATGTTCCAGCCCATCGCCGTGTACGGGCCCGGCTGCTCGAGGAACTCGACGTCGTCGGTGCCGGGGAACGGCGTCGCGGCCACGTCGCCGTGGATGGAGGTGCCGCCGCCCGCGGTCGCGCCGTCCTGCATCCGCACGCGGCTGGTGTTGTAGTAGTTGACGCCCAGGAGGTGCAGCGGCTGGCGGATGAGCTCCGTGTCGCCGGGCAGCACGAACGACCAGTCCGTGATCCCGGCGGTGTCCTCGAGCACGTCGGCCGGGTAGGTGCCGGTCAGCAGCGGGTCGAGGAAGACGCGGTTGCCGACCCCGTCGACGCGCCGGACGGCCTCGGGGCCGGTCTCGCCCTCGCCGCGGATCACGTGCAGGTTGAGCGTGATGGAGAACCGCGCGTCCGCCGGCACGACCTCGGTGAGCGCGGCGACCGCGAGGCCGTGCGCGAGGTTCAGGTGGTGCACCGCCCGGAACGAGTCCTCCGCGTCGGTCCGGCCCGGCGCGTGGACGCCCGCCGCGTAGCCGAGGTAGGCCGAGCACCACGGCTCGTTGAGCGTGGTCCAGGTGCCGATGCGGTCGCCGAGCGCCTCGCCCATGATGCGGGCGTAGTCGGCGAACGCGTACGCGGTGTCGCGGTTCGCCCAGCCGCCCTCGTCCTCGAGCGCCTGCGGCAGGTCCCAGTGGTAGAGGGTCGCGATGGGCGTGATCCCCCGCGCGACGAGCCCGTCGACGAGCCGCCCGTAGAACGCGAGGCCCTCCGGGTTCGCGGGCCCGCGCCCGGTCGGCTGGATGCGCGGCCACGCGATCGAGAACCGGTACGCCTCGAGGCCGAGCGCCTGCATCATGTCGAGGTCGGACTCGAGCCGGTGGTAGTGGTCGTCGGCGACGTCGCCCGTGTCTCCGCCGAGCACCTTGCCGGGCGTGCGGCTGAAGGCGTCCCAGATGGACTCCCCGCGGCCGCCCTCCTCCACCGCGCCCTCGATCTGGTACGAGGCCGTGGCGGATCCGAAGAGGAAGCCGGGCGGGAACTCGAGGCCCTCCCCGCGGTCGTCGGCGCGGGATCCGCGTGCGGTGCGTGCGTCAGTCATGGCTGAGGGTGGCCCTTCCGTCGGTGAGGCTGATGAGGGGCCCGCCGTGGAGGCGGACGCGCAGCGGCACGTCCGGATCGGCCGTGACCTCGACGCCATCCTGGCCGTGCTCGACGCGGACGTCCACCGCGCGGCCCGTCGTGGGGCTCGTCACGCGCGCCGTGCGCGTGCCCGTGCCTCCGGGATGGATCGTCACGATCAGGCCGTCGAGGTGGTCGTGGTCGGGCCGGTCGACGCGCTCGGTCGTCGCGAGCACGGCGCCCGCGCGCACCCAGATCGGCATGCTCATGACGTCGTGCACCTCGCGGTGCCAACCGCCGCCGGCGCGCACCTCGCCGGTGAGCAGGTTCGTCCACGTGCCCGCGGGCAGGAGGTACTCGACCCGCCCGTCGGCGCTGAGCACCGGCGCCACCAGGATGTCGGATCCCAGCATGTACTGCCGGTCGAGGTGGTGGACGGCCGGGTCGTCCGGGAACTCCAGCTGCATCGGCCGCATGAACGGGATGCCCGTCTCGTGCGCCTCGATGCCCACCTGGTGGAGGTACGGCATGAGGCCGAGCTTCAGGCGCGAGAAGCGGCGCGTCACGTCGACGGCCTCCTCGTCGAACGCCCACGGCACCCGGTAGCTGGTGGAACCGTGCAGGCGCGAGTGGCTGCTCATCATGCCGAACGCGACCCAGCGCTTGAACACCTCCGGGTCGGGTGTGCCCTCGAAGCCGCCGATGTCGTGGCTCCAGAAGCCGAACCCGCTGAACGCGAGGGACAGGCCGCCGCGCAGGGTCTCCGCCATCGACTCGAAGGAGGACGAGTTGTCCCCGCCCCAGTGCACGGGCATCCGCTGCCCGCCCGTCGTGGCGCTCCGCGCGAAGAGCACGGCGTCGCCCACGCCGCGGTGCTCCTCCAGCACCTCGAACACAGCCTGGTTGTAGAGCTGCGCGTACCAGTTGTGCATGGCCTCGGGCGCGGTGGCGTCCGCCCAGACGACGTCGAGCGGGATCCGCTCGCCGAAGTCGGCCTTGAGCGCGTCGACGCCCTGGTCGAGGAGGCCCCGCAGCTTGTCCTGGAACCATCGGGTGGCGGCCGGGCTCGTGAAGTCGACGAGGGCCATGCCCGCCTGCCAGAGGTCCCACTGCCACACGCGGCCGTCGGGCCGGCGAACGAGGTGGCCGAGCTGGCGGGCCTCCTCGAAGAGCACCGAGCGCTGGGCGATGTAGGGGTTGATCCACGCGCTGACCTTGAGGCCGCGGTCGTGGAGGCGCTGCAGCATGCCCACCGGGTCGGGGAAGACGCGGGCGTCCCAGACGAGGTCGGTCCACGTGAACTCGCGCATCCAGAAGCAGTCGAAGTGGAACACCGACATGGGGAGGTCGCGCTCGCGCATCCCCTCGATGAAGCGCGTGACGGTCTCCTCGTCGTA
This sequence comes from Clavibacter michiganensis, assembly GCF_002151125.1. Taxonomy (GTDB): domain Bacteria; phylum Actinomycetota; class Actinomycetes; order Actinomycetales; family Microbacteriaceae; genus Clavibacter; species Clavibacter michiganensis_C. The sequence goes on from NZ_MDJZ01000005.1 coordinate 401,562, forward strand.
CTGCGTGGTGAACGAGGTGGAGAGCCACAGGCCGTACGACCAGGCGGGGATCCGGGCCGGCCGGCCGGTGAGCTCCGTGTACCGGGCGAGCACCTCCTTCGGGGTCGGGCCGTCGAACACGAGGTACTCGATCGCCTCCCCCGCGGTGGAGAACTGCACGCGCTCCACCGTCTCGCTGCCGACCTCGAACGACACGTGCTCGGGCTGGTTGACGAGCACGCCGTAGCCGCGGTTGGTCAGGTAGAAGGGGATGCTCTTGTACGACTGCTCGCTCGAGGTCCCGCCGTCGGCGTTCCAGACGTCGACCGTCTGCCCGTTCTTGACGAGCGGGCCGAACCGCTCGCCGAGTCCGTATACGAGCTCGCCGACGCCGAGGCTGAGCTGCTCGTGGACGTAGGTGCGGGACGGCGCGAGCCCCGTCGTGGTGACGCCGGCGGTGCCCGTGGGCTCGGCCGGCACGGGGGCGCCGTCCGCGAGGGTGACGTAGCCGACGGACTTGTGGCCGCTCGAGGTGAGGACGCGGCCACCCGACTCGAACGTGAGGGACCAGGGCGCGCCCTTGCGGATGCGTGCGGTCAGGCCGCCGGTCGTGAGCGTGCCGCCCGCCTCGTCCGCGTGCGCGACGCCCTGGCCCTCCACGGCGCCGACCAGGTCGAAGCCCGGGGACGGCGTGCCGCCGCGGTGGTGCTCGATCCGCACCCGCACCACGCCCTCGAGCGGGGACGACAGCGCCACCGACAGCATCGGGCGGTTCAGGGTGTCACCCCGGCGCTCGATGCGCTTGGTCGGCGCGTACGCGCGCAGGGTGCCGCCGTCGGCCTCGACGTCGTAGGCTTCCTGGGCGTACTGCGCGTCGACGCCGGGGCGGACCTGCCAGAACCCGTCGGTGAACCTCATCGCGCGTCCTCCCGGATGACGGCGACGGACCCTGCCGCGACGGGGGCACCCGCGGCGTGCCGCTCGCCCGTGACGAGGTCGAGCCCGTCGACGTCGAGCCGCAGGTCGCGGTCGGTGTGGTTGATGGCGAAGAGCCACGACGCGTCGTCGCCCACGCGGCGCACCCGCTCCAGGCCGGGCTCGCCTGCGGCGACCGGCGCGACGCCGGCGCGGCCGACGAGGTCGTCCACGAGCCGTCCTGCGCGCTCCCGGTCGAGGTGCGTGGAGACGTACGTCGCGGTGCCGGCACCGCGGTGGGCGCGCGTCTCGGCGGGCAGGCCCGCGAGGTCGCCCGAGGCGTAGGTCGCGACGACCTCCGCGTCGTCGGCCCGCAGGCGCTCCGTCCAGGTGCGGACGCGGCCGGGCGGATCGAGCAGCACCTCCTCGTCCGCCGACAGGGGCGCGAGCTCCTCCACGCGCACGCCGAGCAGGTCGCGGAGGAGCGCCGGGTAGCCGCCCGCGACGACGCGGTTGTGCAGGTCGACCATCCCGGAGAGGTACGTGACGGCGAGGTGCCCGCCGCCCTCCACGAACCGCGTGAGCGAGGCCGCCGCCTCGGGCGCGAGCGCGAAGAGCGTCGGCGCGAGCACGACCGCGTACCCGTCGAGGTCGTCATCGGGATGGAGCACGTCCACGGCGATCCCGCGGGCCGTGAGCTCGCGATGCAGCGTCAGCGGCGCGTCGAGCGCGGTGACGTCGACGCTCGGCTTCGGGCCGCAGCGGAGCGCCGTCCACGCGACGTGGTCCATGAGGATCGCGACCCGGGCGCGCTCGACGCGGCTGCCGGCCGCCTCGCGGATCCGGCGGAGCAGCGCCCCGAGCTCCGCGACCTCGCGGTACACCCGGGTGTCGGATCCCGCGTGCGGCACGACGGCGGAGTGGAACTGCTCGCTGCCGCCCGTCGACTGCCGCCATTGGAAGAAGAGCGCGCCCTCGGCCCCGCGGGCGATGTGCGCGAGGCTGTTCCGCGCGAGCTCGCCCGGCGACTTCGCGCGGTTGCGCGGCTGCCAGTTGACGGCCGACGTGCTGTGCTCGATGAGCAGCCACGGGTCGCCGTGCGCCATGCCGCGCACGCGGTCGGCGCTGAAGGACAGCTCGCCGTGCCGCTCCGGGTCGGCGGCGATCGTGTAGTGGTCGTTCGTGACGAGGTCGACCTCCTCAGCCCAGCGCCGGTAGTCGGCGACGCCCGGGTGGTTCTGCACCATGAAGTTCGTGGTGACGGGGATCCCCGGTGTGATGCGCCGGAGCACCTCCCGCTCGGCGAGGTGGTGGCCGAGGAGCGCGTCCGAGGTGTACCGCTCGAACGCGAGCTGCAGGCCCGGGTTGTGGCTCGTGCCGGAGAAGCGAGGCGGCAGCACCTGGTCGAACGACGTGTAGCGGTGGCCCCAGAAGGCCGTGCCCCACGCCTCGACGAGGTCCTCGATGGTGGCGAAGCGGGCGCGCAGCCAGTCCTGGAAGGCGGCGGCTGTCTCGTCGCCGTAGTCGTGCGCGTTCTCGTTGCCGAGCTCGTTGCTGACGTGCCACATCCTGAGCGCGGGGTGCTCGCCATAGCGCCTGGCCATCCGCTCGACGATGCGCAGCGCGTAGCGGCGGAACGTCGCCGAGGCGGGAGACCAGGCCAGGCGGCCGCCCTGCGCGAGCCGGACGCCCCGGTCGGTGACGCACGCGATCTCCGGATGCGCCCGCATCAGCCAGATGGGCGGTGCGGCCGTGGGGGTGGCGAGGTTCACGCCGATGCCGCCCTCGTGCAGCAGGTCCATGATCCGGTCGAGCCAGCCGAAGTCGTACTCGCCGTCGGCGACCTCGATGAGGCCCCACGAGAAGACGCCGAGGTTCACGGAGTTGACGCCCGCCCGCCGCATGAGCTCGACGTCCTCGACCCACACCTCCTCGGGCCACTGCTCGGGGCTGTAGTCCCCGCCGAGGGCGAAGCCATCGGCGAGCGGCGGGAAGGTGGTGCCGGCCGGGAGGTCGGAGGATCGGGAGCGGATGCGCGTCATGTGGTCGCCTTCGAGGGAGCGTGGGGAGCGGGAGCCGCTCCGGGTGGAGGGGCGGCGGACGTGTGTCCGCCGCCCCGGGGTGGTCGTCCGCGTCAGCCCTTGAGGCCGCCGGACAGGAGGTCGAGCCGCCAGAAGCGCTGCAGGAACAGCATCAGCAGCACGAGCGGGATGATCGACACCGCCGCGCCGGCGATGGCCAGCGAGTACAGCGCGGGCGTCCCCGACCCCTTGGACAGCAGCGTGTAGAGCCCGACGGTCAGCGGGTAGCTGTCCTGGTCGCTGAGCATCACGAAGGGCAGCAGGAAGTTGTTCCAGATGCCCACGAACTGCAGCATGAAGACGGTGACCATCCCGGGCAGCATCATCGGCGTCGCGATGAGCCGGAAGATCCGCCACTCCCCCGCGCCGTCCAGCCGCGCCGCCTCGAGCGTGTCCTGCGGCACCGCGGATGCCGCGTAGACGCGCGACAGGTAGATGCCGAACGGACTGATGATGAGCGGCAGCAGCACCGACAGGTACCCGCCCGCGAGCCCCAGCTGCGACAGCAGGAGGTACTGCGGGATCGCCAGGGTGATGCCCGGGATGAGCACGCCGCCGAGGATCGAGTAGAAGATCAGGCTGCGCCCGCGGAACTCGTACTTCGCGAGCGCGTACCCGCACATCGCGGACACGACGGTGGACAGCACGCTGCCCAGCCCCGCGTACAGCAGCGAGTTCAACGACCAGAGGCCGTACTGGCCGCCGCCGTAGGAGAACAGGTCGGTGAGGTTCTGCACGAGCCCGGTGCCCGGGGCGAACGAGAAGGTGGTGAAGAGCTCGCTCCGCCCCTTCGTGGTCGCCATGAACACCCACGCGACGGGGATGAGGCAGTACAGCGCGCCGATGAGGAGCACCGCGGTGGGGATCACGCGCTCGGCGAGCGAGCCCGGCCGCTTCCGCCTGCGGGGAGCGGACGAGCCGCCCCGCGCGGGTCGTCGGCGCGCGGCCTCCCGCTCGGCCTCCCGCTCGGCGCGGCGCTCGGCCGTCACGGCGCTCACGAGACGGACCCCGCGGTGCGGCGGTTGGTGATCCACAGCACGAGGGCGGACACGAGGACCGTCCCGAGCGCGAGCACCACCGAGAGCGCGGCGGCCCCCGGCAGGTCGTCGGTGAGGAAGGCGTTGCGGTAGATCGTCATGAGGGGCACCCAGGTCTGGCTGATGACGGAGGTCAACGGCTTGAGCGTGGTCGGCTCGCCGTAGAGCTGCAGCGCGCCGATGAGGGAGAAGATGCCGGTGAGCACCAGAGCGGGCACCACCAGCGGGATCTTGATGCGGAGCGCGATCTGCAGCTCCCCGGCGCCGTCGATGCGCGCGGCCTCGTAGATCTCCGCCGGCACGCCACGCAGGGACGTGTAGATGATGATCATGTTGAAGCCCACGCCGCCCCACACCGAGATGTTCGCGACGGAGGCGTAGATCGCCGGATCGCCGAGGAACGGGATCACGCCGCCGCCGAGCGCCTCGGACACGGCCGAGAACGGGCTCGTGCCGGGCAGGTACATGAAGCCCCAGAGGAGCGCCGCGACCACGCCGGGTACGGCGTACGGGATGAAGATCGCCGTGCGCGCGAACCGGGTCGCGCGGGCGGCCGGCACGTCGAGCATGAGCGCGAACAGCAGCGCGAGCCCCAGCGTGAACGGAACCGCGAGGATCCCGTAGAGCGCGAGCCGCCCGAAGCCGGCCCCGAGCTCGGGGTCGGTGAGGACGGCCGCGTAGTTGTCGAGGCCGGCGAACACCTGCACGCGCGTGCCGAGGATCCCGCCGCCCTCGAGGCGGTAGGTCTGCAGGCTCAGCCAGGCCGCGTACACGATCGGCACGAGCATGAAGACGACGAAGAGGATCACGGCGGGCGCGGCGAAGAGGTACGGCGCCCACCGCACGGGGCGGCGGCGGACGCCGACCCGTGCGATCGGTGGGGACCCGGGCTGGACCGCCTGCGCGGCGGCGACGGGCGTGATGGTCACGAGCGCCTCCGTCAGTCGGCCACGGTGAAGCCGGACTTGGTCATGTCCGCCTCCACGACGTCCTGCACCGCGCTGAACGCGTCGCGCCACGGGGTGCCGTCGGTGATCGCCTTGTTGAGCGCGTCGGTCATGGCCGTCTCGGCGACGTTGACGTTCGGGCCCCAGGTGACGGGGATGGTGTCGGCGGAGATGTCCGCGGCGATGCGGTAGTAGTCCGTCTGCTGCGGCATGAGGGCGGGCGGGGCGCTCTCGGCGGCGAGCTCCTGACCGCTGGTCGCGGCCGGGTAGCCGTTCTGCACGTTGAGCACGAGGCCCGCGCCCTCGTCGCTGGCGTTCAGCCACTTGGCGAACTCCGCGGCCTCCTCGGGGTGGTCGGAGCCCTTGGTGACGATGACGCCGGAACCGCCCTGGTACGCGACGGCCGCCTCACCGGGGGTCCACTGCGGCAGCGGGCTCATCGACCACTTGCCGATGGTGTCGGGCGCGACGCCCTCGATCACGCCGGGCGCCCAGAGCGCGGACGGCCAGGAGAGGAACTTGCCGGCGTTGGCCTTGGCGTTCCACTCGGGGGTGAGGATCGGGTCGGTGCTGATGAGGTCGCGGTCGGCGAGGTCCTGGAAGTAGTCCGCGACCTCGAGCGAGGCGTCGTCGCCGATGCCGACGGACCAGGTGCTGCCGGAGACGTCCCACCACGATGCGCCGGCCTGCGTGGCGACGCCCGCGAAGAAGCCGAACTGGTCGGCGGGGATGCTCGCGATGTACGCCTCGGGGTCGGCGTCCCGCACCTTCTGCGCGGCGTCGGCGAACTCGGCCCAGGTGGTCGGGACGGGGATGCCCCACTGCTCGAGCAGATCGCTGCGGTAGACGAGCGCCATCGGGCCGACGTCCTGCGGGAGGGCGAAGACGTGGTCGTCGAAGGTGACCTGGTCCCAGGTGCCCTGCGTGTAGGCGTCCTCGACGTCGGCGACCTGCTCGGTGATGTCGAGCGGCACGTCGGCGACGATCAGCGACGGGAGGGTCGTGTACTCGACGGCCGAGAGGTCGGGCGCGTTGCCGGCCCGGCTCGCGGTGAGCAGCTTGGCGGAGGAGTCGCGTCCGCCGCCCGCGTCCGTGTACTTGACCTGGATGTCGGGGTTCTGCTCGTTCCAGGTGTCGACCAGCTCCTGGGTGTTGGGGGCCCACGACCAGAAGTCGAGGGTGACCTTCCCGCCCGAGGCGGAGTCGTCGCCGGAGGCGGAGCAGCCGCCGAGGAGGAGGGCGCCGACGCCGACGGCGGCGAGCGAGGTGAGGATCCTGCGTGAGTTCATTGCTTCTTCCTTGAGGCGATGCGTCGAAGCGTTTCGACGATGGGCGGTGTGGTGGAGGGACGTGCGGTGCGAGGGGCGGGGCTAGGCCGCGATGGGCTCGGGGGCGGGCGCGTCGCGGGCCGGGGGCGCCGCGACGGATCCGCGGGACAGGTACTGCGGCGGGATCAGCTCGACGTGCGGCTCGCGCCGCCCGTCCAGCTGCTGCATGAGGAGCTCGACGGCACGACGCCCCTGCTCCTCGGCGGGCAGCGGGATGACGTCGAGCGCGGGCACGAGGTGGTCGGTGCTGAAGCTCGAGCAGGCAGACACGATCGACAGATCCTCGGGCACGCGCATGCCGCGCTCGCGGAGCAGCTCCAGCAGGATCGCATGCACGTTCTCGTTGCAGTTGAGCACGAGGGCGGTGAGGTCCGGGAGCTGGCACCGCACGTCGTCGAAGGCCTCGGCGACGGCCTCGCGGGTCGCCTCGGTCGTGTGGAAGGCCGTCGTCACGCTCCGGGTCGCGCCCGCGGCGAGGAACCCGTCGCGGAAGCGGGGCGCGAAGTTGGAGCCGCGGTCGTAGAGGTGCTGGGAGTGCCCGAGCAGGCCGATCGACGCGTGCCCGAGGTCGGCGAGCCGTTGCACGGCGAGATCGGCCGCGGACTCGAAGTCGAGGTCGACGCACGTGAGACCGGCGATGTCGTGAGGGATGCCGATGAGGGCGGTCGGCAGGTCGAGGGCGCGGATCACGGGGAGGCGCTCATCATCGACCGCGACGTCCATCATCACGACGCCGTCGACGAGAGAGCTCGAGGAGACGCGGCCGAGGCCGGAGAGACTGTCGCCCTGGGTGAGGAGCAGCACGTCGTAGTCGTAGGACCGGGCCGCCGTGACGACCGCGAGCACGAACGACATGAGCGCCGGCGGGTGAGTGTGGCCGTGCATCGGCGCTGTGAGCGCGATGATGCTCGTGCGCGAGCCGGCCAGCATCCGCGCACCGGCGTTCGGCCGGTAGCCGAGCTCCTGCACGGCGCGGTCGACGCGGGCGCGCGTCGCGGCGGTGATGGTCCTCTTGCCGGAGAGCGCATACGACACGGTGCTGATGGACACCCCGGCGACCCGCGCGACGTCGTGGATGGTGGCCATGCTGTGACTCCGTCGTCTAAGCGCTTCGATGATCCGAACAGGACCCACGGTAGGTCATCGAAGCGCTTCGCACAAGATTCGATCGCACGCATGCGATAGGTCGGAACGACCGACGGGGACGGGATCCCGTCAGCGCGCATCTACCCACTCCCCCGCGCCGGCCACGGCTCAGCCGGCTCAGCTAGCTCAGCCCATCGCTCGTCGGGCGCCTTTCCAGCGGCGAGCTCCGGCATCGCGGTGAGCCGGCCGCCGACGACATGCCGACCACCGCCGGATCCACGGGGGCGTCGCGGCGAGCCCCCATCCGGACATCCCGATGCGGACCGCCGGCACCTCGATCCCGCTGCGCCTGCGCCGCGTGATCGCGACTGCCGGATGGGTGGTCTCGTCGTCGAGGCACATCCGCTCCCGTCCGAGCCTCGGCGCATTGTGCGCTGGCACGCCAGCGCTATAGGTTGTACGTAGCAACAAATCACCGACGACGCTGACAGGAGACACCATGGCGCTCACGCCCACCCGCGAGGACAAGTTCTCGTTCGGACTCTGGACCATCGGATACACGGGGGCCGACCCGTTCGGCGGCCCGACCCGCTCCGACCTCGACGTGGTCGAGGGCGTGGAGCGCATCTCGGAGCTGGGCGCCTACGGCCTCACGTTCCACGACGACGACCTCTTCGCCTTCGGGTCCACCGACGCCGAGCGCCAGACGCAGATCGACCGCCTCAAGGGCGCGCTCAGCGACACCGGCATCGTCGTCCCGATGGTCACCACCAACCTCTTCTCCGCGCCCGTCTTCAAGGACGGCGGCTTCACCTCCAACGACCGCGCCGTCCGCCGGTTCGCCATCCGCAAGGTGCTGCGCAACATCGACCTGGCCGCCGAGCTCGGTGCGCAGACGTTCGTGATGTGGGGCGGCCGCGAGGGCGCCGAGTACGACTCCGCCAAGGACGTCCGCGGCGCGCTCGAGCGCTACCGCGAGGCCGTCAACCTGCTCGGCGACTACGTCACCGACAAGGGCTACGACATCCGCTTCGCCATCGAGCCGAAGCCCAACGAGCCCCGCGGCGACATCCTGCTGCCGACCCTCGGCCACGCGCTCGCCTTCATCGAGACCCTCGAGCGCCCCGAGCTCGTCGGCGTGAACCCCGAGGTCGGCCACGAGCAGATGGCGGGCCTCAACTTCACCGCCGGCATCATGCAGGCGCTGTACCAGGGCAAGCTCTTCCACATCGACCTCAACGGCCAGCGCGGCATCAAGTACGACCAGGACCTCGTCTTCGGCCACGGTGACCTGCAGAACGCGTTCTCGCTCGTCGACCTGCTGGAGAACGGCGGCGTGGGCGGTGGCCGCTCGTACGACGGCCCCCGTCACTTTGACTACAAGCCCAGCCGCACCGAGGACATCACGGGCGTGTGGGACTCCGCGGCCGCGAACATGCGCATGTACCTGCTCCTCAAGGAGCGCGCGCAGGCGTTCCGCGCCGACCCCGAGGTCCAGGAGGCGCTCGCCGCCGCCAAGGTCCAGGAGATCGACACCCCGACGCTGAACGAGGGCGAGTCCTACGACGACATCCTCGCCGACCGCTCCTCCTACGAGGACTTCGACTCGGGCAGGTACTTCGACGGCGAGGGCTTCGGCTTCGTCCGCCTCAACCAGCTCGCGTTGGAGCACCTGATGGGCGCGCGCTCCTAGCCCGCACCCGCACCGCACGAGAGCCGCCCCCGGATCACGGGGGCGGCTCTCGTCGTCTGCGCCTCGCCACGCTCACGCCGAGACCGGTGGTGACGACGATCGGCGGTCCGGACAGGGTGGCGACGAGATACCGATGCGCGCCCGATGCCGACGCCACGGAGAAGGCGGTGACCACCGCGTAGGCCAGGACCCACATGGCCGCGAATCGCGTCGACGACATGGGCGGACCCTAGGAGGCACGGACGATCGTGTGCCAGGACTCCCGGCGGCGATGCGACGACGCCGGCGTCGCGAGGGAGCAGGCCGCTCCGGGCAGACCCGAAGGGCCCGGCATCCGTGGGGATGCCGGGCCCTTCGTCTGCGCGTCAGCGCGGGGGGATCAGGTCGCGGACTTTGATCCGCGGCTCTTGTTGAACACGTCGAACGCGACGGCCAGCAGGAGCACGAGGCCCTTGATGAGCTGCTGGTACTCCGTGCCGAGGCCGAGCAGCGACATGCCGTTGTTCAGCACGCCCATGATCAGACCACCGATCATGGCGCCGATCACGGTGCCGATGCCGCCCGTGACCGCCGCGCCGCCGATGAACACCGCGGCGATGGCGTCGAGCTCGAAGCCGTTGCCGGCGCCGGGCAGCGCCGAGTTGCTGCGGGCGGTGAAGGCGATGCCCGCGAGTGCGGCGAGGACGCCCATGTTCACGAAGAGCAGGAAGTCCACGCGCTTCGTGTTGATGCCGGACAGCTGCGCCGCGTTGAGGTTGCCGCCTCGGGCGTAGATGTGACGCCCGAAGATGCTGCGGTTCATCACCGCCGTGTACACGAGCACCAGCACGGCGAGGATGACGAGCACGATCGGGGTGCCCTGGTAGCTGGCGAGCAGGTAGGTGATGCCGAGCACGAGGATCGCGATGGTGGCGAGCTTCGTCACGAACCAGGCGAACGGCTCGTCCTCGAGGTTGAGCTTCACGCGGGCACGGCGCTCGCGCACCTGCTGGGCCACGAGGAACAGCGCCGCGAGGACACCGAGCGTGACGGTGACCCACTCGAGGTAGGACGTGCCCCCGGAGGGGTCGGGCAGGAAGCCGGCGCCGACCGCGACGTAGCCGTCGGGGAACGGGGTGATGGGGCGGTTGTCGAGCACGATCTGGGCGAGGCCGCGGAACGTCAGCATGCCCGCGAGGGTCACGATGAACGCGGGGATCCCGACGTACGCCACCCAGAAGCCCTGCCAGGCGCCGATGAGGCCGCCGACCACGAGGCTCGCGATGATGGACGCCCACCAGGGCCAGCCCCAGTTCACGGCGAACACGCCGGACACAGCGCCGATGAGGGCGACCACGGATCCGACCGACAGGTCGATGTGGCCGGCGATGATGATCATCACCATGCCGATCGCGAGGATCAGGATGTAGGCGTTCTGGACGACGATGCTCGTGACGTTGCGGGGCTCGAGGAGCGTCCCGTCGGTGAGGATCTGGAACAGCACCACGATCGCGATCAGCGCGATGAAGATGCCGATCTGCCTGAGGCGACTGACGAGGAAACCCGCCACACTGCTGAGACTGGACATGGTGACTATTCCTTTTCCTTGGTCATGTAGGTCATGAGGGTCTCGGGGGTCGCCTCGGAGATCGGCAGCTGGCCCGTGATGCGCCCGGCCGAGAGGGCGTAGATCCGGTCGCAGATGCCGAGCAGCTCGGGCAGCTCGCTGGAGATGACGATGACGGCCTTCCCCTGCGCGGCGAGCGCGTTGATGATCGTGTAGATCTCGTACTTGGCGCCGACGTCGATGCCGCGGGTGGGCTCGTCGAGGATGAGCACGTCCGGGTCGGAGAACATCCACTTCGAGAGGACGACCTTCTGCTGGTTGCCGCCGGAGAGCTTCCCGGTGATGGCGCCCACGCTCGGGGCCTTGATGTTCATCGACTTCCGGTAGCCGTCGGCCACCACGTACTCCTGGTTCGCGTCGACCCAGCCGGCCTTGGCCAGCTTGTCGAGCGCGGCGCCGGAGACGTTGCGCTTGATGTCGTCGATGAGGTTGAGGCCGTAGTGCTTGCGGTCCTCGGTGGCGTACGCGAGGCCGTGCTTGATGGCGTCGCCGACCGTCTTGGCCTGGATCTCCTTGCCGCGCAGGTAGAGCTTGCCGGAGATGTTCGCGCCGTAGGAGCGGCCGAAGACGCTCATCGCGAGCTCGGTCCGGCCCGCGCCCATGAGGCCGGCGATGCCGACGACCTCGCCCGCGCGCACGTTGAGGTTGGCGTGGTCGACGATGACGCGGGAGTGCTCCTGCGGGTGGTGGACCGTCCAGTCCTCGATGCGGAGCACCTCCTCGCCGATGTCCGGCGTGCGGTCGGGGTAGCGGCTCTGCAGGTCGCGGCCGACCATGCCCTTGATGATCCGCTCCTCGCTGATGGCGTCGCGCGCGAGGTCGAGGGTCTCGATGGTCTTGCCGTCGCGGATGATCGTCACGGCGTCGGCGATCGTCTTGATCTCGTTCAGCTTGTGGCTGATGATGATGCTCGTGATGCCCTGGCCCTTGAGGTGCTTGATCAGGTCGAGCAGGTGGGCGGAGTCCTCGTCGTTGAGCGCGGCGGTGGGCTCGTCGAGGATGAGGAGCTTCACCTCCTTGGACAGCGCCTTCGCGATCTCCACGAGCTGCTGCTTGCCCACGCCGATGTCGGCGATCTTGGTGGCCGGGTTGTCGCTCAGCCCGACCCGGGCGAGTAGCTTCGCGGCCTCCACGTTGGTGGCGTTCCAGTCGATGAAGCCGCCCTTGGAGATCTCGTTGCCGAGGAAGATGTTCTCCGCGATGGAGAGGAAGGGGCTCAGCGCGAGCTCCTGGTGGATGATCACCACGCCCGACTTCTCGCTGTCGCGGATGCTGGAGAACCTCACGACCTCGTCCTCGAGGACGATGTCGCCGTCGTAGGAGCCGGCCGGGTAGACGCCGGACAGGACCTTCATCAGGGTCGACTTTCCCGCGCCGTTCTCGCCGCAGATCGCGTGGCACGTGCCGCGCGTGACCTCGAGGTTGACGTCCTGCAGCGCCTTGACGCCGGGGAACGTCTTGGTGATGCCGCGCATCTCGAGAATGTGGTTGGCCATGGCCTGCCTCACTTCATGGGTGTGTGATGCCGGGGTGCCGGCGGTGGTGCTGTGGACGCCGCGCGAGCGCCGTCCGGGATCGGGCCGGCCGTTGTGCACGGCCGGCCCGATCCGGTGGATGGCCGGTCGGCGACGAGCGCCGACCGGCCGGATGCACCGCAGGAGCGGTGCGGGTGAGGACTACTCGCCCTTGTCGATCTCGTCCTGCGTGTAGTAGCCGCTGTCCACGATGACCTCGACGAGGTTGTCCTTCGTCACGGTGACCGGGGGGAACTGCTTGGTCGGGACGTCCTTGACCTTGTTGTTGTAGGTGTCGGGCGCATCGGGGGTGTCGCCCTTGAGCAGGGTGTCGACCATCGTGACGGCCTCCTTGCCGAGCAGGCGCGTGTCCTTGAAGATCGTCGAGTACTGGACGCCGTCGAGGATGAGCTTGTCGGACGCCTTCTCGCCGTCCTGGCCGGTGATGATCGGCATGGCGTCGCTGGCGACGCCCGCCGAGGTCAGGGCCTGGATGATGCCGCGCGACAGGCCGTCGTACGGCGAGAGGACGCCGTCCGGCTTGGCGCCGCCGGGGTACGAGCCCGAGAGCAGGTTCTCCATGCGGGCCTGAGCGCCCTCCTGCTTCCACTGCTGGATCGCGACCTGGCTGAAGTCCGACTGGCCGGAGCCGATCGTGATCTGGCCGGAGTCGAGGAAGGGCTTGAGGACGCTCATCGCGCCGTCGTAGAAGAACTGCGCGTTGTTGTCGTCCGGGCTGCCCGCGAAGATCTCGATGGTCTTCTTCTCGGTGCTGCCGGTGGGGTTGCCGTCGGCGTCGACGAGGCCGAGGCCCTGCAGGAGCGAGTTGCCCTGGAGCACGCCGACCTGCTGGTTGTCGAACGTCGTGTAGTAGTCCACGTTCTCGGTGCCGTTGATCAGGCGGTCGTAGGCGATGACCTTGACGCCGTCGTCGGCCGCGGTCTGGAGGACCTGGGTCAGCGCGGTGCCGTCGATCGAGGCGACGATGAGGGCCTTGGCGCCCTTGTTCAGCATCGTCTCGATCTGCGAGATCTGGTCCTGGACCTTGTCGTTCGCGTACTGCAGGTCGACCTGGTAGCCCAGGTCGGTGAGCTGCTTCTCGACGTTGTTGCCGTCGTCGACCCAGCGCTCGCTGGTCTTGGTGGGCATCGCGACGCCCACGAGGGTGTCGGCGGGGTTGACCTCGCCCTCGGCGCCTGCGCCGCCGCGGCCTCCGCCGCCGCCGGAGCATGCTGCGAGGGAGAGGGCGATGCTCGTGGCGGCGATGCCGACGAGGACCTTCTTCATCTTCACGGTCGTGTCCTTTCGTACTGCTGCTGCGAGGCGCGGGTCCGGCATCTGCGCCGGCTCCGCACCCCTGGTGTGGGTGTTACAGGCCCTGGGCCAGGCGGTGGTAGGCCTGGTTCCAGCGGACTTCCTTGGTGAACCCCTTGAGGGTCGTGTCCTCGTCGATGACGAGGAGCTCGGTGCGCGCGATCTCGGCGAAGTCCTCGAAGACCTCGACGCCGACCTGCGTGCTCATGACCGTGTGGTGGGCGGCCCCGGCGGTGAGCCAGGCCGCGGCGCTCGTCGCGAGGTCCGGTGCGGGCTTCCACACGGCGCGGGCGACGGGCAGGTTCGGGAGCGGCTCGTCCAGCGGCACGACCTCGACGACGTTCGCGACGATGCGGAAGCGGTCGCGCATGTCCGACATGGCGACGACGACGGCGGGGCCGGGATCGGTGTCGAAGACGAGGCGCACGGGGTCCTCGCGGCCCCCGATGCCGAGCGGGTGGATCTCGAGGCTCGGCCGGCCGGTCGTCAGCGTGGGGCAGATCTCGAGCATGTGCGCGCCCAGGATCTTCTCCTCGCCGGGGACGAGGTGGTACGTGTAGTCCTCCATGAGGCTCGCGCCCCCGGGGAGGCCCGCGCCCATGACCTTCGCCGCGCGGATGAGGACGGCCGTCTTCCAGTCGCCCTCGGCGCCGAAGCCGTAGCCCTCGGCCATGAGCCGCTGGACGGCGAGGCCGGGGAGCTGGCGGAGGCCGCCGAGGTCCTCGAAGCTCGTGGTGAAGGCGCCGAAGCCGCCCTCCTCGAGGAAGGACCGCAGCCCGACCTCGATGGCCGCGCCGTAGCGGAGCGACTCGTGGCGCTCCCCGCCGCGCTGCAGCTCGGGCTGGATGTCGTAGAGGCGCTCGTACTCGTCGACCAGCGCGTCGATCTCCGCGTCGGTGGCCGCGTCCACGCGCTCGACGAGGTCGTTGACGCCCCAGGTGTTGACGCTGACGCCGAAGCGCAGCTCGGCCTCGGTCTTGTCGCCCTCGGTGACGGCGACGTTGCGCATGTTGTCGCCGAAGCGGGCGACCTTGAGCTCGTGCGTGGCGGCCCAGCCGGCGGCGGCGCGCATCCACGTGCCGATGCTCTGGCGCACCGACTCGGTGCTGACGTGCCCGACGACCGTCTTGCGGACGACGCCGAGGCGCGACTGGATGTAGCCGAACTCCCGGTCGCCGTGCGCGGCCTGGTTGAGGTTCATGAAGTCCATGTCGATGCTGCTCCACGGCAGCGCGACGTTGGCCTGCGTGTGCAGGTGGAGGAAGGGCTTCTGCAGGGCGTCGAGGCCCTGGATCCACATCTTCGCGGGGCTGAACGTGTGCATCCACGCGATGAGGCCGATGGTCCGGTCGCTCGCGTTGGCCTCGAGGGCCATGCGGCGGATGCTGTCGGAGTCCTTGAGGACGGGCTTCCAGACGACGCGGACGGGGATGTCCGACGCCTCCTCGAGCTGCCGGGCGATCTCCTGCGACTGCTCGGCGACCTGCTGGAGCGTCTCCTCGCCGTAGAGGTTCTGGCTGCCGGTGAGGAACCAGACCTCGTAGTGGTCGAGGGACGTGGTGATGCGGCTCACTTCAGGGCTCCTTGGGGTGCTTGTCCGTAGACGTTCTGGTAGCGGTCGAACAGGGAGTCGACGGCCTCGACGGGCAGGGGGGCGGGCTCGCCGAGCTGGCGGGAGATGTGCACGGTGCGCGCCACGTCCTCGACCATGACGGCCGCCTTCACGGCGTCCTTCGCGTCCTTGCCGATGGTGAAGGGGCCGTGGCCCGCCATCAGCACGGCGCGCGAGCGGTGCCCGGTGAGCGTCTCGACGATGCCGCGGCCGATCGAGTCGTCGCCGATGATGGCGAACGGGCCGACGGGGATCTCCCCGCCGAACTCGTCGGCCATCGCGGTGATGACGCACGGGATGGGCTCGCGCCGGGCCGCCCACGCCACCGCGTAGGTGGAGTGCGTGTGGACCACGCCGCCCACCTCGGGCATGTTGCGGTAGACGTACGCGTGCGCCGCCGTGTCGCTCGAGGGCGCGTTGCGGGAGCCGGGGGTGTCCGGGATCACGTTGCCGTCGAGGTCGCAGAGGATCATGTTCTCGGGGCTCAGGTCGTCGTAGCTCACGCCGGACGGCTTGATCACGAAGAGGTCGGCGCCGGGGACGCGGCCGGAGACGTTGCCGCCGGTCCAGACCACGAGCCCGTAGCGCACGAGCTCGCCGTGCAGGCGGGAGACCTCGGAGCGGACGCGGGCGACCGCGACCTCGATCTCGGGGGCGAAGTTGCTCACGCGCGGGCCTCCCTCTTCAGCGACTTGAGCCGCTTCATGACGTCGTTCGCGCCGCGGCCGAAGTGGTCGTGCAGCGTCGAGTACTCCTCGTAGAGACGGTCGTAGGCGAGCGAGCGCTCCTCGTCCGGCTGGTACCTGCCGCGCTCGACCTTGCCCATGGCGTCGCCCGCGACGCGCACGTCGGGGTAGGCGCCGGCGGCGACGGCGGCGTGGATCGCGGATCCGAGGGCCGGGCCCTGCTCGCTCGTGATGACCGAGATGGGCAGGCGCAGGATGTCGCTGTACGCCTGCATGAGGAACGCGTTCTTCAGCAGGCCGCCCGCGACGATGAACTCGGTGACGGGGACGCCCGACGCGCCGAACGTCTCGACGATCTTCCGGGTGCCGAACGCGGTGGCCTCGAGCAGCGCCCGGTAGACCTCCTCGGTGCGCGTGGTGAGCGTGGTGCCGATGACGAGGCCGGAGAGCTCGTGGTCGACGAGCACCGAGCGGTTGCCGGAGTGCCAGTCGAGCGCGACGAGGCCGTGGCCGCCGACGGGCTGGTCGGCCGCGAGGTCGGTGAGGTGCTGGTGGACGCTCTTGCCTGCGGCCGCCGCCTCCTCGGCGTAGCGCGCGGGGACCTGGTTCTTGACGTACCAGGCGAAGATGTCGCCGACGCCGGACTGGCCGGCCTCGTAGCCGTAGAGCCCCGAGACGATGCCGCCGTCGACGACGCCGCACATGCCGGGGACCTCGGTGAGGACGTCGCTGTTCATCACGTGGCAGGTGCTCGTGCCCATGATCGCGACCATCTGGCCGGGCTCGACCGCGCGGGCGACCGGGGCCGTGACGTGCGCGTCGACGTTGCCGACCGCGACGGCGATGCCCTCGGGCAGGCCCGTCCATGCGGCGGCCTCGGCGGAGAGCGTGCCGGCGGCGGATCCGAGCTGGCCGATCTCGTGGGCGACCTTGTCCTCGGCGAACGCGGCGAAGTCGGGGTTCAGAGCGCCGAGGAAGTCGCGGGTCGGGTACTCGCCGTCCTGGAGGATGCCCTTGTAGCCGGCGGTGCAGGCGTTGCGGACGTAGCTGCCGGTGAGCTGCCAGACGATCCAGTCGGCCGCCTCGACCCAGTGGTCCATGAGCGCGTAGAGCTCCGGGTCCTCCTCGAGGAGCTGGAGGCCCTTGGCGAACTCCCACTCGCTGGAGATGAGGCCGCCGTAGCGCGCCAGCCACTTCTCGCCGCGCTCCTCGGCGAGGGCGTTGATGCGGTCGGCGTGCGACTGCGCCGCGTGGTGCTTCCACAGCTTGACGTAGGCGTGGGGGCGGTCGGCGAGGCCCTCGACCTCGTTGAGCGGGGTGCCGTCGGCGAGCGTCGGGACCATCGTGCATGCGGTGAAGTCGGTGCCGATGCCGATGACGCGGGCGGGGTCGATGCCGGCCTCGCGGATGGCGGCGGGCACGGCCTGCTTGAGCACGTCGACGTAGTCGCTCGGGACCTGGAGGGCCCACTCGGGCGGGAGCTGCGCGCCGGTCGCGGCGAGCGTGTCGTCCATGACCGCGTGCGGGTAGTCGAGGACGCCGGAGCCGAGCTCGACGCCGTCCGACACGCGCACCACGACCGCGCGGCCGGAGAGGGTGCCGTAGTCGACCCCGATGACGTAGCTCTCGGCGTCCGTGCCGGGCTGGGCCTCGGCTGCGGTGCTCACGGGGGCGCTGGGCACGGGATCGACTCCTTCGTCTGATGCTTCGCGATCCGGGAAGATCGCGCGCCATGTGAACGGTCACATCGGCGGATGTCACTCTACACACGCCCGGGATCGACCTGTCAACCGGAGAGGGCCCACCCCCTCGAAGTGGGGTGCCTGCGGCTGGGGAGGACGCGCGGCGCGGCCTCCCGAGGTCAGGAGGAGGGCGGCCCGGTGGAGGCGCGGACGACCAGCTCCGGCGTGATGGTGCCCCGGTACGTGTCCCCGGTCCCGCCCATGCCGTCGAGCAGGAGCGCGACGCAGCGGCGGCCGACCTCGGCGAAGTCCTGCCGGACGGTCGTGAGCGGAGGCCAGAAGTGCGCGGCCTCCGGGATGTCGTCGAAGCCGACGATGCTGACGTCGCGCGGCACCTCGAGACCCGCGTCGCGCACGGCGTGGATGAGGCCGAGGGCCATCTGGTCGTTGCTGGAGAAGATCGCGGTGAAGTCGCGGAGGCGGAGCATCTCGCGGCCCGCGTAGAAGCCGAACTCGGCCGTCCAGTCGCCGAGGATGGGCGCGGTCGTGGGCACGTCGGCGGCCGACATGGCGTCGAGGAAGCCGCGCATCCGCGCCTCCGCCTCGATCCAGTCCTGCGGGCCGGCGAGGTGGTAGATGTCGCGGTGGCCGAGGTCGAGCAGGTGCCGCGTGGCGAGGCGCGCGCCCGCGATCTGGTCCACGGAGAGGGCGTGCGCGTCACCGCGCCCGTCGCTCTGCATGGTCACGTAGGGGACGTCGAGCGACATGCTCGCGATCACCTCGCGCACCCGCACCTGCGGCGCGACCACCACGAGCCCCTCGACGGCCTGGTCGACCAGGTGCCCGAGCGCGACCTGGATCGCCGCCTCGTCGGACGAGGGCAGGTTCGTGGTGGTGACCAGGTACCCGGCCTCGCGGGCGGCCGCCTCGATCGCCGCGATGGACGACGCCGGTCCGTACTGGGAGCTCTGCGCGGTGAGCACGCCGATGGTGCGCGAGCGGCTGGTGACGAGGGCGCGGGCCGCGCGGTTCGGGCGGTACTGCACCTGCTCCATGACGTCGAGCACGCGCTGGCGGGTCTCCGCGCGGAGCGACGGCGAGTCGTTGAGCACGCGCGAGACGGTCTGGTGCGAGACCCCGGCGAGGCGCGCGACGTCGCGGATGCTGGGCGCCCGGCCGCGTGGCGTCTCCGTCGTCATCACCGACCCCGTCTCCGTCCGGGCCTCGACCCGGCTGCGCCTCCTGGCGCAGGTGTCACATTGTCACATGTGACTGTCACACGCCGCATGGGAAAGGGATCCACGCGCCCGGGACGGCGGGCGCCGGGGGCGGGACGGCTGCGGCAGACTGGTCGTCCACCCGACGAGAGGCACCACCTGTGACGATCACCGCCGCGGCAGACGGATCCGCGCTCGGCAACCCCGGACCCGCCGGCTGGGCCTGGTACGTCGACGACGAGCACTGGGCCGCGGGCGGATGGGCGCACGCGACCAACAACCAGGGCGAGCTGAAGGCCGTGCTCGAGCTGTTCCGCGCCACCGCGCACCTCGACGACGACCTGCTCGTCCTCTGCGACAGCCAGTACGTCATCAACTCGGTGACCAAGTGGATGCCCGGATGGAAGCGCAAGGGCTGGCGGAAGGGCGACGGCAAGCCGGTGCTCAACGTCGAGCTGCTGAAGGAGATCGACGCGGAGATCCAGGGACGGCGCTACCGGTTCGAGTGGGTCAAGGGCCACGCGAACCACCCGCTCAACGAGGCCGCGGACGTGCGGGCGCGCGCGGTGGCCACGGCGTTCCAGGGGCGCAGCGCGATCCCCGAGGGGCCGGGCTGGGCGGGCCGCGGCCCCGACGCCGCGGACGACAGGACGGAGACGGCCGCCGTCGAGGCCGACGCCGAGCTGGCGGCCGATCCCGTGATCGCGGCCGCGGAGGAGATGGAGGCCGAGGCCCCGGCGCAGCCGGGCCTGTTCGACTTCGACGCGTTCGACGAGGAGATCGCCCCCGAGCCCGGGGACACGACCCTCACCATCGCGCTCGACCGCGACGCGATGACGCGCCTCGCCGCCCACGCGCGCGAGCGCGGCGTGAGCGTCGACGAGGCCGTGCGCGAGCTGCTGCCCTGAGGCCCGCTCGGCCCCGCCGGGGAGGCGGGGCCGTCCGCGCCTAGTGCTTGCCCTGCTTGAGGGCCTTGCCGAGCGCGCGCTCGAGGTCGACCACGAGGTCCTCGACGGACTCGATGCCCACCGACAGGCGCACCAGGTCGTCCGGCACCTCGAGCGGCGTGCCCTTGACGGACGCGTGGGTCATCTCGGACGGGTAGCTGATGAGCGACTCGACGCCGCCGAGCGACTCCGCGAGCTGGAACACGCGGGTGCCCTCGACCACGCGGCGCGCGGCCTTCGCTCCCCCGCGCACCTGGAACGAGATCATGCCGCCGAAGCCCGTCATCTGGGCCTTGGCGATGTCGTGACCCGGGTGCTCCGGCAGGCCCGGGTAGTGCACGGCCGTGACGTCGGGGTGCTGCTGGAGGAACGACGCGATCTCCTCCGCGTTGGCGGAGTGGCGCTCGACGCGGACGGCGAGCGTCTTGATCCCGCGGGTGGTGAGCCAGGCGTCCATCGGGCCGGAGACGGCGCCGACGGCGAACTGCAGGAAGCCGACCTTCTCGGCGAGCGCGTCGTCGTCGAGGATCACGGCGCCGCCGAGCACGTCGGAGTGGCCGCCGAGGTACTTGGTGGTCGAGTGCACGACGACGTCCGCGCCGAGCGTGAGCGGCTGCTGGAGGTACGGCGACGCGAACGTGTTGTCGACGACGACCGTGGCCCCGGCCGCGTGGCCGAGGTCGGCGAGCGCGCGGATGTCGCTGATCTTCATCAGCGGGTTGCTGGGCGTCTCGACCCAGAGGACCTTCGCGGGGCCGGATCCGAGCACGCGCTCGACCGCGGCGAGGTCGCTCATGTCGACGGTCTCGACGACGATCCCCCAGTCGCCGAGCACGCGCGTGAGGAGGCGGTAGGTGCCGCCGTACACGTCGTCGCTCAGGACGATGCGGTCTCCGGGGCGCGTGATGGCGCGGAGGAGCGTGTCCTCGGCCGCGAGTCCCGACGCGAACGAGAAGGCGTGCTTCCCCCGCTCGAGCGAGGCGAGCAGCTCCTGCAGGCCGGTCCGGGTCGGGTTCGCGCTCCGCGCGTACTCGTAGCCGCCGCGGAGCCCGCCGATGCCGTCCTGCACGAAGGTGCTCGTGAGGTACAGCGGCGGGATGACGGCGCCCGTGGTGGGATCCGGGTCCTGGCCGGCGTGGATCGCGCGGGTGTCGAAGTCGTGCTTGTCGCTCACGGTGCTCGTCTCTGTGGTCGGGGGATGCGCGGGTCGGGGAGCCGGCCGGCGATCAGTCGGTGAGGTAGGTGAGGAGGTCGTGCCGCGTCAGCACGCCCACGGGCTTGCCGCCGTCGCTCACCATCAGGGCGTCGGCGGATCCGAGCGCGGTCCACGCGTCCGGCACGGTCTCGTTCACGCCGATGAGCCCGAACGCCGCTCCCGTGAACGGGCCGACCCGGTCGGTCAGCTGCGCGCGGCCGCTGAAGACGAGCTCCAGGAGGCTGCGCTCGTCGACCGCGCCGGCGACCTCGCCCATGACGACGGGCGGCTCGGCCGAGAGGACGGGGAGCTGCGACACGTCGTACTCGGTCATGATGCGGATCGCGTCGCGGATGGTGTCGCTCGGGTGCGCGTGCACGAGGTCGGGGAGGCTGCCGGTCTTCGCGCTCATCACGTCGGCGACCGTGCGCTGGCCGTTGACGCGGGCGAAGCCGTAGGACTGCATCCACTTCTCGTTGAAGATCTTGCCGAGGTAGCCGCGGCCGCCGTCGGGCAGGAGGATCACCATCACGTCGTCCGGGCCCAGGTGCTTCGCCGCCTTGAGCGCGGAGACCACGGCCATGCCGCTGGATCCGCCGACGAGCAGGCCCTCCTCGCGGGCGAGCCGCAGGGTCATGTCGAAGGACTCCTGGTCGCTCGAGGCGATGACCTCGTCGACCACGTCGGGGTCGTACGCCGCCGGCCAGAAGTCCTCGCCCACGCCCTCGACGAGGTAGGGGCGACCGGTGCCGCCGGAGTAGACGGATCCCTCGGGATCGGCGCCGATGATGCGGACGCGCCCCTCGGAGACCTCCTTGAGGTACCGCCCGACGCCGCTGATGGTGCCGCCGGTGCCGACGCCCGCGACGAAGTGCGTGATCTCCCCCTCCGTGTCGCGCCAGATCTCGGGACCCGTGGTCTCGTAGTGGCTGAGCGGCCCGTTGGGGTTGGAGTACTGGTCGGGCTTGAAGGCGCCGGGGATCTCGCGGGCGAGCCGGTCGCTCACCGAGTAGTAGGAGTCGGGGTGGTCGGGCGCGACCGAGGTCGGCGTCACCACGATCTCCGCGCCGTACGCCGTGAGCACGTTCCGCTTGTCCTCGCCGACCTTGTCCGGCAGCACGAACACGCAGCGGTAGCCGCGCTGCTGCGCCACGAGCGCGAGCCCGACGCCCGTGTTGCCCGAGGTCGGCTCGACGATGGTGCCGCCGGGCTGCAGCTTCCCGTCGCGCTCGGCCGCGTCGATGATGCGCGTGGCGATGCGGTCCTTGGCGCTGCCGCCGGGGTTCAGGTACTCGACCTTCACCAGCACGGTCGCCGAGATGCCCTCGACCACCCGGTTCAGCTTGACGAGCGGGGTGTTCCCGATGAGGTCGAGGATCGTGTCGGCGTACTTCACGTGTGGTGGTGCTCCCGGGTATGAGGTGTGCGGTCCGGAGGGCCCCGCCCATCCAGCATAGGCGCGGCCGTCCAGCGTGTTACGGGACCTCGGCGGCTCGCGCGGGCAGGGTGCGCCCAGGCCGGGCCGATACCCTAATGGCACATTCCCCCAGCAGAGAAGGACCCTCCGTGGCGCGACGCGACGACACCACGCCCTCCGGCGACCAGAGCGGACGGCCCGTCCCGCCGACCGCCAAGCAGGCCCAGAAGGACCTCACGGTCAAGCAGCAGCGCGAGGCCCGCCGCGCCGAGAAGGTGGCGGCCCTCAAGAAGCAGCAGGACCGCGCGCGCCGCAACCGGCTCATCGGCATCATCACGGCGTCCGTGGCCGCCGTCGCGGTCGTCGCCATCGTGATCAGCGTGGTGGTCTCCAGCGGCACCCCGAAGCAGGACCCGGACGACATCTCCATCCAGGGCCTGCAGACGTGGGACTCGCTCCCCAGCACGCACGTGCAGGGCACGGTCGACTACGCCGCCAAGTACGACGGCATGAGCCCGCCCGCCGGCGGCGAGCACAACGCCATGTGGCTCAACTGCGGCGTCTACGACCAGCCGCAACCCAACGAGAACGCGGTCCACGACCTCGAGCACGGCGCCGTGTGGATCACCTACGACGCCGCGCAGGTCACGGGCGACGACCTGTCGAACCTGCAGAAGTACGCGGAGTCGTTCGGCGGCTACGTCACCATGTCGCCGTACGAGGGCCTCGACGCCCCCATCGCGCTGTCCGCGTGGGGCGCGCAGGTCAAGGTCGACTCCGTGGACGACCAGCGCATCAAGGACTTCATGGCGAAGTACTGGAAGAGCCCGAACGCCCCCGAGGCCGGCGCCGCGTGCACCGGCGCCCTCGAGGGCGAGGGACGGGTCGGCTGACCGTGACCGACCGCGGCACCGACGCGTCCGACCGCTCCGACCGGGCGGAGGGCGACGTCGTCGTCGACCACGTCCCGGACGACGACATCCGCGAGGAGGAGCTCGAGGGCCTCGTCGCGCACGGCGAGGAGAGGCGCGCCCGGGGACGGCGGATCCGCATCGGCATCGCCGCCGGCATCGTGGCGGTCGCGCTCGTGGTCGCCGGGCTGCTCGTCGGCCGCGTCACCGCGCCCGTGTCGGCGCTGACGCCCAGCACGAACAGCGCGGAGGCGGGGTTCTCGCGCGACATGCAGGTGCACCACGAGCAGGCCGTGCAGATGTCGCTCATGATCATCGACCGCACGGACGACCCCGAGGTCAAGCTCATCGCGCAGGACATCGCCCAGGCGCAGGCCCAGCAGGCCGGCCAGATGTACGCGTTCCTCACCTCGTGGGGCCTCGACCAGGCGCCGTCGCAGCCGCGCATGACGTGGATGACGCTGCCCACGCTCGACGGCGGCACCGACCACTCGTCCATGGACATGACGCCGGGCGCCACCATGCCGGGCCTCGCGTCGCAGGCCGACCTCGAGGAGCTGCAGGGCCTCACGGGCGTCGAGGCCGAGAGGAAGTACCTCACGCTGATGATCGCCCACCACCGCGGCGGCGTCGAGATGGCCCAGGCCCTCCTCGACCGCTCGCGGAACCCCCTGGTCACGAACCTCGCCAGCGGCATGGTGATGATCCAGGACAAGGAGATCCTCTACATGCAGCAGCTGCTGGACGCCCGGTCCTGAGCCGCTCCCCCCGCACCGCCCGTCCGCCTCGCGGGCGGGCGGTGCGTCGTCGGGAGGGCCGGTCGCCCGCCCTCGGGTCAGGCGGCCGCGGTGCGCTGGTCGCTGTAGAGCCGCGCGTACTCGCCCCGACGGGCCAGCAGCTCCGCGTGCGTGCCCTGCTCGACGATGCGGCCGGCGACGACCACGAAGATCACGTCGGCGTCCACCACGGTCGACAGCCGGTGCGCGATGGCGATCGTGGTCCGGCCGCGCGACGCGGTGTCGAGGGCCTGCTGCACGACGCGCTCCGAGATGGCGTCGAGCGCGCTGGTGGCCTCATCGAGGATCAGCACGGCCGGGTCCTTGAGCAGCACGCGCGCGATGGCGATGCGCTGCTTCTCGCCGCCGGACAGCCGGTAGCCGCGCTCCCCCACGAGCGTGTCGTACCCGTCGGGGAACGACTCGATCGTCTGGTGGATGTTGGCCGCCCGCGCCGCCTGCTCGATCTGCTCCTGCGTCGCGCCGGGTCGGGCGTACCGCAGGTTCTCGCCGATGGTCGCGTGGAAGAGGTACGTCTCCTGGCTCACGATGCCGATGTTCTCCAGCAGCGACTCCTGCTGCAGGTCGCGCACGTCCTCGCCCGCGAACACCACGCGCCCGCCGGTCACGTCGTGGAAGCGCGGGATGAGGTACGACACCGTGGTCTTGCCCGCGCCGGACGGCCCCACGAAGGCGGCGAACTGGCCGGGCTCGATCGCGAACGACATGCCGTCGAGGGTCGGCCGCTCGCCGGGCCGGGTGTCGGGGTAGGAGAAGCGCACGTCGTCGAACGCCACGCGCCCGAGCGCGGGGCCGGCCGCCACGGGACGGGCGTCGTGCCGGTCGCGGATGGCGGGCTCGAGGTCGAGGTACTCGAAGATGCGGGCGAACAGCGCGCCCGAGGTCTGCAGGTCGAGCGCCACGCGCATCAGGCCGATGAGCGGCCACATGAGCCGCGCCTGCACGGTGGTGAACGCGACGATGGTGCCCGCCGTGACGCTGACGCCGCCCGTGATGAGGAAGCCCGCGACCACGTAGACGATCGCCGGGATGATCGAGAGGAAGATCTGCACGAGCGCGAAGAACCACTGCCCGCTCATCTGCTGGCTGACCTGCAGCCGGATCTGCGTGCGGTTCTCGGCCTCGTAGCGCTCGGTCTCCGCGGCCTGCCGGTTGAAGCTCTTCGAGAGCAGGATGCCGGACACCGAGAGGGTCTCCTGCGTGATGGCCGTCATGTCCGACAGCGACTCCTGCGTCTTCGACGCGATCCGCGCCCGCACCTGGCCCACGCGGCGCTGCGCGACCACGAGCACCGGCATCAGGACGACGGCCACGAGGGTGAGCTGCCAGTTGAGCACGAGCATCGCGACGAGGGCCGCGATCACGGTCACGGTGTTGCCGAGAACGCTCGAGACGGTGTTGGTGAGGACGGCCGCGACGCCGCCGACGTCGTTCTGGAGACGCGACTGGATCACGCCCGTCTTCGTGCGCGTGAAGAAGCCGAGCTCCATGCTCTGCAGGTGGCGGAACAGGTCGACGCGCATGGACCCCATGACCCGGTTGCCGACCGTCGCCGTGAGGTAGGTCTGCCAGACGCCGAGGCCCGCGCCCGCGATCCAGATCGCGATCATGATCGCGACGAGCTCGACCAGCACCGGGATGTCGGGGCCGCCGGTCGCCGGGAACAGCCCGCGGTCGAAGGCCTGCTGCGTGAGGAGCGGCGGCACGACCGTGAGGGCGGCGCCGACCAGCACGAGCGCGATCGTGAGGACGAGCGCCCGGCGGTGCGGGCGGAACAGCTCCGCGATCCGGCCGAGCAGGTTCTCGACGCGCGGCGCCTCCGCGTTGGCCTTCCGCTGGGCCTCGGCGTCGGCCGCGCTCACCCGCCCGCGGCGTCCGCCGCCTCCGCGCATCCCGCCACCCGCGGCGATGTCGCCCATCCTCGTCATTCCGGCAATTTTACGCCCGTGGGGGATCGCTCCCGACCACGCTCGCCCCCGCACGACGACGGCCCGGTCGCCCGCGCGAGCGGACGGCCGGGCCGGGTGGGACGGGCGCGGATCAGCCCTTCGTGGATCCCGCGAGGAGGCCCCGCACGAAGTACCGCTGCAGGCTGAAGAACACGATCAGCGGCACGATCAGCGAGACGAACGCGGCCGCCGTGAGCCGCTGCCAGTCCTGCCCGCGCGTCCCGGTGAGCTCCGCGAGCCGCTGCGTGAGCGGCGCGACGTCGGCCGTGCCGCCGGAGAAGATCAGCGCCACCAGGAGGTCGTTCCACACCCAGAGGAACTGGAAGATCGCGAACGACGCGATGGCCGGGAGCGCGAGCGGCAGCACGATGCGGAAGAACACCTGGCCGTGGCTCGCGCCGTCGACCCGGGCCGCCTCGATGACCTCGCCCGGGATCTCCGAGATGAAGTTGTGCAGCAGGAAGATCGCGAGCGGCAGCGCGAAGATCGTGTGCGCCACCCACACCGGCAGGTAGCCCTGCTCGGGGATGAGCGGGATCACACCGTGCACGGCCTCCTGCAGCGGGCGGAGCGTGCGCGTGAACATCTGCAGCAGCGGGATGAGCGCCATCTGTAGCGGCACGATCTGCAGCGCGAAGATCACGACGAAGAGCACGTTGGAGCCCTTGAACTTGATCCACGCGAAGGCGTACGCGGCCATCGAGGCGATGACGAGCGGGAACAGCGTCGCGGGGATCGCGATGGCGAGCGAGTTGACGAAGTACGAGCCCAGCTGCGGCGACGACTGCGAGGTGGAGAGCAGGACGTCCTGGTAGTTGTCGAGCGTGAAGCCGGGGTTCTGGAAGATGGTCCACCAGCCGGTGGTCTGGATGAGGCCCGCCGGCCGGAACGACGACACGAACAGGCCGAAGGTCGGCAGCGTCCAGAGCACCGCGATGATGAGCGCCGCCACCGTGGCCCGGCGCGAGGTGAGCCGGTTCTTGACGCGGCGGCTCTTCGCGCCGACCGTGGCGGCCTGCTCGATCGTGCCGCGGCGGGCCCCGTCCGCGACGGGCAGGTCGGCGGGTGCGACGCTCATCGGATCTCCCTCTGCTTGCTCATGACGCGGACGTTGTAGATGACGATCGGCAGCACCATGAGGAACAGCACGATCGCGAGCGCGGATCCCCGCCCCTGCTCGCCGGCGCGGAACGCCTGCGTGTACATCTCGTTGGCGATGACGCTCGTGTCGAAGTTGCCGGCGGTCATGGTGCGGACGATGTCGAACACCTTGAGCGTGGCGATGGAGATGGTGGTGACCACCA
Source organism: Clavibacter michiganensis (assembly GCF_002151125.1). Classification (GTDB taxonomy): domain Bacteria; phylum Actinomycetota; class Actinomycetes; order Actinomycetales; family Microbacteriaceae; genus Clavibacter; species Clavibacter michiganensis_C. Next base: position 428,779 of record NZ_MDJZ01000005.1, read on the forward strand.
CGACGAGCGAGCCGCGGATCCCGGGGAGCGTCACGTTGGTGAAGCGCTGCCAGGCGTTGGTGCCGTCGAGCTGCGCCGCCTCCAGCTGCTCGGCGGGCACGCCCTTGATGCTCGCGGAGAGCACCACCATGGCGAAGCCGGTCTGGATCCAGATCATCACGATGATGAGCAGCGCCGTGTTGATGGGCGAGGTCTGCAGCCACTGCACGGGCTGCTGGCCCATCCAGACGAGGATCTGGTTGAGCAGGCCGATCTGCGCGTTGTCGCCCGACTTGTAGTCGTAGACGAAGCGCCAGATGATGCCGGCGCCGACGAACGAGATGGCCATGGGCATGAAGACGAGGGCCTTGAAGTACTTCTCGCCGCGGGACTTGTCGATGAAGACCGCGTAGGCGAGGCCGATGGCCGTCGACAGCAGCGGCACGAAGATCACCCAGATGACCGTGTTGAGCAGCGTGCGGAGCGCGGCCGGCTGGGTGAACATCCAGACGAAGTTGTCGAACCCGGCCCACTCGCCCGTGTTGTCGCGGAACGCGAGGAGGGTCGTGCGGAACGCGGGGTAGATGAGGCCGACGGCGAGCAGGATCAGCGCGGGGAGCACGAAGGCGCCGAGCTGCACCCAGTCCTTGCCGCGCTTCGGCGCCTTGTCGATGAGGAACAGGATCAGCCCGATCACCACGGCGAAGACGGCCAGCGCGGCCACCACCTGGAGGATCTTGCCGATCAGATCAGCGGTCGTCATGGACGTCTCGCCCTTCGGGTCGGGGTGGGTGAGGGAGCGGGGCCGCCGCGCGCACGCGGCGGCCCCGCAGGGGGCCGGCAGTCCTGCCGGCCCCGGTGCCGACCCGGTCAGGGCCGGCGGTGGATCAGGACGCGGGCCAGCTCGACTCGATGGCGTCGACCGTCTTCTGGGTCGAGTCGCCGCTCAGCCAGCCGACGATCCCCTTCCAGAAGGAGTCGGTGCCGACCGCGCCGGGCATGAGGTCCGAGCCGTCGAAGCGGAACGTGGCGTCCGGGTCCTGCAGGATCTCGATGCTCTGCTTCAGGATGTCGCTCGACGCGTTCGCGGGGTCGAGCCCCGTGTTCGCGCTGATGACGCCGCCGAGGCTCACGCGCTCGTTGGCCCAGGTGTCGCTCGAGAGGTAGGAGAGCACCGCGGTGATCTCGTCGCTCGTCGCGAAGGCGCCGACCAGCTCGCCGCCGCCGGTGACGGCCGTGGCGTCGCCCTCGTTCGCGGGCGGCAGCAGGAACGCGTAGACGTCGCCGTCGGGCGAGACCTTCGCGTCGGTGCCGTCGGCCTTCTTCCAGAAGCCCTCGTAGAACGAGGCCTGGTGGTGCAGCGAGCACTCGCCGTCGAGGATCGGGAGGCCGGCGTCGCCGAACTCCGTGGAGATGATCGACGAGACGTCGCCCAGGCCGCCGTTGACGTAGTCGGGGTTCTTGATGATCTCGCCGACGCTGTCGAAGGCCGCCGCGATGGCGGGGTCGTTGAAGGGGATCTCGTGCGACACCCACTTGTCGTAGGTCTCCGGGCCGGCCTCGCGGAGGACGTAGTCCTCGATCCAGTCGGTGCCCGGCCAGCCGGTGGCGTCGCCGGAGCCGATGCCGACGCACCAGGGCTTGTGGTCGCCCTCGGCCGCGATCTTCTCGGTGAGGTCCATGAGCTCGGCGGTGGTCTTCGGGGCCTCGTAGCCCTTCTCCGCGAACTCGCTCGGCGAGTACCAGACGTAGCCCTTGACGCTCGCCATGAGCGGCGCGCCGTAGAAGGTGCCGTCGACGGTGCCGTAGCCCTTCCAGTCGCTGGACCAGTTCGCGTCCACGTTCTCCTCGACCGCGGCAGGGGCGGGCTGGAGGAAGCCCCGGCTCGCGAGCACGTTGAAGAGCCCGGGCTGCGGGATGATGCCGATGTCCGGCGCCGAGTCGCCCTCCGCGAGGACCGCGATCTGCGCCTCGAACTCCTTGGTGCCCTGGTAGTTCACGGTGATGCCCGTGCAGGTCTCGAAGTCCTTCCAGGACTCGACGAGGCGGTCGGCCTCGTCGTCCTGGATCGTGCCGCCGATGCTGACCTCGGCGCCGTCGAACGTGCCGTACGACGAGTACGGCGAGCAGTCGGTGTCCGCGGCGTCCTCGGCCGCGATGTCGCCCGTGCAACCCGTGAGCGCGAGGCCGGCGATGCCGACCGCTGCGAGGGGTGCCGCGAAGCGACGTCGGAATAGGGCGTGGCCCATGTGCGTCTCCTCTTCATCGAGTGGATGCGGGTCCGCCCCGCCGTCCTGTGCTGTGCGCGACGGCGGGTGAGGCGCCGTCGCCTGGAAACCGTTCCTCCGCATGGGGAACCGGTTCCACAGGTCAACGTAGGGCAGCTCGCAGGTCACAGCAAGGTGGATCACGTAACGAAACGGTCTACATCGCGGCGGCGGCGTGTGCGCACCCGCCGGGGATGGTCCATCATCGGACTCGGCCCCCGCGCATCCTGGAACCGCTTCCAGTGCGCGCGTCCGGCGCGACGGGGCGCCGCGGGTCCCGATGGAGGGAGCGCGATGAGCGCCATCGCCGACGTCGCCCGGCTCGCGGGGGTCTCGAAGGCCACCGCGTCGCGCGCGCTCAGCGGCCGGGGCTACGTCTCCCCCGCCACCCGCGACCGCGTCTCCGCCGCGGCCGCCGAGATCGGGTACGTCGTGTCGTCGAACGCGTCGAGCCTCGTCACCGGCCAGTCGAAGAACGTCGGCGTCGTCCTGCCCTTCATCAACCGCTGGTTCTTCGCGGAGCTGCTCGAGGGGATCGAGGAGGCGCTCATCGAGGCCGACTACGACCTCACGCTGTACCGCCTGACCGCGGATCCCGAGCAGCGCCGGAAGGTCTTCGAGTACTTCCTGGTGCGCAAGCGCGTGGACGCGGTCATCGCGGTCAGCGTCGCGCTCACCCCCGCGGAGGTCGTGCGGCTGCGTGCCCTCGACAAGCCGCTCGTGGGGATCGGCGGCCCCGTCGAGGGCATGAGCACGCTGAGCATCGACGACGAGGCGGCCGCGCGCCTGGCCACCGAGCACCTCCTGAGCCTCGGGCACGCACGGGTCGTGCACCTCGGCGGGGACCTGCACGCGCAGATGGCCTTCTTCGTGCACGAGAAGCGGCTCGCGGGCTACCGGGCGGCGATCGCCGCGGACCCGCGCGGCCTCGAGGCCCGGTTCGCGACGGCCGCCTTCACGATCGAGGGCGGGTTCCACGCGGCCATGGCCCTGCTCGCGGACCCCCGGACGCGGCCGACGGCGATCTTCGCGGCCTCCGACGAGATCGCCATCGGCGCCGTCCTCGCGGCGCGCCAGCTGGGGATCGCCGTGCCCGCCGAGCTGTCGGTGGCCGGGATCGACGGGCACGCGCTCGCGCCGCTGTTCGGGCTGACGACTGTCGAGCAGCACCCGCGCGCGCAGGGCCGGGCGGCCGTGGGCATGGTGATGGAGGGGCTCGCCCCGGGCGGCGCGGCGGAGCGCACCGTGATCATGCCCGTCGACTTCGCGGCGCGCGCCAGCACGACGGCGCCCCCGGCCCCGCCGGCGCCGTGAGGGCGGGCGGGATCGGGGGCGCGAGCGGGAGCCGCGGTCAGGCGTCGCCGGCGGTGACCGCCTGCGCCTCCTCGAGGGCGTCGACCGGCCCGGCGTCGACGCGGCGCAGCCAGCGGTGTCCTGCCACCACGATCAGGAGGGCGACGAGCACGGATCCGGCCGCGGCGTAGTACGGCGTCGCGTCCGTGAAGAGCTGCGCGAGCTCGGTCGCGGCGGGCGGCGCGATGGCGCCGCCGAGGAACCGCACGGACGAGTACGCGGAGGAGGCGACGCTCCGCGGGTGGTCCGTCGCCTCCATGACGCACTCGGTGAGCACGGTGTTGAGGACGCCGAGGAGGAGCCCGCCGACGACCACGCAGACCACGAGGCCCGTCGAGGAGCGGACCACGAGACCGGCCGCGGCCAGGTCGGCGGCGAGGAGCGGGAGCACGAGCCGGAGGACCGAGGTGCGCGCCATGCGCCGGGTGAGCAGCGGCGCCACGAGCACCGAGGTGATCGCGAGGCCGACTCCCCAGCCGAAGAACGTGAGGCCCAGGCCGATGGCGTCGAAGCCCAGCGGGAACGGCGTGTAGGCGAGCAGCACGAAGAAGCCGATGTTGTAGAACAGCGCGGCAGCGGCGAGCACGGCGAGGGCGGGGGTGCCGAGCGCCCGGAGCGGGGCGGAGAGGCGCATGGGCGAGCGGGGCGCGTCGTCCTTCCCGAGCAGGGCGAGGATCGCCACGAAGCCGACCGCCATGAGCGTCGCGGTGCCGAAGAACGGGCCACGCCAGCTCCAGCTGCCGAGCAGGCCGCCGAGGAGCGGGCCGATGGCGATGCCGAGGCCGAGCGCCGCCTCGTAGAGCATGATCGCGGACGCCGTGCCGCCGGACGCGGATCCGACGATGGTCGCAAGGGCGGTCGAGATGAAGAGCGCGTTGCCGAGGCCCCAGCCGGCGCGGAAGCCGATGACCTGCTCCACGTCCTGGGAGAGGCCGGCCGCGGCCGCGAAGACCACGATGATCGCGAGGCCGATGAGGAGCGTGCGCTTGGCGCCGATGCGGCTGGAGATCCAGCTCGTGACGAGCATGGCGAGGCCGGTGACGAGCAGGTAGCTCGTGAAGAGCAGCTCGGCCTCGGTCGCGGTGGCGTCGAGGCTGTCCGCGATGGCGGGGAGGATCGGGTCGACGAGCCCGATGCCCATGAACGCGATGACGCAGGCGAAGGCGACGGCGAAGACGGAGCGGGGCTGGCGGAAGATGTCGCGGAACGACGCGTGCGGCTGGGTGGACACGGGTGCGGTGTCGCCTCCTGGGATCGGTGCGGGTGGGATGGTGCGGGACGGGCGCGCCGGCGGTCAGTCGCCCGCGGAGGCGGGCTCGCCGTCGATGCGCGACATGACGACCTCGACGGCCCGCGCGAGCACGGCCACGTCGTCGGCCGGGAGGTCGGCGAAGCGCGGCACGAGCGCCGTCGCCAGGCGGTCGCGCCAGTCGTCGAGCGCGGCGCGGCCGGCCGGCGTGATCTCGAGCAGGGTCGCGCGCGCGTCGGACGGGTCCGTCACCTGCGCGATCCAGCCCTGGCCGACGAGCGAGCGCACGATCTTCGTGGTCGTGGGCTGCGCGACGCGGCTGCGATCGGCGAGGGCGCCGAGGCGCATGCCACCCGGCCAGGTCACCAGCACGGACAGCGTCCGCCAGATGGCGGGCGAGCTCGTGCCGCCGACCTCGTGCGCGGCGAGGCGCGTGAGCCGGTGCCCGGCGGTGACGAGGTCGCCGAGGACGGCGCGCAGGTCGTGGTCGGTCATGCGTCAATCGTATAGCTCGGCTATGCATAAGTCATCCCCCGGGCCGGATGTCCGAGAACGGACCGTCGCCGACGCCGCCTCGACTCGGACGGCCGCCGGGACGTAGCGTGGAGGCACGCCGGCCGCCCGCCCCGGGCCCGCGCCCCGAAGGACCCCATGAGCGACACGCCGACCATCGACGGGCTCGAGCACGCGATCGGCGAGGCCCTGGACGGCGGCGCCGAGGCGCAGGCGGCGTCGCTCCTCGCCGCCGGATGGCCTCTCCACGTCGACCTCCACTCCGACCGCGTCCGCGCCCTCTACGACCGGCTGGATCCCGCCCTGTGGGAGGACGACGTCTGGCTCGTCACCGGCATGGCCGCCACCTACCGCGGCGCCGTCGCCTCCGACCGCCGGGCATCGATCGCCTACCGGTCCGCGCTCGACCTCCTCCTCACCGCGGATCCCGCGCCGACCGCCCCGACGCGCGCCGCGGTCCTGGTGCACCGCGCGGCGGGCGACCGCCGGGTGGGCCGGCTGGCCGAGGCGCGCGACAGCCTCGACGAGGCCCGATCGATCCTCGACACCGAGCGCGGCATCCCGCTGCAGGAGCGCATCACCCTCCAGGCGCGCGTGGCGCTCCAGCACGGGCTCGTGCTCACGCACCTCGGCGACTTCACCGGCGCGCGCGACGAGCTCCGCATCGCGGAGGGCCTGGGAGAGCGCCACCTCGTGCTGCCCGACCGCCTGGAGTGCCGCGGTGCGCTCGCGTACCTCGCCTACTGCCTCGGCGAGATCGAGGAGGCGCGCGACCTCGTCGTGCGCGCCCGCGGGCTCCTCGCGTCCCCGGGGGCCGATCCGGCGCTCGCCCGCAGCGGCTTCCTCGCGCCGGCGGAGATCGCCGCCACGATGATCGCGGTCGACGAGACGCGGCAGGACGACGCCATGCTCATCGTCGACGGCCTCCGCCCCGCCAGCGACGGCACCGACTGGGAGCTGCTCGCCCGCTACGCGGAGGCGACGGTGGCGGCCATCCGCGGCCTCCGCCTCGATGCGCTCGAGCACCTGCGCCGGCTGCACAACCTCGGCGTGGGCTGGGCGGAGCACGGCCCCGTCCCGACGATGCGCGACACGCTGCGGGCGTCCCTCCTCGTGCACCTGGAGCAGCCGGCCGCGGCCTGGGACCTGCTCCGCACGCTGGAGCCGACGGCGCAGCACTCGACGTGCCCGGCCATGATCGCCGGACGGCTGCGGGTCCAGGCCGACGACCACGCCGGCGCCCTCGCCCAGATGGCGGACTGCCTCGCGCTCGGCGACGCGCACTCGGGACGAACCCTCGACGACGTGCTGCTCGTGGTCGCGGCCGCGTACCACGGCCTCGGCGACCACGCGCGGAGCGACCACGCCTTCGACCGCGCGGCGCTGCACGCCGTGTCGACCGGCGTCCTCCGGCCCTTCGCGGTGTTCCCCGCCGCGGCGTCGCACGCGCTGCTCGATCGCGCCCTGGAGCGGGATCAGCTGCCCGACGTGCGGGCCGCGCTCGAGGGCGTCCGCGCGGGACACGTGCGCGTGGACGCGGCGCCGGTGGATCCCCTCACCGACCGCGAGCGCCTCGTCGTCGCGTGCCTGGCGGACGGCCTGGCGGTGACGCAGATCGCCGGTCGGCTCTTCATCTCGCCCAACACGGTGAAGTCGCACATGCGGAGCGCCTACCGGAAGCTCGACGCGACGTCGCGCGCCGAGGCCGTGGATCGCGCCCGCGCGCTCGGGCACGATCTGCGCCCCGGCTCCGCCTGGCCCGACCGGCCCGGGGACGACGCAGGGCGCCGACCCCCGAGGGGATCGGCGCCCTGAGCGCTGTGCGGTGGTACGAGCTACTTGACGGTGACCGTCGCGCCCGCGGCCTCGAGCTGCGCCTTGGCCTTGTCGGCGGCCTCCTTGTTGGCGCCCTCCAGGACGGCCTTGGGGGCTCCGTCGACGAGCGCCTTCGCCTCGCCGAGACCGAGGCTCGTGAGGGCGCGCACCTCCTTGATGACCTGGATCTTCTTGTCGCCAGCGGCCTCGAGGACGACGTCGAAGGACGTCTTCTCCTCGACCTCCTCCGCGGGGGCAGCGGCGCCGGGGGCGGCGGCAGCGGCGACGGGCGCCGCGGCGGTGACCTCGAAGACCTCCTCGAACTTCTTGACGAAGTCGCTGAGCTCGATGAGCGTGAGCTCCTTGAAGGCCTCGATGAGCTCGTCGTTAGAGAGCTTTGCCATGGTGTATCTCCTTGGGTTGGTGTGGTGTCTCTTGGGATCAGTGCATCGCGCCCCGGGGATGGGACCCGAGGGGTGCTACTGAGCCGTTTCCTGCTTCTCGCGCAGCGCCTCGACGGTGCGTACGGCCTGCGAGAGCGGTGCGTTGAACAGGTACGCCGCGCCGAAGAGCGAGGCCTTGAAGGCGCCGGCCAGCTTGCCGAGCAGCACCTCCCGCGACTCGAGGTCGGCGAGCTTGTTCACCTCGTCCGCCGTCAGGGGGTTGCCGTCGAAGTAACCGCCCTTCACGACGAGAAGAGGGTTGGCCTTGGTGAAGGCACGCAGGGCCTTCGCGACGGCGACGGTGTCGCCGTGCACGAATGCGATCGCGGACGGGCCGACGAGCTCGTCGTCGAACGACGAGATCCCCGCCTGGTTCGCCGCGATCTTGGTCAGCGTGTTCTTCACCACGGCGTAGGTCGCGTCTGCACTGATGCTCTTCCGCAGCTGCTTGAGCTGGGCAACGGTGAGACCGCGGTACTCGGTGAGCAGTACGGCGTTCGAGCTGCGGAACTTCTCCGCGAGCTCGGCGACCGAGGCTTCCTTGTTCGCCATGGCACTCCTTATCACGTGGTTCCCCGACACCGCGGAAGCGGTGCGAGGTGCTGGCAGCCCCCGGCTGCGCACATGAGAAACGCTCCGGCGCAGGAGGCCGGAGCGGGAGTGACGCGCGGGCCCTCGGGGCATGCGCGGTACGTGCTTCGATCACCTGCGCGGGCCTTCACATGAGTGAACCTTCGTCCGGCGCATCCCCTCTCGGGAGCACGCCGACGACCAGCGGTCTGTGGCTCCGTTCAGAGTAGGGGTCGGGGACCGCCCGCGCAAGTCGGGCGGCGCGGGCGATCCCCCGTGCGGCTAGTAGCCGACGACCGCGTGCGGCACGTAGTGCTCCTCGAGCCGCGACACCTCGTCGTCCGTGAGCGCGAGGTCGAGCGACGCCACGGCGTCCTCGATGTGCGCGGTCCTCGTGCCGCCGACGATGGGCGCCGTCACGACGGGGTTCCGCGACACCCAGGCCAGCGCGACCTGCGCCCTCGGCACGCCGCGCGCCTCGGCCACCTCGGCGACGGCCCGGGCGACGCGGCGGTCCGAGTCCTCCTGGGCCGCGTAGAGCGTCTTGCCGAACTCGTCCGTCTCGCTGCGCGCCGTGGTCGCGTCCCAGTCGCGCGTGAGGCGGCCTCGGGCGAGCGGGCTCCACGGCAGGGATCCGATGCCCCCGTCGGCGCAGAGGGGCAGCATCTCGCGCTCCTCCTCGCGGTTGACGAGGTTGTAGTGGTCCTGCATCGTGACGAACCGTGCCCAGCCGTTCGCCCGCTGGAGGTGCAGGGCCTTCGAGAACCGCCACGCGTCCATCGACGAGGCGCCGAGGTAGCGCACCTTGCCGGCCCGCACGAGGTCGTCGAGCGCCTCGAGCGTCTCCTCGAGCGGCGTCGCCGGGTCGAAGCGGTGGATCTGGTACAGGTCCACGTAGTCGGTGCCGAGGCGGCGGAGGCTCTCGTCGATCTGCCACATGATGTGCTTCCGCGACAGCCCGCGCGAGTTCGGCCCCTCCCCCATGGCGCCGTGCACCTTGGTCGCGATGACCACCTCCTCGCGCCTCGTCATCGCCTTCAGCGCGCGCCCGGTGATCTCCTCGCTCGAGCCGTCGGAGTACACGTTCGCCGTGTCGAAGAACGTGATCCCGAGCTCGACCGCGCGGCGGATGAGCGGCGTCGAGTCCTCCTCGGGGAGCGTCCACGCGTGGTTCCCGCGGGTCGGCTCGCCGTAGCTCATGCAGCCGAGCGCGATGGCCGAGACCTCGGTGCCGGTGCTGCCGAGGCGGACGTACCTCACGACGGGTGTCCCGCGACCGGGTCGTCGCCCGTGGTGGCCGGGGCGTGGTCGCGCCAGGTGTGCTCGGGCTCGTAGCCGAGGATCCGGCGCGCCTTGTCGATGGACAGCAGCGTCTCGTGCTCGCCCAGCTCCTTCGTGACCTCGACGCCGGGGAACACCTCGGCGGCGAGCTCGGCGGACGTCCGGGTCATCACGGTGTCGGCGTTCGCGACGATGAAGCGGTCGAAGCCCGGGGCGTCGTGCTCGAGCGCCTTGCGGACGGCCTGCGCACCGTCACGGCCGTCGATGTAGCCCCAGAGGTTCCACTTGCGCGCGAGCGCGTCGTCGTCGTACCCGGGGAACGCGTCGTAGTCGTCCACGTCCATGACGTTCGAGAAGCGGAGCGCGGTGACCTGCAGCTCGGGATCCCAGCGGCACAGTTCGATCGCCATCTGCTCCTCGAGGTGCTTCACGAGCGAGTACGTGCTGTTCGGCTGGGCGGGGTACTCCTCGTCGACCGGGATGTAGGGCGGCGGCACGTCGAACGGCAGGCCGAGCACGGTCTCGCTCGACGCGTACACGATCTTCGTGATCCCCGCCCGGCGCGCGGCCTGGAAGACGTTGAAGCTCGTGAGCATGTTGTTGTGGAACGTGGCCACGTCGCTCTGGATCGCGGGGGCCGGGATCGCGGCGAGGTGGACGACGGCGTCGAACCCGTCGTGCAGGTCCTGGACGCCGAACAGGGCGTCGACCACCTGCCCGTAGTCGGTGGTGTCGACGCGGACGTAGCCGGATCCGCGCTCCCCCACCTGGTCGATGTTGGTGACCTCGTGTCCGTGGGCGCGCAGGTCGGCCACGACGTGGCGGCCGAGCTTCCCCGAGCCTCCGGTGACGGCGATTCTCATCAGCTGGCATCTCCTTCGTGGGGCGGTTCCGCCCCTCGTCCATCCTGGCCCGCCGCCCGACGAGGCGACAGGGGATGCACGGCGACCGGGGCCCGGACACGGCGACGGCCCGCCGTCCCCTCTCGGGGACGACGGGCCGTCGGGTGTCGCGCTGCGGCTACTCGCTGGTGATGGCGAGGTCCGGGGTGCCGTTCCCCGTGCCGATGCCGGCCGCGACCGAGATGCCCTCGCGCTGCGTGGTGACGAACGTGAACTGCCCGTCCACGTAGTCGACGTGCACGTGGTCGCCCGCGTTGAGGTCGCCCTGGAGGATGCGCTCCGACAGGCGGTCCTCGATCTCGTGCTGCACCGCGCGGCGGAGGGGCCGGGCGCCGAGCGACGGGTCGAAGCCGACCTCGATGAGGCGCTCCTTCGCGGCGGTCTCGAGCGTGATCGTGAGGTCGCGGTCCATCATGCGGTCCGACAGGCGCTTCACGAACAGGTCGACGATCTGGAGCAGCTCGGGCTTCGACAGCTGCGGGAACACGATGGTGTCGTCCACGCGGTTGAGGAACTCGGGCTTGAAGTTCTTCTTCAGCTCCTCGCTGACCTTGCCCTTCATGCGCTCGTAGGAGTTCGCGGCGTTGTTCTCGACCTGGAACCCGACCGGGGCACCCGTGATGTCCTTGGTGCCGAGGTTGGTGGTCATGATGATGACCGTGTTCTTGAAGTCGACCACGCGGCCCTGGCCATCCGTCAGGCGTCCCTCCTCCAGGATCTGGAGGAGTGAGTTGAAGATGTCCGGGTGGGCCTTCTCGATCTCGTCGAAGAGCACCACGGAGAACGGCTTGCGGCGCACCTTCTCGGTGAGCTGGCCGCCCTCCTCGAACCCGACGAACCCGGGAGGGGCGCCGAAGAGGCGGCTCACGGTGTGCTTCTCGCCGTACTCGCTCATGTCGAGCGAGATGAGGGCGTCCTCGTCGTCGAACAGGAACTCCGCCAGGGCCTTCGCGAGCTCCGTCTTGCCGACGCCCGTGGGGCCGGCGAAGATGAACGATCCCGACGGACGACGGGGGTCCTTGAGTCCGGCGCGCGTGCGGCGGATGGTCTTGGACAGGGCCGAGATGGCCTCCTCCTGGCCGATGACCCGCTGGTGCAGGGCCTTCTCCATGAAGACGAGACGCGAGGACTCCTCCTCGGTGAGCTTGAAGACCGGGATGCCCGTGGCCTGGGCCAGGACCTCGGCGATCAGGCCCTCGTCGACCTCGGCGGTGGTGCGGACGTCGCCCGAGCGCCACTGCTTCTCGAGGCGGAGGCGCTCGCCGAGGAGGTTCTTCTCCTCGTCGCGCAGGCTCGCGGCCTTCTCGAAGTCCTGGTCCTCGATGGCGGTCTCCTTGGCCACGCGGACCGTGGAGATGCGCTCGTCGAACTCGCGCAGCTCCGGCGGGGCCGACAGGATCGAGAGGCGCAGGCGCGCGCCGGCCTCGTCGATCAGGTCGATGGCCTTGTCCGGGAGGAAGCGGTCCGCGATGTAGCGGTCCGCGAGGTTCGCCGCCGAGACGATGGCGCCGTCGGTGATGGACACCTTGTGGAACGCCTCGTACCGGTCGCGCAGCCCCTTGAGGATGTTGATCGTGTGCGGCAGCGAGGGCTCCTGCACCTGGATCGGCTGGAACCGGCGCTCGAGGGCCGCGTCCTTCTCGAAGTGCTTGCGGTACTCGTCGAGCGTGGTGGCGCCGATGGTCTGCAGCTCGCCGCGCGCGAGGAGCGGCTTGAGGATGCTGGCCGCGTCGATCGCGCCCTCGGCGGCACCCGCGCCGACGAGGGTGTGGATCTCGTCGATGAAGGTGATGATGTCGCCGCGCGTGCGGATCTCCTTGGTGACCTTCTTGAGTCGCTCCTCGAAGTCGCCGCGGTAGCGGGACCCGGCGATGAGCGAGCCGAGGTCGAGCGTGTAGAGCTGCTTGTCCTTCAGCGTCTCCGGGACGTCGCCCTTGACGATGGCCTGCGCCAGGCCCTCGACGACGGCGGTCTTGCCGACGCCGGGCTCGCCGATGAGGACGGGGTTGTTCTTGGAGCGGCGCGACAGGATCTGCATCACGCGCTCGATCTCCTTCTCGCGCCCGATGACGGGGTCGAGCTTGCCGTCGCGCGCGGCCTGCGTGAGGTTGCGCCCGAACTGGTCGAGGACCGTGGAGCCCGCCTGCTGGCTCTGCTGCGCCTCGCCGCCGACGGCGACCGCCTCCTTGCCCTGGTATCCGGACAGGAGCTGGATGACCTGCTGGCGCACGCGGTTGAGGTCGGCGCCGAGCTTGACGAGCACCTGCGCGGCGACTCCCTCGCCCTCGCGGATCAGGCCGAGGAGGATGTGCTCGGTGCCGATGTAGTTGTGGCCGAGCTGGAGGGCCTCGCGGAGCGACAGCTCCAGGACCTTCTTCGCGCGCGGCGTGAACGGGATGTGACCCGTGGGCTGCTGCTGGCCCTGGCCGATGATGTCCTGGACCTGTTCGCGGACGGCATCGAGGGAGATGCCGAGCGACTCCAGGGCCTTGGCGGCCACGCCTTCGCCCTCGTGGATGAGGCCGAGCAGGATGTGCTCGGTCCCGATGTAGTTGTGGTTGAGCATCTTGGCCTCTTCTTGGGCCAGGACGACGACGCGTCGAGCGCGGTCGGTGAATCTCTCGAACATCTGTATCTCCCTGGGCACCGGGGCAGGGGGCCGGCGCCGATATGTAGAGAGTAACGACGGGTTCGAGGAGTGCATGCCCCTGTTCGCCGTGGGCGTGACGCGATGCGCGGGGCGGCGGATCGGGCTCCGCGGCGGCGGCGGTCGCTAGCGGTCGGCGTCGGGCGCGGGGACGCCCATGCGGGCGCGCTCCTTCGCCTCGATGGCGGCGTAGGCCTTGCGCTCCTGCTTGTCCGCCTGGATGACGGCGCGCATGATGAACCAGAAGATCAGACCCACGCCGAGGGTGGGGAGGATCGACCAGATCGCGCTCGCCCAGAAAGCATCCATGCGAGAAGGATACGCCGCGGTCTAGGTGAGGATGCCGTAGACGCCCTGGCCGATCATGACGACGGCGATGCCGCCCACGATGATCCAGAGGGCGTAGCGCGCGGTGGTGGGCTTCTTCGGGTTCGAGCCGTCGGGGCCTAATGGCATGGTCGCCTACTTCACTAGGGGGAACAGGATGGTCTCGCGGATGCCGAGACCGGTGATGGCCATGAGGAGCCGGTCGACCCCCATGCCCATGCCGCCGGACGGCGGCATGCCGTGCTCGAGGGCGCGGAGGAACTCCTCGTCGAGCGGCATGGCCTCGTCGTCGCCGCGCGCGGACTGGCGCGCCTGGTCGACGAAGCGCTCGCGCTGGACGACGGGATCCACGAGCTCGGAGTAGCCCGTGGCCAGCTCGAAGCCGCGGATGTAGAGGTCCCACTTCTCGACGACGCCCTCGATGGAGCGGTGCGCGCGCGTGAGCGGGGAGGTCTCCACGGGGAAGTCGAGCACGAAGGTGGGGCGCTCCAGCGAGCCCTTCACGAAGTGCTCCCAGAGCTCCTCGACGAGCTTGCCGTGCGTGCTGAGGTGCACGACGACGCCCTCGCGGTCGGCGATGGCCTGGAGCTCGTCGACGCTCGTGCCGGGCGTGATCTCGACGCCCGCGGCCGCGCTCAGCGAGCCGTACATGGAGATCCGGTCCCACTCGCCGCCGAGGTCGTACTCCGTGCCGTCGGCCCACGTGACCACGTGGCTGCCGGCGACCGCCATCGCCGCGTCCTGGACGAGGGTCTGGGTGAGCTCGGCGATGGAGGTGTAGTCGCCGTACGCCTCGTAGGCCTCGAGCATGGCGAACTCGGGGCTGTGCGTCGAGTCGGCGCCCTCGTTGCGGAAGTTGCGGTTGATCTCGAAGACGCGGTCGATGCCGCCGACCACCGCGCGCTTGAGGTACAGCTCGGGCGCGATGCGGAGGTACATCTCCGTGTCGAAGGCGTTGGAGTGCGTGACGAACGGGCGGGCGGACGCGCCGCCGTGCATCACCTGCAGCATGGGCGTCTCGACCTCGACGTAGCCGCGCTGCCGGAACGTCTCGCGCATGGAGGCGTTGACCTTGGCGCGGTCGAGCACGTTCTTCCGCGCCTGGTCGCGCACGATGAGGTCGAGGTAGCGGCTGCGGACCCGGGTCTCGTCGGAGAGCTCCGAGTGCAGGTTCGGCAGGGGCAGCAGGGCCTTCGAGGCGATGCGCCACTCCGTGGCCATGATGGACAGCTCGCCCTTGCGGCTCGCGATGACGCGGCCCGCGACGAAGACGTGGTCGCCGAGGTCGACGAGCTCCTTCCACGCGGCGAGCGCGTCCTCGCCGACCTCGGCCAGCGAGATCATGGCCTGGATGCGCGTGCCGTCGCCGGCCTGGAGCGTGGCGAAGCAGAGCTTGCCGGTGTTGCGGAAGTGGACGACGCGGCCGGCGATGCCGACCACGTGGTCGGTCTCCTCGCCGGGCTGGAGGTGGCCGAACTCCGCGCGGACCGCGGGGATCGTGGTGGTGACCGGGACCTGGACGGGGTAGGCGCCCTCGCCGGGCCCGCCCTCGGCGTTGAGGCGGGCGCGCTTGGCGAGGCGCACGGCCTTCTGCTCGGCGACGTCCTCGGCGGATCCCTCCGCCGCGGCGGGCGTCGTGGGGGTCTCGGGCGTCGCGGGCGTTCCGGGGCTGTCGGTCATGTGCGGGCGGATCCTCGCGGGTCGTGGGTTCGTGGGGCGGCCGAGCGGCCTCCCGTCGATTCTCGCAGGTGCGGGAGTCGCCGGAGCACGACGGGGCCGGGCGCGTGGGCGCCCGGCCATCCGGCCGGGTCAGGCGATGACGACCGTCTCGTTGTCGATGAGGCGCGTGCTGCCCACGCGAGCCGCGATGACGGCGAGCGCGACGCCCGTGAAGCCGTCGTCCACGGACTCGAAGGTGGTCGGATCCACGACCTGGAAGTAGTCGAGGGCGACCGCGGGCTCCCCCATCACCACGGACTGGGCGGCGGCGATGACGGCGTCGATGCCGCGGGACCCCGCGCTCTGGGCGGCCTCGAGCGCGGCCGGGATGACGCGGGCCGCGCGGCGCTCGCGGTCGTCGAGGTAGCGGTTGCGGCTGGAGAGGGCCAGGCCGTCGGGCTCGCGCACCGTCTCCAGGTCCTCGATGCGCACCGGCAGGTCGAGGTCGCGCACCATCCTGCGGACGAGGTGCAGCTGCTGGGCGTCCTTCCGGCCGAAGGTGGCGACGTCGGGCGCGCAGATGTGGAGGAGCTTCGCCACGACCGTGAGCATGCCGTCGAAGTGGCCGGGGCGGGAGCGGCCCTCGAGCGAGAGGGCGACGGATCCGCCCGTGACGCGGATGCGGGCGGGGCCGTCCGGGTACATCTCCGCCGCGGACGGCGCGAAGACGAGGTCGACGCCGGTCGCCGCGAGCGCCTCGACGTCGGCGTCGAGCGTGCGCGGGTACGCGTCGAGGTCCTCGCCCGCGCCGAACTGCAGCGGGTTCACGAAGATCGAGACGACCACCAGCGATCCGAGCTCGCGGGCCCTGCGGGCGTGCGCCAGGTGGCCCTCGTGCAGCGCGCCCATGGTCGGGACGAGGACCACGACGGGCGCCTCCCCCGCCGCGGTGCGCGCGGCCCGGTGGTCGCGGACGCGGGCGCGCAGCTCGGCGATGCCGGTGACGACGGTGGGCGCGGGGATCGTCATGCCTGAGGGCTCCTCGGGTGCTTCGGGACGCGGACGCACCAGGTTAGTGCGGCTCGGGACCCTCGTCCGTCGGCAGCGGCACGTCGCCGGAGGTGAGGCGCGCGCCGCCCGCCGGGGAGGAGCGGCGGAGCGCGTCGTCGACGGCCGAGCGGATGAGCGGGCCGAGCACGCGGCCGGGCTCCTCCACGCCGATGCCCGCGAGGAGGCCGGCGGCCTGGTCGACGATGGCGGTCGAGAACGTGGTGGCGGTGGCGATGGCCTCCGCGTACGCCGTGCGGTCGCGCTCCTCCACCACGACGGGCTCGCCGCCCATCTCGACGACGAGCACCTGCGCGATGGGCAGCACGGGCGCGGGCGCGGTGACGGCGAACCAGCTGTCCGTCATGCGGCTGAGGTCCATGCTCGTGCCGGTGAACGACATCGCCGGGTGGATGGCGAGCGGGATGATGCCGGCCGCGAAGGCGGGCGCGAGCACCTGGATCCCGTGCGCGGCGGAGGTGTGCACGACGAGCTGGCCCGCCTGCCACGCGCCGGTGGCGGCGAGGCCGGCGACCAGGCCGGGGAGCTCGGCGTCGGGGACGGCGAGGATCACGAGCTCGCTGCGCTCGACGAGGTCGGGGATCTCGAGGACGGGGACGCCCGGCAGCATCGCCTCCGCGCGCTCGCGACTGGCCGCGGACACCGCCGAGATCCCGGTGATGGCGTGGCCGGCGCCCGCGAGCGCCGCGCCGAGGACGGGACCGACGCGACCCGCGCCGACGATGCCGACGCCGAGGCGGCCGGAACGCTGGGACGGGGCGGTCACGCGGGGTCCTCGGGGGCGCGGTGGCGCGGGGCGTCGGGAGCGGGTGGCGCGTCGGGAGCGGGTGGCGCGTCGGGAGCTGGCGCTGCATCGGGCACGGGCGTCGCGTCGGGAGCGGAGGCGGCCGGTGACGGCTCGTCCGGCGTCGGCGCGGCTCCCGGGGCCGGCCAGCTCGTGGCCTCGGCGCCCCAGCGCGCGGACGTGTCGGACCGGGCGGACGCCACGGCCGCCGCGACCAGGCGCGTCGACAGCTCCATGCCCGTGGCGCGGTCGATGGCGCCGAGCCTCGTGTCCACCGGGCCGGCGACCGTGGCCGCGCGCACGGAGACGAGGTCGAGGCGCCGGTCGATCGGGCCCTGGGTGAGGTCGACGCCCTGCGTGCGGGCGTGCGGCACGATGACGAGGCGGCGCCAGATCATGCCGCGGCGGACGAGGAACGCGGACGCGTCGACCGCGAAGCCGGTGCGGCGCCAGGAGAAGGGCTTGAGGATCCTCGCCCGGCGCGGCGACGTCGTGAAGCCGTCGTCGACGCCGCCGCGGCCGGTCATGCCCACGGCCACGAGCGCCAGCGCCTCGTCGCCCACGAGGTCGGGCAGGACGAGGCCGAGCACCCGGTCGACGTCCCCGCGGTCGCCCACCGGGAGGATCGACGTGTTCTGCTGCCCGGCGGCGCCCGGCGACGAGGAGTGCGAGGCGCGCGTGATGCGGATCTCCCACCAGCCGGACGCGCGCCAGAGCAGCGGCTGCACGACCTCGACCGCGTGGATCCGGCCGGGAGGGATGGTGTCGTTGCTCGTGGACAGCAGGCCGAACCCGACGCGGACGCCGTCGGGGGTGCCGGCGACGCTGTAGCGGAGCGAGCGCGTGATGCGGCGTACGAAGAACCCGGCGGACCCGAGCAGCGTCGGGAGGAGCGGCACCAGCAGGTACCAGGCCTCGAAGCGCACGATGAGCGGGATCCCCACCGCCACGAAGAGCACGAGCACGACCGTGGGCGCCGAGAGCAGCACGGCCCCGATGAGGCGCGGGACGGGGATGCGCACGACGGACTGCGGCGGCGCGGCGTCCGGGTCGAGCTCCGGCGCGAGGAAGTCGTCGACCCGGGAGCCGACGAAGCCGCGCGCGGCGCCGGGGGCGGGGGCGGCCGCGGGACTGGATCCCGACGCCTCGGCACGCGCGCCCGACGCCAGCCGCAGCACGCGGAGGCGGAACGCGTCGGCGTCGCGCGAGCGGAGGTACTGCAGGGGCAGGTTGGCGTCGTTGCCCGCGACCTGGATCTCGAGCTTGGCCGCGCCGATGAGCCGCGCGATGAGCGGGCGCACGATGTTGACGCCCTGGATCCGGTCGAGCCGGGCCCGCCGGTTGGTGCGGGAGAGGATGCCGCTGCGCACCTCGACGGTCTCGTCCGTGACGCGGAACGTGTGCATCCGCCACGAGAGGTAGGAGACGCCGACCGCGAGCAGCGTGAACGCGAGGAGGCCGAGGATCACCCAGATGAGGCTGCCGGTCTCCACCAGCATCGGGATGAGGTCCTGCTCGCCGTCCTGCCGCTGGCCGGGCACGAACCGCTCCACGAGCTGCTCGCGCAGGGACGAGACGAGGAAGCCGATGGCCACGATGAAGACGATCCCGCCGCGGAGCACGGGCGTCGCGGGGTGGAGGCGGTGCCAGTCGCCGTCGGTGAGCTCCTCGGCGATGCGGGCCTCGGCGGCGGGGACGGCGGGCGGAGCCGCCGGGTCCGCGGAAGTGGGATCCTCGGGCGTGGAGTCCTCGGGCGTGCGCGCCTCGGGGGCGGGGTCCGCGGGCGTGGGGTCCTCGGGGACGGACCCGCTCACAGCCCGGCCCGGCGCGTCTCGGCGAGGGCCACGAGGTGGTCGCGGAGCTCCTCGGCGTCGGCGTTCGTGAGCCCCGGGATCTGGATGGCCGCCGCGGCCGCCGCGGTCACGAGCTTGAGGTCGGCGAGGCCGAGCATGCGGCCGACGGGGCCGCGCGTGATGTCGACGAGCTGCATCCGGCCGTAGGGCACGGCGACGACGCGCGTCCACATGATGCCGCGGCGGAAGACGAGGTCGTCCTCGCGGAGCTGGTACCCCATGGCGCGCACCCGGCGCGGGACGACCACGAGCGTCACGACCAGCTCGACGAGCGCTGCCGCGCCCAGGACGATCGGCAGCCAGCGCGGCGCGTCGATCGAGAAGAGGAACGCGGCGACGCCGCCGAGGACGAGGGCGGTGATCACGCCGCCCACCAGCTCGACGCCGACGAGGCGCGGGGAGACGCGGCGCCACGAGACGCCGTGCGGGTCGACGTTCGCGGTCACGGTGCTCCTCCGATGGTGCTGCGGATCGTGCGGATGCGGGGCGTGCGGCTGCGGTGCCGCGGTGCTACGAGAGCTCGCGCGCCGGATCCCCGGGGCGCGAGTCGTCCCGGTCGTCGGGCGGGACCGTGCACCAGTGCTCGGCGACCAGCCCGGCGACGAGGAGGACGACGGCTCCCACCGTACCGGCCACCGCGAGCCCGACGGAGGACGCGCCGGGCAGCACGGGCCGGGCCAGCACGAAGGCCAGCACTCCCCCGGTGACCCCGGTGAGCAGCGCGCCCGCGAGCGCCGACGCCTTGGCGAGCAGCACGACGCGGGTGGCGCGGAACGGATCCACGCGCCCGGGCGTCCGCCCGAGGGTCGAGCGGCGGATGGGCCGGGCGAGGGCGAGCAGCACGATCCCGACGATGAGGAGGGTCGCGCCGAGCGTGAGCGGCGGGATGAGGAGCGCGCGCCCGCTCATGAGGAGCGCGTTCTCGACGAACCAGCCGACGGCCGCGCCCGCGATGAGGAGGGCGATGAGCGTGGTGGAGCGCGTGCGGGTCATGCGCGGGCCTCCGCGGCGGCGGGCTCGGCGGCCTCGGCTCGCTCGAGCGAGGCGAGCAGCGCGTCGACGCGGCCACGTCCGGGCAGCTCCGCGTCGGGGTCGACCTGCAGCCAGGGGCCGAGCACGAAGGCGCGCTCGGCGGCGCGCGGGTGGGGCAGGGTGAGGCGGTCGTCGTGGATCCGCGCGTCGCCGTGCGCCACGACGTCGAGGTCGATCGTGCGGTCGCCCCAGCGCTCGGCGCGCACGCGGCCGAGGTCGCGCTCGATACCTGCCAGCGCCTCCAGCAGGGCGTGCGGGCCGATCGCCGCGTCCACCAGCACGACGCCGTTGAGGTAGCCGGGCTTCGTCGGGTCCTCCCCCTCGGGCGTCACGGCGACGGACTCCACGAGCTCGGAGGAGCGCACGACACGGAGGCCGGGCTCCCGGTCGATGCGGGCGACGGCCTGCTCGATCGTGCCGCGCCGGTCGCCGAGGTTGGAGCCGACCGCCACGACCGCGCGCACGACCGAGCCGGGCGCGGGCAGCGTGGACGCGCGCTCGATGACGACCGCGACGTCGTCGAACGGCACGGCGATGGGCGCGTCCGGCTTGTGCACCGTGACGCGCACGGAACGGGCGACCGGATGCGCGAGCACGACGCCCGCGACGCGCTCGGCGACCGTCTCGATGAGGTCGACGGGATCGCGCCCCACCGCGGCGGCGACCTCCTCGGCCAGCTCGCCGTAGTGCAGCGTGCGGCCCAGCTCGTCGCTGCCGCCCGCCGGCGCGAGGTCGAGCGCCACCTCGAGGTCGACCACGAACGGCTGCCCGTCCCGGCGCTCGGACGCGAACACGCCGTGGTGGGCGTGCACGCGGAGCCCGGTGAGGAGGATCCGGTCGGCGGGGAGGCCCGTCACCACGAGCGGCCCACGACGATGGAGGGGAGGTCGCCCGGGTCGGCGGGGTCGTACCAGAGGGGCAGCTTGCCGCCGACGGCCGGGAGCCGGCGGTCGGCCGTGGTGACGGTGCGCGTGACGTGGTGGTCGCGCCCGTCGCCGTCGGTGAAGGCGACCGTGAGGCGTGCGCGGACGGCGTCGCCGGACCCGTCGAGGCGCTGCACCGCGGTGACGATCGCGGACGTGCGGCGGCCGGTCTCGGTGACGCGGCGCGCGGTGGCGGCGAGGCGCGCGACCCGACGCTGGACCACGGCCCACGCGACGGCGGCGGCGATCCCGAGCACGGCGAGCACCGCGGCGACGAGGCCGAGGACCCCGTGCGACGCGTCGCCCTCGACCGCGGCGGAGGAGAAGGGCAGCGCCCCGACGATCCCGAGCGCGGTGCCGAGGAGCACGACGGCGGCCGGCCAGAGCGCGGCGCCGACGGTGGTGAGGACGGGCGACAGCAGCACGACGGACGCGTAGGCGCTGCCGAGGGATCCGAGGAGCCCGAGCACGACGGCGACGACCTTCACGACGACGACGCCCGCGCCCGCACCGGCGGCCAGGTCGGCCGGGAAGGTGAGGCCGACGCCCAGGATCACGGAGGCGATGAGCGCGGCGACGGCGATGCGCACGAGCACCGCCCGCGGGGAGACGACGACTCGGTCCTGGCTCACGGCGCTCATGCTCCTACTCTGACAGACCGGCGGCGGCGGACGGCCCGGCGGACGCGCGCCCGCGCGACCACGCCTCCTCGACCGCGAGCGCGGCCCGGGTGGACGCGACGTCGTGCACGCGCACGGCCCACGCCCCCGCCCGCGCGGACAGCGCGCTGACGACCGCCGTGGGCACGTCGCGGTCCTCGACGGCGGCGCCCTCCGGCAGCAGCCGTCCGAGGAAGCGCTTGCGGGAGGCGCCCACGAGCACGCGGTGGCCGAGGCCCGTGAACGCGTCGAGGGATCCGAGGAGCTGCCAGTCGTGGTCGGCGTCCTTCGCGAAGCCGAGGCCGGGGTCGAGCACGATGCGGGCGGGATGCACCCCCGCGGCCACGAGCGCCTGGACGCGGGCGCCGAGCTCGGCGCGCACCTCGCCCACGGTGTCGCCGTACGTCGCGCGCGCGGCCATCGTGTCGCTGTGGCCGCGCCAGTGCATCGCCACGAAGTCGACGTCGGCGCCCGCGACGACCGCGGCCATCCGCGGATCCGCGAGACCTCCGGACACGTCGTTGACGACGCGCGCGCCTGCGGCGACGCAGGCCTCCGCGGTCGCGGCGCGCATGGTGTCGACGCTCACGGCGATCCCCTCGGCGGCCAGCTCGCGGACGACCGGCAGCACGCGGGCGAGCTCCTCGGCGGCGTCGACGCGCTGCGCGCCCGGCCGGGTGGACTCGCCGCCCACGTCGACGAGGTCGGCGCCCGCGGCCACCATCCGCCGGGCGTGCGCGAGCGCGTCGTCGAGGGCGAGGTGGCGGCCGCCGTCGCTGAAGGAGTCGGGGGTCGCGTTGAGGATCCCCATCACGAGCGTGCGGACGGGGGACACCGCCGGCGACGTAGTCACGGCCGGTCCCTGCCGCCGGCGGCGGGCAGCAGCGCGAGCACCTCGGCGCGCGCCGCGGGCTCCGCGAGCGAGCCGCGCGCCGCGATGGTGATGGTCGTGCTGCCGGCCTGGCGGGTGCCGCGCGCGGTGACGCAGCCGTGCGTGGCGTCGAGGATCACCGCGACGCCGCGCGCGCCGAGGCCCCGCTCGAGCGCCTCGGCGATCTGCTCGCCCAGCCGCTCCTGCATCTGCGGCCGCGAGGCGAGGTCGTCGACCACGCGCGGCAGGCGGCCGAGGCCGACGATGCGCTCCCCCGGCACGTAGGCCAGGTGCGCGACGCCCGTGAACGGCAGCAGGTGGTGCTCGCAGATGGAGCGGAACGCGAGCCCCGTGACGATGACGGGCTGCGGCGCCGCGTCCGTCGCCGGAAGCGGGAACGTCTCGCGCAGGTGCCGGAGCGGATCCGTGCCCACGCCCGCGAAGAACTCGCCGTACGCCTCCGCGACCCGCGCCGGGGTCGTCGCGAGGCCCTCCCGACCCGGGTCCTCGCCGATGGCCAGGATCAGCTCGGCGACGGCCGCCTCGATGCGCGCCCTGTCGACGCCCACCGGATCAGGCCGTCGCGGGACGCGGGAAGGGCGAGCGCTTCGGCTTGCCGGCCGGCGGCTCCGAGTCCACGGCGCCGTCGACGACGCCCTGGTCGATGGGCGCCTTCTGCGGCATGGCCACGGGAGGCAGGTCGGACAGCGGGCGCTTGTCGCTCGAGAGCCATTGCGGGCGCGGCGGGAGCTTCTTCACGTCCGCGAAGATCGCCGCGAGCTGGTCGTGGTCGAGCGTCTCCTTCTCGAGGAGCTCGGTCGCGAGGCGGTCGAGCACGTCGCGGTTGTCGTTGATGACCTGCCACGCCTCGTCGTGCGCGCCGTCGAGGAGCACGCGCACCTCGGCGTCGACCGTCAGGGCCATGTCCTCCGAGTAGTCGCGGCTCCCGCCGAGGTCGCGTCCGAGGAAGGGCTCGCCGGAGCTGGAGCCGAGCTTCACGGATCCGACCTTGGCGCTCATGCCGTACTCGGTGACCATGCGACGCGCCGTCGACGTGGCCTTCTCGATGTCGTTGGAGGCGCCCGTGGTGGGGTCGTGGAACACGATCTCCTCCGCGACGCGGCCGCCCATGGCGTACGTGAGCTGGTCGAGGAGCTCGTTGCGGGTGACGGAGTACTTGTCCTCCAGCGGCAGCACCATCGTGTACCCGAGGGCGCGGCCGCGGGGCAGGATCGTGACCTTGGTGACGGGATCCGTGTTGTTCATCGCCGCCGCCGCGAGCGCGTGGCCGCCCTCGTGGTACGCGGTGATGAGCTTCTCGTGGTCGCGCATGATGCGGCTGCGGCGCTGGGGCCCGGCCATCACGCGGTCGACGGCCTCGTCGAGCGCGCGGTCGTCGATGAGCTGCGCGTCCGAGCGCGCCGTGAGGAGCGCGGCCTCGTTGAGGACGTTGGCGAGGTCGGCGCCCGTGAACCCGGGGGTCTTCCGCGCGAGCACCTCGAGGTTCACGCCCGCGGCGAGCGGCTTGCCGCGCCCGTGCACCTCGAGGATCTGCCTGCGGCCCTGGAGGTCCGGCGCGTCGACGCCGATCTGGCGGTCGAAGCGGCCGGGGCGCAGGAGCGCGGGGTCGAGGACGTCGGGCCGGTTGGTGGCCGCGATGAGGATGACGTTGGTCTTCACGTCGAAGCCGTCCATCTCCACCAGGAGCTGGTTGAGGGTCTGCTCGCGCTCGTCGTTGCCGCCGCCCACGCCGGCTCCGCGGTGGCGGCCGACGGCGTCGATCTCGTCGACGAAGATGATGGCCGGCGCGTTCTGCTTGGCCTGCTCGAAGAGGTCGCGCACGCGGCTGGCGCCGACGCCCACGAACATCTCGACGAAGTCGGATCCCGAGATCGAGTAGAAGGGCACGCCCGCCTCGCCCGCGACGGCGCGCGCGAGCAGGGTCTTGCCGGTGCCGGGAGGGCCGTACAGCAGCACGCCCTTGGGGATGCGGGCGCCGACGGCCTGGAACTTCGCGGGCTCCTTGAGGAAGTCCTTGATCTCCTCGAGCTCCTCGATGGCCTCGTCCGACCCGGCGACGTCCGCGAAGGTCACCTTCGGGGAGTCCTTGGAGGCGAGCTTCGCCTTCGACTTGCCGAACTGCATGACGCGGTTCCCGCCGCCCTGCATGCCGGAGAACATGATCCAGATGAAGAAGCCGATGAGCAGGAGCGGCAGCAGGATGCTGAAGGCCGACAGGAGCCAGCTCGGCTGCGGCACCTGGTCGTCGAAGCCCTCGGCGGGGTTCGCCTCGGTGATGGCGGAGACGATCTCGCCGCCGCGCTGCGCCACGTAGTTGAACTGCACCATGGTGCCGTTGTCGCCGTCGGCGCTCGCGAGCGTGAGGTCCACGCGCTGCTCGCCGTCGATGATCTTGGCGGAGGCGA
Source organism: Clavibacter michiganensis (assembly GCF_002151125.1). Classification (GTDB taxonomy): domain Bacteria; phylum Actinomycetota; class Actinomycetes; order Actinomycetales; family Microbacteriaceae; genus Clavibacter; species Clavibacter michiganensis_C. The sequence goes on from NZ_MDJZ01000005.1 coordinate 453,400, forward strand.
CCTTGCCGTCCTGGATCAGCTCGAGGCCGTGCTGCGTGGTGATGGTCTTGTAGCCGGATCCGGTGATGAGGCTGAAGCCCACCGACACCACGACGATGGCGAGGACGACGATGAGGATCGGGCTGCGGAGGAGTTTCTTGAAGTTCATGAGCGTAGGGGCGCGGGCCCGACACCTTTCTGCCCGTGCCGCGCCGTACGGCGACGAGATGTCTCGAGGATACAAGCGGCCGTCTGAGCGTGGCCGCGGTGTTCGCCGCCAGCCGAACGTGCGCCGGCATGGAGGCGGATAGGAGGAGCGGGGCGCCTCAGCTGTAGACGTGCGGCGCGAGGACCGCCACGTCGCGGAGGTTGCGGTACCGCTCCGCGTAGTCGAGGCCGTAGCCGACGACGAAGTCGTTCGGGATCTCGAAGCCCACGTACCGCACGTCGACCGCGATCTTCGCCGCCTCGGGCTTGCGCAGCAGGGCGCACACCTCGACGCTCGCGGCCCCGCGCGAGCGCAGGTTCGCGAGCAGCCACGAGAGGGTGAGGCCGGAGTCGATGATGTCCTCGACGATGAGCACGTGGCGGCCCGTGAGGTCGGCGTCCAGGTCCTTGAGGATGCGGACCACGCCGCTCGACTTGGTGCCGGAGCCGTAGGAGCTGACCGCCATCCAGTCCATGTGGATCGGCAGCGCGAGCTCGCGCGCGAGGTCGGCCATGACCATGACGGCGCCCTTGAGCACGCCGACGAGGAGCAGCTCCTCCCCCGGGTGGTCGCGCTCGATCTCGCGGCACATCTCGGCGATGCGGCCGTGGATCTCCTCCTCGGTGTGGAGGACCTCGGTCAGGTCGTCGGCGATGTCGGTGGATCTCATGTCACTCTTCCGTCGTCCTGGCGCTGAGGACGATGAGCCCGTCCTTGCGTACGACCCTAACGCCCGGCAGGTCGACCGCCCCCTGCCCGTGCCAGTCGGTGACGAGCCGCGCGACCTCCAGGACGTGCGTCCGGGAGAGGTGCGCCGCGAACTCCTCGCGCGCGGCGAGGCGGATCAGCCGGTGCCGGAGCGCGGGCGGCGCGGCGAGGAGCGAGGCCGCCTCGAGCGAGATGCCGGCCTCGGCGTGGTCGGCGATCTCCTCGATCATCTCGGCCGCGAAGTGCTCGAGCGCGTCGTCGTCCTCGCGCAGCTGGTCGGCCGTGCGGGCGAGGGCCTCGGCGATCCCGGGGCCGAGCTCGCGCTCGAGCACGGGCAGCACGTCGTGGCGGACGCGCACCCGGGCGTAGGCGGGGTCGGCGTTGTGCGGGTCCTGCCAGGGGTCGAGCCCCTGGTCGGCGCAGGCGGCGCGGGTGACGGCCGCGCGGATCCCCAGCAGCGGCCGCAGGTAGACGGCGTCGGCCGCGCGCGCGGGCGTCGACGTCGCCATGCCGTGCAGGCTCGCGGCGCCGGACCCCCGGGCGAGCCCCAGCAGCACGGTCTCCGCCTGGTCGTCGAGGGTGTGCGCGAGCAGCAGCGCGCGGGATCCGGTCTCGCGGAGCGCGTCGTCGAACGCGGCGTAGCGGGCGGCGCGGGCGGCGGCCTCGGGGCCGGCGGTGCCCGGATCCACGCGCACTCGCATCACGACGACCGGCGCGAGGCCGAGGGCGCGCGCGGCGTCGGCGGCGCGGGCGGCGACCGCGGCGGACCCGTCCTGCAGGCCGTGGTCGACGACGACGGCGCCGACGGCGACGCCCGCGCGGGGCCCCTCGAAGGCGGCGGCCGCGGCGAGGGCGAGCGAGTCGGCGCCGCCCGAGAGGGCCACGAGGACGGGCCCGGCCGGGCTCGCGGGGAGGGCGGCGAGGGCCTGGCGGACCGCCCGCCTGAGGTCCGCGACGGCGGGGGTCAGACGGGGGCGCTCGGGGGGCATCCACTAACGTTATGGCAGCATCCCGCCCACGTCAGAACCACGAGGAGCACGCGCATGGCCAGCTACGACGTCGTCGTCGAAATCCCCAAGGGGTCCCGCAACAAGTACGAGGTCGACCACGAGACGGGCCGCGTGTACCTCGACCGCGTGCTCTTCACGTCGTTCGTGTACCCCACCGACTACGGCTACTTCGAGAACACGCTCGGCCTCGACGGCGACCCCGTCGACGTGCTCGTGCTCCTCGAGTACCCGGTCTTCCCGGGCGTCGGCGTCTCCATCCGTCCCGTGGGCGTCTTCAACATGAGCGACGAGGCGGGCATCGACTCCAAGGTCATCGGCGTCCCCGCGAAGGACCCGCGCTGGGCGCACATCCAGGACATCGACGACGTGCCGCAGCAGACCCGCAACGAGATCGAGCACTTCTTCGAGCACTACAAGGACCTCGAGCCCGGCAAGTGGGTCAAGACGGAGGGCTGGGGCGGCGCGGCCGAGGCCGAGCGCATCGTGCAGGCCGGCTTCGAGAAGCTGCAGGCCGAGGGCGGCCACGACGGCCACGCCGGCGAGCCGGACGAGGACGCCTGATCCGCGTCACCCCCTGGGTCCGCGCACCGGACACGACGACGCCCGCCCCCGCAGCAGATGCGGTGAGGCGGGCGTCGTCGCGTCCGGACCGGGTCGGCCGGCCGCGGGATCAGCCGGGGCGGCCGACGTAGGGCATGAGGTCGCTGCCGCCCCAGAGGCCCTGGATCTTCACCACGTCGCCGGGCTTGGGCGCCGCGATGATGGTGTCCCCGCCGAGCGAGATGGCGTTGTGGTAGAAGCCGCTGCCGTTCTTCCAGAACACGATGTCGCCCGCCTGGCGCTGCGAGAACGGCACGAGCCGGCCCTGCGACTGCATCTGGTTGTACTGCGAGCTCACCGAGTGGCCGCCGACGTTGATGCCCGCGGCGCGGTAGGACATCATCACGAGGCCCGAGCAGTCCCAGCCGTTGCCCTCGCCGCCGAAGACGTACGGCTCGCCGAGCTGCGCCTTGGCGAACCCGATGGCGACCTGCGCGGCGTTGCCGGACGGGGCCGGAGCCGGGGCCGGGGCGGGCGCGGGGGCCGGACGCGAGGGCTGCTGCGGCGCCGGGGCGGGCGCGGGCCGCGCGGGAGCGGGCGCAGGAGCCGGTGCGCTGGAGGATCCGCCGCCGGAGGAGGAGCCGCCGCCGCCGCCGCCGGACGAGGATCCACCGCCGCCGGAGGATCCGCCACCCGATGCGCCGCCGGACGAGGAGCCCCCGCCCGATGCCGAGCCGCCGGACGGCGCCGCCGCCGCGGGGATCGGCGGCTGCGTGATGCTCTGGATGTACTGGGCCTCGATCTCCGAGGTGGAGTCCTTCAGGAGCGCGAGCTGCGCGATGAGCTGGTCGCTGTTGCGCGTCTGCTCGGCGACCGCCGACTGCGCCGTCGCGGCGGCGGCGTCCGCCTCGTCGAGCGACGCCTGCGCCTCGTCCGCGAGACGCGCGAGCTCGTCCTTGGCGACCTGCGCCTGGTCGCTCAGCGACGCGGCGCTGTTGCGGTCGGAGAGGGCCTGCTGGTACACGGTCTGCGTGCTCTCCGAGAGCTTCGACATGGTGCCGAGGGATCGCAGCAGCTCCTCGGCGTCGTCGCCGTCCGAGGCGAACAGGCTCGCGGTGATGTCCTGACCGCCGGCCCGCGCGAGGTGGCTCGCGAGGAGGCCGGCCCGCATCCGGCTGGTGAGCGCGGCGGCCTGCGCCTCGTCGGCCTTCTTCTCCAGGCGGGCGAGCTTGTCGGCCTGCGCGTCGCGCGCGGCCTGGGCCTCGGCGTACTTCTCGCCGGCGACCATCGCGGCCGTGTTGGCCTGGTCCGCGGACTCCTGCAGTCCCGTCACGAGCTCCGTCACGCGGTCGATGGCGGCCTGCGTGTCGGCCTGGTTCGCCTTCGCCGCCTGCACGTCGGCCCACGAGGGGTAGTCGGTGGCGGCGAACGCGGTCTGGGCGGCGACGCCGCTGGAGACCGCGATCACCCCCACGGCCAGCGTGGAGATGACGACCGTGGTCGGGCGGAGGTGGCTCATGTCGTTCCTCATGTCAATGCGTGCTGGTGATGGAGACGCCCTGGCCGTGCATGAACGCCACCGGGTCGGTGGGGTTCCCGTTCAGGCGGATCTCGAAGTGGGAGTGGCAGCCGGTCGAGCCGCCGGTGGTGCCGGTGATCGCGATGGGCTGTCCCGCGACGACCTGCTGCCCGTTGCGCACCAGGGTCCCGCCGTTGGCGATGTGCCCGTAGGCGGAGGAGACGCCGCCGCCGTGGTCGATGCGGATGTAGTTGCCGTAGCCGCCGTTCCAGCCCGCGAACACGACGGTGCCGGAGTGCACCGCGTACTGCGTCTCGCCGCAGCTGTAGCCGCGCACGAGGTCCTCCCCCGCGTGGAAGATCATGCGGTGCTGGATGGGGTGGAAGCGGGGGCCGTAGTAGCCGCTCGTGTTCGCGCCCGGGAGGGGGGCGGTCCAGCCGGACGCGCTGATGGCGCCGGGCGAGACGTCGCCGCCCGCGCGGCCCTGGCTGGCGGCGAGCGCGTCCGCGTCCGCCTGGCGCTTGCGGACGCCGGCCTGGTAGTCGTCCTCGGTGGCCTCGCGGTCCTCCGCCATGACCGCGAGCTTCGCGTCGGCGTCGGCCTTCTGGGCGTTCTGGTCCTCGAGCGCCTGCTCGAGGTCGGCCTGCGCCTGCGCCGCGTCGGCGAGCAGCTGCTCGGCCTTCGCCTTCAGCGCGTCGAGCTCGGCGAGGGCGACCTGGGCCTGGTCGCTGAGGGACTTGGCCGCGTTGCGGTCCTGCAGGGCGATCGCGTAGATCTGGTCGGACTTCTCCGCGACCTTGCTCATGGTGCCGAGCTTGTCGAGGAGGTCGTCCGTGCCGTCGCCCTCGCTGAGGAGGAGCGTGCCGGAGAGGTTCTGTCCGCCGGAGCGCATCAGCTGCTTGGCGAGGCCGGCGGCCTGCTCCTGCGACTTCGTGGCCTTGGCGTCGGCCGCGTCGACCTTCTGCTGCAGCTGGACGGTGTCCTCGTACTTGTCGTCGGCCGCCTGCTGCGCCGCGTCGTGCTCCTCGCCGCGCTTCGTCACGAGGTCCTGCGCGTCGGTGACCTTCTGCTGGAGGGACGCGATCTCGTCGTCGATCCGCTGCACCAGCGCCTGCTGCGCCTGCTCGTCGCCGCGGGCCTTCTGCACGTCGTCCCACGAGGCGAAGGTCTCGGCGTGGGCCGGGGCGGCGATCGACCCGGTGAGGAGGACGGCGGCGATCGCGACGATCGCCTGGAGGGTGCGGCGGCCGCGCGGGCGCGTCCGCGTCGCGCCCGAGGTGCGCGGGCTGCGGAGGAGGTCGTGATGCATGCTGGTCCCGATCATCGTGTCGCCCGGCTGGCCGGCTGTGCCTCCCCGCGGGACCGGCGGGGAGCGGCGGATCTCATCCGTCACGCCTTCACCGGCTCTCACAGTAGCAACGGGGATCCGCGGCGCACAGCACGCGGATGCGGGGATCCACGCTGGGGATCCCCTCCCGGGAGGGTCGAGCGAAGGCTAACCCCGCGGAAGGGGGACAGCGGAGCAGCGCGCCTGCCGTGTCGCGAACCTGGCAGGAGGTCGGGACGGGACGCGGGCGACCGCTCCGGGACGCATCGCGCGAGGAGGCGACACGCCGCCCGATCCGCATGGAGACGCGGTGCGGGGCCGCGCTCCGGGCGCCGATTTGAGTCCTCGCCCGGAGTGCGGTTATGCTGACGTGTCGGTTGCTGCGAGGCCTGGGAGACCAGGGCGAGCGGCCCCATCGTTTAGTGGCCTAGGACGGCGCCCTTTCACGGCGTTAACACGGGTTCGAATCCCGTTGGGGTCACCGAGCAATGACCGACACGCAAGGCCCTGTAGCGCAGCTGGTTAGCGTGCCGCCCTGTCACGGCGGAGGTCGCGGGTTCAAGTCCCGTCAGGGTCGCCACGGATGGCAAGCCCTCTCATACGAGAGGGCTTCTGTCCGATGTGGGCGTCTTCCTCGAAGCCGCCCGCTCGCCTGGGTAGCTCAGTTGGTAGAGCGTTCGACTGAAAATCGAAAGGTCCGCGGATCGACGCCGCGTCCAGGCACACATCGCCGGTCCCCGTCCTCGACGGCAGGGCCGGCGTCCTGCTTCCCGGGCCGCATCCGGCCCACGAGACGGTCAGGCCTCCGACGCGAGCGCCGCCTCGAACGCCGTGAGCACGTCGTCCGAGAAGAGCACGAACCGCACCAGCTCGATCCCGTCGCCCGCGCCGTCGGCGAGCGCCTCGCGCACGGCGGCGACCGCCACGCGCGCCGCGTCGTCGACCGGCCACCCGTAGACGCCGGCGGAGACCGCGGGGAAGGCGACGCCGCGGATCCCGAGGTCCGCCGCCACCTCGATCGAGCGGCGGTACGCGCTCGCGAGCACCGCGGTGCGGTCGTGCGAGGCCGACCACACGGGGCCGACCGTGTGGATCACGTGGCGCGCGGGCAGGCGGAAGCCGGGCGTCGCGATCGCGTCGCCGGCGGGCAGCCCGTCCGGGAGCTCCTCGGCGCGGATGCGGCGACACGCCGCGAGGAGCTCCGGACCTGCCGCGCGGTGGATCGCGCCGTCCACTCCCCCGCCGCCCAGCAGCGACGAGTTCGCCGCGTCCACGATCGCGTCGACGTCCTGCCGGGTGATGTCGCCGCGCACGGCCTCGATGACGGTCATGGATCCAGCCTGGCCCGGCGGAGACCCGGCGTGCTGTCGACGCGCGTCAGCTCCGCGGGGCGTCCGCGGGGGTGCGGTCCGCCGTCAGCCAGCGCGGCCCCTCCAGCGTCCAGCGGAGCGGGGAGCCGAGGACCGCGGCGCCGATGATGCGGCTCGCGACCACGACGGGCACCAGGAGCGCGATCGGGAGGATCGCGCCCCACACCTGCGTGTGCTGCTGCAGGACGGGCACGAGGCCCGTCAGCTTCAGAGCGGCGCTCAGGGCCGAGACCAGGAAGATGTGGAAGACGTACACGGGCAGCGTCTGACGTCCGACCCAGCGCAGCGCCCGGGACAGCGGGTTCGCCATGCCGGCGACCGCGAGGACCTGGTTGCTGGCGACCAGCGCGACCGCGGCGATCGCGAAGGTCAGGATGAGGCCGTTCCCCGTGGCGCGCAGCGCGGCGAGGACGCCGACGTACGCGGCGACCGCGAGGACCGCCGTGAGCGGCGTCGCGCGGCGCATGAGCGACAGCCACGCATCGCGTCCGACGACGCCCGCGTAGAACCACACGAGGTTGGCCGCGATCGAGCCGAGCTTGACCGCGTCCATCGGCTCGGTGAGGAGGCCAGCCGTGAGCGGCTTGAGGAGCGGCGCGGCGACCGCCAGCGCGGCGAACGGGATCAGCGCCCACGCGCGGTGACCGCCGAGGAGGCGGGTGCACGCCCAGGCCACGACGAAGAAGACGGGCAGCGCCCAGAGGTACCAGTACGACGTGGGCAGGACGACGCTGAGCGCCAGCTCCCCCGGCGTCGGGGCGGCGCCGCCGCCGCGGGCCTGCGGGACGAAGAGGCGCGCGAGGAAGAGCAGTGTCCAGAGCGCGTAGACGGAGTAGATGCCGAGGGTGCGTCCCCGGGTCCGACCGAGCGGGCGCTCCACGGCGCGCGTCGCGAGGAAGCCCGAGATGAAGAAGAACAGGGGCATGCGCAGGGGCGCGAACGCCGAGCTGACGTCCCACCACAGCGCGGGGGTTCCGTCGTTGACCTCGTTCTCGTACATGAGGGAGAGGTGCAGGAGGACGACGAGGACCATGCAGGCGCCCTTGCCGGCGTCGATCCACTCGAAGCGGGGGCGGACGGCGGCCGGATCCCGGGCGGGGCGGACGGCGGCGTTCTCGCGCGCGCGGGCACGCGGCCGCATGGAGGGGAGGGCCATGGCTCTTCTCTGATGCGCCGGCGAGGGGTCGGGTAGCCCCTGCGAGCGGCGCGGTGTTCGGGTCCCCCGATCGTACCGCCGAGCCCGGCCGACGCGCGTCCCCCCGAGGTGGGCACGGCGCGGCACCCGCGCGGACGGCGCTGTCCGACGGGCGGCGACCGGAACCGTTCGGGTGGGCTCCGGGCACATCAGCGCTATTCGGAACCTGGGGAAGAACGGATTGGCGGAGGCGACGCGGGGATACTGGAGGGGTCGGTGCCCTCCTGCCGGCGTCGACAGGAGTCCCATGGAAACGCCCGCATCCCGCCCCGCACCCGAGCGCATCGACGGATACACCGCGCTGCGCAGCTACGCCGCCATCGGGGACGGGCGCACCGTCGCGCTCATCGCGGAGGACGGCGACATCGACTGGCTGCCGCTGCCGAACCTGCACACGCCGCCGGCGTTCGCGGCGCTCCTCGACGCCCCGCACGGCGGACGGATCACGCTGCGGCCCGACGAGGAGTTCGAGGTGACGCGCGCCTACGTGCCCGGCACCAACGTGCTCACCACCACCTTCACCACGGAGTCCGGCAGCGTGCGCGTGACCGACGCGCTCGTCACGGGTGTCGCGGGACGGCTGCCGTGGTGCGAGCTGGGGCGCCGGATCGAGGGGCTCACGGGCGAGGTCGCGATGAGCTGGCTCGTCGCGCCCGGCACCGCGCTCGGCACGTCGTCGCCGTGGGTGCAGTCGACGCACAACGGACCGGTCATCCGCGTGGACGGCGTGACGCTCGCGGTCGTGGGCCTGGAGCACGGACCCGCGGAGCCCGGCACGCAGTCGGTGTCCGGCGCGTTCACCACGGCGAAGGGGTCGCGCCACGTCATCACGATGGTGGGGACCGAGCGGGAGCCCGTGCGGATCCCCAACCCGGAGATCGTGGACGAGGGCATCGACCGCACCATCCGCAACTGGGAGGGGTGGAGCGCCGAGTTCCGGTACGAGGGCGAGTGGGCCGAGGCCGTGCAGCGCAGCGCCCTCGCGCTCAAGCTGCTCGTGCACGCGCCGACCGGATCCATCGCCGCGGCCGCCACGACCTCGCTGCCCGAGCGCATGGGCGGCGGCAAGAACTGGGACTACCGCTTCGCCTGGGTGCGCGACCTCGCCTACACGGTGAACGCGCTCGTGAAGTTCGGCCTGCGGGAGGAGACGCACGCGGCGGTGTCGTGGATGCTCCGCACGATCCGCGACAACGGCCCCGAGCTCCACGTCTTCTACTCGCTCGAGGGCGGCGTGCCCGAGGGCAGCTCGAACCCGGAGGTGCCGGGCTGGCGCGGCGTCGGCCCCGTGGTCGACGGGAACGACGCGCAGGCCCAGCTGCAGCTCGGGGTGTTCGGCGACCTCTTCGACGTGGTGCGCACGTACGTCCGCGACGGCAACGTGCTCGACGCCGACACCGGCCGCCTCCTCGCGACCTTCGCCGACCGCGCGTGCGACATGTGGCAGAAGCGCGACGCCGGGATGTGGGAGCTCGAGGACGAGCAGCACTACACGACGTCGAAGCTCGGCTGCTGGCAGGCGCTCGACTGCGCGGTCGAGCTCGCCGAGGTGGGGCAGATCCCCGGCGTGCCGGACCGCTGGCGGGCCGAGCGCGACCGGATCCGCACCTGGGTCGAGGAGGAGTGCTGGGACGAGGGGCGCGGCGCCTACGTGATGCACCCGGGCAGCCAGCGGCTCGACGCGAGCATCCTGCTGCACGCCGTCTCCGGCTTCGACCGCGGCGAGCGCATGTCCCGCACCCTCGACGCGCTGCGCTCGGAGCTCGGCCGCGGGCCGCTGCTGTACCGCTACACCGGCATGGCGGAGGAGGAGGGCACGTTCACGGCGTGCGCCTTCTGGCTCGCGGGCGCCTACGCGTGCGTCGGGCGGATGGACGAGGCGCACGAGCTGATGGACCAGCTGGTCGACCTCGGCAACGACGTGGGCCTGTACTCGGAGATGATCGACGCCGACGACCACGCGTTCCTCGGCAACCTGCCGCAGGGGCTCAGCCACCTCGCGCTGGTGAGCGCGGCGCTGACGATCGACGAGCTGTCGCACGGGCGGAAGCGCTCGACCCGGACGCCGCGCGCGAAGCGCTAGGCGCCGGCGGTCCCGCTCCGGCCCGCGACGACCGGAGCGCTAGGCGCGCGGGCGGAGCGGGCCGGCGAACTCCGTGCGGACGCCGCGGGAGAAGAGCACCGAGTCGGGCGCGCGGTCGACGATCCCCGGGAGACCGGCGGCGGCGACCAGCTCGTCGTCGAGGTCCACGAGCTCGGCGCGCTCGAGGGTCCACGCGTCGTGCGTGTTCGGCCAGTAGCGCGTGACGCCGCCGCGGGCCACGTGCATGCCCCAGCGCGCGGTGAGGAAGTCGGCGAGCGGATCCCCCGCCACCTCCTCGCCGAGCGGACGCACGGAGAGGCGCGACGACGGACGGGCGCCGGTGTGCCGGCGGGACGTGTAGGTGACGACGCCGTCGCGCTCCTCGTGCGTCATCGACGCCCACATGTACGGCAGGCCGAGGCCCACGCGCGCGCCGATCACGGGCAGGAGCTTCGCGGCCTCCAGCGAGCGGAAGACCACGCCGCGGCGGCCGTCGTCGCCGACGCTGTAGAGGCGCACGTTGAGCTCGGCGAAGGTGCCGGCCCACGGCACGGCGGGCAGCGGCGGGAAGGCGCTGCGCGACAGGACGAACGGGATGAGGCCGACCCAGCTGGATCCGTCGTGCACGTCGGGGCGCGTGCCCGGCGGGAGGAGCGGGGCGACGAGGGCGGGATCCACGCGCCAGTGCACGAAGGCGAGGTCGCTCCAGAGCTGGCGGATGACCGCGCGGCCGGGGAGGTCGGGGGCGGCGGCGGAGATCGGATCGGGATCGGCGGGGCGGGTCATCGGGCGCGCGTCCGAGGGGCGGGAGCGGCGTCGTCGTCGGGGGCGCCGGGCGCCGGGCGGCCGGCCGCGCGGATCACGTCGATGAGGCCGCGCCGCATCTCCTCGGAGCGGGCGAGCTCGGGGACGACGTCCTGCTCGAGCTCCTGCGCGCGCGCCCACGCCTCGGCGCCGGCCTCGGTGCGCGCGACGACGTGGCGGCGGCGGTCGGCGGGATCCGGGGCGCGCGACACGAGCCCCTCCCGCTCCAGCCGCTCGAGCGTGCGCGACATGGTCTGCGTCTCGACGTGCGCGGAGCGGGCGAGCTGGATCTGGCTGAGCGGCCCGTCGCGCAGCAGGTGCAGCGCGATGAGGCCCGCGTGCGTGACCCCGAGGGTCGCGAGCGCCTCCGCCCACGCGTGCTCGACCGCGCGCGCGGCCGTCGAGAGCAGCCGCCCCGTGGGCCAGCTGGCGAGCTCGTCCTGCATGGCCTCTCCGGCCATGGGCACCTCCTGCTACAGTGATCGTCAGCAGGCTTACTATCCGCCTGCTGACATTCCATCGTAGAGGAGCAGGCCGCATGGGCAACGCGCGGGACATCGTCCGTCAGATCGTCGTCATCTCGAGCATGGTGTTCGCGATCGTCGGCTCCGCGTTCGGCTCCGGCGCGTTCAGCGACGAGAGCATCCAGAACGCGTCGAGCGGCGCCCTCAGCGCGAGCTACACGCCCGTCGCGCCCGCCGGACCGGCCTTCTCGATCTGGAGCGTGATCTACCTCGGCCTCGTCGCGTACACGATCTGGCAGGCGCTCCCCGCCCAGCGCGCCGACGAGCGCCAGCGTCGGGTCGGCTACCCCGTCGCCGTGACCCTCGTGCTCAACGCCGCGTGGATCCTCTCCGCGCAGGCCGGGCTCCTCGTGCTCTCGGGCGTCGTCATCGTCGCCCTGCTCGCGACGCTGATGTGGACCTTCCGCGCACTCCTGGCGTCGCGGCCGCGCACCGCGGTCGAGGGCGTCGTGCTCGACGGCACGATGGGGCTCTACCTCGGCTGGGTGAGCGTCGCGACCATCGCGAACATCGCGTCGATCCTCACGGCGTCGGGCTTCCAGCCGGGCACGACGGGGCGCGACGCCTGGGCGGTCGCGCTGCTCGCGGTCGCCGGGGTCATCGGCGTGCTGCTCGCGCTCCGCGACGGCGGACGCCTCGCGCCCTCCGCGGCGATCGCGTGGGGCCTCGCCTGGGTCGCCGTCGGCCGGCTCACGGGCGAGCTGCTGTCGACGCCGGCCGCCGTGGCCGCGCTCGTGGCAGCCGCCGCGGTCGTCGTCGTGACGCTCGTCGCGCGCGCCCGCGCCGGGTGGACCGGGCGGGTCGAGCCGCGCCGGCCGGTCGCCGGCCGCTGAGGGCCGGCTCCCGGAGGCTCCCGGATCAGCCCGCGGCCGCGGCCCGGTAGGCGGCGTCGGCGGCGTGCTTCGCGTCGACGAGGCGCTGGATCCGGCGATCGGTGTCCGGATCCGGGAGCGTGAGCTCGGGGTGCGCGGCCCGCCACGCGACGATGCCGCGCACGGCGAGGTGGAACGGGATCCGCGGCTGGAACGCGGGCACGAGCCGCCGGATGCGGGTCGTGTCGAAGAGGGCGCTGTGCGAGAGGTCGCCGACGACGAGCTCCGACCAGCCCCAGTCGGGCTCCACGACCGGGAACTGCTCGGCGGGCACGTGCACCAGCCGCGCCTCGACGCCGAGCGCGTCCGCGACGAGGTGGTGGATCCGGTCCCACGTCATCACGTCGTCGCTCGTGATGTGCAGCGCCTCCCCCGTCGCGCGCTCGTCGCCGAGGATCCCGACGAGGCCCACCGCGAAGTCGTCCGCGTGCGTGAGCGTCCAGAGCGAGGTGCCGTCGCCCGGGACGACGACCTCCTCGCCGCGCGCGATGCGGTCGACGACCGTCCAGTCGCCCGCGAGGGGCGGGCTGGCCTCGTCGTAGGTGTGCGACGGGCGGACGATCACGACCGGGAAGCCGCTCGCGGCGTGGTGGCGGAGGAACGCGTCCTCCATCGCGATCTTGTCGCGCGCGTAGGCGAGGAACGGGTTCGCGCGGAGGGTCGACTCGGTGATCGGGGTCTGCAGCGCGGGCTTGCGGTAGATCGACGCGGAGCTGATGGCCACGAACTGGCGGGTGCGGCCGGCGAAGAGCTCCACGCGGCGGTCGGCCCCCGCGGCGTCGAAGGAGAGGAAGTCGACGACGGCGTCGAAGGCGCGGTCGCCGATCGCGGCCAGGAGGGAGTCGGGATCCGCGACGTCGGCGACGAGCGGCGTGACGCCGTCGGGGAGGCCGCGGCCCTTGGAGTCGGCGCCGCGGGTGACGACCGTGACGTCCATCCCGGCGGCGACGGAGGCCCGGACGCACGCGGCGCTGATGGTGCCCGTCCCGCCGAGGTAGAGCACGGACAGGGTGGCGGCGCCTGGGGTCATCGGGGTCCTCGTCATCGAAGCGGGGGCGCCGGTCGGATCCGCGCCCTGCGTGCACGCTACGCCCGCGGCCGCCCCTCCCCACCCGTGTCGGACGGGGAAAGGTTGCGGACATCCGGCACGCGGTGGACGCCCCTCGCGCGGGCCGCGTAGGTTCCGCGATGACCGCACCGACGCGCCCGTCCGTCGTCCGCGTCGTCCGCCCGGCGCCCGCCGGGCAGGCGGCGGACCGCGCGGCGCCGACTCCTCGAGAGGGATCCATGCCCGCCACCCCGTCCGACCCGACGCCCGCCGCCTCCCCCGTCGGGCGCCGCCCCGCCGCCATCCCCGAGGCCCGCCGCGCAGAGGCCGTGATCACGGTCCGCGGCGCGGACGGGCAGCCGCTCGCGCACGCCGACGTGCGGGTGGAGCAGGCGACGCAGGACTTCGCGTTCGGCAACATCGGCTTCGACCTCATCCCGCTCGCGAACGGCGAGACGGATGCGGCGGAGGCGGGCGTCGCGGCCGTCGGCGGCGCGCGCCTCGAGGGCCTGGAGCGGCTCGCGGAGCAGTGGCTCGACGTGTTCGACACGGCCACGCTCCCCTTCTACTGGGGCCGGTTCGAGCCCGTGCGCGGGAGGCCCGACACCGAGCGGCTGCTCACGACGGCGCGCTGGCTGCGCGAGCGCGGCGTGGACGTGAAGGGGCATCCGCTCGTCTGGCACACGGTCACGGCGCCGTGGCTGCTCGACCTGCCGCTCGAGGAGGTGGAGCGCGTGCAGCGGGAGCGGATCCGGCGCGACGTCGGCGGCTTCTCGGGGCTCATCGACACCTGGGACGCCATCAACGAGGCCGTGATCATGCCGGTGTTCGACCGCGAGGACAACGGGATCACCCGTCTGGCGGCGGCGCGCGGCCGGCTCGCCATGGTGCGCCTCGCCTTCGAGGAGGCGCGGGCCGCGAACCCGGCCGCCACGCTCGTCCTCAACGACTTCGACCTGTCGCCCGCCTACGAGGAGCTCATCGAGGAGGTGCTCGGCGCGGGCATCGAGGTGGACGCGATCGGGCTGCAGACCCACATGCACCAGGGGTACCGCGGCGAGGAGGAGGTTCTCGCCATCGTCGACCGGTTCGCTCGGTTCGGGCTGCCGATCCAGATGACGGAGACGACGCTGCTCTCGGGCGACCTCATGCCGCCGGAGATCACCGACCTCAACGACTTCCAGGTGTCGAGCTGGCCGTCCACGCGCGCGGGCGAGGAGCGGCAGGCGGACGAGATCGAGCGGCACTACCGCTCGCTCGTCGGGCACCCGGCGGTGCAGGCCATCACCTACTGGGGCCTCACCGACGACGGGATGTGGCTCGGCGCGCCCGGCGGGCTCGTGCGCGCGGACGGCACGCCGAAGCCGTCGTACGACGCGCTCCGCCGGCTCATCCGCGAGGAGTGGCGGCTCGCGCCGGCGACCGTGCGGACGGACGCGGAGGGGCGCGTGCGGGTCACCGCGTTCGCGGGAGGGGTGCGGGTGGCGCACGCGGGGCGTGAGGCCGTGGTCGCGGTGGCGGCGGGCGCGTCGGAGGTCGAGGCGGCGCCGGCGTAGGAGGAGCGCGGCCGACTGCGGGTCGCACGGCGCACGCGGTCGCTGTCCGCGCATGCCCCGCCCGCGGTCGCCGGCCGCCGTTCCTCCTAGGATGTGGCGGACGCGTGGCGCAGGACGCGAGGGCGAGGCCGTCCGCGTCGAGCACGGGGGAGATCATGGAGCGTGCCACGGCGTCGACCGCCACGCCCCCGGGTACGGGGACTGGGACCGAGCACGTCCGACCCCGCCTCCGCCGCGCGATCCGCGCCCTCCTCCTGCTCGTGGTGCTCGCGAACGTCCTCTACCTCGTGGCGCTCCTCCTGCCGGGCGATCCCGCCAGCGCGCTCGTCGACGTCGGGCTGTCGCTCACCGCGCAGTGGCTCCCGGTCGTCCTCTTCTGGCTCGTCGCCGCGCGCACCGGGATCGCGCGCACGGAGGTCGTCCTGGCGGCGGCCGCCGTCACCGCGAACGCCGCGGGCGACACGCTCTACTCGATCGGCATGGACGCCTCGGGCGTGCTGGCGTCCCCGTCCCCCGCCGACGTCGCGTACCTCCTCTTCTACCCGCTGATGCTCGCGTCGCTGCTCGCGCTCGTCCGGCGCTCCTCGCGCCGGATGACGAAGGCGGTCTGCGTCGACGCCGGGCTCGCGGTCCTCGGCTCCGCGGCCGTGCTCGCGGTGGTCCTCGGCCCGGTGCTCTCGGACGCGACCAGCGAGGGGACCGTGCTGGGCGGCATCATCGCCGCCCTGTACCCCGTGTTCGACCTCGTCCTCGTGG
This sequence comes from Clavibacter michiganensis, assembly GCF_002151125.1. Lineage (GTDB taxonomy): Bacteria > Actinomycetota > Actinomycetes > Actinomycetales > Microbacteriaceae > Clavibacter > Clavibacter michiganensis_C. The sequence goes on from NZ_MDJZ01000005.1 coordinate 468,899, forward strand.
CCGTGGTCGTGGGCATCGCCGCATCGCCCGTCCTGAGGATGGGGCGCCGCTGGCAGTGCCTCGTGCTCGGGCTCCTCTCCATCACCGGGGCGGACATCGCGTACGCCCTGCTCGAGCACGAGGGCGCGTACGTCGCCGGCACGCCGCTCGACGTCGTCTGGACCGTCGGCATCGCCGGCCTCGCCCTGTGGGTGGAGGGCGTCGACCCCTCTCCCGAGGACGCCGCCCGGGCCGAGAACGGCGTCGGCCCGAGCGCCCGGCTGCTGCCGGTCCCCGCCGTCGCGGTGCTCGCCGGGGTGGGCGTCCTCCTCGTCGCGACGCGGATCCCCGTGCCCACGCTCGCGCTGGTGCTCGCCGGCAGCACGGTCGCCCTCGCCGCGCTGCCCGTCATGTTCCGTCAGGCGATCCTCGCGCGGATGCTGGACGGGCAGGAGCAGGTCGTGCGGCGCCTGGAGGCGCTCGACCGGTCGAAGAGCGACATCATCGCCATCGTGAGCCACGAGATGCGCACGCCGCTCACCTCCATCTCCGGCTACGTGGAGCTGGTCCTCGACGACGCGGGCGGCGAGGTTCCCGAGGACGCTAAGGACATGCTGCGCGTGGTCGACCGCAACGCCCAGCGGCTCCAGTCCCTCGTCGCCGACATGCTCGTGGTGACCCGCCTCGACTCCGGCGAGGCGCCCGCCATGGCGCCGCTCGACATCGCGTCGCTGGTCGCCGAGGCGGCGGAGTCGCTCCGGCCGTCCGCCGACGCGCGCCACGTGGACCTGGCGGTGCGCGACGCCGGCCCGGTGACCGTCGACGGCGACGCGGGCCAGCTGGAGCGGGTCATGACGAACGTGATCGAGAACGCCGTGAAGTTCACGCCGGCGGGTGGCACCGTCTCCGTCGAGGTGCATCCGGCCACCGGACCCGCGGGGCGCCCCGCGGTCATGGTCGTCGTGGCCGACACCGGCATGGGGATCCCGGCCGACGAGCTCCCCCAGGTGTTCGACCGGTTCTTCCGCGCCGCCAACGCGCAGAGCGAGGTGGTGCCCGGCACGGGCCTCGGCCTCGCGATCGTGCAGGAGATCGTGCAGGCGCACGGCGGGGAGGTCACCGTCTCCTCCGTCCTCGGCGAGGGGACGACGTTCCGGATCGCGCTCCCGGCGCAGCGGGGCGCGGGCCCGCGGGGATGACGGGTCAGGAGCGGGCGCGCAGGCCGTCGGCCTGCGCGTCGGCTGACACGGGCTCGTCCGCGGTCGCGTCATCCGCAGCCGAGGCCGCAGCGGAGGCGGCCGCCGGGGCCGCCGGGGCGCTCCCCCGCCGCGCCCGCGGCAGGACGCGCGCGAGGTCGAGCACCCCGCGCACGTCGCGGCGCACGGCCGGGACGAGCGCGACAGCGAGCGCGTAGAGCACCGCGGTCGTGCCGACGCCCGCGAGGAGCTGCAGCACGTCGGATCCGGTGTCGACCATCGCGAGGAGCGCGCCCGTCGCGACGCTCACCGATCCCACGACGCCGATGATCCGCAGGGCGCCCATGTAGAGCCGGCGCGTCGGGATCGGGGCCTTCCGCGACAGCCACCACAGCGAGATCGGCCAGCAGAGGGCGGGCGCGGCGGCGTACCCGGCGGCGATGCCGACGATGCCGAAGGAGGACCCCACGAGGATGCAGCTGACCTTGATCACGGCGCTCAGCAGCGAGAAGCGGAAGAGGTCGCCGGTGAGGCCACGCGAGACGTAGACCCAGTAGCCGACGAAGGCGAGGGTGTCGAAGATCCCGGCGATGGCGAGGAGGCGGAGGATCGGCGCGACGCTGTCCCACTGCGGGCCGAGGAACACCGCGGTGATCGGCACGGCCGAGGCCGCGACGAGGCCGAGGCCCGCGCCGAGCGTGTAGCCGAGGGCGAGCTGGCCGCGCGCCACGTAGTCGGCGAAGCGGCGCTGCTCGTCGGCGAGGCGCGAGAGCACGGGGATCGCGACCGTGGTGAGGGGGCTGCGGATCTGCGCGAGCGGCGTCATCAGCAGCTGGAACGCCCGGTTGTAGATGCCGAGCGATCCGGCACCGAAGCGGAGGCCCACGAGGAACGTGTCGATGTTGTTGCTGACGTAGCCGACCATCTGGCTGGACACCATGTTCCAGCCGAAACGCAGCAGCGGGCCCATGGGCTCGCCGCGGCGCGGGAGGCGCGGGATCCACCGGGCGAAGCCGACCGCGAGCGCCAGCAGCACGAGCGTCTGCGTGAGCTGCTGCGCGACGAGCGCCCAGTAGCCCCAGCCGAGGAGCGCGCCGCCGATGGCGACGAGGAGCGCGACCGCGGGCGCCGTGACGTCGGCCGTCGCGAGCGCGCGGAAGCGGAGGCTGCGCGTGAGGCTCGCGCGGTACTGGGTCGCGAGGCCGTTGAAGACGAAGGTGAGGCTGAGGGCGTGCGCGATGGGGATCAGCTCGTCGTGGCCGAAGACGGCCGCGAGCGGCCAGGCCGCGCAGAAGACGAGGGCGGCGAGGACGAGGCCAATGCCGGCGTTGATCCACCACAGGTTGTCGCGCTGGGTGCGGCTGAGGTCGCGCGCCTGGATGGCCGCGTTGGAGAGGCCGAAGTCGCGGAAGATCTCGCCGACGCCGATGATCGCGAGCACCATCGCGAGCAGGCCGTAGTCGGTGGGCGTGAGGAGCCGCGCGAGGACGACGACGGACGCGACCTGGATGAGGATGCGGATCAGCTGCGCGCCGATGGTGACGATCGCGCCGCGGGCCGCGCGCGCGCCGAGTCCCTGCGTGGCGACGGGCAGGGTCTCGGGGGCGGGAGCGGGCGCGGCCGCGGCCGCGGAGGAGGGGTCGCCGGGCAGGGCGGGGGGCATGGGGCTCCGTCGTCGGGTCGAGGAGGGGGTGGCGATCGTCTCGGCCGCGGATGACGGCCGGATCACCGCGGGCTCGGGTGTCGGTGGGCTGCACGGGTATGCGGGCCCTGACCGATGCTATCCGTGCGCATGCGGGGATCCAGCCCCAGAACGGGTGGCGCGGCTCAGCCCCGCTCGACCCCGCGACGGATCCGGAGCGCGCGCCGGTACGCCGACGCGTGCGCGGCGCCGGCCCGGACCCACTCGCGCGCGGCGAGGTCGGGCGACGCCGCGCGCGCGCCCGTGCGCACGGCCTCGGTCGCGCGGAGCAGCTCCTCGGGCGTCAGGTCGCCGTCGAACCGGTGGATCCAGCCCGGGCCGACCTCCGCCTCGAGCGCGCGGTTGACGGCGTTGTCGGGCACGAGCACCGGCCGGTCGAGCGAGAGGGCCGCGAGCGCGCCGCCGGAGTTGTGCATGAAGCGGTACGGCAGCACGACGAGCTCCGAGGAGGTGACGATGTCGACGAGCTCGGCGTCGGACTGGAAGCGCAGGTCGAGGCGGATCCGGTCGTCGCCCGCGGCGAGCGCGCGGATCGTGCCGGCGAGCTCCTCGGAGGACGGGTTGCCCCCGATGCGCAGCGACAGGTCGGCGCCCGCCTCCCCCGCACCGCGGAACGCCGCGACGAGCTGCTCGACGCCCTTGTACCGGCGGACGAGGCCGACGTAGCCGAGGCGGCCGGGCACGGCGTCCGCCCGCGGCTCGTCGCGGAACCAGTCACGGTAGTGGCCGTGCAGGATCGTGGCGCTCGGCTGGTCGGCGGGGATCTCCGTGATCGGGTTCACGCGCACCCGGAGCGTCGTCATCCGCTCCATCAGCGCGAGGAGCAGCGACTCGCGGCGGCTGATGCCCTGTGGCCGCTCGAGGTTGTGCACGGTGCGGACGATGGGGATCCGCCGCAGGGTCAGCTTCGCCAGGAGCGCGACCGTGAGCGCCTGTCGGACGGCCTTCTTCAAGGGGCTGTGCCCGTCGACGAGGATCTCGGGCCAGTGCACGTGGAAGACGTCGTACCGGCCGAGGAGCGCGGTGCGCCAGCTGAAGTGCAGGGGCCGGACGCCGGGCGTGGCGGCGAGCGCGCGGCCGAGCATCACGATGTACGGGTTCGTCGTGGGGCGCGGCGCCTGCGACGACTGGAGGACGACGAGGTCGCGGCCGGGCGGACGGGAGGGGACGGTCATGGCGCTCCTGGGCGGGATGACCGGCGTCGGGTCGTCGGGCACGACCACGGGGTCATCGGTCGAGGAAATAGACTATGCCACCACCCGCCCGCACCCGAGGGCGGAGCCCGCCGGCGATGCCCCGCCGCGCGCCCGATCGATGGGACCCGCATGCCCCGCCCCGCCCTCCTCGCCGTCGTGGTCGTCAACTACGGATCCGCCGACCTCGTGCGCGAGAACGTGCTGCCGCTCATCGAGCGCCAGGGCGACGCGCTGCTCGTCGTCGTCGACAACCGCACGACCGACGCGGAGCGGGAGCGCGTGCGGGAGCTCGCGGCGCATCCGTCGACGCGCGTGCACGGCGTGTACCCGGACGGCAACACGGGCTTCGGCACCGGCATGAACATCGGCGTCCAGGCGGCCCGCGACCTCGGCGCGCGCGAGTTCCTGCTGCTCAACCCGGACGCGACGATCGAGCCCGACCAGCTGGCCGTGCTGAGGGGCGTCGTGGCGGCGGATCCGCTCACGCTCGCGGCCCCGCTCATCCTCCGGCCGGACGGCAGCACGTGGTTCCGCGGATCCGACCTCTACCTCGCCGACGGCCGGATCCGCGGCGTCGCCCGCCGCGCGCAGCACCCCGGCCAGGCGGTCGAGCCGTGGCTCACGGGCGCGTGCCTCCTCGTGACCGACGAGCTGTGGACCCGGGTCGGCGGCTTCTCGGACGACTACTTCCTGTACTGGGAGGACGTGGACCTCAGTCGCAAGGTCGTGGAGGCGGGCGGATCCCTGGCGGTCGTGGAGGACGCCGTCGCCGTGCACGCGGAGGGCGGCACGCAGAGCGCCGGCCACGCGAGCGCGGGCCAGGCCAAGTCGGGCACGTACTACTACCACAACATCCGGAACCGGCTCCTCTACGGGGCCCGGCACCTCGACGCGGCGAGCCTCCGCCGCTGGCGGCTGCTGACTCCCGTGATCGCGTACGAGGTGCTGCTGCAGGGCGGACGGCGGCAGTTCGCGCACCCGGTGGCGCCGGTGACGGCGGCGGTGCGCGGGATCCGGGACGGCTACCGGCTCTCCGGCGGCCGGCGCGCGGTGCCCGCCCCGGCGCCGACGGCCGCGGCGCGCGCCGGCGCGCCCGGTCCGGCCGCCGCACCCGTGTCCTCGCTCGTCGTCGCGATCCTCACCTACCGCCGGCCCGACGACATCCGCGCCGTGCTCCCGCTCGTCGCCGCGCAGGCCGCCGGGTTGCGCGAGGCCGCCGAGTCCGATCCCGCGCTCCCCCGCTCCGTGCGGATCGTCGTGGTCGACAACGACCCGGCGGGCGGCGCGGGCGCGGCCGTGGAGGACGCCGCCGCCTACTCTCCCGTGCCGATCGCCTACGTGCACGAGCCGACGCCCGGGATCTCCGCCGCCCGCAACTGCGCCCTCGACGCCGCGGACGGCGACGACGTGCTGGTGTTCCTCGACGACGACGAGCGACCGGATCCGGGCTGGCTCACCGCCCTGGTCCGCGCCCGCGAGGCCACGGGCAGCGCGGGCGTCGCCGGTCCCGTGCGCAGCGAGTACGAGGTCGAGCCGGACTCCTGGGTGCGCGCCGGCGGCTTCTTCACGCGCCGCCGCCCCGCGACCGGCACGCGGCTCGAGGTCGCCGCGACCAACAACCTGCTGCTCGACCTCCGCGCCGTGCGCGCGGCCGGCCTCCGCTTCGACGTCGACCTCGGCACGCAGGGCGGCGAGGACACGCTCTTCACACGCCAGCTGGTGGCGTCCGGCGGGCTGCTCACCTGGTGCGCCGAGGCGGGCGTCGTCGACGTCGTCCCGCGCGCCCGCACCACGCGCCGCTGGGTCGTGCTCCGCGCGTTCAGCAGCGGGAACTCGTGGAGCCTCACCTCCGTCGCGCTCGCACCGGCCTCGCCCGCCGCGCGCACGCGGATCCGCGCCGAGGCCACCGCGCGCGGGCTCGTGCGCGCGCTCGGCGGCACCGGGCGGATCGCGGTGGGCGCGGTCACGGGCAGCGTCGCGCACCGCGCGAAGGGCACCCGCACGCTCGCGCGCGGCGCGGGCATGGTCGCGGGTGCGTTCGGGTGGTCGTACCAGGAGTACGCGCGGCGCGACTGAGCGGATCCACCCCGCCCCTCCCCTGGACGGGGGGCTCGTCGTCGCGCGCCGCCGGACGTACGATGCGAGGGCAGAAGACCCGGAATCCTGCGCCTGGCGACCACCCATCGCCCGCCCGCACCGCGCCGCCGACCCGCCCTGGTCGTCGGGCTTCGTCTTCGCCGTACCCGAAGAGCGAAGAAGGCCATGCCCGCACCCGAGAGCACCCCGTCCGACCTGCGTCCCCGTCGCGAGCGCCGCCGCCGCAGCCGTCGCACCACCGTCGCCGTGATCGGCGCCGCGTCCGTCCTCACCGTCGCCGCCGTCGTCGGCACGGTCGTCGTGAACGGATCCGGATCCGACTCCCCCGCGTCCGCCGCCGACACGAAGGACTGGTCCGACGTCGCCCCCACCGCGGGCGCCACCGAGGCCCCCGCCCCGCTCCCCGAGGGCGACACCGCCGCGCTCGGCCAGGAGGTGGCGACCACCGTCGGCCTCGATGAGACCGCGACCTTCCCGGGCTCGATCCAGGCGCGCATCGTCTCCGTCACGCCGACCAGCACCGACGGCGGACGCGTGGGCGAGCTGAGCGGCGACGCGGTCGACGTGCGGCTCGAGCTCGTGAACGTCACGGGCGAGCCCGTCGCGGTCGACGCCGTGACCGTCAACGTCTTCTACGGCGCCGACCGCACGCCCGCGACCCCCGCCGACTCCGACAGCGTGATCCGCGGCTCGCTCGAGCCCGGCGCGTCCGCGACCGGCGACTACGCGTTCAGCGTCCCGGCGGCGTCCGCCGACGCGATCAGCGTGGTCGTGGCACGCGATGCCGGCTCGCCGGTGGTCGTGTTCCAGTAGGCCGCACGACCCACGACGACACGAGGGGCGCGACCGGATGATCCGGCCGCGCCCCTCGTCATTCCTCCCGCGGGTCAGCCCGCGGCGTGCGCCTTCCCCGCCGCGCGCCCCGCGCGGCCCGCGCGCCCCGTCTGCTCCGTCTCCGCGCGGTAGTACGCGCGCTTGTCCTTCGTGGGGCGCACCTTGTTGAGCACGACGCCCAGCACGGATCCGCCCGACTTCTCGACCGCGTCGAGGGCCTCGGACAGCTGGGCGCGGTGAACGCGCGTCTGGTCGGCGACCACGATCGCGCCGTCCGTCATGCGCGCCACGAACGCGGCGTCGGCGACGGCGATGAGCGGCGCGGTGTCGAACACGACCACGTCGTAGGCGGCCCGCGCCTGCGCCACCAGCTCCTCCATGCGGTTCGAGGCGAGCAGCTCGCTGGGGTTCGGCGGGATCTCGCCGCTGGTCAGCACGTGGAGCGTGCCGTCGCCCCAGGGCTGCACGACCTCCTCGAGCAGCGCCTGGCCGACGAGCACCGTCGTGAGGCCCGCGTCGCCCTCGAGACCGAGGTACTGCGCGACGACGGGACGGCGGAGGTCGGCGTCGACGAGGAGCACGCGGCGCCCGCCCTCGCTGAGCGACAGCGCGAGGTTCGCGGCGACCGTGGACTTGCCCTCGCCGGGGATCGACGACGTGACGACGATGCTCGACGACCGGTCGCCGAGGAGCACGAAGCGCAGGTTCGCCTTCAGCTGGCGGAAGCCCTCGGCCGCGGTCGACAGCGGCCGGACCGCCATCGCGAGACCCGTGACGCCGCGCTCGCGCTCGAGCGAGCCGAGCAGCGGCGCCTGCGTGAGGTGCGCCACGGTCTCGGCGGAGCGCACGCGCGTGTCGAGCAGGCGCACGAGCACGAGCCCGACGAGGCCCGCGAGGAGGCCGAGGAGGAGGCCGGCGAGCGTGTTGGTGCGGCCGTTCGGCGCCGACTGGAACTCGGGCTCGGGGGCCTCCTGGATCACGCGCACGGACACGGTCGGCGACCCCTCGGCCCCGGTCGGGGCGTAGGCCTCCGCGGTGTCGCGGAGGCTCGTGGCGACGGCGTTGGCGATGTCCGCGGCCTGGGACGGCGACGGCTCGGTGACGCTGATCTCCATGATCACGGTGTTCTGCGGCGTCGTCACGGTGACGGCCCGGGCGAGCTGCTGCGGCGTGGTGTCGAGGCCGAGGCGCGCGATCACGGGCTCCAGCACCGCGGGCGACTCCGCCAGCTCGCCGAACGAGAGCATCTGGCTCTGCGTGTACGTGGCGCCCTGGTTGAGGTCGCTCGCGCTGGATCCGCTGCTCAGCGAGAAGTACAGACGGGACTGCGCGGTGTACACGGGTGTCGCGAGCTGGGACAGGCCGAACGCGGCCGCGCCGCCCGCCAGGGTCGCGGCGACCACGACGTACCAGAGCCGGCGGAGCAGGGCGGTGAACTCGTGGAGCGTCATCGTGAGGGGGTTCTTCCCGGTAGGAGCGGCAGGGCAGGGGTGCGGGCGGGTTCGGAGGCGGCCTCGACGCCGGTGGGATCGGGTGGCGGCTCAGGCAGGGGCACGGCGTCGCGGCGGAGGATCTGGCTGGTCGCCGCGACCCCGGCGAGGAACCACACGAGCGTCGCGTACTGCGTGATGAGCGCGACCGACGCGAGCGCGGGGATCTGCGCGACGAGCGCGATGGTCGCGGCGGTCGCGCGGCCTCGCAGCACGAGCCAGATGCCGACGGCGAGGGCCACGAGCACGGCCGCGGCGACCAGGAAGCCCGAGGTGAGGCCCGTGAGGATCAGCTGGCTGTCAATCGAGCGGAAGTCGCCGTAGAAGACGCGCCCGTCGGTGAGGCGCTGCGCGCTGCTCGCGGGCCCGATGATCCGCATGCCCGGGATGAGCGTGTAGAGGTCGCCGCGGTAGTCGGAGCTGTTCGTGGCCTCCGTGCCGGCGTCCTCGAAGACGGTCTGCACGGACGGCGCGACGGCCGCGACCACGGCGACGACCCCGAGGGAGACGGCGACTCGCACGCGCAGCGGGATCGCGTCGCGGAGGAAGACGATCGACAGCACGAGGCCGAGGAGCGCGGTGAGCATGCCGACGCGGCTGAACGTGACCACCGTTCCGAGGAGGAGCACCGTGGTCATCGCGAGCCGCACCGGGAGGGGGAAGCGCGCGGCGAGGGTCAGCGGGATCGCGACGGCGAGGCTGCAGCCGAGCGCGATGGAGTGGCCGAACGCCCCCTCGGCCCGGACGACGCCGCCGCGGATCTGCAGGGTCGCCCACGTCTCCCGCAGGCTGCCGCTGCCCGGGATCAGCACGAAGGGGTTCCAGGTGAGCGCGAACTCCACGATGGCGAGCGCCGCGACGACCGTGAACGCGACCGCGGCGGCCGCGTGGAGGTGCGCCGTGCGGACCCGGTGGACGACGAGCCGGCCGAGGAGGTACCCGCCGAGGCCGTAGGTGAGGAACGTGACGAGGGCCGGTACGGCAACGCCCGCGCCCCCGCCCACGAGCACCCCGGCGACCCCGGCGACCCCCGTGAGGACGACGACGAGGTCGAGGGGCGAGACGCGGAAGCCGGGCACGGGCAGGGCGGCGACGATCACCACGAGCGCCATCAGCGTCGCGGGCGGCAGGTAGTAGCCGGCCACGGAGACCCCGGCCCAGATGGGCGCGAGGCAGAGGGCGGCGAGCCAGAGGGCCACGGCGAGCCGCGGCGCCCGGCGCAGGACGAGCAGCAGGAGGACCCCGGCGAGGAGTGCGACGCCGGCGAGGAGCAGCCGCTCGACGCCGTCGCCCGCTAGGAGCGCGCTCATGCCCGGCACCGGAGGCGGGGGCGAGCGGGGCGGACGTGCGTGTGCGCGTGTGTCATCCCGTGCCCCCCTCGTGTGCGTCGCGGGCGCGTCGCCCTCATCGATCATCCCCGGCGCGTGCCGCCGAGGGCCTTGCATCCGGGGCCCCCGTCCGGGTCACGCTCTGGTGCCGATCATCCTGCGCGCCCGTGCGGGCGGGCCCTCTCGAGGAGGACCCGCCCGCAGCGAGCGACCGGAGGACCGGCTCGGGTCAGCGGACCGTGGCGTCCGTGACCAGCAGGTCGTCGAGCCGGAACGCGACCGGACCGGCCGCCGAGCTCGACAGGTAGGTCTGGATCCCGAACGTCCCCGCGGTCTGCAGGGCGGCCAGGGTCCCGGTCGTCGTCGACTGCCACGCGGTCGGCTCGGCCTGGCCGACGGGCCAGACCTTCGCGTTCATCGTGGTGGGCGACGTGCCCGTGACCTGCACGCGGACCCGCAGCTGCTGCCCGGCCGTGTACATGAGGTTCGGCACGACCACCGCCTTCAGGTTGGTCCCGTTCTCCGACTGCACGATCATGACCTGGCCGGTCGACCGCACCCAGACCTGCGTCTGGTACGTGGCCGTGCCGACCTGGCGCGAGTTGATCCGCACGTAAGCGCCGCCGCCCGTGGGCACCTTGTCCAGCGAGAAGCTGACCTGGGCGTCCGAGGCGGTGGTGCGGACGACGTCGAGGCTCGCGGTGCGGGTCTCGCCGGCGGGGCTGGTGACCTGCGCCTGTCCGTCCTGCACCTTCAGGATCGACGCGTTGCCGGTGACGCGCCAGGCGCCGCCGGTCTCCGCCGTGCCCCAGCCGTTCGCCGTGGTGCGGTCGAAGGCGTCCTGCGCGAGGATCCCCGCGGCGGGCGGCGTGACGACCGGCGCGGTCACCGTGACCGTGCCGTCCTTCTTCGCCGAGACCAGCCCCTTGTCGTCCGTCACCGTGAGCGACACCGCGTACGTGCCGGCGGCAGCGTAGGCGTGGTCGACCGTCGTGCCGGTGCCGGTCGTGCCGTCGCCGAACGTCCAGGCGTACGAGGCGACCGTGCCGTCCGCATCCGCCGAGGTGGATCCGTCGAACGAGGCCGTCAGGTCCTTCGCCGTCGACGTGAACGCGGCGGTCGGGGCCTGGTTGGCCGGCGTGACGACCGGCGCGGTCACCGTGACCGTGCCGTCCTTCTTCGCCGAGACCAGCCCCTTGTCGTCCGTCACCGTGAGCGACACCGCGTACGTGCCGGCGGCAGCGTAGGCGTGGTCGACCGTGCGGCCCGTGCCCGTCGTCCCGTCCCCGAAGGTCCAGGCGTACGACACGACCGTGCCGTCCGCATCCGCCGAGGTGGATCCGTCGAACGAGGCCGTCAGGTCCTTCGCCGTCGACGTGAACGCCGCCGTCGGGGCCTGGTTCGCCGGCACCGGCACCGGCGCGGGGGCCTGGCCGTCGCGGGCGACGACCACGTCGTCGATCCGCGTGGTGACGGGAGCCGTCGCCGACCCCGAGAGGTAGGTCTGGATCCCGACGGAGCCGGCGGCCTGCAGCGCGGCGGTCGAGCTGCTGATGCTCGTCTGCCACGCGGCGGGCTCGGCCTGTCCGGCGACCCAGACCTTCGCCTTGACGGTGGTCGGCGAGGTGCCGGTCGTCAGGACGCGGACGCGGAGCTGCTGGCCGGCCTTGTAGGTCGTGCCGGGGAGCACGTAGGACGCCGGGTTCGACGAGCCCTCCGACTGCACCAGCTGGATCTGCCCGGTCGCCTTGACCCAGACCTGCGTCTGGTAGAAGGCCGAGCCGACCTGGCGCGAGACGACGCGGGTGTAGGAGCCGCCGCCCGTGGGGACGGAGTCGAGCGAGAAGGTCGCGGTGATGTCGGACGACGTGGTGGACACCGCGTCGAGGCTCATCGTGCGAGTCTCGCCCTTCGGCGAGACGACCTGGCCCGTGCCGTCCTGCACCTTGACGATGCTCGTGCCGCCGGTGACGCGCCAGGCGCCGCCGACCTCGGACGTGCCCCAGCCCTGCGCGACCGTGCGGCCGAACGAGTCCTGCGCGAGCACGGTCGACGCGGGTGCCTGGACGGTCACCTGCGAGGTGGTCGTCGTGGCGAGGCCCTTGTCGTCCGTGACCGTGAGCGCCACCGTGAAGCTGCCGCCCGCGGCGTAGGCGTGGGTCGTGGTGCGGCCCGCGCCGGTGGTCCCGTCGCCGAAGGCCCAGGCGTAGGACGCCACGGTGCCGTCGGGGTCGCTCGACGTGGAGGCGTCGAGCGAGGCGACGAGTCCCGCCACGCTGCTCGTGAACGCGGCGACGGGCGCCTGGTTCACGGGCGGGGCGGTGACCGTGACGCTCGCGGTCGTGCGACCGGTGGCGCCCTTGTCGTCCGTCACCGTCAGCGCGACCGTGTAGGTGCCGGCCTTCGCGTACGGGTGGGCGATGGAGGCCCCGGTGCCCGTCGTGCCGTCGCCGAACTCCCACGCCCAGGACGCGATGGTGCCGTCCGGGTCGCTGGATCCGCGGCCGTCGAGGTTCGCGACGAGGTCGGTCGTGGTCGACGCGATGACCGCGGTGGGCTCCCGGTTGACCGGGGGCGCCGTGACCTGGACCTGCGTGGACGCGGTGCCCGTGAGGCCCTTGTCGTCCGTGACCGTCAGCGTCACCGTGTAGGTGCCGCCCGCGGCGTAGGCGTGCGTCGGCGTCGGGCCGGTGCCCGTGCCGCCGTCCCCGAAGTCCCACGCGTAGGAGGCGACGGTGCCGTCGGCGTCCGTGGAGGCGGATCCGTCGAGCTCGGCGGTGAGGTCCGTCGCGGTGGCCGTCACGACTGCGGTCGGCGCGATGTTCGCGGGGGCCGTCTTCACCGTGAGCTCCTGCTGCGTGCGGTCCGTCGTGCCGCGGTCGTCCGTCACCGTGAGCGTCACCGTGTAGGTGCCGGCCGCGGCGTACGTGTGCGACTGCTGCGCGCCGGACGCCTGGACGCCGTCGCCGAAGTCCCAGGCGTAGCCCGTGACCGTGCCGTCGGGGTCGGTGGATCCGGTCGCGTCGAACGCGGCCTCGAGGAACGCGGCCTGCTGCGTGAACGCGGCCTTCGGGGCCTGGTTCGGCACGCGGCCGGTCGTCCCGAGCGCGAAGTGCGTCGCCACCGTGCTCGGGGTGAGCACGGTCGGGTACACCGCGACCTCGTCCATCCGGCCCTGGAAGGTGCCGCTGGAGGAGCCCCAGGTGTTGTCGCCGCCGATGCGCCAGTAGCCGTCGTAGGCCTGCGCCTGCGTCTGGCCGTTCTGGCCGACGAGGTCGCCGTCCACGTAGAGCTTCAGGCCGTCGGATCCCTGCGACGCGACCACGTGGTGCCACTGGCCGTCGTTGTAGGCGCGGGGCGAGGTCGCGAGGTTGGTCTGGCCCGTCCACGTGCCGAACTGCAGGCGTCCGTCGTCCTGCATGTAGACGTGGCGGTCGTAGCTGCCGGAGAAGTTGAACGGATCCGCGTTGTCGCCGAAGCCGATCAGCTTGCCGCCGCGCGTGGTCGTCGTCTGGAACCACATCTCGAGCGAGTAGGCGGTCGGGTTCGCGACCCGCTGCTGGCTCACCGCGATGCTGTCGGAGAACGCCGCCGCCTGGCCGACGGAGCCCGAGAGGGCGCCCGCCTGGCCGAAGCGCACGTTGCGGCCGACGTTCGCGCCGACGTCGTTCTGGCCCGCGTCCTTCAGGGTCGAGGACCCGTCGGCGTCGTCGAGGCGCCAGTAGGACGACGGGTCGGCCGCGTACACGGCCTTGCCGTAGGCGTCCGAGGGCGCCGGCGGGATGGGCGAGGTGCGGCCGGACGCGACCAGGTGGTCGACGACGTCGGCGCGCGTGAGGGCGGTCGGGTAGATCGAGACCTGCGCGATGTCGCCGGCGAGGTAGTAGCTCCGGGGCTGGTTGGGCCAGCCGCCGAGGTTGTCGCCGCCGACGCGCCAGTAGCCCTTGTAGTCCTGGCCGCGCGTGGTGTCCGCGCGCTGGCCGGCGAGCTTGCCGTCGACGAACAGCTTCATGCCCTCCGCGCCCATGGTGGCGACGATCTGGTGCCACTTGCCGTCGTTGAAGCCGGGGGCCGAGTTGAGCGTCTGGGTCGCGCCCGTGTAGACGCCGAAGAAGACGCGGCCGTCGTTGTCGAGGTAGACCATGCGGTCGTAGTTGCCCGACGTGCCCGTGCTGCTGCCGCCGAAGCCGACGACCTTGCCGCCGTTCGTCGAGGTCGTCTTGACCCACGACTCGACGCTGAACGTGTCCGGTGCCTGCACGGCCTGCGGCGTGACCGCGAAGGAGCCGTCCTGGCCGGAGAAGGTGGTGGCGGTGGAACCGTCGATCGGACCCACGGCGCCGCGCGTGGCGTTGTCGACGCGGAGGTCCTCGAACGCGACGTGGTCGAGGCCGGCGGTGCCCGCCTTCTCGTCGAGCGGGTAGTACGCGGTCGCGCCGTCGTCCTTCACGCTCGTGGCGTACGCGTCGCTGCCCGACTGGTCGGTGATGGTGACGGTGTCGCTGACGCGGTTCACGCTGTTGCCCGCCGCGTCCGTCACGTACACGCGGTACGTGTGCGTGCTGCCGGGTACGAGCCCCTTGTCGATGAAGCCCATGGACGGCCGCTGCCAGAAGGTGGAGTCCTGGGTGACCTGGTAGACCGGCGTCGCCGTCTTGCCGTCGCGCACGATCTTGTAGGTGAGACGCGTGTTGTCGCGGTCGAAGGTGGCCTGCCAGGAGATGCGGGCCTCGCCCTTCGTGTAGGAGATCGCCTTCGGTACCAGCTGGTCGTTGGAGTTGGGGCCGACCTTGTTCGGGGCGTCCTTCGCCATCGCGTAGCGCACGAGGCCCTGCTGGGCCGTCGTGTTCACGTAGGGGAACTCGCCGCCGACGACGATGTAGTCGTCGTTGCCGTTGACGCTCCAGGCCGCCTGGCCCTGGCCCGTGAAGGAGCCCGTGACGTACTTCGGGAACCAGTTGAGCAGCGTCGGGGACGGCGTGCCGGCCCAGTTGTGGTAGCCGTACGGGTCGGCCGTGGCCGTGCCCGTCGCCTGCTTGCTGAAGGCGATGCTGTGCTGGAAGGTCCACGGCTCGGTCTGCGGGAAGCCGCCGATGTTGCCGCAGTAGTGCGGGTGGCCGGCCACGTACGCGACGGTGTCGGTCGCGAAGACCGAGTAGCTGTCGCCGTGGCAGTCCTCGACCCAGTTCACGACGCCCGTGTTCGGGTCGGCCGAGAAGGCGCCCTCGAGGTTGCCGCCGTCGCCGAACGTGTAGCCGGATCCGTAGACCCGGTCGCCCGTGGCGTAGAGGCTCGTGATGGAGGACTCCACGCCGGCGTTGCGCACCTGCTGGTTCGCGGCCCACGGGAGGGACGCGCCCGAGGACGGGTCCACCGCGCCGAGGCCGTAGGTGGGGACGCCGCTCAGCTGCGTGAAGCGGCCGCCGACGACGAGCTTGGACGCGTCCTTCGTGAGCGTGAGCGCGTCCACGACGGTGTCCGCGTCCGCGACGAACGGCAGCGTGCTGCCGTTCGTCGCGGACACCGCGGCGAGGTAGTTCCGAGCGGCGCCGTTGACGCTGCGGAACGTCCCGCCGAGGTACACGGTGTCGTCCGTGGCGCTCACCGTGCGGGTCTGGCTCCCCATGATGGGGCGGAAGGTCGGGATGATCTTGCCCGTCGCGGTGCTGAACGCCGCGGCGCGGTAGAAGCCCTGGCCGTCGATGTCGGTGAAGTCGCCGACCACGTAGATCCGGGATCCGTCGGGCGACGCGGTGACCGACAGCGCCTGCGCGTTGAGCTTCGGCGCGAACGACGTGATGAGCGCGCCCGTGCGGATGTCGTACGCGAGGAGGTTGCTGCGGGGCGTGAGGTTCGTGCCGGGCGCGGCGCCCGCGGGGCGCGCGTTCTGGAACTTGCCGGCCACGTAGACCGTGTTGCCGACGACGACCTGCGACCAGGCGACGCCGTCGATCTGGGTCGTGGGCAGCGGGTCGGCGGTGACCGTGGCGGGCGACTTCGGGTCGGTCGGGTCGACCGGCGCGGAGTCCGCCATCGCGGGCTGCGCGATCACGACCGCGGACAGGATGACCGCGGCGGCCGCGGTCATCGCGGCCAGGCGACGTCCCGCGGAGGAGAGGATGCTCATTTCGTCCTTGCTTCGGGTGGGTGGGGCGGGTGAGGGAGGGTGCCGGTGGTCAGCGGTCGCTGGCCGGTCGGGGGCTGCCGACGCGCTTCGTGAGCGTGAGCATCGTGCCCACCGACCGCGCGATGCGCTGCCGGTAGAGCCCGGGTCCGTGCCGGTGCTCGGCGCGGAAGCGGTCGCGGGCGGCCCGGGCGCGGGAGGCGTCCCAGTCCGTCGCGATGTCCTGGAGGGCGTCCGCGAGGGCGGCCGGATCCGAGGGCGGCACCATCACCGCGGACTCGTACCCGCCCGCGGCCTCGCGGAGGCCGGAGGTGTCGCTGACCACCACGGGCCGCGCGGCCAGCAGCGCCTCGACGGCGGTGTTGCCGAACGGCTCGTCCACCCGGGAGGGCACGACGCACGCGTCGGCGGCGGCCACGAAGGGGGCGACGTCGGCGTGGAAGCCGTGCAGAGTGATCCGGTCCTCGAGGTCGAGCACGCGGATCGTCGTGCGCAGCTGCTCCTCGTACGCCTCGTAGCCGGGGAACACGGCGCCCACGATGTCGAGGGTCGCCCGGGCGCCCCGGTCGCGGAGCTCGACGATCGCCTCGACGGCGACGTCCACGCCCTTGCGGTCGGAGAGCCGGCCGACGTAGAGGACCCGGAGGCCCCCGTCGAGCGCCTCGCGCGCCGGCACGACCTCGGCGGGGCCGGGCACGCCGTTGTAGACGACCTCGGCGCGGCGCGCGACCCGCGGGAGGGCGCGGCCGAGCACGTCGACGCTGTAGCGGCTGTTCGCGACGACGCTCGTGGCGAGCGCGAGCGGCAGGGCGAGCGCGGTGCCGATGGCGCGCGACGCGGACCCCTCCGCCTCGTGCACGTGGGCGAGGACCGGGCGGCCGGTGAGGCGGCCGACGAGGATCCACAGCGGGATCGTGACGGTGTTGACGTACACGGCGTCGGGGCGCGTGCGGCGCACGAGGCCGAGTCCGGCGTGGAGTCCGCGGACGGACTGGCCGACGAGGGCCGCGAAGCCGCGCGGGCGCAGCATCGACTTCCGGAGAACCGGCGTGGGCGCATGGTGCACGGTCGCGCCGACGCCCGTCAGCGCCGCGACGAGCGGGCCGTGGGAGGGCAGGGTCACGATCGTGCGGGCGCCGGCGGCCACGAGGCCGGCGACGCTCTCCAGGAGCACGCGGTCGGATCCGTAGAGCTCGGCGCTCGGGTGCGCGACGAGGACCGTGCGCCCGCGGAGGTCGGCACCCTCCTCGTCGGCCTGCGCGAGGGCCTGCTCCACGCCGGCGAACGCGGTCACGCGGGGACCCGCGCGGATCCGGCGGACGACACGGCGGTCGCCTCCGCACGGCGCGCGTCGAGCGCGCCCATGTCGCGGAACCACTTCACCGACGCGAGGGCGAGGTGCCCGGCGTTGGCGAGCATCATCAGCGCGTAGACCGCGAGGAAGACGACGGGGGCGCCGAGCAGCGCGAACACGATGCAGAGGAAGCCGTAGTCGGTGGGGATCACGAGGAGCGAGCGCAGGAGCGTCGACCGGCCGGCCTCGGGGGCGGTGGCGCCGGTGACGGCGTGCACGCGCTTGAGCTGGTCGTTGAGGATCATCGCGAAGAAGCTGGCGGCCGCGACGATCGCGTAGACGACGGGCACGAGCAGCCACGCGTCGGAGTCCGTGGCGGGCCAGCGGAACATCGACACGAGCACCGCGAGGTGCAGCGACGAGATCTTGACGCAGTCGACGACGTGGTCGAGCCACTCGCCCGAGAGCGAGCCGCCGCCGCGGAGGCGCGCGACCTGGCCGTCGGCCGAGTCGAACGCGTAGCCCACCGCGAGCAGCAGCCACACGGCGATGCCGAGCCAGGCGGTCGGCTGCACGAGCGCGATCAGGGCGATCCCGGTGAACGTGAAGGCGGCGCTGATCGCGGTCACCTGGTTCGGGGTCAGCCCCTGGCGGTAGGCCCACGCGGCGAGCAGCCGGCCGGCCGGGCGGTTGACGCGGATCGAGTACGCGGGCGCGCCGCGGGCGGCCTTCTTCTGCGCGGAGGCGAGCCGGCGGACGACGTCGGCGTACGACTCGGCGCGCGGGTCGGTCGCGGTCGCGGCCGGGGCGCTCATCGGCTCTCCTCGAGGAGGAAGGAGGTGCGGCTCGCGTCGGCGGCGCGGAGCTCCGGCTCCCAGCGGGTGGCGGAGCGGACGCCGCGGCTCATGCCGTGCGTCGAGTAGCCGCGCGTCATGCGGGCCGCGAGCTCCTCGTAGCCGTCGGCGATCGCGTCCCAGTCGTAGGTCTCCTCGGCGCGCTCCTGCAGGCGGCGGCCGATCGCGACGGCCTCCTCGGCGGCCGCCTCGGCGCCCTCGACGAGCCGGGCGACCCCGGCGGCGTCCGCCCAGAAGCGGCCGTCCTCGCCGAGCACGTCGCGGTTGAACACGTTGTCGTTCGCGAGCGTCGCGGTCGCCGCGCCCATGGCGCGCAGCAGCGACGGGTTCGTCCCGCCGACCGAGTGGCCGTGGATGTAGGTGAGCGCGTGGGCGTAGAGCTGGTCGAGCTGCTCCTGGTCCCAGACCCCGCCGAGGCGCTGGATGCGCGGGTCGGCGGTGGCGACCTGCTCGATGCGGTCGGTGTAGGCGGCGGAGTACGGCGCGGATCCGACGACGACGAGCGGCAGCGTCGCGTTCGACGCCGTGTACCCGTCGACGATGACGTCGACGTGGTTCTCCGGCTCGAAGCGCGCGACGACGAGGTGGTACTGGCCGGGCTCGAGGCCGAGCTCGGCGAGGCGGTCCGACGCGGGGTCGCGCAGGATGTTGGCGCCGTAGGTGAGCAGCTCCGTGGGGATCCCGAACTCGTGGTCGTAGTAGTCGGCGATGCCCTGCGCGTCGGAGATGAGCGCGTCCGCGTTCTTCACGGCCATCTGCTCGGCGACGCGGTAGTACTTCTTGCCCATGCGGCCCCACTTGCCGCGCTTCCACTCGAGACCGTCCACGTGCACGGCCGTGGCCACGCCGCGCGAGCGGATGAGGGGCACGAACGGCGCGTTGGCGGCGTTGAACACGAAGGCCGCGTCCTGGCGCTTCCCGAAGGCCAGGTGGATCGCGGACAGCGCGGTGTGGCTGAGCGTCTCGATCGACTTGGTCTTGAGCGCCGGCAGGTGCACGAGAGCCATGCCGAGGTGGGTGCGGGGGCGCGCGCGGTTCGCGGAGCGGCAGTAGACGGTGACGTCGTGGCCGCGGGCGGCGAGGCGCTGCCCGATCTCCTCGATGGCGGTCTCGAATCCGCCGTACGCGGCGGGGACCCCGCGGGTCCCGACCATGGCGATGCGGAGTCGACGCGGTTCGATTGCAGACATCAGTAAGCCCCTACGGGTCGGGTGAGCACACGGAAGGTGCGCCACATGATCATCACGTCGCCGGTCAGGGACCAGTTCTCGACGTAGTACAGGTCGAGCCGGACGCTCTCGTCCCAGCTCAGGTCGCTCCGGCCGTTCACCTGCCACATGCCGGTGAGGCCCGGCTTGATGAACAGGCGGCGGTGCACGTGGCTCTCGTAGCCCTGCACCTCGGTCCGCAGCGGCGGGCGGGGCCCGACGAGGCTCATGTCGCCGACGAGGATGTTCCACAGCTGCGGGAGCTCGTCGAGCGAGTAGCGGCGGAGCACGGCTCCGACGCGGGTGACGCGCGGGTCGGCGCGCATCTTGAACAGCGGGCCGGATCCCTCGTTCGCCGCCGCCAGCGCCGCGAGCTCCGCCTCCGCGGTGACCCGCATCGAGCGGAACTTCAGCATGCGGAACTCCTGGCCGCTCTTGCCGACGCGCTCCTGGCGGAAGATGGCGCCGCCCGGGCTGTCGGCGCGGACGACGGCGGCGATCACGAGCATCACCGGCGCGAGGACCAGGAGCGCGAGGCCGGCCACCGCGATGTCGAGGGCCCGCTTCATCACGTGCTTCCCGCCCTCGAACTGCGGGATCTCCACGTGGATGAGCGGGAGGCCCTCGACCGGGCGGAAGTGGATCCGGGGGCCGGCGACGTCGGTGAGGCGCGACGCGAGCACCAGCTCGATCGACGAGCCCTCGAGCTCCCAGCCGAGCGTGCGGACGGCGTTGCTGCCGGCGCGCGGCTGGCTGGCGACGATGACGGCGTCGGCGGCGGTGCGGGCGGCGGCCGCGGCGACGGATCCGAGGTCGGAGACGACGGGGATCGTGCGCCCGGCGACCTCGAGGCCGTCGAGGTGGTCGTCGATGGCGACGCCCACCACCGCGTAGCCGGAGGCGGGACGCAGCAGGATCTGCGCGGCCACGTCCTCGACGTCGGCCCGGGATCCCACGACCACGACCCGCGACAGGTGCGCGCCCTGGAGGCGGCGGCGGATCAGCCACTGCCGCCAGGTCCACCGGCTCACGAGCAGCGCGACGACGCCGAGCGGGAACGCCAGCACGACGTACCCGCGGGCGATGTCGACCTTGAGGAGCAGGAAGCCGACCGCCAGCGCGCCGAACGTGATGGCGGACGCGTTGACGACCCGCTTGTACTCGGAGACGCCGACGCCGACGATGCGGGCGTCGCGGGTGCGGAACGCGCCCAGCACGGCGATCCACGCGGCCACGACGACGACGGAGACGATGCCGTAGTCGAGCTGCACGGATCCGGCGTCGACCGCCGCGTCCCCCGTGCCGAAGCGGGTGAGCTGGGCGACGAGGACGGTGGCGACGATGATCGCCCAGTCGCTCGCGATGAGGCGGGTGCGGTAGTCACGGGCCCAGCGGCGACCCGAAGGGACGGCGGGCGCGGCGGGGGCGACGCCGGATCCGATGATCGGGCGGTGCGCGGAGCGGCGCTCGGCGCGCAGGCGGGTGCGGCCGCCCCGGGTCGCGGGGCGGTTCCTCGTGGTGCTCATCGCGTGCCGGGCAGCGCGTCGAGCGGTCGGAGGGTCTCGTGGGGTCGGGTGGATGCGGGGAGGCGCGGCCGACGGGCTCGGTCCAGCGCCGATGACGGGTTCATCGGGTGAGTTCCTGCGTTTCGGGTTACAGGTGGGTGGTGCGGGGTGCGACGCGGTCCGGGAAGACCTCGTCCGGTTCACGGCTCGGGGACGGACGGGCTGGGTGGGCCTCGTCCGAGAGCATCCATCGCGGGTACGACGGGTGAACACCGGGTGGTGACGGTGGCAATGCTAGAGGCTGCCCGCGTCTCCCGGCCCCTCCCCCTTCGGGGGACGCATGCGCCCCGACGCGCAGGCGGGCCCACGCGCAGGCGGGCCGCCGCGCAGGCGGGCCGATCCCCGGTGGGGATCGGCCCGTCGTCGGCGTGTGCGCGGGATCAGCCGGCGGTCGCCCCGACGGTCCGGGCTCCCGTGACCACGCCCGTGAGCGAGGCGACGAGCGCGGGGACGCCCACGGCGATGCCCGACTGCAGGGAGGCGATCTCGCTCGTGATCCGCAGGTCGGATCCGAGGACCCTGCGGCCGATCACCTCGAGGCCCGTCCGGTCGTTACCCGTCGCGTCGCGGAACGCGGCCAGGGTGCCGTACACGGCCGGGTTGCCGGGGCCGCGCGTCCAGACGACGGCCCAGCCGGGGATGCTCGCCTGGTCGCGCTGGTAGACGTTGCCCGACGTGCGGATGCCCATCTGCGCCGCGGACCGCTTGTGCGTGTGGTCCTCGACGGCGAGCAGCGCGTTGCCCGTGCTGCCCTGGAGCACGTTGTTCGAGATCGTGATGTCGGTCACGACCCAGGTCACCGTGGGGTCCGGCAGCTTCTGGCGCGGGTCGTGGCCGGCGGTGGACAGGTTCGTCGCGATCCGGTCGCCCTGCGAGATGTCGATGTCCCGGTCGTTGGCGGAGAACGTGTTGTTCCAGACGCCGATGTGGCCGGAGTTCTCGATCCAGAGCCCCTCCTCGCCGCTGCGGGCGATGACGTTGTCCGCCACCGTCGCGGTCGCGGAGAGCTCGAGCACGATGCCGGCGCCGGTGTTGTCGAGGACGTCGTTGCCCGTCAGCGTGATGTCGTAGACGGACTCGTCGAACCACAGGCCGTTGCCGGCGTTGCGCTGGAAGTCGCTGTCGAGCACCTGGATGTCCCGCGACCGGCCGATCTTGAAGCCGCCCGACACGGGAGCCCGGTTGAAGCGCTCCAGGTTGTTGTCGGCGACGAGCAGGCGGGTCGCGACGAGGCGGTCGGCGTAGACGGCGCGCATCCCGAGCATGCCGTTGCGGGCCGAGGTGACCGCGGTGAGCTTGGCGTCGGTCGCCATGACCGACAGTCCGATGGTCGCGATGTCGGTGATGACGACGTTCTCGAACGCGACGCGCGTGCCGTGGATCTGCACTGCGCCCTGGTCCGGTACGGACGGGGCGTAGCGGCGGATGCCGATGCCCCGCACGGTGCTGCCGTCGCCGCGAACCTGGAGCGCGCTGACGAGGTCGCTCGACCGGACGCTGGACGAGCGCGGGTCGGATCCGACGTGCAGGCGGTCGGCCGCGCGGTCGACGAAGAACGTGCCCGGGACCACCTGCGCCCGGCTCGCGACCTGCTTCTGGGCGGTGGCCCCGAACCAGACCTGGTCGGGGTGGGCCGCGAGCGGGAAGGCCGGGTTGACGAACGACCAGCTGGCCGCCGTGCCGTCCGGTGCGCCGCGCGTGTAGGTGGGGCTGGTGTCGAAGGACAGGTCCCACCCCGGCGCGTACCAGCCGGATCCGGATGCCACCCACTGCGTGAGCGTCCGGCTGCCGTCGAGCCAGACCTTCTCGCCGGGGTACGACTGCAACGTGAGCGCCTTGCCCTTGGGCATGACGACGGACTCGTGGTACGTGCCGCCGCGGACGACGATGGTGCGCCCGGAGGCGGCCACGTCGACGGCCCGCTGGATGGAGCGGAAGGGCGCGGACGCCGATCCGGACGCGCGGTCGGAGCCGGTGGTGGCGACGAACAGCGCGTTCGACGGCACGGGGTAGCGCGTCGAGCCGACGGGCGCCGACCCGGATCCTGGACGGGCGTCGGCCAGCGGGATCGCCTGCTCGGCGTCGCCGGTGCCCGTCGCCGGGGCGGGGACGGGCGCGGGAGCCGGCGCCGGCGCGGGCGCGGGCGCGGGCGCGGGCGCGGGCGCGGGCGTCGTCGGCGCCGGCGTCGATATTC
>NZ_MDJZ01000006.1 GCF_002151125.1 Clavibacter michiganensis
GAATATGGTCGTCGGGCGCGGGCGCGACCACGACGCTGGCGCCAGCGTCACCCGCCGGCGCGGTGGCGGCGGACGCCGAGGCGGGCACGGCGAGCGCCGCCGAGGCGAGGCCGCCGGCGAGCGCCATCGCGGCGAGCGCGCGCCGACGGCGGGAGGCGGCGGGGGTCGAGGGGGTCGCGGCGGGGGTGGTTCGCGGATGGATGCGCATGGTCGTTCCTCCAGGCTCGTGCGGCTGGCGACCCCCGCAGGGACGGCGCTCGCGGGACGGACGGGAGCCCGGGCGGACAGCCCACCTGGAGGGGACGCGCGGATGCAGGGACGGTAGCGGGGTGCGGCGCACCGCCGTCGGCCGCGTCCCCAGGCGGCGGAGCGGTCGGGACCGGCGCCGGCCCGCGGGACCGGCGCCCGCCTCAGACCAGGATCGACCGGTCCACGACGTCGTGCTCCCGGCCCGCGACCGGCCGGCCCGCGTCGGGCGCGAGGCCGCGCCACGCGTCCTCCAGGATGTCGAGCGCGCGGTCGGTGGCGGCGGGCGGCGCGGTGATGGGGATCCGCAGGAACCGCTCGAACGCGCCGTCGTGCCCGAAGCGGCTCCCGCCGGAGATGGCGAGCCCCCGCGACCGGGCGGCGAGCGCGAGCTCGGTGCTCACGGGCGCGCCGATCCCGACCCACACCGCGAGCCCGCCGTCGACGTGCGGCACCTCCCACCCGGGGAAGCGCCGGGCGAGCGCCTCCTCGACGTGGTCGCGGGTCTCGCGCAGGCGCGCGCGGCGCTCGGCGAGGATCCCGTCCATCCCGCCCAGCACCTCCGCCACCACCAGCTGCTCGAGCACGGGCGTGCCGAGGTCCCGTGCCGAGCGCGCCCGGGCGAGCTCGCGGAGGAGCGGCCGGCCGGCGCGGATCCACCCGACCCGCAGCCCGCCCCACACCGTCTTCCCCACCGACCCGATGAGCACCACCGCGCCCGGCGACCCGTGCACGGCGAGCGGCGGATGCGCGGTCGCCCGGTCGATGTCGAGCTCGGCCGTCGTCTCGTCGGCGACCACGGTCACGCCGTGCGCCTCGGCGAGCGCGACGATCCGGGCACGCTGGTCCTCGGGCATCGTGCGGCCCGTCGGGTTGTGGAAGTCGGGCATGAGGTAGGCGAGCGCGGGCCGGGTCCGCCGGATGGTCTGCTCCAGCACGTCCTCGTCCCAGCCGTCGACGCCGACGCCCGCCCCGACCAGGCGCGCGCCCGCGTCGCGCAGCGCCTGGATCGCGTGCGGGTAGCTCGGCTGCTCGACGAGCGCGCGGTCGCCCCGGTGCACGAGGACGGAGGCGAGGAGTCCGATCGCGTGCTGCGCGCCGACCGTCACCATCACGTCCTCGGCCTCGGTCGGCAGGCCGCGCGCGCGGTAGCGGGCGGCGATCGCCTCGCGGAGCGCCGGCAGCCCGTCGACGTCGTAGCCGTGCCCGTCGAGGTGCGCGGGCAGCCGGGCGGCCGCGCGCATCGCCGCCTCCGCGAGCGCGGGCGCCGCGGGGACGGCGGCGCGGCTCATGTCCGCCACCTCGCGGCCGTCGCCCTCCGCGTGCGGGGCGCCGCGGGGGATCCGCGTCACGCTGCCCGAGCCGCGGCGGCTCGCGAGGTGGCCGGTCCCGCGGAGGGCCGCGAACGCCGCCGCGACCGTGGTGCGGCTGAGGCCGAGCGCGGCGGCGAGCTCCCGCTCGGCGGGGAGCCGCGCCCCCACGGGCACGCGGCCGTCGAGCACGAGCCGCCGGATCCCGTCGGCGAGCGCGGCGTACGCGGGGCTGCCCGGGCGGGTCCACTCCCCCAGCAGCGCCGTGAGCGCGGTCGGGCCGAGCACGGCGGAGGGAGCGGATCCTGCGGGGGTCATGAGGCCACAGCCTGGCGATTGGCCTCTTGTCCCGCAACCCCGACCGCGATTGGATCTCCCCCATGCTCCGTCGCTCAGTCCAGTTCGCCATCGGCATCTTCCTCTACGGCTTCGCGATCGGGATGATGCTGCAGGCCGCCGTCGGCGTCTCCCCGTGGGACGTCCTCAGCCAGGGCGTCACGCTGCGCACGGGACTCCCGTTCGGGCTGGTGACGAACATCATCGGCGCGCTCGTGCTGCTGCTCTGGATCCCCATCCGCCAGCGACCCGGCTGGGGCACCGTCCTCAACGTCCTCTTCGTCGGCTACAGCGCGCAGGTCGCTCTGGCGGTCGTGCCCGCCGTCGAGACGCTCTGGATCCGCGTCCCCCTCTTCGCCGCCGGCCTCGTGCTGCTCGGCATCGCGACGGGCCTCTACATCGGCGCGCACTTCGGGCCGGGCCCGCGCGACGGGCTGATGACCGGGATCCACCGCCGCACGGGCTGGCCGGTCTGGCGCGTGCGCGTCGGCATCGAGCTGGTCGTGCTCGCGATCGGCTGGGCCCTCGGCGGGGACGTGGGCCTCGGGACGCTCGCGTTCGCCCTGCTGATCGGGCCGATCGTGCAGCGCACGCTCCCCCTGTTCGACCTGCCCGTCCCCGCCCGCGCCCCCCGTCGTCGGGGACGCGCGGCCACCCCCGACGACGCACCGGGCACCCTCCCCACGGGCCCGGTCGCCACGGTCGGGTAGTCCGCGGGACGACGCGGATCCAGCCGCCGTACGGCCGGCTCCCGGGACCGTCGCGGCCCGGGCGCGTCGCCATGTATCGTGGCCGCTCGTGACTCCGGACCCCCAGGCTCCCGAGAGCAGTCCCGCCAAGCGGCTGCTCATCGGCGAGAAGCTCGCCAGCGACAAGCTCGAGGGCCAGCTGCTCCCCAAGCACCTCGCGCTCCCCATCTTCGCGAGCGACCCGCTCAGCTCCGTCGCCTACGCGCCGCAGGAGCTGCTGCTCATCCTCACGCTCGGCGGCCTCGCGTTCCTCAGCTTCGCGCCGTGGGTCGCGGCCTGCGTCGTGATCCTGCTGGTCGTCGTGGTGCTCAGCTACCGCCAGCTCATCAAGGCCTACCCGTCCGGCGGCGGCGACTACGAGGTCGCCCACAGGAACCTCGGCGAGAAGGCCGGCCTCGTCGTCGCGTCCGCCCTCCTCGTCGACTACATCCTCACGGTCGCCGTGTCGGTCGCGTCGGGCGTCGACAACATCATCAGCGCGGTCCCCGAGATCGCCCCGTTCCGCGTGGAGATCGCGG
This sequence comes from Clavibacter michiganensis, assembly GCF_002151125.1. Classification (GTDB taxonomy): domain Bacteria; phylum Actinomycetota; class Actinomycetes; order Actinomycetales; family Microbacteriaceae; genus Clavibacter; species Clavibacter michiganensis_C. Next base: position 3,160 of record NZ_MDJZ01000006.1, read on the forward strand.
TCTTCTTCGTCGCGCTCCTCGCCGCCGTCAACCTCCGCGGCGTGCGCGAGTCGAGCAAGGCGTTCGCGGTCCCGACGTACCTCTTCATCGCCAGCGTCGGCGTGATGATCGTCGTGGGCCTCGCCCGCACGGCGCTCGGCGACCCGCCCGTCGCCGAGTCCGCGGCCTACACGGTCGACACCCCGAGCCTGTCGCAGGTCGCGTTCATCCTCCTGCTGCTGCGCGCCTTCTCGAGCGGCTGCTCCGCGCTCACGGGCGTCGAGGCCATCTCCAACGGCGTCCCGGCGTTCCGCACGCCCAAGGTCAAGAACGCGCAGGCGACCCTCGTGATCATGGGCGGCACCGCCATCGTGCTGTTCGTCGGCCTCACCACCCTCGCGCTCATCGCGCGCGTGCACTACGGCGAGCACCCGTGCGACCTCATCGGCTGGGCGGAGTGCGCCACCGAGCCGCAGAAGAGCCTCATGGCGCAGGTCGCGGCGGCCACCTTCGGGAACGGCAGCCTGATGTTCTACCTGCTGCAGGCCACCACGGCGGCCGTCCTCCTGCTCGCGGCCAACACCGCCTTCAACGGGTTCCCGCTGCTCGGATCCGTGCTCGCCAAGGACGCCTACGCGCCGAAGTCGCTGCTCACGCGCGGCGACCGCCTCGTGTACAGCAACGGCATGCTGCTCCTCGCGCTCGGCGCGACGCTGATCCTCGTCGTCTACCAGGCGAACCTCACGCAGCTCATCCAGCTCTACATCATCGGCGTCTTCGTCTCGTTCACCCTCGGGCAGACCGGCATGGTCGTGCACTGGACCCGCATGCTCCGCGAGGGCTGCGCCAACCGCGGCGAGGTGATCCGCGGCCTCTCGATCAACGCGTTCGGCGCGCTGCTCACGGCGCTCGTCCTCGTCGTCGTCACCATCACGAAGTTCACGCACGGCGCCTGGCTCGTGTTCGCGATCATGCCGGTGCTCTTCCTCCTCATGCTCGGCGTGAACCGCTACTACCGCGACGTCGAGAAGGAGATCGAGGTCGATCCCGTGACCGTCTTCGGCTCCACGGGCGACCACGCGGTCGTGCTCGTCGGCCGGATGCAGAAGCCCGTCCTCAAGGCCCTCGACTACGCCATCGCCGCCGACCACGACAGCATCGAGGCCGTGCACGTCTCCATCGACGACGAGGCGACGAAGCTGCTCGAGCGGCAGTGGATCGAGATGGAGATCGACATGCCGCTGCGCATCGTCGCGTCGCCGTACCGCGACATCAGCTTCCCGCTCATCAAGTACCTGAAGTCGCGGCGCGAGGAGCACGGCAGCGAGATCATCACGGTCTACACGCCCGTCTACATCGTCGGCCACTGGTGGGAGACGTTGCTGCACAACCACAAGGCCCGCCGGATCCGCCAGAAGCTCCTCCTCGTGCACGGCGTCACGCTCGCCCTGGTGCCGTGGCTGCTCGACTCGTCGGAGCTCATCTACGGCCGCCGGTCGCGCCCGGTGCCCGGACAGGACCGCCGCGGCGAGCCCGTGCGCCCCGTCTCGCGGCGCCCCGGCCCGCCGCCGACGACGCCCGTGAAGCACACGAGCGGCCGACGGACGCCGTAGCAGGCGTGCGCGCATAGCGCATCTGCGCGCGAATAGTTAGGGCCCCCCCTTTTTCGACGGGGGGCTATGCACTGCCCTCCACTCGGAGTTGCGTATGGATCCCCGGGGCCCCAGCCCTGCGGGAACTCGACCACCACGAGCACCGAGAGGGAACCACATGTCGAACGACCCCACACCGGCGACGCCCGCGGGCGGATCCATCGCCGACGACGCCTACGCCGCCGCCCCCGTGCCGGCCTCCACCGGCACGACCGGCGGCAGCACGACCAGCGGCAGCACGAAGGACACCGCGAAGGAGCAGGCCGCCGGCGTCGCGGGCGACGCGAAGGCCGGCACCCAGCACGTCGCCGGCGTCACGAAGGACGAGGCCTCGAAGGTCGCGTCCGAGGCGAAGGCGCAGGCGCAGGACCTCATCGCGCAGACCCGCGACCAGCTCCGCGAGCAGACGGGCGTCCAGCAGGAGCGGGCCGCGGGCAGCCTCCGCACGCTCAGCGACGAGCTGCGCGACATGGGCGACAGCTCGGAGAGCACGGGCCTCGCGAGCGAGCTCGTCGCGCAGGTCTCCCAGCGCGCCGGCAGCGCCGCCTCGTACCTCGAGGGCCGCGACCCGGGGACGCTCCTCCGCGACGTCACGGACTTCGCGCGCCGTCGACCGGGCCTGTTCGTCGGGCTCGCCGTCGTCGCGGGCGTCGCCGCGGGCCGCCTGACGCGCTCGCTCACGAGCGAGGCGCACGACGCGAAGGAGGCGGAGGAGGCCCCGGCCGCCACGACGACCGCCACGCCGTCCACCCCGACGACCACGGGCGGCACCGCGTCCGGGTACGTGGCGCCCGCCGCCCCGGCCGCGGCGGCCAGTGGCCTCCCGTCGACGCAGCTCGGCGCGGACGACCCGATGGGCGTCGGCCCCTACGACGACGCGGACGACACCGCGGCCGCCACCCGGACCACCGCGTCCACGCCGCTGTACGACCAGACGCGCCCCGTCGACCCGCTGACCGAGACCTTCGGCGCGGGCGGCACGTCCGACGGATCGCGCGCATGACCGACGGGCGCACCCCCTCCGAGGAGAAGGCCGCGACCACGAGTCTCGGCGACCTGCTCGGGAACGTGACGAAGGACGTCTCCACGCTCATGCGCCAGGAGATCGCCCTCGCCAAGGCCGAGATCGGCGACTCGGCGAAGAAGGCCGGGAAGGGCGCCGGCCTCCTGGGCGGCGCGGGATACGCGGGCCTCATGGCCGTGTTCTTCCTCTCCGTCGCCCTCATGGTCGGACTGTCCTACTGGTTCGACAACCTGGCCTGGGCCGCGGTCGTCGTGGCCGTGATCTGGGCCGTCATCGGCCTGGTCATGTACCTGCAGGGCCGCAAGCAGCTGAAGACCGTGCAGGGCGCGCCCCGCACGGCCGAGAGCGTCAAGAAGATCCCCGAAGCGATGAAGAGGAACGAGGCAGACCGATGAGCGACAACCCCGAGCAGATCCGTGCGGAGATCGAGCGCACGCGCAACGAGCTGAGCGTCGACGTGGATGCGGTGGCCGACAAGGTCACCCCCGCGAAGGTGGCCCAGCGCCAGACTGACAAGGTGCGCGGCGCCTTCTCGAACGTCAAGGACAGCGTCCTGGGCTCGGCGAGCGACGCGCGCGCGAACGTGGGCGACGCCGTCTCCGGCACCGCGGGCGGCGCGAAGGCGAAGGCGCAGGGCAACCCGCTGGGCCTCGGCCTCGTGGCCTTCGGCGCAGGGCTCCTGATCGCCTCGCTGATCCCGGCGAGCGACAAGGAGAAGGAGCTCGCCTCGACCGTGAAGGACAAGGCGCAGCCCCTCGTCGAGAAGGCGACCGACGCGGCCAAGGACGTGACGAGCGAGCTGAAGGAGCCGGCGCAGCAGGCCGCCGCCGCGGTCAAGGACACCGCGACGGACTCCGCGGGCACCGTGCGATCCGAGGCGCAGTCGACCGCGCAGGACGTCTCGACCTCCGCGCAGGACGCGAAGCAGGCCGTGCAGGACGACGCGCGGAGCTGATCCGCCCACCCCGGAGGGGAGCCGTGCCATGTGGCGCGGCTCCCCTCCGCCGTGCCGCCGGTCGACGCACCCGTGTCCTCGGAAAGGGGGACACGGCTGTAGACTCGTTTGCGCACGAACTCTTCCCCCGAGAGTCCGTGCAGGTCGACCAGGTCGCGGGGTGCGCCAGAGTCGGCCCACCCCGCGCCGGTCGGATCACGTCCGGACCGACCCGCAGGGTCCGGATGGACGTGGGGGCCCGCCGCGAGTTCCCGCGGACGGCGCCGGCCCCCACGCCCCCTCCCTACGCGCCGCGGCGCGACGCCCTCAGCCGAGGGCCGCGACGACCTGCCGGGCGACGCGGCGTCCCGCGCGGTTCGCGCCGATCGTCGACGCCTGCGGACCGTAGCCCGCGAGGAACACCCGCGGATCCCTGGCCGACACCCCCGACTCGACGCGCACCCCGCCCTCCTTCTCCCGGAGGCCGAGCGGCGCGAGGTGCCGGATCTCGGGGCGGAAGCCGGTGGCCCAGATCACCGCGTCCACCTGGTCGCGCCCGCCGTCCGCCCAGACGACGCCGTCCTCCTCGAAGCGCGCGATGGCGCCGCGGCTCTCGAGCACGCCGCGCCGGATCCCCGCCACGATGCGGCGCGTGCGCGGCACGCCCGTGCCGCTGACGATGCTCGGCAGCGCCTCGCCCGCGCGCGCGGCCTGGTCCTGCAGGTCCACCGCGCGCACCGCGGCCTCGACGTCGAGCTCGCCCGCCTCGAGGAAGTCGACGGGACGCCGCGTCGACCACATGGTGCGCACGGCCACCCCCTCCAGCTCGAGGAGGAAGCCGATGGCGGAGGTGCCGCCCCCCACCACGAGCACGCGGAGCCCGCGGAGGTCGGCGGCCGCCCGGTAGCCGGAGGTGTGCAGCTGCCTGCCGCGGAACGTGCCGAGGCCGGGGTACGACGGGATGAACGGCGATCCCCACGTGCCGGTGGCGTTGACGACCAGCCGGGCGACGCGGTCGCCGTCGGTGGCGCGCACCTGGAGCGGGCGCGCGGATTCGGAGGGGTGCGCGGCCCGGCGGCGCGACGCGGCGGGCGGCGGCACGTCCGCGTCGAGCACCGCGCGCACCTCGACGGGGCGCGCGACCCGCAGGTCGAAGTGCTCCTCGTACCTGGCGTAGTGGTCGCGGACGACGTCTCGGGCCGGGAGCCGCCGGTCCGCCGTCTCGAACGAGATGCCGAGCTGGGCCATGCCGGGGAGGTCGGCGACGCGGTGCGCGGATCCCAGCCGGAGCGCCGCCCACCGGTGCTGCCAGGCGCCGCCCGTCGAGGGCCCGCGGTCGAGCACGACGGCGTCGGTGCCCATGCGGAGGCCGAGTCGCTGCAGGTGGTACGCGACGGAGAGCCCGGCCTGTCCGGCACCGATGACCACGACCTGGGTCTCTGCCGGCTCGGAGGTCATGGGACGACCAGGCTAGCGCCCGCTCCCGGCCAGCAGGGGGATCCCCGGGGGAGGCCGTACGATGCGGATGCGCGCTCTCCGGACGGGGAGGACACGCCCGGGACGACGAGGGCCCCATGTTAGGGTAGCCCCTAGGTTTTCTCCAATCCCTGTCCGCTGCATCCAGCGTTGTCACCGCCCGTCGGGGCCTGAGTCGTGAGGGGGTCTCGCATGGGGCGCGGCCGTCAAAAAGCTAAGCACACCAAGATCGCGCGAGAGCTGAAGTCGTTCAGTCCCAATGTGGACTACACGCAGCTGGAGCGTGAGCTGACCGCACATGAGGCGGTCGACGAGCAGTACGCGGCGGAGGCCGCGAAGTGGGACGAGTACGCCGACGAGCCGGACGCCTACGTCCCGGGCGACGAGCAGAAGCGCGCCTGATCCCGCCGCCGGCCCCGGCCGGATGGGCATCGGACCCGTCTCCTCGTGAGGCGGGTCCGCTCATGTGCGCCCGCATCCCGCGCGGCGGACAGGGCACGGCATCCGCCGCGCGGGGCGCGACGCGGATCAGTCGCGGTAGCGGCCGGTGAGGCGCACGGCCCCGCCGTCGACGCCCTTGGCGCCCTGCTCGAAGCCGGCGCCCGCGGGAGCCTCGCCGACCGTCACGCGGCCCGCCTCCCACGTCGGGATGCCCGCGGCGGTGAGCGCGCGCGCGATGCCGTCCGCGGCGGCGGCGTCGACCACGGCGATCATGCCGATGCCGAGGTTCCAGGTGCCCTCCGCGCTCTCGAGCGTGGACCCGGCGATGCCGGCGAGCGCCCGGAACACCGCGGGCGGCGACCACGTGGAGCGCTCGAGCTCGCTGAAGGCCCCGCGGGGCAGCACGCGCGCGAGGTTCGCCGCGATGCCGCCGCCCGTGACGTGGCTGATGGAGTGCACGCCCGGGCCGAGGTCCGGCTGGCCGAGCACGTCGAGCAGCGGCGTCGTGTAGAGGCGGGTCGGCTCGAGGAGCACCTCGCCGACCACGCCGCCGAGCTCGGCCGACGTGTCGCCGAAGCCGATGCCGGCGACGCTCAGGATGTGGCGGACGAGCGAGAAGCCGTTGCTGTGCAGGCCGCTGGAGGCGAGGGCCAGCACGACGTCGCCGTCGCGCACGCGCTCGGATCCGAGCACGGAGTCGGCCTCGACCGCGCCGACCGCGGCGCCGGCCACGTCGTAGTCGTCGGGCCCGAGGAGGCCGGGGTGCTCGGCCGTCTCGCCGCCGACCAGCGCGGTGCCGGTGTCGGAGCAGGCGCGGGCGATGCCGGCGACGATGTCGGCGATGCGCACCGGCACGACCTTGCCGCAGGCGATGTAGTCGGTCATGAAGAGGGGACGCGCGCCCACCACGACGATGTCGTCGACGACCATGCCGACGAGGTCCTGGCCGATGGTGTCGTGCTTGTCGATCGCCTGCGCGATGGCGACCTTGGTGCCCACGCCGTCGGTGGAGGTGGCGAGCAGCGGGTGGCGGAACCGGGTGAGGGCGCTCGCGTCGAACAGGCCCGCGAACCCGCCGAAGCCGCCGATGACCTCGGGGCCGTGCGTGCGGGACACGGCCTCCTTCATCAGCTGGACCGCGAGATCGCCGGCCTCCGTGTCGACGCCGGCCTCTGCATACGAGCTCTTGGTGGTCACGCGTACAGGGTAGCGGCCGGGCGCGTCGCTCCCGTGTGGGAGACTGGCCGCTCCCCCACCTCTTCTACTCTTCAGGAGTCAGCCGAAGCATGTGCGGCATCGTCGGCGTCGTATCGTCCGAACCCGTCAACCAACTCGTCTACGACAGCCTCCTGCTCCTGCAGCACCGCGGTCAGGACTCCACCGGCATCGCCACCGCCGAGGGCAACACCTTCCACGTGAAGAAGCTCAGCGGCCAGGTCCGCGAGGCCTTCCGCACCCGGGACATGCGCTCGCTGCTCGGCACCATGGGCCTCGGCCACGTGCGGTACGCGACCCGCGGCAGCGCCGCCGACGAGGACGAGGCGCAGCCGTTCTACGTGAACGCGCCCTACGGCATCGTGCTGGTGCACAACGGCAACCTCACGAACACGCGGGAGCTCGCGCAGGAGCTCTTCCACGTGGATCGCCGCCACACCAACACGAGCTCCGACACCGAGCTGCTCGTCAACGTGCTGGCGCACGAGCTGCAGTCGCAGGTGTCGGGCCTGGCGCTCGATCCCGAGCAGGTCTTCACCGCCGTCGAGCGGGTGCACGAGCGCGTGCAGGGCTCGTACGCGTCCATCGCGATGATCGCCGGGCACGGGATGCTCGCGTTCCGCGACCCGTTCGGGATCCGCCCGCTCACCCTCGGCCGCCGCGAGCTCGCCGGGGGCCGCATGGAGTGGGTCGTGGCGAGCGAGTCGCTCGTGATGGAGTCGCTCGGCTACGAGATCGTGCGCGACGTCCGCCCCGGCGAGGCCGTCTTCATCACGATGGACGGCGAGATGCACTCGCGCCAGTGCCACCCGGCGCCGCGCCTCATCCCCTGCGCGTTCGAGTTCGTGTACCTGGCGCGGCCCGACTCGGTCATGTCCGGCATCGGCGTCTACGACGCGCGGCTGCGCATGGGCAACCGGCTCGCGGCCACCATCGCGGAGCACAGCCCCGCGGGCGACATCGACGTGGTCATGCCGATCCCCGACTCCTCCCGCCCGTCGGCCATGCAGGTCGCGCAGACGCTCGGCATCGAGTACCGCGAGGGGTTCTACAAGAACCGCTACGTCGGCCGGACGTTCATCATGCCGGGGCAGGCGCAGCGCAAGAAGTCGGTGCGCCAGAAGCTCAACGCCATGAGCTCCGAGTTCAAGGGCAAGAACATCCTCATCGTCGACGACTCCATCGTGCGCGGCACGACGAGCCGCGAGATCGTCGACATGGCCCGACAGGCCGGCGCCAACAAGGTGACGTTCACCTCGGCGGCTCCCCCCGTGCGCTACCCGCACGTGTACGGGATCAACATGCCGTCGCGGCAGGAGCTCATCGCGCACGGGCGGAAGATCCCGGAGATCGCGCAGGAGCTCGGGGCGGACCACCTCATCTACCAGGAGGTGGCGGACATGCGCGACGCGATCCTCGAGGGATCCACCGGCGTGGAGGACCTCGAGATGAGCTGCTTCACGGGCGAGTACATCACCGGCAACGTGACGCCGGAGTACCTGTCCTGGCTGGAGCGCACGCAGCTGAGCTGACCGGGCGGCGGGGCCGGGGCGACGCGGTCCGCGGGGCGCGGATCAGGCGCCCGGCTCGCCCCGCTCGCGCTCGGCCGTCAGCACGCGGGAGCGGCGCGAGGCCGCGCGGTCGAGCACGAGCGCGAGCAGGGCCGCCAGCCCGCCGAAGAGCACGACCGCGAACAGCGCGAGGAACGCCAGCACCTGGGCCTCCGAGAACTCGGGGTTCGACGGGAAGGTGAGCGTGAGGACCATCGCCACGATGATCCCGAGGACCGCTCCGACGCCCATGAAGCGGAAGTAGCGGGGGGACCGCCGCACGAGGACCTCGGTGCGGCGCTCGTCGTCGGGCTGGGGTCGGGCGTCGGTCATGCCTCCATCATCCCCCGCCCCACCGTCACGGGGCGAACCGCGGCCCGGGTCGTCCGGCTCAGCGGTCGGCGGGGAGCTCCCACGGCACGGGGAGGAGTCCGCGGAGGTCGGCGCGCAGGCCGGAGGCGCGCACGGCGCCCGCCTCGACGCCCGCCTCCCAGCTCGTGCCGCCCGTGGCGAGGGCGATCCACGTGGCCGGGTCGGTCTCGATGACGTTCGGCGGCGTGCCGCGCGTGTGACCCGGGCCCTCGATGCACTGCACGGCGCCGAACGGCGGCACGCGCACCTCCACGGTGCCGCCGGGCGCGAGGTCCGCCAGCGCCTGCAGCAGGAAGCGGACCGCGGTGGCCCGCGTCTCCCGGTCGGCGTCCGCGCCCCGGGCGAGCGCGGCGCGCACGGCGGGCTGTCCGACGGTGGGGTGGATGCGCGCCTTGGCCATCGCCCCAGGATGCCAGAGCGGCGCCGTCCGGGCGTCCGCCGCCGGCCGCCGCACCCCTCCTACTGGGGCGTCGCGACGTGTCCGTCCTTTGGGGGACATCCATTACCGTGTATGGAAGTGCCCCGCGGTGACGCGACCCGCCCGGCACCGCACGACGTCCTCCCTCCCACCGTCTCCCCGGGCGACGGGAGGGGCCGGACGACATGCCCGTCGGCGGACCCGAAGAACGCCGGCGAGGCAGGGGGCCGACCCATCCCGTTCCCGCGGCGGGTCGGCTCCCGCCCTCCGCTCCCCCTCGCCGGGGCGCGGATCCGGCGCGTCCGGCGGCGCGCCCGGCAGCCCTCCACGGGCCCCCGTCCGGCGGGGTCCGCGTCGATAGGGTGGGGGCGTGAAGATCCTGGTACTCGGTTCCGGTGCGCGCGAGCACGCCATCGTCACGGCCCTGCTCCGGGAGGACGCGGGTCACATGATCGTCGCGGCCCCGGGCAACGCCGGGATCGCGCGCGTCGTGCCCGTCGTCAAGATGGACATCGACGACCCGGTCGTGGTCGCGGAGCACGCGCTCGCGGAGGGCTTCGAGCTGGTCGTCGTGGGGCCCGAGGCGCCGCTCGTCGCCGGGGTCGCGGACGCGCTGCGCACGCGCGGCGTCCCGGTGTTCGGGCCGGGCCGGGCGGCCGCCGCGCTCGAGGGATCCAAGACCTTCGCCAAGCGCATCATGGAGGAGGCGGGCGTCCCCACGGGCCGCGCCGCCCAGGCCGGCACCGTCGAGGAGGTCGAGGCCGCGCTCGACGAGTACGGCGCCCCCTACGTCATCAAGGCCGACGGCCTCGCCGCGGGCAAGGGCGTGCTGGTCACGGCCGATCGCACGCTCGCGCTCGCGCACGCGCGGCACTACCTCGGCCAGGGCACGGTGCTCGTCGAGGAGTTCCTCGCCGGGCAGGAGGTGTCCCTCTTCCTCCTCTCCGACGGCCACGACGTGGTGCCCCTCTCCCCCGCGCAGGACTACAAGCGCCTGGGCGACGGCGACGCGGGGCCGAACACGGGCGGCATGGGGGCGTACTCGCCGCTGCCCTGGCTCCCGGCCGGCTTCGTCGACGAGGTCATCGACACCATCGCGCTGCCCACCGTGCGGAAGCTCGCGGAGGAGCAGACGCCGTTCATCGGGCTGCTGTACTGCGGGCTCATCCTCACCGCGGACGGGATCCGCGTCATCGAGTTCAACGCGCGCTTCGGGGATCCGGAGACGCAGGTCGTGCTGCCCCGCCTCGTCACGCCGCTCTCGCAGCTGCTGCTCGCCGCCGCGTCCGGCGAGCTCGGCGGCGTCGCGCGGCCGGAGTTCTCGGACGACGTCGCCGTAACCGTGGTCGTCGCGAGCGAGGGCTACCCGGAGGCGCCGCGCACGGGACGCCTCATCTCGGGCGTCGAGGAGGCCGAGGCCGTCGCGGGCGTGAGCATCGCGCACGCCGCCACCGCGGAGTCGGACGCCGGCCTGGTCGCCACGGGCGGTCGGGTGCTGAGCGTCGTCGCCACGGGCCACGGGTTCGAGGAGGCGAGGTCGCGCGTGTACGAGGCCGTGGGGCGGCTGTCGCTCGACGGGTCGCAGCACCGCACGGACATCGCCGCGCAGGTCATCCGATGAGCGCGCCCGTCCCCGCGGGCCACGCGGCCGAGTGGGACCTGCCCGGCTGGGACCACGCGTACTCGGGCAAGGTGCGCGAGCTCTTCAGTCCCGCCGTCGACGACACCGACGACCGCGCCCTCGAGGGAGAGCCGCACGTGCTCGTGGTGGCGACCGACCGCGTCAGCGCCTACGACTTCGCGCTCGAGCCGGGGATCCCGCAGAAGGGCGAGCTCCTCACGCGGCTGAGCCTGTGGTGGTTCGACCGCCTCGAGGTGCCGAACCACCTCGTCGACGGCGCGACCCTCGAGCGCATCGGGATCCCCGAGGCCGTCGCCGGGCGCGCGATGCTCTGCCGGGTGCTCGAGATGCTGCCCATCGAGTGCGTAGTGCGCGGCTACCTCGCGGGATCCGGCTGGGAGGAGTACCGCGAGCACGGCACGGTGTGCGGCATCCCGTTGCCGGCCGGCCTCCAGCAGGGCGACCGCCTCCCCGAGCCGATCTACACGCCCGCCTGGAAGGCGCCGCAGGGCGAGCACGACGAGAACATCACCTTCGCGCGCACCGAGAAGCTCGTGGGCCACGAGGAGGCGGCCCGGCTGCGCGACCTCTCGCTCGACGTGTACCGCCGCGCGTCGGCCATCGCCGAGGAGCGCGGCGTGATCCTCGCGGACACCAAGTTCGAGTTCGGGATCGACCCGCGGACGGGGATCACGACGCTGGCGGACGAGGTGCTCACCAGCGACTCGTCCAGGTACTGGGACGCGGAGGCGTACGCGACGGGCAACCGCACGGACAGCTTCGACAAGCAGATCGTGCGCGACTGGCTGGCGGCGAACTGGGATCGCACCGGCACCCCGCCCGTGCTGCCGCAGGAGATCGTGGAGCGGACGGCGGAGCGCTACCGGGAGCTCATCGCCCGGCTCACGGGGCGGTAGGCGCGAGGGACCGGTCCTCGTCGCCGGGCGGCCGGGTGACGGCCCCGTCCTGCTGACGGGGGCTGGCGCGGATCGGCTAGAGGTTCTCGTAGCCGCGGACGACGCGGTCGATGGCCACCTCGGCCACGTCGCGTGCGTCCGTCTCGGGCAGCTCGTCGATCGCGCCCTCGATGTCGTGGCCGCCCATGCGCAGGACGGCGAGGCGCTCGAACTCCTCGACGGCCTCGGGCGCGGGCTGGTCGGCCGGGCCCTGGGCGGCGGCCTCGTCGGCGTGCTGGTCGGCGTGCTGGTCCATGTGGATCCCCTCTGTCGTGCGTGGGCGGTGCGGATCGCGCCCCAGCCCTGTCGTCAGGGTCCCACACCCGCGTGGCCGGGGGATCCGAGGCGGCCAGACTGCCACAATCGCGCGCGGACACGCCCGCACGGATCCGGCACGAGAGCGGCACCCGCATGCACGCCGGGGCGGATCGCCGGGCCCGGGTGCCACGGGCCCCGGACGCTTGTAGGTTCGGAGGACGGCCCCGCCTCGCCCGGCCGTACCCTCGACGATTTGGCGCCCCTCCCCGTGACATCCGGTCCCCTGCCCGCTTCCCCCCTCGACGCGAACGCCCCGGCGCGCGTCCGACTGACATCCGGCGCCGTGCCGCCAGGCGACGACGCTCCCGGTGCGGCCGTCTCGCTCGTGCGCGCGACGCTCGCGGCGACGCCCGCGGGGTCCGGCTGGACGACGGAGCGCGCGCTGGCCCTGGGCGTGCGGCTCGGCGACGCCGGGGCGCGTCCCGGCACCGGCGCGACCGCGGACCTCTGGGAGGCGCTCGCGACGCTCGCCGCGGCCGACCTCGGGATCGCCCGCGCGGTCGAGCCGCACCTCGACGCGCTCGCCATCCTCGACCAGGAGCGCGCCGCCGCGGGCGCCGGCGGGCTGCCCGCCGGCTCGGGCGTCGACGACGGGGCCGAGCCGCGCACGTGGGGCGTCTTCGCGGCGGAGGGCGGCGGGGATCCGCTCGTGGCCGCCGCCGCTCCCGGCTCCGACGCCGTGCGCCTGTCCGGGACGAAGCCGTGGTGCTCGCTCGCCGGATCGCTGACGGACGCGCTCATCACCGCCGCCGACCCCGACGGCACGCGCGGGCTGTTCGCGGTGGACCTCCGGCATCCCGGCGTCGAGGTCGTGCCCGGCGCCTGGGTCGCCCGCGGGCTCGTGGAGGTCCCGAGCGGGCCGCTGCGCATGCGGGACGTGCCGGCGCGGCGCGTGGGCGAGCCCGGCTGGTACCTCGAGCGGCCCGGGTTCCACTGGGGCGGGATCCAGGTCGCGGCCTGCTGGTACGGCGGCGCGGTCGGGCTGGCGCGCACGCTGATCCGGGCCGCGTCCCGCGAGGGCGCCGACCGCCTGCTCCTCATGCACCTGGGCGCCGTGGACGCGGCGCTCGACGGCGCCCGCGCCTCCCTCGCCGAGGCCGCCGCCCTGGTCGACCGCGGGCGAGCCTCGGGCGAGCAGGGTCGCCTGCTCGCGAAGCGGGTGCGGGCCGTCGTCGCCCGGGCGGTGGAGGAGACGCTGACGCACGTCGCGCACGCGCTCGGGCCGGCCCCGCTCGCGCAGGACGCGGATCACGCCAAGCGCGTCGCCGACCTCGGCCTCTACGTGCGGCAGCACCACGCCGAGCGCGACGACGCGTCGCTCGGCGGGGCGCTCGCGGAGGCGGCCAGGCGGCGGGCGGCGGATGCGGAGGCCGCGGTCTCGGCCGCGGCGGACGCCGACGTGACCACGGCGGCCGCGGATCCGGCGACCCCGACGGATCCGGCTGCTCCGACGGATCCGGCTGCTCCGACGGATCCGGCTGCTCCTACGCGCGTCGCCTTCGACGCGCGCGAGCCCGGCACCGACGCGGATGCGTGGGACGCGGATCCGCGCTGGGACGCGCTCGCCGCCCCCGACCTCACGGGACTGGCAGGGCTCCTCGTGGTGTCCGCGCACGCCGACGACGAGTCGATCGGCGCCGCGGGGCTGATGGCGACGGCGGCCGCGCGCGGCGTGCCGGTGACCCTCGTGATCGTGACGGACGGCGCCGCCTCGCACCCCGGATCCCCGACGCGCACGCCGGACGAGCTCGTCGCCGTCCGCCGCGACGAGGCCCGCGCGGCCCTCGACGCGGTCGCGCCCGACGCCCGGCTCGTGCTCCTCGGCCACCCCGACGGCGGCGTCCGCGAGCGGCGCGACGCCGTGCGCGACGACCTCGCCGCGCTCCTCGCCGACGCCGCCCCGGGCACCTGGGTCGCGGCGCCCTGGCGCGGCGACGGGCACCGCGACCACCGCGTCACGGGCGAGGTGGTCGCCGAGCTGGTGGGCGCGCTGCCGGCCGAGCGCGGGATCCGGCTCGTCGAGTACCCGGTCTGGATGTGGCACTGGGCGACGCCCGACGACCCGCGCGTGCCGTGGTCCGCGATGCGCGCGCTGCCGCTCGACGCGGGCGTGCGGGAGGCGAAGGGCGCCGCGATCCGCGCGCACGCCAGCCAGGTGGATCCGCTCTCCGACGCCCCCGAGGACCGCGCGGTGCTGCTGCCCGGGTTCCTCCGGCACGCGGACCGCGACCGGGAGGTGCTGATCGTGGGCGACGCCGACGCCACACCCACCGCCGCCGAGCGCTTCGACGCCGCCTACGCGCGCACCGAGGATCCGTGGCGCGTCACCACCCGCTGGTACGAGCGCCGCAAGCGCCTCGCGACCCTCGCGGCCCTGCCCGACGAGCGCTACGGCCAGGCGCTCGAGATCGGCTGCTCCATCGGCGTGACCACCGCGGGCCTCGCCGAGCGCGTCGACGAGCTGCTGGCCGTGGACGTCGCGCCGACCGCGGTCGAGCGGGCGCGCACGCGCCTCGCCGACACGCCGCACGTGCGGCTCGAGGTGCGCGACGTCGGCGCCGACTGGCCGGCCGGAGCCTTCGACCTCGTCGTGATGAGCGAGGTCGGCTACTACCTCGACGACGCCGCGTTCGACCGCGTGCTCGCCGCCCTGCCCGACGCCCTCGGCGCCACCGGCACGCTGGTCGCCTGCCACTGGCGGCACCCCGAGGGCGACTTCCGCCGGACGGGCGACGAGGTGCACGCGCGGCTCGCCGCGATCCCCGGCCTGCACGTGCTGGCGCGGCACGAGGAGGACGACTTCCTGCTCGAGGTGCTGTCGGCGGATCCGCGCTCGGTCGCGACCCGCACGGGCCTCCGGTGACGGGCACGGCGGCCGCGGCGGCCGAGGCCGAGCCGGCCCCGCGGATCCGGGCGGTGACGGTCGTCATCCCGGCGCGCGACGAGGAGGAGCTCGTGGGGCGCTGCCTCGCCTCGGTCGAGGTCGCCGCCGCGCGCGCCCGGGCCGCGGGGGTCCGCGTGCGCGTGATCCTCGTGGCCGACGACTGCCGGGATCGCACGGCCGAGGTCGCGCGCGCCGCCGGCGTCGAGGTGATCGAGAGCGCCGCCGGTCGCGTGGGCGCCGCGCGCGCCCGCGGGGTCGACGCGGCCCGCGCCGGCTGGGACGGCGGGGACGCCGAGCACTGGATCGCGTGCACCGACGCCGACTCGGCGGTGCCGCCCGCGTGGATCACGAGCCAGCTGGAGCTCGCGGACGCGGGCGCCGACGTGGTCGTGGGCACCGTGCGCCCCGAGCTCGCGGACCTCAGCCCCGCGCAGGTCGCGGCCTGGCGTGCCACCCGCGTGCCCGGCGAGGCCAACGGGCACGTGCACGGCGCGAACCTCGGCGTGCGCGCCGACGCGTACGTCGCCGCCGGCGGGTTCCCGGCGGTCGCGGAGCACGAGGACGTGGACCTCGTGGCCCGGCTCCGCGACCGCGGGGCGGCGATCACGGCGTCCGCGGCGGGTGAGGTGCTCACCTCGAGCCGACGCGAGGGGCGCACGCCCGGCGGGTACGCGGGGTACCTCCACGTGTCGCTGCTCGAGCGGGCGCGGGAGCGGGAGCGCGCCGCGCGCTGCGGCACCGGCTGCGTCCCGGCCGGCTGACCCGGCCCGCGCGCGTCGGCGGTCCGGCCCCCTACGCTCGCCGGATGGACGCGACCGAGCTCACCCGCCACGCGGCCGCCCTGCGCGCGGAGGCCGACCGGCCGGTCGTCGTCGGCGTCTCGGGCTACGGCGGATCCGGCACGTCGACGCTCGCCCGGCGACTCGCCGCCGCGCTCCCCGGCTCCGTCCGCCTGCGCGGAGACGACTTCCTCGACCCGTCGCGCTCGCACCGCAGATCCTCCGACTGGGACGGCGTCGACCGACTCCGGCTCGTGGAGCAGGTGCTGGATCCGCTCCGCTCCGGGCGCCGCGCCGCCTTCCGCCGCTACGACTGGACCCGACGAGAGCTGGGCGCACCCGAGCCGCTGCCCGCGACGGACCTCCTGGTGGTCGACCTCATCGGCCTGCTGCACCCCGAGGCGCGGCCGTGGATCGACCTCGCCGTGTGGTGCGACGTGGACCTCGGGACGGCGTCGGCCCGCGGGATGGCGCGGGATGCCCGTCTGGGCCGCGACCACGCCGCCCTGTTTCGCGACGTCTGGATCCCGAACGAGCGCGACTTCGACGCCGGCTTCGCCCCGAGGCGGTCGGCCGACGTCCTCCTGGCGGACGCGCCCGCCCCGCCGCCCGTCCGCCCCTGAGTTCCCGGCCCGGCTATTTCCCCACCCGCTCCGCTACCATCTCCGCATGCACAGAACCGCGCGGGAGCCCGCTCCCGACAGCCACAGTCCCGGCGCCCGGACGACCCCGGGCACGCCCCGAACCCTCCGCGCCACCGCTCCCCTCCGCACCATCGCCCACGGGGACCGTCGCACCACCCGCCCGACCGGCGCCCGCTCGTGAACGGCGACCTCCTCCTCAACATCGTCCTGGTCGTGGTGTTCGTCCTCGTCGGCGGCGTGTTCGCCGCCACCGAGATGGCGCTCGTCACCCTCCGCGAGGGCCAGCTGAACGCCCTCGCCGCCCGCGGCCGCCGCGGCGAGAAGGTCGCCGCGCTCGCCCGGAACCCCAACACCTTCCTCGCGGCGGTGCAGATCGGCGTGACCGTCGCCGGGT
This sequence comes from Clavibacter michiganensis, assembly GCF_002151125.1. Lineage (GTDB taxonomy): Bacteria > Actinomycetota > Actinomycetes > Actinomycetales > Microbacteriaceae > Clavibacter > Clavibacter michiganensis_C. The sequence continues at coordinate 19,817 of NZ_MDJZ01000006.1, forward strand.
TCGCCTCCGCCGCGTACGGCGCGTCGTCGATCGCCCCGTCCGTCGTGCCGCTGCTCGAGTCATGGGGCCTCGAGGCCGGCTTCGCCTCCACGCTGGCGACGCTCCTGCTCACGCTGATGATCGCCTACCTCTCCCTCGTGCTCGGCGAGCTCGCGCCCAAGCGGCTCGCGATCCAGCGGAACGCGGGCTTCGCGTACGCGGTCGCGCCCGTCCTCAACGGCTTCGCGATCCTCATGCGCCCGGTCATCTGGCTGCTGTCCGTCTCGACGAACGTGGTCGTGCGCCTGCTCGGCGGCGACCCGAACAAGACCGGCGAGGAGATGAGCGAGGAGGAGCTCCGCGACATCGTCTCCAGCCACGAGGGCCTCCCGGACGACGAGCGCAGGATCCTCGACGACGTCCTCTCCCTCCGCCACCGCCAGCTCAGCGAGGTGATGAAGCCGCGGCCCGAGATCGCCGCGCTCGACGGCACCGGCACCGTCCGCGAGGCGGGCATCGACGTGCAGGACCGGCCGTACTCGCGCTACCCGGTGGTCGACAAGACCATCGACGACGTCATCGGCTTCGTGCACGTGCGCGACCTGTACCAGGCGATCGCAGCGGATCCGGACCGGCCCGTGTCCGAGATCCTGCGCCCCATCCCGTACCTCCCCGCCACCGCGCGCGTGCTGCCGACGCTCACGATGATGCGCGCCCAGGGCCACCAGATCGCCGTGATCGTGGACGAGTACGGCGGCACCGACGGCATCGTGACGCTCGAGGACCTCGTGGAGGAGGTCGTGGGCGAGATCTTCGACGAGTACGACACCGACTCCGCCACGCGCGACCTCGCGGAGGACGGCGGCACGATCGACGGACGCCTCAACTTCCAGGACTTCGAGGAGGCGACGGGCGTCAAGCTGCCCGACTCCGCGTCGGACACGGTCGCGGGCTTCGTCATCGAGAACCTCGGCCGGCTCGCGCAGGTCGGCGACACGGTCGAGGTCGACGGCGTGACCCTGCAGGTGACGGCGCTCGACCGGCGGCGGATCTCCGAGATCCTGGTCATCCCGCGCGAGGAGCCGACGGTCGAGGACGCGGAGACCGAGACGGCGTAGCCGCGCGACGGTCCATACGGGCGACGGCGGCCGGGCGGGTCAGGGCAGCGGGATCACGCGGTCCGGCACCGTGCGGCCGCCGACCTCCGCCCGGTCGTCGGCGAGCAGCCGCGTGACCAGCTCGCTGCCGCGGCCCTGCGTGATGCGGAGGTCGCGGCCGAGGTGGGCGGTGACGCGGAGCGCGGCGGATCCGGTCGCCTCGTCCTCGGGCACGCCGAGCGCGGGAGCGGACATGCGCGCCCGGATCGCGCCCGCGGCCTCGTCGATCCACGCCCACGCGTAGAGGTGGTCGACGCCGGACGCCCCCGCGAGGGCCGGCAGGTCGAGGGCTGCGAGCTCGGCGACGGATCCCACGGGAAGCCACGCGAACTCGGGCCCCCACGCGGGATCGGCGGTCACGCGCACCTCGTCGCCCGCGCGGTCCACGCGCACGATCCCGGCGGGCACCCGCAGGTGGTCGACGGGCGCTCCGCGCGACCCGAGCCACCACGCGGTGCCGACGGTCGGGTGCCCGGCGAACGGCAGCTCGCGCGCGGGCGTGAGGATGCGGATCGACGCCCCGAGCGGATCCGCGCCCGGCGCGTCGACCCGGTCGACGAACACCGTCTCGCTGAACCCGAGCGCGCGGGCGATCGCCGGTTCGCGCCCGTCGGTGCGCGGTGACGCGAGCACGATGCCGAGCTCGTTGCCCTGGCGTCCGTCCGTGTCCGCGAAGACGCGCACGACGTGCACCTCGTCCGGCCGCACGCCGTCGAGGGCCGCGGGCGGACCCGGCGTCACAGCTTGGCGTAGCGCGCGCGGGCGCCGCAGTACAGGCCGTAGGCGATGAGCCCGAGGCCCGTGATCGCGAGCACGGCCACGCCCGCGGGCAGGCCGGCGAGCGCCTGGAGGGCGCCGTCGAGGCCGGTGGCGCGGCTCGGGTCGGCCGTGACCGCGCCGATGACGAACAGCACGCCGACCGCGACGAGCGCGACGCCCTTGGCGACGTACCCCGCGACGCCGAGCGCGGTGATCCCCCGCCCGAGCGATCCCGGCGGCACGGCCAGGTCCTCGCGGAAGCGCTGGGTCGCGCCCTTGAAGCCGAAGTAGACGCCGACCGCGACGACGGCGAGGCCGAGGATCACGAGCAGCGCGACGCCGCCGGGCGCGGCGAGCAGCCGGGCGCTGATCGACTGCGTCTGCTCGGACGAGTCGGCGGATCCGCCGGTCGCGAAGCGCAGCGCGGTGACGGCGATCGCGAGGTAGGCGATGGCCTTGCCGAGCTCCTTCGCGCGCGCCGCCCAGGTGCGCTTGGCGTCCTCGCCGCGCGCGAGCACGGTCTCGACGAGCTGCCAGAGGCCGAGCCCGAGGAGGCCCACCACGACGACCCAGAGCAGCACGCGACCGCCGGGCGATCCCGCGATGGAGCCGAGCGCGCCGGACTGGTCGGCCTCGCCGCCGCCGCCCGTGGCGAGGCGGAACGCGATCACGCCGATGAGGAGGTGGAGCAGGCCGTTGACCGCGTGCCCGAGGCGCGCGGCGACGGCGAAGCCGGGCGAGCGCTGGAGGCTCGACGCGGCGCCGGTGGCGCTCATCGGTCGGCCCGGGTGGTCGCGGCGGAGCGGCCCGTGAGCCTGGCCGTGAGGCCGCGCGCGACCTTGGCCACGGGTTCGAGGGGCGCGGGTGCCGGCGGCTCCGGCTCCTCCTCGTCGGGCTCCATGACGATCTTCCAGGCGGTCCAGGCGACGGCTGTGAGCGGCACGGAGAGGATCGCGCCGACGATGCCGCCGAGGATCGTGCCGGCCGTCAGGGCCAGCAGCACGACGAGGCCGTGCAGCTTGAGCGCGTTGCCGAGCACGACCGGCTGCAGCAGGTTGCCCTCGAGCTGGTTCACGGCGACGACGATGATGATCACGATGATCGCGGTGGTGAGGTCGTTGGTCACCAGCGCGACGAGCGCCGCGAGGATGCCCGCGACGGTCGCGCCGACGATCGGCACGAACGCACCGATGAACACCACGAGCGACAGCGGCAGCGCGAGCGGCACGCCGAGGATGAAGAGGCCGGCGCCGATGAACACGGTGTCGACGAGCGCGACCGTCGCGGTGCCGCGGATGTAGCCGCCGAGCACCTTGGATCCCTCGTGGCCCACGCGCACGGCGCGCTTGCGGCCGCGACCGCGGAACGGGCGGATGAAGAAGGCCCAGATCTGCGGCCCGTCCTTGACGAAGAAGAAGAACACGACGAGCCCGAGCACCGCGCCCGTGACGACCTCGGCGGCGGCGGAGACGCCCGCGATGGCACCGGATCCGAACTGGCTGCTGGTGAGGAAGTCCACGGCCGACTGGCGGAGCGAGTCGATCTGCGCCGAGTCGATGGGCAGGCCGCCCTCCTCGATGAACGCCTGCAGCTGGTCGACGCCCTCGCTGGTGGCCTTCACGAGCGTCGGCCACTGGCTCTGCACGCCGAAGACGACGGCCGTGATGGCGCCGCCGAACAGCACCAGCCCGGTGAGGAGCGCGATGACCGCGGCGAGGCCGTCGGGGACGCCGCGGCGCTCCATCCAGAGCACCATCGGGCGCACGGCGCAGGCGAGGATGAGCGCGATGATCACCGGGATCACGACGAGCTTGAGCGAGATGGCGGCGTACACGATCGCGATGGCGACCACGAGGACCGCGAGGATCTGCATGCAGCGGATGGAGAGGCGGCCGAGCTTGTCCTGCCATACGGACTGCGGGGTGGTCATGCGCTCCACCCTACGGGCGGTCGGGCCGCGTGACCGGGCCGCGTCGGGCGCGGTCCCGTGCCCGGACAGCCGCGTGACCGGCCGCTAGCCTCGACCCATGGGACCCCGCCTCTCCGTCGTCCGCGAGGGCGCGCTCGACCTCGCCTGTCACACGTCGATCGCGGCGCTGCTCGCGCTCGCGTTCCCCGACTTCCGCGAGGGCTACGCGGGCGCGCGCAGCTGGGCGGGCGCGCAGCCCGAGCTGCGGATCCTCGTGCACGACGGCGACGAGCTCGTGGCGCACGCGGGCATCCGGCGCCTCTTCGTCGAGGCGGGCGACGGCGAGGGCGACCCGGCGGACGACCTGCTCGTGGGATCCACCGGCATGGTCGCCGTGCACCCCGAGCGGCAGGGGCAGGGCCTCGGCACGCTGCTCGCCGACGGGATCCGCGGTGCGCTCGCCCGCCTCGCCGTCCCGTTCGGCCTGCTCGAGACGAGCGCGGAGACGACCGGCTACTACGCGCGGCACGGCTGGATCCCGCTCGACGGCCGCACCGGCCACTACAACGGCTTCACGCTCCTCGGCGCCGCGGAGGTCGTGCACCAGGACCACGGCTGGATGGTGCTGCCCGTCACCTCCCCCGCCGACGCGTTCCCGGCCGGAGACCTGCACGTCAACGGGCAGCTGGTGTGAGCGCGCCCGGTGCCGTGATCCGCCGCGTGCGCGCCGAGGACTGGCGCGAGTACCGCACGCTCCGCCTCGAGATGCTCGAGGACACCCCGCTCGCGTACCTCGAGACACTGGAGAGCGCGCTGACCCGGCCCGACTCCGACTGGCAGGGCCGCACCCTCCGCTCGGCGCGGCCGGGGAACACGGCGTACGCCGCGGTGGATCCCGCGACCGGCCGCTGGCTCGGCGCGATGAACGCGTACGTCTCGACCGACCCCACCCGCGTGATGCTCGTGAGCGTCTACATCACGCCGTCGGCCCGGGGTCGCGCCGCGGGCGTCACCGACATGCTGCTCGACGCCGTGATCGCCTGGGCCCGCGACCGGCCGAACGCGGCGGCGCTCCGACTGGAGGTGCACGAGGACAACCCGCGCGCCCGCGCCTACTACGAGCGCCGCGGCTTCCGCCTCACGGGCCGCAGCGTGCCGTACGCGCTGGACCGCACGCAGAAGGACCTGGAGATGGAGCTGCCGCTGGACTGACCGGCGCTCGGCGGTGCCGGTCGTCAGCGCTGCGGACGGGGCGTCAGCTCTGCGGGCCGCCGCCGATCGGTGCGGTGAGCGCCCGGCGGTACAGCTCCGGATCGTGTCGTGCCGCGCGCGACACGACGAGCGTCGCCGGATCCCGGCGCTCGGCGTGGTACCCCGCGTACGGCAGCTGCACGATGCTCTCGAGCCCGTCCCGCCAGGCGTCGGCGAGCGCCGTCACGCAGACGCGCTCGGGGTGCTCGGCGACCGGCAGCCGGTGGTCGTCGCGGAGGGTGACGTGCCAGGCCTCGAAGGCCTCGCGATCGACGCCCGCCTCGTCGAAGAGGGTCCCGGCGTCCTGCTCGTCGGCCGCGATCCCGCGGAGCAGGCGCATCGCCTCCTCCTCCGGAGCGCGCATCACCTGGCGGAGCACGGCGAAGCGCGGCCAGACCCGCGCCCACTCGGTCCGCCAGCGCTCCACGGCCTCCGCCTCGCCGAGTCCCGCCGGCCGCGCCGACGTCCCGACGTCGGGCTCCCCCTCGAGCCCGGGCACGTCGGGGATCGGCAACCGCCACGCCTCGCGAACGAACAGGAGAGACGTGAGCTCGCGGGGCTCGTCGTCGATCCGGAGCACCATGTCGTGCGGCCACGGGTCGCCGGGGATCGGGCGGGTGCTGCGCATGCGATGTCCTCCGGTCAGGATGCGGCGTCGATCGGTCCACGGTCCCATGGGCGGCGCCCCGGCGTCGCGGGTCGGAGCCGCCGCGCAGGTCCCGCACGCGACGACGCCCGCCCCCTCGTCGAGGGGACGGGCGTCGTGTCACGCGATCAGCGGATCACCGCCGCGGCTCAGTGGGCCGCGACCGAGACCTCCTCGGCGTCGCGCGTCGGGCCGGGGGTGGCCTCGGCGACGGGCGCGTCACCCGCGAGCGGCGGCAGGCCCGCGGCGACGGCCGCACCGAGCCAGCCGTCCACGTTCGTCCAGTACTGGATGACGCGGGCGCGCAGCTCGGCCGTGGTGACCTTGCTCACGTGGCCGACGATGTTGCCGACGAGGCGCTCGCGCTGGGCGTCGTCCATCGACTCGTTGACGAGCATGCGCGCCTGGACGAAGTCGTCGTCCTCCGCGTGCAGGGTCGCGGCCGAGCGGACGAGCTCGCCGTCCTGCTCCCAGCCGGCGCTCTCGGCGGCGCGGGCGGGGTCGGCGTGCGCGCCGCCGTGCGAGTTGGGCGCGTAGACGGGCGTGCCGGCGTCCTGGAACGTGTAGCGGCCCTGGCCGTCCTTCGAGTAGCTGTGCACGGGCGACTTCGGCGCGTTCACCGGCAGCTGCGCGTGGTTGGTGCCCACGCGGTAGCGGTGCGCGTCGGCGTAGCTGAAGATGCGCGCGAGGAGCATCTTGTCGGGGCTGGCCTGGATCCCGGGCACGAAGTTCGAGGGCGCGAACGCGGCCTGCTCGATCTGCGCGAAGTAGTTCTCCGGGTTGCGGTTCAGGGTCATGGTGCCGACCTCGATGCGCGGGTAGTCCTTCTGCGACCACACCTTCGTGAGGTCGAACGGGTTGAACCGGTACGACTTGGCGTCCTCGTAGGGCATGATCTGCACCTCGAGCTTCCACTCCGGGTAGTCGCCGCGGTCGATGGCCTCGGTGAGGTCGCGGATGTGGAAGTCGGCGTCCTCGCCCGCGATCTGGTCGGCCTGCTCCTGCTTGAGGATCTCGATGCCCTGCTGGGTCTTGAAGTGGTACTTCACCCAGAAGCGCTCGCCGGCCGCGTTGATCCACTGGTAGGTGTGCGAGCCGAAGCCGTCCATGTGGCGCCAGGAGCTCGGCAGGCCGCGGTCGCCCATGAGCCACGTGACCTGGTGGGCGGACTCGGGCGAGAGCGTCCAGAAGTCCCACTGCATGTCGTGGTCGCGGAGGTGCGAGCCCGGGAGGCGCTTCTGCGAGCGGATGAAGTCGGGGAACTTGATCCCGTCGCGGATGAAGAAGACGGGCGTGTTGTTGCCGACGAGGTCGTAGTTGCCCTCGTCCGTGTAGAACTTCAGCGCGAAGCCGCGGGGGTCGCGCCACGTGTCGGGGCTGCCCTGCTCGCCGGCGACGGTGCTGAAGCGCGCGAGCATCTCGACCTCGGCGCCGGGCTGGAAGAGGGAGGCGCGGGTGTACGCGCTCACGTCGCCCGTGACGCGGAAGGTGCCGAACGCGCCGCCGCCCTTGGCGTGCACGACGCGCTCCGGGATGCGCTCGCGGTTGAACTGCGCGAGCTTCTCGACGAGGTAGTGGTCGTGGAGGGGGATGGAGCCGTCGGGCCCGACGGACAGCGAGTGCTCGTCGCTGGCGACCGGAGCTCCGGAGTCGGTGGTGGTGTACTTCTGGTCGGTCATGGTGTTTCTCCTGTCAGCGGTGGAACGGGGAGGTGCTGGCTCGGGTAGTCGGCCGTGGGGACGGCCGGTGGCGACGGTCAGGTCGCGGGCGTGGCACCGGGATCCGCGGCTGCGGTCCGGCATTCGGGGCACAGGCCCCAGTACGTCACCTCGGCGCTCGCCACGAGGAACCCCGCCGAGTCGGACGGCGCGAGGCAGGGGGACTCCCCCACCGCGCAGTCCACGTCGACGATCGTCCGGCAGGACGTGCACACGAGGTGATGGTGATTGTCGCCCGTCCGGCGCTCGTAGCGCGCGGATGATCCCGCGGGCTCGATGCGACGCACGAGCCCCGCGGCCGCGAGCGCGCCGAGCACGCCGTAGACCGCCTGGATGCTCGTGCCGGGCAGTTCGCCCTTGACCGCGCGGAGCACCTCGTCGGCGTCCGAGTGCGGGTGCGCGTCGACAGCCTCGAGGACGGCCACGCGCGGTCGGGTCACGCGCAGTCCCGCTTCCCGGAGCGCGACGCGCAGGGCGTCGGCGTCGAGGGGCGGCACGTGGTGGTGCGCGTGATCGGTGGGCATCGCCGCAGTCAAGCACACTTCCCTTGAGTGGTTCAAAACAACGCGTGAACGCGGCGCGTCGCGGACAGGAGCGTGCCTAGGCTCGAGAGGCGGCCCATCCGGCCGCGGGAGATCGGAGCATCGCATGAAGCACATCCACACCGGCACGGGCCTCGACGTCGGCCGCATCGGCCTCGGCTGCATGGGCATGAGCGCGTTCTACGACGGGCACGGCGAGGACGAGGCGGAGTCGATCCGCACCCTCCACCGCGCCGTCGACCAGGGCGTCACGCTCTTCGACACGGCCGAGGCGTACGGGCCGTTCACGAACGAGCGGCTCGTCGGATCCGCGTTGAAGGACCGCCGCGACGACGTCGTCATCGCCACCAAGTTCGGCCTGCTGAAGCACGCGCCGGGCAGGGACGCCGAGGACTACGAGCGCGGCATGGACAGCTCGCCCACCAGCATCCGCATCGCCGTCGAGGCCTCGCTGCAGCGCCTCGGGACCGACCGCATCGACGTGCTCTACCAGCACCGCGTCGACCCGGCCGTGCCCATCGAGGAGACCGTCGGCGCGATGAAGGAGCTCGTCGAGGAGGGCAAGGTCCTGCGCCTGGGGCTCTCCGAGGCCGGACCCGACACGATCCGCCGCGCGCACGCCGTGCACCCCATCTCGGTGCTGCAGAGCGAGTACTCCATCTGGACCCGCGACCCCGAGGGCCCCGTCCTCGAGGTGCTGCGCGAGCTCGGCATCGGCCTGGTCGCGTACTCGCCGCTCGGCCGCGGCTTCCTCACGGGCGCGATCTCGAGCGCGGCCGACCTGTCCGAGACCGACTACCGCTCGTCGTCGCCGCGCTTCGCGGAGGAGGCGTTCGCGCAGAACATGCGCATCGTCGACGCCGTGAAGGACGTGGCGGGCGAGCTCGACGCGACGCCCGCCCAGGTGGCGCTCGCGTGGATCCTGGCGCAGGGCGACGACATCGCCGCGATCCCCGGCACGAAGCGCGTCGCCCGACTCGACGAGAACGTGGCCGCCGACGCCGTGACGCTCTCGGCCGACCAGCTGTCGCGCCTGTCGTCGCTGCCCACGCCCGTCGGCGACCGCTACGCGGACATGGGCCCCGTCGGGCGCTGATCCCGTCGCCTGCCACGCGGGTCCGCCTCCCTCGCGAGGCGGACCCGCGGTCCGCGTGATGCGACCCGCGCCCGACGCGCGCCCGCCACGGCCCGACGTAGCGTTCCCCCGAGGGCCGGATCCCGCCGGCCGCACGGCGAGGAGGAGACGGCATGGCGAGGATCACGAGGCTCGGTGCGAAGACGCTGCTGGCGGTGCTGATCGCGCTCGCCGCCGTCGTGCAGGCGCTCATGGTCGCCGCGGCGGCCGGCCCGCTGGGCGACAGCGAGGCTGACCTCGACGGGCTCGTCGTGCCGGTCGCCGCGTGGATCGTCGCGGTCGCCCTGTGCGCCCAGGTGGTGTGCGTGCTCGTCTGGCGCCTGACGACCCTGGCCGGAGGTGACGGGATCTACGAGGCGCGCGCGTTCCGCTTCGTCCGCGGCATCATCGCCGCCACCGCCGTCGCCACGGCTCTCGGCGTCGCCGCCTTCTGCGCCCTGGCGCTCGCGGCCATCACCCCGCCCGCCGTCATGATCGCGCTCCTCGGCGCCGTCGCCCTCGGCGGCGCCGCCTGCCTGGTGCTCGTGATCATGCTCGCGCTGCTGCGTCGCGCGGCCGAGGACCACGCCGCGGTGATGCGGCTCGCCTGAGGCCCGGCGCGCGCGGCCCGGCTCGGCTCGGCTCAGGCCTGCTGCTCGAGCCCGCGGCGCCGGTTCGCGAGCACGGGCAGCGTGCCGCGCGCCCGCTCGACCGCGGCCGGGTCGATGTCGGCCACGAGCAGCTCCTCCTCGCCGCCGAGGCGGTGCAGCACCTCGCCGAGCGGGGAGACGACCGCGCTGCGGCCGATGCCCGTGGGCGCGCCGCTCGCGGGGTCGTGGCCGCGGGATCCGGCCTCGAGCGTCGTGGGGTCGCCCTGGCCGACCGCGACCACGAACGTGGTGGAGTCGAGCGCGCGGGCCCGCAGCAGGAGGTCCCACTGGTCGGCCTTGCCGGGGCCGGCGCCCCAGCTCGCGCACACGACGCTGACGACGGCGCCGCGGTCGGCGCCCGCGAGGAACAGCGCGGGGAACCGCACGTCGTAGCAGGTGGCGAGGGACGCGTGGGTGCCGTCGACCTCGATCACAGCGACGTCCTCGCCCGGGTCGACGGCGTCGGACTCGCGGAAGCCGAACGCGTCGAAGAGGTGGATCTTGTCGTAGGACGAGGCGCCGTCGGCCGGGGCGCCCTCCGGCCGCGCGACGAGGAGCGTGTTGCGCACGCGACCCTCGGCGCCGGGCGTGAACATCCCCGCGACGATCACGACCCCGAGCCGGTCGGCGACGGCGCGGACGCCGGACGCCCACGGCCCGTCGAGGGGCTCCGCGACCTCCGGCAGGGGATTCCCGAACGCGCGCTGCGCCGCCTCGGGGAACACCACGAGCTCGGCGCCCTGCCGCGCGGCGTCCTCGGCGAACGCGGCGATGCGTGCGAGGTTCTCCGCGGGATCCGGGGAGCTGATGATCTGGGCGAGCGCGATTCTCATGGTCCTCCTGTGATGTATACATAGCGTATGCGAGAACGGGCGGGCGATCCAGGGTCAGCGGCGAGCGCCCTCTCCGGCCGCGAGCGGGCCTACGAGTTCCTGCACGCGCACGTGCTCACCGACCCGGATCAGCAGGGCGCCTTCCTCAACGAGCAGGAGCTCGCGGAGCGCATCGGCGTCTCCCGCACGCCCGTCCGCGAGGCCCTGCTGCTGCTCGCCGCCGACGACCTGGTGGAGATGATCCCGAAGCGCGGCGCGCGGATCCCCGTCATCACCGGCCGCCAGATCGCCGAGCTGATGGAGCTCCGCGGCGTCCTCGAGCGGCACGCGGCCACGAGCGCCGTGGAGCACGACCGCACGCCGCTCGACGCGATGCGCGAGGTGCTCGAGCAGCAGCGCGCCATGGTCGAGACGCCGCCGCGCGAGAGCGGCCGGGAGTTCATCGAGCACGACCGCCGCTTCCACCAGCTGCTCGTCGACGCCGCGGGCAGCGAGCTCATGAGCCGCACCTACGCGAAGCTCCGCGCCCGGCAGATCCTCGTGGGCGTCGAGGCGCTCTACCGCGCGACCGATCGGCAGGACCGGGTCTGCGAGGAGCACGGCGGCATCGTCGACGCGCTGGCCGCGGGCGACGCCGAGGCGGCGCGCGACGCGATCGACCGTCACCTCGCCGTCACGCTCGACGTGCTGCTGCGCGCCTGACGAGCTCCCGCCGCTCCCCTCTCCCGACGACGGCGCCCGGACCCCGCGACGGGGATCCGGGCGCCGGCCGGTCGGGATGCGCGTCAGCCGCGCGGTGCCGCCACGCCCTCGGCGCCGGTGCGCACGTACTCCTCGTCCTCGGACACGTCCGAGTCCCGGCCCATCGCGAGGCCCACGAGCGTGAGCACGACGGCGGCCGTGAGGTACAGCGCGATGCCGACCCAGCTGCCGGTCTCCTCGTAGATGATCGTGAACATCAGCGGCGCTATGGCCCCGCCGATGACGCCGGCGATCGTGTACGCCAGCGACGCCCCCGTGTAGCGGAGCCGCGGCGAGAACTGCTCGATGATGTACGCCGCCTGCGGCCCGTACATGAAGGAGTGGAAGAACAGCCCGAGCACGATGCCCACGCCGAGCACGAAGGTCGACGAGCCGTCGGTGATCGCGAAGAACACGTACGACCACACGGCCGCGCCCACCGCGGCGGCCGCGTACAGCGCGCGGCGGTTGATCCGGTCGCTCACGGCGCCGGCGAACGGGATCGTGAACAGCTGCACGGCGGATCCCACGAGCACCGCCACGAGCACCTGGCTGCGGTCGAAGCCGAGCGTGTTCACGCCGTACGTGAGCGTGAAGACGGTGAAGAGCGCGTAGAGGACGTCGGGTCCGACGCGGGACAGGATCGCCGCGACGAGCGGGCGGCCCTGCGTGCGGAAGATCTCCGAGATGGGCGCGCTCGGCCGGTCGCCGCGCTCCTGCAGCGCCTTGAAGACGGGGGTGTCCTCGAGCTTCAGGCGGATCCAGAGGCCGAACGCCACGAGCAGCGCCGAGAGGAGGAAGGCCACGCGCCAGCCCCAGTCGAGGAAGTCCTCCTCGGTGAGCAGCACGGTGAGCAGCGCGAGGGCGCCGTTGGCGAGCAGGTTGCCCGCGGGCGGGCCGACCTGGGCGGCGGACGACCAGAACCCGCGCTTGCGTGGATCCCCGAACTCGCTCGAGAGCAGCACCGCGCCGCCCCACTCGCCGCCGACCCCCACGCCCTGCGCGAAGCGGAGGAGCACCAGGATGATCGGCGCCGCGAGCCCGATGCTCGCGTAGCCCGGCAGGACGCCGATGAGGAACGTCGCGATGCCGATGAGCAGCAGCGTGAGCACGAGGACGGGCTTCCGGCCGATCTTGTCGCCGAGCCGCCCGAAGACGAACCCGCCGACCGGGCGCGACACGTAGCCGACCGCGTAGGTGGAGAACGCGAGGATCGTCGCCGTGTACGGATCCGACGCGGGGAAGAAGACGACGGGGAACACGACGGCGCTGGCCGCCGAGTAGACGGCGAAGTCGTACCACTCGAGCGAGGTGCCGGTGAGGCTCGCGGTGAACGCCTTCACGAGCTCGCGGCGGGTGGGCTTCTCGGTCGCGGCGGGTGCCGCGTGCGCGCCGGATGCGGGCGCGGTCGCCGCCGGGGAGGCGGTGGGGTCGTCGGCCATGGGGCTCCTCGGGTGAGGGAGCCGGGCTGGAGGATCCGGCGATCGGATCCCGCCCGGCGTCCGGTCGGTGTGCTGTATACAGTATACATACCGGAGGCCCGGCACCACGGCCGAGGCGCCGGATCCGCATTTCTTCACACGCTCGAAACACCACCGGAGGACCGATGACCACCCTGCGCTTCCAGCTGCCCGACGGATCCACCCCGAGCGTCGAGGTGGTGTCGCTCCTCAACGCCGGATACGCCGGCCGCGACCAGGCCGAGGTGCAGGCGCACATCGACGAGCTGGCCGAGCTCGGCGTGCCCGGACCCGAGACCACGCCCGCGCTCTACCCCGTCGCCCCGTACCTCGCCTCGCAGGCCGACACGGTGCCCGCGCAGCACGGCCGCACCTCGGGCGAGGCCGAGTGGGCGCTCGTCATCACCGACGACGACGTGCTCCTCACCGTCGCGTGCGACCACACCGACCGCGCGCTCGAGGTGCACGGCGTCGCGTGGAGCAAGAACGCGGGGCCGGACATGCTGGGACGGAAGGCCTGGCGCCTCGCCGACGTGCGCGACCGCCTCGACGCGATCCGCCTGCGCGGCTGGGTCGGCGAGGAGGGCGCCGAGGAGCTGATCCAGGACGCCACGCTCGCCGCGCTCCTCACCCCCGACCACTGGCTCGAGGTGCTCGAGCAGCGCGGCCTCCGCGTCCCCGGCACGGTGCTCATCTCGGGCACCGTCGCGATGGTCCCGGGTGTCGACCAGTTCGCGTCGCGCTGGCGCGTGCAGCTCGAGGATCCCGCCACCGGCGAGACCATCGACGCCGCCTACCGCGTGGAGCTGCTGCCCGAGGCGATCGGCTGATCCGCCCGACGGCCCGCCGCGCTCCCGCCCCGCGCTCCCGCCCCGCGCTCCCGCCCTGCCGACCCGCTCGGCGGGGCGCGGCCGTCCGGTACGCTGAGCGCATCCACCCGCCTCCAGGAAGCCGGAGATCCATCGTGCCCACGATCGTCGTCGAAGTGATGCCCAAGGCCGAGCTGCTCGACCCCCAGGGGAAGGCCGTGGCCGGCGCCCTCGCCCGTCTCGGGAAGGACCGCTTCACCGGCGTCCGCATCGGGAAGCGCTTCGAGCTGACCGTCGAGGGCGAGGTGGACGACGCGCTGCTCGCCGACGTCCAGACCCTCGCCGCCGACATGCTCTCCAACTCCGTCATCGAGGACGTCATCAGCGTCCACGTCGCCGGGCTCGACGGGTTCGGCATCTCCGCCGAGGCCGACATGGCCACCGGCAACGTCACCGACGACCACACGGTCGCCGACGGCGGCACGGCGGACACCGACGTCGCCGCGCACCCGCTCCCCCACGGTTCCGCCGCGGCGGAGCAGCGCTGATGCGCGTCGGGGTCATCACCTTCCCGGGATCCCTCGACGACCGCGACGCGCAGCGCGCCGTCCGCCTCGCGGGCGCCACCCCGGTCGCGCTCTGGCACGGCGACCACGACCTCCAGGGCGTCGACGCGGTCGTGCTCCCCGGGGGCTTCAGCTACGGCGACTACATGCGCGCCGGCGCCATAGCGGCGTTCGCGCCGATCATGCGCGAGGTCGTGGACGCGGCCGAGCGCGGCGTCCCCGTCCTCGGCATCTGCAACGGATTCCAGATGCTCACCGAGGCGCACCTGCTGCCCGGCGGGCTGATCCGCAACGAGGCCGGCAACTTCGTCTGCCGCGACCAGCGCCTCCGCGTCGAGGCCACCGGCACCGCGTGGACGAGCGCCTTCGCCGAGGGCGAGGAGATCACCATCCCGCTGAAGAACGGCGAGGGCGGCTTCATCGCCGACGCCGACACGCTCGACCGCCTCGAGGGCGAGGGCCGCGTGGCCTTCCGCTACCTCGGCGGCAACCCGAACGGATCCCTGCGCGACATCGCCGGGATCACCAACGCCCGCGGCAACGTCGTCGGCCTCATGCCCCACCCCGAGCACGCCGTCGAGGAGGGCTTCGGACCGGACACCCCGGCCGCCATGCGCTCCGGTGTCGACGGCCTCCGTCTCTTCACGTCCGTCCTCGAAGGAGTCCTCGCGCAGTGAGCGTCCACCCCGATCCCGCATCCGTCCCCACCGAGACCCCCGCGGGAGAGGGACGCAGCGCACGCCGCCACGTCGCCGACACCGTCGAGATGGCCGAGCGCACCCCCGAGAAGGAGCAGCCCTACGCGGCGCTCGGGCTCACCGAGGGCGAGTACCTGAGGATCCGCGAGATCCTCGGCCGCCGCCCCACGAGCGGCGAGCTCGCCATGTACTCGGTCATGTGGAGCGAGCACTGCTCCTACAAGTCCTCGAAGAAGTACCTGCGCCAGTTCGGGCAGAAGGTGTCCGAGTCCATGAAGAAGGACCTCATGGTCGGCATGGGCGAGAACGCCGGCGTCGTCGACGTGGGCGAGGGCTGGGCCGTCACCTTCAAGATCGAGAGCCACAACCACCCCTCCTACATCGAGCCGTTCCAGGGCGCGGCCACGGGCGTCGGCGGCATCGTCCGCGACATCATCTCGATGGGCGCGCGCCCCGTGGCCGTGATGGACGCGCTGCGCTTCGGCGACATCGACGACCCGGACACCGCGCGCGTCGTGCACGGCGTGGTCGCGGGCATCAGCTTCTACGGCAACTGCCTCGGCCTGCCGAACATCGGCGGCGAGACCTACTTCGACCGCGTGTACCAGGGCAACCCGCTCGTGAACGCGCTCGCGGTCGGCGTCCTCCGCCACGAGGACCTCCACCTCGCCAACGCGCGCGGCGTCGGCAACAAGGTCGTGCTGTTCGGCGCCCGCACGGGCGGCGACGGCATCGGCGGCGCCTCCATCCTCGCGAGCGACACCTTCGCCGACGGCGGTCCCACCAAGCGGCCCGCCGTGCAGGTCGGCGACCCGTTCGCCGAGAAGGTGCTCATCGAGTGCTGCCTCGAGCTCTTCGCCGAGGACCTCGTCGAGGGGATCCAGGACCTGGGAGCCGCGGGCATCTCCTGCGCCACGAGCGAGCTGGCCTCGAACGGCGACGGCGGCATGCACATCCGGCTCGAGGAGGTGCTGCTGCGCGACCCGTCGCTCACGGCGGAGGAGATCCTCATGTCGGAGAGCCAGGAGCGCATGATGGCGGTCGTGAGCCCCGAGAAGCTCGAGGGGTTCCTCGCGGTCGTCGCGAAGTGGGACGTCGAGACCAGCGTGCTCGGCGAGGTCACCGACACCGGCCGCCTCGTCATCGACCACCACGGCGAGCGCATCGTCGACGTCGAGCCGCGCACGGTCGCGGTCGACGGCCCCGTCTACGACCGGCCCGTCGCCTACCCCACGTGGATCGACGCCCTCCAGGCCGACTCCGCGTCGCGCCTCGCGCGCCCCACCGCGCCCGACGACATCCGCGACCAGTTCCTGCAGCTGCTCGGCAGCCCGAACCTCGCCGACGCGTCGTGGATCACCGACCAGTACGACCGCTACGTCATGGGCAACACGGCGCTCTCCTTCCCCGACGACGCCGGCATGGTCCGCGTCGACGAGGAGAGCGGCCTCGGCTTCTCGGTCGCGACCGACGCGAACGGCCGCTTCTGCCAGCTCGACCCCTACGCCGGCGCGCAGCTCGCCCTCGCGGAGGCGTACCGCAACGTCGCCGCGTCCGGCGCCACGCCCGTCGCCGTGAGCGACTGCCTCAACTTCGGCAGCCCCGAGGACCCGGAGGTCATGTGGCAGTTCAGCCGCACGGTCGAGGGCCTGGCGGACGGCTGCCTCGCGCTCGAGATCCCCGTCACGGGCGGCAACGTCTCCCTCTACAACCAGACGGGCACGCAGGCCATCCACCCGACGCCCGTCGTGGGCGTGCTCGGCGTGATCGACGACGTCGCGCGCCGCATCCCGTCCGGGTGGCAGGACGAGGGCGACAACATCTACCTCCTCGGCGTCACGCGCGAGGAGCTCGACGGATCCGCATGGGCCGGCACCGTGCACGACCACCTCGGCGGCGTCCCGCCCGTGGTCGACCTCCAGGCCGAGCGCGACCTCGCGTCGCTCATCGCGGCCGGCGCCACGCAGTCGCTCATCGCGAGCGCGCACGACCTCTCGGACGGCGGCCTCGGCCAGGCGCTCGCGGAGTCCGTGATGCGCTTCGGCGTCGGCGCGCGCGTCTGGCTCGACGGCATCGTCCAGCGCGACGGCGTCGACCAGGCGACCGCGCTGTTCTCCGAGTCGACCGGCCGCATGATCGTCACGGTCCCGCGCGAGGACGACGTGAAGTTCCAGGGCCTCTGCGAGGGCCGCGGCTACCCGGTGCTGCGCATCGGCGTCACGGACGCGCAGGCGCCCGGACTCGAGCTGCAGGGCCTGTTCACCCTGTCCGTGGACGAGCTCCGCGGGATACACCGCGCCACGCTCCCCGCCCGCTTCGGCACCGCCGTGGAGGCATGAGCATGACCGACCCCGCATCGACCCCCGTCTGGTCGCCGTCGCTCGCCGAGCTCACCGAGCGCGTGCCGCTGCCCGCGGGCGCCGACATCCAGATGGGTCCCGTGCTGTACGAGCACGAGGGCACCGAGCTCGAGGGGCTCCTCGCGCGCGACGCGTCGCAGGGCGGCCACCGCCCGGCCGTCCTCGTGATCCACGACTGGTTCGGCGTCGGCGGGCACGTGGCCGCACGCATCCAGATGCTCGCGCGCCTCGGCTACGTCGCCTTCGCGGCCGACGTCTACGGCCGCGACGTGCGCCCCGGCCCCGAGGAGGCCGGCCAGGTCGCCGGGTCCTTCTACGCCGACCTGCCGCTCATGCGCGCCCGCGTGCAGGCCGGCATCGACCGGCTCGCGGCCGAGCCGGACGTCGACCCGTCCCGCATCGCCGTCATGGGCTACTGCTTCGGCGGCAGCGCGTCGCTGGAGGTCGCCCGCGCGGGTGCCGAGATCAAGGCCGCTATCTCGCTGCACGGCAGCCTCGTGGTGCACGAGCCGGCCGACGTCGCCGACGTGAAGGCGGCGATCCTCGTCCTCACCGGCGCGGACGACCCCATGGTCCCCGACGAGAAGGTCGCCGCGTTCCAGGACGAGATGCGCACGCGTCCCGCGATCGACTGGCAGGTCGTCTCCTACAGCGGCGCCATGCACGCCTTCTCGGTGCCGGGCGTCGACTCCCCCGACCACGGCGCGCAGTACCAGGACCGCGCCGAGCGCCGCTCGTGGCGCGCCCTCACGGACTTCCTCGCCGAGCACCTGGGCTGACCGACCCCACCCGCACGGATCCGCGCGCCGCCGGCACCCGCCCGCGGCGCGCGCGTCTGTCCGCGGGCCATGCTCCGCCTGGCGGAACCCTCCGCTCCCGGCCGACACGCCGACCCCGGGTTGCCATCCCCGCACCCCTCGCGTAGACCTGTGCGTGCAGTTCACGCATCCGCCATGCGCCGTTGGTGCCCCGCAGGGGCACGCGCGCGCAGGCTGATCATGCGAGACACGTGCGACCCGAGGAGATCTCCATGATGGCCAGCGGCGGATTCAGCCGACGCGACCTGTTCGACGGTGCCGGATCCTCGGATCCCGGCGTCGGGCGGCCCACCCGCGGTTCCGGCACGGCGCTCCTCGAGCGACCGCGCGCGGACGAGACGACCACCACGACGGACGGCCCGGACGGCACCGCGGAGGCCGACCCCCCTCCGTCTCGTCAGGCGGCAGCGGCTCCCGTCGCTCCCGCCCCGCCCCAGCAGGCGACCATCGGCTCCGCCGAGGGCGACCTCGTGCACGTCATGACCTGCAACATCCGCCTGGCCCGCCCCTCCACCGAGCCGGGCGATCCCGACCACTGGGCCGACCGCGAGCCCGTGCTCGCCCGCTTCCTCCAGCTCGAGCAGCCCACCGTCCTCGGCGTGCAGGAGGCCCTCTCGGCCCAGCTGCCCGCCATCGCCCGCGCGCTCCCCCACCACCGCATGCTCGGCTACGGCCGCGACGGCGGATCCGGCGGCGAGTACAGCGCGATCTTCTACGACGAGCGCCGCCTCGACGTGGTCGCGTGGGACCAGTTCTGGCTGTCCGACCTGCCGGAGCTCATCGGATCCCGCTCCTGGGGCTGCAGCACCACGCGCATCGCGACGTGGGCGCGCTTCCGCGACCGCCGCAGCGGCGCCGAGTTCGTGCACCTCAACACGCACCTCGACCACGAGTCCGAGCTCGCGCGCGTCAAGAGCGCCGACCTCATCACCGAGCGACTGCAGGAGGTCGCGTCCGGCGCGCCCGTCGTGGTCACGGGCGACTTCAACGCTCCCGCCGAGGAGTCCGCGGCGTACGACATCCTCACGCGCGACGCCGGCCTCGCCGACACCTGGACCACGGCCGCGCACCACGCGACCCCCGGGATCGGCACGTTCACGGCCTACGGCGACCCGGTGCCCGAGGGCGAGCGCATCGACTGGATCCTCGCGGGCAGCGGCGTCGAGGTGGTCGACTCGGCCATCAACCCGTACACGTTCGAGGGCCGCTCCCCCTCGGATCACGCGGCCGTGCAGGCGCTCGTCCGTCTCGCGCGCACCGCCTGAGCCGCGCGGACGAGCTCCCCGGCACCACGCGGCCGGGCGCGCGAACGCGCCCCCCGCGGATCGGCGGCGCGCCACGCCGCCATCGAGCCGACGGAAACCGCATGTCACAATGGTTTCCGAGCGGCCCCGTGATCGCAGCGGCTGACGGGGTCACCGGCTCGCCGCTGCCGCGGACCCCTCCACGATCGGATGAACACCTATGCCCGCACGTCGCATGGCCCGGGGCGCCGTCAGCGCCCTCGCCGCCGTCCTCCTGCTCGCCGGGTGCACCAGCGCGCCGCAGCCCGCCCCCACCGCGACCGAGGGGGAGCCCGCGCCCAGCGCGTCCGCCCCGACGGCGCCCGAGGACATGGTCCGCATCGTCGTCATGGGCGACTCGAACACGAACGGCTTCGTCGGCACGCTGCCCCAGGGCATCGACCAGGGCATGGCCTACGTCGACTACGTCGTGGGCGACCCGCTGACCTTCGCGGGCGGCTGGGGCACCGACGGCGCGACCAGCACCGTCATGGCGGCGAACACGCCCACCGTCGAGGACGTCGACGTGGCGCTCATCATGATCGGCACGAACAACCGCATCGCCGGCGTGCCGGACACGCAGCTCGACGCGGACATCACCCAGACCGTGGAGAAGCTCGCCCCGAAGGAGACGGTGATCCTCGGGATCCCGCCGCAGAACGCCTCGCCCGAGACGCCGCCCGAGGTCAATGCGCACCTCGAGGAGTTCGCGGACGCGCAGGGGTACCACTACTTCAACCCGTGGGTGAACCTCACGAACAAGGACATGAAGTGGCGGACCGAGTTCTTCCGCGACGGGATCCACACCAACATGACGGGCTACAAGCTCATGGGCTCCGAGGTGCGCCGGTTCGTCCGCACCGAGGTCCTCGCCGACAGCGCCCAGAAGTAGGGGCATCCCCCCGCCCTCCCGCGTGCAGCCCGGCGGTTAGGGTCGAAGCGGTGCCTCGGGAGCGTCGCGCCCGCACCAGAGGAGAGCCCGCGTGACCAGCACCGTGACAGTGAAGAGCGAGACCGGTCGGAAGATCGAGTTCCTCGAGGCGGTCCGCGGCGTCGCGTCGTTCATCGTGGTGCTCCAGCACCTCATCGCCGCGGAGTACCCCGCGTTCGAGGACTTCAGCCGGCAGTGGGTCGACGCCGGGCGCGTGGGCGTCGTCGCGTTCTTCTTGGTCAGCGGCTACGTCATCCCGCTGAGCCTCCAGCGCCAGGACACCCGCACCTTCCTCGTGCGCCGCCTGTACCGCCTCTTCCCGCTCTACTGGCTCGTGCTCGGCCTCATGATGCTGTGGGTCGCGACCACCGGCGAGGGCGAGCTCGGCGGGCCCCTCGTGATCATGGCGAACGTGCTCATGGTGCAGGGCGCCGTGGGGATCTACACGATCGTGCCGACCGCCTGGACCCTCGGCATCGAGCTGATCTTCTACGGGCAGTCGCTCGTCGCCAAGCTCATCGGCCGCCTCGACCGCAGCGTCGCCCTGGGCTACGTCTGGCTCGCCGGCTTCGTCGCCGCCGCGATCGCCGGCCGCGTGCTGGAGCGGGAGCTGCCGTGGACGCTGCCGCTGCTGCTGTACACGGCCTCGCTCGGGCACGCGATCCACCTGCGCGACCGCGACGGATCCACCGCCTGGCGCGGACTCCTCGTCGCCGGCGTCGTGGGCGTGCCGCTGTTCACCTACCTCAACGGCGGGCAGGACGCGGACTGGCCGCCCTTCGACTACTCCGTGTCGTTCCTCCTCGGCCTCGGCCTGTTCTTCGCGTTCTACGCGACGCGGCGGGCGGCCCACTCGCGCGTGCTGATCTGGCTCGGCGCGATCTCGTACGCCGCGTACCTCCTGCACCCGCTCGCCTACCGCGTGATGCGGGCCGTCGACGTGCCCGAGGGGATCGTGCGGGTCGTGGTCGCCATCGCCGTCACGCTCGTCGTCTCCTGGCTCGTGCACCGGTTCGTGGAGCTGCCGTTCATCGGCGTCGCCCGGCGCCTCACGAGCTCCTCGGGCGCGAAGGCCCCGCGGGGCTAGCACCCGGCTGGATCCCCGCCGGCCCCTCCGCGTCGCCCCAGAGCCGGGCGCGCGCCGAGTCGGGGGCCAGCGCGCGGAGACGCGTGCCGGGGCGACTGCCCGCCGTCCGCGGCTCGCGCACACCCCGGGAGCACGGCCACGTGCCTCGCGGCCCCGGCCCCGGCCCCGCCCGGCCCCGGGGACGCGCTCCCGTTCCTCCGCTCCCACCCGTACGGCGGGCGCTCACCGCACACGTGCTCACCCTGCGCGACCTCCCTCCGTGCGTCTCCCTCGCCGCGTGCCCCCTCGGCCCGCGCCCGCCCGCCGGGCGCACGACGACGGGCGCCCCTCCCGTGAGGAGGAGCGCCCGTCGTGGCGTGCGGTGGTGCGGTGCGGTCAGCCGGCGGCCGGGGCCGCGCCGATGCCGAGCGGCGCGAGGATGTCCGACATGATCGGCGCGAGGTCCTGCGACTGGCGGGCCGTGAGGTGCGACGTGTCGCCGCGCACGGGGATCCCGTTCACGAACGCCGGGCACGTGCCCTGGCTGCAGAACCAGCCCTGCGTGTTGATGAACTGGACGGGCGCCCCGACCTCCGTCGCCGCGGCCTCCATGGTGCGCGCGTGGCTGATGAAGGACGGCGACACCGTGGACTGGCAGTCGTTCGGCGAGCTCGTCGGCGTCTTGCACTCCACGAGGGCCGTGGCCGCCGGCGGGCGGGACAGGACGATGACGTTGGCCGCGGCGGTCTTCAGCGCGTTCATGGTGGTGAGCGCACCGGCCTGCCACTCGCGGTCGGCGGCGCCGCCCGTGGCCCCGCTCGACAGGTAGGAGTTGTCGACGGCCTCGCTCATCAGGACGAGCGCGGGCTTGGTCTCGTTCATCTCGTTCAGCGCCCAGGTGCGGAAGTCCGTGCACTCCGTGTACTCGGATCCATCGGTGTCCGTGCTCGTGACGGTCGACGCGGGGCAGCGCGCCATCGTGAGCACGCGCACCTTCCATTCGTCGCCGAGGCTCGCGCGGAGCATGGGGGCGTAGCTGATGGCGAGCGAGTCGCCGAAGATCACGGCGGTCCTGTCGGCGCCCGCCTCGGCGTTCCCGTAGACGCAGTGCTCGGTGTTCTCGATCGCGTCCCGCTCCTCGGCGAGGTCGGCGCCGAGGCAGCCCTCCTTCGCCCACTCGGGCGCGATGACGTCGCGGCCGAAGTCGCCGAACGACTCGACGGCGGGATCCAGCGCGGGCCACTCGTCCGCGGCCAGCGCGGCGGTGATCTGCTCGCCGCGGGTCTCGAGCGCGGTGCCCGTCGCCTCGACGGGGGCGGCCGTGCCTCCCGTGCTCGGGGTGCCGCTGCCGAGCTGGCTCTGCCCGCCGGGCTCGTCGCGCACGACGGCCACGGCGACGACGCCGACCACGGCGACCGCGACGACGGACAGCGCCGCGACGGTCATCTTCAGCTGCGCGCCCGAGGACCGGCGGCCGGCCTTCTTCGGGTCGAGCCAGCTGGAGCGGCGGATCGGGTCCTCGACGAGGTGGAACGAGGCGATGGCGAGCACGAGCGTCGCGGCGATCGCGGCGCCGTAGTACTCGAGCGTGCCGGTGCCGAGCACCGACGCCAGCAGGATGATCGCCGGGAAGTGCCAGAGGTACAGCGAGAACGACAGCCGGCCGATGTAGGTGGTGACCGGGTTGGTGATCGGCACCATGGCCTTCGACACGCCGCCGATGCCCGACGCGATGACGAGAGCGGTCGCGACGACCGGCAGGAGGCCGGAGGGCACCGGGAAGGCGCGGTCGCCGGCGATGAGGAAGAAGGAGGCGACGATGCCCGCGAGGCCCACGTAGCCGAGGACGGGGCGGATCGCGGCGGGCAGCGTGGCTATCCGTGCGGCGAAGATCGCGAGGAGCGCGCCGATGCCGAGCTCCCACGCGCGGGAGAAGGTGGAGAAGTAGGCGACCGTCGGGCGGGCCGAGGTCTCGTAGAAGCCCCAGGCGAGCGACGCGACGATCAGCACGCCGACCGTGATGCCGATCGCCTGCGTGAAGAGGCGCGCGCGCTTGACGCGGTTCTTCGGGGTGCGGCGGCGGGCGAACGTGATCACGAGGAAGATCAGCACGGGCCAGACGAGGTAGAACTGCTCCTCGACCGAGAGCGACCAGTAGTGGCGGAACGGCGAGATGGGGCCGTCGGCCGCGAAGTAGTCGGTGCCGGCGCTCGCGAAGTGCCAGTTGGAGACGAAGAGGGCCGACCAGATGGCGTCCCACAGGCTGGCCTGCGCGCGCACCACGTTGAAGACGAGGAACGAGACGGCCGTGGTGACCACGAGCACGAGGAGCGCGGCCGGCATGATGCGACGGACGCGGCGCTTGTAGAAGTCGAGGAACGAGATCGTCTTCGTGCGCTCGTACTCCTTCAGCAGGAGCCCGGTGATGAGGAACCCGCTGATGACGAAGAAGACGTCGACGCCCACGAAGCCCCCGGAGGGCCAGTCGAAGAGGTGGTCGACGATGACGGCCACGACCGCCAGGGCGCGCAGGCCCTCGACGTCCGGCCGGAAGCCGCGGTTCACCGTGGCGGGCGAATCCCCCTCGGGTGGCGGGTTCTCACTGCCGGGTGCTGAGCGGAGCTCCGACGGATCCGGGAGCGCGGGAGTACCCCGGCGAAATGTCTGCGAGCTCATGGCCCAGGTCCCTACTCACTCGTGTACCGCCGTGCAGCACTGCTGTCTGAGCGACCCTAACAGGGCGTCACGGGGCCTACCATGCCCCGGACGGGGGCGTTCCGGGCTGCTGGCGCCGCTCGTGAGCTGTGTGATGATAGACAGCCGAGGCTGT
Source organism: Clavibacter michiganensis (assembly GCF_002151125.1). Lineage (GTDB taxonomy): Bacteria > Actinomycetota > Actinomycetes > Actinomycetales > Microbacteriaceae > Clavibacter > Clavibacter michiganensis_C. The sequence goes on from NZ_MDJZ01000006.1 coordinate 43,937, forward strand.
GGATATCCCACGTATGCGGACACTCCGCGCCTGTGTGCTTTTGGGGAAGGGTTCTAAGTTATGGCGCTCCGTGACTTCATTCGGATGCTGCGTAGGGGCGCGGTGCTCATCATCCTGACGCTCCTGGTCGGGGTGGGCGCCGCAGCGGCCTTCTCCCTCCTCCAGACCCCCGAGTACGAGGCGTCGACCAAGATGTACGTCGCCCAGAGCAGCTCGGGCAGCGTCTCCGACCTGCAGCAGGGCAACAACTTCATCACCCAGGCGGTGAAGAGCTACGCGGACGTCGTCACGACCCGCGCCGTGCTCCAGCCCGTCATCGACGAGTTCGGCCTCGACATCACGTCGCGCGAGCTCGCCGAGTCGGTCACGGCCTCCGCGCCGCTCGACACGACGATCATCGACATCACGGTCAAGGACCAGAACCGCCAGGACGCCGCGACCCTCGCCGACGCCATCGGCGCCAGCCTCACCACGGTCGTCGGCAACCTCGTGCCCGAGACGATCGAGGGCACCCCGCAGGTGCAGATCACGCAGCTCGAGGAGGCGGAGATCCCCGAGTCGCCGTCGTCGCCGAACCTGCCCGTCAACATCATCGTCGGCGCGATCATCGGCCTCCTCATCGGCGTCGGCGTCAGCTTCCTCCGCGAGACGCTCGACAACCGCATCCGCGGGGAGCGCGACGTCGAGCTCGTCACGACGAAGCCCATCCTCGGCGGCATCGCGTACGACCCGAAGGCCACCGAGCGCCCGCTCATCGTCCAGGACGACCCGCGGAGCCCCCGCGCCGAGTCCTTCCGCAGCCTCCGCACGAACCTCCAGTTCCTGGAGTTCGGCGGCCGCTCGCGCAGCTTCGTCATCACCTCCTCCATCCAGGGCGAGGGCAAGTCGACCACCAGCTCGAACCTCGCGCTGGCGCTGGCCGACTCCGGCATCAAGGTCGTCCTCATCGACGCCGACCTCCGCCGTCCGCGCCTCGCGTCCTACATGGGCCTCGAAGGCGCCGTGGGCCTCACCGACATCCTCATCGGCCGCGCCGAGATCGAGGACGTCATCCAGCCCTGGGGCTCGGGCATGCTCTCGATCCTCCCCGCCGGCCAGATCCCGCCGAACCCGTCCGAGCTGCTCGGCTCGCAGGGCATGGCGCGACTGCTGCAGGACCTCGAGGCGCGCTACGACGTGGTGCTCATCGACGCCCCGCCGCTGCTGCCCGTCACCGACGCGGCGATCCTGTCCAAGAACGCCGGCGGCGCGATCGTCGTCGTCGCCGCGGGCCGCACGCACCGCACCCAGCTGAAGAGCGCCATCGCCAACCTCACCAACGTGGGCGCGGACGTGCTCGGCCTCGTGATCACCATGCTCCCCACCAAGGGCCCGGACGCGTACGGCTACGGCCACTACGGCTACGGGTACGGGTACACGGAGGACGAGGACGGCCAGAAGACCAAGGCGCCCATCGAGAAGATCAAGGCGTAGCTCCCCTCCATGTCGGAACTCCCCCCCACGAGCCGCAGGGCCGCACGCGCGGCCCTCGGCGACGCATCCACCGAGGGCGTCGACGACGGCTCGTTCCGCGTCCTGTTCGTCTGCTCGGGCAACATCTGCCGATCCGCGCTCGCCGAGCAGGTCCTCCGGGCCCGCGTGCGGGCGATCTTCGGCGGCCACGCCGCCGAGGCCGACTCGGTCGTGCGCTTCTCGAGCGCCGGCACGATCGCGGCCGAGGGCCAGCGCATGCCCGAGCAGGCGGCGGAGCTCTCGGTCCGCTACGGCGGGGACCCGAGCGAGCACCAGGCGCGCTTCCTGACGCCCGGCATCATCCAGGGCGTCGACCTGGTGCTGACCATGGCGCGCGAGCACCGCAGCGCCGTCGTGCGCGCGGTGCCCCGCGCCAACCGCTTCACCTTCACGATCCGCGAGTTCGCCGCGCTCTTCGAGCACCTCGTCGAGGTCACCGGGGACGAGAAGCACATCGCGTGCGACGGCGACGTGCCGGAGCAGCTGCGTGCGCTCATCCCGCTCGTCGCGGCGCAGCGGGGAGTGACCCTGCCGCCCGCCCAGGAGGACGACTACGACGTGGTCGACCCGTACCGCCGCTCCCAGGCCACCTACGACGCCTCGGGCGAGCAGGCCGGCGGCGCCATCGAGTCCATCCTCGAGTCGGTGCGGGCCGTGACCCGCACCGACGCGCCCCGCCTACGGGGCTGACCGCCCGCCCGCCACCGCATTCGGGAGCGCACGCCGCTCCATCAGACACCACAGGCTCCCGAACGGAGCCGCCTGCCCGGGGGACCAGTGGACACGCAACAGACACGACGCACGGACGAGGCCCAGGAAGGCTCGCGCTGGCGGGTCGTCTACGCCCGGCGCCTGGCGATGAGCGACGCGATCGTCATCGTCCTCACGACCTTCGGCGTGCAGTTCCTGTGGTTCGGCACGACGGCCGGCACGGTCGACCTCGGCGGCAACGCGCGCGGCGTCGCCGTGACCTACACGATGGTCTCGGTCGTGCTGATCCTCTCGTGGCTCTTCGTGCTCAGCGTGTACAGCACGCGCGACTACCGCATCGTCGGCACCGGCACCGCGGAGTACAAGCAGGTCGCCGACGCGACGCTGCGGCTGTTCGGGATCATCGCGATCGTCGCGTTCCTCGTGAAGATCGACCTGGCGCGCGGCTACATCATCACGGGCCTGCCGCTCGGCCTCGTGCTGCTGCTGCTCTCCCGCGCGCTCTGGCGCGTGTGGCTCTCGGCCCAGCGCCGCCGCGGCGAGTTCTCCTCGCTGATCCTCCTGGTCGGATCCCTCGAGAGCACCACCCACACCGCCACCACGCTGGCCCGCGCCCCCCAAGGCCGGCTACCGCGTGGTGGGCGCGTGCCTCACGGGAGACGCGCGGCCCTCGCGCCTGCCGGGCCTCGACGTGCCCGTGGTCGGGAACGCCGACGACGCGCTGGCGGAGCTGGAGCGCCTCGGCGCCGACACCCTCGTGCTCACCTCGAGCGACCAGCTGCCGCCCGAGCGGATCCGCGAGCTCAGCTGGGCGCTCGAGCCCGGCCGCCACCACCTCGTCATGGCGCCCGGCCTCACCGACATCGGGGGCCCGCGCATCCACACCCGACCGGTCGCCGGCCTGCCGCTCATCCACGTGGAGACCCCGCGCTTCGAGGGGCGGAAGCTGCTCTCCAAGCGCCTGTTCGACATCGTGGTCTCGGGGATCACGCTCATCGTGCTGAGCCCCGTGTTCCTGGTCCTCGCGATCCTCATCAAGTCCACGAGCAAGGGCGACGTCTTCTACAAGCAGGAGCGCATCGGCCTGAACGGCGAGCCGTTCCACATGCTCAAGTTCCGCTCGATGCGCATGAACGCCGACGCCGAGCTGTTCGCGCTGCTGGAGCAGCAGGGCACCGCAGACACCCCGCTGTTCAAGGTCACGGACGACCCGCGCATCACCAAGGTCGGCGCGGTGCTCCGGCGGTACTCGCTGGACGAGCTGCCGCAGTTCCTCAACGTGCTGCTCGGATCCATGAGCCTCATCGGCCCGCGCCCGCAGCGCGAGGGCGAGGTGGCCCTGTACGACAGCGCCGCGCGCCGCCGCCTGCTCATCAAGCCCGGCATGTCCGGCCTCTGGCAGGTCTCCGGCCGCTCCTCGCTCTCATGGGAGGACGCCATCCGCCTCGACCTCTACTACGTGGAGAACTGGTCGCTCACGGGTGACATCATCATCCTCGCGCGCACGTTCAAGGCCGTCTTCGGCGCGGACGGGGCCGTCTGATGGCGGGGCTGGTGGTCCAGGAGTGGATCGAGAAGTCCGGCGGATCCGAGAAGGTGTTCGACGCCTTCGCGCACGCCTTCCCCGACGCCGACCTCTTCACGCTCTGGAACGACGACCCGGGCCGCTTCGGCGACCGCCCGGTGCGGGAGAGCTGGATCGCCCGCACGCCGCTCCGCCGGAAGAAGCCGCTGGCGCTGCCCTTCATGCCGCTCACCTGGAGCTCGGTCGACCTCGACGCCTACGAGTGGACCCTCGCGAGCTCGCACCTGTTCGCCCACCACCTCGGCCACGGGGGCCACGGCACCCGCCGCCACGTCTACGTGCACAGCCCGGCGCGCTACCTCTGGACGCCCGACCTCGACCGACGCGGCGCGAACCCGCTCGTGAAGGCCGCCGCTCCCCCGCTGCGCGCCCTCGACCGTCGCCGCGCGCAGGCCTCGCGCGCCGAGGTCGCCGCGAACAGCGCCTTCGTGCGCGACCGCATCCGCACCGCGTGGGACGTCGACGCGCAGGTCATCCACCCGCCCGTCGACGCGACCGCGATCCGCGACACCGCGTCGTGGGAGGGCGAGCTCACCGGATCCGACGCGGCCCTCGCCGCCTCGCTGCCCGACCGCTTCCTCCTCGGCGCCAGCCGCTTCGTGCCGTACAAGCGCCTCGACCTCGTGATCCGCGCGGGCGAGGCGGCCGACGTGCCCGTCGTGCTCGCCGGATCCGGCCCGCTCGCCGAGGAGCTGCAGGCGCAGGCCGACGCCGCGCGCGTGCCCGTCACGATCGTGCCGCGCCCCTCGGACGCCCTGCTCTACACGCTGTACCAGCGCTCCCTCGCGTACGTGTTCCCGGCCGTCGAGGACTTCGGGATCATGCCCGTCGAGGCGATGGCCGCCGGCGCGCGCGTGCTCGTGAGCGACGTGGGCGGCGCCACCGAGAGCGTCGTCGACGGCGTCACCGGGGTGCACGTGCACGACTGGGAGGGCGCCGGCCTCGCCGACGCCGTCGCGCGCGCCGCGGCGCTCGATCCCGCCGCGAGCGTCCGCCGCTCCGCCGACTTCGACGCGGCCGTGTTCGAGCGCCGCATCGCCTCCTGGGTCCGCCACGACGGATCCCGCCTCGACGGGGCGGCCGCCTGATGCGCCGGCTCGTCGTCAACGAGGCCTACGCGGGGCAGCGGGTCACCGGCCAGCAGCGCTACGCGACGGAGATCGCCCGCGCGCTCGAGGGCAAGCAGGGCGTCACGCGCGCCACGCCGTCCGCGGGCATCGCGTCCTCCGGCGCCCGCAGCTGGCTCTGGGTGCAGACGACCCTGCCGTGGATCACGCGCCAGGACGTGCTGCTGTCGCTCACGAGCCGCGCGCCGCTCGTGCACCGCCGGCACATCGTGGTCGTCCACGACCTCTTCGTGCTCACGAACCCCGAGTGGTACAGCCGCGAGTACGTCGTGACCCACGTGCCGCTGCTGAAGGCGAACCTGCGCGACGCGCGCGTGATCGTCACCGTGAGCGAGCCCGTCGCCGAGCAGGTGCGCGAGCTCGGCCTGTCCAGCGCGCCGGTCGTGGTCGCGCCCAACGCGCCGAGCCCCGTGTTCGGCGAGCCGCGCGGCGCCGAGGAGCGCGCCCGCGTGCTCGCCAAGTTCGGCGTGACCGACGGCGGGTACCTGCTCGCGGTCGGCAGCATGGATCCCCGCAAGAACCTCCAGCGCCTCACCGAGGCCTACCTCGCGCTGCCCGCCGAGACCCGCGCCCAGGCGCCGCTCGTGCTCGTGGGCGCGAAGAGCGCCGTGTTCGGCGACGTCGACATGGCCGAGTCCGACGACATCAAGCTGGCCGGCTACGTGACCGACGACGAGCTCGCCGTGCTCTACGCGGCGTCCCGCGGCGTCGTGTTCCCGAGCCTCGCGGAGGGCTTCGGCCTGCCGCTCGTCGAGGCGATGGTCGCGGGCGCGCGCCTCGCCGTGTCCGACATCCCCGTCTTCCACTGGATCTGCGAGGACGACGCCACGTACTTCTCCCCGGCCGACACGTCCGCCATCACCGGCGCGCTCGCCCGGCTGGCCGCCGCGGCGCCGCTCGACGAGGAGGAGGCCGCGCGCATCCGCCGCGCCGTCATGCGCCGCTTCGACTGGCGCACCTCCGCGCAGACCGTCCACGACGCCTACCAGAGCATCGGGACGCGATGATCCGTCGTCTCGGGCTGCTGCTCCCCACGGGAGCCGCAGGGCTCACGCGCGTGCTCCAGCTGGTGCTGCTCGTCGTGCTCACGCAGCTGTCGGACGGGTCGGCGCAGGCCGCCCTCGTCACGGGGTTCGCCCTGCTCAGCTCGTTCGCGATCATCACCGACTCGGGTGCCGCCAACTTCCTGCTGTCGCTGCCGCGCACGCGCCTGACGCGCGGGGTGCACGCGCGTGCCGTCGCGTTCCACGCGGGGCTCGGCTCGCTGGGCGCCGCCATCGCGATCGTGCTGACGGTCGCCGCGGCGGCGTCGATCCCCGGCGAGGCCCTGCTGCTGCTCGTCGCGCTCGGCGTCAGCCAGGTGCTCGACTCGCTCACCCGCACGATCCGCGCGCCCCTGCTCGTCGGCCGCCGCGACGCCTCCTACGCCTTCCCCGACCTCGCGCTCGTGGTCCTCAAGGCCGTGCCGCTCGCGATCGCCGTCGTCGCGCCCGAGCTCCTCGTGCTGCTGGCCTTCCCGGTCGTGTCGCTCGTCGTGACCGCCGGCACCTGGATCGCCGTCCGTCGCGGCCTCGCGACGACGAGCGACGAGCCGGTGCGCGTCTTCCCGCAGATCCTCGAGTTCGGCCTCTCGGGATCGCTCAGCGCCCTCTACTCGCAGGCGCCGCTCGTGCTCGGCACGGCGATCCTCGGGGTCGCCGCGGTCGTGCCGCTCGCCCTCGCCTACCGCATCGTGCAGCCGCTCGAGGTGCTGCCGGCCACGCTCTCGCAGCAGCTGATCCCCCGCATCCGCGCCGCCGGCCGCCCCGCGCGCGCCTACTGGTGGCGGTTCGCGCTCGGCGGCCTCGTGCTCGCCGGGATCATCGCCCTGATCCGCGAGCCCGTCGAGCAGGTCTTCGGCGGCGACGCGTTCGACCAGGTCGTCTTCCTCGTGATCCTGCTCTCCGTCGCCCCCAAGTTCGGCAACTACGCGCTCATGGCCTACGCGATGGGCTCCGGCCTCGTCCGCGTGCGGCTCACCGCGACCATCGTCACGGGCGTCGTCGCCGTGGTCCTCACGCTCATCGCCTGCCTCACCGCCGGTCCCGCCCTCCTCGCCGGCGTCACGCTCGCCAGCGAGCTCGTCCTGAGCGCCGCCATCGCCGCGCTCCTCATCCGCAACCGCAGGAAGGAGGACGCATGAGGACCCTCATCGTCTCCGCCGACCGCACCCTCGCGTCCGGCCACCCGCAGAACCTCGGGGACGCCTTCCTCACCGACGCGCTCTCCGAGCGCCTCCGCCGGGCCGGGCACGAGACCGTGATCGCCGACTTCGGCCAGGCCGGGCGCCTCGACTCCACCGAGCAGCGCGCCCGCGTCTCCGGCGTCCGCGCGCTCGCCGACCTCGTGCGCCAGGTCGACGCGGTCGTCGTCGGCGGCGGCACGCTGCTCGCCGACGACCAGCCGACCCGCCCCTTCGCGGGCCTCCCCCGCCTCATGGCCGTCACCGGGCTCATCGCCCGCACCAGCCGCACCCCGCTCGCCGTGTTCGGCGTGGGCGCGGATCCCGTCACGCGCCGCCGCGCCCGCCTCGCCCTCCGCAGCGGCCTCGACGCCGCCCGCGTCTGGACCCGCGACCCCGACTCCGCCGGCCGCGCGGCCGGCTACTCGAAGGCGCCGGTCGAGGTCGCCGCCGACGTCAGCCTCTTCGCCGCCCCCGAGCTCGCCGAGCTGGCCGCCCCGGCGGACCGTCGCCGCGGCGCCGTCGTCGCGCTCAACGCGAAGCACTCCCCGCAGGTCACCCTCGCGCACGTGCAGGCCCTCGAGGAGCGCTTCGGCGAGGTCGTCTTCGTCTCGATGGACCAGGGCGACGACTCCGACGCCGGCGCCCTCGCCCCCGAGGTCCGCGACCGGCTCACGACCGAGCCCGGCGACCACGGCTGGCGTCGCGCGGCGGGGATCATGGCCGACCGCGAGGTCGTCGTCGCCTCTCGCATGCACGCCATGTACCTCGGTACGATGCTGTCGACGCCCGTGCTCGCCGTCGGCGGAGCCACCAAGGTCGGGGCGTTCACCACCGAGTTCGGCACCCGCACGGAGCCCGCGTTCGACCGGGCGGTCCGCACCGCCATCGCGGCACCGGCCGACGCCGGCGCCGCATCCACCACCGCCGCGGCGCTCGTCGCCGCCACCGCCCGCCTGGACGCGGCATTCGAGGAGATGACTTCATGGGTCCGACGTACCGCCTAGCGACCCCGGCGGTCTTCGCGGCCGCCGTGGTCCTCACGATCCTCGCCGCGCTCGGCGGCGTCGCGCTCCTCGGCAACGAGCTCTCCTACCCGTTCATGATCGCGGTGCTCGCGATCCTGCTGGTGGGCGTGCTCGTCAAGGAGACGGTCTCCAACGGGGATCCGCTGACCCCCGGCGGCATCGTCGCCGCCACCGGCCTCCTCCTGTTCGTGCTGCGCCCGCTCACGGTCGCCAACAGCATGGAGACGAGCCCCGGCGCCATCGCCGACACGCGCTTCTTCTCCCCCACGCTGCAGCTCGCCGCGAGCTCGGCGCTCATCGAGGCGCTGATCTTCTTCTCGGCGTTCTTCGTCGTCTACTACTACTCCGTCGCCCGCGAGGCGAAGCGCATCAGCATGGGCGGCGAGGACGCCGAGGCCCTCGAGCGCAACGCCATCGCCGGCGGACCCGCCGTCGTCGACCCCGACACCCAGGTGCGCTGGCAGCGCGTGTTCAACACGTCGGTGTCGCAGGCGCTCGTGGTGATCTCCGCCGTCGTGGCGCTCGGCCTCCTCGTGTACCTGGTGGTCTCGTCCGGCGGGATCCAGGCCTACACGACGGGCCTCGCCAACCGGAGCGACTTCCTCTCCGGCAAGTCGTTCATCGGCCTGTCCTACATCCCCGTGCAGATCGCCATCGTCTACAACGTGCTCGCGCGTCGGCAGAAGGGCCTCGAGGGCTGGAACTGGGTCAACCTGGTCGCCGTCGTGGTGCTCGTGATCTGCGCCGGTTCCGCCGGCGGCCGCGGCCCGCTCATCATCGGCGTGTTCCTGCCGTTCCTGATCCTCAAGCAGATCGGCCCGAAGCCGTTCCGCTTCCGCAGCATCGCCCTCATCGGCGGCGTCACGGCCGTGGTCGCGATGGTCTACTCGATCGTCATCCGCGAGTCCACCTTCGACAACGGCCGCTCGCTCGACCGCCTCACGCAGGACCCGCTGGGCGTGCTCCTCGACCGCCTCACCAGCGGCATCGAGACCCGCCCGTTCGACGTGCTGATCCGCCTCAACGAGGTCGCGTCGCTTCCCGACTTCGTCTACCAGTGGGGCGCCACCTACGCGGCCGTGCCTGCCTGGTTCGTCCCCCGCGGGCTCTGGGAGGACAAGCCGTTCGGCGGCGGCAACACGTGGTTCACGTCCACGTACGTGCCCCGGTTCTACGGCGTCAACCGCGTCGAGACGAGCCTGTCGGCCATCGGCGAGGCGTTCGCCAACTTCGGCATCCCCGGGGTCGTCGCCGTCGGCGCGCTCCTCGGCCTCGTCGCGAGCCTGTTCATCCGGGCCCGGATGCGCCGCCGCGGGCTCCTCGGCGCCGCCATCGCGGTCGTCGTCACGCCGTACCTCTTCTCCCTCATCCGCGGCGACGCGTACCAGGGCATGTCAACGAGCATCGCCTCGCTCGTGATCCTCGTGGTGTTCTTCTGGATCGCCTCCACCCGCAAGCAGGTCACCGGCCCGCTCAGCGCGCCCGAGCCCCTGCCCGACGAGACCGCGACCGCCGCCGTGCGCGAGCAGGCGCTCATCGGAGCGGGTGCCGCCGGCCTCGGCGCCGTCGGCGGATCCGCCTCCGCGGACGACGCCCGCCCGGCGGTCGGGAACGGCCGCGCCTTCCCGGCCGGCCGCCCGGCCGTGACCGGGACGCGCGACCGGTGAGCGGCATCGACGACATCCTGCCCCCGGCCGACGGCTCGGACGGCGGCCGCAGCCGTCGCGACGACCGCGCGGACCGCGACGCGTCCCGCACCCGGCGACCCGTCTGGAAGCGCAAGCGCCTCTGGATCCCCGTCGGCGTCCTCGGCGTCCTCCTGATCGGCACCGCGGTCTCGGCCGCGCTGATCCTGCCCCGCGTCGACACGGTCCAGGGCGAGCTGCGCGAGGCGCTGCCGCTCTCCGACCAGGTGCAGACGGCGCTCCTCGCGGGCGACGTCGACACCGCGAAGGCCGGCGCCGCCGAGCTCCGCGACCACACCGCGAAGGCCGCGGAGGCCGCCGACGACGGCGTGCTCGCCGCGTACGAGTGGATCCCGTTCGTCGGCCCGAACCTCCACGCGGCCCGCGTGCTGGCCGCCACCAGCGACCGGCTCGCCACCGACGTCGTCACGCCCGCCACCGAGGTCTCGCTCTCGGCGTTCACGCCCGTGCTCGGCCGCATCGACCTCGACGGGATCCGCTCCCTCGGCCAGACGGTCGACACCGCGAGCGACGGCCTCGCCGGCGCCCGCGCCGAGCTCGACACCGTCGACCGCGACAGCCTCTGGGCGCAGGTCGCCGACGACGTCGAGCTCATGGACGACACGCTCACGAGCACCGAGGAGACCGCGAGCACGTTCCGCGAGGTGACGGGCGTGCTGCCCGACCTCCTCGGGGCCGAGGGCGCGCGGAACTACCTGCTGATGTTCCAGAACAACGCGGAGGTGCGCTCCACCGGCGGCAACCCGGCCGCGCTCGTGCTGCTGACCGTCGAGGACGGCAGCGTGCGCATCGCCGAGCAGGCCTCCAGCAACGACTTCCCCCGCAACGTCCGCCAGGGCGACGTGCCCGACGAGACCGTGCGCCTCGTCGAGCCGCGCTCGGACCGGTTCGAGCAGAACATCACGATGTTCCCCGACTTCCCCACCTCCGGTGCCCTCGCCAAGTCGTACTGGGAGCGCTACATCGGCGACCGGGTCGACGGCGTGCTGTCGTTCGACCCCATCGCCCTCAGCTACCTGCTCGAGGCGACCGGCCCCATCACGCTGGCCACGGGCGACGTGCTGGACGCGGAGAACGCGGTGCCCACGCTCCTCGGCGCGGTCTACAGCCAGTACCCCGACTACCTCGCGCAGGACCGCTACTTCGCGAGCGCGGCCAGCACGATCTTCGCGAAGCTCGTCACCGACACCCCGCCCGTCGTCCCGCTGGTCACGGCGATCGACCGCGCCATCGACGAGCGCCGCCTCCTCATGTGGAGCACGGTGCCCGAGGAGCAGGCGCTCATCGAGGACGGGCCGCTGAGCGGCGCGCTGCCGGACGACAACTCGGACGCGACCGCAATCGGCCTGTTCTTCAACGACATCGGCTCCGGATCCAAGATGAGCTACTACCTGCGCTCCGGATCCCGCGTCCAGGCCGAGACCTGCGGCGACACCACCACGTACACGGTCTCGGTCGACATGACGAGCATCGCCCCGCTCGACGCCGCCACGAGCCTGCCGCGCTACGTCACGGGCCTCGACGGCCAGGCCAAGGGCCGCCAGTTCGACGACCTCCTCGTGTACGGCCCCGTCGGATCCACCGTCACGGGCTGGGAGACCGACGCCGACCTCACCACGGAGGAGGCGCGCGGCACCGACATGGGGCGCGGCATGATCCGCATCCGCACCGAGCTCGCGCCCCAGGACACCAAGACCGTCGACGTGACCTTCACCATGCCGACGTCCGACGACCAGGGGCCCCTCGAGGTGCGGAACACGCCGCTCGTGCGGCCGCTGGAGTCCGAGATCACGCAGGTCCCCTGCTCGACGGGCGGCTGATCCGCCGATCCGACGCCGCCGCGCCGCCCGCCCCGGATGGGGGCATGGCAGCCGCCATCGGTCCGCCCTAGGCTCGACGAGCCGCCGGGGGACGCATCCGCCCCCGCACGCCCGCACGCCGCGCCCCCGCGGATCCTCCAGGCCGAGAGCACACGTTGACACCCAGCACCATCACCACACCCGCACGCCGGTCCGGACGCGTCCGTCGCTGGATCGTCCGCACCCTCCTGGCGCTCCTCGTGCTCCTGCTCGCGTGGCTCCTCGCCGGGATCCCGCTCTTCGTGTTCCCGCCGGCCAGCCAGCCAGACAAGGCCGACGTGATCTACGTCATCGGCCCGCCGAACCCCACCCGCCGCGACCTCGCGGCGAAGCTCGTCGACGAGGGCTACTCCAACACGGTCGTGTTCTCGGTGCCGACCACCGGCCCGCAGTCGGCCGCGGAGCTCGCGGCCTGCAACGGCGAGTTCCCCTACGCCGTCACGTGCGACACCCCGTCGCCGTTCACGACGCAGGGCGAGGCGCGCTACCTCCGCGACAAGTCGGAGGAGAACGGCTGGACGAGCGCCATCGTCATCACCTGGACCCCGCACGTCACCCGCACGCAGCTGATCTTCGACCGCTGCTTCGAGGGCGACCTCATGGTGGTCGAGGACCCGGTGGACTTCGACCTCCGCCAGTGGGTCTCGCAGTACACGTACCAGACCGGCGCCTTCGTCAAGGCGCTCGCGACGCCCGGCTGCTGACGCCCCGGTCGCACCCGATCGAGGCCACGCGGCCGGTCGGTCAGCCGCACGGGGTTGAATGGTCGTCATGACCACCGCGATCGGCCCGACGACCGGCGACGACATCCACCTGATCTCCCTCAACGTGCGCATGCCCTGGCACGGCACCCGGGAGGGCGAGGCCGACCACTGGCCCGAGCGCCAGGAGGTGCTCACGCGCTTCCTGCAGCAGGAGCGGCCCACGGTGCTCGGCGTGCAGGAGGCGCTGTGGCCGCAGATCCAGGCCATCGAGAAGGCGCTGCCGCCCTCGTACCGCATGGTCGGGCAGGGCCGCGAGGGCGGCAGCCACGGAGAGCACGGCGCGATCTTCTACCAGGCGTCCCGGCTGACGCTCCTCGAGCACGACGTGATGTGGCTCTCCGACACCCCGGACGTGATCGGCAGCATGACGTGGGGCAACCCCATGCCGCGGATCCTCACCTGGGCCCGCTTCCAGGACGAGGCCACCGGCCACCCGCTCGTGGTGCTCGACACGCACCTCGACCACGACGTCGCCGAGGCCCGCGACCGCGCCGCCGAGGCCATCGCCGAGCTCGTGCGCACGCGCTTCGCCGGGCTGCCGCTCGTGCTCATGGGCGACTTCAACGCGCCCGTCGACTCGTTCCCCTACGACGCGCTGACCCGCCGGGCCGGCCTCCGCGACTCGTGGCTCGACAGCGCGCGGCAGGCGACGCCGGCGTTCGGCACGTTCCCCGACTACCGCGCGCCCGTCGTCGGCGACCCGCGCATCGACTGGATCCTCGTGAGCGACCGGGTGGACGTCCGCGCCGCCGCGGTCAACGACTTCGCCTGGCGCGGCCGCATGATGAGCGACCACCTGCCCGTGCAGGCGCTCGTGCGGTTGAGCTGACGCCGCCGGTCGAGCTGACGCCGCCGGCTGGGCCGACGCCGTCCGTCACGCGTCCGGGCGGGGGCGGCGTGCCTCGTAGCCTGGGGGGATGAGCACCGCACCGAAGGTCTACGCCATCCACGAGAACCCCGAGTGGTTCGGCCCGTTCGCCGCCGCCCTCGACGCCCGCGGGGTCCCCTACGAGGAGTGGCTCCTCACCGACGGCGTCCTCGAGATCGACGAGGCGCCGCCCGAGGGGATCTTCTGGTCGAGGATCAGCGCCTCGGCGCACACGCGCGACCACGCGCTCTCCAAGGACTACACGCGCGCCCTCATGTCGTGGCTGGAGGCGCACGGCCGCCGCACGGTCAACGGCCGCCGCACCATCGAGCTCGAGGTGAGCAAGGTCGACCAGCTCACCGCCCTGCGGGCCGCCGGGATCGAGGTGCCGCGGACGCGCGCCGTGATCGGCAGCCACCGCATCGTCGAGGCGGCGCAGGGCCTCCCGACCCCGTTCATCACCAAGCACAACCAGGGCGGCAAGGGCCTCGGCGTCCGCAGGTTCGACAGCGTCGAGGAGCTGGCCGCCTACGTGGAGGGGCCGGACTTCGAGGAGCCGCAGGACGGGATCACGCTGCTGCAGGAGTTCCTGGAGGCGGCGACGCCGCGGGTGACGCGCGTGGAGATCGTCGGCGGCGAGTTCGTCTACGCGATCCAGGCCGACACCGCCCGCGGCGGCTACCAGCTGTGCCCCGCGGACGCCTGCGCGATCGATCCCGCCACCGGCGCCCTCGTGATGCCGCCCGGCGCGACCATCGCGCAGCAGCCGGGCGACACGATCTTCTCGCTGCGGGAGGACATCACGGCGGAGCACCCGCTCGTCGAGCGCTACGTCGCGTTCCTGGCCGGGCTCGGGATCGAGGTGGCCGGCATCGAGTTCATCGAGACCGCCGACGGCAGGCTCGTGACCTACGACGTGAACACGAACACGAACTACAACGCCGGCGTCGAGGCGGCAGCGTCGGCGTCGGGCCCGGGCGCGGTGGCTGCGCTGCTGGAGCGCGTGCTGCGGGAGACGTACCCGGAAGCCTGAGGCACGCGGCGGCCTGAGGCACGCAGCGGGCGGGAGCGCCCGGCGGCGTCAGGCCGCCGGGCCGCCGTCCTCGGGCGCGACGGCGCTCGTGTCCACGTCCTGCGCGTCGGCGATCTGCGTGTGGTGGTGGATGACCTCCGCGACGATGAAGTTCAGGAACTTCTCTGCGAAGGCCGGGTCGAGCCGCGACTCCTCGGCGAGCGCGCGGAGGCGGAGGATCTGGCGGCGCTCGCGCTCGGGATCCGCCGCGGGCAGGCCGTGCGCGGCCTTGAGCCGGCCGACCGACTGCGTGAACTTGAAGCGCTCGGCGAGCAGGTGCACGAGGGCGGCGTCGATGTTGTCGATGCTGCCGCGGATGTCCCCCAGCTCCTCGAGGGCGGCACGGGCGTCGTCGTCGAGGGGCGCCCCTGCGGGGCCGGTGTTCTCAGGCATGGCTCGACCCTACCGATCGGCCGCCGGACGACGGAGGCGGGCGTCCCCATCGGGGGCGCCCGCCTCGCGTCTCGTGCGGTGCAGATCAGTCGACGATGGTGACCTTCACGTCGATGTTGCCGCGCGTGGCGTTGGAGTACGGGCAGACCTGGTGGGCCGCGTCCGCGATCTCCTGGCGGCGCTCGGGCGCCACGTTGGGGAGGTAGACGTCGAGCTCGACCGCGAGGCCGAAGCCGCCCTCGCCGTTGTCGCCGATGGAGACGCTGGCGGAGACGCCCGCGTCCTTCGTGTCGACGCCGGCGTTCTTGCCGACGAGGTGGGTGGCGCCGAGGAAGCAGGCGCTGTACCCGGCGGCGAAGAGCTGCTCGGGGTTCGTGCCCTCGCCCGAGCCGCCCATCTCCTTGGGGGGACGGGTGTCGAAGTCGATCTGGTCGTCCTCGCTGCGGACGTGTCCGTCGCGTCCTCCGCCGGAGGCGTGCGCGATAGCGGTGTAGATGGGTTCCATGGATCCATCAGACCACGTCGGAGCTGGGAGCGGCCGACGCGGCGCGTGCACGTTCGCGGCACGGCCGGTGGACCGCGGGCGAACGCGGCAGGCGGCGCGAGCGGCGTCCCGGGCGCGTCGCGTCGACGTGGATCCGCTCAGGGCAGGAGGCCGGAGCGGTAGCCCCACACGACGGTCTGCAGGCGGTCGCGGGTGCCGAGCTTCGTCATGATCCGCGTGAGGTGCGACTTCACGGTGCTCGTCTCGATCACGAGCCGGCCGGCGATCTCGTCGTTGGAGAGGCCGTCGCCGAGGAGCCGCACGATGTCCTGCTCGCGCGGGGTGAGCACGTCGGCGCCGGGGTGCACAGCGGACGCGGCTCGGCGTCGGGTGAACTCCGCCATCACGCGTCGCGTGGTCACCCCGTCGAGGGCGGCGCGGCCCTCGGCGAGCGCCCGCACCGCCTGGATGAACTCCTCGGGCTCCGCGTCCTTGAGCACGAAGCCGCGGGCGCCCGCCTCCAGCGCGCCGAAGACGTACTCGTCGAGGTCGAAGGTGGTGGCGACGAGGACGGCGGGGGTCCGGGGATCGCCGGCCGCGTCGCCGACCGCGTCGTCGGGCCGGGCGATCGCGCGGGTCGCCTCGATGCCGTCGCCGCCGGGCATGCGCACGTCCATGACCACCACGTCGGGCGCGAGGCGGCGGACGAGGTCCACGGCCTCGCGCCCGCCCGCGGCCTCGCCGACCACCTCGATCCCGCCCGCCGTCTCGAGCACGACGCGGAAGCCGGCGCGCACGATGGACTGGTCGTCGACCAGCACCACGCGGATCACGCGTCGTCCCTCGGCGCGGGCACGGCCTCGACCGGGAGCTCGAGGCGCACGCGCCAGGTGCCGGAGGCGGTGGGGCCGGCCTCGAGGCGGCCGCCGACGAGCGCGGCGCGCTCGCGCATCCCGACGAGGCCGTAGCCGGGCGCGGTCCCCGGGGCGGCGGCGGGCAGCTCGTTCTCGACCGTGAGCGCGATGCGCGCGGGACCGGCCTCCGTCGTGAGCGTCACGGCGGATCCGGGCGCGTGCCGCCGGGCGTTCGCGAGCGACTCCTGCACCGTGCGGTACGCGGTCACGTCGGCGAGCGGCGCGAGCGTCGGCGCCGCGCCCGACGTCCGCTCCTCGACCTCGGTGCCGGCCTGGCGCGCGGCCGCGACCAGCCCCGGCAGGTCGGCGAGGCCGGGCACGGGCGCGGTGCCCGCCTCGCCGCCGCCCTCGCCGTCGGAGGTCTGGCGCAGGATCCCGACGATGGAGCGCAGCGCGTCGAGGGTCTCGCGGCCCTGCACCCGGATGCCGCGGAGGGAGTCCTTGGCGCGGTCCGGATCGAGGTCCACCAGCCGCTCGGCGGCGCCCGCCTGCACGACGAGCGCCGTCAGGTGGTGCGCGGCCACGTCGTGCAGCTCGCGGGCCATCCGGGTGCGCTCGGCGGAGACCGCGGCACGGGTGAGGGCGGCCTGGTGCTCGAGCGACTCGGCCGCGCGGGCGAGCGAGTCGCGGTCGTGCCGGCGGCGGAGGGCCACCCAGGAGCCGACGGCGGCGCTCGCGACGGCGATGAGGATCCCGCTGACGAGGATCGAGGAGGCCGAGACCACCGTGTCGACGCCCAGGCGGACCTCGACGGTCGCGGGCACGAGCAGGGCGCGGACCTCGCCGGTGGCGGCCAGGACGGCGCCGACGGCCTCGACGGCGACGGCCGCGGCGACGACGCGGACCGCGGACGCCGACGGCAGGACGGCGCCGACCGTGTACGCGGCCACGACCGGGGCCGCGGCCCAGAACCCGAACTCGGGCGGGAGCACCGCGACCAGGGCGGCCTGGAGGACCGAGACCGCGAGGAGCGTCGACCGCGGGTGCCGACGGCGGAACGCGAGCGGCGCGCACTGGAGGATCGCGAGGACCGCGATGACCGCGCCCTGCGTCGGCGACATCGAGCGCGCGGTGCCGTCCGCCCAGACCAGCGTGGCGAGCACGCCGAGGAGCAGCACGGTCACGAGCGCCCAAGCGACGGCGGCGGCCGCGTCGCGTCCGGCGTCGGTGCGGACGCCCATGCGGTCGAGGATCCGGCGGATCCGGCCGCCGAGCGCGACGCCCGTGCGGGCCTCGGGGCGGGGCGGCACGGCGGGCGCGGCGCCGCCGGCGACGGCTCCGCCCGGGTCGGCGGGGGCGGGCGTCGCGTCGATCACGTTCCGAGCATGGCAGGCGGGTCCGCCCCCGCCGTCGCCCCGGGCGTCGCGCATCAGTAGCTCACGCTCGGCGAGAGCAGCCGGAAACCGACCGCGAAGGCGGCGATCCCGACCAGCGCGAGGACCACGAGGATCCGGCCGGCGACGATCCACGCGCCGCGGCGCGTGCGCACGGCCTGCCACGCGGCGAGCGCGGCGGGGATCACCGCGAGGACGCCGAGGATCTGGAGCCCCTGCAGGGTGCGGAGCGTGGCGGCGGGGACGTCGACGAAGGAGATCGCCTGCACGGCCGCGACGGACCAGCCGACGAGCGCCACGAGGGTGACGGCCTGACCGATGCGGGACAGCAGGTGGGCGCGGCTGCGGCGGGGTCGCGGTGCGGTGGCGACCGCGGCCTCGGCGTGTGCCGCCCGACGGCGGCCGATGCCGGCGAGCGCGGTCGCCGGCCAGGCGATCACCGACACGAGCAGCACGGCCACGGCGGCGAGCAGCAGGGGCATCACCGTGGACGCGACCTGCCAGGGCTCCGCCCGCAGCATCGTGAAGGACCCGCCCCAGGAGATCGCGTCGACCGGTCCGCCGTCGGCGGAGGCGCGGGTCGCGAGCACGGCGTCGCCGCCGACCTCGCGCCACAGGTCGTCGCCCGCCTTCTCGTACACGCCCGTCGTGACGCCGAGGGGCTTCGGGGTGACGGCGATGGTGCCGTCGGCGCGCGGGACGATCGCGGTCTGGCCGCTGAGCGAGAGGAGCGCGCCGGGGTTGGAGAAGGGCGAGCGGGAGGAGATCCACGTGCCGGCGAGGTCGGCCGCGGCCTCCGGGTCGCCGGCGGGGGCGGCGGTCGCGGCGTCGGGCGTCGCGTCGCGCAGGTACCGGTCGGCGAAGCCCTGCAGCACGGTCGTGCGCAGCTCGAGGGTGTCGACCGCGTCGCGGCCGTTGCCGTTGAAGGTCACGAAGATGCCGGCGTCGCTGTCCGGGAACAGGCGCATGGCGGTGTGGAAGACGTTGGTGTCGCCGTCGTGGCCGAAGGCGGGGATCCCGGGCGTGCTGTCGTCGAAGAAGCCGAGGGCCATGCGCTGGCCGCCGGCGAGGGTGCCGAGCTGGTCGGCGTCGAGGGCCGGGCGGTGCATCTCGTCGAGGGTGGCGGGATCCAGCAGCGCCTGGTCCTCGGGCAGGTCGCCGAGGTGGCCGAGCATGAAGCGCGCCATGTCGGTCGCCGTGGCGGAGAGGGCGCCGGCGGGCGCCGCGTTCACGACCTCGACCGGGTAGGAGGGCTGGGAGTCGTCGGGGTAGCCCTTCGCGAGGCGCGCGGCGAGGTCGTCGGGCAGCGGCTGCGCGAACGACGACGAGGTCATCCCGGCGCGGCCGAGCACCTCCTGCTGCAGGAGGTCGACGAAGGGCTCGCCTGCCACGCGCTCGGCGACGTAGCCCGCGAGGCTCGCGCCGTAGTTGGAGTAGGCGGGGGTGGTGCCGGGGACGAAGACCTGCTCGGGCGGATCCGTGCGCATCACGTCGCCGAGGTCGCGCTCCGAGCCGGGCTGACCGATGAGGCCCGTGATGACCTCCTCGAACCCGGACGTGTGGGTGAGCAGGTGCCGCAGCGTGACGGCGCCCTTCGGGGTGTCGAGGTCGAAGTCGAGGTACTGCTGCACGTCGGCGTCGAGGTCGAGGCGGCCCTCCTCCACGAGCTGCATGACGGCGGTGGCGGAGACCACCTTGCTCACGGAGCCGACGCGGAAGAGCGTCTCGTCGGGATCCACCGGCCGGGCGGGCGTGCCCTCGGTGCCGGTGTCGGCGAGGCCGTAGCCGCGGGACGTGAGCACCTGGCCGTCGGCGACGACGGAGACGGCGGCGCCGGGGATCCCGGTCGTCTGCAGCGCGGAGCCGAGGACGCCGTCGAGCCAGGTGTCGACGTCGGCCTGGGTGAGGTCGTGGCCGCCGGGCTGGTGCTGCGGCGGGGCGGGCGGGGGCGGATCCGCGGGGGTCGCCGTGGTGGCGGCGCCGGCGGCGAGCGGGATGGCGAGGGCGAGGGCGAGCGCGCCGACGGTCGCGGCGAGGCGTCGGGGGCGGCGGCGTCCGCGGGTCGGGGATGCGGGGGTGGAGCGGGGTGTCGTGTCCATGACTGCAACGCTCCCGGCTGGGCGGCTCCCGCACAGGGCGCGGGAGTCGGCACCCGGGTTGCGACTCGAGTCGCAGGCCGGGGCGCCGCGGGTGGGTCAGGCGTCGGCGGGAGTCGCGGGTCCGCGGGCGTCAGGCGTCGGCGACGAGCTCGACCTTGAACCGCTCGCCGTCCTCGAGGAACGCGGCGCGGTGGTCGGGCCCGCCGGCGAACGGGTGCCGGTCCGCGTAGAGGCGGGTCCAGCCGTGGTCGGGCGCCTCGGCCCAGAGTCGGTCGACGTCGGCCGCGGATCCCGCGTGGAACGCGAGGTGGCTGAGCCCGGCGCCGCGCCGGTCGTGCGGGGTGTCGCGCGGGGCCCGGGCGATCACGAGGTACGCGTCGCCGAGGCGCAGGCTCCGGCCGTCGGCCCAGCGGGCGTCCTCCGCGTAGCCGAGCTCGCCGAGGATCCAGCCCCACGAGGCGAGCGCCCGGTCGAGGTCGCGCACCTGCAGCTCCACGTGGTGGAGGGATCCGCGGGCCGTCACGCGGGGCGGCGGCGCGCGAGGGCGTGCTTCGCGAGGAACACGGCCGGGCCCAGCGTGAGCCGCCGCTTGGCCCGGCGCAGCAGCCGGGTCGCCGCGACGACGTCCGCCGCGTGCGCCGGGTCGGCCTCCACGAGCGTCCGCTCGGCCCACTCCAGCGCGGCGACGGGCGGCTGCCCGCTCGTGGCGGCGGGCCCGCCGAAGACCGCGTGCAGCCGCGCGCGCGGATCCTCCCGGTCGCCGAACACCATGGCCGCCCACCTGCTCTGCATCGTGCGTCTCCCGTCGTCGCGTCGTCCCCTCCACGGTAGGGAGGAGGCCGTCGCGGTCGCGTCCGCCGCACGGGGGACGCGACCGCCGCACGACGGACGCGGCCGCGCGGGGCAGCCCACGAGGCGGTGCGCGGGGACGGGGGCGCTTCCCGCACGCCGCGGACCCGGACGCCGTATGGTGAGCGCGTCGCCCCGCATCGCCGGGGCCGCACGACGCGCCGCCGACGTCCGAACGTCACGTGCGCGAGCTGGTCAACGATGCACGCGCCGCCGCCTCCCCAGGCCCGACGCGCCGCTCCGCAGGACCGGGCACGGCTTCCCGGCCGGTCCCGACGCCGCGTCCCGTCACACCGATGTGCACCTCCCGGAGGCACTCCATCCCCCACGTCCGCTGCTACCCCGCCGTCGACGCCCGCCGCGTCCACGCCAGCGCACCTCCTCCGCCCGCGGACGCCGATCCCGGCAGCCGCAGCTTCCTCGACTTCACCGTGGTCGCCGAGCACGACGGCCCCCACTCCGTCGCCGTCACCTACGACCACCGCGCGCCCGCCCCGCTGGCCCTCGGCTTCGCCCTCGACCGCGCGCAGACCCGCACCGTGCGCTATCCGCCGCTCATCGAGGGCGCGACCCGCCGGACGCTGGTCCTCGACGTCCAGATGCGCCGCGGACCCGGCGTGATCCGCGTGGCCGAAGGGCCGGAGGGCGCCCGGCTGCACGTGCACTCGCTGCGCGTCACGAGCGTCCGTCCCGGCGAGGACACGGACGACGTCTCCGCCGCCCCGGCCGCGTTCGCGGTGGATGAGGACGCGCAGGCGGAGCCGGAGGCGGACGCCGCGTAGCCGCTCCGCTGCCGGTGGCGGCGTACCGGGTCAGCTCGCGCCGTCGCGGCCGCCTCAGCTCGCGGGCGGCGTGCGGAACAGGACGGGCCGGCCCTCGTGGGCGGCGATGCGCGCGTCGAGGCCGGCGCGGACGGCGGGCCACTCGTCGGCGAGGATCGAGTGGATCGCGGCGTCGCGCCAGCTGCCGTCGGCCCGCATCTGATCGCGGCGGCAGACGCCCTCGAACGTCGCGCCGAGCTTGAGGATCGCGGCGCGCGAGCGCGCGTTGCCGGCGTCGGCCTGCAGCTTGACGCGGCCGAAGCCCGCGTCGAACGCGAGGCCCAGGAGGAGGCGCTTGGCCTCGGCGTTGACGACGGTGCCCCAGACGCGCGGGTCGTACGCGGTCCATCCGAGGTGCGCGCGCTCGCGGCGCGTGTCGAGGTCGGTGAGGCTCGTGGTGCCGACGAGCTCGCCGTCGTGGGGACCGCCGACGAGGATCACGGCGGTCGGGAGGTCGTCCCAGCGGAAGTACCCGCGCGCCCAGGCGTCGAACCCGGCCGGATCCGCGCGGAGGCCGGCCGGTCCGCCGCCGAAGCCGCCCGCGAAGACAGCCGGATGCGCGATCGCGGCGCGGAGGGCGGGGAGGTGCTCGGGGGTGAGCGGGTCGAGCCGGACGTGGGTGCCGACGAGGGGTACGGGCGCGGGGACGGAGGCGGTCACGCGGCCAGCCTGGCAGACGCGAGGCCGGGTCCCGCGGTGGTCGCGGGTCCCGGCCGCGCGGTGGATCCGGTCTAGCTGCCGGACGTCGCCTCGGGCGCGGGCGTCGTGGCGGGTGCGCCGCCGGACGTCTGGCCCTCGGAGGATCCGGGCGGCGTGGCGGGGGCCGCGGGACCGGCGGGCGGGGTCGGTGCCGTGCCGTCCGCGCCGACGGGCGGGGCGGGCGGTGCGCAGCCGTCCGCGGGCGGCGCGGGCGGGGTGGCGGGCGTGCCGTCCGCGTTCGTCGGAGGCGCCGGCACCGTGGCAGTGGACCCGTCCGCGTTCGTCGGCGGAGTCGGGGGCGTCGGCGTGGACCCGTCCGCGTTCGTCGGCGGAGTCGGGGGCGTCGCGGGCGTGCCGTCCGCGTTCGTCGGCGGCGCGGGCACCGTGGCCGCGGATCCGTCCGCGTCCGTCGGCGGGGTGGGCGGGGTCGGGGGCGTCGCCGGCGTCCCGTCCGCGTCCGTCGGCGGGGCAGGGGGCGTGGATCCGTCGGGCAGCGTCGCGGGCGCCGGCGGCGTCGTGCCGTCGGGCAGCGCGGGCGGGGCGGGGCAGGTCGCGGAGGTGCCGCTCCCGGATCCGGCCCGGCCGCTGGTGTCGCCGCCGTTCCCGTCGGCGAGGGCCGGCGTCGAGAGCAGCGCGACGAGACCGAGCGAGGCGCCCGCGATGCCGACGGCGATGCCCGCGCGGCGCTTCCGCGGGGCCGACCTCGGCGCGCCGGGCGTCCGGTTCCCGGGCCGCTCCTCGAAGACGGTGATGGTGTCGTCCATGGTGGTCCTTCCGTGTGCGCCGCGGCGCGGGGTGCGCCGGCGGTCGTGGATCCAGGCTCGGCAGCGGATCTGAAGTCCTCCTTAAGTTCCGCGCCCCACGCGGACACCCGGCCGGGAGCGTCCATCCGCGCCTCCTACAGTCGGCACATGCTCCCTCCCGCGCGCGTCCTCGTGGTCGAGGACGACGAGGCCATCCGCGCCGCCGTCGTCTCCACCCTCACCGCCGAGCGGTTCGTCGTCCGCGGGCTCGCGTCCGGCGTCGAGCTCGAGGAGGAGGTGAAGGGCTTCCTGCCCGACCTCGTGGTGCTCGACTGGATGCTCCCCGGACCGAGCGGCATCCAGCTGGCCGAGGGGATCCGCCGCTGGAGCGACGCGAGCGTCATCATGCTCACCGCCCGCGACGCCGTCGAGGACCGCCTGCGCGGCTTCGGCCAGGGCGTCGACGACTACATCGTCAAGCCGTTCGCGCTCGCCGAGCTCGTGGCCCGCGTCGGCGCCGTGCTCCGACGGCGCGGGCGGCTCGCGTCCGTGGTCGAGATCGGCGACCTGCTCGTGGATCCCGACTCGGGCCTCGCCCGACGCGGCGGCGAGCCGCTCGACCTCACCTCGATCGAGTTCCAGCTCCTCGCCTACCTCGCCGCGCACCGCGGCCGCACGCTCTCGAAGACGCAGCTGCTCACGCAGGTGTGGGGCTACGACCAGGCCGACCCGAACCTCGTCGAGGTCCACATCAGCGCGCTGCGCAAGAAGATGGAGGCCCGGGGGCCGCGGCTCCTGCACACCGTCCGCGGGCTCGGCTACCGGGTGGAGGCGTGAGCGGCGGGATCCGCGCGCAGGTCCACCCGCGGGCCCGCGCCGCCGCGCCGGACGCGCCCCTGCGCACCGGATCCCTCCGCACCCGCACGGTGCTCGCGGTGCTCGCGCTCCTCGCCGTGCTGCTCGTGGCGCTGTCGCTCACGGTGCAGGCGATCCTCGGCGCGCAGCTGCGGCAGCAGATCCAGGACCGGCTGGTCGACCGCGCCTCGGCCGCCGCCGCGCTCGTGGGCGTGCTCGACGACGACGCGCTCGCCGAGCGGCTCGGCGCGCAGGGCGTGGCCGTGCAGATCACGAGCCCCGACGGCGGCGAGGTGTCGGCGCGCCCCGGCCCGGATCCGCTCGGTGCCACGCTGCCCGGGCCGGATCCGCTGGGCGCCGCGCCCGGATCCGTCAGCACCCCGGCGACGCCGCGCGCCGACGCGGTGACCGTCACCGCGAGCTCCGTGAGCTCCACCGCCGACGGCATCACCCTCCGCTCCGACCTCAGCGACGGCACGGTCCTCGAGCTCTCGGCGGGCACCGGATCCGTGGACGACACGCTCGCCACCCTCCGCGGGATCCTCACGGGCGCCTCCCTCGCGTTCCTCGCCCTCGCGGCGGTCGCGCTCGTGCTCGTCGTGCGCCGCACGCTCCAGCCGCTCGAGGACATGACCGGCGTCGCCCGCTCCATCGGCCGGGGCGACCGCGGCCGCCGCCTCCGCCCCACCCGACCCGGCACCGAGCTCGGCCGCACCGCGACCGCGTTCGACGAGATGCTCGACGACATCGAGCACGCGGAGCGCCAGGCCCTCGCCGCCGAGGCCCGCATGCGCGCCTTCGTGGCGGACGCGGCGCACGAGCTGCGGACGCCCGTCGCCGGGATCCGCGCCTCCGCCGACGCCCTCGTCCGCACCGATCCGGACGCCGCCGAGCGCGAGCGGCTGTCGGTGCACGTGGTGCGCGAGGCGATCCGCGCGGGCCGCCTGGTCGACGACATGCTCACGATGGCGCGCCTCGACGAGGGCCTCTCGGTCGAGGGACGGCCGGTGGGCGTGCCGCACGCGGTCGAGCAGGCGGTGGCCCGGCAGGCGGCGCGCACGCCCGGCACGCGCGTGGTCGCGGACGTGCGCGGCGCTCCCCCGGCCGTGCACGCGGATCCCGACCGGCTCGCCCAGGTCCTCGACAACCTCCTGCAGAACGCGGCCCGCTACGCGGCGTCCGAGGTGCGCGTGGAGGCGCAGGGCGCCGACGACGGATCCGTGCGGATCACGGTCGTCGACGACGGCCCCGGCGTGCCCGACGCCGACCGCGAGCGCATCTTCGACCGCCTGGTGCGCCTCGACGACGGCCGCGACCGCCATGCCGGCGGCGCGGGCCTCGGCCTCCCCATCGCCCGCGCGCTCGCCCGCGCCCAGGGCGGCGACCTCGTGTGCCTGTCGACCGTCCCAGGTGCGGGCGCGCGCTTCCGGCTGACGCTGCCGGGGGTGGATGCGGCCGGCTGAGGGTTGCGCGGTCTCCGCGCATGGTGTTGCTTGTCGATAACATCGAGCATCGATAAGGGGACGTCATGGCGAGCACGGGGATCATCGAGAGCCGACCGGTGCGGGAGCGGCCGCGGGTGCTGCGGATCACGCGCTTCGTGCTGCTGCTCGTCATGACGTGGACGGTGATCGCGGATTCCGGCAGAGCCATCGGCACGCTGACGGGGAGGACCATCGCGCTCTCCGGGAGCGCACCTTCCGAGCATCCGCTGACCCTCCTGCCCCAGATCACGCGAGCCGAGCCGGCCGTGAGCGGGACGGGATCCCTCGCCGACGCGGACCTCCTGCTGCGCATCCTCGCCACAGCGCCGCCTCTCATCCACGCCGTGACCGTGGTCCTGGCCGTGGCGTGGCTGCTGCGAGCCATCCGCGGCGTGGCGCAAGGCCAGCCGTTCCACGGGTTCGTGATCGTCAATTGGCGCCGGCTCTCGGTGACCCTCCTCGCAGGCGGACTCGCGCAGGGGTGCATGGACACGGTCACCTACGCCTACCTCACGTCGCACCTCGGCTTCATCGCCCGCAGCGGCACGGGAACGGGAGCCGATCCCACGCAGTCGTTCCTGGGTTCGCGCTACGACGAGATCACCACGCAGCTTCCCGCCTGGCCCGTCGACCTCCTCCTCGCCGGACTCGTCGCCCTGTCGCTCACGGCCGCGTTCCGCGCGGGCGCCCGCCTCGTAGAGGACGCCGATGGCGTCGTCTGACCCTCATCGCATCGCCTGCCACCTCGACGCCGTGCTCGCCGCCCGCGGCATGACCCTCACCGAGCTGTCGGCGCGCACGGGGATCACGATGGCGAACCTGTCGATCCTGAAGAACGACCGCGCCAAGGCGATCCGCTTCACGACCCTCACCCTCATCTGCGACGCCACGGGCGCGACGCCGCAGGAGCTGTTCTCGATCCGTCCGGCTCCCTGACCCGCTCGCCGGCGACCCCACGACCGCACGTCGAGCACCTCGCGCGGCGGGCGTCGCGCCGGCGGGGGTGCTCCTCACCTCCCTAGGCGCACCGACGGACGGCGTCGGCGATCGTCGTCCGCCCGCCGTCCAGCTCCAGGATCCGCCG
This sequence comes from Clavibacter michiganensis, assembly GCF_002151125.1. Lineage (GTDB taxonomy): Bacteria > Actinomycetota > Actinomycetes > Actinomycetales > Microbacteriaceae > Clavibacter > Clavibacter michiganensis_C. Next base: position 70,149 of record NZ_MDJZ01000006.1, read on the forward strand.
GCTGGTCGGCGATCCGAGCACCAGGGCCTCGAGGACGGCGGCCACGTCCGCGCGGGGGATCTCGCCGTGCTCCTCGGCGGGCCCCAGCGAGACCAGCCCGGTTCCCGGCTCGTCCGTCAGCAGGGAGGGACGGAGGATCAGCCAGTCGACGTCTCGACGGGTCAGGCGCACCTCCGCGCGCTTCTTGACCGCGAAGTAGTGCTCCTCGTCGTCGCTGAGCGACCGCTCGCGCCATGCCTCGGGCAGGACGGAGAGGAGGACGAGCCTCGTCCCCGGGGTGCGCTCCACCGCCTCCGACACCCGGTCGAGGGCGGTGAGGTCGATGTCGTCCGTCACGCGCCGCGGGCCGGCGTTCGACCCCGCGGCGAAGACCACGACGTCGTGCTCCGCGATCATCGTGGCGAGCTCGCTCGGCGGGGTCGTCCCGAGGTCGCCGACGACGATCGACATGCCGGCCTCCCGGAGGTCGGCGGCCTGCTGCGGCGTGCGGACGAGGCCGGAGACGGACGCCCCGCGCTGTCGGAGCCCGCGCGCGAGGATCCGACCGACCCCGCCGGTGATCCCGAAAAGGAACACGCGCGGACGCGCAGGCTCCGTCGGCGACGGGTGCGGGAGGTCGTCGGCGCTGGCTCCCGGGATCCGGCGGGCGGGCTGTGCGGTCATGGTGGTCCCTTCTTCGTCGGGACGCAGGATGCGCGCCCGGTCGTGGTCACGTGTCCGGGACGAGCGTTCGCGCCCCTCGGGGTCAGAGCATCCGGGTGCATGCCGACCGGAGGAGGACCCGGACCGCCCCGCTAAGCTACTCATGGTAGTAACGTAACCTACTGAAGGTAGCTCAATGGCCGCTCATGCAGATCCGCCGCCCGCCGAGGCGCCGAGGCGCCGCCTCCCCCGGCACGTCCGCCACCAGGACCTGCTGGAGAAGGGGCTGGCCCTCGTGCGCGAGAAGGGGGTGGACGCCTTGACGCTCGGGGCACTCGCGCAGCAGGCGGGGGTGTCGAAGCCCGTCGTCTACGACCACTTCGCGACGCGGTCGGCGCTGCTGACCGCCCTGTACCGCTGGATCGACGCGGAGCGGAAGCGGGCGTTCCAGGAGGGGATGACCCACGGCGACGCCGGCTCCGCGGCCACGATCGACGCCCTCGCCTCGACGTACATCCGGTGCGCGACGGACGCGAGCGGCGAGTTCACCGCCATCGGGGCGGCGATGAGCGGAAATGAGGAGCGGGCCCGCGTCTACCGGGAGCTCGTGGACACGGGCGTCGAGATGTTCGTGGCCGTCCTCCGTCCCCATGTCCGCATGCCGGATCCCGCGCTGCAGCACCTCTGCGTCGCGCTCGTCGGCGCCGGCGAGGCTCTGGCGTCCGCGGTGCTCGATGGCGCTGCCACCGAGGCGGAGGCGATCGCGACGTACTCCCGTCTGATCGGACAGGCCGCGTCCTCCTCGCCCTCCCCCACGCCTGCCGCGGGGTCGCGCCGCCACCCCCGGCCTACGCTGACCACATGAGCACCGACGCCCACGCCCCGCGCACCCTGTCCGAACACCGGCCCCAGGACGCGGAGGACCTCACGATCGAGGTCCCGGCGGCGCGGCTGTCGGCCGTGCGCGTGCCCGCCCGCACCGGGGATCCGGCGACCGCGCCCGTCGCGCTGCTCGTGCCCGGGTTCACGGGCTCGAAGGAGGACTTCTTCCCGGTGCTCGGCCCGCTCGCCGACCGCGGCTTCACGGTGGTGGCGTTCTCGCAGCGCGGACAGTGGGGATCCACCGGCCCCGGCCAGGCCGAGCCGCCCGTCGACGCGACCGGCTACGAGCTCGAGACCCTCGGCCAGGACGTGCACCACGTGGTCGACGCGCTGGCGGGCGTCCGCGGATCCGGCGGCCGTCACGTCGCGACCGACGCGGCCCCCTCCGCACCGCTCGGCCCCGTGCACCTCCTCGGCCACAGCTTCGGCGGCGTCGTCGGCATGCAGGCCGTGATCCGCGACCCCGGCCGCTTCGCCAGCTACACGCACTGGAACTCGGGACCCCGCAGCCGCGGCGAGCGCACCGAGCAGATCGCCGCCCTCCGCGCCTCGGGCAGCGCCGGGCTCTGGCCGCTGTGGTTCCTCCCCGCGCAGCTCGACGGCGACGACCCCGAGGTCGCGTGGTTCCGCACGCGCCTCCTCGGCACGGCGTCGGCGCAGCTGCTCGGCGCGCTGGAGATCATGCAGGAGCAGACCGACCGCGTCGATGAGCTCGTCGCCACGGGGATCCCGACGCTCGTCTCCCACGGCGACGCCGACGACGCCTGGCCGCAGGACTGGCAGCGGGACATGGCCGAGCGCGCGGGCGCCCGCTACGAGGTGATCGCCGACGCCGGCCACTCCGCCCAGGTCGACCAGCCGGAGGCGAGCGCGGATCTGCTCGCCGGGTTCTGGCGGAGCGCGGTGCCCGCGGCCTGAGCCGTGACCCGACAGGCGTCCCTCAGGACAGCCGGCCGGTGTCCTCCTGGAACCACCGGATCAGCTCGCGGAGCGCGGGCCGGATGCGGTCGTCCGGACGGTCGCCCTCCAGATCCTCGAAGGAGTCGCGGTAGCCGGGGATCCGCTCGGCGACGCGGGCGTCGTAGCGCGCGAAGCCCATGGTCCAGTCGGGGAACTGGCGTTCGGCGATCCGCTCCTCCATGAGCGTGGCGATGCGCCCGTGGCGGTCGTCGGCGAGGATCGCGGCCATGCGCTCCCGGACGTCGCCCTCCTCCCCCTCGATGAGCTGGAGGAAGCGCCCCTCGCGGTGGACGAGCAGGCCGGTGAGCCCGTGGGCCTCGTTCGTCGCGCGGCTCTGCGCCAGGAGCTGCGCGAGGTCGACGTCGTCGAAGGACCGCTCGGCGGTGCTGGAGTAGACGATGGAGAGCATGGGGTCCTTCCCGGTGCGCGAGGCTGCGCGGCCTGGGGCGGGGTCGGGTCCCGCCGCCCCTCCAGCCTGGTCCGGGTCGGCCGCCGCGACCACGTCACGGCGGGACCCGTCGGATGCCGGATGCTGCGGGCCGTCACGCCTCGTCGTGCAGCGTCACGTGGTAGCCGTCCGGGTCCGCGAACGTGAAGGTGCGGCCGAACGGGCCGTCGATCGGAGCGGAGACGATGGTGCGGCCGTCCGCGACGAGCGCATCGTGGATCCCCTGCACGTCCGTCGCGTGCAGCCACACGGCCGCGCCGATCCCGGGCTGCGGCGTGCCGGCGATGTCGGTCCCGGGGACGACGTCGCGGAGCGCGAACGCGATGGGCGACGTCGTGAAGACGACGGCGTGCGGGGGGCCGGTGGGCGAGCGGACGAGGCCGAGGAACCGCTCGTAGAACGCGCGCGAGGCGTCGAGGTCGGTGACCTGGAGCGAGATGAAGTCGGGGCCGGTGACGGGCATGGTGTCTCCTCAGTTCAATGTCAGGTGCCTGACACAAACAAGCGTATGTCAGAATTCTGACATGAGTCAAGGCGACGACAGCATCGACCTCCCCACCTCGCTCGGCTACCTGCTGAAGGAGGCCGCGAGCGCCCTGCGCACCGCCATGGAGGAGGCGCTCCGGCCCCTCGGCATGACCATCACGCACTACTCGTGCCTGGAGCTCCTCGCCCAGCGCCCCGGATCCTCGAACTCCGACCTCGCCCGCGGCGCCTTCGTCACGCGCCAGTCGATGAACGTGCTCCTGCAGACCCTCGAGCGCGACGGCATCGTGACGCGCCCCGCGGAGGAGGCGGTCGGCCGCGTGCAGCCGACGCGGCTCACCGCGGCGGGGCGCCGGCAGCTGGCGAAGGCGAGCGCGGCCGTGCGCGCGGTGGAGCTGCGCATGCTCGCCGACCTCAGCGACACCGAGCGCGAGGCGGCCACGCGGATCCTGCGCGGCATGGTGCGCTCGCTGCGCGCGGACGGCGCGTGACCCGCTAGCGGATCACCGCTCGACGACCAGCCGCCTGAGCTCCGCCGACGACACGTAGCCGAAGCGGTGCAGCTCGCGCCACGCCGCCACGTACTGCTCCTGGCCCATGTCCAGGTCCGCCTGCAGACGCTCGCGGTTCATCGTGCGGGCGTCCGCGCGGCTGAGGAAGCGCGCGAGGTCCGACGCGTCCGTGCCGAGGCGGGCGTCGTCCTGCCAGCCGTCGTGGATCAGGGTCAGGCCTCGAGGAGGTCGTGCAGCACGACGACCTGCTCGCGCTCCGGGCCCACGCCGACGGCGGAGATGCGGGCGCCGCTCATGCGCTCGATGGCCATGACGTAGTCCTGCGCGTTCTTCGGCAGGTCCGCGAACTCGCGGCAGCCGGTGATGTCCTCCTGCCAGCCCGGGAACTCCTCGTAGATGGGGGTCGCGTGGTGGAAGTCGGACTGCGAGACGGGCACCTCGTCGTGGCGCACGCCGTCGACGTCGTAGGCGACGCAGACCGGGATGGTCGCGAGGCCAGAGAGCACGTCGAGCTTGGTGAGCACGAAGTCGGTGACGCCGTTGATGCGGGCCGTGTAGCGCGCGATGGGCGCGTCGTACCAGCCGCAGCGGCGCGGGCGGCCCGTGGTGGTGCCGAACTCGAAGCCCTTGGCGCGCAGGTACTCGCCCGACTCGTCGTGCAGCTCCGTGGGGAAGGGACCTGCGCCGACGCGGGTGGTGTACGCCTTGACGACCGCGATGATCCGCTCGAGCCGGTTCGGCGCGACGCCGGAGCCCGTGGCCGCGCCGCCGGACGTGGCGCTCGACGACGTGACGAACGGGTACGTGCCGTGGTCGATGTCGAGCATGGTGGCCTGGCCGGCCTCGAACAGCACGGTCTTGCCGTCGTCGAGCGCGGCGTTCAGCTCGAGCGACGCGTCGCACACCATGGGGCGCAGGCGCTCGACGTAGGAGAGCAGGCTCTCGACGATCTCCTCGGCCGAGATGGCGCGGCGGTTGTAGATCTTGACGAGCATGTGGTTCTTGGCGTCGAGGGCCGCCTCCACCTTCTGGCGGAGGATGTTCTCGTCGAAGAGGTCCTGGATCCGGATGCCGACGCGGTTGATCTTGTCGGCGTACGTGGGCCCGATGCCGCGGCCGGTGGTGCCGATCTGGCGCTTGCCGAGGAAGCGCTCCGTCACCTTGTCGATGGTGCGGTGGTAGTGCGTGATGACGTGCGCGTTGGCGCTGACGCGGAGCTTGGAGACGTCGACGCCGCGGGCGGCGAGCGCGTCGAGCTCGTGGAACAGCACCTCGATGTCGACCACGACGCCGTTGCCGATGACGGGCACGACGCCGGGCGTGAGGATGCCCGAAGGCAGCAGGTGCAGCGCGTACTTCTCGTCGCCGACGACGACCGTGTGGCCGGCGTTGTTGCCGCCGTTGAACTTCACGACGTAGTCGACGCGGCTGCCGAGGAGGTCGGTCGCGCGTCCCTTGCCCTCGTCACCCCACTGGGCTCCGATGATCACTACTGCGGGCATGGCTCACTCCTCGTCGGGGCGGGTCGGTCGGGTCTGGATCGGGTGGCGTGCGGTGGTGCGGGCGGAGCGGTGCTGCTGCGGGTCAGTCCTGGCCGCGGATGACGATGGCCTCCGTGGGCGGGAGCGCCCCTGCGGTGGCGGCCTCAATGTGGCCGGCGGCCGTGGGATCCGCGTCGCGCAGGAAGGCGCTGAGGCGCGAGACCTCGTCCTCCTCGCCGATCGCGGCGGCCGCGCGGCGCAGCGCGTAGAGGGAGCGGAGGACGCCGCGGTTGGGCTCGTGGCTCCACGGCACGGGGCCCTGGCCCTTCCAGCCCGACTTCCGCAGCGAGTCGAGGCCGCGGTGGTAGCCGACGCGCGCGAACGCGTACGAGGCGATGCGGTCGCCCTGCACGTACGCGGAGTCCGACAGCAGCGCCCAGACGAGCGACGACTGCGGGTGGTCGGCGGCGATGGCGCCGAGGGTGTCGTGGTGGCCGTCGGCATCCTGGATGCGGGCGGCGACCTCGGGCTCGTCGGCCAGGCGCGTCTCGGGCACGCCGAGCAGGTTCTCTCCAGTCACACTCGATCCTACCAAGGCGGTGTCGCGGGCACTCCGGGCCGGAGCGATCCCGGCCGCCCAGCCGTGTCGGCGCCCTCCGGTAGCGTGACGAGCACCGCCGCAGCCCCGAGGAAGGACCCGCGTGCGCATCCTCCACACGAGCGACTGGCACCTCGGGCGCACCCTCCACGGCGAGGACCTGCATGCGCATCACGCGGCGTTCCTCGACCACCTCGTCGAGGTCGTGCGGGAGCGAGACGTCGACGTGGTGCTCGTCGCGGGCGACGTCTACGACCGGGCGGTGCCCGGGGTGCCCAGCGTGCGGCTGCTCGGGGACGCGCTCGCGCGGCTGAGCGCGCTCGCCACCGTCATCGTCACGCCCGGCAACCACGACTCGGCCGCGCGCCTCGGGTTCGCGTCGGCGCTGATGCGGGACGGGCTGCGGATCCTCGCGTCGGCGGAGACGCTGGACGCGCCCGTCGTGATCGACGACGCCGACGGGCCGGTCGCGTTCTACGGGGTGCCGTACCTGGATCCCGACGCCGTGCGCGCGACGCTCGCCGCACCCGGCTCCCCTCCCCTGCCACGCTCGCACGAGGCGGTGCTCGGCGCCGCGATGGACCGGGTGCGGGCCGACGCCGCGGCACGCGACGGCGCGCGCGTCGTCGTGATGGCGCACGCGTTCGTCACGGGAGCTGCGCCCAGCGAGAGCGAGCGGGACATCCGCGTGGGCGGGTTCGACCAGGTGCCGGCGTCGGTGTTCGCCGGCGCGGACTACGTCGCGCTCGGGCACCTGCACGGGGCGCAGGAGGTGGGGGCGGAGCGCCCCCGCATCCGATACAGCGGCTCGCCGCTCGCGTTCTCGTTCGGGGAGCGGATGCAGCGGAAGTCGAGCGCGCTCGTGGAGCTGGCGGCCGACGGATCCACGACGGTCGAGCTCGTCGATGCGCCCGTGCCGCGGCGGCTCGCGGAGGTGACCGGGACGCTCGCGGCGATCACGGACGGGCGGCACGCGGACCTCGCCGATGCCTGGCTGCGCGTGCACGTGACGGATCCCGTGCACCCGCCGCACCTCGTCGCCCGTGTGCGGGAGGCCCTGCCGCACGCGCTCGTCGTCCTGCACGAGCCCGCGGGACGCGTCGAGGGCGTGCGGTCGCGCGTGGTCGACGCGACGACGGATCCGCTCGAGGTCGCCGCCGACTTCGTCGAGTACGCGACCGGCGCCGCGCCGACCGAGGCCGAGGCGCTCGTGCTCCGCCAGGCGTACGAGCAGGCCCTCGCCGCGGACCGGAGCGCCTGATGGACCTGCACCGCCTCACGCTCCAGGCCATAGGTCCGTTCGCCGGCGCGCACGTCATCGACCTCGCGGAGCTCGGGCGGTCAGGGCTGTTCCTGCTCGAGGGGCCCACCGGATCCGGCAAGTCGACGCTCATCGACGCCGTGGTGTTCTCGCTCTACGGGTCGCTGGCGAGCGACGGATCGAGCCGCGACCGCCTGCACAGCCACCACGCGGCGCCCGGCGTGGAGCCGTACGTGGAGCTGGTGTTCGAGACGGCCGCGGGGATCCACCGCGTGCGCCGGAGCCCGCAGCACCAGCGCCCGAAGGCCCGCGGCACGGGCACCACGAACCAGAACGCGACCGCGACGCTCGTGCGGCTCTCGTCGCCGGATGCCGAGGCCGGCGAGGTCGTCGGCACCAGCACGCAGGAGGTGGGCACGGAGATCGCGCGCATCGTCGGCCTCACGCGCGCCCAGTTCGTGCAGACGGTCGTGCTGCCGCAGGGCGAGTTCGCGGAGTTCCTGCGGTCGACGGGCGAGCAGCGGCGGCTCGTGCTGCAGTCGCTGTTCGGCACGGCCGTCTACGACGTCACGGCGAAGCAGCTCGCCGAGATGCGGACGGCCGCGAAGGCGCGCACCGACGCCGCCGACGCGAAGGTCGCCGAGGCGCTCACGGGCCTGCGGGAGGCGACGCGGGTGGATGGGCTCGAGATCGCCGACGCCCCCGACACCGTGCGGATGCTGGCCGAGCTGGCGGACGCGGCGGAGGAGGCGCGCGCCGAGGACGAGCGGGCGCGCCGGGACGCGGCGACCGCGCTCGCGGACGCGGAGCGGGTGAGCCGGGCGCTGGCGCGGCGGCGGACCCTCATCGCGCGCGAGGAGGCCGTGCGGGAGGCGGCCGAGGAGATCGCCGGGCTGGCGCCGCCCCGGCCCACCGTCCACACGCAGGAGGCGTACGCGCCCGAGGACGACTTCACGGCCCACTGGACCCCGCGGCCGTCTCGAACACCAGCTCCACGTACGGCTCCACGCCGGGCGCCGCGTGGTGGCTG
>NZ_MDJZ01000007.1 GCF_002151125.1 Clavibacter michiganensis
CGCCGATGGTACTGCAGGGGGGACCCTGTGGGAGAGTAGGACACCGCCGGACTTGATTTGGTAGTAACGGGAAGGCCCGTCGCACATCGTGCGACGGGCCTTCTCGCGTTAACGCCCGCTGCATCGAAGCGCAGAGCGCGGATGCGTGATCGCCATCTCTCCCGTCGGTCGTCCAATGACGGATGTGTGCCGTCTGCCGAGATGGTCCTCGAAATGAGCGCACCGTCTGCGTGGCCGACACGCACAATGTGCGCGTGCCTGTCAGCGCGTTCACATGGCCGTCATAAGGCGGGGCGTTATCGTCGTCGTTCGTGACCGACCCCCGCGAGAACGCCTCCGCTTCCCCCCAGCCCTCGAACCCGTCGGCGGGTGATCCGGCGGATTCGCCCGCGACCTCCGCATCCGCTCCGAGGGGCGATGCCCGCACTTCGCGGCAGCGCAGCGCCGGCGTCCCGATCGGTCGTGCCCTGTCCGCGGCGCTCGTGTCCGCTGGCGTGGCGGCGATCCTCGGTCTGCTCTTCAGCGTCCTTACCCTCTTCAGCGCGAACCAGCCCGGTGCCGCGGTGCTGGTCACGCTGCTCGACTACTGGACGGTGCACACGCTGGTCGCCTTCGTCCTCCTTGCGGCTCTCGCCGGCGTCGGCATTCACCGGCGCCTGTGGTCCTCGATCGTCGGCTCGGTCGCCGCGGCCATCGTGGGCGCGCTCGTCGGCAGCCTCATCGGTGCGCTGGGGCAGGGGGCGACGCTCACGGGCGACATCGTCGGTCCGCTGCTGGAGACGATCCTGGGGCTGAACCTCATGTTCGTCCTCGGGGTGTCGCTCGCCTCGGTCCTCCTCGGACGTCGTCTGTGGTCCCGCCTCGCGGGCGCGGGAAGCGACCACGTCGAGCGGGAGCGCATCGCCCTGGTGCGGATCCCCTCGGCCCGCCTCGCGGACGGCGAGCTCACGCACCTGGACCGCCGCCCTGTCGACTCCGAGCTCGCGGACCAGCAGTGGGAGCGGTACGTGCTCGCGCTCGAGGAGAACGGGTGGACGACGCGAGAGGTGCCGCCGGCCGACGATCACCCCGACTCCGTGTTCGTGGAGGATGCCCTCATCGTCCTCGGCTCCACCGCCGTCCTCCTGACGTCCGGCGCGGACTCGCGCCGAGGCGAGCGGACGGGTGCCGAGCGCGCGCTCGAGGACACCGACCTCACCGTGACGTCCATCGACCTCCCCGCGACCGTCGACGGCGGGGACGTGCTCCAGGTGGGCCGCACGGTCTACGTGGGCGCCAGCGGTCGGACCAACGCGGCGGGCATCCGTCGGCTGCGCGAGATCGCGCGGCCCCTCGGCTACTCGGTCGTGGGCGTGCCGGTGAGCCGGACCCTGCACCTGAAGTCGCAGGTGACCGCCCTGCCCGACGGCACCGTGATCGGGTACGAGCCCCTGGTCGACGATCCACGGCTCTTCCCGTCGTTCCTCCCGGTGCCCGAGGCCGAGGGTGCGGCCGTCGTGGCGCTCGACGAGGACACCCTGCTGATCTCGGCCGCGGCACCCCGGACCGCCGATCTGCTGCGCGGGCTGGGCTACGAGATCGTCGCCGTCGACATCAGCGAGTTCGAGAAGCTCGAGGGCTGCGTCACGTGCCTCTCGGTGCGGATCGGCTGACGCGCCGACGCTCCCGCGCCCCGGCGCGACCGTGAGAGCCCGGCCCGCATCCTCGGATGCGGGCCGGGCTCTTGTGCGTCCGCCCTCGTGCTCCCTATCCTGGAAGGCTGCCTGGAGCGGCCACTCGCGTGGTCCCTCGGTGCGGCCCACACGTGAATCGCATACGCAGCCAGGGAGGGTGTCATGACCACGACATCGACGACAGACGCACGCACGACCTCGAGCGGGATCGGCGCCGCGGCCGCTGCCGTGTCCCCGGCGTTCCGCGTCCCGCGGCGCTAGCGGCGGATCTCCCGCGGCTCCCGGCGTCGGGCGCCGTCCTCCCGTTCGGGGTCGGCCAGCGGCGCCGGCACCGCTCCCATGTCACGTGCGCGTCGGATCCGCATCCACGGCGCCGACCCGTCGCCGCCGCAGCGGGCGCCCGTCCCGCGTCGCCTGCCCGCCCGCCCACGACCCGGCGTCGCCGAGTCCGCTCCTCCGGCGTCCGCCCGCCAGCCCTCCCACCCCCGATCCTCCGCCGCGCGCGTCTCGACGTGCGCGGCCGCAGAGCACGTCCGGCCGCGCATCGGCCGTCTACAGAAGGAATGACACGTGTCCACCTCTCCGCCCGAATCGCCTGCTCAGGCGTCGTCCGAGCGGCACGGCCCCCGGCCCGGCACCATCGCCGTGCTCATGCGGCTGCTGCCGTTCGCCCGGCCCGCCATGCCCAGCATCATCGCCGGCATGGTCGTCGCGCTCGTCGGCTCGCTGCTGTCGCTGGTCATCCCGCAGATCCTCCGCGGGCTCGTCGACGGCCCCCTCGGCGACGGGGACTCCGCCGCGGTGGTGCCCGCCGTGCTCCTCATCCTCGGCCTCGGGATCCTCGAGGCCGCGATGATCGCCCTCCGCCGCTGGTTCGTGCTGAAGCCCGGCACGCTCATGGAGGCGGACATGCGGAACTCGTTCTACCGGAAGCTGCAGCGGCTGCCGGTCGCGTTCCACGACCGGTGGCAGAGCGGCCAGCTGCTGTCGCGCATGGTGAGCGACCTCAACCTCATCCGCCGCTGGATGGCGTTCGGCCTGGTGCTGTTCATCGTCAACATCCTCACGATCCTGGTGGGCATCGGCTTCCTGGTCTCCATCGACTGGCGCCTCGGGATCGGCTTCCTCGTGTGCTCCATCCCGCTGTGGGTCTACGGCTACCTCTTCGAGCAGAAGTACTCGTCGGTCGCGCGCCTCAGCCAGGACCAGTCCGGCGACCTCGCCACGAGCGTCGAGCAGTCGGTGCACGGGATCCGCGTGCTCAAGGCGTTCGGCCGGGGCAAGCACATGCACGATGCCTTCGCCGAGCAGGCGGAGGAGCTGCGCGGGACGGAGATCAAGAAGGCGAAGGCCATCGCCGGCATCTGGCTGTGGCTGCTGCTGGTGCCCGACCTGACCTTCGCGCTCGCGCTGCTCGGCGGCGTGCTGCTGGCGTCGGCCGGGGAGATCTCGGTGGGCGACCTCGTGGCGTTCTTCGCGACCGCGGCGGTGCTGCGCTGGCCGATCGAGTCGGTGGGCTTCCTGCTGTCGATGACCTTCGACGCGCGCACGGCCATCGACCGCTACTTCGAGGTCATGGACGAGGAGGACGACATCACGGATCCCGCGACGCCCGTGCGCATCGCCGAGCCCCGCGGTCACCTCGTCTTCCGCGGAGCGCGCTTCCGCTACCAGGACGCGGTCCGGGGTCAACCCGACCTCGTCGACGGGGTCGACCTCGACCTGCAGCCGGGGGAGACCATGGCGCTCGTCGGGATCACCGGCTGCGGCAAGTCCACGCTGACCGCGCTCACCACCCGCCTCTACGACGTGACGGGCGGGAGCATCGAGCTGGACGGCGTGGACATCCGCGACCTGCGGCTCGAGGAGCTGCGCAGCCGCATCGCCATGGCGTTCGAGGACGCGACGCTGTTCTCGTCCAGCGTCCGCGACAACGTGCTGCTCGGCCGGCCGGACCTCGCCGACGGCGGGCCCGAGGCGGACCGCGTGCTGGATGAGGCGCTCGACATCGCCCAGGCCGGCTTCGTGCGGGACCTGCCCGACGGCGTCGACACGACCGTGGGCGAGGAGGGGCTCAGCCTCTCCGGCGGGCAGCGGCAGCGGCTCGCCCTGGCGCGCGCCGTCGCCGCGGCGCCGGACGTGCTCGTCCTCGACGACCCGCTCTCGGCGCTCGACGTCGACACGGAGGCGCTCGTCGAGGCGGCGCTGCGTCGCGTGCTCGCGTCCACCACCGCGCTGATCGTGGCGCACCGCCCCTCGACCGTGATGCTCGCGGACCGGGTGGCGCTCATGCAGGACGGCCGCATCACCGCGGTCGGCCGGCACTCCGACCTGCTCGCCACGAGCGAGCACTACCGGTTCGTCATCTCGAGCCTCGACGTGGAAGGGAACACCGTGCACGAGGAGGCCTCAGCATGAGCGTCACCGGGGTCACCGGCGAGGAGAGGGACGACTTCTCCCGCGCCGAGAGCAAGCAGATCCGCCGTCGCTCGACCAGGCTGCTCGTCAGCACCATCCAGCCGGTCAAGCGGACGCTGATCCTCACGGCCGCGACGATCCTCGTGGCCACCGCCGCGAACGTCGCCGGCCCCGCCCTCATCGGCATCGGCCTCGACCGGGCGCTGCCGGCGCTCCTGGACACGGACGACCCCACGCTGCTCGCGCTCGTCATCGGGGCGTACCTCCTGGTGGCGGTGACGGGCGCGGTGCTGGTCGCGAAGTACCAGGTGATGTCGGCGCGCATCGCGCAGGAGATCCTCCTCGACCTCCGCAAGCGCATGTTCCTGCACACGCAGAAGCTGAGCCTGGAGTTCCACGAGACGTACACCTCGGGCCGGATCATCTCCCGCCAGACGAGCGACCTCGACTCGATCCGGGAGCTCCTGAACGGCGGCATCAACCAGCTCGTGCAGGGCGCGCTCTACATGGCGTTCACCGCGATCGCGCTGTTCTCGTTCGACTGGGTGTCGGGTCTCGTGCTGCTCGCGGCGCTCGTCCCTCTGTTCTTCCTCAGCCTCTGGTTCGCGGTGAAGTCGCAGGCCCTGTTCCGCCAGACGCGGGTGAAGTCGGCGCGGCTGATCGTGCACTTCGTGGAGACCATGACGGGCATCCGCGCGGTGAAGGCCTTCCGCAAGGAGAAGCGCAACGCGGACGAGTTCTCCGAGCACGTCGAGGGCTACCGCGACACGAACATGCGCGTGATCCAGGTGTTCGGCGTCTTCGACCCGGGCCTCATCCTCATCGGCAACGTCACCGTGGCCGTGGTGCTGCTCGTCGGCGGCCTCCGCGTAGCGGACGGCCAGCTCGGCATCGGCGCGCTGCTCGCGGTCGTGCTCTACACGCGGCAGTTCTTCGGGCCGGCGCAGGACATGGCCATGTTCTACAACAGCTACCAGTCGGCCTCGGCCGCGCTCGAGAAGATCTCGGGTGTGCTCGAGGAGGAGCCGAGCGTGCCGGATCCCGTGGAGCCGGTCGACCTGTGGGAGTCCACGGGCCACGTGTCCTTCGAGGGCGTCGAGTTCGGCTACGGGAAGGGCAAGACGATCCTGCCGCGCTTCGACCTCGACATGCCGGCGGGGCAGACCATCGCGCTCGTCGGATCCACCGGCGCGGGCAAGACGACGCTCGCGAAGCTCATCTCCCGCTTCTACGACCCGTCGGACGGGCGCGTCGCGCTCGACGGGATCGACCTCCGCGACCTGCACCCGAAGGACCTCCGCCGCGCCATCGTCATGGTGACGCAGGAGGCGTACCTCTTCTCCGGGTCCGTGGCGGACAACATCGCGATCGGCAAGCCCGACGCGACCCGCGGCGAGATCCGCCAGGCGGCGGAGGCCGTGGGCGCGCACACGTTCATCGAGTCGCTGCCGGACGGCTACGACACCGACGTGAACAAGCGCGGCGGCCGCGTCTCGGCGGGGCAGCGCCAGCTGATCTCCTTCGCCCGGGCGTTCCTCGCGGACCCTGCGGTGCTGATCCTCGACGAGGCGACGAGCTCGCTCGACATCCCGAGCGAGCGGCTCGTGCAGCAGGGCCTCACGACGCTGCTCGCGGACCGGACGGCGATCATCATCGCCCACCGGCTCTCGACCGTCGCCATCGCGGACCGCGTGCTCGTGATGGAGCAGGGCCGCATCGTCGAGGACGGCACTCCGGAGTCGCTCATCCAGGGCACCGGCCGGTTCTCGCAGCTGCACGCCGCGTGGCGGGAGTCGCTGGTCTAGCTCCGGCGGGGAGCCGCGGCCCGGGCGCCTCCTGCGAGGGAGTCGCCCGGGCCGCGTGCTGTCCGGCGCGCGGGGTCAGAGGTCGAGCGCGGGGGACCCCTTCGGCAGCCACGCGTGCACGGCGTCGCCGTCCGCCGCGGCCAGCCAGCCGTCGCCGCACGCCATGGCGGCGGCGGGAGAGGGATCCGGCCACCACGTGTCCCGCACGGACGGCACGGGAGCGTCGGCGGGTGCGGCCTCGCAGCCCATCCGGTCGGCCGGCGTCGCGGAGCGGAACTCGAGGATCGCGCCCTCGCCGCGCAGCGAGGTCTTGATGTGGACGTCGGTGGCGTCCGCGGGGATCCACGCCGGGAGCCGGCCGTCGGCGTCGGCCGCCGTGGCGTAGATGCGCGCATCCGCCGGCGTGGTCATGCCGCCGACCGTCCTCGCGGCCCCGCAGCCGCTGAGGACGAGGACGAGGACGACCGCGAGCGGGACGACGGCGAGGGGGCGGGCGGACGGGCGACGGGGCATGCTCCCAGTCCAGCGGAGCCGCGTCCTCCGCGCATCGGCCGCGAGGCCCCGGCCGTGGTCCCGCAGCATGACCCGCCCTCGGCCGCCCGGCGGACGGGCGGATCCGGACGGCGCCGGTCGGGAGGTCGGACGCCGTCCCGGAGGTCAGCGGATCACGGGAACCAGCGCGCCGCCTCGAGGTCGACGCGGTACCCGGCGTCCGTGGGCGCGTCGAGCAGCGGGGTCCCCTCGGCCTCGTAGCGGGGCCGGGCAACGTCCGCGAGCCCCGTCGGCGGGTGCCCGCCCGCGCGGAGCACGCGCCACCAGGGCAGGCCGGCTCCGTGGTAGCGCAGCACCATGCCGACGGCCCGAGCACCGCGGCGGCCGAACACGGCGGCCACGTCGCCGTAGGTCATGACGCGGCCCGAGGGGATCTCGGCCACGACCTCCAGCACCCGGTCGGTGAACTCGCCCGGGGTGTCGAAGACGGCCACGCGCTAGAGCGCCAGCGCGCCGATGGCCTCGCCGTACTGGGTCTCGCCGATGACCTCGAAGCCGACGTGCGTGAAGAACTCCTCCGGTCCGTCCTCACCCGGCTCCCACACGACCGTGAGGCGGTCGAAGCCGCGCGAGCGCGCCTCCTCGGCGAGGGAGAGCACGGCGAAGCGGCCCACGCCGTGGCCCTGCGCGTCCGCGTCCACGTTGATGCGCCAGATGCAGCTGCGGAAGATCTCCTCGTGGGCCTCGGGGTCGAAGTTGCCCATGATGAAGCCGACGACCTCCTCGTCCTCGATCACGACGCGCGGCCAGGCGGTGGTGGGGTTGACGTACGCCTCGGCGATGGAGTGCGACACGGGGGCGACGTAGCTCTCCTGCCCCGGCTTGAGCGTCAGCGTGTTGGCCGCCACGATCGTGCGGGCGCTCAGCTCTTCGAGTCTCATGTCGCTCATGGGCACAGGGTATCGGGCGGGCCTCCGTCGGACCAGGTGCCGTCGGCCCCGCCGCGGGCCGGCACGCGAGGCGGCGCCGGAGCGGGGATCCGAGCCCGACCCACCGATGTCTCGATGTCGAGAGACAGGGCCCGCCGGGTAGGCTGGCCCACGGATCCACCGGCGACGAGCCGGACCCGGCGCGCGCCGAAGGAGACGCGCGCACGGAGGCGACCGACGAGCATGAGGAGGACTTCGTGGAGAAGATCAAGGTAGAGGGGACCGTCGTCGAGCTCGACGGCGACGAGATGACGCGCATCATCTGGCAGTCCATCAAGGACACGCTCATCCACCCGTACCTCGACATCGACCTCGAGTACTACGACCTGGGCATCGAGAAGCGCGACGAGACCGACGACCAGATCACGATCGACGCGGCGAACGCCATCAAGAAGCACGGCGTCGGCGTCAAGTGTGCGACGATCACGCCCGACGAGGCGCGCGTCGAGGAGTTCGGCCTGAAGAAGATGTGGCGCTCGCCGAACGGCACGATCCGCAACATCCTGGGCGGCACGATCTTCCGCGAGCCCATCATCATCAGCAACATCCCGCGCCTCGTACCCGGCTGGAACAAGCCGATCATCGTCGGCCGCCACGCGTTCGGCGACCAGTACCGCGCCACCGACTTCCGCTTCGAGGGCGAGGGCACGCTCACGATGACCTTCACCCCGAAGGACGGCTCCGAGCCGCAGCAGTTCGAGGTGTTCCAGAGCCCCGGATCCGGCGTCGCGATGGGCATGTACAACCTCGACGACTCGATCCGCGACTTCGCGCGCGCCTCGCTGTCCTACGGCCTCGCCCGCAACTACCCCGTGTACCTCTCCACCAAGAACACGATCCTCAAGGCCTACGACGGCCGCTTCAAGGACCTGTTCGAGGAGGTCTTCCAGGCCGAGTACAAGGAGCAGTTCGACGCCGCCGGCCTCACCTACGAGCACCGCCTCATCGACGACATGGTCGCCGCCTCGCTCAAGTGGGAGGGCGGCTACGTCTGGGCGTGCAAGAACTACGACGGCGACGTCCAGTCCGACACCGTCGCGCAGGGCTTCGGCTCGCTCGGCCTCATGACGAGCGTGCTCACCACGCCCGACGGCAAGGTCGTCGAGGCGGAGGCCGCGCACGGCACCGTCACGCGCCACTACCGCCAGCACCAGCAGGGCAAGCCCACGTCGACGAACCCCATCGCGTCGATCTACGCCTGGACCCGGGGCCTCGCGCACCGCGCCAAGCTCGACGGCAACGACGCGCTGAAGACGTTCGCGGACACCCTCGAGGACGTCGTCATCACGACGGTCGAGAGCGGCAAGATGACGAAGGACCTCGCGCTCCTCGTCGGCCCGGACCAGCCGTACCAGACGACCGAGGAGTTCCTCGCGTCGCTCGCGGACAACCTGCAGACGCGCCTGGCCTGATCCCGCGGGCGTCGTCCGCGACGCCGCCTGACGCCGAGAGGCCCCGCCCCCGATCCGGGGGCGGGGCCTCTCGCATGCCCGGGCCTGCGCCGCGTGTGCAGAGGGTCCACGAGAGCTGTGCATTCCTCCCTACGGTTCTCCGCATCGCGTCCGTGACGCGAGTCCGCGACGGCGGCTCACGCCGTGCAGCGCACGTGGTGCGCGGCGGACCCGGATGCCGGCCGACGTCGGCGACAGGAGGGAACAGCCATGCCCATCCACCGAGACCCGCTCCCGCCCGGCCGGAGGCGCCGCGTCCCCGCGGTCCGCCCGCTGGTCGCCTGCGCGATCGCCCTCGCCCTTGTGGCGGCGGGGAGCACCGCGGCCGGAGCCGCCGTCGTCCCGCAGGCCGCCGTGCCGCTCGACGCGGCGGACGGCCACTACCTCGTCACGCTCAAGGACCAGCCCGCCGCGACCTACGACGGCACCCTCGACGGGCTCGCCCGCACGAAGGTCGACGCCGGCGCCCGCCTCGACGCGCAGTCCGACGACGTCCAGCGCTACGCCGACCACCTGGCGAAGGCGCAGCACAGCGTCGCGGAGTCGATCGGCGTGACGCCCACGCACGAGTACTCCCTCACGACGAACGGGTTCTCCGCCGCCCTCACCGCCGCCCAGGTCCGGGCGCTGGGGCACGACGCCGACGTCCTGAGCGTCGAGCCCGACCAGACCATGCACACGCAGTCGACCCCGGCGACGCGATCCCTCGGCCTGGAGGGCGACCACGGGCTCTGGGCCGCCGCAGGCGGCGTGGACAAGGCGGGCGCCGGGACGGTGATCGCCGACATCGACTCCGGCATCGCCCCCGACAACCCGTCGTTCGCGGGGAAGCCCCTCGGGACGACGCCGGGTGACGAGCCCTACCGCGACGGCACCGGCACCGCGTTCCGGAAGGCCGACGGCAGCGTCTTCCACGGCGCCTGCCAGACCGGCGACGGCTTCACGGCCGACGACTGCTCGACGAAGCTCATCGGCGCGCGCTACTTCATCGCCGGGCGGGACGCGTCCGAGGACCCGCTCGGTCCGCAGGAGACGCGCTCGCCGCGCGACGCGGGAGGGCACGGCACCCACACCGCCAGCACGGCGGCGGGTGACGCGGGTGTCCCCGCCGTGATCGACGGCCGCGTGCTCGACACGATCTCCGGCGTGGCTCCCGCGGCGAGGATCGCCGCGTACAAGGTCTGCTGGCAGGGACCCGACCCGTCCTCCGAGACCGACGACGGCTGCCAGGTGTCCGACATCATCGCCGCGATCGACCAGGCGACGGCCGACGGGGCGGACGTCATCAACACGTCCCTCGGCGGCAGCGGGAAGTCGCCGGACGAGTACCAGCGCGCCCTCCTGGGCGCCGCGAGCGCCGGCGTCTTCGTCGCCGCGTCCGCGGGCAACAGCGGGCCCGACGCCGGGACCGTCACGAACCTCGAGCCGTGGATCACCACGGTCGCCGCCAGCAGCGTGCCCGACAACTACTCGGCCACGGTCACGCTCGGCGACGGCACGAAGTACTCCGGGGGATCCATCTCGGTGCGGTCCGCGGTCACCGGTCCGCTCGTCCGGGCGGCCGACTCCGGGCTCTCCGGCGCGAAGTCGCCGGAGCTCTGCGGGAAGGGCACGCTGGATCCGGCCAAGGTCACGGGCCGCATCGTCCAGTGCGATCGCGGGGTGTCGGGGCGCATCGACAAGAGCGCGGAGGTGAAGCGCGCCGGCGGGATCGGGATGATCCTCACCAACGTGAAGGCGGACTCGGAGGACCTCGACACGCACACCGTCCCGACCGTCCACGTCGACGTCGACGCCCGGCCCGCGATCCTCGCGTACGCCGCGAAGGCGGGCGCCACCGCGACGCTCACGCCCGGCAACACCTCGGGCGTCCAGCGTCCGGCCCCGCAGGTCGTCGGCTTCAGCTCGCGCGGCCCCGACCTGCCGGACGGCGGCGACATCATCAAGCCCGACATCACCGCGCCGGGCGCCGGCATCCCCGCCGCCTACGCCGACATCGACGGCAAGCCGGGCTTCGCCGTGGAGTCGGGGACCTCGATGTCGTCACCGCACATCGCCGGATTCGCGCTCGACTACCTCGGCATCCACCCGAAGGCGTCGCCGTCGGAGATCAAGTCCGCGATGATGACGACCGCGACCGACACGGTGGACGCGAAGGGGAAGGCCTCGACGGATCCCTTCGCCCAGGGCGCCGGCGAGATCGCGCCGGGGCGGTACCTGCACCCGGGCCTCGTGTACCCGAGCGGCCCGGCGGACTGGGCGGGGTACGCCGCGCAGACCGGGCTGGAGCTGCCGCACCCCGCGGCGGCGGTGCCGGTGTCGCAGCTCAACCTGCCGAGCATCGCGGTCGGGAAGCTCATCGGCAGCACGACCGTGACGCGCACGGTGACGTCGCAGTCGGCCGGCACCTGGACGGCATCCGTCCAGGGCGTCGCGGGCGTCGACGTGAAGGTCAGCCCGGCGAAGCTGACGTTCACCGCCCCCGGGCAGACGCGCTCCTTCCAGGTGCGCATCTCGGCGAAGGCCGGGACGGCCACGGGCTCGTGGGCGACCGGGTCGCTCACCTGGACGGGCCCCGGCGGCACCGTCCGCAGCCCCGTGGCGGTGCAGCCTCAGGCGGTCGACGCGCCGGCTCACGTGACGGGCAGCGGGACCACCGGCGAGGTCGACGTGCCGGTGACCTCGGGCGTCTCGGGCCGGATCGCGCTCACCGCGTCCGGGCTCGCGAAGGGGCAGCCGCTGCACGCCGCTGCCGGGTCGACGACCGGCCCCGGCGGATCCCTCGCGAAGGACGCGTTCGTGGACTTCCCGCTGACCGTCTCCGCCGGGGAGGAGGCGCTGGTGCTCGACGCGATCCCGCGGGACGGCGCCTCGGACCTGTCCCTGGAGCTGGACAGCGTCGGCGCCGACGGGACGCGCACGCCGGTCGACGTCGAGGTGACGTCGTCGCCGTCCGAGCGCATCGTCCAGGCGGCGCCTCCGGCGGGGAAGTACGTCGCGACGGTGGAGGCGGAGACGGTCGCGGGCACGGCGAAGAAGGCCGACTTCGACTTGACCCGCTACGACGTCGCCGGCTCGGGCGGGGAGGGATCCTTCGCGGTGTCGCCCGCGCAGCTGCCCGTCACGCAGGGCCGGAAGGCGACGTACTCGGCGTCGTGGTCCGGGCTGGCGGCCGGCGCCCGGTACGTCGGGCTCGTCTCGTACTCCGGATCCGACGCCACCACGCTGGTCGACGTCACGACGCCGGCCGCCCCGGTCGCGCCCGTCGCGAGCGCGCCGCCCGTGATCAGCGGCACGGCCGACGTCGGGCAGACGCTGACGGCGTCGACCGGCACCTGGACCCCGACGGGGACGACCTTCGCGACCCAGTGGCTGTCGGACGGGAAGCCCATCGCGGGAGCGACGGCGTCCACCCTCCGCGTCACGTCGAGGCTGTCCGGGCACGCGGTCGCGGCCCGCGTGACGGCGACCGCGCCGGGCGGTGCCACGGCGGAGGCCACGAGCGCTCCCGTGACGCCGAGGTACGCGGCCGACGTGCGGCTGAGGCTCACGACGCCGGCGGGCGCGCCCGCCGGATCCGCGTGCATCGACGTCTCCGTGCGGAGCGGCGCGCACACGGCCGCCACCGGTGCCGTCAGCGTGCCCATCGGCGACCGGACGTACAGCGTGCCGCTGGACGCGTCGGGTGCGGGGCACCTGGACGTGTCGGGGATCCAGCCGGGCGACCACTCCGTGCGGGCGTCGTACTCGGGTGACGCCGTGGTCGGCGCCGGTACGAGCCCGGTGCGGAAGTGGCACGTGGCGGGCTGACGCGCAGGGGGGACGGAGGGGCGGGTGCCGACGGCACCGATATTA
>NZ_MDJZ01000008.1 GCF_002151125.1 Clavibacter michiganensis
GAATATCCGCTCGCCGCGCGCCGGCCGTCGCGCGCACCCCGCCGCGGACGTGCTGTCGCGGGCCCGGCGGTCGAGGACGCCGATCCGCCCGCCGGATCGGGCGCCGATCCGCCCGCCACCGGCCCCGCCACGAGCGGCGACGCCCCCGGCCAGCGCACCTGGTCCGCCATCGGCAGCACGGGCGTGCGCGGCGCGGCGGCCTCCGCGCAGTCCGGGCACCACGACGAGCGGCGGCGCTCGCGACCCGGCCGCCTCCGCTGCTCCTCGGGCGTGGCGACGAAGACATGCCCGACGTCGCACTGCCAGGTGAGGAGCACGTCGGCCGCGGGCGGCACCTGCGTGAGCGTGATGCCGCGGTTGAACTCGGGGTGGTACTGCCGGATGAGCACGGGGAACGACGCCCACGCCTCCCGGTAGGTGCCCACCGGGTACGGCACGTCGAGGCCGCGCGACCATCGGCGCCGCGCCCACCACGCATCCACCGGCTCGGGCATGCCGTCACGCTAGGGGCGACCACCGACGTCCCCCTAGCCTGGGGCGATGCCCGACCTCGCGACCGACCGGCTCCACCTCCGCCGCTTCACGGAGGCGGACGCGCCCTTCCTGCTCGACCTGCACGCGCGGCCGGAGGTGATGCGGTGGATCGGCTCGGGCGCGGTGCAGGCGGATACCGCGCAGGCCGTCGACCGCGCCGCCCGCTACGCCGCCCTCGACCACCCGGTGCGCGGGATCTGGGCGATCACCGACCGCGACGGCGGCGCCCTCCTCGGCACCCTCCTGCTCAAGGGCCTGCCCGAGTCGGCCGCGCCCCTGGCCGGCGACGACCCGGCCCCGCGCGACGTCCCGGAGGAGGGCGAGACCGAGATCGGCTGGCACCTCCACCCGGACGCCTGGGGCCGCGGCGTCGCGACGGAGGCGGCGCGGCGGGTGCTCGTCCACGCGGCCGAGGGCGGGCTGACGCGCGTGCTCGCGGTCACGAACCCGGCGAACGCGCCGTCGCAGGCGGTGTGCCGTCGGATCGGCATGCGTCCCCTCGGCCGCACGCGCGGCTACTACGACAAGGAGCTCGAGCTGTTCCGGATCGACCTCCCGTAGGCGCGGCGGCGTCAGCTGTCCCGTTCGCGCGCCCTCCGGGTCGCGCGGTCGTTCGCCTTCCGGATCCCCTCCACCAGCTCGTCCTTCGTCATGCGGCTGCGACCCGGCACGTCGAGGCGGCGCGCGATCTCGACCAGGTGCGCCTTCGACGCGTTCGCGTCGACGCCGCCGGCCGTGCCCGCGCCGCGCTCCTCGGCGCCCGCGTCCGACGGGCCCTTCCCGTCCTTCGGCTCCCAGTGGTCGCCGACCTTCTCGAAGCCGTGCTTGAGCGCGGCGTAGGCCGTGCGCTCGGCGCGCTCGCCGGATCCGTACTGCTCCTCGGCCGCCGCGTGCGCCGCCGACCAGGTCGCCTGCGCGTGCTCGGGGGAGCGTCGGATGGTGCTGGGCATGTCGTCCTCGGGGGCCACGGATCCTCCTCGTGCTCGGTGCGGGCGGCCTCGCGCGCCCGCCGTCCCTCCACCCTGCCCCTCCCCGCCGACCTCGGCGACCCGGGCGCGGGTCCGGCGGTCAGGGCACGTACTCCTGCGACCAGAGGTCCGCCTGCACGACCAGGAGCGGCCCCTGCACCTCCGCCGTGAGCGAGATCGTGCGGGGATCCCAGAGCGTCCCGGGGAGGCGCGCCTGCGGCGTGGCCCCCAGCTCGGCCGCGAGCTCGTCGGGCGTCATCCCCTCGGGCGGGCGCACGGACAGGAGCGTCCAGCATCCCCCCGACGCGCAGTCGACGCTCTCGTCGACTACGGCGCTGCCCTCCGGGAACGGGATCGAGGAGGCCGCCGGGACGTCCCCCTCGGTCGCGAACACGGCCAGCCCGGCCAGCCGGACGAGGGCCAGGAGCACGAGGACGGGGACGACGACCGCGAGCGCGATGAGGATCCCCCGGCCGGGCCGGCGGCTGCTCTCCCGGGTGTCGGCCATCCCTAGCGACCCTAGCGGGCGCCGCGCCGCCGGGCGCCCCGCGGCCGTCCGCCATCGCCCTGCCCCTCCGCGCGGGGGATGATGGACCCATGGCGTCTCCGCTCCACCCCCGCACCCCGTCCCTCCTCCGTCGTGCCGCGCTCGCCGCGGGAGCCGCCGCGCTCGTGCTCGGAGGGGCGCTCATCCCGGCGGGCGCCGCGTCCGCGCACGACCGGCTCGTGGGATCCACGCCCGCCGCCGACGCCACCGTCACGGACGAGCCCGGCACCGTCGCGCTCGACTTCAGCGAGGACCTCCTCTCCCTCGACGCGCAGGCCTCCGGCTTCGCGATCCAGGTGGTCAACGCCACCGACGGCTCCTTCCACCAGGACGGCTGCGTCACGGTCGACGGATCCACCGCCACGAGCCGCATCGCGCTCGGCACGGCCGGCACCTACCAGGTGACCTGGCGCGCGGTCTCGAGCGACAGCCACCCCATCGACGGCACCTACTCCTTCACCTACGCCCCGACGGGCGACACGACCGGTACCCCGGCGATCCTCGAGGCGCCGGCCTGCGGCGACGCCTGGGCGGGCAGCGCGGCGACCGCGACGCCCGAGCCCGAGGGCACCATGACCACGCAGGGCGCGGAGTCCGCCGCCCCCGCGCCCACCTCGGACGCGCAGTCCGGCGAGTCCGTGCCGCTCGCGGAGACGGCCGAGAGCACGCCCGTGTGGGTGTTCGTGCTCATCGGCTTCGTGATCCTCGCGGCCGCCGTGCTCGTGGTGCTCGGCGTCGTGCGCCGCTCGTCGCGCCGCTTCCCGGGCGAGGACGGCCGCAGCGTCGGCGGGCCGACGGACGGAGCCGACGACCCGCGCTAGCCGAGCGGGCGGATCGGGCTAGGCCCGGTCGCCCCCGCCGAGCGCGCGACGCAGCGCCGTGAGGTCGTCGCCGTCGAGCGTGCCGGCGAAGCGCAGCAGCGCGGCCTCGCGGTCCTTCGTGGCCGCGAGCGCACCCGACATGAGCGATGCCGCGTGGTCGGTGCGCGACCGGGCGGGGGCGAACGTGAGCGCGCGCGCCTCGTCCGAGCGGGTGACGAGGCCCTTCTGGCCGAGCCGCTCCAGCACCGTGAGCACGGTCGTGAGCGCGGGCCGCGGATCCGGGATGCGGGCGACCACGTCCTTGGCCGTCAGCGGGTCGTCGGCGTCCCACAGCGCGTCCATGATGGCGGCCTCGAGCTCGCCGCGGGGGCGCTGGCGTCCGATCGACACGGGCGTCTCCCCTCGGGACGGTGGGCGGATGGAGGTGACGATCCTACGCCGACCGGACGGGCCCCGGCCGACGCCCGAGCCCGACGCGGTCAGCCGCCGCACCGCCGGATCGGGCACGATGGACGCATGACCGATTCACAGGACCGAGAGCCCACCCCCCTCGAGCAGGCCATCGCGCGCGGCCAGGCGGGCGAGTCCGACATGACCGCCGTCCTCACGGAGTTCATCAACACGACGGTCGTGGTGCCCACCGCCACGCCCCTCACTCCCGAGACCGACCAGCTGCAGCCCGTGCTCTTCGACCGCGAGGGCGTGCCCATGCTCGCCGCGTTCACGCACGAGGACCGCATCGACGAGAAGGTGACGAGCGTCGCCGACCACGTCGCCACGATCCCCGCCGCCGAGCTCGTGCAGGCGATCCCCGAGGGCACCGGCCTCGTCATCAACGTCGGCACCACCGACGGCTTCGAGATGATGCCCGAGGGCGTCGCGCAGCTCGCCGACGACGTGCGCCGCGTCATCGACACCGACGAGGACGGCGCGCCCCAGGCGCCCGCCGCGCCCTCGCCCGACGCGATCTGACACCGCCGGTCGACCCGACCACCCGACGCCGCCGCATCCCGGATGCGGCGGCGTCGTCGCGTCCGGCGCCGGAGTCGGCCGGGAATCGTCACACGGTGGAAACGTCCCGCTCGATATGCTGGGACGCGTAACACGGCCGCGCACGCATCGCGGGAGAGCTCCTCCGGGGGCACCGAAGGAGCAAGCCTCCCCGCCAATCTCTCAGGTCCACGTACCGCGATGCACTGGCCACTCTGAAAAGCAGCCGTCCCGCACGGCTCGCCCACGGTGAAAGCACCGTCCTCGGACGGCGCGAAGCTCTCAGGCCCATGACAGAGGGGGAGTCCCGCATCCGGCGTCCGCGTCGGAGAAGACCGGAGGACTCCATGCCCGACGCACCCGACGCCACCGCCGCCACCGCCGCCTCGGCCCCGCCCCGCCGATCCCCGCTGCACGCCGTGCACGAGGCGGCCGGCGCCTCCTTCACCGACTTCGCCGGGTGGCTCATGCCGGTGCGCTACACGAGCGACCTCGCCGAGCACCGCGCCGTGCGCGAGGCCGCGGGCATCTTCGACATCTCGCACATGGCCGAGATCGCCGTGGAGGGCGAGGGCGCCGGCGCGTTCCTCGACTCCGTCCTCGCGGGGAAGCTGTCCGCCATCGCCGAGTGGCAGGCGAAGTACACGCTGCTGCTGGATCCCTCGGGCGGCATCGTCGACGACCTCATCGTCTACCGCACCGGCGAGGAGGCCTTCCTGGTCGTCGCCAACGCGGGCAACCACGATCCCGTCCTCGCCGTCCTCGCCGAGGCCGCCGCGGGCCTCGACGACGTGTCGGTCGACGACGCGAGCGACGACGTCGCGCTCATCGCCGTCCAGGGCCCGGTGTCCCGCGCGATCCTCGAGGCCACCGCGGGCCTCGAGACCGAGACGCCGCCCGAGGCGCTCCGCTACTACCGCGCCACCGCCGCGCGCTTCGCCGGGCAGGACGTGCTCGTCGCCCGCACCGGCTACACGGGCGAGGACGGCTACGAGCTCTACGTCGCCGCCGAGGACGCCGTCGCCCTGTGGGAGGCGCTCGTCGCGGCCGGCACGCCGCTCGGCCTCCTGCCCACGGGCCTCGCCTGCCGCGACACGCTCCGCCTCGAGGCGGGCATGCCGCTCTACGGCCACGAGCTCGGCCTCCACACGCTCCCGGTGCAGGCCGGCCTCGGCAAGGTGGTCGCGCTCGCCAAGGAGGGCGACTTCCGCGGGCGCTCGGCGATCGAGGCGGGGCCGGATCCCGTCTCCCGCGTGCTCGTCGGCCTCGTCACCGAGGGCCGCCGCGCGCCCCGCGCCGACTACCCCGTCTACGCCGAGGAGGCCGCGGGCGACTCCGCCGAGGCCCTCGAGGCCGTGATGGACGCGACCGAGGGCGCCGTGCCGCCCGTCGGTATCGTCACGAGCGGAGCCCTGTCGCCCACGCTCGGCCACCCCGTCGCCATGGCGTACGTGGATCCCTCGCTCGCCGCCCCCGGCACGCGCCTCACCGTCGACGTCCGCGGCACGCGCGTGCCCGCCACCGTCGTGACCCTCCCCTTCTACTCGCGAAAGGCCTCCTCATGACCGACCAGACCAGCCTCCAGTACACCGCCGAGCACGAGTGGGTGCAGGTCGACGGAGACGTCGCGACCGTCGGCATCACCGCCTACGCCGCCGACAAGCTCGGCGACGTTGTCTTCGTCGAGCTGCCCGCCGTGGGCGACGAGCTCTCGGGCGGCGAGGTCGTCGGCGAGATCGAGTCGACCAAGTCGGTCGGCGAGCTGTTCGCGCCCATCGACGGCACCGTCACCGAGGTCAACGACGACGTCGTGGCGTCGCCCGACCTCGTCAACAGCGACCCGTTCGGCGCCGGCTGGCTCGTGAGGGTCCGCTTCGAGGCCCTGCCCACGCTCCTCAGCCACGACGAGTACCTCGCGCTGGTGGGCGAGTGACCGCCGTCGACGCCGGCACGCGCCCGGCCACACCCGCCCCCGCCGCGGTGCCCGACGTCGCGGAGGAGTCCTCGGCCTTCGCCCCCGGCGCGTTCGGCGCCCGCCACATCGGCATCGACTCCGAGGCCCGCGCCACCATGCTCGGCGTCCTCGGCCACGACTCCATCCCGTCGCTGCTGGCGAAGGCCGTGCCCGAGACGATCCAGGTCGACCGCTTCCGCACCGAGGGCGACTCCGTGCTGCCCGAGGCCGCCACCGAGCGCGACGCCCTCGCCGAGCTCCGCCGCATCGCGGGCCGCAACCGCGTGCGCACCTCGATGATCGGCCTCGGCTACCACGACACGATCACGCCCGCCGTGATCACCCGCAACGTGCTCGAGAACCCGAGCTGGTACACGGCCTACACGCCCTACCAGCCGGAGATCTCGCAGGGCCGCCTCGAGGCGCTCATCAACTTCCAGACGATGGTCGCGGAGCTCGCAGGGCTCGCGACCGCGAACGCGTCCATGCTCGACGAGGCCACGGCCGTCGTCGAGGGCATGCTGCTCGCGCGCCGCGCCTCCAAGGCGAAGACCCCCGTCTTCCTCATCGACGCCGACGCCCTGCCGCAGACGCGCGCGCTCCTCGACAGCCGCGCCGCCGCGCTCGGCATCGAGCTGGTCGCGCACGACCTCGCCACGGTGGATCCCGCGGAGCTGCCCGACGCGTTCGGCGCCTTCATCCAGTACCCCGGCGCCTCGGGCCGCGTCTTCGACCCGAGCGCGGTCATCGCCCGCGTGCACGAGGCGGGCGGCCTCGCGGTCGTCGCGGCCGACCTCCTCGCGCTCACCGTGATCACGTCGCCCGGCGAGCTCGGCGCGGACATCGCGGTCGGCACCTCGCAGCGCTTCGGCGTGCCCATGGGCTTCGGCGGTCCGCACGCCGGCTACCTCGCGGTGCGCGCCGGCCTCGAGCGCCAGATGCCCGGCCGCCTCGTCGGCGTCAGCCAGGACGCGGCCGGCCACCCCGCCTACCGCCTCTCGCTGCAGACGCGCGAGCAGCACATCCGCCGCGAGAAGGCCACCAGCAACATCTGCACGGCGCAGGTGCTGCTCGCCGTGATGGCCTCGATGTACGCGGTGTACCACGGGCCGAAGGGCCTCCGCGTGATCGCGCGTCAGGCCAACCGGGGCGCTCGCCGCCTCGTCCGCTCGCTCGCGACGGTCGGCATCGAGCCGATCCACTCGTCGTACTTCGACACCGTGCGCGTCTCCGTGCCCGGCCGCGCCGACGAGATCCTCGCGTCCGCTGCGGAGGGCGGGGTCAACCTGCTCCGTGTGGACGCCGACACCCTTGGCTTCAGCGTCGACGAGGCCACGCGCCCCGAGGACCTCGCGGTCGTCGCGCGCGCCTTCGGCGCCGAGCTCGCGGAGGACGAGGGCGCGACGCGCGACCTGTCGTCCATCCCTCACGGCTCGATCCGCACGAGCGAGTACCTCACGCACGCCGTCTTCTCCACGCACCGCTCCGAGACCGGCATGATGCGCTACCTCAAGCGCCTCTCCGACAAGGACTACGCGCTCGACCGCGGCATGATCCCGCTCGGCTCGTGCACCATGAAGCTCAACGCGGCCACCGAGATGGAGGCCGTCACCTGGCCCGAGTTCCAGGCCATCCACCCCTTCGCGCCGGCCGACGACGTCGAGGGCTACCTGGAGCTGGTCCTCCAGCTGGAGACCTGGCTCGCCGACGTCACGGGCTACGACACCGTGAGCCTCCAGCCGAACGCCGGCAGCCAGGGCGAGCTCGCGGGCCTCCTCGCCATCCGCGGCTACCACCTCGCGAACGGCGACGACGCGCGCACGGTCTGCCTCATCCCGCAGAGCGCGCACGGCACGAACGCGGCGAGCGCCGTGCTCGCCGGGATGCGCGTCGTGGTCGTGGCGTGCGACGAGCTCGGCAACGTCGACCTCGACGACCTGCGCGCGAAGATCGCGACGCACCGCGACGAGCTCGCGGGCCTCATGATCACGTACCCCTCCACCCACGGCGTCTACGAGCACGAGGTCGGCGCGATCTGCGAGGCCGTGCACCAGGCCGGCGGCCAGGTCTACGTCGACGGCGCGAACCTCAACGCGCTGCTCGGCTTCGCCCGGTTCGGCGACTTCGGCGGCGACGTCTCGCACCTCAACCTGCACAAGACGTTCTGCATCCCGCACGGCGGCGGCGGACCCGGCGTCGGCCCGGTCGCGGCGAAGGCGCACCTCGCGCCCTTCCTGCCCGGCCACCCGCAGGCGCAGCGCAACGTGCACGCCCTCGTGCAGGACGGCGTCGTCTCGACCATCGAGCACGGCGGCGCCCCCGTGTCGGCCGCGCCCTACGGATCCCCGAGCATCCTCCCGATCAGCTGGGCCTACGTCCGCATGATGGGCGCCGAGGGGCTCAAGCAGGCGACCGGCGCCGCGGTGCTCTCGGCGAACTACATCGCCGCGCGCCTCCGCGACCACTACCCGGTGCTCTACGCGGGGGAGGACGGCCTCGTCGCGCACGAGTGCATCCTCGACCTGCGCCCGCTGACGGCCGCGACCGGGATCACGGTGGACGACGTCGCCAAGCGCCTCGTCGACTACGGCTTCCACGCGCCCACCATGAGCTTCCCGGTCCCGGGCACGCTCATGGTCGAGCCCACCGAGAGCGAGGACCTCACCGAGGTCGAGCGCTTCATCGCGGCCATGATCGGCATCAAGCAGGAGGCCGACTCCGTCGCCGCGGGCGAGTGGCCCGCGGACGACAACCCGCTTCGGAACGCGCCGCACACGGCCGAGTCGGTCATCGCGGGGGAGTGGAACCACGCGTACACGCGCGAGCGCGCCGTCTACCCGGTGTCGACCCTCGTGCGCGACAAGTACTGGCCGCCCGTGCGCCGCATCGACCAGGCCTACGGCGACCGCAACCTGTTCTGCGCCTGCCCGCCGCCGGAGGCGTTCGCCTGATCCGCGGAGCCTGAGCGCGACGCACCGCGCCACCGGGCCACCGCGCCACCGCACCACCGCCGAGGGCGGCGGGACCACCCGGTCCCGCCGCCCTCGCGGCGTCCCGCCCCTGCCCGCCCGCTCGCGTTCACCCGCCGTCCATCGCCTGGGGTCGAAGCGTCGACAGCGCGTACCTATGGTGGACGCTGCGTCCACAGGATCCCGAGCGGGATCCCCGGACCGGACCGGACGCGGAGAGGAGCGCCACCCGTGACCACCCCCGGCCGGACGCTCGTGTTCGACTTCGACGGCACCGTCTCCCTCGGGGACGGCCCGGTGCTCCGCTACGCGCACCACGTGGCCGAGACGCTCCCCGGCGACGACGCGCGCACGCGCTTCGCCGCCGCCGTGGCCGCGGGCCTCGACGACGTCGGCGGGCCCGACGGGGCGGTCGACGGATACGCGCTCGTGCAGGCGCTCGCCGTGCAGCACGACGTGCCGGCGCGGCTCGTCTCCGCGGCGTTCCTGGCGAGCCGCGCCGAGCTGGGCGGCCCGCACGCCCCCGTCGTCGGCCCCGCCGGCCTCGGCCGCTTCCTCCGCGGCCTCGCGGGGCAGGCGACGCGCGTGCTCGTCACGAACTCGCCGGCCGTCCGGATCCCGGAGGCGCTCGCCGCGCTCGGCATCGCCGGCGCCTTCGACGAGGTCGTCACGGGCGCGGGCAAGCCCGCCGGGATGGGCGAGGTCCTCGACCGCGCGGATCCCGGTCCCGCCGCGGGTCCGCCCGCCGCCCGCCTCCTCAGCGTCGGCGACCTCTGGGTCAACGACCTGGAGCCCGCGCACGCCCGCGGCTTCAGCACCGCGCTCGTGGGACCGGGCGCGTCGGCGGACGACCGGCCCACCTTCCGCGCCGCCACCGTCGCGGGCCTCTACGCGGACATCCGCGCCTGGCTCGACGGCGCCCCCTCGACCACCACCTCCTCCCTCGCCGCTCCCCACGGAAAGCAGATGCACGCATGAAGAAGCCCGCCCTCCCGCTCCTCGTCCTCGGGGCCGTGACCGCCCTTGCGCTCACCGGCTGCTCCGCCGGTGCCGGGTCCGACGCGTCCGGCACGCCCGCGGCCGCCGCGGATCCCACCTCCCTCACGCTCGCGCTGGTCCCGTCGCAGGACCAGGACGGCCTCGTCGAGACGGCGGCCCCGCTCACCGACATGCTCACGAAGGCGCTCGGCATCCCCGTCACCGGCGTGGTGTCGAAGGACTACCAGGCGGCCGTCGAGGCGATGGGCGCCGACCAGGCGCAGATCGGCTTCCTCCCGTCGCTCCAGCTCTGGCAGGCGAGCGACATGTACGGCGCGAAGGTCGTGCTGCAGACCGAGCGCAACGGCAACATCACCTATCCCGCGCAGTTCATGACGAACGACCCCGACAAGTACTGCGACGACACCCCGGTCGAGCGCGACGGCATGCTCTTCTGCAACGGCGCCGACGCGCTCGCGGGCCCGCAGGGCCTCGACTCCATCACGAAGGTGCAGGGCGCGAAGGTCGCGGTCCTCGGCCCGGGCTCTCCCGCCGGCTACATCTACCCGATGCTCGCCCTCAAGGACGCGGGGCTCGACATCGACTCCGACATCCAGCAGATCCCCGTCACCGCCAACGACGCCTCGGTGCTCGCGGTCTACAACGGCGACGCCGAGGTCGGCTTCAGCTTCTGGGACGCCCGCACCATCGTCGCCAAGGACAAGCCGGACGTCGGCCAGAAGGTCGTCGTCTTCGCCATGACCGACGAGATCCCGAACGACGGCGTCGCCGTCTCCGGCTCGCTGTCGCCTGCGCTCCAGGAGAAGATCACGACGGCGCTCGCGGACTACTCGGCCACGCCCGAGGGATCCGCGGCCCTCACCGCCGTGTACTCGATCACGAAGCTCGCGCCCGCCGACCCGTCGTCGCTCGACGTCGTCGCCCGCGCCGCCGAGTCGCTCGGTCTGCAGTAGCCCGTGCCCGACACCCGCTCCCTGGCGGAGGCCGGCGCGCTCGCGCCGGCCTCCGCGCCGTGGGCCGTGCGCCTCGCCGGCGTCACGGTCCGCTACCCCAACGGCGTCGTCGCGCTGAAGGACGTCTCGCTCGACATCGCCGGCGGCGAGATGGTCTCCATCGTCGGCCTGTCCGGATCCGGCAAGTCGAGCCTCATCCGCACGATCAACGGACTCGTCCCCGTCACCTCCGGCGAGGTGGAGGTCGGCGGCACGCGCGTCGACGGGCTCGCCGGCCGCCCGCTCCGCGCCCTCCGCGGCGACGTCGGCATGATCTTCCAGGGCTTCAACCTGGCGAAGCGCGCGAGCGTGCTGCACAACGTGCTCGTCGGCCGGCTCGCGCACACGCCCGGCTGGCGGACCTTCCTCGGCCTGCACAGCGCGGCCGACCGGGAGATCGCGTTCCAGGCGCTGGAGAGCGTCGGGATCCTGCCCAAGGTCTGGGACCGGGCGTCCACCCTCTCGGGCGGGCAGCAGCAGCGCGTCGCCATCGCGCGGGCGCTCGCGCAGCGGCCGCGCCTCGTCCTCGCCGACGAGCCCGTCGCGAGCCTCGACCCGCCGACCGCGCACGGCGTGATGGGCGACCTCCGTCGCATCAACCGCGAGCTCGGGATCACTGTGCTCACGAACCTCCACCTCCTCGACCTCGCGCGCGAGTACGGCGACCGCATGATCGGCCTCCGGGCCGGCGAGGTCGTCTACGACGGCCCGGCGGCGACCGCGGGCGACGACGTGTTCGAGGCCATCTACGGCCGGTCGATCCGGCCCGAGGACACCCTCGGATGAGCGTCCGGGAGCTGCCGCCCAGGCCGGCGGGCCGGTGGAAGCCGTGGCTCGCGCTCGCGGTGGTGCTCGCGATCACCGCGGTCGCGATGAGCCCGCAGCTGGGCGTCGCGTTCGGGTTCGACGCCATCGCGCGCAACTGGCGGAACGGCGCCGACAAGCTCGTGCGCCTGGTCCAGCCCGACTGGGCGTTCTTCCCGCGCACGGTCGCGCCCATGCTCGAGACGCTCGCCATGGCCGTCGTCGCCACGGTCGCGGGCGCCGCGGTCGCGCTGCCGCTCAGCCTCCGGGCGGCGCGGCTCACGAACCCGCATCCGGTGAGCCGTGGGATCCTCCGCGCGATCCTCAACGTCGTCCGCGCGGTGCCCGAGCTGCTCTACGCCTCGGTGCTCGTCGCGATGGTGGGCGTGGGCGCGCTGCCCGGCATCATCGCGCTGGTCCTCTTCAACGTCGGCATCATCGTCAAGCTCGTGTCGGAGGCCATCGAGTCGAACGACGCGGGTCCGCTCGAGGCCGGTCGCGCGGCGGGCGGCACGCGGATGCAGGTCGACCGCGCCGTGGCCCTCCCGGACGTGCTCCCCGGATTCGTCGGCCAGACGCTCTACGTGCTCGAGCTCAACGTGCGCGCGTCCACCGTCCTCGGCCTCGTCGGCGCGGGCGGCATCGGCCTCCTCATCGACGCCGTGCGCACCTTCTACCGCTACGACCAGCTCGCGCTGATCGTGCTCGAGATCCTCGTGATCGTCATCGTGATCGACCTCGTCTCGAACGAGATCAGGAAGAGGATCGCATGAGCCTCGCCGTGCCCGCCCGCCCCCGCCGTCCCGGACGCGTCATCGCCGCCGCGGGCATCACCGTCGTCGTGGCGGTCGCCTGCTGGTCGGCCGACATCGCGTGGGACCGCCTCGGCGACCTGCCGGCCGAGGTCGTCCGCTACCTCTGGCTCATGTTCGCCAGCCCCGACTGGTCGAAGCTGCCCGAGGCGCTCGCGCAGACGTGGGTCTCCGTGCTCATGGCCTGGGTCGGCACCGTCCTCGGCATCGTGGTGTCGGTGCCGCTCGCGTTCGTCGCCGCCCGCGGGTTCGCGCCCGCTGCCGTGCGCTGGCCGCTGCGGATCCTGTTCTCCGCCATCCGGGCGGTGCCGGAGATCATCACGGCGATCGTCATCCTGTCCGTCACCGGACTCACGCCGCTCACGGGCGCGCTCGCGCTCGCCGTGTCGAGCGTCGGCACGCTCGGCAAGTGGGGGTACGAGTCCGTGGAGGGCGTCGACGGCGGGCCGCTCGAGGCCGTGCGCGCAGCCGGCGGCGGCGCCTGGTCGCTGATCCGCTGGGGCGTCTGGCCGCAGGCGAGCGGCGAGTTCCTCTCCTTCTGGCTGTACCGCTTCGAGATCAACGTGCGCGCCTCGGCGGTGCTCGGGCTCATCGGCGTCGGCGGGATCGGCGACATGCTCACCTCCTACACTCAGTACCGGGAGTGGCCCACCGTCGGCGTGCTCCTCATCGTGGTCGTCGCCGTCACCATGTCGATCGACGCGATCTCCGGTGCCATCCGCCGCCGGATCACCGAGGGGGCCAGGGTCCGTGCAGTGGAGTGACGACGTCGGGCCCACCACCCGCATCGCGACGGTGGTCAACGCCCTGCAGCCGAGCGAGCGCCGGGTCGTGCAGCTGATCCTCGACGACACGGAGGGCGTGGTGGAGATCACCGCGCAGGAGCTCGCCGACCGGGCGGGCGTCGCCCGGTCCACCGTCGTCCGCTCCTGCCAGAGCCTCGGCTACCGCGGCTACCCGCAGCTGCGCGTCGCGCTCACCCGCGAGCTCGCGCGCAGCTCGGCCCGCACGTCCGCCGCCGCGGGCGACCGCGGGCATGGCTCCAGCGCGCTCGGCCGGATCCGCTCCGACCTCGACGCGCTCGCCGCCGCCCTGCCCCGGGTCGCGAGCGTCCTCACGGAAGCGGAGGTGGAGGACGCCGTCACCCGCGTCGTCGGCGCCCGCCGCCTGGTCATCGTCGCGAGCGGCCTGTCCTCGCCGCTCGCCCTCGACCTCTCCATGCGCCTCACCGCCGTCGGCCGCCCCGCGGAGCACGTCGCCGATCCCATCGGGCAGCAGATCGCCGTCAGCCGGCTGGGCGCCGACGACGTGGTCCTCGTCATCAGCGGCAGCGGCGCCAACGAGCTGAGCCTCCGCGCCGCGCGCTCCGCCCGGGCCTCCGGCGCGGCGATCGTCGTCGTCACCTCGTTCGCGACCTCGCCCATCGGCGCGCTCGCCGACGTCGCCCTGGTCGTGGCTCCCGCGAAGGCGGGCTTCCGCCACGAGGTGGAGCACACCTCGCGCGTCCCGCACGTGATCGTGCTGGAGTCGCTGGTGGAGATCGTCGCCGACCGGCTCGGCGCGACGGCGGTGGACACCCGCGCGGGCGTCCTCACCATCCTCAGCGACGCCCTCAGCGACTGACGGAGCGCGGGCGCCTCCCACGGAGGCGCCCGCGCTGCTCGCGCCTAGTGCTCGGTCGCCTTCTCCGCGCCGTGCCCGGTGAGCGACCGGACGTCCATCTCGGCCGCGATGAGCGGATCCTCCTTGCGCGTCGACGTCACGGTCCCGATCCAGCCGAGCAGGAACCCGACGGGGATCGACACGATCCCCGGGTTGCTCAGCGGGAACCACGAGAAGTCGACCCCCGGGATCATCGACGTCTCCGCGCCCGACACCACGGGGGAGAACGCGATCAGCACGAGCGCCGTCCCGAGCCCGCCGTACATGCTGAGCACCGCGCCCCGCGTGGAGAAGCGCCGCCAGTAGAGGGAGTAGAGGATCGTCGGCAGGTTCGCGCTCGCCGCCACCGCGAACGCGAGCGCCACGAGGAACGCCACGTTCTGCCCGTTGGCGCCGATGCCCGCGATGATCGAGACGATCCCGATGACGACGACCGTGATCCGCGCGACGCGCACCTCGCCGTTCGCCGAGACCTGCCCCTTCTTGATGACGCTGCCGTACACGTCGTGCGCGAAGGACGCCGCCGCCGTGATGGTGAGCCCGGCGACCACCGCCAGGATCGTCGCGAACGCCACGGCCGCGATGATCCCGAGCAGGATCGGCCCGCCGAGCTCGAGCGCCAGCAGGGGCGCCGCGGAGTTCACGCCGCCGGGGGCCGCGAGGATCCGCTCGCTCCCGAGCAGCGCTCCCGCGCCGTACCCGAGCACCAGGGTGAAGAGGTAGAAGACGCCGATGAGCCAGATCGCCCAGACGACGCTGCGGCGCGCCTCCTTCGCGGTCGGCACCGTGTAGAAGCGCATGAGCACGTGGGGGAGGCCCGCCGTGCCGAGCACCAGCGCGAGCGCGAGCGACAGGAAGTCGAGCTTCGTGATCCCCGTGGCGCCGTACTGGTTGCCGGGCTCGAGGACCGGCTTGTCGGCCACCGCGGCGGCCGCGCCCAGGAGCTCGGACACGTTGAAGCCGTGGATCGCCAGCACCCACACGGTCATGACCGCGGCGCCCGCGATGAGCAGGCACGCCTTGATGATCTGCACCCAGGTCGTGCCCTTCATCCCGCCGACGAGCACGTAGACGATCATCAGCGCGCCGACCACCGCGATCACGAGCGACTGCCCGAGCCGGTCGTCGATCCCGAGCAGGAGCGAGACGAGCCCGCCCGCGCCGGCCATCTGCGCGAGCAGGTAGAAGAAGCAGACCGCGAGCGTGGTGGTCGCGGCGGCCAGCCGGACGGGCCGCTGCTTCAGCCGGAAGCTCAGCACGTCGGCCATCGTGAACTTGCCCGTGTTGCGCATGAGCTCGGCCACGAGCAGCAGCGCCACGAGCCACGCGACGAGGAATCCGATCGAGTAGAGGAACCCGTCGTACCCGTTGATGGCGATGGCGCCGACGATCCCGAGGAAGGACGCCGCCGAGAGGTAGTCGCCCGCGATCGCGGTGCCGTTCTGGGGCCCGGTGAAGGAGCGGCCGGCCGCGTAGTAGTCGGCCGCGGTCGAGTTATTGCGGCTCGCGCGGAAGACGATCACGAGCGTGATCACCACGAACGCCCCGAAGATCGAGATGTTGAGGACGGGATCGCCCGTGTCGGTCGTGGGCGTCGTCGCCATCACGGCGCCGGTCGCGGCGATCACCGCCGGCCGCCCTTCCGGCGCTTCGGCGGCGTGGATCCGCGCGGCCCCTCCAGTGCGACGCGCTCGCGCTCCTCCAGGTCGGCGCGGATCTCCGCGGCGATGGGGTCGAAGCGCGAGTTCGCGCGGCTCACGTACCAGGTGGTGATCGCGAACGTCGTGACGAACTGCCCGAGCCCGAGCAGGATCCCGAGGTTCACGTTCCCGATGACGGGGGTCGACATGAACTCGTGCGCGTAGTCGGACAGCAGCACGAACGCGAAGTACCAGACGAGGAAGGCCACGGCGAGGGGGAAGACGAAGCTGCGGTGCGCGCGCTTCAGCTCCGTGAACCGGGCCGAGTCCTCGACCTCCAGGTAGTCGATGGCCGGCCGGGGGTCCCCGGACGGATGAGCGGCGTCGCCCATGTGATCTCCTCGAGATACGGCCGCACCTCGTCGTGCGGCGTTCCCAGGTTAGGCACAGGTGGGGGTGATGCGCCAGGGCCACGCCCCCGGTCCGCGCGCGAGCACCTGTCAGCCGAACAGCCCCGGCAGCAGCGCGAGCGCCACCGGGTAGCCCACGAAGCTCACGACGTCGAGGATCAGGTGCGCCACCACGAGCGGCGCCGTCCGGCCGAAGCGCACGTAGCACCAGCCGAACACGACCCCCATCACGACGTTGCCGAGGAACGGCCCGTAGCCCTGGTAGAGGTGGTAGCTCCCGCGCAGCACGGCCGCCACCAGGATGACGCTCCACATCCCGATCCGCCCGTGCCCCCAGCCGAGCTCGCGCAGGCGGGTGAAGAGGTACCCGACCACGATCACCTCCTCCTGGAGCGCTGCGCGCAGGGCCACGAGCACGAGCACCGGCACGGTCCACCAGTACGAGTCGAGCGCGGTCGGCACCACGTCGACGGTGATCCCGAGCGCGCGTCCGGCGAAGTAGAGGCCGAGCCCGGGGACGCCGATGAGCGCCGCGAGCCCGAACCCGGCCGCCACGTCGCGCCCCGGACGAGCGAGGTCGAGGCCGATCCGCCGGAACGCGCTGCGCCCCGGCTGCCAGAGCAGGAAGAGGACGAGCGCGACCGGCACGAGCGCGGTCGCGACGTCGAGCAGCTGGTACAGCAGGTCGAACGCCTGCCGGTCGTTCAGGCTCCGGTTGATGGTGGCGCTCTGCGATCCGAGCGCCTCCGGGCGCGTGGACAGGTCGACGATCCGGAGCACCGAGTAGACGGCGCTCGCCCCGAGCGACAGCCCGAGCACGATCGCGATCTCCCACCGCAGCCGCGTCCGGAGGGCCCGCCGCAGCGGCGGTCGGGGAGCGCGGGGGATGGCGGGAGCGTCGGGCACGGGCCGATCCTAGGCGCGCGGTGCCGAGCGGCCGCCCGGACGCCGGACGTGGCCGGTGAGGCCCCTGACGACGCGATCCGTCGCCGAGGGCGGTGGTAACGCGCGATCCCCGCCGTCGAGACGCACGGATCCGGACCGCGACGCGCGGATCCGCGCGTCCGAGTTACCGGTATGTAACGTTTGGGCCCAGTTTTTGCAAAGACTCCCAGCCGTACCTAGGGTCATTCTTATCTGCGCGGTCGACCGCACGCACGGTGGGTCCGCGCCATTCCCATGCACAGGAGGAACCTTGAAAATCAGACGCCTTGCAGCGGCTGGTGCCGTCATCGTCTCCGGTGCCCTCGTCCTCAGCGGTTGCTCTGCGCCCGCCCAGGAGTCCGAGGTCATCGCCGGCACTGAGATCACCGTGGCCTGGAACGACCCGTTCCTCGAGTACAACAACGCTTCGGCGACGGGCAACGCCACCGCCAACACGAACATCGTCTACCTGACGAACCGGTCGTTCAACTACTACGACGACGTCCCGTCGCTGCAGAAGGACACCGACTTCGGCACGTACGAGAAGGTCTCCGACGACCCGCTCGTCGTGAAGTTCACGATCAACGAGGGCGTCAAGTGGAGCGACGGCACCCCCGTCGACGCCGCGGACATGCTCCTGAACTGGGCCGCGAACACGACGAACGTGAACACGGCCGCCGGCGACCAGGTCACCACGAACGAGGACGGCACGGTCTCCACCGGCGACGACCAGGTCTTCTTCAACTCGGGCGCCGTGCCGGACACCCGCCTCGGACTGGTCACCCAGACCCCCGAGATCGGCGACGACGGCCGCAGCCTCACCTACACGTACGACCAGCCGTACGTGGACTGGGAGATCGCGACCGGCAACGGCGTCGGCGTCTCCGCCCACGGCACCACGCAGCTCGCGTTCCCCGACGAGGACCTCTCGCCCGAGGACGCGAAGGAGAAGCTCATCACGGCGATCCAGGACAAGGACGCCAGCGTCCTCGCCCCGGTCTCCAAGGTCTGGAACGACGGCTACCGCTACTCGGACATGCCGACGGAGCCGCAGAAGACCCTGAGCGACGGCGCGTACACGATCACCGACCTCAAGGCCGACCAGTACATCACCCTGACGGCGAACCCCGAGTACACCGGCGACCGCAAGCCGAAGTACGAGAAGATCACGGTCCGCTTCATCTCGGACCCGCAGGCGCAGATCCAGGCCCTCTCCAACGGCGAGGTCCAGATCGCGTCCGGCCAGCCCACGGCCGACCTCCTCCAGCAGGTCCAGGGACTCAGCGGCATCGAGTACAAGGGCCAGGCCGAGGGCACGTACGAGCACGTCGACCTGCAGGTCACCAACGGCGGCCCGTTCGACCCCGCGCAGTACGGCGGCGACGCCGACAAGGCCAAGCTCGTCCGCCAGGCGTTCTTCAAGACGCTTCCGCGCGAGGAGATCCTCGACAAGCTGATCAAGCCCCTCCAGGAGGACGCCGAGCTCCGCAACTCGAACGTCTACGTGCCCGGCACGGAGAACTACGAGGCGTCGGTCGAGGCGAACGGCTACAAGGACCAGGCGGTCGACATCGAGGGCGCCAAGGCGCTCCTCGCGCAGGCCGGCGTCACGGGCACGATCGACGCCCGAGTCATCTACGGCCAGGGCAACACGCGCCGCCAGCAGGAGTTCGAGCTCATGCGCCAGTCGGCTCAGCAGGCGGGCTTCAACCTCATCGACGTGAACAGCGCGACGTGGGGTGCCGACCTCTCCAGCAAGCCCGACTCCTACGACATCGCCCTCTTCGGATGGCAGTCGGTGAGCCTGGGTGTCGGCGAGTCCGGCCCGAACTACCAGACCGGTGGCATCAACAACTACTACGGCTGGTCGAACCCCGAGGTCGACTCGCTGTTCAAGCAGCTGGACACGGAGACGGACGAGGACAAGCAGCGCGAGCTGGTCATCCAGGCCGAGACCATCATCCAGCAGCAGGGCTGGACGACGCCGATCTTCCAGTTCCCGGGCCTCACCGCCTGGAGCGACACCGTCACGGGCGTCAAGCCGGCGTTCCTGTCGCCGACCTACTTCTGGAACTTCTGGGAGTGGGCCCCGGCGGACAGCGCCGCCGAGTAGCACGGAAGCAGTGAGCGCCGTCCCCTGAACGGGAGGGTGCGAGGGTGCCGAGGCCACCTGGCCTCGGCACCCTCTCCATGTCCGTTGCCGATTCGTGATCCGCGGATCCGGCCGCGTATGCTCTCGTCGGGCCGGGTCACGAGCCCTGGCCGAACACAGAAAGGGACGTCGTCGCCCTGTGCTTACCTTCGTCTTGAGACGTCTCGTCGCGTCGTTCTTCGTCCTCCTGGGCGCCAGCTTCATCATCTACAACCTGGCCGCCAACTCGGGTGATCCGCTGGGCGACCTGCGCGAGAACCCGTCGCCCAACCGCGACGCGCTCATCGCCGCCCGGACCGACCTCCTCGACCTCGACGTCCCGTCGCCGTTGCGCTACTTCCTCTGGCTGGGGGGCGTGTTCAAGGTCTTCATCGGCCAGATCGACCTCGGCAGGGCCATCGACGGCCGCGAGGTCAACGACCTCATCGCCAACGCCGCGGGCCAGACGATCCAGCTCGTGACGATCGCCACCATCATCGCCGTGCTCATCGGCGTCTCCATCGGCATGACGACCGCGCTCCGCCAGTACAGCGGCTACGACTACACGGTCACCTTCGCGTCGTTCCTCTTCTTCTCGCTGCCGATCTTCTTCGTCGCCGTGCTCCTCAAGCAGTACGTCGCCATCGGCTTCAACGACTTCCTCGTGAACCCGTCGATCCCGCCGATCATGATCGTGGTGCTGTCGCTCGTGTCGGGCTTCGTCTGGATGAGCATCATCGGCGGCGACCCGAAGCCGCGCCTCATCGTGTTCGGCTCCGCGACGGTCATCACCGCGGTCGTGCTCGTCTACCTGGTCGCCACGGACTGGTTCTCGCGCCCCGGTCTCGGCATCGTGCTCATCGCCGCGCTCGGCGCGCTCGTCGCGGTGCTCATCACGTCGCTGTCGACGGGGCTGCGCAACCGCCGGGCGTTCTACTCGGCCCTCGCGATGGCGGCCCTCGGTGCCGCGCTCTGGTACCCGCTGCAGTACGTGCTGACGGTCTCCGCCCCCTGGTGGATCACCATCGTCCTCATCGTCGGGTTCATCGTGGTCGGCGTGGTCGTCGGCTACGTCGTCGGCCAGAACGACAAGCCCATCGTCGCCCGCGGCGCCGGCATCACCGGCGGCCTCGTCGCGATGCTGATCATCGTCGACCGCGTGATGCAGGTGTGGCCGGACTACGTGACCAACACCCGCGGCCGCCCCATCGCCACCGTCGGCGCCGTGACGCCCGGCCTCCAGGGCTCGGTGTGGCAGGGCATGCTCGACAGCTACACGCACCTCCTGCTGCCGACCATCGCGATCCTCCTCATCTCCGTCGCGAGCTACTCGCGCTACTCGCGGGCGAGCCTGCTCGAGGTGATGAACCAGGACTACGTGCGCACCGCGCGGGCCAAGGGCCTCACCGAGCGCACCGTGATCATGCGCCACGCGTTCCGCAACGCCATGATCCCCGTCGCCACCGTCATCGCCTTCGACGTGGGAGGCCTGATCGGCGGCGCCGTGATCACGGAGACGATCTTCGCCTGGAAGGGCATGGGGTCCGTGTTCCAGGACGCCCTGACCAGGACCGACCTCAACCCGCTGATGGGATTCATCCTGATCACCAGCATCCTGACCGTCATCTTCAACATGCTGGCCGACATCCTGTACTCGGTCCTCGATCCTCGAATCCGGGTGAGCTGACACATGACCAATTCGCTGATGGGGAACCCCAACGACCCCCACAACGACCCGCACCTCCCCGAGGGCGGCGCGAACTCCGAGCTCTCGATCGAGCAGCGCGAGGTCGAGGGCCTCAGCCAGGGCACCGTGGTCCGCCGCCGGTTCCTCCGACACAAGGGCGCGATGACGGCGCTCGTGGTCCTCCTGCTGATGGTGATCCTCGTGTACTCGTCCGTGGGCATCCAGTTCTTCGGCCTCCGGATCCCCGGATGGTGGATGTGGGGCTACGAGGACGCGTCGGCCATCGTCAACGGCGGCAACCCCACGTGGGTGCTGCCCTTCCAGTTCGGCGCGCACCCGTTCGGCCAGGACGAGATCGGCCGCGACATCTTCGCCCGCGTCATGCGCGGCACGCAGCAGTCCATCGTCGTGATGGTGCTCTACGGCATCATCGCCGCGTTCATCGGCATCGTCGTGGGCGCCGTCGCGGGCTTCTTCCGCGGCCGCATCGACTCGCTGCTCATGCGCTTCACGGACCTCATCATCGTGATCCCCGTGATCGTCATCGCGGCCGTCCTCGGCCGCACCTTCGGCGGGCTCGGCGCGGTGGTCCTCGGCATCGTGCTCGGCCTCATCGGGTGGCCGTCGCTCGCCCGTCTCGTGCGCGGCGAGTTCCTGAGCCTGCGCGAGCGCGAGTTCGTCGACGCGGCGCGCGTCGCCGGCGCCTCGAACAGCCGCATCGTGTTCCGGCACATCCTGCCCAACGCCATCGGCGTGGTCATCGTCTCCACGACCCTGCTGATGAGCGCGGCCATCCTGCTCGAGGCGGCGCTGTCCTTCCTCGGGTTCGGCATCGTGAAGCCCGACGTCTCGCTCGGCCAGATCATCAACGAGTACCAGGGCGCCTTCGCGACCCGGCCGTGGCTGTTCTGGTTCCCGGGACTGTTCATCATCATCATCGCGCTGTCCATCAACTTCATCGGCGACGGCCTGCGCGACGCGTTCGACCCGCGCCAGCGCCGCATGCCGGGCGGACAGGGCCCGTACAAGCAGATGTTCGCGATGCTCACCGGGCGCGACCGCCGCGACCAGGGCCCGCAGGTCGGGTCCGGCGCCGAGGGCGTGCGCGTGCCGCCGCCCGTCGGGTCCGCGCGGCCGGACGCCCAGGCCGACGGTCCCGCCGACGGCCAGGCGCCCGACAGCACGGACGGCCGATGACGATCACCGACTCGCGCCGGCCGCTCAGCCGGGTGCGTCCGGTCGGTCGGGCGTCAGAGCAGGCCGGTCAGCACCGTGGCCGCGACGAGCACCGCGAGCACGGCGATCTCCGCCCAGTGCGTGCGGACGCGCCGGCCCTCCTCCTCGACCGGGCCGCCCAGGTGGCCCGCCTCGCGGAGGTCGGCCAGGCGCAGCCGGATCACCGTGGCCGCGTCGCCGGAGTCGGTGCGCGGGAGGTCGCCGCGTCGCGCGTCCTGCATCATGGCGCTGAGGTACGGCTGGTTCCGCTCCTCCTTCGTCGTGATGTAGGCGTTCGAGTGGCGGCCGGGAGCCGGAGCGGCCCACGCCGTGACGCGCTCGTGCGCGGTCGTGATGTTCAGGGCCCACTTGGTGTCCACGTCGCGGATCGCGGGCCACGACATCTCGTGCGTGCGGAAGACGTTGCGGATCTCGACGCCCTCGGTCGCGATGCGCACCCGCGGGTGCCAGAAGACGAGCCACGACGCGTAGGCCAGCATGACCGGGCCCCACACGGCCGTCGGCAGGAGGTCGGCCCTCCCGCCGACCACGGTGCTGACGAGCACCAGGACCGCGATCGCCGACACGATCACGGTCAGCAGGCGTCCGAACGACGGGCGGATGACGACGGGCTGGTCCATGGCCTCATCGTCCCACGGCCCGCGGGGGCGCCCCTCGACACCACCACTCCCAGCAGCCAGGAGGCCGCAGCATGAGCGCTCACGCGAACGGGG
Source organism: Clavibacter michiganensis (assembly GCF_002151125.1). Taxonomy (GTDB): domain Bacteria; phylum Actinomycetota; class Actinomycetes; order Actinomycetales; family Microbacteriaceae; genus Clavibacter; species Clavibacter michiganensis_C. The sequence goes on from NZ_MDJZ01000008.1 coordinate 22,794, forward strand.
CGGACCCGATCGTCCCCATCCTCGAGGTCACCGGCCTCGGCGTCGACTTCTGGGTCGGCGACGAGTGGATCCCCGCGGCCGTCGACCTCGACTACACGGTCAACCCGGGCGAGGTGCTCGCGATCGTCGGCGAGTCCGGCTCCGGCAAGTCCGTCAGCTCCATGTCGCTGCTCGGCCTGCTGCCCAAGAACGGCCGGGTCCAGGGCAGCGCGAAGCTCAAGGGCGTCGAGATGGTCGGCGCCGACCAGGCGACCCTGCGGAAGGCGCGCGGCAACGACATCGCCGTGATCTTCCAGGAGCCCATGACCGCGCTCAACCCCGTCTACACGGTGGGCTTCCAGATCGTGGAGGCCCTGCGGGTCCACAACTCGATCATCCCGTCGGTCGCCAAGGTGCGCGCGCTCGAGCTGCTGAAGCTCGTCGAGATGCCGGATCCGGAGAAGGCGTTCGACTCCTACCCGCACCAGCTCTCGGGCGGCCAGCGCCAGCGCGCGATGATCGCCCAGTCGCTCTCGTGCGACCCCGACATGCTCATCGCGGACGAGCCGACCACGGCGCTCGACGTGACGATCCAGGCGGAGATCCTCGACCTGCTGCGGAAGCTGCACCAGCGCCTCAACAGCGCGATCGTCATCATCACGCACGACATGGGCGTGGTCGCCGACCTCGCGACCAACGTCATCGTGATGAAGAGCGGCCGCATCGTCGAGCGCGGATCGGTGCGCGAGATCTTCCAGTCGCCGAAGGACCCGTACACGAAGCAGCTGCTCGCGTCCGTGCCGCACCTCGGCACGGGGGAGGCCTCGCACGTCGAGATCGCCGAGCGCACCACGGAGCCCGCCATCTCCCTCAAGGAGGTGGACATCGACTACCCGAAGCTCGGCCGCGTGCCGGCGTTCCGGGCCGTCACGGGCGCGTCGTTCGACATCCACCCCGGCGAGGTCGTCGGCGTCGTGGGCGAGTCGGGATCCGGCAAGACCACCATCGCGCGCGCCGCGGTCGGCCTGCTGCCCGTCGCGGGCGGCGAGCTCACCGTCGCCGGGCGCCGCATGACCGGCATCTCGGCCAAGGACCTCCGGGCCGTCCGCCGCGAGATCGGCATCGTGTTCCAGGATCCGGGCTCCTCGCTCAACCCGCGCTGGCCCATCGGCCAGAGCATCGGCGAGCCGCTCGAGCTCTCCGGGCAGTTCTCGAAGAAGCAGCAGAGCGACCGGGTCGAGGAGCTCCTCGAGCAGGTCGAGCTGCCCCGCAGCTTCCGCAACCGCTACCCGAACGAGCTCTCCGGCGGCCAGCGCCAGCGCGTCGGCATCGCCCGCGCGCTCGCGCTCCGGCCCAAGGTGCTCGTCGCCGACGAGCCCACCTCGGCGCTCGACGTGTCGGTGCAGGCCCGCGTGCTCCAGCTGCTGCAGGAGATCCAGGAGGAGCTCCAGTTCGCGTGCCTCTTCGTGAGCCACGACCTCGCGGTGGTCGACCTCCTCGCCGACCGCATCGTCGTGATGAACCACGGCAAGATCGTGGAGCAGGGGCCGACCGAGACGATCCTCCGGAACCCGCAGCACCCGTACACGCAGAAGCTGATCGCCGCGGTGCCGCTGCCGGATCCCGACCAGCAGCAGCAGCGCCGCCAGCTCCGCGAGGCGCTGCGCGACGAGCAGCCGCCCGCCGCCTGATCCGCACCCGCACGACCCGGCCCGCCGCCCGTCGCACCCCCTCCAGGGGGCGCGCGGGCGGCGGGCCTCGTCGTGGCGCTCGCGTAGGATCGACGGCGATGGACAGCGACACGCGAGGCCCCGGGGCCGCTCGAGCCCGGCGCCCGCGAGGGATCCGCCGGGCCGTCCGCGGCGCGTCCGCCGCGGTCGCCCTGGCGCTCGTCGCCGGCCTCGCCGCCTGCTCGCCCACCACGGGGACGGTCGCCGACACCGAGATCCGCGCCGCCATCCCCACGTCGTTCACCTCCTACAACGCGACGTCGCGCACCGGCGGCACCGACGGCAACCGCGAGATCGTGCATGCGACGAACTCGCGGTTCTCCGAGGTGTCCGCGGACGGCACCGTCGCGGCGGACCCGGGGTTCGGATCCGCGAAGGTCGTCTCGCGCGACCCCTTCACCGTGGAGTACACCGTCGCCGAGGGCGTCCGCTGGTCCGACGGCGAGCCCGTCGACGCGGCCGACCTCCTGCTCGCGTGGGCCGCCGGATCCGGCGCCCTCGACACCCCCGGGTTCGACCCGGCCGGCTACGTCGACGAGGCGACGGGCGGCTACACCGGGCCGCTTCCGGAGCAGACCGTCTTCTTCGACGCGGCCGCCGACGAGGCGCTCACGCACGTCACCCGCACACCCGAGATCGGGGACGGCGGCCGGTCGATCACCATGGTCTTCGACGAGTACACGCCCGACTGGCGCCTCGCGTTCGAGGTGGGCCTGCCCGCGCACAGCGTGGTGCAGCTCGCGCTCGACATGTCGAGCCCGGGGCGCGCCAAGCAATCGCTCGTGGACGCCGTCCAGGATCGCGCGCCCGAGCTCCTCTCGCCCATCTCCGACGCGTGGAACCGCGGCTTCGGCGTGGCCGAGATCGCGGCGCACCCCGATCGCGCCGTGGGCTCGGGCCCGTACGCCATCGAGTCGATCGACCCGGGCACCTCCATCACGCTGCGCGCCAACCGCTACTACACGGGGACGCACCGGCCGTCGGTCGAGCGCATCGTCGTGTCCACCATCGAGGATCCGGACGCCGCCGTCGCCGCGCTCGCGGCGGGCGAGGTCGACGTCATCGCGCCCGAGGCCGACGGCGAGGTGGCCGACGCGCTGGCCGGGATCGACGGCGTGCAGGTCGTCCGGGGATCCTCGGCGACCTGGGAGCGGCTCGACCTGCAGACCCTCGGCGCGCGCGACCCCGCCATGTCGGATGCCGCCGTCCGCACCGCGTTCCTCTCCACGGTCCCGCGCGACGCGATCGTCCGGGAGGCCGCGCTGCCCGCGGATCCCGACGCGACGACGCGCGACTCCTTCGTCCTCGCGCCCGGCACCGAGGGGTACCCGGACCAGGTGCGCGCCAACGGGTCCAGCCGCTTCGAGGACGTGGACCTCGACGAGGCGCGGCAGCTCCTCGCCTCGGTCGGCCAGACGGCTCCCGAGGTCTGCGTGCTCTTCGACCCGGCCGATCCCCGCCGGGTGGCCGCCTTCGACGCCATCCGCGACTCCGCGGAGAAGGCCGGCTTCGTCGTCACGGACTGCTCGACGCCGCAGTGGGAGGACGTGCTCGACCAGCCGGGCGCGTACGACGTCGCGCTCCTCTCCTCGGAGGACGCGTACCCGTCCGTCGCGGGGATCCGCGCCGCGTACGAGGCCCGCGCGGACGCCCGCGACGGCGAGACGACGGTCGACCCCGACGTCGCGTCCCTCTTCGCGTCGCTCAGCCGCACCGAGGACGAGGACGCGCGCGCCGAGCTGCTGCTCCGCTTGGACCGCCGCATGTACGGCGACCGGGCCGGCCTGCCGCTCTACCAGCGCCCCGCGCTCGCGGGCGTGCAGGCCCGCGTGGGCGGCGTGCAGGTGTCGCCGCACCAGGCCGGGATCCTCGACGACGCCTGGCGCTGGACGCTCGCCCCCGACGCTCCCTGAGCCCGGCTTGCATCCGCACGGTAGGCTGGTGCTCGCTGGGAATAGCAGACGGCGGCTCTTCGCCCTCCTCCCTTGATGACAAGGCCGGCACCCTCTCCACTGAAGGACAGCACTATGGCGCTAGTCGCGCGCAACGACCTCCGCAATGTGGCCATCGTGGCCCACGTGGACCACGGCAAGACGACCCTGGTCGACGCCATGCTCAAGCAGACGAACTCGTTCGACGCCCACTTCGAGGGCGAGGACCGGATGATGGACTCGAACGACCTCGAGCGCGAGAAGGGCATCACGATCCTCGCGAAGAACACCGCGGTGCTCTACAACGGGAAGCACGCCGACGGCACGCCCATCGTCATCAACGTGATCGACACCCCGGGCCACGCCGACTTCGGCGGCGAGGTCGAGCGCGGCCTGTCCATGGTCGACGGCGTCGTGCTCCTCGTCGACGCGTCCGAGGGCCCGCTGCCCCAGACGCGCTTCGTGCTCCGCAAGGCGCTCGAGGCGAAGCTGCCCGTGATCCTCCTGGTCAACAAGACCGACCGCCCCGACGCGCGCATCGACGAGGTCGTGGCCGAGAGCCAGGACCTCCTCCTCGGCCTCGCCTCCGACATGTCGGACGAGCACCCGGACCTCGACCTCGACGCGATCCTCGACGTGCCCGTCGTCTACGCGTCCGGCCGCAACGGCGCCGCGAGCTCGAACAAGCCCGAGAACGGCACGCTGCCGGACAACGACGACCTCGAGCCGCTCTTCAAGGCGATCCTCGACCACGTCCCGGCGCCCACCTACGACGACCAGCACCCGCTGCAGGCCCACGTCACCAACCTCGACGCGTCGCCGTTCCTCGGCCGCCTCGCCCTCCTCCGCGTCTTCAACGGCACGATCAAGAAGGGCCAGCAGGTCGCGTGGGTCAAGCACGACGGCACCGTCAAGAACGTGAAGATCACCGAGCTGCTGATCACCAAGGCGCTCGACCGCTTCCCGACCGAGTCCGCGGGCCCCGGCGACATCGTCGCCGTCGCCGGCATCGAGGACATCACCATCGGCGAGACGCTCGCCGACCCGGAAGACGTCCGCCCGCTGCCCACCATCACGGTGGACGACCCGGCCATCTCGATGACCATCGGCACCAACACCAGCCCGCTCATCGGCAAGGTCAAGGGCCACAAGCTCACCGCGCGCATGGTCAAGGACCGCCTCGACCGCGAGCTCATCGGAAACGTCTCCATCAAGCTGGTCGACATCGGCCGCCCGGACGCCTGGGAGATCCAGGGCCGTGGCGAGCTCGCGCTGGCGATCCTCGTGGAGCAGATGCGCCGCGAGGGCTTCGAGCTCACCGTCGGCAAGCCGCAGGTGGTCGTCAAGCAGGTCGACGGCAAGGTGCACGAGCCCTACGAGCACCTCACCATCGACTCGCCGGAGGAGTACCTCGGCGCGATCACGCAGCTCCTCGCCGCCCGGAAGGGCCGCATGGAGGGCATGAGCAACCACGGCACCGGCTGGGTCCGCATGGAGTTCGTCGTCCCCTCGCGCGGCCTCATCGGCTTCCGCACCGAGTTCCTCACGATCACGCGCGGCGCGGGCATCGCCAACGCCGTGTCGCACGGCTACGAGCAGTGGGCGGGCGAGATCACGACCCGCGTCAACGGCTCGATCGTCGCCGACCGCGCGGGCGTCGCCACGCCGTTCGCCATGGTCGCCCTGCAGGAGCGCATGTCGTTCTTCGTGGAGCCCACCCAGGAGGTCTACGAGGGCATGGTCGTGGGTGAGAACTCGCGCGCCGACGACATGGACGTGAACATCACCAAGGAGAAGCAGCTGACCAACATGCGTCAGTCCACCTCCGACTCCTTCGAGCGCATGACGCCGTCGCGGAACCTGACGCTCGAGGAGTGCCTCGAGTTCGCCCGCGAGGACGAGTGCGTGGAGGTCACGCCCGAGTTCGTGCGGATCCGCAAGGTCGAGCTCGACGCGAACGCCCGACAGCGCAAGACGTCGCGACTGAAGAAGCAGAACGCGTAGCGCAGCATGACCCCGACGAGCCCGTCCGTCCGGTCCCTCCGCAGGGGGGGGTTGGCGGCCGGGCTCGTCCTCGTCTCGGCCCTCGGGTCCGGGCTGGGGCTCGCGGGCTGCAGCCAGGTCGGCGACGTCGTCCGCGAGGCCGCCCACGAGGGCGCGGAGCAGATGCGCCACAGCGTCGAGGACGTCATCGGCGACACGCTCGGCAAGGTGCAGGTGTCCACGGACGGCCATGTGCCCGACTCGTTCCCGACGGATGCCGTGCCCTTCCCCGAGGGGAAGCTGCTCGGCGGGGGAGCGGCGCCCGAGGGCACCGGCTGGGTGGCGCAGGTCGCCGTGCCGGACGTCGAGGGCGGGTTCCAGGACGCGCAGGCGCGGCTGGAGGCGACCGGCTACGCGTCGAGCGAGGTGGCGAGCGACGCGCAGAGCGGCTACGGCCGGTTCGAGTCGGACGCCTACACGGTCATCGTGACGGTGTCGGCGGATCCGGGCTCGCCGGTCGCCACCTACGTGGTGCTGCCCCGGCGCTGAGGCAGGCGGCCTGGGCGGCGGGGCACGGGCGGTCAGGAGGCGAAGAGCGTCTCCCCGACGTAGCCGTCGCGCGTCGCGCCCGGCGGCACCGCCCAGATCCCGCTGCCCACGTGGCGCAGGTACTCGTTCATGGCATCGCGGGCGAGGCTCCGCTGGACGGGGATGAACTGCGTCCGCGGATCCCGCTGGAACGCGAGGAAGAACAGGCCCGCGTCCAGCCGCCCGAGCTCGTCGTTGCCGTCGACGAAGTTGTAGCCGCGGCGGAGGAGCACCGCGCCGTCGTTCGCGTCCGGGTGCGCGAGGCGCACGTGCGAGGCGGGGTCGATGAGCGGCGCGCCGCCGCGGCCCGTGGCGGCGAAGTCCGGCGCCGTGTGCTCGTCGCCGCCGCTGAGGGGCGCGCCGGATCCCTTCGTGCGGCCGACCACGCGCTCCTGCTCGCGGAGCGACGAGCGGTCCCAGGTCTCGATGGTCATGCGGATCCGGCGGGCGACGAGGTACGAGCCGCCCCGCATCCACGCCTCGGCGGGGGTGGATCCCGCGTCGGCCCAGACGTGGTCCTCGACCTGGCGCGTGTCCTCGGACTTCACGTTCGCGGTGCCGTCCTTGAACCCGAAGAGGTTCCGCGGCGTGACCTGGGCGCGGCTCGTCGACGAGGTGCGGCCGAAGCCGAGCTGCGACCACCGGATGGAGGCGCGGCCGAACGCGATGCGCGAGAGGTTGCGGATCGCGTGCACGGCCACCTGCGGGTCGTCGCTGCATGCCTGGACGCAGAGGTCGCCGCCCGTCGCCCGGGCGACGAGCGCCTCGCCCGGGAAGCGCGGGAGGTCGACGAGCGCGGCGGGGCGGCGGTCGGCGATGCCGAAGCGGTCGACGCCGTCCGCGGTCGTGAACAGCGACGGGCCGAGGCCGAACGTGATGGTGAGCCCCGAGGGCGGCAGGTCGAGCGCCTCGCCCGTGTCGTCCGGTGGGGAGTCGTACGGGCCGTCGACGGCGCCGAGCGCGCCCGCGGATTCGCCGGCCGTCATGCGCGCGGCGGCGGCGCTCCAGTCCTCGAGGAGCGAGACGAGGCCGGCGCGGTCGATGTCGGCGACGTCGAAGGCGGCGAAGTGCAGGCGGTCCTGGGCGGGGGTCGTGATCCCGGCCTGGTGCGGGCCGTGGAACGCGTACGTGGCGCCGCCCGCGGCCTGGCGCGCGCCCGCGAAGGCGCGGTCGGCCACGACGCCGCCCGCCGCGCCCACCAGGCCGCCGCCGAGCGCGCCCGCGCCGAGGAGGCCGAGGACGCCGCGGCGGGAGATGCCGGCGGGGCCGGGCTCCGCGGACGGGGGCGTCGCGGGAGCGGGCCGGTCGGCGGGGACCGTGGTCACGTCGTCGGTCATCAGCCGACGAGCGTGCCGGTGAGCTCCGACAGCGGCTCGGCCAGCGCGTTCACGCCGTCCGCGAGGCCCTTGACCTGGTCCGTGGTGAGGCGGTCGTAGGTCGTGAAGCCCTCCTCGAGGGATCCGTACGCGGCGAGGTCCTGCTCGAGGGAGGCGAACCGCGCGTCGAGCGTGGCGACGAGCTGCGGGTCCTTCGGCTCCACGATGTCGCGCACGCCCTCGTACGCGACGCGCGCGCCCTCGAGGTTCGCCTGGAAGTCCCAGAGGTCGGTGTGCGACCAGATCTCCTCCTCGCCGGTGATCTTGCCGGAGGCCACCTCGTCCATCAGCCCGACCGCGCCGTTGGAGACCGTGGAGATGTCGACCGCGAAGCCGTCCGCGTGCACCGCGTCGTAGAGGCGCTGGGTGTCGGCGGTCAGCTCCTGGGCGAAGTGCGCGCGATCCGCCTGGTCGAGCGGCGCGTAGGCCTCACCGCCGTTCGCGGCGGGAGCGGGCTGCCAGAGGTCCTTCTCGATGCGGTGCCAGCCCGTCCACTCGGTGCCGGGCTCGACGTCGGCCTCGCGGAAGTCGATCTCCGGGTCGAGGTCGCCGAACGACTCCGCGACGGGCTCGACGCGCTCGTAGTACGCCCGGGCCGTGGGGTAGAGGGAGCGCGCGCGCTCGTCGTCGCCCGCGAGGTACGCGTCGGCGAACCCCTGCGTGGCCGGGAGGAGGCGGCCGACCTGGTCCTTGACGTAGGCGAGGTACGCGGCGGCCGCGTCCTGGCCCTGCTGCTCGGCGTCGCCGGCGAGCCCGACCTGGTCGCCCGTGACGGTGAAGGGCGCGCGGCCCACGCCGTCGCCCACCATGCCGGGCTTGCACACGGTGTAGTAGCTGCCGGGCTGGGCGGTGAGCACGAGGTCGCGCTCGATCCCGGGGCTCACGTTCTCGACCTCGCCCACGATGCGGAGGCCGTCGTCCGCGAGCAGGTAGAACTCGGTCACCTGGTCGGTGGAGTTCGTGACGTGGAACGACACGGTGCCGCTCGGGGCGGTCGTGGCCGAGACGGTGCACGCGTCGGCCGAGCTGTCGACCGTGAGCTGCGTGACGCCGGACTCCGCGGAGGAGGCGCCGTCGCCGGCGGATCCGGTCGGGGCGTTCGCGACGCAGCCCGAGAGGGCGAGGGCGGCGCCGGCGAGCAGGGCGGCGGCGGGGAGGGTGGAGCGCTTCATGGGTCCTTCGGGGGAGCGGGCCGGGGTGCCGGGCGGTGGATGGAGCGGGGGAGGGAGGGGGAGCGGGAGGCGTGCGCCGTGGTCAGCGAGCGGAGGTCGCGTCGGCGACGCGGGCGGGGTCGGCGGCGGCCGGGGCGGAGGGGGCCGTGGCGGCCGGCGCCGGCCGCGCCCGCCGACCGCGGCGCGCCAGCACGAGGTAGGCGGTGAGGGTCGGCACGACGTACAGCACCCACGTGGTCGCCTCGAGCCAGGTGGTGGCGGGGGAGAAGCCGACGGTGCCCTTGAGGAGCGTGCCGTACCAGGATCCGGGCGGCACCGCCCCGGAGACGTCGAACGCGAGCGCGCCGAGGCCGGGCAGGATCCCCGCCTCCTGGAGGTCGTGCACGCCGTACGCGAGCACGCCGGCCGCCACGACGATGAGGAGGGCGCCGGTCCAGGTGAAGAAGCGCGCGAGGTCGATGCGGAGCACCCCGCGGTACACGAGCCAGCCGAGCGCGACGGCGGTGAGGAGCCCGAGGGCCGCGCCGACGAGCGGCACGGTCGTGGCGCCGGTGGCCTGCACGGCCGACCACAGGAACAGGGCCGTCTCGATCCCCTCGCGGCCGACGGCGAGGAAGGCGACGGCGACCAGGCCCCAGGCGGCTCCCGCGACGGCCCGGTCGACGGCGCCCTGCAGCTCGGACCGCATGTCCTTCGCGGTGCGGAGCATCCAGAACACCATCCAGGTCACGAGCCCCGTCGCGACGATGGAGAGGGATCCGCCGATGGCCTCCTGCGCCTCGAACGTGAGGCCGTAGGCGCCGTACGTGAGGATCGCGCCGACGGACAGGGCGAGGAGGACCGCGAGCCCGACGCCGAGCCAGAGCCGGCCGAGCACGTCGCGGCGGCCGATCTTGACGACGTAGGCGATGAGGATGGTGACAACCAGCGCGGCCTCGAGGCCCTCGCGCAGGCCGATCAGGTAGTTCGCGAGCACGCGTGCGCCTCTCCGGGCGGCGGACGCGAGGGGACGCGCCCTATTGCGGGATATGGGGAAATTTAGGTGAGGCTTGCCTTACCTCGTGCACAGTAGCGCGCGGGCACCCGGGCGTCCAGTCGCCCTCCCGGCTCCGGCGCCCAGGGAGCGGCCTCCGGCGCGCGGATAGGATCGCCCGATGATCCCCGGCACGTCCCGACGCCCCGATCGGGCTGCCCGTACCCCGCGTCCCGAGCGCGAGCACGTCCTGTTCGTGCACGCCCACCCCGACGACGAGAGCATCGTCACGGGCGGGACCATCGCGAAGCTCGTGCGCGACGGCGTGCCCGTCACGGTGCTGACGTGCACGCGGGGGGAGCGCGGCGAGGTGATCCCCGCGGAGCTCCGCCACCTGGAGGGCGACCCGCGCGCGCTCGCCGACCACCGCGAGACCGAGCTGGCCGACGCCATGGCCGCCCTCGGCGTCACCGACCACCGGTTCCTCGGCGACGCGGACGCGCGCTGGAAGGGCCTCGAGCCCCGGCGCTACGTCGACTCCGGCATGGAGTGGGGCGACGACGGCGTGCCCGTGGCGCTGCGCCCGCTGGATCCCGACTCGCTGTGCGCGGGCGACGAGGCCGACGAGGCGCGCGACGTGCTCGCGGTGATCGCCGACGTCGACGCCACGAGCGTCGTCACCTACGACGACCACGGCGGCTACGGCCACCCGGACCACGTGCGCACGCACGTCATCGCGACCTGGGCCGCGGAGGAGGCGGGGGTCCCCGCGTACCTCGTCACCACGACCGCGTCGTCGGCCCGCGAGGCGCACGAGCTCGTGGTGGCACGCGGCCGGTTCCCCGCGCCCGACGCGGATCCCGCCGGCGCGCTCGTGCTGCCGGACGAGGACGTCGACCTCGCCGTGGACGCGTCCGAGGTGCTCGACGCGAAGATCCGCGCGATCGCCGCGCACCGCACGCAGACCGTCGTCGACGGCGACCAGTTCGCGCTCTCGCACGGCGTCGGGGCGCCCATCGCCGCCGTCGAGCTGTTCCGCATGCACCGCCCCGCCGGTGCCGCGCCCGACGACGGGACGCCCCGGCCCCCGCGCGGCGTGCAGCGCCTCGGCACGGCGGCCGCCGCGCTCGTCCTCGGCCTGCTCGTCGGCGCGGTCGGCACCGCCGCCCACCGCGCCACCCTGCCGGTGGGCGGCGTCGCGCTGCCGGTCGGCCTCGCGCTCGCGCTCGCGACGCTCGCGTGCCTGCTCGTCGCGTTCCGCCTCCTGCTCGTCGACCGCCTGCACGCGCTCTGCCTGGGGATCGGCGCGGTCGCGGCCGTCGCGGTGCTCGGCTCGGGCGGGCCGAGCGGATCCGTCCTGTTCCCCGCCGACGGGATCAGCCAGGTCTGGGCCATCGCGCCCGCGATCCTCGTGGCCGCGATCGTCGTCTGGCCGCGGTTCTCGGCGCGCGCGCCCGGCGCCGACGCGCGGCCCGATGCCGCCGTCGCCGCGGGATCCGACGCCCCGGCCCCGGCCGGGACGGGCTCGCGCGCCGCGTAGACTCGTCGGGCCCCACCGCTCCCGGAAGGACCCGCCCGAAGTGACCTACGTCATCGCCCTGCCCTGTGTCGACGTGAAGGACCGCGCCTGCATCGACGAGTGCCCGGTGGACTGCATCTACGAGGGCGAGCGGTCGCTCTACATCCACCCCGACGAGTGCGTGGACTGCGGCGCCTGCGAGCCGGTGTGCCCGGTCGAGGCCATCTACTACGAGGACGACCTGCCCGAGAAGTGGTCGGACTACTACACGGCCAACGTCGAGTTCTTCGCCGAGATGGGATCCCCGGGCGGTGCGACCAAGGTCGGCGTCACCGCGGGCGACCACCCCGTCATCGCCGCGCTCCCGCCCCAGAACGGCTGACGCGCGTGGCCCTCGGCGAGCTCCCCGACTACCCCTGGGACCAGATGGCCCCCTACGCCGAGCGGGCGGGACGGCACCCGGGCGGCATCGTCGACCTGAGCATCGGCTCGCCGGTCGATCCCACCCCGACCCTCATCCGCGACGCGCTCGCCTGGGCCACCGACGCGCACGCGTACCCGACCACGGTGGGCACGCCCGAGCTCCGGCAGGCGATGGTCGACTGGCATGCCCGGCGCCGGAACGCGACGCTCGGCGCCGACCAGGTGCTGCCGACCATCGGGTCCAAGGAGATGGTGGCCTGGCTGCCGTTCATGCTCGGCCTCGGCGAGGGCGACGCGGTCGTGCACCCGACCGTCTCCTACCCGACCTACGCGATCGGCGCGGCGCTCGCGGGCGCCGAGTCCGTGCCCGCCGACGACCCGGCCGACTGGCCCGCGACGACGCGCCTCGTCTGGCTCAACTCGCCCGGCAACCCCGACGGCCGCGTGCTCGGCGTCGAGGAGCTGCGCGCCGCCGTGGCCCGGGCCCGCGAGCTCGGCGCCGTGATCGCGAGCGACGAGTGCTACGCCGAGCTCGGCTGGGAGGGGGAGTGGGCCGACGGCCCCACGCCCTCGATCCTCGACGCGCGCGTCGTCGGCGACGACCACGCGGGCGTCCTCGCGCTCTACTCGCTCAGCAAGCAGTCGAACCTGGCGGGGTACCGGGCCGCGCTCGTCGCGGGCGACCGGGACCTCATCGCCCGGCTGATCCGCGTCCGCAAGCACGCGGGGCTGCTGCCACCGGCGCCGCTCCAGCACGCCATGACCGTGGCGCTCGGCGACGACGAGCACGTGCACGCCCAGCGCGAGCTGTACCGCGCCCGGCGCGCGACCCTGCGGCCCGCGCTCGAGGACGCCGGCTGGCGCATCGACTCGAGCGAGGCCGGCCTCTACCTCTGGGCGACCCGCGGCCGCGACGCCTGGGAGGGCATCGCCGAGCTCGCCGACCTCGGGATCCTCGGCGGGCCCGGCCCCTTCTACGGCGACGCGTCGCCCGATCACGTGCGCCTGTCGCTCACGGCGACCGACGAGCGCATCGCCGAGGCGGCCGCGCGGCTCCGCGCCGGGGCGACCGCGTAGCACGCGGCGTCGCACGACCTCCAACGGATCCGGCCGGATGCTGGCGGAGGCGACAGTGTCCCGGTCGGCCCTTTAGGCTGTAGTCGGCTCGGATCCCGACGCCGCGACGGCGCCACGAGCGCCCGGCGGCGCGCATCCCCCGGGTCATCCACACCAGACTCGAGGAGGCGCCGTGACCGATGGCGGGCAGCAGGCGGACGAGAAGCCGACGACGGACGAGAAGCCGACGGCGACGCTGACGTACCCGGGCGGCCGGGTGGAGTTCCCCATCCTCCCCGCGGTCGACGGCGCGTCCAGCATCGACATCTCCGCGCTCACGAAGAAGACGGGCCTCACGACGCTCGACAACGGCTTCGTCAACACCGCGTCGACCCGCTCGGCCATCACCTACATCGACGGCGAGCAGGGGATCCTCCGCTACCGCGGCTACCCGATCGAGCAGCTCGCGCGCCAGTCGAGCTACCTCGAGGTGGCCTGGCTCCTCATCCACGGCGAGCTGCCCACCGCGGACGAGCTCGGCGGGTTCGAGGAGGACATCCGCCGCCACACGCTCCTGCACGAGGACTTCAAGGGCCTGTTCCGCGCCCTGCCCACGAACGCGCACCCCATGTCGGTGCTCTCGAGCGCGGTGTCCGCCCTCTCCACCTACTACGAGGACTCGCTGAGCGTCCACGATCCCGAGCAGGTCGAGATCTCGACGCTGCGCCTCCTGGCGAAGCTGCCGGTCATCGCGGCGTACGCCCACAAGAAGAGCCTCGGCCAGGCGTTCCTCTATCCGGACAACTCGCTGAGCTTCGTCGACAACTTCCTCCGCCTGAACTTCGGCAACAACGCCGAGGCCTACGAGGTGGACCCGGTGGTCAGCCGCGCGCTCGAGCGCCTGCTGATCCTGCACGAGGACCACGAGCAGAACGCGTCGACGTCGACCGTGCGGCTCGTCGGATCCACCGAGGCGAACATGTTCTCCTCCGTCTCCGCGGGCATCGGCGCGCTGTTCGGCCCGCTGCACGGCGGCGCGAACGAGGCCGTGCTCTCGATGCTCGGCCGCATCCGCGACTCCGGCGAGGGCGTCGACCGCTACGTCGAGCGCGTGAAGAACAAGGAGGACGGCGTCCGCCTCATGGGCTTCGGGCACCGCGTCTACAAGAACTTCGATCCGCGCGCCCGCCTCGTGAAGGAGAGCGCCGACGAGGTGCTCGAGGCGCTCGGCATCCAGGACCCGCTGCTCGACATCGCCAAGGAGCTGGAGGCGGTCGCCCTCGCGGACGACTACTTCATCGAGCGGAAGCTCTACCCCAACGTGGACTTCTACACGGGCGTCATCTACAAGGCGATGGGCTTCCCCACGCGCATGTTCACGGCGCTGTTCACCATCGGGCGCCTGCCCGGCTGGATCGCGCACTGGCGCGAGATGAACGAGGACCAGGCCACGAAGATCGGCCGTCCGCAGCAGCTCTACATCGGCCAGGGCGCCCGCGACCTGCCGCCGCGCGACTGACCCGACCGGCCCTGCGGCCGCCGCGCGACGCTCCCTAGGGGCCGTCACGGGGCGGTCGCGCGGCCGTCACGACCGCTCCCGAAGAGGGGGCGTCCGGAGACCGCCGACCCGTGTTCCCGCGCGGATCGGCGACCTAGACTCGTCTCACAGCGAGAGATCCATCCGCCGCCCGCAACAGCCCCTGCCGTCGGTCCCGACCCGAAGAGGGGGCCATGGCCAGACGCCTGCCGTCCTCCCCGCCGGTGCTGCCGGGGTTCACGTACGTGACGGTCCTCGGCTCCGGGGGCTTCGCCGACGTGTTCCTCTACGAGCAGGACATGCCGCGCCGCCAGGTCGCCGTGAAGGTGATGCTGGCCGAGATCGTGACCGAGCGCCTCCGCGCCATGTTCCGCGCCGAGGCCGACCTCATGGCGCAGCTGAGCGCGCACCCGTCGGTGCTCACGGTGCACCAGGCGTCCGTCGCGGCCGACGGCCGGCCGTACCTCGTGATGGAGCTCTGCTCGTCGAGCCTCAGCGACCGGTACCGGCGCGAGCCGCTGGGCGTCGCCGAGGTGCTGCGCGTCGGGATCCGCATCGCGAGCGCCGTCGAGACGGCCCACCGCGCGGGCGTGCTGCACCGCGACATCAAGCCCGCGAACATCCTCACGACCGCGTTCGGCCACCCCGTCCTCAGCGACTTCGGCATCGCCTCGACGCTCGAGGACGCGGCCGCGACCGACGCCGTCGGCCTGTCGATCCCGTGGTCGGCGCCCGAGGTGCTCGCGGACGAGAGCCCCGGCACCGTGCGGAGCGAGGTGTGGTCGCTCGCGGCCACCGTGTACTCGCTGCTCGCCGGCCGGAGCCCGTTCGAGGTGCCGGGCGGGCAGAACGCGCCCGCGGACCTCGTGGCCCGGATCCAGAGGGCCAGGCCCCTGCCCACCGGGCGCCCTGACGTGCCCGAGCGGCTCGAGCTGGTGCTGCGCCGCGCGATGTCCCGGCAGCCGGAGGCCCGGCCGGAGTCCGCGCTCGCGTTCGTGCGCGAGCTGCAGGCGGTGGAGGCGGAGCTGCGGCTCGCGCAGACGCCGCTCGAGGTCGCGAGCGAGGAGTGGGCGTCCGCGGTGGCCGCGGGCGTCGACGAGGACGACGACCCCACGCGCGTGCGCGGCATCGTGCAGGTGGATCCGGGGACGACCGGGCCGGGCGGCGCGGGCGGCGTCCGGCGTGCCCGGCGGAAGGCCGCCCCGGCGAGCGTGCGCGCGACGGCGGGCGCCCCGCGCCCCGGTGCGCCCTCGGCCGCGTCCGAGCCGGTGCGCGCGGGATCCGCGTCCACGTCCCTGGGCCGGTCCGGATCCGGGCCCGTCGGCGCCTCGACCCCCGCGCGGCCCGCCGTCCCCGGCCGCCGCGCGTTCCTCGCCCGGCACCGCATCGCGATCGTCGCGGCCGCCGCCGGCGCGGTCGCCGCCAGCGTGCTCGTGGGCGCGCTCCTCGGCGGATCCGGCGGCGGCACCGCGCCGCGCGACATCCCGGTCGTGGGCGAGATCCAGGCCGCCGCCACCGCCGAGGGCGTGCTGTTCTCGTGGAGCGACCCCGGCCTCGGCGCCGGCGACGCGTACCAGGTGGTGCGCGACGGCGGGCTGCCGAGCACGCAGCGCGACACCACGTTCCGCGTGACGGCGGGTGCGTCGGACGCCGCGGGGCCGGGCGAGCGCGCCTGCATCACCGT
Source organism: Clavibacter michiganensis (assembly GCF_002151125.1). Taxonomy (GTDB): domain Bacteria; phylum Actinomycetota; class Actinomycetes; order Actinomycetales; family Microbacteriaceae; genus Clavibacter; species Clavibacter michiganensis_C. The sequence goes on from NZ_MDJZ01000008.1 coordinate 38,745, forward strand.
CACCGTCACGCGCGACGGCGTCGCCGGGGACGCGTCGACCGAGAAGTGCGCGGAGCTGCCGCGATGATCCGCGAGTGGATCCGCCGCCACCGCCAGGCCGCGACGACCGTCACGGGCGGCGCCGTCGTGCTCGCGCTCCTCACCGGGTTCGCGCTCGTCTCCGACGGCTACCAGGCGCAGCGCGTCGACCTCGACGACGGATCCGTGTGGGTCGTCAACTCCGCGCAGCAGGCCATCGGCCGCGCCAACACCGCGGTGCTCGAGCTCGACAGCGTCGTCGACTCCCGCAGCGAGGACATCGACGTGCTGCAGGCCGGATCCACCGTGCTGCTCGCCGACCGCGGCAGCTCGCGCCTCGACGTGGTCGACGACGCGACGAGCGAGGTCGTCGACACCGCGCCCCTGCCGGCGGGCGCCGAGGTCATGCTGGCCGGATCCCGCGCCGCGATCCTCGTGCCCGCCACCGGCCAGCTGTGGCTCGTGCCGGTCGCGGGCCTCTCCGCGTTCGACGCCGCGAGCGCGCCCACGCTCATCCTCGGCGCCGACGCCGTCGCGTCCATGGGCGACGACGGCACGCTGCTCGTGTACTCGGCCGCCACGGGGACGCTGTCGCGCATCCAGGCGGCCACGGACGACACGGTGCAGGAGACGGTCGACGTGGGTCCCGTCGGCGCGCGCGCCGAGGAGGCGGACGCCCCGGCCGCCGATCCCGCCGCCGCGCTCGCGGGCGAGACCGTGCAGGCGGGGGACGCGGGCCGCCCCGCCGGGCAGCGCCTCGCGCTCACCTCCGTCGACGGCCGCTGGGCGCTCTACGACGCCGACGCGCGCGCCCTGCTCGTGGACGGGCGGAAGGTGGACCTCGCCGGATCCGTGGCCGCCGACGCGCGCGTCGCCCTGCAGCGCGCGTCGACCGACGGGACGGGCGTGCTCGTCGCGCACTCGGGCGGGCTCGTCGAGGTGCCGGTCGCGGGCGGCGATCCCGTCGTCGTGGACGACGCGGTGCGCGGCGACCCGGCGCGGCCGGTGCGCGTGGCCGGCTGCGAGTACGCGGGCTGGACGGACGGATCCGGCTGGCAGCGCTGCCTCGCCCCCGCGACGATCGCCGACGAGGGCGCCGGGGACGCGCGCCGCACGGCCGCGGGCGCCACGGCCGGCCTCGGCTCGATGCCCGCGCAGGCGGCCCTCCGCTTCGTCGTGGACGGCGCGCGCGTGGTGCTCAACGACACGCGCGGCGGCACCGCCTGGGCCGTGCAGCGCGACGCGGGCCGCATCGACAACTGGTCGGACCTCATCGACCGCGACCGCTCCGACACCGTCGTCGAGCAGAACACCGCCGACACCCCGCCCGAGACCGACCGCGTGCAGCAGCCGCCCGTCGCGGTCGACGACGACCTCGGCGCCCGGCCCGGCCGCACGACCGCCCTGCCCGTGCTCCTCAACGACCACGACCCCAACGGCGACGTGCTCGTGATCGACTCCGTCACGCCCGTGGACGCCGAGGTCGGCGCCGTCGACATCGTGGACGAGGGCCAGGGCCTCCAGCTCGCGCTCGCCGCGGGCGCGTCCGGGGTCGTGCGGCTCTCCTACGTCGTGAGCGACGGGCGCGGCGGCACCGCGACGGCCGACGTGCGCGTCGCCGTGCGCGACGCCGACGAGAACGCGCCGCCCGTGCAGGCGCGGCCCGCGACCGGCACGGTGGCGGAGGGCGACCGGCTGCAGACCGACGTGCTGGGCGGCTGGTACGACCCCGACGGGGATCCGATGTTCCTCACGCGCGCGAGCGTCGCCGCGCCCGACGCCGTCAGCTGGAAGCCCGAGGGCCGCGTCGTCTACACGGACGCGGGGGCCGGCGGCGACACGCGGACCGTCGCGCTGCAGGTGTCCGACGGGCGCGAGGAGGGATCCGGCGAGCTGGTCGTCACCGTGCGGCGCGCCGGCGACGTGCCGCTCGTGGCCGAGGGCTTCGTCGTGCAGGCGTCGATCGGGCGCGAGATCACGGTCGAGCCGCTGACGCACGCGCGCGGCGGGAGCGGGGCCATCCGGCTGGCGGCCGTGCCCGCGCGGGCCGGGGTGCAGATCACGCCGGACCTCGAGGCCGGCACGTTCCGCCTCCAGGGCGGCCAGGCCGGCACGCACCTCGTCGAGTACACGGTCACCGACGGGCGGACCACGGCGACGGGCGTGGTGCGGGTCGAGGTGCGCGGCGCCCCCGAGTCCGACGGCCGGCCCGTGACCGTGCCGCACACCGTGTTCGTGCGCGCGCTCCAGGCGACGGACGTGGACGTGCTCGCCACCGACTTCGACCCCGCGGGCGGCGTGCTCGTGATCACCGACGCGACCTCGCCCGACGAGGCGGTCGGCGTGCGCGCCGAGGTCGTGGGGCAGCGTCTCGTGCGGATCAGCCTGACGCGGCCGCTCGACGGGCCCGTGGACGTCGCCTACCGCGTGAGCAACGGCGTGGCCGAGGCGACCGGGGTGATCACCGTGATCGAGGTGCCCGAGCCCGCCGTGCGCCAGCCGCCCGTCGCGACCGACGACCGCGTGGCCGTGCGCGTCGGCGACGCCGTGGACATCCCCGTGCTCGCCAACGACGAGCAGCCCGACGGCGACCCGCTGCGCCTCGACCCCGAGCTGGTGGATCCCCTGCCCGAGGGCGCCGGCCTCCTCTTCGCGAGCGAGGACCGCCTGCGCTACCTCGCGCCCGACCGCACGGGCGACTACACCGCCGTCTACCGGGCCGTCGCGCCGGACGGCCAGTGGGCGACCGCGACCCTCACCGTCTCCGTGCGCGAGGCCGACGTCGAGACCAACGCGGCGCCCGTGCCGCGTCCGCTGACGGCGCGCGTGCTCGCGGGGGAGACCGTGCGGATCCCCGTCCCGCTCACCGGCATCGACCCCGACGGCGACTCGGTGCGGCTCCTCGGGCAGGACACGGCGCCCGAGAGGGGGCAGGTCGTCGAGGTCGGGCCGGACTGGATCGACTACCAGGCGGGCGACTACTCCACCGGCACCGACGCCTTCGCGTACGCGGTGGTCGACGGGCTGGGCGCGCGGGCGACCGGCACGATCCGCGTCGGCATCAGCACGCGCGTCGAGGGCGCGAGGAACCCCGTCGCGACCGCCGACACCGTGACCGTGCGGCCGGGCCGCGTGCTGCGCGTGCAGGTGCTGGCGAACGACACGGATCCCGACGGAGGCGCCCTCTCGCTCGTGTCGGTGCAGCCGCAGGCCGAGGGGCTCGTCGCCGGGCTCGACGGCGACACCGTGCGCGTCGAGGCGCCCGACGCGGCCGGGCGCTACGGCTACGTCTACGGGGTGCGCAACGCGCGCGGCGGCAGCGACGAGGCGTTCCTCACCGTGATCGTGGATCCCGCCGCGCCGCCCACCCGGCCGATCGCGCGCGACACGGTGCTCCAGCTCTCCGACGTGCTCGACCGGTCGAGCGTGGACGTCGACGTGATGCGCGGCGTCTTCTCCGCGGAGGGCGACGTGTCGTCGCTCGTGCTCGGCGTCGGCGCGGGCTACGAGGACGTGGCGCGCGTGACGGACGACGGCCGGATCCGGGTCGAGGTCGGCGACGAGCGCCGCATCGTCCCCTTCACCGTCGCGCGGCCGGACGACCCGGCGGTCTCCGCGACGGCCTTCATCTGGGTGCCCGGCTTCGAGGACACGCTGCCGCAGCTGCGCGTCGGCGAGCCGCGTCCCACCGTGGCGAGCGGCGAGCGGCTCGTGGTCGACCTCGACCGGCAGGTGGTCGCGGCGGGCGGCCGGGCCGTGCGCATCGCGGATCCGAACGCGCTGTCCGCGACGCACGCCGACGGACCCGTCGAGCTCGTGGACGAGGACACCATCGCGTACCGGAGCGAGCCGGGGTACTTCGGGCCGGCGGCGATCTCGTTCACGGTGACCGACGGACGCGGGGCGGACGGGCGCACGGCCGCGCTCGTGCTGCCCATCACGGTGACGCCCGCCGACAACCAGCCGCCCGTGTTCACGGGCGCGGTCATCGACCTCGAGCCCGGGCAGTCCAAGGACGTCGACCTCGGCCGCCTCACCACCTACCCGTACGCGGACGACCGCGGGCAGCTCGCGTTCGCGCTGCAGGGATCCGTCGCCGCCGGGTTCCGCGCGTCGATCGACGGCGGCACGCTCCGCATCTCCGCCGACGAGGGCGTGGAGACGGGCGCGGCCGCGTCGTTCCCGGTGGCCGTCCGCGACGCGTCGCAGACCGGGCGCGCCGGCCGCGTGGACCTCCGCCTGGTGCCCTCGACGCGACCGCTCGCGCAGCCCGCGACGGACGAGGGCGAGGTGACCCGCGGATCCTCCACCTCCATCGACGTGCTCGCCAACGACCAGGCGGGCAACCCCTTCCCGGGCACGCCGCTCACGGTCGCCTCCATCCGCGGCGCCGACGGCGCGAGCCTCCCCGCGGGCGTGACCGTGACCCCGTCGGACGACCGCGCGACGCTCGCCGTCACCGCGTCCGCCGACGCCGAGCCCGGCGACGTGCGCGTGCAGTACGAGGTGCGCGACGCCACGGGCGACGCGGGGCGGGCCGCGTTCGGCACCGTCGTGATCCGCGTGCAGGACCGGCCCGGACCCGTCTCCGCCCTCCGCGCGTCGGGCTTCGAGGACCGCTCGCTCACGGTCGCGTTCGAGGCGGGCGCCTTCAACGGATCCGCCATCACGGGCTACCAGGTGCGCGTGCTCCGCGGCGGCACGGCGACCGCGACGGTCACCTGCCCGTCCACGACGTGCACCGTGCCGACGCCCGGCAACGGCCCGGCGAACGCGGTGCAGATCGAGGTCGCGGCCGTCAACGGCGTGGGCACCTCGGATCCGGTGTCGATCTCGGGCCTCTGGTCGGACGTGCTCCCGGCCGCCCCCGCCGGCCTCGCGATCCAGCCGCTCGTCGACGGGCTGCGCGTCTCGTGGCAGCCGTCCGCCGTGCCGTCGTCGTCGAGCCCCGTCACGCAGTACGTCGTGGGGGTGGGCGGCATCACCCGGCAGGTCGCGGCCGACGCCACGAGCGTCGAGGTGCGGGATCCGTCGCTCGTCGCCGAGGTGCCCGTCGCGGTGTCGGTGGCCGCGCGCAACAGCGCCCAGGTGCAGGACGCATCCGCGTGGCTCGCCGCCACCGCGAGCGGCACGCCGCGGGGCGCCCCGACCGCGACCGGCGCGCCGACCGCGACCGCGTACGGGGTCGACGAGACGAACGTCACCGTGTCGTGGCCGGCGTTCCAGGGCCAGGGCGTCGACGGGATCCGCTACCTCGTCGCCGCGTACGCGCCTGGATCCGCGCCCGGCTGCTCCGTCGCCACCGAGGGCGTCGCGCCGTGGGCCGCCGAGCACGGCCCCGCGGTCGACGTGGGCGGGGCCACCAGCCACGTCTTCACGGGACTCGCCATCGACGAGCCCGTCGCCTTCGCGGTGCTCGCCGCCAACAGCCAGGGCTGCACGGTCGTCGAGGCCGGGCAGCTGACGCCGCGCACGGCGCCGTCGACGCCCGTCGTCACGGTCGACCTGCCGAGCCCCGACCGCTCGGCCGACGGCGTCTTCCGCGCGTTCCTCGCCGACGCGCGCTACCGGCCGGGTGACCCGTCCGCGTCGGCGCTGCTGCTGTACCGGGTCGACGGGCAGGGCGACGGCGTCCCCATCGGCGTCGGCCAGGCGCTCACGCTGCCGCGCACGGGAGTCGGCGCGACGATCCAGCTGCGCGTCCTCGAGGACTCGGGCGACGGGCGCCAGCGCTCGAGCGGCTGGTCGGATCCCGTCTCCGCCGGCACCGCCGTGGACGCGCGCGCGGGCGAGGTGCGGTCGGAGACCGACGCGGCCGGTGTCACGACCTTCTCGTGGACCTCGATGCCGCCGGCCGCCGGTCGCGGCGCCCGGGTCGCGGACGGCGGCGGGTACGCCCGCAGCGAGTGGCGCTGCGGCGGGCAGGGCGCGTGGACCGACGCGTCGTCGGGCGCGGCCGGATCCTGCCGCGTAGCCGCCGGCGGTGAGCGGATCCTCGACGTGCGCGTCACCGCGAACTCGGGCACCCTGTACACGTACGCCCACCGCGGATGACGGCCGTTCCCGCGGTCCCGACGCCGGACCCGATGCCGCATCCGAGAGGCACCCGCACATGACCATGACGCCAGACGAGGCCCGCGCCTTCCAGGAGGAGTTCGCCGCGCTCGTGCGGAACGTCGAGAGGGTGCTGCTCGGCAAGTCGCACGTGGTGCGCCTCGCCTTCACCGCGATGGTCACGGGCGGGCACCTGCTGCTCGAGGACGTGCCCGGCACCGGCAAGACCTCGCTCGCGCGGGCCATGGCGCAGACCGTCGACGGCACGCACAGCCGCGTGCAGTTCACGCCCGACGTGCTGCCGGGCGACATCACGGGCGTCAGCGTCTACGACCAGCGCACGGGCGAGTTCGAGTTCCACCGCGGGCCGGTGTTCGCGAGCATCGTGCTGGCCGACGAGATCAACCGCGCGAGCCCGAAGACCCAGTCCGCGCTCCTCGAGGTGATGGAGGAGGGCCGCGTCACGGTCGACGGCACCCCGTACGAGGTCGGGCACCCGTTCATGGTCATCGCGACGCAGAACCCCATCGAGCAGGCCGGCACCTACGCGCTGCCCGAGGCGCAGCTCGACCGGTTCCTGCTGCGCACCTCCATCGGGTACCCCGACCACGAGTCGATGCTGCGGATCCTGCAGGGCGCCGCCGTGAGCGCCCACGACGTCACGCTCGCGCCCGTCGCGTCCGCCGCCGCCGTGCGGGCGCTGCAGGAGCGCGCGGGGACCGTGCACGTGGATCCCGCGGTCGCCGACTACGTGGTGCGCCTCGTCGACGCCACCCGCACGGCGCCCGAGGTGCGGCTGGGCGCGAGCGTGCGCGGCGCCCTCGCGCTCGTGCGCGCGTCGCGCACCTGGGCCGCCGCCGACGGCCGGCACTACGTGGTGCCCGACGACGTGAAGGCGCTCGCCGAGCCCGTGCTCGCGCACCGCCTGCTGCTGGATCCCGAGGCCGAGTTCGACGGCGTCACACCCACGAGCGTGCTGTCGCAGATCCTGATCGAGACCGCGCCGCCCCGCGACGGGCACGCGGGGGCGCCGTCGGCGAGCGCCGGCGGCACGGGCGCCCACGCCGCGGGCGCGCGGCCGGGCGGATGACCGCGGTCGGGACGCGCGGCGCGGCCGGCGCCCCGGATCCCGCCGACGCCGTCGCGCCCGCGCGCGCCGGGATCCCATATTC
>NZ_MDJZ01000009.1 GCF_002151125.1 Clavibacter michiganensis
GAATATCGCCGCCCGCGCCGCCGCCGCCGCGAACGCCGCCGCGCGCCCGCCGGCGAACGCGCCCCGACCGCCGTCGTCCGGCGGCCAGCCCTCCTCCTCCGGCTGGACCATGCCCATCCGCAGCTACGGCTCGTACCAGTCCTACGGGATGCGGCTGCACCCGATCCTCGGCTACTGGCGCCTGCACGCCGGCGACGACTTCGGCGCCGGATGCGGCACCCCGATCTACGCGACGGCCGCCGGCACCGTGCAGTTCGCGGGCGGATCCAGCGGCTTCGGCAACGCGATCACCCTGAACCACGGCGGCGGCGTCACGAGCGTGTACGGCCACATGTACTCGTACGGCGTGATGGTCCGCACGGGCCAGAGCGTCCAGGCGGGCCAGCAGATCGGCGCGGTCGGCAGCGCCGGGCTCAGCACCGGCTGCCACCTCCACTTCGAGATCCGGCAGGGCGGCGTCGCCACCTCGCCCATGCCCTTCCTGCGAAGCCGCGGGGCCTGACCCTCCGGGTACGCTGGACGCGTCGACGACCGGGGGGTGCGACGCATGACGGGACGCATCAGGCGGTTCGCGCAGGCCGTGGGACGGCCCGCGATCTTCGTGCAGTACGTGGCCCTGCGCACCGGCCTCCAGAGCACGGTCTTCCCGCGCGACGCGGCATCCGGGGTCGTCCCCGGCGACTCCCCGCAGCGCGTCCTCGTCATCGGGGAGGCCACGGCCGTCGGGATGGGCGTCCTCTCCCACGAGCTGGGCATGGCCGGCCACTTCTCCCGCCAGCTCGCCCGTCGCACGGGCCGCGGCGTCGAGTGGGCGACGCGCCCCTTCGCCGACCTCACGATCCACACCGCGGCCGGCACCGTCCGCGACCTCCCGCTGCTCGACGGCGTCGACGTGGTGCTGCTCATGGTGGGCGTCGGGGACAGCATCCGCCTCACGCCGCAGCGCACCTGGCGGAGGCTGCTGTGCGCGGCCATCGACGACCTGACGCGGGGGCTGCCCCCGGGCGCGCGCGTGCTCATCCCCGAGGTCCCGCCGCTGAACGAGAGCGTCGGGATCCCCGCGGCCTGGCGCCCGGTCGCCGCCCGGCACGCGCGTCTGCTCAACCGCATCACCGCCGAGATCGTCGCGTCCCGCGACGACGCGCTGGCCGTCCCGTTCCCCGGCGAGAGCGTGATGGACCTGGGCGACCCGGACGCCGCGCAGGCCTCCCGCGTGTACGCGTCGTGGTCCCGCGCCTTCGTCCAGCGCATGCTCGGACCCGCGCCCACCGCCGAGGCGTGACAGGCGGTTGAACGTTCCCTGTGCATTCCTCGGGTGCCGAATGCCCCGTCGGACCCGGGCGTAGCGTCGGAGACGTGCCCGCGCCGGTGTCCGCACCGGAGCCCGGGCTCGCGGATCGCACGACGATCCGACCCCACGCACCGAATCCGAACGAGGAGAAGCAATGCCCCAGGTAATCGAGACCGTCGACGTCAACGTCCCCGTCAGCACCGCCTACAACCAGTGGACCCAGTTCGAGTCGTTCCCGAACTTCCTCAGCTACGTGGAGTCGATCACGCAGGTCACCGACACGCTCACCGAGTGGAAGGTCAAGATCGGCGGCGTCGAGCGCACGTTCGAGGCCAACATCACCGAGCAGCACCCCGACGAGCGCGTCGCCTGGAACTCGACCGGCGGCGACGAGGACCACGCCGGCGTCGTCACGTTCCACAAGCTGAGCGACACCGAGACGCGCGTCACCGTGCAGCTCGACTGGGCCGCCAAGGGCCTCGTGGAGAAGGTCGGCGCCGTCATCGGCGTCGACGACCACGTGATCAAGGGCGACCTCAAGAACTTCAAGGAGTTCATCGAGAAGCGCGGCACCGAAGAGGGCGCCTGGCGCGGGGACGTCAAGGCCTGATCATGCAGACCGACGAGATCCGCTGGAACCAGGAGGCGCGCGACAAGATCCTCACGGACAGCGACCGCGTGCTCCAGGAGGCCGTGCAGCAGGCGGCGAAGGAGCTCGAGGGCCAGGACTGGGAGACCGTGTACCAGCGCCTGTTCGAGCAGCTGAAGGACCGGTTCATCGACTTCGAGCCCGGGCCGGACCTCCGCAAGTACGCCGAGGCCGTCTCCCGCGGGGAGATCCAGGGCTGAGGCGAGCGTCACCAGCACCACCGGGAGGGCCCGGCATCCGCGAGGGTGCCGGGCCCTCCCCGCGTCCGTCGTCGCGGTTTCCCCGCTTGCTGGATAATCTGGGTCGGCGCCGCGGGGGCGCGGCGACCAGGGGAGACGCGATGACCGACACGCACGACGACGGACGGCCGGACGCGGAGCGGGGGCGCACGCCGTCGGCGGGCGACGCGCAGGCCGCGCCGGCGTACGCGCCCGCGGACGGGCCGGGCGCCGCGTACCCGGCCGGCTCCTACCCGGGCGCCTCCTACCCGGGCGGCCCGTACCCCGCGGGCCCCTACCCGGCCACCCACCCCGGCGCGGTCCCGCCGCCCGGGTACGGGATGGTCCTCCTGCCGCCCGCGCATCGGCCGCTCCCGGCGCACATCGACCCCGCCTGGCGGCTCGCGGGCGTGGGTCGACGGGCGGCCGGGCGGATCCTCGACCAGGTCGTCTTCGGGGTCGTCGGCGGGCTGTCGGCGTCGGCGTTCATCATCCCGATCCAGGGCATGGCGCAGCAGCGCATCAACGACCTGCAGCTGTTCGGCGAGGCCGCCGACGACATGATGGACACCTACTTCGGCGGCGCCGTGCTCGCCACGTCCATCAGCCTCCTCGCCTACCTCCTCATCGCCACCTGGTGGCTCGGTTGGAAGGGCACGACGCCCGGCAAGGCCATGGTCGGGATCCGCGTGCAGCGCTTCTCCGCGCCCGGCATGCTCGGCTTCGGCCGCGCCCTGCTCCGGGGCGTCGTGCAGAACGCGTTCGTGCTCGGCTGGATCTTCACGGTCTGGCTGCCCTACGCGTCCGTCGGCTGGGACTCGCGCCACCTCCTCCGCGGCTGGCACGACCTCGCCGCGGACGACGTCGTGCTCGCGCGGCGCACGGAGTCCTTCGGCTCCTACTGACGCGCGGGCGGCGGGATCGCGCGGGCGCGCCCGGAGGGCGGAGAGCCTGACGAGGGCCTGGGAGAAGGATCGCCCGAGGAATGCCGTCCCGGGCGCTCCGGTTGCCCGAGGGCGGTCCGCTCGGGCCGCTGGCCCCGACGCCCTCCCGACGCGATCCGTCGCGGTGCGCGCCGGCCACCCGCGAGACGAAGGATCCACCACGTGAAGCTGTTCTCCCCCGTCGCCCTCGGCGCCCTCGAGCTCCCCAACCGCGTCGCCATGGCGCCCCTGACCCGCATGCGCTCCGACGAGCACGGCGTCCCCGGCGACCTCGTCGTCGAGTACTACCGCCAGCGCGCGTCCACCGGCCTCATCGTCTCCGAGGGCGTGTTCACCAGCGAGCGCAGCAAGGCGTACCCGGGCCAGCCCGGCATCGTGACGGACGAGCAGATCGCCGGCTGGCGCCGCGTCACCGACGCCGTGCACGAGGCCGGCGGCCGCATCGTCATGCAGCTCATGCACGGCGGCCGCGTCTCGCACGAGGACATCACGGGCGGCCTGCCGCTGCTCGCGCCGAGCGCCATCGCGATCCAGGGCGAGGTGCACGTGCCCACCGGCAAGAAGCCCTACCCCGTGCCGAGCGAGCCGGAGACCGACGAGGTCCCGCTCATCGTCGACGAGCTGACGGTCGCGGCCCGCAACGCGGTCGACGCCGGGTTCGACGGCGTGGAGATCCACTCCGCCAACGGCTACCTGCTGCACGAGTTCCTGTCGCCCGTCTCGAACGTGCGCACGGACGCCTACGGCGGATCGCCCGCGAACCGCGCGAAGCTCGGCATCGACGTGGCGCACGCGGTCTCCCGCGAGATCGGCGCCGGCCGGGTGGGCATCCGCATCTCGCCGTCGCACAACATCCAGGACGTCCTCGAGGAGGACGCCGACGAGACGCGCGCCACGTACGAGGCGCTGCTCTCCGGCATCGCCCCGCTCGGCCTCGCCTACGTGAGCATCCTGCACGCGGAGCCCGCCGGCGAGCTCGTCCAGGGCCTCCGCGCGACGTTCGGCGGACCGCTCATGATCAACAGCGGCTTCGGCATCCAGACCGAGTACGACGAGGCCGTCCAGCTCGTCGAGGAGGGCACCGCCGACGTCGTCGCCGTGGGCCGCATGGTCATCGCCAACCCCGACCTCGTCGAGCGCTGGGAGCAGGGCGCCCCGACGAACGAGCCGAACCCGGCCACGTTCTACGGCCCCGGCGCCGAGGGCTACACCGACTACCCGGCGCTCGCCGCGAGCTGATCCGCCGCATCGCCCGACCGGCTCCGACCGGCACCGCCCGAGGCCGGGTTCACTCCGAGGGAGCGAGCCCGGCCTCGTGCACGAGCACGGCGACCTGCACCCGGCCGTCGACGCCGAGCTTGTCGAGCACGTGCCCCACGTGGGTCTTCACGGTCGCGACGCCGAGGAACAGGTCGGCGGCGATGCGCGCGTTCGACCACCCGCGCGCGATGGCGAGCGCGACCTCCTGCTCGCGCTCCGTCAGCGTCATGAACCGCTCCCGCTCGGCCGTGCGGTCGGCGCGGTCGCGCTGCGCCGCCACGCCGATCACGGTGTCGAGCACCGACGGCGACAGGATTGACCGGCCGGCCGCCACCTGGCGCACCGCCTGGACGAGCTCGACCGGCGGGGTGTCCTTGAGCAGGAACCCACGCGCCCCCGCGCGCAGCGCCCCGAGCACGAGCTCGTCGGCGTCGAAGGTCGTGAGGACGATGACCGGGAGGTCGGGGCGGCGGGCGACCTCGCGGGCCGTGGCGGTGATCCCGTCGCAGACCGGCATGCGGATGTCCATGAGCACCACGTCGGGCGCCGTGCGCGCGATCACGGGGCCGGCCGCGAGCCCGTCGGCCGCCTCGCCCACCACCTCGAGGCCGTGCCCGCCGCCCAGCAGCATCGCGAGGCCCGCGCGGACGAGGGCGTCGTCGTCCACGATCACGACGCGGATCGGCGGGCCGGCCGCCGGGACGACGCCCGGGAGCTCCGCGTCGGCGGTGCGGGCGTCGCCCGTGCTCGCGCCGTCCATGGTCACGCCGTCCACGGGAGCACCGCCTCGACGACGTGCTGGCCGTCGCGCCGGGACACGTCGAGCGTGCCGTCCAGGGCGCGGGCCCGCTCGGCGATCCCGGCGAGGCCGTGTCCGCGGGCGGAGGCAGCGGGATCCGCGGGATCCGCGGGTGCCGGAGCGGGGTTCTGCACGACGATGCGCAGGCGTCCGCCGGCCCGGCCGTCGAGCGAGACCTCGACCGGTGCGTCGGGCGCGTGCCGACGCGCGTTCGTCAGGCACTCCTGGATCACCCGGTAGGCGTGCCGCGACGTCGTGGTGGCGAGGCGCGGCAGTTCCTCGCGGGTGTCGGGGTGGACGTGCGCGTGCACCTCGACGCCGAGCGACCTGGCCTCGTCGAGCAGCGCCGGCAGGTCGTCGAGCGTCGGCTGCGGGGGCGCCGCGGCGGGCGCGCCCGACGGATCCCGCAGCACCCCGAGGACGCCGCGCAGCTCGGTGAGCGCCGTGCGGGCGTTGTCGCGCACCACGCCCGCGGTCGCGCGGACCTCGGACGCGTCCAGGTCGTCGCGGTACTCCAGCGCCCCCGCGTGCAGGGCGACCAGGGAGAGCCGGTGGGCGAGCACGTCGTGCATCTCCCGCGCGATCCGCGTGCGCTCGTGGTCCGCTGCCTGCGCGGAGCGGAGGGCCTGCTCCTCCTCCGTGAGCCGCGCGCGCTCCCGGAGCGAGGCCAGCAGCTCCCGGCGGCCTCCGACGTAGAGCCCGACGACGATCAGGAGGCCGAGCACCACGAGGAGCAGCGCCGCGGTGAGCGGCAGCTCCGCCGGGGTCACCGGCAGGTAGGAGAGGCCGGTGAGCTCCCACGTGCCGACGGCCGCGATCCAGACGGCGGCGGCGACGGCGATCTCCCGCGGCCGGCGGCGGACCGCGAGCGACACGAGGGCGATCGCCGAGGCCAGGAGCCCGACGCTCGACACCGCGGCGACGACGCCCAGCGCGACCGCGATCGCGAGGGGTGCGCGTCGGCGCAGCGGGAGGATCGCGATCGCGACGAGCCCGGCGACCGCGTCGAGCAGGAGGAGGAGATCGATCCGCATGCCGGTGGCCCCGGCCTCCTCGACGAGCGTGAGCGTGGCGCCGAAGGCGAGCGTGCCGACCAGGAGCGACAGCGCCATGATCCCCGCCTCGCGGCCGACGGTGCGGGCACGGCGGGCGGGCCCGATGCGGGGGACGTGCGCGGTGGGGGAGGACATGCCCCGACCCTACGGAGCGGTGGCGTCCCGCCGGATCGACCGGAAGGGGGAGATGGCGCCGACCCGGAGGAGGGCGGCTGGTCCGGTCAGCGGGTCGAACGGGTCGTGCGCTCCGCCTTGCGCTCCGCGCGGGAGGTGCGCCAGCGGCGCCAGGCGTCCCAGAAGCGGTGCAGCTGGCGCTTGAGGAACACGTTCACGCGGTGGGCGGCGGGGAACTCGGTGCCGAGCACGGCGATCCCGAGGAAGACGATGAGCCAGCCGGGCCCGGGCAGCGGGATGAGCACGATGCCGACGAGGACGATGGAGACGCCGAGCAGGCCCACGAGGATCCGGTAGAGCCAGCGCGCCTTCGGGTGCAGCTCGATCCAGGCCCGGCAGCGGCGGAGGAACCGCCGGAGCGGATGCGCGTGGCTGGAGCCCGCCTCGAACTCGCGGGTCAGGGTGTCGGACATGCGCTCACGCTACGGGCGGGGCCTGGGAAGCGGCTCCCTCATCTGGGGAATCCGCAGGATGCCGTGACGATCCGGGCCCGGACGCCGTCGCGGTGCCGTCAGCCGGCGGGTGGGGCCGTGATCCGCCGGGCCGCCTCCACGACGGCCGCGCGGTCGGCGGCGCGCGCGCGGGGCGTGTCCGCGTGCATGGTCGGGTACGGCGACTGCACCCACGCCTGCGCGAGCGCGAACAGCATCGTGAGGAGGCGCTGCGGATCCCACGACGGGTCGATGCACCCCTCCTCCTGCCCGCGGCGGATCGCCTGGACCTTGGCCGACGGCGACGTGTCGCTGTGCGGCACGTCGAGCGTCACGCCGTCGAGCCGGGCCCACGCGAGCATGCGGCGGTGCTGCGGGTGCTCGTAGGCGTGGTCGAAGAGCTGGCCGACGAAGCCCGGGAGGTCGGCGGGATCCAGCGTCACAGCGGAGAAGAACTCGACGCCGTTGAGCTTCAGCACCGCGTGGAACAGCGACTCCTTGTCGGTGAAGTGCGCGTACAGCCGCTCCTTGCTGGCGCGGCCGGAGCGGGCGATGCGGTCGACGCGCGCGCCGGCGAGCCCGTGGGCGGCGAACTCCTCGCGCGCGGCCAGGAGGATGCGGTGCCGGACGTCGTCCTGCTTCTCGTCGGTGGATCGGGCGGACCCCGTCGTCTCTGCCATGTGAACAGCGTATGTCAAACGAACCGGTTCGTTTGACTCTTCGCGCGGAGCGGCCCTAGATTGGACCGTCCTCGCCCGCCCGGGCGCCGCACGAATCCTCCAGGAGCACCTGATCTCGCACGCACGCACCCCCGAGAACGCACCGCCCTCCACGTCCCCCGCCGCGCCCGCCGGCCAGACCGCGCCCGCCGGCCCCGCCACCCCGGCCGCGCCGTCCGCCCGCAGCAAGTGGATCCTCCTCGCCGTCGTCGCCCTCGCCCAGCTGATGGTCGTGCTCGACGGCACCATCGTGAACATCGCGCTGCCCGCCGCCCAGCGCGACCTCGGCATGAGGGACGCCGACCGCACGTGGGTCGTCACCGTCTACGCGCTCGCGTTCGGCTCGCTCCTCCTGCTCGGCGGCCGCATCGCCGACTACTGGGGCCGCAAGCGCTCCTTCATCCTCGGCATGATCGGGTTCGCGGCGGCCTCCGCGCTCGGCGGCGTCGCCGTCACGGGCGAGATGCTGCTGCTCGCGCGCGGCCTGCAGGGCGTGTTCGCGGCGCTCCTCGCGCCGGCCGCCCTGGCCCTCCTGTCCGTGACGTTCCCGTCCGGCCCCGACCGCGTCAAGGCGTTCGCGGTCTACGGCACCATCGCCGGATCCGGCGCGGCCGTCGGCCTCCTGCTCGGCGGCGTGCTCACCGAGTACCTCAGCTGGCACTGGTGCCTCCTCGTCAACGTGCCCATCGCGGTCGTGGCGGTCATCGCCGCGATCCCGCTGGTGAGGGAGAGCCGCGCCGACGGCGACCGCAGCTACGACGTGCCCGGCGCCGTGCTCGTCACGGTCGGCCTCGCGTCGATCGTCTACGGCTTCTCGCGCGCGGAGAACGGCTGGGGCGAGCCCGACACCATCGGCTTCCTCGCGCTCGGCGTGGGGATCATGGTCGCGTTCGTCTGGTGGGAGTCGCGGGCGCGCAACCCGCTGCTGCCGCTCCGCGTCGTGGCCGACCGCACCCGCGGCGGCGCGTACCTCACCTCCGTGATGGTGGGCGCGGCGCTCCTCGGCGGGCTCCTCTACCTCACGCTGCACTTCCAGATCGTGCTGGGCATGTCGCCGCTGATCTCCGGGCTCGCGTCGCTGCCGATGGCCGCGACCATCATGCTCACGGCACCGCAGGTCGCCCGGCTCCTGCCGCGCGTCGGCCCGCGCATCCTCATGACCGTCGGCCCGCTCGTGGCGGCCGCCGGGCTCCTCTGGTTCAGCCGGATCACCGTCGACGGCGCGTACGTCGTGCAGGTGCTGCCCGGCCAGATCCTCCTCGGCATCGGGCTCGCGTGCGTGTTCGTGCCCATGCAGAACGTCGCGCTCTCCGGCATCGAGCCGCGGGACGCGGGCGTCGCGGGCGCGGCGCTCACGGGCACGCAGCAGATCGGCGGATCCATCGGCACGGCCGTGTTCACCGCCCTGTTCGCCTCGGCCGTCACCGCGGCCACCGCGGACGGGGTCCAGAACCCGCTGCAGCAGCAGGTCGACGGGTACCACGTGGTGTTCCTGGCCGCGGCGATCGGCGTGGCCTGCGCCTCGATCATCTCCTGGTCGATGGTGCGCGTGCCGCTCGAGCGCTTCCGCGAGGGCGCGTCGTCCGAGGCCGTCAGCATGCACTGATCCTCTTCTCCCCGCACGACGACGCCCCTCCCGCAGCGCGCGGGAGGGGCGTCGTCGTGCGTGGCGAGGATCAGACGGCTGGCGACCAGCCGAGCGCCGGGCCGAGGCGCTCCGCGACGTCGGTGAGGATCTGCGCGGCGTCGTCTCCGGGGAGGCCGTCGGGCAGCACGATCGCGAGCTCGTCGGCGGCCTGCACCGCGGGATCCGCGCGGAGGGCGGCGGCGAGCCGGTCGGCCGGCCCCACGAGGTCGTCGGCGCGGACCATGCTCGCGCCGCCCGGCCGACCCTCCGCGCGGGCCGCCCGCTCGGCGCGCGCCGCCGCGTCGGCCGCGTACCGCGCCCGCTGCTCGGTCGTCGCGCCGTCGGTGGGCACGACGACGAGGGCGAGCGTCACGTGGGCCGCGGCCGAATCCGGGTGGGCGTCCCGGTAGGCGTCGATCAGCGCGCGCTGGTCCTCGCCGAAGCGCGCACCGGATCCCCGCTCGGTCACCCCGGACGCCAGCAGGCGGAAGCCGTGCGCGCCCGCCCAGGCGGCGGTGCGGAGCGTCGCCGCGCCGTAGCCGAGCCGGTCGGCGAGCCCGGGGGACGCCGGCTGCACGGTGGCGGTGAGGGACTCGTCGTCTTCGGGATCCGCGTCGTGCTCGTCGGCGCCCGGCACCCGCCCGCCGCGCAGCAGCTCGCGGAACCGCAGGAGCCGCTCGCGGCCGGGCTCCTCGTGCGCGGCCGTCGTGGGGTGGATCGCCCGGTCGAGGTCCGCGACGCGGCCGGGATTGCCGACCGAGAGGCCGGGGCGCAGGCGCCCGCCGGAGAGGAGGTCGAGGGTCGCGAGGTCCTCGGCGAGGCGGAGCGGGTTCTCGGCGCGGACGGGGATCGACGCCGTGCCGAGGCCGATGCGGCGGGCGCGCTGCGAGGCGGCGGCGAGCATCGCGACGGGGGAGGAGATCGCGTTCCGGAGGTGGTCGGGCCGGAGCCACGCGGTGTCGAGGCCGAGCGCGTCGCCGAGCTCGACGAGCCGCAGCGCCTGCTCGAGGCCGGGGGCGGGATCGGTCGGGTCGAAGGGGCCGGTGGTGAGGAAGCCGAGGCGCGAGAGCGGGGATCCGGGTGCGGGCATGGCACGAGGGTAGGCGGTGCAGGTGCGAGCGCGCCGTCCCTCAGCCGCCCGCGCCGGCGATCTCCGTCAGGGCCGCCACGTGCCCGTCGAACGCGCGGCGGCCGGATGCGGTGAGCGACAGCCAGGTGAGCTGCCGTCGGTCGCTCCGCCCGGCCGACGAGGCCTTGCGCGAGGACACGTAGCCGCTGTCCGCGAGCGCCTTGAGGTGCTTGGAGAGGCTCGCGTCCGCGACGCCGAGGGCGTCGCGGAGCACGGTGAAGTCGATCTGGTCGACGCGGCGGAGGATCCCGCAGATGCGGAGGCGCACGGGCGCGTGGATCAGCTCGTCGAAGGCGGCCTCAGCCACGGCGGGCGATCTCGCGCACCGCCGCACGGAAGGCGAGCGTCGACAGCCGCGTGACGAGGAGGAAGGCCGCGATCGCCGTGATCGCCACGGCCCAGCCGAGACCCTGCGCCACGAGCCCGAGCGAGATCGAGAACAGGACGAGGCAGGCGACGACGGCGGCGGCGACGAGCAGCGCCGCCCGGGCGCCGACCCGGCGGAAGCGGATGCCCGTGCGTCCGCGGATGAGCACCAGGAGGACCACCGCCGCGACGACCGCGACCCACGACGTGGTCGGCGGCTCGTAGTCGGCGCCGGGGGAGAGGGTGGCGGCCTGCGCCACCCACGCGAGCGCGACGGCACCGAAGCCCGCGAGGTGCCAGCGCGGCTCGGGGATGCGGGCGGCGAGGGCCTCGCGGTCGGTGCGGAGGCCGTCGAGGGCCGCGTTCGCGTCTGCTGCTCGATCGTTTTCCATGAGGGAAAGCTACACGTCGTTTTCCGTCGAGGCAAGTGATCGGGGCGGATCCGACTACGGGATGAGCACGAGGGATCCCGTGGTGCGCCGCGCCTCGAGGTCCTCGTGCGCGCGGGCCGCGTCCGCGAGCGGATAGGTCGCGCCGACGCGCACGTCGAGGGATCCGTCGAGCACGCCGGCGAACAGCTCGCCCGCGCGCCAGCGGCGCTCCTCCGCGTCGAGCAGGAAGTGGGCGAGCGTGGGGCGGGTGACGGAGAGGGATCCGCCGGAGTTCAGCCGCTGCAGGTCGAACGGCGGCACCTGCCCGCTCGCGCCCCCGAAGAGCACGAGCGTGCCGCGGATCCGCAAGGACGCGAGCGAACCGTCGAACGTGTCGCGGCCCACGCCGTCGTAGACCACGTCGACGCCGCGGCCGTCGGTCAGCTCGCGGACCCGCACGGGCACGTCGTCGTAGCCGAGCACGTGCGTCGCGCCGGCCGCCCGTGAGAGCGCCGCCTTCTCCTCGGTGGAGACCGTCGTGATCACCTCGACGCCGCGATCCGCGAGCAGCTGGGTGAGGAGGAGCCCCACGCCGCCCGCGCCCGCGTGCACGAGCGCGCGATCGCCGGGGCCGGCCGGGTACGAGCTGGTCGCCAGGTAGTGCGCGGTGAGGCCCTGGAGCGGGAGCGCGGCCGCGACCTCCATGTCGACGCCGTCGGGCACGGGCAGCAGCGTCTCGGCCCGGACGAGCGCGTGCTGCGCGTACGTGCCGGACGCCTCCGCGGTCGCGACACGGTCGCCCACGTGCACGCCCGTGACGCCGTCGCCGAGCGCCTCGATGACGCCTGCGGCCTCGGAGCCCGGCACGAAGGGGAAGGCCATCGGGTAGACGCCGCTGCGCCGGTAGGTGTCGATGAAGTTGACGCCCGCGGCGTGCACGCGGATGCGGACCTCGCCGGGCCCGGGATCCGGCACGGGGCCGTCCGTCAGGGTCATGACCTCGGGGCCGCCCGGCCCCGCCACCTCGATGCGCGCGCTCATGGGTCCAGCCTGCAGGAATGCCGCCGCGACACGCGCGGTTGGGCTCCCATAGGCTCGATGACGAGCAGGTGCGCGCGGCCCGGCCCCGCACCGATCAGGATCACGACGAAGGTGGAACCCATGGCAGGTCGCGTCTACGACGACATCACCCAGCTGGTCGGCGGCACGCCGCTCGTGCGGCTCAACCGGCTCACCGAGGGCCTCGACGCGACCGTGCTGGTGAAGCTCGAGTCGCACAACCCGGCGTCGAGCGTGAAGGACCGCATCGGCGTCGCGATCATCGACGCGGCGGAGGCGGCCGGTGCGCTGAAGCCCGGTGGCACCATCGTCGAGGGCACGAGCGGCAACACCGGCATCGCGCTCGCGATGGTCGGCGCGGCACGGGGGTACAGGGTCGTCCTCACGATGCCCGAGACGATGAGCATCGAGCGCCGTCTGGTGCTGCGCGCGTACGGCGCGGAGATCGTGCTCACCCCCGGCCCCGAGGGCATGCGCGGCGCGGTCGACCGCGCCAAGCAGATCGTGGACGAGACCCCCAACGCCATCTGGGCCAAGCAGTTCGCCAACGCGGCGAACCCGCAGAAGCACCGCGAGACCACGGCGGAGGAGGTCTGGGCGGACACCGACGGCGGCGTCGACGTGTTCATCGCGGGCGTCGGTACGGGTGGCACCATCACGGGCGTCGGCCAGGTGCTCAAGGAGCGGAAGCCCGGCGTGCAGATCGTCGCCGTCGAGCCGCTCGACTCGCCCATCCTCAACGGCGGCAAGCCCGGGCCGCACAAGATCCAGGGCATCGGCGCGAACTTCGTGCCCGAGATCCTCGACACGGAGATCTACGACGAGGTCGTCGACGTCTCCCTCGAGGACTCGATCCGCGTCTCGCGCGCGCTCGCGACCGACGAGGGGATCCTCTGCGGCATCTCGTCGGGATCCATCGTGTGGGCCGCGCTCGAGATCGCGAAGCGCCCGGAGAGCAAGGGCAAGACGATCGTGGCGATCGTGTGCGACTACGGCGAGCGGTACCTCTCGACCGTGCTGTTCGACGACCTGCGCGACTAGGCGTGGGGATCGTCGCCCGCCTCGTCGAGGACCTCCGCTCGGCGCGCGCCCATGACCCGGCCGCGCGCGGGTACCTGGAGATGGTGCTCGGCTACCCGGGGCTGCATGCCGTGTGGCTGCACCGGGTGTCGCACGCGCTCTGGCGACGGCGGATCCGGCTGGCCGCGCGGCTGCTGGCGCAGGTGGGGCGGGCGCTGACCGGGGTGGAGATCCACCCGGGCGCGCGCATCGGGCGGCGGCTGTTCATCGACCACGGCATGGGCGTCGTCATCGGCGCGACGGCCGAGATCGGCGACGACGTGCTGATGTACCACGGCGTCACGCTGGGCGGGAAGAGCCTCGTGCACGGCAAGCGCCACCCGACGGTGGGCGACGGGGTCACCATCGGCGCCGGCGCGAAGCTGCTCGGGCCCATCACGGTCGGCGCGGGCAGCGTCATCGGCGCGAACGCGGTCGTCGTGAAGGACGCGCCCGCGGGATCCGTGCTCACCGGCATCCCCGCGGTCGAGACCGGCAAGCGGGCCGGGCGTGCGCCCGACGCGCACGTGGATCCCGCGTTCTTCGTCGACCCCGCGATCTACATCTGATGGCGGCGGATCCGCGCGCGCCGACCGAGCCGCACGAGCCGGCGCCCGGTGCCGAGGGGGCGCCGCCCGTCGAGCCGGCGCCGACCCACGAGCACAGCACCCACGGCGTGGGTCCCTGGCCCGGCGGCCCCGAGGCGTGGCCGGACGAGCCCCACCTGGATCCCGAGCTGCTGGAGCGCGGCGACACCCGCAACGTGATCGACCGCTACCGCTACTGGCGCATGGACGCGATCGTCGCCGACCTCGACCAGCACCGGCACCCGTTCCACGTGGCCATCGAGAACTGGCAGCACGACATGAACATCGGCTCGATCGTGCGCAGCGCCAACGCGTTCGCGGCCGACACCGTGCACATCGTCGGCCGCCGCCGCTGGAACAAGCGCGGCGCGATGGTCACCGACCGGTATCAGCACGTCGTGCACCACGCCACTATCGCCGACCTCGTCGAGTGGGCGCGCGGTGAGGGCCTGCCGATCATCGCCATCGACAACGTCGACGGATCCGTACTGCTCGAGACCACGCGCCTCCCCGAGCGCTGCGTGCTCGTCTTCGGCCAGGAGGGACCGGGCCTCAGTGACGAGGCGGTGGCCGCGGCGGACATGACCGTCGCGATCTCGCAGTTCGGCTCCACCCGCTCCATCAACGCGTCGGCGGCGGCTGCGGTCGTCATGCACGCATGGGTGATGCAGCACGTCGCGTTCCCGGGGGAGGGCGGTACCGCCTGACGGGGGGCAGTGGCCGACGGAGTGGCCCACCGGCCGGGTATGCGTCAACCTGCCATTGACGTGAATGGCTGTCAAGCGTATGTTGACGGCATGAGCGACACGCAGGCGATCATCCGCGACGGCATCGCCGCCATCATCGAGCGGCTCGACCCCGACATCCACCGCGACCTCGACGCCGACCGCGACGCGTACCTGCGCCTCGTCGCCACGGCCGCCGACATCGACGAGGAGGCGCGCGAGACCCTGCGCGACGCCGTGCGGTCGGCCCGTGGGGCGGGGGCGAGCTGGGAGCGGATCGGCGACACGCTGCACATCTCGCGCCAGGCCGCGCAGCAGCGGTTCGGCCAGGAGACGCGGCCGGCGGAGACGCGGGGCCGTCGCCTCAGCCCGGTCACCGCCTTCGACGAGATGGAGCGGCTCGAGGAGGCGGGTCGGCATGGCTGGCACTCCGTCGCCTTCGGGACGCTGTACCACGACCTCGTCCTCGACGACCAGCAGTGGGAGCACCGCCGGGTCAGCGTCTTCTCCTCGCGGCAGGCCCTCGAGGCCGAGGGGTGGGAGCGGATCGGATCCATGTGGATCCCGTGGGCCTACTACGCGCGTCCGACCGGAGAGCCCGTGGTCCCGGAGGCCCCGGCGACCCCGGCGACCGCCTGAGCGGCGTCGTCAGCGCCGGGGGTCCATCGGGTCGAGGCGGGCAAGGAGCTCCGCGAGGGTGCGGCGCTCGGCGGCGTCGAGCGGGGCGAGCAGTGCCTCCTCGGTCGATATGTGGTCGGGGAGGACGCGGTCGACGAGCTCTCGTCCCGCCGCCGTCAGCTCGACCAGCTTGCCGCGTCCGTCCTCGGGGCGGGGCAGCCGGGTCACGAGGCCGAGCGCCTCCAGGCGGTTCAGTCGCTGGGCGACGGCGCTGGTGGTGATCATCGACTCCTGCGCGAGCGCCGCCGGGGCCAGCCGGAAGGGCGCGCCATGACGGCGCAGGGTCGCGAGCACGTCGAAGGTCGACGCGTCGATCCCATGCGCGGCGAAGGTCGTCTCCAGCTCCCGTTCCATCGCTGCCGCGGCGCGGCTGAGCCGACCGACGACGGCCATGGGCGACGGGTCGAGGTCGGGTCGCTCGGCACGCCACTGCTCGAGGATGCGGTCCACGTGATCCATGGCGCCCATCGTACTAGCTAAGCGGTGAGTTACACTGGCTCAGTGCTTAGCCATCCTCGTCGTCTCGTCATCGTCACCGCTGTCGCGCCCGTCCTCTGGGGCACCACGTACGTCACCTCCACCGCCTTCCTCGTCGCCGACCATCCGCTTCTCACGGCTACCCTGCGCGCGCTGCCCGCGGGCCTCCTGCTCCTCGCCCTCGGCCGCGAGCTCCCGCGCGGGGCGTGGTGGTGGCGGTCCGGCGTGCTCGGGGCGCTCAACATCGGGGCGTTCTTCGCGTTCCTCTTCATCGCGGCCGATCGGCTGCCGGGCGGGGTCGCGGCGGTCATCGGCGGCATCCAGCCGCTGCTCGTCTCGGCGCTGGCGGCCCGGATCCTCGGCGAGCGGATGCCGCTCCGGGTGATGGCGGCTGGGATCGTCGGGCTCGCGGGCGTCGCGCTCATCGTCCTCCGGGCAGACGCCCGTCTCGATGCGGTCGGCATCGTGGCCGCGCTCGCGGGCGCGTTCTGCATGGCGGTGGGTGTTGTGCTCGCGAAGCGGTGGGGTCCGGATCACCCGCCGCTCGTCACGACGTCGTGGCAGCTGCTCGCCGGCGGGATCCTCCTGGCTGCCCTCACCGCGACGCTCGAGCCGCTGCCCGTCGCTCCGCTCACCGCCGTCAACGTGGCCGGATACGCGTACCTGGCTCTCGTCGGCACGGCGGTCGCGTACCTCCTCTGGTTCCGCGGGGTGCGTGCCCTCCCGGCCCGGGTGCCCGCCTTCCTCGGGCTGCTCAGTCCGGTCGTCGCCGTCACGATCGGGCTCTGCTGGTCGGGTGAGACGCTGACCGCCTCCCAGGCCGTGGGGATGGCGCTGGTGCTCGTCTCCGTCGGCGCGTCCGTCGCGGTGCGGACGACGCAGCCGCGCGTGCCGCGGCCGGAGGGCGGGGGAGCGGACCCGTTCGCGCCTGGCAGGATGTCCCGGTGACGCATGACCGGGACCGCCGCCGACCCGACGTGACGACCGTGGAGGTCGTGGGCGGGCAGCCGCCGCTCACGGTCGGGCTGCAGGAGCACGATCCCGGCTGGGCGGAGGCGTACCTCGTGCACCGGCGGCGGATCCTCGACGCGGTCGGCGACGCCGCGCTCGCCGTCGAGCACATCGGCTCCACGTCCGTGCCGGGGCTCGCCGCGAAGCCCATCGTCGACGTCGTGGTCGTGGTGGCCGACATCACGGCCGAGGAGGACCACGTCGCGCGTCTCGTCGCCGCCGGCTACGACCGGCGCGTCCGAGAGCCCGGGCACCGCCTGGTGCGCACGCCCGCGCGCGACGTGCACGTGCACGTGTACGAGGAGGGCGACCCCGCCGTGGAGGCGTACCTGCTGCTCCGCGACCGGCTCCGCGCGGATCCGGCCGACCGCGACCTCTACGAGCGCACGAAGCGGGAGCTCATGACCCGCCGGTGGGAGTCGATGGACGCCTACGCGGACGCGAAGACCGCCGTGATCCAGGGGATCCTCGCCCGGGCGCGGGCGGCGCGCACGTCCTGACGCGTCTCGGAGCAGCGCACGCCGCTGCCAGGCTGGTCGCGTCGCGTGGATCCGCCCGCGCGCGAGACGGGAGACCCATGACCGCCGTGACGCTGATCCGCTCCGCCGCCCTCTCGGACGCCGCCGAGTACGCCTACGCCGCCACCGCACCCGCCGACGCGCGGCTCGTGTTCCTGGCGGGATCCTGCCCGCTCGACGCGGACGGCCGCACGGTCGGCGTGGGGGATCACGCGGCGCAGGCCGCGCGCTGCGTCGAGAACCTGCGGGTCACGCTGGAGGCGGCGGGCGCGACGCTCGCGGATCTCGTCAGCACGCGCGTGCTCGTCGCCTCGGACCGCCAGGCGGACCTCGTGACCGCGTGGGAGGTCGTCCGCGACGCGCTCGCGCCGCACGACCCGCCGAGCACGCTGCTCGGCGTCACCGTGCTCGGCTACGACGACCAGCTCGTGGAGGTCGAGGCGGTCGCGGCCGTCGTGGACTGACCGGGGCTGCGACGGCACCGGAGCGCGCTGGCCTGCCGGGCGTCCATCGCGCCGAGCCGCGCGGCCCGGCACGCGCGACCCGGGTCCCTCAGTAGTCGTGTCCCGTGTCGGCCGGCGCCGTGGATCCGATGCGGGTGAGGTGCACCCGGCGACCCAGGCGGATGAGCGGGCGGATCATCAGCTGGATGCTGCCGACGAGGAACAGCCAGGTCCCCGCGGTGGTGGTCGACTCGGAGAAGAAGAGGATGCTGCCGGCCACGAACCACGCCGCGACCATGATGTCGTTGACGATGCTCGCGACCTCGTACTTGTGGCGGATGACGAGCTCCTCGTGCCCGATCGTGATGGTCACGGAGCGGCTCTTCCCGGGATCCTCGTGCGGCGTCACAGCGCGGAGGCCCGCCATGCGTCGACCGCGGCGACGAGCTCGGCGCGGCGGTCGTCGGGGAGGAACGAGGCCTCGAAGGAGTTGCGGGCGAGGAGCGCGACGGCGTCGTCGTCGAACGCGTGCGCCACGCGCAGCTGCCGGAGGTTCTCGCCGAGGTAGCCGCCGAAGTAGGCGGGGTCGTCGCTGTTGACGGTCGCGAGAACGCCGCGCGCGAGGAGCTCGGGCAGGGCGTGCTCGTCGAGCGTCTCGTTCACGCCGAGGCGCACGTTCGAGAGCGGGCAGACGGTCAGCGGGATCCGGTCGGCGACGAGCCGGTCGACGAGCGCGGGATCCTCGAGGCAGCGCACCCCGTGATCCACCCGCTCCACGCGCAGCAGGTCGAGCGCCTCGTGGATGTACGCCGGCGGACCCTCCTCGCCCGCGTGCGCGACCGCGTGCAGGCCGAGCTCCCGGGCCCGCGCGAAGACGTCGACGAAGAGCGACGGCGGGTAGCCGACCTCGGCGGAGTCGAGCCCGACGGCGAGGATCTCGTGGGCGCGGCCGGCGACGGACTCGAGCGTCGCCATCGCCTCCGCCACCGGGCGGTCGCGGAGGAAGCTGAGGATCAGGCCGCCCGAGATGCCGTGGCGCACGCGCGCGTCGCGGAGGGCGTCGAGGAGGCCGTCGACCACGTCGTCGACCGGCACGCCGCGCGTGGTGTGCGCCTGCGGGTCGAAGGACATCTCCACGTGCCGGACCCCGTCGGCCGCGGCCCGCTCGAGGTACGCGGCGGCGAGGTCGTGGAAGTCGCGGCGGGTGCGCAGGACCGCGGTGCACGCGTAGTAGAGGTCGAGGAACGACTGCAGGTCGGTGAAGGCGTAGCGCGAGCGGAGGTCCTCGATGTCGGCGTAGGGCAGCTCGACGCCGTTGCGCTCGGCCAGCTCGAACACCAGCTCGGGCTCGAGGGTGCCCTCGACGTGGAGGTGCAGCTCGGCGGTGGGCGGGAGCGTGGAGATCATCCGTCCACGGTAACGGGCGGGGGCGGGGTCGCTGCCGGGTGCAGGACGCGTCCGTAGGCTCGGGGGATGGAGGCGTTCGAGGTCACGGTGCTCGGGGAGCGCTGGCGGATCTCGGAGCGCGAGCCGCGGGGCGCGACCCCGACGTACGACCTCGACTGGCTCAGCGGCCCGGCGGAGGGCACGTACGGGTTCACGGTCGGCGGAGCGCCGCGCACGCCCGAGCAGCTGATCGCGGAGGCCACCGCGTTCGTGGACGACTTCTCGGAGCCCGGCGGCATCGGCGAGGACTTCGCGGGATTCGTCCCGGCCCGCTTCCGCCGCGAGGGGTGAGCGCGGCGGCGTCCGGTGCGGGCCGGCACCCGTCGGGCGGCGGGCCGTCTGCGAGCATGGCCGCATGGATCCCGACGACGAGCCCGACCTGGTCCCCGAGCTGCTGGTCACCGACCTCGCCGCGAGCCTCGCGTTCTGGCGCGACCTCTGCGGCTTCACCGTGCGGTACGACCGCCCCGCCGAGGGCTTCGCGTACATCGCCCGCGGCGGCGCTCACCTCATGCTCGAGCAGACGGGCATCATCCGGAACTGGGTGAGCGGGCCGATGGAGCGGCCGTTCGGGCGCGGGATCAACTTCCAGATCGGCGTCGAGGACGCCGACGCGATGGCCGAGGCGCTCGCCGCGGCCGGGGTCGCGCTGTTCCTCGAGCCGGAGACGACCTGGTACCGGATCGGCGACGAGGAGACGGGCGTGCGCCAGTTCCTCGTCCAGGATCCCGACGGCTACCTCGTGCGCTTCCAGTCGTCGATCGGGCGGCGGCCGGTGGAGGAGTCCGCCGGCTGAGGGCAGTGCCGGCTGAGGGCACCGCCGGCTGAGGGCGCCGCCGCGGCCCGCCCGGGTCCGGGCGGGCCGCGGACTTCATCCCTCCGCGATCCCCGCGGGCAGGGTCGCGCCGGCCGCCGTGAGGGCGTCCACGAGCCCCTGACCGCTCACCGTGGCGGTCTTCTGCCCGCCGATCGTGAGGGTCGGCGTCCCGGTGACGCCGGCGGCGGCCGCCGTCTCGGTGTTGGCGGTGATCCAGCCGGCGTACGCGCCCTTCTCCGTGCAGGTGAGGGCCTCGGCGTCGGTGACCCCCTGCGAGCCGAGCCACGAGGAGAAGTCCTTCCCCGTCCACGAGTCGGTCGCGGCCGAGTGGTTGGCGAAGAGCGCGGAGTGCACGCCGGGCCACGCGGACGGGTCGTGCTGCAGCACGCACGCGGCGGTGCTGCCGGCGGCGCGGCCGTAGTTCGTGACGATCCGGATGGGGTGGTAGACGACGCGCACCTGCCCGGATGCCGCGACGCGGTCGAGGAGCGGGCCGGTCGCGGCCTCGTACTCCTGGCAGTGCGGGCAGGAGTAGTCCTCGTAGATGTCGAGCGTCACGGGCGCGTCCGCGGCGCCGACGGAGACGGCGTCGGGCTCGGTGGTCACGTGCGCCTCGCCGCCGCTCGCGAGCTGCACGGTGGCGTCCGCGGTGGGCGCCACGCTGCCGGCGGATGCCTGGTCCCGGAGGAGGCTGGCGCCGCCCCAGATGCCGGCGACGAGGATCACGACGGCGCCGGCGACGCCGAGCTGGGTGAGGAGGCGGCGGCGCTTGCGACGCGCCTCCTCGAGGCGCCGCTGCGCGTTCGCCTTCTCCCGGATCTCGCGGGTGCGGTCGCGGTCGGCGCTGGTCCTCTTGCTCATGATGCGGTGCTCCTGTCGGTGGGTCGGATTCGGTCGGGATGGAGGTCGGGGCGGGAGGGGACGGGGTGGATGCGCGCGGTGCGCGCCGCGTGCCCGATCACGGCGCCGGCCGCCGCTCGTCGGCGCGCTCGTCGAGGGCGGACAGCCGCGCGTTGTAGGCGCGCAGCTCGGCGTCGTCGTCCCGCGCGGCCGCCCGGTCGTAGCGCGTGGCGGCGCGCTGCTCGGATCCGGACCACTGCCGGACGACCATGAGCGCCACGAGCACGACGGGCAGCTCGCCGGCGCCCCACGCGATGCCGCCGCCCGCGGCCTGGTCCGCGAGCAGCTGCGCGTCGGTCTGGAGGCCGAGCTGATGCCACCAGTCGATCGCGAGGATCTGCGTGCCCGACATGATCGCGAGGCCGAAGAACGCGTGGAACGCCATGGTGGCGAGCAGGAGCATCAGCCGGATCGGGTAGGGCGGGCGCGTCGGCCCCGGATCCACCCCGATCAGCACGAAGAAGAAGAGGTACCCGCTGAGGAGGAAGTGGACCGTCATCAGCATGTGGCCCTGGTGGGTGGCGAGCGACCACTCGAACCACGGCGTGTAGTAGAACGCCACGAGGCTCCCGGCGAAGACGACCGCGGCGACGATCGGGTTCGTCACGATCCGGGAGTACCGGGAGTGCGTCGCGACCAGCACCCACTCGCGCACGCCGCGGCTGCCGTCCTTCCGAGCCGGCAGCGCGCGCAGCAGCAGGAGCGCGGGGGCGCCGAGCACGAGCAGCGGCGTTACGTACATCATCAGCAGCATGTGCTGGATCATGTGGGTGCTGAAGTGCACCGCCCCGTACACCGCGGGCCCGCCGCTCGTGGCGTAGACGAGCATCGCGCAGCCGAGCAGCCACGGCACCGTGCGCGCGGCCGACCACGCGTCGCCGCGCCGGCGGAGGCGCCGCACCGCGACGAGGTAGAGGCCGGCCATGACCGCCGCCAGCCCGAGGAACAGGACGTTCGGGTGGACGGCCGTGAGCATCCGCAGCGGCGTGACGGGGTCGGGGAACGTGAAGCCTATGAGCGAGGCCAGCGGGTCGACGTCCGCGATGGTCGTCTGCGGCACGGGCGGGGCGCTGCGCGAGAGCGCCACGGAGACGCCCATCGCGACGGACATGACGACGACCTCGCCGACCGCGAGCCGGAGGAACGCCGTGCGGCGGGTCGCGTCGCGGACGAGCCCGGGGATGAGGATCCGGCGGTGCGCGAACCCGGCGACGCCGAGCCCGATGAGGATCGCCGTCTTCACCAGCAGGAGGAGCCCGTACGAGGTGGTCACGAGGTCGAGCGGCGAGCCGATGCGGAGCGACGCGTTGACGGTCCCCGACAGCGCGACCGCGACGAACGCCCACCCGGCGAGCGTCGAGTAGCGGCCGACGACCGCGGGCAGCGCGCCCTTCGCGAGCCGGTGGCAGAGGATCACCGCGACCAGGCCGCCGGCCCAGACCGTGACGCCGACGAGGTGGATCCCGAGGCTGTCCACCGCGTTCGCGTGCTCGTACGTGCCGGCGGCGTGACCCGACAGCGACAGCGGGAGCAGCGCGGCGAGCGCCACGGCGGCGGCGACGCCGATCCCCGAGACGCTCCGCGTCCAGGCGCTGATCCCGAAGGCCACGGCCACGCAGACGAGGGACGCGAGGAGGGTCTGGCCGAGCTCGAGCTGCAGCGTGAAGTAGCCGAACTGGCCCCGGAAGGTCGGGGAGGTGAGCGGGACGCCGATCACGTTCGCGCCCGAGAGCGCGAGCACGGCGATGCCGGCGGCCAGCCACACGGCGGCGGCGCGCGATGCCCAGCGGGCGGCCGTCCACTGCGCGGCGCTCGCCATCCCCGGGTGCCTCCTCTGCCCGGGCAGCGCGAAGGCGGCGACCACGAGCAGCCCGATGGTCACCGCGGCGGCCGCGTCGTGGACGACGCGCGCGACGGGCAGGCCGTAGGTGACGACGTCGCCGGGATCCACGAGGAGGGTCTGCGTGGTCGCGCCCGTGAAGGCGGCGGCCGCGAGCGTCACGGCGACGGCGAGCGGCAGGCACGCCCACAGCAGCGCGGGGCGCGCGCGGATCCGGATGCGGGGGACGGACAGCGTGCGGGGCTCGAAGACGGGATCGTCGGGATCCGGATCGTCGTGGTCGGCGCGCGGGGCGGTGGGCAGGGCGGAGCGTGGGGGCATGGGGGTGTCCTCGGTCGGCGCCGGGTCGGGGCGCGACGGGACGGCCGGCCCCCCGGGCCCGGGGATCCGATCGGGTCGGATCGCTCGGGATCGCGGGGAGGCGGGCGCGTCGGGGTGCGCGTCGGAGGACGCGCGAGGGCACGACGCCCCGAGGCGTCGTGCGTCGTCCGGGCGCCGTCGGGCGCGCCGGATCGGGAGGGGCCGGATCAGGCGGCGGCGGGCGGCCCGCGGTGGGGGAGCGCCGCGACGCAGACGCCGAGGTCGCGGATGCCCGCGCGGATCGAGCGCGCGACGCGATGGCGCACCTCGGCGCGCGGCACGACCTCGAGCGAGGCGACGCGGATCAGCACCCGGAGGCGCGTGCGCGCGAGGGCCACGAGGTCCCAGAAGGCGCGCTCGCCGGATCGCAGCGCCGCGATCGTGAGGACGGCGGCGAGGAGGTGCGCGATCCACATCGAGGATCCGTGGTGCATGCCGCCCATGTCCGCCGCGCCGGTCGCGGCGCTTCCGGTGCTGATCAGGTGGCCGCCCATGCCGTGGTGCCCGCCGACGACCCGCATGGTCGTCGAGGTGGGCGCGCCGACGGAGAAGAGGAGGTGCAGGACGGCCTGGCTGCTCGCGACGGCGAGGGCGAGGCGGGCGGTCGAGACCGTGCGGCCCGCGAGCAGGACGCAGGTGGGCACCGCGAGCGCCGCCGCGAGGACGAGTCCGACCGCGCCCGGGACGGGCCCGCCGCCGGCGAGGTGCGACAGCATCGACACGAGGATGGCGAAGGCGGCCGTGACGGTGCCGCGCACGACGCGCGTCCCCCGCCCGGCCATCGCCAGCGTCTCCGGATCCCTCATCTGCACGACAGCCTAGGTGCGTCCCCCGGGGAGACGGTGGGCGGCGGCCGCGGACCGCGCGCTCGGCCCGGGCCTACGGCTGCGGCTCGCCCATCGGGCCGGACGGGGCGTCGTCGCCGACGCCGCCCGCGGGCTCGCCCTCCCAGGACTCCAGCGTCCACTCTGTGCCGGATCCCTCGAGCACCACGACGCCGGTGTTCTCCAGGGCGTGGTCGGCGACGAAGGCTGCGTCGAGGCCCCGGGCCCGCAGGCCCGACCAGCAGCGGATGGCGGCGCCGTGGCTGACGAGCGCCACCGTGCGGTGGCCCGACGCCTCCGCCTCCGCGACGACGGCGTCGAACCGCGCGGCGAACTCGCGCCCCGACTCGCCGCCCGCCAGGCGCAGCTCGTCCTCGCCGGCCACCCAGCGGATCATCGTGTCCAGGTACTCCATGACGGCCGCGCGGTCGCCGCGCATCTCGAGGTCGCCGGCCGCGATCTCCCGGATCCCGGCGCGCTCGACGGGCGCGAGGCCGAGCGCCCGCGCGAGCGGCGCGGCCGTCTCGTGGGTGCGGACCATGGTCGAGACGTGCAGCGCCCCGATCGCCTCGCCCCGCAGGGTCTCCGGCAGGCGCGCCGCCTGCGCGCGTCCGAGCGCCGTGAGCCCGGGACCGGGGATGCGGGTGTCGAGGGTGCCCGCCACGTTGGAGTCGGTCTGGCCGTGGCGGATCAGGATCAGGCGCATGCCCCGACGCTACCGCCGAGGAGCGGGCCGGAGCCGTCAGGACCGGTCGGGCACCAGCCAGACGGCCGTGTCGGGCGGCAGCATCCTGGCGACGTCGCCGGTCGAGCTGACGACGACGCGGAACCCGGTCGGCAGCGGCACCGGATCCGTCCCGAAGGCGATCCAGCACTGCACGGCGCCGCGCCGGAACGCGAGCACGTCGGGCGGCGCCTCGAGCCAGACCAGCGGCTCCGTCGGCACCAGGAGCGCGCGGCGGGCCGCCAGCAGCCGGCGGTGGTGCTGCAGCGTCGACGCCGGATCCCGCTCCTGGCGCTCGACCGTCAGCTCCGCCCAGGAGGTCGGCTGCGGGAGCCACGGCTCGGCGCCGCCGTCGGGGACGCCGGCGGAGAAGCCGAAGGGCGCGGCGTCCCCCGACCAGGGCAGCGGGACGCGGGAGCCGTCGCGCCCCGGGTCGGTGCCGCCCGAGCGGTGGTGGATCGGGTCCCGGCGCCGCGCGTCGGGCAGGTCCTCGACCTCGTGCAGCCCCAGCTCCTCGCCGAAGTAGAGGTAGGCGACGCCGGGCAGGGCCATCGTGAGCGTGACGGCCGCCCGCGCACGACGGCGGCCGAGGTCGAGGTCCACCGGGTCGACGCCGAAGCGCGCCCGCTGCTGCTCGTTGGAGGCCCGGAGCTCCGGCTGCTCGCGGCCGTAGCGCGTCACCTGACGGACCACGTCGTGGTTGGTCAGCGCCCAGGCGCTCGGCGCCCCCGACAGCGCGGCCTTGGCCAGTCCGTCGTCGATGACCCGTCGCCAGGGATCGGCCCGGAACGTCACGTGCAGCGGCTCGAACTCGAACGCGGTGTGCAGCTCGTCGGGCCGGAGGTACAGCGGCAGCCGCTCCGGCCGGGCGACCCACGCCTCCGCGACGAAGACCCGCGGCGGATCGTAGGAGTCGGCGACCCGGCGCCACTCCCGGTAGACGTCGTGCACCTCGTCCTGGTCCCAGCCCGGGTGCGCCTCCGTCCGCCGGTCGGCGCCCAGGCCGTCCGGGAGGCCCGGCGCCTTGGCCAGGCCGTGCGCGACGTCGACGCGGAACCCGTCGATCCCCCGGTCGAACCAGAAGCGCAGCACGTCGACGAACTCCGCGTGCACCTCGGGTTCCGTCCAGTCGAGGTCGGGCTGCTCGGGGGCGAACATGTGCAGGTAC
Organism: Clavibacter michiganensis; assembly: GCF_002151125.1. Taxonomy (GTDB): domain Bacteria; phylum Actinomycetota; class Actinomycetes; order Actinomycetales; family Microbacteriaceae; genus Clavibacter; species Clavibacter michiganensis_C. The sequence continues at coordinate 25,670 of NZ_MDJZ01000009.1, forward strand.
CAGTCGCCGAGGCGTCCGTCGGCGTCGGTCGTGCGCGTCCAGGCCGGCCCCCGGAAGCAGCTCTCCCAGTCGTTCGGCGGCAGCTCGCCGTCGGCGCCCTTCCCCTCGCGGAACAGGTAGCGCGCCCGGGCAGCGGGGTCGCCGGCCAGCGCCGCCCGGAACCAGGGGTGGGCGTCGGAGGTGTGGTTGGGGACGATGTCCAGCAGCACCCGGAGCCCGAGGTCGTGCGCCTCGGCGATGAGGGCCTCCGCGTCGGCCAGCGTGCCGAACATCGGGTCGACGTCGCGGTAGTCGGACACGTCGTAGCCGACGTCGACCATGGGCGACGGGTACCACGGGTTCACCCAGATCGCGTCGACGCCGAGCGCGGCCAGGTACGGCAGGCGCGCCCGGAGGCCGGCCAGGTCGCCCACGCCGTCGCCGTCGCCGTCCGCGAAGCTGCGGAGGAACACCTGGTAGATGGCGGCGCTGCGCCACCACGCGTCCGCCGTCGCCGCCCCGGACGCGGACGCGGGCTCAGAGCGCGGGCTCGGGACGGCGGCCACGACGGCCCTCCGGGACGCGGACGGCGGGCGGGCAGGTCGGCCTTGAGTCGCTCACCCCTTGACCGCCCCGCCGCCGAGACCCGCCACGAGGTACTTCCGCGCGAAGACGGCGATGAGCACCACGGGGATCACGAGCGCGATGCTCGCCGCCGCCAGCGTCTGGTACGTGGAGATGTCGTCGGCGCCCTTCTGCGCGGCGATGAAGACCGGGATCGTGACGGCCTGGTTCTGCGTCAGCGTGAGCGCCACGAGGTACTCCTGGAACGCGACCAGCAGCGTGAAGACGCCGGCCGTGACGAGACCCGGGCCCATGAGCGGCACGATCACGCGGCGGAAGGCGCCGAAGCGGCTGCAGCCGTCGATCATCGCGGCCTCGTCGAGCTCGGTCGGGATGTCGCGGAAGAACCCGACGAGCAGCAGCAGCGTGAACGGCATGTTCACCGCCACGAGTGCCGCGGTGAGCGCGATGTTCGTGTCGTAGATCCCGAGCGCCTGGCTCATCTCGTAGAACGGCAGCACCACCGCGAACCGGGGGATGGTGCGGAGGATCACGGCGAGCACGAGCAGCAGCGGCCCGATCACGCCGGCGTAGCGCGCGAACGCGTACGCGGCCGGGGCGCCGACGACGAGCGCGACCACGACCGTGAGCAGCGCCACGATGAAGGTGTTCACGAGCACCGCGGCGAACCGGGTGCCGCGCCACAGGTCCACGAACGCGTCGACGCGCGGCTCGAACACCCACGTCGGCGGGTTGGTGAAGGCGTCCTGGAAGGGCTTGATCGCCGTCAGCAGCGCCCAGAGGAAGGGGCTCAGGGAGATGAGCACGATGACCACGAGCGCGGCGCCGGCCCAGAGGGAGCCGATCGCCTCCCGGCGGCGGCGCTCCCGGGCGGTGAGGGTGCGCACGTCGCCGGGGGCGCGACGGCGGCCGGTGGGCACGAGCGGGGTGGATGCGGTCATGCGGCCCGCGCCCCCTTCCAGGTCTGTCGGAGGAACGGGATCAGCAGCACGAGCGTGATGAGGATGGTGACCACGTTGACCGCGCTCGCCACCCCCAGCCGGTACGACTCCCCGAGGGCCACCTGGTACACGAACACCATGAGCGACTCGGTGCCGACGCTGCCGGCGGCCGGGGTGATGATCCGGATCGAGTCGAACACCTTCAGGCTGTCCATCAGGCTGATCAGCGTCACGAAGGAGAACAGCGGCGCGAGCAGCGGGACGATCATGTACCGCTGGCGCTGCCACCAGCCGGCGCCGTCGAGCTGCGCGGCCTCGAGCGGCTCCTCGGGGAGCGTCTGGAGCCCGGCGAGGAGCACGAGGATGACGAACGGCGTCTCGTGCCAGAGCGCGTGCAGGCCGATGAGGACGCGGGCGGGCCCGGTCTCGGTCAGCCAGTCGACGTGCACGCCGAAGACCGCGAGGCCCTGGTTCACGACGCCGCCGAAGATGTCGTTGAACAGCCAGGAGAAGTTGAGCGCGCCGATCACGGTGGGCACCACGTAGCTCGCCATGAGGAGCCCGAGGATCACCATGCGGCCGCGCTCGATGCGGTTGAGCAGGAGCGCGATGCCGTAGCCGACGATGAGCTTCGCGATCGTCATGACGATCGCGTAGGTGATCGTGAAGGCGGCGTCGCGGCCGAAGCGGCGGTCGGTGAAGATCTCGACGTAGTTCGCGACGCCGTTGAAGACGCCGGGCTGGCCGACCGGCACGTTCTGGAAGCTCCAGACGAGCGTGGTGATCAGGGGCACGATCAGCAGCCCCGCCATCAGGATGATGGCGGGGGCCGTGAACGCGGCGAAGGTCCTGAGCCTCATGCCCGGGAGCGGAGGCGGGGCCGGGTGCCGGGGATCCCGCGCATCAGGGCGCGAAGCCCGCCGTGGCGATGGCCTGCACGGCCGCCGCCTGGAGCTGGGTCGCGCCGTCCGCGGAGGAGAGCGTGCCGTCGACGACCTGCGCGAGGATCGGCGCCATCGCGGCGAACACGTCGGACATGTACGGCACGAGCGGCAGGCCGTTCGGGTTCTCGCTCTCGAGCACGTCGCGCGCGGCCTCCTCGAACGGGAGGTCGGCGGCCTGCGCCTGCGTGGTGCGGGCCGGGATCGTGGCCTTGGCGGCCTCGGCGGCGGCGTCCGCGCCGGTCGCGACGCCGAGCAGGTCGAAGAGGAGGTCCTTGTCGACCTTCGAGTTCGCGGCGATGGAGAGGCCGTCGACCGAGAGGCTCGTGGCGGGGGTGCCGCCCTCCTCGACCGCCGGCGGCACGGCGAACGCGAAGTCGTCGAAGTTCTCGGTCTGTCCCTCGTCGAGGAGCGCGGAGACGCGGCCCGCGAACAGCATCGACATGGCGGCCTGGCCGGTCTGCAGCTGCGTGATCACCTCGGGCGACGACCACGAGGTCGACTGCGAGCTCATCTGCTGGTACGTGGCGCGGAGGGTGTCGAGCGCCTGGATCGACTCGGGGGTGTCGAGGGTCGGGGTCGCGGATCCGTCCTCGAACCAGGTGCCGCCGAGCGAGCCGAGGTACTGGTTGTAGGCGCTCGAGTTGTCGCCCGCGGCGTTGAAGGGGAGGGCCAGCGGGTTCTCCATGCCGGTCTCCGTGCGGATCGTCTCCGCGGCCGCGTACATCTCCTCGAACGTCGTCGGCACCTCGATGCCGAGGTCGGTGAGGATGTCCTCGCGGTAGATGAAGATGATCGTGCCCCAGAAGGTGGGGATCCCGACCTGCTCGCCGTCGTACTGCAGCGACTCCAGCAGGGTCGGGTCGATGTCGTCGATGTCGAGCTCGTCGCCCGCGTCCGCGATGCGGTCGTCCAGGGGCTCGATCCAGCCGCGCTCGGCGTAGAGCGGGTAGACGGTGCCGTAGACCTCGACGAGGTCGTAGCTCGGGTTCGCGCCCGACATGGACTGCACGGCGCGCTGGTTCTGGCCGCCGAAGTCGGTGGTGGGCGCGTTGACCGTGAAGTTCCCGCCCGTGCAGCCGGTGGCGATCGCGTCGGTGAAGGGGTTCGTCGACGGGCTGTTGTACGAGAGCACGTTGACGGTGGTCCTCGCGTCGGGCTGGGGGATGTCGCAGGCGACGCCCGCTCCTCCCACGTCGGCGCCGGCGCCGCAGCCGGTGAGGGCGACGGTCGCGGCGGCCACCGCGGCGCCGAGCGCCAGGCGGATCGGACGGCGTCGTCGGCGGGTGGTGGCGGTGGCTGTGTCGCGCATCGGAGTCCTTCGGGGTGCGGGTCGCGCGAGGCGACGGGACGAGGAGGGTGCACGCGGGCGTGCGGTCCGTGTGGCGGACCCCGCGGGATCTCGTGCCGGAGGGCGCCGGCCGCGTCCTCCGCCCGCGAAGCGGTCCGTTAGTACACAAACTACGGGTGCGCTCACGGGCCGTGTCCGTTCCGCGACCACGCCCAGCAACGCGAAAGACCGCGGGAGGCGGGGCGGGTGGCGATCGGGCGTGCGGCGGCGCCGCGGCGCGGCCCCCGCCGGGGCCGGCCCACGACCGCCGGCCGGACCCGGACGCGGAAGGGCCCCGCGGATCCGATGATCCGCGGGGCCCTTCGACGTGGGTCGCTGCCTACGCGAACGTCGTGGCGTCGATCACGAAGCGGTAGCGGACGTCCGACTTGAGGACGCGCTCGTAGGCCTCGTTGATCTGCTCGGCCGAGATGAGCTCGGTCTCGGGCACGATGCCGTGCTCGGCGCAGAAGTCGAGCATCTCCTGCGTCTCGGCGATGCCGCCGATCATGGATCCGGCCCAGCTGCGTCGCGCGGGGATGAGCGCGAACGCGGGGATCTCGAGCGGCTCCGACGGGGCGCCGACGTTGACGAGCGTGCCGTCGATCGCGAGCAGGCCGATGTACTTGCTCATGTCGAGCTTCGCCGAGACCGTGTTGATGATCAGGTCGAACGAGCTCGCGAGCTCCTCGAAGGTCGACTCGTCGCTCGTGGCGAAGTAGCGGTCGGCACCGAGACGCAGGCCGTCCTCCTTCTTGGAGAGCGTCTGCGAGAGCACGGTGACCTCGGCGCCCATGGCGTGCGCGATCTTCACGGCCATGTGGCCGAGGCCGCCCATGCCGACCACCGCGACGCGCGTGCCGGGGCCCGCGTTCCAGTGGCGCAGCGGCGAGTAGGTGGTGATGCCGGCGCAGAGCAGCGGCGCGACCTTCTCGATGTCGAGGGACTCGGGGACGCGGAGCACGAAGTCCTCGTCGACGACGACGGCCTCGGAGTAGCCGCCCTGCGTGATGGTGCCGTCGGCCGGGTCGGTGCCGCCGTAGGTCTGGATGTTGCCCTTCAGGCAGTACTGCTCCTGGCCGGCCTTGCACTGCTCGCACTCCTTGCAGGAGTTGACCATGCAGCCGACGCCGACGAGGTCGCCGACCTTGTGCTTGCTGACGTCGGAGCCGACCTCGGTGACGCGGCCGACGATCTCGTGGCCGACGACCTGCGGGTACTGGATGGGGCCCCACTCGCCGCGGACGGTGTGGATGTCGGAGTGGCAGACGCCCGAGTAGGCGATGTCGATGGAGACGTCCTTCGGGCCGACGTCGCGGCGCTCGATGGTGGTCTTGGTGATGGGATCGGTGGCGGACGTGGCCGCGTAGGCGTTGACGGTGCGCATGGTTCTCCTTGAGCTGTCCGGTGGGGGAGGGGAGGGATCGGGTCGATCCGGCCGCGCCCTCTTCGGATGCGGTACCCCTCGACGCTACGCCCGTTCGGGGGGCGATCCGGACCGCCACCGCCCGGTTCGGTCCCCGGCGGATACCGTTGCCGAGTGTCCCCGACCTCGCCGCCCGGCCCGATGCGCACGCGATCCGGCCCGGTGACCGGGATCCGGGACGGCGACGTGATCCGGTACCTCGGCATCCCCTACGCGACGGCGGCCCGCGGCGAGCCGCCCGTGCCCGCGGTCGCCCGGATCGGATCCGACGGGCAGCCGGTCGTGCTCCGCGCCGTGCGTCCGGCGCCGGCGTGCCCGCAGCCGTCGTCGCGGATCCTCGACACCCTCATGCGCGGCGCCCTCGACGGCGTCGAGCGCTCCGAGGACTGCCAGGCCGTCTCGATCACGCTGCCCGCCGACCGCGCGCCCGGCGAGACGCTGCCCGTGATCGTCTGGTTCCACGGCGGCGGCTACACGACGGGCGCGGGCGACCTCGCGATCCACGACCCGCGCGCGCTCGTGGTGGAGCAGCGCGTGATCGTGGTCGCCGTGACCGCGCGGCTCGGGCTGCTCGGGTTCGGGGGCGGTGGATCCGGACGCCCCGGATCCGCCGCCCGACCCGCGAACCTCGGCCTCCTCGACCAGCTGGAGGCGCTGTGCTGGGTGCGCGACTCGATCGCCGCGTTCGGCGGCGACCCCGCGGCCGTCACCGCGATGGGGCAGTCGGCGGGCGGCGACGCGATCCTGCACCTCATGATCAGCGACGGCGCCCGCGGCCTCTTCCGTCGGGCCATCGTGCAGAGCCCGCCGGTGGGGATCACCGGGGGGCGCGAGCGCATGTTCCGGGCGATGGCGCGCGTGACCCGCTCGCTCCCGGTCGATGCGCCGCTCGACGCCGTGATGCGCCGGCAGGCCCGGGCGGAGGTCGCGTCGTGGGCCTCGGGGATCCGCGCGGGGCTCCCCTGGGGACCGCGCTACGGCCACGCGCCCCTCCCCGCCGAGGCCGACCGCGAGGCCGCCTGGCGGGCGGTCGCCCCGGAGGTCGACCTCCTCATCGGCACGACGCGCGACGAGACCGCGATGTACCTTCCCGCGCTCCCGGTGATCGCGCCGCTGCTCCGCGTGCCCGTGCTCGGCCGGGGACTGCGGTCGATCCTCATGCGCGCGGTCGTGCGGCCCACCACCCGTCTCGTCTACACCCGGCCCGTCCGCGCGTTCGCCGCCCGGCACCGCGCCGCGGGCGGTCGGGCGGTGCGCTACGTGCTCCGCGCGCCCCGGCGTCGAGCCCGATCAGCGCGGGCCACACCTCCGACGTGCCGCTGATCCTCGGCACGCGCGAGGCGTGGACCTCGATGGACCTCGTCGGTCCGGAGGCGTGGCCGGAGATCGCCACGCGCGGGCGGGCGGTGCGGCGGGTCTGGGCCGACTTCGCGCGCACCGGCGAGGTGGCGGCGGATGCGGACGCGCGGGCGTGCGGCATGCGGTTCGACCGGGGGTGAGCGCACGCGCCCGACGGTCCCGACCGGATACGCTCGCGCCCCGCCTGTCAAGGGGGTAGGCGACCCGCCGCCGCGGGAGTCGGCTCGACCCACCGACGGAGGGGACGACATGCGAGCGATGGTGTACCGAGGGCCGTACCGGATCCGCGTGGAGGAGAAGGACATCCCGCGGATCGAGCACCCGAACGACGCTATCGTGCGGGTCACGCGGGCGGCGATCTGCGGATCCGACCTGCACCTGTACCACGGCCTCCTGCCGGACACGCGGGTCGGCACGACCTTCGGCCACGAGTTCATCGGCGTCGTGCACGAGGTCGGGTCGTCGGTCGAGAACCTGTCCGTCGGCGACCGCGTGATGGTGCCGTTCAACATCTACTGCGGATCCTGCTTCTTCTGCGCCCGCGGCCTCTACTCGAACTGCCACAACGTGAACCCGAACGCCACCGCGGTGGGCGGCATCTACGGCTACTCGCACACCACGGGCGGCTACGACGGCGGCCAGGCGGAGTACGTGCGGGTGCCGTTCGCGGACGTCGGGCCCATGGTGATCCCCGGCGACATCCACGACGAGGACGCGCTCCTGATGACCGACGCGCTCTCCACGGGTTACTTCGGCGCCCAGCTCGGCGACATCGTCGAGGGCGACACCGTCGCGGTGCTCGGCGCCGGACCCGTCGGCCTGTACACCGCGCGCTCGGCATGGTTCATGGGCGCAGGCCGCGTGATCGTGGTCGACCAGCTCGACTACCGGCTGCGCATGGCGGAGACCTTCGCGCACGCGGAGACCCTCGACTTCTCGGCCGTCAAGGACACCGTGCTCGAGCTCAAGCGCATGACCGACGGGCTCGGCGCCGACGTCGTCATCGACGCGGTGGGCGCGGAGGCCGACGGGCACGCGCTGCACCAGATCACCGGCACGAAGATCAAGGTGCAGGGCGGATCCCCGGTGGCGCTCAACTGGGCGATCGACGGCGTGCGCAAGGGCGGCACCGTCAGCGTCATGGGCGCCTACGGGCCGGTGCCCGCCGCGATCAAGTTCGGCGACGCCGTGAACAAGGGCATCACGATGCGGATGAACCAGGCGCCCGTGAAGCGGCAGTGGCCGCGGCTCATCGAGCACATCCGCGCCGGGCACTTCTCGCCGCGGGACATCATCACGCACCGGATCCCGCTCGAGCACATCTCGGAGGGGTACCACGTGTTCTCCGCGAAGCTCGACGACTGCGTCAAGACCGTCATCACGTTCGACCACGAGTAGGAGCAGGCCATGCCGTACCGCGCGAGCGACCACCACCGTCCGATCGACGCCGACGCGCTCCGGGCCCGGATCCCCGGGTGGGGCGCCGACCTCGACCACGCCGACCGCCCGGCGTTCCCGCGCGAGCGCACCGACCTCGTCTCCGGCGCGCACTGGGACATGCCGGAGCGCCAGCCGGAGCTGAAGCCGCGCGAGCGCTCCATCGAGCACACCGAGCTGCCGCCCGTGTTCGGCACGGTCGCGCCGCTGCACGGCGTCTCGGGCGCGATCAGGCGCTACGCCTACGCGACCTTCAGCGAGGGGCGGTCCGTGCACTGGCTGCTGCTGATGCTCGGCGACCGGGTGGACGCGGCGGGCGCGCACCTCGGATCCCTCGTCAGCGGCCACCCGGACGACCCGCTCACCGAGACGGGGATCCTCACCGAGGGCGGGCACCACCCCGTCTCGTCGCGGTTCGGGCGAGGACGCGCGGACATGGAGCACGCGTGGATGGATCCGCTGATCGTGGGCGCGTGGCCCATCGCCGCGGTGGCGCTCCTGTTCGTGGTGCGGCGGAAGCGGCGCTGACGACGGGCGGCGGATCCACGCGGCTCAGCCGCCCTGCACCCGCACCGGCCCGGCACCGCGGTCGCCCAGCGCGTCGTCCGGGTTGAGCAGCCCGCACGCGCGCATCGACAGGCAGCCGCAGCCGATGCACCCCGTGAGCTCGCGCTCCAGGCGCTCGATGCTGCGGCGGCGCTCCTCGAGCAGGCGCTTCCACCGGCGCGACGCGCGCTGCCAGTCGGCGTGGCTCGGCGGCCGGTCGAGCGGCACGTCGTCGAAGGTGGACTGCACGTCGGCGAGCGGGATCCCGAGGCGCTTGGCCACCGTGATCAGCGACACCCGCCGCAGCATGTGCCGCGCGTACCGGCGCTGGTTGCCCGCCGTGCGCTCGGCGGCGATGAGGCCGAGCTCCTCGTAGAAGCGGAGGGCGGAGGCGGCGACGCCCGTGCGGCGGCTCATCTCGCCGACCGTGAGCAGCTCGCCGGGCGCGTGCCGGGGCGGCGCCGCGGCGGCCGTCGGCTCCTGCGCATCCGCCATGACCGCTCCTCCCGATTGACCTCAAGGGTACGTGAGGTTCTAACCTGGAGACCATGCGCATCACCCGCCCCGCCGTCACGACGGCCCCCACCCGTGGAGCCGCCCTGTGACCTACGTGATCGCCCTCCCGTGCGTCGACGTGAAGGACCGCGCCTGCATCGACGAGTGCCCCGTCGACTGCATCTACGAGGGCGAGCGCTCCCTCTACATCCACCCCGACGAGTGCGTGGACTGCGGCGCCTGCGAGCCGGTGTGCCCGGTCGAGGCGATCTACTACGAGGACGACCTGCCGGAGAAGTGGTCGGACTACTACACGGCCAACGTCGAGTTCTTCGCCGAGATGGGATCCCCGGGCGGCGCGACCAAGGTCGGCGTGACGCACTCCGACCACCCGGTCATCGCCGTGCTGCCGCCCCAGGGCGACCAGGCGTGAGCGCCGACCCCGACCTCTTCAAGGCCGCGTTCCGCGGGCACCCGGCTGGCGTCGCGCTCATCACGGCGCGCACCGCGGACGGACCGTCCGGCCTCACCGCGTCGAGCGTCGCGTCGCTGTCGGTGGATCCGCCCGCGCTCTCGTTCTCGGTGACGCGCGCCACGGGATCCGCCGGCGCGATCCTCTCCGCGGACAGCTACGTCGTGCACCTGCTCGCCGGGCAGCACGCCGCGCTCGCCCGGTCCTTCGCCGTCTCCGGCTCGCCGCGCTTCACCGAGGAGCAGGGCTTCCAGGAGCTGCCGACCGGTGAGCCGCTGCTCGCCGACGCGCGCGCCGCCCTCCGCTGCCGCACCATCCAGACCGTGCCGGTCGGCGGATCCGTGCTGGTCGTCGCCGAGGTCCTCGACGTGATCCTCGGGGAGCCCGCCCCGCCGCTCGTCTACCGTGACCGCCGCTTCCACCTGCTCGAGGACGACCACCCGGAGCTCTAGGCCCGGGCGGTCGTCCCGCGCGTCACGCGTTCATGAACTCCGACGGCTTCAGCGCGCGCTCCACGATGCGCACGTCGCCGATGGACGCCGGCAGCACGTGGTCGAGCCTCCCGCCGTAGAGGTTCGCGCCGAGCAGCCACGAGGTCGCGGGCGATGCCGCGGCCAGCCCGCGGTTCGCCGTCGACGGGTTCCGCACGACCGGGCAGCCGTCGACGTACATGGTCGTGTGCTGGCTGTCGTTGACGACCGCCACGTGCCACCACTGCGCCGCCGGCAGCTCGTGCGACCAGTTCGTGAGCGATCCCTGCTGGGTCGTCGGGTAGACGCACCACTGGATCTCGCGGCTGCCGGAGACGCTGAGGGTCGCGGCGGGCTCGTCCGGGTCGCCCGCGTCCCCGGGCGTCTTGCCCGCGTCCTTCGCGGAGGCGGCGCGGGAGAGGATCGCGCTGAAGCCGTCGGCGCCGCCGTCGAAGTCGGCGGGGATGCGCACGAACGCCTCGACCGTGTAGCCCTGGCGGAAGGTCGCGGCGTCGAGCGGGGCGCCCGGGACGGTGCGCAGGTAGTCGCCGCTCCTCTTGCCGCCCGTGAGGGTGAGGCTGCCGAAGCCGGGCTGGTCGTCGTGGTGCGCGGAGGCGAAGCGCAGGGATCCGGGTGCGGCACCGGCGCGGTTCGCGACCACGAGGTCGTTGCCGCGGCCGGACGCGTCGGGGATGCGCGCGGTCGTGCCGAGAGCGGATCCGTCGGCGTGCCCGTCGAAGCGCCAGTACGCGACCGTGCCGGGCACGAGCATCTGCGCGGCCGGTCGGGCGGCGCGCGCCGGGACGGGCGCGAATCCCGCGAACCGCTGCTCGAAGTCGACGGTCACCGTGAACCGGTCGACGTCGCCGGAGAGGCGCGCCTCCTCGTCCGCGAGCTCGTTGCCCATGCCGAGGCCGCCGCCCAGGATGAAGGGCGAGAGGGTCTCGACGTCGATCGCGTTCCGCTCGAGGTCCACGTGGTACAGCCGGATCATCGCGGCGCCGCCGTAGTAGCGGTCCTGGTAGTTCACGAGGTGCAGGTCGACGTCGTGCCCGGCGCGGTTCGTCATCGTCGTGCGCCCGGGCTTCCAGTAGTGCCCGTTGAGGGTGAGGAAGATCTGGTCGTGCTGGGAGATGAAGGAGTCCCAGAGGCCCTGGCCGTAGTCGTCGAGGAGGGCGGATCCGTCGGGCCTCGAGTCGACGATGTCGTGCGCCGTGAGGATCACCGGCAGCGTCGGGTGCGCCGCCAGCACGCCGCGCGCCCACTCGACGCCGCGGGCGCTCGTGCGCCAGTCGAGCGCGAGGACGAGCCAGTCGCGGCCGCCCGCCGTGAAGGTGTGGAACGAGTTGTAGCCGTCGGGGCTGGATGCGCGGTAGCTCGGCGACCTCCGGAACCGCGTCGGCCCGAACGCGTCGAGGTACGGCGTGCGGCCGCGCTGGTCGTCGCTGTCCCCGGGGACGTCGTGGTTGCCGGCGAGCACGCTCCACGCGGCGCCCGCCCTGTCGAGCAGCGTGAACTGCGCGCTCGCGGCCTGGATCTCATCCGCGGCGCCGTTCTGCGTCACGTCGCCGAGATGGGCGAGGAAGACGATGTTGTGCCGGTCCCGCTCGGCGAGCACGTACCGGAGCGACGCCTCGAGCGGCTCCGGGTGGATGGCGGCGCCGTCGAAGAGGTACTGGGTGTCGGGCAGCACGGCGATGGTGAAGCGGGGCGAGGAGGTGTCGGGCTTCCAGCGGGCGCCGGATCCCTGCTGCGCGGCGGGCGCGTTCGCGCTGTCCGTCGCGGCGGTCGCGGCGGTCGCGGCGGTGGCCGCGCTCACGGGCAGGGCCCCGCCGAGTCCGGCCACGCCGAGCGCGCCGGCCGCGCCGCTCGTGAGCAGGAAGCCGCGTCGGGAGAGGGCGGAGGGGGTAGGAGGCGTCGTCGGGTCCTTGGTCACGGGGGACGAACGTAGGCCCGCGTGGTGAACGCGGTGCGGCACCGCGGTGGACGGTCGGCGGGCGGCGGGGGAGCGCACCGTGCGCACATGGGGGCGGCCGCGGGTCAGGGACCCCCGACGAGCAGCGTGGTCGCGAGCAGCGCGGGCACCGCGCCCAGCGCCGCGAACGCGCCCGCGAGGAGCAGCGCGACATCCGGCCGGGCCGACGGCTCGTCGCGCCGGGCGGATCCGACGAGCAGCCGAACCGCGAGCGCGACCGCCACGGCGCCGCCGAGCGGGATCACGACGAGCGGCACGAGACGGCCGCCCGCGGATCCCCAGGCCGGGAGGAACGCCACGGGCACCGCGCACGCGGCCACCGCCAGGGCGACGGCGGCGGCGGCGCGCATCCGGCGGACGCGGTGGGAGGGATGACTCACCCCGGGGGGCGGACGGCCGCTCACGCGGCCGGCGGCTGGATCAGGTCCCACGCCGCGCCGTACGGGTCCTCGAAGATCGCGACGGTGCCGTAGGGCTCGTGGCGCGGCTGCTCCCGGAACACGACGCCGTGCGCGAGCATCCGCGCGTGCTGGGCGGCGAAGTCGTCGGTCTCGAGGAAGAACGCCACGTCGTCCCCGGCCTGGCGCCCCACCCGGTCGGCGTCGGCGCTGAGCGCGAGGACGAAGCCGGCACCCTCGCCGTCCGGCCCCACGACGACGCGGCGCCACCCGTTCGGCGCCGTCTCGTCCTGCCGCACGACGAAGCCCAGCGCGTCGACGAAGAACCGGAGCGCCTCCTCGTGATCGCGGACGAGGTACGTGACGTTCTGCAGCCGGATCATCCCCGCACCGTATCGCCCGCGCGCCATCGGCCTCGGCCAGCTGGGCCGCAGCCGAGGCCGAGGGCGCCGGCTCGCTACGCCCCGGAGCCGGGTGCGGCGTTTCCTATGGCGGTGATGATGTACGACGATCTGATGCCAAGACGCCATTTCGTGGCGTCCGTCACCGTCTCAGGGTCTCTGACGAAGGCCTCTAGGTCTTCGACGCGGACTCCGGTCAACAGGGCGATGTTCTCGTGGGTGAGGTGGAACTGCGCCGTCAATGAATCGAGGATCCCCTGGAGGCGGTTGTCGTCGTCGATCTGCACGCCGTGCACCAATTGCGCCGTCAGGCCCGACAGCCGCCCGCCGTCATCACCGCTCACCGCAGCCGGGGTCGCGGTGACGCTGGGGGGCCCAGGCGGGGCCGCGCCCAGAAAGGATTCGAGTGCGTCGACGGGGATCCCCGTGATCGCGTGCAAGCTCGTCACCGAGATGTGACCAGTTGCGATCAGGCGTCCCAGCTCGTCCCGGACGTCGTGTGCCTCGACGGTCATTGCGACTGTCCTTCCTCTTCGTGTCGGAGCTGCTTGGTAGATGAATTCATCCTGGCCGCGTCCATCAGGACAAGCGGGACCGACACGATCGCGGCCGCACCGTATCGCCCGCCCCTACGGTGGATCCGTGACCCGATCCCCGCGCCTCCTGCTCGTCGTCGCTGCGCTCGCCGTGGTGGCCGGCGCCGTGACCCTCGGCGTCGGGCTGACGCAGCCCGCCGCCTCCGGCTGGTTCGCGTACGCACCGCTGTCCGGCGAGTCGTTCGTGCCGACGGGCGTGCACCTGGTCTCGACGGCGGCGCTCGTGTCCGTCGCCGTGCTTGCCGTCGGCGTCGTCGCCCTCGCGCTCTGGTGGGGGATCCGGATCGGCCGCGGACGCGACGACGCCTGACCCGGTACCGGCGCATGCCACAGTGGTCCATGCGCATCGCCGACTTCGCCGTGCCCGACACGGCCGCCGCCCGCGGCGCCCTCGATCTCGCGACCTCGTACCAGTCTCCGGCGATCACGGCCCACGGGATCCGCTCCTGGCTGTTCGCGGAGGCGTTCGCGGTGGTCGACGGGCTCGCCCATGTGGACCACGAGCTCCTCTACGTGTCGGCGGTGCTCCACGACATTGGCACGGTCACCGAGTTCGACAACCACACGGTCTCGTACGAGCACGCGGGCGGGCACGTCGGCGTGGCGCTCACGGCCGGGGCCGGCTGGCCCGCTGAGCGGAGGCAGCGCGTGCTCGACGTGATCGTGCGGCACAACTGGCCGTCGGTGGATCCGGCGCTCGACGTCGAGGGGCACCTCCTGGAGGTGGCGACCGGCCTCGACGTCTCCGGCGCCCGGCCCGACGCGCTGCCCGAGGGGTTCCTGCGGGAGGTGCTCGCAGCGCATCCGCGGGGCGCCCTCGCGGCCGAGTTCGGCGCGTGCGTCGTCGACCAGGCGGAGCGGAAGCCGGCGACGGCCGCGCGGCGCCTCGTCGACGGGGGCGTCATCGCGAAGCTCGCGGCGAACCCGCTCGAGGGGCTCCGATGAGCCGGTCTGGGATGCGCGTCCTGCTCGTGTGCGCGGCCGTCGCGATCGTGGGCGGAGCGGTCGCGTTCGTCGTCGCCCTGTCGCAGCCGATCGTCATCGGCTCGTTCGCGGCCGTCGGCCCGGGCAACCCGTTCCGCGGATCCGGCGTGCACTTCCTCACGACCGCGACGGTCGTCGGCGCCGTGCTGCTGGTCGTCGGCCTCGCGGGCCTGGCGTTCGCGTACGGCATCGTGCGGGGCGGGCGCTCACGTCGCGACGGTCGCCCCCCGCGCGCCGACCGCTGAGGACGGCCGGCGCGCCACGATCAGGGGATCACCCGATGAGCGACGGCCGCAGGTCGCGCAGCGTGCGGTGCGACGTGATGCGGATGGCCCCGGCCAGCGCGACCGCGAGCCCGGCGACCAGCCACAGCGCGAGCACGCCGGCATCCTGGGCGGCCTGCCCGAGGTCGCCGCCGTACATGAGCTGGCGGAGCGCATCCACCGCGAAGCTCATCGGGAGCACGTGGTGCAGCGCGGCGAGCGGCCCGGGCAGGGTCTGCCAGGGGAACGTGCCGCCCGCGGTGACGAGCTGCACGACCATGAGCACGAGCCCGAGGAACTGGCCGACGCTCCCGAGCAGCACGTTGAGCGCGAGGATGATCGCCGCGAAGGTGATCGAGGCGAGCACCATCGTCCCGTACATGGCGAGCGGGTGGGCGATGCGGAAGCCGAGCGCGCCGGCGACGATCGCGTAGAGGCCCGCCATCTGCACGACGCCGAGGAGCGCCGGCGTCAGCCAGCCGGCGAGCGTGATCCTGAGCGGCGCCTTGCGGGCCGTGATCGCGCGACGCGACAGCGGCTTCACGATGAGGAACAGCGCGTAGATCCCGATCCACGCGGCGAGGCTGATGAAGAACGGCGCGAGACCGGCGCCGTACTCGCCGGCCTGGGTCACGGCGTCCTGCCGGAGCGCGACGGGGTCGCCGATCGTGTCGGCCTGCGCGTCGCGCTGCGAGTCGGTGGAGGCGGGGATCCGGTCGAGCCCCGAGTCGAGGCCGTCGCGGAGCTTGGTGGCGCCGTCCTGCAGCGTGCCGAGGCCGGACGCGAGCGAGGTCGCGCCGTCGGCGGCGGAGTGCGCGCCGGTCGCGAGGGTCGCGCTGCCGTCGGCGGCCTGGGCGATCCCGGACGCGAGGGCGGGCGACGCCTTGGCCAGCGCGTCCGCGCCGTCGGCGACCTGGCGGCTGCCCGTCGCGAGCGTGCCCCCTCCGGTCGCGAGGGCGGCGGATCCCGACTGCAGCTTCCCGGCGCCGTCCGCGACCTGGGCGCTGCCCTGGGCGACCTGCTCGCTGCCGGTCGCGAGCTGCTGCAGCTGCGCGTCCAGCCCGTCGGTCGTGCCGGCAGCGCCCGTGATGTCGGTGCCGAGCACGTCGAGCTTCGCGAGGGCGGCGTCGATGTCGGCCTGGGGGATGCCGGCGTCCGTCATCCGCTGCTGGATGGCGGCGCGGATCGCGGGGACCCGTCCGGCGAGCTGGTCGACGCCCGCGGTGGCGGTGGATCCGAGCGCCGCGAGCTGCGCGTTCCCGTCGGCCACCTTCCGCGCACCCTCGGCGGTCTTCTGCGCGCCCGGGGTCAGCGCGGCGGCGCCGGTGGAGAGGTCCGTCGCGCCGGAGGAGAGCGTCGCCGCGCCGTCCGCGACCTGGTCGGCGCCCGTCGCGAGCTGCTGCGTCTGCGCGGGGAGCTCGGCGGTGCCCGCGCGGAGCTGGCCGAGGCCGGAGGAGAGCGTGTCCGCGCCGGTCGCGAGCTTCCCGTTCCCGGCGGCGAGGTCGTCGGCGCCCGAGCGCGCGGACGCGGTCCCGTCGACGAGCTGCTGCGCGCCCGACGCCGCGTCGCCGAGGCTGGAGCGCACGTCCGCGAGGCCGAGCAGGAGCCTGCCCGCGGCCTCGGTGCCGACGCGCGACGCGACCGACTTCGTGATCCGCGCGCCCGCCTGCTGCGCGATGGTCGTGGCGAGATAGCTGTTGGCGTCGTCGGTGGCCATGACCACGCGCGCCTGCTGCGGATCCGTGCCGGAGGACGACGAGAGCGCGGCGGAGAAGCCGGACGGGATGGTGAGCGTGAAGTCGTAGGTGCCGTCCTCGAGGCCCGTGCGCGCCTCGGCGGAGGAGACCTCGTGCCAGTCGAAGGAGGCGTCGTCGAGCACGTCCTTCGCGACGTCGGTGCCGTAGTCCACGGGCTCCCCGTCGACCGTCGCGCCCTGGTCCGCGACGACGAGCGCGGCGGGGACCTTGTCGAGGCTGCTGTACGGATCCTGGTTCGCCCAGAGGTACAGGCCGCCGTAGAGCACGGGCACCAGCACGAGCGCGACCAGCGCGATCTTGGACATGGTGGTGGCGGTGAGGCGCGTCAGCTCGGCGCGCACCAGGGGGATCAGTCTCATCGGGTCGTGCTTCCGTCGTGCGTCGGGGTGGTGGGGAGTGCGAGGGGGGAGTCGGCGGGCAGCGCCGCGATGGCCTCGGCGGCGGCCTCGCTCGTGACGACGAGGACGCCGGTGCCGGATCGGGCGAGGTCGCGGAGGACGCGCATCCACTCGGCGACTGCGCCGCCGTGCCGCTCGGGCGAGGTGACGACGACGGCCTCGACGCCCGCGCGGGAGGCGGCGAGCGTGGTGAGGAGCCGGATGCGGGCGACCGCGGGGACCGCCGAGAAGGGGGCGCGGGCGAGATCGGCCAGCTGCTGGTCGTCGAGGATCACGCCGACCTCGTGCCGGCCGGAGCGGTGCCCGGCCAGGGCGAGCTCCTCGGCGACGACCGCCCGGAGGGTCACGTCGTCGGCGGGCTCGTTGATCCGCGGGGTGTCGACGAGCGCGACCCTCTCGGCGATGCGGGCGGCCACGGCCTTCGGATCGGCGTCGGCTGCGGGGGAGTCGTCGCCGTCGAGGGCGAGGGATCCGCCGTCGATCCGCATCCGGCCGGACGCCACGAGGGAGAGCACGGTCGGCCGCAGCTCGGTCTCGGCGACGGCCACCACGGGCTCCGGCCCGCCGTAGGAGAGGGAGATCGCGGGGAGGGCGGGCGCGGGGCCGTCGCCGACGCGCGCCTCGGTGAGGGTGACGATCACGACGCGGCCTCCGTGCGCGCCTCGCCGGACACGCGGGCAGCAGTCGACACGCGAGCGGGCTCCGACACGCGGGCAGCAGCCGACACGCGGGCGGGCTCCGACACGCGGGGCGCGACCTCGCGCAGCTCCGGGGTCGCGGCGATGAGCGCGCCGGCCGCGCGCCAGTCGAGGCCGCAGAGGGCGAGCGAGGTGAGGATCACGAGGGAGTGGCCCTCCGCGCGGCCGATGTCGCTGCGGGTCGCCTCGTCGAGCACCGCGAGCGCGCCGCCCTCGACGAGCCGGGCGAGCGTGGGCGCGGGGATGTCGTCGCGCAGCTCGCCCGACGCCATCCCGCGCTCGACGACGCGCTGCAGCTCGGCGCGCAGCGGCGCGAGCTCGGTGGCGACCTCGCGCGCGAGCGGCCCGCGGACGGCCACGCGGGCCATCACGCGCACCTGCTCGACCTCGGCCCAGAGGCGGGCGCCGATGAGGGCGACGTGGATCCGGCTGTCGTCGTGGGTGATCCCCGCGAGCGACTCGACGATGCGCCGCGCGCCGCGCTGCAGCACCTCGCGCACGAGGTCGTCGCGCGTGGCGAAGTGCCCGTAGACGGCGCGGCGGCTGAGGCCGGCGGCGGTGGCGATGGTCTCGAGGGAGGCGTCCGGGTCGCGGTCGAGCGCGACGACGGCCGCGTCGACGAGGGCCTGGCGGTTCGTCGCGGCGTCCTTGCGGGGCGCGCGCGCGGAGGCGAGGGGGGTCATGCGACCAGGGTAGTGATCCTGCACACGTGTGTGCAACTTACTTCGGCGAGCTCCCAGCCCGCGAGCGGGCGCCCGCCGCGGTCAGCTGCGGAGGGTCACGCTCGGCAGCTCCCCGAAGGCGTCGGCGTACGACGCCGCGAACCGGCCGAGGTGCGCGAAGCCCCACTCCTCGGCGACGCTGCGGACGGTCGTGGTGGTGGGCATCGCGTCCAGGAGCTGCGCGCGCACCCGGCGCAGGCGGATCCCGCGCAGGTACTCGGTGGGCGTCTGGCCGTGGTGGCGGCGGAGGGCGAGCTGGAGGACGCGCGTCGAGATGCCCGCGGCGGCCGCGGCCTCGGCGGGCGTGATGGGCAGGTGCGCGTTGTGGTGCAGGTACTCGACGGCCACGCGGATGTGCGCCATGCGCGGCGCGCGCAGCTCGGCCGGCATCTCCACGTCGTCCCAGGGGAAGAGGCGGAGCGTCGCGCGGGCGAGGGACAGGTCGGCCTCGAGGCGCAGGAGGGGCGACGCGTCCGGATCCGTGATGACGGGAGCCGCCGCGGCGACCGCCTGACGCCAGATGGCGGCCGTCTCGGCGGTCGGCGCGCTGCGGTGCTCGAACAGCAGCGGGCGCGCGGGGCCGTGGTGGAACTCGGTCGCGGTCTGCTCGAGGAAGCCCGCGTCGAGGTGCACGCAGTTCTGCCGCGTGGCGGTCGCCTGGTACTGGAACGGGCGGCCGGTGGGGAAGAGGAAGGGGAGCTGGCCGCGGGAGGTGACGGCGCGGGATCCGCGGTCGACCGTGATCTGCCCCTCGAGGAACCAGGTGACCACGTGCTCCGGGCGCTGGGGGCTCTCGGCCCACTGCGTGCCGGCGATGCGGGAGGTGCGGAGCGTGACGCGCTCGCCGCCGAGGACGGCGTAGCGGTAGGAGAAGGCGTTGGTGCGGCGGTCGGGGGCGAAGCGGATCCCCTCGAGGACCGCCCCGAAGCTCGCAGTGGCCTCGTCGATGTCGGAGCCGGACAGGACGGCGCGCACGAAGGGCTCGGCCGGGGCGTCGGAGGGTGCGGACGCGGGGGCGGCGGCCGTGTCGGCGGGGGCGGCGGTGGCGGTAGTGGGGGCGTCGGCGTCGATGCCCGTGGCGTCGGCGTCGGCGTCGGGCTCGGCGTCGGCGTCGGGCTCGGCCGATCCGGTGCCCACCGATGCGGTGTCGGGGGTGGCCTCGTCGGGCGCGGACAGGACGGTCGGCGTCATCGGCGCGAGGAGCGACGCGGCGTCGGACGCGACGGTCGGCGTCGCGACGACGGCTGCCTCGACCCCCGCGATGGCGGCGAGCGGCGTGCGCGGGCGGTGCGAGGGATCCCTCGTTCCGGTGGGGGTCAGCGTTGTCGTCATGGTTCCTGGCGTCTCTGGGCGTCGGTCGTCTCCGCCCTCCCGCTCATCTTGCATGGTGCTCCCGCAGCAGGGCGCCTCCGGCATCCCGGGAGGCGACAGGTGCTTCGGCGCGGCCCCGTCGGAGAGCGGGTCTTCGCTCCGCGGATGTCCGATGAGCGAAAGCGCGTCCCCCGACCGGTTGCGGCGAGCGGGCGTCGTGGCTCTCGGCGCGCGCACCGCGGGCGCACCGGGCGCGCACCGGATCCGCACGGCGGCGCCGCCTAGGCTCGCCTCGCGGCCGTCGTCCGCACCGCACCCCACACCCGCATCCCGAGAGGCGCCGCATGACGAGCGACCGGTCCCTGGCCTTCATCCTGCTGCGCTCGTGCCTCGTGATGGTGGTCCTCGGCGTCGTCGTCGTGCAGACCGGCGGCGGGCTCGGCGTCGTGGGCGTCGTCGCGTTCGTCCTCGCGGCCGGCCTCGGCGGCGGCGCGACCTTCTACTGGCGGCGGCACCTCGCGTCGAAGCGGGACGACCCCTTCCGCTGAGGCGCGATCCCGGTGCCGGCGCCGCGCGTCAGGCCGGGTCGGCGACCGTGGACGTGAGGGTCGACGACCCGTCCGGGCGGCGGCGGACCTCGATCCGATCGGCCACGCGCTGCTTCAGCTCCTCGACGTGGCTCACGATCCCGACCGTGCGGCCGTCGGAGGAGAGCCGCCCGAGCTCGGACATGACGGCGTCGAGCGTCTCCGGGTCCAGCGTGCCGAAGCCCTCGTCGACGAAGAGCGTGCCGAGCTGGAGCCCGCCCGCCTCCGCCTGCACCACGTCGGCGAGGCCGAGCGCGAGGGCGAGCGACGCGTAGAACGTCTCGCCGCCGGAGAAGCTCGCGGGCTCGCGCACGCGGTCGACGACGTGGTCGCGGATCTGCAGGGCGAGGCCCGTCTTCCGCGACCGGTTCGTCGCCTCCCGCTCTTCGCTCACCTCCAGCTCGTAGCGGCCGCTCGACATGATCCGCAGGCGCGCGTTGGCGGCCTGCACCACGTCCTCGAACCGGCGCAGCAGCACGTAGGTGCCGAGCGTCGTGCCGCGCGTGTTCTCGGGCGTGATGGCGTTCGCGACCTCGGCCATGCGGATCGCGGCGCGCGCCTGGTCGCCCGCGCGCTCGCTCTCGTGGCGGGCGGCGTCGTGACGGGCGAGGGCGGATGCGCTGCGGTCGGCGCGGTCGCGCGCGCGAGCGGCGCGCTCGGCGGAGGTGCGTGCGGCGGCCTGGGCGGCGTCGAGGGCGGCGCGGGCGGCGTCGGGATCCGCGTCCTCCGCGCCCGTGAGCGACGCGACCTCGGGATCCACGAGCCCCTCCGCGACGACGGCCTGCTCCCTCTCGTGCGCGGCGACCCGACGGGCCAGGGCCTGCAGCTCGGCCGGCGGCAGGGCGGCGGCGCGGGCCTCGGTCTCGGTCGGGAAGGAGTGGTCGGCGAGCGCCTGGGCGACATCGGCGGCGCGGGCGTCGGCGTCCGCGGCCGTGCGCTCGCGGGTGGCGGCGAGGGCGATGAGCCGGTCGACGAGGGCGCGCTCGGCGGCGCGGTCGGCGACGAGGGCGGCGACGCGGGGTGGGGCGGCAGTGTCGAGGTCGGTGGCGGCGGGGCCGGTGGCGTGCGGGTCCTGCTCCGCCAGCACCGCGTGCACGGCGGCCTCGTCCTCGGCGCGGAGCTCGCGCGCGCGGATCACCCGCTCGCGCAGCCCGGAGAGCGCGGCCCGGGCGTCGTCGCGGCGGGCGCGGATCCGCTCGGTCTCCGCGTCGTGCGCGACGACCGCCGCCTCCGCCGCCCGGAGCGCGCCGCCGGCCGCCTCGGCGTCGAGGAGGCATATTC
>NZ_MDJZ01000010.1 GCF_002151125.1 Clavibacter michiganensis
CGAACGCGAAGGCCATGCCGAGCGGGAGGAAGAAGAACACGACGGCGAGGTAGGCGATGATGCGGGTCGAGAGCATCGAGATCTCGAGCCAGCGCTTGTCGACCTTGCCGCGACCGAAGACCGTGCGCATCGACGTCACGTGCAGGTTCAGCCCCTCGAGCGTCAGCAGGGGGAAGAAGAGCCAGCCCTGGCGGCGGATGATCGCGCCGGCGAACCCGCGGGCATCCGTCGCGTCCTCCGGCCGGAACACCAGCACGCCGGGCGCGATGTCGGGGTCCTTCGCGACGACGTTCGGGTTGGCGTGGTGACGCGAGTGCTTCGTCATCCACCACGAGTAGCTGATCCCGACGAAGAGGTTCGCGAGCGTGCGGCCGGCGATGTCGTTGGCCTTGCCGGAGGTGAACACCTGGCGGTGCGAGGCCTCGTGGGCGAGGAAGGCGAACTGGGTGAAGACGATGCCGAGCCCGGCGGCGATGAGCAGCTGGAACCAGCTGTCGCCGAGGAGCACGAAGCCGACGCCGAGACCGGCGAGGGCGAGCGTGATGCCCGCGAAGACGAGCACGTAGAAGCTCACCCGGCGGTCCAGGAGGCCGGCGTCGCGCACGGCGTTCAGCAGGCCCGAGTACTCGGTGGTGGGGTTCGATCCGCCCCCGCGCTTCGCCCGGGTGAGGACGACTCGGGGTGCGGGTGCTGCGGTCTCGGTGCTCATGACGTCCTCGCTCGTCTCGTAGTGCTGTCGGACGGGGGAGCGGTGACGAGGGTCGTCCCGCGGGATGGCGTCCTCGTGAGGAGCACGAGGATCGCGGAGCCGAGGTCCGGGGCACCTGACCCAGGTCTACACCGCTTCGTCGGCGCGGCGTGAGCGGAGGCCAGGCGACCCACAGGAAGGGATGGCGGGCAGCAGGCCCGGTCAGCCACGGTCCTCCGCCGCGAAGGCCGCGATGATCGTCGCGACCTCGCGCGGATGCGAGTGCGGCACGTTGTGGACGGCGCCGGGCACGTCCGTCGCCCGCCCGGCTCTGCCGAGCGCGCCCAGCCGGGCGGTCCAGGCGGCCGGGGCGACGGGATCCCGCGCGCCGCGCAGCACCAGCAGCGGCGACCGGACCGCGCCGATGCGGTCCATCGCGTCGTAGCGCAGCATCGAGGTCACGCCCGCGGCGAAGGAGAGCAACCCGCCGCGCAGGTAGTCCCGGCCGACCATCGCCCCGGTCAGGGGCGGCTCGAGCACCATGTCGATCATCAGCCGCCGTGCCTGCCCGGACGCCGTCGACGCGTCGGGGTCGACGACGGGGCCGATCAGCACCAGGCACCTCGTCAGGACCGGTCGGAGCCGGGCGACCTCGATGCCCACCTCCGCGCCCAGGGAGTGCCCGACGACGACGAGACGGCCACGCCCGATGGATGCGCCGTCCAGGTGAGGGAGCAGCGCCTCCGCCATCTCCTCGATGCTCACCCGACGGCGGGCGCCCGGCGCGTGCCCGAACCCGGGCAGGTCCGGCGCGATGACCGTGCCGTGCGCGACGAGTTCGCGGGCGAGCCGGCTGAACGACCGGTGCGAGAGCCCGACCCCGTGGATCAGGAGGAACACGGGCCGGTCGTCGTCGTGGGCATCGGCGTGGGCGGACGCGCGGAACCAGGCGATGCGGGGGAGCGCCGCGACGGCGTCGCCGCGATCGGATGTCGGGCGCCGCTCCGGGCCGGGACGCATCACGCCGGGTCCGCGTCCTGCGGCACCGGCACGCGCGGCCCCTGCGGTGCGATGGTCGCGCGGAACGCGGCCGGGCAGAGGGCGGCGGCGGGGCGGGCGGATCAGAGGTCGTCCGGGATGGGGAGGACCGCGTCGCGCTGCTCGTCGATGTCGATCGGTTCGGCCGCGTCGTGTGCGAGCAGGCGCGTCCTCCGGGTGATGTCCGCGACGAGCACGGCGTCGCGGATCTCCTCGATGGCCTCGTCGGCGCGCTCGAGCACGATCTGGCTGGCCGGCCCGATCAGGAGCTCCAGCCGCCCGTCCGCGTCGTCGTCGCGGCGGAAGGGGATGGCGACGACATCCGACGACTCGGCGTGCGCGAGCGCCTTGGCGTACTCGAGGACGGCATGCGCGATGTCATCCCCGGTCACGTAGGTGGACTCGCCGTAGTGGATGATCTGCATGGCCCGAGTCAACTCGTGTCCGGTCGGACGGGTCCGATGCGCCGAGCCGGGTTGACAGGTGCCCTCCCGCCCGATCCCGGATCCGCCGCTGCGCGCGTCCCTGCGCGGAGGCGGCGCGGCCCGCGTCATCGGCGGTGCGGGGTGGGCAGGGGGGCGGCGTAGCCTGGGGCCAGGCTCCCGTGCGAACGGGGACCACGCGTGCATCGTCAGCCACGCGCATGCGCTGCGATCCGCAGGTCCCGTGTGACGAGAACGTCACGCACGAGGGAGCGCCCCATGGGCCGATTGATCTACGACACCCAGGTGAAGACCGAGATCGACGACCGCGCGCTCGCGCATCTGCAGGTCGTGATGCTCAACAAGCTCCGGAGGCGCGAGAGCTTCGCGTTCTCCTGGAAGAACCCCGCCGCAGAGGGCGACGGGCGCAGCACGATCTGGGTCGCGCCCGAGCTGTCGCTGTGGTTCAAGTACTCCGGCAGCCGTCCGCCCAGCCTGAACAGCGCGTGGGTCCAGGCGCTCATGGCGGAGGCGAACACGCCCGCCGGGCTGCACCTGGTCGTGGAGCCTCCCGCGTCGTAGCGGCGAGCGGCGCCGGTCCGACGTGCGTGCTCCCGCCGCCGCGCTCAGGACGCCCGGGCGGCTCCCGCGCGCGCATCCGCGCCGCGCACCCGCAGCATGAGCAGCAGTCCAGCCAGCAGCACGATCACGATGCCGATGATCCCGAAGCGCGTGTCGCCCG
The DNA here is from genome assembly GCF_002151125.1 of Clavibacter michiganensis. GTDB lineage: Bacteria > Actinomycetota > Actinomycetes > Actinomycetales > Microbacteriaceae > Clavibacter > Clavibacter michiganensis_C. Next base: position 2,891 of record NZ_MDJZ01000010.1, read on the forward strand.
TGATCGCCACCGCGATGCCGAACAGACCCGGCGCGAGGAACGAGACCGCGCGGCCGGTGGTCGTGTACAGGCCGAACATCTCGCCCTCGCGGCCGGCGGGTGAGATCCGCGCGAGGAACGTGCGGCTCGACGACTGCACGGGACCGACGAACAGGCAGAGGAACAGGCCCGTCGCCCAGAAGCCGGCCTTCGCGTCGCCGACGGCGAGCACCGCGGATCCGCCGACGATGAGGCACGCGAGCGACACGAGGATGACGGGCTTCGCGCCGAACCGGTCGTCGAACCAGCCGGCCGCGAACGTGCCGATGCCCGCCACGACGTTCGCCGCGACGCCGAAGAGCAGAACCTCGGTGGTGGTGAACCCGAAGACCTGGGCGGCGATGATCGCCCCGAACGTGAACACGGCCGCGAGCCCGTCGCGGAACACCGCGCTCGCGATGAGGAACACGATCACGCGCGGCGACTCGCGGTAGAGCTCGGCGATCCGGCGGAACAGCGTGCGGTACGAGGCGACGACGCCCTGCCGCTTCCGCCCCGGCGTCGCGGGGATCTCGGGCACGCCCACCAGCACGGGGATCGAGAACACGGCGCACCAGATGGCGGCCACCAGGATCGCGATGCGCACGTCGAGCGCGCCGCCCTCAGCGCCCGACGGCAGCGCCAGCAGTCCGGACGCCCCGGGCACGCCGAAGTCGAAGAGGAACAGCCCGAGCAGGAGCGCGAGCAGCACGATCCCGCCGACGTAGCCCATGCCCCAGCCGAGCCCGGACACGCGGCCGACCGTGCGCGGCGTGCTCACCTGCACGAGCATCGCGTTGTAGTTCACGCTCGCGAACTCGAAGAACACGTTGCCGGTCGCGAGCAGCACGGCGCCCAGCCACAGGTAGGAGGGCACGGGCTCGACGAACACCATGCCGAGCATCGCGAGCACGACGACGCCCGTGTTGATGCCGAGCCAGAGGCGGCGGCGCCCGGATCCGTCGGAGCGCTGCCCGAGCACGGGCGCGAGCACCGCGATGAGCAGGCCCGCGATGGTGAGCGCCAGGGAGATCACGCCGGAGGTGTCGGCCTTCGCGGCCACGAGCGCCGGGTTCCGCGCGTCGTCACCGGCGGCCGCGACGATCGCGGGATCCACGAACAGGCTGCTGGCGAGGTACGTGCTGAAGACGAAGGTGGTGACGACCGCGTTGAAGGCGGCGGATCCCCAGTCCCACAGCGCCCACGCGGCGACCCGTCGGCGGGGAGGGGCGGCGGGATCGGGCTCGGCGACGCCGGCGGGCGCGGTGGTGCTCATGGTCGCAACCTAGTCGGTGGACGTGTCGCGGCAGGGTCGCGGGGCGGACCGCCCGCCCCTACGCTGGCCCGATGGACGGACCCCTCGACGGCGGGAACATGAACCGCGTCGAGCGGTCGGGCGACACCGTCACCCGCGACGCCGGCCCGTGGACCCCCACCGTGCACCGCTGGCTGCGGCACCTCGCTCTGGCCGGGGTCGAGGGGATCCCGCAGCCGCTCGGCATCGAGGGCGGCCGCGAGCGGCTCACCTTCATGCACGGCGACGTGCCCGTCTACCCGCTGCCGCGCTGGATCTGGGCCGACGACGTCCTCGTGCAGGCCGGCCGCCGCCTCCGCGAGCTGCACGACGCGAGCGTCGGCTTCGCGCTCGACGGCGCGGTCTGGCAGTCGAACACCAAGGTGCCGAGCGAGGTGATCTGCCACAACGACTTCGCGCCGCACAACCTCGTCTTCGCCGACGGCCGCCTCACGGGCGTCATCGACATGGACATGGCCTCGCCCGGCCCGCGCATCTGGGACATCGCGTACCTCGCCACGCGCGCGGTGCCGCTGTCCGGCTCCCCGCAGGACGGCGCGCCCGGCATGGACGACGCCCGCCGCCGCGTCGAGCTGCTCCTCGGCGCGTACGGATCCGACGCCACCTGGGCCGACGTCCTCCGCGTCGCGATGCTCCGCCTCCACGACCTCGCGGCGATGTCGCTCGCGAAGGCCGACGAGCTCGGCAAGCCGCACCTCCGCGACGACGCCGCGTGCTACCGGGACGACGCCGCGTTCCTCCGCGGCATCCTCGACGCCGAGCGCGCGCACCCGGGCCGCGCGGACGCGCACCCGGCCTGACGCCTCAGCCCCGCGCGATCCGGCCGGCGACCTCCCGCAGCACGTCCGCGTCCTCGTAGGCCAGCTCCATCCCGACCGCGTCGGCCACCGGGAACCACGCGACGCGCTGCCCCTCCGTGAGCCGGATCTCCTCCGCCGGCACGTCGAGCCGTGCGGTGAACGTGTGCTCGACGCCGTACGAGCGCGTCCGCGTCATGAGGTGCGCGACCTCCGCCGGCGCGATCCGCACGCCCAGCTCCTCCTCGACCTCCCGCACGATGCAGGCGAGCGGCGTCTCGCCCGGCTCGAGCATGCCGCCGGGGACCGCCCACATGCCGGGGTAGGGGATGGCGGGGATGTCGTCCCGCAGCTGCAGCAGGATCCGCCCGGCCGCGTCGACGAGCACCACCTGGCAGCCCTCGGGCAGGGGGCGGCCGTCGGGCAGGGGGCGGCCGTCGGGCAGGGGACTGGCCTCGCTCACGCCGAACCCGCCGCTTCCGGACCGTCGATGGTGTGCGCGGTCATCGCGACGGCGGCGCGGGCGATGTCCTCCGCCGTCACCTCCGTGCCGAGCGCGGGGGAGGCCCGGAGCGCCACGGCGGCCGCCTCGCGGTAGTCGGCGGTCATGCGGGCGAGGGTCTTCCGTCCGGCGTCCGTGAGCTCGAGGAAGACGCTGCGGCGGTCCTTGGGGTTGGGCACGCGGTCGAGGTGCCCGGCGCCGACCAGCCGGTCGATCACGGCGGTCACCGCGCCCGTGCCCATGGAGATCTCGGAGGCGAGCAGCTTGGGGGTCATGCGGCCGAGGTCGCCGACGACGCTGATCACGGTCAGGTCCGTCACGTTCACCCCGAGGTCCTGCGCGATGCGGGTGCGCAGGTGGCGCTGCGCGGTCTCGATCATGTGCAGCGCGTTCGCGAGGGCCTCCACGGCCGCGGCGTCGTCGCGGCGGGGGGCGGTTCTCTCCGGGCTCATCTCGGGTGTCCCTGTGTCGGCGGATCCGGCGGGATCCGTGGGCGGTCCAGCGACTGTAACGCGCCCCTGCGTCCCCGATCCGCTCGGCGGACGACGTGCCCCCCGCAGTGGGGGGATTGCGCGGAACGCGAGTAGCTGTATCTTCGAGTTACTTGCAAAGCGAGTCACAGAGCTTCTTCCCCAGGGGCTCACCCAGCCCCTCCCTCCCCTAGACACCCGGAGTCAGACCATGTCGCACCACCTCGCCGCCGCCGCCAAGTCCAAGCGCGTCCGGTTCGCCCCCCTCGCCATCGCCACCGGCGTCGCCGCCGCCGTCCTCCTCTCCGTGTCGATGTCCGGCACGCTGTCGGGCTTCGTCGCCTCCATCACCAACGACACCAACACCGCGGCCTCCGGCTCGCTCGTCATGCAGGAGTCGCAGGCCGGCGCCAACGGCACGCCGACCGTCACCTGTCTCAGCACGAGCGCGGCGACCGGCGTCGACTCCAACGCCGCCACCTGCTCCACCATCAACAAGTTCGGCGGCTCGACCACGATGATCCCCGGCCAGACGGTCACGAGCGTCGTCAACATCAAGAACGTCGGCTCCTCCAGGGCCTCGACCTTCACGCTGACCCCCGGCGCCGCCTGCACGCAGACCAAGAACGGCACCGTCAACGGCTCCGCCACCGACTTCTGCTCCAAGCTCAACGTCGTCATCACCGCTGCCGGCAGCGGCACCCCCGTCTTCACGGGCACCGCCGCGACCCTCGCCGGATCCTCCGCCAAGACGCTGACCGCGCTCGCCGCGAACGCCAGCACCGACTTCACCTTCGCGGTCACGCTCGACCCCTCCGCCGGCAACACGTACCAGGGCCTCGGCGCCTCGCTGCCCCTCACCTGGACCTTCGCCAGCTAGCACCCGCTCGACCCGGCGGGGCCGCCACGGCGGCCCCGCCCATCCGCATGATCCATCCCCCCGTAAGCCCCCTGACCCGGGAGGTGCCCCATGACCGACATCCAGGACCGCGCGACCGCCTCCGCCATCGCCGCCCTCGAGCTCGACCTCCTCGAGCTGGACCTCGTCTCGGAGGAGGCGGACCTCGACCCCGCCTCCTCCGGCCTCCCCGCACGCGGCGCGACCCGACGCGCCGCGCGCACCTCCCGCTCCTTCCGCCGCCGCACCGTCGTCATGTGGGCCGCGACCGTCCTCCTCACGGCCCTCGTCGCGGTGACGCTCCTCTTCCAGACGTCCGGCGGCCGCTGGTTCGTCGTGCAGACCCCGTCGATGGGCACCACGGCCCCCGTCGGCACGCTGCTGCTCACCACCCCCGTGCTCCTCGAGGACGTCCAGCCGGGCGACGTCGTCAGCTTCCACCCCTCCACCACCCCGGACGAGACCTACACGCACCGCGTGATCGCGGTCGACGCAGACGGCCTCACCACGCAGGGCGACATCAACGGCGCGGTGGATCCGTGGAAGACCGACCAGGCGCACCTCGTCGGCGAGGCCACCACGATCCTCCCCGGCTTCGGCTGGCTCGCGAAGGGGCTCCCGCTGCTGCTCGCCGGCCTCGTGATCGTCACGATCCTGACCCGCCTCATCGACTCGCCGACGCACCGCGCCTCGATGCGCATGCTCGGCGGAGCGCTCGTCGCCGCCTTCACCGTCTTCCTGCTCAAGCCGTTCGTCGGCCTCGTCGTCCTCGACGCGGTCACCCGCGGCAGCGACGTCGAGGCGACCATCGTGTCGACCGGCGCCCTCCCCATCCGCATCGCGGCCGAGGGCGGCACGCACACCACGCTCGCCGCGGGCGAGGTCGGCACCATCACCGCCCCCGCGGGCGAGGCGGGTCGCTTCTACGACGTGTCCTCCACGCTCGACCTGCCGCTCTGGGGCTGGATCCTCTTCTTCGGCCTGTGCGCCGTCCCCCTCCTCTACACGCTCGTCGTCGGCCTGCCCTCGGACGAGGAGCGCCGCGCGTGAGCGTCTCCTCCCGCCTCGCCGGGATCGCCGCCTCCGTCTCCGCCGTCGCGCTCGGCGCCGTGCTCCTCCTCGCGCCCGGCACCAGCGGGGCCTACAGCGCGGCCATCACGAACACGGACAACACGGCCGCCTCGTCCGCCGCGTTCTTCACCTGCTCGAGCGCGTTCGCGGCCGACAGGGCCAACGCGGTCTTCGCCTACCCCCTCAACGAGGCGAGCGGATCCACCCGGGCCGTCGACGCCGCGTCCGGCGCCTACCCCGGCACCTACCGCGGGTCCATGACCAGCGCGAACGTCAGCCCGCAGGCCTGCCCCCGCGACGCCGGCGGCGCCTACGTGCTGAACGGATCCACGAGCCAGCTCACCAACTCGCTCATGCAGCAGGGACCCTCGACCTTCAGCACCGAGCTCTGGTTCAAGACCACGGTGAGGGGCGGCAAGCTCATCGGCTTCGGCAACTCGGCCACCGGATCCTCGTCGGCCTACGACCGCCACACCTACGTCTCCACGACCGGCCAGCTCGTCTTCGGCACCTACAACAACGGCTACCAGACGCTCACGAGCCCGGCGAACGTCGCCGACGGCGCCTGGCACCACGTCGTCTCCACCATGTCGCCGAGCACGGGCATGACGCTCTACCTCGACGGCGTGCGCGTCGCCGGCAACGCGGCGTTCACCGCGCCGGAGAGTAACACCGGGTACTGGCGGATCGGCTACGACAACACGTCGGGCTGGCCGAACCCGGGCAGCAACTACTTCACCGGCAGCATGCGCTTCGCCGCGCTCTACAAGACGGCGCTCACGGCGACGCAGGTCAAGAACCACTACGACGCCGGCCGCTGACGCGGCCGGGACGCGAGAGGAGGGGCGGCCGTGGCCGCCCCTCCTCCTCCGTGCGCGGCCCGGATCAGCTCGCGGGCACCACGTCCCAGTGCTCGCGGATGAGGCCGCCGTCGACCCGGAAGATGTCGGCCGCGAGGAACGGGTCGTCCGCCTTCGCGCCCACGGGCTGCGAGAAGGTCCAGACGAGGTCGTCGTCGGCGATCGAGATCACGGACTGCTGCGCCGGGAACTGCGCGCCGCCGGAGAAGAAGGCCTTGAGCGCCGCCGTGCCGTTCGCGGCGACCGTGTTGTGCTGCAGGTACGCCGGGTCGAAGGAGCGGTCGAGCACGCTCGCGTCGTGATCCCGGAAGAGGGTGTCGTAGGCGCCCACGGCCAGCTGCCGGTTGGCCTCCTCCTGCTGCTCGGTCGGCTCGGGTGCGTCGCCCTTGCCCTGGTAGAGGTCGCTGAACATGGTGTTCGTGTTGCCGCTCGCGGGCGTGCCCTGCGGAACCGGCTGGTCGAACGTCCAGCGCTGGGTGACCTTGCCGTCCGCGAGGCGGAAGAGGTCGACCGCGGCTTCGCCGGTGCGCTCGTCGTCGGGATTCGAGGTGACCTGGTAGTGCACGGCCACCAGGTCGCCGTCGGCGGCGATGTGCTTGACCACCGCCTGCGCGCCGGGCACCCGCTGGTGCGCCTGGGCGAACTCGTCGAGGAGCCCGCCGGGTCCGGCCTCGGCGCCCGCCCCGTTCGCGGTGGAGTCGGGGGCGACGGCGGCGAGCACGGCGGCCTGCGCGGCGTCGGAGGCGAGATCCGGGAACGCGGCGGTGAACAGCCCGGAGATGATGTCCGCGTTGCGGTCCTCCGCGTCGGAGTCGGTGCGGTCGGCCGTCGTGCCGCCGTCGCCCGATGCGGCGGGGGCGGTGGTGGCGACGGCGGTGGTGGCGTCGGGGGCGGCGTCGGACGAGGCCGAGGCCGCACCGGGAGCCGAGCATCCGGCGAGCACGACCACGCCGGCGAGGGCGGCGGTGCCGCGGGCGAGCAGGGAGACGGGGATTCGTTGAACGCTCATGCACGTACCATGCGACCCGCGGCTGGGAGCCTCCGATGTGGATGGATGCCGCGCTCACCGGCTCTTCCTGGTACGGCGCACCGGAGGTGCCCGGACCGGTCGCGCACGCGAGAGGATGCCCGCCCGCCCGATCGCCCCTCCGTTCCGAAGGCCATGCACCGGGTCCGAGTCACCCGGCAGGGGCCCCCTCGCTGCGCATGCGAGGGGGCTTCGCCGCGTCCGGCGTCCGGCGTCCGCGTCCGGCGTCTCGGGTCGCGCCGGGCGCACGACGAACGGCCCGGCGTCGAGGGCCGGGCCGTTCGCGGTGGTGCATCCCCGGCATGTACCGGGTGGGTGCTACTTGGTGTTGACGGTGATCTTGGCGATGCCGACGACGAGCTCGTCGGTGACCGCGTCGGTGCCGAAGGTGCTGTTGAGCAGGGCGGCGGCGTCGGGGCTGACCTTGACGGTGGTG
>NZ_MDJZ01000011.1 GCF_002151125.1 Clavibacter michiganensis
GAATATGGGTGCCGACGGCACCCGCCCCTCTCGCGTGCGCGGGCGACCGCAGCACGGCATGGCACGCGCGGATCCGCCCGGACGGGAGCCTGGACACCTGCCGCATGCGAGGCGTCTGCGCTGGACGGCCGACGTGGCGGCGACGGCGCCGGATCGCCGACATGACGGGCATCTGAGTGCCTCGTCCATCTGTTACACGGCGGTAACACGGAGCCTTTCTCAGGGTGAATGCCCGGGGTATGTTGAGGATTCGTGCGCGTCGCAAGGGGCGCGTTCGGGCCACCGATCCCCATCTGAAGGACGTGTTCGTGATCCCACGCTCCCCCCGGCTCCGCTCGGAGTCCGCCCGCGCATCAGCCCTGCGCAGGGCGACGGCCTCCGTCGCCACCACCGCCCTCGTCGCGGCCGGCCTCGTCGCCCTCGGAGCGGGGGGCGCCATGGCGGCCCCCGCTCCGACCACGGCGACGCCGGCGTCCGAGCTCGAGGACGGCCGCTACATCGTGACCCTCGCGGACGAGGCCGCCGCGACCTACCGGGGCGGCGTCGACGGGCTCCCCGCGACCCAGGCCCGCTCGGGCGCGCAGCTCGACGCGCAGGCCGGTCCGGTCACCGCGTACACCGACTACCTCGAGGACCAGCAGGAGGACGTGGCCGCCAGCGTCGGAGCGGACATCGACTACTCCTACTCCCTCACGGTCAACGGCTTCTCCGCGGTCCTCACGGCCGAGCAGGCGTCGAAGCTCTCCGGCGACCGCGACGTCGCCTCCGTCGAGCCCGACCGGATCTACCACCCCACCTCCACCCCGGCGGCCGACTTCCTCGGCCTCACGGGCGCGGACGGCGTCTGGGCGGAGACGGGCGGCCAGGAGGAGGCCGGCGAGGGCGCCGTCATCGGCGTCATCGACACGGGCATCGCGCCCGAGAACCCCGCGTTCGCGGGCGAGCCGCTCGGCACGACCGCGGGCGCCGAGCCGTACCGCGACGGATCCGCCATCACCTTCGCCAAGGGCGACGGCACCACCTTCACGGGCGCGTGCCAGACCGGCGAGCAGTTCACGGCGGCCGACTGCTCCACGAAGGTCGTGGGCGCGCGCTACTACGTGACGGGCTTCGGCCAGCAGAACATCGGCACGGCCGCGACGGGCGAGTACGTCTCCCCGCGCGACGGCGACGGGCACGGCTCGCACACCGCGTCCACCGCCGCCGGCAACCCCGACGTGACGGCCACCATCGACGGCAACGACCTCGGGGAGATCTCGGGCGTCGCGCCCGCCTCCAAGATCGCGGCCTACAAGGTCTGCTGGTCCGGCCCCGACCCGGCCGTGCAGACGGACGACGGCTGCGCGGGCGCGGACCTCGTCGCCGCCATCGAGCAGGCCACGAAGGACGGCGTCGACGTCATCAACTACTCCATCGGCGGCGGCTCGGCGCAGACCACGTTCTCCGCCACCGACCGGGCGTTCCTCGGCGCGGCCAGCGCGGGCATCTTCGTCGCGGCCTCCGCGGGCAACTCCGGCCCCGACTCCTCCACGCTCGACAACGCGTCGCCGTGGATCACCACGGTCGCCGCGAGCACGGTCGCGGGCAACTTCGAGGCCACGGCCCAGCTCGGCGACGGGAAGGCCTTCGCGGGCTCGTCCATCACGGTCACGGAGCCGGTCTCCGGAGCGTTCGTGACGGCCGCATCCGTCGCCGCGGCCGGTGCCACCACGCCGGCCCTCTGCGGACCCGGCGTGCTCGACCCGGCGAAGACCGCGGGGAAGATCGTCCTGTGCGAGCGCGGCACGTTCGACCGCGTCGCGAAGTCGGCCGAGGTCGAGCGCGCGGGCGGCATCGGCATGGTGCTCGTCAACCCGACGCCCAACTCGGTCGACGCCGACACGCACTCCGTGCCGACCGTCCACCTCGACGCGGACGCCTACGCGGCCGTCTCCGCCTACGCGGCCACGCCCGACGCGACCGTGACGCTGGTGCCCGACAACACGACGGGCGTCTCCGCCCCGACGCCCCAGGTCGCGGGCTTCAGCTCGCGCGGCCCGGTGCTCGCGGACGGCAGCGACATCCTCAAGCCCGACGTGACGGCGCCCGGCGTCTCGATCATCGCGGCGACGAACAACGCCGCGGGCGCGGAGCCGACCTTCGCGCTCCTCTCCGGCACGTCGATGGCGGCCCCGCACGTGGCCGGCCTCGCGCTGCTGTACCTCGGCGAGCGCCCGAAGGCGACGCCCGCCGAGATCAAGTCGGCCATGATGACCACCGCGTACGACACGGTGGGCGAGGACGGCGCGGCGGTGACGGATCCGTTCGCCCAGGGCGCCGGGCACGTGGACGCGCGTCGGTACCTCGACCCGGGCCTGCTGTACCTGAACGACCGCGCCGACTGGCTGTCCTACCTCGCGGCCACCGGCTACGCGACGGGCATCGACCCGGTCGACCCGTCGGAGCTCAACCTGGCGAGCATCGCGATCGGCGCCCTCACCGGCTCCGAGACCGTGACGCGCGAGGTGACCGCCACCCGCGCGGGCACCTACACCGCGAGCGTCCAGGGCCTCGACGGCGTCACCACGGACGTCACGCCGTCGACCCTGGAGTTCACCGAGGCGGGGCAGACGAAGTCGTTCGAGGTGTCGTTCACGCGCACCACGGCGCCCGTCGACGCGTACGCCACCGGATCGCTCACCTGGACGGGCGGCGACACCACGGTGCGCAGCCCGATCGCGGTGAACCCGGTCTCCATCGCCGCGCCGGACGAGGTGCAGGGGACGGGGATCACGGGATCCGTCGACGTGACCGTGACGCCCGGCACCACCGGGCCCATCGCGCTCGCCGCGGAGGGCCTGACCGCCGGCCGCGTGTACGCCAACCCCGCGGACGCGTCCTCGCCGATCTCCGGCACGGGTCCCGCCAAGGCGGAGCTGCAGTACGCGACCACCGTCCCGGCCGGTCAGCTGGCCACGCGGATCGACCTCGACTCGGCCGACGACGCGGCGGACCTCGACCTCTCGGTGTTCCGCCTCGAGGGCGGGAAGCCGGTCGAGCAGTTCGACTCGGCGACCGAGTCGGCCGACGAGTCCGTGACCATCGAGACGCCGGAGGCGGGCGACTACGTCGTCGTGGTCGGGGTGTTCTCGATCCCCGAGGGCCAGACCACGCAGGACTTCACCGTCACGCAGTTCGACCTGTCCGAGACGACGGACGAGGGCGCCTTCACGGTGTCCCCGAACCCGCTCGACGCGGTGCAGAGCCGACCGGTCACCTACACGGCCTCGTGGAGCGGGCTCGCCCCCGAGACCGCGTACCTCGGCCGGGTCGCCTACGCCGGCACCGAGGCGTTGACCTACGTGCGCGTCGAGTCGGGTGCGATCCCCGCGCCTGAGGCGACGGAGCCGCCCGTGATCTCGGGCACGCCCACCGTCGGCCAGACCCTCACCGCCTCGCCCGGCACGTGGGACCAGGAGGGCCTCGCGTTCTCGTACCAGTGGTTCGCGGACGGGAAGCCGCTCGCCGGCCAGACGCGCGCGACCTACCGGGTCTCGCCGTCGGTGGCGGGCAAGGAGATCACGGTCGTCGTCACCGCGAAGCCCGCGAAGGGACCCTCGGGCACCGCGACCAGCGAGCCCGTCGTGATCAAGCTGGCCAGCACCGTGACGGTGGGCGTCAAGCCGCCCGTGCTGACGAGCGCGCAGAAGGCGGTCGTCACGGTCAAGGTCGACAGCGCCGCGAAGGCGGCGCCCACGGGCACCGTCACCGTGACGGTCGGCTCGGACGAGTTCGAGGTCACCCTCGACGCGTCGGGCACCGGTCGGGTGGAGCTGCCGGCGTACGCGAAGGGCCGCTACACGGTGACCGCGACGTACGCGGGCGACGACGCGAACGCGGCGAAGGCCAGCTCGCCGAAGTACCTCTACGTGAGCCGCTGATCCGGCTGACGTAGCGACGGACCGCGGAGGGGCGGGTGCCAGGAGGCGCCCGCCCCTCTCGTGCGTCCGGGCACCCGCGCGCGTCAGCGGAAGATGATCGTCCGCGCGCCGTCGAGCAGCACGCGGTGCTCCGCGAACCAGCGGACGGCCTGCGTGAGCGTGCGCGACTCCTCGTCCTGGCCGATGGCCATGAGCTCGCGGGCGCTGCGGGAGTGATCCACCCGCACCACGTTCTGCTCCACGATCGGACCCTCGTCGAGGTCGCTCGTGACGAAGTGGGCGGTCGCGCCGATGAGCTTCACGCCGCGCGCGTGCGCCTGCTTGTAGGGGTTCGCGCCCTTGAAGCCGGGCAGGAAGGAGTGGTGGATGTTGATGATCCGGCCGCTGAGCCGGGCGCAGAGCCCGGGGGAGAGGATCTGCATGTAGCGCGCCAGCACCACCAGCTCGATGTCGTGCTCCTCGACCGCGCGGATGACGCGCTCCTCGAACGCCTGCTTCGACGCGTCGTCGGTGACCGGCACGTGCTCGAACGGCACGCCGTAGAAGCCCGCGAGGTCGGCCAGCTTCCCGTGGTTGCTCAGCACGAGCGGGATCTCGACGGGCAGCTGCCCCGCGCGCTGCCGGAACAGCAGGTCGTTCACGCAGTGCTCGGCGGTGGATCCCAGCACGAGCGTGCGCAGCGGCCGGCCCACCTCGTCGAGGTGCCAGGTCGCGTCGTAGCGCTCGACCACGGCGGCGAGGGCGTCGGCCAGGCGGTCGTCGTCGGCCGCGGCCTGGATCTGCAGGCGCATGAAGAAGCGGCCGGTGTCGGCGCTCGAGAACTGCTGCGACTCGGTGATGTCGCCGCCCGCCTCCACGATCGCGCCCGCGATGGCGTGCACGATGCCCGGGCGGTCGTCGCAGGAGAAGCTGAGGACGCGGTGCGGCGGACGCGCGCGGGTGGCCTGGTCGGTCATCCGTCTAGGCTATCGACTGGCTGCGCGGGTCCCGCCGGCCCCGGGAGCACTCCCGCCGTCGCGTCCCTCAGGTCAACATGACGAACACCTCCCCCATCTTCCTGCCCGACCTCGAGCGCGCCGAGCGCTCCGGACGCCGCCGCCCGCCGGCCGGGGGCGACCCGTCGTTCCGCTTCCCCTGGGTCGGGATCCTCACGCTCGCCGCGTGCGTGTTCCTCAGCGTCACGAGCGAGATGCTGCCCACCGGCCTCCTCAGCGAGATGAGCGGCGACCTCGGCGTGGAGGAGTCTCGCGTCGGCCTCCTCGTCTCGGTGTTCGCGGTCGCGGTGGTCGTCTCGAGCGCCCCGCTCGCGGCCCTCACCCGCCGGGTCCCGCGGCACGCGCTGCTGCTCGGGGTGCTCGCGGTGTTCGCGACGAGCAACCTCCTGACGGCGTTCGCGCCCACGTTCGAGCTCGTCACCGCGACGCGCGTGCTCGGCGGCCTCGCGCACGGGCTGTTCTGGGCGGTCGTCGGCGCGTACTCGGCGCACCTGGTGCCGCCCGCGCTCATCGGCCGGGCGGTCGCGCTCACGGTCGGCGGCGGCAGCCTCGCGTTCGTGCTCGGCGTGCCGGTCGGCACCGCGGCGGGGCAGGCGTTCGGCTGGCGGGCGGCGTTCGCGGGGATCGGCGTGCTCACGCTCCTCGGGATCCTGCTCGTCTGGCGCTTCCTGCCCGCGGTCGGGCGGCCCGAGCGGGAGGCGCCCGTCGACGCGCCCGCGGGCGGCCGCGTCGGGATCCGGCAGCGCATGGCCGGCCAGGGCGTCGGCGGCGTGCTGTTCGTGTGCCTCACGGCGATGGTGATCATGATCGGCCAGTACGGCCTCTACACGTACGTCGACCCGTTCGTCACGCGGGTCATGGGGATCCCCGAGCAGCAGCTGAGCGCCATGCTCTTCGGCTACGGGATCGCGGGCGCCGTCGGGCTCCTCCTCGCGGGCACCGTGTTCTCGAGCCGACCGCAGCTCGGCGTGCTCGCGGGGCTCGCGGCGGCGGCGGCGGGCGTCAGCGCGCTCGCGTTCGTGCCCGGCCTCTGGGCCGTCGCGATCCCCGGCTTCCTCCTCTGGGGCCTCGCGTTCGGCGCGATCCCGACCCTGCTCCAGACGCGCATGCTGCACGCCGCGCACCCGTCGTTCCGCGACACGGCCAGCTCCTTCTACACGACCGCGTTCAACGTCGGCATCGGCGGCGGCGCACTCGTGGGCGGGGCCCTGCTCGACGGGTTCGGCATCGCGTCGCTGGCCGGAGCGTTCCTCGCGGTGATGGCGGTGTCGGTCGTGCTCGTCGTGGGATCCGCGGGCCGGGCCGCCCGCGCCCGCGCCGCCTCCGCGCGCACCGCCGCCTGACGGCGGCGCGCTCCCCGGCGGCGCCCGCCCCGCCTGCAGGATGCCGTCGTCATCCCCCGCCGCACCGGGGCGCCTCCCGCCTGCGGGAGGATGGGGGCCGTGACCACCACCCCCGCGCCCCTCGGCCTCCTGCTCGACGTCGACGGCCCCATCGCCAGCCCGATCACCCGCACCCTCGCCATCCCGAGCATCGCGGCCGACCTCGTGGAGCTCGCGGCCGCGGGCGTGCCGATCGTCTTCAACACCGGCCGCTCAGACGCCTTCATCCGCGAGCAGGTCGTGGGCCCGCTGCTGGCCGCCGGCCTGCCGGAGGGCGCGCGCGTGCACGCCGTGTGCGAGAAGGGCGCGTCGTGGTTCTCCATCACGCCCGCGGGCGCGGGCGAGGTGCACGTCGACCGGGCGCTCGCGCTGCCCGAGGCGTACATGCGGGACATGGAGCGGCTCGTCGCCGAGCGCTTCGCCGACTGGATGTTCTTCGACCACACGAAGCACGCCATGGTCTCGCTCGAGCAGCACACGAGCGTCTCCTCCGCCGACTACCTCCGGGTGCAGCCCGACCTCGACGCGCGCGCGGTGGAGATGCTCACGGCGCACGGGCTCGGCTCGGTGCTCGAGGGCGTCGAGGTGCCCGACGCGCACGGCGAGGTGCAGGTGCGGGTGGATCCCACGATCATCTCGACCGACATCGAGTCCGTCCGCCTCGGCAAGGACCTCGGCGCCGCCCGCGCGCTCGAGCTGCTGGCCGACAGCGGCCCGCTGCCGCTGCGCTGGCGCACGGTCGGCGACTCGCGCACCGACTACGCGATGGCCCGCTGGCTGCACGAGAACGGCCACGAGGTCGCGCACGTCGACGTGCGGCCGGCCGACGGGATCCCCGCGACGCCGTACCCGGTGCTCACGGCCGGCGACCTGATCCACGACGAGGCGGGCGCCGCGCTCCTCGCGCAGTGGGTGCGCATCGTGCGCGGCGAGGCGGAGGACGACTCCGCGTTCCTCGCGCCGGGCCGCTCCGCGAGCTGAGGCCCCGGCGCCCGCCGGCGCCCGCCGACCCCGCACGCCCCGAGGGCCCGTCCGCATCCGGACGGGCCCTTCCTGTGTGCGCGAACGGATGTTAGCCTCGGCTAACACTTCGTCGGAGAGGCCGCCATGACCCGCACCGCCCCCGAGCGCCGCCGCGCGCGCCGGCCCGTCACGGGTCCGCGCCTCGTCCTGCTCCTCGGGCCGGCGTTCGTCGCCGCCATCGCGTACGTGGATCCCGGCAACGTCGCCGCCAACCTCACCGCCGGCGCGCGCTACGGCTACCTGCTCGTGTGGGTGCTCGTGGCCGCCAACCTCATCGCCGTGCTCGTGCAGTACCAGTCGGCGAAGCTCGGGCTCGTCACCGGCCGCAGCCTCCCGGAGCTGCTCGGGCAGCGCCTGCCGACGCAGCGCCGACGCGCGTTCTGGGTGCAGGCGGAGCTCATTGCCGCGGCCACCGACCTCGCGGAGGTCATCGGCGGGGCCATCGCGCTGCACCTGCTGTTCGGGATCCCGCTGCTCGCGGGCGGCGTGATCGTCGGCCTCGTCTCCATCGGCCTGCTCGCCGTGCAGTCGCGGCACGGACAGCGCCCGTTCGAGCTCGTGATCGGCGCGCTGCTCCTCGTGATCACCGTCGGCTTCCTCACGGGCCTCGTCGTGAGCCCGCTGTCGGCGTCCGGCATCGCGGGCGGCCTGGTGCCGCGCTTCGACGGGCCGGGCAGCGTGCTGCTCGCCGCCAGCATGCTCGGCGCGACCGTGATGCCGCACGCCGTCTACCTGCACTCCTCGCTCAGCCGCGACCGGCACGGGGTCCAGACGGACGACGGCATGCTGCGGCGCCTGCTGCGCGCGACCCGGTGGGACGTGATCACCGCGCTCGCCGTGGCCGGCGCCGTCAACATCTCGATGCTCCTCATCGCGGCCGCGAGCCTCGGCGGCGTGCCCGGCACCGACTCGATCGAGGGCGCGCACGCGGCCATCACGGCGTCGCTCGGGCCGGTGGTCGGCGTGGTGTTCGCGGTGGGGCTGCTCGCGTCCGGGCTCGCGTCGACCTCGGTGGGCGCCTACGCGGGCGCGGCGATCATGGGCGGCCTGCTGCACGTGAAGGTGCCGCTGCTCGCCCGGCGCGTGGTGACGCTGATCCCCGCGCTCGTGATCCTCGGCATCGGGGTCGACCCGACCACCGCTCTCGTGATCAGCCAGGTCGTGCTGAGCCTCGGGATCCCGTTCGCGCTCGTCCCGCTCATCCGCCTGACGGGCGACCGCCGGGTGATGGGCGCGCACGTCGACCGGCCGCTCACGCGCATCGCGGCGTGGGTCGCGGTGTCGCTCGTCGTGGTGCTGAACGTCGCACTCGTGGTGCTGACCTTCGCCGGCTGAGCCCGGAGCCCGCCGGAGCCGCCGGCTCGGGCGCGCGGATCAGCCGGCGTCGGAGACCCACACCGCGGAGGCCGCGGCGGCCGTGAGCGGGCGGCGGGCGGATCCGTCGACCGTCACGACCACGGCCGCCGGGTCGCCGGCGTCGGCCGCGGCGGCGCGGACGAGGGTCGCGTCGAGCCCGATGCCGTGATCGGCGAGCTCGCGCAGCAGCCGCGGGTCCTCGTCGGAGATGCGGCGCACGCGCATCGGCCGGTCGGCGGCGGCGTCCGCGAGCACGGTCGCGTCGGGCAGGTGCGGCTCGCCGTCGGCCGAGGGGATGGGGTCGCCGTGCGGATCCCGCGACGGGTGCCCGAGGTGCCGGTCGATGCGCGCCACGAAGTCGTCGGAGACCGCGTGCTCGAGCACCTCGGCCTCGTCGTGCACCTCGTCCCAGCCGTAGCCGAGCGCCTCCACGAGGAACGTCTCGAGCAGGCGGTGGCGGCGCACCATCTGGATCGCGTGCCGGCGCCCGTCGTCGGTGAGCTCGATGCTGCCGTACGGCCGGTGCTCCACGAGGCCCTGCGCGGTGAGGCGGCGGATCCCGTCGGACGCGGTGGCGGGCCGGATCCCGAGCCGCTCCGCGAGCCGCGACACGGTCATCGGCTGGTCGGTCCACTCGGTCGCCGACCAGATGAGCTTGAGGTAGTCCTGCGCGGCGCTGGAGAGCTCGTCGACGGACATGCCGCCATGGTACCGAGCGGCCTCGCGTCCTCCGCAGCCGACCCCGGCCGCCCGGGCGGTGCAAGCTGGACGGGACCCGCGGGCAGGGACGCCCGCGGCGGATCCGATGGAGGAACCACATGCAGTACCGGAATCTCGGCAACAGCGGCGCGGTCGTCTCGACCTACGCGCTCGGCACCATGACCTTCGGCGCGGAGGCGGACGAGGAGACCTCGGGCCGGATCCTCGAGGCGTACGTCGCCGGCGGCGGCACGTTCATCGACACCGCGGACGTCTACACGTCGGGCGTCTCGGAGGAGATCGTCGGCCGCTGGCTGAAGGCGCACCCCGCCGAGGCCGACCAGCTCGTCATCGCCACGAAGGGCCGCTTCCCGATGGGGGAGGGCAACAACGACGTCGGCACCTCCCGCCGCCACCTCACCCGCGCGCTCGACGACTCGCTCCGCCGCCTCGGCGTCGACACGATCGACCTGTACCAGATGCATGCGTGGGACGCCGTGACCCCGCTCGAGGAGACCCTGCGCTTCCTCGACGACGCCGTGCGCGCCGGCAAGATCTCGTACTACGGCTTCTCGAACTACCTGGGCTGGCAGCTGACGAAGGCCGTGCACGTCGCGAAGGCGCTCGGGTACACGCCGCCCGTCACGCTGCAGCCGCAGTACTCGCTGCTCGTGCGCGAGATCGAGTCGGAGATCGTGCCCGCGTCGCTCGACGCCGGCATCGGCCTGCTGCCGTGGTCGCCGCTCGCGGGCGGCTGGCTCACCGGCAAGTACCGCCGCGACGAGACGCCCACCGGCGCCACCCGCCTCGGCGAGGACCCGGAGCGCGGCATGGAGGCGTTCACGCCGCGGAACGGCCAGGAGCGCACCTGGGCGATCCTCGACGAGGTGCGCCGGGTCGCCGACGCGCACGGATCCAGCTCGGCCCGCGTCTCGCTCGCGTGGCTCGAGGCGCAGCCGGCGGTGACCAGCGTGATCCTCGGTGCCCGTACCGTGGAGCAGCTCGAGGACAACATGGCCTCGGCCGACCTGGAGCTCACGGCCGACGAGATCGCCTCGCTCAGCGCGGTGAGCGCGCCCGTGGTGTCCGAGTACCCGTACGGCCCGGCCGGCGTGCAGCAGCGCCACCGCGCGATCGACGTGCGCGGCTGATCGGGACGGCGCCGGTCGCCGTCGCCGCGGGTGACGGGATCGGCGCCGTGGCGGGCGCCGGGGTCGTCGCGTCGTCCGCGCGGACGACGGGCCGCGCCGGCTCCGGGCGCTCGGCGCGCGGCGTGATCCGCACCCGCGGCACGTGCCGGCGCACCACGACCTCGAGGGTCAGCTGGCCGCGGCGCGCGAGGATCACGGCGACGACCGCGGCGGCCAGCGCCGGCACCCCGCCGGAGACGACCATGCCGACGTGCACGCCCCACGCCTCGACGATGCCGCCCATGAGCGGGCCGCCGACGGCCTGGCCGCCGAGCAGCACGAGCACGTAGACGCTCATCACCCGGCCGCGGATGGCCACGTTGCTGGAGAGCTGCACGAGCGAGTTGGCCGCGGTCTGGAACAGCAGCGACGCCATCCCGACCGTGACGAGCACGACGGCGAACGGCGCGATCCCCGGCATGAGCCCGGCGGCGGCCTGCAGGAGCCCGGTGATCCCGACGCCGACCACGATGGTGCGCAGCCGCACGGTCGCGCGGCGGGTCGAGAGCAGCGCGCCCGTCAGCGCGCCGATCGCCACCATCGAGTTGAAGAAGCCGTAGCCGCCGGCGCCCACGTCGTAGACCTGGCTCGCGAACGCCGCGAGCAGCACGGGCATGGTGAGGCCGAAGACGCTGAAGACGGCCACGAGCACGACGGGCCACAGGATGGTCGGCTTCGACCGCGCGTAGCGGAGCCCCTCCGCGAGCTGGCCGCGGCGGCGCGGCGCCGGCGGCATGCGGATGAGCGTCCTCACGTCGAGGCTCCACAGCGTGAGCACCACGACGACGCACGCGAGCGCGTTGATCGCGAACGACCAGCCGGCGCCGACCGCGAGCAGCAGGATCCCGCTGAGGGCGGGGCCCACCATGCCGCCGAGCTGGAACACCGACGAGTTGACGCTGATGGCGTTCCTCAGGTGCTTCTGCCCGACGATCTCGGTGACGAACACCTGCCTGGCCGGGTTGTCGATCACCGTCACGAGACCCGTCGCGAACGCGATGGCGAAGATGTGCCACGCCTCGACGGCGCCCGAGAGCGTGAGCACGGCGAGCAGCGCGCTGAGCACGGCGTAGGTGCCCTGCGTGATCATCATCAGCATGCGCTTGGAGCAGCGGTCGACGATGACGCCGCCGATGAGGCCGAAGAGCAGCATGGGCGCGAACTGCATCGCCACGGTGATGCCGACCGCGGTGACGCTGCCGGTGAGCTCGAGCACGAGCCAGTCCTGGGCGATGCGCTGCATCCAGCCCGAGGTCATGGCGATGACGTTGGAGGCCGTGAACCGGCGGAAGTTCGGCACGCTCAGGGCGATGAGCGTGTGGCGCCACGGCGGGCGCTGGGTCTGGACGGGGAGCGGGGCGGTCGGGGGGAAGGCGTTCGGCGGCGGTGTCACTTCATCCTGCGGGGTGCGTTGCGTATGAGCGGATCGGTTCTGCATGGGTGCGGCCCTCGTGGGGCCGACGTCGACGCTACCCGCGGGCTTCCCATTCGGATCCCGTCTCGACATGATGAGTGCCATCCGATGATCGAATGACGAGGTGCCGACGTGCTGGACCCGACCCTGCTCGCGACGTTCCTCGCCGTGGCCGACACCCGCAGCTTCACGCAGGCGGCCGCGCGCCTCGGCATCAGCCAGCCGACCGTGAGCCAGCAGGTGCGCCGGCTCGAGCGGGCCGTCGACCGCACGCTCATCGCGCGCGACACCCGCGCCATGCGCCTCACGGACGCGGGCGACGCCATGGCGGGCTTCGCGCGCACGATCCTCGCGGCGCACCGCGCGGCGGAGAGCTACTTCGGCGGATCCGAGGTGAGCGGCCGCCTGCGCTTCGGCACCGCGGACGACCTCGCGATCACGCAGCTGCCGCGGATCCTCCGCCACTTCCGGCAGCTGCACCCGCAGATCGAGCTGGAGCTCACGGTCACCCAGAGCGGGCCGCTGCACCGGCGGCTGCTCGCGGGGCAGCTCGACCTGATCCTCACCAAGACGACGGTCGACGAGCAGCCGGATGCGCGCCTCGTCGGCCGCGACCGCATGGTGTGGGTGGGCCTCGAGCGCACGCTCGTGGAGCCGGGCGCGACCGTGCCGCTCATCGCGTACCGCGCGCCGAGCATCAGCAGGCAGATGGCGATGGACGCGCTCGAGCGGGCGGGCCGCACCTGGCGGATCACGTGCAGCACGCGCGACGTGAACGGCGTGCTCGCGGCGGTGCGCGCCGGCATGGGCGTCGCGGTGCTGCCGCAGGCGCTCATCCCCACCGACCTGGTGAAGGTGACCTCGCGGCTCGGCCTGCCGGAGCTCGACGAGGTGGACTACGTGCTGATGGACAACCCGGCCGGGCCGCGCGCGTCCATCGAGGCGCTGACCTCGGCGATCATGTCGCGCGGGGTGGCGCGGGCGAGCTGACGGGAGGCGCTGCGGGCGGGCGGCGCCCTGCGGGCGGGCGGCGCGCTACCAGCGGGCGACGGGCGGCAGGCCGTCGTCGGCGAGGCCGGCGTCGCGCGCACGGCCCCGGCGGCCGCGCCCCCGCGCTCCCGGCTGGTGCGGCGGCTCGGCCCTGTCGGGATCCGCACCGGGCGTGCCGGGCTGCTCGAGCTGCATCGCGAGCGCGCGCAGCCGGGCGTCCATCTCGGCGTGCGCGGCGGCGGCCTCGTCGAGCCGCGCCCGCTCGTCGTCGACCTCCGCGGGGACGCGGGTGGCCTCCTCGAGCGGCAGCGCCTCGGCCTCCGCCTCCGCGAGGCGGCGGGCCCGGCGGCGCGCGGCCATGATGCCGAAGGCGCCCACCGCGATCTGGAACATGCCGAGCCAGCCGGACGCGTCGTTGACCGGCGCGAGCACGTGCCAGGCGCCGAGCGCGATCCAGCCGATGTTGACCCACATGGGCCAGGCGAACCCGGATGCGGCGCGTGCGCCCTCCGCAGGCTCGTCCGTGCCGCGTCCCTCGTCGCTCATGCCGTTCCTCCGTGCCGACCCGTCCGTGACTGCGAGTGTGTCACGCGAGGTCGTGAGCCGCCTGGAGCCAGACGAACGTGCGCGGGCTCAGCACGATGCCCTTCGTGAGGCGGAGCCGCTCGTCGCGCACGAGGTCCACGGCGTGCTCGGCGAAGCCGCCGAGCGTCTCCGCGGAGACCGTCGCCGGGTCGTCGCCGAGGTTCGCGAGCACGAGGACCGTGCCGTCCTCGTGCGGACGCTGGTAGCCGAGCACGCGCGGGTCGTTGGCGTCGAAGCCGACGATGCGCGTGCCGCCGAGCGCGGGCGTCGACCGGCGCACGGCGACCAGGCGACGGATCCCGGCGTGGATGACGCCGGTGCTGGTCGTGCGGTCGTCGCGCTGGTCGTACCGGTCGAAGGGGTAGAGCGGGCGGTTCACCCACCTGCTGTCCTCGGCGTGCGCCGGGACGTCGTCGTAGCCGTAGTCGTTGAGCTGGCCGACCTCGTCGCCGAGCACGATCAGCGGGAGGCCGCCCGTGCTGAGGGCGACGGAGTGGGCGAGCAGGATCCGCTCGACCGCGCCCGGGTCGTCCTGCTCCAGGCCCGCGAGGGACGCCGTGGTGCCGGCGACCGCGCCGTCCGGGTGCCAGACGCCGCGCGCGTGGCTGCCGGGGAACCGGCCGACGTGGTAGTCGGCGAGGAAGCGGCGGTGCTCCGCGGGGTCGATGCCGAGGGCACGGGCGTCGTCGTCGTCGAAGGCGAAGCGCAGGGCGTCGTGGCTGCGGACGCGCGCGATGCGGACGGATCCCCCGGGCACGTCGCCGCGGCGCTCGAGGGCACGGGAGAGGAGGACGGCGGAGCGGGTGGCGAGCGCCTCCCAGACGAGCGCGGTGAGCGCGGGGTCGTCGGCGAGGCGGACGGCGTCGCCGTCGAGGAGCTCGGCGGCCCCTCGCGGGTCGGCGTCGGCGGCCACGGCCAGCGCGAGCGCGGGGGAGACGCGGCGGCCGAGCGCGGCGATCACGCGGAGGAGGGCGGACCGGTCGGCGTCGGGGCGCTCGCCGAGCACGGCGGCGGGGTCGACGCGGACCACGTCGGCGCCCGCGGCGGCGAGGGCGACGGTCTCGCGGAGGGCGTCGCGGATCCGGTCGGCCGGGGGCGCGTCGGCGTCGGCGGGGGAGAGGTCGACGGCGAGCGTGAGACCGGCGTCGTGCAGGGCGTCGGCGAGGTCGGCGAGGTCTGCAGCGGATCCGAGGCCCGCGCGCACGCGCACGCCCGGCGCGAGGAGCGCGTCGGCGTCGGCGTCCTCGTCCCCGCGCTCGGCGACGGGCGTGATCTGCAGGTGCGTGAGCCCGAGGTCGCGGAGGGCGGGGATCCGCGCGATGAGGCCCCGCAGGTCGTCGGCGTACCGGTCGACGTAGCAGACGCCGCCCGTGCGGAGGTCGAGGTCGAGGTCGTCGGGGGAGCCGGCGGTCGGCGTGCGGCGGGCCCGCATGTCGTGGAGGTCGGCGGCTAGGAAATCGGCGAGGTCGTCGGCGTCGTCGCCCGCGAGCGGACGGAGGTCGGCGGCGAGGGCGTCGCGGTCGAACGGGGGCGCGGAGGCCTGCCCGGCGGGGGCGGGGGCGTGGTCGCGGGTCGCGGAGCCGGCGCGCGCGTCGTCGCGGTCGTGCCCGCCTGCCGCGGGATCGGTCGTGAGCGCTGCGCTCCCCATGCTCGGTCCTTCCTCCGCATCGTGCGGGCATCGTCGCCCGACACCCTCGATCCTACGGGCGAGCGGGGCGTGTGACCCGCAAACCCTTCGGGCACATCGCATCGCGTCGCCCGGCGGCCAGGGCGCGGCTGACCGGGCGCGGGCGCGCGCCTCGCGTGCGCGCGCCCGCCCGGGTAGGATCGGACCCGTCGCGACTGGCGTTCGGATGGGTCACCATCGGGGAGCGACTCACACGGTTGGTGGCCGTACGCCTGGGCCACGACGCATCCGCTCGTCCACCGTGCACAAGGAGTCCCATGCCCGTCGACCCGTCCTTCAACGCCCCCCTCTCCGAGGTCGACCCGGAGATCGCGGCGGTCCTCGAGCAGGAGCTCGGCCGCCAGCGCGGCACCCTCGAGATGATCGCCAGCGAGAACTTCGTGCCGCGCGCGGTGCTGCAGTCCCAGGGATCCGTGCTCACCAACAAGTACGCCGAGGGCTACCCGGGCCGCCGCTACTACGGCGGCTGCGAGTTCGTCGACGTCGCCGAGCAGCTCGCCATCGACCGCGCGAAGAGCCTCTTCGGCGCCGAGTTCGCCAACGTCCAGCCGCACTCCGGCGCCACCGCGAACGCCGCCGTCCTCGCCGCCATCGCGCAGCCGGGCGACACGATCCTCGGCCTCGAGCTCGCGCACGGCGGCCACCTCACGCACGGCATGAAGCTCAACTTCTCCGGCAAGCTCTACGACGCGGCCGCGTACGGCGTGGATCCCGACACCTTCCTCATCGACATGGACGTCGTGCGCGAGAAGGCGCTCGAGCACCGCCCGCAGGTCATCATCGCCGGCTGGTCGGCGTACCCCCGCCACCTCGACTTCGCCGCGTTCCGCGCCATCGCCGACGAGGTGGGCGCCAAGCTCTGGGTCGACATGGCGCACTTCGCGGGCCTCGTCGCCGCTGGCGTCCACCCCTCGCCCGTCCCCTACGCGGACGTGGTCTCCTCCACCGTGCACAAGACGCTCGCGGGCCCCCGGTCCGGCGTGATCCTCAGCCGCGACACCGCGCTCGCCAAGAAGCTCAACTCGGCCGTCTTCCCGGGCCAGCAGGGCGGGCCGCTCATGCACGTCATCGCGGCCAAGGCCACGGCGTTCAAGATCGCCGCCACCGAGGAGTTCGCCGACCGGCAGCGCCGCACCATCCAGGGCGCGCAGATCCTCGCCGAGCGCCTCGTCGCGGCCGACTCCACCGAGGCCGGCGTCTCGGTGCTCACGGGCGGCACCGACGTGCACCTCGTGCTGGCGGATCTGCGGAACTCGCCCATCGACGGCAAGCAGGCCGAGGATGCGCTGCACGAGGTCGGCATCACGGTCAACCGCAACTCGGTGCCGTTCGACCCGCGCCCGCCGATGGTCACGTCCGGCGTCCGCATCGGCACGTCGGCGCTCGCGACCCGCGGCTTCGGCGAGACGGAGTTCACCGAGGTGGCGGACATCATCGCCGAGACCCTGAAGCCGGGCAGCGACCTCGCCGCGCTGCGTGCGCGCGTGCTCACGCTCACGGACGGCTTCCCGCTCTACGAGGGCCTCACCCAGTGACGGCGGTCGTGCTCGACGGCGTCGCCACCGCGTCGGCTGTCAAGTCCGAGCTCGCCGTGCGGATCCGCGCTCTCCGCGAGCAGGGCCTCATCCCCGGGCTCGGCACGCTCCTCGTGGGCGACGACCCGGGATCCCGCTCCTACGTCGCCGGCAAGCACCGCGACTGCGCCGAGGTCGGCATCGAGTCGATCCGCATGGACCTCCCCGCCGACGCCACCGAGGACGACGTGCGCGCCGCCATCGAGCGCCTCAACTCCGACCCGGCCGTCACGGGCTACATCGTGCAGCTGCCGCTCCCCGCGGGCATCGACGAGAATGCGATGCTCGAGCTCATCGACCCGTCCAAGGACGCCGACGGCCTGCACCCGACGAACCTCGGGCGCCTGGTGCTCGGCGTGCAGGGCGAGCTGACCTCGCCGCTGCCGTGCACGCCCGCCGGCATCGTGGAGATGCTCGAGCGCTACGACGTGCCGATCGCCGGCCAGCACGTGGTCGTCGTCGGCCGCGGCCTCACGGTCGGGCGGCCGCTCGGCCTGCTGCTCACGCGCAAGGGCCTCGACGCCACCGTCACGCTCACGCACTCCCGCACGCGCGACCTCGAGCAGGAGGTCCGCCGGGCGGACATCGTGGTCGCGGCCGTCGGCGTCGCGCACCTCATCCAGCCCGAGTGGGTGAAGCCGGGCGCCGCGGTGCTGGATGTGGGGATCACGCGCGTCGTGGATTCCGAGACCGGCAAGGCGCGCCTCACGGGCGACGTGGATCCGGCCGTCGCCGAGGTCGCCGGCCACCTGTCGCCGAATCCGCGCGGGGTCGGACCGATGACGCGCGCGATGCTGCTCGTCAACGTGGTGCTGGCCGCCGAGCGCGACGCGCGCCTGGCCGAGGAGCTGCGCGGCTGACGGCGCTCGCCGCGGGTCGTGCGGCGGTGTTGCAGGAGGGGGCGGCCGGTCAGGCCGTCCCCTCCTCGCGTCCGGGGTCCGTGGCCGCGGCGCGCTCGGCGCCCAGCAGCACGGCCGGCGTCGGGATCGCGCCCGCGTGCAGCCGCGCGTTCTCGACGTAGTGCGCGGCGTTCGCGCGGAGCCCGGCGACCTCCTCGTCCGTGAGCTCGCGCCGCACCTTGCCGGGTACGCCCGCGACGAGCGAGCGCGGCGGGATCACCTGCCCCTCCAGCACGACCGTGCCGCCCGCGAGGAGCGACTCCCGGCCGACGACCGCGCCGTTCATCACGGTGGCGGACATGCCGACGATGCAGTCGTCCTCGATGGTGCAGCCGTGCAGCACGGCGTTGTGGCCGACGCTCACGCCCTGGCCGACCGTGAGCGGGAAGCCCGCGTCGACGTGGCAGCTCACGTTGTCCTGCAGGTTGGAGCCCGCGCCGATCGCGATGTCCGCGGCCTCCGCGCGCAGCACGGCGTTGAACCACACGCTGGATCCCGCGGCCAGGGTCACGCGCCCGACCACGCGGGCTCCGGCGGCCACGAGGGCGTCGGGCGCGATGTCGGGCGCCGGGGATCCGGGGAGCGCGCGGACGGTGGCCTGGGGGTCGACGGTCATGCGGCCAGGGTAGGCCGGGCGGCGCATCCGCGCGCCCCGCTCCATCGGCGCGAAGCCGGCTGCGGCGTAGGCGTCCCACGGCGCCCGGTAGTAGGGGAGCGGCGAGGCGTTGATGAAGACGTCGCGGCCGCCCAGCTCGCCGACGCGGCGGCAGACGTCGAGCGCGAGGATCTGCGCGAGGCCCCGGCGGCGGTGCTCCGGCACGATGCCGAGCGGCTCGAGCTCCGCCCATCCGCTCGCCGGGTCGAGCCATGCCGTGCAGGTGCCGGCCAGGGATCCGTCCGGGGCCTCGATCACGAGGTCGAGCTCGCGCCGGTACACGGCGGCGCGGCGCACGGCCGCGTAGCCGACCGCGTCGAAGCGGCTCTCGGCGTCGGGGTCGATCCCGTCGCCGCATCCGTCGGTGAAGGGCAGCTCGACCGGCTTCCAGGCGCGGCGGTGGGCCGCGACCTTGGCCTCCTCCTCGCCGTCTCCCACCGGGCGGATGCGGTACCCGGAAGGCGGTCGCGCGCCCGTGTCGCGGGCGGGGTGACGGAGCCCGGCGAGCGGGACGGCCTCGTCGGCGAAACCGCGGCCGGCGAGGATCCCGCGCAGCCGCTCCTGCCCGCGGTGGACGGCGACGCTCGTGCGCGCGTCCCCGGCGGCGTCGAGCAGCCACTCCGCCAGCATGTCGGTCGTGGCGTCGTCGCCGGGCGCGCACTCGACGCGCGCGTCGTCCTCGGAGCAGGCGGCCCAGCCGATGAGCGCGCCCGCCTCGTCGCGGACCACGGCGATCCTGTCGGGCAGCTGCCCGGTGGCGACCTCCCACGCGAAGCCGCCCGGGTGGGTCGACGCGGGGAACCACGCCGACAGCGCGCGCGGGATGTCGCGCACGGCGCCGTCCGGGTCGTCGGTGATCTCGGTCAGGCCCGCGGCCGCGTGCGTCATGCCGCCGAGCCTAGGGGCGGCGCCGCCGGAGCGACCCGCGCCCTACTGCTCCGCCTTGGCCCCGTCCGACGGCGTGACCGTGAAGACCGTCGGCCCCGTGTAGCCGTGCTCGGCGAACGCGCCGTCGACGGCGACCTGGAGACGCGAGAGCGAGTCGACGTCGATGAGCGCGATCGCGGATCCGCCGAACCCGCCGCCGGTCATGCGCGCGCCGATCGCGCCCTCGTTCTGCGCGACCTCGACCGCGAGGTCGAGCTCCGGGACGCTGATCTCGAAGTCGTCGCGCATGGAGCGGTGGCTCGCATCGAGCAGCTCGCCGATGGCGCGCGGGCCCTCCTCGCGGAGCGCGCGCACGGTGTCGAGCACGCGCTGGTTCTCGGTGACGATGTGGCGCACCCGCCGGAACGTCTCGTCGTCGAGCACCTCGCGGGCGCGCACGAGGTCGTCGACCGTGAGGTCGCGGAGCGACGGGACGCCCATGAGGCGCGCGCCGGTCTCGCACGACTCGCGCCGCGCGCGGTAGCCGCCGTCGGCGTGCGCGTGGGCGACGTGGGTGTCGATCACGGCGATGGTGAGGCCGGCGGCCTCGAGCCCGAGCGGGATGACCTCCGCCTCCAGCGAGCGGCAGTCGAGGAACACGGCCGCGTCCTGCTGGCCGAGGAGGCTCGCGGACTGGTCCATGATCCCGGTCGGCGCGCCCACGATCTCGTTCTCGGCGAGCTGCCCCACCGCCGCGAGCGTCTGCCGGTCGAGGCCCAGGCGCCAGATGTCGTCGAGCGCGAGGGCGATGGAACCCTCGAGCGCGGCCGACGACGAGAGCCCCGCGCCCACGGGCACATCGCTGTCGATGAACACGTCGAAGCCGGGCACGGCGGCGAGGTCGGCCCCGCGCTGGCCGAGCGCCCACGCGACGCCGAGCGGGTACGCCTGCCAGCCCTCGATGCGCTCGCCCGTGAGGTCGGCGAGGCGCGCCTCCACGATCTCCTCCGAGAAGGAGCTGGCGAGGCGGATCCGGTCGTCCTCCCGCGGAGCCAGCGCGATGACCGTGCGGCGGTCGATCGCGAACGGGAACACGAAGCCCTCGTTGTAGTCGGTGTGCTCGCCGATGAGGTTCACGCGCCCCGGCGAGGACCACACGCCGTGCGGCTCGCGCTCGAAGCGGGCGCGGAATCCCTCGCGCACGTCGTCTCGGATGTCGGTCATGCGTCCTCCACTGCCTTCCGGATCATCTCGGCCGCCTTCTCGGGCGGCACGTCGCCGATCCAGGCGCCCATGGCCGCCTCGGATCCGGCCAGGAACTTGAGCTTGTCGGCCGCGCGGCGCGGCGACGTGATCTGCAGCATCAGCCGGATCTCGTCGCGGTGCGCGTCCGCGGGCGCCTGGTGCCAGGCGGCGATGTACGGCGTCGGGGTGTCGTACAGCCGGTCCATCCCCTGCAGCAGCCGCAGGTACATCGTCGCCAGCTCGTCGCGCTCGGCCTCGGTCGTCTCGGCGAGGTCGGGCACGTGGCGGTGCGGCAGCAGGTGGATCTCCACGGGCCAGCGGGCCGCGAACGGCACGAACGCGGTGAAGTGCTCGCCGCGGAGCACGACGCGCTCGGACGCCTGCTCGGTCTCGAGGATCCGCTGGAACAGGCCCGGCCCGAACCGCTCGATCGACTCGACGAGCCGACGCGTGCGCGGCGTGACGTAGGGGTACGAGTAGATCTGCCCGTGCGGGTGGTGCAGCGTAACGCCGATGGCCTCGCCGCGGTTCTCGAACGGGAACACCTGGCGGATCCCGGGCATCGCCGACAGGGCGCGCGTGCGCTCGGCCCACGCCTCGACCACGGTGCGGGCGCGCGACGGCGTGAGGCCGCTGAAGGAGCCGGTGTGCTCGGGGCTGAAGCAGACGACCTCGCAGCGGCCGACCGAGGTGCGGGTGCGCTCGACGCCGATGGAGGTGAGGTCGTCGTCGTCGACGGGCGCGTCGACGCCTGCGGTGTCGGCGAGCGCGGGCCCGAAGGACGGCGACTTGTTCTCGAAGACCGCGACGTCGTACATGCTCGGGATCTCGGACGGGTTCGTCGGGCTCGCGGGGGCGAGGGGATCCAGCTCCGCCGGCGGCAGGTGCGCGCGGTTCTGCCGCGCGGCCGCGATGGAGACCCACTCGCCCGTGAGCACGTCCTGCCGCATCGTCGCGGTGGGCGGGCGGGGCGCGGCGGGCCGGGCGTCGGCGGCGCGCTCGGGCGGGAGGGTCGTGTCGGCGTCGTCGAAGTAGACGAGCTCGCGGCCGTCGGACAGCAGCGTGCGGCGCTGCGTGATCCCGGACGGCGACGTCGTGACGGTCTGGTCGGCATGCATGATGCCTCGATCCTACGGGCTCGTGGGCGCAAGATCTGCGCTCGCGAAACCCCCGGCTTGCGTTCCGGCAAGCGCGTGCGGGAGGCTCGCCGCATGGCCGACGACACCGCATCCGTCCCCGCGGCGACCCGCCGGTCGCGCATCCTCGAGCGGCTGGCCGACCGCGGCTTCGCGACCGTCGCCGAGCTCGCGGCCGACGCGGGCGTGTCCGCCGTCACGATCCGCGCCGACCTGGACGCGCTCGCCGACTCGGCCGCCGTCCAGCGCGTGCACGGCGGCGCGGTCCTCCGCTCGGGTCTGGCCGCGCGCGAGCAGAGCCTCGAGGTCACCCTCGAGTCGGCCGCCGACGCCAAGCGCGCCATCGGCCGTGCCGCCGCCGAGATCGTGGAGAGCGGCCAGAGCGTGCTGCTCGACGTCGGCAGCACGACGCTGCAGGTGGCCCGCGCGCTCGTCGCCCGGGAGGACCTCGTCGACGTCACGGTGATCACGAACGGGCTCACCCTCGCCCTCGAGCTCGAGCGCGCCATGCCGCGCTTCACGGTCGTGGTCACGGGCGGCACGCTGCGCGCGCTGCAGCACAGCCTCGTGGATCCGCTCGCCTCCGTCGTGCTCGACCGCCTGCACCCCGACATCGCCTTCATCGGCGGCAACGGCGTCGACGTCGACCGCGGCGTCACGAACGTCAACCTGCCGGAGGCGGAGGTGAAGCGGCGGATGGTCGCCGCGAGCGCCCGCACCGTCGTCGTCGCCGACGGCACCAAGCTCGGCCGCACGCACCTCGGATCCGTCGCGCCGCTCGTCCTCGTCGACACGCTGCTCACGGAGGCCGACGCCGACCCGCACGAGGTCGGCCGCCTGCGCGACGCAGGGCTGCGCGTCGTCCAGGCGGGCGGGCCGTCCGAGGCCGGGCGGCCGTAACGTGGATCTCATGAGACCCGTCACCGGAGAGCAGCACCACCTCGTCCACGCCGGCCCGTCCGGCGAGCTCCGCGCCACCGTCGTGCAGCTCGCGGCGGCGATCCGCGGCCTGACCCTCGACGGCGTCGACCTCGTGGAGCCCTACGGCGAGGACGTCGTGGCCCCGATGGGCGCCGGCATGGTGCTCGTACCGTGGCCGAACCGGATCCGCGGCGCCCGCTACGAGCTCGACGGGAAGTCCCAGGCGCTCGACGTCTCGGAGCCCTCCCTCGGCAACGCCTCGCACGGCCTCCTCCGCAACACGGGCTACGCCGCCTCCGACCGGGCCGAGGACCGCGTGACCCTCTCCGCCACCGTCTTCCCGCAGCACGGCTACCCGTTCCTCCTCGACACGTCCGTCACGTACCGGCTGACCGACGACGGACTCGTCGTCACCCACCGGATCCGCAACGACTCGGCGGGCCCGGCGCCCGTCGCGGTCGGCGCGCACCCGTACCTCGCGATCGGCGGCGTCCCCTCCTCCGAGCTCACGCTCACCGTCCGCGCGGACACGTGGTCCGAGGTCGACGACGCGCTCATCCCCGTGGCCGATCATTCCGTCGACGGCGCCGACGAGGACCTCCGGCAGGGCCGCGTCGTCGGCGACCTCGACCTCAACACGGGCTACGGCGACGTGCACGTGGAGGGCGGTGTGAGCCGCCACGGCCTCACCGCGCCCGACGGCCGCGGCGTCGAGCTGTGGGCGGACGCGCCGTTCGGCTTCCTGCAGGTCTACACGCCGCGGGAGTTCCCGACCCACGGATCCCAGGCCGTCGCCATCGAGCCCATGACCGCGCCCGCGGACGCCTTCAACTCCGGCGTCGGCGTCCGCCGCCTGGCGCCCGGCGAGGAGTGGACGCTCAGCTGGGGGATCCGCGCGACGGGCTTCTAGCCCTCGTCCTCCTGCGCCCACTGCAGCGCGACCCGCTGCGTGTACCGCTCCAGCGCGATCCGGTTCTCCTCGGGCTCGCGCAGCCCGTCGATGTAGGCGAGCAGCCGCCCGACGACGCCCGACAGGTACTGCACGCCGCGGTCGTCGTGCTCCTCGAGGGCGGACTTCAGGAGGTCGTAGCGCTCGCCGGTCTCCTCGGCGGTCAGCATCGCGATCACGAGTTCGTCGGCCTGCATGCTCATGCGCTCCAGCATCGCATCGCCGCGCGTCGACGACCTGGCGGCGGAATCGCCGTGATCACGCGGATCCGGCCGGTGGAGAGCCCGCCCCGCGCCTCCCCGAACTGGGGGTACGCTCCGGGCGGCAGCGGGACCCACCCTTGCCGTATCCCGCGTGGGGCGTCCGGTGCTCGGGGGAGCGGATCGGCGGCCCGATCGCACCCGTCAGCACGGCCCACCCGGAAGGCTCCCCTTGTCCCGTCCACGCACGGACGCGTACGCGTCCACTACCGACCTGCCCGCCGAGGCCCTCGCCCAGGACGCCCCGGCACCCGCGCAGCGTCCGCCGCTCGTCGGCCGCCGCTCCGTCTTCCTCGCCGCCGTCGGCGCGACCGCCGGCGTCGCTGCCGTCGCCGCGCCCGCCACGGCGCCGCCCGCGTCGGCGGCCGGCGTCGTGGGCGACCAGTCGCGCGTCTACTACCCGGAGCAGTTCGGCTTCGTGCCCTCCGCTGCGGATCACACGAAGGCCATGGCCGCGTTCTTCGCCGCGCTCCAGAAGACCGGCGGGCGGGGGATCCTCCCGCCGTGCGAGATCCGCGTCACGTCCACCGGCATCGACTACTCGAGCGCCATCTGGCCGAAGCAGGCCCTCTCGGGAGCGCCCTACGGGTACCCGGCCATCTCCATCGAGGGCTACGGGCGGCGCGTCACGACGATCCGGCAGATCGCGGGATCCACCGGCGACGTCTTCAAGGTGCAGGGAAAGATCGGCGCGGACTCCGGGCCCGCCGCGAACAACAAGGCCACCGTCACGCTCACCGGCTTCAGCATCAGCGGCACGCGCACGGGTCGCCACGGGCTGTACCTGCGCTCGCTGCTGCACTGCCGCATCACCGACATCGAGCTGAACGCCACCGGCGGCGCGGGCGTCTACTTCGCGCGCACCAACTTCACGGCCGCGAACGACGAGTACTCCTACGCGAACGTCATCGAGGGCCTGCGCGTGATCACGGCCGGCACCTGGGGCGTCGACTGCGACGGCGTCAACGCCATCGACATCGTCATGCGCGACACCGAGATCGTGAACTGCGTGGCGGGCGGGATCCGCATCGCCCCCACCAACGCGCGCTTCGAGAACACGCGCGTCATCGGCTGCGGGGCCGGCAACAAGGCCGCGCGCGGCTTCCTCGCGATCCCCACCAGCAACACGTCGTCGATGGTCTCGGAGCTCGGGATCAACGGCATGCGCCTGGAGGGCAACTCGGGCGCGGGCGGCTACCAGATGGAGATCGGGGCGGGCGTCGGCGCCACCGTCGTCGGCTACAACATCGTGACCGGCGGCGACCTCGGCGCCCACGGCATCGGCGTCGGCCTCGTGGACCAGGGAGCCCGGCTCACGCAGGACACGTTCGTCGGCCGCGGCACCATGTTCATGACCCCGACCAAGTACCCGGCGCAGCGCGTCGTGGTGGTGGGCCCGTACGCGCGCGACACCCGCGTCGAGCGCCCGTCCCTGCCGAACAACCCCGACGCGTCCTTCGCCTCCGTCATCACGGACCGCGGCGTCCGCAGCGTCGACGGCTTCGGGCGTCCGCTGACGGCGCCGGCGCCGACGCCGACGCCGACGCCGGCTCCGGCGACCCCGACGCCGACGCCGGCGGGCTGACCGGGCGGACGACCGATAGGCCCGGTGCGCCGAGGGTCAGGCGGCGCCGAACGCGCGCCGTCCGGTGCCGCTGGCTCCGGAACCGGGATCAGCCGGCGAGGGCCGCGAGCCCGGGCCGGATCCCGGCGCCGCGCCGTACCTGCTGCCGCTCGTGGTGAGCGTGGTCGCGATCGCGGCGTCGCTCGGGATCCACGCCGCGGCGATGCGGACCCCGCTCAGGTTCCTGTACCGGACGCCGCCGTTCCTGGTGCTGGACAGGGCCGGTCGGTCCTGAGCGGCGCCGCCGGGCGCGTCACTCCGAGTGGTGCTTCTCCGGATCCGTGGCCGTCACGGTGTGGTCCTCGGGGGAGCCCTCGATGCTGCACTCGAGGATCGCGCCGACCTCGTCCTGCACGCTCTCCTGCCAGAAGTAGCCGAGGATCTGCACGTCGTAGAGGTCGCCGACCTGCGGCTGGGCGATGACCAGCTGGTCCCACTGGTTCCACGAACCGGCGGGGTGCGCCCAGCCGTTCCGGTCCTCCTCGGCGGCACGCCAGTCGACGCAGGCCCGCCAGAGCTGCTCCTTCGTCCAGGCGGGGCTCTGCTCCGACTCGAGCTCGGCCGCGGGGGTGACGGGCGTCGCGGGGGCGGCCGCCTCCGGGGCGGGGGACGGCGACGCGGAGATCGAGGCATCCGGGGTGGCCGGCGTCGGAGCGGGCTCCCCGGTGCAGGCCGTGAGGAGGAGGGCGGCCGCGAGGGCGATGGGCACGAGGGAGATGGCGCGAGAAAGCATGCTGCGACGCTATCGGCGGGCCTCGCGGTGGGGAGTCCTCCAGGAGGAGGACGGGCATGCGTCGAGCGATGCACGGTCCGCCTGCACCGGGCTCGGAAGCGGGGTGGGCCCCGTCGGGCTCGAACCGACGACCCAGGGAGTAGCGGTCCCCGGGTCACAGGGGTGCGCACGGGGTAGCAGATCGTGATGCTGCCGGGCATCTCGGGTGTCATGAGGTAGCAGGAGATTGCACGAGCGCGCAGCGTATCCGCGGGGTATCTGCGGGGTGATCCAGCTACTGCAGGGCCTGATCCAGGGCGCCGGCAGCGCGCGTCCCGCCGACCTTCCGGCTCATGTAGGTGTCCTGCGTGAGCGACGGCCGCCGGTGCCCGAGGTACTCCGCGATCTCGCGCGCGCTGAGGCCGGCGGAGTCGAGCGCTGTGGCGACGTACTTCCGGAAGCTGTGGAACGACGTGTCCGGGGCGCCGAGCCGGTCGCGGTTGAGGCGCCAGTCCTTCAGCGTGTTGCTGGGGTCGCGGAGCTTGCCGAGGACGGACGGGAAGACGAGGCCGAGCTCGTTGGTCGGCTGCTCACGCCGGCGCTGCTCGAGCAGCTGCACGAGGTGGTCGGGGATCCCGATGACACGCATGCCGGCTGTCGTCTTCGTGTGGTCCTGCAGCTTCATGCCCTCGCCGCGGACGCGCACGACGTTGCGGGTGATCTCGACCGTCTTGGCAGCCGCGTCGACAGCGTCCCACTGCAGCGCCAGCGCTTCACTCACGCGCGCTCCGGTGCCGGCGAGGAACTGGATCAGGTCGACCATGTCGAGGGCGCGCATGCGGTCGTCAGCGCGGACCGCGGCGAGGAGGGCCGGCATGCCCTCGAGCGTCACGGCCGTCGCGCCCTCGTTCTTCCGCGCGATGCGGCCGACCTCGCGGACCGGGTTGGTCCGAATGGCCCCGAGGCGGGCTGCGTAGCCCAGCATCCCGCTGAGGACGCTCTTGCAAGTCTTCGCAGCCCCGTTGCCCCGGTCGCGTCCCACGGCCGTCAGGAAGCGGTCCAGGCGCTCCGTGGTGGCCTCCCGGAGAGTCAGGTCACCGATGCCGCCGGCCGCGCTGGACGCCGGCGCGATGACCGTTCCGACGGCCCATCGGTAGGTGTCGATCGTGCGCTGCGCGACCCCGTCAACGGCCTTCCACTCGAGGTACCGGGCAGCGAGCTGCGCGAGGGTCGTGCTGCTGCGGATCTCGCTCGTCGACGGCGCCTCGAGGTCCACGAGGGCGGTCAGCAGTGCCGTGCGGGCCTTGCTCTGCGAGCTCGCGAAGCGCTCCACCTGGCGGAGCCGGCCGTCGTCGAACCGGTAACGGGTGCGGGCCCGCCACTTGCCCTTCTCGACCTCGACGACGCTGATGGCGCCGTGTGCGCTGATGGGTGTCCTAGGCCTCGCCATCGCCCGCCGCGAGCTTCCGGATCTCGTCCTCCACGGTCATGAGCTCCACGAACACGCGGCCGTACTGCTCGGCATGCTCACGCATTGACGACAGTGTCTGCTCCTCCAGCTCGGCGCGGCGCTCGTTCAGCTCGCGAGCCTTCAACTTGAGGGCCTGGTAGTCGTCGTCCTGGGCGCCGGCGGCGTAGTCGAGAAGGAAGCGGATCCAAGGCACCTCGAGGGCGGACGCGAAGACGTAGAGCTCCGCGACTCGGATCGGTCGCGTGCCGAGCTCGACCTTCGCCACCGTGCTCTGCTGGATCGTGTAGCCCCTGGCGGTCACGCGAGCGGCCAGTTCCGCCTGAGACATCTTCGCGGCCAAGCGGTGCCCGCGGATCTGTTGCCCGACGTGCTGCTCGACCATCTCGAAGAAGGCCCAGTCCGTCAGGGGGGTCACTTGCTCCGAGTCATTCTGCATGGGGATACCGTACATCCTCCTCCGGTTGACAGGTGCCGCGGCGTGGCGCACACTGGTGCCATCTCCTGCGGAATACTCCGCACTCACGGATTGGAATAGTTCATGCCGAGCCCCACTGCACCCCTTCCCAAGATCCTCCGCATCGAGGACTTCCCCGACTACGGCACCCGGGCCGAGCTCAGCGCCTTCACCGGCCTGTCGACCGCGACGCTGTCTCGCTACGCCACCGAGAACATCGGCCCCCGCGTCACCCGCATGGGCCGCGCCGCCGTCCGGTACAAGCGCGAGGACGTCGTCGCGTGGCTCGACGGTCTGCGCGACGCCAAGAGCGCGTGACCCCCACAAGCAGAACGACCCCCGCGCGGTTGCAGCCGCTCGAGGGTCATGAATCCAACTACCAGGACAGGAAGCAGATCATGACCACCGTACCCACGACCGACGTCGCCGTCGAGGCGCCCACCGACTTCCGAGGCTTCCGAGTGCTGCCGAGGTTCGAGCCCGGAACTGCGGTGTCCGTCCATGACAGGGGCGACCACGTCGAGAAGGTGCTGCTCGGCATCACCTACAACCTCGAGCTGCGCGTACTCGTCGTGCAGATGTACGAGGGCATGACCACCCGTGAGCACCTCTGGGCCCTCTTCCTGGTGAAGGACCTCGTGAACGGTGCGCTGCAGCCGTGCTCCTGGGCGCGCTGCATCCGCGACGGCCGGCCGACCGAGTTGCTGACCGCTGAGCTCGGATACGGCCTCGAATCGGACACGGACGCCGAGTTCGATCGGCTGGTGGCGCGCTACTACGCGGACGCGGATGGGTCCCGCGCGTGAGCCGGCCGCAGCGGGGGAGGAGACCCCCGTGGTAGACGCGCGCTTCCCCGAGCGGTACCTCAGCGACCGACGCATCGCGCGGCTGACCGCGGACGAGTTCCGGAGCTACTTCATGGCGACTCTGTGGGGTGTGTCGAATCGCACGGATGGACGCGTTGAGCACGCGGACGTCGCCCTCATACCGCACTTCCGAGACGCTGCTGACCGGCTGGTGGAGCTCGGCCTCTGGCAGGTAGCCCCTGACGGCACCGGGTGGATCATCGACGACTTCAAGGAGCTGCAGACCAGCGCGGAGCAGCTGGAGGCGGCGGCCAAGGCGCGGAAGGCCGACGCGGACAAGAAGAAGCGCCAGCGATCACACGCGAAGGGGGAGCACGCATTCTGTGGCGACGAGTGCGATGGCTCCTCCTCTTCAGTCCCTCGATTCCCTGCTGTCCCGGGGGATGTCCCGGGGGACGGTCCCGGGGACTTGTCCCGGGGACAGGACAGGAGAGGACAGGACAGGCAGGGACAGAAGGGGTGGCCTACGGCAGCGATTCCAGCAGGAGACGAGTCGTGCTGGGCATGCGGGGGAGCGATGGACTCCTCGGGACACTGCGTCGACCCGACCTGCCCTCAGGCGCAGGAGACTGCGGTGACGCGGTGGGCGTCATGAGTGCGGCACCGAGCAGACGTGATCGACCGAATCCGAACAACACGAGTGGGCGGCGGTATGTCGGCGCCCTGAAGGAGAAGACCATGAGCGAGAAGAAGATCGACGCCGCACCCCTGGTGGAGCTGATGAGGGCACGCCACCAGCAGGTCACCTACACGATGGGCGACGAGGGAGGCCAGGGCGAGACGGCCACTCTCGCGTCTCCCGTGTTCACGGCAGCGCAGTGGGAGGCGATCGCCTGGTACCTGCTCGGTGAGCTGGACGGCACGACGGAGGACGCGCGATGACCGACGAGACGACGACCGAGGACGTGGAGACCGTCGAGACGCCCGAGCAGGTGGTCCCCGAGGCTCCCGACGCTCCTGAGCTGCAGCATGAGCCGGATGAGGACAAGAGCCTCGCGCGGGAGGCCGCGAAGTACCGGCGCGAGCGCAACGAGGCCACGGCGTCGCTGACGGCCGCGCGGGAGCACGTGACCGAGCTGCAGGCCGAGGTCGTGCGGCTCATGCTGCAGGGACAGCTCGTCAACACCGCGGACTTCGACACCTTCATCGGGATCTCGGCCGTGCTCGGCGAGGACGGGAAGATCGACCCCGAGAAGGTCACCGCGGCCGTGGCGGAGCTCGTGCAGGAGCGCCCCTACCTCGCCCCGCAGAAGCTGATGCCGCGGACGCGCCCGAAGCCCGACCCGGGTGTCCCGATGGATGGGACGGCGCCGGCTAGGCCGAAGAGCCTGGCGGACCAGTTCGGCGGAGGAGCCGCCACGATGGCCGATTTGTTGCAGCGAGACGGCGAGCACGCAAGAAACGTGCGCGCGAAGTCATCTCGCGCTAGAATCGAGCTGCACCAGGAGAATTCCGGACAGTAACCGGCTCTCGGGTCAAGAAGCTCCAGGGGGGCACGCGCGAACGGCAGGGCCGTGGCGTGACCATCAGCCGCGACGGCACCGACATCGCGCGTGTGCCTCCCCAGCCCCCTGGAGCTTCTTGTGACCATCTTCACGAACACCGACGACGTCTCGGGCCTGCTGCCCGCCGAGTACGGTGACCTCATCATCCGGCCCGTCGAGGCGGCATCCGTCGCCCTCTCCGTCTCCTCGTCCGTCGTCATCGAC
The DNA here is from genome assembly GCF_002151125.1 of Clavibacter michiganensis. GTDB lineage: Bacteria > Actinomycetota > Actinomycetes > Actinomycetales > Microbacteriaceae > Clavibacter > Clavibacter michiganensis_C. Next base: position 30,584 of record NZ_MDJZ01000011.1, read on the forward strand.
GCCCACGACTGGCACGTCCCGATCCTCACGGACGACGCCGGCGCCGCCTGGGTCGACGAGGGCGACGACCTCACGAACACCGAGCCGAAGTTCGCCGAGCTCGTCGTGACCCCGAGCAAGGTCGGCGCCGTCATCGCCATCAGCCGCGAGCTCGCCGACGACTCGTCCCCCGAGGCAGCAGCGGCCGTCGCCGACTCCATCGGCCGTGCCATCGCGGCGCAGGTCGACCGCGCGTACTTCGGCAACCTGGCCACCCCCGCACCCAAGGGCCTCGACTCGCTCACCGGGACCACCGCGCCCGCCGTCCTCTCGGCCGGCGCGTCGTGGGCGAACACGGACCCGTTCGCGGCCGCGATCGCCAGCGCGCAGCTCGAGGGCGCGACCATCGACAACTTCGTGGCGAACCCCGTCGACTACCTGCAGCTCATGCAGCTGAAGCGCCAGGTCGACAGCAACGAGCCCCTGCTCGGACTCGACGCCACCAGCGCCACCCGCCGGCTGCTCCTCGGTGTCCCGCTCCTCGCGTCCAAGCACGTGGAGCCGGGCACGATCTGGGGCATCCCGAAGCAGAAGGCCATCGTGGTCATCCGCAAGAACGTGACCGTCACCACCAGCGACGAGGTGTACTTCACCACCGACCGCGTGGCCGTGAAGTCCACGATGCGCGTCGGCTTCGCGTTCCCGCAGCCCAAGGCGCTCGTGAAGATCGAGCTCGGCGTCTAGCCACCCACAGACTGATCGCCCGCGTTCCTCTCCTGGTCACGCGGGCGGTCACACGGTGGCCGCGGTCCTGGTCAGATCCGCGGCCACCACCCCGAGGAAGGACGAGCATGCACGTCACCATCGAGCACATCACGCCGTTCCTCGCACGCCCCATCGCTGGTACCGACACCACCCGCGTGAACGCGTGGCTCACCGCCATCAGCGTCACGCTCACCACCAGGTACCCGACCATCCCCACCGCACTCCTGCCCCTGGTCCACAGCCACACAGCCGACGCCGTCAGCCGCCGCCTCACGGGCCAGGACCGCAGCATCGCCCAGCAGACAGTCGGCCCAGCCTCTGTCCGCTACACAGCGGCAGCAGGACGCGCCGGCTACTTCCTCCCCGAGGAGCTGGCTGGCCTCGACACCGCCCTCGGTGTGGCCGGTACCCGTAGCTACCGCACCCCCGCACCCTGACCCGCTGACGGGTGGGGAGGGGCCCCTTCAGCACCTCGCAGCCGCCAACCTCCCGCCCGGGCTGGCACGTCTCTCCCCGGGTCAATTCGAATTCGCGCCAATTCGATTCGCCGGGTTAATTCGCTCTCTCGACGCCTCAGGAAGGCCCACCATGACTGTGATCTACCCCGACCCGCCCGCGGTCCATCCGACGCCCACGCTGACCGAGGTCGACGCCTTCGGGCGCAAGACGCTCACGCACCCGCACTACGAGTCCGCTGCGATGTCCGCAGACGAGCACATGCGCCTCGCGACCAGGGACGCCCGGTTCAGCGGCCGAGCGTCCGACGGCATCAGCAGCGATCTCCTCGGCACCCGCGTCATCGAGCTCGGCGCCGGTACCTACCAGATCTCCGAGCTGCGCGGCATGCTCGGCCGCGAGAACATGACGACGAAGATCAACGGCATCCGCTTCATCGGCGCGGGCCGCGGCCTCACCGTCGTCGTCTTCAGCCCCGCCGAGCTCGGCGCGCTCCTGTTCAACGACTTCTGGATCAACATCGCGATCGAGGGCATCACCTTCCACACGACGGTCGCCGGCGCGACGTTCATACAGTCGTACACGACCCACAACGCGCAGCAGTACACGTTCACCGACGTCTCCTGGACGGGCCCGTGGAAGTACGTGTTCGACCTGCAGGGCAACGACAACAACAGCGAGTTCACGTTCTACTCGTGCTCGACGTCGAAGATGGCTGCGGACGGCGCGTTCCTCTTCATCGGAGGGGCGAACACGTCTGACCAGTTCTTGAACTATTGGTTCTACGGCTTCAAGCACTGGTCGACGTCGGCCGCGCTCGTCGATGCCGCACGCGGCGGCCACTTCCACGTCTTCGGCATGGACGTCTCCGACTGGGGCGCCGGCCTCACCTCCCCGCAGAAGCTGTTCAAGCTGCGCGGGACGTCGCACTCGCAAGGCGTGCAGCACATGCACGTCCGCAGCCTCCGCGTCGAGGCCAAGAGCCCGCTCGCCGGCCTTCTGTACTCGGAGTGGGCATCAGGGAACGTGTCGATCCAGGCGGACTGGTCCTCGCAGATGCCGTTCCAGACGTACGGCAACATGCTCGACATCGTCCTCGAGCAGAACAACGGGCCGATCTACAACATCCACGACTCCCACCTCGCCGGGACCATCAACATCACCTACGGGGTGAACGCGTATCAGAAGCGCCACCGCGTCGTCGTGCGGGACACCCACTGGGCGCAGAAGCTCACCCCGTCCGAGGTCGTCACGTACACGCAGCCGGGCGCGAACAAGATCGACCCGCAGGTCGAGTTCGTCAGTTGCCGCGGTGACAGCAGCGATGCCGTGACGTCGACGGCGGCCGGCGCGACCGTGTGGGACGCGACCGTCGGCGCGCTCGGCGGCGATCTCGTGAAGCCGCTCGTGAAGCGGCAGCTCGTCGTGCACGGCATCAACGGCGGCCTCTCCACTCCGTCTGGCCGCGCGCGCATCAACCTGCCCGTCGGGGCGCTCATCACGGGCATGCGGGCGTTCGCGCCCGCCGGTACGAGCGCGGAGGCGGATGGCGGCTCGTGGACACTCAGCACCACGGAGGCGACGCCGACGACGGTCGCGTCCCTGGCGCTCACCACGGCGCGCTCCGCTGGCTACAGCGTCGTGACGGAGCTCGCGGTGCCGTTCCTCTGCAGCACGCGGGAGAGAGCCACCGTGGACGTCGTCGCGGTCGACATCACGCAGACGAATGCGCTCGGGCACTCGGTCGTCGTCGAGGGCTACTGGTAGCCGCCCCTGCGCGTACGGAGCCCCCGGTGTCCCTCTCTCGAGGCGGCACCGGGGGCTTCGTACGTGCGCTACTTGCCGTCGACCACGAGGCTGTACGCCTCCGCCAGCATCTTGATGGCGGCCGTGTTGTTGTCGAGCTGGTGCCCGCTGTCCCGGACAGCTTCGACGCCGTCTGTGATGACGCGGAACAGCGCTTCCTGGGCGGCAGCTTGGGCTGAGGTGGGGGTCTGGTCGGTCATGGTGCTCCTTCGGGTCGCGCCGAGCGTACGAAGCCAGGAGGGCGACGCGCACACCCCCGTTCGGGCCGGCGCCGCCGCGTAGGGACTAGCGGAGCTGGGCGAGGAGCGCGGGGTACAGCTCGGCGAACTCGCTCGCGTTCCTGCCGCTGGACAGGGCGCCGGGCAGGATCGCCTTCTCCACTCCACTATCGAACTCCAGGACCACGGTCGCGCCGTGCCAGGCCGTCCCGTGGGCGACGAAGCCCGCGGGCGGGTCTTGGACGAGGGAGATGCTCTGAAGCAGGCTCAGGGGCGTAACGGTGACGGTGAAGGGCTCGTCCTCGTCGCGCCCGGCGCGGACGACGAAGTTCTCCGTGATGGCGACGGCGGTGCCGATGAGCGCGTCGTCGAAGTTGTGCGTGGCGTACTTGACGTACTCACCGCCGAGGGCGTGGTCGATGCGCTTGAGGAGCGCCTCGAACGGCTTCTTGCGATTGTCGGGCTCGTCGCGCTCGTACGCGGTCTCGTCGTTCGCGTAGAAGAGGATGTCGTAGAGGGTGGAGTAGCTGGACTTCGGGTCGTCTGTCATGAGGCCGACGCTAGCCAGGGGGCGAGGCGCTGGATACCTCCCCTTCGGGGCTACGCGTCTGGATCTCTCGGCTCCCACGGATCACCGTTGCGCCACACGCGCCGTGAGGGAGGCAGGGCGTCGCGGTGCTGCAGCCACCACAGGAACGCGGCCTCGGCGCTGCTGAAGGGCCCGTGCGAGCCGTCACCGAGCCGCGGGGTCAGCATCCACCCGTCCCAGTCGTGCACGAGAGACGCCAGGTACCGCCGCGACGGCCACGACGTCGACCGGTCCTCGATGCGTGCGCCGCCCGGTGACGTCCGGTACAGCGCCGGCCCCTGAGGAGCCTCGAGCGGCGTCGGGGCGGGGGAGTCGCGGCGCACCTTGTTCGTCATCCCCGCAGGCTACGAACGGGCGCCGACACCGCGGCGGCTCATGCCGCGCTACCGTGCCTCATGGACTCAGGTTGGGCAGCGCTACTCGGTGCCATCATCGGAGCTGTCGCCACGGCCGGTGTCCCGTGGTTGCGGGACTCGCTCACGGAGAAGCGCCGGCGCGAAGAGAAGCGACACGAGGACCTGGCGGACGCTCTGGCCGAGCTCATCGCCATCATGGCGTTCCGGTCCGCCAAGGCAAAGCTGACCCCCGACGAGCTGGCGCGTTCGGAGACGGCGGCGGCTCGGTTCACGCTGCTAACCACCCCCGAGGAGAAGCCCGTCGTCGACGTCATGGTGACCGCCCTCTTCGCGCTGTCCTCCGACGCGAAGCTGACCCGCGTCGACGCCTACATCGTCTTCTTGGACCTCATCAGCCAGTGGCACCAGGGCGCTCTGACTGCTGACGAGGTGAAGACCCGCTACTACGAGGAGCTCCCCGACGCGGACGACGCCCGATCCGGCACGCCTGGGTGACGCAATGCGCGGGGTTTCCGCGGGGTCGCAGTCCTTGCTGTCCTGCGCATCCGCACGATCATGCGGATGTAGTGGGCCCCGTCGGGCTCGAACCGACGACCCAGGGATTAAAAGTCCCTTGCTCTACCAACTGAGCTAGAGGCCCGCGCCCCCGATGCTACGGGATGGGCCGAGGGGGCCTCAGAGCCGGTCGACGTCGCGCGAGGCCCCGCGGCGCACCAGCGCGCCGGCCACGACGGTGGCCACGAGGAGGAAGACGCCCACGCCGACGAGCCAGGCGAGCGCCTTGATCACGAAGCCCAGGATCACCAGGACGAGCCAGAGGGCGACGAGGCCGTAGACGAAGCGCATGCTCCGAGCCTACGGCGGCAACCCGGGCAGCAGCCCGGCCGACCGCGTCCACCCCGGCGTACGCTTGCCCGGATGTCCGGCGAATACCACAAGCCCACCAAGTTCTCCGGGTCCAAGTTCGAGAGCATGCTCGGCGGCGAGGACCCCGCCACGATCAGCCGCGTGGCCCACGAGACCGCGTCGGCCCTGCTCGCCCGCGTGCGGGCGGATCCCGACCCGGCGGTCGTCGAGCGCCTCATCGCGTACACCGACGAGCACGGGATCGACGCGGTCGCCGAGCTCTGGTCGCGCGCCAGTCCGCGCAGCCTGCCGGGGGCGCTCTGGCGGCTGTACCTCATGCGCGCGCTCATCCGCCAGGATCCCGACGGCATCAGCCTCCTCTACCAGCGCGGCACCGAGGTCGCCTCGACCATCGACCCGGTGGTCGCCGGCGCCACCGCGCCCACGGGGCCGACCGAGATCGTCGAGCTCGCCGACAGCATCCTCCGCGGTCTCTTCACCGGCGACTTCGCGGTGGCCCTCGACCGCGCGGGCGCGTTCAGCCGGCTCGCCGCGCTCGGCGCCACCAGCGTCGCCGACGACCTCGACGCCACCGCGTCGCCCGAGCGCGCGGGAGATCTGACGACGCGCGCCCTCCGCCTCTCGCAGATGGCGGCCGACCTCGTGCAGTGCGCCCGGCTGTGGCGGAGCGACCGCCTCGACTGACCCGCGCGCCCCGGTGGGATCCGCCCGTTCGCTGTGAGCGCGACCCCCGGGACGACAGCCCGCGCCGACTCGGTTACAGTGGATCCTGGTCGGGCCGCAGTACTCCCGGGTACCAATATTCGCCGCTCCGAGCGGCCTCGCGCCGAGAGGCGTCCTGCGGCCCGGCTCCTCATCTCCCTTCCCCGCCTGCGCGGCGGGACGGCCCCCGTGTGAGCGGCCGAGCATCCCGATCCACCCGCATCCGGGCGACGCGATCCCTCCGGCCTGTGACCAATCCGTGACGCGCGTCGCGCCGAAGAGTCATCGTGAGGCGCTCACCCGCCTCACGACCGCCACCCGCGAGGGTGCGGCCCGCATCGGTCGGGTCCTGTCCGCGTGGCAGGCCGCCCGGCCATCCCAGATGTCGCGCACCGCGGGGTCCCGGCTGGTGCGGGGCACCGCACGCCCGCAGACGGGCTCCCCTCCATCCGCACCCCGACCGGAAGCTCCACATGACCTCCCCGCTGCACCGCCCCAGCTCGCCGGGCCCCGCCCTGCCTGCATGCGGATCGCACCCGGGTCTGGGATGCTGGGGCTCGTGCCTTCATCGATCGAGCGTCCCGACCTCCCCGGGCCGGCGGACCCCGAGTCGAAGGAGGCCCTCCTCGGCCGCGTCGCCCAGGGCGACAAGCGCGCCTTCTCGGAGCTCTACGACCAGCTCGCCCCCCGCGTCCTCGGCCTCGTGCGCCGACTGCTCGTCGACCACGCGCAGTCGGAGGAGGTCACGCAGGAGATCTTCCTGGAGATCTGGCAGTCCGCTTCCCGCTTCGACCCGGCCAAGGGCGCAGCGACCACGTGGGTGCTCACCATGGCGCACCGCCGCGCAGTCGACCGCGTGCGCGCCTCCCAGTCCAGCCGTGATCGCGACGTCCGCATCGGCATCCGCGACCACGAGCACGGCTACGACCAGGTGTCCGAGACCGTCGAGATCAGCATCGAGCACGAGAGGGTGAAGAAGGCGATGACGAAGCTCACCGAGATCCAGCGCCAGGCCGTCTCCCTCGCGTACTACGGCGGATACAGCCACAGCGAGGTCGCGTCGATGCTCGACGTGCCCATCGGGACCGTGAAGACACGCCTGCGCGACGGCATGATCCGCCTGCGCGACGAGATGGGGGTCGCATCATGACCACCGACGACGACGACCTCCGCACGCTCACCGCGGCCTACGCGCTCGGCGCGGTCGACGCCCACGAGGCGGCCGACTTCGAGGCGCTCCTCGAGCGCGATCCGGCGCTGCGCGCCGAGGTGGAGGAACTGCGGACCACCGCGGCCGACCTCGCCTGGACCACCGAGCCGGTGGATCCGTCGCCGCGCCTCAAGGTCGACCTCATGGCCATGCTCGACGCCACCCCGCAGCTGCCGCCGCTCGCGGCTCCGGCCGGGGCACCGGTCGAGGCAGGACGCACCGCGCCCGTCACCGAGCTGCGCCCGGCCGCATCGGCCGACGCAGGTGCCGGTCCCGCCGCCCCGTCGTCGTCGCCTCCCCGCGAGCGCCTCGGATCCGCGTCCGACCGCGCCTCCGAGCGCTGGTTCCGCCGGCCCGGCGCCCTCCTCGGCGCCGCTGCGGCGGCCGTCGTGCTCGTCGTCGGCGGCGTGGTCGTCGGCACGGCCCTCGTCGGCCCCGGCACCTCGCAGGCACCCGTCGCCTCGGCGTACGAGCAGGTCACCACGGCGTCCGACGTCGTGATCGACAAGCGCGACGTCGTCGGCGGCGGCACCGCCACGGTCTACTTCTCCGCGTCCGAGGCCAAGACGGCGGTCGTCCTGAACGACGCGTCGCCGCTGCCCGAGGGCCACGTCCTCCAGATGTGGTACGTCGGCCAGTCGGGCCCCGTGTCGGCCGGCGTGATGTCGTCCGAGGGCGGGGCCGGCCACGCCGTGCTCGAGGGCAGCTACACGCCGGGCGACACCGTGGCCATCACGGTCGAGCCCGAGGGCGGATCGGAGCAGCCCACCACCGAGCCCATCGTGGCGGTCACCAGCACCTGATCGGCGCCGCGCGCACGCGGCACGCAGAAGGCCCCGCATCCTCGAGGATGCGGGGCCTTCTGCGTGGCGGAGACGGATCAGCCGAAGCGGCCGCTGACGTAGTCCTCGGTCGCCTGCACGCTGGGCTTCGAGAACATGGTGGTGGTGTCGTCGTACTCGATGAGCTTGCCGGGCTTGCCGGTGCCGGCGATGTTGAAGAACGCCGTGCGGTCGGAGACGCGGCTGGCCTGCTGCATGTTGTGGGTCACGATCACGATCGTGTACTGCGCCTTGAGCTCCTCGATGAGGTCCTCGATGGCGAGCGTGGAGATGGGGTCGAGCGCCGAGCACGGCTCGTCCATCAGCACCACGTCGGGCTGCACCGCGATGGCGCGCGCGATGCAGAGGCGCTGCTGCTGGCCGCCGGAGAGGCCGGAACCGGGCAGCGCGAGCCGGTCCTTGACCTCGTTCCAGAGGTTGGCGCCCATGAGGGACTGCTCGACGAGCGCGTCCGCGTCCGACTTCGAGATCTTGCGGTTGTTGAGCTTGACGCCCGCGAGCACGTTGTCGCGGATCGACATGGTGGGGAACGGGTTCGGCCGCTGGAACACCATGCCCACCTGGCGGCGCACGAGCACCGGGTCGACGCCCGGGCCGTAGAGGTCGTTGCCGTCGACGAGGACCTCGCCCTCGACGTAGGCGCCGGGGATCACCTCGTGCATGCGGTTGAGCGTGCGGAGGAAGGTCGACTTGCCGCAGCCGGACGGGCCGATGAACGCGGTGACGGTGCGCGGCTCGATCCGCAGGTTGACGTCCTCGACCGCCTTGAACTTGCCGTAGTAGACGTTCAGGTCGTTGACTTCGATGCTCTTGGACAAGGGATTCCTTCGTTCGGGTTCGTGGGCCGGGGGAGCGGGCGCTAGCGGCCGAGCTTGGGGGCGAACAGGCGGGCGATGAGGCGCGCGATGATGTTGAGCGCCATGACGATGAGGATGAGCACGAGCGCGCCCGTCCACGCGCGGTCGACGTAGGCCATCGCGTCGGCGCCCTGGTCGGCGTACTGCCGGAAGACGAACACCGGCAGGGTCATCATCTGGTCCTGGAACGGGTTGTAGTTCATGTTCTGCGTGAAGCCGGCGACGATGAGCAGCGGCGCGGTCTCGCCGATGACGCGGGCGATCGCGAGCATGACGCCCGTGACGATGCCGGCGAGCGACGTCGGCAGCACGATCTTCACGATGGTGAGCCACTTCGGCACCCCGAGCGCGTAGGAGGCCTCGCGCAGCTCGTTCGGCACCAGCTTCAGCATCTCCTCGGCGCTGCGGACGACGACGGGGATCATGAGCACGGACAGCGCGAGCGCGCCGCCGAAGCCCAGCCGGATGCCCGGCCCGAGGAAGATCGCCAGCAGGGCGTACGCGAAGAGGCCCGCGACGATCGACGGGATGCCCGTCATCACGTCGACGAAGAACGTGATGGCCTGCGCGATGCGACCGCGACCGTACTCGACGAGGTAGATGGCCGACATGAGGCCGACGGGGATGGAAATGACCGCGGCGATCGCGGTCACGATCAGGGTGCCCATGATGGCGTGTAGGCCGCCGCCGCCCGCACCCACGACGTTGCGGAGGCTCGAGTTGAAGAACATCAGGTCGAAGCGCGCCGATCCGTTCGTCACGGCGGTGATCACCAGCGAGATCAGCGGGATGAGCGCCAGGACGAACGCGACGGTGACGAGGATCGTGATGACCCGGTCCTTCGCCTTCCGCTCGCCCTCCACGGCGAGCGAGATGCAGAACAGCGCGACGCCGAACAGCAGCGTGCCGAATACCGCGGTGCCGACGATGTTGAAGTCCTCCGAGGCGCCCGAGAGCTGCAGCACCAGGAAGACGGCTGCCACGACGAGCCAGGACACGACGAAGATCAGGGGGGCCGTGAAGCGGTTCAGCTTGCCGGCGGTGAGCGAGTTGGGCAGGGTGCTCGCCACGGGCCGCGTGCGGGAGGGGGCTGTCGTCGCCATTAGTTCGCTCCGGAGAAGGCCTTGCGGCGGCTGATGATGTAGCGGGCCAGCATGTTCACGGCCAGCGTGATGACGAAGAGCATGAGACCCGACGCGATGAGCTCGTTGACCTTGAGCCCGTACGCCTCGGGGAAGCTCAGCGCGATGTTCGCGGCGACGGTGTTGGAGTTCGTCGACTGGAACCACGCGAAGTTCACGACCGCTGCGGGCGAGAGCACGATGGCGACCGCCATCGTCTCGCCGAGCGCGCGGCCGAGGCCGAGCATCGCGGCCGAGATGATGCCGGGGCGGCCGAACGGGAGCACGGCCGTCTGGATCATCTCCCACCGCGTCGCGCCGAGGGCCAGCGCGGCCTCCTCGTGGAGCTTGGGGGTCTGCAGGAAGACCTCGCGGGAGAGCGCGGTGACGATGGGCAGGATCATCACGGCGAGGACGACCGCGACCGTGAAGATCGTGCGGCCGGTGCCCGAGACGGGCCCGGCGAAGAGGGGGAACCATCCGAAGCTGTCGGTGAGGAACGCGTAGAACGGCTGCAGGAAGGGAGCGAGGACCGCGATGCCCCACAGGCCGAACACGACGGACGGCACGGCGGCCAGCAGGTCGATCACGTAGCCGAGGCCCTGCGCCAGGCGCCGGGGCGCGTAGTGCGAGATGAACAGCGCGATGCCGACCGAGACGGGCACCGCCATGATCATGGCGAGCGCGGCGGCGTACACGGTGCCGAACACGAGCGGGCCGACGAACGCCCAGAAGCCGCTCCCGCCGGACACCTCCTCCGGAGGCGCGCTGAGGGCCGGGATGCTCTGGACGATCAGGAACAGGGCGACCGCGGCGAGGATGACGAGGATGAGGATGCCCGACCCGGAGGAGAGGCCGGAGAACACGCGATCGCCCAGGCGCGCCTTCGCCGTGACGCCCTCGGTGCTGCGCGGCGGCGCGGACGCGTCACGCGTGCGATCGGAGTCGGGAGCCTCGGGAGGCTGCGGGGCGGCTGTCGTCATGGGTCGGGTCCCTATGGGTCGTGGCGGACTGCGATGCGGGCGTCTCACCGCCCGTGTGAGCGCCCCCTGGCCCGGATCATCCAGGCCAGGGGGCGCTCGGGTGGTGCTACTTGATGGACTCGACCGCGGTCTTCACCTGGGCGGCGACGCTGTCGGACAGCGGTGCTGCGCCGGCCTTCTCGCCCGCGAGCTGCTGGCCCTCGGGGCCGGTGACGTAGCCGAGGTACGACTTGACGAGCTCGCCGACCGCCGGGTCCTTGTACTCCTGGCAGGCGATGATGTAGCTGACGAGGACGATCGGGTAGACGCCCGACTCCTGCGACGCGTAGTCGAGGTCGAACACGATGTCGTTGTCGGGGCGGCCCTCGGCCTCGGGGGAGGCCTCGACGATCGCGGCCGCGGCCTCGGGGGAGTACTCGACGAACTCGTCGCCGACCTTGATCTTCGCGACGCCGAGGTCGCCCGCGCGGGAGGCGTCGGCGTAGCCGATGATGTTGGTCCCGCCGGTGACGGCGTCGACGACGCCGGAGGTGCCCTGTGCAGCCTCGCCGCCCTCGTACGGCCAGACGCCGTCGGCCTCGGCGTCCCAGACGTCCGACGAGGTCGCGTTGAGGTACGCGGTGAAGTTCTCGGTGGTGCCCGAGTCGTCGGAGCGGTGCACGGCGGTGATGTTCGCGTCGGGCATCGTGGCGTCGGGGTTGAGCGCGACGATGGCCGGGTCGTTCCACTTCGTGATGGTGCCCTTGAAGATGCCCGCGGCGGTGGCGGAGTCGAGGTTCAGCTCGTCGACGCCGTCGATCTTGAAGATCATCGCGATGGGGGAGATGTAGTTCGGCATGTCGATGGCCGAGGTGCCGTCGGCGCACTGGCCGAAGGTGCCCGTGAGCTCGTCGGTCTTCAGCGCACGGTCGGAGCCGGCGAAGTTGGCGTTCTGGCCACCGGCCATGAACGCCTCGCGGCCGGCGCCCGAGCCCTCGGCCGCGTAGGTGATGCTGACGCCGGTGTTCTCGGTCTGGAACGCGGCGATCCAGGCTTCCTGGGCAGCGCCCTGGGCGGAGGAGCCGATGCCGTTGATCGTACCGGACAGGGACGAGCCGGAGTCGTCGCCGGAGGCGGGACCCTCGTTCGCGGCGCAGGAGGACAGGGCGAGGGCGGTGACCGCAGCGAGTGCTGCGGCGCTGCCGAGACGCGTGATCTTCACGTGGTAGAGCCTTCCGGGTATTTAGTGCTGTGAGGAGGCAGGTGCATGCCCCTCGAAGAAGCTATGTCGGGCCATTGACCGGATCGGCCGATTCCGGTGAACGGGAGGTGAACAGCGGGCACGGATCGGCTCGGCACCAGGAGCGGAGGCGCACAATCGTCGGTCGGGCGCCGGCGGGCGACCTCAGGCCGACGGCCCGTACGTCTCGACCGCGAGGATGCCCGCCTCCGGGTCCGACGCCGACAGGTGCACCACCGAGAACTCGGCGGGCGACAGCATGCCGGCGCGCGGCATGCGGCTCGCGCGCGGCGTCTCGGTGGCGAGCGCGATCTCATGGAGGATCTCCGGCAGCACCGGGCTGTGGCTGCAGAGCACCGCGCTGCGGGCCTTGCGCACGCGCTTCGCGACCGTCTCGCGCACGGATCCGCCGTCGGTCTCGTACGCGTCCTGGCTGATCCCCGCGTCCTCCTTCACCCGGCGGCCGAGGGCCTCGGCGACGGGCGCGACCGTCTGCAGGCAGCGCTCGGCGGTGCTGCTCGTGACGACCCGCGGACCGAACGCGACCAGGGTCGGCACGATCGCCTGCGCCTCGTCGCGCCCTCGCGCGCTGAGCGGGCGGCCGGCGTCCGCGCCGTCCCACTCGTACGGCTGCACGGCGTGGCCGTGGCGCAGCGCGATGAGCGCGAAGGACCGGTGCGACCCGGTCTCCACGAGCCCGGCGAAGAGATCGAGGATCTGCACCTCGCCCGGGTAGTCCAGGCGCTTGCGCGCGTTCGGGATGGAGACCCACTCGACGCTCTCGACCTCGTCGTCCGGCTCGAAGCGGCCGGCCTCGACCATGGCGTCCGTCGCCTCGGCGGCCCAGTAGCTCACCGACTTGCGGCGGCCGCCCGAGATGCCGTACTCGATCGCGCCGAGGGGCACGCCGAGCGCGACCCGGAGGCCGGTCTCCTCGTGCACCTCGCGCACGGCGGTCTGCGGGAGCGTCTCGCCGGGATCCACCTTGCCCTTGGGCAGCGAGGTGTCGCGGCGGCGCGTGCGGTGGATGATGAGCACCCGGATCCGGTCGTCGACGACGCGCCAGACGACGGCGCCTGCGGCGAAGACGGAGGGAGCGGGGGACACGTCCCCCACGCTAGCGGGGTCGGTGCCGGGCGGAGCGGCGCTCAGCGGAGAGGCGCTCAGCGGAGCACGCGCCGCTTGCGCTTCGACACGATGCCCATGACGGCGGTCTGCAGGTCCTCCAGCGTGGTGCCGTCGGGGCCCTTGTTGCGGCGCGTCCACTCGCCGTCCGAGTCGAGGATCCACGCGGAGGTCGTGTCGGCCATGGCGCGGTCGAACAGGTCCTCGATCTCCTGCAGGTGCGCGGGAGCCACGAGCCGCACGAGCGCCTCGACCCGGCGGTCGAGGTTGCGGTGCATCATGTCGGCGCTGCCGATGAAGGTGGCCTGGTCGCCGTCGTTCACGAACGAGAACACGCGGCTGTGCTCGAGGTAGCGGCCGAGGATCGACCGCACCTCGATGTTCTCGCTGAGCCCCGGCTGCCCCGGCGTGAGCGAGCAGATGCCCCGCACCCAGACCTGCACGGGCACGCCCGCGTTGCTGGCCCGGTAGAGCGCGTCGATGATCTTCTCGTCGACGATGGAGTTGACCTTGATCCGGATGCCGCTCGGCTTCCCGTCGAGCGCGTTCTGCGTCTCCACGGCGATGCGCTTGAGCAGGCCCTTCCGCAGGTGCAGCGGCGCGACGAGCAGGCGCTTGAACTTCTTCTCGATGCCGTAGCCGGAGAGCTCGTTGAACAGGCGCGTGAGGTCCTTGCCCACGACGTCGTCCGCGGTGAGGAGCCCGAGGTCCTCGTAGATGCGGCTGGTCTTCGGGTTGTAGTTGCCCGTGCCGATGTGGCTGTAGTGCCGGAGGACCCCGCCCTTCTCCTGGCGGATCACGAGCGCGAGCTTGCAGTGCGTCTTGAGGCCCGCGACGCCGTAGACCACGTGCACGCCGGCCTTCTCGAGCTTGCGGGCCCACGTGATGTTGGCCTGCTCGTCGAAGCGCGCCTTGATCTCCACCAGCGCGAGCACCTGCTTGCCCGCCTCGGCCGCGTCGATGAGAGCCTCGACGATGGGGCTGTCGCCGCTCGTGCGGTAGAGGGTCTGCTTGATGGCGAGCACGTGGGGATCCGCCGCCGCCTGCTCGAGGAAGGCCTGCACGCTCGTGGTGAAGGACTCGTAGGGGTGGTGCAGCAGGATGTCCTGCTGCGCGATGGAGCGGAAGATGTCGGCGCGCGAGTTGTCCTCGGCCGGCTTCAGCGCGACCGCCGTGGTGGGCACGTTGTTCGGGTAGTGCAGCGCCGGGCGGTCGAGCTTGGCGAGGTCGAACAGGCCGCCGAGGTCGAGCGGGGACGGCAGCGTGAACACCTCCTGCTCGGTGATGTCGAGCTCGCGCATGAGGAGGTCGAGTGTGACCGCGTCCATGTCGTCCGAGATCTCGAGGCGGATGGGCGGGCCGAACCGGCGCCGCAGCAGCTCCTTCTCGAGGGCCTGGATGAGGTTCTCGGTCTCGTCCTCCTCGATCTGCACGTCCTCGTTGCGCGTGACGCGGAAGACGTGGTGCTCGACGATCTCCATGCCCGGGAACAGCGTCTCGAGCTGGTTCGCGATGAGGTCCTCGAGCGCGATGAAGTCGATGGCGCCCGATCGGGTCTCCGGCGTGAGCGGCATGAAGCGCGGCAGCATCTGCGGCACCTTGATGCGCGCGAACTCCTGGCGGTTCGTCTTCGGGTTGCGGATGCGCACCGAGAGGTTGAGCGACAGGCCGGAGATGTAGGGGAACGGGTGCGCCGGATCCACCGCGAGGGGCATCAGGACGGGGAAGACCTGCTCGGAGAACAGCTCGTGCAGCCGGTCCTGCTGGGCCTCGTCCAGCGAGTCCCAGCGCACGATGCGGATGCCGTGCTCCTCGAGGGCCGGGCGGACGCTGTCGTTGAAGGCGGCGGCGTGGCGGACCTGCAGGCGGTAGGCGGTCTCGTTGATGGCCGAGAGGACCTCGGCGGGCGTCCGGCCGATGTTCGTGGGGACCGCGAGGCCCGTCGCGATGCGGCGCTTGAGGCCGGCCACGCGGACCATGAAGAACTCGTCGAGGTTGCTGGCGAAGATGGCGAGGAAGTTGGCGCGCTCGAGGACGGGCAGCTCCGGGTCCTCGGCGAGCTCCAGCACGCGGCGGTTGAAGGCCAGCCAGCTCAGCTCGCGGTCGAGGAAGCGCCCCTCGGGGAGGGTCCCGTCGTCCTCGAGGACCTCGTCCTCGTCGAAGTCGTCCAGGGATTCGGCGACCGCCTTCGCATCGCCGATGTACGTCTCGCTGTCCATCCGCCCATCATGGCATCGCGGTGCGCGGTCGGCCTTCCTGCAGGTGAACGCACGGTGAACCGCCACGGGACCGCCGTCGCCGGGGCACCGGGATCAGGCGCGGCGGTACTGGACGTCGACCGCGGCGTCGCGGAACGCGGCCCGGCGGTAGAGCGCGAGGGCCGGCGCGTTGTCCGCCTCGACGTAGAGGTCGACCTCGTCGTGGCCGCGTGCGGCGAGGAGGTCGAGGCCGGCGGCGAGGAGGGCGGATCCGAGCCCGCGGGCGGCGCGGTCGGGATCCACGCCCAGCACGTAGACCTCCGCCTGCCCGTCCTCGACCTTGAGCCAGTGGAAGCCCGCGAGCCGGCCGTCCCCGTCACGGGCGAGGAGCAGCGCCGTCGGGTCGAACCACGCCTCGGCGGCACGGTCGTCGAGGTCGCCGCGGGTCATGCGCCCCTGCTCGGGGTGGCTCGCGAAGGCGCGCGCGTTGAGCGCCACCCAGTCGTCGGCGTCGGCCGCGGTGAAGGAGGAGAGGGCGAGGCCCTCGGGCATCGGGCGCGAGCCGAGGCCGGCGCGGGCCTCGGCGACCGACGCGCGCAGCTGCAGCAGCTCGCGCGCGCGGTCGAGACCGGTCGCCGTCGCGAGGGCCCGGGCGGCGGGGTGGTCGCCGTGCGCCCAGACCGACGCGGGGGAGCCGTCGGCCTCGGCGAGCACGGCGTCGAGGAGCGCCCGGCCGATGCCCTGGCCGCGGTGCGCGGGATCCACGACGAGCTCGGCCTCGATCCCGCCGTCGCCGCGCGCGACGACGGCCGCGCCCGTCTCGCTGCCGTCCGCCCCCGAGGCGACGAGCAGGTCGGGCCCGCCGTCCGCGCCGAGCGTGAGGCGGGTCTGCTCGTTGAAGGGGGCTGCGCCGTCTGCCTCGCGGGCGCGGTCGGCGAGGGCGAGGATCCCGCGGACGACATCGGGGGCGGGCTCGACGCGCGCGATGCGCGCGTCATGGGCCGGGGCGTCAGGCTCCGGCGGGGGCGGGAACGCGCTCACTGTCCTCCTCGTACACGTTGAAGCGGTAGCCGACGTTGCGCACCGTGCCGATGAGCGACTCGAGGTCGCCGAGCTTGGCCCGGAGGCGCCTGACGTGCACGTCGACCGTGCGCGTGCCGCCGAAGTAGTCGTAGCCCCACACCTCGCTGAGCAGCTGCTCGCGCGTGAAGACCCGCGACGGGTGGCTCGCGAAGAAGCGGAGCAGCTCGAACTCCTTGAACGTCAGGTCGAGCGGCTTGCCGTGGACCTTGGCGGAGTAGCTGGCCTCGTCGATGACCACGCCCGACGCCTGGATCTTGCTGCCCGTGTGCTCGAGCGCCGCACGGCCGATGACGAGGCGCACGCGCGCGTCGACCTCGGCGGGGCCGGCGGAGTCGAGGATCACGTCGGTCGCGCCCCAGTCCGCGCTGACCGCGGTGAGGCCGCCCTCGGTGAGCACGAGGATGAGCGGCGTTCCGCCGCCGGTGGTGGTGAGGATCTTGCAGAGCGACTTGGCGCTGGCGAGGTCGCGCCGGGCGTCGACCAGCACGAGGTCGGCCGCGGGGGCGTTCACGAGGCTCGCGGCGTCCGCCTGGATGTGCCGGGTGCGGTGGCTGAGGAGCCCGAGCGCCGGGAGCACGTCGGTGTCCGCGGACGAGGTCAGGATCAACAGCTGGGCCACAGGGATCCTCCATGGATGAATTCCCCCCATGATACGTGGGGCAGGATTGCAGGGTGACCTCCCCCCTGCGCAGCCTCGTCCCCGTCTGGCTGGCCGCCGCCGTCGGCGCGGTGGTGGTGGCGGTGGCGGTCGGCCCCGACGCGGCCCCGCGGTGGTTCCCGCTCGTGCTCGCCACCTGCGTCGTCGCGACCTTCGTGATCCAGCTGGCGCTGCCCCGCAAGACCGGCTTCGTCGACCGCGCCGTGGGCAGCGTCGTCGGCGCCGTCCTCGTGCTCGCGGCGGCCACCGCCGTGGTGCTCCTCGTGCCCGGCGCCGCCTAGGTCGACCGGCCGGATCCGGTCGCCCGTGGGGTAGATTGGCCCCATGTCGTCGCTGCTTGCTCTGGAACTCTTCTTCACCGGACTGCTGGTCCTGGCGAGCCTCTCCATCGGCTGGGTGTCGCTCGTCGTGGTCTACAACCTCTTCCGCGGCCAGCGCTGACCGCGCGCCGCATGATCGAGATCCCGACCGGCCTCCCCGCCGAGCTCGTCCCGCTGTCCTGGCTCCTCGGGGTCTGGGAGGGCACCGGCGTCGTCGAGTACGCCGTGGGCGACGAGGTCGTCCGCCGCGAGTTCGGCCAGCGCATCAGCTTCAGCCACGACGGCCTGCCCCACCTCAACTACTCCTCCTACGCCTGGGTGGAGGGCGACGACGGACCCGTCCCCTTCGTCACCGAGACCGGCTACTGGCGGCTGCGACGCCGCGTCACCGACGGCGATCCGGGTCCGGCGATGCTGCCGCCCACCGGAGACCGCCCGTTCACGACGGCCGAGGAGGTCGAGACGCTCCGCAACGCGGACGGCGGATTCGACGTCGAGGTCGCGCTCGTCCATCCGGGCGGCGTGAGCGAGCTCTACGTCGGCCAGGTCAAGAGCGCCCGGATCGATCTCGCGACCGACGCCGTGATGCGCACCGAGGGCGCCAAGCCGTACACGGGGGCCACCCGTCTCTACGGGCTCGTCGAGCGCGACCTCCTCTGGGCGTGGGACATCGCGGCGCTCGGCCAGCCGCTGCGCACGCACGCCTCCGGGCGGGTGTCGCATGTCGACTGACGCGGATCCCGCCGTCTCCCGCTCCCCGTTCCTCGACCTGCCGGGGGCCGTCGCGGCCGTCGCGCCCGACGAGGGCGTCCCCGCCCACCTCGGGTCCCTCGTCGCGGAGCAGCGCGCGCTCGCCGCCGGCACCGCGATCGTGGACCTCTCGCACCGGGCCGTCCTCTCCGTCACGGGGGAGGACCGGCTGACCTGGCTCGACTCCATCACCAGCCAGTCGCTGCGCGGCCTCGCGCCCGGCGGCTCCGCCGAGACCCTCTTCCTCGACCAGAACGGCCGGCTCGAGCACGCGGTCGGCGTGCTCGACGACGGCGTCAGCACCTGGCTGCTGCTCGGAGCGGGCGATGCCGAGTCCCTCCTCGCGTACCTGCAGCGCATGCGCTTCATGCTCCGGGTCGAGCCCGCGGACCGCACGGCCGAGCTCGCCGTCGTCGGCACCATGGGCGAGCCCGAGCTGCCCGTCGCCGCCCCCGCTGGCGTGCCCCTCGTCTGGCGGGATCCGTGGACGCACGTCGTCCCCGGGGGTCACCAGTACGCGGCCGCCGCGCCGCACCCGGCCGAGGGCTGGACCTGGAGCGAGCGCCTCGTGCCGCGGTCCGAGCTGCCCGCGCTCGCCGCGCGGTCCGCGTCCGGCGACCTGCCCGTCGCCGGCGTGCTCGCGGCCGAGGCCCTGCGGATCGCCGCGTGGCGCCCGCGCTTCGCGACCGAGGTCGACGACCGCACCATCCCGCACGAGCTCGACTGGCTGCGCAGCGCCGTGCACCTCAGCAAGGGCTGCTACCGCGGCCAGGAGACGGTCGCCAAGGTGCACAACCTCGGCCGTCCGCCGCGCCGCCTCGTGCTGCTGCAGCTCGACGGATCCGACGCGGTGCTGCCCGCCGCCGGATCCGACGTGCGGCTCCCGGCCGGCGCCGACGGCACCGCGGGGGAGGTCGTCGGCTCCGTCACGTCGTCCGCGCTGCACCACGAGCTCGGCCCGGTCGCGCTCGCCGTGGTCCGCCGCAACGTCGATCCCGCCCTGCAGCTCGAGGTGGTCGCCGACGACGTGCGCGTGCAGGCCGCGCAGGACGTCATCGTGCCCACGGACGCCGGCCGCTCCGCCGACGTCCCCCGCCTGCCCCGGCTCGGTGCGGTCCGCCGCTGAGCGCGCGCGGGAGCGGTCGGCCCGTGCCGCCCGCACCCTGAGGCACCGGGCGGATCCGCGCGCCGCGTTCCTGCGCCTCTGGGGATCCGCGCCCGCCGCCCTGCAGATCGCCATCGCGGCCACCGGCGGCTGGGCCTTCGCGCACCATGTGCTCGGCCACGACACCCCGCTGCTCGCGACGACCGTCACCATCACGAGCCTCGGCTTCGTCCGCGACGCGCGGCCCGTGCGCGTGCTCGAGACGGCGATCGGCATGACTGTCGGGATCACGCTGAGCGAGGTGCTGCTGCTCGGGATCGGGCGCGGCGCGTGGCAGCTGTTCGTGATCATCCTGGCGACGCTGCTCGTGGCGCGGCTGCTGTCGTCGAACGCCGCGTTCGCGGTGGCGGCGGGTGTCCAGGCCGTGCTCGTCGCCCTGCTGCCCGCGCCGGAGGGCGGCGTCTTCGTCCGCAGCGTCGACGGGCTCGTGGGCGGCGCGGTGGCGCTGCTCGCGACGGCGCTCATCCCGCGGGATCCGCGACGCCAGGCCCTCCGCGAGGCGCGCCGCGTGTTCTCCGAGTGCTCGTACGCGCTCACCTCGCTCGTCTCGGCGCTGCGGCTCGGCGACGCGACCGCCGCCGACCGCGCGCTCGACCGGCTCCGGCGCACCCAGCCGCTCATCGACGCGTGGAGCGCCGCGGCCGACTCGGCCCTCTCGATCGCCCGCATCTCGCCGTTCCTCCGCCGCCACCTGCCGGAGCTGCGCGCCCAGCGCCGGGTCCTCGACGGCATGGACCTCGCGGTGCGGAACCTGCGGGTGATCTCGCGCCGCATCGACTTCCTCGTGGTCGACGGGGTCCGCCGGCCGGTGCTCGCCGAGCTGCTCGCCACCGTCTCGAACGGCGTGAACCTCCTCGGGCAGAGCCTGTCGGATCCGTCGGCCGCGCCGCTCGCCCAGCAGAACCTCGTCCTCGTCGCCGTGCGGCTGGATCCGCGCGAGCTCATCCCCGGCGCCCCCGTCGGCGAGGTCATGCTCGTGATGCTGCTGCGACCGCTCCTCGTCGACCTCCAGATCGCGGCGGGCGTGGATGCCGCGGCCGCGCGCCGGGCGCTGCCCGAGGTCTAGGCGGGCGCCACCGCCGACCACGGGACGGTCAGCTCGCCGAGGCGCCAGCGGGCGGGGCCGCCCTCGACCGGCACGCCGGCGTCCCGCATCCGCTGCACGGCGCCCAGCCACTGCTGCCGGGGTCCGTACACCCCGAGCGGCGCGCTGAGGATCCAGCTGCGGTCGAGGAGGGCGAGCACCTCGTGCACGCGCTCGCCGCGGACGTTGCGGTGGATGAGCGCCTTCGGCAGCCGCTCGGCGACGATCGACGGCAGCTCCAGCCCTGCCAGCCGCAGCGAGACGGTGAGGCTGCGCGGCCCGTCCTCGCGCACGTCGACCCAGCTCGCGACCCGGCCGATCTCGTCGCACGTGCCCTCGACCACGGATCCGCCGGGCGCCAGCCGCGCCGTCATGCGCGCCCAGGCGGCCGGCACCTCGGACTCGTCGTACTGCCGCAGCACGTTGAACGCGCGGATGACCGTCGCCCGCTCGCCGCCCGGCAGCGGCACCTCGAAGCCGCCGCGCGCGAAGGACACGCGCGCGCGGGCGTCCGGATCCGGCCACGCCGCGAGCTGCTCGCGCGCCCGCGCCACGCGTCCCGGCTCGATCTCGATGCCCACGACCCGCACGTCCGGCCGCGTCGCCCGCAGCCGCCGGTGCATCTCGAGCGCCGTGATCCCGCTCGCGCCGTAGCCGAGGTCGACCACCAGCGGATCGGCGGCTGTGCGCAGGGAGTCGAGGGTCGCGATCCACCTGTCGACGCGCCGGAGGCGGTTCGTGTTGGTCGTCCCGCGCGTCACGGAGCCGACGGGGGAGGCGGCGCCCGGCATGGGTCCAGTCTCCCATCGCTCGGTAGGCTGGCGGCATGGCTGACTCCCGCACCCTCGTCCTGCTGCGTCACGGCAACAGCGACTGGAACCAGAAGAACCTGTTCACCGGATGGGTGGACGTCGAGCTGAGCGAGCAGGGCGTCCAGGAGGGCCAGCGCGCCGGCGAGCTCCTCGCCGAGTCCGGCATCCTCCCCGACGTGCTGCACACCTCCGTGCTCATCCGCGCCATCGACACCGCCAACATCGCGCTCAAGCGCGCAGGCCGCTCGTGGATCCCGGTCCAGCGCACCTGGCGCCTCAACGAGCGCCACTACGGCGCGCTCCAGGGCAAGGACAAGGCGCAGACGCTCGCCGAGTACGGCCCCGAGCAGTTCGCCACCTGGCGCCGCTCGTTCGACGTGCCGCCGCCTCCCATCGCCGACGACGACGAGTACTCGCAGTCGGCCGACCCCCGCTACGCCGACCTCGGCGACGCGCTGCCCCGCACCGAGTGCCTCAAGGACGTCATCGAGCGGATGCTGCCCTACTGGGAGTCGGACATCCAGCCCGACCTCGCCGCCGGCCGCACGACGCTCGTCACGGCGCACGGCAACTCGCTGCGCGCGCTCGTGAAGCACCTCGACGGCATCTCCGACGCGGACATCGCCGAGCTCAACATCCCGACCGGCATCCCGCTCGTCTACCGCCTCGACGAGGACTACCGCCCGATCGTCCCGGGCGGCGAGTACCTCGACCCCGAGGCGGCCGCCGCCGGCGCCGCGGCCGTCGCCGCGCAGGGCTCCAAGAAGTAGCACCACCCCGCATCACGACGAGAGCCCGACCGGATGATCCGGTCGGGCTCTCGTCATGCGGGCCGGCGCGGGGCCGGCGGGCGGGTATCAGGCGTCGGCCTGCACCCAGTCGCCGGTCGCGAGGTACTGCACGGTCTTGGCGATGGAGACCGCGTGGTCGGCGAAGCGCTCGTGGTAGCGGCTGGCGAGGGTGGAGTCGACCGTGTCGACGGCGGCGCCCTTCCAGGTCTCGCCGAGCACCTTGTCGAAGACGCTGAGGTGCAGCTCGTCGATGCGGTCGTCGTCGTTGCGGATCTCCTCGGCGAGCTTCGCGTCCTCGGTGGTGAGGAGGTCCGTGAGCTTGCGGGCGATGGCCACGTCGAGCTGGCCGAGCTCGAGGAACGTGGGACGGAGCGACTTCGGCACCACCTTGTCCGGGAAGCGGTAGCGCGACAGCTGGGCGATGTGCTCGGCGAGGTCGCCCATGCGCTCGAGCGACGCGCTGATGCGGAGCGCGCTCACGACGATGCGCAGGTCGCGGGCGACCGGCTGCTGGCGGGCGAGGATGTTGATGGCGAGCTCGTCGAGGCTCGTGGCGAGCTCGTCGATGCGGCGATCCTGCTCGATGACGGTCTCGGCGAGGCTGACGTTCGACTCGTTGAACGCGCGGGTCGCGTTCTCGATGGAGATGGCGACGAGCGCGGAGATCTCGATGAGACGCTCCTGGACCTCGTGGAGCTCCTGCTGGAACACTTCGCGCATGGGGGACGTCCTTTCAGGCCGCCCCGCTACGAGGGGCGGGGTGGTTCTCGGGTACGGCGGGCGCCTGCTGACGGGCCCACGTCCACACGACTCTGGTCATCTGAGGTTAACGCACGGTGCCGGTGAGCTGAATTCGCGGCCTCCCGGCCCGAGTGGCGGGGTCCGACGGGCGGGTCGCCCCGACGCCGTCTCCTAGTGTGGGCGCATGGACACCGGTGCGTTGGTGCTCGTCTGCCTCCTCATCGGACTGGCGGTCGGCGCGGGATTCGTGTGGCTGCTGCACCATGCGGCGGACCGTGGCGACCGCGCCGTGGAGATCACGAACCCGGTCGTCCCCGACGGCGTGGACCAGGTGCTCGAGGCGCTGGAGTCGGCCGGCATCGTGCTGGATCCGTCCAACAACGTCATGAAGGCCTCGCCCGGCGCCATCTCCTCCGGCCTCGTCTTCCACCAAGCCCTCGTGCACCCGGAGCTCGTCTCGATGGTCGACCGCGTGCGCCGATCCGGCGAGCCGATGGCCGACGAGGTGTCGCTCGCGCGCGGCCCCTTCGGCGCGGCCGAGTTCCAGATGCACGTCCGCGTCGCCCGCCTCGGCGCGCGCTACGTGCTCCTCCTCGCCCAGGACCGCACCGAGTCGCACCGCCTCGACCAGGTGCGCCGCGACTTCGTGGCCAACATCAGCCACGAGCTGAAGACGCCGATCGGCGCGGTCGGGCTCCTCGCGGAGGCGCTCGACTCGTGCGCGGACGACGCCGTGCAGGTGCGGCGCTTCGCCGCCCGGCTGACCACGGAGTCGGCCCGGCTCGCGCGCATCACCCAGGAGATCATCGAGCTGTCGCGGCTCGAGGCGTCCAACGCGCTCGAGAAGGCGGAGCCCGTCGACGTGGACCACGTGATCAGCGTCGCGCTCGACCAGGTGCGCCTCGGCGCCGAGCTCCGCGGCATCGAGCTCGCCCGCGGCAAGCGCTCGCGCTCCACCGTCTACGGCGACGAGGCCCTGCTCGTGGTCGCCGTGCACAACCTGCTGAGCAACGCGGTCAACTACTCGCCGGACGGATCCCGCGTCGGCATCGGCGTCATGGTCGACGACGGGGCCGTCGAGATCGTGGTCACGGACCAGGGCATCGGCATCCCCGAGGACGAGCAGGGCAGGATCTTCGAGCGCTTCTTCCGCGTCGACCAGGCGCGCGCCCGCGACACCGGGGGCACGGGGCTCGGGCTCAGCATCGTCAAGCACGTCGTGCAGAATCATGGCGGCGACGTGCGGGTCTGGTCCCGCCCCGGTCGCGGCTCGACCTTCACCATCCGCCTCCCCGAGGCATCGCAGACGCCGGCGCTCGCCGGTACGGACATCGGAGAACCCACGTGACACGCATCATGCTCGTCGAGGACGAGGCGTCGCTCAGCGAGCCGCTCGCCTTCCTGCTCCAGCGCGAGGGCTACGAGGTCGACGTCGTCGAGGACGGCCCCGCCGCGGTGGCCGCGTTCGACAAGGACGGCGCCGACCTGATCCTGCTCGACCTCATGCTCCCCGGCCTCCCCGGCACCGAGGTGTGCCGGGAGATCCGCACGCGCTCGGCCGTGCCGATCATCATGCTCACCGCCAAGGACTCCGAGGTGGACATCGTGGTGGGCCTCGAGCTCGGCGCGGACGACTACGTGACCAAGCCGTACTCGACGCGCGAGCTGCTGGCGCGGATCCGCGCGGTGCTGCGTCGCCGCGTCGAGGTCGACGACGAGCCGCTCAACGTGCTCGAGGTCGGCTCCGTGCGCATGGACGTCGAGCGCCACACCGTCGAGGTCGACGGCCGCGAGATCGCGATGCCGCTGAAGGAGTTCGAGCTGCTCGAGCTGCTGCTGCGCAACGCCGGCCGCGTGCTCACGCGCGGCCAGCTCATCGACCGGGTGTGGGGATCCGACTACTTCGGCGACACCAAGACGCTCGACGTGCACATCAAGCGGATCCGCTCCAAGATCGAGCGCGAGCCGTCCGACCCCGTGCTCCTCGTCACCGTCCGCGGGCTGGGCTACCGCTTCGAGGCGTAGGCCTCGCGTCGCCTGCACGACGAAGGCCCCGACCCGGTGAGGGGCGGGGCCTTCGTCGTGCGAGGGCGCGGAGGCGGACCGCGCTAGTTCGTGCTGTCCCCGAGGCCCTCGTCGCCCTCTGACGTGCCGGGCGTCGTGGTGACGGTCGTGTCGGGGGTGGACCCGGTCTCGCCGGGGACGAGGTTCGTGTACGTCTCCTGGTCGCCGTTGAGGACGGGGACGTCCATCTCGACGCCCTCGGCGTCGCCGTACTGGATGTAGATCTTGGTGAGCGACCCCGGGGTCGGGTCGACCGAGTCGAACGTGATGCGCTGGGAGTCCTCGGCGCCGAACTTGGTGAGGCCGGGCGCCGCCGTGACGGTGCGCGTCTCGCGGTCCGTGCCGCCCTCGGTCGTCTCGTGCTGGAACGACACGCGCTGGCTGGTGCCCGAGTCGTTGACGAGCGTGACGACCAGGCTGGCGCCGGCCGCGGATCCGCCCTCGGTGAGGAGGATGGCGTTGCGCACCTCGACCTCGCCGACCGTGGCGTCGAAGCCGTCGGAGGGGAAGTAGGAGATCTGCGTGGCCTGGGGCGTGATGAACGTGCACGACGACGCGCCGACCGCGATCAGGGCCGCGAGGACGATGGACGATGCGGTACGCGCTCTCACGGGACCCTCCGGTTGTCGCGCGGGGCCGGCGCCGGGGCGTCCGGGGGCGTCCGCGCTGGATCAGCTGACCCGCTCAGCCTACGGGATCAGGCGGCGCGCGGC
Organism: Clavibacter michiganensis; assembly: GCF_002151125.1. Taxonomy (GTDB): domain Bacteria; phylum Actinomycetota; class Actinomycetes; order Actinomycetales; family Microbacteriaceae; genus Clavibacter; species Clavibacter michiganensis_C. The sequence goes on from NZ_MDJZ01000011.1 coordinate 56,058, forward strand.
CGCCCGCGGGCGCGCGGGACCCGGCTGGTATCCTGGGCTGCAGTCCACAGGAACGGGGAACCCATGCTCTTCGAGGTCGGCGAGACCGTCGTGTACCCGCATCACGGTGCCGCGACCATCATCGAGGTGAAGAAGCGCGTCATCCGGGGCGAGGAGAAGCTGTACCTCAAGCTCGACGTCAACCAGGGCGGCCTGCAGATCGAGGTGCCGGCCGAGAACGTCGACATGGTCGGCGTCCGCGACGTCATCGGGCGCGAGGGCGTGGAGAGCGTGTTCGCGGTGCTGCGCGCCGAGTTCACCGAGGAGCCCACCAACTGGTCGAGGCGCTACAAGGCCAATCTCGAGAAGCTCGCGTCGGGCGACGTGCTGAAGGTGGCGGAGGTCGTGCGCGACCTGTGGCGCCGCAACCAGGACCGCGGCCTGTCCGCGGGCGAGAAGAGCATGCTGCAGAAGGCGCGCGGCATCCTGGTGGGCGAGCTGGCCCTCGCCGAGAAGACCGACGAGGAGCACGCGTCCACGCTGCTCGACGAGGTCCTCGCGTCCTGACGCGCCGGCCGTCGGCGCGCATCGCCGCCGGTAGCCTGACCGCATGAGCCACGACCCCGTCGTCCCGTCCGTCCCCGCGACCGCCGACGGCGCGCCGGACGAGCCGCGGCTGGGCGTCGTCGTCGTCGCGGCGGGCAGCGGCACGCGGCTCGGGGCGGGGATCCCGAAGGCGCTCGCCGAGGTCGGCGGTGCCACGCTGCTGGCCCGCTCCCTGGGCGCGGTCCTCGGCCTGGCGGAGGAGGCGCACGTCGTGGTGGTCGCGCCGGGGACGCACCTGGCGGAGACGACCGCCGTCGTGGACCGGGTGGCGGGCGCGGCACGCGCATCCGTCGCGGTCGTCGTCGGGGGAGCGACCCGGCAGGGATCCGTGCGGGCGGGCCTCGCCGCGCTCGCCGCGAGCGTCGACACGGTCCTCGTGCACGACGCCGCCCGAGCGCTCACGCCCTCCGCCCTCTTCGCCGCCGTGGCGCACGCCGTCCGCGCCGAGGGCGCCGGCGTCGTCCCCGGCCTGCCCGTCACCGACACCGTCAAGCGCGTGGATCCGGCGGGGGAGTGCCTCGGCACCGTCGACCGCAGCGACCTCGTCGGGGTCCAGACGCCGCAGGGCTTCCCGCGGGCCGCCCTCGACGCCGCGTACGCGCGCGCGACCGCCGAGCACACGGACGACGCGGCCCTGTTCCAGGCGTCGGGCGGCCGCGTCCGCGTGATCCCCGGCGACGCGCTGGCCTTCAAGGTCACGACCGCGTGGGACCTCCGGCGCGCGGAGGAGCTGGTCGCCCGGTCCGAGGGCGCGCGGCCCGAGGGCGAGCGGCCCGACGCGGGCGGATCCGCCGCCTCGCGCCTCCGCTCGGGCATCGGCACCGACGTGCACGCGATCGACCCGGCCCAGCCGCTCTGGCTCGCGGGCCTGCACTGGCCCGGCGAGCCGGGCCTCGCCGGCCACAGCGACGGCGACGCGGTCAGCCACGCGATGTGCGACGCGCTCCTGTCCGCCGCGGGCCTCGGCGACATCGGCGGGATCTTCGGCACCGACGACCCCGAGCTCGACGGCGCGCACGGCGAGGTCTTCCTGCGGCGGACCGCGGAGCTCGTGCGCGGCGCCGGCTACCGGGTCGTCAACGTCGCCGTCCAGGTCATGGCCGTCCGCCCCAAGCTGTCGCCACGGCGGGCCGAGGCCGAGCGGGTCCTCTCCGCCGCCGTGGGCGCGCCCGTCTCGCTCGCCGGCACCACGACCGACGGCCTCGGCTTCACGGGTCGCGGCGACGGCGTCGCGGCGGTCGCGACGGCCCTCGTCGAGCGCGTCTGACCGGGCCGTCGCGGGGGCGGCCGACCGCCGTCCCGGCCCGTCATCCGGCGGGACCGCGGATGCGCGCTGACTAGGATCTGTGTGTGACCCTGCGCCTCCATGACTCCCGGACGCAGTCCCTGCGGGACTTCGTGCCCCTCGTCGACGGCAGGGTCGGCATCTACGTCTGCGGTCCCACGGTGCAGTCCGCGCCCCACATCGGCCACCTCCGCAGCGCGCTCGCGTACGACCAGCTGCGCCGCTGGCTCGCCTACCGCGGGCTCGACGTCACGCTCGTCCGCAACGTCACCGACATCGACGACAAGGTCATCGACAACGCGCGCCGCGGCCAGGAGGCCGGCGGCACCGAGGAGTGGTGGGCGCTGGCTTACCGCGTCGAGCTCGAGTTCTCCCGCGCGTACGCGGCCCTCGGGATCCTCCCGCCCAGCTACGAGCCCCGCGCCACCGCGAGCATCGGCGAGATGCAGGCCATCATCGCGCGCCTCGTCGAGCGCGGCCACGCGTACGCGGCCGACGACGGATCCGGCGACGTCTACTTCGACACCGCATCCTGGCCCGAGTACGGCGAGCTCACGCGCCAGCGCGCCGCCGACATGGAGGCTGCCGCGGACGCCGACCCCCGCGCCAAGCGCGACGTGCGCGACTTCGCCCTCTGGAAGGGCGCGAAGGCCGGCGAGCCCGCGAGCGCGTCGTGGCCGTCACCGTGGGGCGCCGGCCGCCCCGGCTGGCACATCGAGTGCTCCGCCATGTCCACGCGCTACCTCGGCGCCGAGTTCGACATCCACGGCGGCGGCCTCGACCTCCGCTTCCCGCACCACGAGAACGAGCTCGCGCAGTCGCGCGCCGCGGGGGATCCCTTCGCCCGCTACTGGCTGCACAACGGCCTCGTCGCCGTCGCCGGCCAGAAGATGAGCAAGTCGCTCGGCAACTCGCTGTACGCGGCCGACCTGCTGGCCTCGGCGCGCCCCGTCGCGGTGCGCTACTTCCTCGGATCCGCGCACTACCGCTCCACGCTCGAGTTCCACGACGGAGCGCTCGCCGAGGCCGAGGCCGCCCTCGACCGCATCGAGACCTTCCTCGACCGCAGCGCCCGCCGCCTCGCCGGCACGCGCTTCCAGGCCGCGCCCGCCGCGGCGGACGGCCCTCCGGCCGCGGTGCCCGCCGAGTTCGCCGAGGCCATGGACGACGACCTGAGCGTCCCGCAGGCGCTCGCCGTCCTGCACGACGCCGTGCGCGCGGGCAACGCGGCGCTGGATGCGGGCGACCTCCAGGAGGCCGCATCGCTGCGGGCCGACGTCTCCGCGATGGTCGCCGTGCTCGGGATCGACCCGCTGGCCGACGAGTGGCGCACCGCGTCCGACCAGCCCGCCCGCCGTGCGCTGCAGGCGCTCGTGGAGCACCGGATCGCCGAGCGACAGACCGCGCGGGAGGCCAGGGACTTCGCTCTCGCCGACCGCATCAGACAGGAGCTGGCCGAGGCCGGCATCACGATAGAGGACTCGCCTGGCGGGTCGCATTGGAGCATCGATGGCGAATAAGCCCAGCCGCTCAGGCGCGGTACGGAAGACCAAGAAGGGCCCGCTCAAGGGATCCGGAGGGCAGGGCAGGCAGGCCCTCGAGGGCAAGAAGCCCACGCCTAAGGCGGAGGACCGGCCGTACCACCCCGCCGGCAAGCGCAAGCTCGCGAAGGACCGGTACGAGGCGGCGTCGGCGGGCGCGAACCGCGGCCGCGACGAGCGCGCCGAGCGCTCGCCCGCGCCCCGGTCGGCCCCGCCGCGCGCCCGTGCGACGGACCGTCCCGCCGGCGCGGACGCCCCGCGTGCCCGCCGCGCGAAGCAGCAGGACGAGTCCGAGGTCGTGACCGGCCGCAACTCGGTGGTCGAGGCGCTCCGCGCGAAGATCCCCGCGACCGCGCTCTACATCGCCTCGCGCATCGAGTACGACGACCGCGTCAAGGAGGTGCTCTCGCTCGCGACCGGGCGCGGGATCCCCGTGCTCGAGGTCATGCGCCCCGAGCTCGACCGCATCGCCGGCCACGACGCCGTGCACCAGGGCCTCGCGCTCAAGGTGCCGCCGTACGAGTACGCGGACGCGATCGAGCTGCTGGACAAGACCGTCTCCCGCGGACAGGTGCCGCTCATGGTGGCGCTCGACGGCATCACCGACCCGCGCAACCTCGGCGCGATCATCCGCTCCGTCGCCGCGTTCGGCGGCCACGGCGTGATCGTGCCGCAGCGCCGCTCGGTCGGCCTCACCGCCAGCGCGTGGAAGACGTCCGCCGGAGCCGCCGCGCGCACGCCCGTCGCCATGGCGTCCAACCTCACGCAGACGCTCAAGGCGCTCAAGCAGCGCGGCGTCTTCGTGGTCGGCCTCGACGGCGGCGGCGACATGTCGCTGCACGAGTTCACGCTCGCCGACCGGCCGATCGTGGTCGTCGTCGGATCCGAGGGCAAGGGCCTCTCGCGCCTCGTCACCGAGACGTGCGACACCATCGTCTCCATCCCGATCGGCGCCTCCACGGAGTCGCTCAACGCGGGCATCGCGGCGAGCGTCACGCTCTACGAGATCGGCAAGCTGCGGGCCGCCGAGCGGAAGTAGCGCGTCGTACGCACGAGGAGCCGGGACCCCAGGGTCCCGGCTCCTCGTCGTCGTGGCCGGAGCCGCGGCGGTCAGACCTTGGTGCGCCAGTCCTCGGCGGCCTCGGCCTCGGTGATCGGCACGTCCGACTCGTCCTCGATGACGCCGATCGACTCGGTCGGCGGGTCGATGACCGTCGCCTCGTCGCGGCGGTGGCGGAGGATGTCCTGCACGTAGGCGGTCACGGCCTCGGCCAGCGGGATGTCCCGGCTCAGCTTCTGCGACATGTACCAGCGGTGCTCGAGCAGCTGGTGGAACACCTCGGCGGGCTCCAGCTTGCCGCGGAGATCGCGGGGGATCGCGCGCACGACGGGCTCGAAGACGCGCGCGAGCCACTCGTGCGCGACCATCTCCTCGTCGAGGTCCTGCTTGTCGGCCGCCGCGGTGTACGAGTCGAGGTCGTTGAGGAGTCGGCGGGCCTGGTTCTCCTGCGCATCGACGCCCGTGAGGCGGAGCAGGCGGCGCTGGTGGTGGCCGGCATCCACGACCTTCGGCTGGATCCTGACCTGAGAGCCCTCGGCGGTCGTGCGGATCGCGAGCTCCTCGATGTCGAAGCCGAGGTCGTTGAGGCGGTCGACGCGCTCGTTGATCCGCCAGCGCTCCGAGGTCGGGAACTCCTCGCGTCCGGTCAGCTCCTTCCAGAGCGTGCGGTACTGGGCCACGATGCGCGTGCTGGTCTCGAGGGGATCCAGCCCCTCCTCGATCCGGCCGCCGGCCTCCAGGTCCATGAGCTCGCCGGCGATGTTGACGCGCGCGATCTCGAGGTCGTTCTCGCGCTGCCCGTTGGAGAGGCCGCCGTTGAAGAGCTTGCCGGTCTCCGCGTCGACGAGGTAGGCGGCGAACGCGCCCGCGTCCCGGCGGAAGAGGGTGTTCGACAGCGACACGTCGCCCCAGAAGAAGCCGATCATGTGCAGCCGGACGAGGAGGACGGCGAGGGCGTCGACGAGGCGCGTCGCCGTGTCCGGCCGCAGCTGCTGCGAGAAGAGCGCGCGGTAGGGGAGCGAGAACTTGAGGTGCCGGGTGACGAGCACCGACTTGAGCGGGTCGCCGTCCTCGTCCGTGCGGTTCATGATCACGGCGACGGGCTCCACGCACGGGATCTCGAGCCGCTGCAGCGTCCGCAGCATGTCGTACTCGCCGCGCGCCATCTCGTCGGTCGTCTCCTTGATGGCGATGACGTAGCCGGAGAGGTTCGCGAAGCGCACGAGGTGCCGGGAGATGCCCTTGGGGAGCGTCGCGATGGCCGACGACGGCCATTCGTCGAGCGGCAGCTGCCAGGGCAGGTCGAGGAGCGCGGGGTCGACCGTCGCCGCGGTGATGTTCAGGGATCCGGCCATGCTGCGACCCTACCCGACCGCGGAAACGCCGCTGCCGCGGCCCCCGACGCGCCCCGGGAGGGGAGCGTGGGGACCGCGGCAGCGGTGGTGGGACGGGTCGATCAGTTCGCGGAGACCGGCGCGTTGAGGCGGAGGCCGCTCTCGGCGTCGAAGGCGTGGAGGTGACCCGCCTGCGGCGTGATGAACACGGTGTCGCCGGCGTTGGGGTGCAGGCGGCCGTCGACGCGCGCGACGAGGTCGGTGCGCTTGCCCTCGATGTCCGTGTGGCCGTAGAGGTAGCCGTCGGCGCCGAGCTCCTCGACGAGGTCGACCGTGACCGAGAGGCCCTGGCCCTGCGAGGTGCTGACGACGACGTCCTCGGGACGCACGCCGATGGTGACCGAGCCGCCGGTGGCGTTCGTGAGCACGTCGCGCTCGACGGGGACCACCGCGGTGCCGAACTGCACGCCGCCGTCGACCACGTTCGCGGAGAAGAGGTTCATCGCGGGCGATCCGATGAAGCCGGCCACGAACACGTTCTGCGGCTTCTCGTACAGGTCGCGCGGGGTGCCGACCTGCTGGAGCACGCCGTCCTTGAGGACCGCGATGCGGTCGCCCATGGTGAGGGCCTCGGTCTGGTCGTGGGTGACGTAGACCGTGGTGACGCCGAGGCGGCGCTGGAGCGACGCGATCTGCGTGCGGGTCTGGACGCGGAGCTTGGCGTCGAGGTTCGACAGCGGCTCGTCCATGAGGAAGACCTGGGGCTGGCGCACGATGGCGCGGCCCATGGCGACGCGCTGGCGCTGGCCGCCCGAGAGGGCCTTGGGCTTGCGGCTGAGGTAGGGCTCGAGGTCGAGGAGCTTCGCGGCCTCGAGGACGCGGGTGGCCCGCTCGTCCTTGCCGACGCCCGCGATCTTGAGCGCGAAGCCCATGTTCTCGGCGACCGTCATGTGCGGGTACAGCGCGTAGTTCTGGAACACCATGGCGATGTCGCGGTCCTTCGGCGGAACGTCCGTGACGTTGCGGTCGCCGATGAAGATGTTGCCGTCGTTGACCTCCTCGAGGCCCGCGAGCATGCGGAGGGTGGTCGACTTGCCGCAGCCGGACGGGCCGACGAGGACGAGGAACTCGCCGTCGGCGACCTCCAGGTCGATCTGGTCGACCGCGGGGCGCGTCGAGCCCGGGTACAGGCGCGTGGCCTTGTCGAAAGTTACAGATGCCATTTCGGTGTTCTCCTTCACGGGCAGGTACGTGCCCGACGATCCGTGGTGATGGATGTGATGCTCATGGCTCATCGCTGTGGGCGACGATGACCACCCGACGAGTATTGCACGGGGGCCTGCGCTCGGGAAGCGCGGCATGATGCGGATCGGCGGCTATTCCCCGCCTGGGGACAGAGGGTCGAGGGCCTGTATCGTCTCCTGCGGCGCAGCACCCGCGCCGGCCGCGTCACCGCTTTCCCAGACTGGCCGCCTAGAGTCCTGAGGTCGTCCGGGAGCCCGCCCGCGCCCGACTCCCCCATCTCCTGAGCGAGGACCCATGAGCAGCACGCCGCCCGCGCACGAACCGCACGGCGGTCACCGTCGGCGCCGCGAGGCAGCCCGCGAGAAGGCGCGCCTCAACCGCATGAAGCAGCGTCGCCGCGACGTGGTGGGGCGCTACCTCATCCGCGGCGGCATCGTCGCCGCCCTCGTCGCGGTGGTCGTGGTGGTCGGGCTCGTCGTCGTCCAGGGCGCACGCCCCGCGGGACCCGGCCCCCAGAACATGGCGAGCGACGGCATCCTCATCGGCAGGGACCTCGCCGCGACGCCCACGGAGGCCCTCGACCCCGAGCAGGCCCCGGTCCCCACCGGGTCCCAGGCCGCCGGTGTCGCGCACATCCGCGTCTACGTCGACTACCTCTGCACCGCGTGCAAGGAGTTCCAGGACACCAACGGGGCGCAGATGGAGGGCTGGCTCCAGTCGGGCGCCGCCACCGTCGAGATCCACCCCGTCGCCATCCTCACCAGCAAGTCGCAGGCCTACTCGATGCGGGCGGCCAACGCCGCCGCGTGCGTGGCCGACTCCTCCCCGGACGACTTCTGGGCGTTCAACTCCGCGCTCTTCGCGGAGCAGCCGGCCGAGCAGAGCACGGGCCTCAGCGACGATCGCATCGTCGAGCTCGCGGGGCAGGCGGGTGCCGGCTCGTCCGACGTCGCGGAGTGCGTCTCCGAGCAGCGGTTCCAGTCGTGGGTGAACGCCGCGACCGATCGCGTCCTCGACGGCGACATCCCCGACTCGAACGTCGAGAAGGTGGTGGGCGCGCCGATCATCGTGGTGGGCGACCGCCAGTACACCGGCCAGCCGGACGACGCGAAGGCGTTCGCCGCGTTCGTGCTCCAGGCCGCCGGCCAGGACGCGACATCCACGCCCACCCCGACGCCCGCGCCGTCCGAGACCCCGACGACGGCGCCGTAGCGCGGCTCCTATGATGGATCGACGGCCCGCGAGGGCGGTCGGCCGGCCTGGCGCAATTGGTAGCGCACCGCACTTGTAATGCGGCGGTTACGGGTTCGAGTCCCGTGGCCGGCTCTCCGTCGCCCAGGCCGTGCGCTCGACCTCCGCGATCATCCGGGTCCGTCCTCAGTCGAGGACGGTGATCATCCGCTCCCCGTCGACCGGCGAGCGTGGCCCCTTGTCATCGGCGGCGACGTCTCCGACGTAGAGCCAGCCGAGGAGGTCCTCTCCGTCGCCCAGGCCGTGCATGCGTCGCACCGCGTCGCTGCGGGTCAGGGAGCCGGTGCGCCAGAACACGCCCCAGCCCTGCTCCTCGAGGAGCAGCGTGAGCGCATGGGCGACGCCGGCGGCGACCGCCTCCTGCTCCCAGTCGGGGACCTTGCGGCTCGGCGTGCGGCACGCGACCACGGCGACGAGCAGGCTCGCGCGGTGGGTCTTCTTGCGGTGCTTGCCCGAGCCGGGATCACCCGCTGCCTCGTCCATCGCGGCACCGAGGCGGTCGCGGGCGCCTCCGCGGATCTCGACGACCCGCCACGGGCGCAGGCCCCCGTGGTCCGCGAGCCGGGAGGCCGCCGCGACGAGCGGGACGAGCTCCTCGTGCGTCGGGGCCGCGTCGCCGACGGACGAGCGCGACCGTCGGCCCCGGAGCGCCTCCAGGACGGCTCCGCCAGGCGCAGGTGCGCCGGGCCCGGACGGGTCGGCGGTGCCGCCCGCCCGATGCCGCGGCACGTCGGTCACTCCGCGGTGCGGAACGACATGGACACCGAGTTCATGCAGAACCGGTCGCCCGTGGGGGTCTGCGGCGCGTCGTCGAACACGTGGCCGAGGTGCGATCCGCAGCGTGCGCAGACGACCTCGACGCGCTTCATGCCGAGGCTCGTGTCGGTGTACAGCTTGACGGCGTCGCTCTCCTTCGGCGCGTAGAAGCTCGGCCATCCGCAGTGGGAGTCGAACTTCGTGTCGCTCGTGAAGAGCTCGGCGCCGCAGGCCTTGCAGCCGTAGACGCCCGTGCGCTCCTCGTCGAGCAGCTCCCCGGTCCAGGGGCGCTCGGTGGCCTGCTGGCGCAGCACCGCGTACTCCTCAGGGGAGAGCTCCTGACGCCACTCGTCGTCGGTCTTCTCGATCTCGTAGGCCATGGTGCGGGTCCTTTCTCGCTGGTCGATCCTAGGGGCGGCGTCCCAGCGCGCCTCCAGCATCAACCGCCTCGACGCCCCGTCGATTCCTTCATATGAGGGACGATCCGGCCCGGGATGACGCCGGATGCGAGCGGGCGTCCTGCCGTACGCCGCGGCGCGCGGACATCCCGGGCACATGGGCGGGGCGCTCAGCGAGGCGCACCTAGTATGTGGGGGATGTCGGGGAAGGAGCATGCCGTGGACCAGCGCGATGCCCCCTCCGCGACCGCTCCCGCCGCCGAGCCGCGACCCGTCGACGAGCTCGACGAGCTGGGCCGCGCGGTGCTCGACTTCGAGCGGGACTGGACGCGCCATGCCGGGGCGAAGGAGGAGGCCATCCGCCAGACCTTCGGCCTCTCCGCCACGCGCTACTACCAGCTGCTCGGATCCCTGCTCGAGACCCGTCAGGCCCTCGCCTACGACCCGCTGCTCGTCGGGCGCCTCCTGCGCCTCCGCGAGACGCGCGCCGCCGCCCGTGCGGCCCGCGCCCTTCCCACCGGTCTCCCGCACCGACCGACCGCACGCTGACCCCGCGCCCCACCGAGGAGACACGAGACCCGCATGCCCTCCCACGCTCCCGACCGCTTCGACGACGTCCCCGGCGACCTGAGCCGCGTTGGCGCGCACCGTGCGCCCCGCCCGCGGCACCACCGCTTCCGCGCCTTCGCCTGGGCGGCCCTCGCGACCGGCCTCCTCGTCGGCCTCGGCGTCGTCGGCCTCTTCGTCATCGACGACCGCGTCTCGTTCACTGACATCATCCCGAGCGGCGGGTCCTCCGAGGAGGCGGCCCCGTCCGAGGCGCCGACCGTCGCTCCCACCGCCGTCCCCGGCATGGTCGTCACCGTCCTGAACGGCACGAGGACCTCGGGTCTCTCCGCTCGGGCCGCGACGACGCTCCAGGACGAGGGGTGGGCCATCGCGTCGCGCCTGAACGCCAGCTCGACCGACATCACCACGACCACCGTCTACTACTACGACGCCGCGGACGAGGGCGCCGCCCGCGGCCTCGTCGCGGCGCTGGGCGTGGGCGACGTGGCGCAGTCCGACCAGTTCCGGCCGCAGGCCGGCACCTCGGCGGCCCAGGCTGCGAAGCTGACGGCCGTGCTCGGCTCGGACTACGCCGCCGAGGGCTGATCCGCCTCCGGGGCCGCCCACCGGATCGTCCCGTGGATCGATGCGACGAGGCGACGGCTGCCCTGTCTATGGTGCTGCCTGGTCGCACGCCCGTCGCGTACCAGGTGCTGCGCGCCGTACGTCCCGGGGCGTGGCGCGGGGCCGATGCAGGGCTCCGCGGTCGACCCGGGGGTGGCGGCACCGCGCTCCCGACACCGCGCATTCGCACATGGAGAAGCACATGGCCAACGGCACCGTGAAGTGGTTCAACGGGGAGAAGGGGTTCGGGTTCATCACCGTGGACGCCGTCGAGGGCGGTCCTGCCCAGCAGGATGTCTTCGTCCACTACTCGGCGATCGAGATGTCCGGATACAAGGTCCTGGAGGAGGGCCAGCGTGTCGCCTTCGAGATCGGCCAGGGGTCCAAGGGCCTGCAGGCGGAGAACGTGACGCTGGCCTAGCGAGCCGTCCACCTCCCCGACGCCGCCGCCCGCCCGGGCGGCGGCGTCGCCGCGCTCCCGTCGGGTCCCCGCCTGTGGGCGGCTCGCTTGCACTCCCGTAGGGCGAGTGCCAGAATCGTCCCTGGCACTCCCTCACGGGGAGTGCTAGACGACTGCCTTTTTCCTGACGTCCGGGAGGGACGAGAGATACACATGGCTAAGATCATCGCTTTTGACGAAGAAGCCCGCCGCGGCCTCGAGCGCGGCCTGAACATCCTGGCCGACGCGGTCCGCGTGACCCTCGGCCCGCGTGGCCGCAACGTCGTCCTCGAGAAGAAGTGGGGCGCCCCCACCATCACGAACGACGGCGTGTCCATCGCCAAGGAGATCGAGCTCGACGACCCGTTCGAGAAGATCGGCGCGGAGCTCGTCAAGGAGGTCGCCAAGAAGACCGACGACGTCGCCGGTGACGGCACCACCACCGCGACCGTCCTCGCGCAGGCGCTGGTCCGCGAGGGCCTCCGCAACGTCGCCGCGGGCGCCGACCCCATCAGCCTCAAGCGCGGCATCGAGAAGGCCGTCGCGGCCGTCACGGAGGAGCTCAAGTCCGCCGCGAAGGAGATCGAGACCAAGGAGGAGATCGCCGCCACCGCGTCCATCTCCGCCGGCGACGCCACCATCGGCGCCATCATCGCCGAGGCGATCGACAAGGTCGGCAAGGAGGGCGTGGTCACCGTCGAGGAGTCCAACACCTTCGGCACCGAGCTCGAGCTCACCGAGGGCATGCGCTTCGACAAGGGCTACCTGTCGCAGTACTTCGTCACGGACCCCGAGCGCCAGGAGGCCGTGTTCGAGGACGCGTACATCCTGATCGTCAACTCGAAGATCTCGAACATCAAGGACCTGCTGCCGATCGTCGACAAGGTCATCCAGTCGGGCAAGCAGCTCCTCATCATCGCGGAGGACGTCGACGGCGAGGCCCTGGCCACGCTCGTCGTGAACAAGATCCGCGGCATCTTCAAGTCGGTCGCCGTCAAGGCCCCCGGCTTCGGCGACCGTCGCAAGGCGCAGCTGCAGGACATCGCCATCCTCTCCGGTGGCCAGGTCATCGCCGAGGAGGTCGGCCTCAAGCTCGAGAACGTCACCCTCGACCTGCTCGGCACGGCCCGCAAGGTCGTCATCACCAAGGACGAGACCACGATCGTGGACGGCGGCGGCGACGCCACCGAGATCGCGGCCCGCGTGCAGCAGATCCGCAACGAGATCGCGAACACGGACAGCGACTACGACCGCGAGAAGCTCCAGGAGCGCCTCGCCAAGCTCGCGGGCGGCGTCGCCGTCATCAAGGCCGGCGCCGCGACCGAGGTGGAGCTCAAGGAGCGCAAGCACCGCATCGAGGACGCCGTCCGCAACGCGAAGGCCGCCGTCGAGGAGGGCATCGTCGCCGGTGGTGGCGTCGCCCTCATCCAGGCCGGCAAGCTCGCGTTCGACAAGCTCCAGCTCGAGGGCGACGAGGCGACGGGCGCGAACATCGTCCGCGTCGCGGTCGACGCGCCGCTCAAGCAGATCGCGATCAACGCGGGCCTCGAGCCCGGCGTCGTCGCCGAGCGCGTCCGCAACCTCCCCTCGGGTCACGGCCTCAACGCCGCCACGGGCGAGTACGTCGACATGCTCGCCGCGGGGATCAACGACCCGGTGAAGGTCACGCGCTCGGCTCTGCTGAACGCCGCGTCCATCGCCGGTCTGTTCCTCACGACCGAGGCCGTCGTCGCCGACAAGCCCGAGAAGAACCCGGCCCCGGCCGGCGACCCCACGGGTGGCATGGACTTCTAGTCCGATCGGGCGGGGCGGAGACGCCCCGCCCACCAGCACGATCAGCACGACGAAGCGGGCGGTCCCTCACGGGGCCGCCCGCTTCGTCGTGCGGGGGCCCGCTCACTCCGGCCGACGGCCGCCGTGGGCGAGCTAGTGCGCGAACATGCGGGCGTTGCCCTCCTCCACCTCCGCGTACTGACGTGCGGCCGAGCTCAGCGCCTGGTTGATGCTCGCCAGCGCCTCCTCGACGCGCTGCTGCGTGCCCTTCCACTCCGCGACCACTCCCTGGAACGCGGTCGCGGCGCTGCCGGACCACGACCCCTGCAGGTCGGCGAGCTGGCCGTGCAGGCCCGCCACCTCCGCCTGGATGCGGCCGATGCTGCCCTGGACGGCCGCGGTGGCCGACAGGACGGCCTCGCTGTCCACCTGGTACCTCGTCATGCGTCTCCTCCTTCTCGTCGTCGGACGAGCGGAGGCTACCCAGGCGATCAGGGCGCGGGGGTGGCCGGAGCGCTGGGCGTGGACGTCGAGGGACCCTCGGAGCTGGGGAGGAGGGGCAGGATCACGCGGAAGGTGGCGCCGCCGCCCTCGGTCTCGACGACATCGACCCGGCCGCGGTGCGCGGCGACGATGGCGGACACGATGGCGAGGCCGAGCCCGCTGCCGCCGGTCTCCCGGGTGCGCGACGTGTCGGCGCGCCAGAAGCGCTGGAAGATCTTCTCGCGGATCTGCGGGGGCACGCCGTCCCCATGGTCGCGCACCTCGATGCGCGCCTCCCGCGCGCTCTCGTCCACGACGGTGGCGAGCTCGATGGGGCTGCCCGCGGGCGTGAAGCGCACCGCGTTGCCGATGAGGTTCGTCACTACCTGGCGGATCTTGTTCTCCTCCGCCTGGACCATGGCGAAGCCCTCGGCGGAGACGGGCGCGTCCTCGCCGGGGCGGGCAGGGGCGAGCGCGTCCGCGGCCGTGTCGCCGGGGCGGCGCAGGCGGCGGGCTCGGAACCGGGACAGCGTGGCGCCGGCGAACGCGATGGGGCCTGTCACGTCGTTCCCCGTCGCCGGTCCGGTGGTCCGCGGCGGGTCCGTCGGCATCTCCTGGGTCGCCTCGAGCCCGTCGGCGTCGAGGACCGGGCCGAGCGGATTGACGAGCACGGGCGGGAGCGCCGTCACGGTGCGGGTCTGGGAGGAGGCCATCGCGTCGAGGGCGGCGTCGCGGGCGATGGGGTAGAGGTCGACGGGCGCGAGTTGCAAGGGCTTGGTCTCGTCGAGCCGCGCGAGCTCGAGGAGGTCCTCCACGAGACCGCCCATCCGGATGGCCTCCTTCTCGATGCGCTCCATGGCCTGCGAGACGTCCTCGGGCGTCTGCAGCGCGCCCATCCGGTAGAGCTCGGCGTAGCCGCGCACCGACACCAGCGGCGTGCGGAGCTCGTGGCTGGCGTCGCCGACGAACCGCCGCATCTGGTCGATGGTCTTCGCGCGGTCGGCGAACGCGCGGTCGATCCGGCTCAGCATCATGTTGAGGGAGCGGTTGAGCCGCCCGACCTCGGTGTTCGGGGTGGCGCCGCCGAGGCGCTGGCCGAAGTCGCCGCCGGCGATGGCGGCGGCCGTGCGCTCGACCTCGCGGAGCGGGCCGAAGGTGCTCGTCACGAGCATGCGGGTGACCGCGGCGCCGAGCACGACCACGGCGAGGCCGAAGCTCGCGAAGATGACGATGTAGGTCGCGACGAGGTCGTCGACCTGGTCGAGCGGGAGCGCGACGACGAGGGTCGAGTACTCCGTCGCGTCCGGCGAGGCGTTCTGCGACACGCGGACGATGCCATGCCACGCCTTGCGGCCGGAGTTGTCCGAGAAGGCGACGACCTCGTTGTTGATCTGGGATGCGTGGGCGAGGTCGAGCCCGAACACACGGGGGTGCTCGGCCGAGTCACCGGTCCAGTTGTCGGCGAGGACGTCCCCGTCCGCGTCGAGCAGGAGCACGAACCACGCCGGATCGGCCGTGGCGACGTCGCTGCGCGTGAACGTGTCCGGCATGCTCGGATCCGTGTTCAGCACCTTCGGGAGCTGCGTCACGGCGACCTTCAGCTGCGCGTCGAGCTGGCCGACCATCTGCTGGCGCAGCAGGTACATGGTGCCCGCGCCGGAGACGAGGAGTCCCAGCAGGAGCAGGAGCACCGTGACGCTCGTGATCTTGGTGCGCAGGGAGACGTTGTTCCACTTCTCCGACACGTAGTCGTGCACTGGCCGCACCTCGTGTTCCCGTCTCGCTGACCTGAGGTCGAGGATATGCGACCCAGCATGTGCGGACGGCCGGGCGCCCGAGGGGCGTCCGGCCGTCCGGTGGTGCGGGCCCGTCCCAACGGGCCCGGCGGATCAGGACTTGGCGGCCTTGAGCATGTAGCCGAACCCGCGCTTGGTCTGGATGACGGGCTCCGAGGAGTGCTGGTCGAGCTTGCGGCGGAGGTAGGAGATGTACGACTCGACGATGCCCGCGTCGCCGTTGAAGTCGTACTCCCACACGTGGTCGAGGATCTGCGCCTTCGACAGCACGCGGTTCGGGTTGAGCATGAGGTAGCGCAGCAGCTTGAACTCGGTGGGGCTCAGCTCGATGGGCTCCTCGCCGACGAGGACCTCGTGCGTGTCCTGGTCCATGGTGAGCTCGCCCGCGCGGATGATCGCGTCCTCGTCGGCGTGCATCGTCCGGCGGAGGATGGCCTTGATGCGCGCGACGATCTCGTCGAGGCTGAACGGCTTGGTGACGTAGTCGTCGCCGCCGACGGTGAGGCCGGTGATCTTGTCCTCGGTGTCGTCCTTCGCCGTGAGGAAGAGGATCGGCGCGGTGTAGCCGGCGGCGCGGAGGCGCTTGGTGACGCCGAAGCCGTTCATGTCGGGCAGCATCACGTCGAGGATGATGAGGTCCGGCTCCTCCTCGAGGACGGCCGAGATGGCCTGGGCGCCGTTGCCGACGGCGCGCACCGCGAACCCGGCGAACCGGAGGCTCGTGGTCAGCAGGTCGCGGATGTTGGGCTCGTCATCGACGATAAGGATCTTCGGGCCATCGCTCATGGGATGAAGTATCTGCGCGCTCGCTGGGAGCCGCCTGGATGCGGCGCGACTCCGGGATCCGGGCTCGCCGACCGGAGGGACGCGCCTAGCCCGTCGTGATGCCCGCGATGCCGGCCGCGTCGAGGATCGTGTAGCCGTAGCCCTGCTCCGCGAGGAAGCGCTGGCGGTTCTGCGCGAAGTCCTGGTCGACGGTGTCGCGGGAGACGAGGGTGTAGAAGCTCGCCGACAGGCCCGAGGCCTCGGGACGGAGTAGGCGGCCGAGGCGCTGGGCCTCCTCCTGCCGCGATCCGAAGGAGCCGGACACCTGGATCGCCACGGTGGCGTCGGGCAGGTCGACGGAGAAGTTCGCGACCTTGCTCACGACGAGCACCTTCTCGGTGCCGTCACGGAACGCCTGGTAGAGCCGTTCGCGCTCGGCGATGGGCGTCGCGCCCGTGAGCTTCGGAGCGCCGAGCGCCTCGGACAACTCGTCGATCTGCTCGAGGTACTGCCCGATGACGAGGATGCTCTCGCCGCGGTGCCGCTCGACCAGGGCGCGCGTCACGTCGAGCTTGGCGGGAGCCGTCGCGGCGAGGCGGTAGCGCTCGTCGTCCGCGGCCGCGGCGTAGACGAGGCGGTCGTCGTCGGGCAGGTCGATGCGGACCTCGAAGCACTCGGCGGGGGAGATGAAGCCCTGCGCCTCGATCTCCTTCCACGGCGCGTCGAACCGCTTGGGCCCGATGAGGCTGAAGACGTCGCCCTCTCGGCCGTCCTCGCGCACGAGGGTGGCGGTGAGGCCGAGGCGACGGCGGGCCTGGAGGTCCGCGGTCAGCTTGAATACGGGCGCGGGCAGCAGGTGCACCTCGTCGTAGACGACGAGGCCCCAGTCGAGCGCGTCGAGGAGCGCCAGATGGGCGTACTCGCCCTTCCTCTTGGCGGTGAGGATCTGGTAGGTCGCGATGGTCACGGGCTTGACCTCGCGGGACTGGCCCGAGTACTCGCCGATCTCGTCATCGGTCAGCGTGGTGCGCTTCAGCAGCTCGGTGCGCCACTGCCGGGCGGACACGGTGTTCGTCACGAGGATCAGCGTCGTCGTCTTGGCCCGCGCCATGGCGGCGGCGCCCACGAGCGTCTTGCCGGCGCCGCACGGGAGGACGACCACGCCGGATCCGCCGTCGAGGAAGTGGTCGACCGCGTCGGACTGGTAGTCGCGCAGCGCCCAGCCGTCCTCCACGAGCGCCATGTCGTGGGGCGTGCCGGGCGTGTAGCCGGCCAGGTCCTCGGCGGGCCAGCCGATCTTCACGAGCTCCTGCTTGAGCTGGCCGCGCGCCCAGGCCTGGACCCGGTAGGTCGTCGCGTCCACGCGCTCGACGAGCAGCGGCGCGATGCGACGCGAGCTCGCCACCTCCGAGAGCACGGCGGACTCCGTGCTCGAGATCTGCAGCTCGCCGTCGGCGTCGCGTCCGATGACGAGGCGGCCGTAGCGGCCGACGGTGTCCGTCACGTCCACGGCCACCGACTGCGGCACCGGGAACCGGGAGTAGCGCTCGAGGGTGGCGAGCATGTCCTCGGCCGTGTGGCCCGCGGCGCGCGCGTTCCAGAGGCCGAGCCGGGTGATCCGGTAGGTGTGGATGTGCTCGGGCGCGCGCTCCAGCTCGGCGAAGACGGCGAGGTCGTGGCGCGCGTCCTCCGCGTCCGCGTGGGCCACCTCGAGGAGGACGGTGCGGTCGCTCTGGACGATGAGGGGGCCGTCGGGCATGCCCGCCAGCCTAGGCGCGGTCACGCGGTCGCCGGCGCGGGGGAGACGGCGACGATGCTCGACAGGGGCAGGGTGCGCTCGACGTCGGCGACGCGGTCGCGGGCGCGCAGGCGGCCGCCGGCCACGCTGGACGGCTCGAGCACGTGATCCACCTCGCGGCCGTCCGGCATGCGGACGCGGACGTGCAGCGCGGCCTTGGCGCGGATCGCGACCTCCAGCTGCCGGGTCGTCCACGCGGCGCCGTCGTCGGGGCCGTCGGCCGCGCGGACGCGGGCCACGAGGGCGTCGGCCGCGTCGGGGTCCGGATCCGCGTGCGGCGCCTGCGCCGGGGCGGTGCGCGGGGCGGGCGCGATGCGGCGGCCCTCGGCGTCCTCGCGGACCGGGCCGAGCCGGGCGCCCGCGAGCACGCGCTCGACGGCCTCGGGGGATGCCGCCGACGTGAGCACCGCGTCGCCCGCGCGGACGAGCCGCAGCGGCGCGAGGTCGCGGTCGACGAGGAGGGTGGCGAGGAGCGCCGCGTCGTCGGAGACGACGGCGGTCCGGGCGTCGGGCACCGCGTCGTCGGGTGACGCCGGGCGGACGCGGAGGCGGCCGAACCGCGCGGCGGTCTCGTCGATGAGGTAGTCGAGGGGCTGCGGGATGCCGGTCAGCGAGATGTCCGCGAGGAAGGAGCGGATGCCGTCGGTCGTGTCGCCCGACGCGAGGGCGCGCGTGACGGATCCCGCGGAGATCCGGTAGCTCGCGGCGAGGCCCCTGCCCTCCGCGTCGGCGACGGCGAGGAGGCGCGACTCGACCGCGGGGTCGAGGGGTCCCGGGGAGACGACCGTGAGGTCGTGCTGCAGGTAGACCCGGTCGACCTCGGCGGGGAGGTGCGGCGCGAGCGCGGAGGCCGCGGCGCCGGATCCCGCGGTGAGGAGCGCGCGCCCCGCGGAGCTCGGGACGTCGCCCGTCGTGATGCCGAGGAGGCCGGCGTCGCGCGTGAAGGCGGTGATGCGGTCGCCGATCCACGCGGACCCGCCCGGGAAGCGCCAGAGGACGCTGTCGACGAGCCCCGCGCCCCACGACGCGTCGGCGCGCTCGGCGAGGATGCCCCGGGTCGCGGGAGCCAGCGCATCCAGCCAGGCCGCGGCGAGGCTCTCCCAGCGCTCGGCGGTCGGCAGCCCGGACCAGGCGGCGGAGGCCGTCGCGGCCGACCAGGTGCGGCCGGACCGGGTCACGAGCCCGGCGCGCTCCGCGAGGGAGAGGACGATCGGGACGTCGTCCACGTCCGCGCCGAGCGCCCCCGCCAGGCGACGGGCGTCGGGCAGGGACATGCCGCCGCGGCTCAGCTCGCGCGCCGGTTCCCGGATCAGCTCGTCGACGAGCGAGGACACGGCGACGACCGATCGGAAGGCGCTCTCGCCCGCTCGTCGGTCGACCTCGGCGGGATCGACGCGGGGGACGGCGGCGAGCGGGGCGGGAGGGGCGAGGCGCGCCAGCTCGTCCGTGTCGGGGAGTCCGGCGTCGGGCCACGCCGCGAGGGCTGCGGCGACCTCCGGATGCGTCGAGAGCCCCGCCTCGTCGACCACGGCGAGGAGCGTGTCAGCCGCCCGGCCGGCGGCGTCCGCCAGCTCCCCGGGGTCGAGCGGCTCCTCGCCGGAGCGGAGGGAGAGCGCGGCGCGCAGGTCGTCCAGGGGGATGCGCCGGGAGGTCGCCCCCGCCTCGGCGGCGACCGCGAGCACCGCCAGCGCGGTGCGGTCGAGCTGCTCGAGGGCCCGGGCCACGGCGTCGGGGGCCAGCAGCGCGTCCGCGAGGTCGAAGAGGTCGGCGACGCGCACGGCGTCGATGCCCCGGTCGCGGACCAGGGCGGCGAGCGATGCGTCGTCGAGCGCGCGGAGGCGGGCCGCGAGCGCGAGGGCGTCGGTCATGGTCGTCCCGCTAGCGGGACGTGCCGTCCATGCGACGACGGCGACGGACGCTGATGATGAGGATCGCGATGAAGAGGAGCGCGGCGATGGGGATCCCCACGGCCGGGAGCAGCAGGATGACCTGCCACACGGGGGTGCTGTACTGCGAGGCGTCGACGGCGATGAGCGGCGCCATCAGGATCGCGAGGATGCTCAGCACGGCGATCAGGAGGATGCCGGCCAGCATGTACGCGAGGATGCGCTCGGCCCGTCCCTCGCTCGGTGCGGTCTCGGATGCCATCCGCTCAGACTACGCCGTGGCACGCGCCCGGGCGTGTGGCATGCGGGCAGGGCCGCCGGTCGCGCGTCGTCGGCACCGGGTCGCGCGGGCCCCGGCGAATAGACTGGACCGCCCACCAGCACATCGAGCCCCTCCGGGGCGAGGGAAGAGGATCGCATGCCCACCGGCAAGGTGAAGTTCTACGACGAGGACAAGGGGTTCGGGTTCATCAGCTCGGACGACGGCCAGGAGGTCTTCCTGCACGTGTCGGCCCTGCCCTCGGGCGTCGCCGGCGTGAAGGCCGGCACCCGCCTCGAGTTCGGCATCGCGGACGGCAAGCGCGGCGCGCAGGCCCTCTCCGTGCGGATCCTCGACGCCCCGCCCTCGCTCGCCCGCATGTCCCGCAAGCCCGCCGACGACATGGCCGTCATCGTCGAGGACCTCGTGAAGGTGCTCGACGGGATCGGCACCGGCCTCAAGCGCGGCCGCTATCCCGACGAGGCCCACGGCCGGAAGATCGCGGCGCTCCTGCGCCGCGTCGCGGAGGAGCTCGATGCCTGAGCGCCGGGACGACGAGACCGTGACCGCTGACGCGACGCCGGATGCGGACGTGGCGCCCGTCGACGCGACGGGGCCGGACGCGACCGCGGTGGCCGCCGAGGGCGCGGCGGAGACCCCGCCGGCGAGCGAGCCGGCCGTCCCCGACGCCGAGCTCCTCGCGGCGGTCGACCTCGCGCGCGCCGCGCTGCTCGAGATCACGCCGGCCTCGACCGTCGGCGAGCCGGCCGGGTCGATCGTCGAGGGCGACCGCGTGCTGTCGCTCCTCTTCGCGACCACCATGCCCGGCTACCCGGGCTGGTTCTGGAACGTGACGCTCGCCCGGGTCGACGACGCCGCGCCCACCGTGCTGGAGGCCGAGCTGATGCCCGGCGAGGGCGCGCTGCTCTCGCCCGAGTGGCTGCCGTGGTCCGACCGCCTGGCCGGCATCGAGGCCGACCAGGAGGCCGAGCGGCTCGCGGCGGAGTCCGACGAGGACGACGACGAGGACGACGACGACGACGAGGACGAGGACTCGGAGGAGGACGCAGGTGATGCCGAGGACGCCGACGACGTCCTCGACGGCGTGGACTTCGAGGCGGACACGGCGGACGACGATGACGACGAAGACGACGACGACGACGACGACGACACGAGCTTCGACGGCGCCGATCGCTGACCCGCCCCTCGCGTGACGACGGCGGCGGCCCCCGAGGGGACCGCCGCCGTCGTCGTCTCGGATGGGGGCCGGATCAGCCCGCGCCCTGCTCCACCACGAACTCGATGCAGCGCACGAGCGCCCGCACGTCGTCCGGCTCGATGGCCGTGAAGGTGGCGACGCGCAGCTGGTTGCGCCCGAGCTTCCGGTAGGGCTCCGTGTCGACCACGCCGTTGGCGCGCAGCGTTCTCGCCACGGAGGCCGCGTCGATGGAGTCGTCGAGGTCCATCGTCACGACGACCTGCGAGCGGTGCGCCGGATCCGCGACGAACGGGCGCGCGTACTCCACGCGCTCCGCCCACTCGTAGAGCACGGAGGACGACTCGCGCGTGCGGGCGTCGGCCCAGGCGAGCCCGCCCGCGCGCTCGATCCAGTCGATCTGGTCCTCGAGCATGAGGAGCGTCGCGAGCGCGGGGGTGTTCAGCGTCTGGTTCAGCCGCGAGTTGTCGACGGCGTTCTTGAGGCTCAGGAACTCGGGGATCCACCTGCCGGACGCCGCGATGCGCTCGACGCGCTCGAGGGCGGCGGGGGAGAACAGCGCGAGCCAGATGCCGCCGTCGCTCGCGAGGTTCTTCTGCGGGGCGAAGTAGTAGACGTCGGCCTGGGCCGCGTCGAAGTCGATGCCGCCGGCCGCGCTCGTCGCGTCGACCACCGTGAGCGCGCCCTCGTCGCCGTGCACGCGCGTGACCGGCGCCATGACGCCCGTCGAGGTCTCGTTGTGCGGCCACGCGTACACGTCGACGCCCTCGAGCGGGTTCGCGGAGGCGCGGCTGCCCGGCTCGGCGCGGATCACGTCGGGCGCCTCGAGGAAGGGCGCCGCGGCGGCCTTCGCGAACTTGCCGCCGAACTCGCCGAACACGAGGTTCTGGCTGCGGCGCTCGATGAGGGAGAAGGCCGCCGCGTCCCAGAACGCGGTGGATCCGCCGTTGCCCAGCACGACCTCGTAGCCGTCGGGCAGACGGAAGAGCCGGGAGAGCCCGTCGCGGACGCGCCCGACCATGTCCTTCACGGGCGCCTGGCGGTGGGACGTGCCGAGGATCTGCGCGCCCGCGAGCGCGAGGTGGTCGAGCTGCGCCTGCCGGACCTTTGACGGCCCGCAGCCGAATCGTCCGTCGAGGGGCAGCAGTTCGGTGGGGATCTTCGTCGTCGGCATGCGGCAATGGTAGGGGAACGTCCTCGGCCGACCCGGGCCGCCCCGCGCCCCCGCGCCGGTCATCCGGCACCCGGGGAAGTAGGCTGGTCCCTGGCGCAAGGGAGGCCCGATGACTGATCTCGTGGACACGACGGAGATGTACCTCCGCACCATCCTCGACCTCGAGGAGGAGGCCATCGTGCCCCTGCGTGCGCGCATCTCGGAGCGCCTCGGGCACTCGGGTCCCACCGTCTCGCAGACGGTGGCGCGCATGGAGCGCGACGGCCTCGTGATCGTCAGCGGCGACCGCCACCTGGAGCTCACGCCCGAGGGGCGCAGCAAGGCCGTGCACGTTATGCGCAAGCACCGTCTCGCCGAGCGCCTCCTCAGCGACGTCATCGGCCTCGAGTGGGAGTTCGTCCACGACGAGGCCTGCCGCTGGGAGCACGTCATGAGCGAGCAGGTGGAGCGCAAGATCCTCGACCTCCTCGGCCACCCCACGGAGTCGCCGTACGGCAACCCGATCCCCGGGCTCGACGAGCTGGGCGACTCGCCCGCCGTCGCCTTCATGGCCGGCGTCGTCAGCATCGTCGAGGCCTCGCTCGGCACGACGGAGGACGCCCCCGCGCGCGGCGTGATCCGCCGGCTGGGCGAGCCCGTGCAGTTCGACCCGGAGCTCCTCTCCCAGCTCAAGCAGGCCGGCGTGCTGCCGGGCGCGACCGGGTCCTTCTCCCGTGAGGGCGCGTACGTCCTGGTGCGCGTGGAGGGCGCGGGCCCGGGTCTCGAGCTCCCGCTCGAGGTCGCCGGCCACATCTTCATCGAGCGCTGATCCCGACCCGCCCCGGCCCCGGCGGTCGGCGGATCCCCAGGACCACCCCCGGACTGGGCACACGGGAGGGGCGCGCCGCCCTCACCGGGGGTTCTGTCCCGCATCCGTCGCGAGGATGACGTCCTCCGTTATGGATTCGTTAGAAATATGGTCCCTCAGGATGACAAACGGGTGCCGGTCCCTTACTCTCGAACAGGCCCGACCGACCACCACAGAGGTTCCGGGCCCGGTGCAGGGCGTCTCGACACCCGTCCCCTGCACGAGTACCCCTCGACGACCTTGGAGGGACGGGGCGCCAGCATGTCCGGCGTCGAGACGCAGGAGGTTGACAACTTGGCCCATGGTGACATCAGCGGTTCCGTCGGGAACCCGTCCGACCCGACTCGACCGCCCGCACCCGGGATGGATCGCCTGCCCACTCGCCGCGAGCTCCGCGCCGCGGAGGAGGCCAAGGCCGTCCGTCCGCGTCGCGACTCCGCGACCCGCACCCTGGCGACCCCCGCGCCGCGCCTGAGCCCGGCCCCCGTCGGCCGCTCGCGCCGCACGAAGGCCGCCAACGCGGTCGTCATGACCTTCGTCACCGGCCTCGTCGGCGTCATGGCCATCCCGGCCTACGCGGCGGGATCCTCCCTCGAGCACACCTCCACGGCGGAGGGCGCCTCGCTGCAGGACTACTCGGCCGCCAACGCGCAGGTCGTCACGGCCGACAACGCGTCGTCCGCGCCGGTCGAGGAGGAGGGCTTCACCGCCACCTCCGTCGCCGACCTCAACGCCCAGCGGGCCGAGGCCGAGCGCGCCGCCCTCGCCGAGCAGCGTCGCACGCAGCTCGCGTCGACGGCCGTCAGCTACACGGGCGCGTCCGCCACACAGCTCGCGCAGAACCCGATCTACCAGGGCACCTCGGCCAGCGGCGTCGCGGCCGTGGCCCGCCAGTACCTCGGCGTGCCCTACGTCTTCGGCGGCGGATCGCCGGCCGGCTTCGACTGCTCGGGACTCGTCAAGTACGTCTTCGCCCAGTTCGGCCTGAACCTGCCGCACTCCGTGCGCGCGCAGCACAACGCCGGCACCGTCGTCTCCCGCGAGGACGCCCGCCCCGGCGACATCGTGGTGTGGAACGACTTCAGCCACGACGGCATCTACACCGGAAACGGCATCTTCATCGACGCGCCGAAGCCCGGCGACCACGTCAAGGAGCGCCCGATCTGGAGCACCAACGTGCACTTCGTCCGCCTCCTCGGCTGACGACCGGCACGCGACGACACCCCGGGAGGCCGGCGGCACGCATCCTGTGGGATGCGCCGCCGGCCTCCTGCGTTCCCCGAGACAAACGAGGGTCGGCGGGTTACCCTGTCCGGTGAGACGTCCCTCGACCCGCCCGGGAGCCCCGATGACCACCGCACCTGACATCCGCACCATGGATGCGCACGTGCGCCACGGACATCGGCACCATCCCCGGGTGGGCATCCACCTGGTCCACCCGAGCGGTCACCCGCTCTCCTAGAAGGCATCGCCGAGCACTCGGCGGTGCCTTCGCGTGTTCCCGGGGGCGGGGCGCCTCATTCGGATTCCTGGAAGCCGTCCAGGCCGGTCTGAGAGGGATGTCGTGCGCACACTGGTACTCAACGCGGGCTTCGAGCCGCTCGCCGTCGTGTCGTTCAAGCGGGCCCTGGTGCTCGTGCTGAGCGGCAAGGCCACCATGCTCGCCCAGGACGAGGAGCACCCGATCCTCGGCAACGGCGGTGCATGGGGGCGCCCCTCCGTGATCCTGCTCACGCGGTACGTGCGGATCCCGCACGCGCGTCGCGTGCCCGTGTCGCGCCGCGGGGTGCTGCGGCGCGACGGCGGACGGTGCGCGTACTGCGCCCGCAACGCCACGACCATCGACCACGTGCTGCCGCGCTCCCGAGGCGGCAAGGACACGTGGGAGAACCTGGTGGCCTGCTGCCTGTCGTGCAACAACCGCAAGAGCGATCGCACGCCCGAGGAGATGGGCTGGACGCTCCGCACGCCTCCCCGCCCGCCGCAGGGGAGCGGCTGGGTCGTCAGCGGCATGGAGCGGCCGGCGCCCGGGTGGGACGAGTTCCTGGCTCCTGCGGCCTGATCACGCCGCCCTCGCGCCTCCGTAGGCTGAGGGGATGACCGCCGACGCTCGCGAATCCCCGACCCCCGACGACCCGTTCCTCTGGCTGGAGGAGATCCACGGCGACCGGGCCCTCGCGTGGGTGCGCGCGGAGAACGAGCGGACGCTCGGCCGATCGCCCGAGGAGTCCCGCGCCGGCCTGACGGGCGAGCTGCTCGAGGTGCTGGAGTCGGACGAGCGGATCCCGTACGTGGCCCGGCACGGCGAGCACCTCTACAACCTCTGGCGCGATGCCGAGCACGTGCAGGGCCTCTGGCGGCGCACCACGCTCGACGAGTACGAGGCACCCGCGCCCGAGTGGGAGGTGCTGCTCGACCTGGACGCGCTGGCCGAGGCCGAGGGGATCCCGTGGCAGTTCTCGCGGGCGCAGCTTCTGTTCCCGACGCGCGACCGGGCGCTCGTGTCGCTGTCGCCCGACGGCGGGGACGCGGTCGCCGTCCGGGAGCTGGACCTCGCCACCGGGCTCTTCGTCGAGGGCGGCTTCGAGGTGCCGGTCGCGAAGACGATGGTGTCGTGGATCGACCGGGACACCGTCTTCGTCGGCAGCGACTTCGGGCCCGGCAGCCTCACGGAGAGCTCCTACGCCCGGACGGCGCGCCGCTGGAGCCGCGGGCAGGCGCTCGCCGAGGCCCCGGAGGTGCACGCGGTGGACGCCACCGACATGCTCGTCCACGTGACGCACGACCCCACGCCCGGCTTCGAGCGCGACGTCGTGCGCGAGGTGCCCGACTTCTTC
The DNA here is from genome assembly GCF_002151125.1 of Clavibacter michiganensis. GTDB lineage: Bacteria > Actinomycetota > Actinomycetes > Actinomycetales > Microbacteriaceae > Clavibacter > Clavibacter michiganensis_C. The sequence goes on from NZ_MDJZ01000011.1 coordinate 81,959, forward strand.
ACTTCGCGCACGCTCCTGCTGACGGACGCGGGGACCGTGCCGATCGACGTCCCCGAGGACGTGGACGTCGACCTGCACCGCGAGTGGCTCGTGCTGCGGCCGCGCACCGATACGGAGATCGGCGGCGTCGTGCACGCGGGCGGCTCGCTGCTGGCGGCGCGCCTCGACGACTTCCTCGCCGGATCCCGTGAGCTGGCCGTGCTGTTCGCGCCGACCTCGTCGCGGAGCCTCGAGGACTGGGCCTGGACCGCGCATCACCTCGTCGTGACGCTCCTGGAGGACGTGGCCAGCCGGATCCGCGTCCTGACGCCGCCCACCGCCGACGGCTCGGGAGGCTGGCGCGAGGAGGACGTGCGGGTCGGGACGCCGCTCGCGTCCGTCTCGGTCGTCGCGACCGACCGCGAGACCGACGAGTACTGGCTCGCGGTCACCGGGTTCCTGACGCCGCCGACGCTGCTGCACGGCGTCGTGGGCGAGGGCGCCCCGCGGCCCGTCAAGGAGCAGCCGGCCTCGTTCGACGCCGACGGTCTCGAGGTCCAGCAGCACTTCGCCGTGTCGGATGACGGGACGCGCGTGCCGTACTTCCAGGTGGGGGCGAAGGGTCTGCCGCTCGACGGATCCGCCCCCACGCTGCTCTCCGGCTACGGCGGCTTCGAGAACAGCCGCCTGCCGTCGTACAGCGGCGTCATCGGCCGCGGCTGGCTCGCGCGGGGTGGCGTCTTCGTGCTGGCCAACATCCGCGGCGGCGGCGAGTACGGGCCCGCGTGGCACCGCGCGGCGCTGCGCCAGGACCGCCACCGCGCCTACGAGGACTTCGCGGCCGTCGCGCGCGACCTCGTGACGCGCGGCGTCACCGTGCCCGCGCGCCTCGGCTGCGAGGGTCGGAGCAACGGCGGCCTGCTCGTCGGCAACATGCTCACGACCTACCCGGAGCTGTTCGGCGCCGTGATCTGCGGGGTCCCGCTGCTCGACATGCGGCGGTACACGCGGCTGTCCGCGGGTGCGTCGTGGATCGCCGAGTACGGGGACCCGGACGTGCCGTCGGACTGGGACTTCATCCGCACCTTCTCGCCGTACCACAACGTCCGCGCCGGGATCGCGTACCCGCCCACGCTCGTCTACGCGGCGACGAGCGACGACCGGGTCGGGCCGGTGCAGGCGCGGAAGATGGTCGCGCTGCTGCATGAGACCGGGGTCGAGGACGCCTGGTACTTCGAGAACACGGCGGGCGGCCACGGGGGATCCGCGGACAACCCCGCGACGGCGCGGCTGCAGTCGCTCATCCACGCGTTCCTGTGGGAGCGGCTGGCCGGCGTCGGCGCGGACGCGTGACCGCGAGCGCCTGATCCGGCGCCGGGCCGGCTGACCGACGGGCGTCCGCGGCGGCGGTCAGCTCCCGCGCCGGGCGGCGGCGCGGGGTCGGAGCCCGGACACGAGGCCGGTCAGCATCGCCGTCGGCTCGAGGCCCACCTCGCGGTCGAGGCGGGCGCGGTAGATCTCGTAGGCGCGCAGGGCGTCGGACTGGTTGCCGGCCGCGACGTGCACGGCGATGAGGCAGCGCTGCGCGGTCTCGCGGAGGGGATCCACGTCGATCGCCCGCCGTGCCGCCGACGCCGCCTCGTGCAGCCGCGAGCGGCCGAGGAGCGCCTGGGACTGGGCCTCGAGCGCGTTGACGCGCAGATGCCGCCACTCCTCGGCCGCGGGCTCCAGCCAGGCGTCGAACCAGTCGGGCAGGAGGTTGGCGCTGAAGAGGGCGACCGCGGCCGGCGAGACGTCGGCGTCGTCCGGCTGGTCCGCTCGGTGCTCGAGCAGGCGGGCGGCCGTGGCGCGGGCCGTCCGCAGGTCCACGGCGACGGCGTCGTGCAGCACGAGGCCGCCCGGCGCCGAGTCGACGATCTCCCGGCCGCCGTCGCCGAGCCGGGCGATGGCGGAGCGGAGGCTCGACGCGGCGCGGCCGTCGAGCGCGTCGGGCCACAGCTGGCTGGCGAGGGTGCCGCGGTCGGCGGGGCGAGCGCGGATCGCGAGGGCGGCGATGAGCCGCCGGGTGCCGTCGGAGAGGGTGGCGCCGGTGGGATCGGGCCCGGGCGAATCCGAGGCGGAGTCGGTGCCGAGGCCCGCGACGCGGAAGCCGCCGAGGACGTCGACGCGGATCATCTCGGTGCTCCGCGGGCGGGCGGACGGCGCGTCGAGCGGAGCGATCCGCCGCGAATCCGCTCCTGCATCCGGCACCTCCGTCGCGGCCACCGTATCCGCTGGGAGGAGAAAACCCATCATGGATGTGCTTTTGGGGCTACGCACGACGGATCGCCCGACGACGTGTCGTCGGGCGATCCGTCACGGGATCCGCGGGGCGGCTACCGCTGCGCGGACCTGCGTCGTGCGGTGGATCCCAGCCCGAGCGCACCCAGGACGAGGGCCGCCAGGCCCCAGCCGATCATGGGCGTGGGGTCGTATCCCGTCACCGGCAGCGAACCGCCGGGCGTCGTGCCCCCGGGGACGAACGGGGCGGCGGTGGTGCTCGTCGGGGTGGGAGTCCCGGCGGTCGGCGTCGGCGTGCCCGCGGTCGGGGTCGGCGTGCCCGCGGTCGGGGTCGGCGTGCCGACCGACGGAGTGGGCGCGGGGACCGTGGCCGTCGGGGTGGGGGCGGTGGCCGTGGGGGTCGGGACGGTCGGCGTCGGGATCGGCACGGTGGCCGTCGGCGTCGGGGCCGTGGGGGTCGGCGTCGGAGCCGTCGGAGTGGGCGTCGGCGCCGTCGGCGTGGGGATCGGCGCGGTGGGCGTCGGGGTCGGCGCGGTCGGCGTCGGGACGGGGACGGTCGCCGTCGGGGTGGGCGCGGTGGGCGTCGGGACCGGCGTCGTGGCCGTAGGGGTAGGTGCCGGCGTGGTGGGCTCGACGGTCGGGGCCACGGTGGGCTCGACGGTCGGGGCGATCGTGGGCTCATCCGTGGGCGTCACGGTCGGGGCGACCGTGGGCTCATCCGTGGGCGTCACGGTCGGGGCGACCGTGGGCTCGTCGGTGGGCACGACGGTGGGCTCCTCCGTGGGGGCGGCCGTGGGCTCGTCGGTCGGGGCGACGGTGGGCTCCTCCGTCGGCTCGACGGCGGGCGACACGAAGTTCCGGATCGCGGTGGTGCACTGCACGATGCTGCCGGCGGCCGCAGAGCCGTTGCACTGGTTCACCGGCACCTGGAGCGCGGAGGAGGTGGTGGAGGACGTGGTGACGGTGCACGTGACGGTGCTGCCACCGCCGTTGCCCGAGCCGTTGCACTGGGTGACGTCTGCATTCGTGGTGCTCGAGACCGGGTTGCACGCTGTCGTGCCGCCGCCCTCGCCGGAGCCGACGCACTGGTTCACGGTGGCGGCCGTGTTCGTGCTCTCGCCGACGATGTTGTTCGTGATGTCCACGGTGCAGATGACGTTGCTGCCACCCGCGGCGACGCCGTTGCACTGCTCGACGGCGTTGACGATGATCCCGTCGCGCTGGGACACGTCGGTGGTGCAGAGCGGCGCACCCGCGGCGCCCTGGCACACGGTGGTGGTGACGGTGGAGGAGCCGACCTGCGTGGCGAGGTCGATGTCGTTGACGACGGTGACGTCGCATCGCACCTCCACGCCCGCGCCGGTGGGCACGGAGTTGCACTGCGATGCGGTCTCGAGGGAGACGGCGGCGGATGCGGACTGCGTCTGCCCGGTCATGCCGACGACGGCCACCAGCGCGATGAGCGCGGCACCCGCCGATGCGAGGAAGCGCCCGCGGAGGGGGCGGCGGGGACGGCGAGCGGGAATTGCGGTCCCGGGTGATGCGAGGTGTTTCGGCACGATGCTCCTTGTTCGCGGCAAGCGTGCTCTCGGCCTCGCGACCGGGTCGCGACGTGCGCGTGACGTGCGCGTGACACGCGGCGCGGCGCGCCCTCCCGACGCCGATATTCCGGGGCTGCTGAATTCATTACGGCGGACCCGCCGGACGACGAAGAGGGCCGATCCTGCGGCGGATCGGCCCTCTTCGCAAGTGCTGCGCGCGATGCGCGCATCGTGTCGCCTACTTGTTGGCGCGGTACTCCTCGAGCAGGTCGGCGGAGATGCGGCCACGCTCGGAGACCTTGTGGCCGTGCTCACGCAGCCACTCGCGAGCGGCACTCAGGTCCTCCTTGGGCGCGCTGGAGGAGGAGCGGCGCGTACCCGACGAGCGACCGGTGGAGGCGCGGCCGACGCGGCGTGCGCGGTCGACGTAGGTGTCCAGCGCCTCGCGGAGCTTGGCGGCGTTGGCGTCGCTCAGATCGATCTCGTAGTTCACGCCGTCGAGCGCGAACGGGACGGTCTCGCCCTTTCCCTCTTCGATGACGACGCCGTCGATGTCGTCGACGAGTGTGGTGACAACCTTGCGAGCCACGTCTCTTCCTCTCATTGCAGATGGTGCATCAGATGATGCGGCGAGAGCCACGATACCCGTCCGGCCCGCGAAATCCGACATCACGCGTGAATCGGCGTCGGAATTCCCCGAGAATCCCCGGGAGGGCGGCCTCGCGAATCGTCTCCGCGTCCTCTCCGGGCGCATTCCGCCCCGTCCGGGGGTGCTGTCGTCCGCCATTCCCGAGCGCGTCCGCGGTGCGCGGCACGCATATCGCGGAGCGATGTCCTGCTATCTCCTCACATAAGGAATTACGCGGGGCGGACCACGAATTCGGCCGCACGGACTCGGAAGGGCCCGCGGAGACGTGCTCCGCGGGCCCTGTCCTGCGTCGATCCGGACGGGATCAGTAGTACTCGCCGTGGCGGTAGTCCCACGACGGGAACGAGCGGGCGAGCGCCGACATGATGACGTCGACCGCGAGGCCGCGGCGGATGAGCGTCGGGTTCGGGGTGACCGAGCGCTCGCCGTGCTGCTCGGGGATGAGCGCGCCGGACGCGTCGACCATGGAGACCATCACGCCCTGCTCGTGGCGGCTCGTCTCGTCGAGGCCCGGCTGGATGGAGGCGACGTAGTCGTCGGCCGCGACGATCAGGTCGGCCTGCTGCTCGATGCGCTCGCCGATGCCCTCGACGCGGCCGCGGTTGCCCTTGCCGGACGGGTTCGCCGAGCTCGCGAACGACAGGCGGCGGCTCTCCCACAGGCGCTCGGCGAGCTGCTCCGCGGGGCGGCCGAAGCGGATCACGAAGCAGCTCGTCCCGCGTCGGTCCATGGCGAGCTCCCCGGCGACCTCGTCGGGGATGAGGTGCTTCGCGTCCTCGCGCCACGGGAGGATGCAGCCGAGCAGCACGTCGGCGTCCCAGTGCTCCTGGTAGAAGGCGAGGATCTCGTCATTCAGCACCGCGAGCTCCTCCAGCTGCTCGATGCTCGTGCAGAGCACCACGCCCGGCTTGTCGCGGTTGCGCTGCTTGGCGTCGAACTTGCGCTCGAGGCCGGTGCCGTCCGTCGTCATGAGGATGTAGCCGACCTTCGTGGCGGCGACGACGAGGCCTCCGGGGGCCTCGAGGGCCCGGGCCGCGCGCTCGTCGAGCGTGCCGTCCCAGGGGATCGTGCGGGTGGTGTCGGTCATGGGCGCGTGCCTCTCGTGCGTGTCGGGGTGGATCCGTCGGGGCGCACCTGCGTCGGTCCGGGGCGCGCCTGGCCGCGCGTGCGGCGGGAGAGCAGTGGGACCGACGGTAGGCGCGGCCGCGCGGCGGGGCGGGCGAGCGTCCACAGGGGGCGCCGGCGTCGCCTCGAACGGGGGCTCCTCGGGGCTGCGGCGGCTGCCTAGCCTGAGGGGATGAGCGCTGCCGCCGGCTGGTACGACGACCAGGATCCCCGTTACGTCCGCTGGTGGGACGGCGCCGCATGGACCGAGCACGTGCAGCCGAGGCCCGAGGTCGCGCCTCAGTCACCGGAGCCGGATCCGGGGTCCATCCCGGCCGAGGCGACGCCGGTCGACCGCCTCTCGAAGCGCGAGGCGCGGGAGCGCGTCGCGTACGCGGAGGCGCACATCGCCCAGCTCGAGGAGCTGATCCGGCGGCACGGCATGCGCGAGTTCGCCGAGGCGGACGACTACCGGGCGCAGGCGGAGGCGGATGCCGAGGGGGCCCGACGGACCGGGGCCGAGGCGGCGGCCGCGCTGGTCGCGGCGGCGCGCGAGGAGCGCGATCGGATGCTGGCGGAGGCGGCGGCGGTGCGCTCCCAGGCGGACGCGGAGGCGGCGGCGGTGCGCTCGCAGGCGGAGGCGGAGGCCCACGCGGCGCGGCGCCGGGCCGAGGCGGAGCTCCAGGCGGTGGACCAGGCCGTGCACGAGCGGATCGAGGCCCGCCGCGCCGTCGACGCCGAGCTGACGGCCGCTCGCGCCGAGCTCGTCGAGGTGACCACGAAGGCCGACCTCCAGAGCGTCGGCCTGTTCGACTACGAGCACCCCGCGGAGTCCTCGGCCGAGCTCGCGTCGCGGCTCGAGGCGCTGAGGTACACGATCAAGAACCGGGTCCGGGACAAGCAGGCGGTGACCGCCACGTCCGGGTTCACGTTCAACGGATCCGAGGCCCAGGGGCGGCGCTTCGTGAGCGACATGTCGAAGGTGCTGCTGCGCGCCTACAACGCCGAGGCGGAGAACGCGCTGAAGGCGACGAAGGCGGGCAACCTCCACGTCGCGCAGACGCGGCTCACCCGGGCGGCCGAGCAGATCGCCCGGAGCGGCACGATGATCGACCTCCGCATCGAGGACGGGTACCACGAGCTGCGGCTCGAGGAGCTGCAGCTCGCGAGCACGCACCTCCGCGTGCTGCAGGCGGAGAAGGAGATGGAGCGGGAGCGCCGGGCGGAGCTCCGCGAGCAGGCGAAGGCGTCCGCCGAGCTGCAGGCCGAGCACGACCGCCTCGACAAGGAGCGCGCCCACTACGCCGCGACCCTGGCGGCGCTCGAGAGCAAGGGCGACGTCGAGGGCGCGGCGCGCATGCGGGACAGGATCGAGGACGTCGACCGCGCGCTCGTCGAGGTGGACTACCGCGCGGCGAACGTGCGCGCCGGCTACGTCTACGTGATCTCCAACGTCGGCGCCTTCGGCGAGCGGATGGTGAAGATCGGCATGACCCGACGGCTCGAGCCCATGGACCGGGTGGTCGAGCTCGGCGACGCGTCCGTGCCGTTCCGCTTCGACGTGCACGCGCTGTTCTTCGCGGACGACGCCGTGGGCGTGGAGGCGATGCTGCACCGGACCTTCGCGGAGCACCGGGTGAACCGGATCAACCTCCGCCGCGAGTTCTTCTACGTCACGCCCGACGAGGTGCTCGACGCCCTGAAGGCGCACGCGGTGGAGATCGTCGAGTTCGCCCTGCACCCGGCGGCGGAGGAGTACCGGGCCAGCCGTGCGCTCGACGGGGCGGAGGCGGTGCCGGCGGCCTGACGCGCCGGGTCGCGATCGGAAACCAGGGGTGGCGCGCCTCCTGCGGGACCCGCGCGAGCGCGTGGTCGTCGGGTGCGGTGGAAGCCATGGATGCTCCTCGGGTCTCACGAAGGGTCGCCGAGGCGCAGGCATCCGCCCGGAGTGGGCGCGGCGTGCAGAGTGCCCCGTCGGGCGCGCGGGGCGGAGCGCTGGGGGGAGCGCGCGCGGATCGGCTCCGCGCCTGCGAGCATCGTGACCGGCATGACAGACGGCCGACCACGCAACCCCGACTCCTGGGAACCGCCGGGCCTGTGGGCGCCCCTGTCGGGACATCTCGTCCTCGGGCTGGTCAAGGCGCCGGTGGTGCTCCTGCTCCTATGGCTGGCGACCCTCCTGCCCGTCGTCCCGTCGCGGGGGGCCGGTGTCCTGGTGGCGCTCGTCGCCGTGGCGGTCGGCGTCGGCGCGCTGATCGAGGTCCTGGTCGAGGATCCCTTCGCACGGCGTCGGAAGCTGTCGTCGCCGGGCGGGTGGGACTTCGCGCTCGTGCCCCCGATGGTCGCGCTGGTCGGGGTGGTGGCACTGGGCTGGCCCATGAGCGGCTCGCTCGCCGTGGGCGCGGCGATGGGGGCGGCGTGGGCGGCCGTCGAGGCCGTTGAGATCGCCTGGCTGCGCCCGTGGGAGCCCGGCATGACGCAGGACGAGTTCGACGGGAAGTACGCCGAGCTGAAGGAGATGACCCGCGAGACCTTCGCCCCCGACGTGGAGGAGATCCGCCGCCGTGCCGGGGAGCGGAGCATGCAGGAGTACCGCGACGCGATCGAGCGGAAGCGCCGGGAGGCGGGCACCGAGGGCGAGTGAGCCCCACCGATCCGTCCTACATCGTGGGGATATGGGGCCGCAGGTGCTCGCGTAGCGCGGGATCGACCACGTGGACGAAGGTCCCGCGGATGCCCCGCGTCATGAGCACGGCGTAGATGTTGCTGATGAGCAGCCGCAGGTCGTCGTCGGAGAAGGTGATGCCGAGCGTCGGGTTGTTCTCCTGGCCCTTCTTGTCGAAGTAGGAGTCCCGATCCATGACCAGGCGGCCGCCCTCGAGGTCGTACCGGAGATCCGGCCCGATGATCACGCCCGCGTAGTTCAGGTCGTACCCCTGCACCGTGTGGATCGAGCCCACCTCATCCAGCGCGTTCGTCGACGCGATCCAGTCGCGCTGCGTGCTGTTCCACTTCGCGCGGTAGTCGCCGATCCGGATGTCGAACGCACTGGGATCCTTCTTCGACACCCACTCCCATGCGTACCCCGCCACCATGCGCGCGAGCCCGTGCTCCCGGTCGCGGCCGCGGATGGCCGCGTGCATGTCGCCCGCATCGTCGAACATCCGGAACTCGTAATCGCCGAGAGCGTCGGCGGTCAGCGGTCTCTCCTGATGCGAGCTCGGCGTCGCACCGAGGATGCGCCTGATGTGTCCGATGTAGTCCGTCCCCGCCCTCACGCGCATCTGCGACATGAGCGGCTGCCAGCGGCGATGGCGTCGTGCCTCTGCGATGACACCGTCGATGGTGGCCGCGTCGAGATCGGCGGGTCGTACGCTCTGCGCGGGGTCGATCATGAGGATCTGATGCGTGCTCTTCGCGCGGATCCAGTCCAGCTGCGTCCTCCGCTTGTCGTCTTCCCCGAAGAGGGCGACGGTGATGTCCTCGAACTTGCGGTTCAGCGGCCCGGAGGCCTGGTTCGCCCGGCGGTTCAGGCGATGCGCCTCGTCGACGACGAGGAGGTCGAAGCTGCCTGCGCTCTCGCCGACCTGGAAGGGCGTCAGCACCTGCACCCCCTGCAGGCCGGGCGTCCGCGTGAACACCTTCTTCACGCTCTCCCGCAAGGACTGCTGGGGGATGACGAATCCCGTGCGCATCCTCTGAAGCGCTTCGCGATTCTCGCCGAGGAAGAAGTCAGCGAACACGGAGTCGCTGTCGAGCGCGTCGTCGACCGGGAGCCGCCCGATGTCGGCGATCAGCTTGAGCAGGTAGATCCCCAGCACGGTCTTGCCGGTGCCGGGTTCGCCCTGGATCACCGTCGAGCTCTGGACCCCCGTCTGCCGGTCGGACACCAGCCCCTCGAGCACCTGCTCCAGGGCGACCTCCTGGTCGCGGGAGAGCGCCTTGAACGGGGACAGCTTGAAGAGGTCGCCATTCTCGATCTCTGCGATGGAACGCTGGAAGAGCCCCTCGCTTCGCAGCTCCTCGAAGACCCGCTCGAACTCCGCGGTGTAGGTGACGCGGTCGTAGTAGTCCGCGTTCGTGATCCCGATGTTGCGATTCAGGATGGTGTAGACGCCGTCTCCGGAGAAGAGGTTGATGAGCCTCGACTCGAAGTCCAGGCACACGGACTTGTTGAAGTTCTCGCCGACGATCACCCGGGCGGTCGCCAGATGTCCGCGTGCGTCGGATTTGAGGTGCTGGGCGAGGCGTGCGGCAGCCCGCAGCGACTCTCCCACGTAGAGGTCGTCTGGCGCGCGAGCCCTCGCCTGCTTCCCCGCGGGTGGACCGTCGAGTACGTAGACCACCGGCCAGTTCGAGTTGCGCGGATGCTCCGCTCCCCACCGGGTGACCGCGTCGCTGGATAGGGCGACGCGACGGACGTCAAAGTGCGTCATACCGGGTGCTGCGTCCGCGGGCCTTGTCGGCGGGGTACTTGGCCCGCGTGAGGATCAGCTTCTCCCGCACGATCTCATCGGGATCGAGGTCCAACCGGTCGGCGAGGAGCAGGCAGTAGGTGAGGACGTCGGCCAGCTCGGCCTTCACCTGGGCGGGGTCGCCGTCGGCATCCCACTGGTAGCACTCGAGCAGTTCGCCCGCCTCGATCACGATGCTCTTCGCGAGGTTCTCCGGCGTGTGGAACTGCGCCCAATCGCGCTCCGCGACGAACGCCGCGAGCTCCTCGCGCACGTCTCGGCTGGCCATGCGGTCACGGTAGCAGGCGGCCCCAGGCCCGAGATGGGGGCACCCGCGTCTCCATGAGCGCGCATGGGCATCCGTATCGTCGGGATCACCGAGACGAGGGAGTCCACATGGAATTCGCCGAACGCCTGGCCGCCCTGGCCCTGAAGGTCCGCAACCAGCGCGAGGCCATCCAGACGGAGGAGGCGACGAAGAACGCGTTCATCATGCCGTTCATCTCGACGATCCTCGGATACGACGTCTTCAACCCGCTCGAGGTGGTCCCCGAGTTCACGGCGGACCTCGGCCTCAAGAAGGGCGAGAAGATCGACTACGCGATCATGCGCGACGGCGAGGTGCAGATCCTCATCGAGTGCAAGAAGTCGACGGAGCCGCTCAAGATCGAGCACGCGTCGCAGCTCTTCCGCTACTTCGCCGTGACGAACGCGCGCATCGCGGTGCTCACGAACGGCGAGGTCTACCACTTCTACACGGACCTCGACGCGCCGAACCGCATGGACGAGAAGCCGTTCCTCGTGCTGGATCTCGCGGACATCGACGAGACCCTGCTGCCCGAGCTGATGAAGCTCACCAAGGACGTGTTCGACCTCGACTCGATCATCAGCGCGGCGGGGGAGCTCAAGTACGTCGGCGCGCTGAAGCGCGCGATCGCGGCGGAGTTCCGTGAGCCGACCCCGGAGTGGGTGAAGCTGCTCACCCGCCGCGTCTACGACGGCATGTTCACCGAGAAGGTGCGCGACCAGTTCACGACGCTCGTCGGCAAGGCGTCGAAGCAGTACCTGAACGAGCAGGTCAACGACCGGCTGAAGACTGCGCTCGGCGCGCCCGCCTTTCCCTCGGCGCCGACCACCCCGTCCGCCGACGCGATCACCAGCGAGGAGATCGTGGAGGCCGACCTCGACCGTGACACCGAGATCGAGACGACGCTCGAGGAGCTCGAGGGCTATCAGATCGTCAAGGCCATCGCCTGCAGCGAGGTGAAGCCGCAGCGCGTGGTGCACCGCGATGCGAAGTCCTACCTCGCGATCCTCCTCGACGACAACAACCGCAAGCCCATCGCCCGCCTCCACTTCAACGGCAAGAAGCAGAAGTACCTGGGGCTCTTCGACGCGCACAAGGTCGAGACGCGGCACCCGATCGGATCGCTCGACGAGATCTACGCGCACGCCGACGCGATCAGGGAGGCCATCCGCGTTCACGCGGGTGAGCCGGTCGGCGCCTAGGCGAACGCCGGGCTGCCGGGAGAGCGCGCCGCGGGCGACAGCGGCGACAGTAGGCGGAGGTCGGCGGAGCGGAGGGTGCCCCTGGAGGGACTCGAACCCCCAACCCTTTCCTTAGGACGGAACTGCTCTTCCATTGAGCTACAGAGGCTGACCGGCCCATGGTAGCGGAGGGGAGCCCGGCCGGCCGAGGCCCGATCGCGCGGAGCCGCGGGCCGAGACGGGATCGGCGCGCCCCCGCAGATCCGGCCCCGCGCCGCCCCGCCTGCCGGTTTCCCCACCCGACGCGTCGTACTGTTGCCGGGTGTGGCGTGCCAATGAACGATCCGACGACGACGACGACCTGCTCTCCGGGTTCGCCGCCGAGCCTCTTGAGGACCCCCACGTGAATGCTTCCCACAACAGCACCAGCCCCCACGACCTCCGGGTCGGCGACGTGCACCTGGGGAGCGGCAACGTGGCCGAGCCCCGCTGGCGCGAGTGGCGCGAGCAGCTGGCCGGCATCGGCGGCACCTCGCCCCTCCTCCACTTCGTGGACGCGCCGGGCTCGCGCATCGAGCTGAGCACCACGCACCCGGGCGGCCTCGCGCAGTTCATCACGGGCAAGACGACGCTGCTGTCGTCCCTGATCCGCGACGACCTCGCCCTCCGCAGCGCCCGCAAGGCCGCGAACCGCATCACGCAGAAGGGCATCGAGCTGGTCTCGGCCCGGGGCATCGAGTCGATCCACCTGGCCATCGGCCTCGCGGAGTGGCGCTTCGCCGACGAGCAGTTCCGTGCCCCGGTGCTGCTGCGCCCGCTCGCGATCCGCCGCCACGGCAGCGACTACGAGGTGCGCCTCAAGGGCCAGCCGTTCCTCAACCCGGCGCTCGCGCGCGCGCTCGAGGAGCAGTTCCAGATCACGCTCGACGCCGACTCCTTCGTCGCGCTCGCCGTGCAAAACGGCGCGTTCAAGCCGCAGCCCGTCATCGACCGCCTCCGCGGCCTGACATCGCACCTGCCCGCGTTCTCCGTGCAGCCGCGCCTCGTCGTCTCCTCGTTCGCCGAGGTCGGCCGGGCGCTCGCCGAGGACGCGGAGGACCTCGAGCACCTCGTCATCGACGCCATCGCCGGCAACCCGACGGCCAAGTGGGGCGTGGGCGAGGCGTACGCGCCCGTTGATCCGATACCGCAGGACCAGCGCCCGCCCGTCACCGACACCCTGCTGCTCGACGCGGATCCCGAGCAGGAGTACGTGATCGCGCAGATCAACGCGGGCAACTCGCTCGTGGTGACGACGCTCCCGGGCACCGGCGGCACGCAGACCATCGTCAACTCCATCGGCTGCCTCGTCGCGCAGAACAAGCGCGTGCTGGTCGTGAGCCCGCGCGCGTCCTCGCTCAAGGGCATCGGGCAGCGCCTCGCCGACGTCGGCCTGCCCGGCCTCGCCGTCGCGCCGAAGTCGCTGAAGCGCGACGTGGTGCAGTCCATCGTCCGCAACGAGAAGGCGGCTCCCGCGCAGACCGCCGAGGTCGACGACGCGCTCGTGCGCCTGCGCCACGTGCTGCTCGACTACCGCTTCGCGCTCGGCCGTCCCGACAGGGACCTCGGCGTCTCCGTGCTGGATGCGCTCGGCGAGCTGTCCCGCCTCGCCCTCCTGCCGGATCCGCCGGCCACCACCGCGCGCCTCACCCGCGACGCCGTCGTCTCCATCGCGCACGACCGCGCGAGCGCCGCCGCCTCCCTCGTCAAGGCCGCGAGCCTCGGCGAGTTCCGCTACGGACCCGGCGACTCTCCCTGGTACGGCGCGAACTTCCCCACGAGCGCCGCTGCGACGCACGCGCACGACCTCGCGAAGTCGCTGTCCGCCGAGGGCCTGCCGCGCCTCCTCGAGCGCGCCGATGAGCTCGTCGGCCAGACGCGCATGCGGGCCTACAGGTCGATCGACGAGCTCGGCGTGTACCTGCGCCTCCTCCTCGACGTGCGGGAGACGCTCGACAAGTTCCAGCCCGTGGTCTTCGACCGGTCGCTCAGCGAGATCATCGCGGCCACCGGATCCCGTCGCGACGCCCCCGAGATGACGAGCATCACACGCCGTCGCCTCCGCAAGCTCGCGCGCGAGTACGTGCGCCCCGGCGTCCACATCTCCGACATGCACGAGAGCCTCAAGGCCATCCAGAAGCAGCGGATTCTGTGGCAGCGCTACGTCGCGGTCGGCTCCACCCCCGAGGTCCCGCGCGGCATCTCCGACGTGCACGTGCGCTACCAGGAGGTCGCGGCCGACCTCAAGGTGCTCGACGAGCCGCTGAGCATGCTCACCCGCCCCACCCCGCTCGGCGAGCTCCCCGTCGACGAGCTGCGCGAGAAGGTCGCCCAGCTCGCCGAGGACAGCGAGGTGCTCCAGAACCTGCAGGAGCGCACCTCCCTGCTGGCGGAGCTCCGCCGCCTCGACCTGGATCCGCTGCTCCGCGACCTCTCCGACCGGCACGTGCCTCAGGAGTCCGTGGCCGCCGAGCTCGAGCTCGCGTGGTGGCAGTCGGTGCTCGAGCAGATGCTCGCGGGCGACAAGGCGCTCCTCAACGCGAACACGAGCGTGCTCGACCGGCTCGAGTCCGACTTCCGCCTCGTGGACGAGGCGCACGCCACCGCCAGCGCGGGCCTGCTCGCCTGGCAGCTCGCGGAGACGTGGAAGATCGGCGTGGTCGACTGGCCCGAGGAGGCGCACCACCTGCGCCAGCTGCTCGGCGGATCCGCCCCCGTCGACGCCGCGGCCCTCCACCACTCCGCACCCCACCTCTCGCGCACGATCGCGCCGGTGTGGCTGGCGTCGCCGTACGAGGTGCCCGCGATCACCGACGAGATGCCGTTCGACGCCGTGTTCCTCGTGGATGCCGGCGCGATGACGCTCGCGGAGGCGCTCGGCGGCATCCGGCGCGGCAAGCAGACGGTCGTGTTCGGGGATCCCGTCACGCAGACGCCGTCGCCGTTCACCATCGCGGTCGTGCCGCAGCCCGAGCGCTCGACGCCGCAGCTCGCGGACGACGACTCCACGCTCGAGGAGCGCCACGCGGACTCCGCGCTCGCGCGCCTCGGCGAGCTGCTGCCCACCCTCTCCCTCACGCGCAGCTACCGCGCGGGCGGCGAGGACCTGGCCGAGCTCGTCAACCGGCGCTTCTACGGCGGCCGCATCCAGTCCCTCCCGTGGGCGGGCACCTTCCTCGGCCACGGCAGCCTGTCGCTCGACTTCGTCGCCGACGGCCACGGCATGCCCGACGAGGACACCGGCGCGGTCGAGAGCGTCGACGCCGAGGTGATCCGCGTGGTGGAGCTGGTCCTCGACCACGCGAGCCACCGCCCGCGCGAGTCCCTCATGGTCATCACCGCGAGCGCCCGGCACGCCGTGCGCGTGCAGCAGGCCGTGCTCCACGCGGCGGCCAAGCGCAGCGACGTCACCGAGTTCTTCATCGGCGACCGCGCCGAGCCGTTCATGGTCGCGACGCTCGAGCAGTGCGTGGCGCAGAGCCGCGACCGGGTGATCTTCTCGGTCGGCTACGGCCGCACCCCGCACGGCCGCGTGCTGTCGAACTTCGGCGCCCTCGCGGCGCCCGGTGGGGAGCGCCTGCTCGCCGTCGCGATGACGCGCGCCCGCCGCTCGATGGTGGTCGTCTCCTGCTTCCAGCCCTCGGACATCGACCAGGACCGGATGAAGCACGGCATCGTCGCGCTCGCGCAGATCCTCTCGGAGGCGGAGGCCCGCTTCAAGGAGGACCCGATCCCGGACGACGGCGACGCCATGCTCGTCGACCTGGCCCGCCGCCTCGAGGGCCTCGGCCTCGCGCCCGCGCTCGGGCACCGTGACAAGCTCGGCCTCGTCGCGTCCTACGGCGGCCGGGCCATCGCGATCGAGACGGATCCGGTGGTCAACCAGACGAGCCTCCGCGAGTCGCTGCGCCTGCGCCCCGAGATGCTGAAGCGCCTCGGCTGGCACTACCTCCGCGTGCACTCCTTCGAGCTGTTCGCGGATCCGGACGCCGTCGCCCGCCGCATCGCCACCGCGCTCGGCGCGATCTCGGACGCGCACCCCGTGACCGCGCCCGTGCAGGTCCAGGCCGGCGCGCACCGGGCCGAGTGATGCCCGAACGCGGCGCGGCGGACGGCGGCAGCGACGCGACGGACGCCCACGACGCCGCGCCCGCGGGGGAGCACCGCCCGGCCCGCCGGTCGCGTCGAGCGTCGACGGCGCCCGTCCCCGGATCCGACCCCACCCCGCAGGCGGCCGCGCGCGTCCCCGCGGTGCCCGCCGCCGAGGACGCGCCGCAGGGCTGGGGTGACGCGCCCGCCGCCTCGGACGCGAACGACGACCGCCTCCGGCTCGACCGCCCGCCCCACTGGGGCTGACGGGTCGACGCCGGAGGCGGTCGGGTCGTGCGGTGACGCGTGTCGCGGCCTAGGCGGGCTTCCCCGGCTCGGCCACGTGCTGGCCGCTGGACGACGGGATCGTGTGCGCCCCCTCGGGTGACGCCTTCCCGGCGAGCAGGTCGCGGATCTCGATGAGCAGCTCGGCCTCGGTCGGCGGCACGTCCTTCGGCGTCGCCTCCTCCTCGGCCTTCTGCTTCGCGAACGCCGCCTTCTTGAGGTGGTTCACCGGCAGCACGAGCGCGAAGTACACGACGGCCGCGACGATGAGGAAGTTGATCAGCGCCGCGAGCACGGCGCCGAACAGCAGCGTCGATGTCTCGCCGGACGCCGTCGGGATGTCGACCTTGAACGCGTCGTTCAGCGTGGACGCGTTGAACAAGGCCGCGATGAGCGGATTGAAGACCGAGGTGACGATGGCCGTCACGATCGCGGTGAACGCCGCGCCGATGACGACCGCGACCGCGAGGTCGATGACGTTGCCGCGGAGGATGAACTCCTTGAAGCCCTTCACGGGTGCTCCTGTCGGACGGGCCGCCCGATCAGGTGGACGGCGAGGACGAGCCGGAGCCCGAGGACGCGGGACCGGAGGGGGTGCTGGGGGTCACGGTACCGGAGCCCTGGCCGACGGTGCCGGAACCGGAGGACCCGGAGGAGTCCGACGATCCGGATGACGACGACCCGGAGTCGGACGACGAGGAGGACGACGGGTCGCCCGACTTCGCCGACGAGGACGACCCGGACGACGACCGCGACCGCTTCGCCGCGTCCTCGGTGCGCGAGTCGTTGCGGTAGAAGCCGCTTCCGGTGAAGCTCACGCCGACCGCCGCGAAGAGCTTGCGGAGCTTGCCGCCGCAGACGGGGCACTCGGTGAGGGAGTCGTCGGTGAACGCCTGGACGATGTCGAAGGCGTTGCCGCACACCGTGCAGCGGTAGGAGTACGTGGGCATGGGTCCCTAGAAGGAGTGGATGAGGGTCGGGGTCACGATGCCGTCGACCGGCATGTCGTGCTTCTCCCGCGGGAGCTCGTCGACGAACTCGGCGTCGAACACCACAGCGTAGACCGGGGGGCAGGCCTCCATCGATCCGAGGGTCTTGTCGAAGTAGCCGCGGCCCCAGCCCATGCGCATCCCGCCCTGGTCGACCGCCGCGGCGGGCACGACGATGAGGTCGACGTCGTTGATCGCGATCGGCCCGAGCAGCTCGCCCACCGGCTCCGGCAGCCCGAACAGGCCCTCGGTCTCGGTGCCGTCGCTGACGACCCAGTCGAGCAGGCCGTCGTTGCGCGACACCGGGAGGAGCACCTGCCTGTCGTTCGCGTGCAGCCACTGGAGGAAGGGGCGGGTGGTCGGCTCGTCGACCGTGGAGAGGTAGCAGGCCACCCGGCTCGCGTCGTGGTTGGCCACGAGCTCCGTCAGCCGGCTGGTCAGCCCGTGGGCGGACTCCTCGCGCTCGGTCGAGGTCATCTGCCGACGACGCTCCCGCAGCTGGGCGCGCAGGGCCCTCTTCTCGTTCCCGACTTCGCTCGGCATGGTTCGAGTCTAGGTATGTTCGCCCGCTACGCTCGATCGCATGGTCACCCACATCACGAAGGCCGTCATCCCCGCCGCGGGACTCGGAACGCGATTCCTTCCCGCGACGAAGGCGATGCCGAAGGAGATGCTGCCGGTCGTCGACCGCCCGGCCATCCAGTACGTGGTGGAGGAGGCCGTGGGCGCGGGACTGCACGACGTCCTCATGATCACCGGCCGCAACAAGACCGCCCTCGAGAACCACTTCGACCGCAACGCCGAGCTCGAGGCCACCCTCCAGCTCAAGGGCGACGACGCCAAGCTCCGCAAGGTCAACGAGTCCACCGACCTCGCCGACATGCACTACGTCCGCCAGGGCGACCCCAAGGGCCTCGGCCACGCCGTGCTCCGCGCCGAGATGCACGTGGGCCGCGAGCCGTTCGCCGTCCTCCTCGGCGACGACATCATCGACAAGCGCGACGTGCTCCTCTCCCGCATGATCGAGGTCCAGCTGCAGCGCGGCTGCTCCGTCGTCGCGCTGCTCGAGGTGGATCCCTCGCAGACGCACCTCTACGGCGTCGCCACGGTCGAGGCGACCGACGACGACGACGTCGTGCGCATCACCGGCATGGTCGAGAAGCCCGCCGCCGGCACCGCGCCCTCCAACCTCGCGATCATCGGCCGCTACGTGCTGCGCCCCGAGGTCTTCGACGTGCTGCACAAGACCGAGCCCGGCAAGGGCGGCGAGATCCAGCTCACCGACGCGCTCGAGAAGATGGCCGCCGCGCCCGAGTGGACCGGCGGCGTCTACGGCGTCGTCTTCCGCGGCCGCCGCTACGACACCGGCGACCGGCTCGACTACCTGAAGGCCATCGTCCAGCTCGGCGTCGACCACGAGGACCTCGGCGAGGGCCTGCGCGAGTGGCTGCCCGAGTTCGTCAGGACGCTCGAGCGCTGATCCCCGTCCGCGGCGCGGGGCGGGGTCGCACCGCCTCGTCCGGTCGGGCCTAGGCTCATGGACGTGCCGCAGACCGTACCCACCATGCGGGACGGGCGCATCTCCGTCCGGCCCATCCGGCTCCGCGACTCGCGGGCCCTCGAGCGCTCGCTGCTCGACAACCGCTCGTGGCTCCGCAAGTGGGAGGCGACGAGCCCCTACGCGCCGATGGCGTTCGACACGCGCGCGAGCATCCGGTCGCTGCAGGCCAACGCCCGCGCCGGCCTCGGCGTGCCGCTCGTGATCGACTACGACGACGAGTTCGCCGGCCAGCTCAACGTGTCGTCCATCGCGTTCGGGTCGCTGTCGAGCGCGACCATCGGCTACTGGGTCGGCCAGGAGTTCGCGGGGCGGAACGTCACGCCCACGGCCGTCGCGCTCGCCACCGACTACTGCTTCACGACGCTCGGGCTGCACCGGATGGAGATCTGCATCCGCCCGGAGAACGCGCCCAGCCTCCGCGTCGTGCAGAAGCTCGGCTTCCGGTACGAGGGTCTTCGCCGCCGCTACATCCACATCAACGGCGACTGGCGGGACCACTTCTGCTTCGGCCTCGTGGTGGAGGAGCTGTCCACCAGCGTGCTCGCGCGCTGGAAGGAGGGCGGCGTGGATCCCGAGTGGGCGCGCGTCCCCGACGCGGACGTCGAGGCGGCCGCCGCGCCGCTCGCCGTGCAGCGCCGGATCTGACCGCTCACCTGCGGATGCGCCGGTCCGACCGTGGACACGCGGCGCGCTTCCCGCGTCGCAGGCACCCGACCTCCTAGCCTCGGGACATGCAATCCGGCGGCATCATCATCGCGCTCTCCGCGGTGCTCTGGCTCGCCTACCTCCTGCCCACGTGGCTGCACCGGCGCCAGTACATGGCGACCGAGCGCAACGCCGTGCGCCTCCAGCAGACCCTGCGGATCCTGGCCGAGACGGCCGAGGTCCCCGACGCGGTGCGCGCCGAGACCCGTGCCCGCAGCGTCGTCGAGCAGCAGCGCGCCCTCCGCCGGGCCGCCGAAGAAGCCGAAGCCGCCGCGCGTGCGCGAGACGCCGCCGCCCAGCGCGCCCTACCGAAAGTGGCCCCCGTGTCCGCAACGTCGCCCTCCGCCGCCACGCGCCTCCGCCGCACCCGGCTCGCCGCCACCGCGGTCCTCGCGCTCGCCCTCGTGGGCGTGATCGCCGGGATCGCCCAGGTCGCGGGCGCCGGCGCGTGGACCCTGCTCGTGATCTCGTCCCTCGCCACGTTCGCGTCGCTCGCGATCCTGCAGCGCATGTCGCAGATCGCCGCCGCGCGTCGCCTCCAGGCGCCCGAGACCCGCCCGATGCCGCGCACGGGCTTCACCGACTTCCACGAGCAGACCGCGCAGCCCGCCGAGCCCGTCGCGGAGCGCGAGGAGGGCGAGTCCTGGACCCCCGTGCCCGTGCCGAAGCCGCTCTACCTCTCGCGCTCGCAGGCGCCCGGCCCGCGTCCCGGTGCCGGCAGCGCGCCCCGCACCCCGCTCTCGCCCGTCGAGGAGATGCGCCGCGCCGCCGCCGCCTCCGAGGAGACCCTGCGTCGCGCGCACCTCGAGCCCGAGGTCGCCCGCCTGTCCGCCGAGGAGGAGGCTGACGCACCCGCCGCGTCCGTGGCGCCGGTGGCTCCCGCCGCCCGCACCGCGCCCGACAGCCGCTTCTCCCGCATGGGCATCGTCGACGACGCCGAGCCCGGCATGGGCGACCTCGACGAGGTGCTGCGTCGCCGCCGGGCGGTCGGCTAGTCGGACCCGGTCTCCGGCCCGCGCGGTTCGGAGGGCTCCCCGTGACGTGGTAGTCTCGTGGAGTTGTCAGGGCCTATGGCGCAGTTGGTAGCGCGCCTCGTTCGCATCGAGGAGGTCAGGAGTTCGAATCTCCTTAGGTCCACAAGAACCCCGCTCCGGCGGGGTTTTTGCTTGTCCGGGCACAGCATCGCTGAGGCTCCGGCGACGGCGCTCCGCGGTTAAGATCGACCAGTGCCCCGCCCCGCGATCCCGTCCGTGACCATCGCGACCCCGGAGGTGCGCGCTCTCCGCGCCGACCTCGAGGCGGCGCCGTTCACGCTCGCGTCGGCGCTCGACGTCTGGGGCGACGCGGCCGGCCAGGCGCTGCACCGGGGGAACCGGATCCCGGCCCGCCGCGCCGTCGCCGCCGCGCGCACCGCGGACGGCCTCCCCGCAGCCGCCACGCTCGCGGCCCTGTTCGTGCTAAGCGATCCGGTCGACGCGTCCGACCTCTCCGCCGCCCTCCCGGCGCTGGGCCTCGACGGCGCCGCGCGCCTCGGCCTGATCGAGGTCGACGGGGACCGCGTGCGCCCGGCCGTCGACCTCCGCCCCTACGGCTTCATCGACGCGCACGGCGTCGGCGAGTGGTGGATCGCGTCCGACCTCGGGGAGCTCGCCACCGGCGGCGCCCTCGACGAGGACCACGTGCTCGGCGTCGGCGGCGCCTCCGCCACCCTGAGCGGCCTCATGATCTCCGCGCCCGTGGCCTCCGCGCTCGACCTCGGGACCGGCTGCGGGATCCAGGCGCTGCACGCCTCCCGGCACGCCGACCGCGTCGTGGCGACCGACATCTCCGCGCGTGCCCTCGCGTTCGCGGCGCTCAACGCGGCGCTCAACGGGATCACGACCATCGAGCTGCGGCTCGGCAGCCTGTTCGAGCCGGTCGCGGGGGAGCGGTTCGACCACATCGTCTCCAACCCGCCGTTCGTGATCACCCCGCGCGCCGAGGGCGTGCCGGCGTACGAGTACCGCGACGCGGGCCTCGTGGGCGACGCGCTCGTCGAGGGGGTCGTCGCCGACCTGGCCGACCACCTCGCGCCCGGCGGCGTCGCGCAGCTCCTCGGCAACTGGGAGCACCGAGCGGGCGAGCCCGGGCTCGAGCGGGTCGCGGCCTGGCTCGACCGGGCGGCCGCGCGCACCGGCTCCGGCCTCGACGCCTGGGTCGTCGAGCGCGAGGTGCAGGACGCCGCGCTCTACGCCGAGACGTGGATCCGCGACGGCGGCACGCGCGCCGGCACGCCCGAGTCCGAGGCACTCGTCGACGCGTGGCTCGACGACTTCGCCGCGCGCGCGGTGGACGGCGTCGGCTTCGGCTACCTGACCCTCCGCCGCCCGGCCGCGGGCGCGCCCACGCTCCGCCGCCTCGAGCGCCTGCACGGCGGCCTCGGCCACAACCCGACGGGCCTCGGCGACCACCTCCGGGCATCCCTCGCCGCGCACGACGCGCTCGCGGGGATCGACGACCGTGCGCTCGCCGGGCTCGCGCTCGTGGTGGCCGGCGACGTCACGGAGGAGCGGCACTACTGGCCGGGCGCGGAGGATCCCACGGTCATGACGCTCCGCCAGGGCGCGGGCTTCGGTCGCGAGGTGCCGCTCGACACGGGCCTCGCGGCGCTCGTCGGCGCGTGCGACGGGGAGCTCGCGGTGGGCGCCATCGTCGACGCCGTCGCGCAGCTCACCGCGGTGGACGCGGGCGCCCTCCGCGCCGAGCTGCTGCCCCGGATCCGCGCGCTCGTCGCCGACGGGTTCCTGCTGCTGCCGGCCGGGGCGTCGGCTGCGGGCCCGGGGGCCGACCGTCCAGCGGGCGACGCCTAGGATCGCGGGGTGACTCCCCGAACCGCCCGCCGCGCCGCCCGTCCCGAGATCGTCCGCGCCGCCGTCCTCGACGCCGCGCTCATCGTCGTCTTCGTCCTCATCGGCCGTGCGAGCCACGGCGAGGACCTCGCGCCCTCCGGCGTGCTCGGCACCGCGTGGCCGTTCCTCGCGGCGGGCCTCGTCGGCTGGATCGTCGCCCGCGCCTGGCGCAGCCCGTCCCGCGTCGTGCCCGAGGGTCTCGTCGTGTGGGCGGTCACGGTCGTGGTCGGCATGGTGCTGCGCGCGCTCAGCGGCGAGGGCGTCGTGATCCCGTTCGTCATCACGACGGCGATCATCCTGGCGGTCCTGCTCCTCGGCTGGCGGGGCATCGCGGCTCTCGTCGTCCGCCGGCGCGCTCGCGCCTGAGCCGGGCGGGGGGAGGGCGGCGGCTACGCGGCCCGGGCCTCCATCACGGCGATGAGCGCCTTCGCGTACGCCTCCTCGGCCTCGAGGTCCCGGTGCTCGACCTCCCGGCCGTCGATCACCACGAGCACCACGTGCGCGCCGTCCTCGGCGCCGCCGATCTCGCGCCGGAGCGACCGGAACGCCCCGCTGAGCAGCGCCCGCAGCTGGTCCTCGCGCGGCAGCCACAGGCTGTCCTCGAGCGCCACGGAGTCGAGCGCCCACTCGGTCGTGCCGTTGAAGCCGAGCACGGTGCCGGTCGCGTGCTCGTGCGCCTCGATCGTGAGCTCGCTGATGGTGAAGACGTCGGACTCGAAGCCCTGGCCGCGGATCCGGAACCGGTCGCCGGGCTCGGGGCTCCACTCGAGGCCGAGCTCCAGGAGGGTCGTGGCATGCGCGGTGGAGATCATGCGTGCAGTATGCCGGGCGCTCCCGGGCGTCGCCTCCGCGGGTGGGGAAACGCGTGTGCACTAGATTCGCAGGGCACCGCCTGCGGCACTCGCCGCGGCCGGGCGGCTAGGGGGAGGACCATGCGCGCGACAGTGAAGGACGTCGCCGCGCGTGCCGGGGTCTCCCCGAAGACGGTGTCGAACGTGATCACGGGCCGCGTCGCCGTGAGCCCGGCGACCCGCGAGCGCGTCGAGCAGGCGGTCGCCGACCTCGACTACGTGCCGAACCTTTCCGCGCGGGGCCTCCGCAACGGGCGCACGGGCGTCATCGCCGTCGCCCTGCCCGACCTCGGTACGGCGTACTCCGCCGAGCTCGCCCACCACCTCGTCGAGGTGGCGCACGAGGCCGGATACAGCATCCAGATGGAGGAGACGGGCTCCCGGCCGGACCGCGAGCGCGACCTCATGTCGCGGGCGCGCGAGCACCTGGTCGACGGCCTGATCCTCAACCCCGTGCTCCTCTCGCGGAGCGCCATCGCGCGCGCCGAGTCGCTGCCGCCCGTCGTGGTGATCGGCGAGGTCGAGCAGGAGATCGTCGACCGCGTCCTGGTCGACAGCGTCCAGGCGGCGTACGACATGACCCGGTTCCTCCTCGGGACGGGGGCCCGTCGCATCGCCGCGCTGGGCACCGCCACGCGCGAGGAATCCGCGGCCGGCGACCTCCGCCGCATCGGCTACCGGCGCGCGATGGAGGAGGCGGGCGAGGCGCCCATCGAGATCGACCGCACGGGCTGGAACAGCGCGTCGGGCGCCGAGGCCGTCGACGCCTGGTTGTCCGACTGCAACCCCGTGCCCGACGCGCTCTTCTGCTTCACCGACGGCCTGGCGTTCGGGGCCCTGCGCGCGCTCGCCGACCACGGGGTGCGGGTCCCCCAGGACATCCAGGTCGCGGGATTCGACGACGTCGACCAGTCGCGGTTCTCGATCCCCACGCTCACCTCCGTGCACTTCGACATTCGCGCCTACGCGGAGGCGGCGGTCGGCCAGCTGGTGCGCCGGATCGAGGAGCGCGACGGCCCGCCCGTGCAGCTCGTGATCCCGCACCGCATCGTCGTCCGCGGCAGCACCCGCCCGCCTGCCTGACCCGCCCTGCTCCGTCGGCGAACGTCCGGCAGATCGTCGCGCCGAAACATTGCGCTCCGCATTACAACGATGTAATGATCGTCGCATCACGAAGGAGTGGTCAATGGATCCTGTTACGGGAAAGGCCGGGGGACGTCCCTCGGCATGGTCGAGGCGTCAGATCCTCATGGGCGGCGCGGCTGCCCTGGGCGGCGCGTTCCTCGTCGGAGGTCTCGCAGGCTGCGCGCCCCAGGTGGCGTCGGCCGGCGGCATCGTCGACCTGAAGTACTGGCACCTGCTGTCCGGCGGCGACGGCATCCGCATGACGGAGATGGTGAAGGAGGCGAACGGCTCCGGCGACGGGTTCGACGTCACCGCGACCGTCCTCGCGTGGGGCCAGCCATACTACACGAAGCTCGCCATGGCGTCGGTGGGCGGCCGCGCGCCGGACGTCGCGGTCATGCACGCGGCGCGCGTGCCCGGCTTCGCGCCCGGCGGGCTGCTCGACCCGTGGGACACCGACAAGCTCGCGGAGCTCGGCGTCACGCAGGCGGACTTCGAGCCGCGCGTCTGGGACAAGGGCGTCGTCGACGGGGAGCTGTACTCGATCGCCCTCGACAGCCACCCGTTCATCCTCATGTACAACACGGACATCGCCCGCGAGGCCGGCCTCCTGGGCGACGACGGGCAGCTCGCCGAGATCACGTCGCCCGACGCGTTCCTCGAGGCGATGCGCGCCATGCAGGGCGTCACGGGCGAGCACGGCCTCAGCTACGGCTACCTCGGCGACGGCGCCCAGATGTGGCGGATGTTCTACACGTTCTACAAGCAGATGGGCGGCGACATGGAGCTGCCCACGGGCGGTCAGGTCGTCTACGACCGCGACAAGGCGGTCGCGTCGCTCGAGTACATCCAGAGCCTGCTCGACGGCACGATCGCCACCCCGAGCGGCGACGCGGGCACCGCCATCGCCGAGTTCGCGGGCGGCAAGAGCGGCGCCATCGCCACGGGCGTGTGGGAGCTCCCCACGTTCCAGACGGCGGAGGTGCCGTTCGACGCGATGCCCATCCCGAACCTGTTCGGCACCCCGGCGACCTTCGCCGACTCGCACGCGTTCGTGCTGCCGCACCAGAGCTCGCCGGATCCGGTCAAGCGCGAGAAGACGTACGCCTTCGTCGCCGACCTCCTGAAGAACTCGCTCCAGTGGGCGGGCGCCGGGCACATCCCGGCCTACAAGCCGGTCGTCGACAGCCCCGAGTACGCGGAGCTGCTGCCGCAGGCGCACTACGCGAACGCGGCCGAGCAGATCGAATACGACCCCGTCGCGTACTTCACCGGATCCGGCTCGGACTTCCAGACGTACTTCGCCGAGAACGTGCAGAACGTGTTCCTCGGGCGCCAGGAGGCGGGCACCGGCCTCGACGCCTTCATCCGGCAGATCGACGCCCTGCTCGCGAAGCCCAACCCCCTGTAGCGCGCGCCCCCGCAGCGCCCGATCGACCTCGCGGTCGCCGCCCGTGCGCGGCGCCGCACCCTCTTCCCAGCGATACGACGAAGGAGTCCACTCGTGACGACAGCAGCACCACCCACCCCGGTCGCCCCCGCGGCCGGGTCCCCGTCCCCGCGGCAGGCCGCGGGCAGCCCGAGGGTCCGGGCCAAGGAGCAGACGCAGGGCATGCTCTTCATCGCCCCGTTCGTCATCACCTTTCTGGTGTTCCTGGTCTGGCCCGTCCTCTACGGCTTCTACCAGAGCCTCACCGGGCAGAGCCTCACCGGCGCCAACAGCGAGCTCATCGGGTTCGCGAACTACTTCGAGGCCTTCGGCGACTCCCAGATGTGGCGCTCGCTCGGCAACACCGTGGTGTTCACGATCGCCAGCACCATCCCCCTCCTCGTCGTCGGCCTCGTGCTCGCGCTCCTCGTGAACCTCGGCCTCCCGGGCCAGTGGCTCTGGCGGCTCGCGTTCTTCCTGCCGTTCCTGCTCGCGTCCACCGTCGTGTCGCTGTTCTGGCTCTGGATGTACAACCCGCAGCTCGGCGTGGTGAACGCGATCGCCGGCGCGGTCGGCCTGCCGCAACCCGCATGGCTGCAGGACTCGAACCTCGCCATGACGAGCGTCGTCGTGACCACCGTGTGGTGGACCGTCGGGTTCAACTTCCTCATCTACCTGGCGGCGCTGCAGAACATCCCCGACCAGCAGTACGAGGCGGCCGCGCTCGATGGCGCCGGGAAGTGGCGGCAGCTGTTCTCCATCACGATCCCGCAGCTCGCGCCGACCACCGCGCTCCTCGCGATCCTGCAGGTGCTCGCGTCGCTCAAGGTCTTCGACCAGATCTACCAGATGACCGCGGGCGGCCCCGGCGGATCGACCCGGCCCATCGTCCAGTACGTCTTCGAGACCGGGTTCACCGGCTTCCGCTTCGGCTACTCGGCCGCCATCTCCTACATCTTCTTCGCCCTGATCGTCGTGATCTCGGTCATCCAGTTCACCGCGACACGGAGGAAGTCATGACCACCGCCACCCGTCCCGCCTTCTCCTCCGGCACGCTGGCCCGCAAGCCCGCGACCACCGGATCCGCCCGCCCGGGCCGCACGGGGACCCCCCGGTTCGCTCCGTCGCGCATCGCCGCGCTCCTGATCCTCATCGTCCTCGCCGCCGCGTGGCTGCTGCCGTTCCTCTGGGCCGTGCTCACGTCGTTCAAGTCGGAGACAGACGCCGCGGCGTTCCCGGTGACGATCTTCCCGGCCGGCGGGTTCACGCTCGACGCGTACGCCTCCGTGCTGAACGGCGGCACGATCCCGCTGTGGACCTGGAACAGCCTCGTCACCAGCACGGTGATCACGGTGGTGGCGGTCGTGTTCTCCGCGCTCGCCGGCTACGCGCTCAGCCGCATCGACTTCCGCGGCCGCAAGCTCCTGATGGGGGCGATCGTGGCGTCGATCATCATCCCGCCGCAGATCCTCATCGTGCCGCTCTTCTACCAGATGCTGTCGTTCAACCTGGTGGACACCCTCTGGGCCGTGATCCTGCCGCAGATCGTGCAGCCCGCCATGGTGTTCATCCTGAAGGCGTTCTTCGACCAGATCCCGATCGAGCTGGAGGACGCCGCGCGCGTCGACGGCGCCGGACGCGTGCGCGTGTTCCTGCAGATCGTGATGCCGCTGTCGCGCCCCATCCTCTCGGCGGTCGCGATCTTCGTGTTCATCGGCGCCTGGAACAACTTCCTGTGGCCCTTCATCGCCACGAACGACGCCACGCTGATGACCCTGCCGGTCGGCCTGCAGACGGTGAAGAACGCCTACGGGATCCAGTACGCGCAGAACATGGCCTCGGCCGTGCTCGCCGCGCTGCCGCTGATCCTGGTGTTCCTCTTCTTCCAGCGCCAGATCATCAAGGGCATCTCGACCACCGGGTTCGGCGGGCAGTGATCCCCGCCGCGCCCGCGACCCGCACCGACCGATCCACCCACCCCGCCCGGGACGCACGCGCCCGGGCCCCGCATCCAGGAGGACGCCCATGACCCGCGCCCGCATCACCATCGACCGCGACTTCACCATCGGCGACGTGCCCCGCCGCCTGTTCGGCTCGTTCGTCGAGCACATGGGGCGCTGCGTCTACACCGGGATCTACGAGCCCGGCCACCCGACCGCCACGCCCGAGGGCTACCGGCAGGACGTGCTCGACCTCACGAAGGAGCTGGGGGCCACGGTCGTGCGCTACCCCGGCGGCAACTTCGTCTCCGGCTACGACTGGGAGGACGGGGTCGGCCCGGTCGAGGACCGGCCGCGCCGCCTCGACGGCGCGTGGCACACCGTCGAGACCAACGCGTTCGGCCTGCACGAGTTCATGGGCTGGTCGAAGGCCGCGGGCGTCGAGGTGATGGAGGCCATCAACCTCGGCACGCGCGGCGTGGACGCGGCCCGGTCGCTGGTCGAGTACGCGAACCACCCCGGCGGATCCAAGTACTCCGACATGCGCCGCGCGAACGGCGCCGAGGAGCCCTTCGACATCAAGCTCTGGTGCCTCGGCAACGAGATGGACGGGCCGTGGCAGATCGGGCACAAGACGCCCGACGAGTACGGCCGCCTCGCCCAGGAGGCGGGCAAGGCCATGCGGCTGGTGGATCCGAGCATCGAGCTGGTCGCGTGCGGGAGCTCCAACTCGGGCATGCCGACGTTCGGACAGTGGGAGCAGACCGTGCTCGGCCACACCTACGACGTCGTCGACTACGTCTCGCTGCACGCCTACTACCAGGAGCACGAGGGCGACGTGCGGAGCTTCCTCGCGAGCGCCGTCGACATGGACTTCTTCATCGAGTCGGTCGTCGCGACGGCGGACGCTACGGGCGCTCGCCTGAAGAACCGGAAGAGGATCGACCTCTCCTTCGACGAGTGGAACGTCTGGTACCAGCGCGGGCTCGACGGCGAGGACCAGCCGCACCGCATCGAGAAGGCCGGCTGGCGCGAGCACCCGCGGGTCATCGAGGACGAGTACAACGTGACGGACGCGGTGGTCGTCGGGACGCTCCTCAACTCGCTGCTGCGGCACGGCGACCGGGTGAAGATCGCCAACCAGGCGCAGCTGGTGAACGTGATCGCGCCGATCCGCAGCGAGGAGGCCGGGCCCGCCTGGCGCCAGTCGATCTTCTGGCCGTTCGCGCGGATGGCGCAGCTCGCGACGGGGCGGATCCTCCGGGTCGACGTGGACAGCGACCGCTACGACAACGACCGGTTCGGCACCGCCGACGTCGTCGACGTGAGCGCCACCTGGGACGACGAGGCGGGCACCGTCTCCCTCTTCCTCGCCAACCGCGGGCTCGAGGAGGAGGCGGCGACCGAGGTCGCGCTGCGCGGGCTCGACGCCGGCCGGATCCTCCGCGCCGAGGTCCTGCGCGTCCCCGAGGGCGGGGACCGCTTCTCGAGCAACACGCTCGAGACCGGCGAGCAGGTCGGGCTCGTGCCGCTCGAGGGCGTGCATGCCGAGGGCGGGCGACTGACGCTCACGCTCCCGGCGCTGTCCTGGGCCGTCGTGGTGCTGGACGTGACCCGCAGCTGACGCGCGCACGACGACGGCCCGCCCTGCGCGATGCAGGGCGGGCCGTCGTCGTGGAGGGGGAGCGGATCAGCTCACGGGGCCCTCGGTCAGGGTCACGGTGCCGGTCTTCGCGGCGCCCGCTGCGGTGGTCCAGCCGAGCTGCACCGACTCGCCCGGCTCGTGCGCGGAGATCGCGGCGCTGAGCTCGGACGCCGACGCGACGGCCTTCCCGTCGACCGAGGTGACGACGTCGCCCTGGGCGAGGCCCGCCTTCGCCGCGCCGGATCCGTCGACGACTCCCTGCACGGGAGCGCCCGCGACGGTGCCCGCGCCGTTCGCGAGCAGCACGCCGAGGAAGGCCGGGTAGCCGATCTTCACGGTGCCGGACTCGACGCCGCTCTCGATCTGCTTCGCGATGCCCATGGCCTTGTCGATCGGGATGGCGAACCCGGCGATCTGCGCGGAGCCGGAGGAGGCGGCCGTGTCGATGCCGACGACCTCGTTGTCCGCGTCCGTGAGCGGCCCGCCCGAGTCGCCGGAGACGATGGGCGCGTCCGTCTGGATGAGGTCGGTGAGCGTCTCGCCCGCCGCCGTCCCCTCGGACTGCGTGGTGATGGTCTGGCCGAGCGCGGTCACCTTGCCGCTCGCCGCGGTGAGCGTGCCGGTGCCGCCCGCGTTGCCGACGCCCGTGACGGCCTCCCCGACCTGGACCCCGTCGGTGTCGAGCTTCGCGGGGGTGAGGCCGGACGCGCCCTCGAGCTTGAGGACCGCGACGTCGTTCGTCGCGTCGGTGCCGACGACCTTGCCGACGTACGCCTTCCCGGTCGACTCGACCGTGACGCGGATGCTGGTGGCGCCGCTCACGACGTGGTTGTTGGTGAGGATCGTGCCGTCGGACGACAGGATGATGCCCGTGCCCGCCCCGGCCGCGTTCTCGTAGGTGAGCGCCGAGTCGATGGTCACGACGCCGGCCTTCTGCACGGTCGTCGCCTCGGGCGAGGTGACGGACGTGCCGGTGCCGGACTGCGTGCCCGCTCCGGATCCGGAGCCGCTGCCGGATCCCTGCCCGGGCAGCGTGGTCGTGCCGCGGCCGAATCCCTGGCCCGGCGTGAAGGAGCCCGGATCCTGGATCTGCGTGTCGGAGGCCTGCGAGCTCGAGCGGCCGAGGTCGGCCATGAAGCCCACCGCGGTGCCGCTGCCGAAGGAGAGGAGGAGCGCGAGGGCGGACGCGCCGGCGATGAGGCCGGTGCGGAGGCCGCGGCGCATGCGCTTGGGCGGCACGGGGTTCCCCGCCGCGTCGACGGCGAAGGGTCGGCCGAAGGCATCGGTCGCGGGGGCGGGCCACGGCGATCCGGCAGGGTGGCCGCCGGCGGGCATCGCGGTGGCGTACGAGGCCGTGGGCTGCTGCGTCGTGGGCTGCTGCGCGGTGGGGGCGCCGGCGCCGACCGCGGGGCCCGCGGTCGCGTGCGCGTCGGTCGGGGCGTTCCAGCCGGCGGGTGCGGCCGGCACGCGCGGGGCTGCGGGGCCGTCGGTCGCGGGGCCGGAGGGGGCCGGCCAGGCGGGCTGCGCCGCGACGGGCGAGTCGTCGGCCGCGATCGGAGCAGCAGGGGCGGCCGGAGCCGCGGGCGCGGCCGGAGCCGCGGGCGCGGCCGGAGCCGCCGGGGTGGTCTCGGTCTCGGCCTGGGGCGCGGCGTCGCCGGAGCGGGTGGTGTCGATGGGGGCCTCGTCCGGACGTCCGGTCGGCTCCTGGGGTGTCTCGTTCATGACGGGTCCTTCGTGTCTCGGGTGGCCCGGTGGGGGCCCTGAGGAGATCACAGCGGGCGACCCTATGAGCAGCCCATGACGGGCACGAGCGTCCGCCAAGCATCCTGGGCCCCGCCCGGGCGTACCCTGAGCGGCATGACGCGGAGGTCGGACGGGGATGGCGAGCCGTCCGGCGTGGATCCGCGGTTCGACCCGGCGTTCCAGCGGGGAGCTGCGTCGGGGTCGCCTCCGCCGGAGGATCCGTCCGCGTCCGCCGATGCACCGGGCCCGGCCTCGCCAGCCCGGGATCCGCGACCGCAGGAGGACGCGCCGCCGGCCGGGCCGTGCGCGGCCGATCGCCCCGTCGTCGCCGCCTGGCTCGCCCCGGTGCTCTGGATCCTCGCCGTCGCCTTCCCCGCCGCGGGCCTCGGCCTGCGCGCGCTCGCCGCCGGGATCGCGACCTCGATGCCGTACTCCAGCTTCGGCGACCCGCTCGGGCAGCCCTGGCTCCTCGAGCTCGTGCCCCTGCTCGTGACCCTGGCGCCCGGCGTCGTCGCGGGCGGACCCATGGCCGTGATCGCGGCGCTCGCCGTGCACGCCCTGCGCCGCCGGCCGTCCGGAGCCGCGACCGACGACCGCGGCCTCGACGGCAGCCGCGCGTAGGCTCGACTCATGGAGCAGAGAAGCCTCGGCAGGACCCATCGGAACGTCTCGGTCATCGGACTCGGGACCTGGCAGCTCGGCGGGGGCTGGGGTGATGTGGCCGAGGACGACGCGCTCGCGGTGCTCGACGCCGCGGCCGACGCGGGCATCACCTTCTTCGACACGGCCGACGTCTACGGCGACGGCCGCAGCGAGACGATCATCGGATCCTGGCTCCGCGCGCATCCCGACTCGGGCGTCACGGTCGCGACCAAGATGGGCCGGCGCGACGCGCAGGACCCCGCGAACTTCACCCTCGACCGCTTCCGCGAGTGGACCGACCGCTCCCGCCGGAACCTCGGCGTCGAGACGCTCGACCTCGTCCAGCTGCACTGCCCGCCCACGCCCGTCTTCTCGAGCGACCGCGTCCACGACGCCCTCGACGAGCTCGTGGCCGACGGCGCGATCGCGTCCTACGGCGTGAGCGTCGAGACGACGGACGAGGCGCTCCTCGCGATCGCCCGCCCCGGCGTCGCGAGCGTGCAGATCATCCTCAACGCGTTCCGCCTCAAGCCGCTCGACCGCGTGCTGCCGGCCGCCCAGGAGGCGGGCGTCGGGATCATCGCCCGCGTGCCGCTCGCGTCGGGCCTCCTCAGCGGCCGCTACACGGCGGACACCACCTTCGCCGAGACCGACCACCGCAGCTTCAACCGCGGAGGTGCCGCGTTCGACGTGGGGGAGACCTTCTCGGGTGTCGACTACGACGACGGCGTCGCCGCGGCCCGCGAGTTCGCGGCCGCCGCGCACGAGGCCGCGCCCGACCTCACGCCCGCGCAGGTCGCGCTCGCCTGGATCGTCCAGCGCCCGGGCGTCTCGACCGTGATCCCCGGGGCCCGCAACGCGGAGCAGGCCCAGGCGAACGCCCGCGCCGGCGACGCCCCCGCCCTCAGCGAGGTGTTCGAGCGCCAGGTGGAGGACGTCTACGACCGGTACTTCCGCGCCGCGGTCCACCCGCGCTGGTAGTCCTGCCCGGACGTGCGACGGCCCCGGTCAGCGATGCTGACCGGGGCCATCGTCCGTGCGGATGCGCTACTGCAGCTGGTCGCAGGCGCTCGACATCTGCGTCTTCAGCTCGTCGCTGATCGGCTGGCCCACGCCCGGCGCGAGCTGGTCGGCGAGGGCCGTGATCTGCTGGCCGGCCGCGGCCGCCCCGCTCTCGGTGGAGGCGGAGATCTCGGTTCCGAGGTCGCGGAACGCCTGCACGTCCGACTCCTCGAGCGTGGCCTTGTCCTTGAGGCCGCAGGCGATGTCCCGCGTCTTCGTGGCGATCGCCTCGCGGGATCCGGATGCGGCGGCGTCTCCCGACCCGGCGTCGCCCTCGGTGGTCGCCTCGGGCGTGGGGGTCGCGGCCTCGGCCGACGCGGAGGCGGACGGGGCCGGCGTCGCGGCGTCGTCGGCGGCGGGGGAGCTGCACCCGGCGAGGGTGAGGCCGAGCACGAGGCCGAGGCCCGCGATCCCGGCTCGCAGGCGGCGCGTGGTCAGAGGGGTCTGCTGAGAGGTCATGCCCTCACACTATCCACGGCGGCGGCGCGTCTTTCCCCAGGGGCGGAGACTCCGGGGCGCGGATCCGGGCGATCGGCGAGGCGCGCACGGGCCGGCCGTCAGGTCATGACCGGGACGGGCTCCGTGTCCGGGATGGGGCCGGCGTCGCGGCCGCGGAGGTCGGGGCTGTGGCGGTGGAAGACCGCGGCTATGGCCGCGCCGACCGCGAGCAGCGCCGCCGCGACGACGAACGCGCCCTGGGCCCCCTGCGCGTCGATGACGAAGCCGGCGGCGGCCGAACCGAGCGCGGCGCCGATGAGCTGGCCGGTGCCGACCCAGCCGTACGCCTCCGCGGTGTCGCTGAAGCGCACCGACGAGGAGACGACGGCGAACAGCACGGCCAGGGCCGGCGCGATGCCGACGCCCGCGAGGAACAGGAACACGGAGAGCCAGGCGAACTGCATCCAGACGGCGGCCAGCGCGGTGCCGACCAGGATGATCGACATGCGCCGGGCCATGGCCCACGGGCTGATGGGGATGTGGCCGAGCGCGAGCCCGCCGATGAGCGAGCCGACCGCGAAGATCGCGAGGACGAAGCCGGCCTCCGGGCCGCCGTGCCCGTAGACCGCGACGACGCCCGCCTCGATGGCCGCGCACGCCGCGATGAGGAGGAACCCGACGACCGTGCTGAGGAGCACGGGCGGACGGCCGAGCACCACGCCGAACCGGCGCTTGCTGCGCGGGATGCGCACCCGTCCGAGCTCGGGGGAGGAGATGAACCACGCGCCGCCGCCGACGAGGAAGGCCGCGGCGACGAGGATCCCCGCGCTCGTGTCCACCTGGATCGCGAGGAACGTGGCGATGACGGGACCGAGCACCCAGATGATCTCCTGCGCCGACGCGTCGAGGGAGAACAGGGGCGTGAGCTGCTTGGAGTTGACCATCTTCGGGTAGATGGTGCGGACGGCCGGCTGCACCGGCGGGTTGGCGAGGCCCGCGACGAGCCCGAGCACCATGAACACGGGGACGGACGTGCCCTCGTCGCCGAGCGCCACCGCGACGACGGCGACCGCGCAGACGATCGAGGTGAGGATGAGGACCGGGCGCATGCCCCAGACGCCCATCCACCGGCTCGTGAGGGGACCGGCGACGGCCTGGCCGATGCTCGTCGCGGCGAGCACGAGGCCGGCCGCGCCGTACGACTCGTGGATCCGCTCGACGTGCATGAGGAACGCCAGCGAGAGCATCCCGCCGGGGAAGCGCGCCACGAGCTGGGCGGCGATGATCCGGCCCACGCCGCGGGTCTTGAGGAGGCTTCCGTACGTGCTCACGAGGGTCAGATCCTACCGGCCGGGCGGGGCCTCACCGACGCCCCGGGCCCCACCGGACAGCGATGTCGGCGGGCGTCCGTAGCCTGTGGAACCTGTGGACAAGTCCGCGGAGTTGTCCACACCTGTGGACGACACGCCCACTACATATGGGGTTGGGTCCGGCCGGGCGGCCCCGTATATAGTGATGGAGACGGCGACGGCCCCTGATCACCCCCGCTTCACGGAGTGGGGATCCCGGGGCCGGCCGAGCATTTCCCCTGGTGAGGCACAGGGCGCGGCGGGCACGTCCCGCACCGCGCCCCCGCCGACCGGGACCGGCCGCAGCTCACCAGCGCGGACGACGCACGACGACAAGGAGCGAAGTGTCCATCACGGTAGTGAAGCGCGACGGCACGCGGGAGCCGTACGACGCGAACCGCATCAACCTGGCCATCGAGGACGCCACGCAGGGCCTCGACGAGAACATCGGCTGGGTCACGCAGATCGCGTCGGAGCTCGAGATCACGCTCTTCGACGGGATCACCACGCAGCAGCTCGACGAGGCCGTCATCCAGGTCGCGCTCCAGAACGTGAAGGACGACCCGGCGTTCGACACCGTCGCCGCGCGCCTGCTCCTCAAGACCATCTACAAGCGCGTCCTCGGCGACTACTCGTCGCCCGAGGAGCTCAAGCGCCTCCACGCGGAGCACTTCGCCCGCAACATCCAGCGCGGCGTCGACGAGATGCTCCTCGACTCCCGCCTCGTGCAGCTGTTCGACCTCGAGCGCCTCGCCCAGGCCCTGGAGCCCGCGCACGACGAGCTGCTCAAGTACATCGGCGTCGTCACGCTGAACAACCGCTACGGCATCAAGGGCCGCAACGGCGACGCCCTCGAGGTGCCCCAGTACTTCTGGATGCGCATCGCGATGGGCCTCACGCTCAACGAGCAGGACCCCACCTCGACCGCCATCGCCTTCTACGAGAAGATGTCGAAGCTCGAGTACCTCGCGGCCGGCTCCACCCTCGTCAACGCGGGCACCATCTACCCGCAGCTCGCGAACTGCTTCGTCATGGAGATGCAGGACGACATCGAGCACATCGCGAAGACCACGCGCGACGTCATGTGGCTCACCAAGGGCACGGGCGGCATCGGCCTCTCCGTCTCCAAGCTGCGCGCGCAGGGCTCGCCCATCCGCTCGAACAACACCACCTCCACGGGCCCGATCCCGTTCATGCACACCATCGACTCGGTCCTCCGCGCGGTCAGCCGCGGCGGCAAGAAGTTCGGCGCCCTGTGCTTCTACATGGAGAACTGGCACCTCGACTTCCCCGAGTTCCTCGACCTGCGCCAGAACTCTGGCGACCCGTACCGCCGTACCCGCACCGCCAACACGGCCGTGTGGATCAGCGACGAGTTCATGAAGCGCGTCCAGAACGACGAGGACTGGTACCTCTTCGACCCGCTGGAGGTCTCCGACCTCAACGAGCTCTACGGCAAGGCCTTCTCGGAGCGCTACGCGTTCTACGTCGGCGAGGCCGAGGCCGGTCGCATCCGGATGTTCAAGCGCATCAAGGCGCGCGAGCAGTTCAAGTCGATCCTCATCTCGCTCCAGACCACCAGCCACCCGTGGCTGACCTGGAAGGACACGATCAACAACCGCGCCCTGAACAACAACACGGGCACGATCCACCTCTCGAACCTCTGCACCGAGATCACGCTGCCGCAGGACGAGGACAACGTCTCCGTCTGCAACCTGGCGTCGATCAACCTGTCGCAGCACTTCGCGGACGGCAAGGTCGACTTCGCGAAGATCGAGCAGAGCGCGCGCCTCGCGGTGCGTCAGCTCGACAACCTCATCGACATCACGCGCTCCAGCGTGAAGGAGGCGGACTTCTCCAACCAGCAGAACCGCGCGGTGGGCCTCGGCGTCATGGGCTTCACCGACATCGTGGAGAAGCTCGGCTACTCCTACGAGTCCGAGGAGTCGTACGACCTGATCGACGAGATCATGGAGCACGTCTCCTACGCGGCCATCGACGAGTCGGCCGACCTCGCCCAGGAGCGCGGCGCGTACCCGAACTTCGAGGGCTCGCGCTGGTCGGAGGGCCTCGTGCCGCTCGACTCGATCGCGCTCATGGAGGCCGACCGCGGCGTGCCCGTCAAGGTCAACCGCACCACGCGACTCGACTGGGACGCGCTGCGCACGAAGGTCAAGGGCGGCATGCGGAACGCGACGCTCATGGCGATCGCGCCCACCGCGTCCATCGGCCTCGTCGCCGGCACCACGCCCGGCCTCGACCCGCAGTTCTCGCAGATCTTCAGCCGCTCCACCTCCTCGGGCAAGTTCCTCGAGGTCAACCGGAACCTGGTGAAGGACCTGCAGGAGCTCGGCATCTGGGAGACCGTGCGCGAGAACATCCTGCGCAGCCAGGGCGACATCCAGAACATCGCTGCCATCCCGGACCACGTCAAGGCCACGTACCGCACGAGCTTCCAGCTCTCGCCGTACGCGTTCCTCGAGGTCGCGGCCCGCGCGCAGAAGTGGATCGACCAGGCCATCAGCCGCAACATGTACCTCGAGACGCGCGACCTCGGCGACATGATGGACATCTACTTCGCCGGCTGGGAGCGCGGGGTCAAGACCACGTACTACCTGCACATGAAGCCGCGTCACACCGCCGAGCAGTCGACCGTCAAGGTCGACAAGTCGCAGGACGCCGACGGCACCAAGCGCAAGGGCTTCGGCGGATTCGGCGGCGGCGCTCCCGCGGCCGTCCCGGCGTCGGCCGCTCCCGCATCCACCGCGACCGCGGACGCCCCGGCGCCCGAGGCCGCACCCGCGCCCCGCAAGGGCTTCGGCTTCGGCGGAGTGGGAGGTGCACGCTGATGAACGACGACACGTTCGGCGACTACGTCGTCCCCATGGACCCCATGGACGAGCTCCAGTGCGACTCCTGCCAGTAGGCAGGCGCCGCTCCTAGAGCCCTCCCGGCCTCACCGGCCGCCCCATCGCACGACCACGAACGACGCATTCGGAGAGAAGAAGCAGATGTCGAAGATCCTCGGCACGGGAATCCAGGAGGGCCTCCTCCTCAAGCCCGTCAACTACCAGTGGGCCATGGACCTGTACGACCAGGCCGTCGCCAACACGTGGTTCCCCAACGAGATCCAGCTCGGCGAGGACATCGCGGACTTCAAGAAGATGACGGACGAGGAGCGCCACGCGATCACGTTCCTCATGAGCTACTTCAACCCGAACGAGCTCCTCGTGAACAAGGCGCTCGCGTTCGGCGTCTACCCCTACATCAACGCGCCGGAGTGCCACCTCTACCTGGCGAAGCAGATGTGGGAGGAGGCGAACCACTGCATGTCGTTCGAGTACGTCCTCGAGACGTTCCCGATCGACCGCGAGGCCGCGTACAACTCCCACGTCGACATCCCGTCGATGGCGCGCAAGGAGGAGTTCGAGGTCAAGTTCATCAAGCGCATGACCGAGCAGACCCTCGACATCACCACCACCGAGGGCAAGAAGGACTTCGTCCGGAACCTCGTCGCGTACAACGTGATCCTCGAGGGCATCTGGTTCTACTCGGGCTTCATGGTGTCGCTGTCGTTCCGCCAGCGGAACCTGCTGCGCAACTTCGGCTCGCTCATGGACTGGATCGTCCGCGACGAGTCGCTGCACCTCAAGTTCGGGATCAACCTCATCCTCACGGTGCTCGAGG
The DNA here is from genome assembly GCF_002151125.1 of Clavibacter michiganensis. Taxonomy (GTDB): domain Bacteria; phylum Actinomycetota; class Actinomycetes; order Actinomycetales; family Microbacteriaceae; genus Clavibacter; species Clavibacter michiganensis_C. The sequence continues at coordinate 119,921 of NZ_MDJZ01000011.1, forward strand.
AGAACCCCGATCTGCAGACGGAGGAGTTCGCCGCCGAGATCAAGCAGATGATCCTCGACGCCGTCGAGATGGAGGAGCAGTACAACAAGGACCTCCTGCCCAATGGCATCCTCGGGCTGAACGCGAACTACATCAACCAGTACGTGAAGTACCTGGCCGACCGCCGCCTCGAGGAGCTCGGCTTCGAGGCCGAGTACAAGGTCTCGAACCCGGCGAAGTGGATGGCCACGGCGAACGACACGCTGCAGCTCGTCAACTTCTTCGAGTCGACCAACACGTCGTACGAGTCGAACGCGTCGGCCACCGTCGGCGCCAAGTAGGACCGCACCACCCGCAGCGGGAGACCGCCGCAACGCACCACCGACGCCGCCCGTGCCGCGCATCCACCCGGATGCCGGTGCGGGCGTCGTCATGCCCGCGCCGGCACCGGCCCGGACGGACAGGGAGAGGGAGCATGACCGAGCAGCAGGCCGAGGCGCGGCACGTCGCGCGCGACGGACGGGTCTACCGCACCGAGGTGGTCGGCTGGGACGACCCGCGCGGGGCGCGGATCCGGGCGGCCATGGAGGCCGAGATGGACGTGCGGTACGAGGGGCGCCACGCCGACGATCCCGACTGGCCCGCGAAGGCCGCGGTGGCGTTCGCGTTCGACCCGGCCGACGTGGAGGCCGTGGTGCTGCTCGTGCTCGAGGGTGACGCGTCGGAGGCGGCCGCGCACGGCGTCATCCGGCACCTCGGAGACGAGCTCGAGCTCAAGAAGGTGGTCGTGGATCCGGCGCACCGCGGCACCGGCCTCGCGCGCGTGCTCATGGCGGAGCTGGAGCGCGTGGCGCAGGAGCGGGGTGCGCGCCGGCTGATCCTGCAGACGGGCGACCGGCAGCCCGACGCCATCCAGCTGTACGCGACCGCGGGGTGGCTGCCCATCGACGTGTACCCGCCGTACATCCCGGTCACGAACTCGGTCTGCTTCGAGAAGCCGCTGGGCTGATCCCGCCGCACGCTGCGAGCATGGGGTGATGGAGATCCTCATCACCCCCGCGGAGCTCGACCACGCCCTCCGCACCCGCGACGACGTGCGCGTGGTCGACGTGCGCTGGTCGCTCGCGGGCCCTCCCGGCCGACCGCTGCACGAGGCCGGGCACATCCCGGGAGCCGTGTACGCGGACCTCGACACGGAGCTCGCCGGGCACGGCGCGCCCGAGGACGGTCGGCACCCGCTGCCCGCGACGGCCGACCTCGAGCGGGCGGCGCGCGGCTGGGGGATCCGGCAGGGCGACACCGTGGTCGTCCACGACGGCGGCGGCAACACGGCGGCCGCGCGCGCGTGGTGGCTGCTGCGCGACGCCGGGATCGCGGACGTGCGGATCCTCGACGGCGCGCTGCCCGCGTGGGTGGCGGCGGGCCTGCCGCTGGAGACGGGATCGACGGCTCCCGAGCCCGGGGACGTGACGCTCACCCGGGGCGCGCTCCCGACGCTCGACGAGGACGCCGCGTCCGACCTCGCGCGCACCGGCACGCTCCTCGACGCGCGCGCGGGGGAGCGGTACCGCGGGGAGGTCGAGCCGGTGGATCCGCGCGCCGGCCACATCCCCGGCGCCGCGAGCGCGCCGACCGCCGGGAACCTGGACGCGGACGGCGCGTTCCTGCCCGCCGACGCGCTGCGGGCGCGGTTCGCGGCGCTCGGGATCCGGCCGGGCGACGCCGTCGGCGTGTACTGCGGCTCGGGCGTCACCGCCGCCCACGAGGTCGCGGCGCTCGCGATCGCGGGGATCGACGCGGCGCTGTACCCGGGATCCTGGTCGGCGTGGTCGAACCTGCCCGAGCGGCCCGTGGCGACGGGCGCGAAGCCGGGCGGCCGGTGACCCTAGCCCGCGACGGCCCCGCGGACCAGCCCCCTCGGGAACGGCAGGGGCGGCGTAGCGTCGTGGAGATCACCCCGGACCCCGGTGCCCGCCCGAACCGACGCCCGGAGATGACATGACCGACCACATCGCGCATCCCGCCCCCGCGCTCGACCTCTCGGGGGCCGTGGCGGAGCAGGCGGCCTTGACCGACGCCCTCACGCTCAAGCGGGTGACCGACACCGCCTGGCAGGTCTGCGACAGCCGCCGCGCTCCGGGCGAGAGCGGCCACCTGCTCGGCTTCGTGGAGACCGTCGGCGACGAGATCGAGATGATGCAGCTCGGGCGGAAGTTCGTGTGGACCAGGTTCGCGAGCATGCGCGACGCGCTCGCCCACATCGTGGCGACGGCCGCGGCGATGAGCGCCAGCCAGGACGAGGGCGAGCTCGCCTGGGTGTGCCATGCGCTGGCTGCCGTCCCCGCCCCGGCGCCGACCACCGTCTGAGGCGCACGGACCCGACGGCTCGCCGACCCGCCCCGGCGCGTCAGCCCGCGAGCACCTTCCGGATCCGCTGCAGCGACACCGGCTCGGCCGTCGGCAGGTGCTGGGCGAAGAGGCTGAGGCGCAGCTCCTCGAGCATCCACCGCGCGTGCACGAGCGACTCGGGCGCGTGCGGCGCCGACGGGATGACGCCGCCGGCCTCGCGGTAGAGGTCGGTCGCCTTCTGCACCTCGGTCATCCACGCGCGGTCGCGCGCGGGCTGGTCGGGCAGGCGCTGGACGCGGTGGGTGAGGCCGGAGAGGTAGGCGGGCAGGCGCTGCAGCCGGGCGAGGCCGGTGGCGGAGACGAAGCCGGGGTGGACGAGGCCGGCGAGCTGCTCGCGCGCATCGGTGAGGGCGCCGATCAGCTGCATGCTCGTGGCCTGCTTGATGGCGCGCTCGGCGTCGCGGTATCCCGTGAGGATCCGGTTGACGAGCGCCACGGTGTCGAACATCGAGTCCATGACGACGCCCGAGACGCGGTCGCGCGCGGTCTCGAACAGCTCCTTCGAGTAGATCGCGCCGCCGGGGGCCACGCGCTCGAGCACCTGGTCGATGCAGGCGAGCAGGCAGTCGTCGAAGAGCGCCTGCACGTTCGCGTACGGGCTCGTCGCGAGCATGAGCTTCTCCTGGCTCGTGAGGTGCTGCTTCACGTAGGCGCTCGGGTTCGCGATGGCGAGCACGAGCAGGCGCCGGACGCCGCCGGGCATGGCGCGGGCCTGGTCCTCGGCGGTGGCCATGAGGCGGATCGCGACGGTCGATCCCTCGTCGACGAGCGCGGGGTAGGCGCGGATGACGTGGCGGCTGTCGCCCGTGCCGCCCTGCGCGGTGTCGACGAAGCGGGGCAGCTCGTCGAGGTCCCATGTGGTGAGGCCCGTGCGCTCCATGCCGCGGGTCGCTCCTCCGGGAGCGCCGGCCACGCGCTCGACCGGCCGCGCGGTGGCCCGGGCGACGCTGTCCCGGGCGCGGCTGGAGAGCCGGGCCTGCAGCTCGGTGAGGTCGCGTCCGGCGGCGACCTCGCGGCCGCGCTCGTCGACCACGCGGAACGCCATGCGCAGGTGCGCGGGGATCCGGTCGAGGTCGAAGTCGTCGTCCGCGACGCGCACGTGCGCCTTCCGCATGATGAGGCCGGCGATGGTGGTGGTGAAGGCCACCGGGTGCTGCGGATCCGGCTCGGGCAGCCCCTCGAGGAGCCGGTCGGCCCAGTCGGCGGCGGGCACCACGTTCTTGCGCAGCGCCTTCGGGAGGGCCTTGATCATGGCGGTGACGAGATCGCGCCGCATGCCCGGCACCTGCCAGTCGAAGCCGGCGGGGCTGAGGCGCGCGAGGAGCGCGAGCGGCACCTGCACGGTCACGCCGTCGTCGGGCGCGCCCGGCTCGAACCGGTAGGTGAGCGAGAGGCGCTGGTCGCCCTGCTGCCAGGTGGGCGGGAAGGCGGCCTCGTCGACGTCCACCGCGTCCTCGGCGAGGAGCTCCTCGGCGGTCATGGTGAGGAGGTCGGGCGTCTCCTGCCGCTGCTTCTTCCACCAGCCCTCGAAGGCGCGCGTGGAAGCGACGTCGCGCGGGATCCGCTTGTCGTAGAACTCGAAGACGGCCTCGTCGTCGTTGAGGATGTCGCGTCGCCGCGTGCGCTCCTCCACCTCGGCGAGCTCCTCGCGGAGCTTGCGGTTGGCCCGGTCGAAGGCCTGCTGCGACTCCCAGTCGCCCTCGACGAGCGCGTGCCGGATGAAGAGCTCGCGCGCGTACGCCGGGTCGATGCGGGAGAACTGCACGCGCCGCTTGAGGATGATCGGGACGCCGTACAGCGTCACCCGCTCCCACGCCACGGTCGCGCCCTGCTTCTTCTCCCAGTGCGGCTCGCTGTGGGTGCGCTTCACGAGGCCGCCCGCGATGGGCTCGGCCCAGGCCGGGTCGATGGCGGCGTTGGTGCGCGCGAACAGGCGGCTGGTCTCCACGAGCTCCGCGCTCATGATCGCGTCGGGCTGCTTCTTCGCGAGCGCGGATCCCGGGAACACCACGAAGCGCGACTGCCGGGCACCCACGTAGTCCTTCTTCTGCGCGTCCTTGAGGCCGATGTGGGAGAGGAGGCCCGCGAGCAGGGACTTGTGGATCCCGTCCGGGTCGGCCTTCGGCTCGTTCATCTGCAGGTCGAGCGGGCGGGCGAGCTGGCGCAGCTGGCGGAACACGTCCTTCCACTCGCGGACGCGCACGTAGTTGAGGAACTCGGCCTTGCACATCCGGCGGAACGCGCTCGAGGAGAGCTCGGCCTCCTTCTCCTCCAGGTGGTTCCAGAGGTTGAGCAGCGTGATGAAGTCGCTCGACGGATCCACGAAGCGCGCGTGCTGCTGGTCGGCCTGCGGGCGCTTCTCGAGCGGGCGCTCGCGGACGTCCTGGATGGTGAGGCCGGCCACGATGATCATGACCTCGCGGCTCACGCCGTGCTTGCGCGACTCGACGACCATGCGGGCGAACCGCGGGTCGATGGGCAGGCGCGACAGGTCGCGGCCCACCTTGGTGAGGGCGGGCGTGCCGTCGGGAGAGCGGACGACCGCGCCGAGCTCCGTGAGGAGGTCGACGCCGTCCTTGATGCCGCGCGAGTCCGGCGGCTGCAGGAAGGGGAACGCGGCGATGTCGCCGAGGCCGAGCGACACCATCTGCAGGATCACGGCAGCGAGGTTCGTGCGGAGGATCTCGGGCTCCGTGAACTCGGGACGGCGGGCGAAGTCCTCCTCGGAGTAGAGGCGGATCGCGATGCCGTCGCTCGTGCGGCCGGAGCGGCCGGAGCGCTGGTTGGCGGAGGCCTGCGAGATCGCCTCGATGGGGAGCCGCTGCACCTTCGAGCGCACGGAGTAGCGGGAGATGCGCGCGGTGCCGGCGTCGATGACGTACTTGATGCCGGGCACCGTGAGGCTCGTCTCGGCGACGTTGGTGGCGAGCACGATGCGGCGGCGCACGCCCGCCTGGGTCGACGGCTGGAAGACGCGGTGCTGGTCGGCGGAGGAGAGCCGGCCGTAGAGCGGCAGCACCTCGGTGTGCGCGAGGTTGCGGCTGCGGATCGCGTCCTCGGCGTCGCGGATCTCGTTCTCGCCGCTGAGGAACACGAGCACGTCGCCCGAGGACTCGGCCGCGAGCTCGTCGAGCGCGGCGTTGATCCCCTCCAGGAAGTCGCGATCGTCGGCCGGGCGCTCGAGCGGCGCGTCGGCCAGGTCGTCGTCCTCGCCCGCGACGGCGGCCTCCGCGACGAGCGGGCGGTACCGGATCTCCACCGGGTACGTGCGCCCGGAGACCTCCACGATGGGCGCGTCGCCGAAGTGCCGCGAGAAGCTCTGCGGGTCGATGGTGGCCGACGTGATGATGAGCTTGAGGTCGGGCCGGCGCGGCAGCAGCTGCTTGAGGTAGCCGAGCAGGAAGTCGATGTTGAGGCTGCGCTCGTGGGCCTCGTCGATGATGATCGTGTCGTACTTCCTCAGCAGCCGGTCGCGCTGCAGCTCGTTGAGCAGGATCCCGTCGGTCATCAGCTTGATGCGGGTGTCGGCCGAGACCTTGTCGGTGAAGCGCACCTGGTAGCCGACGAGCTGTCCGACCTCGCCGCCGAGCTCCTCCGCGATGCGCTCCGAGATGGTGCGCGCGGCGAGGCGGCGGGGCTGCGTGTGGCCGATGCTCTCGCGGCCGAGCTCGAGGCAGATCTTCGGCAGCTGCGTGGTCTTGCCGGAGCCGGTGGCGCCGGCGACGATGACGACCTGGTTGTCGCGGATGGCGTCGGCGATCTCGTCGCGCATCCGGCTGACGGGTAGCTCGGGCGGGTACGCGATGCTGATTTCCATGCTGAGGTGAGTCTATCCGCGGGCCGTCGGGCACCCCGGGGGCGGACGGTCGGCGGTAGCGTCGGGACAGGCGCCGGTCCGGTCGGCGCACGGGTCGCGATCCGCCGCCCGAGTCGACGACGACCGACGGGACACCCGAATGAGCTCCGACACGCCCCTCCAGCCCGAGCACGAGCAGCCCCACGGCGGGTTCGCCTCCGTGTCGGTCGCCGCGATCCTCGCCGAGTCCGCCGAGCGGCACGCCGACCGGGTCGCCGTGGTCGTGGGCGACGTGTCCACGACCTACCGCGAGCTCTGGGACGAGACGCGCGCCTACGCGGGCGCCCTCGCCGAGCGCGGGGTGGGGGAGGGCACGCGCGTCGCGATGCTCATCCCGAACGTGGCCGACTTCCCGCGCGTGTACTACGCGATCCTCGCCCTCGGCGGCGTGGTCGTGCCCGTCCACGCGCTGCTCAAGGCCGAGGAGATCGCCTACGTGCTGCGCGACTCCGGATCCGCGCTCCTCGTCTGCGCCGGCCCGCTGCTCGGCCAGGGTGCCGCGGGCGCCGAGCTCGCCGACGTGCCCGTGATCAGCGTGCTCGTGCCGGCCGGCTCCGACGGCGGCCCCGACCGGCTGGAGGAGCTCGCGCAGGCCGCGACGCCCGTCCGCACCTACGTCCCGCGCCGCCCGTCCGACACGGCGACGATCCTCTACACGTCCGGCACCACCGGCCAGCCGAAGGGCGCCGAGGGCTGCCACCTGGCCCTCGTGATGCAGGTCGACGTGCTCCTGCTCGACACCTTCGACCTGCGCGCGGGCGACCGGATCCTCGGCTGCCTGCCCCTGTTCCACACCTTCGGGCAGACCTGCACCATGAACGCGTCGTTCCGGGCGGGCGCGACCGTCGTGATGGTGCCGCGCTTCGACGGCGACACCGCGCTCGCGCTCATGGTCGAGCACGACACGCAGGTGTTCATGGGCGTGCCGACCATGTACTTCGCGCTGCTGGCGGCCGCGGCCCGGAACCCCGCGCGTCCGGCCCTGCGCTACGCGGTCTCGGGCGGCGCCGCGCTCCCGGTCGCCGTGATCGAGGCGTTCCGGGAGGCGTTCGCCGCGGAGATCCACGAGGGCTACGGCCTCACCGAGACCTCGCCCGTCGCGTCGTTCAACCACGTGGGGCTCCCGGCACGGCCCGGCACCGTCGGGAAGCCGATCTGGGGCGTGCAGATCGAGATCGCCGACCCCGAGCACGAGGACCGCGTGGAGCTCGTCGAGCGCGGCGTGCTGGGCGAGATCGTGATCCGCGGCCACAACCTCATGAACGGCTACCTGCACCGCCCCGAGGACACCGCGCGCGCGGTCGTCGACGGCTGGTTCCGCACGGGCGACCTCGGCACCATCGACGAGGAGGGCTACATCCGCGTCGTCGACCGGACGAAGGACATGATCCTGCGCAACGGCTACAACGTGTACCCGCGCGAGGTCGAGGAAGTGCTCGCCCGGCACGACGCCGTCGCGCAGTGCGCGGTGTTCGGCGTGCCGCACGAGGCGCACGGGCAGGAGATCGTCGCCGCCGTCGTCGCGAAGGCGGACGCGACCGTGGACCGCGACGAGGTGGTGGCGTACATGCGCGAGCGCATCGCCTCCTACAAGTACCCGCGGCGGGTCGAGGTGGTCGAGGCGCTGCCGCTCGGGCCGAGCGGGAAGATCCTCAAGAGGGAGCTCGTCGAGAGGTTCGGCGCGTGAGCGGCGCGGGCGTGCTGCGCTCGCCGATCCCGTCGGTGCCGATGGGCGACGGCGTCCCGATCCCGCAGTTCGGCGTCGGCACGTACAAGGTGCCCGACGCCGACGCCGAGCGGATCGTCGCCGAGGCGCTCGAGGTCGGCTACCGCCACATCGACACCGCGGCCATGTACGGCAACGAGGAGGGCGTCGGGCGGGCGATCCGCGCATCCGGCGTCCCGCGCGACGAGCTGTTCGTCACGACCAAGGTCTGGAACGACGACCACGGGCGCGACCGCGCACGCGACGCGATCCGCCGCAGCCTCGACGAGCTGGGCCTGCCCGCGGTCGACCTGCACCTCATCCACTGGCCGTCGGCGGAGCGCGGCCTCTTCGTCGAGACGTGGGAGGCGCTCGCCGCCGCCCGCGAGGAGGGGCTGACCCGCTCGATCGGCGTCTCCAACTTCCTGGTGCCGCACCTCGAGGCGCTGGCGGCCGCCGGGCTGCCCGTGCCCGCCGTGGACCAGATCGAGCTGCACCCGCGGCACCAGCAGCCGGCGACGACCGACTACCTCGCCGAGCACGGGATCGCCGTCCAGGCGTGGAGCCCGCTCGCGCGCGGCGCCGTCGCGGACGCCGACGTGGTGCGCGACGCCGCCCGCGCGCACGACCGCACGGACGCGCAGGTGGTGCTGCGCTGGCACGTGCAGCGCGGCACGATCGTGTTCCCGAAGACGACGCGGCGCGAGCGGCTGATCGAGAACGCGGACGTCTTCGACTTCGCGCTGACCGACGAGGAGATGGTCGGGATCACCGCGCTCGAGGCCGCCGGGCGCGTCGGCAGCCACCCGGACGCGGTGGTCTGAGCGGCCCGCTCCCCAGCGGGGCGGACGCGTCACCTCGGCCCGGTACCGTGTCCGTCATGCCCCAGCACCGCATCCGCACGCGCCTCAAGTCCGTGGTCGCCCGGGGCGTCGCGCCCCTCGGCGGCCATGCCGGCGGCGGGGCGTCGCGCGCGCGGGCCGAGCGGGAGCGCGACGGCGTCGTCGACCCGGCGGGCGCGCGCCGCCCGAGCCTCGTCGACAACGGCGTGTACGTGGACGGCTGCCGCGTCGCGAGCCCGGCGACCCTCGCCGACACCTTCCGCGAGCTCGACGAGCGGCCCGACGCCATGGCGTGGATCGGCCTCTACCGCCCCACGGTCGAGGAGCTGCAGGCGCTCGCCGAGGAGTTCGACCTGCACGAGCTGGCGGTGGAGGACGCGGTCCAGGCCCACCAGCGCCCCAAGACCGAGCGCTACAGCTCCACCCTCTTCACCGTGCTGCGGGCCGCGCGCTACGTGGACGACCGCGAGGAGGTGGAGTTCGGCGAGCTGCACGTGTTCCTCGGGCGCAACTTCGTGATCACCGTCCGGCACGCCGAGTCGCCCGACCTCTCCGCCATCCGCACGCGCATGCAGGAGCGGCCCGAGCTCCTCTCGCACGGTCCGCAGTCGGTGCTCTACGCGATCCTCGACGCCGTCGTCGACGGGTACGCGCCCGTCGTCACGGGCCTCGCCAACGACATCGACGAGATCGAGGACCAGGTGTTCGACGGGGATCCGGCCGTGTCCCGCCGCATCTACGAGCTCAGCCGCGAGGTCATCGACTTCCAGCGCGCGGTGCGCCCGCTCGGCGGCATGCTGCAGCAGCTGCAGGCGGGATCCGGCAAGTACGAGGTGAGCGAGGACCTCCAGCAGGCGCTCCGCGACGTGGCCGACCACGTCATCGTCGTCAACGAGCGCGTGGAGGAGTTCCGCGTGCTGCTGCGCGACATCCTCACCGTGAACTCGACGCTCGTCGGCCAGCGCCAGAACGAGGAGATGCGCGAGCTCAGCGAGTCGAGCAACCGGCAGAGCGTGGAGACCCGCAAGATCTCCGGCTGGGCGGCCATCCTCTTCGCGCCCACGCTCGTCTCGAGCGTCTACGGCATGAACTTCGACATCATGCCGGAGCTGCACTGGGACTGGGGCTATCCCTTCTCCCTCGTGCTCATGCTCGGCGTGAGCGGCGTGCTGTTCGCGATCTTCCGCAAGCGCGACTGGATCTGACCCGGCGCCCGGCACCGGTCCCGGGCCCCGCGCGTAGCGTGGACGCATGCCCAACCGCCTCGCCGACGCCGTCAGCCCGTACCTCCTCAGCCACGCGGACAACCCCGTCGACTGGCGGCCGTGGGGTCCCGAGGCGTTCGCCGAGGCCGCGCGGCGCGACGTGCCGGTGCTCGTCTCGGTCGGCTACTCGACCTGCCACTGGTGCCACGTCATGGCGCGCGAGACGTTCCAGGATCCGGCGCTCGCCGCCGCGCTGAACGAGCGGTTCGTCGCGATCAAGGTCGACCGCGAGGAGCACCCCGAGGTGGACGCCGCGCTGATCACCGCGGCCGGCGCCTTCACGGACCAGCTCGGCTGGCCGCTCAACGTGTTCACGACGCCCGAGGGCCGCACCTTCCACGCGGGCACCTACTCGCCGCCCGAGCCGCGCGCCGGGCACCCGTCGTTCCGGCAGGTGCTCGACGCCGTCGCCGACGCCTGGACCACGCGGCGCGACCAGGTCGAGCAGGGCGCCGGGCAGCTGAGCGCCGCGATCCGGGAGGCCTCGGCACGCGGATCCGCCGCCTCTCCGCTCCCCGACGCCGCCGCCCTCGACCGGGTCGCCGCCGAGCTCGCCGCGTTCGAGGACCCGGAGCACGGCGGGTTCGGATCCGCGCCCAAGTTCCCCGTCGCGCCCGTCGTCCTGCTGCTCGACACGCTCGGGACCTCCGGGGCGCTCGCGCCGTCGCGCGCCGAGGCGACGCGCGCGCTCGTGCGGCGCACGCTCGACGCGATGGCCGGATCCGACCTGCGCGACCGGGTCGAGGGCGGCTTCTTCCGCTACTCCACCCGCCGCGACTGGACCGAGCCGCACTACGAGCGGATGCTCTACGACAACGCGCTGCTCCTCGACGCCTACGCGCGCGCCGGCGACGAGGAGGTCGCGGACGGCATCGGGGTGTTCCTCACCGGCACGCTGCGTCGGGAGTCGGGCGGGTTCGCGTCCGCGCAGGACTCGGAGAGCACGGTCGACGGCCGCCGCGTGGAGGGCGGGTACTACGCGCTCGACGCCGCCGGGCGCGCGGCCGAGGACCCGCCGACCGTCGACGGCAAGGTGCTCACCGGATGGAACGGGCTCGCGATCGGCGCGCTCGCCCGGGCGGGCAGCGCGTTCGGGCGCGGGGCGTGGATCGAGGCGGCCCGCGCCGCCGCCGACATGCTGCTCCGGGAGCACGTGCGCGCGGACGGCTCGCTCGTGCGCGCGTCCATCGACGGCCGGATCTCGCCCGCGGTCGCGACGCTCGAGGACCACGGGATGCTCGCCGACGGGCTGCTCGCGCTGGCGCTCGCGACGGGCGAGGTCGCGTACGCGGTGCGCGCCCGCGGGATCGTGGACGCGCTCATCGGCGCGGGCGACGCCGACCCGCAGCCGGGCGCCGCGGGCTTCCGGGTGCCGACGGGCGCGGATCCGGTGCTCTCCGGCTTCGGCCTCGACCTCGCGTCCGACCCGTCCGAGGGCGCCTACCCGTCCGGCCTCACCGCTGCGGCGTCGGCCGCGCGCGTGCTCGGGCAGCTGACGGCGGATCCGCGCTACGAGCGGGCAGCCCGCGCCGCGCTCGCGACGGTCGCGGCGGGCGGCGCCACCCGGCCGATCGCCTTCGGCGGCGCGCTCGAGCAGGCGGCCGCGATCGAGCAGGCGGCGCGGCAGCTCGTGGTGGTGCTGCCCGACGGCGCCGACGCGACGGCCGATCCGCTCGCGGGTCTCGCGCGCGGCCGCATCCGCCCGCCGGACGTGGCGCTCGTCGTCACGGAGCAGGCGGCGCGCGCCTGGGCCGACGCGGGCTTCGAGCTGCTCGCGGACCGGGCGGCCGGATCCACCGCCACCGCCTACCTCTGCGCCGACTTCGTCTGCCGCCTCCCGGTGACGACGCCCGCCGCGCTTCGCGAGCAGCTCGACGCCCCGGCCTGAGGCATCAGGCGACCACGTCCTCCCCGTGGGCGAGGATCCGCTCGAGCTCGGCCAGCTGCCGGGGCGACGGGTCCACGAGCGGCGCCCGCACGGATCCCACGGGCACCCCGGCGAGCCGCAGACCCGCCTTGATGAGCGACACCGCGAACCCGGGCGTCTCGTCGCGCAGGCGCACGAGCGGCGTGAAGAACTCGTCGAGGAGGAACCGCTGCCGCTCGTGGTCGTTCGCGCGGTACGCCGCGTGGAACGCGCTGGCGATGCGCGGCGCCATCGCGAACACGGCCGACGAGTAGAGCGGCACGCCGATGGCCCGGTACGCGGCCTGGCTCGACTCGGCCGTGAGGAGCCCGTTGAAGAACTGCACGTCGTGGCGCCCGGCGCGGCGGGCGGCGAGCACGAAGCGCTGGAAGAGCGCCACGTCGCCCGCGCCGTCTTTGATCCCGGCGAGCGTCGGCAGCGCGAGGAGCCGCTCGACGGTGGCCTCCGTGAACTGCGCGGATCCGCGGTGGTACGCGATGAGCGGGAGCGGCGTGGCACGGGCGACAGCCTCGACGTAGGCGGCGAGGCCCTCCTGCGGGCCGGCGACGAGGTACGGCGGCAGCACGAGGATCCCGTCGGCGCCCTGCTCCGTGGCGATCCGCGCGCAGCGCCGCGCGTGCCCGAGCGGCCCGCCGACCCCGGCGATGACGAGGTGGCGGCCGCCTGCCGCGGCGACCCCGGCGCGCACGGCCTGCGCGTACTCGTCGATGTCGAGCGCGTGGAACTCGCCCGTCCCGCACGCGACGAAGGCGGCGCCCGCGCCCTGGTCGAGCCCGTGGGCCACGTGCGCGCCGAGCACGTCGACGTCGACGCGGTCGGCGGCGTCGAACGGCGTGACGGGGAAGAAGAGGACCCCCTCGAAGGGCGGCAGGAGGCCGGCGGACGCGGGTGCGGCGGCGGCTGCGGGAAGGGCGGCGGTGTCGTTCGTCGTCATCAGTACCTCGGGAGGGTGGGGTCGTAAGCAGGCTGGATGCTCCGCATGTAGCCGGAGTCGTCGCGCGCGGTGCGCCCCGACTCCACGAGCACGCGGTGCTGGCGGGCGAGGGCGTCGCGGTCGAGCTCGACGCCGAGGCCGGGGCCGGTCGGCACCGCGACGGATCCGCCCACGATCTCGAGCGCGCCCGGCACGATCACGTCGTCGCCGCGATTCCACGGGTAGTGCGTGTCGCAGGCGTACGCGAGCTCGGGGCTGGCGGCGGCGACGTGCGTCATGGCCGCGAGCGAGATCCCCAGGTGCGAGTTGGAGTGCATGGAGAGCCCGACCCCGAAGGTGCGGCAGATGGCCGCGAGCTCCCGGGTGTGCGCGAGGCCGCCCCAGTAGTGGTGGTCGGAGAGCACGATCTGCACGGCGTCCTTCGCGAACGCCTCCCGGATCTGCTCGAAGGTCACGACGCACATGTTCGTGGCGAGCGGCTGCGGCACGTGGGCGGCGACGCGGGCCATGCCGTCGATGCCGAGCACCGGATCCTCGAGGTACTCGAGCACGCCGTCGAGCTCGGCGGCCACGCGCAGCGCCGTCTCGTGCGTCCACGCGCCGTTAGGGTCGATGCGCAGCGGGTGCGTCGGGAACGCCGCCGCCAGCGCGCGGATCGCGGCGACCTCCTCGTCCGGCGGGAAGACACCGGCCTTGAGCTTGATGGAGCCGAAGCCGTAGCGGTCGATGAGGTGCCGGGCCTGCGCGACGATCCCGGCCGGATCCAGCGCCTCGCCGAACGCGTCGGGCGCCTGGCCCGGGTGCGCGGCCCACTTGTAGAAGAGGTACGCGCTGTACGGCACGGCGTCGCGCACGCGGCCGCCGAGCAGCTCGCTGACGGGCAGGCCGGTGATGCGGCCGAGCGCGTCGTGGGCGGCGACGTCGAGCATGGAGAAGACGACGCGGCGCTCCTGGCGGCTCAGCGGGCCGGCGTCGCCGCCGAGCGCGGCGTCCACCGCGCGCTCGATGCCGTGCAGGTCGGTGACCCGGAGGCCGACCACGGCGTCCCGCACGGAGGCGACGCGCGCCGCCACGGTCGCGCCGCCCTGTCCCTCGCCCAGGCCGACCACCCCGCCCTCGACGACGAGCTCGACGATCGTGCGGAGCGCGAGCGGCTCGTGCACGCCGTCGGCGTTGAGGAGGGGCGGGTCGCGGAAGGCGATGGGGGTGACGACGAGGTCGCGGATGATCATCGAGCGCGCTCCGTCCGCATATGCGAATGACTGACGTCAGTGTGAATGCGCTGCTAACGTAGGCGGCATCGGACCCGCTGTCAACGGCGCGGGGTCGGGAGGGAGACGGCGCATGGACGCGCGACGCATCGTGATCACGGGGGCCGCCGGGGTCGCCGCCCGCGGGGTGAGGCCGCTCCTGCGGGCCGCCAGGCACCGGCTGGTGCTCCTCGACCTCGTCGACCCGGATCCGGTCGACGGCGAGACGGCCGTGATCGCCTCCGTCACGGACGCCGCGGCGGTCCGCGACGCCATCCGGGGCGCCGACGCGGTGGTGCACCTCGGCGGCCTCAGCCGCGAGCGCCCGTGGGCGGCTCTCGCCGACGCGAACGTGGAGGGCACCCGCATCGTGCTCGAGGCGGCGCGCGACACCGGCGTCCGTCGCGTGCTGCTCGCGAGCTCCACGCACGCCGTGGGCTTCCACCCCGTCCCCGCCGAGCCCGTCGACCGGCTCGAGCCGCGGCCCGACGGCTACTACGGGGCGAGCAAGGCGGCGATGGAGGCGCTCGGCTCCCTCTTCGCCGATCGGCACGGGCTGTCGGTCGTCGCGGTGCGGATCGGGAGCGTGCTCGACCGGCCCGTGAGCCGGCGCACGCTCTCCACCTGGCTGTCCCTGCCCGACCTGGCCCGGCTGGTCGAGGCCGTCGCCGTGCTCGACCTGCCCGGGGCGCACGTCGTCTGGGGCGTCTCGCGCAACACGCGCGCCTGGTTCGCGCCCGACGCCGGCGCGCGCATCGGCTACCACCCCGAGGACGACTCGGAGGCGTTCGCGGCCGAGGTCCTCGCGGGGGCGCTCGCGGGCCGGGACCCGGACGCGAACGGGCTCATCGGCGGCGAGTTCGCCGCCGATGCGCACCCGCTGGGGGAGCCGTGGTGACCGCGGGACCACCCGCGGTGCGTCGGGGCGACGCCCCGGTGAAGTCCGCGGAGCGCACCCTCGCCCTCCTGGAGCGGCTCGCGGCGGCGTCCGAGCCCGTCTCCGTCGTGGACCTCCATCGCGCGTCCGGCTACCCGCGCTCGAGCCTGCACCAGCTGCTGCACACCATGGCCGCGAGCGGCTGGATCGAGATGCTGCAGGACGGCACGCACGTCTCCATCGGATCCCGCGCGCTCGTCGTCGGCACCGCCTACCTCGACCGCGACCGGGCGCTGCCGCACGCGCTCGCCGCCCTCGAGCGGATCCGTGACGAGACCGGCTACACCGCGCACTACGCGCGCCGCGAGGGCGACCTCGTGCTCTACCTCGCCACGCGCGAGACGACCGAGTCCCGACGGGCCACCTCGCGCGTCGGCCGCCAGCTGCCCGCGCACGCGACCTCGCTCGGCAAGGCGCTGCTCGCCGAGCTCAGCCCCGCCGAGCGCGCGGCGGCGCTCGGGCCCGGGCGCCTCGCCGCCCTCACGCCCGACACCGTCACCGATCGCGCGGCCCTCGACGCCCAGCTCGACCAGGCGCACGAGCGCGGCTACGCGCACGAGCGCGAGGAGAACCTGGCCGGCGTCAGCTGCGTGGCGGTGGCCGTGGACTACCGGATCCCCGCGACCGACGCGATCAGCTGCTCCATGCCGATCGACCGCGCGACGCCGAAGGAGGTCGAGCGGGTCGCCCGGGTCATCGGCACGCACGCCCACGCGCTCGCCCAGACGCTGCGCTCGGCGGGCGTGCGGTGAGCGTCGCCTTCTGCGCCTACCCGTGGGACCTGATCGACGATCCCGATGCTGCCCGGCGCGTGCGGGCCGCGGGCGCCGACGGCGTGGCCATCGCGGCGGCGTACCACTCGGTGCGCGCCGCGACGCCGCTGCATCCGCGGCACCGCATCGTCGACGCCCGCTCGGCCGCGCTGTACCTGCCCGTGCGCGAGGGGGCGTGGGGCGATCTCCGGCCCGACGACGACACGCCCTGGGTCGGGCCGGACGCCTTCGCGCGCGCCGCCGCCGTCGCGCGCGCGGCGGGCCTCGGCGTCGAGGCGTGGATCGTGCTCACGCACTCCACGTCGGTCGGCACGCGGAACCCGGACAGCCGCGTCGTCAACGCGTTCGGCGAGGCGTACCCGTACGCGCTCTGCCCCGCGCGCGACGAGGTGCGGGAGTACGCGACCGCGCTGGTGGCCGAGACGGCCGCGGCGGCGGACCTCGACGGCGTGATGCTCGAGGCGTGCGGCCCGATGGGCGTCGGCCACCTCGGGCACCACGAGAAGACCGCGGGCGCCGACTGGTCGGCCGATCAGGAGGCGCTGCTCTCCATCTGCTTCTGCACGGTCTGCGTCGCGCTGCTGGCGGCGGAGGGGGAGGATCCCGACGCGCTCCAGACCGAGGTGCGCGCCCGAGTCGACGCGGCCGGCGGGCTCGACGGCCTCGACGCCGTCCTCCGCGTGCGCGCCCGGGCCCGGCGGCGGCTCCTCGACGCGTGCGTCGGCGCCGCGCGCACCGCCGGGGTGGGGCGCGTCGTGGTGCACGCGCAGGCGGATCCGTGGGCGACCGGGCCGTTCGCCGCGCTCCTCGACGACCTCGACGAGGTGGACGGAGTGGTGGTGCTCGACGCCGTGGCGCACGACCCGGAGGCGATGCGCGCGCTCCGCGACCGGGTGCCCGGCACGCGCGTCGGCGGTTACCTCTGGGCGCTGCCGCCGGCGACCCCGGCGAGCATCCGCGCGGGCTGGCCCGACGCGGTGCGCGGGCTCGACGACACGTATGTGTACCACCTCGGCCTCATCGGCCGGGAGCGCCTCGAGGCCGTGGGGGACGCCCTCCGCGCGGCCGCCGCACCCGACTAGTCGCGCGGTCTGGTCGCGCCGGGCTGGTCGCGCCGGATGCGCGGCGGCCCGTACCGCAGGGCGTCCTGCCGCTCGGCCTCGCGTCGCCGCGCGACCCGCTTCGCCGCCTGTCCCGCCCGGAACGTGCTCCAGACGATGCCGCCCAGGAGCAGCAGCCCGCCCCAGCTGGCGACGCTGTTCATGCCGGCGCCGGCCGCGATCCCGCCGATGACGCCGCCGATCGCGACGGGCAGGCACGTGCTGCGGAGCGCGGGGAGGGCGGCCACGTGCCCGGCGCGCCACGCCTCGTCGCTCGCCAGGAGCGGCCGCGTGCGGATCCCGATCCACCCGTTGCGCTTGAGGGCGCCCCAGGCCGCGAGCTGCGTGGTGCCGAGGATCAGCAGCGCCGCGACGGCGAGCAGCAGCGCGGGGACACCCATGCGCCCAGCCTGACACGACCGGGGGCGCCCGGGGCGCTCAGCACTCGATGACGTTGACCGCGAGGCCGCCCGTGGACGTCTCCTTGTACTTGGTGGACATGTCGAGGCCCGTCTGCCGCATGGTCTCGATCACGGTGTCGAGCGAGACGAGGTGCGTGCCGTCGCCGTGCAGCGCCATGCGCGCGGCGTTCACGGCGGTGGACGCGGCGATGGCGTTCCGCTCGATGCAGGGGATCTGCACGAGCCCGCCCACGGGATCGCACGTCAGGCCGAGGTGGTGCTCCATCGCGATCTCGGCGGCGTTCTCGACCTGCCGCGGGGATCCGCCGAGCACCGCGCACAGGGCACCGGCCGCCATCGCGCACGCCGTGCCGACCTCGCCCTGGCAGCCGGCCTCCGCTCCGGAGATCGAGGCGTTCGCCTTCACGAGCGAGCCGATCGCGGTGGCGGTGAGCAGGAAGTCGCGGATCCCGTCGCGGTCGGCGCCGGGCACGAAGCGCAGGTAGTAGGAGCCGACCGCGGGGATGATGCCGGCGGCGCCGTTCGTCGGCGCCGTGACCACGCGCCCGCCGGACGCGTTCTCCTCGTTGACCGCGAGCGCGAACGCGTGCAGCCACTCGTGCGACGTGTCGCGCGCACCCTCGGCGTCGATGGTCGCGAGCTGCGACGCGACCCGCGCCGCCCGCCGCCGCACGTTGAGCCCTCCCGGCAGCGTGCCCTGGCCGCCCAGCCCCGCGGTCACGCACGCGGCCATGGCGTCCCAGATCGCGTCGAGCCCGGCGACCGCGCGGCGGGATCCGTGGATCGACTCCTCGGTGTCGCGCGCGACGTCGGCGATGGAGCGCCCGGTCGACTCGGCCAGCTCGATGAGCTCGTCGGCGTTGGAGAAGGAGTGCGGGAGCCCGGTCGGCAGCACGGCCGACGGCGCCTGGTCCTCGCGCAGCACGAACCCGCCGCCGACCGAGAACCACGTGCTCTCGAGCACCGTACCGCCGTCGGCGTCGAGCGCCGCGAGGTGCATCGCGTTGGGGTGGCGGGGGAGCCGGGTGAACGGCTCGAACGTGAGGTCGCGGCCCACCATGCGCACCGGGTGGATCCCCGCGAGCGGCACGTCGACGCCCTCGCCGAGCCCGGACCAGCGGCCGCGCACCTCGTCGGGATCGCACGTCTCGGGCGCGAGCCCCGCGAGCCCGGCGACGACCGCGTCGGGCGTGCCGTGCCCGAGGCCGGTCGCACCGAGCGAGCCGAAGAGCCGGACGGTGACGCGCGTGATCTCCGTGAGCCGGGGCGACGCCCGGCACTCCTCCGCGAAGAGCAGGGCGGCGCGCATGGGGCCGACGGTGTGCGAGCTCGACGGCCCGATCCCGATGGAGAAGAGGTCGAGTGCCGAGACGTACGCTGTCATCCCGTCAGACTATGCCGCCGCCTCCGCGCGGTCGGCCGCGGGGACGCCCGGGCGGGCGAGGCCGCGGCGGGCGGGTCCGGAGGACGCGAGCGCGAGCCAGGTCCAGCCGACCGCGAGGCCGAGCATGGTGATCACGCCGCGCGGGAAGAAGATGTGGCTGTCGACGAACGAGACGGCCGCGATCACCGCGATGACGGCGCCCGGCAGCGCGCGGAGGCCGGCGTGCCGGATCACGAGCGCGCTCGCCAGCACGGTCACGGCGACGTACGCCCACACGCCCGTGACGACGATCTGGTCCGCGAGCGCGTACATGGTGGTCACGCCCTGGCCGCCCTCCATCTTCAGGGCGCCCGCCGCGATGCCCGCGAGGATGTCGAGGGCCTGGTAGCAGACGGCGTAGGCGAAGCCGAGGACGATGGCGAGGATCCCGAGGCGGCGATCGTGGCGGTGCGTGAGGAGGATCGGCGCGATGGCGAGCAGCGGGAAGACGGGGAGCAGGGCGATGTGCATGTCGCGCCAGTGCATGGCGGTGTCGTCGGTCAGCGAGCTCGGGTGCGAGAGGCCGGCGGCCGCGAGGGCCAGCGGTGGCAGCGCGACCGCGACGAGGACGGCGGCGGTGCGGGAGCGGGAGGAGGTGGGGTCGACGGCGTCGGGCATGCGGTCATCGTAGGCAGACCCCATGGCGCGACCCGCCCGGCTCAGGGAGCCGACATGCGGAGAGCCCCCGCCGCCGGACCACGTGGGTCGGGCGACGGGGGCTCCGGGATGCAGGAAGGACTAGGCCTTCTTGCGGCCGACGATCGCGCCGTAGACCAGCAGGACGATGATCGCGCCGACGATGGCGAGCGCGAGCGAGCCGAGGTCGAAGCCGTCGACCGGCTTGTTGAACAGCGCGCTGCCGATGAAGCCGCCGAGGAAGGCCCCGACGACGCCCAGGATCAGCGTGACGATGATTCCGCCACCCTGCTTGCCCGGGAGGATCAGCTTGGCGAGCGCTCCGGCGATCAGACCCAGAACCAGAAAACCGATGATGCCCATGTGCGTTACTCCTCAAGATGACGTGCTGTGTGACACCCGAATGCGGGTGGACGTGCCCCAGTCAAGCACCCAGAGGACCATTCGTGCAAAAACGTTTAGTGGATACGCCTTTACCGGACGGGGGCGATCGGCTCATGTCGGCGCGGGATCCGGGCGTTCAGGCACCCGCGGTACCGTCGGCGCATGCGCATCCCCCCGGCCCGACGTCCCCGCGAGATCCCCGGCGAGGGGCAGGAGTCGGTGTGGGACTACCCGCGTCCGCCGCGCGTGGATCCGACGTCCGAGCACGTCGTGATCGAGCTCGGCGGCCGCGTCGTCGCCGATAGCCGATCCGCGGTGCGGGTGCTCGAGACGAGCCATCCGCCCGTCTACTACCTCCCCTCCGCCGACTTCGCCGCGGGCGTGCTCACCTCCGCCGCCGGCCGGTCGTGGTGCGAGTACAAGGGGGAGGCCTCGTACCTCACGCTCACGGCCGGCGATGTCACGGCCGACCGCGCGGCGTGGTGGTACCCGTCGCCGACGCGCGGCTTCGAGGTGCTGGCCGACATGATCGCGGTGTACCCGTCGCGGATGGACCGGATCACGGTCGACGGCGTCCAGGTGGAGGCCCAGGAGGGCGACTTCTACGGCGGCTGGATCACGCCGCGCGTGGTCGGCCCGTTCAAGGGCGCGCCGGGCACGCTCGGCTGGTGAGCCGCGCGCGCACCTTCGCCGGCGCCGTCGCGCGGGTGGACTAGGCGGTCGCCTTCCGCGAGCTGATGACGCCCGTGTCGAAGCCGAGCAGGTGCAGCCCGCCATGGAAGCGCGCGTGCTCGACCTTGACGCAGCGGTCCATCACGACCGTGAGCCCGCGGGCCTCCGCGTCCTCGGCCGCCTCCTGGTTCCAGATGCCGAGCTGCACCCAGATGACGGGCGCGCCGACCGCGACCACGTCGTCCACGACGGACGGGATGTCGCTGGCCTTCCGGAACACGTCGACGATGTCGGGCACCTCGGGCAGCGAGGCCAGATCCGGGTACGCCGTCTGGCCGAGGATCTCGGTGGCGTTCGGGTTCACGAAGTACACGCGGTAGTCGCTCGACTGCTGCAGGTACGTGCCGACGAAGTAGCTGGACCGGGCCGGGTTCGGGGAGGCGCCCACGATGGCGACGGACTTCGCGCGGCGGAGGATCGCCTGGCGCTCCTTCGCGCTCGGGCCGCTCCAGGTGCGCTCCGAGCGGAGCAGCGCGGCGAGCGGGCTGGAGCGGGGGATCGCGCAGGTGAGGCCGTTCTGCAGCTGCGTGGTCTGGGTGCCGTCGGCGTCAGGATCCGAGACCGGTTCGACGGGCGCGGTGGCGTCCGTGTCCTGCGCCTCGGCCGCGTCGCCGGCCGCGCGGTCGGCGGCCGCGCGGTCGGCGGCCTCCTCTTCCGGGTCCAGCGGCTCGAGGTCCGCGGCGTCGGCGGCGGGGTGGGGCGTGGATCCGGTCTGCTCGGGCGGCACGCCGCCGGTGTCGAAGCTCACTTCGCTCCCTCCAGGGCGGCGGTCAGCGCCTGGTCCAGGTCGTGGATGATGTCGGCGACGTCCTCGATGCCGACGCTGATGCGGACGATCCCGGGCAGCACGCCCGCGTCCACCAGCTGCGACTCGTTCAGCTGCGCGTGGGTCGTGGAGGCCGGGTGGATGACGAGCGTCTTCGCGTCGCCGATGTTGGCGAGGTGGCTCGCGAGCTCCACCGACTCGATGAAGCGCTGGCCCACCTCGCGGCCGCCCGCGACCTCGAACGTGAACACGGATCCGGGACCCGTCGGCAGGTACTTGCGCGCCCGCTCGTGGTGCGGGTGCGCGGGGAGGCCGGCCCAGTTGACCGCGGTGATGCGCGGATCCTGGTCGAGCCACTCGGCGACGGCCCGCGCGTTGTCGATGTGCGCCTGCATCCGGTACGGCAGCGTCTCGACGCCCTGCGCGAGGAGGAACGCGGAGTGCGGCGCGAGCGCGGGCCCGATGTCGCGGAGCTGCTCCGCGCGGAGCCGGGTGAGGAACGCGTACTCGCCGAAGTTGCCGGTCCAGTTGAGGCCGCCGTAGCTCGGCACGGGCTGATCCAGCAGCGGGAACCGCGTGCTCTCCCAGTCGAAGAGGCCCGACTCGACGACCACGCCGCCGAGCGTGGTGCCGTGCCCACCGAGGAACTTGGTGGCCGAGTGGATGACGATGTCGGCGCCCCACTCGATGGGCCGGTTGAGGTACGGGGTCGCGATGGTGGAGTCGATGACGAGCGGGACGCCGGCCGCGTGCGCGACGGCAGCGAGGCCCTCGATGTCGGCGATCTCGCCGGAGGGGTTGGCGACGGTCTCCGCGAAGACGAGCTTGGTGCGGTCGGTGATGGCGGCGGCGTAGTCGGCCGGGTCGCTCGACTGCACGAACGTGGTCTCCACGCCGAAGCGGCGGAGCGTGACGTCGAGCTGGGTGATGGATCCGCCGTAGAGGTTCGCGGAGGCGACGATGTGGTCGCCGGCGCCCGCGAGCGACGCGAAGGTGATGTACTGCGCGCTCAGCCCGCTCGCCGTCGCGACCGCGCCGAGGCCGCCCTCGAGGCTCGCGACCCGCTCCTCGAACGACGCGACCGTGGGGTTCGACAGGCGCGAGTAGACGTTGCCGTACTTCTGCAGCGCGAAGCGCGCGGCGGCGTCGGCGGTGTCGTCGAAGACGAACGCGCTCGACTGGTAGATGGGGAGGGCGCGCGCACCCGTGGTGGCGTCGGGGATGTTGCCCGCGTGGATCGCCCTCGTCTTGAACCCGTACTCGCGATCGACCATGGTCGACGGTAACCCGCGCTCCCGACGGTTCCCCGGCCGGGGCGTAATGCGGCGACATGCGCGCGGGTCGGCGGAGCGGCGGCGGGGGCGGCGGATCAGGAGAGGCGGACGGCTGCCATCGCCAGGCCGGCGATGAGCGCCCAGGAGAGGAGGCCGGCCGCGAGCGCGGATCCGCCCTGGCCGACGAGCTCGCGGAGGCGCACCGCGGATCCGAGCGCCACGAGCGCGATCGCGAGCAGCGCCGTCTGCACGACCTGCGCGGCGTCGAGCACGCCGTCCGGCAGCGGCACGAACGTGCGCACGAGCACGGCGGCGAGGAAGCCGAGCACGAACAGCGGCACGATCGGCGGACGGGCGGCGCCCTCGACCCGGCCGTCGCGGCGGCGCATCACGACGCCCGCGACGGCGACCACGGGCGCGAGCAGCAGCACGCGCGTGAGCTTCACGGCGATGGCGATGGTGAGGGCGGCGGATCCCGCGATCTGCGCGGTCGCGACGACCTGCCCCACGTCGTGCACGCCCGCGCCCACCCAGTGGCCGAACGCGACGTCGTCGAGGCCGAGCGGGCCGGCGAGCGGCGGCAGCACGGCGATCGCGAGGGTGCCGCAGAGGGTGACGAGCGCGACGGGCGCACCCTGGTCGGCGGGCTTCGCGCGCGTGACGCCGGCCATCGCGCCGATCGCGCTCGCGCCGCAGATGGAGAAGCCGGTGGCGAGGAGCAGGGGCTGCTGGCCGGGCATCCGGAGCGCGCGGGCGATGGCGTACGTGCCCGCGAACGACAGGACCACGACCGCGACGACCAGCAGCACGGCGCGCCAGCCGAGGCCGACGATGTCGGAGAGGCCCAGCTGCAGGCCGAGGAGCACGACGCCGATCCGCATCAGCCGCTTCGACGCGAGCGTGAGGCCGGGCTTGAGCGTGCCGGTGAGCGCGGGCCGGGCCGCGGGGATCTGGGCGGCGACGATGCCGAGCGCGACCGCGACGGTGAGCAGCGGGATCGCCGGGACGAGCGCGTGCACGGCCCACGCGACGAGCGCCGCGACGGCGGCGGCGCCGAGGCCGGGGAGCGCGGGGTGGAGGCGGGTGGCGGTGGCGGGCATCAGATCCAGCCCGAGGGGATCCACGCGTGCAGCCGCCAGAACCACGTCGGCACGAGCTGCCCCGTCCAGAGCGGGTAGAAGAACGCGCTGACGAGCGCGCACACCACGAGGACGACCCCCACGATCACGATGCCGCGCGTGCGGCGCGGCCGGCGGTCGCGGCGGTCGCCGAGGATGAGCCCCAGCACCATCGCGAGGCTGAGGATGAGGTACGGCTCGAAGGCGATCGAGTAGAACTGGAACACCGTGCGGTTCACGTAGAGCAGCCACGGCAGGTACCCGACGACCATCCCCATCAGCACGAGGCCCACGCGCCACTCGCGGCGGGCGGCCAGCCGGTACACGAGGTACAGCATCGCCGCGACGGAGAGCCACCAGATGATCGGGTTCGCGATCGACGTGATGGACGCCGAGCACGCGTCGATCGTGCAGCCCGCCTCCCCGTATCCGTAGCCCTCGTAGTAGAACTGCGTCGGCCGGTAGAGGAGCAGCCAGAGACGCGGATCCGCGCGGTACGGGTGCGTGACGTCGAGCCCCACGTTGAACGCGTACTGCTGTGCGAGGTAGTGCCACAGGCTCTGTAGGGGCAGCGGCACCCACGCGAGAGATCCCTGCCACGCGTTCGCGCCCTCGGCCGCCCAGTTCCGGAAGTACCCGTTCGAGGTCGCGAACCAGCCTGCGTAGGAGGCGAGGAACGCCGCGATGGCGGACGGGACGAGGAGGAGGAACGAGACCGGCCCCTGCACGACCGCGCCCGCCGTGAACCATGCGGCGAGCCCGTGGCGACGGCGCAGCAGCATGTCGGTGAGCACCACGTAGAGGCCGAAGCCCGCGACGAAGAAGATGCCCGACCACTTGACCGAGGAGGTCGCGCCGAACGCGAGGCCGGCCGCGATCAGCCACGGGCGCCACAGGATGACCGGCCCGAACTCCAGCGGCGGCGCGCTCTCCGGCCGGGAGTCGCGCCGGAGCGCGAGCAGCCGCTCGAACCGGCGCTCGTGCCAGGTGCGGTCGAGGAGGATCGCGCCGAAGCCGAGCAGGCCGAAGAACATGACGTGGGTGTCGAGCAGCGCGACGCGGCTCATCACGATGGCGTGGCCGTCGATCGCGAAGAGGAACCCGGCCATCGTGGCGACGACCGCGGAGCCGGTGAGGCGGCGGGCGATGAGCATGAGGAGGGCGACCGCGAGCGTGCCGACGACGGCCGTCGCGATGCGCCAGCCCACCGGATCCGCCGCGCCGAAGACGGCGAGGCCGAGCGCGATGATCCACTTGCCGAGCGGCGGGTGCGCCACGAACGCGGGCGCCTGCAGGTAGCCGTCGGTCTGGCCGGCGATGAAGTCGGGGTTCGGATCCGTGGGCCACGAGCCCTCGTAGCCGAGGTGGAGGAGGGTCCACGCGTCCTTCACGTAGAAGGTCTCGTCGAACACGAGCGTGGCGGGATGGCCGAGGCTCTGGATCCGCAGCACGGCGGCGAGCAGCGTGATGGCGATCGGCCCGCCCCAGTGCCACGCGCGGCGGCGCGCGGGGGTGGAGACGAGGCGGGCCCAGAGGTCGTCGAGGCGGGATCCGCGGGCCGTGACCGCGCGCTCGTCGGCGCGCTGCGACATGCGGGTGGTGCCGCCGGCGTCGGACCCCGCGACCTCGGCCGGACGGGCGTCGTGATCGCCGTGCTCGGCGGGGCGATGGGGCATGTCGGGCACGGCTCATCATCGCACGCACGTGCGCGGGCGCCCGAGGCGCGGACGCTCCGCGACGCGGGGCGCGCGTCGGGACCCCGTGAGGTTCCCGGCGGCGGTCGTAGGGGTGTCGTGAGCGCGCTCGCGGGCGGGATCCGCGCGGAGGTGGACTGGGTGCATGCCCTTCCCGTGCCGTGTGCCTCCCGTCCCCGTCCGTCCCGTCCCCGTGCGCCCGGCCGAGGCGCGGCGATGAGCGTCCTCGCGGCCGTGGTGCCGTCGCGGGCGGGAGCGTCGGCCGGGGCCGCGGCGACGGCGGCGCGCGCCGTGCTCGACGACGTCGTGGTCGCCGGGGTCTCGATGCGGCGGCTCGTGGAGGTGTGCGGTACCCCGTGCATCCACTCGGGCGAGGGCGGGGGGATCCGCGCGCACGCGTCCGACGCGCTCGTCGTGGTGGCGGTGACGGCCGTCCTCGTCGGGCCGGACGGGGAGCGCGTCGTGTGCGTCGACGGCCGCCTCGACGACGTGGACGCGCGCTGGGCGTCGGCGCGCGTGCTCGGCCGGGGCTCCGCCGGGCGGCCGGCGCACGTCGTCGCGGGCGGCGCCGATCCCGCAGCGGTCGCGCTCCCCGGCGACCTCGCGGTCGGGGACCTCGTCGTCGTGCCGTGCGGGGGATCGCCCGCACTCCACGACGTGCGGCTCGGCGCGCAGCCCGTGGGGACGGAGCGCGTCGGACGCGGCGCAGGGGAACGCCGCGTTCCTCCGCGTCGTCGGCGGAGGCACTGAGGTGCGCGCTCCCATCGTCGACGCGTCCGCCGGCGGCATCCGTCCGAGGACGCCGCGCATGGTGTTCGCGGGCGACGCCATCCCCGCGCTCGCGGACCTGCGCGCCGCCCTCGACGGCCGGGGCGACGCGGATCCGCGTCCCGTGCGCGCGCTCGTCGTGGGCGTCGACGCGCAGGCGGGCGGGATCCGCGGGGTGCACGCCGCATCACGATGCCTCCGCTCCGTCACCGTCCCTGACCACCTGCCGCAGCTGCGCCACCTGGTGGTCGTGGTCGGCGGGCGGATCGGCGCGATCCGGCCGGACCTCCGCGCGCTCGACGCCTGGGTGGTGCGCACGCACGCGGGCCTCGAGCGCACGCGGGGCGCGGACGTCGCCGTGACGGGGATCCTCGCGTCCGGATACGTGACGCCGCGGCTGCTGACGAACCGCGTCGTCGACCTCGTGCGGCACCCGATCGCCGCGCCGCGGATCGCCGTGGAGTGGGCGGACATCCGCGACCGGCGGATCCGCGACGTCGCCCTCGAGGCGTGGTGCTGATCCGCCGGACGGGCGCCCGCGGCCCGGAGGCCGCGCCGCCTACTCCTCCTCGGCCTCCGGCTCCTCGTCGAGCATGAGGAACAGGCCCGCGTAGGGCTCGAGCTGCACGGGGAAGCTGGACAGGTCGTCGACCGTGCCGACCTCCTCGCCGGTGGTGGCGTCGCGGACGACCCGGCGGGCGGGGAGCTCCTCGGAGCGGACGGTGGCGAGGATCGCCTCGCCCGTGAAGTTGAGCACCGTGAGCTGGAGGCGCGCGTCGGCCGCGGCGTCGCCGTTGTCGAGGCGGTGCACCATGACGAGCATGCCGGGGTGGCCGACGTCCGGGACGTCGACCTGCGTGCCGAGCGCGACGTCGAAGCGCTCGCGCACCTCGAGCACGCTGCGGAGCCCGGAGACGAACGACGCCGGGTCGTCGACCTGGGCCGGCAGGGACCCGTAGAGCGAGCGGCCGCGCGGCATGCCGGATCCGGAGCCGGTCGCCTCGGGCGCGGCGTCGAGCAGGTCGTGCCCGCCGCGGTGCACCCAGCGGGTGTCGCCGCCCTCGATGAGGTCGGCCACCTGCGACGCCTGCAGCGGCAGGACGCCCAGCAGGTCCCACGCGGAGAGCGCGAAGACGCCGGGCTGCCACGCGTTGAACTTGGCGAGCAGGAGGTGCGCGGCGCGGATCCCGTCGATGTCGTCCTCGCCGATCGCGTCGAGCGTCGTGAAGCCCTGCGCGGCCGCGATGACGGACGCCGTGGTGCAGGCGATGCCGTTCGTGGTGAAGACGTGGTTGTAGTCGGCGCTCTCGCCCGTGAGCTCCTCGAGGAGGTCGCCGCGGATCGTCTCGGCGAGATCCGCCCCCGTCATCTCGTCGCCGCGGAACGGGAACACGTCGGCGCAGTGCTCGGTGGCCCAGTGCACGAGCTCGTAGGTGAGCTCGTCGTGGTTCTGCAGCGCGTGGACGAGGGTGACGGGCTCGACGCCGACCTCGAGCGAGGTGCGGAGCGTGAGGCGCAGGAACTCGGTGTCGCCGGTCGCGAGCGCGTGCTGGTACGCGGGCCGGTTGATGAAGTCGTAGGAGAGGTCGGCGCCGACGCGGCCGGTGTCGCGGATGTCCTCCATCGTGAGGTTCAGCTCCTGGAAGGAGAACCCGCCGACCTTGCGCACCATGCTCGCGATGAGGTGGTTCGCCGCCTCCGAGAGCGGGTGGCCCTCGGACCACGCGGGACCCTCGACGCTCTTCTCTACACCGAGGAACCCGTTCGCGTCGAGCCGCAGCGCGCTCGCGCCGAGGTCGCCGAGCGAGTGCAGCGCGTCGCCGATGACCATGCGCATGCCGGCGAACGTGGGGTCGAGCCAGTTGATGGAAGGCTGGCCCTGCTTGAAGTAGTGCAGGTACACCCAGCGGCGCGTGCGGCCGTCGACGCCGAGCACGGGCGCGGTGGCGCTCCAGTTGGTCTCCTTGACGCCGGGCGCGTAGAAGATCACGCGCTGCAGGCGGCCGATGATGTAGCCCTGGTCGGCGAGCGCCTGCTCGGCGGCCACGTCGAGGTTCACGGCGTCGCGGCCCGGCAGCACGTCGGGGAGGAGGCCCCAGTCCTCCTCGGGGATCTCGACCATGTGGTAGATCCCGGGGAAGTCCTTGTAGCCCATCTCCGCGAGGCGGAAGTCGGCGCCCTTGCCGGTGTGGCCGGGCACGATGTCGTCGATGACGCTGCCGCCGTGCTGGTCGGCGACCTCGGTGAGGCGGCGGAACTCGTCCTCCGTGCCGAACGCGGAGTCGATCTGGGTGCTGATGCGGTCGAAGTGGCCGTCGACGCTCGCGGTCTGCGACCACTCGGTGATGCCGCCGGCGAGCTTCACGGGCCCGGTGTGCACGGCCTCGATGCCGATGGACTGGAAGATCTCCCACAGCTGCGGGTCGCCGAGCGCGCCGAGGTAGGACTCGCCGTCCTTCGTGATGAGCGAGATCGGGTAGGCCGTGAACCAGACCGACGCGGTGTCGATGGCGCGGCGGGCGTCCGGCCGCGCGTACGGGTTCGACCACATGCTGGGCGATCCCGAGAGGCCGCGGCTCAGCACGTCGGCGTCGCCGAGCATCGACTGGCGGCGGAGCCACTCCACGTAGGAGGGGTTCGACGCGTCGGCGGCGCGCGGGTCGTTCGACGAGCGGCGGATCCCGCTGGCGCGCAGCTGGGGACGCGCGCGGAGACGGGCGGGGCGGGCCGGGAAGCGCTCCTCGTCGTACGTGATCTCCGTGGGCTCAGGCTCGGGGATCGCGTTCTGCTCGATGGCGTCGTCCACTGGTGCTCCTCGGGGTGGTGGGGTGGTGCTTCGTGCCCGATCCGGGCAGCGTCGGCCCGCGGGGCCGCTGTGTCGAGCGTACGCAGGATGCGGCGGCGCCGTGCGGGGTCGCCGGGCGCCCGGGCGCGCCGCGGGCAGCCGGGCCGCGGCTGTCGCGGAGGACCCCGGAGCGGCATGCTGGATCGCGGGGTCGTCGGTCCCGACGAGGGGAGACGGCATGGGGATGACGGGACGGACGATCGTGAACCCGGGGCCGGCGGACCACCCGCTGCGCCCCTGGGTCGCGGGCGACGAGGACGGGGCGGTGGACCTGGCCGTCATCGTGGACGCGACGCGCGCGCTCCCGGCCCTGGCCCGGCTCCACCGCGGCGAGGCGCTGGACGACCACGACCTCGCGGTGCTGGGGATCGCGAACTTCCAGGCCTACCTCACGACCTACGAGCCGCTCGCGGCGCTGACGCCGGACGGCGCCCGGCCGCACCCGGCCCTCGCCGAGCTGATGCCCCGGATCGCGGACGGATCGTGAGCGACGACGCGAGCGAGCGAGCGCGCTCCGCGACGCCCGAAGCCCTTCGACCTCCCGCGGCGCGTGGCGGCCTGGGCCGCGGTGATCGGCGGCGCGATCGCGACGTTCCGCGGTGCGACCGGGGACCTGGGCTCGATCTTCCTCATCACCGGGCCCGCCCTCATGGCGCTCGGCATCGTCGGCATCTTCGTGTACCGGTGGATGGCGCGGCGGGGGCTGTAGCCGGCCGTCGGATCAGGCGGATCGCCCGCGCCGGCTGAGCAGCCCGTCGACGCTCACGCGACCCGCTCCGAGCAGCGCGACCACGACCAGACCGGCGATCAGGGCGAGCACGAGCTCGTAGCCGCCGCCGTCGACGAAGACGCCCTTGTCGGCGTGCACGATGACGAGGGCTCCGAGCAGGTTGACGATGTTCAGCGCCGCGACCACGGGCGTCAGGAGGCCGAGGATCAGCGCGGCCCCGCCTACTGTCTCGACCGTCGCGGCGAAGACCGCCGCCGCGGCCGGCACCGGGATGCCCATCTGCGTGAAGGAGGCGGCGGTGCCGTCGAGCGTGTAGTCGAGGAACTTCTGCAGCCCGTGCGCGATCAGGATGAAGCCGATCGCGACGCGGGCGACGAGCAGGGCGGCGTCCTGGAGGGCGGGCGTCGTGCGGGCGGGGTGGAGCAGCGTGCGCATGCGGGGTTCTCCTCGTGTTCGGTGGTGTCCGGTGGATGTGCGGGAGCGGGGACCTTCGGGCTGCGGGGCGAGAGCGCGCGGTGGCCGCCGAGATCGGGACGCGGATCCCGGCGAGGCGCGATCGGCCATGTCGCGCAGGGCGTCGCGAGCGCGCGGTCTCGAGAGCGCCCGGGACGGGGTGGCGGGGCTCGAGACGCCGCCGGCACGAGGCCGAGGCCCGGGCCGGACCGCCGTGCGATCAGCGGGCCGCGTCATGCCCTGCGGCGCTCCGCGCTCGTTCGTTGAACGCTCAAACAACGTAGGGCGAGGCGTCCCGGGGAGTCAAATCCCGCGGGGTCCGGCGGGGGGCGCGTGCGGGCCACCGCCCGCGCCCGGCGTGCCAGCATGGATCCGTGCCCGTCGTCGAGTCCCGCCGCATCGTCCCCGTCTCGCCGGAGGTCGCGTTCGCGATCTCGCAGACGCAGGGGGCGATCCGGAAGCGGTGGGATCCCTTCATCGCGCACCAGCACCTGATGGGCGGCGCGACCGAGCCGGCCAAGGGCGTCCGCACGTTCACCGTCTCGCGCCTTGGCCTCAGCATGGTGAGCGAGTACGTCTCGCACCAGCCGCCGTCGAACGTGGGGATGAAGATGACGCAGGGGTCGTGGTTCTTCGCGCGCATGGGCGGCGGGTGGCGGTTCGCGCCCGTCGAGGGCGAGCCCGGGCAGACGCTCGCGACCTGGCGCTACAACTTCGCGTGCCGGCCCGCGTGGCTGGCGCCCGTCGCCGAGCGCATCGGCGCGTGGGTACTGCAGCGCGACATGGGCCGGCGCATCGACGGGTTCGCGCGCGGGTGCGTGGATCCCGTGGTGCTCGCGGCGGTGGGCGCGGGCGCGCCCGCTGCGGCGCCCGAGGCACGCTGACCGTGTTCCTGCGGAGCCGGTCGCGGGGCCGCGAGACCTGGGGTCTCTGGATCCTCGGGCTCGGCCTGTGCCTGGTCTCGGTGCTCGGTCTCACGGGGGTCTTCGGCGAGCTCCGGACCGGGCGCGGCACCAGCATCATCCTGTTCGGCGTGCCGCTGGGCCTCTTCGCGATCGGCCTGGGCGTCGCGAACGCGATCCGCGGCTGGAGCGACCCGGGCGAGGAGGAGGTCGACGATCCCGAGCACGTCGGCGATCGCGCCGGCCTGCCCGACGCAGCGGAGCCCGACCCGGACAGCGCCGACACGGATGGCGCCGACCAGGAGCGACCCGGCCCGTCCGTGCACCGACCGGATGGGATGATCGACCGGTGATCATCCTCGGCGCGACCCCCATCGGCAACCTGGGCGACGCGTCGCGGCGGCTCGTGGAGGCGCTCACCTCCGCCACGGTCATCGCCGCCGAGGACACCCGCACGACCATCCGGTTGCTGACGGCGCTCGGCGTCGAGAACCGGCCGCGCCTCATCGCGCTGCACGACCACAACGAGCAGGAGCGCTCCGCCGACCTCGTCGAGCTGGCGCGCGAGACCGACGTGCTCGTGCTCTCCGACGCCGGCATGCCCGCGATCTCCGACCCCGGCTTCCACCTGGTGGAGGCGGCGGCCGCGGCGGGCGTGCGCGTCACGGTGATCCCCGGACCGAGCGCCGTGCTCAGCGCGCTCGCCGTCTCGGGCCTCCCCACCGACCGCTTCACGTTCGAGGGCTTCCTGCCGCGCAAGGGCGGCGACCGGCGCCGTGTGCTCCGCGAGCTGGTGCGCGAACGCCGCACGATGGTGTTCTTCGAGTCGCCGAACCGGCTGCAGGCGTCGCTCGAGGACGTCGTCGTCGAGTGGGGACCGGATCGCCGGCTCGTCGTGTGCCGCGAGCTCACGAAGCTCTACGAGGAGGTGCGCCGCGGATCCGCGGCCGAGCTCGCCGCCTGGGCCGCCGAGGGCGTGCGCGGCGAGATCGTCGTGGTCGCGGAGGGCGCCGCGGCGCTCGAGGTCGACCTCGCGACCGGCGTGACGCAGGTGCTCGAGCTGGTGGCCGACGGCGCGCGCCTCAAGGACGCCGCGGGCACCATCGCGGAGGCGACCGGCCTCGGCAAGCGCGACCTGTACCAGGCGGCGCTGCAGGCGAGGTAGTCCGGCCGGGGGCTCAGCCCGTCGGATCCTGCGCGCGGCGCTCGCGGAACGCCACCATGTTCATCCGGTTGCCGCAGCGCACGCTGCAGAACCGCTTCGACCCGTTGCGGGAGAGGTCGACGAGCACGCCGTCGCAGTCGTCGGCGGCGCACGCGCGCAGGCGGTCGGTGGCGTCGGAGCGCACGACGTCGACGAGGGCCATCGCGGCCTCCACGAGGATCCGGTCGGCGAGCGGCGCGTCCTCGGGCGTCGCGTGCAGGTGCCAGTCGAGGGCGTCGTGCCGCACGAGCCGGGGCGCCGCGTGGTGGCGCGCGAGCAGCTCGTTGACCGGATCCACCATGGCGTCGCGGTCGAGGCCCCAGAGCTCTCGCAGGCGCGCGCGGGCGCGGTGCACCTCGCGGAGCTCGCGCTCGTCGCGGTCGAAGCGGCCGGAGAAGCCGCTGCGGGTCATCAGGTCGGTGAGCTGCTCCGGGGTCGCCAGCAGGTCGTCGCCCGTGCGGGTGGCGCGCGGGGCCGTGTTGAGGATCACGGCGTCGAACGTGAGCACGTCCTCCGTGTCAGGGGTGAAAAGCAAGTTGACTCCTTATCCACGACTAGTCTAACGTCAGGACCGTAGGCCGCATGGCCCCTGACGAGACGAGCGCACCATGGAACGACGCCACCTGACCACCGGACTCGTCCTCGCCGTGGTGGCCGCCGCCTCCTTCGGGCTGTCGGGCGCGTTCGTGAAGCCGCTGCTCGAGGGCGGGTGGAGCCCGGTCGCGGCCGTCGCGCTGCGCGCGCTCGTCGGCGGGCTGCTGCTGGCGCCGATCGCGCGCGTGCAGCTGCGCGGCGACCTGCGGCCCGTGCTGCGGGCGTGGCGCCGAGTGCTCGGCATGGCGCTCGTCGGCGTCGCGGGCGCGCAGGTCATGTACTTCGCGGCCATCGAGCGGATCCCCGTCGGTACGGCCATCCTCATCGAGTTCATGGCGCCGCTGCTGCTCGTGGCGGTGGCGTGGGCGATGACCAGGCGGCGGCCCGCGGTGCCCGTGCTCCTCGGATCCGTCGCGGCGGCGGGCGGGCTCGCGCTCGTGGTGTCGCCGTCGGGCGGCGGGGCGCTGGATCCGATCGGCCTCCTCTTCGCGCTCGGCGCGATGGTCGGCTGCGCCGGCTACTTCGCCATCGCGGCGCGCGGCGCGGACGGCCTGCCGCCGGTGGCGCTCGCGGCCGCGGGCCTGCTCGTCGCGGCGGTGCTGCTGGCGCTCGTGGGCGCGACCGGGATCCTGCCGTTCACCGGATCCGTCGCCGACGTCGTGATGCTGGGGAGCGTCGTGCCGTGGTGGGTGCCGATGCTCGTGGTCGGCGTCGTCGCGACGGCGCTCGCGTACGGCGCGGGGATCACGGCGGGCGGCATGCTCGGATCCCGCCTCGCGTCGTTCACGGGCCTGCTCGAGGTGGCGGCGGCCGGCGCCTGGGCGTGGCTCCTGCTCGGCGAGGAGCTGACGGCGCTGCAGCTGGTCGGCGGGGTGCTGATCGTCGCGGGCATCGTCGCGGTGCGCTTCGACGCGCGGGCGGACGCGCTGCCAGAGGCGCTGCCGGATGCGCTGCCGGTCGGGGCGGAGCCCGCCGCCGGGCCGCCCGCGACGCCGCGCGCGGAGCCCGGGTCCGCGCTACGGGGCCGGTGACTCGGCCGCGTCGATCGGCTCGAGGTGGTGCAGCACGCGCTTGAGGTGCATGGCGGTGAGCACGCCCGGGCCCATCGCCTGGCCGAGCTCCTGCGACCGCCGGTCGACCGCCTGCACGAGCAGGCGCACCCGCCGCGCGGCCTCGCCCATCGCGCGATGGCGCTCGGGGGAGTCGGGGTCGTCCAGGTCGAGCACGCCCGCGACGGCGTGGCACGCGTCGCGGATGGGGCCGGTGACCTCGTGGTCGAGGCCGAGTGCGCCGCGCTCGTGCCAGATGGTGTCCGCGAGAGAGGCGGACACGTCGCGCACGTGGAACACGATCTGGTCCATCGCCTCGAGCCGGGCGTGGTCGATGCGCACGTCGCGCTTGTTGACGAGCGCGCGCGGGTTGCCCTTGCGGCTCTCGTCGGCCTGCGTGAGCTCGGCCCGGACGGCGCGCGCGGTGCCCGCGAGGTCCTCGCTGGAGCGGATCCAGTCGACGTGCGCGGGCGGCGAGTCGGCCTCGACCGCGTCGCCGACATCGCGCAGCCGCTCCGCGACCTCGTGCTGGAACGCGCTGATCCGCGCACCCGCGGCGCCGCTCGACAGCTGCGGCGCGACGAGCACGTTGATGACGAGACCCGTCACCACGCCGACCGCCATCTGCACGAGGTAGCCGAGCGAGTACCGGTCGGCGTCCTGCCCGCCGATGATGAGCACGAACAGCGCCGCCATGGGCACGTACTCGCGTCCCGCGCCGAACCAGCCGGAGCCGGAGAGGATCACGCCGATCCCGACGATCACCGGGATGGACCACCACGAGGGGCCGGTGGTCAGGAGCACGGCGGTCGCGAGCGCGATGCCCGCCGCGAGGCCGAGGAGCGTCTGCACGCCGGTGCGAGCGGATCCCATGAGGGTCGGGTACATGCTCACGAGCGCGCCGAGCGGCGCGTAGTAGGGGTAGTCGTTCGCGACGCCCGGGACGAAGGGCGCGACGGCCCAGGCGATGCCGACCGCGAGCGCGGTCTTCGCGGCGAGGAGGAGGCGGTCGGGGGAGACGGTCGCCTGCCAGGCGCGAGCGACCTCGAGCCGTACCCTGTCCATCCGCATGCCCTGAGGCTACCGACGCGGCGAGCGCGCGACCGCCATGGCCGTCGCGCGCTCCCGCGGCATCAGGCGCGCGTCGCCTCGATCACCATGTCGTCGCTGGACGGGCTGCCGTCGGGGCGCTGGAGGCACGTGATGACGGCGGGTCGGGCGGGGGTGCATGCCCGCGATGGGCGCGGGGCTCCGAGGGAGCTCGGGAAGGACGTCGGCGGTGAGGGAGGGGTGCACGTCCTCGAACGCGTGACCCGAGACGCCGCGGATCCCCCTCCTAGGAGCAGCGGGCCCGCAGGGCGGGCGCACCGGGCCCGGTGAGCTCGTCGCAGCATGCGAGGCGGCCGGTCATCGCCATGATGAGAGCCAGGCTCGGGCCGCGCACGACCTGCCCCTCCCCGAGCGCCGTGCCGGTGTCCGTGGCCTCGAGCCTGAGGCCCGCGACGCGCTTCTTCGCGACGACGATCTGATCCGTGCCCGCGTAGTAGCGGAGCACCGCGTCGAGGGTCGCCGGTGGATGCGCCCGCGTCAGCCCGAGGGGACGGCGCACATCCTCACCGTGGACGACCATCTCGCCGAGGAGCGCGAGCCGGGGCAACGGAGGCGAGGTCCTGCTGCCGATGGTCCGGCGGAACCGTGCGAGCGTCTCGCGGGCGCTCGCGCCGAGTTGCTCCCGCAGGCGGTCGTCGACCTGTCGATCGAAGTCGAAGCGCGCGCGGAGGACCCCGAGGAACCAGCGCGGTCCGGAGACGGCGCCGCTGACGGTCATGTGCGCGACGACCTCCCGCACCGTCAGCCCGGCACAGAGCGAGGGCGTCTCCCATGCGGTGTCCTCGATGCGCTCCAGCTGCTCGACGAGCGCTCGCCGCTCTGCGTCGATCTCGCCCCAGAGGTCCTTCCGATCCATGTGGTCATGATCGGGCACGGACCGAGTCGGACGCGACCCCTGCCGCGGTCGACGGGCGAGGCGGCCCAGGGCGCGGTGGACGATGGCCACCGTCCCCACCCCGCCGAGGCTCGTCGACCTCAGCTGCGGCTCCCAGCTCCGTCCTCGCCGGATCAGGTCCGAGCGTCGCGTGTCCGCTCCTTCCGGTCGCGCGACAGCGGGTACCGGCGGTCCAGGCGCGGGCTGACGACCACGAGGAACAGGAAGAGCGAGAGCAGCCATCCGGCGATCCAGTAGGCCGGGATGAGGAAGATGGCGAGGTTCGCGAACGCGTTCGACGCGACACCGACGACGACGGCGATCGTGAAGAGGGCGCCGATGCCGTAGTAGAGCGCTTCGAGTCCGTCGGTGATCGTGTCGCGGCGTTCCTGCTGTCGTGCGGCGCGGGCGTCGAGGGCGGTGACGGCGCGTCCGTAGTCGCTCCCGTCGACGGTGGCGAACAGGTCGCGCACCGGGACCTCGAGCGCGCCGGCGACGCGGGTGAGCGTGTCGAGGCTGGCGTCGTTGCCGGCTTCGAGGCGCTGCACCGTCCGGACGGTGATGCCGCTGGCCTCGGCGAGTCGTTCCTGGGTCCAACCGCGTCGCGTGCGGAGGTCGACGATCCGTGTCTCGTTCATGTCTCCACGGTAGGGACGGGCATCCGCGCGGGCCACGACATCGACCCGACGACGACCCGACATCCACCCGACAGGGCGCGACGGGTGGTCATGTCGACCGGAATCGGATCCGGCAAGGCGATCGACGCGTGACTCACGTGGGATGCGCGGGACGGCGAGAGCAGCCTCAGCGACGGGGTCCGTCGTTCCGGCTCGTTCACCATCCGTCTGCTCGTCATGGGTCACCCCGGTCGTGCTCAAGGCCGCACGCCATCGCGCGTGTACATTTCTGCGGATGAGCACAAGCGTCGTGGCTGGAAGTGCTCTCCGTCGTCGCTCGGCCCTGTTCGCCCTGTTCTTCGTCCCGGGTCTGAGCATCTCGTCGTGGGTGACGAGGACGCCCGCGATCCGCGACCTCCTCGGAGCCTCGACCGCGGAGGTGGGCTTGGTGCTGCTGGGTCTCTCGGTGGGTTCGATGGTCGGGATCCTGAGCTCCGGTCCTCTCGTCGCCCGCTTCGGCACGCGGACGATCGCGATGGTGGGCACCACGCTGACCATGCTGAGCATGCCCACCATCGGTCTCGGAGCCTCCACCGGCGACGGCGTGGTCGTCACCGCGGGGCTCTTCCTCTTCGGCGCCGGCATGGGCGGCAGCGAGGTCGCCCTCAACATCGAGGGCGCCGACGTCGAACGGATCCTCGACAAGCCCGTCCTCCCGGCACTCCACGGATTCTTCAGCCTCGGCACCGTCATCGGCGCCAGCGCGGGCATCGTCTTCACCGCGACGGACTTCCCGGTGGCGATCCATCTGCTCATCATCGGCACGGTCGCCCTCGTCGTCCTGCTGATCGCGATCCGTCGCATCCCACCCGGCGTCGGCAAGGCCGGCCGTGTCGGCTCCGACGACGCCACCGGGCCGGGGACCGGGCTGCGATCGCTCCTGCAGGACCGGCGACTGCTGATCATCGGCGCTGTGGTCCTGGCGATGGCGATGGCGGAGGGCACCGCCAACGACTGGCTGCCTCTGGTCATGGTCGACGGCCACGGCTTCGACGCCGCCCTCGGATCCGCGGTCTACGCCGTGTTCGCGGCGTCCATGACCATCGGGCGCTTCTGCGGCGGCTGGTTCATCGCGCGCTACGGGCGCGCCGCCGTCCTCTGCGCCAGCGCCATCGCCGGCGCCCTGGGGATCGCGGTCGTGATCTTCGTCGACGACCAGATCGCTGCGGGAGTCGCCGTCGTCCTCTGGGGACTGGGCGCGTCACTCGGCTTCCCCGTCGCGCTCAGCGCAGCAGGCGCCTCCGGTGCCGACAGTGCCGCACGCGTGTCGTTCGTGGCGACGCTCGGCTACGTCGCGTTCCTCGTCGGCCCACCCGTGCTCGGGTTCCTCGGCGAGGAGCACGGGCTCCGCAGCGCGCTCATCGTCCCGCTGGTCCTCGTCGCCGCGGCTGTGTTCCTCGCACCCCGCATCGCCCCACGCCGATCACCTCTACCCATCCCCGCCGACCTGAACGGACGAAGCACATGACCCTCGAGATCCCGGCATCAGCACGCCCTTCCGCCCCTTCCCCGAGGCCCGCTGGGAGGTAGACCCCACCACGGGACGCATCACCGTCACGAGCATCCCCGGCACGGACATCTTCACCGACCCGGGCGGCGATGACGGCGGCCAGGTCACGTCATCGACGCTGCACAACGCCGCGACGCTGCTGACCGACGCTCCCGCCGGCGACTTCCAGCTCAGCGCGCGCGTCCGCGTGCGCTTCGCGGGCACGTTCGATGCCGGCGTGCTGTTCCTGCGCCACGACCGTGAGACGTGGGCGAAGCTGTGCTTCGAGTGCTCCCCGCAGGGGCAGGGGATGATCGTCAGCGTCGTCAACGATCGCGTCTCCGACGACGCCAACGCCTTCACGGTCGACGGCGATCACGTGCACCTGCGCGTGTCTCGGAAGGGGAGGGTCTTCGCCTTCCACGCATCCGAGGACGGTAAGCGATGGAGGCTGATCCGAGCGTTCTCGCTCCCGAACGGCCACACGCCGCTCGAGGTCGGGTTCGAGGCCCAGTCGCCCCAGAGCGACGGCTGCGATGTCACCTTCGACGAAGCACGCCTCGTGGAGCGCACGATCACCGACTTCCGCGACGAGTCCTGACGCCTGTCACGGGAGTGAGCACGACGAGCGGCCCGGCCGGGAAGGTCCGGGGAGGGGGCGACTGAGGCGGATCGCACTGGGCCGAGGACGGGACGATCGGGCATCGCCCCGCCTCGAACGCGACGCCACGTCCCGGGCTCAGCCGGTCTCGGACGGGGCCTCGGCGTCGAAGCGGCGGCGGTTGTCGGCGATCACGTGCTGGTGCTCGCCCACCCATTCGCCGACGGTGAAGGCCACGCTCTGCAGGGAGTGCCCGAGCTCGGTGACCTGGTACTCGACGCGAGGGGGGACCTCGGCGTACACGGTGCGCGTCACGAGCCCGTCGCGTTCGAGGGCGCGCAGGGTGACGGTCAGCATGCGGCGCGAGATGCCCGGGATCATCTCGGCGATCTCGGTGAAGCGCTGGCGGTCGGCCCCGAGGACGCCGATGACGAGCATCGTCCACTTGTCCCCGATGCGCGACATCAGCGACCGGAACAGCTCCGGGCTCTCGCCCGAGCAGAGCGCGCGCATCTGCGGCATGGACTCCGCGAGCCGATCCTGCAGTGCCTGGCCGCGTGCGTCGGGGGACATCGGTGCTCCTTGGGTCACTGCGGGGTAACGGGGGCTCGCTTGAGGTAACAGGAGCTCAGCGTACAGAGTTACCAACCGTAACCATCGCACCCTGAAGGAGAAGCATGACCCTGTTCCGTCTCGACGCCAGCATCCGCATCGACGGCTCGACGAGCCGCGCCCTCGGCGACATCGTCGAACGCGAGTGGCTGACCGCCCACCCGGATGCGGAGATCACCCGCCGGCACCTGGGCACGGATCCGATCCCGTCGACCTCCTGGTCCGACGCGGTCGCCGGATCCATGACGCCCGCCGACGCGCGCACCCCCGACCAGCAGGCGGCCGCAGCTCTGGCGGCGACGCTGACCGACGAGCTCGTGGCGGCGGATGCCCTGCTCTTCGCCGTGCCGCTCTACAACTTCGGCGTCTCCCAGCACTTCAAGACGTACGTCGACCTCGTGGTCACCGATCCGCGCATGGCTCCCGGCCAGCCCTCCGCCATCGCAAGGAAGCCCGCCGTCCTCGTGACCGTCCAGGGCGGCAACTACGCCGCCGGGACCCCGCGGGAGGGCTGGGACCACGCGACCGCCTGGATGCGCCGCATCCTCGAGGACGTCTGGCAGCTCGACGTGGAGGTCGTCACCCGCGAGTTCACCCTCGTCGGGGTGAACCCCGCGTTGGACCAGTTCACGGACATCGCCGGCGAGCTCAAGTCCCTCGCGGAGACGCGCGCCATGGACCACGGCCGGAACCTCGCCGCACGCGTGGCCGCCTGACGCGAGCTCGGCGCCGCGGGCCGACGGGAGTCGGCCCACGGTGCGTGCCCTCGCCGTCAGTCGTCGAGGGCCTCAGCCGCTCGGCGTCGAGCCCGCCCTCGCTCGTGCCGGACTCGATCCGAACCCACCTCGACGACGGTCCCGAGCGGTGTCCTGGCGTGCGGCGTCACAGGACCGCGGCGAACAGCAGCGCGTAGACGGCGGCGCCCAGCGCGCTCAGCACGACCGCGACCACGCGGTCCCGCAGCCGATCGAGTCGCCGGAGGGCGACACACGCGAGCACGGCGACGCCGATCAGGATGCTGAGGGCCCAGTAGAGCCACCCCGTCGTCTCGACCACGCGGGACAAGCCCCAGATCCCGTCGCCGACCATGACCGCCGCCAGGACCGCGACGCCCGCCGCCCGGCGGATGCCCGACGCGGAGTGCCAGGCCAGCCCGGCGACTCCGAGGACCGGGCCGGCGGGCGTCGCCACGAGGAAGTAGAAGTCGCCCGGTCCGTACGAGTCCGGGAACCCGCGCAGCGTCGAGACGAGCGCGTATCCCTGCAGCAGCGCGTGGAAGACCACCAGTCCCAACCCCGCGGCGATCCACCATCGGCGCGCGCTCCGCCGCCGGGTCGACGCGGCGACCACCGCGAAGGCCAGCAGCGTCCAGCCGCTGTTGGAGTTGGCGAACGAACGCAGGGCATCCGGCAGGTACTGCTGCGCGAACGACGTGGCACCGCCGAGCAGGAGTCCGAGGGCCGCTCCGAGGAGCCACCAGCCGAGCGCATGTGCAACGGAACGTCCCATGACCTCAGCATCGCAGCGGCCGTCGTCCCCGTCGTCGGCCGCGAGGAGCATCTCGGCGGTGGGAAGACGCGACCGGAGGGGGAGGGATCGCCGGCCGCCGGGTCCTCTGGGACGGGGTCGCCTACCGTTCGCGCTCCAGCGTGAGCTCCTGCGTCGGTGCCGACTCGAACCGGAGGGTGACGCTGATCGGATCGGTGGCGCGCAGCGCCGGGGGCAAGGCCAGGGCGTAGCTCGTGGGGCCGGAGTCCGCCGTGCACGCCCCGCCGCCGGTGGCCGTCATCTCGATCTCGAGCGCGCCGCCGTCCTCGTCCAGGGCGGTCGGGGCGTAGGGGCAGGTCGAGGAGCCGTAGGTCGTGACGAAGAAGCGCACCCCGGGCTCGATCCACCCCAGCGTCGGGGTCGTGTCATGCGTGCCGTCCGGGCCGAGGGTCCCGGGGCCGGCGCCCGCGTAGGGCTCGCCGATCACGGTGGGGCTGCCGGCGGTGCAGGCGACGAGCAGAGACGCGCACGCCAGGAGCGCCGCGGTCGCGGACAGGAAGCGGAGGGGCCGCGACCGGTGATGCAGGGGCGGGCGCGCGGCGGGGCGTCGGTCCCGCACGGTCGCCTCGGGTTTCTGCATGCGATCAGTGTGCGGCGTGCTCGGCTCGCGCGGGCGCGGCCGGGGCGATCTCGAGGGTCCGCGTGCGCGTTCCCGACGTGGAGCGCGGAGGCGAGGACCTCCCTGCTAGATCCCGACGCCTCCGGTGGGCGCGGCGCCGACGCGGTCGACGAAGCCGCGCAGGGTGTCGCGGAGCCCCGTGAGCTCGGCGATCGACATCCCGGTGCGGGCGGCGATCCGGCCGGGCACGTGCTCGGCCTGCTCCCGCAGCGCGCGCCCGGTGTCGGTGAGGGTCACGCGCACGACGCGCTCGTCCTCGTCGCTGCGCGCCCGTCGCACCAGCCCGGCCGCCTCGAGGCGCTTGAGGAGGGGCGTCAGCGTCGCGGGCTCGAGCTGGAGGGAGCCGCCGAGGTCGGAGATCGACCTGCCGTCGCGCTCCCAGAGCGCGAGCATCACGAGGTACTGCGGATGCGTGAGACCCAGCGGCTCGAGGATCGGCCGGTACAGGGACACGACGGTCCGAGCTGCCAGGACGGCGGCGAAGCACACCTGGTCGTCGAGGGTGAGGGGATCCGTGCTCATCTCATGTCCTTCTTCCCGTGCGGGCGCCCGGCCGTGGACCCGGGAGCATCTACCGCGTACACTAAATACTATGACACGCGGTACTGGGGACAAGGGCGGACAGCCGCGCGAGCGCGGATTCGGGGCGGCCATCGAGCGGTTCAACGAGCGGCTGCGCCCGTACCTCGGCGCGCCGCCGCTGGGCCCGTACACGGACGACCCGGTGCCCGCGCCGCAGTCGCGGCTCTGCCCGATGTGCGGCAAGCCGATGCCGGACCACGACATCGATCGGTCCGGCGCGCGCACGCAGGTGCGCTGCCCCGCCTGAGGCGGCCGCGCGCCGGCCAGGGCGTCCGCCGGGGGTCTGGCACAGTGATCCGCGACGGCGCGATCCCGGCGTCGTCCCCCTGTCCGGATCGGAGGATCCCCTGCTCACCGGTCTCAGCGCCTTCCCCCTGACGCCGCTGCGCGACGGCACCGTCGACGAGGCCGCGTACGCCGGCCTCGTCGAGCGGGCCGCCGCCGCCGGCGTCGACTCGATCACCGCGCTCGGGTCGACGGGCTCGTACATGTACCTCGACCGCGAGGAGCGCCGCCGGGTCGCGACCGCCGCGGTGGATCACGCGGGGGAGACCCCGGTGATCGTCGGCATCGGGGCGCTGCGCACGTCGCAGGTCCTCGCCCTCGCGGAGGACGCGCAGCAGGCGGGCGCGAGCGCGGTCCTGCTGGCGCCGGTGACGTACCAGGCGCTCACGGACGACGAGGTGCACGGCCTGTTCGAGGACGTCACCGCGGAGCTGTCCGTGCCGCTGGTCGTCTACGACAATCCCGGCACCACGCACGTGGCCTTCACCGACGACCTCTACGAGAGCATCGCCCGGCTGCCCCGTGTCGCGTCGATCAAGATCCCCGGGGTCCCCGCGGATCCGGCCGAGGCCGCCGCCCGCGTTCGGGCAATCCGCGATCGCGTCCCCGCGTCGGTGACCGTCGGGGTGTCCGGCGACGGCTCGGCCGCGGCGGGACTCGTCGCCGGCTGCGATGCCTGGTACTCCGTCATCGGCGGCACCCTCCCGAAGGCCGCGCTGGCCATCACCCGCGCGGCCCGGGCGGGGGATCCCGCCGCCGCGATGGCGGAGTCGGCGCGGCTGCAGCCGCTCTGGGACCTGTTCGCCGAGCACGGCGGCAGCTACCGGGTGGTCGCCGCGATCGCCGAGCACCTCGGCCTCGTCGCGCCGGACTGCCTGCCGCGGCCGGTCCGGGGCCTCAATGCGGCCGGGCGCGCGCAGGTCGCGCGGGTCGTGGCGGCGCTCGACCTCGGCGCCTGATCCGCCTGACCGCGGCCGCAGCCATCTCGCTGGGGGATGATGCTCCCATGGCAACCGACGTCGACTACGACCAGATCATCCGGGACTCCACCGAGCAGCTGCGCACGAAGTACCCGGACCGCCCGGAGGCGGAGCTGCGGGCGGTCGTGGAGGAGGAGCTGGCGACCCTCCGGGATGCGACCGTGCAGGACTACCTCTCCGTGCTCACCGTCCGCGCGGCGAAGAAGCGCATCAAGGTGGAGCGACGGGCCGACTGACCCGTACTCGCCCTGCGCCATCGCGCGGATCACGCGCAGCAGCTCGACCCGTCGGATCCCGTGCCGATGCCGGTCGAGCACACCCCGGTCTCGGGGAGGACGAGGTGCACGCGC
This sequence comes from Clavibacter michiganensis, assembly GCF_002151125.1. Lineage (GTDB taxonomy): Bacteria > Actinomycetota > Actinomycetes > Actinomycetales > Microbacteriaceae > Clavibacter > Clavibacter michiganensis_C. The sequence continues at coordinate 163,619 of NZ_MDJZ01000011.1, forward strand.
CGAGCGGCGTCGTGGTCGCCGGCGAGCTCGTCGGCGATGGAGCGCACCTGCTCGTAGCCGGTGGCGAGCAGGAACGTGGGTGCGCGGCCGTAGCTCTTCATGCCGGCGATGAAGAACCCGGGCTCCGGGTGGGCGAGCTCCGTGACGCCGTGGGCGGGCACCGTGCCGCAGGAGTGCAGGGCCGGGTCGATCAGCGGCGCGAGCAGGCGCGGCGCCTCGACGACCTCGTCCAGCGACAGCCGGATCTCGCGCAGCATCTCCAGGTCCGGGCGGAACCCGGTCGCGGCGACGACGACGTCGGCCTCGACCCGGTGCGGGGCGTTCCTCCGCCGCCCGATGAGCGCGACCCGGTCATCGTCGGCGGCGTCGACCCGGTCGATCTCGAACCGGTCGACGAGGGTGATGGCGCCCTGGCGGACGAGGTCGTGGACGATCCCGCCGAGCGCGCCGCGCTCGGGCAGCTCATCCCCTGCGGATCCGGAGACGCGGACGGGGCTGGTGGAGCGGATCGCCCAGGTGATGGTGGTGCCGCGTTCCTCGCGGGCGAGGGCGGCGAGCTCGATGAGCGTGTTCGCGGCCGAGTGGCCGGCGCCGACCACGACCACGTGCCGGCCGGCGAACCGGTTCCAGTCCGCGCCCTGGACGTCGGGCAGGGCGTGGCTGATGCGGTCCGCGACCTCGGCCGGGACCGCGGGTGCGAGGCCGTCGGAGGTGAGGGGGTTGGGGGAGTCGTAGGTGCCGGAGGTGTCGATGACGGCCCGGGCGAGGACGTCCTCGGTCCCCGCGCCGGTGTCGAGGCGGAGGAGGAACGGGGCGGATGCGCGCCGGGCGGAGCGGGTGCGGTCCATGCCCTGCCGGCTGACCGCTCGCACGCGCGTCCCGTACCGGATCCGCGGGGCGAGCTCGGGCGTCGCCGCGAGCGGGCCGAGGTAGGCGTCGACGAGGTCGTGCCCGGTCGGCAGGCGCTTCGCCGCGGGTGCGTCCCAGCCGGCGGCGTCGAGGAGTCGTCCGGCGGCATCGTCGACGAGGTGCTCCCACGGGGAGAACAGGCGGGTGTGGCCCCACCCCCGGACCGCGGCGCCGGCGGTGCGGCCCGCTTCGTAGACGCGGACCTCGATTCCCCGCTCGAGCAGCTGCGCGGCCGCCGCGAGCCCGACGGGGCCCGCGCCGATGATCGCGACGGGCAGCCCGGCGAGCCGCCGCTCGTCCATGCGGGGCGGGACGGTGAGGGTCATCGACATCCGCTGCTCCTTCGTGGGTGGCCTGCGGGTCAGCGGGTCGCGGGCAGGAGCTCGGCGAGGAGCTGCTGCACACGGCCCTTGATGTCGTCGCGGATGGGGCGGACCTCGTCGAGGCCCTTGCCCTTGGGGTCGGTGAGCTCCCAGTCCTCGTACCTCTTGCCGGGGAAGATCGGGCAGACGTCGCCGCAGCCCATCGTGATGACGACGTCGGAGTCCCTCACCTGCTCGGTGGTCATCAGCTGCGGGACGGCCCGGGAGATGTCGATGCCCTCCTCGGCCATGGCCTGGATCGCGACCGGGTTGATCTGGTCGCCGGGCTCGGATCCGCCGGAGCGGACCTGCACGGCGCCGCCGGAGAGCTCGCGCATGTACCCGGCGGCCATCTGCGAGCGGCCGGCGTTGTGGATGCAGACGAACAGGACGGTCGGGGCAGCGGTGGTGGTGGTGTCGGTCATCGGGAGCTCCTTGACGTGTGCGGTGCGGGGTCAGGCCCGGTCGGCGACCGGGTCGAGCGCGGGGGCGGCATCGGCCGCGTCGGGCGTGCGGGCGGGGAACAGGCGCGGACGCAGCCACAGGGCCGCGTAGACGAGGGCGAGCAGCGCCGGCACCTCGATCAGCGGGCCGACGATCCCCGCGAGCGCCTGCCCGGAGGTCGCGCCGAAGGTCCCGATGGCGACCGCGATGGCGAGCTCGAAGTTGTTGCCCGCGGCGGTGAAGGCGAGGGTCGTGGTGCGCTCGTAGCCGAGGCCCACGGCCTTGCCGAGCAGGAACCCGACGAGGAACGTGACCGCGAAGTAGATCACCAGCGGGATCGCGATGCGGACGACGTCGAGTGGCCGGTCGATGACCTGCTGCCCCTGCAGGGCGAACAGCATGACGATCGTGAACAGCAGCCCGTAGAGCGCGAACGGCCCGACCTTGGGCAGGAACCGGTCCTCGTACCAGGCGCGGCCCTTCGCGCGCTCGCCGACGCGGCGGGACAGGTAGCCGGCGAGCAGCGGGATCCCGAGGAACACCAGCACGGATGCGGTGATCGCCCAGAACGAGAACTCCGCGCTCGTGGTCGCGAGTCCCAGCCAGGACGGCAGGAGCTGGAGGTAGAACCAGCCCAGCGCGCCGAACGCGAGGACCTGGAAGACGCTGTTGACCGCGACGAGGAACGCGGCCGCCTCCCGGTCGCCGCAGGCGAGGTCGTTCCAGATCAGCACCATCGCGATGCAGCGCGCGAGGCCGACGACGATCAGGCCCGTCCGGTACTCCGGCAGGTCCGGGAGCAGCAGCCACGCGAGGGCGAACATCAGGGCGGGGCCGACGATCCAGTTCATGGCGAGCGAGGAGATCAGCAGCCGCCGGTCGCCGGCGACCTGGCGGGCGTCGGAGTAGCGGACCTTCGCGAGCACCGGGTACATCATCACCAGCAGGCCGACCGCGATCGGCACGCTGATGGATCCGACGCTGAACGCGTGGAGCGCCTCGCCGACCGCCGGCGCGAAGACGGCGAGCAGGAGGCCGGCGCCCATCGCGGCGAGGATCCACACCGGCAGCAGCCGGTCGGTGGTGCCGAGGCGGGCGGGGGCGGGAGCAGGGGAGGGCATCGAGGGGTGTCGCGTCTTCCGGTCGGCGGGAGGCATCGACGTGCGTCGATGATGCGAGCATAGCCATCGCATCGACGCGTGTCGATGTGTGGGAGGATCGACCGCATGGCCGTCCTCGACATGCTCCCCATCACCGACGTGGCGGCGTGCTGCGCGCCCCTCACCCGGGAGGCGATGGGCGCCGAGAACGCCGAGAAGCTCGCCCGGTCGCTGCGCGCGATCGCGGATCCGGCCCGGCTCCGGCTCATCTCGATGGTCGCCGCGCACGACGGCCAGGAGGCGTGCGTCTGCGACCTCACCGAGCCCCTCGGGCTCGGCCAGTCGACCGTGTCGCACCACCTCAAGGTCCTCGTCGACGCCGGCATCCTGACCCGCGACAAGCGCGGCACGTGGGCCTACTACCGGCTCGTCCCGGGCGCGCTCGATTCCCTCGCCGGCCTCATCGCCACCGTCTGAGGCTCGGCCTCGCGGGGCAGGGCGTCGCTCCGGGGGATGGCGAGAGCGCACCGACGGAGGACGGGGCCGGCGGTGGATACGCTGGACCGGTGCCGCGCGGACGGGGCCAGGAGCCCTCCGCGACAGGCGCCCGACCGTGAGGAAGAGCATGCAGATCCACCGCGTCCGCGTCCACCGCAGCGACGAGGCCCTGCCTCCCGGGGAGCAGCTGGCGGGGCGCATCGCCGCCGTCGCCGCCGACCCCGTGGAGGTCGACGCCGACGTCACCGAGATGATCGTCAACCGCATCATCGACAACGCCGCCGTCGCGACCGCATCGCTCACCCGCGCGCCCGTCGTCGCGGCGCGCGCGCAGGCCCTCGCGCACGGGCCGTCCACCGGCGGCGCGGGTGCGACCGTCGTGGGCGCGGATCCCGCCACCCGCGTGAGCGCCGAGTGGGCCGCCTGGGCGAACGGCGTGGCCGTGCGCGAGCTCGACTACCACGACACCTTCCTCGCCGCGGAGTACTCGCACCCGGGCGACAACATCCCGCCGATCCTCGCCGCCGCCCAGCACGCCGCCGCGGCGGGACGCCCCGACGGCCGCGCGCTCACGGGCGCCGACGTGGTCCGCGGCATCGCGACCGGCTACGAGATCCAGGTCGACCTCGTGAAAGCGATTAGCCTGCACGCGCACAAGATCGACCACGTCGCGCACCTCGGCCCGTCGGCCGCCGCGGGCATCGGCACGCTCCTCGGGCTGGATCAGGAGACGGTCTTCCAGGCGATCGGCCAGGCCCTCCACACCACGACCGCCACGCGCCAGTCGCGCAAGGGCGCCATCAGCACGTGGAAGGCGCACGCGCCCGCGTTCGCCGGGAAGATGGCCGTCGAGGCGATCGACCGGGCGATGCGCGGCCAGACGAGCCCCACCCCCATCTACGAGGGCGAGGACGGCGTGATCGCCTGGCTGCTCGACGGCCCCGACGCCGGCTACGACGTCCCGCTGCCGGCGCCCGGCGAGGCCAAGCGGGCGATCCTCGACACGTACACGAAGGAGCACTCGGCCGAGTACCAGGCGCAGGCGTGGATCGACCTCGCGCGCCGCCTGCACCACGCGCACCCCGTGCTCGCGGACGCGGACGCGATCGACCGCGTCGTCATCCACTCGTCGCACCACACGCACGTCGTCATCGGATCCGGCGCGAACGACCCGCAGAAGTACGACCCGCGCGCCAGCCGCGAGACGCTCGACCACTCGATCCCGTACATCTTCACCGTCGCGCTGCAGGACGGCGCCTGGCACCACGTCGACTCGTACGCGCCCGAGCGCGCCGGCCGCCCCGACACGGTGGACCTCTGGCGCCGCGTCACCACGACCGAGGACCCGGAGTGGACCCGCAGGTACCACTCCATGGATCCGGCCGAGAAGGCGTTCGGCGGCCGGGTGGAGATCCGGCTGACCGACGGCTCGACCATCGTCGACGAGATCGCCGTCGCCGACGCGCACCCGCTCGGCGCCCGGCCGTTCGCGCGCGCCGACTACGTGGCCAAGCTCCGCACGCTGGCAGACGGCGTGCTCGAGGATGCCGAGGTCGACCGCTTCCTCGCGCTCGTCGAGCGCCTGCCCGAGCTCACCGCCGACGAGCTCGCCGGCCTCACCGTCACCGCACGACCCGGCCTCCTCGACGGCGCCGGCTCCCCGAAGGGACTCCTCTAGTGCTGCACTCCACCCTCACCTCCGCCGCCAAGCGCCGCGCGTTCCGCGAGCGCCTCGCGTCCGGCGAGCTGCTCCGGATGCCCGGCGCGTTCAACCCGCTGTCGGCCCGCCTCATCCAGGACAAGGGCATGGACGGCGTCTACATCTCCGGCGCCGTGCTCTCGGCGGATCTCGGCCTGCCGGACATCGGCCTCACCACGCTCACCGAGGTGGCCGGGCGCTCGCAGCAGATCGCGCGCGTCACCGACCTGCCGTGCCTCGTGGACGCGGACACGGGCTTCGGCGAGCCGATGAACGTCGCCCGCACGGTGCAGATGCTCGAGGACGCCGGCGTCGCGGGCCTCCACATCGAGGACCAGGTGAACCCCAAGCGCTGCGGGCACCTCGACGGCAAGCAGGTGGTCGACGAGTCGACCGCGCTGAAGCGGATCCGCGCGGCCGTCGACGCCCGCCGCGACCCGGACCTGCTGGTCATGGCCCGCACCGACGTGCGCGGTGTCGACGGGATGGCGGCGGCCGTCGACCGGGCGAAGGCTCTCGTGGATGCCGGCGCCGACGCGATCTTCCCCGAGGCGATGGCGGACCTCGCCGAGTTCGAGGCGATGCGCGCCGCGGTGGACGTGCCGATCCTCGCCAACATGACCGAGTTCGGGAAGAGCGAGCTGTTCACGACGCAGCAGCTCGCCGACGTGGGCGTCGACATCGTCATCTACCCGGTCTCGCTCCTGCGCCTCGCGATGGGCGCCGCCGAGCGCGGCCTGGACGCGATCCTCGAGGAGGGCACGCTGGCCTCGAAGGTGCCGGAGATGCAGACCCGCGCGCGCCTCTACGAGCTGCTCGACTACGCGGGCTACAGCGCGTTCGACGAGGACGTGTTCACGTTCACGCTGGAGGGGAACCGCGGCGGGGCGTGATGCCTGGTCGCGCTCGTCGAGTCCGTGGAGGGACCCGTCGAGCGCGAGGCCGAGGGCGAGCACGGCCAGCAGCATCCCCATGCCGACCGATGCGAGGACGTCCGCCGCGCGGCTGACCGCGCGCACCCCGCCGGATCGGGCGGCGGGGGCGGCAGGCATCCGGCGAGGCTAGCCGCGGGCCGGCCGCGGCAGGCCGGAGCGTGCACACGCGCGCCACCCGGATCGGGGGTTCCGTCGCCCTGGGCGGGCGTGGTCGACTGGTCGCGACGACGGGGACCCATGCGACGAGCGCCAGCACCAGCATCAGCACGTGCGCGGACCGTCGCGGGCGCGCTCGCGGCGGTGGCCGTCCTCGGCGTCAGCCTCGCGGGCTGCTCCACCGGCCCCGCGGCGGACCCCGTGCGCGCCGACGCCGATGCCCCACCCGGCTCAGCCGAGATCGCCACCTACCTCGACGACGGCGGCGCCATGGAGGCGCTCCTGACCGGCACGCTCGTCGAGCGCGACGGCTGCCTCTACCTCGAGACGCCGGGCTACGCACCCGACGGCGGCTCCGCCTACTGGCTGCCGATCCTCCCCGAGCGGACGACCCGCTGGGACGGGACGACCCTGACCCTCGGCGACGAGTCCCACCGGGTCGGCGACGAGGTCAGCCTGGGCGGCGGCGCGTCCTCCGAGCCGACGTCACCGTACGACCTCTCCGGCCAGGAGGGGATCCCGGACGCCTGCAGCACGGAGTACGCGTGGCTCGCCGGGCCACCGCGGGAGCCGGCTGCCGGATGACCCGCGACTCCGGCGACTCCGGCGAGGCCGCCGCCGCGCCCCGTCCGCGCCTGCTCCTCCGCGCCGCGCTCCTCGCCGGGATCCCGCTGGTCGTCATGACGGCGATCGGCACGTACCTCCTGGCAGACGGCCAGGCCGCCGACGGTCGTTCGACCCTCGCGGTCGGCGTCATCGTCGCGGCGACCGCCTCCGGCTCGCTCCTCTACCAGGTGGGCGGCTGGAGCCTCACGCGGCAGTCGGTCACGCACTTCGCGCTCATGCTCGTGACCGTCCTCCCGGCGCTCCTGATGAGCGGCTGGTTCCCGGTGGACACCGCGGGCGGCGTGCTCGCGGTCGTCGGGATCTTCCTCGCCGCGGGCGTCGTGCTCTGGTCGACGCTCTTCCTCGTGATGACGGCGGTCGAGCGGCGGCGGACGGCACGCGCCTCGGCGTGATCCGTCGTCCGCGTCTCAGAGGCGGACGACGCGGTACGTCTCGTCGACCGCGAACCCCGCGCGCGCGTAGAGCGGCAGTGCACGTGCGCTGGAGTGCACGCGGACGTACCGGCAGCCGCGCGCCCGGGCGTCGTCCAGCAGCGCCGCCACGAGGCGCGCGCCCGTCCCCGACCCGCGGAGCGCCGGCAGGACGTAGACGGACTGGACGTCGCCGGACACCCGGCTCAGGTCGTCCGGCGTCGGCGGGCGGTGCGTGAGGGCCAGCCACGCCATGCCGACCACCTCGCCGTCCGCCTCCGCGACGACGCACCGGTGCGTGTCGGGGTGCGCCGCGGCGAAGGCGGCCGTCGCCGCGACGTAGCCGGCCTGATCGGTCGCGGGCGCCGTCCCGGACTCCTCGACCGTCCATCGCCAGCGCAGCTCCGCGACGCGTCGCATGTCCTCGGCTCGGGCGGCGCGGATGGTGACGTCCGGATGCGCGGCGGCCGTCAGGTCGGGGTGATCGCTCATGACACGAAGCTCGGCGACGCCGCGTCAGTCCAGCTCGCCCGCCAGCGCCTCGTCCTGCAGGAGGCGCCGCGCCGCGATCCCGATGACCGCGCTGTAGGTCGGGTACGCGAACCGCACGTGCGCGAGGGTGGCGACGTCGACGCCCGCGGCCATCGCGGTGGTGACCGACTGGATCACCTCGACCGCGTTCTCGCCCACGGCGTGCGCGCCGAGGATGAGCTCGCGGCGGCGGTCGGCGATGAGGAGGAGGAAGCCGGCCTCGCGGTCGTCGATCACGGCGCGGTCGACCTCGGCGAACGGCACGCGCGCGATCACGCACCCGCTGTCGCGCTCGCGCGCCTCCGCCTGGGTGAGGCCGACGCCCGCGTAGTCGGGGTCGGTGAAGCCGCCGGCCGGGAGGAGCTGCAGCGGGATCCGGCGGTTGACGCCCAGCACCGCGTTCTCGGCCGCGGCCTCGCCCTCGGACTGCGCGGCCTGCACGAGCATGTCCTTCCCGTTGGCATCTCCCACCGCGAGGATGTGCGGCACGCGCGTGCGGAGGTAGCGGTCGACCGGGATCGCCGACCGCTCGACCTCGACGCCGGCGTGCTCGAGCCCGAGGTCCTCGACGTCGGCCGGCCAGCCGGTGGCCATGATCACGGCGTCGAAGCTGGAGGACTGCGGGCGGTCGCCGGAGCGCCAGAGCAGGGTGATGGATCCGTCGCCCGTCTTCGTGAGGCCCGTCACGGTGTCGATGCCGGTGCGCACGCGCACGCCCTGCGCGGTGAACGCGTCGGAGACGGCCGCCGAGATCGCCTCGTCCGACGCGGTGAGCACGCGCGGCGCGACGTCGAGCAGCGTGACCTCGGATCCGAACGAGCGGAACACCGTCACGAGCTGCGCGCCCGTGTTGCCCGCGCCGATGACCGCCAGGCGGCGGGGGATCTCCGGCAGCGCGAGCACGTCCTCGGGCACGGTCGCGAGGTCGGCGCCGGGCACGGGCAGGCGCTTCGAGTGGCCGCCGACGCACACGATGATCGACCCCGCGGTGATCCGCCGGCCGCTGTCGAGCACGAGCGTCCGGTCGTCGACGAAGCGCGCGCGGCCCTCGTGGACGAGCGTGACGCCCGCCGCCTCGAACCGGGCGGCCTCGTCCTTGAGCGAGCGCACCCGGTCGACCTGCTCGTGCACGCGCGCCACGATCGACGGCCAGTGCGGGGTCGGCTCGCCCACCCCGATCCCGTTCTCGCCCGCGGAGCGCACCTCGCGCACGAGCCGGGCGGTCTTCGCGAGGACGCGCGTGGGCACGCAGCCGGTGTTGACGCACGTGCCGCCGACGCGGCCGGCCTCGAGCACCACCACGGACGCGCCCAGCTCGGCGGCGCGCAGGGCGGCGGCGGTGCCCGCGGGTCCGGCGCCGATGACGGCGACGTCGTAGCGGTCGGGCTCGGTCGCGGCGTCGGGCTGCGCGTCGGTCGTCGCCTCGGCGGTGGGCTCGGCGTGGTCGTGGCTCTCGGGCATGGCGTCCTCCGGGTCGGCGCGGCGGTGCGGTCGGCGCCTCGGGAGCGCCCTGCTGGTGAGGCTACCGAGCGGATGCCGCCGCGACCCGGGTGCGGAGCCGCCCGTCACGTCGGGCGTGACGCGCAGCCGACACCCGACGCCTCCTCCCCAGCCCGCCGTCGCGCGCCCACCGCCTCGGCCGCGGCGACCCTCGCCCCCGCGGCACCCGCCCCGATACAGTGACGAACGCACCCGGAGGCGACCCGATCCGCCCGACCACGCGGGTGCGGCATGACGCGAAGGAGCACCATGACCGACATCCGCAAGGGCCTCGCCGGGGTCGTCGTCGACACGACCGCGATCAGCAAGGTCGAGCCGGCCACCAACTCCCTCCTCTACCGCGGGTACCCCGTGCAGGAGCTCGCGGCCGAGTGCTCGTTCGAGCAGGTCGCGTACCTCCTCTGGCACGGCGAACTGCCCACCGACGAGGAGCTCGCGCACTTCGAGCACCAGGAGCGCGCGGAGCGGCAGCCGGCGGATGCGGTGCTGCGGATCGTCGACGCGCTGCCCGTCGACGCGCACCCGATGGACGTCCTCCGTACCGCCGTGAGCGCGATCGGCGCCGCGGATCCCGCGCCCGACGACCACTCGGCCGACGCCGACCTGGAGCGGTCCGTGCGGCTGCTCGCGCAGATCCCCGTGCTCATCGCCTACGACCAGCGCCGCCGCCGGGGGCTGGATCCCGTCGAGCCGCGCGACGACCTCGGCCTCGCCGAGAACCTGCTGCTCATGGTGCACGGCGAGCGCCCCACGGAGGCCGACGCGAAGGCCATGGAGGTCTCGCTGATCCTCTACGCCGAGCACTCCTTCAACGCCTCCACCTTCACGGCCCGCGTCATCACCTCCACCCTCGCCGACCTGCACTCCGCGGTCACGGGCGCGACCGGCGCGCTCAAGGGCCCGCTGCACGGCGGCGCCAACGAGGCCGTGCTCGAGACGCTCGACGAGATCGGCGACGCGTCGCGCGTGGAGGCGTGGCTCGACGAGGCGCTCGCCGCCAAGCGCAAGGTCATGGGATTCGGGCACCGCGTCTACCGCGCGGGCGACTCGCGCGTGCCCACCATGAAGGCCGCGCTCGACGAGCTCGTCGCCGTGCGGGTCGAGGCGGGCGGCGAGGCGGGGGAGTCGGCGACGCGCACCATGGACCTCTACGACGCGCTCGAGCGCGGCATGGCCGAGCGCACCGGGATCCTGCCGAACCTCGACTACCCGTCCGGCCCCGCCTACGCGCTCCTCGGCTTCGAGACGCGCGCCTTCACGCCGCTGTTCGTCGCCGCGCGCGTCGTCGGCTGGACCGCGCACATCGTCGAGCAGCGGGCGGCGAACTCGCTGATCCGGCCGCTCTCCGAGTACGACGGACCCGCCGAGCGCCACCTGTCCTGACCACCGCCGGAGCCGCCCCACGGGCCCCGGTCACACGGCCGAGAGCGCTCCCGCCGATCGTTAGGATGGAGCCCATGTCCCGCGGCGAGCCCTTCTACATCACCACGCCGATCTTCTACGTGAACGACGTCCCGCACATCGGGCACGCGTACACCGAGGTCGCCGCCGACGTCCTCGCCCGCTGGCACCGCCAGCGCGGCGACGACACCTGGTTCCTCACGGGCACCGACGAGCACGGGCAGAAGATCCTCCGCACCGCCACCGCGCACGAGACCACCCCGCAGGCCTGGGCCGACCGCCTCGTCACCGAGAGCTGGCAGCCGCTGCTCGAGGCCGTCGACATCTCCAACGACGACTTCATCCGCACCACCGACGCCCGCCACGAGGAGAGCGTCAAGATCTTCCTGCAGCGCCTCCACGACGCCGGGTTCATCTACACGGGCGAGTACAAGGGCTACTACTGCGTCGGCTGCGAGGAGTACAAGCAGCCCTCCGACCTCCTCGAGGGCACGGGTCCGTTCGAGGGCCAGCTCGTCTGCGCCATCCACTCCAAGCCGGTCGAGCTGCTGGAGGAGAAGAACTACTTCTTCCGCATGAGCGACTTCGGCGAGCGGCTCCTCGCGTTCTACGAGGAGCGTCCCGACTTCATCCAGCCCGAGAGCGCCCGCAACGAGATCCTGTCGTTCGTCCGCCGGGGCCTCGAGGACCTCTCCATCTCGCGCTCCAGCTTCGACTGGGGGATCCCCATCCCGTGGGACGAGAGCCACGTCGTCTACGTGTGGTTCGAGGCGCTGATGAACTACGTCACGGCCATCGGCTACGGCGTGGACGACGAGCAGTTCCGCCGTCGCTGGCCCGCCACGCATCTCGTGGGCAAGGACATCCTCCGGTTCCACGCGGTCATCTGGCCCGCCATGCTCATGGCGCTCGGCGAGGAGCCGCCCCGCCGCGTCTTCGGCCACGGCTGGCTGCTCGTCGGCGGCGAGAAGATGTCGAAGTCGAAGCTCACCGGCATCGTGCCGCAGACCATCACCGACACCTTCGGCATCGACGCGTTCCGCTACTACTTCATGCGCGCCTTCGCCTTCGGGCAGGACGGCTCGTTCAGCTGGGAGGACCTCAGCGCCCGCTACCAGGCCGAGCTCGCCAACGGCTTCGGCAACCTCTCCTCCCGCGTGATCGCCATGGTCGGCCGCTACTTCGACGGTCGGATCCCCGAGGCGCACGAGCTCACCGAGGCGGATCTCCGCGTGCAGAGCGTCGCACGCGCCGCCGCCTCGACCGCGGACGACGCCATCGAGCGCCTCGCCATCCACGAGGCGCTCGCCGCCGTGTGGACCCTGGTCGACGAGCTCAACGGCTACATCACGAGCCAGGAGCCCTGGGCCCTCGCGAAGAAGGACGAGGACCGCGCGCGCCTCGAGACCGTGCTGCACACCGCGGTCCGCGGCCTCGGCACGCTCGCCGTGCTGCTCGCGCCCGTGCTGCCCGGCGCCACCGCGAAGCTCTGGACCGCGCTCGGCGGCACCGGCACGGTCGGACAGCAGCGCATCGACCTCGCCGACGAGTGGACCGGATCCGGCGTCGTCACCCCGCTCGAGGCGCCGCTGTTCCCGCGCATCGAGCAGGAGCCGGCGACACCCGCCGCCTGATCCCGCCGCCCGGAATCCGGGTGCCGCGCCCCGCCGGGCGCGGCACCCGCCCGTCGGTAGAGTGAGCGCGATGCCCGACTCCAACTACGTGCGCCAGCGCGACACCTCCGCGGCCCACGGCCAGACGCGCGACCTCACGTACCCGCCGCTGCCCGAGGCCCTCACGGTGCCCGTCTACGACAACCACACGCACCTCGAGATCGCGGACGGCGAGTCGCCCATCGACTTCACCGAGCACCTCGACCGCGCGAGCTCGGTGGGCGTCCGCGGCGTGATCCAGGTCGGCGGCGACCTCGAGACCTCACGCTGGTCGGCGGAGACCGCGGCGCACGAGCCGCGCATGCTCGCGGCCGTCGCGATCCACCCGAACGAGGCCCCGGCGTACGAGCAGGCGGGCACGCTCGACGACGCGCTGGCCGAGATCCACGAGCTGGCCGGCCGCCCTCGCGTGCGCGCCGTCGGCGAGACCGGCCTCGACTTCTTCCGCACGGGCGAGGACGGCCGCGCCGCCCAGCAGCGCTCGTTCGAGGAGCACATCCGCATCGCCAAGGAGCGCGGGATCGCCCTCCAGATCCACGACCGCGACGCGCACGACGAGGTCGTCGAGACGCTCCTGCGCGTCGGCGCCCCCGAGCGCACGGTGTTCCACTGCTTCTCGGGAGATGAGGACCTCGCCCGGATCTGCGCCGAGAACGGCTGGTACATGTCGTTCTCCGGCACGGTCACCTTCAAGAACGCGCACGACCTCCGGGAGGCGCTCGCCTTCGCGCCGCGCTCGCTGCTGCTCGTGGAGACGGACGCGCCGTTCCTCACGCCCGTGCCGTTCCGCGGCCGGCCGAACGCGCCGTACCTGATCCCGCACACGCTCCGCGCGATGGCCGCGCACCTCGGCACCGACGTGTCGATGCTGGCCGCGCAGATCTCCTCCAACACCGAGCTGGTCTACGGGCGCTGGGACGACGAGCCCGTCACGTCGCCGTCGAAGGACCCCGCCGAGCTCGACCCGGCGGGCCGCGCGTGAGCGACGAGACGGCACCCGCCGCCGCGCCCGCTGCCGCCGCGGCCCCGACGCTCCTCGGCCCCGCCGAGATCCGCGACCTCGCCGAGCTGCTCGGCGTCGCGCCCACCAAGAAGCTGGGGCAGAACTTCGTCATCGACGCCAACACGGTGCGCCGCATCGTCCGGGTCGCGCGCGTCGAGGCCGGCACGCACGTGGTCGAGGTCGGGCCCGGCCTCGGATCCCTCACCCTCGGCCTCCTGGAGACGGGCGCGAGCGTCGTCGCGGTGGAGATCGACGGCCGCCTCGCCGAGCAGCTGCCGATCACCGTGCGGCTGTACCAGCCGGAGGCCGCGCTCACCGTTGTGCACGAGGACGCGCTCCGCGTCGCCGAGCTGCCCGGGGATCCCACCGCCCTCGTCGCGAACCTGCCGTACAACGTCTCCGTGCCCGTGCTGCTGCACCTGCTCGAGCACTTCCCGGCGATCCGCACGGGCGTCGTCATGGTGCAGGCCGAGGTCGGGCACCGCATCGCCGCGGCGCCGGGATCCAAGGTCTACGGATCCCCGAGCGTCAAGGCCGCCTGGTACGGGGCGTGGCGCACGGCCGGCCAGGTCAGCCGCCAGGTGTTCTGGCCGGTCCCGAACGTCGACTCCGTGCTCGTCGCCTTCGAGCGGCACACGGAGCCCTTCGCCTCCGAGGAGCTGCGCAAGCGCACCTTCAAGATCGTCGACGCGGCCTTCCAGCAGCGCCGCAAGATGCTCCGCCAGGCCCTCGCCGAGCTGCTCGGCGGCAGCGAGGCCGCGTCCGCGCTCCTCGAGGCCGGAGGGGTCGCCCCCACTTCGCGGGGCGAGCAGCTGACGGTCCACGACTACCTCCGCGTGGCCCGTGCCTGGGCGGATCGAGAGGGTGACGGCGGGCCTCCCGGCCTCCGCTAGGTTGGAGCACATGACCTCCGCGGCCACCAGCTCCGACGTGGTGCACGCGCGGGCCCCGGGGAAGATCAACGTCTCCCTCACGGTGGGCGCCCTCCAGGAGGACGGCTACCACGACGTCGCCACCGCCTACCAGGCCGTGAGCCTCTACGAGGACGTGTACGCCACCCGGGCCGACGACTTCTCGGTCGAGTTCGGCGGATCCATCGACACGTCGCACCTCACGGTCGGCCCCGACAACCTCGCCATCCGCGCCGCCCGCCTCCTCGCCCGCAGCACCGGCCACCGTGGCGGCGTGCACCTGCGCATCGAGAAGAACGTCCCCATCGCGGGCGGCATGGGCGGCGGATCCGCGGACGCCGCCGCCACCCTCCTCGCCTGCGACACCCTCTGGGGCACCGAGCAGACGCGCGACCAGCTGCTCGCCCTCGGCGCGGAGCTCGGCGCCGACGTGCCGTTCGCGCTCGCCGGCGGCACCGCCATCGGCACGGGCCGCGGCGACCGCCTCAGCCCCGCGCTCGCCAAGGGCACCTTCCAGTGGGTGCTCGCCATCGCCGAGTTCGGCGTCTCCACGCCCGACGTGTACGGCGAGCTCGACAAGCACCGCGAGCGTCACGCACAGGACATCTTCCCGGCCCAGCAGATCCCGCAGGTCGACTCGGGCGTGCTGCAGGCGCTGCGGGCGGGGGATCCGCACATGCTCGCCGAGGTCCTCCACAACGACCTCCAGGCGCCGGCGCTCCACCTCGCGCCCGGCCTAGGCGAGGTGCTGCAGCTCGGTGAGGAGAACGGCGCGCTCGCCGGCATCGTCTCCGGATCCGGCCCCACGGTCGCGTTCCTCGCGGCGGACCTCGACAGCGCGCTCGAGCTGCAGATCGCGCTGAGCGCCGCCCGCCTCACCGTCATCCGGGCCACCGGGCCCGTGCACGGCGCCCGCATCATCACCGGCTGATCCGGCGCGCTCCACCCCATGCGCACGATGCTGCCCCGCGCCGTCCGTCCGTCGCGGCCCGAGTGGGCCCTCATCGGCATCACGGCGATCTGGGGCGGCACGTTCCTCGCGGTGCACGTGGCGATGGAGCACAGCGGGCCGCTCTTCTTCGTGGGGCTCCGGTTCCTCGCCGCGGGGCTGATCAGCGCGGTCCTGTTCCGCCGTGCCCTCCGCAGGATGCGTCGGATCGACCTCGCGGCGGGGGCGGCGATCGGCGTCATGATCTTCCTCGGCTACGGGCTCCAGACCTACGGGCTGCAGACGATCCCGAGCAGCACCTCCGCCTTCATCACCGCCCTGTACGTGCCGCTCGTGCCGCTGCTCCAGTGGGCCGTGTTCCGCAGGCGGCCGAGCGCTCTCGCCCTGGTGGGGGTGGCGCTCGCGTTCGTCGGGCTGCTGCTGGTGGCCGGGCCGCAGGGCGGCGTGGCGCTGGGGGCGGGGGAGCTGGCGACGCTGATCAGCACGCTGCCGATCGCCGCCGAGATCATCCTCATCGGGCTCTTCGCGGGCCGCGTCGACGTCGGCCGGGTGACCGTGGTGCAGCTCCTCGTCGCCGGCGCGCTCTCGCTCGCGTGCATGCCCCTGGCGGGCGAGGCGATCCCCGCGTTCTCGTGGGTGTGGCTCGTCGCGGCGCTCGCGCTGGGGGCGAGCAGCTGCCTCATCCAGCTCACGATGAACTGGGCGCAGCGCTCCGTGTCGCCGACGCGCGCGACCATCATCTACGCGGGCGAGCCGGTGTGGGCGGGCGTCGTCGGACGCGTCGCCGGCGAGCGCCTGCCCGCCCTGGCGATCCTCGGCGCGGCGCTCATCGTGGCGGGGACGCTCGTCAGCGAGCTGAAGCCGCGGGCGACGCGGGATTCCCGTCAGCCCGCCGCGACCCGCTCGTAGCGTTCGACGTTCGCGTTCATCACGTGCCAGTCGTCGGTCTTGGCGAAGCCGCGCGGGGTGAGCGCCTCGGCGACCTCGGGGCGGATGTCCTGCCGGTCGCTCGTGACGAGCCACACGACGTCCGCGCCGTCGACCTCGTCGATGCGGTCGGCCAGCGGGTAGGTCTCCTCCCAGAGGCCGTCGGTGTCGCCGGGCGGGGTGCGCAGCAGGATGTCGTCCATGCCGCGGAACGCGTCCGGGTAGGAGTACGCGACGATGCGCGAGGTGGCCTTGGGGTGGCGGCGGACCGGCCCGAAGATCACGGCCTCCTCGGTGCCGGGCGCCTCCTGGGCGCGCTCCTCGGACACGATGCGGGCGATCGCGGCCCAGTCGGAGTCGGCCTTCACGGTGGTCGTGCGGTCGTGCACGAGCTGCATGAGCGACAGCGCCACCAGGGCAGCCGTGACCGCGGCGACGAGCGGCCTCCAGCGGAGCGCGAGGATCCCCACCGCCATGAGCATCGCGAACGCGGGCGCCGTGTACGCCATGTAGCGCGGCGAGTACAGCGGGGACATGAGGGTGGACGCGCCGATGAGCAGCAGCGTGGGCACGGCGAACCAGACGACCGCGAGCTGCAGGATCGTCGGCGACCACCCGGCGTGCAGGTACGCCGACTCGTACTCGGCGAGGGCGCCCTCCGGCTCGAGGCGCGAGGCGCGGCGTGCGCGCACCATGCGGATCCCGCGTCGCACGAGCAGCGCCAGGCCGATGAGCGCGAGGACCCAGGCGATGACCGCGAAGACGTCGTTCTCGTAGAAGAGCTGGGTCGAGAGCACCTGCATGACGGTGTTCGGGCCGATGGGCTTGATCCACCCGACCTGGCCCGACTGGTCCGTCACCACGCGCACGAGCGGCAGCGACAGGAGGCCGGCGGTGATGGACGCGAGGGCCCAGCCGAGCAGCGACACGACCATCGGGCGGCGGCTGCGGCGGCCGACGCGCGCGGAGGCGATGGCCCAGAGGATCACGACGCCGTGCGCGCCCACGAGCAGCGCCAGGTACACGAAGGTCGACGCGCCGAGCCACGCGAGCAGCCCGTACAGCGCCCACCACCTGGCCTGCACCTGCCAGCGGGCGCCCGCGCGCCGGGCGGCGAGCACGAGCGTGATGGTGAGCGCGACCGCCACGAGCGTTCCGAGCGCGAACGAGCGGCCCTCCGTGCCCATCCAGGCCGAGCGGGGGATCACGACGAAGACGAGCCCGGCGACGACGCCGGTGGCGCGCGTGGACACCGTGCGGGTGAGCAGCACCACGCCCGCCGCGGTGAGGCCGATGAACACGGCGCTCGGGAAGCGCAGCGACGTGGGCGAGTAGCCGACCAGCCCGAACCACACCTTCATGCCGGCGTAGTAGAGGCCGTGGACGGCGTCGACCGTGCCCAGCTCGCGGAGGAGGTCGTCCCATCCGCGCGTGGCCGAGATCACCGTGGCGGCCTCGTCGTACCAGACGGACGGGCTGCCGGCGAGGGGGAGCGCGAGCAGGAAGCCGAGGAGGCCGATGAGCCAGGCGTCGCTCCAGCGGCGGTGGTGGAAGCGGCCGAGGGGGCCGGAGGGACGCCTGCCGCGGGGACCGTCGGCGGGCCGTCGTACGCTGGGTCCGGTCGACGCGGGTCCGCGTCCGCCGTCCGTACGGAGGTCTGTCATGGGGTCGTCTCTGCCGCTCGTCGATCGGGAGGGCACCGACCCCGGGGGGCGGGGCCTGGGTGGTCTGGGCTCCGGGCGGGATGCGCACGAACGGCGCGAACGCCACTCCCGTCACCTCGCCCTTCCCGGCATCGGGATGGGGGGTCAGTCCCGCATCGACCAGGCGCGCGTGCTCGTGATCGGCGCGGGCGGCCTCGGTTCCCCCGTGCTGCAGTACCTGGCCGCAGCGGGGATCGGGACCCTCGGAATCGTAGACGACGATGCTGTGGACCTCTCCAACCTCCAGCGCCAGACCATCCACGGCACGCCCGACGTCGGCCGGCCGAAGACCTCGTCAGCGGCGGATTCCGTGCACCGCACCGACCCCGGGATCGAGGTCGTCGAGCACGCCGAGCGGCTGACGAACGACAACGCCATCCGGATCCTCAGCGGCTACGACGTGGTCGTCGACGCCACCGACAACTTCGCCACCCGGTACCTCATCAGCGACGCGGCGGCCCTCGTGGGCGTGCCGTGCGTGTGGGGATCCGTGTACCGGTTCGACGCGCAGGTCACCGTCTTCTGGGACGCGGCGCCCGACGGCCGCGGCATCGACTACCGCGACGTGTTCCCCGAGCCGCCCGCCGACGGCGCCGTGCTCTCCTGCGAGGAGGCGGGCGTGTTCGGCGCGGTGTGCGGCACGGTCGGATCCCTCATGGCCACCGAGGTCATCAAGCTCGTCACGGGCGCGGGGACGCCGCTGCTCGGCCGGGTCGTGGTGCTCGACGCGCTCGCCGGCACCAGCCGCACCATCGGCGTGAAGCGCGCGAAGGGCCGCCAGCGGGTCACGGCGCTCGCCGACTACGACCTGTTCTGCGGCGTGGGCGCGGCGACCGACGGCACCGAGCTCGACGCGGAGGAGGTCGAGCGGATCCTCGCCTCCGACGAGCAGGTCGTGCTCCTCGACGTGCGCGAGCCCGACGAGCGCCTCGTCGACTCGATCCCCGGGCACGTCGCGGTGCCGGTGCGCATCGTCACGGTGGATCCGGGGGCGGTGCCCGGCGAGATCACCGACCGGGTCGTCGTCTACTGCGCCTCGGGCGTGCGCTCGCGGGCGGCCGCGGCGGCGCTGCGGGAGGCGGGGCGGGATGCGGTGAGCCTGCGGGGCGGCATCGCGTCGTGGCGGAGCGTGGCAGGGCGGGCGTGAGCACGGCGGCAGACGGCGGCCCCGTCCTCGGGCTCGACGACGACGCGTTCCTGGAGCACATCGCCGACGCGCTGGCGTCCGTGCCGGGCGTGCGGGGCGTGGCGCTCGGCGGATCCCGCGCGCAGGGCGCGAACCGGCCCGACAGCGACTGGGACGTGGCCGTCTACTACCGCGGATCGTTCGACCCCGACGCGCTGCGCGCCCTCGGCTGGCCGGGGCAGCTCAGCCCGCGCGGCGGGTGGGGCCGGATCTTCGACGGCGGCGGCGCGCTCCACGTCGACGGCCGCGCGGTCGACGTGCACTACCGCGACCTCGACGCGATCGAGGCCGTGCACGCGGAGGCGCTCGCCGGCCGTTTCGACCTCGAGACGCTGCTCTTCCACCAGGCGGGGCTGCCGAGCACGATCCTGCTGGCCGAGGTCGGCGTGAACCGCGCCCTCCGCGGCGAGGTGCCGGCGTTCGCGTACCCGGGGGCGCTGCGCGCATCCGCGCCCGGCGTCTGGTGGCAGCGCGCCGAGCTGACGCTGCACTACGCGCGCGAGGGCCATGCCCGCCACGGCCGGGCCGCGCAGTCCGCCGGGCTCCTCTCCGAGGCGGCGTGCCAGGCGGCGCACGCGATCCTCGCCCACCGCGGCGAGTGGATCACGAACGAGAAGCTGCTGCTGACGCGCGCGGGCCTCCGCGGGGTCGACCAGCTCGTCGGGCGCGTGGGCACGGAGCCCGGCGAGCTGCTCCGTGCGGTGGATGCGGTCGAGGCCCTGCTCGTCGGGGCGGTGCGGCGGGAGGGGATCCCGGTCGGCGGCTGATCCGCGGATCAGGGCTGCGGGTCGTCCGCCGCCTCGAGCTCGCCCGCCGCGTCGCCCGTGCCGCGTCGCCGTCGCAGGGCGCCCTCCGCGAGCTTCAGCTGCAGGCCGTCGGCCGCCGCGCGACCCCGGCCGAACGCGGCGGCCCGATCCGACGGGCCGCATCCACGCCCTCGGCGCCCTGGTCACGCGCCGAGTCCCATGTGTCGCCGACCGCGACCAGCCAGCGGCGCGCCTCGAGAGACTCGCGCTCGCCGGCGACGCCGAGCAGGCCGTTGAACTGCACGACCCCCGTGGCGACGCGGTTGCTGGATCCCACGACGGCGCGCGAGTCGAACGGGTTGAGCAGCACCTTCGCGTTCGCGGTGCCGGCCGCGGCATCCATGCGCTCGAGCAGGCGGTCGGTGGTGCGGCCGATGACCGCGAGCCGGTTCTGCCGCACGGTGCGGAGCGCGAGCCGGTGCTGATCCAGCTCCTCCGGGGAGGCGTCGAGCACGCGGTCGAGCTCCAGCACGCCGACGGCGTCCTGGAGCTGGAAGCACCGGGCGAGCACGGCGAGCCACTCGCGCACGGTCGACTCCGCGTCCTTCGTCACCCGCACGAGGTCGTCGACCTTGGTCGTCCTCTCCATCTTCTCTGCGAGGGCGTCGAGCTGTCGGAGCGCGTAGCCCTGCGTGCGGCCGAGCGTCATCGCGGTGCCGTGGACCTTCGACCAGGTGGTCTCCGAGACGCGGCCGACCTGGTCGCGGATCATCATCGCCTCGTCGATCACCATCTCCACGCCGATCATGTCGGCGAGCACGGAGTCCTTCTGGCCGCGGAGGATCTCATCGACCTTCGCGTCGATGACGGCGAGGTAGTCGCTGATCTCGTCCATGGCCTGCTGCATGGCGTACTGGGCCATGATCCCGGCGGCTCCCGACAGGACCGCGGGATTCGTGAGGTACGTGCCAGGTCCCTTCGCGAACTCGACGATCCCCTTGATCTTGTTGCCGTCCATGATCACGCCGCGCTCGAGGGTGGGCAGGGAGCCCTTCATGGCGGCGTGCGTCTTGAGCAGCTCCGTCGACTTCTCGGACAGCTTGACCCACCGTCCGTGGTTCGCCGCGATGTCGGATCCGGCCTGCATCGCCGCTGCAGCCGCAGTGGCGACGGGCTTCAGCCGCTCGAGCCCCAGGTCCCGCCCCTTCGGCAGCTCGTTCGTCGCGAGGAATCGCTCCACCGCGCTCGGCTCGCCGATGACGGCGAGGCCGTCACCGTCGCTGATCAGCTGGACGTCGTCATCCACGGGGGCTCCTTCGGGTGGGCCGCCAGGCCCGGTCGGGTACGGCCTGAGCCTCCCACCGCACGTCTCGCCCGTGTCGCCCCCGATCGGGGCACCTCACCCCAGCGACTGCGCCCCGATCACCCCGAGCAGCCGCAGC
Organism: Clavibacter michiganensis; assembly: GCF_002151125.1. Classification (GTDB taxonomy): domain Bacteria; phylum Actinomycetota; class Actinomycetes; order Actinomycetales; family Microbacteriaceae; genus Clavibacter; species Clavibacter michiganensis_C. The sequence continues at coordinate 184,731 of NZ_MDJZ01000011.1, forward strand.
TTCTCGTGGCTCTCCGAGCCGGGCTCGGCCGTGTAGACGAGCAGGTGGTGGGCCTGCTCCGGGTCCGTGAGCGTCTGGCAGGCGAGCTCCAGGCGGCCGAGCTCCGGGTGCTCGAAGCGCTTCACGGCCCCGGGCCGGAGGCCGACCTCGTGCCGCGCCCACAGCTCGCGGAACTCGGCGCTCCGCGGCAGCAGCAGCTCGACGTAGCGCGCGGCCCGGGATCCCGGCCCGCGCCGGGTCGCGACCTCCCGCAGCCCCGACACCCAGAGGCGCCCGAGGGCATCGTGGTCCTCCTCGGCGTAGAGGCGGCGGCTCGCCGGATCCGCGAACCACCGGTACCCGATGCTCCGCTCCGGGCCGGCGAGGTGCGCGGTGTCACCCGTCAGCGCGACGCCCAGCGGCGTCTGCATCAGGGTCTCGCCGAGCTCGCTCACGACCTCGGCGGGCGTGTCCAGGAGCCGGTCGAGGATCCGCTGCAGGCCCGGTCCGACGTGATCGCCGGATCCCCCGCGCGCCGGCGGCTGGTGCCCCGCGAGCCGGAAGAGGTGGTCGCGCTCGTCGACCGTGAGGTGCAGGCCGTGCGCGATCGCGGCCAGCATCTGCTCCGACGGCTGCGGGCTGCTGCCCCGCTCGATGCGCGCGTAGTAGTCGGACGACATGCTCGACAGGGCCGCGACCTCCTCGCGTCGGAGACCGCTGGTGCGGCGCCGGGGGGTGCGGGGGAGCCCGACGTCCTCGGGCTGCAGCGCCTCCCGGCGGCGGCGGAGGAACTCGGCGAGCCCCGCGTGATCCATCTGGCGCATGCGTCCTCCTGTGTCGCGACCATCCTCCCGGGCGGGGGCGGGCGCAGCCAGGGCCCGCCGATCCACGTCTCGGCGCGCACTGGATCCGGTCGCGGCGCGCGCCCAGGCTCGGGGCAGCCGATGCGGACCGCCGCGTCGCCGTCCGCAGGAGGATCCGCCATGCCCCGTCGCCCGATCGACATCCCCGTCCCCGACCTCACGGGCCGCCGCGCCCTCGTCACGGGAGGCAGCGACGGCATCGGCCTCGCGCTCGCCACCCGGCTCGCCGGCGCGGGCGCCGAGGTCCTCCTGCCGGTGCGCGACCGGCGGAAGGGCGAGGCCGCCGTGGCGCGCATCCGCGGAAGGCACCCCGCCGCGCGGATCGCCCTGCACGACCTCGACCTCGCGTCGCTGGACTCCGTGGCGGCGCTCGCCGCCCGGCTCGCGGAGGAGGGCGCGCCCCTGCACCTGCTCGTCGCGAACGCCGGCCTGATGACGCCGCCCGAGCGCCGCACCACCGCCGACGGCTTCGAGCTGCAGCTCGGCACGAACCACCTCGGGCACTTCGCGCTCGTGGGCCGGGTGCTGCCTCTGCTGCGGGCCGGCGGTGCGCGCGTCGTGTCGCAGGTGAGCATCGCCGCGGCCCAGAACGCCGTGCGCTGGGACGACCTGCAGTGGGAGCGCCGGTACCACGCGATGCGTGCGTACAGCTCGTCGAAGATCGCGCTCGGGCTCGTCGGCCTGGAGCTCCAGCGGCGGAGCGCGGCGGGCGGCTGGGGGATCACGAGCGACCTCGCGCACCCGGGCGTCGCGCCCACGAGCCTCCTCGCCGCGCGCACGGCGACCGGCCGCACGCGCGACGGGCTCGACGTGCGCGTGATCCGGCTGCTGTCCCGCCGCGGGATCCTCGTGGGCACCCCCGAGACCGCCGCCCTCCCCGCGCTCCTCGCGGCCACGACGGACGGCGACGGCGGCCGCATGTTCGGCCCGAGCGGGCCCGGCCACCTCGGTGGCGCGCCCGCGCAGACGGCGCCGTTCTCGCGGGTCGCTGACCCGGACGCCGCGCGCCGCATCTGGGCGGTCTCGGAGGAGCTGACGGGGGTGCGCTTCCCGGCGTGAGGCCGCGGACAGACGGGAGCGCGCGGGCACCTCGTGCCCGCGCGCTCCCGGATGCGATGGAGGGACGGGTCAGGCGCGCGGCGCGCCCGTCGTGTCGAACAGGATGCGCGAGGCCTCGGCGGCGCGCGCGGCGTCGACGAGCACGTCGTACCGGCCGGCGGCCAGCGTCTGGACGGAGGCGAAGTCGCGCTTGCCGCGGGTCGCCCAGTGGCCGACGAAGCCGAACAGCGCGCCCCAGAGCGCGCCGATGCCGACCGCGACGAGGAGCACGCCGAGCCACGCGACGCCGGGGGTGAAGATCCCGAACAGCAGGCCCAGCATGAGACCGAACCACGCGCCGCCCGCGGCCCCGCGCACCGCGGCGCTGCCGTTGGTGACCCGGCCCGTGACGGTCTCGACGGTGCGGACGTCGTGGCCCACGATCTGCGTCGACGCGACGGGGAACTCGCGGTCCGACAGGGTGTCGACCGCGGCCTGCGCGTCGGCGTACTCGGTGTAGCTCGCGATCACCTCGCGGGGCGTGGCCGGGACGGCGTGCGCGCGGGGGTCGGTGCTCGGGGTGGACATGGGGTGCTTCCTCTCGGGTCGTGCGGGTCGTGCATCTGCGTCCGGTCGGACGGTATGGTTTGAGGATACCAACGTTCGGCGAGTACGGAGAAGGCGGGGATCGAACGGTGAGCGAGCTCCCAGGGAAGGACGGCGCAGCGGTCGGCGCGGCGATGGAGCGGGCGGTCCTCGCGATCACCCGCTGGGCGTCCCGGCCGGACGTGCGCCGGCGCATGCTCGCCGACGAGGGCGAGGCGTTCTCGTCGACCGACACCTGGCTCCTCGGCCACCTCGCCGAGTGCGGCGCGACCCGGATGCGCGTCCTCGCCGACTGGCAGGGCGTCGACAAGTCGACGATGACCGCGCACGTGCAGCGACTCGAGGCCCGGGGTCTCGTGATCCGCGAGCCCGACCCCGCCGACCGGCGCGCGGTCCTCGTGCGCGCGACGCCCGACGCCGAGCGGGTGCTCGATCGCAACTCCGCGACCGCCCGCGCGCTCCTCGGCGAGCTCGTGGGGGAGTGGTCGCCGCGGGAGCGCGCCGAGCTGACCCGGCTGCTCAGGCGGCTCGTGGCGGAGATCGAGGCGGAGGGCGGCGGTCGACCGGCCGATCCGCCGAGCCCCACGGCGCCGTGATGCCGGCTCCCCGACCCTTGCTTTCCATGTTGGAAACACTTAGTTTTGCCGACATGGAAACACGTGCTCACGACTCCTCGTCCGACCGTCCCGACGCCGCGTTCGACGCCGACGCCATGCGCGCCGCCGCCGACCGGCTCACCGGCCGCCTCCGCTCGCCGTGGTGGTTCCACGCGCTCCGCGGGCTCAGCGTCGGCGCCCTCGTCTTCGGCATCGCGCCCCGCGCCGACTGGGCGCTCGCGGTGCTCGCGATCGGCCTCGTCGGCCTCGTCCTGCTGCCCCGTCTCCGCATGTCCGCGGTCGGCTTCTCCAGCGCCCACCCCGACCGCTGGCGCTTCGTGCGCGATGGCGCACCGTGGTCGGTCGTCTCCCTGGCGGTCACCACGGCCGGCATCGTCGTCGCGCTCTTCGTCCGACAGCTCGGGATCCTCGAGGTCGCCGGCATCGCGGCCGCGGCTGCCGTCGTCGTCGCTCTGCTCGGGCCCCTCGCCGACCGGGCCGCGCGGCAGCGCCTCGGCCGCGGGATCGCGTAGTGGCCGCGCCCGCGCCGGAGTTCGACGCGGTCATCCACGCCCCGCAGCGGCTGCAGATCTGCGCGCTGCTCGCCCGGGCGGGGGAGACGGAGTTCGGCACGCTCCGGGATGCGCTCGCCGTGTCCGACGCCACCCTCAGCAAGCACCTCAAGACCCTGTCCGAGTCGGCGGTCGTCGAGTCCCGGCGCGTTCAGCAGCCGCGCGGCCAGGCCCGCACGTGGGTCGCGCTCACGAAGGACGGCCGCCGTCGGCTGGCCGCGCACTTCGCCTTCCTGCAGGAGCTGGATCCGGGCGCCGCGGCCGAGGGGTGACCCGCGTGTCGAGGTCTGCGCGTGAACGTTCACGCGCCGTCCCCGCCAGATCCCTTGACGGCCCCGTCGCCCGCCCCGTAGCGTCGGCGTGAACGTTCACGCCGACGACGCCGCGAAGGGCCCCACCATGACCGACCCCACCCCGACCACCTCGACCGCACCCGGCTGGGCGGTCCTCGGCCCGGGCAGCATCGCCCGCCGCTTCCTCTCCCAGCTCCCCGCGAGCGAGCGCGACGCCCGGCTCGTCGCCGCCGGCAGCTCGAGCGCCGCGCGCGCCGAGGCCTTCGCCACCGAGGCCGCCGAGCACGGCTACGCCGACGTCACGGGCGCGGACTACGACATCGCGCTCGCCGACCCCGACGTCGACGCCGTCTACATCTCGACCGTGCACACCGGCCACGCCGACCTCGTGGTCCGCGCGCTCGACGCCGGCAAGGCCGTCCTCTGCGAGAAGCCGCTCGCCGTCAACCACGGCACCGCGATGGCGCTCGTCGACGCGGCCCGCGCGGCCGGCCTCCCGCTCGTCGAGGCGTACATGTACCGCTTCCACGCGCAGACCGCGGCGCTCCTCGAGCTGCTGCGCGACGGCGTGATCGGCGACGTCGCCCACATCGACGCGTCCTTCTCCTTCCGCACCGGATCCCGCACGGGCCGCCTCTACGACACCGCGACCGCGGGCGGCGGGATCCTCGACGTCGGCGGCTACACGGTCACGGCGGCGGCCGCCGTCGTGCAGGCCGCCACCGGGGTCGCCGTCGCCGAGCCGCTCACGCTCGAGGTCGACGGCACCGTCGGCCCGACCGGCGTCGACGAGTGGTCCGTCGCGCGGGCGACCTACCGCGGCGGGATCACCGCGACCCTGCGCGCCGGAGTCGCCCTCGACGAGCCGCAGGCGCTCACGATCCTCGGCTCGAAGGGCCGCATCCACCTCGCCGACCCGTGGACCCTCGGCGGGGAGCCCGCGATCGTGGTCTCCGTCGTCGGCGAGGAGCCGCGCACGCTGACCTTCCCCGACGCGAAGCCGTACGCGATCGAGGCCGACGCCACGACCGACGCGCTCGCGGCCGGCCGGGGCGAGGCCGCGCAGATGACGCTCGACGAGACCCTCGCCACCGCCCGCACCCTCGACCGCTGGCGCGCCGCGCTCGACCTCCGCTTCCCGTTCGAGGCCGAGGACGCGGACATCCCCACGGTCTCCGGCCGGCCGCTGCGCGTCCGCGACGACAGCCCGATGCTCTACGGCGAGATCCCCGGCGTCGGCAAGCGCATGTCGCGCCTCGTCATGGGCGTCGACAACCAGCCCGACCTCGCGCACGCGTCCGCGATCTTCGACCACTTCGTCGAGCAGGGCGGCAACGCGTTCGACACCGGCTACATCTACGGCGGCGGCGTGCTCGAGGGGCGCCTCGGGAAGTGGATCCGGAACCGCGGCATCCGCGAGGACGTGGTCGTCATCACCAAGGGCGCCCACACCCCGCACTGCGACCCCGAGTCGCTCACCAGCCAGCTGCTGGAGAGCCTCGAGCGCCAGGGCACCGACTACGCCGACATCTACCTCATGCACCGCGACAACCTCGAGGTGCCCGTGGGAGAGTTCGTCGACGTGATGGACGAGCACCAGCGCGCCGGGCGGATCCGCTCCTACGGCGTCTCGAACTGGACGCCCGAGCGCTTCGACGAGGCGCAGGCGTACGCGAAGGCGAACGGCCGCGCGGGCTTCCAGGCGCTGAGCGACCACTTCGGCCTGGCCGAGGCGTACGACGTGCCGTGGGCGGGATGCGTGCACGTCACGGATCCGGCCTCCAAGGCGTGGCTCGAGGAGCGGCAGATCCCGCTGCTCCCGTGGTCGTCGCAGGCGCGCGGCTTCTTCACGGGCCGCGCCCGCCCCGACGACCTGAGCGACCCGGAGCTCGTGCGCTGCTACTACGGCGACGACAACTTCGAGCGCCTCCGCCGTGCCGAGGAGCTCGCGGCCGAGCACGGCGTGCAGGCCACGGCGATCGCGCTGGCGTACGTGCTCGCGCAGCCGTTCCCGACCTTCCCGCTGTTCGGACCGCGCACCATCACGGAGGTCCGCTCCTCGATGCGCGGCCTGTCGATCGAGCTCACCCCGGAGCAGGTGGCGTGGCTGGACCTGCGCGGCTGAGTGGCGCGGGCGCGGCCGGCCGGGAGCCCGGGAGGGAGCCGGCCGGCCGCGCCACGATCCACGACGTCGCCTCCGCCGCCGGGGTCTCCCGCCAGACGGTGACCCGCGCGATGAACGGCATGCCGGGCATCAGCGAGGAGACGAAGCGGCGCGTGCTCGACGCCGCGGATCAGCTCGCGTACCGGCCGTCGCGCTTCGGGCGCGGGCTCGTGACGGGCGGCGACCACCAGCTCGGCCTCGTCGTGGACGACCTCAGGAACCCCTGGTCGCCCGAGCTCGCGGCCGCGGTCGTGCGCATCGCGGCGGCCCGCGGCTGGAACGTGTCGCTCGCCGACGTGGGCCTCGCCGCCGACTCCGACCGCATGGTCGAGGCACTCGGCGCGCAGACCGACGCCGTGATCGGGACCCTCGGGTCGCGCGCCGCCGAGTGGATCGCGCGGCTCGGCTCGGTGCCCGTCGTCGAGCTGGATCCGCACGGCGACCCCCTGCGCGCCGCCGTGCAGCTGGATCCGTCGGAGGCCGTCGACGCCCTCGCCGACCACCTCGAGGCGGTCGGGGTGCGGCACCCGGTGGTGCTCGACGCCGCCGTCGCCGCGGGCCCGAGCGCCCGCGCCGCGCTCCTCGTGCGGGCCTTCGAGGCCCGCTCGATGGAGGTGTCCGTCGTCCGCGCGTCCGCCCCCACCGCGGAGGCCGCCGCCGCCGCGACCGAGCGCGTCGTCGCCCGCCCGCGCACGGCCGACGCGATCGTCGCGTTCAACGACGTGTGCGCCCTCGGCGTGCTCTCCGCCTGCCGCCGCGCGGGCGTCGACGTGCCGGGCGACGTGCGCGTGGTCGGCATCGACGGCCTGTCCCTCGGCCGCCTGCTCGCGCCCACCCTCACGACCCTCGCGGTGGACCTCGACGAGCTGGCACGCCACGCGCTCGACCTCGCCGTCGCGATGATCGCGGGCGAGCTGCCGCGCTCCGGCCCCGAGGTGGTCCGCACGGTGCGGCACCAGCTGGTGGTGCGCGAGTCGGCGTGATCCGCGGCCTGTCCGGGAGCGCCCGCCGCGGCTAGCGTGGCCCCGACGGCGCGCGACGAGGCCGCCGTCGGAGACGAGGAGCCGCCATGCCGCGCATCACCCCCACCCTCTGGTTCGGCGAGGAGATCGAGGAGGCGGCCCGGTTCTACGTCGACCTGTTCCCCGGCTCGCGGATCCTCGACACGTCGCGCTACCCGGACGACTTCCCGGATCCCGCCCTCCGCGGCGCGGCCCTCGTGATCGACCTGGAGCTCGACGGCCAGCCGCACCGCCTGCTCAACGGCGGCCCCGGCATGCAGGCGACAGAGGCGGTGTCGCTGTCGATCACGGTCGGCGGCCAGGAGGAGCTCGACCGCTACTGGGACGCGTTCGCCGACGGCGGGACCGAGGGCCGGTGCGGCTGGGTGCGCGACCGCTGGGGCTTCTGGTGGCAGGTCGTCCCGGAGGCGATGGCGTCCACGATCGGCGGGCCCGACCCTGAGGGCGCCGCGCGCGCGATGGCCGCGATGATGGGCATGGGGCGGCTCGTCGTGGCCGACCTGCAGGCCGCGTACGACGGGCGCTGACCGACGACCGGGCCGCGGATCCCGGACCACGAGGCGGGCACGGCTCGCGCTACGCGCCCGGCCGGGCGATCGACGCCCACAGCTCGACCTCCTCGTCGGCGTCCAGACCCAGCGCGGCGGCGAGCTCGTCCGGCGACGACGCGACGATCGTGACCGCCCCGCCGGACTGCGGATCGCTCGTGCGGATGACGATGCGGCTCGACCGCAGCGGGCGGACCAGCTCCGCGACCTCGTCGAGGAGGGCGTCGAGCGCACCGGGCGGGAGGTCGTCCAGACCGCCGTCGTCGAGGACCTGGACGAGCGCGCCCCGTCGGCGGTGGGCGCGGATCACCTGTCGCAGGCGGCCGTTCAGCAGGCGCCGGCCGCGGATCTCGTCCCGCAGAGTCTGCTCGAGCACGCTGCACTCCGCCCGCGACGCGTCGTCCAGCGCGCCGTCGCAGGCGACGACGCGGCGGAGCACGGGCGCGGCCTCGTCTGCCGCGATGCGCAGGCGGTCCTGCCGCTCGAGCTGGTAGGCGTCGAGGTCGGCCTGCCACAGCAGCGTCTCCCGGGCGTCCGCGGCGGCCCGTCGGGTCGCGGCGTCGACGCGGCGGAGCGCCCGGTGCATCATCAGGCCGGCGGCGACCAGCACGATCTCCGCGGCGAGGCCCAGTCGCACCACGTCCTCCGGGCCGCCCCACACCGCGATCGCCGTCACGAGGAGGCCGGTCACCACGATCGGGGGCAGGCGGTGGCCGGCCATCCACACCATGACGCAGGCGGCGAGGAGGCCGCAGGTGAGCCAGGAGATCGTGACGGAGTCGACCTCGTCGGCGGAGAGCCCGACCGTGGCGGTGGCGCAGATCACGCCGCCCACGGACGCCAGGATCCAGGCCGTGGCCCTGCGCATCCGCCCGGAGCGCGCCCCGCGGACCAGGACCGGCAGCGCGGAGAGGCCGAGAGCGGCGGCGATCACGGGGCCCAGCGCCTGGAAGACGAGCGCCGCCTGGATGGTCGCCAGGACGATCGCGCCCATGATCAGGGCCGTCATCGTCGCGTACAGCGCCCGGCGCGGGACCAGGCCCGCGCGGCTCCCGCTCGCGCTCCCGGGATCGTCCGGGGCGGTGTCGCCGACCGGCTCCCAGCGGAGCACCACGGTGGTCCCGCGGCCCGGCACCGAGCGGACCTCGGCGTAGCCGCCGACCTGCCGCATGCGCTCGAGGATCGAGACGCGCACCCCGAGCTGGTCCGGCTCGACGCGGGCGGGGTCGAAGCCCGAGCCGTCGTCCTGCACGCGGATCCGCACCCCGCCGCCCGTCGACGGTGCGGCCGTCGCGGTCCGCACGGTCGTGGGCCCCGCGTGCGTGACGCTGTTGCTGAGGGCCTGGACCATCGCGGCGACGAGGGCGTCGGCCACGGCGGACGGCAGCTCCACGGGGGCCGCCCGGGCCAGATCGAGCCGCGCGAGCCCCTCCAGCGGGGCGATCTCGCGGTCGGCCGCGGCGACGGCATCGCCGAAGCGCACGGTGCGCGACCGGGGGTCGGGGCCTCCTGTCGAGCTGATGAGGATGTCGAGCGCCGACCTGGCCATGCGCGCGACCTGGTCGGGCGCGTCCCGGCCGGCGGCGGACAGGAGTGCGGCGAGCACGGTGTCGTGCAGGAGCGCGTCCGTGCGCAGGCGCTCGGCGGCGAGGGCGGCCCGGCGGCGCGAGCTCTCGAACAGCTCCCGCGCCCGGCGCTCCGCCGCATCGGCGCGGCTCGCCCGCACGCGCAGGGCGTGGACGCCGAGGACCAGGGCCGCCGCCAACGCCGCGAGGGCGACGGCGTGCGCGACGAGCTCCGTCGTCGGCAGGCGGCCGGCGTAGATCGCGGTGACGAGGGCGACGCACGCCGCGCACGCGGCGCCGGCGCGCAGCGGATCCCGCCACCCGAGCGCGATGCAGCTGAAGCCGATGCAGGACAGGGCGACGAGCCACGGGGACGCGTTCGGCAGCGTCGCGTCCGCTATCCGCAGCGGCTCGAGCGCGATGAGCGCGGCGTAGAGGACGGCCGCGAGCCGCAGGCTCCCGTACGCGGGCCGTCCGCGCGGCACGAGGGACGCCGGCACCGCCGCGATCATGAGGGCGGCGAGGCCGAGCGCGAGGGTGGTGGCGGACGGGGCGATCGCGCCGTCCGCGTCCTCGTCCACGAGCGCGGGGAGCGACAGCAGGGCCAGCAGGGGGCCGACGACGGTGAGCGTGCGCACCATCCCGCGCTCGACGCCCGCGCGGATGGGCGACTCGGCGACCACGCGCGCCGCAGCGGGGCCGGCCGCGCCGCGGCGCAGTCCGAACCCCCGCCTCCGACGCCGGGCGCCGGAGGGCCGCACCCCGCGGTCCTCCATGTGCCCACGCTAGGGCGCGCCGGAGCCCGCCGCGAGGGCGAGGCAGGCAGCGGGGCGTCGCGACCGCGTCCGCGCCGCGGTCAGGCGCCCGCGCGGGCGGCGCCGAGAAGCAGGAGCAGCGAGCCGAGCGCGACGACGGCGATGAGGATCATGAGCCACGCGAGCGCGACGTTCCGCGCGCGTACCGGGCGCCCCGCGACGGCCACCACGAGCATCGCGGCGTAGAGCACGGCGGTCGCGACGATCCCGGTCGCGGCGATCCCCGCGTCGAGCCCCAGCCCCGCGACGAGCAGGGCGATCGTGATCCCGGCGAGCAGCCCCGCGGGCACGAGCCACGCGCGGCGCCGCCCGTCGCGGATCACGGGCTGGTCGCGGACGCGGGTGGTATCGGGTTCGGCGGGCATGCCCCACCCTCCCGCTGCAGCGCGTTCCTGCCTACGGGTGCGAGCGGCCGGGATTCACCCGCCCGAGAACGGCGGCAGCACGTCCACCGCGCTGCCCGCGGTGAGGGGCGCGTCGCGGTCGGTGGTCGCGACGCCCTCGACGAGGTAGGTGCAGCGCGCGAGGACGGCGGCGGCGTTCGCGGGATCCTCCGTCGCGGCGGCCCGGGCGCCGAGCGCGTCCATGAGGTCGCCGAGGACGGCGGCGGACGGCAGGTCCAGCTCGTCGGTCGTGCGGCCGAGCGCGGCGGACGCGGCGGCGAAGAGCTCCACGGGGACGATCACGTCAGCCCCCGATCGCGCTCATGGAGCGGGCGGGCTGGATGAAGTCGGCGTCGTCCATGCCGTGTCCCTTCGGCTTCGCCCACATGGCCTGGCGCCAGAGGTCGGCGATCTCGGCGTCGGAGGCCCCGGAGCGCATCGGCGCGAGCAGGTCGGTCTCGGTGTGCGAGAAGAGGCAGCTGCGGACGCCGCCCGTCGCGGTGAGGCGCGTGCGGCGGCAGTCGGCGCAGAACGGCTCGGTGACGCTCGCGATGACGCCCACGCGGCCGAGCATCGCGGTGCCCGCGCCGCCCTCGCGCGAGTGCACGCGCCAGAGCTCGGCGGGGGATCCGTCGCGCGGCTCCTCGTCGGGCACCAGCGTGAAGCGCTCCGACAGGCGCGCGCGGATCTCGGCCGCCGTGATCATCTCGTCGCGGTCCCACGCGTGGTCGGCGTCGAGCGGCATCTGCTCGATGAAGCGCAGCTGGTGGCCGCCGGCGACCGCCCACTCGAGGAGATCGGCCGCCTGGTCGTCGTTGACGCCGCGCACCAGCACCGCGTTGATCTTGATGGGCGCGAGCCCCGCGGCCGCCGCGGCGTCGATGCCGTCGAGCACGCGGTCGAGGAACGGGCGGCGCGTGATGAGGCGGAACGTCTCGGCGTGCACGGAGTCGAGCGAGACGTTGATCCGGTCGAGCCCCGCGTCCTTCAGCGCCTGCGCGCGGGAGGAGAGGCCGATGGCGTTGGTGGTGAGCGAGATCTCCGGCCGGTCGGGGATGGCCGCGCACGCGGCGATGATCTCGATGAGGTCGCGCCGCAGCAGCGGCTCGCCGCCCGTGAACCGCACCTGGCGGACGCCGAGGTCGCGCGTGCCGATGCGCACCAGCCGCTCGATCTCGGCGAGCTGCAGCGCCTGCCGGTCGGGCGTGAAGGGGAGGCCCTCGGCCGGCATGCAGTAGGTGCAGCGCAGGTTGCAGCGGTCGGTGAGGGAGATGCGGAGATCGGTGGCGCGGCGGCCGAAGGGGTCGAGGAGCGCCGGGTCGTCGGGCCGGGCGGGACCCGGCGCGGCGGCGGGACGCGGCATGGCCGGCATCCCCAGCGAGGTGCTCATGCGTCCAGGCTACGCGCGCGTCGGAGCGGGGCCGACGCCGCCCGGATCCGACGAGCTGCCGCGCGCCGCGCCTGCGGTCCCTAGGATCGCTGCATGACGCAGAACAGGGACCGCACGCCCGCGCGCGCCGCGGATGCCGCCCCGCCCGCGGAGGGCGCGCCCGCCTCCGGGCCCTTCCGCTACCGCGTGAGCGAGGCTGCCGCGCTCATCGGCGTGAGCGACGACACCCTCCGCCGCTGGGCCGACGCCGGCCGGCTCGACCTCGTGCGCGGCGAGGGCCGGCTGATCCAGGTCGACGGCGTGCAGCTCGCGCACCTCGCGACCGAGCTCGCGGCGGACGGGACGCTCGCCGCGAGCGGAGGGGCCCGGCGCCCGGCCGCATCCGCCCGGAACCGGATGCCCGGCATCGTCACGCGGGTCGTGCGCGACGGGGTCATGGCGCAGGTGGAGATCCAGGCGGGCCCGTTCCGGATGGTGTCGCTCATCAGCCGCGAGGCCGCCGACGAGCTCGGGCTCGAGGTGGGCGCGCCCGCCGCCGCGACCGTGAAGGCGACGAACGTGGGCGTCGAGCTGCTCGCGCCGGAGACGCTGACGGGCGGGCGGTCGTGATGAGCGGAGCGCGCGCCGCCGTCCTCGGCGTGCTCGCCGCCGGGCTCCTGGCCGGGTGCTCCGCGGGCGGATCCGCGCCCGCCGGCACCCCGGATCCCGCCCCCGACGACCTCGCCGGAACCCTCGTCGTGCAGGCCGCCGCGTCGCTCACCGGCAGCATGGACGAGGTCGCGCGCGGCTTCGAGCGGGCCCACCCGGGCGTGACCGTCACGGTGTCGTACGGCGGCAGCTCCACGCTCGCGCAGCAGATCGTGCAGGGCGCACCTGCCGACGTCTTCGCGTCCGCCTCCGACGCGACCATGGAGACCGTCGTCGACGCGGGGGAGACGGCCGCGGACCCGCGCGTCTTCGCCCGCAACGCCCTGGAGATCGCGGTGCCGCCCGGCAACCCCGGCCGGATCACGAGCCTCGCCGACTTCGCCGACCCCGCCCGCACCCTCGCCCTCTGCTCTCCCGAGGTGCCGTGCGGCGCGGCGGCCGCGAGCGCCTTCCAGGCGGCGGGCGTCACCCCGCGGCCGGACTCGCTCGAGCAGGACGTGCGCGCCGCCCTCACCCGCGTCGAGCTCGGCGAGGTGGACGCGGCCGTCGTCTACGAGACGGACGTGCGCGCCGCGGGCGACCGGGTCGAGGGCGTGCCGCTGCCGGACGACGCGGCCGTGACGACCGACTGCGTCGTGGCGCCGCTCGCCGGATCCGCATCTCCCGAGGGCGCCGCCGCGTTCGCCGACTACGTGGTGGGCGACGACGCCCGGGCCGTGTTCGAGGCCGCGGGGTTCCGTGCGCCCTGAGCGGCGGGCCGACCGCGTCCGCAGCCGTCTCCGCAGCCGCGCGCGCGGCCCCGCGGGCGAGCGGGCCGACCGCGTCCCGGCTCTCCTCTGGATCCCCGCCGCCGCCGCCCTCGCGTTCCTCGTGCTGCCGCTCGCGGCGCTCGTGGCGCGCGCGCCGTGGGCGACGCTGGGGGAGCGGCTCGCGGATCCCGGCATCGCGCGCGCCCTCGGCCTCTCGCTCGGCAGCGCGCTCGCCGCGACCGTGCTGAGCCTCGTGCTCGGGGTGCCGCTCGCGTTCGTGCTGTCGCGCTCGGCGGGCAGGCCGCCCGTGGTGCAGCGGATCCTCCGCGCGCTCGTGACCGTGCCGCTCGTGCTGCCGCCCGTGATCGGCGGCGTGGCACTGCTGCTCCTGCTCGGGCGCCGCGGGCTGATCGGCGGACCGCTCGAGGCGCTCACCGGGATCACCATCCCCTTCACGACGCCCGCCGTGGTGATCGCCGAGACCTTCGTCGCCATGCCGTTCCTCGTGCTCGCGGTGGAGGGGGCGCTGCGCGGCGCCGACCGCCGCTTCGAGGACGCCGCCGCCACGCTCGGCGCGGACCGCTGGACGGTGCTCCGCCGCGTGACCCTCCCGCTCGTCGCGCCCGGCATCGGCGCGGGCGCGGTGCTCTGCTTCGCCCGCGCCCTCGGCGAGTTCGGCGCGACGCTCACCTTCGCCGGCAGCTTCCCGGGCGTGACGCAGACCGTGCCGCTCTCCGCCTACCTGGCGCTGCAGACGGATCCGGACGCCGCCGTCGTGCTGAGCCTCGTGCTGCTCGCGGTGTCGGTCGTCGTGCTGGTGAGCCTGCGCGACCGGTGGGCGTCGGGGGTGCACGCGTGAGCGCGGACGCCGCCCGCGGCCAGGCGGTCGACGGCCTCGATGCGCGCGTGGTCGTGGAGCGCGCCGGGTTCCGGCTCGACGTGGCGCTGCGCGTCCCGGCCGGATCCACGGCCGCCGTCGTCGGGCCGAACGGCGCCGGGAAGTCCACGCTGCTCCGGGCGTTCGCCGGGCTCGTGCCGCTCACCGCGGGGCGCGTGGCCCTCGAGGGGCGCGAGCTGGAGCGCGCGGGCGGGGCGGCAGGCGGAGTGCCGGCGGGCCTGCAGGACGCGGTCGTGCGGATCCCCGCCGAGCGCCGCGGCATCGGCGTCGTGTTCCAGGACCACCTCCTCTTCCCGCACCTCTCCGCCCTCGCGAACGTCGCGTTCGGGCTGCGGGCGCACGGCGTCGCGCGCGCCGACGCCGAGGACAGGGCGCGCGCGCTCCTCGACCGGCTCGGGATCGCGCACCTCGCCGACCGCCGTCCCGCGCGCCTGTCCGGCGGGCAGTCGCAGCGGGTGGCCCTCGCCCGCGCCCTCGTGCTCGAGCCGCCGCTGCTCCTCCTCGACGAGCCGATGGCGGCGCTCGACGCAGGCACGCGGCTCGACGTGCGCGACCTCCTCGCCGACGAGCTGCGGCGCTTCGGCGGCGCGGCCGTGCTGGTGACGCACGATCCCGTGGACGCGCTCGCGCTGGCCGACCGGATCCACGTGCTCGAGGACGGACGGGTCGTGCAGCAGGGCGCCCCCGCCGAGGTCGCCGCCCGTCCCGCGACCGCCTACGTCGCGCGGCTCGTGGGCATGGACCGGCTGGAAGGGCGGGACGCCGACGGCCGGACCGTCGTGATCCTCGCCGCGCCCGCCGACGTGCAGCTCACCCGCGGCGCGGGCGGCGACACCGGGGCCGCTCCCGACCACGCGGACCACACGGCCGCCGCCGCCGCCGGCGACGCCGACCACGTCGCCACCGGCGAGGTCCGCCGGATCGAGGGCGCCGTCGGCCGGGTCCGCGTCACGCTCCGCCTCGTGTCCAGCGGGGCGTCGGCCCTCGCGGGCGACGTCACCGCCGAGCTCGACGCCGCGTCCTTCGCCGCGCTCCGACCGGTCCCGGGGGAGCGCCTGACCGTGCGGATCCCGCGCCGGGACTGATCAGCCGACCCCGGGCCCGTCCGCGGGCACGCGCTCCCGCTCACGATCGCGTCCGCGACCGCCCAGCCGCCGCCGCACCGGCGCCGGCACGAGCCGTCGCCGCCCGTCCGGCCCCAGGCGCACGAGCGACGCGACCACGACGACCACGAGCGCGGTGACGAGCGCGATCTGCCAGGCCCACAGATCCGGCGCGAACAGCCGCAGCGCGAGCGCGCCCACGACCGCGAACCACTCGCCGCGGCCGGTCATCGCGATGAACGGGATGAGCAGCAGCGCGTACCAGGAGTAGCGCGGGCTCACCGCGAGCAGCGTCACGCCGATCATCACGAGCTGGCCGCGCCACGGATCCGCGGGATCGGTCCGCCACCAGACGAGGCCCGCCGTCACGGCGAGCAGGAGCGCGACCACCGGCAGCCCGAACCCGTCGGGCACGAGCAGCTCGACCAGCGGGAAGGTGCCGCCGGACTCGTAGCCCTCCTCCTGCAGGTAGCCGGGCAGGTAGCCGAGCACGGCGATCCCCGTGGTGATCACGTACGGCACGTACAGCAGCGCGAACGTGACGACGGCCGCGACGATGACCTTCCACGGCTGGCGGCGCAGCAGCGCGGGCGCCGCGATCACCGGGATGAGCTTGGTCGCGATGGCCGCGCCCAGCGCGATCCCGCCGCGCCAGCGCCTGCCCCCGGCGACGAGGATCGTGGCGGCCAGCGCGAGGAGAGCCCCCAGCGCGTCCACGTGCGAGTTCGTGACCACCTCGCTCGCCACCAGCGGGCACCAGCCCCACAGGGCCGCCCACCAGATCGGCTTGCCGCGGCGCCGCAGCGCGCGCACGAGCAGCAGGGTCACGGCCGTCTGGATGAGCACGCCCGCGACCTGGAAGGCGATGTAGCCCACGTCGTCCGGCACGACGGCGCGGACGCCCGCGAAGAACATCTCGGCGGCCGGCGGGTAGATGGTCGGCACCTGCGGGCGGTTGAGCGCCGTGCACATGGGCGGCCCGCCGCCGTTCTCGTAGAGGCCCAGCAGGCGCCGGCCCTCGCAGCTCCAGGTGCCGTCGTCGAGGAACACCGGGGCGGGGTACAACCACGCGGGTCGGATGTCGCGGAGGTCCGGATCCGCGGGGGTGTGAAGGTACGGGGACGTGCCGTGCACCTGGACGATGCCGTCCCAGGCGTAGCGTGCGGAGTCGGTGCTCGTGTTCGGCGGTCCGGCCATGGCCGCCAGCGCGAGGATGAGGGAGCCGGCCACCACGACCACCGTGGCGTCCTCTCTCCTGACCTTCCGCACCAGGAGCACCGCGGCTCCGAAGAGCACCCAGAGCACGACCACGATCCAGAACAGCGGCGCGGCACCCTCGCGGCGGAAGAAGGCCTCGTCGTCGGCCGCTCCGAAGAGATCGAACGCGACCACCGACCACCCGGTGAGCGCGGCCATGACGACCAGGACGAGGACGGTGAGGGCGGTGCGCACACCCCATTGTGTCGTCGTCCGCCTCGACGGCCGCCGACCGACCCGGACCACCCGCCCCCGAGACGCTGGAGCGACCCCATGCGGACACTGATGCACGAGGCGAGGCGTCGGCTCGCGTCGCCCGCCCGCACCACCCGGCTGGCGGTGGTCGTCGGCCGGCTGCTCGGCCTCGCCTTCCTGGTCTGCTTCGCGACCGGCCTCTACAGCCACTTCCTCCAGGACCCGCTCCCGTGGATGCGCTTCCCGACCGCGCCCGTGTCGCTCTACCGGGTGACGCAGGGGATCCACATCACCGCCGGCATCGCGTGCGTCCCGCTGCTGCTCGCCAAGCTCTGGATCGTCTTCCCCGAGCTGCTCACGTACCCGCCGGTCACCGGGGTCGTCTCGTTCCTCGAGCGCGCGTCCATCGCCGTGTTCGTCGGGGCGTCGCTGCTCGAGGTGGCGACGGGGCTCCTCAACACGTTCCAGTGGGTGCCGTTCCCGTTCTACTTCCGGCAGACGCACTTCGCGCTGGGGATCGTGGTGGTCGGCTCGCTCGCGATCCACATCGGCGTGAAGCTGCCCGCCATCGCCGGGCACTGGCGGCGCGGGCAGGCGGACGAGTCGCCCATCGTCGAGGCGGACGACGCACCCGCCGACGGCGCTCCGACCCGCGCGCCCCGCGGCGTCACCGGTCGCGTGCTCGCCTGGATCGACGACACCCCCGTCACGCCCGCCCCGGTCGCCCGGCGCGGCTTCCTGGTCGCGGTCGGCGCGTCCGTCGCGGCGGTGGTCGGCCTCACCGCGGGCCAGTCGTTCCGGCTCCTCGCGCCGTTCAACGCGTTCGGCCCGCGCGTCATGGGCACCGGCCCGCAGGCGCTGCCCGTCAACCGCACGGCCGAGGCCGCGGGCGTGACCGAGACCGCGATGGACCCCGCGTGGACGCTCACCGTCTCGAACGGATCCGCGTCGCGCGCCTTCACGATGCAGGACCTCCGCGGCATGGAGCTCGTGACCGCGACGCTGCCGATCGCCTGCGTCGAGGGGTGGAGCCAGTCGGCCACCTGGCGCGGCGTCCGCCTCATGGACCTCATGGACCAGGTCGGCACCGACCCCGGCGCGCGGCTGCGCATCACGAGCCTCGAGCAGAGCGGCGGGTTCCGGCGCACCGAGATGGGGCCGGAGTACGTGCGCGACCCGCTGACGCTCGTGGCGCTCGAGCTCGACGGCGCGCCCCTCGACATCCAGCACGGCTACCCGGCCCGGATGATCGCGCCCGGCCGTCCCGGCGTGCTGCAGACCAAGTGGCTCTCGACCCTGGAGGCGATGTGATGACCGGCACGCGATCCGATCCCGCCGTGCGCGGCGCCCGCGGCGCCCGCGGCGTCCTCGCGGCCCGGATCGCGCTCATCGCGGTGGGCGTGGTCGTCCTCGCGCTCGGCGTGCGGACGCTGCTGGAGACCCAGCGCACGGACCAGGTCGTCGGCGTCGCCGTGTTCCTGCTCCTCGCGATCCTGGTGCACGACGCGATCCTGTCGCCCGTGGTCTTCGTCGCGGGCCTGCTGATCCGGAAGGCCGGCCGGCGGCTCCCGGCCGGCGCGCTCGTGATCGTGCAGGCCGGCGTGGTCGTGATGGCGGTGATGACGCTGGTGGTCGTCCCCGAGATCCGCGCGCGGGCCATCGGCAACGACAACCCGACGATCCTCATCGCGGACTACGCGCCGCGCCTCGCGATGATGTGGGTCGCCACCGCGGTGGCGACGGCCGTGATCGCGGCGGTCTACGCGCGGACGAGGCGGCAGAAGGACCGGCCCTCGGCCTCCCAGCACTGAACGAGGTCGAGCCCGGCGTCGTCGGCCATGCGCGCGACGGCGTCGCGGCCGACCTGCGCCCACGGGAACGGGTCGCTCGCGTGGCCCTGGCCGTCGTCGACCGTGCACTCGAAGGTGCGGTCGCGGTCGGGATCCGGGTGGGTCTCCACGATGAGCGCGCCCTCGTCGTCCAGCAGCTCGCCGCAACGCGCGAGAAGCGCGGCCGCGTCGCCGCCGATGCCGATGTTGCCGTCGAGGAGGAGGAGCGTGCCCCAGCCGCCCTCGCGCGGCAGGCGCTCGAAGATGGAGCGGTGCAGCACGGGGAGGCCCTGGCCCGCGGCCATCTCGACCACGGTGGGGGAGACGTCGATGCCGAGCGCGCCGAGGCCGACGTCCATGGCGGCGCGGACCATGCGGCCCGGGCCGCAGCCGATGTCGAGGACCGGGCCGGCGGCGTCGGCGAGGAGGCTCGCGTCCACGGCGTCGGCGTCCGCGCTCCAGCGGCTGAGGTCCATGACCTCGGCGCTGCCGTCGTCGGAGGCGAGCGACAGGAAGAGGACCTCGCCGGAGTCGCGGAGGGCCCGCGCGTACGGCTCGCCGCCACCGGATCCGAAGGTGCGGACGCGCGCGGATGCGCGGTCCTCGGGGCGGTCGACGGCCAGGCTCATGCGGGGTCCCCCTGCGGTGATGCGGGTGCGGTGGCGGCGGCGCGGGTGCCCGCGCCGTTCTCCAGGGTTCGGAGCGCCGCGGCGAAGCGATGGGAGGGCGCGGCCTCGGCCGCCTCCCGGGCGTCGTCGACGGTGTCCACGTCGGTGAGCTCGGGCAGCATGGCGACGTCGAGCCCCGCGTCGATCAGCCGGGACAGCTGCACGGCGCCCGTGTCGTCGCGCGACATGGGCACGCCGCGCACGAGCGCGCCGTCCGGATCCCGGAGGCCGAGCGCCCAGAAGCCGCCGTCGTTCGCGGGGCCGAACCAGGCGTCGGGCCCGCCCACATCCTCGGCCCACGAGTCGAGCACGGGCTGGAGGAGGTCGGCGGTGAGCTGGGGCGTGTCCATCCCGACGAGGAGCACGGGGCCGTCGAGCGCGTCGAACATCGCCGCGAGCCGCTCGTCGAGGTCGCCTGCGACCTGCGGGATCACGTCGTAGCCGGAGGCCTCCGCGGGCGGGGTCGTGCCGTCGAAGAGGAGGACCCGGCGAGCCGGCCGGGCGGCGTCGACGGCGGCGAGCGTGTCGGCGAGGGCGGCGGACGCCAGCCGGGCCGCCTCCTCGAGCGTGAACGGCGGGTGCAGGCGCGTCTTCACGCGGCCCGGGATGCACTCCTTGGCGATGACGACGACGGCGGTCACGCGGATCCTCCCGGGGTGCGGTCGGCGCCGGCTGCCGCGGCACGCGCCTCGGCCAGCACGCGCGACATGTCGCGCACGGCCGTGACGGTCCCGCGCACGGTGCCGGTCACCTTGGACCGCCCCACGCGCGGCGCGTACGGCATCTCCACCTCCAGGATGCGCCACTTCGCCGCCGATGCCCGCAGCAGCATCTCCAGCGGATAGCCGCTGCGCCGGTCGAGGATCCCCAGGGCCAGCAGCTCGGTGCGCCGCCCGCACCGCATCGGGCCGAGGTCGTGCAGCGGGACGCCCGTGATCCGCCGCAGCCGCCGGGCCAGCTCGAGGTTCGCGATGCGCGCGTGCAGCGGCCACGCGCCCCGGGCCGACGGGACGCGCCGGCCGAGCACGAGGTCGCGCTCGCCGTCGCGGACGGGGTCGACCACGCGGGGGAGGAGCGCGGGATCCATGGACGCGTCGGCGTCGCAGAACGCGACGAGCGGCGCCGTCGCCGCCTCGAGCCCCGCGTGCGCCGCCGCCCCGAACCCGCGGCGCGACTCCGCCACCACGAGGGCTCCGTGCGCGCGCGCCACCTCGGCGGAGCGGTCGGTGGATCCGTTGTCGACGACGATCGCGCGGTACCCCTCGGGCAGGCGCGAGAGCACCCAGGGCAGGGCCTCCTCCTCGTCGAGGCAGGGGAGGACCACGTCCACGAGAGCTTGCGTCATGGTGCGAGCCTAGGAGTCGGCGCCTGCACGCATCCGCCGCCCGCGGCGCGGCGTCCCGAGGGGTGACGGCTCGCTCGCAAGCCGGACACCCCGCGGCTCCCCGCCAGGGACCGCGCATAGTCTGACCGGGTGAGCCCCACCTACGATCCCGCGCGCGCCGCCGCCGGGCGCCCCGATGCCGCGCGCCCCGACCCGTCGCGACCGGATCCCCTGCGCGGCCGGCGCATCCTCGTGGTCGAGGACGACCCCACCGTGAACGAGGTCGTCTGCCGCTACCTCAAGGCCTCGGGCTTCCAGGTGGAGACGGTCGCCGACGGGCTCGAGGCGGTGCGCGTCGCCACCGAGCGCATGCCCGACCTCGTCGTGCTCGACCGCATGCTCCCCGGCCTCGACGGGCTCGAGGTGTGCCGCCGGATCCGCGCCCACCACCCCGAGTCGCCCGTCCCCGTCGTCATGCTCACGGCACTCGGCCAGGGCGAGGACCGCGTCAACGGCCTCGACGCCGGCGCCGACGACTACCTCGCCAAGCCGTTCTCGCCGCGGGAGCTCGTGCTCCGCGTCCGCGCCGTCCTCCGCCGCACGGTGCCCGAGGCCGCTCCCGAGCCGGCCTTCGTCGCGGGCCCGTTCGTGCTCGACCTCGGCGCGCGCGAGATCCACCAGGCGGGCGTCATGCTCTCGCTCACCTCCCGCGAGTTCGACCTGCTCGCCTTCCTGCTCCGCAACCCGCGCCGCGTCTTCGGCCGCGACGACCTGCTCCGCTCCGTGTGGGGCTGGGAGATCGGCGACCTCTCCACCGTCACGGTGCACGTGCGGCGCCTCCGGGAGAAGATCGAGGCGGATCCCGCGCATCCCGTGCTCCTCGGCACCGTCTGGGGCGTGGGCTACCGCTTCGACCCGGACGCCGCGGCGCGCGTGGCGCCGGCGGCTCCCGCGGCCGAGCCTCCCGCGGCCGACGCGGATCCCGAGTCGCCGGCCGCCGCCCCGCCCGCCGGGGGCGACGCGTGACCGCCGACTCCTTCCTCATCGTCGTGCTGACGGCGCTCGTCTGCGCCGCCATCGTCGGCCTCGGCGCCAGCGTGCTGCTGCGCCTGCTCCGCCGCCGCTCGCTCGTGCTGCAGATCTGCGTGGTCGCGCTCGCCGCCGTGCTCTCGGTCGTGGGCGGCATGGTCGCCGTCACCGCCGGCATGCTCGTCGACGACGCCGGCCTCACCGCGTTCCTCTCCGTCGCCGCCGTCTCCGCGCTCGTCTCCCTCGTGATGGCGGCGATGCTCGGCATGACCCTCGTGCGCGGCAGCCGCGAGCTCGGCCGCTACGCCGCGTCCATGGGCGAGGAGGCCGCGGTCGAGCCGGGCCGCCCCACCAGCACCGAGTTCGCGCAGGTCGCCCGCGAGCTCAGCGCCGCCAACCGCCGCCTCGCCGACGCGCGCGACAGGATGGAGGCGCAGGAGCGCAGCCGCCGCGAGCTCATCGCCTGGATGTCGCACGACCTCCGCACGCCGCTCGCCGGGATCCGCGCCATGGCGGAGTCGCTCGAGGACGGCATGGTCGACGACGAGCACCGCTACTTCCGCCAGATCAGGGTGCAGGCGAACCGCCTCAACGGCATGGTCGACGACCTGTTCGAGCTGTCCCGCATCAACTCCGGCAGCCTCGAGCTCGCCGTCGAGCGCGTCTCGCTCTACGACGTCGTGAGCGACACCGTCGCCGAGCTCGGTCCCGTCGCCCAGGCCCGCCAGGTCGACCTCCGCGGCGAGACCGCGCACGACGACCTCGTCGTGCAGGGCGATCCGCGGGAGCTCTCCCGCGTCGTCGGCAACCTCGTCATGAACGCCATCCAGCAGTCGCTGCCCGGCGGCCGCATCGTGATCTCCGCCCACCGCGACTCGGGCAACCTCGCGGTCCTCTCCGTCGAGGACACCGCGGGCGGCATCCCCGAGGGCGACCTGCCCCGCGTGTTCGACGCCGGCTGGCGGTCGACCGGATCCCGCACCCCGCGCGCCTACGGGAAGAGCGCCACGGAGAAGGCCGCGCTCGGCCCCGACTTCCCGGTCGCGCCCGCCGAGGCGACGCCGCCGGATCCCCAGGTGCAGGCCGAGGGCACGCACGACGGCGGGTACGCGTCGGGCGGCGGCGGCGCGGGCCTCGGCCTCGCGATCGTCCGCGGCATCGTGCGCGCGCACGACGGCGACGTCACCGTCCAGAACGTCGAGGGCGGCTGCCGCTTCGACGTGATCCTCCCCTACAGCAAGCCGGTCGCCCCGTGACCCGTGCGGTCCTCCGCGCGTGGTCGGCGTTCCTCGGGGTGGTCGCGGCGCTCGCCGTGCTGGCCGTGGCCGAGATCGCCGCGGCCTTCGTCGCCCCGGCGGCGAGCCCCGTGCTCGCGGTCGGCGCGCTCGTCATCGACCTCGTGCCCGCGGGCGTCAAGGACACCGTGATCGCCCTGTTCGGCACGGGCGACAAGGTCGCGCTGATCGTCGTGCTCGGCGTGGTGGTGCTCGCCGCGGCCGCGCTCGCCGGGATCCTGCAGGTGCGTCGGCCGCCGTTCGGCGTCGTCGTGCTCGCCCTCTTCGCCGGGATCGCCGTGCTCGCGGCGACCACGCGCGCCGGGGCCACGGGCGCCGCGGCGATCCCCACCATCGTCGGCATGATCGCCGGGGTCTTCATCCTCCACCGCGGGGCGGACCGCCTCCGCGACTGGCGCGACGCCGCCGACCGGTCGGCATCCGCGTCCGCCGCGGTCGCCGAGCCGGTGCGCGGCATCGCCCGCCCGGCCGCGCGCGCCCCGCTCACCCCGGGCGCAGGCTCCCGCGTCGAGCGCCGCACCTTCCTCCTCATGACGGTGGTGGCCGGCGCCGCGTCGGTCGTCGCCGGATCCGTGGCCCGCGGCGTCAACGCCGCCGCCGCCCGCGTCGACGACTTCCGCCGCACGCTCGTCCTGCCGCGCGCCGCGACGCCCGCCGCCGCGATCCCCGCCTCCGCCGAGCTCGGCGTCCCCGGGCTCGCGCCCTTCCTCACGCCCGCGGACGCCTTCTACCGGATCGACACCGCGCTGCAGGTGCCGTCGGTCGACGCGTCCTCCTGGACGCTGCGGATCACCGGCATGGTCGAGGAGGAGATCGAGATCACGTTCGCCGAGCTCCTCGCCCTGCCGCTCGAGGAGCACGTGACCACCCTCACCTGCGTCTCCAACGAGGTCGGCGGCGACCTCGTCGGCAACGCGCTCTGGCTCGGCTACCCGATCCGCCTGCTGCTCGAGCGCGCGCGGCCGACCGCGGGAGCCGACATGGTGCTCTCCACGAGCCAGGACGGCTGGACCGCGAGCACGCCGCTGGAGGCGCTGACGGATCCCGACCGCGCGTCGATCCTCGCGGTCGGCATGAACGGCGAGCCCCTGCCGCAGCAGCACGGCTTCCCCGTGCGGATGGTCGTGCCCGGCCTCTACGGCTACGTCTCGGCGACCAAGTGGGTCACCGAGCTCAAGGTCACCACCTTCGCCGAGGACGTCGCGTACTGGTCGACCCGCGGTTGGACCGAACGCGGCCCCATCAAGACGGGTTCCCGCATCGACACCCCGCGGTCCGGCGCGCGCGTGGACGCGGGCCGCACCGCGATCGCCGGCATGGCCTGGGCGCAGCACACCGGCATCGAGAAGGTGGAGGTGCGCGTCGACGAGGGTGACTGGGTCGAGGCGACGCTGGGCGACGGCGTGGGCGCGGACACCTGGCGGCAGTGGTCGTACGCGTGGGACGCGACGAGCGGATCCCACAGCGTCGAGGTGCGCGCCACCGACACGACCGGCGTCACGCAGACCGCCGACGAGGCGCCGCCCGCGCCCGACGGCGCGACGGGCTGGCACCGGATCACCGTCGGCGTCTCCTGATCGACGCGGGCCTCCCGCGCCCGGGATCCGGCGGGCCAGCACGCGCGGAGCCGGGGCGCGTACCGTCGAGGCACGGCGCGTACGCGCCGCACCGACCAGCGAAGGAGAGCACCGTGAGCGACATCGAGAACCCCCGCGATCCCGCCGACCGCGACCTCGACGACACCGGCGTCGACGAGGAGGAGCTCGTCGGGGCCGACGGCCGCGACGCGGCGGAGGCCGTCGACGCCGAGCGCGTCGTCCCGCTCGACGACGACCAGGTCGACGACGACGCGGACGGCGGCCTCGGCATCGACATCACCCAGTCCGACGGCCCCGACCTCGAGGCCGGCGACGACCTCGACACCGGAGCGGCCACCCGCTGATCCGCCGCAGGCACGACGACGGCCCCCGCTGATGCGGGGGCCGTCGTCGTGCGTGGGCCGGGAGGTAGGCGCGGATCAGTCGGCGAGGATCGCGTAGAGCGCGCGCCGCGTCTCGTCGAGCTTCGCCGCCGCGGCCTGGCGCTGGGCGTCGGTCGCGTCGTGCATGAGGGGCTTGATCACGCCGGCGAGCTTCATGAGGCTCGTCTGGAACGCGTCCTCGCCCTCGGACTTGTCGGTCGTCGCGGCCCAGGCGGCGTCGATCTCCGCCTTGTGCTCCTCGACGTGGGCGCGGCCCTGGTCGGTGAGCGAGTAGACGCTCTTGGCGCCGGTCTCGTCGGCGACGATCAGGTCCTCGTCGACGAGCTGCTGGAGCGTCGGGTAGACGGATCCGGGGCTCGGCCGCCAGGCGCCCTCGGTCTTCGCGGCGATGCCGGTGATGAGGCCGTAGCCGTTCGAGGGCGCGTCGGCGAGCAGGGAGAGGATCGCGAGGCGGACGTCGCCGCGGCGGGCGCGACCCCGTCCGCCGCGTCCGCGACCCGGGCCGAAGCCGGGGCCGCCGAAGCCGCCCATGCCGGGGAAGCCCGGGAACCCGGGGAAGCCGGGGCCGTCGCCGGGGCGGAAGCCCCGGGCGAGGGGGTGGCCCGGCATGATGCGCGGGCGCCCGCCGCGGTGGTGCTGCATGCGGGGCTCGTGGTGGTCGGCGGGGACGCCGCCGGTGGAGGGGGACGGCAGGTGGTCGTCGTGGTCGTGGGTGCGCATGGGCGCTCCTTCCGGTCGGGTGATGTCGGGGATCGCGGCGTGCTGTCGCGATGTAGCGACGATATATCGGCGACTGTCGGAAGTCAATGGTCGGTGCGTCCACTCCGGACGCCGATCCCCGTGATCTCGGGGGAGCGGCTCGCGAACCTGGCGTTCCCCTGAGAAAGGAGAACCGGCCCCAACCCGTTCCGCGACCGCGCCGAAGTCCCTGTGTCGCCCGGGGAACCGGGCGGATCCCCAGTCCACACAGCGAAGGAAATCCCATGCGCAACCTCACCAAGTCCGTCTTCGGCCTCGCCACCGCGGGCTTCCTCGTCGTCGGCCTCGCGGCCTGCTCGACCCCCGCCGAGGACTCCACCTCCGGCTCCTCCTCGTCCGCCGCCCCGTC
>NZ_MDJZ01000012.1 GCF_002151125.1 Clavibacter michiganensis
GGATCATCACCCGCCAGAACAGCTCCGGAAGCTTTTCGCTCCCCGCCCGTTCCGGCGACAAGAGGAGACATTACGCGGACCACCCCACCCCCGCAAAACAACCCGCATCCCGGGCGTGTCGCGACGGCCTCCGAGGAGAAGACCCGGTCAGTGGCCGTTTCAGGCGACCGTGAGGCCGGCGAGGGTCTTCTTCCCCCGGCGGATCACGGCGAAACGGCCGTGCAGGAGGTCGTCCACCACGGCCGCCGCATCCCCCACCGCCACGTTGTTCACGTAGACCCCGCCCTGCGTGATCGCGCGCCGGGCCTCGCCCGCGCTCTGCACGAGGCCGGTGTCGACGAGGGCCTGGATGACCGACGTGCCCACGGCGATGTCCGCCGACGGCAGCTCCCCGAGGGCGGCACGGAGCGTCGCCTCGTCGAGGGCCGCCAGCTCCCCCTGCCCGAACAGCGCCTGCGCCGCGGCGATCGCGGACTCCGTCGCCTCGACGCCGTGCACCAAGGTGGTCACCTCCCAGGCGAGCGCGCGCTGCGCCTCGCGTCGGAACGGCTCGGTCGCCACGGCTCGGGCGAGCTCCTCGATGCGCGCGCGATCCAGGAACGTGAAGATGCGCAGGCGGTGGATGACGTCGGCGTCGTCCGTGTTGAGCCAGAACTGGTAGAAGGCGTACGGGCTCGTGAGCTCCGGGTCGAGCCAGACGGCGTTGCCCTCGCTCTTGCCGAACTTGGTGCCGTCGGAGTTCGTGATGAGGGGCGTGCCGATGGCGTGCGCCGTGGCCCGCTCGCTGCGCCGGATCAGGTCGGTGCCGCTCGTGAGGTTGCCCCACTGGTCGCTGCCGCCGGTCTGCAGCACGCAGCCGTAGGTGCGGTGCAGCTCACGGAAGTCGAGGCCCTGGAGGATCTGGTAGCTGAACTCGGTGTAGCTGATGCCCTCGTCGGAGTTGAGCCGCGCGCTCACGGCGTCCTTCTTGAGCATCGTGCCCACGCGGAAGTGCTTGCCCACCTCCCGCAGGAAGTCGATCGCGCTGAGCGGCGCCGTCCAGTCCAGGTTGTTCACGATGCGGAGCGCGTTGTCGCCCTCGGCTCCGAGGATCGAGGACACCTGACCCTGGAGACGGGACACCCACTCCGCCACGACCTCGGGGGTGTTCAGGGTGCGCTCCGCCGTCGGGCGCGGATCGCCGATCAGGCCCGTGGATCCGCCGACGAGCCCGAGCGGACGGTGCCCGGCCAGCTGGAGCCGGCGCATGAGGAGCAGCTGCACCAGGTTGCCGAGGTGCAGGCTCGGCGCCGTGGGGTCGAAGCCGCAGTAGTACGTGATCGGCGGACCGGCCAGGAGCGACTTCAGCGCCTCCTGGTCCGTCGAGACGTGCACGTAGCCGCGCCAGACGATCTCCTCCCACACGTCCGGGAAGGACGGGTCGTTGCGCTGGGGGGTGAGGCGGGCGGGATCGGCGTTCGTCACCCGATCACGGTATCAGCGCGGCATCCGCGGGACGCCGGGACGCGGCCGCGCCGGCGACATGCGAGCACCGCGGCCCGGCGAGGCGGCTGTCGGTGGTGGAAGCCATGCTCGAAGAGCGCACCGGGCAAACGAATCAGGCCCAGGGGCTTGATCTGTAGATATCAAGTGCATAGCCTTGATGTGCGCGTCTCGCGCGCCGGGCTTCGAGGGGGATCCGCTTGTTCGTCATCACCGCCGACCAGAAGGCCAGTCGCACGGACGTCGACCGTGCCGGGACGGGACGGGACGATCTCGCGGCCCGCTTCGAGGGTCGGCTCGTGCTGCCTGTCGACCGCACGTCCGGGGACGAGGTACAGGCGCTCGTCGCCGACGCGGACACCGCCCTCGACATGGTGCTGGTGCTCACCCGCGCCGGGCACTGGAGCGTCGGGCTCGGCGTCGGCGCCGTGCGCACCCCCCTCCCCCGGGCCACCCGCGAGGCGACGGGCCCGGCCTTCATCGCCGCGCGCGACGCGGTCACCGCGGCCAAGCGGAGCGCGACGCGGTTCGCCCTCGCGGTGGATCCGCCGTCTCCCTCCGTCCCCGACGACCGGGGCTCGGGGCTCCCGGGCGCCGACGAGGTCGAGGCCCTCGTCACCCTGCTGCTGCTCGCGCGGGATCGCCGCACCCCCCAGGGCTGGGACGTCGTCGACCGCATGGCCGACGGCGGCACGCAGCGCGAGGTCGCCGCGGCGCTCGACATCACCCCGCAGGCCGTGAGCACGCGCCTGCGCACCAGCGCGTGGCGGGCGGAGCGGGCCGCGATCCCCGGGCTCGTCGCGCTGCTCGCGCACCTCGACGAGCACGCGTCGGCGGGCGGGGAGCCGGGCGCGGGTTCCCGGCGGTCGACACGCGAAGGGAGCGGCTCGTGATCCCCGTCGGGACGCCCGCGGAGATCGCGGCGTGGGCCGCGCTGTGCGTGCTGGTCACGGCGGCCCTCGTGCTCGCCCTCCTGGCGGTGCGGTCGCCCCGGACGGGTCGGGTCGTCGGCGCCGCGGGCGCCTCGGCGGCCGCGCTCGTGCTGGGGCTCGCGCTCGCGGGCCCCGCGTCCCCGCTCGTCGTCGGGTTCCTCGGCCTGGTCGCGGTCGTGCTCGCGGTGCTGGGCGGCGGATCCGCGGCCACCGTCGTGCTGGACCTCGCGACCCGCGGCTCGGTGCCGCCCGGGGCCTTCGGCGGGATCCTGGTGGCGCCGCGCGGACACGAGGACGACCCGTCCGCGCTGCGTCGGCCCACCCGCGAGGTGCTGCGCGGCGGCGCCACCATCGGCATGCTCGAGCGGCTGGCCGTCGTGGCCGTGATCCTCGCGGGGTACCCCGAGGCGCTGGCCGTCGTGATCGCCATCAAGGGCGTCGGCCGGTTCACGGAGCTCGGCGAGGCCGCGGAGGCCCGCGAGCGGTTCATCATCGGCACGCTCGTGAGCTGGCTGTGGGCCGCGACGTGCGCGGCCGTCGTGCTCGTCGTCCGGTAGCCGCGGGGCGGCCGCGGTCCAGCGGACCGCTCAGCGGCGGACGCGCGGGACGTGCGCCCGGTACGGCGAGACGGTCGGGTCGCCCGGCACCCAGAACCGCCAGGGGAAGAGCTCACCGGAGCCACCGGGTCCGGACACGCCGACGCGCGGGCCAGCGGCCGGGAGGGCGAGCGGCTCGTCCGGCAGGACCAGCCGGTACGGCGGCGCGTCGAGCGCCGCGCCGTCGTCCGAGAGCGGGATGCCGAGGGCGACGGCGAGGCGCGCCGGCCCGCGCGCGAGGTCGCGGTCGCGGACGGCCGCACCCCGACGGGCCCGCGCGACCTCCGCGCCCTCGACGACCTCGCCCGCGCGCAGCAGGACGCCCGCGCTCGTGCCCTCCGGGCCGCAGACGACGTTCGCGCACGTGTGCATCCCGTACGTGAAGTACGCGTACAGGTGCCCGGGAGGCCCGAACATGGTGGCGTTGCGAACCCGCCGCCCGCGGAAGGAGTGCGATCCGGGATCCTCGCCGACCCCGCGGTACGCCTCCACCTCGGTGAGGCGCACGGAGACCCGGCCCTCCTCGGAGTCGCGCGACAGCACCGCGCCGAGGAGCGCGGGCGCCACCTCGACCGCGTCGCGCGCGAAAAAGTCGGCGTCGATCACGCGGGGATCAGAGCAGCTCGCCGTTGAGGCTCGCGACGACCACCACGAACACGAGCACCGCGACGGCCACGCCGATCACGAGCGGCAGGAGCCAGCGGTGCCGCGGCTCGGGCCGCTCGGGACGACGACCGTTCGAGAGCGTCACGCGGACGCCTCCGCGGATGCCGCCGCGCGGCGCTCGGCCGCGGCGTCCGCCCGGGCGCGCAGCTCGGCCACGCGGCGCACCAGCTCGGCGCGCTGCTCGTCGACCCGGACGCGCGCGGTGCCGCCCACGCCGTCGCGGCTCGCCACGGATCCCTCGATGCTCAGGACCTCGCGCACCTCCGGCACCAGGTGCGGCGAGACGCCCTGCAGGTCGTCGTCGGTGAGGCCATCGAGATCCACCCCGCGGGACTCCGCCAGCTTGACCAGCTCGCCCGTGATCTCGTGCGCGTCGCGGAAGGCCACGCGGTGCTTGACGAGCCACTCCGCGACGTCGGTCGCGAGCGAGAAGCCCTGCGGCGCGAGCTCGGCCATGCGGTCGACGTCGAAGCGGAGCGTCGCGATCATGCCGGTGAACGCCGGCAGCAGCACCTCGAGGGTCTGCACGGAGTCGAAGACCGGCTCCTTGTCCTCCTGCAGGTCGCGGTTGTACGCGAGCGGGAGGCCCTTGAGCGTCGCGAGGAGGCCGGCCAGGTTGCCGATGAGCCGACCCGACTTGCCGCGCGCGAGCTCCGCGATGTCCGGGTTCTTCTTCTGCGGCATGATCGACGACCCGGTCGAGAAGGAGTCGCTCAGCGTGACGAAGCCGAACTCGCGCGTGTTCCAGAGGATGATCTCCTCGCTGAGCCGCGAGAGGTCGATCCCGACCTGGGCGAGCACGAACGCGAACTCGGCGACGACGTCGCGGGCCGCGGTTCCGTCGATGGAGTTCTCCGAGCTGCGCGCGAAGCCGAGGTCGCGGGCGACGGCGCCGGCGTCGAGGCCGAGGGTCGAGCCCGCGAGGGCGCCGGATCCGTAGGGCGACACGTCGGCGCGCGCGTCCCAGTCGGCGAGGCGCTCCAGGTCGCGGACGAGCGGCCAGCAGTGCGCCAGCAGGTGGTGCGCGAGGAGCACGGGCTGCGCGTGCTGGAGGTGCGTGCGGCCGGGCATGATCGCGCCGCCCGCGGTCTCCGCCTGCGCGGCCAGGGCGTCGACGAGCTGCACGAGCATCGCGTGGATGGTCGCCGCGTGGTCGCGCAGGTACATGCGGACGAGCGTCGCGATCTGGTCGTTGCGGCTGCGGCCCGCGCGGAGCTTGCCGCCGAGCTCGGGACCCGCGATGTCCATGAGTCCGCGCTCGAGGGCGCCGTGCACGTCCTCGTCGGCGTCGGACGCGACGAGGGCTCCCGAGAGCACGCGGTCCTCCAGGGTGTCGAGCGCCTGCAGCATTGCCTGCCGCTCGGCGTCCGACAGGTAGCCGGCCGCCGCCAGGGCCCGGGCGTGCGCCCGGGACCCCGCGATGTCGTACGGCGCGAGCTGCCAGTCGAAGTGCGTCGAGCGGCTGAGCGCCTGGAGCTCCGGGGACGGACCTCCGGCGAAGCGGCCGCCCCAGAGGGCGCCCGCCTCGCCGGCCCGGGAGGACGGATCCGTGCTCTCGGTCATGCGCTACTCCGCGGCGGGCGCGGCGGCGGTCGTCGCGTCGTCGGCGGCCAGCGCCGCCTGCTCGACCGCGAGGTCGCGGCGCGCGGAGATCTTGCTCGGCAGCGACCACAGCTCGATGAAGCCCTTGGACAGCGACTGGTCGAACGTGTCGCCGGTGTCGTAGGTGGCGAGGTCGAAGTCGTAGAGGCTCGTCTCGCTGCGGCGGCCGGTGACGACCGCGCGTCCGCCGCGGAGCGTCATGCGGATGTCGCCGGAGACGTGGCGCTGCGAGTCCTCGATGAAGGCGTCGAGCGAGCGCTTGAGGCCGGAGAACCAGAGTCCGTCGTAGACGAGGTTCGCCCAGTCCTTCTCCACGCCGCGCTTGTAGCGGCCGAGATCGCGCTCGATGGTGAGCGCCTCGAGCTCCTCGTGCGCCTCGATGAGGGTCATGGCGGCGGGCGCCTCGTAGACCTCGCGGCTCTTGATGCCGACCAGACGGTCCTCGACGACGTCGATGCGGCCGATGCCGTGCGCGCCGGCCGCGGCGTTGAGCTCCTGGACGATGCGGAGCGGCGAGTAGCGCACGCCGTCGATCGCCACGGGGACGCCGGCCTCGAACGTGATGGTGACCTCGGTCGGGTCGCGCAGCACGTCGGGGTCCTGCGTGTACTCGTAGAGGTCCTCGATGGGGCCGTTCCACGGGTCTTCCAGAAAGCCGGTCTCGACCGCGCGGCCCCAGACGTTCTTGTCGATCGAGTACGGGCTCTTCTTGCTCTGCTCGATGGGCAGGTCGTGCTCGTTCGCGTACACGATGGCCTTGTCGCGCGTGAGCGCGAGGTCGCGGACGGGCGCGATGGAGGTGAGGTCGGGCGCGAGGGCGGCGACGGCGGCCTCGAAGCGCACCTGGTCGTTGCCCTTGCCGGTGCAGCCGTGCGCGACGCTGTTCGCGCCGAGCTCGTGGGCGACGCGCGCGAGGTGCTTCGCGATCAGCGGGCGGCTGAGGCCCGACACCAGCGGGTAGCGCTTCTGGTACAGCGCGTTGGCCTTGAGCGCGGGGACGATGTAGTCGTCCGCGAACTCGTCCTTCGCATCCACCACCACGGCCTCGACCGCGCCGCAGTCGAGCGCGCGCTGCCGGATGACCTCCATGTCCTCGCCGCCCTGGCCGACGTCGACCGCGAGGGCCACGACCTCCTTGCCGGTCGCGTCCTTGAGCCAGCCGATGCCGACCGAGGTGTCGAGTCCGCCGGAATATGCCAGTACCACGCGTTCGGCCATGCCGTTCTCCGTTTCGTTGCTGAGGTGTCTCGGGTGTGCGGGCTGCGTCAGGACTGGCGCAGGAGCCAGACGAGCAGCGCCTTCTGAGCGTGGAGGCGGTTCTCCGCCTCGTCCCAGACCACCGATCGCGGGCCGTCGATGACCTCGGAGGCCACCTCGTACTCGCGGTCGGCGGGCAGGCAGTGCAGGAAGATCGCGTCATCGACCGCGTGCTCCATGAGCTCGGTCGTGACCTGGTACGCGCCGAGCTCGGCCAGGCGCACGGCCTTCTCCTCCTCGCGGCCCATCGACACCCAGGTGTCGGTGACCACGACGTCGGCGCCGGTGACGGCCTCGACCGGATCCGTGAGGATGCGGACGGAGCCGCCCGTGGACGCGGCGATGCGCTCGGCGTCCGCGACGACGGACTCCGACGGCACGTAGCCGGCCGGTGCGGCGATGCGCACGTGCATGCCCGCGGTCGCGCCGGCGAGCAGGTAGGACTGCGCCATGTTGCAGGCGCCGTCGCCGAGGAACGTGAGGGTCTGGCCGGCCGGGTCCCCGCGGTGCTCGCGGATCGTGAGCAGGTCGGCGAGGAGCTGGCACGGGTGGAAGTCGTCGGAGAGCGCGTTGACGACGGGGACCGTCGTGCCCGCGGCCATCTCCTCGAGGCCCGCCTGTCCGTACGTGCGCCAGACGATGGCGGCGACCTGGCGCTCGAGCACGCGCGCGGTGTCGCTCGCGGTCTCCTTGCCGCCGAGCTGGCTGCTGGCGGTGCTGATGACGAGGGGGACGCCGCCGAGGTCCGCGATGCCGACCGCGAAGGACACGCGCGTGCGGGTCGAGGACTTGTCGAAGATGACCGCGACCGTCTGGGGACCCGCGAGGGGGCGCTCGGACCAGCGCTCGCGCTTCAGCTGCACCGCCAGATCCAGCACCTCGGCCTGCTCGGCCGGGCTCAGGTCGTCGTCGCGCAGGAAGTGGCGGGTCATCGCATCGCTCGCTCTCGGGGGGACTCGGGACTGGACAAGCCTAGGGGACGTGCGGGGGCCGCCCCGTCGGCGGGCGACCGGCGGGAGATGCCGGCGGGACGGGTGGGATCGGCGCTCCGACGCGGATCCGCGCGGCCGAGATCAGCGCAGGCGCGCCAGCGCGCGGCCGAACCGCTCGCGGAAGTCGCGCACCTCGGCGTCGCCGACGATGAACGGCGGCGCGATGCGGAGGCTGCGCGCGTTGGGGGCGTTGATGATGAGGCCCTCGCCGAGCGCGGCGGCCGCGATGCGCCCGCCGTCCTCGTGGTGGAGGCCGACGCCGATGAGGAGGCCGCGGCCGCGGACCTCGGCGACGAGGGGCGAGTCGAGGCCGGTGATGGCGGCGCGGACCTCCTCGCCGCGGCGGGCGGCGTTCTCGACGAGCCCGGCGTCCTCGATCTCGGCGAGCACCGCGTTCCCCGCGGCGGTCGCGAGCGGGTTTCCGCCGAAGGTGGATCCGTGCTGGCCCTTCTGCAGGAGGTCGGCCGCGGCGTCGAACGCGACGAGCGCGCCGATCGGCACGCCGCCGGCGATCCCCTTGGCGATCGTGACCGCGTCGGGCCGCACGCCCTCGTGCTCGTACGCGAACCAGCGGCCCGTCCGGCCGACGCCCGTCTGGATCTCGTCGAGGATCAGCAGCGCGCCGTGCTCCCGCGTGAGCTCGCGGGCACGGCGGAGGAAGCCGGCCGGCAGGTCGACCACGCCGGCCTCGCCCTGGATCGGCTCGAGGATGAGCGCCTGCACGGTGTCGTCGATCGCGGCCTCGAGCGCCTCGAGAGTGGGCGCGATGTGCTCGACGCCGCCGGGCAGCGGGAGGAACGGCGCCTGCAGCGCGGGCTGGCCGGTGAGCGCGAGCGCACCCATCGTGCGGCCGTGGAACGAGCCCTGCAGCGTGATGACGCGCGTGCGCCGCTCGGATCCGTTGCGGCGCGCGAGCTTGAACGCGGCCTCGTTCGCCTCGGCGCCGGAGTTGCCGAAGTAGACGCGGCCCGTGTCGCCCGCGCCCGTGATGCGGCGGAGGCGCTCGGCGAGCGCGATCTGCGGCGGCGTCGCGAAGTAGTTGGACACGTGCGCGAGCGTGGAGACCTGCTCCGTGACGGCGCGGATGAGCGCCGGGTGCGCGTGCCCGAGCGAGTTGACGGCGATGCCGGCGAGGAAGTCGAGGTACTCGCGGCCGGTCGAGTCCCACACGCGGCAGCCCTCGCCGCGCACGAGCATCGCGAGCGGCGGCGGGGAGGAGCGCATCATCGCGGCCTGGAAGCGGTCGGACCACTCGCTCTCGGTCTGCGTGGTGCGGCGCTCTGGCTGGGTCGTGGTCATGCGGGCACGACCTCCGTTCCGATTCCGTTCGTGGTGAAGATCTCGAGGAGCATCGAGTGCGGGATGCGGCCGTCGATGATCGCGGCCTTGGGCACTCCCCCGTCGACCGCCTCGAGGCACGCGGCCATCTTGGGGATCATGCCCGACTCGAGCGACGGCAGCAGGGCGCGGAGCTCGTCCGCGCGGATGTGGGAGACGAGGGATCCGCGGTCGGGCCAGTCGCGGTAGAGGCCGGCGACGTCGGTGAGGATCACGAGCTTCTCGGCCCCGAGGGCCACGGCGAGCGCGGCGGCCGCGGCGTCGGCGTTGACGTTGAGCGACACGGACGCGTCGGACTCGTCGGGCGCGATGGAGGAGACGACCGGGATGCGCCCCGCGTCGAGCTGCGCGAGCACGGCCGTGGGATCCACCGCAACGACGTCGCCGACGAGGCCGAGGTCGACCTCGACGCCGTCGACGACGGCTCCGCGGCGACGGCCGGTGAACAGCCCCGCGTCCTCGCCGGAGACGGCGGCCGCGAGCGGGCCGTGCGCGTTGATGCCGCGCACGACGTCGCGGCTGACCTGCCCGGTGAGCACCATGCGGACGACCTCGAGCACCTCGGGAGTGGTGACGCGGTATCCCCCGCGGAACTCGCTCTCGATGCCGAGGCGCGTGAGCATGGCGCTGATCTGCGGGCCGCCGCCGTGCACGACGACGGGCCGGAGCCCGGCGTAGCGGAGGTACACGACGTCCTCCGCGAAGGTGCGCGTGAGCTCCTCGTCGACCATGGCGTTGCCGCCGAACTTCACGACCACGATGCGGTCGTGGAAGCGCTGGAGCCACGACAGCGACTCGATGAGGGTCGCGGCCTTGGACTCGGCCTGCGCCTGGTCGAGGTCGGCGGCCTCCTGCGTGATGGCGGTCACGTCCGTCCCGTCTGCGTCGCCCATCAGCTGGCGTACGCGCTGTTCTCGTGCACGTAGTCGTGCGTGAGGTCGTTGGTGAGGATGGTCGCCGTGGCGTCGCCCGCGTGCAGGTCGATGAGCACGTGCACGGCGCGCGGGTGGAGGTCCACCAGGTCGCGGCTCTCGTGCGGCTCGCCCGCGCGGCACACCTGGACGCCGTTGATGGCGACGTCGATGCCGTAGGGGTCGAAGGCGGCGCCGGTCGTGCCGACGGCGGCGAGCACGCGACCCCAGTTGGGGTCGTTCCCGAAGACGGCGGCCTTGAAGAGGTTGCTGCGCGCGACCGCGCGCCCGACCTCGACGGCGTCGTCGTCGGACGCCGCGTGCACGACCTCGATGGCGATGTCGTGGGCCGCGCCCTCGGCGTCGGCCTGGAGCTGCTCGGCGAGGTCGGCGCACACCGCGGTGAGGGCGGCCTGGAACTCGTCCGCGTCGGGCGCCACGCCGGACGCGGCGCTCGCGAGGAGCGTGACCTGGTCGTTGGTCGACATGCAGCCGTCGGAGTCGAGGCGGTCGAACGTCACGCGCGTGGCCTCCCGGAGCGCGGCGTCGAGCGCGGCGGCGTCGAGGTCGGCGTCGGTGGTGATCACGACGAGCATCGTCGCGAGGCCCGGCGCGAGCATGCCGGCGCCCTTGGCCATGCCGCCGACCGTCCAGCCCGCGTCCGACGCGCGGACGGACTGCTTGGGCACCGTGTCGGTGGTCATGATGGCGCGGGCCGCGTCGTCCCCGCCGTCGTCGGAGAGCGCGACCGAGACCCGGGCGACCCCGTCCTCGAGCTTCTCGAGCGGCAGCTGCTCGCCGATGAGGCCCGTGCTGCAGACGAGCACGTCGCCGCTCGAGACGTCGAGCGCGCGGCCGACCGCCTCGGCGGTGGCGTGCGTGACCTGGAACCCGCGGGATCCCGTGTAGCAGTTGGCGCCGCCCGAGTTGAGCACGACGGCGCTCACGAGCCCGTCGCCGATGACCTGGCGCGACCAGAGGATGGGGTTCGCCTGGCAGCGGTTGCTCGTGAAGACGGCGGCGGCCGCCTGCGACGGCCCGGTGTTGCGGACGAGGGCGACGTCGAGGGCGCCGGTGGACTTGAGGCCGGCGGCGACCCCGCCGGCGACGAAGCCGCGCGCCGCGGTGACGCTCACGGTGCCACCCCGTTGACCGGGAGGCCCATGGCCTCGGGCAGCCCGAGCGCGATGTTGGCGGACTGGATCGCCGCGCCCGCCGTGCCCTTGACCAGGTTGTCGATGGCCGTGACCGTGACGACCCGACCCGCGGCCTCGTCGATCGCGAGTCCGACGAGCGCCGTGTTCGAGCCCGTCACGTCGGACACGTTCGGGAACGACCCATCCGGCAGCAGGTGGACGAACGGCTCGTCGGCGTAGGCGAGCTCCCAGGCGGCGCGCACGTCGTGCGCGGAGAAGCCGGGGGCGAGGCGCGCGGTGGCCGTGGCGAGGATCCCCCGGGCCATCGGCACGAGCACGGGCGTGAACGAGACGCTCACGTGCCCGCCGCCCGCCGTCTCGAGGTTCTGGCGGATCTCCGGGGTGTGGCGGTGGGTGCCCCCGACCGCGTACGCGCTCGCCGAGCCGAGGATCTCGCTCGCGAGCAGGTTCGTCTTGAGGGCGCGGCCCGCGCCGGACGGGCCGACGGCGAGCACGGCGACGATGTCCTCCGGCTCGATGACGCCCGCGCGGATGCCCGGCTGGAGCCCGAGCGTGATGGCGGTGACGTTGCAGCCGGGCACCGCGATGCGCTTCACGCCGGACAGACGCGTGCGCTGGGTACCGCCCTCCTCCGCGTGCAGCAGCTCGGGGAGCCCGTACGGCCAGGCGCCCGCGAACTCGCCGCCGTAGAACGCGTCCCATGCCGCCTCGTCGACGAGACGGTGGTCGGCCCCGCAGTCGATCACGAGGGTCTGGTCGTCGAGCTCGGCCGTGATGGCGCCCGACCTGCCGTGCGGGAGCGCGAGGAAGACGACGTCGTGGCCGGCGAGCTGCTCGGCGGTCGTCTCCACGAAGGTGCGGTCGGCGTACGAGGTGAGGTGCGGGTGCACCTGGCGGAGACGCTCGCCCGCGTTCTGGAAGGCGGTGAGCGTCTGGACCTCGAGGCGCGGGTGGTCGGCGAGCAGGCGGAGGAGCTCCCCGCCCGCGTAGCCGCTGGCGCCCGCGACGGCGACTGAGAATGACATGCATCAAATCTAGTGCCGGTGCCGGAGGGGTCCCGCC
This sequence comes from Clavibacter michiganensis, assembly GCF_002151125.1. Lineage (GTDB taxonomy): Bacteria > Actinomycetota > Actinomycetes > Actinomycetales > Microbacteriaceae > Clavibacter > Clavibacter michiganensis_C. The sequence goes on from NZ_MDJZ01000012.1 coordinate 11,996, forward strand.
GGGGCGGTGCCCGGGGACGGACGCGCGGGCGGGCCCTGAGGAGGAGCCCGCCCGCGCGGATGGCGCGTGCTGCGGCGGCCGCTACTCGCGGAGCGCGGCGCCGAAGCGCTCGGCGGCGAGGCGCACGGATCCGTCGCGCGCCTCGCTGGCCTCGGCCGCCGTGAGCGTGCGGTCCGGTGCGCGGAAGCGCAGCGCGAACGTGAGCGAGCGCGTGCCCTCCTCGACGCCGGGCCCGCGGTAGTCGTCCACGAGCCGCGCGGTCTCGAGCAGCTCGCCCGCGCCCTCGACCACGGTGCGGAGGATCTCCCCCGCCGGGATCTCGAGCGGCACCACCAGGCTGAGGTCCTGGGTGGCGACGGGCATCGAGGTGAGCGTGCGCACCTCGACCGCGCCGCCCGCGAGCTCGACGAGCCGGTCGAGGTCGACCTCGGCGAGCGCCACGCGCTCGGGCAGGTCGAGCTCGGCGGCCAGCGCGGGCAGGAGCTCGCCCGCGAACCCGACGATGACGGGGCCGTCGGCGGTCACCGCCTCGACCGCGGCCGTGCGCCCCGGGTGCATGGCGATGTGCGCGCCCTGCTCGAGGCGGATCTCCACGCCCACCGCGTGCGCGAGCTGCCGCACGGCGTCGAGCGCGTCGACGAGTCCGGCCCGCTGCGCGGGGGTGCCCGGCTGCTTCGGGACGGCGTCGCCGAGGATCAGCATGCCCACGTGGCGCGGCTGCGGCGGGATGCCCGCGTCGAGCGCGCGCAGCGCATCCGCGTCGGGACGCGCGGCCCCGGGCGGCATCTCGGGCGATCCGTAGGCGACCCCCGCGCGGGGCAGGAACACCGTCCCCGTCTCGAAGAGCGCGAGGTCGGTGGATCCGCGCGACAGGTTGCGCCGCGCGATGTCGATGAGCCCCGGCAGCAGCGAGCGGCGGAGGAACGGGAACGCCACGTCGAGCGGGTTCGCGAGGCGCACGGCGGGGGCGTCCTCGCGGTCGGCGGCGCCGAACCGCGCGTTCTGCGCCTCGGACGTGAACGGCGATCCCATGACCTCGGTGAGCCCGGAAGCGGCGAGCGCGATCGAGGTCTGCCTGCGGAGGCGCTGGGCCGCGGTGAGCCCGCGTCCGGGAGGCGCGACGGGGAGCACGGCGGGGATCCGGTCGTAGCCGACGATGCGCGCGACCTCCTCTACGAGGTCGGCGCGGTCGCGGAGGTCCGGGCGCCAGGTGGGCGGGGTGACGACGAGGACGCCGTCCCGCTCCTCCAGCGCGCAGCCCACGTCGACGAGCGCGTGGCGCACCTCGTCCGCGGTGTAGTCGACGCCGACGAGCGACGCCGGGTAGCCGAGCGGGAGCTCGACGGCCGCGGGGGGCACGGTCGTGTCGAGGATCGAGCCGAGGCCCTCCGCGTGGCCGCCGGCGAGCTCCTCGAGGAGCTGCACGGCGCGCGCGGCGGCGGCCGGGGCGATGCGCGGATCCACGCCCCGCTCGAACCGCTTGGACGCCTCGCTCGGCAGCTTGTGGCGGCGGGCGGTCCGCGCGATCGACACGGGATCGAAGCCGGCCGCCTCGATCAGCACGCGGCTGGTGCCCGCGCCGATCTCGGTGGCCGCCCCGCCCATGACGCCCGCGAGCCCGACGGGCCCCGAGTCGTCCGCGATGACGAGGTCCTCGGCGTGCAGGGCGCGCTCGCGCCCGTCGAGGGTCACGAGCCTCTCGCCCTCCGTCGCGCGGCGGACGACGATGCCGCCCTGCAGCCGGTCGAGGTCGTACCCGTGCAGCGGCTGGCCGAGCTCGAGCATCACGTAGTTGGTGACGTCGACGGCGAGCGAGATCGACCGGACGCCCGCGAGCGTGAGACGCGACACCATCCACGGCGGCGTGGGCCGGGACAGGTCGAGGCCGGAGACCACGCGCGTCACGAACACGTCGGCGCCCGAGCGGCCGCGGATCGGGGCGTCGTCGTCGACGCGCACCTCCACACCCGCGACGGGCGCGTCGGCGGCGAGCAGCGCGAGCGCGTCCGCGGGGTCGGTGAACGCGGCGCCCGTGGCGTGCGCGTACTCGCGGGCGATGCCGCGGATGGAGAACGCGTAGCCGCGGTCGGGCGTGACGTTGACCTCGACCGCGCGGTCGTCGAGGTGCAGGAGCGCGAGCGCGTCCGTGCCGACCTCCGGGTCGAGCCCGAGCGAGGACAGGACGAGGATCCCGTCGTGCTCCTCCCCCAGCCCGAGCTCCCGGGACGACGCGATCATGCCGTCGGACACGTGGCCGTACGTCTTCCGCGCGCTGATGGGGAACGGGCCGGGGAGCACCGCGCCGGGCAGGCTCACCACGACCTTGTCGCCCACGGCGAAGTTGTGCGCGCCGCAGACGATGCCGCGGACGTCCTCGCCGCCGTCGGCGGCCGTGGCGCCCTCGGGCGCGACGCGGACGCTGCACCAGTTGATGGTCTTGCCGTTGGTCTGCGGCTCGGGGCTCGCCTCGAGCACCTGCCCGACGACGACGGGGCCGGAGATCGAGAACGCATGGACGTCCTCCTCCTCGAGGCCCACCTTCACGAGGGAGGCGTGGACGTCCTCGGGGGTGATCCCCGCGGGGAGCTCGACGTGCTCGCCGAGCCAGCTGATCGGGATCCTCACGACTACACCACCATCCCGAACTGCGCGCCGAATCGGATGTCGCCCTCGACGATGTCGCGCATGTCGGAGAGGTCGTTGCGGAACATGAGGGTGCGCTCGGTGCCCATGCCGAACGCGAAGCCCTGGTACTCGTCCGGGTCGATGCCCGCGGAGCGCAGCACGTTCGGGTTCACCATGCCGCAGCCGCCCCACTCGATCCAGCGGGGTCCGCCCGCGGCGGCCGGGTGCCACACGTCCATCTCGGCGCTCGGCTCGGTGAAGGGGAAGTAGTTGGGGCGGAGGCGGATGCGCGCGTCCTGCCCGAACATGGAGCGCGCGAAGTGCTCGAGCGTGCCGCGCAGGTGGGCCATGGTGAGGCCGCGGTCGATCGCGATGCCCTCGATCTGTCGGAACGCGGGCGTGTGCGTCGCGTCGAGCTCGTCGCTGCGGAAGGTGCGGCCCTGCGCGATCGTGTAGACCGGCAGCTCGTCGGCGAGAAGCGTGCGGATCTGCACGGGCGAGGTGTGCGTGCGGAGCACCAGGTGCGCGTCGGTCGGATCCACGTAGAAGGAGTCCTGCATCGCGCGCGCCGGGTGGTCGGGCGGGAAGTTGAGCGCGTCGAAGTTGAACCACTCGCTCTCGAGCTCGGGGCCCTCGTTCACCTGCCAGCCCATGCCGACGAAGATGTCGGCGATGCGCTCCTCGAGCATGGTGAGCGGGTGACGGGCGCCCGCGCGCCACCGGCTCGGCAGCGCGGTGACGTCGACGGCCTCGGCGACGAGGCGCGCGGCGGCCTCCTGCTCCTGGATCTCCGCCTCGCGGGCCTGGAACGCCTGCGTGACGCGTGCGCGCGACTGGCCGACGAGCCTCCCGGCGTCCTTGCGCTCTTCGGGCGGCAGCGAGCGGAGCGATCCGTTCAGCCGGGCGAGCGGGGACGCCTCGCCGATGTGGGCGGAGCGGGCCTGGGCGAGCGACGCGGAGTCGGTGGTCGCGGCGAGCGCGGACATCGCCTCGTCCACTGCGGCGGCGACGCTCGCCTCGGAGATCTGGGGTTCGGACATGAGGCCCGAGTCTACCGATCGGGGGTGCCGGTCCCCGCCTCCGACGGGCCCGGCGAGCGGTCGCACGACGGGCCCGTCGCTCGGGAGTCGACGGGCCCGTGGGGCGAGCCGCGATCGGCTCGGAGGGACGGCTAGGCGCCCTGCGACGTCCCGGCCGCGACGGTCTTCGCCGCGCGCGGTCCGCGCTTGCGGGCGAGCCGCCGCGCGACGGTCGACACCGTGAGGTTGAGCACGAGGTACATGCCCACCATCACCACGAAGATCGGCAGGGAGTTGGCGCGGCTCGTGGCCTCCAGGATCAGCTCCCCCTGCTTGGTGAGGCCCACGAGGCTGACGATGGTGCCGAGCGCGGTGTCCTTGATGAGCACCACGAGCTGGGCGACGATGATCGGCAGCATCGTCCGGAACGCCTGCGGGAACTCCACGAGCAGCCGGTTCTGCAGCGGCCGGAGCCCGATCGCCAGTCCCGCCTCGCGCTGTCCGCGCGGCAGGCCGAGGATCCCGGAGCGCAGCGCCTCGCCGATGATCGCGCCGTTGTAGAGCGTGAGCGCCGTGACGACCGACCAGTACGGGCCGATGGGGAAGATCAGGTAGATGAACAGCATCATCAGCAGCACGGGCATGCCGCGGAAGAACTCGAGCACCACGGTGACGGCGTAGCGGATCACGCGGTGCTCGCTCATGCGGAGGAGCGCGAGGACCATGCCGAGGAGGATCGCGAGCACCGCGGCGACCGCCGCCGACTGCACGACGACCCACAGGCCCTGGAGCAGGAGGTTCCACACCAGCGGGTCGTTGAGCACCAGCCAGCGCTCGGCGCTGAACTGACCGGCCTGCTGCAGCTGCACGGCGGCGAAGGCCAGCACGGCCACGACGACGACGCCGGTGACGATGGAGAGGATGCGGGAGCGTCGGCGGGCGCGGGGGCCGGGGACGTCGTAGAGGACCTGGCTCATCGGGAGACCGCCACTCGCTTCTCGAGGTGGTCCGCCAGCTGGCCGAGCGGGACCGTGATGATGAGGTAGAAGAACGCGACGCCCACGAACACCCAGACGACGGCGTTGCCGTTGGCGTTCGCGACGTCGCGGCCCACGTTGAACAGCTCGTAGATGAAGTACGCGCCCGCGATCGACGTGTTCTTGGTGAGTGCGATGACCACGTTGATCAGCGGCGGCACGACCGTCCGCAGAGCCTGCGGCAGGATCACGTGCCCGAGCGTCTGCGAGAACGTCAGGCCGATGCTGCGCGCGGCCTCGGCCTGGCCGACGGGCACGCTGTTGATGCCGGAGCGGATCGCCTCGGCGAAGAACGGCGCCGTGTAGAGCGTGAGCGCGAGCACCGCGGCCGTCATGAACGGCAGCGCGCCCGAGATCGACGTGATCACGACGCTGAAGAAGGTGAACACGAGCAGCAGCGGGGTGTTCCGCAGCAGCTCGACGTAGATGGTGGAGGTGGCGCGGAGGCTCGCGACGGGCGAGATCCTCATCGCGGCGATCACGACCCCCAGCGGGAGCGCGAACAGCACCGTGGTGAGGAGGAGGCGCAGCGTGCCGCCGAACCCCCGCAGGAACACGTCGAGATTGTCGAGGATCACGTCCACGGCACACCTCCTGGCTAGGCACCCGGCGGAGCCGGGCGGGGTCGGGTCGGGCTCTCGGGGAGCCCGGACAGGGGCGGGTCCCGCACGCGCGAGGCGTGCGGGACCCGGTCGTGCTAGTAGCGGTCGACCGCCGGGGGCTCCGGCGTGTCGATGACCGTGCCGGCCGTCGCCTCGAACAGGCGCGCCCAGGTGCCGTCCTCGTAGGCCTCCTCCAGCGTGTCGTTGATGAAGGTGCGGAACGCCTCGTCGTCCTTGGCGATGCCGATGCCGTAGGGCTCCTCCGTGAAGGTCTCGCCGTCGCCGACGAGCTTGAACTCGCCCTCGTTCTGGTCGATGAAGCCGGAGAGGATCACGTTGTCGGTGGTGACCGCGGCGACCTGGCCGTTGCGCAGCGGGTCGAGGCACTTGCTGTAGACGTCGGTGGGCACGACGACCGCCCCGAAGGTGGCCTCGATGTTCGCGGCGGGGGTGGATCCGGCGACGGAGCAGACCTGCTTGCCGCGGACGTCCTCGGGCGTGTTGATCGTGGTGTCGTCCGCGAGGACCATCAGCGCCTGGCCGGCGACGTAGTACGGGCCCGCGAAGTCCACGACCTCCTTGCGCTTGTCGTTGATCGTGTAGGTCGCGACGACCGCGTCGACCGAGCCGTTCTGCAGGAAGGGCTCGCGGTTCGCGGACACCGTCTCCGTGAAGTCGATCCCGTCGAAGGGGATGCCCATCTTGCTGGCGACGAGCGCCGCGATCGCGACGTCGAAGCCGGCGGGCTTGCCGTCGAGGCCCGCGAGGCCGAACAGCGGCTGGTCGTACTTGGTGCCGACCTTCATCTCGCCGGCCGCGGCGAGGCGCGCCATCGTGGTGCCCTCGTCGAACGTCGGGTCCTCCGTGAGCTCGAGCGCGTAGGGCCCGTCGCCGTTCTCGGGGGCGTCGGTGCCGGCGTCGACGGCGCCGCCGGACGAGCTGCCGGGCGCGCCGCAGCCGGTGAGGGCGACGACGACGATCGCGGCGGCCGCGCCGATGGTCAGTTTCCTGTTCTTCATGGTTCCCGTTTCTCTGCTGGTGCGGGTGGTGACGGTCGGCGAGGGGGTCGCGTCCCGGTGCGTGGTGGTGCCTGTGGTGCGATGCCCGGCCGGGCCTGCCTCGACGCCGGACGGGGGTGAGCGGGAGGACCGGGGCCCTCCGCGCGGGTCAGTGGGCGAGGATCTTCGAGAGGAAGTCCTTCGCGCGCGGGCTCTGCGGGTGGTCGAAGAACTCGGCGGGGCTCGTGTCCTCCTCGATGGCGCCGTCGGCCATGAAGATCACGCGGTCGGCGGCCTTGCGGGCGAAGCCCATCTCGTGGGTGACGACCATCATCGTCATGCCGTCCTTCGCGAGGCCGACCATGACGTCGAGGACCTCGGTGATCATCTCGGGGTCCAGCGCCGAGGTCGGCTCGTCGAGGAGGATCAGCTTCGGGTCCATGGCCAGCGCCCGGGCGATCGCGACGCGCTGCTGCTGGCCGCCGGAGAGCTGGGCCGGCATCTTCTGCGCCTGGTTGGCCACGCCGACGCGGTCGAGGAGCTCCATCGCCCGCTTCTCCGCCTCGGCCTTGCCCTTCCTGCGGACCTTGATCGGCCCGAGGGTCACGTTCTCGAGCACGGTCTTGTGCGCGAAGAGGTTGAAGGACTGGAACACCATGCCGACGTCGGCGCGGAGGCGCGCGAGCTCGGCTCCCTCGGAGGGCAGCTCCTGGCCGTCGATCGTGATGGTTCCGTCGTCGATCGTCTCGAGCCGGTTGATCGCGCGGCACAGCGTCGACTTGCCGGAACCGCTCGGGCCGATGACGACGACGACCTCGCCGCGGTTCACGGTGGTCGAGATGTCCTTGAGGACGTGCAGGTCCCCGAAGTGCTTGTTGACGTGGGATACGACGACCAGGGGCTCGCCGACCGCTGCTGCGGCGGGCGAGGCGGGGTCCGCCGTCGGGCTCTGCTCCATGCGAACACCATATCCATGACGGTGTTTCGTCCGCGTTTCCGCGGGGCATCGTCACCCCATCGTGACGCGGTAGCCGCGTTTGCGCCGATCAGGAGGGGTGCGGCCGGGCCCGCGACCGCCTGACGGCCGTGAGGTGTCGGCGGATCCGTCGTGTCAGGCGCGCTGCGCGAACGCCGACTCGTAGAGGCACACGGAGGCGGCGGTCGCGAGGTTCATCGACTCGGCCTGCCCGTAGATCGGCACGACGACGGCGCGGTCGGCGAGTGCGAGGTGGTCGTCCTGGAGGCCGCGCGCCTCGTTGCCGAACAGCCACGCGGTCGGCGCGGAGAGGCCCCCGGAGGTGCGCTCGGCCAGCAGGTCGTCGCCCTTCACGTCCGCGGCGAGGACCTGCAGCCCCTGGGCCTTGACCCGCTCGAGCACGACGTCGAGCTCGGGCACGATCGCGACCGGCAGGTGGAAGAGCGAGCCCGTGGTGGCGCGCACGACCTTGGGGTTGTAGAGGTCGACCGAGCGGCCGGTGAGGATCACGGCGTCGGCGCCCGCGGCGTCGGCCGCGCGGATGATGGTGCCCGCGTTGCCCGGGTCGCGCACCTCCTCCAGGATCGCGATGAGCCGCGGCTCGTCGCCGAGGATCTGCTTGAGCGAGGTCGGGAACTGCCGGCACACGCCGACGACGCCCTGGGGGGTGACGGTGTCCGCCATCGACGCGATCACGTCCTCGGTGACGAACTCGACCTCGACGTCGGACTCGCGGACCGCGCGCGCGAGGTCCGGGTAGCGGTCGAGGGCGGTGGGCGTCGCGAAGAGCTCCTGGACGAGGTCGGGCCGGAACGCGAGCGCCTCGGAGACGGCCTGCGGCCCCTCGAGGAGGAAGAGGCCCGTGTCGGCGCGCGCGTCCCGCTTCGCGAGCTTGGCGACGCCACGGACACGCGGGGAGCGGGGGTTGTCGAGCATGGCCCCAACACTAACGGCGCGCCCCCTGTCGGGGACGCGCCGTCGGCGGTGCTGCGGGAGGTGCTACGCGTTGGCCGCGACCTTGGGGGCCGAGGTGTTCGCGGGCAGGGCCGTCTTGGCCGTCTGCACGAGCGACGCGAAGGTGGCGGGCTCGTGGACCGCGAGCTCCGCGAGGATGCGGCGGTCGACCTGGACGCCGGCGAGCGAGAGGCCCTGGATGAGGCGGTTGTACGTGAGGCCGTTCGCACGCGCGGCGGCGTTGATGCGCTGGATCCAGAGGCGGCGGAACTCGCCCTTCTTGGCGCGGCGGTCGCGGTACGCGTAGACGAGGGAGTGGGTGACCTGCTCCTTGGCCTTGCGGTACAGGCGCGAGCGCTGCCCGCGGTAGCCGGCGGCGCGCTCGAGGATGACCCGACGCTTCTTGTGGGCGTTGACGGCCCTCTTGACTCTTGCCATTTCAGTGATTCCTATTCGAGTTCAGGTGTCGCGGACGACGAGGGGCCTAGCGGCCGAGGAGCTTCTTGGCGACCTTCATGTCGGCCTTGGCCAGCGGCTGGTCCTGGTTGAGTCGCGCCTTGCGCCCGGAGGACTTGACCTCGAGGTTGTGCCGCATGCCCGCCTGCTGCTTCATGATCTTGCCGCTGCCGGTGACCTTGAAACGCTTCTTGGCACCCGAGTGGGTCTTCTGCTTAGGCATTGTTCTCTTCTCTCGCTTCTCGTGCGCTCGCCTTGGTGGCGTCGCGCTTCGCGTTGGCCTCGGCCTTGGCCTCGGACTTGTTCTTGTGCGGTCCGATGACCATGACCATGTTGCGGCCGTCGATCGTGGGGGTGGACTCGACGCTGCCGAACTCGGCGACGTCCTCCGCGAACATCTTGAGCAGTCGCACGCCCTGGTCGGGACGCGACTGCTCGCGCCCGCGGAACAGGATCATGGCCTTGACCTTGTCGCCGTCCTGAAGGAAGCCCTCGGCGCGCTTGCGCTTGGTCTCGTAGTCGTGCTTGTCGATCTTCAGGCGGAAGCGCACCTCCTTGAGGATGGTGTTCGCCTGGTTGCGACGCGCTTCCTTGGCCTTCTGCGCGGCCTCGTACTTGAACTTGCCGTAGTCCATGATCTTCGCCACGGGGGGCTTGGAATTGGGCGCGACCTCGACGAGGTCGAGGTCGGCTTCCTGCGCGAGCCGGAGTGCGACGTCGATGGATACGACGCCGACCTGCTCGCCTGCTGGGCCAACGAGGCGAACCTCGGGAACTCGGATTCGATCGTTGGTACGGGGATCGCTGATGGACTGCTCCTATTCGTGTCTTCGGGTGGCCCGGCGGCTCTCGGGGGAGCCGCTCGGATTCGAGACGAGGAGGGTTCTTCACCAGGGTGCGACGGATCCGTCGTACTCGGCAACACGCCCGTTCCCCGCTGACGCGGGGCTCCCGCCCTCCGGTCCCGGTGAGGGGATCCGTTCGGACGGGGGAGCGAAATCGACCCGGTAACCTATGGAGGCGGTCAAGCGCGGGTGGGAGATCAATCCTCTTTCGAACCGGGACTGTGACAGCCCCGGAGCCGTCGATCAGCATAGCAGACGCCGACCCCGCCCCGGAAGGGCGGGCGACGCCGGGCTCCCGCCGCCTCCCGCCGCCATCCGGCACCGCCACCGAGCCCGAGGACAGACATGACCGACTCGCCCCGCCCTGACCACGAGGCGCCCGCGCCCGCCGACCCCGCGTCCGCCGGACCGGCCGACGCCCACGTCCACCGCTTCGAGGAGCCCGCCTCCCCGGCCGGCGACGGCGCGGGGAGCACGCCCGCGGGCGTCGCCGACGACGACACGGCCGACTTCGTGGCCGACCAGTACGCGCGCGACATCGCCGAGGTCTCCGCCGTCGAGGTCATCACGACCACGGCCGTCCACCTCATGAGCGCTGCGGCCGTGAAGTGCGGGCTCGCCGACGACCCCGCGACCCAGACCGACCTCGCCGAGGCGCGGAAGCTCATCATCTCGCTCGCCGGGCTCGTCACCGCGGCTTCCCCTGAGCTCGGCGACCAGCACGCGCGCAGCCTGCGCGACGGACTGCGCTCCCTGCAGCTCGCCTTCCGCGAGGCGTCGCCGTATCCCGACGCCGTCGGCAAGGGCCCGGGCGAGAAGTACACCGGGCCCGTCTCCTAGGAGCGGCCTCCGGGCCCTCGCGTCCGGCCGGGCGCCCAGCGCCTCAGCGCGCGGTGGTGATCCGGAGCCCCATGCTGTCGACGCGGTCGGCGAGCACCGCGCTCCGCGACCACTCCCCCTGCAGGCGGGCGAGCAGCGCGTCGAGCGCCGCGCGGTCGAGGCCGTCGACGAGCTCGAGCGCGATCATCAGCTCCGGCCCCTCGAGGCGCGCGCGCGGATCCCCCGACGCGAGCCGCAGGGCCACGACCGCGGGCTCCTCGGCGACGCTCGCCTGGAGCGTCGCTGCGACCTCGGGGTCCTCGGGGCTCGGGATCCAGGGCAGCGATCGCGCGACCGCCCACACCGCGGGCCTACGCAGCACGAACTCGGTGTCCGACATCGGGTCCAGGACCACGAGGTCGGTCTCCTCGCTCGCGGCGGCCAGCGCCACGCGGACGGCGTCGGCGGGCACGGGGCGCGCGGCGGGGTTCCACCTGCCCATCGCGGCGACGGACGTGAAGACCGGCATGACGGTGCGCCCGTCGGGGCCGGCGACGGTGATGATCGACAGCTCGGCGCTCTTGTCGGCCTTGAGCCCGTGTGCGCCCGCGCCCTCCTCGCCGAGACGGGCGACCAGCGGGATCAGCAGCCGCGCGTCGCGGAGGGTGTCCACGACCGCCGCCTGGCCGACCTCGCCGCGACCGTGCCGCATGAGTGCGTCGGCGAGGGCCGGCGGTGCGGAGCCGTCGTCGTCCGGGAACGGAGTGGGCTCGAACGACCGGCCCGCCCACGGGGTCCCGGCCGAGTCGGCACGCGGATCGGATCCGGTCATCGCTCCCCGGCGACGTCGATCGCCTCGCCGAGCGTGAACGCCCCGGCGTAGAGGGCCTTGCCGACGATGGCGCCCTCGAGGCCGAGCGGCACGAGCTCGCGGAGCGCGGCGATGTCGTCGAGGCTCGAGACGCCGCCGGAGGCGACGACGGGCCGCTCGGTGCGCTCGAGCACGTCGCGGAGGAGCTGCAGGTTCGGGCCCTGGAGGGTGCCGTCCTTCGTGACGTCGGTGACGACGTAGCGGGCGCACCCGGCGTCCTCGAGGCGCTCCAGCACCTCCCAGATGTCGCCGCCGTCCTGCGTCCAGCCGCGGGCCGAGAGCGTGCGCCCGCGGACGTCGAGCCCGACCGCGACGGCCTCGCCGTGCTGCGCGATGACGCTGGCCGCCCACTCGGGGTTCTCCAGCGCCGCCGTGCCGAGGTTGATGCGGGTCGCGCCGCTCTCGAGCGCCACGTCGAGCGAGCGGTCGTCGCGGATGCCACCGGACAGCTCGATCTGCACGCCGTCGATGGCGCGGATCACGCGGGAGATGACCGCCAGGTTGTCGCCGCGGCCGAACGCGGCGTCGAGGTCGACGAGGTGCAGCCACTCGGCGCCCTGCTCGGCCCAGTCGCGGGCGGCGTCGACGGGATCGCCGTACCCGGTCTCGGTGCCGGCCGCACCCTGCGTCAGGCGGACGGCCTGGCCGCCCGCCACGTCGACGGCGGGCAGGAGGGTCAGGCGGGGTGTGCGGGTGAACTCGCTCATGGGGGCCTTCCATCGATGGGGCACGGACGTGCGGGAGGCCGTCGGCGACGGCGGGTACGTGGGCGTCAGGCGGCGCGGAGGGTGCCGAGCCAGTTGGCGAGCAGCCGGATGCCGGCCTCCCCCGACTTCTCGGGGTGGAACTGCGTCGCGCTGAGCGGGCCGTTCTCGACGGCCGCGACGAACCGCTCGCCGTGGGTGGCCCACGTGACGCGAGGCGACGGCAGCGGCGGGAGCGGGTCGATCCCCCAGGCACGCGCGGCATAGGAGTGCACGAAGTAGAAGCGCTCCTCCTCGAGGCCCGCGAACAGCGACGAGCCCTCGGGGACCTCCACGGTGTTCCAGCCCATGTGCGGGAGCACGTCGGACCGGATCCGGTCGACCGTGCCGGGCCACTCCCCCAGGCCCGCGACGTCGACGTCGCGCTCGACGCCGCGGTCGAACATGACCTGCATGCCCACGCAGATGCCGAGGACGGGACGCCCTCCCGCGAGGCGGCGGTCGACGACGCGGTCCCCGCCGGCAGCCCGCAGCGCGGTCATCACGGCGGAGAACGCCCCGACGCCGGGGACGAGGAGGCCGTCGGCCTCGTGCGCGCGCCCCGGGTCGCCCGTCAGCTCGACGTCGGCTCCCGCCAGCTCGAGCGCCTTGACGGCGGAGTGCACGTTGCCGCTGCCGTAGTCGAGGACGACGACGGACGGGCGCGTCACAGCGCGCCCTTCGTGGAGGGGATGCCGGACACCCGCGGGTCGAGCTCCTTGGCGAGACGGAATGCGCGCGCGAAGGACTTGAACTCCGCCTCCGCGATGTGGTGCGGGTCGCGCCCGCCGAGCACCGTGACGTGCACGGTGAGGCCGGCGTGGAACGTGATGGCCTCGAAGACGTGACGCACCATGGATCCGGTGAAGTGGCCGCCGATCAGGTGCATCTCGAAGCCCGCGGGCTCGCCCGAGTGGACGAGGAACGGCCGGCCGGAGATATCGACCACCGACTGCACCAGCGCCTCGTCGAGCGGCACGAGCGCGTCGCCGAAGCGGGCGATGCCGGACTTGTCGCCGAGCGCCTCGCGGATGGCCTGCCCGAGGACGATGCCCACGTCCTCCACGGTGTGGTGCACGTCGATGTGGGTGTCGCCGGTCGCGGTGACCTTCAGGTCGGTGAGCGAGTGCTTCGCGAACGCGGTGAGCATGTGGTCGTAGAACGGCACCGAGGTGCTGATCTCGGAGGCGCCGGTGCCGTCGAGGTCGAGCTGGAGATCGATGCGGGACTCGCTGGTCTGCCGCGTGACGTGCGCGGTGCGCGCGAGGGTGCTCATGGTCTCCATGCTACCGATCGCTTCCCGTCGGACCGCCGCGCTCCCGGCCGCCACCGGGAGCGACGACGGAGCGGCCGCCCGTGCGCCTCTCCCACGAGGGGGCGCGAGGTCAGTGTGCGTACTCGACCGGGACGGCGAGCTGCTGGCCGGCCGCGACGTCCGACGTGGGCAGCCGGTTGAGGTCGACGACGGACGCGATGACGTCGCGCGGGTCCGCGGACGGGGCGATCTCCTCGGCGAGGTCCCACAGGGACTGGCCGCTCGAGACGGTGACGTACTCGAACGCGGTGCCCGAGGCGTCCTTCGAGGCGACGGCCGCGCCGCCGTTGAGGGCGACGAGGCCGGCGCCGAGCGCCAGGGGCGCCGCGACCAGCGCGGTGAGGACGAGGCGGCCGCGGCGCGTGATGCGCAGGCGCGTGCGGGGGGCGACGGGGGCCTCCGCGACGTGCGCGTCGAGCGTGGCCGCGGATGCGGGGGTGGTGTCTGCGGTGTTCATGGTGACCTCTCGTGCGAGACGGTGGGGCGTCGATGCGACGCGCCCGGCGGTGCAGTGCGGTACGGCATGCGATGCGGGTCGGGCAGCTCGCACCCGGCTCTCGGCCGGGAGAGCCGGGTGCGAAGCTGTGTTCCGAACATACATTCGAAATGCGGGCTCCGCAAGCCCCCATAGCCTCGATCCGGTCGCCAGGTGCGCGACACGCTCGAACAGGTGTTTGCCCGGGGTGCCTCGGCTGGATACAGTTTCGAGTGCCTGGTGTCCATCCCACCGGGTACCACCGACATCGCCCCGCGAGGGCGTCGGCCCGCCGGGTCGCACGTGCCGCGGAGGCGTCGGCGACGAGAGGCGGGCCGCGTCATGACGGACGAGCGAGCAGCGGGAGGCGGCGCGACGAGGCGCCGCAAGAGCCTCAGCGACAAGCAGATCTCGATCCTGGAGTTCATCCAGCGCACCATCGCCGGCCAGGGCTACCCGCCGAGCATGCGCGAGATCGGGGACGCCGTGGGCCTCGCCTCGCTCTCCAGCGTCACGCACCAGCTCAACCAGCTGGAGCTCTCCGGCTACCTCCGACGCGATCCGAACCGGCCGCGCGCGCTCGAGGTCCTCATCGACCTGCCGGGCTCGGGTGCCGCGGAGAGCGGCGAGCCGTCCACGCCCGTGGGCGACGCCGCGATGGTGCCCATGGTCGGCCGCATCGCCGCGGGCATCCCCATCACCGCGGAGCAGATGGTCGAGGAGGTCTTCCCCCTCCCCCGCCAGCTCGTGGGCAAGGGCGACCTCTTCATGCTCCGCGTCGTCGGCGACTCCATGATCGACGCCGCGATCTGCGACGGCGACTGGGTGGTCGTCCGCCAGCAGAAGACCGCGGAGAACGGCGACATCGTCGCGGCCATGCTCGACGACGAGGCCACCGTCAAGGTGTTCCGCCAGCGCGACGGGCACACGTGGCTCCTGCCGCGCAACAGCGCGTTCGAGCCGATCCTCGGCGACTTCGCCGAGGTCGTCGGCAAGGTCGTGGCGGTCATGCGCTCCGTCTGATCCCCGCACGACGCACGAGAGCGGCCGGTCCCCGAGGGGCCGGCCGCTCTCGCATGCGCGGGGCGGTGCGGATCAGACGGCGGGCACCACCGCGTAGGCCTGGACCTGCGCCTCCTGCTCGGCGGTGACGAGCGCGCGGACCCGCGTGCCCTCCTCGACGTACGAGGTCTCGAGCACCTTCGCGCCGTCGTGCAGCATCGCGACGACCTCGCCGTGCTCGAACGGCACCAGGAGGTCGACCTCGATGGTCGGCTGCGGCAGGAGCTCCGCGATGCGGCGGCGCAGCTCCTCGACGCCCTCGCCCGTGCGGGCCGAGACGAACACGCCCTGCGGCGCGAGGCCGCGGAGCACGACGCGATCGCCGTCCGACGCCAGGTCGCTCTTGTTGAACACGACGATCTCCGGGATGGACGACGCGTCCACCTCGGCGATGACCTCGTGCACGGTCGCGAGCTGGGCCGCGGGATCGGGGTGCGACGCGTCCACCACGTGCACGAGCACGTCCGAGTCGGCGAGCTCCTCCAGCGTCGAACGGAACGCCTCCACCAGCTGGTGCGGCAGGTTCCGCACGAAGCCGACCGTGTCGGCCAGCGTGTAGAGCTGGCCCTGGTCGGTCTCGGTCTTGCGGACCGTGGCGTCGAGGGTCGCGAACAGCGCGTTCTCCACGAGCACGCCCGCCTTCGTCACCCGGTTGAGCAGCGATGACTTGCCGGCGTTCGTGTAGCCGACGATCGCGACCGACGGCACCGAGTTCCGGTCCCGGTTCGCGCGCTTGGTGTCGCGCGCGGGCTTCATGGCGGCGATCTGCTTGCGGAGGCGGGCCATGCGCGTGTTGATGCGTCGGCGGTCGAGCTCGATCTTCGTCTCACCCGGACCGCGCGATCCCATGCCCGCGCCCGCGCCGCCGACCTGGCCGCCGGCCTGGCGGGACATCGAGTCGCCCCACCCGCGGAGCCGCGGGAGGAGGTACTGGAGCTGCGCGAGCTCGACCTGGGCCTTGCCCTCGCGGCTCTTGGCGTGCTGGCTGAAGATGTCGAGGATCACGGCCGTGCGGTCGATGACCTTGACCTTCACCACGTCCTCGAGCGCGCGCCGCTGGCTGGGGGCGAGCTCGGTGTCGGCGATGACGGTGTCCGCGCCGACCGCGGCCACGAGCGCGCGCAGCTCCTCCGCCTTGCCCCGTCCGAAGTAGGTGCTCGGATCCGGTGTCGGCCGACGCTGCAGGAGGCCGTCGAGGACCACGGCGCCGGCCGTCTCGGCGAGGGCGGCGAGCTCGCGCATGCTGTTCTCGGCGTCGTCGACGGACCCCTGCGAGTAGACGCCGATGAGCACGACGTTCTCGAGCCGCAGCTGCCGGTACTCGACCTCCGTGACGTCCTCGAGCTCGGTGGAGAGCCCGGCGACCCGCCGGAGCGCCTGCCGGTCGGCGCGCTCGCTCTGGTCGCCGTCCGACCCCTGCTCGGTGTCGGGGTTCGCGGACAGCGCCTGCGCGCCGGACCCGCGGAAGAGGGCGTAGCCGGCGGACCGGTCGTCGGCCCGGGCGAGGACGCGCGCGACGACGTCGTCCCGGTCGGTGTTCTCGGTGGACGTCGTCGTCGTGTCCGCGGGCTCGTGGTCGTGCTCGTCGTGCGTGATCATGTGCTCCCATCGTAGCGTCGGCGTCCGATATCGTCTCGGTATGGCCGACGCGCACTACTTCTCCTCGTCGCCGGCCGGCCCCCTGCGCACCCGCACGATCACGGTCGAGCTGGGCGGACGGACGGTCGACGTCGAGACCGCCGGCGGTGTCTTCAGCCCCGAGCACGTGGACCAGGGGACCCTGGTGCTGCTGCGCAACGTCCCGCAGCCCCCTGCCGAGGGGCATCTGCTGGACGTCGGCTGCGGCTGGGGTCCCGTGGCGCTCGATCTGGCGATGCGATCGCCGTCGGCCACCGTGTGGGCGGTCGACGTGAACGAGCGGGCGCTCGAGCTGACGCGGGCGAACGCCCGGTCCCTCGGTCTCGAGAACCTCAACGCCGTGCTGCCCGGGGATGTTCCCGTCGACCTCGCGTTCGCCACCGTGTGGTCGAACCCGCCCATCCGCGTCGGCAAGGAGGCGCTGCACGGCATCCTGCTCGACTGGATGCCGCGGCTCGCGCCTTCCGCGGACGCATGGCTCGTCGTGCAGCGGAACCTCGGCTCCGACTCGCTCCAGCGCTGGCTGACCGAGGCGCTGCCCGCGGATCTGGAGACGACCCGCGCCGCGTCCGACAAGGGATTCCGGGTGCTGCGGGTCCACCGCGGCGGGGACTCCTAGCCCGCTCTCCGCCGCGGCCGCCTCGGTCGCGGCGCCCGCTGGCGGGACGGGGATCAGGCGAGCGCGACGACCCCGTCGAACACCAGCTCCGCGGGTCCCGAGAGGCCGACGTGCTCGCCGTCCTCGGTGGGGAACATGCGCACGCCGAGCACGCCGCCGGAGACCTGCACGCGCCACTGGTGCGGTGCGGCGGCACCTGCCCAGTGACGGGTCGCGAGGGCGGCGGCCGCGGCGCCCGTCCCGCAGCTGAGCGTCTCGCCGCTGCCGCGTTCGTGCACGCGCATGGTGATGTGGCCGATGCCGTCCACGACGAGGGGGTCGGCGGGCACCACGAGCTCGACGTTCGCGCCGTCGGCGGGCTCGGGATCCAGCTGCGGCACGAACGCGAGGTCCGCCTCCGCCAGCTCGTCCTCGCTCGACAGCGCGACCACGACGTGCGGGTTGCCCACGTCGATGCCGAGACCGGGGCGGGCGACCTGGAGGTCCTTCGCGCGCACGAGCGGCTCGCCGCCCGCGAGCTCCCAGCGGCCGAGGTCGACCTGGAAGCCGGATCCGCTGCGCTGCACGTCGCGGACGCCGGCTCGGGTCCCGATGGGGACGGTCCGGCCCGGTGGCAGCTCGATGAGGCCGTTCTCGATGAGGAAGAGCGTGAAGACGCGGATGCCGTTGCCGCACATCTCGGCGGGGCTGCCGTCGACGTTGCGGTAGTCCATGAACCACTCGGCGGCCGGGTCCTCGTCGAGGGCGGCGCGGCCCTCGGGGATCCGGCTGGAGAGCACGGCGCGGATCGTGCCGTCGGCGCCGATGCCGAAGTGGCGGTCGCAGAGCGCCTGCACCTGCGTGTCGGTCAGGTCGATCTCGCCCGCGGGGTCCGCGAACAGCACGAAGTCGTTGCCCGTGCCCTGGCCCTTGGTGAACTGCAGGTCTGCCATCCCGCCAGCCTACGGGCGCGACGACGGGAGGGCGTCGAGCGCGTGCTCGAGCAGGCGGTCGTCCCGCGCGTCGAGACGCACGGCGTCGGCGTAGCGGCCGAACCACGAGACCTGGCGGCGGGCGTAGCGACGGGTGAGCGCGCGCGTCTCCTCGATCGCCTGCTCCTCGGTGAGGTCACCTGCGAGCTGCCGCGTCGCCTGCGCGTAGCCGATGGCGCGCGATGCGGTCACCCCGTCGCCGAGTCCGGCGGGCAGCAGGCCGGCGACCTCGTCCACCAGACCGTCGTCCCACATGCCGGACACGCGGGCGTCGAGCCGCGGCACGAGCTCCTCGCGTGGCAGCGTCAGCGCCAGGATCCGCGCCGGATGCCACGGGCGCGGCTCCGCTGACGCGCGCTCGGGCTGCGGGCCGGTCATCTCGACGACCTCCAGCGCGCGCACGAGGCGCCTCCCGTTGTGGGCGCCGATCCGCTCGGCGGCGGCCGGGTCGAGCTGGCGGAGCCTCCGGTGGAGCATGCCCGGGCCGGTCTCCGCGAGCTCCCGCTCCAGGCGCTGCCGGATCTCGGGGTCGGTGCCGGGGAAGTCGTAGTCGAAGAGCACCGACGAGACGTAGAGCCCGGATCCGCCGACGAGGATCGGGACCGCCCCGCGCTCGAGGATGCCGCCGATCGCGGCGCGCGCCTCCTCCTGGTAGGCGGCGACGGTCGCCTCCGCGGTCACGTCGAGGACGTCGAGCATGTGGTGCGGGACGCCGCGCCGCTCGGCCTCGGGGAGCTTGGCCGTGCCGATGTCCATGCCGCGGTACAGCTGCATGGCGTCGGCGTTGACCACCTCCGCCGCACGACCCTCCGCCCGGAACCGCTCGGCGATGTCGAGGGACAGCGCGGACTTGCCGGTGCCGGTGGCGCCGACGACCGCGACGACGGGCATCACGCGCGGTGGCGCGGGTGCCCGGACCCGTCGTCCGCGCTCGAGGGCACGCGGAGCGTGGGCAGCCCCAGTGACACCCGCGGCGTGGCGCCCGCGCTCGGCGCGGTCGCGGGAGCGGGCACACCGCAGGAGTCGGCCTGCGCGCGCTCCCACGCGTCGCCCGCGCGGGTGCGTCGGATGCGCAGCGGAGCCCGGTCGACCGAGTCGGCGATGAGGTGGAACGGCGCCGCCCGGGTGATCTCGACCTCGACCGCGTCGCCGGGGCGCGGCTCGCCGCTGCCCTCCGGGACGTCGAGGTGCACGAGGCGGCCGTCCTGCGCGCGCCCCGTGACCCTGCGCGTGTCGCCGTCCTTGCGGCCCTCGTGCGCGCTCACGAGCACCTCGACGGTGCGGCCGACGACGCGCTGGTTCTCCTCGTGGCTGATGCGCTCCTGCAGGGCGGTGAGGCGCCCGTAGCGCTCCTTCACGATGTCCGCGGGCACCTGCTGGTCCATGGTCGCGGCGGGCGTGCCGGGGCGGATCGAGTACTGGAACGTGAACGCCGACGAGAAGCGTGCGGCCTCGACGACGCGGAGGGTCTCCTGGAAGTCCTCCTCCGTCTCGCCGGGGAAGCCCACGATGATGTCGGTCGTGATCGCCGCGTCGGGGATGCGGGTGCGGACCCGGTCGAGGATCCCGAGGAATCGCTCGGACCGGTACGAGCGGCGCATGGCCTTGAGGATCCGGTCGGATCCCGACTGCAGCGGCATGTGCAGCTGCGGCATCACGGCCGGCGTCTCGGCCATCGCGTCGATGACGTCGTCGGTGAACGCGGCCGGGTGGGGGCTCGTGAAGCGGATCCGCTCCAGCCCCTCGATGGCGCCCGCGGCCCGCAGCAGCTTGCCGAACGCCTGCCGGTCGCCGAACTCGACGCCGTAGGAGTTCACGTTCTGGCCGAGCAGCGTGACCTCGACCGCGCCGTCGTCGACGAGGGCCTGGATCTCGGCGAGGATGTCGCCGGGCCGACGGTCCTTCTCCTTGCCGCGGAGCGCGGGGACGATGCAGAACGTGCAGGTGTTGTTGCACCCCACCGAGATGGAGACCCAGCCGCTCGCGATCTCGTCGCGCTTGGTGGGCAGCGTCGACGGGAACGTCTCGAGGCTCTCCAGGATCTCGAGCTGCGCCTCGCCGTTGTGCCGCGCGCGCTCCAGCAGGGTCGGCAGCGCGCCCATGTTGTGCGTGCCGAAGACGACGTCCACCCAGGGCGCCTTCTCGAGGACCGTCGCCCGGTCCTTCTGCGCGAGGCAGCCGCCCACCGCGATCTGCATGCCCTCGTGACGGCGCTTGACCCCCGCGAGGTGGCCGAGGTTGCCGTAGAGCTTGTTGTCCGCGTTCTCGCGGACGGCGCACGTGTTGATGACGACGATGTCGGCCTCGGCGCCCTCGGCGGAGACGTACCCGGCGGCCTCGAGCGAACCGGTGAGGCGCTCCGAGTCGTGGACGTTCATCTGGCAGCCGTAGGTGCGGACCTCGTACGTCCGAGGCCGGTCGGCTGCGGACGGGACGACGCGGACGTGCTCGGCGACGGTGCTCATGATGACTCGATCCTACGTGCGGGGACGCCTCCGACTGCCCCGGGACCGCGTCAGCGGAAGCGCACGCGGGACGAGCCGCGGCGGGTGGCGAGCGCGGCCTTCGCCGCATCCCGCACGACTGCTCCCCCGTATCCGCGACGCATGAGGAAGGAGGTGAGACGGCGATCCGCCGTCTCGTCGTCGTAGGACGAGAGCTGCCCCACCCGCTTCATCGCGACCTCGGTGGCGCGCGCGAGCTCGTCGTCGGGCTGCTCCGCCATGGCCTCCTCGATGACGAGGGGATCCAGCTTCCGGCGCCTCATCTCCATCTCCACCGATCGCCGGCCGAGGCCCTTCCGGTCGAGATGGGTGTGCAGGATCTGCTCCGCCAGCGCCGCCTCGTCGATGTACTGCAGGGACACGTACCTCGCGAGCGTCTCCTCCGCGATGTCCGGGTCGATCTCCGCTCCGTCGAGCACCTCGCGCGCCTCGGCGAGCGAGAGCCCACGGCCGCGCAGGCGGTTGGCGAGGACGTTGTCGGCACGACGGCGCTGGCGCTCGGGCGTGCGCTCGGCGGCACGCTCCTCCTCCGCCTCGGCCTCGCGGCGTTCGTCCTCGACGCGATCCTCCTCGAGCCGGATCATGTCCTGCCGGTACGCCTCGTCCTGCTCGGCCTTCGCGCGCGCCCGCTCGGCGCGCTCCTGCTCGGCCCGCCATGCGGCGGGGGTCGGATCCTCCGCGGGCGCGGGCGCATCCTCGGCCGGGAAAGGGGCATCCGCTCCCCCGGAGCCACGTGCCGCCCGGGCCTCGGCCTCCGCGAGCACGCGTCGCGCCTCCGCGATGCGCTCCTGCGCGGCCAGCGCACGGCCGGCCTCGGACTCGTCGACCGCCGCGCCGATCGTGACGATGCCGTCGACCTCGGTGACCGCGCGGCCCCGGGCGGGATGCGTCGGCTCGATCTCCGCCACCGGCGGCTCCTCGGCGGGCGGCGCCGGCTCGACGAGCGGGCGGGATGCCGCTCGGCGCGAACGCCGATCGGCGAGCGAGGCGACGGGCGCGATCTCGTCGGGTCCGGGACCCGTGCCCTGCTCGCCCTCGGAGGGGAATCTGACCATGGTGCTTCCGTCCTCAGGAGGCCCGTACCTGCGTCACGCGGGGTGCATGAGGTGCGATCGGGCCGGTGTCGTGCGGAGGCGGGGTGCGTCGCGGACGCACCCCGCCGAGTGAGCGCCGGCTCAGGCGCTCTTGCGTGCGGACGCCTTGGGCGCCGCGGCGGCGACGGGGGCCGGAGCCGTGTCGGCCGCGGCAGCGGCGTCGGCGTTCGGGTCCTTGACGAGGCCGAGCTTCACCTTGATCTTCTGCTCGATCTCGGCCGCGATCTCCGGGTTGTTCAGGAGGTGCTTGCGCGAGTTCTCCTTGCCCTGGCCCAGCTGGTCGCCGTCGTAGGTGTACCAGGCGCCGGACTTCCGGACGATCTCGTGCTCGACGCCGAAGTCGATGAGGCTGCCCTCGCGGGAGATGCCGGTGCCGTAGAGGATGTCGAACTCCGCCTGCTTGAAGGGCGGCGCCATCTTGTTCTTGACGACCTTCACGCGGGTGCGGTTGCCGACCGCGTCGGTGCCGTCCTTCAGGGTCTCGATGCGGCGGATGTCGAGGCGGACCGAGGCGTAGAACTTCAGCGCCTTGCCACCCGCGGTGGTCTCCGGGCTGCCGAAGAACACGCCGATCTTCTCGCGCAGCTGGTTGATGAAGATCATCGTGGTCTGCGTCTGGTTGAGCCCACCGGTGAGCTTGCGGAGCGCCTGCGACATGAGCCGCGCCTGGAGGCCGACGTGGGAGTCGCCCATCTCGCCCTCGATCTCGGCACGCGGCACGAGCGCCGCGACGGAGTCGATGACGACGAGGTCGATGGACCCGGAGCGCACGAGCATGTCGGCGATCTCGAGGGCCTGCTCACCCGTGTCCGGCTGGGACACGAGGAGGGCGTCGATGTCGACGCCGAGCTTCTTGGCGTACTCGGGGTCGAGCGCGTGCTCCGCGTCGATGAACGCCGCGATGCCGCCGGCGCGCTGCGCGTTGGCGATGGCGTGCAGCGTCAGCGTGGTCTTTCCCGAAGACTCCGGGCCGTAGATCTCGACGATGCGGCCGCGCGGGAGCCCGCCGATGCCGAGGGCCACGTCCAACGCGACGGAGCCGGTGGGGATGACGGCGACGGGCGCGCGCTCGTCGCTGCCCAGTCGCATGACCGAGCCCTTGCCGAACTGCCGGTCGATCTGGGCGAGAGCGGTCTCGAGGGACTTCTCGCGGTCTGCCGATGATGCCATGGGGTGCTCCTCGTGTCGAAGGTGGGTTGCCTGCAGGCTGTCGCTCCGCTCCCGCTGGCCGCGGGGTCCGGTGCCGACAAGGCGACGGGTGATCTCCGCGAGGTGCACGTTATGCGGCGGCGCCGACATCGCTGCCGGCGGGGCCGGACCTGTGCAGTCCGCGCTTCGAATCGCTCCTGTGGGGAGACTACGCGCGTTCGAAGGGATATTCGAACGGCGCGCCGCGTGTCGTGCCCGGATCCGAGCGCGCCTCGAGCGGGCGGCGTCAGATGCGCGGCTCGGGGACCCCGGCGCCGTTCCAGCGCGAGCGCGGCACGTCCTGCGCACGGCACAGGGCGAGCCAGACCTCGCGGGCCGGCGTGCCGTCCTTCAGCGCCTGCGCGGACGTGCGGCCGCCGAGCTCGCCGAGCACGAGGTCCGCGACGAGCACCGGCCCGTAGCCGGCGCCGAACTCGTCGGAGACGGCCCGCTGGAACTCGCTCAGTCGCATGGCGGCCACGCTACCCGCTGCCGCCTGGACGACGACGCCCCGCCCGTCGCGAGGACGGGCGGGGCGGGAGGCCGTGCGGAGGGGATCAGCGCGCGACGAGGTCGCTGTCGAAGCCGGCGACGAGGTCGTCCGGGATGGTGTCGGGGATGGGGTTGAGGCCCTCGATGACGGCGAGGCGGTCGCCGACCTCGCGCATGATGACGGAGATGGGGGTGTCGAGGGCCTCCGCGACGGACGCGAGGATCTCGCTCGAGGCCTCCTTCTGGCCCCGCTCGACCTCGCTGAGGTAGCCGAGCGCGACGCTGGCCTTGCTGGCGACCTGACGGAGCGTGCGCCCCTTCTGCAGGCGGAAGTCCCGAAGGACGTCGCCGATCTCCTGACGGACTAGAACCACGGGAGCCTCCTCGTTGCGCCTGGTGCCTGATCGAACCGGAGGTCCGGGGCTGATGGGTGAGCATCTGGCCGAGGACTCAGGCTAAGCAGGGGCACTGGGCATTGCTTGTGAACGTGATTACGACAACGCGGGATCCGCATCAGATGTTCCCGGCGGGATCCAGGGCCTCGACGAGCGCCACGAGGGCCTCGTGCACGACCCCGGCGCGGACCGCCTGGCGGTCCCCGTCGAGGTGCAGGGCGATGGCGCGGGAGTCGCCGTCGATGGACAGGCCGACGAAGGCCGTGCCCGGCTTCTGGCCGTCCTGGGGGTCCGGGCCCGCGGCGCCCGTCGTGGAGACGCCGATGTCCGCGGGGCGACCGTCGATGGCGCACGCCTGGCGCACGCCCCTGGCCATCTGCCGGGCGACGTCCGGGTGGACCGCGCCGTGCACCGCGAGGATCGAGGACTCGACGCCGAGGATCGTGCGCTTGAGGGCCGTGTCGTAGGAGACGATGCCGCCGAGGAGGGCGCGTGACGCGCCGGGGACGCCCACGAGGACCGCCGTCAGCAGGCCGCCGGTGAGCGACTCGGCCACGGCTATGCGGCGGCCGCTCGCGACGAGGGCGACGATCACGCGCTCGGCCAGCTGCTCGTCGGTCACGTCGTCGGGGACGTCGGCGGCGGCGCTCACGAGGCGCGCTCCGCCCGCAGGGCCTGGCGCATGTAGTCGAGGCCGGAGAGGACCGTGAGGACGAAGGCGATCGACATGAGCACCGTGTTGACGACGTGCATCCCGTCCCCCACCACGTCCCACAGCGGGAGCAGCGCGACGCTGATCGCGACGGCCTGCGCCACGGTCTTGAGCTTGCCCCCGCGGGAGGCGGCCACGACGCGGTCGCGCAGGACCGCGAAGCGGTACGCCGTGATGCCGAGCTCGCGCACGAGGATCACGATGGTGACCCACCACGGCAGCTCGCCGAGCACGGAGAGCATCACGAGCGCGGCGCCCGTGAGCACCTTGTCGGCGATGGGGTCGAGGAGCTTGCCGAGGTCGGTCACCAGGTTGCGGCTGCGGGCGATGTGCCCGTCGATGCCGTCGGTCGCGATCGCCACGATGAACAGCGCCGCGGCTGCGTAGCGGAGCGCGCCGTCGTCGCCGTCGTCCGCGACGAGGAGGACGACGAAGACGGGGGCGAGCAGGATCCGCACGATCGTGAGGACGTTGGCGACGTTCCACGGGCTCGCCGGGGAGTCGCCCGCCCGCCAGACGCGCGGTGCCCCGGTGCCGGCCGCGCCGGACGCGCTCCGCTCGGCCATCGTCAGTCCCTGCCCGTCAGGCCCCAGGCGTCGTCGTCGCCCTCGGCCTCCACCTGCTCGTACGCGTCCAGGTCCTTGTGCAGCGGATCCGACGGGTAGCGGTCCGCCTCGTCCGCGTCCACGACGGGCGGCGCAGCTGCCGGGGCAGCCGGAGCCGAGGCGGCCGGCGTCTCGCCGCGCAGCGTAGCCAGGACGCCGGGCAGCTGCTCCGCCGAGACGAGCACGTCGCGTGCCTTGGATCCCTCGGACGGGCCGACGATCTCCCGCGCCTCGAGGAGGTCCATGAGGCGGCCGGCCTTCGCGAACCCGACGCGCAGCTTCCGCTGCAGCATGGACGTGGATCCGAACTGCGTGCTGACCACGAGCTCGGCGGCCGCGAGGAGCACCTCGAGGTCGTCGCCGATGTCCGCGTCGATCTCCTTCTTCTCGGCCGCGACGGCGACGTCCTGCCGGTACTCGGGGCGGGCCTGGCGCGTCACGTGCTCGACCACCTTGGCGATCTCGGCCTCCTGGACCCACGCGCCCTGCACGCGGACGGCCTTGTTGGCGCCCATGGGGAGGAAGAGGCCGTCGCCCTGGCCGATGAGCTTGTCGGCGCCCGGCTGGTCGAGGATGACGCGGGAGTCCGTCATGCTCGACACCGCGAACGCGAGGCGCGACGGCACGTTGGCCTTGATGAGGCCGGTGACGACGTCGACGGACGGGCGCTGCGTGGCGAGCACCAGGTGGATGCCGGCCGCGCGCGCGAGCTGCGTGATGCGGACGATCGAGTCCTCCACGTCGCGCGGCGCGACCATCATGAGGTCGGCGAGCTCGTCGACCACCACGAGGAGGTAGGGGTACGTGCGCAGCGTCCGCTCGCTGCCCTCGGGGAGCACGATGGACCCGCTCGTGACGGCCTTGTTGAAGTCGTCGATGTGGCGGAAGCCGAAGCTGGCGAGGTCGTCGTACCTCATGTCCATCTCCTTCACCACCCACTGCAGCGCCTCGGCCGCCTTCTTCGGGTTGGTGATGATGGGCGTGATGAGGTGCGGCACGCCCGCGTAGATGGTGAGCTCCACGCGCTTGGGGTCGATGAGCACCATGCGCACGTCGCTCGGCTTCGCGCGCATGAGGAGCGAGGTGATCATCGAGTTGACGAAGCTCGACTTGCCCGAGCCCGTGGATCCCGCCACCAGGAGGTGGGGCATCTTGGCGAGGTTCGCGATGACGTAGCCGCCCTCGACGTCCTTGCCGACGCCGATGGTCATCGGGTGCGCGCTGTTCGTCGCGGCCGACGACCGGAGCACGTCGCCGAGGGAGACGATCTCGCGGTCGGTGTTCGGGATCTCCACGCCGATGGCGCTGCGGCCCGGGATGGGCGAGAGGATGCGGACCTCGTTGGAGGCGACCGCGTAGCTGATGTTCTTCGCGAGCGCCGTGACGCGCTCCACCTTCACACCGGGCGCGAGCTCGAGCTCGTAGCGGGTGACGGTCGGGCCGCGCGAGAAGCCCGTGACGGTGGCGTCGACCTGGAAGTTGGTGAGCACCTCGGTGAGCGCGCGCACCACCTCGTCGTTGACCGACGAGCGGGACTTCGCCGGCGTCCCGGGCGACAGCGTGCTCGCGGCGGGGAGGCGGTAGGGCGCCTGCGGGGTGTCCGACTCCCCCGTGACGACGGCCGCGTCGGAGCCGTCGTCCTCGAAGCCGGGGAGGACGGCGGGCTCGTCGTCGTCGCGGATGCCGGTGGGGTGCACGGGGACGGAGGGGAGGATCGCGGTCGCGGTTGCGTCGACGGGGGCGTCGAGGTCGATGCGGCGGGTCGCGGCGTCGTCGCCCGCGAAGGAGCCGGGCTCGGGGCGGGAGGCGTCGGGGTCCACCGTGCGGTCGATGACGGTCGTGGGGGCCTCCGCGGCCGCGCGGGCGGGCTCGTCGTCGGATCCCGCGTGCGGCGCGAGGACGGGGCTGTCGAAGGCGGGCGCGTCCTCGCGCTGGCTGCGGTTGCGGCGCCACCACGGGAGGCTGTCGGTGTCGACGGGGCCCTCGTCGTCCAGCCCGTCGAGCTCGACCTGCTCGGTCGCCTGCGCCTTGCGGGCCGCGCGGTCGGCGGCGCGCTGCTCCTCGTCCACGGGCGGGGCGCCGAAGAGGTACGAGTACAGCTCGCGGAGCCGCATGCCGACGCGGTTCGGCGGCGTGCGCGTGATGATGAAGAGGGAGAGCACCAGCAGGATCCCGGCCACGATGCCCGCGCCGATCGGCGTGATGAGCAGGGACAGGGGCGCCGCGAGCACCCAGCCGAGGACGCCGCCGGCGCGGGCCAGCGCGAGCATGCCGTCCCGCGGATCCGGCGCCCCGTTGAAGATGTGGCAGAGCGCGGCGATGGAGACGAGGAAGAGCGAGACGCCCACGCCGATGCGCCCGTTGTCGCTCACCGAGGACGGGTGCCGGAAGAGCCAGAGCGCGAGCAGCACCATCACGATGGGCAGCGCGAACGCGACGCGGCCGAACAGCCCGCCGAACGTGTACGCGTCGAAGGCCATGGCCACGTCGTTCAGCGGGTTGAACCACTCGACGACGACGCCCGCGATCGCGAGCACCACGAGGAGGAAGGGGATGCCGTCGCGGCGCTCCTCCTTCGCGAGCTTCTCGGGTCCGAGGGCTCGGAACAGCGCGCCGGTGGCGTGCGCGAGGCCCATCCACGCGGCGACGAGCGGGCCGCGCCGCTCGCCCTGGACGGGGTAGGCGACGGTCTGCTGCTTCGTCTCGGCGGCACGCCCCTTGCGCGGGGGCGTGGCGCGCGGCGCGCCCGAGGAGGTCTTACCGGCGCGGCTGGTCGACCTGGTGCTCGTAGCCATGCGACCCACGTTATCCCGCACCGCCGTCGCGGGCGGTCCGCCGGGCCGGGCGCGACCCTCACCGCCCGGCGGGGACATCAGTACCGGATCGCGTCGATGACGGACACGCGGACGGCCACCAGGGCGGGCAGCAGACCCGCGATCGCGCCGACGGCGAGCGACGCGCCGAGCCCGAGGAGCGCCGCCGAGAGCGGGAACGGCGGGAACTCAGTGACGCCCGAGGCGACGAACGACAGGATCCACGGGTTCTTCACGATCGCGACCGCGGCCATGACCCCCACGACACCCGCGGCCACCGTCGCGACGACGCTCTCCATCATCACCGCGAAGAACACGCGGCCCGCGCTGGCGCCGAAGCTGCGCCGGACGCCTATCTCGCGGATCCGCTGCTTCACGGTCACGAGCGAGATGTTCACGAGGCCGAGGGCGCCCAGGAGGAGGACGAGTCCCGCCACTCCCCCGACGAGGATCTTCAGCGCGAGCAGCGGGTCGTAGTCATAGGTGCCGTAGTCGGCACGGCCGACACCCGCCTGCACGCCCTCAGGCGCCGAGGCCGCGATGTCGGACTGGATGGCGGCGGAGAGCCCATCGGCCTCCGCCTCCGGCACCCACAGCTCCATCTGCGGCTGCATCGCGGCGAGCGCCTCCGGTCCGAGGAGCCGCTCGGCGGTGGAGGACAGCACGATCATCGACGGATCCTCCCCCGAGTAGAGGTCCGGCACCACGCCCACGACGACGCCCGTCTGCTCGCCCTGCTCCCCCTGCAGCACGACCGTGGGGTGGGCGGCGACGTCGGACGCGCCGAGCCGGGCGAGGAACGCCCGGTTCACGACGAGGGTGGGCGCGAGGAGCTCCGCGTCGCGATCGTCGAACCAGCGGCCCTCGATCACGTCGACGCGGCGCATCTCGCCGTAGTCGGGATCCACCACGGTCGCGTAGACCTCCACGGTGCCGCCGGGCAGCTCGACCGGGAACGGTGCGGAGCCGATGACGGTCGACCACGTGATGCCGTACCGGTCGGCGACCTCCGCGAGGAGCGCGCGCTGGTCGGCGTACGCCATCCCCGCGCCCGTCTCGGAGTACATCGACACCGACAGCGACGCGGGACGCCCCGACTGCCGCTCCATCTGCTCGGTCTGCGCCTGCTGCACCACGCCGCCGAGGCCGACGACGGAGGTGAGGGCGGTGACCGCGACCGCGACGCCGATCAGGGAGAGGAGGACCCGCGTGCGGTGGATCCGCAGCTCCGCCCACGCCTCGACGACCGCGCCGACGAGGCCCGTGGCCGCGCGGGAGAGCCCGCCGCTCACGCGAGGACCCCGCGGGTGAGCGCCTCGGCCGGCGCGAGCACGCCCGCCTCGAGACGGTGGTGCCGGTCCGCGCGCGCGGCGACGGTCGGGTCGTGCGTGATCGTGACCAGCGCCGCGCCCGACGCGTGCGCGACCTCGGCGAGCAGGGTCATCACGGTGGCACCGGTCTCGATGTCGAGGGCGCCCGTCGGCTCGTCCGCGAGGATCAGCCGCGGCGAGCGCACCAAGGCTCGGGCGATCGCGACGCGCTGCTGCTCCCCGCCGGACAGCGTCTCCGGCATGGAGTCGATCCGGTGGCCGAGGCCCACGCGCTCGAGCATGTCCGCCGCGATCGATGCGCGCCGCCAGAACGTGCGGCCGGTCGAGTACAGCAGCGGCGTCATCACGTTCTCGCGCGCCGTGCGGCCCTGGAGCAGGTTGAACTGCTGGAAGATGAAGCCGATGTCGCCACCCCGGGCTCGGTCGCGCCGGGACCCGGACACGCGCGCCATCGGCACGTCGTCGAGGTGCACCTCGCCGGTGGTGGGGGTGTCGAGCAGGCCGAGGATGTTCAGCAGCGTCGACTTGCCGGATCCGGAGCGGCCCACGATCGAGACGTGGTCGCCGACCGAGACGTCGAGGTCCACGCCGTGCAGGATCGTGAGCGGCTCGTCGTCCGGACGCTCGACCGTGCGGGTCACCTGCTCCAGGCGGATGAGGCTCATCCGCCGTACCCGCCCGGCATCGTCACGGCCTCCTCCTCGGGAGCGGGCGCGCCCGGCACGAACTCGAGCACCATGTCGCCCTCCGCGAGGCCCGAGGTGATCTGCACGACCTTCCCGTCGCTGATGCCGAGGCCGACCGCGCGCTCCTCCGGCTCGCCGCCGTCCGACGCGAGCCAGACGTTGCCCGTGTCGGCGAGGCCCTCCACGGCGGTCGTCGGGAGCGTCAGCACGTCCGGCGCCTCGCCCGCGGGGATCGTGATCTCGGCCGCGAGGCCGGGGAAGACGCGCGTCCCTGCGGGCACGGCGCAGGAGACGGTGGCGCCCGTGGATGCGGACTCCGCCGCTCCGTCCGACCCGGCGGACCCGCCGTCGCCCGCCGCGCCGGTGGCGCCGGAACCGCTCGCCGCGGCCTGCTGGCCGATCCGCAGCTCCCCGCACTCGAACGGCGCCGGGCCCGAGGCGATGGCGACCTTCGCGGACGACGGCTGCGTGACGAGCCGGTACTGCTCCTCCGCGGTGAGCGGGGCGGTCGCGCGGAAGGTGGGCGGCGCGATCCGGCCGACCGCGTCGCCCACGGCGACCTCCTGGCCGACGAGCACGCCGAGCTCCGCGAGGGATCCGGCGGCGGACGCCGTGACCGTCTCCGTGACCACCTTCGGCTTCGGCTGGGTGACCGTGCCGTCCGCGGCGACCACCGGATCCACCGGCGTCTCCTGGCGGATGACGAGGATCGGGTCGCCGGCCGCGAGCGTGGCGCCCTGTCCGGCGACGAGCTTGGAGACCTTCCCCTGCAGCGTCGCCTTCACGGTCACGTCAGGATCCGGCTGGATGCTGCCCTTCACCGTCACGTCGTTGACCACCGTCGCGATGGACGCCGGCACCTGCGACACGACGACTGAGCCGGTCGGCACCTCGGAGGCCTCCTCGGCCGTCGTCCCGAAGAACGCCATCCGCACGAGGGCCACCGCGATGGCGGCCAGGACCACGAGCCTCGTGATCGGGAGGATCCATCTCCGCCAGATGCCCACGGCCGCTCCTTCCCCGGCGGTCCCCAGCGGCCCGTCCGGTCGCCTCCGACGCTAGGGGCGGGGCCCGGCGCGGCGGGTCGTCCGCGCGGATGACATGCGCACCCCCGACAGGGGGCCGCGCGGAGGACCGGCCTCGTACGTCGGGCGGGGCTACGCCTCGATGACCACCGGGATGATCATCGGACGCCGGCGGTGCGAGGAGTTGACCCAGCGCCCGACCGTGCGGCGCACGACCTGCGAGTACGCGTGGGTGTCGCGCGTGCCGTTGGCCGCGGCCTCCGCGAGCGCCCGGACGACGAGCGGCTTGACGCTGTCGAAGACCTTCGGGTCCTCGGCGAAGCCCCGCGCCTCGATCTCGGGGCCCACGATGACCTTGCCGGTCTGCGGCTCGATGACCGCGAAGATCGTGACGAAGCCCTCCTCGGACAGGATGCGGCGGTCCTTGAGGTCGGCGTCGGTGATCGCGCCCACGGTGGAACCGTCCACGTAGACGTAGCCGATGTCGAGCTGGCCGGTGACGCGCACGTGCCCGTCCTTCATGTCGAGCACGGTGCCGTCCTCCGCGAGGAAGGTGTTGCGCTCGGGCACGCCGGTCTGGATCGCCAGCTGCTGGTTCGCGACCAGGTGGCGGTACTCGCCGTGCACCGGCAGCACGTTCCGCGGCTTGAGGATGTTGTAGCAGTACAGCAGCTCGCCCGCGGCCGCGTGGCCCGAGACGTGGACCTTCGCGTTGGCCTTGTGCACCACGTTCGCGCCGAGCTTCGTGAGCCCGTTGATGATCCGGTACACGGCGTTCTCGTTGCCGGGGATGAGGCTCGACGCGAGGATGACGGTGTCGTCCTGGCCGATCTCGATCTGGTGCTCCTGGTTGACCATGCGGCTGAGCACGGCCATCGGCTCGCCCTGCGACCCCGTGCTCATGTAGACGATCCGGTCGTCGGGCAGGTCGACGGCCCTCTTGGAGTCGATGAGGACGCCCTCCGGCACGCGGAGGTAGCCGAGATCGGCCGCGATGGTCATGTTGCGGATCATCGACCGGCCGATGAACGCGACGCGGCGGCCGTTCGCGTGCGCGGCGTCGAGCACCTGCTGCACGCGGTGCACGTGGCTCGAGAAGCTCGCCACGATGACGCGGCGGGGCGCCTTCGAGATGACGGCCTCGAGCACCGGGCCGATGGAGCGCTCGGTGGGCGTGAAGCCCGGGACGTCGGCGTTCGTGCTGTCGGACATGAAGAGGTCGATGCCGGCCTCGCCGAGGCGGGCGAACGCGCGGAGGTCGGTGATCCGGTCGTCGAGCGGCAGCTGGTCCATCTTGAAGTCGCCGGTGTGCAGCACGCGGCCCGCCTCGGTCGTGATGGCGACGGCCAGCGCGTCCGGGATGGAGTGGTTGACCGCCACGAACTCGAGCTCGAACGGCCCGAGGCGCTCGCGGTCGCCCTCCTTCACCTGGAACGTGTACGGCGTGATCCGGTGCTCCTTGAGCTTCGCCTCGATGAGGGCGAGCGTGAGGCCGGAGCCGATCAGCGGGATGTCCTGCTTGAGCTTGAGGAGGTACGGGACCGCGCCGATGTGGTCCTCGTGGCCGTGCGTGAGGACGATGCCGACGACGTCGTCGAGCCGGTCCGCGATGGAGGAGAAGTCGGGGAGGATCAGGTCGACGCCCGGCTGGTGCTCCTCGGGGAAGAGCACGCCGCAGTCGACGACGAGGATCCTGCCGTCGATCTCGAACGTGGTCATGTTCCGGCCGATCTCGCCGAGGCCGCCGATGGGCGTGATGCGCAGGGTGCCGGGCTTGAGCTCCGGCGGATCGTAGACGCCCTGGGGCATGGGACTCCTCTGGTGACGGTGCGGCCCGCGGGCCGACGGTGGGTGCTCGGGGCGCGCGTCAGCGCGTGGTGCCGGCGACCTGCGGCAGGGCTCCGCCCGCGGCGGCGTTGCGGTCGGGGCGGAAGTTGCGGAAGTCGACGCCGGGCACGTCGCGGACGAGGTCGATCTCGTCCTCGATCTGCGCGGCCTCCCACTCCTCCGGGCCCACGAGGGGCAGGCGGACGCGGGGGCTGCCGATGCGGCCGAGGCCGTGGAGGATGTACTTCGCCGCGACCGTGCCGGGCACGTGGGTCATCACGGCGCGGACGAGCGGCTCGAGCTGCTGGTGCGCGTGCGTCGCGGCGGCGAGGTCGCCCGCGTTCACGGCGTCGACCATGGTGCGGTACGGCGTCGCGGTGATGTTCGCGGTGACGCCGATGAGGCCCGTGCCGCCGATGGCGAGAGTGGGGAGCGCGTTGGCGTCGTCGCCCGCGAAGTACATGAGGCCGGTCTGGTTCAGCACGCGGCTGGCCTGCGCGAGGTCGCCCTTGGCGTCCTTCACCGCGAGGATGTTCGGGTGCTTCGCGGCGCGCAGGATCGTCTCGTACTGGATCGGGATGCCCGTGCGGCCGGGGATGTCGTAGAGGATGACCGGCAGGTCGGTCGCGTCCGCGATCATCCGGAAGTGCGTGAGGACGCCGGCCTGCGTGGGCTTGTTGTAGTACGGCGTGACGATCATGTTGCCGTCGGCGCCGGCCTTCTCGCTCTGGCGGGCGAGCTGCATGGCGTGGGCGGTCTCGTTGGATCCGCCGCCCGTGATGATCTTCGCCCGACCGGCGCTCACGGACCGGCCGACCTCGACGAGCCGGATCTTCTCCGGGTCGGTCAGCGTGCTGGTCTCGCCCGTGGTGCCCGTGACGACGATGCCATCGGCACCCGCGACGATGACGTCGTCCATGTGCTTCTCGACGCCCGCCCAGTCGACCTCGCCGTCGGCGGTGAACGGGGTGACGAGCGCCACCAGGACCTGGCCGAACGGGTTCTCTGTGGACACGCGCTCCATCGTATCGGGCGACGGACGCCCGAGCCCGGTGCCGTTACGGCGCGACGCGGCCGTTCTTCTGGAAGGCC
Organism: Clavibacter michiganensis; assembly: GCF_002151125.1. Classification (GTDB taxonomy): domain Bacteria; phylum Actinomycetota; class Actinomycetes; order Actinomycetales; family Microbacteriaceae; genus Clavibacter; species Clavibacter michiganensis_C. The sequence goes on from NZ_MDJZ01000012.1 coordinate 45,785, forward strand.
GCGTGCGTCAGGGGCATGAGCCGCTCGAACTCGGCCTCCATCTTCTCGGCGCACATCTCGATCTCGCGCTGCGGGAAGCTCGGGAAGGTCGAGTCCTCGTGCTTGGTGCGCAGCGACAGGAAGTTCATGAGCGCGCGCGCGTTGAGCGTGACGTACATGGACGAGTAGATGTTGAGCGGGAGGACGATGCGGGCGACCTCGCGCGCCACGCCCTGCTCGAGCATCCGCTGGTAGGAGGCGTACGCCTCGGCGGAGGTGCGACGGGTCTCCTCCTGCACGAGGGCGGTCTGCTCGGGGGTGCCCGCGTGGAACTCGTAGGCGCCGGGCTTGCCGACCTGGACCAGGTTGCGCTCGGGGCCGGGCACGTAGAAGACCGCGTCGAGCTCCTTGTAGCGGCCCGACTCCTCGTTGTAGGAGGCCATGCGATGGCGCATGAACTCGCGGAAGACGAAGATCGGCGCCTGCACGTAGAACGTCATCGAGTTGTGCTCGAAGGGCGAGCCGTGGCGGTCGCGCATGAGGTAGTTGATGAGGCCGCGGTCGCGCTTGACCCGCTTCTCCTCCGCCTCCGTGTCGACGTCGCCCTCGAGGGCGCGGTCCTGGCCGTCGGGCTCGTCGAGCGCGCGCTCGAGGGTCTTCTCGCCGGCGGTGGAGACGCGCGCGGCGAAGATCACGTCGGAGTCGTGGGCGCTCGAGCGGACGAGCTCCACGGTCATGTCGGAGCGGAAGGCGATGTCGTCGTGGGGCACGACCGTCACTGTACGCGACCGCTCGCGACCGACCGGCGTGCGCCTCCTCCCGGTCGACGTGCGGGACCGCGTCCTAGGGTGAGGGGCACCGACGAAGGGCTCGACCATGTCCGACAGCACCGCATCCGCCACCCCGCTCACCGTCCTCGTCTCGGGGGCAGGGGGCACGATCGGCACCGAGCTGCAGGCGCAGCTGCACGCCGCCGGGCACCGCGTGCAGACGCTCGTGCGGCGCGCGCCGTCGTCGCCCGACGAGCACGAGTGGCAGCCCGCCCAGGGCCGGCTGGATCCCGCGGTGCTCGACGGCGTCGACGCCGTGGTCAACCTGTCGGGCGCCTCGATCAGCCGGCTGCCGTGGACGAAGCCGTACCAGGAGGAGATCCGCTCCTCGCGTGTGCAGGCCACGCGCACCATCGTCGGCGCGATCGCGTCCGCGTCGAATCCGCCGCGGGTGCTGCTGAACGGATCCGCCGTGGGCTTCTACGGAGACCGCCCCGCCGAGCGCCTCACCGAGGACTCGCCGCGCGGGAAGGGCTTCCTCGCCGAGGTCGTGGAGGCGTGGGAAGCCGAGGCGTTCCAGGCGTCCGCCGACGTGCGCGTCGCGACCCTGCGCACCGGGCTGGTGCTCGCGCAGGCCGGCGCCCTCGCGCCGCTGCGCCTCCTCACCAACCTCGGGCTCGCCGGGAAGCTGGGCACCGGCGGCCAGGTGTGGCCGTGGATCTCGCTCCGCGACGAGGCCGCCGCGATCGTGCACCTGCTGACGTCGTCGATCTCCGGCCCCGTGAACCTCACCGGCCCCGAGCCCGTGATGGCCGACCGGCTGATGCGGCACCTGGCCGAGCGCATGCACCGGCCCTACCTGGTGCCCGCGCCCGAGTTCCTCATCCGTCTCGCGCTGCAGGAGGCCGGGCAGGAGCTGCTGCTCTCCAGCCAGCCCGCGCGCCCCGACAAGCTGCTCGCCGACGGGTTCGCCTTCCGTGACCCCACGGTCGAGCTCGCCATCGACCGTCTGCTCGCGAAGGGCTGAGCCCAGCTGCCGGGCGGCGCGCACCGCGTCGCAGGTCGCTCAGGCGGAGGGCTCGGCGCCCTGCAGCGCGATCGCGCGGCGGATGGCCCCGCGTGCCCGGCGCCGGTCGCCGCTCGCGTCGTACGCGAGGCCGAGCCGGAACCACGCGCGCCAGCTGGCGGGATCCTGCTCCACCTCGGCCTGGTACGCGGGGAAGGCCTCGTCGGCTGCATCCCGGATGGGGCGGCCGCTCGCACGTGTCGGCAGGTCGGCGACGGGGAGTCCGCCCTCCCCGTCGAGGATCCGCACCAGGCGCGCGCTGCGGATGCCGAAGGACAGCTCGCGCACGAGCGCCCACACGCCGAGCAGTGGGAGGACCAGGAGCGCGAGCCCGAACACGACGCCGACGGGCTCGCCCGAGATCAGGAGCAGGACGGCGATCTGGCCGGCCAGCGCCAGGTAGAGCACCATGAGCACCGCCATGACGGCGACGCCGATGCGCGTCCCCATCAGGCGCTCGTGACGGTGGCGGCCTGGCCGCTCGGCCCGCCGTCGTCCACGGGACCCGACGCCGCACCGGTCGCCTGCGCGGCTCGCTCGCGCGAGCCGTCGAGGTCGATGAGGCGGTCGAGCCCGACGACGACGCCGCGCGCGGTACGGGCGGCGCGGAGGGCGAGCAGGATCCCGGCCTCGTAGGCGCTCGGCGCCAGCGTGTCGTGGCTGATGGTGAGCACCTCGCCGTTGCCGCCGAAGACGACGTCCTGCTTGGCCACGACGCCCTGCATCCGGAGGCTGTGCACGGGGATGCTCGCCACCTGCTGGCCGCGCGCCCGCTGGTCCGTGTGCGGCGCCTGCACCGGACCCCGGCTGCCGCGCGCCTGCGACATGAGCTCCGCCGTGCGGACGGCCGTGCCCGAGGGCGAGTCGATCTTCGACGCCCCGTGCGCCTCGACGATCTCGATGGAGTCGTAGAAGCGCGCCGCCATCTGCGCGAACGAGGTGGCGAGGACGCTGCCGACGGAGAAGTTCGGGATGATGACGACGCCCACGGCGAGGTTGCCGGTGATCCGCCGCTCGAGCTCCGTGATCCGCTCGCCCGTCCAGCCGCTCGTGCCCACGAGCACGTTCATGCCGTGCGCCACCGCGTACTCGACGACACCCTGGCTGACCGCCGGGAGCGTCACGTCGACCGCGATGTCGGCGCCCAGCATGTCCGACAGCTCGTCCTTGGAGTCGAGGCTGGCGACGAGCTCGAACTCGCTGCTCGACTCGACGATCTGCGTGATCAGCTGGCCCATGCGTCCCGTTGCGCCGACGACGGCGACCGTGGTTGTCATCCGCCCAGCGTACCGGCGCGCTCCACGGCGACGCTGGCCGGCCGCGCGGACGGGCGGCTAGTAGGGCTGCTGCTCCGGCAGGCCGGTGCGCAGCTCGACCGGGAGGTGCCCGAGGTCGTTGTGCACCACGAGGACCGGCGGCTTGGCGGAGCGCACGCGGATGATGGTGAGGCCGCAGTTGGCCTGGTTGATGCCCATCCACCGCCACTCCGGCGCATCGAACACGTGCCGCACGAACCACGCGATGACGAAGTTGTGGGTGATGAGCAGGTCGTGCCGGTCGCCGCGCGCGGGAGCGAGGAACTCGCTGACCGCGTCGGCCATCTGGGCCCGGCCGGCGTCGATCTCCTCCTCGGTGATCCCGCCGAAGAACGACTCGAACGCATGCGGCATGTCCGGCACGGGCCCCGACGGGATGCAGTCGAACAGGAGCGACGACGGCTCCGGCTCCATCGCGGGCATGCGCTCCGCCATGATCGCCGCCGTCTCCTCCGCGCGGGCCAGCGGCGAGTGGCGCACGGAGGTGAACGGCACGCCGCTCAGCCGGTCGGCGATGCAGTGGGCCTGGCGCTTGCCGCGGCCGGACAGCGGTCCGTCCGGCAGGCCGTGCTCGGCATCCTGCTGCTCGCCGTGACGCACGAGGTAGATGTAGTGGGACACGGTTCCTCCTAGAGGAGCGAGCGGGTCTCGAGCAGCGGGGCGAACGCGTCGGCGCCGACGGTGCCGACTGCGGCGATCGAGAGCGGACGGGAGACCAGGTCGGCCGCGAGGGCGCGGACGTCCTCGGCGGTGACGCGGGACAGGCGGGAGAGCGTCTCGTCGAGGTCGACGTACTCGCCGGTCGTGATCTCCGACCGGCCGAGCCGCGACATGCGCGTGTCCGAGTCCTCGAGCGCGAGCGCGGACTGACCGGAGAGCTGGCCGAAGGCGCGGGTCAGCTCCTCGTCGGTCACGTGCTCGTCGGCGAGCTTCTGGAACTCGTCGACCATGAGACGCGAGACCTGCTCGGTCTTGGCGGCCGTGCATCCGGCGTAGAGGCCGAAGACGCCCGCGTCCGAGTAGGAGGCGCCGAACGAGTAGACGGAGTACGCCAGGCCGCGCTTCTCGCGCACCTCCTGGAACAGACGCGACGACATGCCGCCGCCGAGCACCGAGTTGAGCATGGCGAGGGCGGGCCGACGGTCGTCGGACGCCGCGAGGCCGGGGACGCCGAGCAGGATGTTGGTCTGCTCGATGGGACGGTCGACGACGACGAGGTCGCTGCCGCGCGTGATGACCGGGGTGGCGCCCGTGCGGCGTGCGACAGGCGCCGCCGGGACGGAGAGGTCCCAGCCCGCGCGCTCGAGGCCGGCGGTGACCCGGGCGACGAGCTCGTCGTGGTCCACGGAGCCCGCCGCCGTGATGACCAGGTCCTGCGGGCGGTAGTTGCGGCGGTAGTGCGCGACGACGGCGTCGCGCTCGGCGGCCTCGATGTCCTCCGGGCTGCCGCCGATGGGGCGGCCGAGCGGGTGATCCCCGAGTACGGCCTCGAAGAAGCGCTCGCTCACGACGTCCCCCGGGTCGTCGTCCGCCATGGCGAGCTCCTCGAGGATGACCCCGCGCTCGGTCTCGAACTCGTCCGCGTCGATGAGGCTCGAGGTGACCATGTCGGCCAGCACGTCGACCGCCATGCCGAGGTCGCGATCCTGCACCTTGGCGTAGTAGCAGGTGTACTCCTTGGCCGTGACGGCGTTGTGCTCGCCGCCGACCGCGTCGAAGGACACGGCGATGTCGAGGGCCGTGCGCGACGGGGTGCCCTTGAAGAGCAGGTGCTCGAGGAAGTGGGTGGACCCGAGGTCGCCCGGCTGCTCGTCGCGGGATCCGACGGCGACCCACATTCCGATCGTGGCGCTGCGGCTGCCGGGCACGTCCTCGCTGAGGATGCGCACGCCGGACGGCAGGACCGAGCGCCGCACGCGGGCGCCGCCCGACGACTGCACGGTGAGCTCGGGGAGGTCGAGGGGGAGTTCTACGGCGCGGGACATCAGCGTCACCCTACGCCACGGGCTCTGCGCGAGCCCGGGGAGCGAGGGCGGGCGACGGGTGGGTCACGGGCATCCAGGTCCGGCGGTCCGCGTCCCGCACGCCCCGCCGACCAGGACCGTGGAGCCCTGCAGGACGTGGATAGTCACCGGCCCGACCTGGACCGGGAGCGTGCCCGGGATCTGCTGCCACGCACCCCCGTCGAACCGGTAGCTGGGCGAGTAGCCGATTGTCAGCGATACCTGCCGGTCACCGATGCTCGGATAGACGTGGCTCGTGTCCGTGGGAGTGAAGGCCTGCTGACCCAGCTGCCGCCACGACGCACCCGGACCCACCACCGTCGTCGACGTGCCGTCTCCGTGATCCCACGTGAACGACACCGGCACGAACCGCACCTGCGCCGGACGACCGAGCAGCGTCCCGCCGCCCACCTGCGGCGTCGCGTCGGTGAACAGGTTGACCGGCGCCCCCACGATCGCCCACCCATTCGGCTGCGACCGGATCGACGCATCCCGTGGAACGAACTGCGCCACATCCTCCAAGGTGACCCCCGGCACCACGGTCGCCACGGGAACCGGATCCGCGGGCTTCGTCGGCGCCTTGGCCGGCGGCAGGAACGCGTGCTGCCCGTCCGCGCACAGACCCACGCCCGGCCGGCACGGCGAATCCGCATCCGCCGCCAGACGATCCCGCCGCACGGGCGGCGGCCCGGACGGCCTCTCCGCGTCACTGGACCCTTCTGATCTCTCAGGGCGCGTTGAAGGCTGATCGGCAGACGCGGACTTGTCCTCCCGGGCGCGGATCGACACGCCATCGCCGCGGATAACGCCACCCGTGCACGGTCCGAAAAGTCCGTGCACAGCGGAGCAGTCCTCAGTCGAGGCTCGAGCCGCGGAGACGGGAACACCGACCATGACGACGATCAATGAGAGGCAGACGAGTCCTGTCAACCGCATGCGCGCACGTCCTCATTGCGCACGATGTCGCTGATGCGCCAATGCGCATCTTCGGATCTCACCGCCTTTAGCTGAAGCGAGAGACGCGTGTCTCGCTGAGGCGTGATGTCCTTGCCGTCTCGGTCCAGAAGACGGGCACCGCTTGAGTCCAAACAGGCCTGCGCTGTCATGTACTGGAGTCCCGCGGGGTCCGTACCACGGTCGGTCACTTCGAAGCCCGACGTCGTCGCATTGCCTACCTGGCGCTCCCCAGACTGCCGTTCGTCCGCCAACCCCGACTTCTCGCGGTCCAAGACGTTCCCCGTGAGCAGGTCGGCTAGATCTTGTTCAGTATCAGTATTCGCGTCGAGTTCGACGTACCGCATGAAGACATCGCGGAACGCCGCGTCGTCCTGCTGCTCTTGCGTCAGCGACGGGGCCGGAGCCGGCGGGGGCGCCGGGGCTGATGCTGCGGTGCACCCGGCGAGGAGCAGGCTCGCGGCGAGGACGGCTAGCGACGCCGCCGCCGCTCCCCCGGGTGGTCGCAGCCTGTTGCGTGGTCGCAGCGGAATGCGCGGTCGCTCGTGCAAGGTCGTCTCCCCCGGGCGCTACGGATCCCGCGTGGACAGGCGGGCGCAGGAGCGCCGGGCATCGCGGGTCCCCGCAAGGTAGCCGCACGAACGCGACCGCTATCGCGCCCCTCCACATCTCGGGAGCGATCACGGGCGCGACGCCGTGGGGACGACTACTCCGACGCGCGGTCGAGGCGGGCGACGTCGTGCCGCGAGAGCTGGACGTGGGCCGCCTGCACGAGGTCGTGGACCTGCTCCGGCCGGCTCGCGCTCGCGACCGGCGCGACGACACCCGGCTTCGCGAGGAGCCACGCCAGCGCGATCGTCGCGACGCTCGTCGAGTGGTGCTCGGCGATCTCGTCGAGCGCGGTCAGCACCCGGAGGCCGCGGCGGTTGAGGTACTTCGCCGCCCGAGCACCGCGTGCGCCCTCGCGGACGGAGTCCCGCGTGCGGTACTTGCCCGCGAGGAAGCCGTTCGCCAACGCGAAGTACGGCATCACCGCGAGCTGCTGCCCGCGCACGACGTCGAGGTACTCCGACTCGTAGGGCGCGCGGTTGACGAGGTTGTAGTGCGTCTGCAGGGCGACGAAGCGGGGCGCGTCGTACAGCCCGCCCATGATCCGCGCATGCAGCAGCCGCTCGGCCGCGTAGTTGGATGCCGCGAGATGCCGCACCTTGCCGGACGCGATGAGACGGCCGGCAGCGGCGAGGCTCTCCTCGAGCGGCACGTCGAGGTCGTCCCAGTGGAAGTAGAGGAGGTCGATGAAGTCGGTGCCGAGCCGCGACAGGCTGGCGTCGACGGCGCGCTCGATGCCGGATCCGCCGAGACCCGGGAAGTCCTCGCTCTTGCCGATCTTGGTGGCGACGACCATGGAGTCCCGATTGCGGCGGTGGCGCATCCACGAGCCGATCATGTGCTCGCTGCGGCCGCTCGCGTAGGAGTCGGCGGTGTCGATGAAGTTGCCGCCCGCCTCCTGGTAGCGGTCGAGGATCGCGGAGGTGTCCTCGGATCCGGCCGTCCACCCGAAGACGTTGCCGCCGAGCGCCAGCGGGAAGACCCGGAGGTCGGTGTCGCCGATGACGCGACGGAGGGCCGGCTGCGGGATGCTCCCGCCGCGGCGCAGGCCGGTCTCGACGGCCTCGAGGACCAGGGCGCCTGCCGCCTCCACGGTCGCGTCCACGACCGTGGCGGGCTCCGACACGACCCCGGCCGCACGCGGACGGCGGGTGGCGGGTGATGCGGCGCGACGCCGGCGGGGCTGCGCGCCGGGAGCGACGTCCGAGGCGGTGGGAGGAGAGGACGTCACACAGGCGAGCGTACCGCCCAGCGCGCTAAACGTTTGCGTACCAACGGTCCAGACCCGCGAAGGTTCGTCCGCGGGACATCGACCGCGAGACGGCCCGACGGGCCGATGGGCCGATGGGCCGACGGGCCGTTCTGCCTCGACGCTGCCTCGACGGCGGCGACGCCGGAAGGGGTGCCGTGGATCCCCCGACCCCGGCACCCCTCGGCGGTCTGCATCCCCCGATGCGTCCCCCGGAGGCGGGCGATCACGTGGACCGGCCCGCATCGACCACGCTAACGAGGCATCCGCGTCGGGACCCAGCCCCTCTTCGGGGGCCCCGCGACCGTGACGTGCGCCGGGCGCGGGGGACCGACGTCGCCGGTGAGCAGGGACCCGGACGCTTCCCCGCCCGCCGTGCGAGGCTGAGGAGTCAGCACGACCGAGAGGAAACCCCGTGACCAACGACCCGCTGCACCGCCTGCCGGATGCCGCCCCCTTCCACCTCACCAGCCCCGACTTCGCCGACGGCGCACCGCTGCCCCTGTCCGCGCGCGGCGCCGCACAGGGCGGCGAGGACCGCTCCCCCGCGCTCACCTGGACGGGCGCGCCCGCCGCCACGCGCAGCTACGTCCTCACCGCGTACGACCCCGACGCCCCGACGGGGAGCGGCTACTGGCACTGGGCGGTCCGCGGGATCCCCGCATCCACGACCGCGCTGCCCGCCGGCGCCGGCGACCCGGACGCGGGCCTGCTCCCCGAGGGCGCCGTGACCATGCACAACGAGTCGCGCGAGACGCGGTTCGCCGGGGCGACGCCGCCCGCGGGCCACGGCACGCACCGCTACTTCTTCACCGTCACGGCGCTCGACGTCGAGTCGCTGGACGTCCCGGAGGGCGCGACCCCGGCCGTCCTCGGCTTCCTGATGCTGCCCCACGTGATCGGGCGCGCCCAGCTCATGGGCACGGCGATCACCGTCGAGGACTAGGCGCGAGGACGAGGGGGACGCCATGGCCGAGGACGGCGTCGACCGACCGACGGATGGGGCGGGCGAGGATGCCCGTCTCCGCCGCTCCCGGCTCGCGCTGATCCTCGCCCTGGCGGTCGTGGCCGTCGTCGTGGCCGTCGTGATCGCCGTGGTCGCGCTGTCACCGGGGGGCTCCGCGCCCCCCGCTCCCGTGCCGGCCAGCAGCGCGCCGGCCACGACGCCCGAGGTCACGACCGGTCCCGAGCCGACGCCGACGACGACGGACGAGCCGGCGCCGACGCCCGCGCCGAGCCCGTCGGCCGATCCGACCCCGGAGCCGTCGCTCTCGGCACCGCCGGCGGAGGACGTCCCGTACCCGACGGATCCGAACGACGGCAAGTAGGCCGCACACGACGGATGCCCGCCCCACCGAGGTGGGACGGGCATCCGCTTCGTGCGACTGCGAGAGGGCCTAGCCCTCCGCGGGGAGGTCCGTGCCGTGGCTCGCGGCGTCGCGGCCCTCCTGATCGGCGGCCTCCTCCATCACGGGAGCGAGCGAGAGCTTGCCGCGGTCGTCGATCTTGGTGATCTCCACCAGGATCTTCTGGCCGACGCCGAGGACGTCCTCGACGTTCTCGACGCGCTTGCCGCCGGCGAGCTTGCGGACCTCGCTGATGTGCAGCAGTCCGTCCTTGCCGGGGAGCAGCGAGACGAACGCGCCGAACGTCGCGATCTTGACGACGGTGCCGAGGAAGGACTCGCCGACCTCCGGGTTCGTCGGGTTCGCGATGGCGTTGACCTGCGCACGCGCGGCCTCCGCCGACGGGCCGTCGACGGCGCCGATGTAGACGGTGCCGTCCTCCTCGATGGAGATGTCGGCGCCGGTCTCGTCCTGGATGGCGTTGATCGTCTTGCCCTTCGGGCCGATCAGCTCGCCGATCTTGTCGACGGGGATGTTGACCGAGATCACGCGGGGCGCGGTCGGGGCCATCTCGTCGGGGCCGTCGATGGCCTGGTTCAGCACGCCGAGGATGGCCGTGCGGGCCTCCTTCGCCTGCTTGAGCGCACCGTCGAGGACCGACGTGGGGATGCCGTCGAGCTTCGTGTCCAGCTGGATGGCCGTGACGAACTCCGCCGTGCCGGCGACCTTGAAGTCCATGTCGCCGAGCGCGTCCTCCGCACCGAGGATGTCGGTGAGGGCCGCGTAGCGGACCTGGCCGTCGACGGTGTCGGAGACGAGGCCCATGGCGATGCCGGCGACCGGCGCGCGCAGCGGCACGCCCGCGTTGAGCAGGGACAGGGTCGAGGCGCAGACGGAGCCCATCGACGTGGAGCCGTTGGACCCGAGGGCCTCCGACACCTGGCGGATCGCGTAGGGGAACTCCTCGCGGCTGGGCAGCACGGGCACGATGGCGCGCTCGGCGAGGAAGCCGTGCCCGATCTCGCGGCGCTTCGGCGACCCGACGCGACCGGTCTCGCCGGTGGAGTAGGGCGGGAAGTTGTAGTGGTGCAGGTACTTCTTCTTCTTGATGGGGCTCAGCGAGTCGATCTGCTGCTCCATCTTGAGCATGTTCAGCGTGGTGACGCCCAGGATCTGGGTCTCGCCGCGCTGGAAGATGGCCGACCCGTGGACGCGCGGGATGACCTGCACCTCGGCGTCGAGCGGGCGGATGTCGGCGAGGCCGCGGCCGTCCATGCGGATGCCGTCGCGGAGGATCCGGCCTCGGACGACCGTCTTCGTGACCGACTTGTACGCCGCCGAGAACTCGGTGAGCGCCGACTGCGGCAGCTCGCCGGCCTCGACCTTGGCGGCCACGGCCTCCTTGGTGCGGGTCTTGAGCGCGTCGTCGGCGTCCTGGCGCTCGATCTTGTCCGCGATCTTGTAGACGTCGCCGAGGTCGGAGAGCGCGAGCTCGCTGACCGCGTCGTAGGTCTCCTGCGCGTACGGCAGGAAGACGGGGTAGTCGACCGTGGGCTTCGCGGCCTGCTGCGCGAGCGAGGCCTGCGCGGCGACCAGCTGGTGGATGAACGGCTTCGCGGCCTCGAGGCCCTGCGCGACGACGGCCTCGTCGGGCTTCGTGGCGCCGCCCTGGATGAGGTCCCAGGCACCCTCGGTGGCCTCGGCCTCGACCATCATGATCGCGACGTCCTCGTTGCCCTCGGAGTCGGTGACGACACGGCCGGCGACGGTGATGTCGAAGACGGCCTCCTGGAGCTGCGAGTGCTTCGGGAAGGCGACCCACTGGTCGCCGATGAGCGCGAGGCGCACACCCGCGATGGGGCCGGAGAAGGGGATGCCCGAGAGCATGCTCGAGGCGCTCGCCGCGTTGATGGCGAGGCTGTCGTAGAACTCGTCCGGCGCGATGCTGAGGACGGTGATGACGACCTGGACCTCGTTGCGGAGGCCCGTGATGAACGACGGGCGCAGCGGCCGGTCGATGAGGCGGCAGACGAGGATCGCCTCGGTGGAGGGGCGGCCCTCGCGGCGGAAGAACGAGCCGGGGATCTTGCCCGCGGCGTAGCTGCGCTCCTCGACGTCGATGGTCAGGGGGAAGAAGTCGAAGTTGTCCTTCGGGTGCTTGCCCACCGAGGTGGCGGACAGCAGCATCGTGTCCTCGTCGAGGTACGCGGCGACCGCGCCCTGCGCCTGCTGCGCGAGGCGGCCGGCCTCGAATCGGACCGTGCGGGTCCCGTACTTGCCGTTGTCGAGGACTGCCTCGGCGAACTTGATCTCTGGACCTTCCATTGAGGTCTCTCTCCTTCGTGTTGCGCCTCTCGGCGACGCCCGTCGGGCGCTCGTCCTGCATCCCGTGTGGATGCGGACCTCCTGCGACAGAGGAGGAGCGGGCGAGGCGACACGTCGGAATCCGCCTGATGCGGGATCCGGGTGCACGTGCGCGGCTGGTTCCGCTCACCGGCCGGTGGCCGACGGCGGCGGGCGCATGTCTGGCCATCAGTGGGAATGCTCCGAGCGACTCGGAATACCACCACCAACGACCAGCTCCTGCCGGCCAGCTCCATCTGTCGTGATCGCATCGTGACGCTGGGCGTCCGCTGGATCACTCCCACCATGGTAGCACCCGGCCCCTCGCCGGCCCCGGAGGACGGGCGTCGCCGGGTGTCGGTCGGTCGACGGTGCGCTTAACGCGAGACGAGCCGCCACCCCGGAGGGTGACGGCTCGTCCGGCTCGTCGTGATGCGATCAGCGACGCGCGGTGCGTGTCAGCGGCGGATGCCCAGGCGCACGATCAGGGCGCGGTAGCGCTCGATGTCGACGTTGGACAGGTAGCCGAGGAGACGACGACGCTGGCCGACCAGGAGGAGCAGGCCACGACGCGTGTGGTGGTCGTGCTTGTGCTCCTTGAGGTGCTCGGTGAGGCCCGTGATCCGCTTGGTGAGGAGCGCGATCTGCACCTCGGGGGATCCGGTGTCACCGGGGTGGGTCGCGTACTCGTCGATGATCGCCTTCTTGACGTCTGCTTCCAGAGCCATGTGATGATCCCCTCTCGTGTTCGTTGCGCGGCGCCCGTCACAGGATGTGCGAGCTCTCTTGATCCGCGGCCGTTCAGACGGCAACCGCACGAGCATAGCAGGAGGGGCGGGGCGCTCCCGCGGGCGGACGGCCGCGCGACGGGGCGGGGTCGGTGGACTCGGCTAGCGTGGAGAACCACTCTAGAGAGACGACGCAGCGACACGTGAGCACCCCGCCCGACACCTCCCCCATCCCGATCCCCGACGAGCGGCAGGTGCGCGGCAGCCACTTCGTCGACCTGTCGCCGCTGAAGGAGAGCCCGGCGTTCGCGCGGCTCTGGGCGGGCAACGCGATCGCGGGCATCGGCAGCCAGATGACCGTCGTGGCGATCGGGCTGCACGTGTACGAGCTGACGGGATCCACCGGCTCGGTCGCGCTCGTGGGCGTGCTGTCGCTCCTGCCGATGATCATCGCGGGCCTCTACGGCGGCATGCTCGCCGACGCGTTCGACCGGCGGAAGGTCGCGCTCGTCGCCTCGTGCGTGGCGTGGGGCTCGACCATCGTCCTGGCCGCCCTCGCGTGGACGCACGCGGAGACGGTGGGGTCGCTCTACGCGCTGAGCATCGTCAACGCGGTCGCGGCGACCGTGATCGGCACCAGCAGGCAGGCGATCCTCCCCCGCATCCTCCCGCCCCACCTGCTGCCCGCGGCCAGCGCGCTCGGCGGCATCAGCCTGGGCGTCATGGTCACGGTGGGGCCGGCGCTCGCGGGCGTGCTCGTGGCGTCGGTCGGGTTCCAGTGGACCTACACGGTCGACGCGGTGCTGTTCCTCGCGGCGTTCACGGGGGTGCTCGCGCTGCCGCGGATCGCGCCCGAGGGCGAGGTGCAGCGGCCGGGGCTGGCGTCGATCAGGTACGGGATCGGGTTCCTCCGGACCGCGCCGAACATCCGCATGTCGTTCATCGTCGACATCATCGCCATGACCCTCGGGCAGCCGCGCGTGCTGTTCCCGGCCGTGGGCGCGGTGGTGCTCGGCGGCGGGCCGGTCACCGTCGGGATCCTGACGGCCGCCGGCGCGGTCGGCAGCCTGGTGAGCAGCGTGCTGAGCGGATCCGTCGGGCGGGTCACGCGCCACGGCCGGGCGATCCGGTGGGCGATCGTCGCGTACGGCCTCTCCACCGCGGGCTTCGGCGTGGTGCTGCTCCTCGCGTCGAAGCCGGGCGTGCTGCACGGCATCGGCTCGCGCATCGAGGACGCGAGCATCCCCGGCATCGTCGCGGCGTCCGTGCTGCTGGCGCTCACGGGCGCGGCCGACAACATCTCCTCGATCTTCCGCAACACCATGCTGCAGACCGCGGTGCCCGACAACATGCGCGGGCGGCTGCAGGGCATCTTCATCGTCGTCGTGACGGGCGGGCCGCGGCTCGGCGACGCCTACATCGGCATCGTGACGCTGTTCGCGGCGCTGTGGGTGCCGTCGCTCGTGGGCGGGCTGCTGATCGCGGTGGTCGTGTGGATCCTGATCCGCTCGCTGCCATCGTTCGAGCACTACGACGCCCGGAACCCGACGCCGTGACCCGGCGGAGGCGGCGGCGGACGCCCGCGCTCGTGACGCTGGCGGCGCTCGTGCTCGTGATCGTCGCCGCGGTCGTGCAGTGGCGGGGGGATCCCGGCGCCGGATCGGGCCAGGTCGGCGGCACGTCGGGGCTCGGCGCGGAGCCGGGGTCGTCCGGATCCGCGCGCCTCGCCCTCGACTCCCTCGAGGTGCGCGCCGAGGAGCGCGTGCCCGGCTACGACCGCGAGTCCTTCGCCTGGCGCACGGACGTGGACCGCAACGGCTGCGACACCCGCAACGACGTGCTCCGGCGCGACCTCGCCGACGTGGGGATCCGCGGCGGCACGGACGGCTGCGTCGTGGAGTCCGGCGTGCTGGAGGATCCGTACTCCGGCGCGCGCGTGTCCTTCGACAGGTCCAGGGACCCGGAGGCCGTGCAGATCGACCACGTGGTGTCGCTGTCCGACGCGTGGTCGTCCGGCGCGTGGCGCTGGGACGCCGACTACCGCGCGACGTTCGCGAACGACCCGCTGGAGCTGGTGGCCGCGTCCGCCGCCGAGAACTCGGCGAAGTCGGACGCGACGGCAGACGAGTGGCTGCCCGAGGATCAGACCGACGCGTGCGCGCTCGTGGCCCGGCAGGTCGCGATCAAGGTGCGCACGGAGCTCAGCGTGACCCGCGCGGAGCATGACGCCATGGCGCGCGTGCTCGACGGGTGCGCGGACGCGCCGCTCCTCACCTCCGACGACGTGCGCTGGCCCGCGCCCGCGCGCTGACCCCGGTACAGGGATCCGTCACCTCGTGTCCCCAACCGATCGCGCGCCCGGTCCGAACACACTGCAGTGCGCCGGACCATCAGAGACGCGATGCACCACTGGTCCGGATGTCATGGGGAGAGCGGTCGCACGGACGGCGCATGCAGAGGGGTCTCGGCGCCGGGACCACGATCGCAGGGCCGGCCCGTCATCGGGTCGGCCCATCTCCGCGCCGTCGCGCGGTCGGCGGATCAGCCGAGGAGGCCCAGCACGCCCATCCACGCGGTGCCCACGACGCCCCAGATGACGATGAGCACCACGGCCATGGCGAAGCCGACGCGGAACCACTCCTTCGTCGTCACGTAGCCGGATCCGAAGACCACGCCCGACGGCCCGGACGCGTAGTGCGAGATGCCGCCGAAGAGGTTGCCGATGAAGCCGAGCACGAGCGCGGCGAACAGCGGCGGCGTCCCGGTCGCGACGGCCGCGCCCAGGAACACCGCGTACATCGCGACGATGTGCGCCGTGTTCGACGCGAACAGGTAGTGCGAGAAGAAGTAGACGAGCGCGAGCACCGCGAACGCCCACGGCCAGGGCAGGCCGCCGACGGATCCGGAGACGGCGCCGCCCACGAGGTCGATGACGCCGAGCGCGTCGAGCTGGTCGGCCATGCCGACGAGCACCGCGAAGAAGATGAGGGTCGACCAGGCCGACGCGTTCGCGGCGAGGTGCGACCACTTGAGGACGCCCGTGACGAGCAGGACGGCGATGCCGCCGAAGGCCGCGGCCGTCGCCGGGATGCCGAGCAGGGATCCGCCGCACCAGAGCACGAGCAGCAGGACGAACGTCGCCGCCATGATCCGCTCGTGGCCCGACAGCGGGCCGAGGCCGTGCAGCTCCTCGCGCGCGTGGGCCGGCGCCTCGGGCGTGCGCGTGAGCGTCGGCGGGTACACGCGCGACATCGCCCACGGCACGACCACCAGGCTGAGGAGCCCGGGCACGAGGGCCGCGAGCGCCCAGCCGCCCCAGGTGATCTCGATGCCGAGGTCGGCCGCCGCCTTCTGCGCCACGGGGTTGCCGGCCATGGCCGTGACGAACATGGCGGAGGTGACGGTGTTGACCTGCACGCTCGTGAGAGCGAGGTACGAGCCGAGACGGCGGCGCGACGCATCCGACCCGGGCGTGGATCCCTGCACCCGGCTGAGCGACGCGACGATCGGGTAGACGACGCCGCCCGCCCGTGCCGTGTTGGACGGCGTCGCGGGTGCGAGCACGAGGTCGGTGAGCGCCATGCCGTAGGCGAGGCCGAGGCTCGATCCGCCGAGCCGCGCCACGAACGCGAGCGCGATGCGGCGGCCGAGACCCGTGACGAGGAAGCCGTCGGCGATGAAGAACGACGCCACGATGAGCCAGATGGTGGGGTTCGCGAAGCCCTCGAGCGCCTCGCCGTCCGTGGTCATGGTGCCCGTGAGCATGGCGACCGCGAGGCCCACGAGCGCGACGGGCGCCGTCGGCAGCGGCTGCAGGATGAGGGCGAGGACCGTGCCGACGAAGATCCCCGCCATGTGCATGCCGCGCGGGTCGACGCCCTCGGGCGGCGGCACGAGCGCGATGGCGACCGCGACGGCAACGATGACGACGACCTGGATCAGGCGCGCGCGGCGGGCACGGCGGGCGGAGGACGAGGCCTCGTCGGCTCCGCCTCCGGGAGCAGGCGCCTCCGCGACCGACGCGACGCCGTCAGGCGCCGGATCCGCCTCGTCCCGCGGCGCTCCGCCCGGGGCCGGATCCGTCCCGGTTCCGGGGGCGGACGAGGGACCGGAGGATGCGGGAGGAGGGGTCATGACCGGCCCATCCTCCGCGCGCGCGGCGCCCGATGCCACTTGTCTTCATAGTGTTCACGCGCGCCGTGCGGCGGGTGCCGCGGGGCGCGCGGATCAGGCGGCGAAGCCCGTCGACGTGACGATGTGCAGGCGCTGGGTGGGACGGGTCATGGCGACGTAGAGGCCGGCGGCGCCGCGCGAGGTGTGCGCGAGGATCTCGTCGGGCTCGGCGATGACGACGACGTCGAACTCGAGGCCCTTCGCCTCCTGCGAGCCGAGCACCGCGATGGGCCGGCCGAGGCCGCCCACTCCGATGCCGACGGCGGATCCGAACCGCTCGGCGAGCGCGCGGTGCAGCTCCTCCACGCGGTCGTCGCGGGCGATGACCGCGAGCGTGCCCGTGTCGCCGCCCTCGCGCTCCTCGTCGACCACGTCGACGACGGCGGACACGACCTCGTCGGCGTCCACCTCGACCGTGTCGATCGGATGCTCGCCCTCGCGCACGGCGCGCGAGCGGGTGACCGGGAGGCCGTGCGCGATGGCCATGCGCTCGGCGGCCTCGGCGATCCGGGCGGGCGTGCGGTAGTTGACGGTGAGCTCCTCGAGGCGCCACTCGCGCCCGAGCACCGGGCCGAGCGCGTCCTGCCAGCTCGTGACGCCGACCGCGGAGCTCGCCTGCGCCACGTCGCCCACGATCGTGAACGAGCGCAGCGGGCAGCGGCGGAGGAGCACGCGCCACTGCATGGGGCTGAGCTCCTGCGCCTCGTCGACCACGATGTGGCCGTAGGTCCAGGTGCGGTCGGATGCGGCGCGCTCCGCCGTGGTGCGTCGCGCGGCCTGCTCGGCGAAGCCCTCGGCGAGCCGCTCGGCCGTGACCATGCCGCCGACGCCCATGTTCTCGATGGCCTGCTCGGCGTTCTCGATGTCGCGCAGGCGCTGCTGCTCGCGCTCGCGGGCGCTCGCGTCGGCCTGCGCGCTGAACTCGCCGAGGAGCTCGGCGGCCTCGTCGAGGAGCGGCACGTCGGCGATCGTGAACGGCGCGTCGCGGTCGCGGCGGAGGAGCGCGCGCTTCTCGGGGCTCCAGCGCGGGGTGAGCGACGCGAGCCAGTTCGGCCGCGCGTAGAGGTCCTGGATCAGCTTCTCGGGGGTGAGCGGCATCCACGCGGTGTTGAGCGCGACCTTCACGTCGTAGGAGGTGCGGAGGTCCTCGCGCAGCATGGCGAGGTCGCTGTCGTCGAGGGCGCTGCCGTTGCGGCGCATCTGCGACGCGAGGACCTGCGCGAGGGATCCGAGCGCGGCCTTGTTGAAGACCACCCGGGCCTCGTTGTGCGGCTTCCGGCTGTCCTGGGCGCGGCGGAGCGCGCCGGCGACGAGCGACGGCTCGAGCACGATGCGCTCGCCGTTCACGTCGAGCGTGACGGCCTCGGTGGGCACGATCTGCCGGGAACGCACGGCGCGCTGCAGGAGGCCGGCCATCTCGGCGGATCCCTTCACGGCCGCGACCTCGGGCGCGTCCTCGCCGGCCGCGTCGATGCCCGGGTAGAGCTGGCCGACGCTCGCGAGCACCACGCCCGTCTCGCCGAGGGACGGCAGCACGGCCTCGATGTACTGCAGGAAGGAGCGGCTGGGGCCGACCACGAGCACGCCCGAGGACGCGAGCCGGTCGCGGTGCGAGTAGAGGAGGTACGCCGCGCGGTGCAGGGCGACCGCGGTCTTGCCCGTGCCCGGCCCGCCCTGCACGACGAGCACGCCGCGGAGGTCGGAGCGGATGATGCGGTCCTGCTCGGCCTGGATGGTGGCGACGATGTCGTTCATGCGGCCGGTGCGGCCCGCGGCGAGCGCGGCGAGCAGCGCGCCCTCGCCCTGGAGGCTGGTGCGGCCCTCGTCCAGCAGGGTCGGGTCGAACACCTCGTCCTCCACGTGCACGACCTCGCGGCCGCGCGTGGTGAGGTGGCGGCGGGCGCGCGCGCCGAGCGGAGTGGCGGCGGTGGCCTGGTAGAAGGCGCTCGCCTGCGGCACGCGCCAGTCGAGGAGCAGCGGCTGGAGGTCGTCGTCGCGGAGGCCGATGCGGCCGATGTACCTGTACACGGGCGCTGCGCGGTCGACGGGATCCCCGTCGGCGCCGGCCCGCGCGGGCGCGCCGTCGCGCGCCTCGTCCTCCGGCAGGTGGCCGTCCTCGAACTCGAGGCGACCGAACACGAGGCGCTCGTCGACCTCGCGGAGCGCCTGGAGACGGTCCTCGTAGATGCGCGCGAACGCGTCCCGCTCGGAGCGGTTCTGGTGCGTGCCGCCGGTGGGGCTGTCGCGGACCGCCGTCAGCTGCTCCCGGGTCTCCGCGCGCACCGCGTCGAGTCGTCCGTAGAGGCGCGACACGTACTCCCGCTCGCGTTCCAGCTCCGTACCGGTCACCTGCACACCCCTTGGAATTCCGGCGTCAATCCTATCGAGCCGAGGGGGCTCCCCTGACCGCGTGCGGGCTCCCGACGGTGCCGACCGGGGGGGCAGGGCGGGGCTCAGCGGGACGGGCTCAGCGGGAGGTGCCGACGAGGTGCCGCCGGTCGGGCGCGGCGGGCTGCGGGCGCCGGCGGAGCGCGCGGCGGCGGGCGTTCTCGGAGCGGGCGGTGAGGATCAGGACGAGCACGACGCCGAGCAGCGCGCCCAGGCCGTTGTGCAAGAGGTCGCGGACGTCGGAGACGCGGGTGGGGAGGAACACCTGCGCCGTCTCGATGAGGGCGGAGAGGCCGACGCCGAGCGCGATCGCGAGCCACCAGCGCGAGCGGCCGAGCAGCAGCACCAGGAACATGCCCACGGGCAGGAACATCGCGACGTTCGCGGCGCCCTCGACGAACGAGTAGGTGATCCAGGAGGTGCCCTCATGCCGCTGGAGGACGCGGAGCGCGCGGAAGAGGAGGCCGTCGAGGCGGCGGTCGTAGGGCTCCGGCGACAGGGTGATCCACGCGACCAGCCCGAGGTACAGGGCCGTCGCGGTTCCGAGGACGGGGTGGCGGAGGAGCATCCGTCCATCATCCGGGCATCCCCCTGGGTGCCGGATCCGCCGGAGGTGCCGGTTCCGTGACGCCCTGTTGCGTCCCGCCCCTCCGCGAGGATGACCCGGTGCGAGCATGTGCCTGCAGCGCATCCCGCGAAGCCTCGCGTCCGCCCGCATCCGCGGCCGGACACCGCCTGCGATCAGTTCCCGCTCGCCGCGGGCGGTCGTGCGAGGCCGCCCGACGGCACGAGAGACCCGCGGAGGTCCCCATGCTCGACAGCACCGACCGGATCCGGACGTCCCACGCCGGCAGCCTCCCGCGGACGGACGCGCTCATCGCCGCCAACGCGGCGCGCGCCGACCGCAGGAAGGCCGCCATCGCTGGCGGGGACGCATCGTCCGCCCCGTCCGACGACGGGCTCGACGCCGTCCTCGCCGACGCGGTCGACGGGCTCGTCGCCCGCCAGCGCGAGGTCGGGATCACCGTGCCCGGCGACGGCGAGTACGGCAAGGCCATGTCGAGCGCCATCGACTACGGTGCGTGGTGGTCGTACTCGTTCCAGCGGCTGAGCGGGTTGGAGCTGGTGCCCGGCGGCCCGTTCTCCTCCGCGCCCGTGCGCAGCTCGCCGGGCGACGTGAAGCTCACGACCTTCCCCGACCGCCGCGACTGGACGATCTTCGCCGACGCCTACCGGGATCCCGCGAGCGGCATCACGGTGGGCGACGCGCCCATCGAGTTCCCGAGCGCCACCGGGCCCGTCTCCTACACGGGGCACGAGGCGATCCAGGCCGACATCGCGCACCTGAAGGCGGGGCTCGCGGCGAACGGGTACGAGCAGGGCTTCCTCACCTCCCTCTCCCCCGGCAGCGCCTCCCGCATCGGCAACCTGCACTACGCGACCGAGGAGGAGTTCATCTGGGCGTGCGCCGACGCGATGCGCGAGGAGTACGTCGCGATCGTCGACGCGGGGCTGGTGCTGCAGATCGACGACCCGTCCATCGCGGAGAACTGGGACCAGATCGACCCGGAGCCGAGCGTGGAGGACTACCTGGCGTTCACGCGCATCCGGGTCGAGGCGCTCAACCACGCGCTGCGCGGGCTGCCGCAGGAGCGGATCCGCTTCCACCTCTGCTGGGGCTCCTGGCACGGGCCGCACACGACCGACATCGAGTTCCGGCACATCGTGCGGACCATGCTCGACATCGACGCGGGCGCGTACTCGTTCGAGGGCGCGAACGCGCGGCACGAGCACGAGTGGCGCGTGTGGGAGGACGTGGAGCTGCCCGACGGGAAGGTCATCGTGCCGGGCGTCGTGGGGCACGCGACCAACGTGGTCGAGCACCCGGAGCTCGTGGCCGACCGGATCGAGCGCTACGCGCGGCTCGTGGGGCGGGAGCGCGTGATCGCGTCGACCGACTGCGGGCTCGGCGGGCGGATCCACCCGCAGATCGCGTGGGCGAAGCTGGAGAGCCTGGCGCAGGGCGCGGAGATCGCGACCCGGCGGCTCTGGCGCTGACCGGATCCGCGACGACGGTGGGCCGGGCGCGTCGCGCGTCCGGCCCTGCCGTCGCGCGGACGGGTCAGAGCGAGAGGATCGCGTGCACGTCGTGGCCCGCGAGGCGCGCACGGCCGCCGAGTCCCTCGAGCTCCAGCACGACCCCGATGCCGGCGACCTCGTAGCCGGCCCGCTCCAGCAGGCGGGCGGCCGCCTCGAGGGTGCCGCCGGTCGCGAGCACGTCGTCGAGGAGGAGCACGCGGGATCCGGGCGCGAGCTGGCCGGGGTGCAGCTCGATGGCCGCCTCGCCGTACTCCAGGTCGTACGTCTCGCGCAGCACCTCGCCGGGGAGCTTGCCGGCCTTGCGGACCGCGAGCGTGCCGACGCCGGACGCGTACGCGGCCGCCGCGGCCAGCAGGAAGCCTCGCGCCTCGACGCCCGCGACGGCGTCGACGGGGCCGCCGGCGGCCACGAGGTCGTCGACCACGGCGCGGAGCCCGGCGCCGTCGGCGAGGACGGGCGTGAGGTCGCGGAAGAGGATCCCGGGCTGCGGGAAGTCGGGCACGGTGAGCAGCAGGGATCGGACGAGGTCGGACGCGGGGGTGTCGGGCACCCGACAACGGTAGTCGGTGG
The DNA here is from genome assembly GCF_002151125.1 of Clavibacter michiganensis. Taxonomy (GTDB): domain Bacteria; phylum Actinomycetota; class Actinomycetes; order Actinomycetales; family Microbacteriaceae; genus Clavibacter; species Clavibacter michiganensis_C. Next base: position 67,379 of record NZ_MDJZ01000012.1, read on the forward strand.
CGGGGCGGCGGCGGTCCGTCAGGCGGATGTGGTGGGCTGGGCGCCTCCCGCCCGTCCCGTCCGTCGCACCGAGGAGCCCATGGACCCCGTCGAGATCGTCCGGGACGTCGTCGCGCGCGCGACCGCCGTCGAGGCGCCGCTGGAGGCGGGACCCGCGCTCGCCGCCGTCGCGCTCGCCGCGGTCCTCGTGCTCCTGCCGGCCGCCTGGCGGCTCACCCGGCACGCCGTGACGATCGTGCACGAGGGCGGCCACGGGCTCGCCGCGACGCTGAGCGGGCGGCGGCTCGCGGGGATCCGCCTGCACTCCGACACGTCGGGCCTCACCGTGAGCGTCGGCCGGCCGCGCGGGCCCGGCATGGTCGTGACGCTGCTCGCGGGCTACCCGGCCCCCGCGCTCGCGGGCCTCGGCGCCGCGTGGCTCGCCGGCGAGGGGCGCTCCGCCGCCGTCCTCTGGCTCTGGCTGCTGCTGCTCGCGCTCGTCGTGATCCAGGTGCGCAACTGGTTCGGGCTGTGGTCGTGCCTCGTGGCCGGCGTGGTGGTCGGGGTGATCGCCGGTGCGGCGCCGATCGTGGTGCAGGGCGTCGCGGCGCATGCCCTCGCGCTCTTCCTGCTGCTCGGCGCGCTGCGGGCGACGCTGGAGCTGCAGCGGTCGCGCTCCCGTCGCGGCGGCGGCGCGTCCGACGCCGACCAGCTCGGGCGGCTCACGCACCTGCCGGGGATCCTGTGGGTCGGCGTCCTCGTGCTCGTCGCGGCGGCGTGCCTGGTCGCGGGCGTCGTGCTGCTCGGGATCCCGGCGCTCCTCGGCGCCTGACCGGAGCCGTCGGCCCGCACGCGACGCGGCCGCCGCGCCCGGGAGGGACGCGGTGGCCGACGGGGACGGGGATTCGTCCGCTACATCTCCTCGTGCGTGTCCGGGTCGCCGTCCCAGAGGCGCGACTGCGGGCCCGAGCCGATGGCGCGCACCTCGTCCTCGGTGAGCTCGAAGCCGAAGACGTCGAGGTTCGTGCGCTGGCGCTCGGGATCCGTGGACCTCGGGATCGGCAGGGCGCCGGACTGGACGTGCCAGCGCAGCACGGCCTGCGCCGGGGTCACGCCGTGCGCCTCGGCGGCGGCCACGACGTGCGGGTCCTGCATCAGCTGCTCGCGCGTGCCGAGCGGCGACCAGCTCTCCGTCACGATGCCGTGCTCGGCGTGGACGGCGCGCAGCTCCTCCTGCGCGAACGTCGGGTGCAGCTCGACCTGGTTGACGACGGGCAGCACGCCCGTCTCGTCCTGGAGGCGCGTGAGGTGCGCGGGCGTGAAGTTCGAGACGCCGATGGAGCGGACGAGCCCGCGCTCCTTCAGCTCGATGAACGCGCGCCAGCTGTCGACGTACCTGTCGACGCTCGGGTTCGGCCAGTGGATGAGGTAGAGGTCCACGAAGTCGACGCCGAGTCGCGCGCGCGACTCCTCGAAGGACGCGAGCGTCTCCTCGTAGCCGTGGTGGCGGCCGGGCAGCTTGGTGGTGAGGAAGAGCTCCTCGCGCGGGACGCCGGAGCGGCGCATCCCCTCGCCCACCGCGGCCTCGTTGCCGTAGTTGAGGGCCGTGTCGAGGAGGCGGTAGCCCGCGCCGATCGCGCCGGAGACGAGCTCGGCGCCCGAGTCGTCGTCGAGCCCGTAGGTGCCGAGGCCGATGGCCGGGATGCGGTTGCCGTCGGACAGTTCCAGTGTGGGGATCGTGGTCATCCCCTCACGCTACGCCCGGGCGTCAGGCGCGGTCGGTGGGCGCGCATCCGGCGTCGGCGGGCGCGTCGGCGACCTCGGAGTCGTCATCCGCGTCCGCGTCGCGGGCGTCGGCCGCCTGGTCGCGCCCGAAGACGGTGGTGAGGGCCCAGGCGATCATGCCGCAGACCGTGAGGATGTCCGCGACGTTGAAGACGGCGAACCACTCGACGGCGATGAAGTCGACCACGTGGCCGGACAGCGGTCCGTCCTCGGCGCGCGTGATGCGGTCGAAGAGGTTCCCGAGCGCGCCCGCGAGCACGGCCGACAGCAGCAGCACCTGCAGGAGCGACGCGCGGTGGCGGATCTGCCAGCCCACCCACACGGCGAGACCCAGCGCGAGCGCGATGATCCCGATGGTGAGGACCGGGCCGACCTCCGCGCCCATGCCGAAGGAGACGCCCGGGTTGTAGACGAGCGCGAAGCGCACGGTCGGGACGAGCGGGATCGTCTCGCCGCCGCCGAGCTCGTCCACCGCCCAGCGCTTGCTGAGCTGGTCGAGGACGAAGCCGACCACCACGACCACGACCGCGAGCGCCACGACGACGGGGCGGGAGAGGCGGGGACGGCGTGCGGCGGGGGGTGCGGTGGTCACGCGACGAGCCTAGGCGGTGGTCGCTGCGGGATCCTCCGGGTCGTCGGCGACGGGCGGCGCGAGCGGCGCCGCGGCGGCACGGTCGCGGATCCGCGTGGCCGCCTCCCGCGGGAAGGTGCTGCGGACGAGGTGCCGCGTGCCGTCGGCCGACTCGATGGAGACGGCGGGCCCGGCGTCGAGCAGGATCGCGGCGCCGCCGCCGGGCAGCCGCCGGACGCCGATGCCGCCGACGGTCCGCGGGCGGAGGTGGTCGACGACCGCGCAGTCGGCGATGGCGGAGTACGGGACGCGGATGCGCCTCAGGGGCACGAGCGCCACCTCGACCGCGTCCGGGTCGAGGGTGATCCGGATCCGCAGCGAGCCGACCACGGCGCCCGCCGCCACGAGCAGCAGGGCGACGAGCACGCCGAGCGCACCGCCCCCGGTGGCGACCAGCACCACGAGGCCCGCCACCGCGATCACGAGCCCGGCGACGCGGACGGCGCGCGGGGCGGGCGTGGTCTGGCGGAAGCGCGCGTCGGGTGAGGGCGTGGTCACGCCCTCACCCTAGGCGCGCCGGTGCCGGATCGGGTCAGGCGTGCTGCTCGTCGTGCTCGCCCTCGGCGATCTCCTCGATCAGCTTCGCGTTGAACGCGGGCAGGTCGTCGGGGTTGCGGCTCGTGACGAAGCCGCTGTCGACCACGACCTCCTCGTCGACCCACTCGGCGCCCGCGTTGCGGAGGTCGGTGGCGAGGGTCGGGTACGAGGTCATGCGGCGGCCGTCGACCACGCCGGCCTCGATGAGGATCCACGGCGCGTGGCAGATGGACGCGACGGGCTTGCCGGCCGTGAAGAAGGCCTTCGCGAAGGCGACCGAGTCGGCGTCCACGCGGATGTCGTCGGCGTTCACGACGCCGCCCGGCAGGACGAGGCCGTCGTAGTCGGCCGCGTCGGCGTCCTTCACCTGGACGTCGACTTCGAATGTGTCGGCCTTGTCGATGTGGTTGAGGCCCTGCACGGTGTCCGCCTTCGGGGACACCAGGACGGGCGTGCCGCCGGCCTCCTGGACGGCCTTCCACGGCTCCGTCAGCTCGACCTGCTCGAAGCCGTCCGTCAGCAGGAAGGCCACCTTGCGGCCCTGGATGCTCTCTCCGGTCATGTGCGTTCCTCCTCGTGAGAGTGTCGCCGCCCGGTCGGACGGCGCGTTCGACGCTACGCCCGCGCGGCGCCGTCGACCACGGTGCGGAAGACGTTCACGGGGCGTCCGGAGACGGCCGTGTCGATGGCGAACACGGCCCCCGAGAGCGGGTGCGCCTCGTGCTGCTCCTCCGTGAGGTTCTCACGCGCGGTGCCGACGACGAGGGTGCGGAGGTCGGGTCCGGCGAAGGCGACCGAGGTGACGTTGGGCGCGGGGATCTCGAACTCCAGGTCCTTCGTGCCGTCGGGCGCCCAGCGGATCACCTTGCCCGCGCCGTAGATGCCGTTCCACGCGAAGCCGTCGGCGTCGAGCGTGAGGCCGTCGCTCATCTCGCCGTGGATCCAGTGCTCGAGGTCGCCGAGCTCGCCGTCGGCCGAGTAGGGGGCCCGGTAGACCGTCTTCTCGCTCGTGTCCGTGAGGACCATGGTGCGGCCGCCGTCCGTCCACTCGAAGCCGTTGGTGATGGCGAAGCCGCCGATGAGGGTGCGGAGGGTCCCCGATCCGTCGATCGAGTAGACGGCGGCGTCCGGCTCGCCCTCGGTGACGTCCATGGACCCGATGACGAAGCGGCCGTCGGGGTCGACCTTGCCCTCGTTCATGCGCATGCCGTCGTGCGCGTGCTCGACCCGGGCGAGCTCGCGCGTGATCCGGCCGGCGCGGTCGACGAGCACGATGCGGTCGCCGAGTCCCGCGACGAACCCGCCGTCGTCGGCCGGCTGGAAGGACGCGAGCGGCGGCGGCAGCTCGAGAACGGTGTCGTCGGATCCGTCGGCCGCGCCCGTCCAGGGGCTCCGGTGCAGCGTGCCCGCGGTGATGTCGTTCCACATGACGTCGCCCGACGGATCCCACCAGAGGCTCTCGACGAGGATCGCGCGGGCGTCGCGCAGGACGCGGAGGTCGGAGGTGAGGGCGCTCATGGATCCAGCCAAGCACCGGGACCGCGCGCCCGTCCCCCGAGCGAAGGGAGGTCCCGCCACCCTGGGGGCAGTCTGTGAGCGCCCTCACCGTTCGTGCGTAGAGGAAGCAGCGGGCGTACGGTCGGAGAGCGGCCGGATGACGCGCGCGAGCGCGCCCGGCCCGCGGGGCCCCGTCCCACCGGACGCCGCCTCGCACGGATCGGGAACCCCCGGACCCACGACGCAACAGAACGAGGAGTCGCACATGACCACGACCGTCGAACGCCCCACCCGCACCTCCGAGAAGGCCACCCAGCCCGAGGGCTCCAAGCCCACCAAGCGCCAGAACGCCGAGCGCGGCTTCAAGGCCTCCGAGCAGCTGCACGAGAACATGCAGAAGGTGCTCGTCGACCTGATCGAGCTGCACATCCAGGGCAAGCAGGCGCACTGGAACGTCGTCGGCAAGAACTTCCGCGACCTGCACCTCCAGCTCGACGAGATCATCGAGTCGGCGCGCGAGTTCAGCGACGACCTGGCCGAGCGCATGCGCGCCCTGCACGCCACGCCGGACGGCCGCAGCGACACCGTCGCCGAGAACACGACGCTCCCCGAGTACCCGCAGGGCGAGGTCGACACGGCCGAGACCGTCGACCTCGTCACCCAGCGCCTCGAGGCCGCCGTGCACACCATGCGCGAGGTCCACGACGACGTCGACGAGGAGGACCCGACCACCGCGGACCTGCTCCACGGCTTCATCACCGCGCTCGAGCAGTACGCGTGGATGGTCTCCGCGGAGAACCGCCGCGTCGGCGCAGCCGCCGAGTAGCACCGCACCACGATCGAGGGCCGCACCACCAGGTGCGGCCCTCGTCGCGTCCCCGGACGCGACGCACCGCACCGCATCGACCGCCCCGACGGGGCAGTGAGGAGACCCAGATGGATCTCGGCATCACAGGGAAGACCGCGCTCATCACGGGCGCCGACTCGGGGATCGGGTGGGAGACCGCCCGCATCCTCCTCAGCGAGGGCGCGACCGTCGTCCTCAGCGACCAGGACCAGGACTCGCTCGACGAGGCCGCCGCGAAGCTCGACGGGGGCGACCGCGTGCACGCGTTCGCGGCCGACGTGACGAGCGTCGACTCCCTCGCCGCGCTGCACGACAGGGTGCAGGAGGCGGTCGGCGACATCGACATCCTCGTGCAGTCCGCCGGCATCACCGGCGCGCAGGGCCTCTTCCACGAGATCGACGACGAGGGCTGGACGAACACCATCGAGGTCGACCTGCTCGGACCCGTCCGGCTCGTCAAGCAGTTCCTCCCGTCGCTCCGGAAGGGCGGCTGGGGCCGGATCGTGTTCCTCGCCTCCGAGGACGCCGTCCAGCCGTACGACGACGAGCTCCCCTACTGCGCCGCCAAGGCCGGGATCCTCGCGCTGTCGAAGGGCCTCTCTCGCAGCTACGCGAAGGAGGGGCTGCTCGTGAACGCGGTGTCGCCCGCCTTCATCCGCACGCCCATGACCGACGCGATGATGGAGAAGCGCGCCGACCAGCTGGGCACCTCGACGGACGAGGCCATCGAGTCGTTCCTGGACGAGGAGCGCCCGTACATGGAGCTCAAGCGCCGCGGCGAGGCGACCGAGGTCGCCAACGTCGTCGCCTTCCTCTGCTCCGACCTCGCGTCGTTCGTGAACGGATCCAACTACCGCGTCGACTCCGGATCGGTGGCGACGATCTGATGGCCTCTCTCAAGAAGGGCGATGCCGTCACCTGGAACACGCCCCAGGGCGAGACCCACGGGAAGGTCGTCGAGGAGAAGACGAAGGACTTCCAGCACGACGGGCAGCACTTCACGGCGTCGTCCGACGAGCCCGCGTACATCGTGGAGAGCGACAAGTCCGGCAAGACCGCGGCCCACAAGGGATCCGCGCTGACGAAGAAGAAGTAGGCACGCGCTCCTCCGCGGGTACCGGCGACCGGTACCCGCGGAGGGCGACCCGCCCCGAGGCCGCGCCTAGGCTGTGGCCGATGGACACCGGGACCGCCGCCGCGACGCGCTCGACGTCGACGCGGGCTCCCCGGCACCGCAACGGCGTCGAGGTGTCCGTCGACGCCATCCTCGGGCTCCTCATCGCAGGGCTCGCCATGCTCCCGCCGGTGGACGTGCAGGAGGCCGGCTTCCTCGTCGCGGTGCTGGCGCTCGTCGCCGTCATCGTGCGGTCGGTCTTCCCGGGTGCCGCCCTCGTCCTCGCGTGGGCCATGGCGCTCGCGCAGTGGCAGCTCGGCGAGCGGCCCGGCTTCGCCGACGTCGCGCTCCTCCTCGTCCTGTACTCGACGGCCCGGCGCGGATCGCGCGCGACCGTCGTCCTGGGGGCCGCGTCCGCCCTCGTCGGCGGCACCGTCGCCACCGCCTACCTGCTGCAGACCGGCGCGCGCTTCTCGGAGCTCACGCAGCCCGGCGGACCCGGGGGCGAGCTCTTCGCGGCCGCCCCCGTCCTCGCCCTGCTCATCGCGTGGCTCTCCGGCGTCGTGATCCGCGTGGTGCGCGCCCGCGCCGCCGAGTCGCGACTCCGCGTCCAGGCGGAGGACACCGCCGTGAAGGCCGTCGACCTCGCGCAGGCCGAGACGCTGCGGGCGAGCATGGCGCGCGACGTGCACGACATCGTCGGGCACTCGCTCGCGGTCATCATCGCGCAGGCCGACTCCGTGCAGTTCCTCGACGACGAGGAGCGGATCCGCGGCGTCTCCGCCACCATCGCCGACACCGCGCGCCGCTCGCTCGCCGAGGTGCGCGAGGTGCTGAGCGGCACGAGCACCGCCGACGCCGACGACGGGCCCGAGGACCTCGACGCCGTCGTCGCGCAGGTGCGGGCGGCCGGCGTCGACCTCGCGCACGAGGTGCGCGGCATGCGGCGGCAGGTGGATCCCGCGCGCCAGGTCGTCATCCGCCGCGTCGCGCAGGAGATGACCACCAACGCGATGCGGCACGGCGAGCCGGGCGGGCGGATCCGCCTCCGTGAGACCTGGCGCGCCGCCGACGTCGTGCTCGAGGTCGAGAACCCGGTCGCCCGGCGCGGCATCGCGCCCGACCGCGCCGACCCGCCCGGCCTCGAGTCGCGGCGCGCGGGCACCGGCGTCGAGGGCATGCGCGCCCGCCTCGCCGCCGTCGGCGGCGACCTCGAGGCCGAGCCCGTCGACGACCTCTTCACCGCGCGCGCCCGCATCCCGCTGCCGGGCGCCCACCCCATCCCCACCGTGCCCGGAGGCCGCCCGTGATCCGCATCGTGCTCGTCGACGACCAGGAGCTGTTCCGCGGCGGCGTGCGCGTCGCCCTCGACGCCCAGCCCGACCTCGAGGTCGTCGGCGAGGCCGGCGACGGGCGCGAGGGACTCGCCGTGATCGACGAGGTGCGGCCCGACGTCGTGCTCCTCGACATGCGCATGCCCGTGATGGACGGGCTCGAGACCGTCCGGGCGCTGTTCGACGGGACGCGGGAGGCGCCGCCGCGCGTGATCGTGCTGACGACCTTCGCCCTTGACCGCGCCTCGGCCACCGCCATCCGCGGCGGCGCGAGCGGCTTCCTCCTCAAGGACGCGACGCCCGCGTTCCTCGCCGCCGCGATCCGCGCCGTGCACGCGGGCAGCGCCGTGCTCGCGCCGGACGAGCTCACGCAGCTGTTCAGCCCGGACGCGACCGCCGCCCCCGCGCCCGTGGCGCCGCCCGAGTTCCGGTCGCTGAGCGCGCGCGAGAAGGACGTCTTCGGGCACGTCGCGCGCGGCCTGTCGAACGCGGAGGTCGCGGCGCTCGAGTTCGTGAGCGAGTCGACCGTGAAGACCCACGTCAGCAGCATCCTCGCGAAGCTCGCGCTCCGCGACCGCGTGCAGCTGGTCGTCTACGCGCACGACCACCGGCTCGTGGAGCGGTCGGGCGCCTAGGCGGCGCTGCCGTCTCCGGCCTCGCCGGCGTCGGCGGTCAGCCGCCGAGCGCCCCGCCGCAGCGGTGCAGCTCGGTGGCCAGCGCGTCGATCTCGGCGCGGGCGGAATCCGCCGGGACGGACGGATCCACGTCCTCGGCCCAGATCGTGAACGCCACCTCGGTGCCGTCCGCCGCGTCCGCGATGCCGGTCAGTCCGTGCATCCGCTCGAGCGTGCCGGTCTTGCCGCGGATCCGGCCGGCCGCCGCGTCGGCCCCGCCCGTGAAGCGGCCGCCCTCGGCGAGCGTGCCCGTGCGCCCGGCGACGGCGAGGCCGGCGTCGACGATCGCGAGGTCGCCGCGGTGCTCCGCGATCCGCACCATCAGCCGGGTGAGGAGCGCGGCGGGGACGCGGTTCGCGTCCGACAGGCCGGAGCCGTCGACGAGCACCAGGCCGTCCACGGGCAGCTCGAGCGAGGCGAGCGCCGCGGGCGTGCCGCGCTGGATGCCGGCGGCCGCGCTCCCGGATCCCGTCTCGATCGCGACCAGGCGCGCGAGCGTCTCCGCGAGCGTGTCGTCGGAGTGGGTGAGCATGTAGCCGACCAGGTCCCGCACGGGCGCGGACTCCACGGTGCCGAGCACGGCGGATCCGGGTGCCGCGGTCACCAGCGTGCCGTCGGCCGCCACGTCGTCGCCGAGCAGCGGGGCGAACGCGTCGGCCGCCCGGGCGACGGCCGCCTCGCCTCGGCGCGAGTACGCGACGGCGGGGTCGTCGCGGTCGCCGTCGACCATGAGCGCCGTGATGTTCGACATGGATCCGCCGCGCCGGGCCTCGAGCGGCCACTCGGGCAGCCAGGCCGGCCCCGTGAACAGGCTGCTGTCCACCTGCAGGCGGCGGATCGGGACGTCGGCGAGGTCGGGATCCTGGCGGCGGGCGTCGAGCACCTGGCGCGCGAGGTCGTCGAGGTGCGGGGGGCCGGGGTAGACGCCGTCCTGGCCGGACGGGAGGCGGCTGAGCGTGGGATCGCCGCCGCCGACGAGGACGACGGCGTCGGCGCGCTCCCCCGCGACCACCCGGGTGGCGATGCGGCGGTCGGGGCCGAGCGCCTCGACGGCCGCCGCGGCCGTGAGGACCTTCATGGTGCTGGCGGTCGGCGCGGGCACGTCGCCGCGCACGTCGAGGACGGCGGTCCCCGCGTCGCCGTCGACCTCGGCGGCCGCGAGGTGCAGGGTGCCGGTCGACCAGCCGGCGGTGAGCGCGTCGACGGTGCAGGACGCGGGATCAGCCGACGGGCCGCCCGCAGGAGACGGGAGGATCCCGGTGACCAGCCCGGCGCCGACGACCGCGGTCGCGACGACGGCCGCGAGCACGGCGTCGCGGCGACGGCGGACCGACCGGGAGCGACCCGTGGGTCGTCGGGCGGGCGCGGGGTGGGAACCGGTCATGTCCCCAGGCTAGGAAGCCGCGGGCGCGGGGACGTCGGCCGCGGGTGCCGACGCGCTCCGCCGCGCGGACGAGCGCGCGGGTGGCCCGCGGCGGATCGGCGCGCGTCAGCGCAGCAGCCCGCCCTGGCGCCCCGACTCGGCCCACGCGAGCGCCCGCGTGACGACGCGCTCGCTCACGTCGAGGACGCGCGCGATCTCGGCGGTGTCGCGTCCCTTGGACCGCTCCTCGACCGCGATCTGCAGCTTCCGCCGCGTGATGCCCTTCGGCAGCGACGGGAGGGCCGGCGCCGCGGGCGCCGCGGGCTCGGCCTCGGGCTCGGAGCGCGCGGACCGCTCGCCGGACCGGCGGCGGTGCCGCTCGGCCTCGGTCGTCGCCTCCACGGTCGCGAGCGCGAGCGTGGCCGCGAACAGCCCGCGGCCGGCCTCGGTGCCGGCCTCCAGCCCGTCGCGGACGGCGCGGAAGGCGATGCCGCGCGCCTCGAGCCCGTTGAGGATCCGCACCACGTCCGACGTGCCGGGACCCAGCCGGTCGAGGCTCACGACGAGGAGCTCGTCGTTCTCGCGGAGGTAGTCGAGCGCGTCCTGCAGGCCGGGGCGCGGGGCCTTGGGGCCGCCGGCGACGTCGACGAAGATCCGCTCGCATCCGGCGGCGTCGAGCGCGTCGACCTGGTCCTGGTAGGGCTCCTCGGAGCGCGCGACGCGGACGTATCCGACGAGCGTGGTCATGCGTCCCCCCTCATGGCGTGCGCTCCCGCGTCACGCGACGACGGGCGGGTGCCCGTGAGGCGCCCGCCCGTCCCGTGCACGCGCGGATCAGCTCGCGTCGTCGGACTGCGGCGACGCCGTGTCCTTCTTGTCCTGCAGGCGCTCGATCTGCTCGCTCGCCTCCGCCTTGTTCAGGTCGGCGGGGATCTCCTCGCCGGCCTGCGTGGCGAGCGAGTCGAGGTAGCTGCGCTGCGCGCCCGTCATCGGCTCGTCGCCCGTGACCCACGTGCTCGGGTCCTTCTCGGCGCTCTGGGGCGGCGTCGGCGTGGAGGAGCCGAGCATCTCCGTGTCGTCGCCGCCTGTGGTGTCCTGGTTCGCATCGCTCATGGTGGTGCCTCCTCGTATGGTGCCTCCGACGCTACTCGCGACGGGCGACACCGGACGGGGTGCCGCCGCCTCCCCCGACGCTGGGCGGCTAGCGCCGGCCGCCGCGCAGGAGCGCCTCGCGGTGCCCGGTGACGGCCTGCAGCAGGCGCCGCTCGTCGTCGAGGTGCCCGGCCTCCGAGCGCCCGGACGCCGCGGGCCGCTCCGAGAGCATGCGCTGGCGCGCGAACGCGAGCCGCGTCGCGTCGCGGGTGAACAGGCTCATGGCGCGTCCGGCGTCGCCGCCCCGGGTGCGCGCCCAGAGCCGGGCGCGACGCCGTCCCTGCCACGTGCTCAGCATCTCGACCTCGGCGGGAGTGAACCAGCCGACGGCGGCGTACTCGCGGAGCCGGCGGCGCGTGAGGTGGATCTCGTAGCGGCGCAGCAGGATCACCACGGTCACGAGGAAGGCGAAGATCGGCACCTGCAGCAGCACGTAGAAGGAGAGGAAGTCGCCCGTGATGGTGACGCCCGTGTTCCAGAGCGCGTGCAGCACGATGGCGCCGACGAGCCCGAGCGCGCCGAACCCGAGGGCCGCGCCCGGACCGCGGCGCGCGCCGTAGCCGATGGCGATGCCGGTGATCATCGTGAAGGTCACGTGCGCGAACGGCGAGAACAGGCCGCGCAGCACGAAGGTCCCGACGAGCGTGCCGGTCGTCCCCGAGACGAGGGGGCCGCCGAAGTAGACGATGTTCTCCGTGAAGGCGAAGCCGGCCGCGATGGTGGCGCCGTAGACGATGCCGTCGACCGGACCGTCGAAGTGGCGGCGCGCGACCCAGAAGATGAGGAGCAGGCCGATCGCCTTGGCCGACTCCTCCACGACGGGCGCCTGGACGGCGAGCTGCAGGAACTCCGTGTACCGCGTGGGCACGCCGATCGCGAGGCGCGCGTACTGCGCGACGAGGTCGAAGGCGAGCGCGATGGCCACCGAGGCGGCCGCACCCCACAGCAGCGCGAACAGGAGCGCCAGCCGCGGCTCGGGCTCCCACCTGTCGACCCAGCGGATGGCGAGGAGCACGCCGGCGAGCGGGATCAGGGCGAGGAGCGCGCAGATCGCGACGGCCTCGATCCCCAGGCTGAGCACGAGGTAGGCCGCGACGACGAGGGCGACGAGCAGCAGCACGGCGACGCCCGCCACGCCGAGCACGGCCGACGCGGTGATGCGCGAGGGCCGCTGCGGGGTCGGCAGCTCCATGGACGGCGGCGGCGCGGCCGGCGAGGGGCGGTGGACGGTCACGGGGACGGACGGGTCGGTCACGACGGCCCTCTCTTCGGCGGATCGGCGTCGCCAGCCTACCGGCGGGATCCGCGGCCGTCCGGGGCTGCGACGCACGCGGACACGCGGCCGGGCGACCCGCGGATCAGGCGGCCTTGCCCGGGTTGAGGATCCCCTGCGGGTCGAACACGCGGCGGATCCCGGCCGCGAGCCCCATGACGTCCTCGCCCAGCTCGTCGGCCAGCCACCGCCGCTTGAGGAGCCCCACGCCGTGCTCGCCCGTGAGCGTGCCGCCGAGGTCGACGGCCGCGCGGAAGAGGAGGTCGGCCGCGCGCCAGACGTCGTCCGGGATCCCGGTCGCGTCGCCGTCGGGCGTGGTCGGGTCCTCGGGGAGGAGGAAGTTCGGGTGCAGGTTGCCGTCGCCCGCGTGCGCCACGGTCGGGATCTCCAGGCCCGTCTCGCGCTCGATCTCGCGGATCCGCGTGAGCATGTCGGCGAGGCGCGAGCGCGGCACGGCGACGTCCTCGATGAGCACGCGGCCGCGGGCGGCGAGCGCCGGGTGGAAGGCGCGGCGGATCGCGAGGAGGCGCTCGCCCTCGTCGGCGTCGTCGGTCACGTCGGCCGTGCCGCCGCCCGCGACGACGACGTCGACCACGCGCGCGGCCTCGTCCGCGGCGTCCGGGCCGTCGCAGCGCACGAGGAGGTGGGCGGATCCGCGGGAGGAGTGGTCGGTGCCGAGGAACGCGTCGATGGCGACGAGCGCGCCCGGGTCGATGAGCTCCATGGCGGCGGGACGGATGCGCGCGGCCGTGATCGCCGACGAAGCGGCCGCCGCCGAGGTGGAGTCCGGGAAGAAGGCGGCGACGGTCGACGGCGTCGCGGTCGGCAGCGCGCGGAGGCGCACGGTCGCGCGCACGATGACGCCGAGCGTGCCCTCGGAGCCGATCATGAGCGCCGTGAGGTCGTACCCGGTCACGCCCTTGACGGTGCGGTGCCCTGTGTCGATCACGCGGCCGTCGGCGAGCACGACCGTGAGCGCGAGGACGGCCTCGCGGGTGACCCCGTACTTGGCACAGAGGAGGCCGCCCGCGTTCGTGGCGATGTTGCCGCCGATGGTGGAGATGGCCTTGCTCGCGGGATCCGGCGAGTACCAGAGGCCGAGCGGCGCGAGCGCGGCGTTGAGGTCGTCGTTGAGGACGCCGGGCTCCACGACCGCGAGCTCGTCGGCCTCGCTGATCTCGAGGATCCGGTCCATGCCCCGCACCGACAGCACGATCTCGCCCGCGGTCGCCGTCGCACCGCCCGCGAGGCCCGTGCCCGCGCCGCGCGTGACGACCGGGGTGCCCGTGGCGCTCGCGATGCGGAGCGTCCGGACGACGTGATCCACCTCGGTCGCCCGCACGACGGCGATCGGATCCGCCGGGCTGCGGTAGCCGGACCGGTCGGAGCGCGCGTCGTCGAGGGAGGCCGGGTCGGTGGCGACGACGTCGCCGAGGGCCGCGACGAGCTGCGCGCGGACGGCGGCGGCTGCGGCGCCGGCTGCGGGGGTGTGGACCTCGTCGTCGATCATGCGATCCACCCTAGGTCGCGCGCCCGCCGCGGTCGGGGGCGTCGGGCAGGCTGGGCGCATGGACTCCCCCGCCGACGCCGCCGCCGCGCCCGCGCACGTCGAGCGGACGGTGATCGAGGTCCCCGCGCCCTTCGACGGCGGCGGCGTGATCCGCTTCCTCTCCTGGCACGCGGTGACGGGAGCCGAGGAGGGCGACGCGACGTCGTTCACCCAGTCGGCACGGCTCGCGCACGGCGCGGGGACCGTGACGGTGCGGCTCGTGGACGCGGAGGCGGCGACCCGTGCGCCGGACGCGTCGACGCGCGTCGAGGTCACCACCCGCGTCGAGCACCCCGCCGACGCCGCCGAGCTCCTCGCCGGCACCCGCCGCCTGCTCGGGCTCGACGTCGACGCCGCGCGCATCGACGCCGAGCTCGCCCGCGACCCCGCGCTCGCCGGCGCCGTGCGCGCGACTCCCGGCCTCCGCATCCCCGGCACCCTGGATCCGCGCTCGACCCTCTTCCGCACCATCGTCGGCCAGCAGATCTCCGTCGCCTCCGCCCGCGCCACCCACGGCCGCATGACGGCGGACCTCGGGGAGGACCTGCCCGTGTCGGTGGCGCACGGATCCGTGACCCGCCTCCCGCCGACCGCCGCGCGCATCGCCCGCGACGGCGCCGAGCTGCTGCGCGGACCCGCACGGCGCACCGCCACGCTGATCCGCCTCGCCGAGGCCCTCGAGACGGGGGAGCTGGTGGTCGAGCACGGCATGCCGCGCGCCGAGCTGCGCGCCGCGCTCGTCGCGTTCCACGGCGTCGGCCCGTGGACCGCCGACTACGTCGCGATGCGCGCCCTCGGGGAGCCCGACATCCTGCTCTCCGGCGACCTCATCGTCCGCCGCGGCGCCGCCGCGCTCGGGCTCCCCGACGAGGCGCGCGCCCTCGACGCGCGCGCCGCGGCCTGGTCGCCCTGGCGCTCCTACGCGACCCTGCACCTCTGGCGCGTCATGACCGACGGGATGCCGGCGGCAGGCTGACGATCACGCGCTCCTCCGCTCCGCGGCGCCCTTCGCGGCGGCGCCCTTCTGCGTGCCGCCCGCCGCCTTCTTCGCAGTCGTCGTCTTCTTCGCGGTCGTCGTCTTCCCGGTGGTCGCCGCCTTCTTCGCGTCGGGCTTCTTCGCAGCCGACTTCCTCTTCGTCGCGCGCGTCGTGCTCACGTCGTCGGACGCCGCCGCCTTCCCCGTCGCGGACGCCGTCTTCGCCGTCTTCCGCGCGGGCGCCGTCTTCGCCGCGCCTCCCCCGCCCCGGCTCCGCTCGATGCTGCGCTTCAACGCGTCCATGAGGTCGAGCACTTCCCCGCCCTCGCCCTCGTCGTCATCGTCGGACTCCCCGAACGTCGCGTCGGTGTCGAGCGAGTCGCCCTGCGCGAGCTTCGCGTCGATGAGCGTCTTCAGCTGCTCCTGGTACTCGTCGCTGAACTTCGACGGGTCGAAGTCCTCCTCGAAGCCCTCCACGAGCTGCGCCGACATCTTCAGCTCCCGGGGCGACACCTTGGGCGCGGCGTCGAGGGACGGGAAGTCGGCCTCGCGCACCTCGTCGTCCCAGAGCAGCGTCTGCAGCATGAGCACGTCGCCGCGCACGCGCAGCGCGGCGAGCCGGGTGCGCTGCCGGAGGGTCACGTGCACGATCGCCGTGCGGTCCGTCTCCTGCAGCGTCCGGCGGAGGAGCGCGTACGACTTGGGGCTCGACGAGTCGGGCTCGAGGAAGTAGCTGCGGTCGAGCATCACGGGATCCACCTGGTCGCTCGGCACGAACTCCACCACGTCGATCTCGCGGCTCTTCTCCTCCGGCAGCGCGGAGAGGTCCTCCTCGGTGATCACGACGGTGCGGTCGCCGTCGTCGAACGCCTTGTCGATGTGGGCGTAGTCCACGACCTTGCCGCACACCTCGCAGCGGCGCTGGTAGCGGATCCGCCCGCCATCGGCGTCGTGCACCTGGTGCAGCGGCACGTCGTGATCCTGCGTGGCGCTGTAGACCTTCACGGGCACGTTGACGAGGCCGAAGGTGACGGCGCCCTTCCAGATGGCTCTCATGGGTCAAGTGAACACCGGCGGGGCCATGCTGGAGCGATGGCGGGGGCGAAGCAGCAGGTCGAGGTCGACGGGCACCGGATCGCGCTCACGAACCTCGACAAGGTGCTGTACCCGGCCACCGGCACGACCAAGGGCGACGTGATCGCGTACTACGCCGCCGTCGCGCCGCACATGCTGCCGCACCTCCGCGACAGGCCGGTCACGCGCAAGCGCTGGGTCGACGGCGTCGGCACGGACGAGCAGCCGGGGAAGATGTTCTTCCAGAAGGACCTCGACGCGCACACGCCGGAGTGGGTGCAGCGGCGGGCGATCCAGCACAGGGACCACGCGAACGACTATCCCCTCGTCGGCGACGTGGCGACGCTCACATGGCTCGGGCAGATCGCGGCGCTCGAGCTGCACGTGCCGCAGTGGCGGTTCGGCCGCACGGGCGACGTGCGGCGACCCGACCGGCTCGTGCTCGACCTCGACCCGGGGCCCGGCACCGGCCTCCCCGAGTGCGTCGAGGTCGCGAAGGCCGCCCGCGGGATCCTCCGCGACATGGGCCTCGACCCGCACCCCGTGACGAGCGGATCCAAGGGCATCCACCTCTACGCCGCCCTCGACGGCAGCCACGACGCCGACGCCATCTCCGAGGTCGCCCACGAGCTCGCCCGCGCGCTCGAGGCCGACCACCCGGACCTCGTCGTGAGCGACATGAAGAAGGCGCTGCGGCAGGGCAAGGTGCTCGTCGACTGGAGCCAGAACAACCCGGCCAAGACGACGGTCGCGCCGTACTCGCTGCGCGGGCGGTCCCGGCCCACCGTCGCCGTGCCGCGCACGTGGCGCGAGCTGTCGTCGCCGACGCTCCGGCACCTGGAGATGGACGAGGTCGTCGCGCGCGTGCGCAAGCGCGCGGATCCGCTCGCCCCCGTCGAGGAGGGCCACCGCGAGAGCCTCGAGCCCACGCGCGAGCGGCTCGCCGGCTTCGAGCGGAAGGACCCCGCCGACGCGGAACCCGCCGACGACCGCCTCGCCACGTACCGCGCCAAGCGCGACGCCGCCAAGACCAGCGAGCCGGTGCCCGCGGAGTCGCCGGCGCCCACCGAGGGCCGGTCCTTCGTGATCCAGGAGCACCACGCCCGCGCGCTGCACTGGGACTTCCGGCTGGAGCACGACGGCGTGCTCGTGAGCTGGGCCCTCCCCAAGGGCGTGCCCACCGAGCACGGCACGAACCACCTCGCGGTGCAGACCGAGGACCACCCGCTGGAGTACGGGTCCTTCGAGGGCACGATCCCCGCGGGCGAGTACGGCGGCGGCGAGGTGACCATCTGGGACGCCGGCACCTTCGAGCTGGAGAAGTGGCGCGACGGGAAGGAGGTCATCGCGACGCTGCACGGGCGGGGCGACGGCACCGGGATCGACGGGCCGCGCCGGTACGCGCTCATCCACACGGGCGGCCACGGGAAGGCCGACGCGAACTGGCTGATCCACCTGATGGAGCCCGCCGACGCCCCGGGGAAGCCGCATGCGAGGCCGGCACGCCCCGCCGCGCTCGAGAGGGCCGGCGGCCGGACGCGCGTCGGCGGCCGTCGGAAGGGCGGCGCCGCGTCCGCCCCCGCGCCCATGCTCGCGACCGCCGCGACGGGCCCCGGCCTCGACCCCGACGAGGAGTGGGCCGTCGAGATGAAGTGGGACGGCTACCGCGCGATCGCGGTCGTCGCCGACGGCCGGGCCACCCTCACGAGCCGCAACGGCGTCGACCTCACGCCCGCCTTCCCCGAGCTCGCGGAGCTGCCCGACGCTCTGGACGTCGACGACGCGGTGCTCGACGGCGAGATCGTCGTGCTCGGATCCGGCGGCCGCCCCGACTTCGGCCTCCTGCAGACGCGCCTCGGCCTCACGGGAGAGAAGGACGTCGCGCGCGCCCGGAAGGCCGCGCCCGTGCACCTCATGCTCTTCGACGCGCTCGCGGTCGGCGACCGCGTGCTCGTCGAGGAGCCGTACGGGGAGCGCCGCGCCGCGCTCCTCGACGCTGTCCGGGAGCCGGGCCGCGGCCGGATCCAGGTCCCGCCCGCCTTCGACGGCGACCTCGACGGGGCCCTCGCCACCAGCCGCGAGCTCGGTCTCGAGGGCGTCGTCGCCAAGCGCGTCGACGCGCCCTACGAGTCGGGCCGGCGGTCGAGCGCCTGGATCAAGATCAAGCACCATCGGGCGCAGGAGGTCGTGGTCGGCGGGTGGCGGCCCGGATCCGGCAGCCGCTCCTCCGGCATCGGCTCGCTGCTCGTCGGCGTCCCGGGACCCGACGGCCTCGAGTACGCGGGCCGCGTCGGCACGGGCTTCACCGAGCGCGACCTCGCCGACGCGCTGCGCCGCCTCCGTCCCCTCGCCCGGAAGACGAGCCCCTTCGCCGACGTGCCCGCGGCCGACGCCCGCGACGCGCGCTGGATCACGCCGCGTCTCGTCGGCGAGGTCGAGTTCGCCGAGTGGACCGCCACGGGCCGCCTCCGCCAGGCGTCCTGGCGCGGCTGGCGGCACGACAAGTCCCCGGACGAGGTCGTGCGCGAGGACTGAATGGCGCCCACCCGCGGGTGAGGCGGTCCTTCCCATGCACGTTATGACCGCAACCGCGGCGGGCCGCGCCCGCCCGATACGCTCGGGTCATGAAGTTCGCCCACCTGCTCGCCGACGACGGCGTGACCCCCCGACTGGCCGCGATCGTCTCCGAGGGCGAGGCGCTCTTCCTCGACGAGGTGCTCGACGACTCCCCGCGCGACCTGCAGGACCTCATCGAGCGCGGCGACGACGAGATGGCCCGCGTCCGCGCCACCGTCGAGCGCGCCGTCGCGAGCCGCACCAGCACCACGCCGGTCGACGGCCTCACGCACGCCTCCGCCGTCCTCCGCCCGCCGGCCGTCTACGCCGTGGGCCTCAACTACTCCGCGCACGCCGAGGAGCTCAACATCACGAGCGCCTCCGCCCCCACCGTCTTCGCGCTCTGGCCCAACTCGCTCTCGGGCCACGAGGGCACCACGAGCTGGCCGCGCTCGCTCAGCGAGGAGGTCGACTACGAGGTCGAGCTCGGCGTGATCATCGGCCGTGCGGCCCGCGACGTGTCCGAGGAGGACGCGCTCGACCACGTGTTCGGCTACACGGTCGTCAACGACATCACGGCCCGCAACCTGCAGTTCTCGGAGCAGCAGTGGAGCCGCTGCAAGAGCTTCGACGGCTTCTCCCCCACGGGTCCCGTCGTCGTCACGCGCGACGAGGTGCCGGATCCGCAGGACCTCCGCATCACGACGGTCCTCGACGGCGAGACCGTGCAGGACGGCCGCACGAGCGGCATGGTCCGCACGGTCGCGCGCCTCGTGTCGTACCTCTCCACCTCCTCCACGCTGCAGCCCGGCACGCTGATCTCCACGGGCACGACGAGCGGGGCCGGCTACTCGCGCGACCCGCAGATCTTCCTCAAGGACGGCAGCACCGTCACGGTGTCGGTCGAGGGCATCGGCTCGCTCACGACGCACACGCGCATCCTCTGAGGCGCGACCCGCGCGTAGGGTCGAGCGCATGACCGACCAGCAGCAGGACCCGATCCACGACCACTCCATCCCGGAGGACGCCGACCTGTCCGCGCCCGACGCGGCGGATCCCGAGACGGACGAGCTGCACGACGCCACCGGTCGCCGGGGCGAGAAGGACGCGTAGCCGCTCCCGGCCGATCCCCGCGGGCCCCGTCTAGGCTCGACGCATGATCAACCGACTCCTCTTCTTCGCCGGCATCGGCACCGGGTACGTCCTCGGCGCGCGCGCCGGACGCAAGCGCTACGAGGGCATCGCCCGCACGTCGCGCACCGTCTGGTCGAGCGAGCCCGTCCAGCGCGGCGTCCGCGAGGCGCAGGCCGTGCTCGACGAGAAGGGCCCGGTCGTCGTCGAGCGCACGGTCGAGACCGCCCGCGAGGTCGCGGACTTCGTCGGCCACGCGGTGCAGGGCGCCGCGGTCGCGGTCGGCCGCACCGCGCACACCGTGGGCGAGCGCATCGGTGCCACCACGCAGGACGTCGCGGGCCGCGTCGGCAGCACCACGCAGGACATCGCGGGCCGGGTCGGCGACACCGCCAAGGACCTCGGCACCCGCACGGCGGACCAGACCAAGCACGTCGTCGATCGCGTCGGCCAGCAGGCCACCGAGGTCGGCCACCGCGTCGCCGAGACCGCGGAGGACGTGCGCGGCCGCGTCGTCGAGACGGCCGAGGAGGCGCGCACGCGCGTCCAGGCCACGGCCGAGGACCTGCGCGAGCGCGGCGAGGAGGCCGGCCGCCGTGCCGTCTTCACCGCGGCCGAGGCCCGCGACGAGGCGCTCGCGTCCTTCGACGACGAGGACGAGACCGGTCCCGTCGCCATCCCCGCGGACGGGGCCGCCCGCGCCGGGGAGCAGGACGCCTCCGCCGACGGCACCGCCGACGACGCCGACGAGGACCTCGACACGCTCGGCCCCGACGACCTGGGCGAGCCGTCGGACGCCGACGAGCAGACCGCGGACGAGCAGGCCGCCACCGAGACCGCCACCGAGACCGCCACGGCGACGCCCGCCCCCGCTCCCACCCCCGCGAAGCCGAAGGCCGCCGCGAGGAAGGCCGCGCCGAAGGCGAAGTCGACCGCGGAGCCGTCCGACGCCGCGCACGTGCCGACCCCGGGCGACATCGCCGGATCCGTGCACCGCGAGGAGCCCGCGCACGCCGCCCCCACCGACGACGCGACCGGCACCATGCCCGCCCGCACGTCCACCGATCCGGACGCCTGACCCGCGCGCATCCCGCACCGACGACGGCGCGCCGCAGCCCTCGGGCCGCGGCGCGCCGTCGTCGTCCGTGCAGGTCTCAGTCGGCCTCGCCGCTCTGCTCCGCCGCGTGCGCCGCGAGCATCTCCGGCGTGATCACGGACATCGCCGCCGTCACGGGCTCGAGCCCGGAGAGGCGGTCGGGCGCGAGGATCTTCTCCACCTGCGTCCGCGTCATCAGCCCCGCCTCGACGACGAGGTCCGGGATCGACGCGCTCGTCATCAGCGCCGTCTTCGCGAGGCTGGAGGACGCCGCGTAGCCGATGTACGGCGTGAGCGCCGTGACGACGCCGACCGACGACTCCACCTGCGCCGCGAGCCGCTCGGTGTTGGCCGTGATCCCGTCGATGCAGTTCACGCGCAGCGTCTTCGCCGCGTTCCGCAGCCAGCTCAGCGACTGCAGCAGCGAGTGCGCGATGACCGGCTCGAAGGCGTTGAGCTGCAGCTGCCCGCCCTCGGCCGCCATGGTCACCGTCACGTCGGCGCCCGCAATCGAGAACGCGACCTGGTTGACGACCTCGGGGATCACCGGGTTCACCTTGCCCGGCATGATGCTCGACCCGGCCTGGCGCGGCGGCAGGTTGATCTCGCCGAGCCCCGCCTGCGGGCCCGACGACAGCAGCCGCAGGTCGTTGCAGATCTTCGACAGCTTGATGGCGGCGCGCTTGAGCGTCGAGGACAGCGTCATGAACACGCCCGCGTCGCTCGTCGCCTCGATGAGGTCGCTCGCGGTCACGAGCGTATAGCCCGTGATTGCGCTGAGGTGGCCGCGCACGGCGGCGGCGTAGTTCGGATCCGCCGTGATGCCCGTACCGATCGCCGTCGCGCCGAGGTTGATCTCCGACAGCAGCGGCTCGAGCTCGCCGAGCCGCGCGTGGTCCTCCTCGAGCGTGGTCGCGAAGCCGTGGAACTCCTGACCCAGCGTCATGGGCACCGCGTCCTGCAGCTGCGTGCGGCCGACCTTGAGCACCTGCGAGAACTGCGCGCCCTTCGCGAGGAACGAGCGGCGGAGCAGGTCGAGCTCGTCGAGCGTCTGCAGGAGCGAGTGGATGAGGGCGACCTTGAGCGCGGTCGGGTACGTGTCGTTGGTCGACTGGCTGCGGTTCACGTCGTCGAGCGGGTGCATGTGCCGGTAGTCGCCGAGCGCGTGGCCGGCCTTCTCGAGGGCGCGGTTCGCGATGACCTCGTTGGTGTTCATGTTGGTGCTCGTGCCGGCCCCGCCCTGGATCACGCCGACCACGAACTGGTCGTGCAGGTGCCCGGCGATGATCTCGGAGCAGACCTCGTCGATCTGCTTGGCCTTCCGCGCGTCCAGCACGCCGATCTGCACGTTGGCGCGGGCCGCGGCCTGCTTCACCTGCGCGAGCGCGACGACGAACTCCGGGTACACGCTCAACGGCCGCAGGCTGATGGGGAAGTTCTCCAGCGCCCGCGCCGTGTGGATCCCCCAGTACGCGTCCGCGGGGACGTCGAGGCTCCCGAGGCTGTCGGTCTCGGTGCGGACGGGGTGGCCGTCCGGGTGCGGGATGCGGTCGTCGTTCGGGCTCACTGGTGTCATGGGAGGCTCCATCGTCTCGTCGCTCGTGGCATGAGGATCCCTCGACCCTACTAGCGGCCCCGGGCCCCGCCGAGGCCGCCCGGGCCCGCGGATAGGCTCGGCGGATGCGCCGCTTCCTCGGGATCGACCTCGCCTGGGCGGAGGGCACCGCGACCCGCCCGGCGCGCGAGACGGGGCTCGCCTGCATCGACGCGTCGGGCCGGGTGCTCGACCTCGCGACGGCACGCGGCATCGACGCCGTCGTCGACTGGGTGGACCGCTGGCAGGGCCCGGGAGCGGTCGCCGCGGTCGACGGGCCGCTCGTCGTCGCGAACGCCACGGGCAGCCGCCTGGCGGAGAAGGAGGTCGCGTCCCGCTACGGGCGCCTCGGCATCTCCGCCTACCCGTCGAACCAGGGTCTGCCCGCGCAGGGCACGGTCGCCCTCCGGCGGCGGCTGGAGGACGCCGGCTGGGAGTACGACGACGGATCCGGCGCCGCGCGCGACGCGGACGCCCGCACGATGCTCGAGTGCTACCCCTACACGACGCTCGTCGGCGCGCCCGAGCTCGGCTTCGCAGGCCCCAAGCCCCGGTACAAGCGCCTCGCGCCGCTGCTCGCGACGGCCGAACGCCGGCCGCACCGGGCCGCGGAGTTCCGCGCGGTGCTCGACGCCGTGGCGGGGCTGGCCCACGCGGATCCGCCGCTCGACGTGACGACGCACCCGCGGTCGGCCGCCCTCGTCGCCGACGGCCCCGCGATCGTCGAGCGGCAGCACAAGCACCTCGAGGACCTGCTCGACGGCCTGATCTGCGCGTGGACCGCCGCGTACTGGGCCCGCCACGGGCTCGCGCGCTCGCAGGTGCTGGGCGCCGCGGATCCCGTGGTCGACGAGCGCGGGCGGCGCGGCACGATCATCGCGCCGGCGAGGCCCCACCAGCGCGCACCCGGCGATCCGTTCTTCGCACCCGGGGGCTGAGCGGATCGGGCGTGTCAGCCCCGGCGCAGCCCGAAGCGCAGCTGGAGCACGAGCAGCAGGTTCTTCACCAGCGTGTCGCTCGGGATCTTCGACTCGCCCTCGGTGCGGTCCATGAAGACGATCGCCACCTCGGTGGGCCGCTTCGCGTGCGTCAGCGCCCGCTGCTTCATCTCGATCTGGAAGCCGTAGCCCGTCGTCGTGATGGTGGACGGCGTGATCCTGCGCAGCAGCCCGGTCTCGTAGAGGTTGAAGCCGCCCGTGTAGTCGGTGATCCGCGAGCCGAGGAACAGGCGCGTGTAGAGGTTGCCGCCCACGCTGAGGAAGCGGCGCTTGAAGTCCCAGTCGGGCGTCGCGCCGCCGCGGATGTAGCGCGACGCGACCACGAGGTCGGCGCCCCCGCGCACCCGGCGCAGCATCTCGGTGATGTAGGAGGGGTCGTGCGAGAGGTCGGCGTCCATCTGCAGGATGTGCGTGGGCGGCTCGTCCGCGCCGAGCAGCAGCTCGAAGGCCCAGATGTACGCGGCGCCCAGGCCGGCCTTCTCCGCGCGGGTCTCGACGCGCACGCGGAACGTGCCGGTCTCGACGCTCGGCGCGATCGACCGGGCGAGGTCGGCCGTGCCGTCCGGCGACGAGTCGTCGACGATCATCGCGGTGATCGTGAAGTCGGGGTTCTCCGCCGCCATGGCCGCGAGGCGGGGCAGCAGCTCCCCGACGTTGCGCGCCTCCTCGTAGGTGGGGATCACGATCGTGAGACTGCTCAAGCTGGTGGTTCCGTCTCCGAGTCGGGGATCGACCCGGATCCGGGCCTCGTCGAGTCTAGCCAGCGACCGACGACGTGGCCGCGAGGGACGGCCGCCGCCCGTCGTCCGCTTGTTACGCTTCTCCAGGCCCGGCGCCCTGACGCCGTGCGCCCACGCCGGAACGACCGGCGGGCGCGCCGGGTGCCGGGAGGATCAGCGTGACGAAGCTCCTCGCCGACCGCCGCGTCCGCTTCCTCCTCGCGGGCCTCCTCAACACGGGCCTCGACTTCGTGCTGCTCAACCTGCTGATCCTCGTCGCCGCCATGCCCGTGCTCGGCGCCAACCTGGTGTCGGTGACGGTCGGCATCACCATCTCCTACTTCCTCAACCACTTCTTCGTCTTCCGGCACGGCGAGCCCGTCACGGCGGGACGCTTCCTCCGCTTCTTCGCGGTCACGGGCTTCAGCTCGCTGCTGCTGCAGAGCGGCGTCATCTGGCTCTTCGAGCGCGGCTTCGACACGACGTTCGGCCGCTCGCTCATCATGTTCGGCACGAGCGCCGAGCAGGAGTTCCTCGAGATCAACATCGCCAAGGCCACCGCGGTCCTCATCGGCCTCGTGTGGAACTTCACGCTGTACCGGCTCGTGGTGTTCCGGACGCCCGCGGGATCCGACGTCGAGGGCCCGACCGCCGTCCGCGCGGCCGCCTCCGCCGACTGACGGCCGCGCGGGGCCGGCGTCAGAGCAGCTTGCCGATCTCCGTCACGAGCTGCTGCACGCCGAGCACCACGAACAGCAGCGCCGAGAGGCCCATCACCGTGTTGCTCAGCGGGCGGTTCCGCCAGGCGCGCGGCGTCCGGTCGGTGTTGAGGAGCACCAGCAGCGTGATCGCGAGGAACGGCATGAACAGCGCGCCCAGCACGCCGTACGCGATGATCAGGCCGATCGGCTGGTCGAGGAACAGCAGGCCCATGGGCGGGATCGTCAGCCAGAGGATGAACCCCTTGTAGTAGCTGCCGCCGAGACGGCGGCGCGGGTCGTCGACGTCGAGACCGCGGATCGTACCGAGGAAGTCGGCGAACATCAGCGAGACGCCGTTCCACACGCCGAGGATCGAGGAGAACGACGTGGCGAAGAAGCCGAGCAGGAAGAACCACGTCATGAAGGCGCCGTAGCGCTCCCCCAGCACGTCGGCGAGCTGCACGAGGCCGCCCTCGCCGTCGGCCAGCGCGATGTCCGCGGAGTACAGGAGCTCCGCGCCGACGACGAGCATCGAGAGCACGAAGATCCCGCTCATCACGTAGGCGACGGAGTTGTCGATGCGCATGACCTTCATCCAGCGGGGCGCCACCCAGCCCTTCTCGCGCAGCCAGTAGCCGTAGGCCGCGAGCGTGATGGTGCCGCCGACGCCGCCCGCGATGCTGAGGGCGACGACGAGGCCGCCCTCGGGGATCGTCGGCACGAGGCCCGAGAGGAGCGCCGGCACGTTCGGCACGGTGACGATCGCGGCGCCCACGACGGTCACGAACATGAGCCCGACGAACACCGCGATGATCTTCTCGAACGCCGAGTACCGCCCGAACCAGACCACGACGGCGCCGACCAGGCCGCAGCCGATCGCGAACACCTTGAGGTCGACGCCCGGGAAGAGCGCCGCGAGCGGGAGGGCCGAGGAGCTCATGGCCGCGGCGCCGTAGACGAGGCCCCAGATGAGGATGTAGGGCCCGAAGTACCACGTGGTCCAGCGGCCGATGCTGCGCCAGCCCTCGAAGATCGTGCGGCCGGTGGCGAGCGAGTACCGGCCGGCGCCCTCCACGAGGAAGATCTTGATGATCACGCCGAGCACGGCGGCCCACAGCAGGGCGTAGCCGAAGCGGGATCCCGCCACCAGGGTCGCGACGAGGTCACCCGCACCGATGCCGGTGGCGGCGACCACGAGGCCGGGGCCGACGACGCGCCAGCGCCTGGCCGACTCCTGGGGTTCGCGGACGTCGCCGCGGCTGTCGAGGTCGGTCATGTGCGGGCTCCCGTGCGTCGTCGAAAGGGGGTCCCGTCCACCTTACGCAGGGCTGGGCGCCTCCCGCCGACCCGACGGCCGCGCGACGCCGCGGATCAGACGCCGAGCAGCTGCTCGATCGGCCCGCGCGCGAAGAACACCAGGAAGCCCGCCGAGACGACCCAGAGCAGCGGCGACACCTCGCGCACGCGACCGGAGAACGAGCGGACGAGCACCCAGGAGAGGAAGCCCACGCCGATGCCGTTGGCGATCGAGTAGGTGAGCGGCATGACGAGCACGGTGAGGAAGACCGGCAGCGCGACCGAGAAGTCGGTCCACACGATGTCTCGGATCTGCGACGCCATGAGCGTGCCGACGATCACGAGGGCCGCGGCCGCGACCTCGAGCGGCACGACCTGCGTCAGCGGAGTGAAGAACATCGCCAGGAGGAACAGCACGCCGGTGACCATCGACGCGAGGCCCGTGCGGGCGCCCTCGCCGATGCCCGACGCCGACTCGATGAAGACCGTGTTCGAGGAGCTCGACGTCGCGCCGCCCGCGACCGCGCCGAAGCCCTCGACGACCAGCGCGCCCTTGAGGCGGGGGAAGTCGCCGCGCTCGTCGGAGAGGTCGGCCGCCTTGGCGAGGCCGGTCATGGTGCCCATGGCGTCGAAGAAGTTCGTGAAGACCAGCGTGAAGACGAGCATGAGGGCCGAGATGACGCCGATGCGGCCGAAGGCGCCGAAGTCGAAGGCGCCGACGAGCCCGAGGTCCGGGAGCGACACGGGCGTGGCGGGCAGCACGGGCGCGTTGAGGTTCCAGCCGGTGGCGCCGGAGGTGTTCGACGGGCCGATGCGGAAGACCTGCTCGACGACGATCGCGATGAGCGTGGTGGCGACGATGCCGATGAGGAGCGCGCCGGGCACGCGGCGGGCCATGAGCACCCCCATGATCACCAGGCCGAGGATGAAGACGACGGTCGGCAGCGACGCGATGGAGCCGTCGATCCCGAGCGCGAGCGGCGACGCGGGCACGCCGGTGCCGCGCACGAAGCCGGAGTCGACGAAGCCGATGAACGCGATGAAGAGGCCGATGCCCACCGTGATGGCCGTCTTGAGCTCGCGCGGGACGGCCCGGAAGATCAGCGTGCGCAGGCCCGTGGTGGCGAGCAGCACGATCACGAGGCCGTTGATGACCACGAGGCCCATCGCCTCCGGCCAGGTGACCTCGCCGACCACGCTGACCGCGAGGAACGAGTTGATGCCGAGGCCCGCCGCGAACGCGAACGGCAGGCGGGCGACGAGGCCGAAGAGGATCGTCATGACGCCCGCGGTGAGGGCGGTCGCGGCGCCCACCTGCGTGGCCTGCAGCCAGTTGCCCTCCACGTCGAGCGTCGCGGCGTCCGCGCTGAAGCCGCCGAGGATCAGCGGGTTGAGCACGACGATGTACGCCATCGTCACGAACGTGAGCACGCCGCCGCGGATCTCGCGCGCGTACGTGGATCCGCGCTTCGTGATCTCGAAGAACCGGTCGAGCGCGCCGCGCTCGCCGTGGGTCTCGGGGGCGGGGGACGACGTGCGCGCTTCGGTCATGGGCTTCTTCCGCGAGGGGTCGGGTCGGGCGACGGGAGGGAGAGGAGCCGACTACCTTGTCGGGACGGGGTCGAGCCTAGGGGCGGGCGCGCGCCGGGCACCAGCCGCGGATGCGCGCCCCCGGGCTCAGGAGTGCAGGGCCGGGACGATGAGGTACACGCCGTAGAGCACGGCGATGCCGCTGAGGGCGAAGCAGACGTAGCCGCCCACGGTCGCGGCCTGCGGGCGGATGCCCGTGACCGAGACCTTGTCGCCCTCGTCGTCGTACTCGGTGCCCACCGCGAGCAGCCGGACGCCGAGGGAGAAGAGGCAGACGACCAGGACGGCGCCGATGAGGGCCGCCACGGCCACGACGAGGAACGCGCTCCAGTCGATCATGCGGCCTCCCTGGCCTTCCGTGCGGCCTTGGTGGCCTTGCGTCCCCGCACGGCGAAGCCGGCGGCGTCGACCTCGACGATGGCGTTGCGCGCGTCGACGGCGTTGCGGCGCGAGCGCCAGAAGATCCAGACGATGACGGCCACGCCGACGACCGCGTCGATGAGGAAGCCGACCGTGCCGGTGCTCGCGACGAGCGCCGCGACCGCGCCCACGACGGCGGCCGACGGCAGCGTCAGCAGCCAGCCGAGCGCGATCTTGCCGACCGTGTTCCAGCGCACGGACGCGCCGCGGCGGCCGAGGCCCGAGCCGATGACGGATCCGGAGGCGACCTGCGTGGTCGACAGCGCGAAGCCGAGGTGGCTGGACGCGAGGATGGTGGCCGCGGTCGACGCCTCGGCGCTGAAGCCCTGCGCCGGCTTGACCTCGGTGAGGCCGGATCCCATCGTGCGGATGATGCGCCAGCCGCCCATGTAGGTGCCGAGCGCGATGGCGACGGCGCACACCGCGATGACCCAGAACTCGGGTCCGGAGCCGGCCGCCTGGAAGCCGCCCGCGATGAGCGTGAGGGTGATGATGCCCATGGTCTTCTGCGCGTCGTTCGTGCCGTGCGCGAGGGCCACGAGCGACGACGTGAAGATCTGGCCGTAGCGGAAGCCGCCGCGCTCGTTCGGTCCGCTCGAGCGGCGCGTGATCGAGTACGCGAGCTTCGTGGCGGCGTACGCGATGAGCCCCGCGATGACGGGAGCGAGGATCGCCGGGAGGATGACCTTCGACAGGACCACGCCGAAGTCGACCGACCCGAGGCCCGCGCCCACGACGGCCGCGCCGATGAGGCCGCCGAAGAGCGCGTGGCTGGAGCTCGACGGCAGCCCGCGGAGCCAGGTGACGAGGTTCCAGACGATGGCGCCCATCAGCCCCGCGAAGATCATGGTGGGCGTGATCTGCACGCCCCCGTCGCCCTCGCGGATGATGCCGCCGGAGACGGTCTTCGCGACCTCGGTGCTGAGGAACGCGCCCACGAGGTTGAGGACCGCGGCGATCGCGACGGCCACCCGCGGCTTCAGGGCACCCGTCGCGATGGGGGTGGCCATCGCGTTCGCCGTGTCGTGGAAGCCGTTGGTGAAGTCGAAGAACAGGGCCAGGGCGATGACCAGGACGACGATGAGGGTGAGATCCACTACCGGATCCCTCGAGCGGATGTCACAGTCGTCGATCCTAACGGCCTGCACACGGGCGCCTCGAACGGGCGTCCGGCGCATGGCGATCCGGTGAACAGCCGGCGCCGGGTCCCGCGGCTCAGATGTGCGGGACGAAGTCGCGCCACGCGACGCGGCGGTCGGCGTGCGGGTCGTGCTCGACGCGGTCGACCACGTCGAAGACGAGGGTCGCCCGCTGCCCGGGGGCCGACGGGCCGGCGCCCGGCGCCTCGTCGTCGCCGCCCACGTACGCGGGCCACGAGTCGTCGACCGTGCCGTCCTGCGCGAAGCGGAGCCACGCGATGCGCATCCGCTCGCCCGCGGCCACGAAGGCGCGCCGCCCGCCGAGCAGGGTCATGCCGCGGCCGAGCAGGGTGTCCATGCGGTCGAACAGCGCGAACAGCTCCAGGCCGTGCGTGGCGTCGAGGCCCATGACGCGCACGAGGCGCGGCGCGATGTCGAAGCGGTAGAAGTGCACGGGCGCGTAGCGGGCGTGGCGCTCGGCGACCTTGATCGACGGGAACCAGAAGGCGTAGTCGCCGCCGAAGTCGAGGGCGGCGCGGCGCTTCGGGAGGCCCGGGTACAGCGACGCGAGCTCCTCGCGGTGCTCCTCGTCCGTCTTGGCGAACACGGCCTCGATGCGCTCGGGCGTGGTCGCGAGGATGTCGAGCCGGCCGGTGAACAGGGATCCCTCGCGCTCGTTGGTGCCGATGATGAGCGGCACCCGGGCGGCACGGCCGTGCTTGAACGCGTCGAGCGGGCGCTCGGGGAGCACGTCGCCGTCGATGACGGGGCTGAAGGTGATGGTGCCGGGCTCCTCGTCGGGCGTCCGCACCATCAGCTCGTTCGCCGCCGCGGCGAGCGTGGACGCGCTCGCGGAGGTGAGGAGGCGGACGGCCTCGGCGTCGTCGGGCGCGCGGCCGGCCCGGTCCGCGAGGAGGCCCACGAACTCCTCCGCCCACCGCGCGGTCTGCTCGGCCGGGTAGACGGCGTTCGTCGGCGAGCTCTGGGCGATGGCGCGCGCGAAGAGCCCGTGCGCCGACGGCACCGCCATGAGGGTGGTGACGGCGTTGCCGCCCGCGGACTCGCCGAAGACCGTGACGTTGTCGGGATCCCCGCCGAACGCGCGGATGTTCTCGCGCACCCAGCGGAGCGCCGCGACCTGGTCGCGGAGGCCGAGGTTCGACTCGATGGGGCGCTCGGGGCTGGAGTAGCGGCTGAAGTCGAGGTAGCCGAGCGCGCCCAGCCGGTAGTTGAAGCTGACGTAGACGATGCCGCCCTGGCGGACGAGGCCCTCGCCCTGCACGGGGTTCTCGCGGGAGGATCCGACGACGTACGCGCCGCCGTGGATGAAGACCATGACGGGCCGCAGCTGCGACTCGCGGTTCACGCGCGCGGCGTCGGGGCTGAGCCCGGACGGCGCGATGACGTTGACGGTGAGGCAGTCCTCCCCCATCGGCGTGCCCTGCGGCGCGCCCATGAAGGCGCCCGCGCTCACCTGCGGTGCGACCCTGCCGAAGTGCTGCGCGAAGCGCGCTCCGTCCCAGCCGACGACGGGCTGCGGGGCACGGAAGCGGAGGTCGCCGCGGGGCGGGGCCGCGAACGGGATGCCGCGCCAGGCCTCGATCCCGCGCTCGCGCACGCCCCGGACGGTGCCGCCCGTGACCCGCACGTCGAGCTCCGACGGGTCGTACGCCGGGGCGGGCGGATCGGCGTCGGGGGTCACCCGTCGAGTTTACGGTCCGCCCTCACGCTCCCGGGACGGCGGTCGCGAGCAGGCGCTCGAGGGCCCGCTCGGCGCGCCACAGGGCGGACTCGGTGCGCAGCCGCTCCGCCTCGTGCAGCACGCCGAGCGCGAAGGAGTCCTCTCCGCGGGCCGCGAGGCGCTTGGCCTCCTCGCGGAGGAGGCGCTGCATCGCGATGCCGTCGCGGTGCTCGCCCAGCTCGTCGTGCACCTCCTCGGCCGCGGTGGCGAGCCGCATGGTCTTCCGCCCGAGGACCGTGACCGTGCGTCCGCTGACCTCCTCGGCCGCGTACCGGAGGCGCTTCGCGGCCTTGCGGACCTCGTGCAGCGCCTCGGTGCGCGCGGCCTCGCCCACCGCCTCCTGCGCGACCGCCGCCCGGCGGCCCACGCGCTCCGCGTCGCGGCGGAGGGCCGCGTGCAGGGCAGGGCCCGCGGGGGCGGTGGCATCGTGGGTGAGCGGCGGATCCGCGACCAGCCGGTCGAGGTCGTCGAGCAGCGCGACGTAGCGCGCGGACGAGAGCGCGCGGATCACCCGCTCGCGGGCCCGGTGGTAGCGCTCGTCGAGGACGTCGTGCAGGGCGTCGCCGACGTGGTCCGGCACGGTCCCCGTGTCGTGCTCCACCACGGACCAGACGACGCGGTCGCGCAGCACCTCCATGTCGCGGGCGTCGCCGAGCACGGCGCCGAGGGCGGTGAGCTCGGCGCGCACGGGCGCGGTGGCGGCGGGGTCGATGACGTCCTGGTGCGTGCGGAGGGCGCTGCGGAGGCGGCGGACGGCCACGCGCATGCGGTGCACGGCGTCGTGCTCGTCGGCGCGCACGTGCGGGTCGGCGGCCACGAGGTCGCGCACGCCGCGGGCGAGGACCGCGCGGGCGACGTCGGCGGCGGGGCTCTCCTTGGTGAGGGTCGCGGGATCCGGCAGGGCGGGTCCCGCGGGCGCCTGCCGGCCGAGGGCGTCGGCCCCGAGCGCGCGGGCGAGCTTCGAGGCGCTGTCCGAGGGGCGGGCGCCGGCGTCGAGGAGGTGCCGCTCGATCCGGTCGAGGAGCGCGGTGCGCTGCTTCCGCTTCGCGGGCGCGTCCGGCAGGAGCTCGACCTCCCACTCGTGCCAGGCGCGCACGGTGCCGCCGCGCACGTCGGATCCGGTGACGCGGTCGTCGGCGAACTCGGCGACCGCCCGCCCGTCGGCGTCGTGCAGCGTGACGGTCGTGCGCACGGTCTCGAGCCGCGCGAGCGGCGTGAGCTCGCGGCCGCGCACGTGCACGGCGACCTGGTCGAGCACGGGGCCGGGGATCGCGCCGTCGCCGTCGTCGCCGTCCGCGAGCGGCCAGCCGAGCTCGGTGCGGCCCTCGCCGCCGTCGGCCGGGAGCTTCACGTGCCAGCCCGCGTCGTGCCCGCCCTCGCGGCGGCGGAGGATCATGCGGCGGTCGGCGAGCGCGTGGTCCGCCGTGTCGAGGTAGACGGCCAGGAGCGTGACGGGCTCCGCGGCGCGCGCCTCGGCCACGCCCTCGATGCCCTCGAAGGCCGGGACCGGCACCCCCTCCGGCACGTCGTACTTGCGCTCGATCTCGACGGAGGATGTGTGCACCATCCCCCCTGTGTAGCGCACCCGGCCGGTCGCGGCCAGCCGCCGAGGGCCGCCGGGTCCGTCCGCGCGCCGGGCGTGGGTCAGACTGGCGGACATGCCCACCCGTCCGCGCCGCGCCGCGCCCGAAGGCGTCCCGGACCAGGCGGACCTCGACGAGGCCGCCCTCCACCGGCGCCAGCGCATCGGCCGCGAGCTCGGCTGGTACGCGTGCCGCCGGGCGGTGTACGGCTTCATGAAGCACCGCGGCATCGACATGGCCGCGAGCCTCACGTTCTACTCCACGCTCTCGCTCGTCCCCGCCGCGGTCGCGGTGCTCAGCCTCATCGGGCTGGTCGGCGACACGCGCGCCGGCGTCGAGGGCGTGCTCCGCGTGCTCACGGCGGTGCTCGGGGACTCGGCCGTCGACGTGATCCGCGACCCCGTCGAGCAGCTCGCCGACGGGCCGCGCTCGGGCATCGCGTTCACGGTCGGCTTCCTCGGCGCGCTCTGGACCTCGGCCGCCTACGTCACGGCGTTCGGCCGCGCGATGAACCGCGTGCAGGAGACCGAGGAGGGCCGGCCGCTCGTGAAGTACCGGGCGCTGATGCTCGGGGTCACGGTGGCGCTGCTCGTCGTCAGCGTCGTGATGGTCGGCATGCTGCTGCTCACCGACGAGGGCGCCCGCGCGCTCGGCCAGCACCTCGGGATCGGCGACACGACGCTCGTGGTGTGGGCCGTGGTGAAGTGGCCGCTGCTCCTGGTGCTGCTCACGGGGATCATCGGGGTGCTGTACGCGGCGACCCCGAACCTCCGCCGCCGCCGCGTCGACCTGCTCACGTGGGGCAGCATCGTCGCCATCGTGGCCTGGGGCCTCGGCACGGCGGGCTTCGTCTGGTACGTGACGTCGCTCGCGAGCTACGAGTCGACCTACGGGGTGCTCGGCGCGGTGATCGTGCTGCTGCTCTGGCTCTACATCGGGAACCTGTCGCTCGTGCTCGGCGGCGAGCTCGACGTGGAGATCATCCGGGCGAGGCAGCTGCAGGCGGGGATCCCCGCCGAGCACGCGCTGCGGCTGCCGGTCCGCGACACGACGCGCGCCGACCGGCTCGCCCGGCGTCGCGCCCTCCTCGAGGACGAGGGGCGGCGCCTGCGCGAGGCGCGGTCGGGTGACGACGCGACGGCCGACGGGGAACGCCGGGCGGATGCCCCGCCGACGCTCCCCGAGGACGACGCCCGTCAGGTGCGGGTCAGGCGGAGGCGCTGGTCCGCACGACCATCTTCCCGACGTTCTCGCCGCGCATGAGGCCGGTGAAGGCGTCGAACGCGCGGTCGATGCCGTCGATCACGGTCTCGTCGGCGGTGATGCGGCCCTCGGCCAGCCACGGGCCCATCTTCGACGCGAACTCGGGCGCGAGGTCCTGGTGGTTGCCGAGGGTGAAGCCGCGGAGCGTGAGGCCGCGCGTGACGATGCGGCCCGTGTTGCGGATCGCGACCTCCTCCCCGGTGGAGTTGTAGGTCGAGATCGACCCGCAGTTGGCGACGCGGCCGAAGTCCTTCAGGGCTCCGAGCGCGGCGGACAGGTGGTCGCCGCCGACGTTGTCGAAGTAGAGGTCGATGCCGTCGGGCGCCGCCTCCGCGAGCTTCCGCTCGAGGTCGCCGCCGTGGTAGTCGAACGCGGCGTCGAAGCCGAGGTGCGACGTGAGGCGCTCGACCTTCTCCGCGGATCCGGCGCTGCCGACGACGCGCGAGGCGCCGAGCAGGCGGGCGATCTGGCCGACCATCGAGCCGACCGCGCCGGCCGCGCCGGAGACGAAGACGACGTCGCCCTCCGTGATGGACGCGATGCGGGTGAGCCCGACGTAGGCGGTGAGGCCGGTGAGGCCGAGCACGCCGAGGTGGGCGGAGGACGCCACGCCGGGGACCTCGGGCACGGGGCGGAAGCCGCCGGCGTCGCCCTGGGCGACGTCGCGCCAGCCGAGCATGTGGCTGACGAGCGTGCCGACGGCGAGGTCGTCGGAGCGGGACTCGACGACGCGGCCGACCGCGGATCCGGTCATCGCCTCGTCGAGCTGGAAGGGCGGCACGTAGGACGGCACGTCGTTCATGCGGCCGCGCATGTACGGGTCGACGGAGATGAACTCGTTCTCGACCCGGACCTCGCCGTCCTGCAGGTCGGGGAGGTCGACCTCGACGCGGCGGACGTCGTCGGGGGTGGGCTCGCCGGTGGGGCGCTTCGCCAGCTGCCACTGGATGCTGCGTGCAGACATGGGTCTCCTTCGTTCTCGGGTGCGGGCGGTCGGACGGCCGGCCCGCGGCGCTCGTGGCGCGGCCCCACCCTTCCACCGCCCGCTGGACGCGGCATCCAGCGAGCCGTGGCCTCGTGACGCGACGGCCGGGCGCGCCGCCCGGCCGTCCGATCCGCGCGCGGCTACGCGGCGGTCGTCGCCGAGCGCGCGGCGACGTGCGCGGCCAGCACGTCCCGCACGCTCGTCCAGGTGTGCGCGCCGAACCGCTCGCGGTCCACGTGGAGGAGCTCCGCCTCGCCGCTGTACATGCTCACGAGGTACTGCATCCCCTGCCAGGCGGGGAAGGTCTCCTGCTCGTCGCGGCCCACGCGGCGCATCGCCTTGCTCGCCGTGGAGAGGACGCCCGTGGAGCCCGCCCACTGCAGCGCGAACGGCGCGCCCGTGATCTCCGTCATGGTCCTCGCGAGATCGCGGGCGGTGACCCGGTCCCCCGCCACCTCGACCACGCGGGGCGCGTCGTCGTCGAGCGCGACGAGCGCCGTCACGCGCGCCGTGTCGTCCTTGGTCGTGAAGTCGAGCACCTGGTCGGCGGACGACCAGTAGAGGACGCGGCGCCGGTCGAACAGCACGATGGGCGCCTGCCCGGTGAGCATGTCGGCGAACGCGCCGTTGAGCACCGAGGTTGCCCGGATCGGCGCCGCGTCGAGGTCGGCCGCGAACTCGCGCCGCAGCTCGAAGTTGCGGTTGCTGCCGGGCGTGACCCTGCGGTAGTCGGCGGAGTAGTCCGAGGGGATGAAGCGCGGCACGCCGGCCGCGACCGCCGCGGCGAGGAGCGCGCGCTGCGCCCCGACGATCACGGCGCGGGCGCCGCTCACCGCGGAGACGACGACGCGGGCGCCGGCGACCGCGCGGATCAGCGCAGCCCGGTCGGTGTAGGCGGCCTCGGCGACCTCGACGCGCGGATCCCCGCCCCACGCCTCGGTGGCAGCCGTGCTGCCGGGGCGGGTGAGGACGCGGACGCGCACGTCCTGCGCGAGGAGCTCACGGACGATGCGGCGGCCGAGGTCGCCGGTGGCGCCGGCGACGACGACGGGGCCGGGCGCGGATGCGGATGCGGGGGTCGAGCTGCTCATGCGGGTTCTCCATCTCGGGTGGTGCGGCGCGCCGAGCGGCGCGAGCGGTGGGGGGCGGCGACGGGCTGCTCGAGCCGCGCGGCGTCGGGCGCGTCGGAGCCGGGCGTGGCGGCGTCGGGCGCGGCCGCCGGGGCCTCGCCGATGCCGAGCGCGACGCGGGCGAGGAGGCGCCGGAGCGCGGTGCGCTCGGCGGGTGCGAGGTCGCGCATCAGGCCGTCCTCCACCGCGCCGAGCGCGACGCGGGCCGTCGCCAGCAGGGCGCGCCCGGCGTCGGTCGGGACGACCTGCCGGATCCGGCGATCCCGCGGATGCGGCTGCCGCTCGACGTGCCCGCCCTCGGCGAGCGCGTCGACCACGTACGTCATCTGCGTCTTGTCGATGCCGAGCCGCTGCGCGAGCGCGAGCTGCGACGACGGCTCCTCCGTGGTGATCGCGACGAGCACCTGGTACCCGCGCGGCCCGCCGGGCACGTCGGCGACGGCGGTCTGCGCGGTGCGCACGAAGCCCTGGTAGACGGCCTGGATGGACCAGCCGAGCTGCGTCTCGATGCCGCCCGATCCCCAGTCGATGCCGGACGCGTCCGCGTCGGTGTCGGCGCGGTCACGGGCGCGGGTCGAGGCGGAGGAGATCATGCCGAGATCGTATACCCAGGAGATCGTATTGTGCAAAGATCATCTTCGAGCGCAGGCATCAGCCGCGCTCCTCGACCCGATCGGAGCCCGCATGCCCGCCATCACCCCCTTCCGCCTCGACATCCCCGAGGCTGACCTCGACGACCTCCGCCGCCGCCTCCTCGCCACCCGCTGGCCCGAGCCGGAGACCGTCGACGACACGTCGCAGGGGCCGCAGCTCGCGCGCATGCGCCGGCTCGTCGACCGCTGGATCGACGGCTACGACTGGCGCCGCACCGAGGCGCTCCTGGACGGGTGGGGGCAGCACACCGCCCGGATCGACGGGCTGGACATCCACTTCCTGCACGTGCGCTCCCCCGTGCCGGGCGCACGCCCGCTGATCCTCACGCACGGCTGGCCGGGCTCCGTGCTGGAGTTCCGGCACGCGATCGGGCCGCTCACGGACCCCGTCGCACACGGCGGATCCGCGGAGGACGCCTTCCACGTCGTCATCCCGAGCCTCCCCGGCTTCGGCTTCTCCGGGAAGCCGACCGGCACGGGCTGGGGAGCGCGGCGCACGGCCCGCGCGTGGGCCGAGCTCATGCGCCGGCTCGGCTACGACGCCTGGTACGCGCAGGGCGGCGACCTCGGGGCGACCGTCACGTCGGAGCTCGCGGCGCTCGAGGCCGCGGAGGGCATCGGGCTCCGGGCGATCCACCTCAACATGGCGACCTTCATGCCGACGGACGACGAGATGCGCGACGCCACCGACGAGGAGCGGCGGATGATGGCGGAGACCGTGCGCTACCGGCAGGAGCTGTCCGGCTACTCGCAGCAGATGTCGACCCGGCCGCAGACCGTCGGCTACGCGCTGCAGGACTCCCCCGTGGGCCTCGCGGCCTGGATCTACGCGATGTTCCAGGACGTCGGCGGATCCCATGACGAGCACGGCGACGCCGAGGCCCTCTTCCCGCTCGACGAGATCCTCGACGACGTGATGCTCCACTGGCTTCCCGGCACGGCCGCCTCCGCGGCCCGCTTCTACTGGGAGTCCGCGCAGGTCGGCTGGGCCACGCCGGGCACGATCGAGGAGCCGATCACGGTGCCGACCGGGCTCAGCGTCATGCCGGGCGAGTACGTGCGCCGCTCGCGCCGCTGGGCCGAGCGCCGGTACGCCGACCTCGTGCTCTTCCACGAGGTCGAGCGCGGCGGGCACTTCGCGCTGCTCGAGCAGCCGGGGGCCCTGGTGGACGACATCCGGGCGACGTTCCGCGGGCGCTGAGCCCGGCGGATCAGCCGCCGAACGGCCGCAGCGACACCGACTCGAGCGTGCCGTCGCGCGTCTGGTCGACGACGAGGCGCACGGCGCGCGCGACGGACGCGGGCTCGAGGTAGCGCGCCTCGTCGTACTCGCCGCCCTCCTTGGCGCGGAGCTCGCGCTGCATGTCGGTGGCGACGCGGCCCGGGTGCACGCTCGAGACGCGCACGCCGTGCGGGCGCTCCTCCTCGCGCAGGGCGTCGCCGAGCGCGCGGAGGGCGAACTTGGATCCTGCGTAGACGCCGCCCGTCGGGTTCGCCGTGAAGCCGGATCCGGAGTTCACGAGCACGACCTGCCCCTTCGCGGCCCGGAGCGCGGGCAGGAGGACGCGCGTGACCTCGGCGACCGCGAACACGTTGACCTCGAACACGCGGCGCCACTCGTCGACGGGCGTCTCGGCCACCGCGTCGCCGCCGATGACGCCGGCCGAGTGCACGAGCACGTCGAGGCGGTCGAGGGCGGGGACGGATCCGTCGAGGCCGCCCGCGGCGAGGTCGGCGGCCCAGCCCGCGGCGTCGGGGAGCGACGCGGCGAGCGCGTCGACGGCGTCGCGGTCGCGGCCGTGCACGATCACGCGGTGGGTGCGGCCGAGGTCCTCCGCGATGGCGCGGCCGATGCCGCGGGTGGCTCCCGTGACGAGGGCGACGGGGCGGGCGTGGTCGGTCATGGATCCTCCTGGGTCGCGGTCCTCCAGGCTACCGACGGCGTCCGGGCACCCGTCGGGCGCCGCCGGGAGCATGACGTACCGTGAGGGGACGGCGGCCGCCCGGCGCGTCGGCCCGCCGCCCGAGAGGATCCGCCCGTGCACGCCCGCTTCCCCGCCAGCCTCGAGGTGCTGCGCCAGGAGGCCCGCGACGAGCTGGACGCCGTGATCGAGCACCGCTGCCGCAACGGCGACGACCCGTGGGAGGTGATCCCGCAGCTGCCGACCGTGGACGAGCACGTGGTCGCGACCCTCCGCCAGGACGCGCTCGAGGCCGACGGGATGGCCGAGGAGCTGGCCCGGGTGCGGCACCCGTCGACCGAGCCCGGCGTCGTGGCGCGCTTCGAATACCGGCTGCTGCGGGGCATCGCGCTCGAGCACCCGGACCTGTCGCGCGCGGTCTGGACGCTCATCGGCCGCATGGAGCGGGACCTCCGCCGCCGCTGACGAACAGGTGGTGAGAGCAGCATTCGCCGTCGGCGAACGCCTTGGCACTCCCCCATGCCGAGTGCTAATCTCGACGCAGTTGAGCCGAGGGGGCTCAATCCACAGATCATCGATCAGAGGAGTCGAGCATGAACATGACCTTCGATCCGTTCCGCGAGCTGGACCGCGCCATGGGCGCACTGGCCGAGACCCGCCAGTCCAACCGGCCCATGCCCATCGACCTGCACCGCGAGGGCGACACCTACGTGCTGGCCGCCGACCTCCCGGGCATCGACCCGGGATCGGTCGACATCGACGTGGACGGCCAGCTGCTGACCATCCGCGCCGAGCGCACGCTCGCGGGCGACCAGAACGTGCGGTGGCTGACGCGCGAGCGCGTCGCCGGCACGTTCCTCCGCCAGCTGACCCTCGGCCAGGGCATCGACACCGAGCGCATCTCGGCGCACTACGCCAACGGCGTGCTGAGCGTCACCATCCCGGTGAGCGAGCGGGCGAAGCCGCGCAAGATCCAGGTCACGTCCGACGAGCCGAACGGGCAGGACGCGTCGCCGCAGACGCTGAGGGTGGAGCAGGCCGCACCCGCCGCGAGCTGATCCCCGCACCGCACCACGAGGAGCCGTCGTCCGCACCAGCGGGCGGCGGCTCCTCGCACGTGCGGGCCGCGCGTCGTCAGCCGATGCGCGGCCGGAGCCCCGCGTGGATCGCGAGCGGGTTCCGGAGCGACCCGTGGATCTGCATGAC
This sequence comes from Clavibacter michiganensis, assembly GCF_002151125.1. Classification (GTDB taxonomy): domain Bacteria; phylum Actinomycetota; class Actinomycetes; order Actinomycetales; family Microbacteriaceae; genus Clavibacter; species Clavibacter michiganensis_C. The sequence continues at coordinate 106,887 of NZ_MDJZ01000012.1, forward strand.
CGGCGCCTGCAGGTCCACCATCCGCCGGTTGTCGCGCAGCTGGAGGCGGTTGAGGCAGGAGCGGTCGAACGACGGCGCGAACAGGTCGAACCGGGCGACGCGGTCCGCGAGCTCCGGGTGCGCGCGCTCGTGGTCGGTGAGCGCCTCCGCCGCCACGCGCCACAGGCCGTCGGGTCCGAGGTCGTCGCGGTCCTCGAGGAGCGCGGCGGCGAAGCGGAGGAAGCCGTCCATCACGTCGGTGAAGACCGTGAGGGTGCGCTCGTCCTCGGGGACGTCCAGGCGGATCCGCCGCACGTCCTCGGGCAGCTCGCGCTCCGTGTCGAACAGCGCCACCTCCTCGGCGATGTCCTTCATGAGCACGCGGACGACGACGTGGTCGCGGAGGACGAGGATCACGTTCTCGCCGTGGGGCATGAACGCGAGGTCGTGCGCGAGGAGCGCGTGGGCGAGCGGCACGAGGTACGCGTCGAGCCAGCGGCGGAGCCAGGCGGCCGCGCCGATGCCGGACGCGTCGATGAGCTCCCCCAGCACGGTCCTCCCGTGGGCATCGATGTGCAGGAGGCTCGTCATGCTCATGAGCCGCTCGCCCTCCGCGAGGCCCGGTACGGGCGACTCCCGCCAGAGCGCGGACAGCATCTTGCCGTGGGAGTGGCCGGGCGGCAGCGCGGACTCGACCCGCTCCTCGCGCACGCCGACCGCGGCGACCTCGCGGAGGATCCCGAAGCCGAGCCGCGCGAACTCCTCGTCGCCCGCGACGAGCGCGTGCACCCAGTCGTTGATCGCCGGGGTGACCGCCATGTACGCCGGCGAGAGGCCGCGGGTGAAGCCCATGTTGAGGATCGAGAGCGACGTCTTCACGTAGCAGCGCTCGGGGCTCGTGCGGTTGGCCCAGGTGCGGATGGACTGCTGCGCGCCGTACTCGTCGTCGCCCGTGCCGAGCAGCACGATGTCGCGGCGCGCGACGAGGCCCGCGAAGGTCACCGTGACGACGTTCTCCCACTGCCACGGGTGCACCGGCACGAGCACGCGCTCCGCGGGGTCGATTCCGAGCCGCTCCATGCGCGCGCGGAAGCGGGCGCGGGCGGATCCGCCGAGCTCGGCATCGAGGAACGCCTCCCGGTCGAGGCCCTCGATCGCGGTGAAGCGGGCGAGGCGCTCATGCACGGCGAGCCAGAGGATCCGGACGTCCTCCCCCGCCTCGGGCGCGTACCGGTCGTGGTCGTCGAGGTCGAAGCCGATGCGGCCGTTGGTCGCGACGAAGCAGGGATGGCCCTCGTCCATCGTCGACTCGACCTCGGCGTAGGACGCCGTGAGGAGGCCGCAGGCGTCGGGCACGTCGCGGAGGCGGGAGAACGCTGCGGCCGACAGCGTGCTCTGGATCTCGTCGAGGTAGACGGGCAGCACCTCGTCGGTGATCCCGAGCCGGTCACGGAGGTCGAGCACGAGGTCGGTCGCGTCGAGCTCGGCGGGGGCGCCGTCGACCGTGTGGGCGATGCTCCGCTCCTCGATGTCCCAGTGGTCGAGCTCGAGGATCCGGGCCCGGTACGCGTACGCGCTCCGGCCGTCGGGGCTCGCGACGCGGTAGTCGGCCCAGGCGCGGGGGTCGTGGATCCGGCGAGGCGCACCGGGCGGCCTCTCCGGATCCACGCGCTCCGGCTCGATGAGCAGCTCGTGCGCGAACTCGGCGAGCGCCTTGCGCACGAGGTGGCGCGTGGCCGCGGCCCAGACGTCGGGGCGGAGGTGCGCGGCGCGGTGGACGCGCGGATCCGGCTCGGCGGCGGTCTCGGGCGCCGGGCCGGGCACGGGCTCGAGCGATGTCCGGGCTCGTGATGCCGCGTCGGGGTCGGCGGGGCGGTCGTGGGTCAGGGTCATGTCGTGTCCGTCCGTGGGGGTGGCGTGCAGGAGGGCGTCGTCACGCGTGGCGACGCTGAGGAGCGCGTGCTTCGCGCCGAGGTCGACGACCCGGAGCGGCCGGAAGCCGACGAGCTCGTTGAGTCGGTGGATCCGGGTGTTGCGGACGTCCGGCTCGACGACGAGGCGCCGCACGTCCGGATCCCGCAGCAGGTGCCGGACGACGTGCCGCATGACCGCGGTCGTGAAGCCGGGCAGCGGATCACCCGTGGGCGGCGCCACGAGCAGGTGCATGCCGCGGTCGCCGGGGAGCGGATCCAGGTGCGCGCCGATGGGGTCGCCGGCCGGGTCGTACGCCTCCACGAGGAACGCGGGGACCCCGTCGTGCCGGCCGATCCACGCCCCGCGCCGGGGATCCGTCGCGATGGACCGGTACTCGGCCCGCACCTCGTCGAGCGTCGCGTGCTCCATCTGCCAGAAGCGGGCGCGCGGCGCGGTCACCCAGGCGTGCACGAGGGCGGCGTCGGCGTCCGGGTCGAGCGGCCTCAGGTCGAGCCCGTAGGCGGGGGACTCCGCGGCGGGCGCCTCGGTGGCGGGCGCGCTCACGCGAGCACCCCCGATCCGGCCGCGGGCACGTCGTCCGGCAGCCCGAACTCCTGGAACGCGATCCGCTCCTCCACCGGGTACGCCTCGCGGCCGGTGATGGCGCGCAGGATCCGCGAGTTGCGGTGCGCCGTCATGCCGAGGTCGGGCGCGACGAAGCCGTGCGTGTGCACCTCCGCGTTCTGCACGAAGAGCCTGCCGGCGTCGTCGACCGTGTGCTCGCGCGCCACGTCGAGCCGGCCTCGGGCGTCGCGGTGCACGCGGTCGCCGAGCCCGTCGAGGATCCGCGGTGCCCGTGCGTCGTACCCGCTCGCCATGATCACGGCGCCCGTCGGCCACTCCCGCTCCGCGCCGGTCTCGGCGTGCCGCAGCCCGAGGACCGCACCGCCGTCGGGCGTCACGCGCGCCGACACGACCTCCGCGTTGGTGAGCAGCCGGGTGGGCACGCCGGATCCCGCGTCGCCGCCGGGCGCGAGCCGCCCCTCCGCCCGCAGCGCGTCGAAGGCGAGCCGCTTCCGGTAGAGCGCGTGGAAGACGTCGTCGATGAGCTCCGAGTCGATGCCCTTGTAGAGGGCCCGCTGCTCGCGCAGGAGCACGTCGCGGGTGGGCGCGGGCAGGCCGAAGAAGTGGTCGCTGTACTCGGGGCTCGTCATCTCCAGCGTGAGCCGCGTGTACTCGAGCGGGAAGAACCGCGGCGAGCGCGTGATCCAGTCGAGCCGGTACCCGCGAGAGTCCACGTCCTCGAGGAGGTCGCGGTAGATCTCCGCCGCGCTCTGCCCGCTGCCGACCACCGTGATCGCGTCCCGCTCCTGCAGCGCGGCCTTCGCGCCGAGGTACCCGGAGCTGTGCACGACGCCCGGGAGGTCGCGCACGGCGTCCGGCAGCCAGGGCGGGGTGCCGACGCCGACGACGAGGGCCCGGCCGCGGTGCACGTGCCGATCGCCCGCGGCGTCGACCGACTCGACGACGTACGCGCCACCGGCCTCGTCGAAGGAGATCGCCTGCACGTCGCGGTCCATCTCGATGCCCCGCGCGCGCTCCGCCGCCCACCGGCAGTACGCGACGTACTCGCTGCGGAGGGGGAAGAAGTCCTCGCGGATGTAGAAGGAGTACAGCCGCCCGGTGTCCTTGAGGTACGCGAGGAACGAGAACCGCGACGTGGGATCCGCGAGCGTGACGAGGTCGGCGAGGAACGGCGTCTGCAGGTGCGCGGTCGGCAGCATCATGCCGGGGTGCCAGTCGAAGCGCGGCTTCCGCTCGAGCACGACCAGGTCGAGGTCGAGGGGATCCGCGAGGCAGGCCAGGCCGAGGTTCGCGGGGCCGAGGCCCACGGCGACGACGTCGCGGATGCGGTCGGGGGCGGTGTCGGCGCCGGGGGCGGTCATCGGCCGGCCTCCGCGCCGGCGCTGGTGTTGGCGGCGGCGGCGGGCACGCCGGCAGCCTCCGCGTCGCCCGGCCCGGCGTCGAGCGCGTCGCCCGCGGCCACGACCATGCGCAGGATCTCGTCGATGTGCGCGTCCGTCGTCGCCGGGTTCAGCAGCGTGAGCTTCAGGTGCGCGCGGCCGTCCACGCGCGTGGCGGCGACCATCGCCCGGCCCGAGTCCTGGATCGCCTGCCGGATGCCGCGGTTCACGGCGTCCGAGCGGGCCCCCGCGTCCGGCCCCGCGGATCCGTCCCGCTCGCCCGCCGGCACGTACCGGAACACGAGCGCGCTGATCTCCGGGCGCACCACCACCTCGAGCGCCGGATCCCGCCGCATCGCGTGCCAGGCGCGGTCGGCCAGCGCGATCACGTCGTCGAGCATCCGCCCCACCCCGTCCGCGCCCACCGTGCGGAGCGTGAGCCACAGCTTCAGCGCGTCGAAGCGCCGCGTGGTCTGCAGCGACTTGTCGACCTGGTTCGGGATCTCCTCGTGCGCGCGATCCGCCGGGTTCAGGTAGTCGGCGTGCAGCGTCGCGTGCCGGAGCGTGCGGCCGTCGCGCACGAGCACCGCGCTGGAGCTCACCGGCTGGAAGAAGGTCTTGTGGTAGTCGACGGTCACGGAGTCGGCGCGCTCGATCCCGTCGAGCAGGTGCCGGTGCCGGAGCGACGTCAGGAGGCCGCCGCCGTAGGCGGCGTCGACGTGCAGCCAGATCCCCTCGCGCCGGCAGACGTTGCCGATCGCGGGCAGCGGGTCGACGCTGCCGAAGTCGGTGGTGCCCGCGGTCGCGACCACGGCGACGGGCAGGAGCCCGGCCGCGTAGCAGCGCGCGAGCTCGCGCTCGAGGGCGTCGACGCGCATCCGCATGGCGTCGTCGGCGGGGACGCGGATGACCGCGTCGGGGGCGAGGCCGAGGATCCGGGCGCTCTTCTCGACGCTGAAGTGCCCGACCTCGCTCACGAGGATCCGCATGCGCTGCCGGTCGGCCGGCGCCAGCCCGTGCACGGCCGCCGCCTCGTCGCGCGCCAGCAGCAGCGCCTGCAGGTTCGACTGGCTGCCGCCGCTCGTGAAGACGCCGTCCGCGTCGTCGCCGAGGCCGGCGCGGCCCGTCGTCCAGTCGATGAGCGCACGCTCGATGAGGGTCGCGCCGGCGCTCTGGTCCCAGGTGTCCATCGACGTGTTCACGCTGGAGAGGATGAGCTCGCCCGCGATGGCCGGGATGAGGATCGGGCAGTTGAGGTGCGCGACGTACGACGGGTCGTGGAACCAGACCGCGTCGCGGAGGTACAGGTCGTCGAGCTCGTCGAGGGCGTCGTCGAGGCCGCCGAGCGGACGGTCGAGGTCGAGGCCCGCGAAGGATCCGCGGAGGCGCGCGGGCGTGATCCCCGTGAAGGGGCCATCGGCGCGGCGGGCCGCGGCGCGCACGTGGGCGGCGGCGGCGCGGAGGGCGGCCTCCCAGCCGGGGAGCGTCCGGTCGGAGAACAGCTCGCCGGCGGGATCCGCGCCCTCCGCACGCGGGTCGGCGCGGGCGTCCGCGAGGGTCTGGTCGGTCGGGCGGGAGGCGTGCGGGGAGAGGGTCATGGGTCCTTCGTCGGTTCGATGGGGAGCCGTGTCCGGGTCACGAGCATCAGGAATGGTTAGGCAAGGCTCACCTAATATGGGGGCGCTCGGACGGGAACGCAACCCGGTCGACGACGACTCGCGGGGACCCTCCGCGAGGCGATGCCGCGACCCCGCTTCGGGGGCGCGACCGGCCGTGCCGCATCGCCGGAGCGCTCGTAGGGTGGGGGCATGAGCGACCGAGACGACCAGGCAGACGGCATCCGCACCGGGCGCGGCCCCGGCGACCCCGACGGGCTGGTGACCGTCGACGACGTGGTCACCGACGCCGATGCGCCGGCGGGCGTGGGCGACGCCGTCCGCCAGCCGGAGGGCACGACCTACGGGCACGCGGAGGAGGACACCCTCGAGGTGGAGGACGCGGATCCCGCGAGCGCCGAGTACCCCGAGGTCCCCGACAACCGCGCCGTCACCGCCGCCGACTCGCACATGAGCGCACCCGCCGACGACGCCGTCGGCCACGTCGACCCCGAGGGCCGCTGACGTGACGGATCCCGCCGACGCCTCGCGCCACCCGCTCGCCGAGCCCGCGCCCATCGACTCCGACTCGGTCGCCGAGGCCGCCGAGGCGGCGGAGGAGGACGCGCGCGAGGACACCCCCGACCCGTTCGGCGAGGGTCCCGACGACCAGTGATCCGCCCCGGGGCGCGCCGCCGTGACGCGTCCCGGATCCCGCACATGCGCGTTGCCTGAACGCCGCCACACAGCCCTCGGGGCCGAGCGTAGCGTCGAGAGCATGGACACCGACGACCCGCGCCTCCAGCCCGCGGACACCTCAGACACACGGCAGGACAAGGACTTCATCTCGCCCAGCGAGGACGACACGCAGGTCAAGCAGGAGCAGCAGATCACCGAGAGCGAGGGCGTCTCCGACGACGTCCCCGCCGCCGCGGACGACGTGCAGGTGCTCCCCGGATCGGGCGGACCCGACGACGTCGGCGAGATCGACGTCGACCCCGACGAGCTCAACCTCAGCGGCGACTCGATCCCCGGCCACCCCAAGCCCGAGGCCGGTGAGTGACCGTGACCGACGCCACCAGCACCACGCCCGGCGACGACGCCACGGGTGACGACACCGCGCTCGACGCGGTCGGCATGGACAAGGAGACGGTCGCCAACGACGCCGTCGCCGGCGAGACCGTCCTCCCCGAGACCGACGATCCCGTCGAGGAGCCCGACGACGACGCCGTGATGGCCGCCGACGCCGAGCCCACCGCCGACGTCCTCGGCGTCGACGGCGAGGCCGAGCCGGTGCTCGCCGAGAACGACCTCGCCGGCCAGGACATCGACCTGGACGACACCCCGCCGAGCTGATCCGCCCGGCACCCGCACGCATCCCGCACCGCACACGCACCGCACGAGGAGACACATGAGCACCGACCAGTACACGTTCCAGGACCCGACGAAGATGTACGGCGACATCGACCCGACCGCGCAGCAGCAGGACGGCCCGGGCCTTGACGCCGACCTGAACGAGACCGCGGACCGCGGCGAGAAGACGTACCGCGGATCGAACCGCCTCGAGGGCCGCAAGGCGCTCGTCACCGGCGCCGACTCCGGCATCGGCGCGGCCGTCGCGATCGCCTACGCCCGCGAGGGCGCGGACGTCGCCCTCTCCTACCTGCCCGAGGAGGAGGAGGACGCGAAGAAGGTCGTCGCCCTCATCGAGGAGGCCGGACGCACGGCCGTCGCGATCCCCGGCGACATCAGCACCGCGGAGTTCAGCCGCGAGCTCGTGGCGAAGGCGGTCGAGGGCCTCGGCGGCCTCGACATCGTCGTCAACAACGCGGGCAAGCAGCAGAACGTCGACGCGCTCGAGGACATCTCGGACGAGGAGTTCGACCTGACCTTCAAGACCAACGTCTACGCGATGTTCTGGATCACGAAGGCCGCGCTGCCGCACCTCAAGCCGGGCTCGTCGATCATCAACACGTCGTCGATCCAGGCCTATGCGCCGTCGCCGAACCTCGTGCACTACGCCACGACCAAGGCCTCGATCAACGCGTTCTCGAAGGGCCTCGCCGGCCAGCTGGCGCCCAAGGGCATCCGCGTGAACGTCGTCGCGCCCGGCCCGATCTGGACCCCGCTGCAGACCGCGGGCGGCCAGCCCGCCGACGCGCTGCCCGAGTTCGGCGAGCAGACGCCGCTCGGCCGCGCCGGCCAGCCCGCCGAGCTCGCGCCCGCCTACGTGTTCCTCGCCTCCAACGAGTCGAGCTACGTCATCGGAGAGACGCTCAACGTCAACGGCGGCATGCCGACGCCGTAGCGGCACGCGCTCCGGCGCTTCGCACCACCGCACCGCCCGACGCCCGGGCCGACCACCAGGTCGGCCCGGGCGTCGTCGTGTCCGGCGCGTCGGGACGGGACGCGGCGACCGGAATAGGGTCGGGAGATGTCCGGCACCCCGGCCCGCATCGGCGGGAACGTCCTCGCGGCGATCGTCTCCGCCGTCCGCCTCGTCCGACGTCCGCGCCCGCTGCATCCGCACGGCGTCGCCCTCGCGGGCACGCTGACGCCCGTCGCGGGGCGTGCCGACTCCGGGCTCGCGTGGCTCGACGGGCTCGACCGGCCGCTCGACGTCGACGCCCGCTTCTCGCGTGGCGGGGGCCTGCCGCCTGCGCTGCCGGACGTGCTCGGGCTCGCGCTGCGGATCCCGGACGAGGGCGGCACCACGGTGGACGTGCTGCTCGCGTCCACGGGCCTCTCACCGGTCGGCCGGTTCCTCCTCGCGCCGCGACGGGCCCTCTCCGGGGCGCGGCTCACGACGCTCATGCCGTACCGCGGATCCGCGGGGCCGGTGCTCGTCGGCGTGCTGGTGGACGCGGATCCGCCGCTGCCGGCCGGCGCCGCGGACCTCGGGCGCGCGCTCGCGACCCGGCCCGTCCGCATGCGGCTCGTGCACGCGACGCCGCGCGGCCGGTGGCACGTGGCGGCGAGGATCGAGCTGGCCCACGACGCGAGCGGCCCGCTCGACACGGCGACGCGCGCCGATCCGGTGCTCGCCGCCCCGCCCGGCGACGCCACCTACCCCTGGGCGCGACGCCTCCGCTCCCCCGGCTACCGGGTCGCTCGCGCCGGCCGCCCGGTCGCCTCCCGGCACGTCGCGCACGACCCCGACGCCTGACGCGCGGCTCCACCGGGACGCCCGCGTCCTTGTCGCGGGCGCCCGGGAGGCGTTGCCTGGGAGGAGAGCGCCGACGGCGGCGCCGGAATCGGACGGAGACCCCATGCGGGAGCTGAAGCTGGTCGCGGCCATCGCGAGCATCGAGGACGCGAAGGCGCTGGATCCGATCGTGGACCGCGTGAAGGGCGTCGTCACGGCGCTGCTGAAGCCGCGGGCCCTGGCCGACCTGCTGCACGGCGTGCCGTTCGGCCACCCTCTGCACCCGGTGGCCGTGCTGATCCCGACCGGCGCGTGGGTCTCCTCCGCCGTCCTCGACTTCCTGCCCGGCAACGAGAAGGCGAGCCGCGCGCTCGTCGGCGTCGGCGTGCTGAGCGCCGCGCCGTCGATCGCCTCCGGATACGCCGACTGGTCGCAGCTGCACGAGCAGCAGATGCGCGTCGGCATCGTGCACTCCGCGGCGAACGCGGTCGCGACGGGCCTCTACGGCCTGTCGTGGATCCAGCGGGCCCGCGGCAAGCACACGAGCGGCAAGGTCCTCGGGCTCGCGGGCCTCGGCCTCGTCTCCGCCGGCGGGTTCCTCGGCGGCCACCTCGCCTACCGCCAGGCGGCCGGCGCCAACCACGCCGAGGACGTGCCGCACCGCTTCCCCGCGGGCTGGCAGGAGCTCGGCCACCTCGACGACCTGCCCGACGGCCGGCTCGCCAAGCGCGACGTCGCCGGCCTGCCCGTGCTCGTGCGCCGGAACGGCATGACGGTGGACGCCCTGAGCAACACCTGCAGCCACCTGTCCGCGCCGCTCGACGAGGGTGAGCTCGGCACGGATCCGAAGACGGGCGAGGCGTGCGTCACCTGCCCGTGGCACGAGAGCATGTTCAGCCTGAGGACGGGCGCGGTGATCCACGGCCCCGCGACCGCACCGCAGCCGCGATTCGAGACGCGCGTCACCGGCGGGCTCGTGGAGGTGCGGCTGCCGAACGCGGGCTAGGGCGCCGCGGCGCGGTCGACCGGTCCGCGCAGCGCGACGACCGCGAGCAGCGCGCATCCCGCGAACACGACGGCTCCCCCGACGGTCGGCAGCGCGATGCCGGCGGTCGCGAGCGCGCCGCCCAGCGCGGATCCGGCGGCGAGGCCGAGCAGGCTGGCCACCCGGCCCGCCGCGCCCACGCGCCCGAGCAGCTCCCCCGGCACGAGCCGCTGGCGGAGCGAGGTCGCGCAGATGCTCCAGACCACGGCGTGCAGGATGTAGAGCGCGAGCAGGATCCCCGCGACGATCGGATCCCGCGCCACGGCGAGGCCCGCGAGGCTCGCGGCGCCGAGCGTCAGGGCAGCGGTGATGGTCCAGCGGGAGCCGAGGCGGGCGCGGAGCGGAGCGGCGATCGCGGATCCGGCGAGGCCGCCGAGCGCGCTGGCCGCGAGCAGCACGCCGTAGCCGGCGGCGTCCAGCCCGAGCCGGTCGCGCGCGAACAGCACGAGCACGGAGAACGGCAGCATGTAGCCGACGCTCGCGAGGCCGCCGATGAGCGCGAGGGATCCGACCACGCGGTGCCGGGCGAGCCAGCGCACGCCCGCCGCGGCCTCGCGGAACACGGACGACGGCGCACCCGCCGCCTCGGGGGCGAGGGGGACGTCGCGCGTGCGCCGCGGCAGCGCGAGCGCCACCGCACCGGCCGCGACCCACAGCCCGCCCGTCACGTACACGGGCACGGCGGCGGCCAGCGCGAACAGGAGGCCGCCGAGCGGCGGCCCCACGAACTCATCGGCCACGAGCTGCGTGCCCGTGATGCGGGCGTTCGCTCGATCGAGCCGGTCGCGCGGCACGATCGAGGGCAGCACCGCGACCGCGGCGCCGTCGGCGGCGCTCTCGAGCACGCCGACCACGGCCATCACCGCGTAGAGCACCGCGAGCGAGGCGACGCCCGACTGGATCGAGACCGCGAGCCCCAGCACCGCCGCGCCGCGGAGGGCGTTCGCCACGACGATCAGCGTGCGCCGGTCGAGCCGGTCGACGTACACGCCCACGGGCAGCGCGACCACCAGCCGCACGAGCGCGTACGTGGTCGCGAGCCCGGCGACGCCGCGCGGGTCGTCGGTGAGCCCCGCCGCCACGAGCGGCATGGTGACGAAGACGAGCCCGTCCGCGAGGTTGGAGAGCGCGTTCGCGCCCCACAACGCCCCGAACGGGCTCGTGGATCTCACGCCGCGCTCCCCGGGGCGGCGTGCGCCCCGAGGAGCTCCGGCACCGGGATCAGATCCCGGCGCCCTCGGACGCGCCGGCCTTCGGGCCGACGTCCGTGGAGGTGGAACCGGCGCCGGCGGACGTCCCCGCGGCGGTCGACCCGAGGAACGAGCTCAGCGCCGTGGCGACGTCGATGCCCGTGGTGTCCTTGAGCAGCTTCGGCAGCGTCGCCATGTTCTCGGCCACCGAGCGGTTGAGCGCGTTCGCGCCGTCCGCCGAGATGATCGTCATGTTGTCGACGTTGGCGAGCGGCGCCGCCATCTCGCGCGCGATCCCCGGCATCGACGCGATGATGCGCGCCTGCAGGGCCTCGCGCGACAGCTTGTTCTGCGCCTCGGCGAGCGCGGCGGCCGCCTCGGCCTCCGCCTGCCCGCGGGCCTGGATCGCGTCGGCGTTCGCCTTCCCGAGCGCGGTGATGGACGCGGCCTCGTTCACGGCCGCGGTCTTCGCCGCCTCGGCGTTCTGCGTGCGCTGGTAGACCTCCACGTCGACCTTCGCCTTCTCGGCGTCGCGGGCGGCCTGCGCGTCCTGGACGGTCGCGTACTTGCGGGCCTCGGCGGGGAGCTCCACGTCGATGCGGAGGCGCTCCTTCGAGACCTCGGCCTGCGCGGCCACGGCGGTGCGCTCCTGGTCGGCGACCAGGCGGTCCTGCTCGGCCTTGGCCAGCTCGCCGGCCGCGTACGCGGTCGCGTTGGCGCGGTCGGTGTCGGCCTTGATGGCGGCGCGACGCAGGTCGAGCTCGAGCTGGCGCTCGGCGGTCTGCTGGTCGTTCTCGATCGCGGCGAGCGCGGAGATCCGCTTGTTCTCGGCCTCCGCGACCTCGGCGACCTGGCGGGCACGGGCGGCGTTCGAGCGGGCCCGGTCGTCGAGGTAGGAGCTGCCGGGCGTCGTGATCTCGCGGACGTTGAGCGTCTCGATCTGGAGGCCGAGCTCCGCGAGGTCGTTCTTGGTCTGGTTCACGGCCTCCTGCGCCACGACGGAGAAGCTCTTCACGAGCTCGTCGACGGGTCGGTCGCCGATGAGGCCGCGGATCGCGCCCTCGAGCGACTGCCGCACGATCTCCGGCAGGGCGTCCTGCTGGAGGAGGTAGCGCTGCACGGCGCGGCGCACGCCGTCCTCGGTGCCCGTCACCTTGAAGTTGACGGTCGCGACGACGGCGGTGTTGATGAAGTTGGCGTCGCGCGCCTCGGCCGTGACGCTCGTCTGGTACTGCTCGAGGGAGAGCGTGAAGCCCTCCTGGAAGATCGGCCAGATGAAGGTCCGGCCGCCGATGATGACCTTCTGCGGGCTGGAGAACCCGGCGCCGCCCTCGCTCCTCTCGGCGTTGCGGCCGACGATGACGAGCGCCTGGTTCGGCGGCACGCGGCGCACGCGGGAGGCGATGAACGCCACCAGCGCCACCAGGATGACGATGACGACGATGACGGCTATGGCGCTGGCGCCGCCGGATATCAGGTCCACGGGATGGTTCCTCTCGATGGGACGGATGCTGCTAGGTGCGGGGGGCGTCCTCGGCGTCGGGCTCGACGCGCACGCGGAACCCGTCCTCCGAGACGACGCGGATGCGCGTGCCGGCGGCCAGCGGCTCCGCGCTCATGGCGAGCCGGCGCTCCAGCTCGCGGATGTGCTCGAGCCGCACCTCGCCACCGGTGGGCGAGGTGGGCGACGTGACGACGCCGACCATGCCGACGGGCGAGTACGAGCCGCCGCTCTCCTGCTTCGCGACGAAGCGGACGGTGAGCTGCACGACCACGAGGGCGACGAGCGCCAGGGCCACGGCGATCGCGATGGCGCCGCCGGATCCGATGCCGGCCTGGTCGGCGAGCACGCCGCCGACGCCGTAGATGGCGAGCGCCGCCCCGAGCGCGACGCCGGACACGAGGCCGTCGCCGCCGCCGATCGCGTCGAGCAGGTCGCCGAGCACGATGCTGGAGAGGAGGAGCAGGAGGCCGACGGCGCCCACGACCACGAAGACGATCACGCGGCGCCTCCCGGGCAGGCCGTCGCCGGGGTGACGTGCGCGCCGACGCGGTGCGTGGTCATGCGGGGCCGATCTGCTCGAGGCGTGTCCCTCGACCGTACCGGGTGATCCGCGGAGCGTCGCCTCCTCGTCCGGGGGCCGCCCCACCGCCTATGCTCCGCGCGGCGCGCGTAGCCTCGGGAGGTGATCCTCCTGTTCGGCACGCGCGCCCGCGACGCCCTCATCGTCATCGTGACCTTCGCGTGCCTCCGCTGCGGCGTGACGAGCGCCCAGCGCGTGCTCCACCGCACCCTCCGCTTCACGGTGTTCTTCGTCCCGCTCATCCCGCTGCGCTCGACCTACCGCGTCGAGTGCCCGAGCTGCGGGCTCGAGACGCGCCTCACGAAGGACCAGGCGATGCACGCCCTCGAGTGGGCCGTGCGGAACCGGGGCGCGCGCGGCTGAGCGCGCCCGCCCGGCTCCCCGAGAATCCCGACCAGGGGTTAGGAATAATTTTCGTCGCGCGCTTAGAGTGGCCGTGGGCTCCGGCCCATCTGCCATCGACGACGACGGGAGGGATGCGACGATGCATTCGATCAGCAGGAGACAGGCGCTGGGGGTGGGGGCCGCCGCCGCGGGCACGCTGGCCCTCGCGTCCTGCTCGGCACCGGGCGGGAGGCTGGTCAACTCCGATCCGGTCATCCCCGCCGCCGCACCGGGCGAGAAGGTCACGCTCACGTACTGGGCGTGGTTGAAGGATCTGCAGAAGGTCGCGGACGTGTGGAACGCGCAGAACCCCGACATCCAGGTCGAGGCGGTCTGGATCCCCGGCGGCAACGCCGGCGGCTACAACAAGATGTACTCGGCCATCACGGCCGGCGGTGGACCCGACATCGGCCAGGTCGAGCTCCGGCAGCTGCCCGAGTTCCTCCTCGCCAACGGCCTCGTCGACCTCACCCGCTACGGCGTCGAGGAGTACCGCGACCGGTACGACGAGGCGCTGTGGAAGCAGGTCAGCTTCCAGGACGGCGTCTTCGGGATCCCGCAGGACTCCGGCCCCATGGCCTTCTACTACCAGCCCGAGCTCCTCGACCAGGTGGGCGGCCAGCCGCCCGCGACCTGGGACGACTGGGCGGCGATCAGCGCCGAGGTCCGCAAGACCGGCCCCGGCAACTACCTCGACTGCTTCCCCGTCTCCGACGCCAGCGTCTTCACCTCGTACGCGACGCAGGCCGGCGCGAACTGGTTCCGGATCGACGGCGAGCGCTGGGTGGTCGACATGCTCGACGAGCGGACGATGGAGGTCGCCGCGTTCTTCGACAGGGCCATCGACGACGACGTGGTCAACACGAGCTTCACGGCGTACTCGCCGCCCTGGTACGCGGCCGCCGCCGACGCGAAGATCTTCGGCGTCACGAGCGCGAGCTGGGGCGACGCCCTCATCCAGTCGGTCTCCGGCGGCGAGGGCAAGTGGCGCGTGGCGCCCATGCAGACGTGGTCGTTCGACGGGGCGTACGGGTCCAGCTACCTCGGCGGATCCACCGCGGCCGTGCTCGCGAACAGCAAGCACCCCGTGGAGGCGCTCAAGTTCATGACGTGGATGACGACCTCCCCCGAGGGCATCGACGCGATGATCGCGAACTCCGGCATCGGCTGGTCGCCGTCGCCCGACTACATCGGCGCATCCCGCCAGGAGCCGAGCGAGTGGTTCAGCGGCCAGAGCTACAACGAGGAGGTCTTCGTGCCGGCCGCGAAGGAGCAGAACCTCGACTGGACCTGGTGCCCGCTCACGCAGTTCACCCTCAACACCCTCCAGGACGAGTTCCGCCGCAAGCTCACGAGCGGCCAGACCCTCGTCGAGTCGCTGCCGCTGGCGCAGGAGGCCGTGATCGAGGCCTTCCGCAACAAGGGGCTCACGGTCGAGGCGGCCTCCGCATGAGCGTCGCGACGAAGCCGACCGGGGAGCGCACCGCCTCCCGGCCCGGCCGCGTGCAGCGCGCGGGCGTCAGCAAGGGGCAGCTCAAGAAGTCGCAGACCATCGCGCCGTGGGTCATGCTCGCGCCGTTCCTCGCGGTCTTCCTGCTGACCTTCGTGCTCCCGATCATCTACGCGGTCTTCCAGTCGTTCACGACCGTCCGGCGCCAGGGCCTGTTCGGCGAGCAGGGCGTGACCACGGTCTTCGCCGGGTTCGAGAACTACGCGCTCGCGCTCGCGAACGACGCGTTCACGGCGTCCATCGGCAGGGTGCTGCTGTTCGGCATCGTGCAGGTGCCGGTCATGATCATCCTCTGCACGATCCTCGCGCTGCTGCTCGAGTCGGCGTCGGCGAAGTGGCCCCAGTTCTTCCGGGCGGCGTACTTCATGCCGTACGGCGTGCCGGGCGTCATCGCGACGATCCTCTGGGGCTTCCTCTACATCCCGGGGCTGTCGCCCATCATCGACATCGGCGAGATGTTCGGGATCCAGCTCGACTTCCTGGGCGCCGGCACCGTGCTCTGGTCCATCGCGAACATCGTGACCTGGACCTACACGGGCTACAACATGCTCATCATCATCGCCCAGCTGAAGTCGATCCCCGGGGACGTCTACGAGGCCGCCCGCATCGACGGCGCGGGCGCGTGGCGCACGGCGGTCTCGATCCAGCTGCCGCTCATCCGGCCGGCGCTCGTGCTCGCGAGCGTCTTCTCGATCATCGGCACGCTGCAGCTGTTCGCGGAGCCGCAGGTGCTCGCCACCTCCGCGCCCGCGATCGACTCGCAGTACACGCCGAACCTGTCCGCCTACACGACCGCGTTCGCGTACAACGACTACGGCGTGGCCGCGGCGCAGGCGGTCATCATCGCCCTCGCCGCGTTCGTCCTGTCGTTCGTGTTCCTCGGGATCACGAACCGGAAGCCCAAGGAGGAGCGGGAAGCCGCCGCCGCGAAGAAGAAGGAGGCGCGCGCATGACCGCCACGGAGATCCGACCGACGGCGGGCGAGGCCGCGGAGAAGGCGGAGCAGAAGCGCCTCGCGCAGGCCGCCGAGGCGAAGGTGAGCAGGCCGTCGAAGGCCGGCAGCACCCCCGGAGCGGGCTCGAAGCCGGCGACGCGGATCATCGTCACGGCGATCCTCACGGTCGTCGCGCTGTACTTCCTCGTCCCCGTCTACTACATCGTGGTCGCGGCCACGAAGACGACGGCCGACCTGTTCAGCACCAACGGGTTCCTGTTCGCGAACATGAACCTCTGGCAGAACCTCACGATGGTGTTCACGTACGACGACGGCATCTTCGTGCGCTGGTTCCTGAACTCGGTGCTCTACGCCGGGGTGGGCGCGCTCATCGCGACGTACTTCGCGGCCGCTGGCGGGTACGCGCTCGCGAAGTACAAGTTCAAGGGGTCGAACCTCGTGTTCGGCACGATCCTCGGCGGGGTGCTCGTGCCCGGCACGGCCACCGCGCTGCCGCTGTTCCTGCTGTTCAGCACCATGGGGATCGCGAACACGTACTGGTCGGTGCTCATCCCGTCGCTCGTGTCGCCGTTCGGCCTGTTCCTCTGCCGGATCTACGCGCAGGCGTCGGTGGAGGACGCGGTGATCGAGTCGGGCCGGATCGACGGGGCGAGCGAGCTGCGGATCTTCCACACGCTCGCGCTCCGCTCGATGACGCCCGCGCTCGTGACGGTGTTCCTCTTCCAGCTCGTCGGCATCTGGAACAACTACTTCCTGCCGCTGATCATGCTGGCCGACGACAAGCTCTACCCGATCACGCTCGGCCTCAACAACTGGCGGAGCCAGGTCGACCGGCTGCCGGAGTTCTACCAGCTCACCACCGGCGGCGTGCTCGTGTCGATCATCCCGCTCATCGCCGCGATGATCGTGCTGCAGAAGTTCTGGCGGGGCGGCCTGACGGACGGAGCGGTCAAGGGCTGATCCGTCCGCGCGCGGATCCCGGACGGCCGGGCGGGGCGACCTGCCCGGCCGTCTGCGCATTCGGCGCGCCACCCCTCGACCCACGATGATGGGATCGCGGCACGTCGCCGCACCCGCCCACGCGCAAGGAAGCCCATGACGCACGCCCTCCCCTACTTCGAGGACTTCGCCCCCACGTCGGGCGCCGCCCGACGCCCCCGTTCGTGTCTGCACTCGGATGCCCCGCGCATCGTGCTGAACGGCGACTGGCGGTTCCGCCTCTCCCCCACGCCCCGCAGCCTCTCCGACGAGATGGCCGACCCGGCGTTCGACGACTCCGGCTGGGACGAGATCCCCGTGCCGAGCCACTGGGTGCTCGGCCAGGACGGCCGCTTCGGCCTCCCCGCCTACACGAACGTGCAGTACCCGTTCCCCGTCGAGCCGCCCTTCGTGCCCGACGAGAACCCCACGGGCGACTACCGCGTCGAGATCGACGTGCCCACGGACTGGCAGTCGCTCGAGCGCGTCGTGCTCCGCTTCGAGGGCGTCGAGTCGGCGTTCAAGGTGTGGCTGAACGGCGACGAGGTCGGCACCGCGATGGGCTCGCGCCTCTCGCACGAGTTCGACGTCACGGCGTCGCTGCGGCCCGGATCCAACGTGCTCGCCGTGCGCGTGCACCAGTGGTCGATCGCGAGCTACCTCGAGGACCAGGACCAGTGGTGGATGCCCGGCATCTTCCGCGACGTCACGCTCCTCGGCCGCCCCGAGGGCGGCATCGACGACGCGTGGACCCGCGCCGAGTACGACCACGAGACGGGCGCCGGCACGGTGCACGTCGAGGTCGACGCCGCCCCCGCCGCCTTCCCCGTCACGTTCGAGGTCGAGGACCTCGGGATCCACGTCACCTGGGCCACGCCCGCCGACGTCGCCCCCGTCCACGTCGACCGCGTCGAGCCGTGGAGCGCCGAGAGCCCCACGCAGTACCAGGGCTTCCTCCGCACCAACGTCGAGGCGCTCTCCATCCGCCTCGGCTTCCGCACCGTGCGCATCGAGGGCGACCGGTTCCTCGTCAACGGCCGCCGCGTGGTCTTCCACGGCGTCAACCGGCACGAGGCCCACCCCGAGCGCGGCCGCGTCTTCGACGAGGACCACGCGCGCGCCGACATGCTGCTGATGAAGCAGCACAACGTCAACGCCATCCGCACCAGCCACTACCCGCCGCACCCCCGCGTCCTCGACCTCGCCGACGAGCTCGGCTTCTGGGTCATCGACGAGTGCGACCTCGAGACCCACGGCTTCGAGTTCGGCGGCTGGGTCGGCAACCCGAGCGACGACCCGCGCTTCGCCGACCACTACCTCGACCGCATCGAGCGCACGGTCGAGCGCGACAAGAACCACCCGTCGATCGTCATGTGGTCCCTCGGCAACGAGGCGGGCACCGGCCGCAACCTCGCCGCGATGTCGGCGTGGGTCCACCGCCGCGACCCGGGCCGCCCCGTGCACTACGAGGGCGACTACACGGGCGAGTACACGGACGTCTACTCGCGCATGTACTCCAACCTCCAGGAGACCGAGTCCATCGGCAGCGACGTGATCCCGGGCGACCTGCTCGGCTGCACGCCCGGCGAGGGCATGCGCCAGCGCACCAAGCCCTTCATCCTGTGCGAGTACGTGCACGCGATGGGCAACGGCCCCGGCCAGATCGGCGAGTACGAGGACCTCGTGCTGCGCTACCCGCGCCTGCACGGCGGCTTCGTGTGGGAGTGGCGCGACCACGGCATCCTCACCGAGACCGCGGACGGCGAGGCGTTCTACGCCTACGGCGGCGACTTCGGCGAGGTCGTGCACGACGCGAACTTCGTGATGGACGGCATGGTCCTGCCCGACGACACCCCGACGCCCGGCCTGGCCGAGTACAAGGCCGTGGTGCAGCCGATCGCGTTCGGGCTCGAGCGCGACGGCGGATCCGCGTCCCTCGTGGTCGAGAACCGCTACCACTCCGTCTCCACCGCGCTCGCCAGCCTCGTCTGGGTGCTCGCGGTCGACGGAGACGACATCGCGACCGGCGTCCTCGACGCGGAGGCCGTGCCGGCCGGCGAGACGGCACGGATCCCGCTTCCCGCCGACGCGCTCTCCGCGGGCGAGCTCGCGGCCGACGGCGCCGAGGTGTGGCTCACCGTGCAGGCGATCCTCCGCGACGACGAGCCGTGGGCCGAGGCCGGCCACGTGGTCGCCGTCCAGCAGTTCGACCTCACGCCCGCGCCGCGGCCCGCCGTGCCCGCGCGCTGGGTCGACGCCGAGGAGGACGTGCTGCCCGACGCGGGCGCCACGCGCCTCACCCTCGGCGACGGCGAGTTCGACCTCGCCACCGGCCGACTCGTGCGGCTCGGCTCCCTCGAGGTCGACGGCCCGCGCCTGGAGCTCTGGCGCGCGCCCACCGACAACGACCGCAGCGACAGCAGCGGCTCCTACGAGCTGGCGGATCCGCGCCTCACCTTCGGCAAGGGCGTGCCCGGCCCGTCGAGCGAGGCGCGCTGGCGCCGGGCGGGCCTCGACCGGCTCACCCACCGGGTCCGCTCGGTGAAGGTCGGCTCCGGATCCCTCACGGTCGTCGTGCGCACGAGCGCGGCGCAGTCCTTCGACTCGGTCGACACGACGTACTGCTGGACCGAGGGCGCCGACGGCGAGCTGGGCCTGCGGGTCGACATCGTGCCGAGCGCCGGGTGGGCCATCACGTGGCCGCGCGTCGGGATCCTGTTCGACCTGCCCGCGAGCGTCACCAACGCGGAGTGGTTCGGCACCGGCCCGTTCGAGTCGTACCCCGACTCGCGGCGCGCGGCGCTCGTCGGCCGCTTCTCGTCGCTCGTCGACGACCTCGGCGCCGTGTACTCGATGCCGCAGGAGACCGGCCACCGCAGCGACCTGCGCGAGCTGGAGCTCGGCACGTTCGACGGCGAGGGCGGCATCGTGATCCACGCCGCCCCCGACACCGCGGGTCGCCGCCCCGGCTTCACGGCCTCGCGGCACACGCCGCAGGAGCTCGACCGCGCGGCGCACCCGCACGAGCTGCCCGCGAGCGAGGCGGTGCACCTGTACATCGACGCCGCGCAGCACGGGCTCGGCTCGCGCGCGTGCGGCCTCGACGTGCTGCCCGAGCACCAGCTGTGGCCCTCGGCCCGCACGCTGGAGCTCACCATCCGCAGCCGCTGACGTCCGCGGCGGCGGGCCCTCACGGGTCCGCCGCCGCAGCCGACGCGGCCCGACCGCACGACACCGCTCGCCCTCCGGCCGGAGGACGGGCAAGCTGGAGACGACGGCGTCCGATGGCGGGCGCGAGGAGGACGCATGACCGACACCATCGAGCAGGGCACCGCGGGCACCAACTGGGCCGGCAACTACGCGTACAAGGCCCGCGAGGTCCGCACGCCGACGAGCGTCGAGGAGCTGCGGGCGATCGTCCGCGACGCGCCCCGGATCCGCGTGCTGGGATCCCGCCACTCGTTCAACGACATCGCCGACTCCGACGTGCTGGTCTCGCTCGCCGAGCTGCCCGCCGACCTCGTGATCGACCGCGACGCCAGCACCGCCACCTTCTCCGCGGGCCTCGCCTACGGGAAGCTAGCGGAGCTCCTCGGCGAGGAGGGCCTCGCGATCCACAACCTCGCGTCGCTGCCGCACATCTCGGTCGCGGGCGCCATCGCGACGGCGACCCACGGATCCGGCATCGGCAACGGCAACCTCGGCACCGCCGTCGCGGCCCTCGAGCTGATCACGGCCGACGGCGAGACGGTCACGTACCGCCGCGGGGACGACGACTTCGACGGCGTGGTCGTGGGCCTCGGCGCGCTCGGCGTCGTCACGCGCGTGACCCTCGACGTCGAGCCCGCCTATCTCGTGCGCCAGCGCGTGTTCGAGGGCCTCTCGTGGGACGCGTTCGACGCCAACCTCGAGGACGTCTTCGGCGGCGCCTACAGCGTCAGCGTCTTCACGCGCTTCGGCGAGGCCACCGACCAGGTGTGGCTGAAGAGCCGCGTGCAGCTCGACGTCGACGGCCAGCCCGAGGACGAGGTCGTCATGGAGGACTACTTCGGCGCGCCGGCCGCGACCGAGGAGCGCCACCCGATCCTCGGGATCGATCCGGTGAACAGCACCTCGCAGCTCGGCGTCGTCGGCCTCTGGTCCGACCGGCTCTCGCACTTCAAGATGGGCTTCACGCCGAGTGACGGCGAGGAGATCCAGTCGGAGTTCCACGTGCCGCTCGACCGGGCCGTCGAGGCCGTGCAGGCGCTCCGGGCGATGGGCGACCGTATCCGCCCGATCCTCCTCGTCTGCGAGCTGCGCGCCGTCGCCGAGGACCGGCTCTGGCTGAGCCCCCAGTACGGGCAGACGACCATCGGCCTGCACTTCACGTGGAAGCGCGACCAGGAGGCCGTCGAGGCGCTGCTCGTCGAGCTCGAGGCGGCCATCCGCCCCTTCGGCGCCCGCCCGCACTGGGGCAAGGTCTTCACCGCGACCGCGGCCGACATCGCCCCGCTGTACCCGCGATCGGGCGACTTCCTCGCCCTCGCCGAGCGCCTGGATCCCGAGGCCAAGTTCCGCAACGCCTGGTTCGAGCGCTCGCTCCTCGGCTGACCCGCATCCGCCGCTGACCGGGACCGCATCCGGGGATCCGCGACGCGCCGAGCACCCGCTCGCGCGCCGCGGATCCCGGGTCGGCGTGGAGAACGGCGCGTAGGGTGAGGACCATGGCGCCCGAGACCTCCTCCTACGTACCTGCCCCCGGGCGGATCACGATGTTCTCCACCACCTGGTGCGGCTACTGCCGCCGGCTGAAGTCGCAGCTCGACAGGGCCGGCATCGGCTACGACGAGGTGGACATCGAGCAGGTGCCCGGCACGGCCGAGCTGGTCGAGGCCATCAACGGCGGCAACCAGACGGTCCCCACCGTCCTCTTCCCCGACGGCTCGTCCGCCACCAACCCGTCGCTCGCCGACGTGACCGCGAAGGTGGCCTGAGCCATGCAGCACCACGACCTCAGCGTCATCCCCGACTTCCTCGCCGCCTGGATGCGCGAGCAGCGCTGGTTCGCCTCGAAGGGCACCGAGCCGCGCCTCGAGCGCATCGGCGGCTGGAGCTTCAGCGACGAGGGCTGGTTCGCCCGCATCGAGACGCACCTGATCATCGACCACGGCAGCGCGAAGCCCGTGCTCTACCAGGTGCCGCTCACCTACCGGCAGGCGCCGCTGGAGGAGCTGAAGCCCTTCCACATCGGCACCACCGTCGAGGACGACGGCGTCGAGCTGCACGTCTACGACGGTCCGCACGACCCCGCGTACGCGTGGGCCCTCATCCGCACGATCCTCGACGACCGCGACGCCGACGTGGACGAGACCTCGCTCGGCGCGACCGCGCGCGGCCAGCGCCAGCCGGGCGTGGAGATCGCGACCGTCGTCGGATCCCACGTGCTGTCGGGCGAGCAGTCGAACACCTCGATCATCTACGACATGGTCTCGGCCGACGGCCACGCCGTGAACCCGATGATCGTCAAGGTCTTCCGCGCGCTGCACCACGGCGAGAACCCGGACGTCGTGCTCCAGTCCGCCATCGCGGGCGCCGGATCCCGGCTCGTGCCGCAGACCATGGGCAGCGTGCTCGCCGAGTGGAGCGACTCGGGCCGCGAGGAGGGGCGCGCCGTCGGGCACGTCGCCTTCGCGCAGGAGTTCCTGCCCGGCGTCACCGACGCCTGGCGGGTCGCGCTCCGCGCCGCCGAGGCCGACGAGGACTTCCAGGCGCAGGCCCGCGCGCTGGGCGAGGCGACCGCCGACGTGCACGCCACGCTCGCCGCCGCGCTCCCCACCGTCGAGGCCACGCCCGACGTCATCGAGGGGATCATGGTCAGCTTCCGCCGCCGTCACGCGACGGCCGAGCGCGAGGTCCCCGAGATCGCCGCGTTCCACGACGCCATCGCGAGCGTGTACGACGCCGCCGAGAAGGGCGAGTGGCCGAAGCTTCAGCGCATCCACGGCGACTACCACCTCGGCCAGGTGCTCTCGGTGCCGAACCGCGGCTGGGTGCTCCTCGACTTCGAGGGCGAGCCGATGCGCCCCATGCACGAGCGCTCGCTGGCGGACGTCACGCTGCGCGACGTCGCCGGCATGCTCCGCTCGTTCGACTACGTCGCCGGCTCCTACGCGCTCGCGCACCCCGGCAAGTCGGCGGCCGCGTGGGCCAGCGCCGCCCGCCGCGCGTTCGTCGACGGCTACATCGCCCGCTCCGGCACCGACCTCCGCGCCAACCGGGCCCTGCTCGACGCGTTCGAGATCGACAAGGCCGTCTACGAGGCGATCTACGAGGTCCGCAACCGTCCCGGCTGGCTGTCGATCCCGCTCCAGGCCGTCGCGCGCCTCGCGACCCGCTCGAGCACGCTCGGCGCGGTGACGACGCCCGGCGCGACCGGGCCGCGCGAGGCCGGGCCGATCAGCTCCTGATCCGCGGGGACGGCCGGGGCCCGGTCGTCCCCCGTCGGTAGGCTGGCGGGATGACCGACCCCGCCGTCCCGGCCGTCTCCTCCCCCGCATCCGACTCCCCCTCCACCCCTCCCGTCGCGGAGCAGCGCCCCATCGAGCGCACCTTCCACGGCGACACGTTCGTGGACCGCTACGAGTGGCTGCGCGACAAGGGCGACGCCGCGGTCATCGCGCACCTCGAGGCCGAGAACGCGTACACCGAAGGCCAGACCGCGCACCTCGAGCCGCTGCGCGAGCGGATCTTCACGGAGATCAAGGACCGTACGCAGGAGACCGACCTGTCGGTGCCCGTGCGCGAGGGCGACTGGTGGTACTACGCGCGCACGGTCGAGGGGTCGCAGTACGCGATCCGCTGCCGTCGGCCCGTCGCCGGTCCCGACGACTGGACCCCGCCCGCCGTGGAGCCCGCGGCCGACGGCGGCGCCGTCGAGGGCGAGCAGGTGCTCCTCGACTCCAACGCCGAGGCGGAGGGCCACGAGTTCTTCTCGCTCGGCGCGTTCGAGGTCAGCCCCGACGGGTCGCTCCTCGCCTACTCGACCGACACCGAGGGCGACGAGCGGTTCACGCTGAAGATCCGCGACCTGACCACGGGCGAGGACCTCGCCGACGAGATCCCCGGCACGAGCCACGGCGCCACCTTCTCCGCCCACGGCGACCACCTCTTCTACGTCACGGTCGACGACGCCTGGCGCCCCGACACCGTCTGGCGCCACCGCGTCGGCACCCCCGCGTCGCAGGACGTGAAGGTCTTCACCGAGCCCGACGAGAGCTACTTCGTCGGCTTCGGCATGACCCGCAGCCGGCAGTACCTCACCGTCTACGTCGGCTCGAAGATCACGACCGAGGTGCTGCTGCTCGACGCGGGAGACCCGACGGGCGCCTTCCGCCCGGTGTGGCCGCGCCGCCACGGCGTCGAGTACGACGTCGACCACGCGGTCATCGACGGATCCGACCGGCTCCTCATCCTGCACAACGACGGCGCCACGAACTTCGAGCTCATCGACGTGCCGGCGGACGACCCGACCTCCACGACCGACCGCCAGGTCGTCATCCCCCACGACGACGACGTGCGCCTCGAGGACGCCAGCGCGTTCGCCGACCACCTCGTGATCTCCTACCGCCGCGAGGGCCTCACCCGCGTCGGCGTCATCCCCTTCGACCGCGTCCTCGACGGCGAGCAGCTGCACGAGATCGCGTTCGACGAGCCGATCTACACGGTCGGCACCGCGGGCAACCCCGAGTTCCACCAGCCCACCGTCCGCCTCGGCTACACGAGCCTCGCGACCCCGGCCACCACGTTCGACTACGTGCTCGCGACGCGGGAGCTCCGCCTCCTCAAGCAGCAGCCCGTGCGCGGCGGCTACGACCCCGACGACTACGTGCAGACCCGCGAGTGGGCGACCGCGGAGGACGGCACCGAGATCCCGCTGTCGGTGATCTACAGGCGCGGCCTCGTGCACCCCGGCACGCCCGCGCCGCTCCTCCTGTACGGCTACGGCTCGTACGAGGCGAGCATCGACCCGTCGTTCTCCATCGCGCGGCTGTCGCTGCTCGACCGGGGCATGGCCTTCGTCATCGCGCACGTGCGCGGCGGCGGCGAGATGGGCCGGCGCTGGTACGACGAGGGCAAGACGCTCACCAAGAGGAACACCTTCACCGACTTCGTGGCCGCGGCCGACCACCTCATCGCGCGGGGCTGGACCAGCCCGGAGAAGCTGGTGGCGGAGGGCCGCAGCGCGGGCGGCCTCCTGATGGGCGCGGTGGCGAACCTCGCGCCCGACCGGTTCGCCGGGATCCTCGCGGGCGTGCCGTTCGTGGACGCGCTCACGAGCATCCTCGACCCGTCGCTGCCGCTCACCGTGATCGAGTGGGACGAGTGGGGCGACCCGCTGCACGACCCCGAGGTGTACGCGTACATGAAGTCGTACACGCCGTACGAGAACGTGCGCGAGGGCGTGGAGTACCCGCGGATCCTCGCGGTCACCAGCCTCAACGACACGCGCGTGCTCTACGTCGAGCCCGCGAAGTGGACCGCCCGCCTCCGCGAGGTCGGCGCGCCCGTGCTGCTGCGCACCGAGATGCAGGCCGGCCACGGCGGCAAGTCGGGCCGGTACGACGCGTGGCGCGAGCGCGCCTCCGACTACGCGTGGGTGCTCGACGTGGCGGGGCTCGCCTAGCGGGAGCTCGAGGAGGTCACCGGCGATGAGCCTGCCATCCTCCGGCCAACATCGCCGACGCGCCCAGGCAGAGGAGCAGCGCCCCAGCCAAGATCGCGCTGGCGTAGACGTCTGGCCCGGTGCCACTGGCGTAGCTGAGGAGCCATCCGGTTCCCATCGTGCCCAAAAGCGTGGTCAGCGCCAATGCCGGGGTCGTAATGGCGGTTACCCGCCCCATGAACCCTGATGGGGTAGCGGTCTGGAGGATGGGACCTTGGGCGACAACGTAGAACGAGAACGCCACACCGGCCGCGAACATGGCGATCACCGCCGGCACGAATGCCCGTACCTGCGAGTAACAGATGTAGATCACTCCCATCGATCCCAGGCCCGCGATAAATGCCGCACGAGGCGTGACAGCAACAGCTATTCGGGGCGCCGACAGGGACCCGACGAGGCCTCCGAGGCTGAAGGCACCGCTGACGAGACCGTATTGCGCGGAGGAAAGCGCCAGTGCCTGAAGAGCGAACAGCGCAAGCACTGAGTTGTTGATCCCCAGCGAGAGGCCATACAGAGAGACGCCGATGAGGACCGTTCGAATCGACGGCGTGCGCCACGCGATGGATATGCCCGCGACGAAGTCGGGCCAGTAGCGCCGCGCAACTTCCGCGTCGGGCCGTACCGCTCGCCCGCCTTCGACGCGCGAGACGCACACGGCGGACAGGGCAAAGGTGAGCGCGTTTACGACCAGGGCGGGAAGAGGCCCCAGGAACGAGTACAGCGCGGGCCCCGCGGTCGTAGCGATGACCGCGATCCCGACGGCAGCGAACATCATCTTCCCGGCGGCATCTGCACGACGATCCTCGGGGACGAGCGCCTGCAGCGCTGCAGCACGTGCAGGCATGAAGAATTGCGACGCGGCACCGATCAGCGTCAGAGTGACCAGCAACGACGTGATCACGAGCTCATCACCGCCTCTCGCTGCGATCGCGGTCATCGGCAGAAGCAGAGCCATCCTCGCCAAGTCCGAGACGATCATCACCCTGTCCGCTCGCCAGCGGTCGACGAGTACGCCCACAAGCGGCGCGACGATGAGGCGGGGCAACGTGCTGGTCGCAACCACGGCCGAGACCAGCGCAGGAAGCTCCGGCCGGCCGGCCGCGAGGCCGGTGATCAGCCAGACGGTGACAGTAGAGGCGAGGAGGTACTCCCCGAAGGAGGACGCCGCCTGGCCAGCCCATAGCCAGGCGAAATCGCGGTTGATCAGCGACGAACGCCCGGAGGCCGGCGGGACAGAGCGCGTCACATCAGCCCTAGGAGGCGTGTCGCCTCTCGCCGGGTCGGCTCGTTGCGCGCGAAGTGCGATGCGATCACTAGGGCCTGGTATGCATGCTCATTTGCTCTTCTCGCTTCATCGACCGCCATGATGTCGCGCCACCGCTCCCAGGTATCGTCGAACGGAACTGTCGGCGGATGCCTGCTGCGCCAGTAGTGCGCAAGCCCATTCTTCCAACCTTGGTAGTGCGCGTCCCAATCATCCGCGATCAACGGCGCCGCGAGTACACCCTCCGCAACAGGATCCGCGAGCGGCTGGAATCTCGCCTCGACACTCACCCGAATGCCGTCACCATGGTTCCTTGCTCCACCGTGCGGCGTAAATGTATTGAAGACGAGCACGTCTCCTGGGTTCAGATCATATCGCGCCCGCCCCGTGAGGAACGTGTCATCGATCGCCCATCCTGATGGGTTATCTGCGACCATCATGGGGGCGACCGAATCTCGCTCCTCATGAAAGACCGGGAGAGACCCCGTATCTGGTGTAGCCCGAAAGAGCGGTGTCCACATGGTCAACTGACGCCAGCTGCCCTGGAGCTCCGGGAAGTCCTGATGGACGCCCGCTGGATATGATAGATCGGACGCTTCCGGGGGAACGGCTCGCAGGTGCTTCAGAGGATGAATGAATACGTCCTCATGATCCAGGAGCGCGCGGACCGCATCTAGTACCTCGGGAGCGTGGTACATGGCCTCGAGATCCTGCGATTGTGCAACTCCTGCGAGAAGGAAGTCCTCGGGCTTCTCCTCGGCTCGAGATACGTACCTCAGCTGCCCACGCTCGGTCATGCAGCCGTCCGTGACACCCGAGCGACTGAACTGCTCGATGATCTGGTCTTGGATCAGCTTCATCTTTTCCACGTCCAGGAGACCACGCAACACCGCGTGCCCAGTATCGCGATAGGCGGCAGATGCTCGTCTCACGTCCGTCGCCGGGATCAACGGCTGACCTGAGTCATGTCCTTCTCCTTCGCTTGTTGATATTTACTCGGCTGCCGAATCAGGATCATCTTGATCGGCACAGGAGCAATGTATGCAGTTGGCCCGGGGGTGGCGATGCTGTTGTCATTCTTCGAATGACGAGGTACTCTACTCCACAATTCGACAGTCGGCGATTCCATCGCCCCCTAACCGTTTGCATCGAGTATTGCGTCAGGCTTCTCTCTGGGTCGCTCTAGCTGTCGAGCACACGGGAGACAGAGTCCCCGATCATGGCTGCTGCTCGAACTCTGAGAGGGGCCCAAAGCACGCATCTAGCGTCGGTTCGCAAGTGATGACGATCGTGTCAAAGCGACATGGAAGTCCCTCCCCATGTCGATCTCTTTCCGGGAACTGCCAGCTGTCACCCGATAGCAGCTCCTGAGGGAAATCCTTCGACCGCCCGGACCTGGCGCGCTCGGTGCCGCACGTGGCGACGCGCCGTCCGAGGAAGCAGTCGGCATGCGCGAGGCCTCGCTACTCGAGGCCGCGGGGGCGTCGCCCGCCCCCTAGGGTGGATCCCTGACACGGGGTGCCCACGAGGGCTGAGATGAGACCCGTCGCACCTGATCCGGTTCGCACCGGCGGAGGGATGTCATCATGAGCGCTGCGCGCCCGTCCATCGACGAGATCACCGGGACGGGGACCGCCTCGGCGGACCTCCTCCACCGGCTGCGGGAGCGCGTGCCGCTCGTGCAGTGCATCACGAACGCGGTCGTCACCGGCTTCACCGCGAACGTCCTCCTCGCGCTGGGCGCCGCGCCCGCGATGACGGACGTGCCGACCGAGGCGGGGCCGTTCGCCCGGATCGCCTCGGGGCTGCTGATCAACCTCGGCACGCCGCACGCGGAGCAGCGGGAGGCAGCCGTCGAGGCCGCGCACGCGGCGCGCGAGGCGGGGACGCCGTGGGTGCTGGATCCCGTCGCGGTCGGCGCCCTGCCGGTGCGCACGCGGCTCGCGCACGAGCTCGTGGCGCTCTCCCCGACGATCGTGCGGGGCAACGCGTCGGAGATCATCGCGCTCGCGACGGGCGGCGCGGGCGGCCGCGGGGTCGACGCGACCGACTCCGTCGAAGCCGCCCTCGACGCCGCGACACTGTTGGCGCGCACCTACGGCACGGTCGTGGCGGTCTCGGGCGCGGTCGACCACATCACGGACGGCCACCGGGTCGTGCGCGTGCACACCGGCGACGCGCTGCTGACGAAGGTGACGGGCGGGGGCTGCGCGCTCGGCGCCGTGATGGCGGCGTTCGCGTCGACGGACCCGGATCCGCTGCGGGCCGCCGTGGCCGCGACGAGCGTCTACACGATCGCCGCGGAGGTCGCCGCCGAAGGATCCCGCGGACCGGGGTCGTTCGCCGTCGCGCTGCTCGACGCGCTCGACGCCGTCACGCCCGAGCTCGTCGCCCAGCGCGAGCGCCTCTCGTGAGCGCGCTCGACCTCTCCGTCTACCTCGTCACCGACCCCGCCCTGTGCGGCGCGCGCGGCGTGCCCGCGGTCGTCGCGGCGGCGGTGGCGGGCGGGGCGACGGCGGTGCAGATCCGCGACAAGCACGCGAGCGCGGCCGAGCTTCTGGCGACGGTGATGGAGGCGGCCACCGTCATCGACGCGCACGCCGCCGCGCACCCGTCCGCGGCCCGACCGCTGCTCCTCGTCGACGACCGCGTCGACGTGGTCCTCGCGGCGCTCGCCCGCGGCGCCCGGGTGGACGGCGTGCACGTCGGCCAGTCCGACGTGCCGGCCGACCTCGTGCGCCGGATGCTCGACGCGGCGAGCCCCGACCGCCGCCTCGTCGTGGGCCTCACCGCGAACGCGCCCGAGCACGTCCAGGCGGTGCGCGCGCTGCCGGCCGGCATGGTCGACTACCTGGGCGTCGGCGTGATCCGCCCCACCAGCACCAAGCCCGACCACCCGGCGCCGCTCGGGCACGACGGCTTCGGGATCATCGCGGGCCTCTCCCCCGTGCCGTGCGTCGCGATCGGCGGGGTCGACGTGCGCGACGTGGAGCCGATCGCCGCGGCGGGCGGCGCGGGGACGGCCGTCGTGTCGGCGGTGTGCGCGGCGGAGGATCCGGAGGCGGCGGCACGCGAGCTGGCGGACGCGTGGGCGCGGGTGCGCGCGGCGGCGGTCGAGACGGCCTCCGCGGATGGCGCGGTCGACGTCGTCGCGTCACCCGAGCGCGACGCACCGCCTCTCCGTCCGGTGCCCCGCGTGCTCAGCATCGCGGGCACGGATCCCACGGGCGGCGCGGGCATCCAGGCCGACCTCAAGTCCATCGCCGCGAACGGCGGCTACGGCATGGCCGTCGTCACGGCGCTCGTGGCGCAGAACACGACGGGCGTCCGGGAGATCCACGTGCCGCCGGTCGCGTTCCTCCGGGCGCAGCTGGACGCCGTGTCGGACGACGTGGAGATCGACGCCGTGAAGATCGGCATGCTCGGATCCGCCGCGGTGGTCGACGAGGTCGCCGACTGGCTGCGCGCGGTGCGCCCGCCGGTCGTGGTGCTGGATCCGGTGATGGTCGCCCAGTCCGGCGACGCGCTCCTCGACGCCGACGCGACCGAGGCGCTCCGCCGCCTGCTGCCGCTCGCCGACGTCGTCACCCCGAACCTGCCCGAGCTCGCCGCGCTCCTCGGCGAGCCCGAGGCCGACGGGTGGGATCACGCGCTCGCGCAGGGCCGCGCCCTCGCCGTCCGGCACGGCGTGCGCGTGATCGTCAAGGGCGGCCACCTGCGCGTCGACGACTGCCCGGACGCGCTCGTGACGCCCGCGGTCGGCGACGGCGGCGGGGATCCGTCGGTCGCGGTGGTCGACGGCCCGCGCGTCGCGACGACCAGCACGCACGGCACCGGCTGCTCGCTGTCGAGCGCGCTCGCGACCCTCCAGCCGCGCCGCGGCGACTGGCTGCGGACGCTGACGGAGGCGAAGGCGTGGCTCACCGGATCCCTCGCGCACGCCGAGGAGCTGGAGGTGGGCGCGGGCGCCGGGCCGCTCGACCACCTGCGCGCGCTGTGGGACGCGGCCGGCACCCACGCCGGCCCCGTGTCGGAGGAGATGTGGGCGGGATCCGCCGACCTCCGCCGCGAGATCGACGACCTCGCCTTCGTCCGCCGCCTCGGCGACGGCACGCTGCCCGAGGCGTGGTTCTCGCACTACCTCGCGCAGGACGCGATCTACCTCCGCGCGTACTCCCGGGTGCTCGCGCGCGCCAGCCAGCTCGCGCCGACGCCGGACGCGCAGGTCGCCTGGGCGCGGTCCGCGGCCGACGCGATCGCGGCGGAGTCGACGCTGCACGAGGAGTGGCTGTCCCGGCACCCCGCGCCGATGGTCGCCGGACCCGTGACGCGCGCCTACGTCGACCACCTGCTCGCGCACGCCGCGGGGAGCGAGTACGCGGTGCTGGTCGCGGCGCTGCTGCCCTGCTTCACGATCTACGCGGACGTGGGCACCAGGCTGCGGGCGGCGGGATCCGCGGCGGCGGCGGCCGGCGATGCGCACCCGTACGGCGCGTGGCTCGCGACCTACGCGGATCCGGCGTTCGCGGAGGCCACACGGCGCGCGTGCGAGCTGGTGGACGAGGCGGCCGTGCTCGCGGGTCCGTCCCGGCGGGCCGCGATGCTCGAGGCGTCGCGGGTCTCCGCCGCGTACGAGCGCGACTTCTTCCGTGCCCCGGAGGCGCTCGGCTGACCGCCGCGCGGCGACCGGTCCCGGATCAGTCGAGCTGCGCGAGGCGCTGCAGCAGCATGTCGCTCGTCGAGGCGAGCGTGCTCGACGCCCACACCAGGACGACGACCGTGAGCGCCACCATGGTCCCGGCCGGGGCGCGCTTCACCAGGCGGTCGACCAGCAGCACCAGCACCGACGCGACGGCGACGACCACCCCCGCGACCGAGGCGAACGCCATCCGCACGTAGGCGGGCGCGTCGGGCGTCGCCCAGCTGTTCGCGGCGAAGGAGATCGCGAGGGGCACCACGACCAGGCCGCACAGGAGGATCAGGGGCGCCGGCAGGAGACGCGCCCGGACGGGCGGCGGGGCGTCGACGTGGGGCGCGGTCATGGTGCCGAGCGTAGGGACATCGCCGCGGCCGCACCAGCGGTCGCGGCGGAGGGCGTCGGGCCCCGTCGGCCCCGCGCCGCACCGCGCGCGGACGAGGCGCTCCCGCCACCTGGGGACGCGTCGGCGCCCTCCCAGCCGCCGCCGCGGGAGGATGCCCGTGCCCCGACGCGACCACCGCGCCGGGGCTCCCCGTTCCACGACCCGGGCATCCCGTGTGCCCGACAGAGAGGATCCGCATGCGCGTCGAGGCCGAGACCCCCGCCATCACGATGCCCGACCACCAGTTCACGGGCGACGTCCGCCTCCGCTGGCTCTCCACCCCGCAGACGCCCGAGCAGCGCGCGGTCGTCGCGGCCGTGACCTTCGCGCCCGGCGCCCGCACCGTGTGGCACTCCCACCAGCTCGGGCAGACGCTGCACGTGACCTCCGGCATCGCCCGCGTGGGCACGCGCGACGGGGGCGTGGTCGAGGTCGGGCCCGGCGGATCCGTGTACATCGAGGCCGGCGAGGAGCACTGGCACGGCGCCACGGCGCACGCGCCCATGGAGCACATCGCGGTGCTGGAGGACGGAGACGACCCGGTCGACGCGACCACGTGGGGCGCGCACGTGACCGACGAGGAGTTCCTGCAGCCGGCTGCCCCCGCGTCCGTCGCCGCGCCGACCGCCACCCCCGCGGCGGCGCTGCCGGTGCCGCTCGGCTCGCCCGTGCTCGTGCACGCGCTCCACTACACCGCCATGTACGGCGAGAAGCCGTTCGACGAGGCGCTGCTCGTCTACCTCGACAACGGCTCCTACAAGATCCTGTCGCCCGGCGAGGAGCACTACGGCAGCTACGTGTCGGCGGCCGAGACGGGCGTCGCTCCGCGGCACGTCGCGTTCCTGTCCTGGCCGTCGGACGACTGGCACCGCAACGTCGCCAGCCACACGCTGACCTTCTCGGACGACACGGGCGCCTTCATCCAGTCGCTCGTGCTGCCGGGCGACGCGGTGCCGCGCGCGCAGCACGGCTTCGCCGAGGTGGTCGCGGATCCCGAGCGCGTGGACATGACCGCCTCGTGGGACGCGCTGCGGGTCACCCACGCGGCGGCCTTCGAGAGGCTCGCGGAGCGCGTCCGTCGGCTCTGACGTCATGGGGCGCCCGCGGCCCGGCCCGGCGCTACGCTCGATCCACCGCGAGCGCCTCCTCCTCACCCCGCGAGGCGCGCGACCACCCGAGCGCCCTCCCGGAAGCCAGGAACATGACCACCACCACCTCGCGGCCCACCCGCGCCCAGCGCCTCGACGCCCTCCCCTGGACCCGCGCGCACTCGCGCATCCTCGGCGGCAGCGGCGTCGGCTGGGCGCTCGACGCGATGGACGTCGGGCTCATCTCGTTCGTCATCGCGCAGCTGGCGGTGGTGTGGGAGGCGGACGCCGGGCAGCTCGGCCTCGTCGCCTCCGCCGGGTTCCTCGGCATGGCGATCGGCGCCAGCGTCGGCGGCCTCGTCGCGGACCGCATCGGCCGCCGCCAGGTGTTCGCCCTCACGCTGCTCGTCTACGGGCTGGCCACGGGCGTCTCGGCGCTCGCCATGTCGGTGGGCGCGCTCATCGCGCTCCGCTTCGTCGTGGGCCTCGGGCTCGGCGCGGAGCTGCCCGTCGCGTCGACGCTCGTGAGCGAGTTCTCGCCCGCCCGGATCCGGGGCCGCGTCATCGTGATCCTCGAGTCGTCCTGGGCCGTCGGCTGGACGGCGGCGGCGCTCATCGGCTACCTCGTGATCCCCGCGAGCGACGACGGCTGGCGCTGGGCGCTCGCGCTCGGCGCGGTGCCCGCCGTGTGGGCGATCGTCGTGCGGCTGCGGCTGCCGGAGTCGGTGCGCTTCCTCGAGGCGAAGGGGCGGCACCGCGAGGCCGAGCGCGTGGTGCGCGACCTCGAGCGGGCGGCGGGGTCGGATCCGGCTCCTGATGCCCGCACCGAGACGACGGCCGACGCACGGGCCGCGGACGCGACGGTCGGCACCGAGACCGCACCCGCCGACATCGCACCCCGCGAGCGCCTCTTCGGCGCCCGCCTCCGACGCCGCACGCTCTCCCTCTGGATCGTGTGGTTCTGCGTCAACTTCGCCTACTACGGCGCGTTCATCTGGCTGCCGACGCTGCTCGTCGCCCAGGGCTTCTCGCTGGTGCGCTCGTTCGAGTACACGCTGCTCATCACGCTCGCGCAGCTGCCGGGCTACGCCGTCTCGGCCTGGCTGGTGGAGAAGTGGGGGCGCCGCGTGACGCTCGCGGTCTTCCTCGCGGGATCCGCCGTCTCGGCCGGCCTCTTCGGCACCGCGGACTCCGTCACGACGATCCTCGTGTTCGGCGCCCTCATGTCGTTCTCGAACCTCGGCGCGTGGGGCGCGCTCTACGCGGTGACCCCGGAGCTGTACCCGACGCGGGTGCGCGCGACGGGTGCGGGCAGCGCGGCGGGCTTCGGCCGCCTCGCCTCGATCGTCGCGCCGCTGTGCGTGCCGCCGCTCCTCGCGCTCGGCGGCGTCGCGCTGCCGTTCGGGGTCTTCGCCGCCGTGTTCGGGATCGCCGCGGCCGCCGCCCTCACGCTGCCGGACCTCCGCGGCGCGGCCCTCGAGGACTAGGACGGCTGGATCCGCTCGGTACGCTCGGGAGCACCGAGCCGAGGAGACGCCGTGATCCTGTCTGTCGTGTTGCCCGCCGTGATGGTGGTCGTGGTGATCCTCATCGCCTTCGCCGTCATCGGCACCTCCCGCTCGAACCCGACGCAGGACGCCCAGGACGCCCTCGCCCGCGAGCGCCGCGCGGCCCGCAAGGCGGAGCGGGCGCGCAAGAAGGCCGAGCACGGCTAGCGCCAGCCCGCACGCGCGACGCCCCCGCGACCAGCAGGTCGCGGGGGCGTCGTCACGTGGCGCGGATGCCAATCAGCCCGCGGCCAGCGCCTCCTCGAGCAGGTGCGAGAGCGCGTCGAGCTGCACGGAGGTGGATCCGGTCTCGTCGAAGTCCTCACCGTCGAGCGCACGCGCCGCGAGGCCCGCCTTGCTGTCGATGAGCTCCGCGATCTTCGCGTCGATCGTCTGCGCCGCGATGATCCGCCACGCGGTGACGGGCTCCTCCTGGCCGATGCGGTGCACGCGGTCGATGGCCTGCGTCTGCTCGGCGCTCGTCCAGCTGAGCTCGGCGAGCACCACGTTCGACGCCGCCTGCAGGTTGAGTCCGACACCCGCCGCGGTGAGCGAGCAGACCACGACCTTCACCTCGGGGTCGTTCTGGAAGGAGTCGATCGCGTTCTGGCGTGCGGCCGGCGACTGGTCGCCGCGGATGGAGACGCTCTTCAGCTCGCGCTTCGCGAACGTGGCCTCGGCCTGGTCCATCACGTCGACGTGCTTCGCGAAGAACACGACCTTGCCCACGGAGCGCGCCAGCTGCGCGGCGTAGTCGGCCGCGAGCACGGCCTTGGCCTGGCCGATGCGGCGGACCATGGTGAACACGTTCTCGCCGGTCTTCTGCGCCTTGGCCTCGTCGAGCTCGGACTGCGCCACGAGCCGGACGAGGCTCGCGCGCTCGGAGGCCGGTCCGTCCATGACGTCGGCGACCGTGGTGCCACGTGCCCCGACGAGCGCCGTGAAGCGCTTGACGAGACGCGCCGCGAGCTCGCGCTCGGCCTGGCGGATGGAGCGGCCGAGGTCGTCGTCGAGCTCGACCGGCAGGTCGGCGATGCGCTTGGAGGGCAGGTCGGTCGCCACGTCGATCTTGCGGCGGCGCACGATGCCGAGGTCGATGACCGCGCGGCGGGCCTCCGCGAAGAAGCCGGGGTCGGCGGGCGTGAGGCCCGCCTCCTCCAGCTCGCCCATGAGGACCGACGTCGGCTTGTCGCCGTCGATCCAGCCGAGGAACTGCCAGATGGCGCGGAAGTCGTCGATGTCGTTGATGAGCGGCGTGCCGGTCAGCGCCATGAGCAGCGGGGCCGACTGCCGCTGGCGGATGCTCTCGGCGAGCGCGAGCACGAACTTGGAGCGCTGCGACTGCAGGTTCTTGATGAAGTGCGCCTCGTCGACGACCATGCCGCGGAAGCCGAGCGTGCGCAGCCAGCCGATGTGGCGATCCAGCACCTCGTAGTTGACGATCACGACGTCGGCGAAGGCGTCGAGGCCGAGGCCGTCGCCGTGGATCACGGTGGCGCGGCGGTGCGGCGTCCACCGCTCCACCTCGCGCTTCCAGTTCATCTTGACGACGTTCGGGACGACGACGAGCAGCGGGTACGCATCGGCGACGGACGCGGCGAGCAGCGCCTGCGCGGTCTTGCCGAGGCCGGGCTCGTCGGCGAGCAGGAACTCGCGGTGGCCGAGGCGCACGCTCTCGAGGAAGCGCGCCTGGTGGCGCATGAGCTCGAGGCCGTGCGGCGAGAGGCGGTCGATGCGCGGGCTCTCGGGCAGGTCCATGCTCGCGATGCCGCCGCCGGCGCCGTACTCGAACGA
Organism: Clavibacter michiganensis; assembly: GCF_002151125.1. Classification (GTDB taxonomy): domain Bacteria; phylum Actinomycetota; class Actinomycetes; order Actinomycetales; family Microbacteriaceae; genus Clavibacter; species Clavibacter michiganensis_C. Next base: position 143,108 of record NZ_MDJZ01000012.1, read on the forward strand.
CTTGAACAGCGGGCCGAGCAGCTCCCAGTTCGCCAACAGGCGCGTGGGCGGCGCGGCGGGCGCCGGCCGGTCGAGGTCGGGCTCGAGGAACGGGTTCGCGAGCACGCGCGCCTTCACCGACGGCGGGACGACCTGGCGCTCGACGAGCTTGGCGAGCGCGGGATCCTCGGGCTCGGGCTCCGGCTCCTCCTCCACGACCATCTCCACGCCGCCGTCGAACAGCATGTGCTTGCGCATGGCGCGGGCGGTCTCGGAGAGCTTGGCGTCGGGATCCAGCAGCGGCAGCACCGAGGTGTCGCGCGCGGCGGTGCGGGCGAGGATGCTCGCGATGCCGTCGAGGCGCTTCAGGGTCTCGGCGCGCTCCGGGTCGCTGAGCGGGGTGGCCGGGTCCTTCGCGTGCGTGCGCTCCTCGCGCATCAGCACGGCGACGACCTGGAACTTCGTGCGGTTGACGGGCTTGAGCTTGCCGCGCTGGGCGGCCTGCTCGATCTCGCGCACGGCACGGGCCAGCACGGGGATGAGCCCCTCGTTGTCGATCGTGCGCGTGCGGGCGGAGGACCGCCGCTGGCCGGTGCGAGCCATGCAACTCCTTGTTCACTGCCGGGGCCAGGCGCTGCCTGCGCTCCCGGATCGGAAGATCGTGCGCCCGTCGCGCACGGTGACGCGTGCGGTCGGACGGTGGCGAGGGGACCGGCCTCGAGCAACCGGGGTTCCGGGTCGGGGGTGGGATCTGGGTCCGCCGCCTGCGCCCGGCCGCCTCGGGGAGGACGGGCACGTAGAGGAGTTTAGGGCACGCGGGACCCGGTGCGCGCCGGTGTGCGCGGTGCGGCTCGTCCCGGCCCGGTCGCCGCGGGCGGCCCCGGCCTAGGGTGGATGCATGACGGATCAGGCGACACCCGCAGGCAGCAACGAGGCGGGCGCTCCCGGCCGCTACGTGGAGGAGGGTGAGTTCACCCGCGACACGAACTACATCGAGGACCGGATCCTCCGGGACGGCTCGCAGGGCTGGCCCGTCGAGGCCGGCCGGTACCGCCTCGTCGCCGCGCGCGCGTGCCCGTGGGCGAACCGCTCGGTCATCGTCCGCCGCCTGCTCGGCCTCGAGGACGCCATCTCGCTCGGCCTGCCCGGCCCGACGCACGACGCGCGCAGCTGGACCTTCGACCTCGACCCCGACGGACGCGACCCCGTCCTCGGCGTCGAGCGCCTGCAGGACGCGTTCTTCGCGCGCTTCCCCGACTACCCGCGCGGCATCACGGTGCCGGCGCTCGTCGACATCCCCTCCGGCCAGGTGGTCACCAACGACTACCCGCAGATCACGCTGGACCTCTCCACCGAGTGGACCGAGCACCACCGCGAGGGCGCGCCCGACCTCTACCCCGTCGCGCTGCGGGCCGAGATCGACGAGGTCGCCGACCTCGTCTTCCGCGACGTGAACAACGGCGTGTACCGCTGCGGCTTCGCCGGATCCCAGGAGGCGTACGAGAAGGCCTACGACCGCCTGTTCTCGCGCCTGGACTGGCTGAGCGACCGGCTCGCGACGCAGCGCTACCTCGTGGGCGACACGATCACCGAGGCGGACGTCCGCCTGTTCACCACGCTCGCGCGCTTCGACGCTGTCTACCACGGCCACTTCAAGTGCAACCGGCAGAAGCTCGACGAGATGCCCGTGCTCTGGGCGTACGCCCGCGACCTGTTCCAGACGCCCGGGTTCGGCGACACCATCGACTTCGTGCAGATCAAGCAGCACTACTACCTGACGCACACCGACATCAACCCGACGCGGGTCGTGCCCACAGGCCCCGAGACGTGGGGCTGGCTCGAGCCGCACGGCCGCGAGGAGCTGGGCGGCCGACCGTTCGGCGACGGCACCCCTCCCGGCCCGGTCCGCGAGGACGAGCGCGTGCCCGACGGCCACGGAGCCGTGCCGCGCGGCGGGCGCGAGACGCGGCCCTCCGAGGCGCCGGCGTCCGTCTCCGGGTCGCCCGTGCCCGGATCGGCCGGCGCCGGATCCGCGAGCGGCGCCTGATGGCCGCGCGCGCCGCCGCCGCCTCCGTCACGCCCCGCCGCCGGATCCTCGGCCTCGCCATCCGGCACGTCCCCGCCGTCGCGCGCTCCCTCCGCGGCACGCCCGCCGCGGGCACGGACGTGGTCCGGCGCTCCGCCGGCGAGCAGGGGCTCCCCCTCGACATCGCCGTCTGGACGCCGCCCGGGCACGACCGCTCGGCGACCGGATCACCCGTGCTCGTCGTCCTCGCCCGGCACGACGGCGACTGGCTGCCGTCCACGCTCGCGAAGGACCTCCGCGCGGTCGTCGTGACCATGGCGCCCGACGACGACGAGCAGGCCCTCGCCGGGCTGTCCTGGATCGCGTCGCACGCGGCCGGCTGGAACGGCACGCCGGAGCGGCTCGGGATCCTCGGCGACGGCCCGGGCGCCGACCGCGCCCTCCGCATCACCGCGCTCGCCCGCGACGCCGACGGTCCGGCCGTGCTGCGGCTCGTGCTCGTCAGCCCGTCCGGCGACGTGCCGAGCGCCTCATCCGCCGACCGCCAGGGCCACGGCCGCGACCGGCTGCCGGACGCGCTCGTGCACGTGGGCGGCGCCGACGCACGGCTCGACCACGTCGTCGAGGGCGTCGCGGCGCTCAAGGCGGCCGGGGTGAAGGCGCGGCTCGTGCGGATCCCCCGCGCCGACCAGGGCTGGCTCGCCTACCCCGCGGCGGACCCCGCGCTCGCCCGCCGGTCGCTCGACGAGATCGTCGCCTACCTGCGCCGCGGGCTCACCGAGGAGCGCGCGTTCGGGGTCGGCCCGGCGTAGGGTCCGCCTCCGCGGGCACCTTCACGAGGATGCCCGCGGCGATGAACACGATCGCGGCCACGTACTGCAGCGACTGCCAGGTGACGGCCTCGACGGGGATCACGGCGACCGGGTTCCACATGACGGCGACGGCCGCGAGCAGCGCGGCGCTCCACCAGCTGCGGGCGCGCACTGAGAACACGATCATGATGAGCGCGAGGATCGCGACCGCGAACCGCACGACCGTGAAGAGCTCGCCGTCGATCACCGCGAACCCGGCCAGCAGCACGATGGCGCCGAGGAGCCCGGGCGCGAGCGACGGACGGGTGAACGCGGGGGCGGCGGGGGTGCGGGTCACCGGCCCAGTCTGCCAGCGCGCGCCGGGAGCGGGCCGGCGCTCGGATACCGTGGACGAGCCCGTCCCCGCCCCGACCCCGAGGAGCCCCCATGCGCGCCGTCGTCTACGAGCATTTCGGCGAGACCCCCGTCGTCCGCGAGCTGCCGGATCCCGCGCCGTCGGCCGCCGGCGTCGTCGTGCGCGTCGAGGCCACGGGCGTCTGCCGCAGCGACGCGCACGGCTGGCTCGGCCACGACGACGGCATCGAGCTCCCGCAGGTGCCGGGCCACGAGCTCGTGGGGCGGATCCACGAGGTCGGCCCCGAGGTCACCCGCTTCCAGGTGGGCGACCGCGTCACCGTCCCGTTCGTCTGCGCGTGCGGCCGCTGCGCCGAGTGCCGCGCCGGGAACGGCCAGGTGTGCCGCGACCAGACGCAGCCGGGCTTCACGCACTGGGGGTCGTTCGCCGAGCTCGTCGCGCTGCACGACGCCGACGTGAACCTCATCCCCGTCCCCGACGACCTCGAGGCGGGCGCCGCCGCGCTCCTCGGCTGCCGCTTCGCCACGGCGTTCCGCGGGCTGGTCCACCGGGCGCGGATCCAGCGCGGCGAGCGCCTCCTCGTCATCGGCTGCGGCGGCGTGGGCCTCAGCGCGGTGATGATCGGCGTCGCGGTCGGCGCGGAGGTCATCGCGGTCGACGTCGACCCCGCCGCCCTCGCACGCGCCTCGGAGCTCGGCGCCGAGTACACGATCGACTCGTCGGATCTCTCCGAGCTCGACGTCCTCGACGCGATCCACGCGGTCTCCCCCGACGGCGTGCAGGTGTCCGTGGAGGCGCTCGGGCGCGAGTCCACGCTCCGGATCAGCCTGCTCGCGCTCGCGCCGACGGGCCGGCAGGTGCAGATCGGCCTGTTCGCGAGCGAGCCGACGGTGCCCCTGCCGTTCGTCATCGGCCAGGAGCTGAGCCTGCACGGCAGCCACGGCATGCCCGCGCACGACTACGCCGAGCTGATGGCCATGGTCGCGTCGGGCGCGCTCCGCCCCGAGCTGCTCATCGAGCACCGCATCACGCTCGACGAGGCCCCGGCCGCGCTCGAGGCGCTCGCGTCGGGCGACCGCTCGGCGGGGATCACGCTGGTCGAGGTGAGCTGAGCCGAGCGCGGGGCGCTAGAGCGCGCCCTGCAGCTCCGAGCCCGCCGGGATCGGCGTGAGCCGCGTGACCACGGCCGGACCCGTGATGAGGCCCGCCAGCGACGCGCCCATGCGGGCGACCGCCTCGCCCGCGCCGTGCGCGTCGAGGTCCTCCTCGGACGACCACTTCTCGAGCATCACGATGGTGCCGTCGGGGGCGTCGTGGATCGCGTAGACCTCGCAACCCTCCTCCTCGTGGACCTCGGCGATGCCGCGGGACAGGGCGGCGACGGCCTCGTCGTGCTTGCCCTCGACGGGCGTGAAGACGGCGGTGACGACGACGGGGTGGGACATGGGGATCTCCTCGGTTCGGGTGGTGCTGGTGACGGTGGTGCTGATGGACGCGCGGGCGGGTTCGCTCACGGACGCGGGATGTTCCGCAGGTTCGAGCGGGCGAGCTTCACGGCCTCGCCGACGCCGCCGTTCATGACGATCTTCGACATCGACAGCGCGAAGCCCTTGACCTGCGCGGCCGTGATCTCCGGCGGGATCGACAGTGCCATCGGGTCGGTCACGAGGTCGACGAGCGCGGGCCCGTCGTGCGCGAACGCGGCCTCGAGGGCGCCGCGGATGTCGGCCGGGTCCTCGACGCGCTGGGAGTGGATCCCGAGCGCCGCCGCCACCGCCGCGTAGTCGACCATCGGCACGTCGACGCCGAAGTCCGGGATCCCGTCGACGAGCATCTCGACCTTCACGAGCCCGAGCGTGGAGTTGTTGAACACGACCACCTTCACGGGCAGGTCGTACGCGGCGACCGTCACGAGCTCGCCCATGAGCATCGACAGCCCGCCGTCGCCCGAGACGGAGACGACCTGGCGCTCCGGGTACGCGACCTGCGCGCCGATCGCCATCGGCAGCGCGTTGGCCATGGATCCGTGCACGAGCGACCCGATCATCCGCCGGCGCCCGTTCGGCGTGAGGTAGCGCGCGCTCCACACGTTGCACATGCCGGTGTCGCTCGTGAATACGGTCTCGTCGCCCGCGACCTCGTCGAGGATGCTGGCCGCGTACTCCGGGTGGATCGGCTTCAGCTTCTCCGCCTTCGACGTGTACGCGCCGACGACCTTCTCCACCTTGTCGTCCTGCTCCTCGAGCAGCTTCTCCAGGAACCTCCGGTCCGTCTTCCGCTCGACGAGCGGCAGCACCGCGCGGATCGTGTAGAGCGCGTCTCCGTGGATCGCGATGTCGACGTCGGTGCGGCGGCCGAGGCGCTCGGGCGCGATGTCGATCTGCGCGGTCCGCACCTCCTTGCCGGGCAGGAACTGGTCGTAGGGGAAGTCGGTGCCGATGAGGATCAGCAGGTCGGCGCCCGAGATGCCGGCCGCCGCGGCGCCGTACCCGATGAGGCCGGTCATGCCGACGTCGAACGGGTTGTCCTGCTGGATCACGTCCTTGCCGCGCAGCGAGTGCCCGACGGGCGCGGCGATCCTGTCGGCCAGCTCCATGAGCTCGGCGTGCGCTCCTCCCGCGCCCCGGCCCGCGAAGATCGCGACGCTCTTCGCCTCGTCGATGGCCGCGGCGAGCGCGCGCACGTCCTCCTCGGCGGGCACGATCGCCGGCCGGCGCGGCAGCGAGAACGCGGGCGCCTCGCCCTCCGCCTCGAACTCGGCCACGTCGCCGGGCAGCGTGATGACGCTGACGCCGCCGAGCGCGAGCGAGTGCCGCATCGCCTGGTCGACGACGCGGGGCGCCTGCACGGCGGTCGAGATCATCTCCGTGTAGTGCGAGCACTCCACGAAGAGGCGGTCGGGGTGGGTCTCCTGGAAGTAGCCGGACCCGATCTGGTTCGTGGTGATGTGGCTCGCGATGGCGAGCACGGGCGCGCCCGAGCGGTGCGCGTCGTACAGCCCGTTGATGAGGTGCAGGTGGCCGGGGCCGCAGGATCCGGCGCACACGGCGAGCTTGCCCGTCAGCTGCGCCTCGGCGGACGCGGCGAACGCGCCCGCCTCCTCGTGCCGCACGTGGATCCAGTCGATGCCGCCCTTGCGGCTGCCGCCCGTGCGCCGCACGGCGTCGACGACCGGGTTGAGGCTGTCGCCGACGACCCCGTAGATCCGGCTCACCCCCGCCTCGATGAGCTGGGCGATGAGCTGGTCGGCGACCGTGCGTGCCATGGAGCGTCCTTCCGTCGGTGGATCCAGTCAATACCCGCCGCCTCCGCGCGACCTCCGCGCGGCGCGGACGGGAATGCGACCGGGCCCGGTGCGTTGACCCTCACGTGACCGACACGACGACCGATGCCGCCCGCCCCGACGCCGCCGACCCCGATGCCCTCGCCGCCGCCCAGGCCGACTACGAGGCGTGGCACCGCGCCCGCCTCGCCGCCGTGACGAGCCCGTTCGGCAGCCTCGCGCTCGTCCAGACGACGTGGCTCGCGCCCGGCGAGGAGGTCAGCGACCTCGAGGCGCTCGAGGGCCAGCCCGACACCGTGCAGCTCACCCGCATCGAGCGCATCTCGCTCGACACCGGCGAGCCCGAGCACGGCTACCGGCTGTGGGACTCGGCGTCACCGAGGAACCGCGCGTTCGAGGACATCGAGGTCTACCCGTACGCGCCCGAGTGGATCCTCGAGGGCCGTTTCGAGCGCGTCGACGACGACCGCGTGATCCCCTTCGAGCACATCGCCGACGCCGGCCGCACGCGCGAGCTGCCCGTGCCCGGCGACATCGTGGTGACCATCGAGGGCGAGGAGGTGCGCCTCAGCGCCTTCGCCGACGGCGACCGCCTCCAGCTCGTCTTCGCCGACGCGACCACCGGACGCGAGAGCTACGCGCCCAGCCGCTTCCTGTTCCTCCCCCGCCCGGACGGCGACGGACCGGTGACGCTCGACTTCACGCGCGCGGTCGTCCCGCCGTGCGGCTTCTCCGACTGGATGAACTGCCCGCTCCCGCCCGCCGGCAACCGCCTCGCCGCGGCCGTGCGCGCCGGCGAGCGCCGGGTCGTCTACCGCGACGAGGCCTGACCCGGATCCGTCCCGGGCACCTCGGCGCCCGCGGCCCAGACGCGGGCGACCTGGAGGTCGGGCGCGAGCGCGACGACGTCGGCGGCGGATCCCGCACGCAGCAGCCCGAGCCGGTCGCCCATGCCGAGCGCCCGCGCCGGCGTCGAGGCGAGGGCCGCCACCGCGTCCGGCAGGGCGAGCCCCACGTCGCGCACCGCGATCCGCAGCGCCTCATCCTGCGTGAGGGTCGAGCCGGCGATCGTGCCCGCGCCCGACAGGCGCGCGATGCCGTCGCGCACGTCCACGTCGAGCGAGCCGAGCAGGTAGCGGCCGTCGGCGGATCCGGCCGCGGCCATGGCGTCGGTGACGAGCGCGACGCGGCCGGGCGCCTCGCGGAACAGGAGCGCCGCGACCGCCGGGTGCACGTGCACGCCGTCGAGGATCAGCTCCAGCGTCACGCGCTCGTCCGCGACGGCGGCCATGACCGGGCCGGGCTCGCGGTGGTGGATCCCGGGCATGGCGTTGAACGCGTGCGTCAGGACGGTCGCGCCCGCGTCGAAGGCCGCGCGCGCGAGGTCGCCCGTGCAGGTCGTGTGCCCGACGGCCGCGACGACGCCCGCCGCGACCAGCCGGCGGATCGCGTCGAGCGCGCCGTCAAGCTCCGGCGCGATCGTGACCTGCCGCAGCACGCCGTCCCCCGCCTCGAGCAGGGCCTCGATGCGCGCGGGCGTCGGATCCACGAGGTGCTCGTGCGCGTGGGCCCCCGCCGCGTGCGGCGACAGGAACGGGCCCTCCAGGTGCGCGCCGAGGACGGTCGGGTCCTCGGCCATCGCCTCGCGGATCGCGCCGAGGGAGCGGACGAGGTCGGGCACCGGGTTCGCGACGAGGCTCAGCACCGAGCGGGTCGTGCCGTGGCGCCGGTGCAGCGCGACGGCCGCGCGGATCCCCGCCGCCCCCTCGTCGTGGGATCCGCCCGCACCGCCGTGCACGTGCAGGTCGACGAACCCGGGGACGAGCGTCGCGTCGCCGAGGTCGACGGTCCGGTCCGCGGGCGGCGCCTCCGACCCGCTGCCGGCGGCCGCGATGGCGTCGCCGTCGAGGAGGATCCACGCGTCGTCGACCGTGCCGCGCGCGTCGACGGCCCGCGCGGCGCGGAGAAGAGTGGTGCCGCTCACGAGACGCGCTGCCATTCCGGCTTGTCGTCGTAGGTGCGCCGGTAGTAGTCGGCGAGCGTGAGGCGCGACGCCGCGGCCTCGTCCACGATGACCACCGCGTGCGCGTGCAGCTGCAGGACGCTGCCCGGCACGAAGGAGGTGAGCGGCCCCTCGACGGCCGCGGCGATCGCCTGGGCCTTGCCCTCGCCCTGCGCCACGAGCACGAGCTCGCGGGCGTCGAGGATCGTGCCGAGCCCCTGGGTCATGCAGTGCGTCGGCACGTCGTCGACGTGGTCGAAGAAGCGCGCGTTCGCCTCCCGGGTCGCGGGCGCGAGCGTCTTGATCCGGGTGCGCGAGGCGAGCGACGACGTCGGCTCGTTGAATCCGATGTGCCCGTTCGCGCCGATGCCGAGGATCTGCACGTCGATGCCGCCGGCGTCGCGGATCGCGCGCTCGTACTCCTCGGCGGCCCGCCGCAGGTCGGCGGCGCGGCCGTCGGGCACGCGCACGCGGTCGGGGTCGAAGCCGAGCGGCCCGACCACGTCGCGCGCGATGACGCTCGCGTACGACTCGGGGTGCGCGAGCGGGATCCCCACGTACTCGTCGAGCGCGAACCCGCGCGCCTCGGCGAACGAGACCTCCTCGGCGTCCACGCGGCGGCGGAGGTCGGCGTAGAGCCCGGAGGGACTGGATCCGGTGGCGAGCCCGATCACCGCGTCGGGCTTCCGGGCGACCACGGCGGCGACGCGCGCGGCGGCGACGCGGCCGACGACCTCGGGCGTGGGCAGGATGATCACCTCCACGACGCCACCTCCTCCGCGCGGGCGAGGCGGTCGACGGACGGGCGGACGGGTGCGGCGGGCGCGAGCGGGCGCGGGTCGACGGCCATCACTCGGCGATGCTCGCGACGATGCCGTCGATGTACGCCTGGCGCTCCTCGCGGGTCGCGGGCCTCCCGACGATCCCGGGCCGCATCTGCCACGGCATGGGCCCGGACGCGCGCCGGTACTCGACCCCGAACGCGTCGAGCCGGGCGAGGTGCACCGCGAGCCGCGCGTGGAAGTCGTCGACGTCGCGCGCGCCTTCCGGCCTCGGCGACCACACCGCCTCGGCGAGCGCCGACAGCCGCGGGAACACGAGGTAGTCGATGGTGCGCGGCGAGTCCATGTGCTCGGTCCAGATGTTGGCCTGGCCGCCGAGCACGTGCTCCGCCTCCTCCGGCGTGAGCGCGTCGGGCACGGGCTCGAACGCGAGCACATCCTCGAGCGTCAGCGGGATGGAGACGGGGATCGGCTCGTCGGGCCCGTCGGACTGCCGGTAGTCGAGGTACACCTGGTCGTCGGGGCAGGCGACCACGTCGTGGCCGCGGCGCGCGGCCGTGACGGCGCCCGTCATCCCCCGCCAGGAGGCGACGACCGCGGAGGAGGACACCTCGCCCTCGAGGATCTCGTCCCAGCCGTACATGGTGCGGCCGGCCGCGGTGATGTGCGCGTCGAGCCCGCCGATGAACCAGCTCTGCAGCTCCAGCTCGTCGGTGAAGCCGCGCTCGCGCATGAGCTCCTGCGTGCGCGGATCCGCGGCCCACTGGTCGCGCGGGCACTCGTCGCCGCCGATGCCGACGTAGCGCGACGGGAACAGCTCCATCACCTCGTCGAGCACGTCGCGGTAGAACGCGAGCGTCGACTCCTCCATGTTGAGGACGTCGTGGATGATGCCCCAGCGCGTGTGCACGGCGCGCGGCTGGTCCGCGCTCCCGACCCCGAGCTCCGGGTAGGCCGCGATCGCTGCGAGCGAGTGGCCCGGCACGTCGATCTCGGGCACCACGTCGATGTGGCGCGCGGCCGCGTAGGCGACCACCTCGCGGATGTCGTCCTGCGTGTACCAGCCGCCGTGCGGGCGGCCGTCGCCGGGCGAGTCCTCGGAGGCGCCGACCTGCGTCTCGGCGCGCCACGACCCGACCTCGGTGAGCCGGGGGTACCGGCGGATCTCCACGCGCCAGCCCTGGTCGTCGGTGAGGTGCCAGTGCAGGGTGCTCAGCTTGTGCATCGCCATCAGGTCGATGAAGCGCAGCACGTCGTGCTTGGGCAGGAAGTGGCGGGCCACGTCGAGCATGGCGCCGCGCCAGCGGAACCGCGGTGCGTCCTCGATCGCGACGGCGGGCACGGTCCACGCCACACCCGCGACGGGCGCCCGGCGGAGCACCTCGGGCGGCAGCAGCTGGAGGAGCGTCTGGCACGCGTGGAAGACGGCGGTCTCGTCGCCGCCGCGGATCCGGACGCCGCGGTCGGTCACGTCGATGCGGTGCGCGGCCGGCGCGAGCGACGGATCCAGCGCGAGGGAGATCGCGCCGTCGGCGGCGCCGGCGTCGCCGGCGGAGGCGAACGGGAACCCGGTCGCCGGCCGCAGGGCCGACTGCAGCCACGCCACGGTCGCGGCGAGCGCGTCGGGCGCCTGGATGCGGGTGCCGGGTTCGAGGCGGAAGGCGCCCTCCCCGACGACGAGCGAGACGGGGGCGGGGATCACGGCGGGGACGGTGGTCATGCGGGTCAGCCCTTCACGGCGCCGGCGGACATGCCGGACACCAGGTTGCGTTGGATGATCATGAAGAAGACGACGACGGGCAGCGAGAACAGCACGGACGCGGCCATCTGGGCGCCGAAGTCGGTGCCCGTGGTCTGGGTGGTGAAGGAGGCCAGCCACACCGGCAGCGTGTAGTGCGACTGATCCTGCATGAACGTGTTCGCGACGATGTAGTCGTTCCACGCCGCGATGAAGGCGAACACGCTCGAGGCGATGATGCCGGGCATCACGAGCGGGAACAGGATCCGGGTGAGCACCTGCCAGGTCGAGCACCCGTCGATGCGGGCCGCCTCCTCGAGCTCCACGGGGATCGCGAGGAAGAAGCCGCGCATCACCCAGATGGTGAACGGCAGCACGGCGCCGACGTAGGCGAGCACGAGGCCGAGGTAGGTGCCGATGAGGCCGATCTGGGTGAAGATCAGGAACTGCGGGATGAGCAGCGCGGTCGCCGGCAGCATCTGCACCACGAGGATCGCCACCATGATCGGCCGGCGCCCCCGGAACGAGAACCGCGAGAGCGCGGCGGCCGCCAGCAGTCCCAGCACGATGGAGAGCACGACCGCGCCCGCCACCACGACGGTCGAGTTCCGCAGGTAGAGCAGGAAGTCGCCGTTGGTGAGGGCCGCGACGAAGTTCGAGATCGTCGGGTCCTGGGGCAGGAAGCCCGGCGTCCGGCTCATCGACTCGGAGCGCGGCTTGAACGCGGTGTTCACCATCCAGTAGACGGGGAAGATCCACACGACGCAGAAGACCGCGGCGATGGAGTTCCCGATCCACGGGCGGCGACGGCGCCTCCGGGAGGAGCGCGCGAGGCTCCGGCGCTCGCCTCCGCCGCCCGCGACGACCGCGGCGGCCTCGTCCTCGGTCTCGGGCGGCACGGCGCCGGTGCCCGCGGGTGCTGTCGTGGTCACAGGTCTTCTCCCGATCGGATGAGGTTGCGGATGTAGAACGCGGTGAGCACCAGCAGGAGCAGCGTGGTCACGACCGAGATGGCCGCGCCCTGCCCGAGCTCGAAGCCGACGAACGCGGTCGTGTAGGTGAAGACGCCGAGCGTCGAGGTGGCGTCGTCCGGGCCGCCCTGCGAGACGAGCCAGATCTGGTTGAAGACGTTGTAGTCCCAGATCACCGAGAGGATCGTCACGAGCAGCAGCGTGGGCTTGAGGAACGGCAGCGTGATGGTGCGGTACACCGCGAGCTCCGAGGCCCCGTCGAGGCGCACGGCCTCCTTCAGCTCCGGCGGGATCTGCGTCTCGGCCGCGTACAGCGTCAGCGCGATGAACGGCACCGCCTGCCAGACGATGAGCATCCAGATGGACGTGTACGCGAGGAACGCGTCGTTCGCCCAGTCGACGTCGGTCATGTCGCCGAAGACGCCGACCTGCGTGAGCAGCCAGTTGACGACGCCGTAGCCCGGCTGGAACAGCCACTTCCACACGAGGGAGGAGGCGACGTTCGGCATGGCCCACGCGAAGATCAGCACGATCGTGACGGCGTAGCGGAACGGCGTGCTGATGCGGGTCATGAGGTGCGAGACGCCCGTGCCGATGGCCACGCTGCCGATGACCATGGCCGCCGTGAAGACGATCGTGCGGACGAGCGAGGCCCAGAACGCGGGGTCCTGCACGAGGTCGGCGTAGTTGCCGAGTCCGACGCTCTCGTAGGCGCCGGTGTAGAGGGTGCGCTGGTCGGAGTCCGTGGTCGACGTGACGACCAGGTAGACGATGGGCGCGACCAGCACCACCAGCAGCACGAGGCCGGCGGGCGAGAGCAGCCAGGCGGGCGCGGAGCTGCCGCGCCGCCGGGCGGCGGGCTGCCGGGGCGAGCCGGTCGGGGCGGTGGATCCGCGGCGCGTCGCCGGGCTCGTGCGGGTGAGGGCCACGAGGCCTCCTTCGGATGGTGGTGCGGGTGCGGCGGTGCGGGATCGGTTCCGCGGGAGGGGCGCCGCCGGGGTGGCCGGCGGCGCCCGGTGCGCTATCCCGCGTTGAGCTTCTCGTCGGCGGCGGCGTCGAAGTCCTCCGCCGCGGCCTCGGGCGTCTTCGAGCCGGAGGCGATGGCGGCGAAGAGCTGGTTGATGCTCTTGTCGCCCTCGAGGTCGGCCCAGCTGCCGCTCGCCGGGGTGGCGTTCGAGCGGAGGGCGGCGTCGAAGAAGCCCTTGTCGAGCGGGGACAGCGAGCTCGACGCGGCCTCGACGGCCTCGGTGCTGTTCGGGATCCAGGTGTCGTTGCCGAAGACCCACTCCGACTGGATGTCGGGGCTCGCGGCGATCTTCGCCCACTGGAGCGCGAGCTCCGCGTTCTTCGACTTGGCGGAGATGCCCCAGTCGGAGCCGCCCAGCATGACCGGCTGCGTCTCGCCCGACTTGCCCGGGAACGGGAAGCTGCCGAGGTCGTCGTCGGTGAGCTCGGGGTTCGCCTTCTTGATCATGTCGATGTACCCGTTCGAGGCGAGGATCGCGCTCGTGGTGCCGTCCGCGAAGATCTGCGTCTGGTCGGGCGCCGTGGTGTCGAGCGTGCGGGAGGCGGCGGTCGAGTAGGCGTTCTGGAACTCCTGGAAGTCCTTCAGGCCCTGCTGCGCCTCCGCGTCGCCGAGGCCCGGGGTCCACGTGCCGTCGGCCTCGGTCGCGAGCTCGCCGCCCGCGTCCCAGACGAACTGCATGCCGGCGAACCAGTACTGGCCGGGCATGTAGAACGGCGAGAAGCCGTCGGTGGAGGCGTTCGCGGCGGCGACCTTCTCGAGCGCGGCCGTGAGCTCCTCGTAGGTGGTCGGGGCGGCGGTGACGCCGGCGTCGGCCCACATGGTCTTGTTGTAGATCACGGCGCGGGCGCCCGCGAAGCCGGGCACGGCGTACAGCTTGCCGTCGACCGTGGCCGGCGCCTCGAGGCCCTCGAGCCAGGTCTGGCCCTGCGCGAGGTCGTCGCGGTAGGAGGTGAGGTCCATGAGCCCGCCGTTCGCGGCGTAGCTGGCGACCTGCGTGTTGCCGATGTCGATCACGTCCGGCGGGGTGGAGGTCGAGAGCGCGGTCGCGACCTTGGTGGTGATCCCGTCCCACTGCTGCGTCTGGATCTCCACCTCCGCGCCGGTGGCCTCCGTGAACTCGTCGTTGATGGCCTGCATGGTCTCGTCGGTGTAGTCGCCGGTCATGACCCAGACGTTCAGGGTCTTGCCGTCACCGTCGACGGCGGCGATCTCCTGCGCGGATCCGTCGCCGGCCGCGGTGGTGCCGCCGCTGGAGCAGGCGGTGAGGGTGAGGGCGGCCGCGAGGCCGAGGCCGGTGAGCGCGGCCCGTCGTGTGTGTCGCATGGTGGTCCTCCTGTGGATCGGTGCGGTGGGTGCTGTGCGGGTGGATGGGGTCGGGGTCAGCGCACGCCGAGCTCGCCCTGGAGCATGAGCGAGGCGCCGCCGAGGAGCACGAGGTCGTCGTCGTCGTCGCGCATGCGGAGGGACAGCGCGTCGCCCACCGAGGTGAGCGTGCGCGCGCGGATGGTGGCGACGGTCGCGTCGCGGAGGGGGCCCTCGATCAGTTCCCGGGGTCCGGTGACGACGACGTGGTTGAGGTTGAGCGCGCTGATCACGGGGGCGATGACGACGCCGAGCGCGCGCCCCGCGTCGCGGAGGACGGCGTCGCGGGCGTCGCCCTCGAGTCCCGCGATGCGCCGGGCGAGGTAGCGCGCGCCGATCACCGTCTCGAGGCAGCCCGAGCGGCCGCACGTGCAGAGGTCGCCCTCGTCGGGCTCCCCCACCGTGACGTGGCCGATCTCGCCCGCGGCGAACTGCTCGCCCTCCACCAGCGCGCCGCCGATCACGAGGCCGACGCCCACGCCGTCCTCGATCGTGACGACCATGACGCTCTCGCCGGGGACCTCCGCGAACATGTGCATGCCGATCGCCGAGAGGTTCGCGTCGTTGGCGATCCGCACGGGCACCCGGAAGTGGTCGGCCATCCTGTCGCGGAGCGGCACGTCCGACCACGCGAGGTCGAGCGCCTTCCGCACCACGCCCCGGTCGTCGACGATGCCGGGGACGCCCACCGCGATGCCGAGGAGGCGCCTCGTGGTCTGCGCGACCAGGCGCTCGGCGAGGCGCACGACCTTGGCGACGGCCGCGTCGCCCGTGGCGCCGTCGACCTCGAGGGCCGACTCCGCCAGCACCTCGCCGCGCAGGTTCATCACGGCGCCGACGAAGCGGCGCCCGTTGGAGAGGTCGAGCGCGACGATGTGGAAGGAGTCCGCGTCGATCTCGACGAGCTTCGCGGGCTTGCCGACCCGGGCGTCCTCGCGCTGGCCGACCTCGGCGACGATGCCGTCGGCCGCGAGCTCGCCGACGAGGACCGACACCGTGGGGCGGGTGAGGCCGGACTCGCGGGCGAGGTCGGCGCGGCTCATGGCGCCGCGGTGGAAGAGGGCCTGCAGCATCATCGACCGGTTGTGCAGGCGGGCGTGCTGCGGGAGCGACTTCGACACGGGGCGCCGGGTGCGGACGCCCCCGGTTTCTGAGGCGGCGTTGGCCAGTTCGGTGGGCATGTTCGCCGTCTCCATTCCATCCGGTCGTCATCGACTGCTTGGAGCGTTAGTAAATCCTCCTTACAAACGGGTGTCAAGCGATCCCGCGGGATCTGTCCGCGAAATCTCCCGGAAACACGGCCCTCGGTCCCCATCCTCCGGATCCGGACCTTGTGGCCGTCGGATTTGTAATGTTTACTAACGAACGCGGCGCCGGCGCCCCCGCCGGATACCGGCGCTCCGGACGCCGCAGGAGGGACACCGGTGCGCATCGGACTCGACATCGGCGGCACCAAGGTCGAGGCGGTCGCCGTCGACGCCGACGACGCCGTGGTCGGCTCCCTCCGCCGCCCCGCGGGCCACGGGGCCGCCGAGGTGCTGGCCAACGCGGCCGCCGCGGTCGACGAGCTCGTCGCCGGGCTCGGCTCCCCCGCCGTCACCTCCGTCGGCGTCGGCATCCCCGGCATGGTCGATCCCGCGACCGGCACCGTGCAGCACGCCGTCAACCTCGGCATCGACGGCTTCCCCTTCGGCGTCGAGCTGGAGGGCCTCCTCGGCGTCCCGGTGGCGCTGGAGAACGACGTGAACGCCGCCGCGGTCGGGGTCTCCCGGCTGCTCGACCTCCGCGGATCCCTCGCCTACCTCAACGTCGGCACCGGCCTCGCCGCCGGCATCGTCACCGACGGCGTCCTGCGCCGCGGCGCGCGCGGCGGCGCGGGCGAGATCGGCCACGTGCAGGTCGACCCGGCCGGCCTCCCCTGCCCCTGCGGCCAGCGCGGCTGCCTCGAGACCATGGCCTCCGGCGGGGGCATCGCCCGGCAGTGGCACGGCACGGGCGCGCACGCCGCGGTCGAGGTGCTCCGCGCGTCCGAGCAGGGCGACCCGCTCGCCGTCGCAATCCGCCGGCGCCTGGCCGAGGGCATCGCCGCGGCCGTCCGGATCCTCGTGCTCACGGTCGACGTCGACGCCGTGGTCGTGGGCGGCGGCGTCAGCCGGCTCGGCGCGCCCCTGCTCGAGGACGTGCTCGGCGTGCTCGACCGGCAGGCCGCCACCTCCCCCTTCCTCGGGAGCCTCGGCATCCCCGACCGCGTCCGCCTCCTCCCCCCGGACCTGCCCGCCGCGTCCGTGGGAGCCGCCCTGCTGCGCCCGGCCCGCGAGCTCGACCGGCCCCTCGGCCGCTGACCCGCACCACCGCCCCACCCGCACCACCGCCCCACCCCTGGAATCCCCGATCGACGAAGATGGAGAGATGACATGAACGACCACGGCCCCACCCCGCGCCCCGTCCCCGACGGCCCGCACGCGCCGCTCAGCCGGCGCACCCTCCTCGGCGGATCCGCCGCCGTCGCCGCCCTCGGCGGCGCCCTCCTGGCCCCGCGGGCGGCGTCCGCGTCCGGCCCGCTGCTCGGCGCCCCGGACCTCGGATCGCCCGCCGCGTCGCGCTCGCTGATGCGCAGCGCCGCGGCCGCCTACGAGTTCCTCGACGGCCGCGTCGACGAGTACGCGACCGGCGACCAGCTCCGGCTCCCGCGCAGCTACCAGGGCGGCTTCTTCACCACGCCGACCTTCGACTTCGTGTCGTCCTTCGCGTACGACGACGCGCTCGTGATCCTCGCCTACCTCGGCCGCGGATCCCGCGCCGACGTCCGCCGCGCCACCGTCCTCGGCGACGCGCTCCTGTTCGTGCAGGCGAACGACCCCATCGGCGACGGCCGCACCCGCGCCTCGTACCAGCCGGACACCTTCCCGGCCACGGGGGCTCCGTCCGGGGACCTCGACATCGGCTCGCCCGCCGCCTACACCGGCAACCAGAGCTGGGTCGGCATGGCGCTCGCACGGCTGTTCCGCGTCACCGGGCAGCGGCGCTTCCTCGACGGGGCGGTGCGGCTCGGGGAGTGGATCCGCGCGAACGCCACCGACACCGCCCGCGCCCCGTACGGCTTCACGGGCGGACGGAACGCCGACGACGAGCCGATCACGTTCAAGTCGACCGAGCACAACATCGACGTCACGGGCTTCTTCACGCAGCTCGCGACCCTCACCCGGGACGCGTCCTGGGCCGCGGACGCCGCGATCGCGCGGTCCTTCGTCGAGGCCATGCAGGATCCGTCCGACGGGCACCTCTGGACGGGCACCGACCCCGACGGCGTCACGATCAACCGCACGGTCGTCCCCGAGGACGTCCAGACGTGGGCCTACCTCGCGACCCTCGACGCGCGCTACTCCCCGTCGCTCGACTGGGTCGTCGCGGAGCTGTCCGCCGTCGACGGCCCGTACACGGGGCCCTCGTACAGCGACACCGACACCAGCAAGGTGTGGTTCGAGGGATCCGGGCACCTCGCCCTCTGCTTCCGCATCCGCCGCGCGCCCGGCGACAGGGCCCGCGCGATCGAGCTGTTCCGCAGCATCGAGGTCGCACAGGCGGAGCAGCCGAACGGCGACGGGAAGGGCGTGGTCTCCGCCTCGAGCGACGGCCTCGACACGGGCTTCGGCGACATCTACTACGCGAGCCTGCACACCGGCGCGACCGCGTGGTTCCTCCTCGCGGCCACCCTCACCAACCCGTTCCGCCTCGGCGGACCCCGGTCCCGATGAGCGGCCCCTGCACGGGCGGCGGGGTCGACGGCCGGGGGACGATCTCCCGCCGCGCCGCCGTCCTCGGGGTCGCCGGCCTCGGGATCGCCGGGCTCGCCGCGACCGCTCCGCTCCCGTCCGGCGCGTCCGCGGCCCGGGCGGCGGCCGCCGCCGTCCCGTCCGCCGCGTCCGTCACGAACGCCTTCGGGTTCCTCGCGGAGAAGCTCGACCAGCGCGGCAGCGGATCCACGCTCCGCGTCCCGCAGAGCTACACGGGCGGGAAGCAGGGCGCCGCGGGCTTCGTGTCGAGCTTCGCGTACGACGACGCCATCATGATCCTCGCCTGGGTCGCCCGCGGCACCGCGGACGACCTCCGGCGCGCGACCGTGCTCGGCGACTCCCTGCTGTACGCGCAGGCGCACGACCCGATCGGCGACGGGCGCACGCGCGCCTCGTACCAGCCGGATCCCTTCATCACCGCGAGCGGGGCGCCCTACATCGGCTCCCCCGCGGCGAACACGGGCAACCAGGCGTGGGTGGGCATGGCCCTCGCGCGCCTGGGACGCGCGACCGGGCAGAGCCGCTTCCTCGCGGGGGCGGTGCGGCTCGGCGACTGGATCCGCACGAACACGCTCGACACGACGCGCGCCCCGTACGGCTACACCGGCGGGCGCGACGGGTCCGACGTGCCGTACGCGTTCAAGTCCACGGAGCACGCCATCGACGTCCTCGCGTTCTTCACCATGCTCGCGACGCTCACGGGCGACGCCGCGTGGACGGGGCGCGCGGCGACGGCGTCCTCCTTCATCCAGGCGATGAGGGACGGCGGCGACGGGCACCTCTGGACGGGCACGGACGTCGACGGCACGACGATCAACCGCACGCCCATCCCGGGCGACGTGCAGAACTGGGCCTACCTCGCCACGGGCAGCAGCGCGTACTCGCCGGCCGTGACGTGGGTGATCGGCCAGCTCGCCGCGACCGACGGCGGGTTCAGCGGATCGTCGTACAGCTCCGCCGGCCGGTCGAAGGTGTGGTTCGAGGGCACGGCGCACCTCGCGCTGGCGGTGCGGGCACGCGGCGCCTCCGGGGATCCGGCGCGCTACGCGGACCTCATGGCCACCCTCGAGCGGGCGCAGGCCGCCGCCCCGAACGCGGACGGGCTCGGGCTCGTGGCGGCCTCGAGCGACGGCCTGGTCACGGGCTTCGGCGACACGTACGACGCGAGCCTGCACACGGGTGCCACGGCCTGGTACCTGCTCGCGGCGCTGGGCTGGAACCCCTTCCGCCTCTGACGCGCCGGCCGTCGGCGGGTCCGGGCGCGCACGCGAGCGCCCGGACCCGTCTCCGTCAGCCGAGGACCTCGGGCCGCACCCAGTCCTTCCCGTGCACGTGCTGGTCGAGGAACGCGAGCACCGTCCGGTACCAGACCACGGACTGCTGCGGCTTCAGGATCCAGTGGTTCTCGTCCGGGAAGACCAGGAACCGGTGCGGCGTCGTGCCGTCGTCGGCCGCGTGGTGCTCCGCGAGCTCCGACCAGAGGCGCAGGCTCTCGCCCACGGGCACGCGGTAGTCGCGGTCGCCGTGGATCACGAGCATGGGCGTCACGATGTCGCGCACCGAGTGGTGCGGCGAGCTCCGGTCGAGGCCCTCGGCCGAGAAGATGCTCTGCCAGTACTGCGACGAGTCGGTCGTCGGTCCGAACTGGTCGAGCGCCCACAGGCTCGCGTGGCTGACGATCGCGCGGAACCGGTCGGTGTGCCCCGCGACCCAGTTGGCCATGTAGCCGCCGAACGAGCCGCCCAGCGCGGCCGTGCGCGTCTGGTCGATGTCGTCGCGCGCCTCGACCGCGTCGGTGATCGACATGAGGTCGGTGAACGGCGCCTCGCCCCAGGCGTCCCAGCCGCGCGCGATGAAGTCGAGGCCGTAGCCGGTGCTGAGCGCGGGATCCGGCAGCAGCACCGCGTAGCCGCGGGCCACCATCACCTGCGGCGTCCAGCGCCAGCTCCACGCGTTCCAGCTGTTGAGCGGGCCGCCGTGGATCCACAGCAGCAGCGGCGCGGGCGCCTCCGCCGACGCGCCCTCCGGCAGCATCAGCCAGCCGCGCACGCGGGCGCCGTCGGCGGCCGTCGTCTCGACCTCGGTCATGGTGCCGGTCGTCGCCGGGACCGGGGCGGGCGTCGCGAGCTCCGTGACGGATCCGTCGGCGGCCGACACGCGCACGGGGTGCGCGGGCGCCATCCACGAGGAGCGGAGGGCGAGCACGTCGCCCGTCTCGCGGTCGACCTGCACGTCCGTGTAGGAGTGGTCGTCGGTCGTGAGCTGCGTCACCGCGCCGTCGAGGCCGATGCGGAACACGGGCCCGCGCCCGTCCTGGTCGGCCGTGACGACGAGCGCCTCGGAGTCCGCGTCGAAGCGCAGCGACGACGGCCAGCGGTCCCACTCCGCCGCGACGCGGCGGGCGTCGGATCCGTCGACCGCGGAGACCCAGATCTCCTGCTGCGTCGGGGCGGCGGGCGTGGCGCGGTCGGTGCGCACGTAGGCGAGCAGCGCGCCGTCGGGGCTGATGGCGGGCGACTCGATGTCCGCGTCGGGCACGTCGAGGAGCGTCGTGCGCTCCCCCTGGGCGACGTCGATCGACACGAGCGCCTGGCGGAAGCCGCGGCGCTCCTTCACGCCGACCGCGACGACGAGCGTGCGGCCGTCCGGCGACAGCGCGGCGGCGGCGTGGTCGAGGGTCCGGCCCGGCCGCGGGGTGAGGTCGCGCGGGCGCGGCAGGGAGGTCGGGTACGGCTGCGCGGTGGCGGCGGGAGCGCCGGCCGCGGATCCGCCGTCCTCGGTCGCGGCCTCGGCGGCGAGCGCCGTGGCCGCGTCGGCCGTCGTGGGCCGCGCGGGCTCCTCGACGAGCGCGTCGGCGAGGTCGAGCGCGAGGAGGTGCGGCTCGTCGGGGCCGAGGTCGTGGTCCCAGTAGCGGACGGGGTAGCTCTCGTGCAGGATCGCGTTCACCTGGAGGTCGGCGCGCTTCCTCCGCGCCACCGCGTCGGCCTCGAGGGAATCGGATCCGGGCAGCAGCGGCGCCTGCAGGATCACCGTGGCCGCGTCCCGCGCGACGGCCGCGATGCCGTCCACGCCGCCCGCCAGCCGGGTCAGCGCGCGGGCCTCGCCGCCGCCCGCCGGGAGGATCCACAGCTGCGCGGCGTCCTTCCCGTCGGCGTCGTCGGCGTCGGGCCGGGAGGAGACGAAGAGGAGGTCGCCGGTCGCGGTGAAGGCCGCGCCCGCCTCGCTCTTCGCCGAGCGGGTGAGGCGCTGCGGCACGCCGCCGCCTGCTGCGGGAACGACCCAGAGGGCGTGCCGGTAGCCGGTCCGCGCGGCGTCGAGGGTCGTGACGGTGAGCACCGCGCGGCGTCCGTCGGGCGAGAGCACGAGGCCGCCGAGGCGCGGGAGGGCGATGAAGTCGTCGAGCTCGGAGAAGGGGGTGCGGTTGTCGGGCATGCTCCCACGCTAGCCGCGGCGGCTCGCGGCGCCGGCCGACGGAGCCGTGACGCGCGGCCCTCCCGGTCCGCCGCGGTCACGTGCCGCGGGATCCTTTGGGCCCAAACCCCTGGTGTCGTCGCGGTAGGATCGACGCCATGGAGCGGCGAGCCGGTCGGGTCGGGAGGCCCGCGCGCGTCTCGCGGAGGTCCATCGCGGAGGCGGCGCTCGAGGTCGGCCTCAGCACCCTCACCCTCACCTCGCTCGCCCACCGGCTGGGCGTCGACCACTCGACGCTGTACCGGCACGTCGCCAGCCGCGACGACATCGTCCTCCTCGCCTGCGACACCGCCATCGCGCGGATGGACTGGCCCGAGGTCCCCGACTTCCCCGCCGACGTGCTCGCCGCCCCCGACGACTCGTCCTGGCGCACCTACCTCGAGCAGGCCGTGGAGCGCGTCTGGGACATGTACGACCGGCACCCCGGCCTCGCGAGCGCGATCCACCACCTCGACACCGCCCCGGACCAGGTCGTCCTGCGCTTCACCGGGGCGATCCGCGACCTCACCCGCATGGGCTTCGCCGAGGCGGAGGCCGTGCTCGCCCTCGACATCGTGCTCGACATCGCGGTCGAGTCCTACGTCGGTTGGGAGCGCGTGCTCGCCGCGGGCGGCGGCGAGGCCGAGCGGCCCGCGTCGTCGTCGCCGATCGTGGACGCCACGCTCCCCGCCGCCATGGGGCGCGGGCTTCTCGCCCTGGCCGCGGACGGGATCGCCGCCGACCACGCGGCCGACGCCGAGGCCGCGCCCCACGCGTCCCGACGCGGCGGGCCCGCGCACTCCTCGGGCGCGCCGGACGCGCTGCACGCACGCGAGGAGGAGGCCCAGCGCGACGCCCTGGGCACCATGGACCGCGTCACCGCGCGGTTCGCCGGCCAGGTGTCGATCGGATCCGCTGCCACGCCGCGCGACTGGTGGCGGCGCAAGCTCGGGGTGGTCCTGGCCGGCGTGGGTCCGCTGCGGTCACCCGGACCGGACGCCGCGGACCGCTAGGAGCGGGCCGCGTCCCCGGTAGCGTCGGCCGCGTCGTCGCCGTCCTGCGGCGCGGCGAGCACGGGCGCGAGGACCGCGCGGACCGCGGCCGCGCCGTCCTCGGTGAGGTGCAGGCGGTCGTCGGTGAGGGTGGGGTCGAGCTCGCCGTCGCCGAAGCCCAGGGCGGGCCACAGGTCGACGTGCTCGGCGCGCACCGCGGGCGCGTACTGGCGGATGTGCACGTTGACGACGCGGATCCGCTCGGCGTGCTCCCGCCCCCGCGGCGGCACCGAGAGCACGATCACGCGGGCGGTCGGCAGGTCGCGGCGGAGGTGGGCGAGGATCGTCTCCAGGGCGCGCACGGTCGCCTCGGGTCCCCGGCGCGCGGCGCCGAGGTCGTGCGTGCCGCACGAGACCACGACCGTCGACGGATCCGCGGCCACCGCCTCCGGCAGGAGCGCGAGCACGTCGTCCGTGGTCTGGCCGGCGCGACCGAGGTCGACGATCCCCGCCTCCCCGGCGTCGGCGTCGGGACCGGGGACGATGGCGCCCCAGCCGCCGTCCCCCGTGAGGCTGTCGCCCAGGAGGACGGTCGTGCGCGTGCGCGGTGCCATGGATCCACCTCTCGTCGTGCCCATCATGGTCCCCGCGCCCCGGCATGTCACCGGGTGCGCGCCCGTCTCACCCGTGCTGGCGACGGGACAGGCGGCGCCACCAGCGACGCCGGCGGGGCGACAGCACGAGGAGGGCGACCGCGATGAGGAGCGGGAGCGACAGGATCGCGGCGACGAGCGCGCCCGCCTGCCCGGGGCTCATGGGCATGCCGAGCACGTCGATCGTGACGCGCGACGCGGCGCCGCCCGTGAGGTCGGTGATGCTCCGGTCGCCGGCCGCGTCCACCGGCACGGGACGCCACGCCTCCGTCGCCGCGGGGTCGGGCGTGCTGTCCGCGGCCGGGGTCCGCTGCGGGGCGGCCTCGTCGCCCGGGACGATCGCGAGATCGACCCGGGCCTGCACGGGCGCGGACGCGCTCATCGTCACCGCGGTCGCGAGACCGGCCGACGCGAGGGCGATGCCCACGAGGGTGAGGAGGATCAGGCCGATGCGCGGGGCCCTGATCCGCCGGCTCACCGTGCGGCCCCCTCGAGGGGACGCCCGGCCTCGCGGCGCCTCGTCGCGGCGAGCGCCTTCGCGGTGATGCGCGTGGCCATCGACGTGAAGATGACGCCGTGGAAGGGCAGGATCGAGAACCAGTAGAGCCGGCCCGCGAGCCCGGACGGGAAGAAGATCGCGCGCTGCCGGTAGTCGCTGCCGCCGCCCTCGCGCGGCGTGGAGCTGAGCTCCAGCCACGCCTCGCCCGGCAGCTTCATCTCGGCGCGCAGACGCAGCGATGATCCGCGCTCGATGTGCTCGACGCGCCAGAAGTCGAGCGCGTCGCCGGTCTGCAGGGTCGTCGCGCTGCGGCGGCCGCGGCGGAGGCCCACGCCGCCCACGAGCTTGTCCATCCAGCCGCGGGCGGCCCAGGCGACCGGCAGCGAGTACCAGCCGTTCTCGCCGCCGATCGACTCGATCACGGCCCAGAGGTCCTCGGGCGCCGCGTCGGTCGCGCGCTCCTTGAGGTCGAGGTACACGGTGTGGCCGGACCACTCGGGGTCGCTCGGCAGCAGGTCGCTGGGCGCGCCGACGACGGCGGAGTCCTTCCAGCTGGTCTCGACGACGCCGTCGCGCATGCGGCCGAGCGCGAGGCGCACGGAGCGGCGGTATCCCGTCAGGCCGCCCTCGGGCTCCGGGATGTAGGTGGAGATGTCGTGCTCGCCCATCACGCAGTCGTACTGGAGCGACTCGATGATCGGCACGGCCAGCGTGCGCGGGATGGGCGTGACGACGTTCACCCAGTGCGCGGCCAGGCGCGGCGCGAAGATCGGGATGGACGCGATGGGCCGCTGCGGGAGGCCCGCCTCGACCGCGTAGCCGTTCATCATCTGGCCGTAGCGGAGCACGTCGGGCCCGCCGATGTCGAAGGTGCGGTTGAGGTCGTCGGGCAGGTCGGCCGCGGCGACGAGGTAGTAGAGCACGTCGCGGATCGCGATCGGCTGGATGAAGTTGCGCACCCAGCCGGGCGCGGGCATGAAGGGCAGGACCTCGGTGAGGTGGCGGATCATCTCGAACGACGTGGAGCCGGATCCGATGACCACGCCCGCCTGGAACGCGATGGTCGGCACGCCGCTCGCGAGCAGGACGTCGCCGACGGCCTTGCGGCTGGCGAGGTGCTTCGAGAGCTCGTCGGTGTCGGGGTGCAGGCCGCCGAGGTAGACGATGCGGCCCACGCCCGCGGCCTTCGCGGCGGTGGCGACGTGCTCGGCGGATGCGCGCTCGGACGAGGCGAAGTCGCCCCGGGAGCCCATGCCGTGCACGAGGTAGTAGAGGACGTCGACGCCGTCGACCGCCGGACCGAGCGTCGCCGGGTCGGAGAGGTCCCCGCGCACCACCTCCACGTCGTCGCGCCAGGGCACGTCGGTGAGGCGGCGGGGATCCCGGACGAGCACGCGCACCCGGAAGCCGGCCTCGAGGAGGCGGGGCACGAGCCGACCGCCGATGTAGCCCGTCGCTCCGGTCACGAGGGCGAGACGGGAGGCGGCGCTCGGCGAAGTCATTCCCTCACGCTAGGCAATCAGTCTGGCAAGCGGCTCCCAGGCGCCGGGACGGGCGGTGGGCGCCGCCTGCGGGATCAGCCCTCGGCGGACTCGAGCTCGGCGAGGTAGCGCCGCCAGGTCGCCCCGTGCTCGGCCTCGCACGTGGACCAGTCGACCGGTCGGCCGTGGACCAGGTCCTCGAGCAGGTCGAGGTGCAGGCGCCAGCTGGCCTTCAGGATGTTCGCGATGCCGGCGGGGAGGAAGCCGGAGACGGTGACGCCGAGCTCCGTCTGCCGGTCGCGCGGACCGCCGGGCACCTCCTGGAGGCGGATGAGGAAGCGGGCCGTGACCTCGCCCTCGTGCACGAACGTGTAGTCGATGGCCCGCCCCTCCTCGAAGCGCGTGACCACGCCGCCGGACGCGGAGGCGAGGCTGCGGTCGGGCACGCTCATCCACTCGAACCAGAACTCGCCGCCGTCCCCGGGCTCGATGGACGCCTCGGCGAGCCAGCCGGAGACCATGTCGGCGTCGGAGACCGCGTCCCACACGATGAGGGCGGGGAGGTCGATGAGCCGGCGGAAGACGAACTCGTACGGGAGGTAGACGGTGGACTCGCTGGCCGCGGAGAGGACGGCGCCGGGCAGGGCAGGGAACCGGGTGCGGTCGACGCCCCGGTCGTCGTCGAGGCCGGCGGAGTCGGGCATCCCCTCGTCGAGCTCGCGGGAGGCGAGGCGGGCCTCGGCCGCGTCGGTGTGCTCCAGGGCGGGGGCGCCGCCGCGCCGGCCGGACATGCCGTCGGCGCGCGGGTCGGAGGCCTCGCGCGGGGCCTGTCCGGGGGTGTGATCGGGATCCACGTGCAGAGCCTAGGCGCGGACCGCGGGTGCGGGCGGCGAATTCCACACAGGTGTCAGGGCGACGCGGGGCGCGGCCGCGCGGAGGGCGACCGCGCGTCCCGGGCCGGCCGCGGGCCCGCCCGTATCCTGGACGCCGGCCGACGGGCGGATCCGGGGCCGGGACAGGACGAAGATGCCTCGCACGCTCGCGCTCGCCGTCGACTTCGGCGGCACCAAGGTCGAGTCGGCGCTCGTGGACGACGCGGGCCGCGTGCTCGAGGGCAGCCGGTTCCGCGGGCCGACGGGGCAGGAGCGATCCGCCGACGAGCTGCTCGACGCCGTCCTCGGGGTCGCCCGCCGGGCGCTCGACGCCCTTCCCGACGACGCCCGGCTCATCGGCACGGGCGTCGCGGCCGCCGGCCCCGTCGACGTGGGGCGCGGCCTCGTCTCGCCGCTCAACGTCGCCGCCTGGCGCGGCTTCCCGCTGCGCGACCGCGTCGCCGAGCTCACGCCCGACGTGCCCACCACCCTCCAGATGGACGGTCTCGCCATCACGCTCGCCGAGCACTGGGTCGGCGCGGGCCGCGGCCACGACCACGTGATGGGCATGATCGTCTCCACGGGGATCGGCGGCGGGCTCGTGCTCGGCGGCCGCACCGCCGCGGGATCCACGGGCAACGCGGGCCACATCGGCCACGTCGAAGTCGCCGGGTTCGACGACCCGTGCGCGTGCGGCGGCCGGGGCTGCGTCGAGGCCATCGCGTCGGGACCGAGGAGCGTGGCCTGGGCGCGCGCCCGCGGCTGGACGGGATCCACCGGCGAGGACCTCGCGGACGGCTACCGGACGGGCGACGGGATCGCGGTGCAGGCGGTGCGGCGGGCGGGCCTCGCGATCGGCCGCGCCATCGCCTCGGCCAGCTCGCTCGTGGACCTCGACGTCGTGGCCATCGGCGGCGGGTTCAGCCGCGTCACGCCCGACCTCTTCGACATGATCCGCGAGCCCCTCGCGCTCCGCGAGCAGTTCGGGTTCGTCACCAAGACGCGCGTGGTCCCCTCCGGCCTCTCGGCGGACGGCCCGATCATCGGCGCCGGCGCCCTCGTCCACCGCCGGGAGATGGTCCCGAGCTTCTGAGGCGATGCCGGCGCCGACCCCACGGGGCCGGCGCCGGCATCACGCGGCCTCGGCCAGGACGGCTCCGCTAGGCCAGGACGGCTCGACTAGGACAGCTCGGCGTAGAGCGGGCTCGTGTAGAACCACAGGTCCTCCCACGGGTCCGCGTCGCCCAGCACGTCGATCGCGGGGCCGGCCGGGTCGATCGCCGCACCGAGGAAGCCGGGCTGCTGGCGCTTGCCGTCGGTGCCGCGGAGGCGCACGTAGAAGCGGTCGCCCGGCACGGCGATCTCCTGCGACAGGCGGTAGCCGCCCGGGATCGCCGTGAGGCTCCCGACGGGGAGCTGCGCGACGACGCGCGTGGCCGGCGCGGTCGTCGCGTCGCGGTCGGCCGCGGGGCCGTCGATGCGGCCGACGATCACGTCCACGCGCGCGAGCTCGGGCACGAAGCCGGCGCGGTTCGGGCGCGACGCCGTCATGATGTCGGCCGTCACCGTGACCTTCCGGTCGCGCTTGCCGATGAGCGTGCCGCCGAGGGGGATCGTGCGGCCCCGCTCGAGGACGAGCCGCGCGTCGATGGAGTCGACGAGCCCGCCGTGGTCGACCCAGACGCGTCCGGCGCGGATCGCGTCGAGCACGGACGTGTGGTCCTGACGGACGGCGCCCACGTGCGTGCGGCTGTAGTGGCCCGGCCAGAAGTCGTTCTCGTCGGTGTCGACGCCGCCGCGGTAGACGGGATCCACCATGCGGCCGTCGCGGTCGTAGTCGCTGCCGGGGCCGACCTCGGTGGTGTCGAGGTAGACGTTGTGGCTGTCGCTCGTGGCCGTGACGATGAAGCGGCGGCCCTCGGCGAGCATGGAGTCCCACACGCCGCCGACCGTCGCGGTGACCCAGTCGAAGCCGCCCCACGTGCGGTACGACTCGGCCGGGTAGCCGGGGAACGAGTACGCGCTGGCGGCGTTGCCGTAGAGTCCGCGCGCGCCGACGGTGCTGTGCGGCGCGGGGAGGCCGCCGGCCTGGTGGCCCGGCGCGCCCTCCATGCCGAGGACCACGCGCGGGCCGGCGTCCTGCCAGGCGCGCAGCTCGTGCGGCGAGTCGATGCCGAGGCGCGAGGGGTGGTTCGGGAGCATCGCGGCGTCCTTCACGCGGCGGGAGGCGACGGCCTGGTCGAGGAAGCGGATCCCCTCGAGCGCGAGCGCCTCGTTCGCCGGGGTGCCGTCGCGGGTGCCCTTCACGCGGGCGTCCCAGCGGTCCTCGATCTCCTTCAGCACGCCGATCGCGTCGCCCTGCGGGTGCACGAAGACGGTCGCGTGCTCCGCGCCGGGGATGTTCCACTCGAGCCCGTGGAAGATCACGATCTCGGAGCCGAACTCCTTCCGGGCCTCCTCGATGAACGGCACGATCTGGTCGACGCTGCCCTTCGTGGAGTGCGGCGCGTTGCCGTGGTCCGTGAGCACGATCCACTGCACGCCGTTGGCGACCGCCTGGCGGATGTGGTCGCGCACGCGGTACTTGCCGTCGTTGCTGAAGAGCGTGTGGACGTGGTGGTCGCCCTCGAGCCAGAGGTAACCGCCGACCTTGGGCGGGGCGCCGGCCGCGCGGGCGGCGGGGGCGGATCCGAGGGCGGCGATCGCGGCGCCGGCGCCGACGGCCGCGCCCCCCTGCAGCAGGCCCCTGCGGCTCACCGTCGTGCGTGCGTCGTTCGTCATCCGTGTCCTCCGTGTCGCCGTGCGAGTGGATTTCCTACGGTGCCGAATCAAGGCGACGAGCGATGGACGCCGGATGGACGGCGGGCGCTCGGGAGGTGAACGGGGCGCGGGGGCGCGGATCCGGGGGCGTCAGCGCTCGCGCACGGCCTCGCGGGGCGAGCGGTCCCACGTGTCCTCGAGCATGCGCGGCCGGGCGAGGTAGAAGCCCGCGGCGGACGCGACGGCGACCATGACGAAGAGCATGAGGAGGGGCACGGTCCAGCCGCCGGTCGCCTCGTGCAGGACGCCGAACATCAGCGGGCCGATCGCGCCGATCGAGTAGCCGATGCCCTGCACGAAGCCGCTGAGCGCGACCACTCCCCCGTGCGTGCGGGTGCGCAGGTTGATGAGCACGAAGACCAGCGGGAACAGCAGCGGCCCGAGCCCGGCGGCGGCCACCCACAGGAGCGGCGCCGCGGCGGGCGCCACGAGCAGGCCCACGTAGCCGACGACGAAGAAGAGGACGCCGAGCTGGATCAGGATGCCGACGTTCCGCATCCGGGCGGCGAGCAGCGGCATGACGATCGCCGTCGGCAGGCCCATGAAGCCGAACACCGCGAGGAGCACGCCGGACTCCACGGCCGTCTGACCGGCGGTCTCCTGCAGCAGCGCGGGCAGCCACGCGAACATGGCGTAGGCGTTGAAGGAGGAGGCCGACTGGATCCCCACGAGCGCCCACGCGACCGGCGACCGGAACACGCGGCCCGTGACGGCAGCCGGCGCCTCCTCCACCTGGTCGAGCGCGGCAGCGGCCGCGCGCTCGCGCCGGGTGTCGCGACGGTGGTTGACCAGCAGCGCCACCCACGGCACGAGCGCGACGACCGCCACGGCGGCCCACGCCCCGATGGCGACGCGCCAGCCCGCGCCGTCGGCCAGCGGCGCGGCGACGAGCGAGGGCACGCCCGTGCTGATGGACAGCATCACGGTGGTGAGCGAGGTGAGCGGCCCGATCCGACCGGGGAAGTACTTCTTCACGAGCGGCGGCAGGAGCACGTTGCCGAGGCCCATGCCCGCGAGCGACAGGATCGTGCCCACGCCGAAGACGACCACCGTGTCGGATCCGGCGCGCAGCAGGTGCCCGACGACCATCGCGACGAGTCCCACCACCACGGTCAGCTCGAGGCCGAGGCGCCGGGAGATCGCGGGCGCGAGGAGGCCGAACAGCGCGAAGCAGACGGGCGGCAGCGCGCCGAGCACGCCGATGGACACGCTGTCGAGCGGGACGTCGCGGCCGATCTCGTCGACGATCGGCGAGAAGACCGCGACGGCGGTGCGGAGGTTGAGGGCCACCAGCACGATGCCGACCAGGGCGAGGAGCGCGCCCGCACGGGGAGCTGCGGGAGTCGTCGTCACCACCAGATTCTACGGCGGCCGGAATAGGCTCTCGGCCATGAGCGAGATCTCCCGGCACCTGCCCCTCAGCCAGCGCCCGACCGAGCCCGAGGCCAAGGTCACGGGCGTCTGGAGCGAGGAGATCGCCGACGTGCTCGACCGCACGGCCGACCTCCTCGCGTCCCTGGACGCCGACGGCTGGGAGGCCGCGAGCATGTGCGACGGCTGGACCGTGCGCGACGTCGCGGGCCACATCGTCTGGCGCGTCGGCGCGAGCAACGCCGCCATGGTGCGCACGGCGATCGGATCCATGCGCCGCCGCCCGCACCTCAACCCCATGCACGCGATGGACGACCTGAGCGCCGACGAGGCCGCGCGCTCCCCCGAGGACCTGGTGGCCGGGATCCGCGCCATCGCGGCCGAGAAGCGCGCCGGGAAGGGCCGCAAGCGCCTCCCCGAGCTGCTCGAGGTGGTCGTCCACGCCTTCGACATCGCGCACGCGCTGAAGGCGGACCTGGAACTCGATCACCGCGCGACCGGCGCCGTCGCCGTGGCGCGCGCCGCGATCGCGCCCGCGCAGATCCGGGGCGTGCTGCGGGCGCGCACGCTGCGCGCGTCGGACGCCGGCTGGAGCGTGGGCCACGGCCCCGCGATCGAGGCGACCGCGTCGACGCTGATCATGTACCTCTTCGGCCGCACGCCCCGCCCCCAGGGCGACGCGGCGGCGACGCCGGAGGACAGGTCCGCCGGCGCGGCCTAGGCCCCGAGCACGGCGCGGGTGCGCACCACGTCGTCGGTCATCTGCGCGATGAGCGGCTCGCGGCCCTCGTACGCGACCATGCCGCGGATCCGCGCGACGAACACGACCTCGACCTCGTGGTCGTACAGGTCGAGCGTCTCGTCGAGCACGAACGCCTCGACGACGCGCGGCCGGACGCCCGCGAAGGTCGGGTTGGTGCCGACCGAGATGGCGGACGGGTACGTCCGGTCGCCGTCGCGCAGCCAGCCGGCGTAGACGCCGTCGGCGGGGATGAGGCCCTCGGCCTCGGGAGACAGGTTCGCCGTGGGGAAGCCCAGCTCGCGGCCGCGCTTCTCGCCGTGCACGACGAGGCCGCGGACGGCGGGCGCGCGGCCGAGCAGCTCGGCGGCGGCCTCGACGTCGCCGCGGTCCATGAGGTCGCGGATCCACGTGGACGACACCTTGCGGCTGCCGTCGGGCATCACGTCGCCCACGACCACCGTGCGGAAGCCGTGGCTCTCGCCGAGCCGCGTGAGCGTGGCGGCGTCGCCCGCGCCCTGCGCGCCGAAGCGGAAGTCCTCGCCCACGAGCACGACGCGGGCGCGGAGGGCGTCCACCAGCACGGTGCGGACGAACTCCTCGGGGCTCAGCCTCTGGAGCCGCTCGTCGAACGGGAGCATGAGGGTCGCGTCGACGCCGAGCTCAGCGAGCAGCTCGATCTTCTGCCGGTTGCTGACGAGGCTCTGCGGGCGCGCGGCGGGCGCGAGGAGCGCGGCCGGATGGCGGTCGAACGTGACGACGGCGGAGGAGAGGCCCTCGTCGGCGGCGATGCCGAGGAGGCCCTGGATGACCGCGCGGTGCCCCGCGTGCACCCCGTCGAACTTGCCGATGGTGACGGCGCTCGGCCCGAAGCCGCCCGGCACGTCGGCCGGGTCGTGGACGACGAGCACGGTCAGCGGTCCCCGCGCACGGGGCGCTCGTCGACGGCGCTCACGCGCGAGCGGCCGCCGCTACGGAGCCACCAGAGGCCGAGGACCGGCAGCACGAGCGGGATGAACACGTAGCCGTAGCCGTAGACCGACCACACGCTGTCGTGCGGGAAGAGCTCGGAGTCGACGAGGCTCAGCGTGCCCACGACGAGCACGCCGACGAGCTCGAACGCGATGGTGGCGAACGCGATCCGGTACCAGCGGCGGGCGGCCTCCGGGGTGCGCGCGGGGGCGACGAGCGCCACGGTGGCGACGATGTAGACGACGGCGGCGAGCGCGGAGAGCGCGTACGCGACCGGTGCCTCGTCGAACTTGGTGAGGATCTGCGTGACCGAGCGGCCCGTCGCGGCGAGGGCCAGCAGCCCGTAGAAGAAGACCAGGACCCGTCCGAGGCCGGTCATGCGCGAGGTGCGGGAGTCAGTCATGGCACCTGCGATTATCCCCTACCCGAGGCAGCGGCGGTCACGCGGACTGGACGTTCCAGATGACGTCCATGCGGTAGACCATGATCGCGATGGCGAGGCACGAGGCCCCCAGGATCACGGTGCTCCAGCGGGTGCGCTCCACGAGCGCCCAGAACATGGCGAGCGGCGGGATCAGCAGGCCGCTCAGCAGGTAGGCGTAGTACTCGACGAGGTTCCCCGACGGCGGGTTGCCGACGGCGGGCGCCGCGATCGCGACCACGAGCTGCGCCACGAGCAGCACCTCGACGAGCGCGGTCGGTCCCATCGTGAGGTCGCTCGGCTTCCGTCCGACGGCGCCGAGCACGAGGCACAGCACGCCCGCGACGACCGCGACGGAGATTTGCGCGACCGTGAACCACGCGATCACGAGGCGCCCGCGTCGTCGGCGGGGAAGTTGACGATGGAGGTGCCCGTGCGTCCGCGGAAGCCGACCAGGCCCACGAGCCGGCCGTCGGGCGCGACCGCGGCGAGCGGATCCTCGGTGGGAGCGTCGTCGGGCGTCGTGAGCTTCTTGCCGTGGCCGAGGTCGACCGCCTCCTGCTCGGTGAGGTGCAGGACGTCGAACAGGCGCGCGGCGGCGTCGGCCGGCGGGATCAGCCGGTCGGCGACGACCATCGCGTCGATCGCCACGGCGTCGTCGACGTGGAACGGGCCGACGCGCGTGCGGCGCAGGGCGGTGAGGTGCCCGCCGACGCCGAGCGCGCGGCCGAGGTCGCGCGCGAGGGCCCGCACGTACGTGCCGGAGGAGCAGGTGATGCGGACGTCGAGGTCGAGCTGCGCGCCGTCCTCCTCGCCCTCCTCGGCCTCGACCGCGTCGAAGCGGAGCACGTCGAACGCGGAGACGGTGACCTCGCGCGCGGCGAGCTCGACCTCCTCGCCGGCGCGGACGCGGGCGTAGGCGCGCTTGCCGTCGACCTTGATGGCGCTGACGGCGCTCGGGACCTGCGAGATCGTGCCGCGGAGGTCGGCGACGGCGCGATCCACGTCGGCGACGGCGAGGTCGCGGATCCGCCCGGGCTCGGCGCGCGAGACGACCTCGCCCTCGCGGTCGTCCGTGGTGGTGGCGCGGCCGAGGCGGATGGTCGCCAGGTACTCCTTGTCGAGGCCCACGAGGTAGGTGAGCAGGCGCGTGGAGCTGTTGACGCCGAGGATCATGAGGCCCGTGGCCATCGGGTCGAGCGTGCCCGCGTGCCCGACCTTGCGGGTGCCGGCGAGGCGGCGCGTGCGGGCGACGAGGTCGTGGCTGGTCCACTCCCCGCGCTTGTCGATGAGGAGCAGGCCGCTCGCGGTGGAGGGCGCGGCGCGGGGGGTCGGGGTTTCCATGGCCTGACCATCATGCCGTGCCGGGACGCACCCGCGGCTCCCTCGGATCCGCCCGCCGTAGGATCGGGAGGGTCGACAGGAGGACGCGTGCGGATCGGGGTCTTGGGCGCGGGCGCCGTCGGCGGCACCATCGCCGCCCTCCTCGAACGCGCCGGGCACGAGGTTGACGTCACCGCGCGCGGCCCGCACCTCCGCACCATCCAGGACCGCGGCCTGCGCCTCGCCGGCGGCTACGGCGACCACGTCGCGCGCGTCGCCGCGGCCGAGCGCCTCGGCCGCCCGCCCGGGCTCGCGATCGTCGCCACCAAGATCGCCGACGCCCGCGACGCCATGACGGAGAACGCCGGCTGGCTCCGCGGGATCCCCGTGCTGGTCGTACAGAACGGGCTCTCCGGCCTCACCATGGGCGTCGAGTGCCTCCCGCGATCCCAGGTCGTGGGCGGTCTCGCGCTGGTGGCGGCCTCGCTCACCGAGCCCGGCCTCGTCACGGTCACGTCGCGCGCGGGCATGCAGGTCGGCACCGCGGACGGGCCGGAGGGCGCCGGGGTCGACGTCGTGCGCGAGGTGCTGGATCCCGTCATGCCGGTCACCGTCGCCGCCGACTTCCGCGGGGCCCAGTGGACCAAGCTCGTCATCAACGGGATCAACGCCGTGCCCGCGATCACCGGCCTCAGCGTGCAGGCGGTCATCGCCGAGCCCGTGCTGCGGCGCATCGTCACGCGCACCATGCAGGAGACGGTGCGAACCGGGCTCGCGCACGGCGTGACGTTCGGCACCCTCGGCGGCCTCACCCACCGCCGGCTCCGCCTGTTCGCGTCGCTGCCGCTCCCCCTCGCGGAGCGCCTGCCCGTCGCGCTCGCCCGGACCATGGGGCAGGTGCCGAACCCCGGGTCGACGCTGCAGAGCATCCGCCGCAGCCGCCTCACGGAGGTCGACCACCTCAACGGCGCGGTCTCGGCCATCGCGCCGGGCGTCGGCCAGGACGCGCGCGTCAACGCCGCCCTGGTGCAGCTCGTGCACGGCGTGGAGGCGACCGGGCGGCACATCTCCCCCGCGGAGCTGGCCCGGCTCGTCCCGCGCTGAGGTCGCGGGTCGCGGGTCGCGGGTCGCGTTCGCGGGCCGCGCTCGCGGCGGGGCCGCCCCTCAGCAGCTGTCGGCGAAGACGCGGCGCGGGAGGTCGGGGTCGCTGACGTCGACGATCATCGTGGCCGCGCGCCGCGGGTTCACGGCGCGGATGTAGCGCGCGTGCGCCTCCTGCGCCGCGGATCCGGCGTCGCCGCCCGAGGTCGTGAGCGGCTCGTCGGGCAGCAGCAGGTAGACGACGGCGTTCCACAGCCCGCGCAGCTGCGCAGCCTGCAGGCCGTCGCCCGCCACGAGGAGCACGGCGTCGCCGGGAGCGTCGGCCACGGGATCGCCGTCGGGCTCGAGCGCGAACGGCGTCCCGGGTCGGCGGAAGGGGCCCACGAGCGCGTCGCGGAGCGCGCCCGCCGACGTCGCGCCGTCGGCGTCCGCGCCGTCGCCCGCCGCGAAGTCCGCGGCATCGGCCACGAACGCCCCGCGACCGCCCACGCGCAGCGCATCGGCGAGCTCGCGCGCGAAGGCGACGGGATCCGCGAGCGGGCCGCCGTCGACGGCGAGGAAGGCGCGTCCCCGCCCGTAGTTGTGCAGGAACTCGTCGGCGAGCGAGGCGAGGACCTCGGCGCGGGAGGCGCGGTACAGGGGCATGCGCCGAGCCTAGGCGCATCGTCTCGTACGCTGTCCGGATGCCGGAGACCGCCCTCGCCCGAGACGTGAACGCCTGGTTCCGCGAGAACGCCCGCGACCTGCCGTGGCGGCGCGAGGGCTTCGGATCGTGGGGGATCCTCGTCAGCGAGTTCATGCTCCAGCAGACGCCCGTGGTCCGCGTCATCCCGCGGCTCGAGGAGTGGCTGGTGCGCTGGCCCGTGCCCGCGGCGCTCGCGTCGACGCCCGCGAGCGAGGCCGTCCGCGCGTGGGGCCGGCTCGGCTACCCGCGGCGAGCCCTGAACCTGCACGCGTGCGCGGTCGCGATCGTCGAGCGGCACGGCGGCGAGGTGCCCGAGGACGTCGACGCCCTGCTCGACCTCCCCGGCGTCGGCCCGTACACGGCCCGCGCGGTGGCGGCGTTCGCGTTCGGGCACCGCCACCCGGTCGTCGACGTCAACGTGCGCCGCGTCCTCGCGCGCGCGGTCGCGGGCCAGGGCGATCCGGGCCCCGCGCGCACGACGGCCGACCTCGCGGCGATGGAGGCGCAGCTGCCGGACGACGTCGCCGAGGCGCGCGTGTTCAACGCGGGGGCCATGGAGCTCGGCGCGGTGATCTGCACCGCACGTGCGCCGCGCTGCGACGACTGCCCCGTCCGCGGCCTGTGCGCGTGGCGCGCGGCGGGATACCCGGCCTACGACGGGCCGGCGCGCGTCACGCAGAAGCGCTACGAGGGATCCGACCGCCAGGTGCGCGGGCTCCTGCTCGCCGAGCTGCGGTCGAGCCACTCCCCCGTGAGCGCCGCCGACCTCGCGACCGCGTGGCCGGAGCCCGTGCAGCGCGAGCGCGCCCTCGACGGGCTCATCGCCGACGGGCTCGCGGTGCGCCAGCCCGACGGCACGTACGCGCTGCCGAGCTGACGCCTGCCGGCTGGCCGGCGCGGTGGATCAGTGCGCGGGCTCGTACCCGGGCGCCGAGCGATCGACGTCGTCGCCGTCCTCGTCGTCCGCCTGGTCGTCGTCCTCGTCCTCGTCCTCCCCGACCACGCGGGGCTTGACGTACGGGTCCTCGTCGCCCGCGTAGACGCCGGCCTTCGCCTGCGCCTGCACGTCGGCGTCGCGGCGGCGCGCCTCCTCGAGGAGAGCGTCGATCGCGGCCGCGTTCTCCGGGACGCCGTCGAGGATGAACTCGAGCGACGGGGTGAGGCGCGCGGTGATGTTCTTGCCCACCTCGCTGCGGAGCATGCCGGTGGCGGACTTGAGGGCGGCGGCCGTGTCGGCGCGCTCCTCGTCGGTGCCGTAGACCGTGTAGAAGATGCTGGCGTGCTGCAGGTCGCCCGTGACGCGCACGTCGGTGACGGTCACGAACCCGAGGCGCGGGTCCTTGATCCCCCGGTCGAGCTTGCGCGCGACGATCTCCTTGATGCGGTCGGCCATCTTCCTGGCCCTCGCGTGATCGACCATGGTCGACGTCCTTCCGTGACGGATGCGCCCGGGCGATCCCCGGCGTCGTGCTCGTGCTCGTGTCCCGCGCGTGGCGGGACGGGGAGGGCCCCGCTCCCCTGGTGGGGAGCGGGGCCCGGATCGGCCGGGGTCAGACCCGCGGCTTCTCCTTCATCTCGATCGTCTCGATCTCGTCGCCGATCTGGATGTCGTTGAACTTGCCCAGGCCGATGCCCGCCTCGAAGTCCGTGCGGACCTCGGACACGTCGTCCTTGAACCGGCGCAGCGACTCGATGGCCAGGTTGTCGCCCACCACCACGCCGTCGCGGATGACCCGCGCCTTGGCGTTCCTGGTGATGGTGCCCGAGCGGACGATGACACCCGCGATGTTGCCGAACTTGGAGGAGCGGAACACCTCGCGGATCTCGGCGACGCCGGACTGGACCTCCTCGAACTCGGGCTTGAGCATGCCCGTGAGGCTCGACTCGATCTCCTCGAGCGCCGAGTAGATGACGCTGTAGAAGCGGATGTCGACGCCCTCGCGAGCCGCACGTGCGCGGGCCTTCGGGTCGGGGCGGACGTTGAACCCGATGATGATCGCGTTGTCGATCGTCGCCAGGTTGACGTCGCTCTCGGTGACCGCTCCGACGCCGCGGTGGATGATCCGCAGCTGCACGGAGTCGTCCACCTCGATCTTCATGAGCGACTCCTCCAGCGCCTCGACGGCACCGGACACGTCGCCCTTGATGATGAGGTTGAGCGACTCGACCTTGCCCTCCTCCAGCGCACGCGTGAAGTCCTCGAGGCTGATGCGCTTGCGGGCCTTGGCCAGCTGGGCGTTGCGCTCGACGGCCTCGCGCTTCTCGGCGATCTGACGGGCGGTGCGGTCCTCCTCGGTGACGAGGAAGGTGTCGCCCGCGCCGGGGACCGACGAGAGGCCCTGGACCTGGACGGGCCGCGAGGGGTAGGCCTCGTGGACCGCGTCGCCGTTCTCGTCCATCATCGCCCGGACGCGGCCGTAGGCCGTGCCCGCCACGATGGCGTCGCCCACGCGGAGCGTGCCCGACTGGATGAGGACGGTCGCGACCGCACCGCGGCCCTTGTCGAGGCGGGCCTCGATGGCCACGCCGCGCGCGTCCTTGTTCGGGTTGCTGCGCAGGTCGAGCCCGGCGTCGGCGGTGAGCAGGACGGCCTCGAGGAGGTCCTCCACGCCCTTGCCGGACAGCGCCGAGACGTCGACGAACATGACGTCTCCGCCGTACTCCTCGGCGACCAGGCCGTACTCGGTGAGCTGCTGGCGCACCTTGGCGGGGTTGGCCCCCTCCTTGTCGACCTTGTTGACCGCGACCACGATCGGCACGTTCGCCGCCTGGGCGTGGTTCAGGGCCTCCACCGTCTGCGGCATGATGCCGTCGTCGGCCGCGACCACGAGGATCGCGATGTCGGTGACCTGCGCACCACGGGCGCGCATGGCGGTGAACGCCTCGTGGCCCGGGGTGTCGATGAAGGTGATGGCGCGCTCGTAGCCCTCGTGCGGCGCCCAGACCTGGTACGCGCCGATGTGCTGCGTGATGCCGCCCGCTTCGCCCTCGATGACGTTGGCGTTGCGGATGGCGTCGAGCAGGCGCGTCTTGCCGTGGTCGACGTGGCCCATGACGGTGACGACGGGGGGCCGGATCTCCAGCACGTCGTCGTCCTCGTCCTCGAGCTCCTGGTCGAGGTCGATGTCGAAGCCCTCGAGCAGCTCGCGGTCCTCGTCCTCCGGGGAGACGACCTGGATCTTGTAGCCGAGCTCCGTGCCGAGCACCTCGAAGGTGGCCTCGTCGAGCGACTCGGTCGCCGTGGCCATCTCACCGAGGTGGAACAGCACGGTCACCAGGTTGCCGGGGCTCGCGTCGATCTTGTCGGCGAAGTCCGAGATGGACGCGCCGCGACGCAGGCGGACGATGGTGTTGCCGTCGCCGCGGGGGACGCTGACGCCACCCAGCGACGGAGCCTCGCGCAGCTCGAACTCGGCCCTCTTCGTCCGCTTCGACTTGCGCGACTTGCTCTTGCCGCCGCCGCGCCCGAAGGCACCGGCGGTGCCGCCGCCGGGGCCGCGACCACGGCCGCCGCCACCGGGACGACCGGCGAAGCCGCCGGCCGGACGCTGGAAGCCGCCGGCAGCCGGAGCGCCGGGGCGTCCTGCTCCACCGGGCGCGCCGCCGGGACGACCCGCGCCCGCGGGACGCTGGCCGAAGCCGGCAGGACGTGCGCCCTGGCCGACGCCGCCGGGACGCGGGGCGCCGGGGCGGGGGGATCCGGGACGGGGAGCGGCCGGGCGGGGGCCTGCGGCTCCCGCGGCGGGGCGCTGGCCCATGCCCTGGTTGCTCGCGAACGGGTTGTTGCCCGGGCGGGGCTTGGTGCCCATGCCCTGGTTGCTCGCGAAGGGGTTGTTGCCGGGGCGCGGGGCCGCCGGACGCGGGATCCCGGGACGCGGGATGCCGTTGGAGGGAGCCGCGGGCGCGCTGCCGGCGTCCGGGCGCGGGGCGCTCGGGGCCTCGGCGGCGGGGGCCTCGGGGGCGGCGGACTCGGCCGACTTCCGAGCCTCGGCCTTCTCCTCCGCGGCGGCCTTGCGGCTCGCCTCGGCCTGCGCCTGGCGCTCCGCGACGGTCAGCGGCTTCGCCGGGACCGGGACGTCGGACGCCTCGGGGGCCTCCGGCTCGGGAGCGGCCGTGGGCTGCGGGCCGGGGGTGGGACGGCCGCCGGGCTTCGGAGCCGACGAACGGGCTCCGGGGCGCGGGGCGGACGACGGGGCCGCGGCGGGAGCGGCGGCCTGTCCGGTGAGGCCGGCGGCCTCGAGGGCCGCCTTGAGCTTGCGGGCCACAGGGGGCTCGATGCTCGACGACGGTCCCTTGACGAACTCGCCCATCTCCTTGAGCTTGGCGAGTGCGGTCTTGCTGTCGACGCCGATCTCGGCGGCGATCTCGTGTACGCGTGGTTTTGCCACTGTTCTCCTGTCTGGGGGTCCTCTCCCAGGCAGGAGGGGACCGCTAGTGCTGGACGGATCTCATTTCGAGCCGCTCATTAGTTGTCCATGTGCCGTTCAGCCTGTTCTCTCGGATGCTCGCGCGCTCGGCTGGGCCGCGAGCCGCTCTCGTAGTCCCCCAAGAGCTGCGGGGTCGAGCGCCGCGTCGCTCCGCAGGGCCCGCCCGAGGGCGCGCCGTGCGATCGCTCTGTCGATGCACTCGATGGTCGGATGGATCCACGCGCCCCTGCCGGCCAGCACGGCGCGCTCGTCGAGGACGAGGGAGCGAGTGATGGGATCCGCCACGATCCGCATGAGAGCGGACCTCGGGGCACGCCGACGACAGCCGACGCACGTTCTTACCGGCTCCATACTACCCCCTCCGTCCGGCGGCGGGGAGGCTCGGCTCCCGACGGGCGGCGATCAGTCGTCGCCCTCGAGGATCGAGTCGGGCTGGATGTCGATCTTCGCGCCCGTGAGCTTGGCGGCGAGGCGGGCGTTCTGGCCCTCCTTGCCGATGGCGAGCGAGAGCTGGTAGTCGGGCACGAGGGCGCGCACGGCCTTGGTCGCCTGGTCGATGACGAACGAGCTCGTGACCCGGGCGGGCGACAGCGCGTTGCCGACGAAGACGGGCAGCGACTCGGAGTAGTCGACGATGTCGATCTTCTCCTCGTTCAGCTCCGCCGTGACCGCGCGGACGCGCTGGCCCAGCTCGCCGATGCACGCGCCCTTGGCGTTGATGCCGGGCTCGGTCGCGCGCACCGCGATCTTGGTGCGGTGGCCGGCCTCGCGGGCGAGCGAGACGATCTCGACGAGGCCCTGCGCGATCTCCGGCACCTCGAGCGCGAAGAGCTTCCGGACGAGCGACGGGTGCGTGCGCGAGACCGTGATCTGCGGGCCCTTCGCGCCGCGGGACACGCTCGTGACGTAGACGCGCAGGCGGGAGCCGTGCACGTACTTCTCGCCGGGCACCTGCTCCTCGGGCGGCAGGATCGCCTCGATGGTGCCGAGGTCGACGTGGATCATGCGCGGGTTCGGGCCCTGCTGCACGACGCCGGCGACGATGTCGCCCTCGCGGCCCTTGAACTCGCCGAGGATGCGGTCGTCGCCGATGTCGCGCAGGCGCTGGTTGATGACCTGCTTGGCGGCGAAGGCGGCGATGCGGCCGAAGTCGCTCGGGCTGTCCTCGGACTCGCCGATGACGAGGCCGTCCTCGTCGAGCTCGGGGACGTGCACGGAGACGTGCCCG
Source organism: Clavibacter michiganensis (assembly GCF_002151125.1). Taxonomy (GTDB): domain Bacteria; phylum Actinomycetota; class Actinomycetes; order Actinomycetales; family Microbacteriaceae; genus Clavibacter; species Clavibacter michiganensis_C. Next base: position 184,273 of record NZ_MDJZ01000012.1, read on the forward strand.
GTCTTGCGGTCCAGGTGCACGCGGGCGGGGGGTACGCCGTCGGCGACGGGCTTGGCGTCGGCCTGGTCGGTGTGCTTGAGGTAGGCGGTGAGGATGGCCTGCTCGATGATCGAGACGAGCTCCTCGAACGGGATCTCGCGCTCGCGCTCCATCAGGCGCAAGACGCTCAGGTCGATGTCCACGGTGCGACTCCTCTATTCGGTTGGAAGAACTCGAGGCTACCCGACCGGGAGGGGTCGGGCAGCCTCGGGGTGGTGCGCGCGGGGTCAGCCGGCGGCGGTGAGCGCGCCGACCACGTCCGCGAGCGCGACGGGCGTGCGCTCGTTCGTGCGCCGGTCCCACAGCTCCGCCATGCCGTCGACCGCGCCGCGGCCGACGATGACGATGGTGGGCACGCCGATGAGCTCGGCGTCGCCGAACTTCACGCCGGGCGACACCTTGGGGCGGTCGTCGAAGAGCACGTCGAGGCCCGCCGCGTCGAGCGCGTCGACGAGCTCCTCGGACGCGGTCCTCACGGCCTCGTCCTTGCCGGTCATGACGACGTGCACGTCGAACGGGCTGATGGACGCGGGCCAGAGGAGGCCCCGGCCGTCCTGCGTGGCCTCGGCGACGAGCGCGAGGTTGCGGGTGATGCCGATGCCGTACGAGCCCATGGTGACGGTGACGAGCTTGCCGTTCTCGTCGAGCACCTTGAGGCCGAGGGCCTCCGCGTACATGCGGCCGAGCTCGAAGACGTGGCCGATCTCGGTGCCGCGCGCGGTGCTGATGGGGCCGGATCCGTCGGGCGCGGGATCGCCGTCGCGGACGTCCGCGGCCTCGACCACGCCGTCGGGCGTGAAGTCGCGGCCGGCGACGAGCGAGAGCACGTGCTTCCCGGCGACGTTGGCGCCCGTGATCCACGAGCTGCCGTCGACCACGCGGGGGTCGACGAGGTAGCGCACCTTCGTCGTGGACGTGGATCCGAGCACGGGGCCGTCGGCCGACCACGGTCCGATGTAGCCCGTGACCAGGCCGGGCTGCTTCGCGAGGTCGCCCGCGGTGGCGGGCTCGACCTCGGCGGGGAAGAAGGCCACCTCGGCGCGCTTGAGGTCGATGTCGCGGTCGCCGGGGATCCCGACGACGACGAGCTCGCGCGTGCCGTCGAGGTGCGTGAGCGCGAGCACGATGTTCTTCAGCGTGTCGGCGGCGGTCCAGGCACGGCCGTCCTCGCGGGGCTCCCGCGCGTTCGCGAGGTCGACGAGGGTGGCGATGGTGGGGGTGTCGGGCGAGTCGAAGACGCGCGCGGCGGGCTGGCCCTCGATCGGGATCGACTCGGGCACGAGCGTCGTGAACGCCTCGACGTTGGCCGCGTAGCCGCCGGGGCTGCGCACGAAGGTGTCCTCGCCGATGGGCGTGGGGTGCAGGAACTCCTCGCTCTTGGATCCGCCCATGGCACCCGCGTCGGCGGCGACGATGACGTACTCGAGGCCGAGGCGCTGGAAGATCCGCTCGTAGGCGTCGCGCTGGGCCTGGTAGCTGACGGCGAGGCCCGCGTCGGTGTGATCGAAGGAGTAGGCGTCCTTCATCGTGAACTCGCGGCCGCGGAGGATGCCCGCGCGGGGACGGGCCTCGTCGCGGTACTTGTCCTGGATCTGGTAGATCGACAGGGGCAGGTCCTTGTAGCTCGAGTAGAGGTCCTTCACGAGCAGCGCGAAGAACTCCTCGTGCGTGGGCGCCAGCACCATGGGCGCGCGCTTGCGGTCCTCGAGGCGGAACATCCCGGGGCCGTACTCGTCGTAGCGGCCGGTCGCCTGGTACGGCTCGGCGGGCAGGAGCGCGGGGAAGTGCACCTCCTGGGCGCCGATGCGCTCCATCTCCTCGCGGACGATCGCCTCGACCTTGTTCTTGACCCGGAGGCCGAGCGGCAGCCAGGCGAAGATGCCGGGGGCCTGGCGGCGGATGTAGCCGGCGCGCACGAGGAGGCGGTGGCTGGCCACCTCGGCGTCGACGGGGTCTTCCCGGAGGGTGCGGACGAAGAGCTTGGAGAGGCGTGTGGACACCCGACACAGCCTAGCGATCCGGGCGCCCGTGACCTCGCCGGGTCAGCGAGCGGAGTCGGCGTAGGAGACGCGGAGGCGCTCGAAGCCCTCGTCGAGGGAGACGGCGGGGGTCCAGCCGAGCGCCCGGCGGGTCTCGCGCTGGTCGAACCAGTGGGCGGTGGAGAGCTGCTCGGCGAGGAAGCGGGTCATGGGCGGCTCGTCGGATCCGGGGCGCACGGCCCACACGCGCTCGACCGCTCCCCCGGCGGCGCGGGCGAGGGCGGCGGGGACACGGAGGCGCGGCGCGGGGACGCCGGCGGCGCGGCACATGCCGGCGAGGAGCTCGGCGACGGGACGGGGCTCGCCGTTGGTGACGACGTACGCGCGGCCGTGCGCGGTGTCGGCGGCGTCGAGCGCGGCGACGATCGCGTCGGCCGCGTTGTCGCGGTAGACGGTGTCGATGAGGGCCGCGCCGTGGCCGAGGAGCGGGAGGCGGCCGCGAGCGGCGCGGTCGACGATGCGGGCCACGAGCTGCGTGTCGCCCGGGCCCCAGACGAGGTGGGGGCGGACGGCGAGGACGCGCATGGCGGGGTCGTCCTCGGCGAGCGCGATCAGCTCGCCCTCGGCCTTGGTGCGGGCGTAGTCGCCGCGGGCGTGGACGGGATCCGTGGGTCCGGCGCCGTCGCCCGTGATGGAGAGGCCCGTGTGCGCGACCGACGGCGAGGACACGTGCACGAACCGCGAGGCGCCGGCCGCACGGGCCGCCGCGAGGAGCGCGCGCGTGCCCTCGACGTTGACGGCGCGGAAGTCGCCCGGGTCGCCCGCGAGCGAGACCTTGGCGGCCAGGTGGATCACGGCGTCGACGCCCTCGACCGCGCGGACGACGGCGGCCGGATCGGTGACGCTGCCGCGGAGGTCGACGACGCCTCCCGGCACGGGCGCGGCGCCGCTCCCCGCGAGGCCGGACGGCTGCCGCTGGAACGTGCGGACGGCGTGCCCGGCGGACGCGAGGCGCTCGGCGACGGCGCGGCCGAGCATCCCGCTGGCGCCGGTGACGAGGACGATCACGGCGCGGTGACCCGGCCGCCCGCGAGGATCCCCGCGGCCCAGCGACCGAGGCGCGCGCGGTCGACCTTGGAGTTGTGGCGCACGTCGGTCGGCAGGACGGGCACGACGATCACCGCGGCGACCGGGACGCCGACCGCGGCGCGCACGGCGGAGGCGAGCGTCGCGTCCGCCAGCCCGACGCGACGCGCGGCGGGCACGGTCTCGACGACGAGGACCAGCTGCTGCACGCCCGCGGGACCCACGCCCACGGCGGCCGCGCGTCCGACGCCCGACGCCGACTCGGCGCGCTGCTCGGGCCCGACGGGCGTGAGCACGCCGTCGGCCGTGGTGATCACGTGCGGCATGCGGCCCTCGACCCAGAGCGCGCCGGTCGCGTCGAGGTGCCCGACGTCGCCCGTGCGGTGGCGGCGGATCCCGTCGGCCGAGTCGCGGCGCGCGGCGCGGTCGGTGACGTGGAGCCGGTCGTAGCGGTCGTGCACGTGGGGCGCGGAGACGACGATCTCGCCCGTGACCCCGGCCTCGTCGGTGAGCGCGCCCGTCGCAGCGCCGTCGGCGTCGAGCGGGCTGATGCGGACGGCCACGGGGTCGACGGGCGCGCCGACGCAGACGCCCGCGTCCCCCCGGAGGGCGGCCGCGCGGATCCCCTCGAGCGTCACGTCGGTGAGCAGGAGCCCCTCGGTCATGCCGTACGGCGTGTGGACCTCGGCGGCGGGGACGATCGCGGCGGCGCGCGTGAGCAGCGCCTCCGACAGCGGCGCCCCGGCGGACAGGAGCGAGCGGACGCGGCCGAGGGCCTCCCGGTCGGCGTCCGTGAGGGCGTCGGCCGTGGCGACCACGTTGGCGAGGGCGGCGGGCGACGCGAACACCACCGTCGCGTCGGCCGCGCGGGCGGCCGCGGCGAGCGCCGAGGCGGTGAGGTCGCGCGGGCGGGTCACGTCCATGTCGGGCGTGACGCTCGTGGCGCCGAGCGCCGGGCCCAGCAGCGCGAACGGCGCGAAGCCGGCGACGAGCCCGGTGCCCAGCCCCACGTCGAAGCGGGAGCCGAGGGTGTCGCGCAGGGACACGAGCTGCCGGTGCGTGTAGACGACGCCCTTGGCGGGGCCGGTGGACCCGGAGGTGAAGAGGATCGCGGCGTCGTCGTCGGCCGCGGGCTCGGGCGGCAGGACCTGCGCGCGGCCGTCGCGGGCGATCTCCGGCAGGCTCGCGGCGACGCCGAGGGCGCGGGCGACGGGCGGGGCGAGCGTGGTGACGGAGATCCGCTCCCCCGGCCAGCCCAGGGCGCGCGCGAGGGCGAGGCCGGCGGGGATGCCCACGACCATGTCGGGGCGGGATCCGGCGACCGCGCGACCGAGGCCCTTGACACCCAGGCCCGCGTCGGCGACCACGACGATCGCGCCGATGCGCAGGCACGCGTAGAGGAGGGCCGTGAGGTCGGCGCCGGGCGGCACGAGGAGCGAGACGCGGTCTCCCGCGCGGAGCCCGCGGGCGTGGAGGCCGGCGGCGATCTCGCGGACGCGGCGGGAGAGCAGGCGCCAGGAGACGGTGCGGGGTCCCCCGCCGCCGCGGGGCGCCATCTCGACGAGCACGGGGTCGTCGCTCGCGCGCAGCTCCTCGAGGAGCGCGCCGAGCGGGCGGACGGGAGCCGCGTCGGGCACGCCCGCGGGCGCGCGCACGGGGGCGGGGGCAGCCCCCGACGCGACCGGGGCCGCGACCCGATCCGCGAGCCAGTCGAGCGCGGCGGACGCGTAGTCGTGGTCCTCGGCGACGAGGTGGCCGGCGCCCTCGACGCGGTGCACGTCCGCGTACGGCAGGCGCTCGAGGAGGTCGGAGAGGTAGACGTCGCTGAAGATCGGGTCGCGCGGGCCCCAGACGAACAGGGCGGGCAGGTCGAGGTCGCGGAGGCCCTCGGCGATGGAGGTGAGGGTCGCGTGGCTGGGATGCGCGGGGCCGACCGGGATGTCGGCGACGAAGCCGCGGATCCCGGCGCGGCGGTCGGCGCCCCGGTACGGCGCGGCGAACGCGCGGCGCACGGCCGGGTCGAGCGGCGGGTGCGCGAGGGCGAGCGTGGTGGCGAGGAAGCCGGGGGTGCCGCGGGTCGCCGCGTCGTGGATCCCGGTGGCGAGCGCGAGGCGCAGCGGCCACGGGATGGCCACGCCCTGCTCCTGGTGCACGGCCGTGTTGAGCGCCATGATCCCGGCGAGCACGTCGCGGTTGCGCAGCGCCCAGCCGAGGCTGACGACGCCGCCCCAGTCGTGGCCGAGCGTGACGACGGGCCCGGTGGCGCCGGATCCCGACAGCCCCAGCTCGTCGGTGAGCGCCTGCAGGTCGTCGAGCCGTGTGGGCAACGTGCGCGCGACGCCCGTGCGCTCGGAGAAGCCCATGTCGAGCTGGTCGACGGCGACCACGCGCCAGGCCGGTGCCGACGGATCCCGCTCGGCGCGCGCCAGCGACTCCGCCGCGATGCGGCGCCACAGGTACGACCAGGTCGGGTTGCCGTGCACGCAGAGGATGGTGCCCGCGACGGGTGCTCCCGTGGCGGCCAGCCGCTCCCCCGTGTCGAGGACGTGCCAGCCGTGGCCGCCCGCGCGCACGACGCGCGACCACGCGGGGTCGAGACCGGGCAGCGGCTGCCCGTCGGGGCCCGCCACGGGGACGGTCGCCGGTGACGTCGCGGCCGATGCGCTCACGGCGCGGCTACCAGAGGATCTCGGTCATGGCCGTGTTGAGGCCCGAGCCCACGCCCATGCAGAGCACGCGGTCGCCGCGGCTGAGGCTGTCGGCCTGGTCGGCGAGCGTGATCGGGATGCTCGCGGGACCGACGTTGCCGTAGCGCGGGTACGTCAGCGGCACGCGCGACTTGTCGAGCTTCGCGGCCTTGACGATGGCGTTGGTGTGCACGTCGGAGACCTGGTGGAGGATGTAGCGGTCCATGTCGGACCAGTCCCAGTCGTCCTGCGCGGCTTCCTTCCACGCGTCGACGACGAGCTCCATGCCGCCGCGGAGCAGCTCCTTGGTGTCGGTGAACATGCCGTCCACGTCGCCGATGCAGAGCTCGTGGTGCTGCGTGGCCGCGCGCGTGACGCCGCCGAGGATCCGGTGCCCCTCGGGGTGGTCGCTCGTGCGCCCCAGGACGGCGGCCGCCGCGCCCGCGCCGAGCGTGAGGCTCGGGAACTCGCTGAGGAAGTCGGCGCGCGTGGTCTCCGGACGGAGCAGGCGCGCGACCGTGTTGTGGCGGATCTCGCCGGCGTCCTCGCCGTCGACGATCATCGCGTAGTCGATCTGGCCCGAGTCGATGAGGTGGCCCGCGAGCGTCATGGCGTTCACGAAGCCGAGGCACGCGTTCGCGATGTCGAAGTTGAGCGCCGACGACGGCAGCCCGAGCCCGTTGTGGATGCTAACGGCGACGCTCGGCTCGAGGTGCGCGCGCGTGACCGAGGTGTTGATGAGCAGCCCGATCTGCGACGGCTGCACCCCCGCCTGCGCGAGCGCCTTGCGGCCGGCCTCGGTGGCGGCCGCGTCGAAGGACATCGACTTGTCCCAGTTGCGCCGCTCGAGGACGCCCGCCACGCGCTGCAGCAGGCCCGTCGGGAGACGCAGCCGCGAGAGCACGGGCTTCAGGCGGTCGTCGATCTCGACCGACGTGACGGTGTGCGGGGCGAGGACGCTGGCGAGCCCCAGCAGGGAGGTGTTCCGATGCCGGAATGTGGCGTTACCGTTCAACAGCATCCTCAGTTCGTGGGGCGGTCCGCCGGGCGGACGACTAGCAGAGCCTACGCGCAGGCGGCGCGCGCGGACGCACGCCGCCTGCGCGGGCGGGTGGGGAGTAAGGGGGTCTAGACGAGGATCTCGGGGCTGCCGATGGATCCGGCGGGCATCTCCGCGGCGAGGCGGTTGGCCTCCTCGATGAGGGTCTGGACGATCTCGGCCTCGGGGACGGTCTTGATGACCTCGCCCTTGACGAAGATCTGCCCGCGGCCGTTGCCGGACGCGACGCCGAGCTCGGCCTCGCGGGCCTCGCCGGGTCCGTTGACGACGCAGCCCATGACGGCGACGCGCAGCGGCACGTTGACGTGCTTGAGCCCCTCGGTGACCTGCTCGGCCAGCGAGTAGACGTCGACCTGGGCGCGGCCGCAGCTCGGGCAGGAGACGATCTCGAGCTTGCGCTCGCGGAGGTTGAGCGACTGCAGGATCTGCAGGCCGACCTTGACCTCCTCGGCCGGGGGCGCGGAGAGGGACACGCGGATGGTGTCGCCGATGCCCTCGGAGAGCAGGATCCCGAACGCGGTGGCGCTCTTGATGGTGCCCTGGAACGCGGGGCCGGCCTCGGTCACGCCGAGGTGCAGGGGCCAGTCGCCGCGCTCTGCGAGGAGTCGGTAGGCCTTCACCATGATGACCGGGTCGTTGTGCTTGACCGAGATCTTGAAGTCGTGGAAGTCGTGCTCCTCGAAGAGGCTGGCCTCCCACACGGCGGACTCGACGAGCGCCTCGGGCGTGGCCTTGCCGTACTTCTGCAGGAGGCTCGGGTGCAGGGATCCGGCGTTGACGCCGATGCGGATCGAGGTGCCCGCGGCCTTGGCGGCCTTCGCGATGGCGCCGACCTGGTCGTCGAACTTGCGGATGTTGCCGGGGTTCACGCGCACCGCGCCGACGCCGGCGTCGATGGCCGTGAAGACGTAGCGCGGCTGGAAGTGGATGTCCGCGATGATCGGGATCTGGCTCTTCTTCGCCAGGATGTGCAGCACGTCCGCGTCGTCCTGGTGCGGCACCGCGACGCGCACGATGTCGCATCCGGTGGCCGTGAGCTCGGCGATCTGCTGGAGCGTGGCGTTGATGTTGGTGGTCTGCGTGGTCGTCATCGACTGGACGCTCACCTGGGCGTCGCCGCCGACCTTGACCTTGCCGACGCTGATCTGACGGGTCTTCCGTCGCGGCGCGAGGACTTCCGGGACCTTCGGCATTCCGAGATTGACTGCTGGCACGGGGAAGAGCCTACGTCCGATTCCTGCGGACCCGGTGCGTCGGGGGCGCGGGCCGCGTCGCGGCGCGGGCGGCGTCAGGTGAGCCGGACGGGGTTCACCAGGTCGGCGAAGATCAGCAGCGCGCTCATGGCGCCGAAGAGGATCACGACCACGAACGTCACCGGCATGAGCTTCGCGACGTCGACCGGTCCCGGATCGCGCCGACCGAAGAGCTTGGCGACGAAGCGGCGGACGCCCTCGACGATCGCGCCGAGCACGTGCCCGCCGTCCAGCGGCAGGAGCGGCAGGAGGTTGATCATGCCGAGCGCCACGTTGAGCGACGCGACCAGGCCGACCATCGCGGAGGCGCGGGAGGCGACCGGCGTCTCGTCGAGGCTCGCGATCTCGCCCGCGACGCGGCCGACGCCGACGACGCTCATGGGCCCGTTGGGGTCGCGCTCCCCGCCGCCGAACGCGGCGCGGCCCACGTCGACGAGCCGCTGCGGGAGGTTGAGGATGAGGTTGCCGACCGCGGCCATGTTCTCGCCCGTGGTCGTGAACGCCGCCGAGAGCGGCTGCTGCTGCACGGCCTGCGTGGGGCTGAAGCCGATGAGGCCGACCTCGCGGGTGACCGGGTTCCCCTGCTCGTCGACCTCGGGGGCGCCGCGGGAGCCGGGGACGGCCTGCTCCGAGAGGACGGGGGTGATCTCCAGCGTCTGCCGTGCGCCGTCGCGCTCGACCACGACGTCGAGCTCGCGGCCCGCGGACGCCTGCACGGTGCCGGTGACCTGGTCCCACGCGGTGATCGGCGTGCCGTCGATGCTGACGATCGTGTCGCCGGGCTGGAGGCCGGCCGCCGCCCCGGGGGCCTCGGGAGCGCCCGCGGGGCACGTGGCGGGGTCGGCGGAGGCGGTGGATCCGGCCGGCACGATGCACGCGTTCACCTGGCCGACCGTCGTGGTGGGCGTCGTGACGCCGAAGCCGCAGAGCACCACCGCGAACAGCAGGATCGCGAGGAGGAAGTTCATCGCCGGGCCGCCCAGCATGATGACCATGCGCTTCGGGACGGACAGCTTGTAGAAGGCGCGGTCCTCCTCCTCGCCGATGCTCTCGGCGCTCGCCTGGCGGGCGTCCTGCACGAGGAGGTCGAAGAAGCCGCGGCCGGCGCGGTCGTCGACGTCGGGGGCCGCCGGGGATGCGGCGGCGTCGCCGCGGCGGGGGTCGGAGCCGACGAGCTGCGCGATCCCCGTGCTGCTCGTCCCGGCGCGGGAGCTCTGCGGCGGGAACATCCCGATCATGGAGATGTAGCCGCCCAGCGGGATGGCCTTCACGCCGTACTCGGTCTCGCCCTTGCGGCGGCTGAAGATCGTCGGCCCGAAGCCGATCATGTACTGCGTGACGCGCACGCCGAACAGCTTCGCGGGCACCAGGTGACCGACCTCGTGGAGGCCGATGGACACGGCGACGCCGACCACGATGATGAGCACCCCGAGGATGTAGAGGAAGACGCCGTCCATGGTGGGAGAGGCTACCTCCCGGACCCTGTGCGGACGCCGCCGTGGTGCGGATCCGCAGGGCGGCGCGGCCGCGTCCGGCGGGCTCCGCCCAGGAGCCCCGGGCTAGGCTGGGGATCCCGTGAGGAGAGGTGCGCCCATGCCCGGAGAACGGCCCGACCCGCTCGCCGGCACCCTGCTGGCCGGCCGCTACCGCATCAGCGGGCTGCTCGGACGCGGCGGCATGGCCACCGTGTACCGCGCCGCCGACGAGACGCTCGGCCGCGAGGTGGCCGTCAAGGTCTTCGCGACCGACTCCGCCGACCCGGCCGAGGTCGAGCGCCAGGAGGGCGAGGTGCGCATGCTCGCGGGCCTCAGCCACCCCGGGCTCGTGACGCTGTTCGACGTCGGCGACGACGTGGTCGCCGACCGGGCGCTCGCCTTCATCGTGATGGAGATCGTCGACGGCACCACCCTCGCGGACCGGATGAAGGAGGGGCCGCTGCCCGGGCCCGAGGTCGCGCGCATCGGGGGGATCCTCGCGGACGCGCTCGGCTACATCCACCGCCGCGGCGTCGTGCACCGCGACGTCAAGCCCGCCAACGTGCTGCTCGCCCGCCCCGAGGCGGACGACGAGCCGGCCGCGGCCAAGCTCACCGACTTCGGCATCGCGCGCCTCGTGGACGGGACGCGCCTCACCTCCACCGGCTCCATCGTCGGCACCGTCAGCTACCTCAGCCCCGAGCAGGCGCTCGGCGAGGCGGTCGGCGCGCCGACCGACGTCTACGCGCTCGGGCTGGTGCTCCTCGAGTGCCTCACCGGACGCCGCACCTTCCCCGGCACGGCCGCCGAGTCGACCATGGCGCGCGTGGTGCGCGACCCCGAGATCCCCGCCCGGCTCGGTGCCTCGTGGGTGGACCTCCTCGGCCGCATGACCCGACGCGATCCGGCGACGCGGCCCACCGCGCGCGAGGTCGCGGCGGAGCTGCGGACCGGACGCGCTCCCGCCTCCGCGGTGGACGCGCCGACGGCGACGTCCACGCGCGTGATGCCGGCGGCCGAGGCCGCCGGGTACGGTGCGGCAGGCGCCGCTGCCGCCGGCGCTGGTGCCGGCGCCGCCGCGGCCGCCGCCCCGTCCGCGGACCCGGATGCCCGCACCGAGCGGTTCGGCGCCGCGCCGATGCAGCCGGCCGCGCGCGGCGGGGATCCCACGGCCCGGACGTCCCCGGCGGGTCCGCGTCAGCCGGCGGATCACGAACCCGCGAAGCGGCGCGGCAGCCGCGCCCTCAGCGTCGCCGTCGTCTCCGTGCTCATCGCCGCGGCCGCCGTCGTGGGCGTCGTGACGGTCACCTCCCTGCAGGACCGCGACACCTCGTACCCGTCCGTCCCCGGACCCCTCGGCGCCAGCCTCGAGGAGCTGCAGAAGAGCGTGGAGGACGCCCCGTGACACGCACATCGATCTCGACCGCAGGCGCACCCGGCGCCCCGGGCTCCTCGAGCACCGCCGGCCGGCGCTCGCTCCGCGGGCGCGCCGCGGTCGGCCTCGCCGCCGCGACGACCGCCGTCCTCCTGCTCGCCGGATGCGCGGGCTCGTCGACGCCGGAGGACCGCGCGCTCGACGACCTGCAGCAGCGCACGCTCTCCGTGACCCAGTCGTCCGCCGACGGCGACTACGCCAAGGCGCTCGCCCAGCTCGAGGACCTGCGGGCGGCCGTCGACGCCGACCTGGCGGACGGATCCATCGACCAGGCCCGGCACGACGACGTCGTCGCCCGCATCGACGCCGTCCGCGCCGAGCTCGAGGCCGCGCGCGAGGCGGCGGAGAGCACGCCGACGCCCGAGCCCTCCCCCTCCGAGAGCCCCTCGCCGTCGCCGTCCCCCTCGCGCACCGCGACGCCCTCGCCCTCCCCCACGCCCAGCCCGACCCGCACGGCGACGCCCAGCCCGCCGTCCTCCCCGGACCCCGGCGAGGGCGACGACGACGGCGGATCCGACGACGGGAACGGGAACGGGAACGGCGGAGCCGGGAACGGCAACGAGAACGGCAACGGCAACGGCGGAGCTGGGAACGGCAACGGGAACGGGAACGGCGGAGCCGGGAACGGCAACGGGAACGGGAACGGCTGAGCCGGGAAGCACGGACGCGAGGACGCGGACGGCTGAGTCGGCGCCGTCGTGCCGGCTGCGCGGACGGGTCATCGCCGGGCTCGGGCGTCTCTGCCGGAACCGGTCGGATCAGATCTGGTCGAGTCGACCCGCGCAGGGACGCATCCGGTCGGGTCGGTCGGGTCGGTCAGACCCCGAGGACCCGGTCGGCCTCGGCGCGCGCCCAGCGCTCGGCCTCCGCGAGCGACTCGCGCGTGAGCGGGCCGGACGCCGGTTCGTGCGCGTCGACGACGCGGCGGATGGTGTCGACGATGTCGAGGAAGCCCGCACGCCCCGCGTGGAACGCCTGCACGGCCTGCTCGTTCGCCGCGTTGTAGACGGCCGGGTACGTGGATCCCGCCGCGCCGACCTGCTTCGCGAGCAGGACCGCGGGGAACGCCTCGTCGTCGAGCGGCTCGAACATCCACGTCGCCGCGCGGGTCCAGTCGATGGGCACCCCGACGTCGTGCATGCGGTGCGGCCAGTTGAGGCCGAGGGCGATGGGGAGGCGCATGTCCGGCGGGGACGCCTGCGCGAGGGTGGATCCGTCGATGAACTCGACCATGGAGTGCACGAGGGACTGCGGGTGGACGACCACGTCGATCCGCTCGTAGGGCACGTCGAAGAGCAGGTGCGCCTCGATGACCTCGAGGCCCTTGTTGACGAGCGTCGAGGAGTTGGTCGTGATGACGAGGCCCATGTCCCAGGTGGGGTGGGCGAGCGCCTCGCGCGGCGTGACGTGCGCGAGCTCGGCCCGTGTGCGGCCGCGGAACGGGCCGCCGGAGGCCGTGACGACGAGGCGCCTGACCTCCTCGGGCGTGCCCCCGCGGAGCGCCTGCGCGATGGCGGAGTGCTCCGAGTCGACGGGGACGAGCTGGCCGGGCGCCGCGAGCGATCGCACCAGCTCCCCGCCGACGATGAGCGACTCCTTGTTGGCGAGGGCGAGCGTGCGCCCCTCCTCCAGCGCGGCGAGGGTCGGGCCGAGACCGACGGATCCGGTGATGCCGTTGAGCACCACGTCGGCGTCGACCGAGCGGATGAGCTGCTCGGCCTCGTCCGCGCCGAGCGCCGTGTGCTCCACGCCCGCGACGCGCGCCTGCTCGGCGAGCGCCTCGCGCTTGCTGCCGGCGCCGAGCCCGACCACCTCGAACAGCTCCGGGTGGCGCGCGACGACCTCCAGGGCCTGCACGCCGATGGAGCCCGTGGATCCGAGGATGATGACGCGGCGCACGGCTGCTCCTACTGGGCCGGAGCGGGCTGGGTGCCGAGGATGTCGACGACGAACACGATGGTGTCCGTGCCGCCGATGTCCTCGCCCTGGCCCTGGTCGCCGTAGCCGTCGGCGGGCGGGATGACCGCGATGACCTGCGAGCCGACCTTCTGTCCGACGAGCGCCTTGGTGAAGCCGGGGATGACGCCGCTCGTCTGGAACGAGACCGGCTTGCCGCCCTTGTCCCAGCTCGAGTCGAACACCTTCTTCGTGTTCCAGTTGATGCCCGTGTACTGCACCGTGACGCTGGCGCCGTCGGTGACCTCGGCGCCGTCGCCGACCTTGAGGTTCGCGATCTGCGTCTCGGTGGGCGGATCCTGGTCGGGGATGGTGATGGTGGGGGCCCCGTCGTCCGCCAGCGTGACCGTCGGGAAGCCCTCGGGTGCCGGCTGGTCGACGCCGTCGGCGCGGGTGGGGACCTGGCTCAGCACGTCGACCACGATGACGATGGGGTCGTCGGCGCCGAGGCCGAGCTGCGTGGCCTGGTCGGCGGCGAAGCCGTCGGCGGCGGGGACGACCGCGACGACGCGGGAGCCGACGGTGGTGCACTCGACCGCGCGGACGACGCCGGGGACGAGCGCGCTGTCGTCGAGCGTGGCCGGGAGCGGCGCGTCCGCGTTGTAGGCGAGCTGCGAGATGGCCTCGCCGGTGTTCCCGTTGTAGGCGGCGAGGGCGATGTTCGCCGTGGCGCCCGCGCCGACCTCTGCGCCGTCGCCCTCGGTGACGACCGTGCGCTCGGTGGTGTCCACCTGCAGCGGACCGTCGACCGTGACCTCGGGGGCCGTGCCGAAGTCGCCGGAGACCTTGACCGACTTCGACGCGTCGCCCGACGGGGTGTCGATGCAGGACGCCCCCGCGGTGCGCGCGCCGGCCGTCGGGCTCGCGGACGGATCCGCGTCCGGGGTGCCGCTGCCGGAGCAGGCGGACAGCGCCAGGACGGCCGCCGCGGCCAGGGTGAGGGGGATGCGTCGCTTCACGTGAGTCGCTTTCATCGGCGCGCCGGACGCACCAGGTATGTGGGAGGGACCCGCACAGTCTGCCCGACCCTGCCGGGGGCCGCCTGACAGGGGTGGGAGACGGCTACGGGGATCCGGCGGCGGATCGGTCGTCCCCCGCGCCCGCGAGCACGGTCCGCGGCTCGTGGTGCACCGGGAAGGCGACGCTCGCGGCGATGAAGCACCGCTCGGACGCGCCCTGGTGGAGCGACGTGGCGAGCTCGACGTGCGCGGGATCCCGCACGGTGACGACGGGTCGCAGCGTGACCTCGACGAAGTGCCCGCCGCCGCCGTCCGTCTGCCGCATGGTGCCGGTGGGCTCGTCGCTGTAGCCCACGACGACGACGCCCGCCGCCGCGGCCGCGTGCAGGTAGCTGAGCAGGTGGCACTGCGCGAGCGCGGAGATGAGGGTCTCCTCCGGGTTCCAGCGGTCGGCGTCGCCGCGGAAGGGGCGGTCGGCGGATCCGAGGAGGTCGGGCTTGCCAGTGGCGCGGACCACGTGGTCGCGGCCGTAGGAGCGGTGGTCGGACGTGCCGGATCCGCGGTCGCCCGTCCACTCGAGGGACAGGGCGTACCGGTGCTCGATCTGCATGGGTTCACGCTAGCGAACGCGGACGCCGCCCTCTCGGATCCCCGTGCCCGCGCGGGTAGGCTCGCCGGATCATGACAGACACCCTGGACTCCGCCCTCGTCGGCACTCCTGCCGGCTCCGCCTCCCCCTCCCCCGCCGCGTCCGCCCGCGACGCGCGCCCGCAGGTGCCGCAGGAGCGACGCATCGTGACGGAGATCCCGGGGCCGCTCTCCCGCGAGCTGCACGAGCGCCGGAAGCGCGTGGTGCCGCCCGGCGTCTCCTCCCTCCTGCCCGTGTACGTCTCCCGCGCGCACGGCGCGATCGTGGAGGACGTGGACGGCAACCGCTTCATCGACCTGGGCGCCGGCATCGGCGTCACCACCGTCGGCCACACCCGGCAGGAGGTGGTGGACGCGGCGACCGCGCAGCTCGGCGACGTGATCCACACCCTCTTCACCGTGACCCCGTACGAGGAGTACGTGCGCGTGGCGGAGCTGCTCGCGGAGCACACGCCCGGCACGCACGAGAAGCGCACGGTGCTCGTGAACTCGGGCGCGGAGGCCGTGGAGAACGGCGTGAAGATCGCGCGCAAGCACACGGGCCGCCGCGCGGTCGCGGTGCTCGACCACGGCTACCACGGCCGCACGAACCTCACGATGGCGATGAACTACAAGGCGTCGCCCTACGGCACCGGCTTCGGGCCCTTCGCCGGCGACGTGTACCACGCGCCGAGCTCCTACCCGTATCACGACGGGCTCTCGGGCGCCGAGGCCGCGGCCCGCACCATCTCGTACCTCGAGAAGCGGATCGGCGCGACCGACCTCGCGTGCGTGGTCGCCGAGCCCATCCAGGGCGAGGGCGGCTTCATGGTGCCCGCCGACGGGTTCCTGCCCGCGCTCCAGGAGTGGTGCACGGCGAACGGCGTCGTGTTCATCGCGGACGAGATCCAGTCGGGTCTCGCGCGCACGGGCCGCTTCTTCGCGAGCGAGCACCTCGGCCTCGTGCCGGACCTCGTGCTCACCGCCAAGGGCATCGCCGGCGGCCTGCCGCTCGCCGGCGTGACCGGCCGCGCCGAGATCATGGACTCCGCGCTGCCCGGCGGGCTCGGCGGCACGTTCGGCGGCAACCCCGTGGCCGCGGCCGCCGCGGTGGCCGTGTTCGAGGCCATCGAGACGCACGGGCTGCTCGACGAGGCGACGCGCATCGGCGACCAGCTGCACCACGCGCTCGCGGACCTGCAGGAGGAGCACGACATCATCGGCGACGTGCGCGGCATCGGCGCGATGGTGGCCATCGAGCTCGTGCAGCCGGGCACCGGATCCACCACGAAGGAGCCGAACGCGGACGCGGTCTCGGCCATCGCGGCGTACTGCCACGCGCACGGGGTGATCATCCTCACGGCCGGCACGTACGGGAACGTGCTGCGCTTCCTGCCGAGCCTCGCGATCTCCGAGGAGCTGCTCGACGACGCCCTCGGCGTGATCGCCGACGCGTTCCGGGCGCTCTGATGGGGACGACCGTCGAGACGATCCCTGTGCAGGGCGCCGTGGAGCTCGCGGTGCTCGAGCGCAGCGGCTTCGTGGAGTCCCGCCACATCGGCGCGGCCGTGGTGCTCTCGCCCGCGGGCGAGGTGCTGCGCGAGGTCGGGGACGCGACGACGCCCGTCTTCCCGCGCTCCAGCATGAAGCCGTTCCAGGCGCTCGCGGTGCTGGCGAGCGGCGCGGAGCTCACCGAGGAGGAGCACGTGCTCGCCACGGCCAGCCACGCGGCGACCGCGCGTCACGTGGCGGTCGTGCGGGGGATCCTCGCGAAGGCCGGGCTCGACGAGTCCGCCCTCCGCTGCCCCGCGGACTGGCCGCTCGACCGGGCCGCGCGCGACGAGCTCGTGCGCGCCGGGATCCCCGCGTCCCCCGTCTACATGAACTGCTCCGGCAAGCACGCCGCGATGCTGCTGGCCTGCGTGACCAACGGGTGGTCGACCGACGACTACCTGCACCCGGACCACCCCCTGCAGGTGCGGATCCGCGACGTGGTCGAGCGCTTCACGGGCGAGCGGATCGCGACCACGGGCGTCGACGGCTGCGGCGCGCCCGTGCACGCAATGTCGCTCACGGCGCTCGCGCGCGGGATCCACCGCATCGCGACCTCCGCGCCCGGCTCGCCGTTCGCGCTGTACCGGCACGCGGCGGCGCTGACCGCCGCGGTGCGCGCCGAGGGCTGGGCGATCGACGGGCCCGGCCGCGCGAACACCGTCGTGATCGAGCGGCTCGGGCTGTTCGCCAAGGGCGGGGCCGAGGGGATCATGATCATGACCGCGCCCGACGGGACGACCGTGGCATCGAAGACGCTCGACGGCAGCCTCCGGGCCTCCACGATCGTCGCGCTCGAGCTGCTCGCCGAGGCGGGCGCGATCACGCGGGACGACGTCGAGCGCGTGCGTCCCGAGCTCGACCTCGCGGTGCTCGGCGGCGGCGTGCCGGTGGGCGAGATCCGGGTGTCGCCGGCGCTCATCGGCTGACCCCGGCGTCCTGCCGGCGCCGCGGTGGGTCCGCGGGGGCGGGCGGCTCCGCGGGGGCGCGCGTGCCCTCGCGGGCGGGCGTGCCCGCGGGCATCGACGGCGGCGGCCCCGGCGTGACGGGCGGCCAGGAGCAGCGGCGCACGTCGCCGTCGGGGGTGACGAGCCAGGCCCTCCCCGGGACGGCGGCGAGGGGCGGCGGCACCGCACGGACGCGGAGCAGCGTGCGCGCGTCCCGCGGGGTGCAGCCCTCCAGGATGACCCGGCCTGTGCGGCGGAGGTCCGCGAGGAGCGGACCGCGCACCAGCCATGCGTCGGGATCCCCGACCACGACCGGGAGGCGCGTCGTGGCGGCGCCGTCGCACGCGTCCGGGCCCGCGGCCGGGGCTCGTGTCGCGCCGACGTCCGCGGACGCGGGGAGCGGCTGATCCGCCGACCAGCCCGGCGGGATCCGGGTGGCGTCCACAGCGTCGACGCCGGCCTCCCGGAGGCGCGCGACCGCGGCGACCGGCGACGGCGTCACGAGCGCATGGACCGCGTCGGCCGCGAGGACGGCGCGGGGCGCGGGATCCGCGCGGCTCGACGGGCTCGGCTCCTGGGGCCACCGGGCACGCGCGGCCGCGGCTGACAGCGTGGGCTCGGGCTCGGGCGGCAGCGCCACCTGGATCCGCTCGCCGCGCCACTCCCCCGCACCGGGTCTCGCGCGGGCGTCGAAGAGGCGGCTCTCGCCGCCCGCCAGCACGTGCTCCTGCGCGGTCGGGAGCGGGAGGACGACAGGCGGGCCCGCAGCGGCCGCCAGCACCTGGAGCGGCCCGCCCGCACGACGCCCGGAGGCGGCGAGCGCCACGCCGGCCCCCGGCCCCTCGCGCACGATGACGGAAACCCGCTCGAGCAGGGCGGCCTGGTGGTCGGGCTCCAGGCGGGAGACGGCGACGTCGAGGTCGTCGGCGAGCACGAGGAGGGGACCGCGCCGGCCGCGCGGAGCGCGGATGCGGGCCGTGGCGGCGTCGATCGCGTCCCAGCACCCCTCGGCGTCCGACGGCGCGTGCAGCACCTCGACCCCAGCGGCGGCGGCGGACGCCCCGATCGTGCGCAGGCACGTGCTGCGGCCGGATCCCGGACCGCCTACGACGAGCAGATGGCCGTCGGCCGCCGGGCACCACACGGCCGTCGCCCGCCGCTGCTCGGCGGGCAGGTCGACGAGGGCGAACGGGAGGGCCGGCGCGCCGACGGAGGGGCCCGCGGATCCGTGCCGGAGGAGGGACGGCACCGCGGCGAGGTCCGCGAACGGGACGGCGGCCGGCAGCGGATCCAGCCAGGGGCGCCGCACGGGAGCGGTCGTCGCGCGGGCGGCGGCGACGCGGGCGAGGTCGTCCGACGTCGTGACCGCCACCTGGAGCGGACGCGCGGGCGCGCCGTGCGCACCCACGAGGCAGCGGCCCACGGGAGCGTCGGAGAGGCGGGCGGCCTCGACCGTGCCGAGGAGCGCGCGGCTGTCGGCCTCGTTGTTCACCCGGAGGGAGAGGCGGAGGTCGCAGTTGGCGAGCACCGCGTCGCGCACGACCCCGGCCGGGCGCTGGGTGCAGAGCACGAGGTGCATGCCGAGGGACCTGCCGCGGGCGGCGATGTCGGCCACGACCTCGTGCAGGCCGTCCTGGTCGGCGAGGAGGGCGGCCAGCTCGTCGACGACGATGACGAGCCGCGGCAGCACGCCCGCGGCGGCCGCGTCGTCGACGTCGCGGGCGCCCGCCGCGCGGAGGACGCGCTCGCGGTGCCGGATCTCCGCCCGCAGGCTCTCCAGCGCCCGGCGCGCGCCCTGCCCGTCGAGGTCGGTGACGAGGCCGACGGCATGCGGCAGGACGAGCAGCGGGTCGAAGGCCGCGCCGCCCTTGAAGTCCACGAGGAGCACGGTGACCTCCTCGGGCGGATGCGCGGCGGCGAGCGCCGCCATCCACGTGACGAGGAGCTCGCTCTTGCCGCTGCCGGTGGTGCCGGCGACCACCGCGTGCGGGCCGTCCGCCACGAGGTCCACCGTGACGGGACCCGCGTGCCCCAGGCCGATGACCGCCTCCAGCGTGCGCGGACGGCGGGTGCGCGGGCCGTCGTCCCCGGCGGGGCCGGCCGGACCGACCTCGCCGCCGACCGGGGACCTGTGCCCGGGCGTCGACGGACCGCGGCCGCGCTCGACCGGCAGCGCCGAGAAGGGCACGCGCGACGGCAGCGGCGTCCGTGCCGCCGCGAGCCCGCGACGCCGCGCGAGGTCGGCGAGCTCGTCCGCCAGGCGCTCCACCTCCGTGAGCGAGACGAGGTCGGGCCGCACGAGACCGGTGCGGGTGAGGCACGGCGACGGCACCCCGTCGCCGTCCGCCTCGGTCGGGAGCGCGGGCGCGACGGGCTCCGCGGAGCGCCGGGCGGCGAGGGCGTCCGCGGCGCCCGGCGGGGCGTCGGCCGTGAGGATCCGCGCCGTGCCCGGGGTGCGGACGTCGAGCACCGTGCGGCACGCGGCCGGGAGCGACTCGATCCTCGGGGCCGTCGCGAGCACGACCTCCCGCGCGCCGAGCACGAGGCGGATCGACGAGGCGCCCGGTTCCCCCGGCGCGGCGCCGGCGCTGTCACCCGCACCGGCACCGGCCGGGCCGGCCGCGCCCGGTCGCTCCTCGCGGAGCCCCTCCGCGGCGTGCGGGAGGCGTTCGAGCCAGTCCCACTGGGGCCCGGGCGGGCGGGACGCGATGCGGAGGTCGTCCGGCGGGAGGGCGTGTACGAGCTGCACGACGACGCCGCGGAGCACGGGCGCGACGAGGGCGGGAGCACCGCGCAGCCCGAGGCCGCCCGTGGCGGAGACGAGGACGGGCGCGTCCGGGATCCAGCGGACGAGATCCGCCCACCGCGCGGGACCGTGCGCCGACGTGAGGGCATCCGGCGACGCCGCCGCCCGGGGGTCGGCGCCACGAGCACGACGCGCGCGCCAGGGCGGGGCGCACCGGAGCAGGTGGCGGCGGAGCGGGCCGCCGACGTCGCCCTCGGCGGCGTCCGGCACCCGGGCGTCCGCGTCTCCGCGCCAGACCATGCCGCTCGGCACGTCGCCCGTGCCGAGGGCGACCGGGGGCGCGCCGCCGCCCGGATCCGCCCGCCAGAGGAGCGCGGGGTTCGCGCTGCCGTCGAGGATCTCGCGGGCGGACGGCGCCCGGGACCGCAGGGCGGTGCGGGCGGCGGCGACGCGGGCCCGCACCTCCGCGTGCAGGCGCTCCACCGCCGCACGGGACTCGCGCGCCGCGCGGCGGGCCGACCGCCGACCGGAGATGCGCTGATCCGCGACGCCCGCGACCGCGACCACGGGCCCGAGCGCCGCGAACAGCAGCGCGTAGGGCGACCGCGTGACGGCCCAGACCGCGACGCTGACGACGAGCGGCGCGGCGACGCCGAGGACGGGGAACGGCGGCGGCGGGGCGGGCGCGGGCGACGGGGGCGGGGAGATGTCCACGGCGCGAGGACACCAGGTGCGGGACGGCGCGACGGCACGGCGGCCGCGCGTCGTGGAGGGAGGGGGCGACGGGATCCTGGGGAGGGGCCGTCAGGGACGCGGCCGGCGCCGCCCGCCGCGCGACCGTCGCAGCGACGCGAGCGAGGCCATCGCCCGGATCCGCTGCCGGCGCGTGCGGCCCGCGTCCATGCGCGCGGCCAGCTCGTCGACGCGGCGCCAGGCGGCGTCGGCGAGCGGATCCGGCACCTCGCCGGGCGCGAAGGCCGACTCGTCGGCCACGTCCGCGAGGCCACGCGCGCCGCCCACGCCCGCGAGCCGCGCCAGCTCGCGCCGGGTGGCCGCGACGGGCGGCACGAGGCCGCGGTCGAGCGCGCCGTCGTGGAACTCGTCCCACGCGCCGCCGACCCGGTCCCGCGCCACGGTCGCGCCGCGCCGCCGACGCCGCCGGCTCGCCTTCGCCGCCACCACGGCGAGGAACGGCGACGCCGCGAGCCCGAGCGCGAGCAGCGACCAGCCGGCCACGCGCACGGCCGCGAGCACGGCCTGCAGCGCGGGATCCACCTCGGGCCGGTCGTCCTGGCCGGCGTCCGGCGGCGTGCGGTCCTCGGGCTCCGCCTGCTCCTCGACGGGCGGCGGCAGCACGGTCTGCGGGCGCGCGACCTCGGTGGGCTCGTCGGGCAGGGCGTCGGGGACGTCGCGGACGGGCGGGTTCGGATCCACCGCGACCCAGCCGGACGACGCGGTGTCGACCTCGATCCAGGCCGTGACGTCGGATCCGCGGACCGCCACCGGGCCGCCGTCCGCCTCGCGCACGGCCGCCTCGCCGGGCGCGAAGCCCATCACGACGCGCACGGGGAAGCCGAGGTCGTCGGCCATGAGGGCGGCCGCGACCGCGTACTGCTCGGCGTCGCCGAGCATGGGCCGGGTCGTCAGGAGGTCGGCGATCCGCTCGGCCGAGTGGCCCGACCGGCTGAAGGGCGCGTCGCCGACGCCGTGGCTGACGTAGCCGTCGGCGCGGAGGGCGGAGATCGCCGCGACGAGCCGGGCACCGGGCGAGGCGGAGGTGCCGGCGCCCGCGTCGGTGCCGCCCGCGGTCGCGCCGTCCGGCACGGCGGTGGACGCCGCGACGCGCGCGGCGACCTCGTCGGGCACGCCCGTGGGCCGCGGGGCCACGGCGTCGCCCGGGCGCTCGTCGGCGAGCGCCTCGAGCGGCGGGGTGGACGCGACGACCGCCTCGATCTCGTAGGCGTCGCCGGTGGTCAGCCCGCCGATCACGGCGCCGGTGGCGCTCGCGTCGTCGTAGTAGAAGGAGTCGGCGAGGCGTCCGCCGTCGTCGCCCGCGAAGGCGATGCGCTCGAGGCGGCCCGCGCCCGGCAGCCACACCCCGCGGTAGGCGTCGACGACGACGTCGAGGGTCACGTCGTCTCCGGGGACCCCCCGCTGGTCGAGCCGGTACGGCACGCGCGCGAACGTGCCCGAGGCCTGACCCGTGCGCGACGCGTCGACGCTGCCGCGCGCGCCGCCCGTGCCGTAGACGACGCCGTCGTACGTGTCGAGCGCGGCGAGCCGCACCCGGCCGCCCGCGGGCAGGCCCTGGACGGTGAGCAGCGTGTCGTCCACGGCCGGCGTCTTCCAGTACGTGCGGAAGGACGAGAGCGGGCTGACCTGCTCGCGCGGGTCGAACGGCTGCTCGACCGCGGAGCGGAGGCCGGTGCGGGACGCCTCGGGCGGGGCGGCGCCCGTCGCGGCCACGCCCGCGACGAGGGCGGTGGCGAGCACGACGGCCGCGGCGACCCCGGCGCGCGTGCCCGAGCGGCGCCGGTCGGAGGCGGACTCCACGGGGATCCCCGACTGCCGGCCGAGGCGGCGGACGGCGCGGTGGCGACGGCGCCAGCGGCACCGCGCGATCCACAGCAGGGCCGTCGCGAGCCACGCCAGCGCGATCGGGACGAGGAGGCCCGACGCGTCGGGCGCGTCCGGGCCCTGGCTGCGGTCGGGGCCGAGGGCGGCCGCGGCGACGAGGATCACGAGGGAGGGGACCACCGCGAGCTCCGGCCGCCGGGAGCGCAGCGCGACGGTGACGCCGACGACGGATCCGAGCAGCACGAGCGCGAACGCCGGCACGAGGAGCGCCTGGTAGTCGCCGACCGGGAGCGCGATGGTCAGCAGCCGCACGATGCCGAGGGACGCGCCCTCGACGAGCTCGGCGAGGCCGGCGAGCGTGGGACGCCAGCCGTCGACCGCGCCGGTCGGCACCGCGAGCGGGACCCCGAGGGCGAGGAAGACGACGACGACCGCGGCCGCGACCACCGCGCTGCCCCAGCGGAACCGGGCGCCCGCGACCGCGACCAGCGCGCCCGCGACCAGCGTGATCCCGGCCATGCGGACGAAGGACGCGTCGCGGTAGACGGGCCAGAACGCGGCCGCGGCGAGGCCCGTGAGGAGCGCGATCGCGAGGACGGGGACGAGCGTGCGGCCGGGGTCGCGGGATCCGGCGGGGGCCCGGGCGCGGCCGGCGTCGCGACCGGCGGGTGCGCGGCGCGCGCTCCCGGCGCTCACGCGGCGCTCCGCTGGAGCGCGCCGCGCAGGTCCTCGAGGTAGCCGATCGTGAGGACGGACAGGTCGCCGAGGCGGCGGAGGCCGGGCTCCACCTCGGGGTCGCAGACGACCGCGACCACCTGCACGCCGGGCGGGAACCCGACGGCCGCCGAGCGGATCGCGGCGGGTCCCGCGCCCGTGCCGCAGACGAGGAACACGACGGAGACGCCCGCGACCTCGTCGGCCGCCGCCCGGGCGAGCTCCACGAGCGACGCCGCGCGGTCGGACGCGCCGATCTCGGCGAGGTCGTCGAGGAGGCGGTCGCGCGTGACGGTGGCGAGGCGACGGAGGCGCGCGGAGCGGGATCCGGGCGGGCCCTGCCGCGCCACGGTGCGGGCGAGGCCCGGCAGGGTCGGCGCGATCGGCGGGCGGCGGGTCCGGGCGCGGCCGGCGGCCCGGTCGGCGCTCGCGACGACGGAGACGGTGCGCGCGTCGACGATGGCGCGCGCGCCCAGGGATCCGACGACGCTCACGGCGAGCTCGAACTCGGCGTCGGCCGTGGATCCGGGGAGCCCGCCCGGCGCGCGCCCGGCCGCGACCGTGGTGCCGCCC
>NZ_MDJZ01000013.1 GCF_002151125.1 Clavibacter michiganensis
GGGGGGGGGGGGGGGGGGGGGGGCGCCTGCGCGCCCGCCCGGCGGGCGCGGGCGGCGGATCCCCGCGAGCGGTACCGGGGTGCTGTCCCCGCGTGCGTCCCGGCACCTCCGACGGATGCGAGCGACGCGGGCGGTCGAACACACTGGATCCATGACCACCGCATCACCCCGCCGCATCGCCGCGCGCTCCGGCATCGCGCTCGTCGCGGGCGCCGCGTCGCTCGCCCTCGCCGGCTGCTCGGGCATCGCCGACGACATCGCCGACATCTACGCGATCACCTACGAGGTGACGACCACGGGAGCGGCCGACGCCGGGCTGACCGACGTGTCGTACGCCGAGGCCTCGCACCGCGGTCGGCCGTCGATCGTGAAGGAGGTCGGCCAGGCGTCCTTCTCCCCCGGCGACGACTCGGCGAGCTCCGTCTGGTCGGTCGAGTCCGTCGTCACCGCGGAGGACTGGGCGTTCGTGCAGGCCACGCCGGCGGACGGCGAGGCGCTGACGTGCCGGATCCTCGTCGACGGCGTGCGGGAGATCGCGACCTCGACCGCGGCGCCCGGCCAGCCGGTGACCTGCCAGCTCCCCACGCCGCCGTTCGGCTGACCGCGCCGGTCGGTCTCCCGGCCGACGCGGTCCGCGCGGGTCAGTACTTGGCGGACTGCCCGCCGTCGATCGGCAGCACGGCGGCGTTCACGTACGCCGCGTCGTCCGAGAGCAGGAACGCGACGACCGACGCGATCTCGTCCGCCTCGCCGTAGCGCTTCGTCGGGTTGCCCTGGATGAACTCCTCGGCGGCGCCGCGCGGGTCGTCCGCGCTGATCTGCTTCATCGACTCCTCGACCATGGGCGTCCAGATGGCGCCGGGTGCGATGGCGTTGATGCGGATGCCGAACTGCCCGTACTCGACGGCCGAGTTGCGGGTGAGGCCGACGACGCCGTGCTTCGCGGCCGCGTATCCGGACTGGTTGCCGACGCCGCGGATCCCGCCGACGCTCGCAGTGTTGACGACCATGCCGGAGCCCTGCTCGCGCATGACGGCGAGCACCTTCTCGAGGCCGAGGAACACGCCGCGGAGGTTGATCGCGACGACCTTGTCGAACTCGGCGGCCGTGAAGTCCTCGGTGAGGTTCTGGCGGCCCTCGATGCCGGCGTTGTTGAAGAAGCCGTCGATGCGACCGAAGCGCTCGACCGTCTGGCTGACGTACGCGTCGACGTCGGACTCCTGCGACACGTCGGCGATGACGGTGAGGACCTCGGCGTCGGGCGACGCGGCGCGGACGGCCTCGACGCTGGCCGCGAGGCCCTGCTCGGAGATGTCGACGAGGGCGAGGCGCGCGCCCTCGGCGGCGAGGCGGACCGCGGCGGCACGGCCGAGGCCGGAGCCTCCGCCGGTGATGAGGACGACCTTGTCGGTGAAGCGGGTGGTGGTCATGGGGTCTCCTGACGAGTCGGGGACGGCGGCCCGCGTCTCGTGGACGGAGCCACTGATCCATGCGATCGCATGGACATCCCTACCGTAGGTCGGGATCCTGGACGCGGGCTCCGCGTGCCGGCCGCAGACCGGGCTGCCGCCGCTCCATCCGCTTCCGCACCGCGACGAAGACGAGGCCGGCCAGGACGATGTGCCCGAGAACCAGCGCGATCGCGTCGGGCTCGACGAACGCGACGTCCCAGCCGGACGAGCCCCAGCCCGTGCCGCCCAGCAGCACGCGGTTCACCGTGAGCTGCGTCCCGTGGAACGCCATCGCGATGAGGAGCGCACCCTCCGTCGGGATCCGCCGCGCGGC
This sequence comes from Clavibacter michiganensis, assembly GCF_002151125.1. Lineage (GTDB taxonomy): Bacteria > Actinomycetota > Actinomycetes > Actinomycetales > Microbacteriaceae > Clavibacter > Clavibacter michiganensis_C. The sequence continues at coordinate 1,786 of NZ_MDJZ01000013.1, forward strand.
GATGAGCGCGAGGCCGAACAGCCCGAGCTGGAGCACGTACACGATCGCGTCGTTCCCGGCGGGGATCGGCGTGAAGGCGCCGGTGTCCGACCCCGCGATCGTCAGCACGATCCAGCGGCCGGACTCGATCACGACGCCGATGGCCGGGAAGAGGGCGGTGGTCACGAGCGTCGCGACGACGAGCCCGGCGCCGTCGCGGAGGTTCGTCCACATGTACCCGCGGAGGGCGAGCTCCTCCGGGATCGCCTCGTAGAGCGCGAGGACGACGCCGTTCGCGAGGAGGAACCCGGCGAAGACGGCGAGGTCGACGCCGTCGACGCGGATCCAGCCGAGGAGGCCGGCGGGTACCCAGACGACCGCGCCCGTCACCGCCCCCACCCCGACGCCCAGCGCGATCGGCCGCCCGATCCGCCGCGACAGGCCGAGGCTCGCGAGGCTCCTGCGGTCGAGCCGGCGCCGGAGGAGGACGACGGCGGGCACGACGATCGCGGACATCAGCACGGCCTGCAGCACGGTCTTCAGGAGGAGGCCGGCGCCGGTCGCCTGCACCACCGCGTCCGCGATGCCGATGGCGAGGCCGAGCCCCACCCCGAGCACGACCCATGCGAGGAGCGCGACCGCGACGGCGCGGATCCACGACTGCGGGCGGCGCGTCTGCGCGTCGAGGCGCGGATCCGGGGACTCGGCGCGCGCGGCGGACGGCTCGGAGGACACAGCGGCAGGGCGGGCAGATGCGGGCACGGGACTCGTCTCGTCGGCGTCGGGCGGTCGATCCAGGCTGGCGGGCGGGTCGATGACGCGCGACCCCGACGGCGGCGCGGCCCGCATCTGGGGCGCGGGATCAGGTCGCGGGCGCCCCCGCCGCCGCCGCCGGCGCCGCCTCCGGCTCGGTGAAGTCGAACACCAGCACGCCGTGCGGATCCGGCGCGAGCAGCGGCCCGACGAACTCCTTGAAGGCGGCGTGCTGGGCGTCGATGCGCGACGGATCCCGGATCAGCGGCTCGCCGAGGTACAGGTTGCGGTCGCCCTCCGAGGCGAAGGCGAGCACGAAGCCGAGCTCGAATCCGCGGCCGACGCCCTCGGGGCTCGACTGCCGTCCGGCGTGCAGCGAGCGGATGTAGGGCCCCGTGCCGTCCGGGTGCGGCGAGTCGGCGAGCGCCCGGAAGCGCCGCTCCACCTCGTCGCGGTCGGCGGGCGTCGCGTCGTCGCGGAGCCGGAACAGCACGACGTGGTGGACGAGCCCGGGGACGTGGTCGCGGGCGGTGAGCTGGGCGTCGGTGAGGGCGGGATGATCGTCGATGGTCATGTCCGGATCCTGGCCCGATCCGGCCGCGACGGCGCGGCCGTGACCCGGACGGGGCCTCGCCGTGGCGGATCCGCCGCCGTAGCCTGAGCACCACCCGCGCCGCCTCACCGGCCGCGGCGCCCGGGCCCGCGACGAGGAGGCCGCATGACCGACGCCCCCGACGCCGCGCTCGCCCGTCGCCTCCGCGACGATCCCGAGGCCGCGCGCCGCCTCGAGGAGCTGCGCCGCGCCGCGTTCGGGCGCGAGGGATCCACCGCGCCGCTCGTCGAGGTCCCCGCGGACCTCCGCGCGCGCACCGGGTACGGCGACGCGGAGCTGCCGGCGCCGCTCGTCGCGCTGCTCGCGGAGGAGGCGCGGCTCGTCGACGAGGGCGCGGCGCTGCTGGCGGTGGAGCGGCCCGCGGTCGGCGCCGCGGAGGCGGAGGCGGAGGCAGCCGCGGAAGCGGAGGCGGCCGCGGAGGCGGACGCCGACGACCCGGACGACGCGCCCGCTCCTCGCCGGACGCGCACGCGCGGGGGTCTCGCGGCGATCATCGCGGGCGTCGTCGTGATCGCGGGCATCGGCGCCGCCTCCGCGTCCGGCGCCCTCGACGCCGGCGGCACGGCCGCATCGTCCCCGACCGCCGAGGGCGGCGACCCGGCCGCCACCGCGACCGCCGCCCCGCGCGGCCAGGCGATGGGCACCCCGGACGGCCGCCGCGGATCCGTCGTCCCCGACTTCACGGCGGACCCGCCCGTCCGTGTGCCGCCGACCGACCAGGAGCTGGCCGAGAACCTGCGGATCCGCGCCGACCGTGCGTGGGGCCTCGTGCTCGAGCAGCAGCCCGACGCGGTGCGGCCCGACGTGCAGACGGAGCGGGTGGTCGACGGGGAGGACTACATCGACCAGCAGATCGCCTGCCTGCGGGACGCGGGCATCACGGCGTCCGTGATCGGGCAGGACAGCTACAGCCTCACCGACGCGGATCCGGTCACCGTGTACTCCTGCCAGGTCCGCTTCCCCCAGCGCGAGGCGGGACCGCGCACCGACGCCGAGCTCGCCTACATCCACGACTACTACGTCTCCTACCTGATCCCCTGCTACGCCGCGGAGGGCGAGCCGTACCTCGGCGAGGTCCCCGCGGTCGACGACTTCATCGCCGCCGTGCGCGCCGAGCGGCCCTGGACCCCGTTCCCCGACGCCATGGACGAGCAGCTGGCCCGCGCGTGCCCGGTGCTCCCGGCGGCGTACCGGTGACGGCTCCGGCCCCGCCTGCCGAGGAGCTGCGTCGTCAGCTGCGCGCCGCCGCGCCTGCTGAGGACCCTTCTCAGCGCGGTTAGGGTGGACGACGTGCGCGCCCTCCTCGGACCCCGGCCCCGTGGCACGGGTCCGCGATGACGGACCGCCGCACCCCCTGGGCCCCGGACGACGACGACGCGTCGCCCTTCGACCGGCCCCTGCGCCCCCGACGCGAGCGGGCCCGCGACCGTCGCGCCCGCGAGGACCTCGCCGGGGACGGATCCGCCACCACGCCGGGGACCTCCGCGGCGACGGCCACCGCCACGGTCACGGCCACCCGCGAGCCGCACGACCACCGGCACGACCACCCCCACGACCACGACGCCGCGCGCGCCGCCCCGACCGGGATCCGCACCGGCCTCGTCACGGGCCTCGCACTCGTGCTCCTGCTCCTCGCCCTCCGCGCCGCCTCCCCCGCGCTCGGCGACAGCGTCCTGCCGGACCGCCTCCAGGACCTCGTCACCCTGAGCGTCAGCGTCATCGTGGAGTCGCTGCCGTTCGTGATCCTCGGCATCGTGCTGTCGATCGTGGTGCAGGTGTGGGTGCCGCCCGGCGTCATCGAGCGCCGCCTCCCGCGGAACCCCTTCGCACGCCGCGCGTGCATCTCGTTCCTCGGCATGGCGCTGCCGGTCTGCGAGTGCGGCAACGTGCCGCTCGCCCGCGGCCTCGTGGTGCGCGGCTTCACGGTGCCGGAGTCGATCACGTTCCTGCTGGCGGCGCCGATCCTCAACCCGATCACCATCATCACGACGCACGCCGCGTTCGGCTGGGACGGCTGGATCCTCGTGGCCCGCATCGTCGGCGGCTTCGTCATCGCGAACGTCATCGGCTGGCTGTTCAGCCTGCACCCCCAGCCCGACCGGCTGCTCACCGACGAGTTCCGCGCCGAGTGCGCCCTGCCGGACCCGCACGCCCACGGCGGCGCCCGCGTGCGGAAGTCGATCTCGCTGTTCGGGCGCGAGGCGACCACGATCATGCCGGCGCTCGTCATCGGATCCCTGCTCGCCGGCCTCATCCAGGTCGCCGTGCCGCGCGAGGTGCTCGTCACGCTCGGCGGCAGCCCGATCCTCTCGGTGCTCGCGCTGATGCTGCTCGCGTTCGTCGTCTCGGTCTGCTCCAACGTCGACGCGTTCTTCGTGCTCTCGTTCGGATCCGTGTTCCTCCCGGGCGGCATCGTCGCCTTCCTCGTGTTCGGCCCGGTCATCGACATCAAGATGCTCGCGCTCATGCGCACCACCTACTCGACCCGCACGCTCGTGATGATCACCTCGGTCGTCGCGCTGATCAGCCTCGCGCTGGGATGGGGTGTCAATGCGATCGCCTGACGACCGGGAGACCCGCGACCGGACCACGTCCGTCCTCCGCCGTGCGCGCCGCCGCCGCGCCGCGGGCGGGCGCGCCTCCTCCACCGTGGGCCTGGTCCTCCTCGCGGCCTGCATCGTCTCGACGCTGTGGCTCACGATCACCGGCCAGCTCGGCCTCTACATCCACCCGCGCTACTTCGTCTTCACGGGGATCATGGCGGTCATCGGCCTCGTGGCGACCGTCGCCGGCTTCGCGCTCCGCCCCGCCGAGGCCGCGGAGGAGCACGACCACGACCACGGATCCGCCGCGCTCGGCGGCGACGCGTCCGCCGCCGGCCGCGCCTCCCTCCGCGCCCGGGCCTCCCGCGTGGCCGTCGCCGCCGTCGTCACGGTCACGGTCGTCGCCGTCCTCGTCCTCCCGCCGCGCACGCTGACGAACAGCACCGTCACGCAGCGCGCCCTCAACTCGAGCTCGGTCGCGTCCGACGCCGCGCCCGACCAGGAGCTCCTCGGCACGAGCGACTTCTCGACGCTCGGTGTCAAGGACTGGTCTCAGCTGCTCGCGCAGACCACGGATCCGACCTTCTTCACCTCGAAGTCCGTCGACATCACGGGATTCGTGAGCGCCGACCCCGACGACCCCGACGACGTCTTCTACGTGACCCGCTTCGTCGTCACGTGCTGCGCCGTCGACGCGCAGCCCGTCGGCGTGCCCGTCTACCAGCCCGGCTGGAAGTCGACGCTGCAGACGGACGAGTGGGTCCAGGTCACCGGGCCGTTCGCGTCGAACCCGAGCGCGAGGAGCCGGCAGCCGCTCGCCGTCATGCCGCAGACGGTCACGCCGGTCGACCAGCCCGCCGACCCCTACGTCTACTGAGCCGCCCGTGACCGACGCCGCCGCCTCCCCCCGCGCCTTCCGACGGGCGTTCACCGCCGTGATCCTCGTGCTCGTCCTCGTCTGCGGCGGCCTGCTCGCGGTGGCCGGCAGCCAGGGGCCGCGGCTCGTGCGCACGGACGTGGATCCGCTCGCGGTGGTCCAGCAGTCCCGGCAGCGGCTCGTGCTCGCCGCCAACCGGCCGATCCAGCCGGTCGACGCCTCGCGCATCCGGATGGAGCCGGGCGCCGACTTCACCGTCGACACGCAGGCCGACCGCCTCATCATCGACTTCACCCGGCCGCTCGCCTACGACGCCGACTACACGGTGTCCGTCGACGGCGTGCAGGGGATCGGCGGCGGACCCGCGTCGGACCTCCGCACGTCGTTCCGCACGGGCGATCCCGGCATGCACGTGCTGATCCGCGGCGGCGAGCAGCAGGCCGACCGCATCGTGCGGCAGAGCGTGGCGGGTTCCGGCGACGGCGCGAGCGACGTGGTCTTCCAGGCCACGAAGATCCAGGAGTACGCGGTCGTCGGGAACTCGCTCGTCGTCGCGACCCTCCAGGACGACGGCACGAACGGCCTCGTGCTCGCGGCCCTCGACGGATCCGGCCAGGTCGACCTGCCGCTCCCCGGTCGCGGCACGCTCCAGGACCTCCACGCCGAGGACACGGGCACCACGGTCGGCTTCCGCTTCACGAGCGCGGACGGCGGCCCGTACGGCGACACCCTCATGGTCGACGACGTGGCCGCGGGCGCCGCGCCGACGCCGGTGGTCGGTCTCGACGGGCGCGAGCTCAGCGTGCAGGCCTGGGGCTTCGTGCCGGGCCGGCCGCAGCTGGTGGCGCACGGGCAGGACGGCGACCTCTACCTCGTGACGGTCGACGGGTCCGCGCCCATCGTCCCGCTCGGCCGCCACGGCACGCTCGGCCCGTTCTCCGCCGACGGCACGCGGCTCGCGGTCACGGATCCCGGCTCCACCACCGAGATCGACCTGCGCACGGCCCAGCAGACGACGCTGCCGACGGAGACCGGCGGCGCCGACCTCCAGTACGACGGCGCGATCTCGTTCGTGCCCGGTGACGACGGCGCGGTGCTCCGCGTGCGCACGGCGCTGGATCCCGCGACCGGCACCGCGACGCAGCGCCTCGTCGTCGTGCGCGACGGCCGGGCGAGCGACGTCTACGTGCCCGCGGATCCCGCCACCCGCATCACCGGCCTCTCCGTCACCCCGAACGGCCGCTTCGCGCTGCTCGAGACGGTGCCGGACGCCGTGCGGGGCGCGAGCGACGACTACCCCAGGAACCCGCGCGACACGACGGTGACCACGCTCCTCGTGGAGCTCGCCACCGGCACGGTGACCCGCAGCGTCGCGGGCTTCGAGGTCACGATCGGCTGACGCCCGTGCGGCCTGCGCAACCCGCGTCGGTCGGCGCGGTCCCCGTCACGCGGCGGCGGCCACGGCGATGCGCCGGACGGCGACGACGGTCACGTCGTCGGGCAGCGTGCCCGCCGGCGCCAGCCCCGTGATGGCGGCGACCGCGCCCGCCGCGCTGGGCTCGGCCGCGGTCGCCGCGTCCGCCGCGAGGTCGAGCGACTCCACGGAGCCGTCGAAGAGGTCGAGCACGCCGTCGCTGCAGACCAGGAGGAGATCACCCGGGTCGAGGTGCACGGTGCTCGTGAGCCACTCCTGCTCGCCCAGGGCGCCGAGGGGGAGGTTGCGCGACGGGATCCGCTCCCGCGTCCCGTCCGCCCGGCAGACGAGGCCGAGCCCGTGCCCGGCGTCGACGACCGCGACCTCGCCGGTCGGCGCGTCCAGGCGCAGGTGCAGGAGCGTGACGAAGGCGTCGTTCGCGTCGAGGTCCGGCTCGACGGCCCGGTCCACGACGGCCAACGTGCGGCCCGGGTCGAGGGTCGGCACGGCGGTGCGGAGGGAGGCGCGCACCGTCGCGGCGATCACGGCGGCGCCGACGCCCTTGCCCATCACGTCGGCCAGGGTCACCACGATGCCGTCGCGGGTCCGGTGCCAGTCGAAGAAGTCCCCGCTGACATCCCCGCTCGGCACGCAGGCGCCCGCCACCTCGTAGCCCGGGAGATCCGGCAGGGACCGGGGCAGGAGCCGACGCTGGACGCCGCCGCCGTCGACCAGCTCCTGGCGGGAGAGCGCGGCCCGGGCGGCGTACATGCGGGCCGCCTGCTCGCCGCTCAGCGACGCCATGCTGAACGACACCACGACCAGGAGCACCAGCGTGATGAGGGCGGTCGACGGGGTGCCGAGCCAGGTCGTGAAGGCCTCGCTCCGCGGTCCGGTCGCGAGGAACACGACGAAGCGCGCGGCGTAGTAGGCGGCGAGGGCCCCGGAGGAGAGGAGCAGCGGCCAGCGCGTGCGGGAGAAGCCCGCGTCCAGCAGCGCGAGCTCGCGCGCCGACGCGCCGATGAGCACGCTCATCAGCCCGAGGTACAGCGGCCCGCCGGACCAGTCGTTCGTCGCGGGCGAGTCGGCGGACGACACGGCGGTGACCACGAGCGCCGGTGCCGCGACGAGCCACCACGGCGTCGGGCGACCGCGGAGGGAGCGGCTCGCCATCCACACGGCCGCGGCGCCGGCGACGTTGCAGCCGTTGCCGAGCGGGTTGGCCCACACCTGGTCGACGGTGCCGTCGCGGAGGTAGGCGAGCGATCCGCCCATGAACAGCGCCAGCGCGGTGCACCACCAGGCGCTGAATGCCGACCTGGTGCCGCGGAACGTGACGAGGGCGAACAGCAGGAACAGGGTGAGGCTGGCGACGCCGAAGGCGACGCGGAGCGTCAGCGAGTCGAGCACGAGGCGATCCGCCTCCCTTCGCGCGTGGTCTCGGGGAGGTCCGACCGATGGGGCGACGATCACGCCGACGTCGGTCGGTGGCGATCCCCGGGACGGCGGTGCCGGCGGCCCCCCGGGCGTCGACTGCGCGTCCCCTCCAGGCTACCCACCCGCGGTGGATCCGTCCGCGCGTCCGACCCCGCACATGCCGACGGCCCCGACCCCCGAGAGGGGGCCGAGGCCGTCGATGCGTTCCGCTGTGATCGCAGGTGGTGCGTCCCGGGGCGAGCCCGGGGTGGGTGCTACTTGGTGTTGACGGTGATCTTGGCGATGCCGACGACGAGCTCGTCGGTGACCGCGTCGGTGCCGAAGGTGCTGTTGAGCAGGGCGGCGGCGTCGGGGCTGACCTTGACGGTGGTG
>NZ_MDJZ01000014.1 GCF_002151125.1 Clavibacter michiganensis
CCGTCGCGACACGCCCGGGATGCGGGTTGTTTTGCGGGGGTGGGGTGGTCCGCGTAATGTCTCCTCTTGTCGCCGGAACGGGCGGGGAGCGAAAAGCTTCCGGAGCTGTTCTGGCGGGTGATGATCCTGGTGAAACAGAAGTTGCCGCGGCTTACGGGTTGCGTGTTTACCATCAACTGAGCTAGGGTCTGATTCTGCTTCCGACGTGTGTGCTGGGCCTTCTGGTCTGGATCACTCCCACGGGGAGCGGTGGAGTGTGAGCTCCGATGGCTGGCTGTGATGGTCGGTGTCGGGAGCGTCCGTTCCTTGAGAACTCAACAGCGTGCACAATGTCAAATGCCAAATACCCGTTGCGGGTGTCCTTTGGATGCTCGTTTCGGATTCCTTTGGAATACATTTAAACAAACAAGCAAGTCAGTAATGATTTGTTCTGTCGGTTTCAAACTTGCTGGTTCGTGTTCGATTCCCGTTCATGTTCCGGCTTTAGATGTGCCGATCGCTTTCGGGTGGTCGTGCGTTTAAGCATTTATGGAGAGTTTGATCCTGGCTCAGGACGAACGCTGGCGGCGTGCTTAACACATGCAAGTCGAACGGTGATGTCAGAGCTTGCTCTGGCGGATCAGTGGCGAACGGGTGAGTAACACGTGAGTAACCTGCCCCCGACTCTGGGATAACTGCTAGAAATGGTAGCTAATACCGGATATGACGACTGGCCGCATGGTCTGGTCGTGGAAAGAATTTCGGTTGGGGATGGACTCGCGGCCTATCAGGTTGTTGGTGAGGTAATGGCTCACCAAGCCTACGACGGGTAGCCGGCCTGAGAGGGTGACCGGCCACACTGGGACTGAGACACGGCCCAGACTCCTACGGGAGGCAGCAGTGGGGAATATTGCACAATGGGCGAAAGCCTGATGCAGCAACGCCGCGTGAGGGATGACGGCCTTCGGGTTGTAAACCTCTTTTAGTAGGGAAGAAGCGAAAGTGACGGTACCTGCAGAAAAAGCACCGGCTAACTACGTGCCAGCAGCCGCGGTAATACGTAGGGTGCAAGCGTTGTCCGGAATTATTGGGCGTAAAGAGCTCGTAGGCGGTTTGTCGCGTCTGCTGTGAAATCCCGAGGCTCAACCTCGGGTCTGCAGTGGGTACGGGCAGACTAGAGTGCGGTAGGGGAGATTGGAATTCCTGGTGTAGCGGTGGAATGCGCAGATATCAGGAGGAACACCGATGGCGAAGGCAGATCTCTGGGCCGTAACTGACGCTGAGGAGCGAAAGCATGGGGAGCGAACAGGATTAGATACCCTGGTAGTCCATGCCGTAAACGTTGGGAACTAGATGTGGGGACCATTCCACGGTCTCCGTGTCGCAGCTAACGCATTAAGTTCCCCGCCTGGGGAGTACGGCCGCAAGGCTAAAACTCAAAGGAATTGACGGGGGCCCGCACAAGCGGCGGAGCATGCGGATTAATTCGATGCAACGCGAAGAACCTTACCAAGGCTTGACATATACCGGAAACGTGCAGAGATGTGCGCCCCGCAAGGTCGGTATACAGGTGGTGCATGGTTGTCGTCAGCTCGTGTCGTGAGATGTTGGGTTAAGTCCCGCAACGAGCGCAACCCTCGTTCTATGTTGCCAGCACGTAATGGTGGGAACTCATAGGAGACTGCCGGGGTCAACTCGGAGGAAGGTGGGGATGACGTCAAATCATCATGCCCCTTATGTCTTGGGCTTCACGCATGCTACAATGGCCGGTACAAAGGGCTGCGATACCGTAAGGTGGAGCGAATCCCAAAAAGCCGGTCTCAGTTCGGATTGAGGTCTGCAACTCGACCTCATGAAGTCGGAGTCGCTAGTAATCGCAGATCAGCAACGCTGCGGTGAATACGTTCCCGGGCCTTGTACACACCGCCCGTCAAGTCATGAAAGTCGGTAACACCCGAAGCCAGTGGCCTAACCGCAAGGGAGGAGCTGTCGAAGGTGGGATCGGTGATTAGGACTAAGTCGTAACAAGGTAGCCGTACCGGAAGGTGCGGCTGGATCACCTCCTTTCTAAGGAGCATGTGCACCTCTCCTCTGTATACAGGGAGATCACGGGTGCCAAGTCACGCGTCAGGCGTATGTCCTGGCGGTGGCGCTCATGGGTGGAACATTGACATTGATGCCGGCTGATGTGTCGGGCTGCTAGTACGCCTCCTTGTGGGGTGGGAACGTGGTTCGGTGTGTCGAGGGCATGTTGCACGCTGTTGGGTCCTGAGGGACCGGGCCGCACCTTTCTGGTGTGTCTGGTTTCTTGTCGGACCCTTTCCGTCGTCCTTGGAGGATGGCGGTGGGGTACCGCCCGTATATTGAGAACTACACAGTGGACGCGAGCATCTTAGATTCACCGGTTTTCCGGTGGATCACAAAGATCTATTTATAGATCATTGGTCAATTCTGTCTCCTCTAGGGGAGGCGAAACGATTCAATCTCATGTGATTTCAAGATTCTAAGAGCAAACGGTGGATGCCTTGGCATCTGGAGCCGAAGAAGGACGTATAAATCTGCGATAAGCCTCGGGGAGCTGATAATAGAGCTTTGATCCGAGGATCTCCGAATGGGGAAACCCCGCCAGGCCCTTTGGGTGACCTGGTGACTCCCGCCTGAATATATAGGGCGGGTAGAGGGAACGTGGGGAAGTGAAACATCTCAGTACCCACAGGAAGAGAAAGCAAAAGCGATTCCGTTAGTAGTGGCGAGCGAAACCGGAAGAGGCCAAACCGATCATGTGTGATATCCGGTAGGAGTTGCATGGTCGGGGTTGCGGGACTTTTCGTACAGTTCTACCGAGCTGTGAGGGCAATGAGCGCGATATAGACGAATGGTCTTGAAAGGCCAGTCATAGAGGGTGCGAACCCCGTAGTCGAAATGTCGTCGCCTGTCCGGAGAGTATCCCAAGTAGCACGGGGCCCGAGAAATCCCGTGTGAATCTGTCAGGACCACCTGATAAGCCTAAATACTCCCAGATGACCGATAGCGGACAAGTACCGTGAGGGAAAGGTGAAAAGTACCCCGGGAGGGGAGTGAAATAGTACCTGAAACCGTTTGCTTACAATCCGTTGGAGCACCCTTGTTGGTGTGACAGCGTGCCTTTTGAAGAATGAGCCTGCGAGTTAGTGATATGTGGCGAGGTTAACCCGTGAGGGGCAGCCGTAGCGAAAGCGAGTCTTAATAGGGCGAATGAGTCGCATGTTCTAGACCCGAAGCGAAGTGATCTATCCATGGCCAGGTTGAAGCGACGGTAAGACGTCGTGGAGGACCGAACCCACTTCAGTTGAAAATGGAGGGGATGAGCTGTGGATAGGGGTGAAAGGCCAATCAAACTTCGTGATAGCTGGTTCTCTCCGAAATGCATTTAGGTGCAGCGTTGCGTGTTTCTTGCCGGAGGTAGAGCTACTGGATGGACGATGGGCCCCAAAAGGTTACTGACTTCAGCCAAACTCCGAATGCCGGTAAGTGAGAGCGCAGCAGTGAGACGGTGGGGGATAAGCTTCATCGTCGAGAGGGAAACAACCCAGACCACCATCTAAGGTCCCTAAGCGCGTGCTAAGTGGGAAAGGATGTGGAGTTGCATAGACAACCAGGAGGTTGGCTTAGAAGCAGCCACCCTTGAAAGAGTGCGTAATAGCTCACTGGTCAAGTGATTCCGCGCCGACAATGTAACGGGGCTCAAGCACGCCACCGAAGTTGTGGCATTTATATTATAGGCAGGCCTTCGTGGTCCAGCCGTATGGATGGGTAGGAGAGCGTCGTGTGGCCAGCGAAGCGGCGGTGTGAACCAGCCGTGGAGGCCACACGAGTGAGAATGCAGGCATGAGTAGCGAAAGACGGGTGAGAAACCCGTCCTCCGAAAGACCAAGGGTTCCAGGGCCAGGCTAATCCGCCCTGGGTAAGTCGGGACCTAAGGCGAGGCCGACAGGCGTAGTCGATGGACAACGGGTTGATATTCCCGTACCGATGAAGAACCGCCCAAGACAATCCAGTAATGCTAAGTGTCTGAATCCTTGATTCGATCCCTTCGGGGTGACGGTCTTGGCCTAGCACACGACCCTACGCTGGGGCGTTTAGCGTATTAACAGGTGTGACGCAGGAAGGTAGCTGAGCCGGGCGATGGTTGTCCCGGTCTAAGGATGTAGGGCAGAAGATAGGCAAATCCGTCTTCTATGTAGCCTGAGACCCGATGGGTAGTCCTCACGGACAAAATCAGTGATCCTATGCTGCCGAGAAAAGCATCGACGCGAGGTTCCAATCGCCCGTACCCCAAACCGACTCAGGTGGTCAGGTAGAGAATACTAAGGAGATCGAGAGAATCGTGGTTAAGGAACTCGGCAAAATGCCCCCGTAACTTCGGGAGAAGGGGGGCCTGAGGCGTGTAGGGATTTACTCCTGAAGCGTTTGAAGGCCGCAGAGACCAGTGGGAAGCGACTGTTTACTAAAAACACAGGTCCGTGCTAAGTCGCAAGACGATGTATACGGACTGACGCCTGCCCGGTGCTGGAAGGTTAAGAGGAACGGTTAGTCCGCAAGGGCGAAGCTGAGAATTTAAGCCCCAGTAAACGGCGGTGGTAACTATAACCATCCTAAGGTAGCGAAATTCCTTGTCGGGTAAGTTCCGACCTGCACGAATGGCGTAACGACTTCCCAGCTGTCTCAACCGCGAACTCGGCGAAATTGCACTACGAGTAAAGATGCTCGTTACGCGCAGCAGGACGGAAAGACCCCGTGACCTTTACTACAGCTTGGTATTGGTGTTCGGTGTGGCTTGTGTAGGATAGGTGGGAGACTGTGAAGCTCGGACGCTAGTTCGGGTGGAGTCATTGTTGAAATACCACTCTGGTCACTCTGGATATCTAACTTCGAACCGTAATCCGGTTCAGGGACAGTGCCTGGTGGGTAGTTTAACTGGGGCGGTTGCCTCCTAAAAAGTAACGGAGGCGCCCAAAGGTTCCCTCAACCTGGTTGGTAATCAGGTGTCGAGTGTAAGTGCACAAGGGAGCTTGACTGTGAGACTGACAAGTCGAGCAGGGACGAAAGTCGGGACTAGTGATCCGGCAGTGGCTTGTGGAAGCGCTGTCGCTCAACGGATAAAAGGTACCTCGGGGATAACAGGCTGATCTTGCCCAAGAGTCCATATCGACGGCATGGTTTGGCACCTCGATGTCGGCTCGTCGCATCCTGGGGCTGGAGTAGGTCCCAAGGGTTGGGCTGTTCGCCCATTAAAGCGGTACGCGAGCTGGGTTTAGAACGTCGTGAGACAGTTCGGTCCCTATCCGCTGCGCGCGTAGGAAATTTGAGAAGATCTATCCCTAGTACGAGAGGACCGGGATGGACGAACCTCTGGTGTGTCAGTTGTTCCGCCAGGAGCACCGCTGATTAGCTACGTTCGGAACGGATAACCGCTGAAAGCATCTAAGCGGGAAGCCGGCTTCGAGATGAGATTTCCATCCCTTTTAGGGTGAAGGCTCCCGGCTAGACTACCGGGTTGATAGGCAGGATGTGGAAGCGAGGACTAAAGACTCGTGGAGCTGACCTGTACTAATAAGCCGATATCTTGAAAACACTTTGCTTGCGTCCACTATGTGGTTCCCGATATACGGTCGGGTACTAATTGAACAACCAGCTTGACTGGTCGATTCATCACAGTTTTCATGCCCCTGTGTGGGTGTGTATGAGGTGTTTCGGCGGCCATAGCGAGAGGGAAACGCCCGGTCACATTCCGAACCCGGAAGCTAAGACTCTCAGCGCCGATGGTACTGCAGGGGGGACCCTGTGGGAGAGTAGGACACCGCCGGACTTGATTTGGTAGTAACGGGAAGGCCCGTCGCACATCGTGCGACGGGCCTTCTCGCGTTAACGCCCGCTGCATCGA
>NZ_MDJZ01000015.1 GCF_002151125.1 Clavibacter michiganensis
CGAACGCGAAGGCCATGCCGAGCGGGAGGAAGAAGAACACGACGGCGAGGTAGGCGATGATGCGGGTCGAGAGCATCGAGATCTCGAGCCAGCGCTTGTCGACCTTGCCGCGACCGAAGACCGTGCGGAAGCCGTGGACGTGCAAGTTCAGGCCCTCGAACATGAGGATCGGGAAGAACGCGTAGCCCTGGTGGCGCGTGAACCAGCCGTAGAGGCCCTTCGCACGCGCCGCGTCCTCCTGGGTGAAGGAGATGACGTCGCGCTCGATGTCCGGGTCCTTGCCCATGACGTTCGGGTTCGCGTGGTGGCGCGAGTGCTTGGTCATCCACCAGGAGTAGCTGATGCCGACGAAGAGGTTCGCGAGCGTGCGGCCGGCGATGTCGTTGGCCTTGCCCGACTCAAACACCTGGCGGTGCGACGCCTCGTGGGCGAGGAAGGCGAACTGGGTGAAGATGATGCCAAGGCCCGCGGCGATGAGCAGCTGGAACCAGCTGTCGCCGAGGAGCACGAAGCCGACGCCGAGGCCCACCAGGGCCGCCGTGATGCCGGCGAACATGAGGACGTAGAACCCGACGCGCCGCTCCAGGAGCCCTGCTTCGCGGACGGTGTTGAGGAGTCCCGAGTAGGCGGTGGTGGGATTGGACCCGCCGCCGCGCTTGGGCTTGGTCAGCACGATGCGGGGAGGGGCGGAGGTGTCGGTGTCTGTCATGTGCCTGCTCGCTCGATGGTCGTGGCCTCTCGGCCTGGGGAGCGGTCCGTCTCACGGGACCGAAGGGATGCAGCGCCGTGATCCTCGTGACGCTCCGGCTGCCGGGGATCAGGGGCGACCGAGTCCTTACCCTGCCATGTCGCGGGGCGTCATGGGCTGAGAAACCGTCGGTGCGTCGCCGCTCTCCGGTCGCGTGTAATCTTCGCCGCCGACCGCCCCGCGGTTCGGTCCCGATGGTCAGGAGGGCGTCGACGCACGCATTCCCGCCGCGGCATGCACGTACAGCCCGCGGGCTCGGATCGCCTGGCCGTCCGGCGGCGAGGCGGCGGCGGCCGCGCCGTTAGGGCACGATGACCGCGCGGCCCCGCACGGTGCCCGCGGCGAGCGCGGCGTAGGCGTCGGGTCCGTCCTGGAGCGCGTAGCGCTGCGTCTCGACGGTCACCTGGCCGGAGCGTGCGAGGTCGAGCACCTCGATCAGCTCGGAGCGGCTGCCCCAGTAGGGGATCCTGACGGCGGCGTCGAACGCGATGCTGCCGAAGCCGACCTCCATCGTGCCGCCGCCGATGCCCACGATCGTCACGTCGCCGGCGGGCTCGACGACCTGTAGGGCGGTCGCCATGGTCGGGTTCGCGCCGACGAAGTCGAAGACGGCCTGCACGCCGCGGCCGCCGGTGATCGCGCGGATGCCCTCGGCGGCGTCCTGGTCGCTGATCACTGTGTGGTGCGCGCCGACGTGGCGGGCGAGCTCGAGCTTCTCGTCGGTCACGTCGAGGGCGATGACGGTGGCGCCGCTGAGGGCGCGGAGGATCTGGATCCCGACGTGCCCGAGGCCGCCCGTCCCGATGACGACCGCGAACGTGCCCGCGCCGAGCTTCGGCAGCGACGTCTTGATGGCGTGGTACGGGGTGAGGCCGGCGTCCGTGAGCGAGACGTTGGCGACCGGGTCGAGGTCGCCGAGCGGCACGAGGTGGCGCGGGTCGTCGACGATCATGTACTCGGCCATGGCGCCGGGCGCGCCGAGCCCGGGAGGCTGGATCCCCTCGGCCGCGGCGTTCTCGCAGTAGTTCTCGCGGCCCTCGGCGCACGGGTGGCAGCGGCCGCAGCCCCACGGGCCGTAGACCGCGACGGCGTCGCCGACGGCGAGGTGCTCGACGCCCGCGCCCAGCTCCTCGACGACGCCGGCGCCCTCGTGGCCGAGCGTCAGGGGGAGCGGGTAGCCGCCGGCGCGGTACTCCTCCTCGGAGAGGGACATGACGTACTCGTCCGAGTGGCAGACGCCGGCGGCGGTGACGCGGAGGAGGACCTGACCGGGCCCGGGCACGGGCTTCTCGATCTCGACGACCTCGGGGTGGGAACCGATGCGGGTGTACTGGAGCGCCTTCATGCCCTCCACCGTATTCCTCGTGCGGGGGAACCCGCTGCACGTGCGGCTCGTCAGGGGAGGCGGCTGCCGTGAGGCGGCTCGACGGGCGGGGCGACGCTGCGCTCGGACTCGGGGAGGGCGAGCTCGGCGTCGGCGGCGTCGCGGAGGAGGGCCATGCGGCCGGCGGCGAGCGACTGGGACCAGAGGGTCGATGCGGACATGACGAGGTAGATCGGCATGAACCAGCCGAAGGTGCCTGCCTCTCCGGAGATCACGTACGTGGGGAGCGCGAGGAGCGCGACGAGCCCGAGCGCGACCGCGCCGGGGACGCCGACGGCCGACGACGCGATGACGCGGCGCGACTCCGTGGCGACCCGCTCGGCGGTGCCGGGTGCGAGAGTCACGCGGCCGCGGGAGTCCACGGCGGCCTCGAGGAGTCCGGCGTCCCGCCAGCTCGGGTGCGTGCCGGTGACGGACGGGTGGCGGCGGATCGCTCGCGTGAGCCAGATCGACACCGGCACGACCCCGGCCGCCACCCCCACGAACAGGCCGAGCAGCGCAGCGGAGGCGATCGATCCGTCCTCGCCGTCGGCGCGCGCGAGCACGGGATGGATCAGCAGGGTCATGGCGGTGCCGGCGGCGAGGCCCACGCCGACGGTCACGAGCAGGCGCCGGCGAGTGATGACCTCGGTGATCCAGGACGCCATCGCGCGCAGGCCGACGGCCGCCAGCTCGCGGCGGCCGTGCCCGGGGTCCTCGGCTGCGGCGCGGTCGGCGGTCGTGTCGTCGGCGGTCATGCGGTCCTCTCGTCGTGGCCCTCTGCCCCCTCCATCCTCCCGGGCGCCGCGTCGGCGGCCGTCCGAGGGACGCCCCCAGTCCGGGTCCCGGCGCACCGGTGCCGCGTGCCGTGCGCGCCACAGGGCTGGACGCGCGTCGGAGGTGCCTGGGAGGCTCGCGGCATGACCGCAGCGCAGCCCTCGCACGACCCCGTGACCGGCGACGACGCCGTCCGGGACGACCTCGTCCGCCACCTCCGCCTCGCCCGGGAGGCGCTCGTCTGGAAGCTCGACGGCCTCGGCGAGCACGACGTCCGCCGACCGCTCGTGCCGACGGGATCCAACCTGCTCGGCCTCGTGAAGCACGCGGCGGGCGTCGAGGCGGGCTACCTCGGCCTCGTCTTCGGCCGGCCGTTCCTCGAGCAGCTGCCGTGGATGGAGGAGGACGCGCCGCCGAACGCCGACATGCGGGCGACCGCGGAGGAGTCGCGGGAGGACGTCGTCGGGCTGTCCCGCCGCGTCGGCGCGCACTCCGAGGCGACGCTGCGGGCGCTGCCGCTCGACGCCGTCGGCCGCGTGCCGTGGTGGCCGGGGGAGGCCGGGCGGGTGACCGTGCAGCGGATCGCCGTGCACCTGATCGCGGAGCTCAACCGGCACGCCGGGCACGCGGACATCCTGCGCGAGCTCGTCGACGGCGCCGCGGGGCTGCGCGTCGACAACGGCAACCTCCCGGAGGGCGACGCCGACTTCTGGCGGGCCGAGCACGCGGCGACCGCGCGGATCGCCCGCCAGGCGGCGGGGCTGCCGCCGGTCGACTGACCGGCAGCAGCTCCGCCGCGCGCGCATCGCGCCTACCGCCTACCGCCTACCGCCTACCGCCTACCGCCTACCGCCTACCGCCGGGCGAACCGCAGCGTCGCGATCTCGAACGGCCGCAGCGTCAGCGCGATCCCGTCTCCCGATGCCTGCGCGTCCTCGCCCGCGAGGGGCCGCTCCAGGAGGTCGGTGCGGACGGCGTCGCCGAGCCCGGCCGCCGGATCCACCCGCACGACCGCCCGCTCGCGCCCGCCGCGCGCCTCGTAGAGTCGCACGACGAGATCGCTCGAGCGGTCCTCGGCGAGCTTGACGGCCTCGACCACCACGGCCGCGTTCGACGACGTGACGAGCGGGTCGACGCCGTGGTCGCCCGCGACCTCGCGCACCGGCAGGTTGAGCCGGTAGCCCGCGTCGGCGGCATCGAGCACGTCGGGCGCGACCCGCACCGCGCTGCGCAGCACGTGCCGGCCTTGGTCGGCGTGCGGGTCGGGGAACACCGGCGCGCGCAGCAGCGACTGGCGCACGAGCGTCGCGCTGCCGCCGTCGGGGCGGGGGATCCGCGTCACGTCGTGCCCGTACGTCGCGTCGTTCGCCACCGCGACGCCGAACCCCGGCTCGCCCACGTGCACCCAGCGGTGGGCGACCGTCTCGAAGCGCGCCGTCTCCCAGGAGGTGTTCGCGTGGGTCACGCGCTGCACGTGGCCGAACTGGACCTCGGACGCGGCCCGGTCCGCGTGCACGTCGAGCGGGAACGCGAGCTTCAGCAGCTTCTGCCGCTCGTGCCAGTCGACGTCGGTGACGACCCGCAGCTCGGGCTCGCACGCGGGCAGCGTCCACGTCTGGGTGACGCGCGACGCGCCGAACGTCCGCTCGACCACGAGATCCGCGCCGTCGATCCGCACGGCCGCGACGTCCGTGAGGTCGGTGCGGTTGCGGCGGTAGGCATCGTCGATGTCCCAGGCGTCCCACTGGTTCGGGGTGTCGCGGAACAGCTGGAGGAGGCCGAGCCGCTGGCCCGGCGCCACGAGGTCGCGGCCCGACGCGAGGTCGACGAGGGAGGAGACCGTGCCGTCGGCGTCGAACCGGGCGCGCACGAGGCCGTTGTCGAGGAGCCAGCCGTCGCTGTCCGCGACGGGTGCGGGGGAGGCGGGGGCCGGATCCACCACCGTGGCCGCCAGCGCGCCGACGCCCGCGGCGTCCACGGGCGCCGCGTTGAAGGCGACGCGCCGGTCGCCCGCCCCGGCGAGCGCGGACTGCGCCGCGGCGACGAGCTCGCGCAGCCGGCCCTGAACGCGGGCGTGCTCGCGCTCGGCCTCCTGGTGCACCCAGGCGATGGAGGTGCCGGGGAGGATGTCGTGGAACTGCAGCAGCAGCACCGTGCGCCAGAGCGCGTCGAGCTCGTCGTGCGGATACGCGACGAGGTCCCGGACCGCGGCGGTCGCGAGCCACAGCTCCGCCTCGCGCAGCAGGTGCTCGCTGCGCCGGTTGCCCTGCTTGGTCCGCGCCTGCGACGTGTAGGTGCCGCGGTGGAACTCGAGGTACATCTCGCCCGACCACACGTGCGGGTCCCGGATCTCGGCCCGGGCGGCGTCGAAGAACTCGAGCGGCGTGCCGAGCGTGACGCGCGGCGATCCCTCGAGGTCGCGCGTGCGGCGGGCGGCCGCGACCATCTCGCGCGTCGGCCCGCCGCCGCCGTCGCCCCAGCCGAACGGGACGATGGACGCGTTGCTCACGGCCTTCTCGGCGTGCTGCCGCTCGGCGCGCGCGAGGTCCTCGCCGGAGAGGTCGGAGTTGTAGGAGTCCACCGGCGGGAAGTGCGTGAAGACGCGGCTGCCGTCGATCCCCTCCCACAGGAAGGTGTGGTGCGGCATCGTGTTCGTCTCGTTCCACGACTGCTTCTGCGTGAAGAAGTACTCGGCGCCGGCGCCCCGCACGATCTGCGGCAGGGCGCCCGTGTAGCCGAAGGAGTCGGGCAGCCACACCTCGCGCGAGTCGATCCCGAACTCCTCGAGGAAGAACCGCTTGCCCTGCACGAGCTGGCGGACGAGCGCCTCGCCGCCCGGCATGTTCGTGTCCGACTCGACCCACATGCCGCCGACGGGCACGAAGCGGCCCTCGGCCACGCGCTGCCGGAGGCGCTCAAAGAGCTGCGGGTGGTCCTCCTTCAGCCACGCGTACTGCTGCGCGCTGGACGCGGCGAACACGAAGTCGGGATCCTCGTCCATGAGCGCGAGCACGTTCGAGAAGGTGCGCGCGACCTTCCGTCGCGTCTCGCGCACGGGCCACAGCCACGCGGAGTCGATGTGGGCGTGGCCGACCGCGGTCACCCGGTGCGCGCTCGCGTGCGCGGGGGCGGCGAGCACGGTCTCCAGCTCGCGGCGGCCGGCCGCGGCGGTGCCGGCGACGTCGTCGGGATCCACCGCGTCGCACATGCGCTCGAGGGCCGCGAGGATCTCCGCGCGCCGCGACGACGCCGGATCCAGCTCGCCCATGAGCCCCTGCAGCGTCCAGACGTCTCGGTCGAGCTCCCAGACGGCGAGGTCGCGCCAGGCGAGGTCCATCGTGCGGAGCGTGTAGATCGGGTCGTCGCCCGCGGTCGCGAGGTCGCCGAGCGGCGTCTCGCCGTAGAAGAAGTTCCCGCCGACGTCGGGATTGGACGCGGCCTCGATCCAGAGGTCGATGGGGGTGCCGGGCGCCTCGCCCGCACCGACGCCCACGAGCGGCACGTAGCCGTTGTACGGCTCGATGGCCTTCACGACGCTGCCGTCCGGGCGGTACACGAGTCCCTCGGCCTGGAACCCCGGCTGGCGGTCGCTGAAGCCGAGGTCGACGAGCACCTCCAGCGCCGTGCCGTCGGCCGCGCCGTCCTCCGGCACGGTGCCGGTGACGTGGAACCACGTGGTGCCCCAGGCCCTGCTCCACGCCGTGCCGACGGCGAAAGGACGGGTTTCCTGCCGCACGGCCTCTGCGAACGGCACGGGCTCGCCCGGCGCGTCCCACGCCTCGATCGTCAGCGGCACCCGGCGGCGGTGGAGGTTCGGCGTGAGGCGGTCGAGCACGAAGCGGGCGACGCGGGCCTCGGCGAGCGCGGTGGTGGGGGGCATGGTCATCTCCAGTCGGTGGGGTCCTCGCGCACCAGCCCCTCATCGATGGGGCGGCGGGCGACAGTGGTGACGGTCTGCGCGCTGAGGCCCGTGCGCTCGGCGGTCTCGGAGCGGCTGCCGCACTCGGCCGCGCGGCGGACCGCGTCGAGCACCACGGTGCGGTCGTAGCCGCCGATGGCGGGCAGGTCGGTGCCGCGTCGCATGGGCACCTCCTCGCGCCGGGCCACGCCGTCCGGAGCGGGCCTCCTCGCAGTATCCCCGATGCCCGGCCTCGGGATCGCACCGGACCGCCGGTCCGCCCATCCCTTACCGCTGCCCTGGGGAGACGACGACACGCCCGGCCGGGCCGACCGGGGTCGGAGGAGGGTGGACGCATGACCGATCTGCTCGCCGCCGCCCACGAAGCGGTCCGCATCCTCCCGTCGCCCCTGCCCGCCGCGCGCGGCCCTCTCAGCGCGGCCCTCCTCGCCGACCTGGCGGGGGGATCCGGCTCGCCGGCCGCGCCCGGATCCGTCGGCAGCTCCGCCGACGCCCTCGCCGTCGCCTCGGGCCCCGACCTCGCCGCGCTCGCCGAGGACGCGCTCGCCGCGACGGACGACGTGGTCCGCGACGACGACGTGCAGCTCGCCCTCTTCTGCCTCTACGAGCTGCACCACGCCGGCCTCGCCGGCGTGGACGACGACCGCGAGTGGGACCCGCGGCTGATCGCCGTGCGCGGGATCCTCGAGCGCGCGTTCGAGGCCGCCCTGCGCGACCGCGTCGCCGTGCCCGAGCGCCCCGAGCCGACCTCCGCGGGCGTCGCCGCCGCGCTCTTCGCGCTCACCTCGGCCGACTCCGGCCCGTCCCTCTCGCGGTTCGTCGCGCGGAAGGCCACCGTCGAGCAGCTCCGCGAGTTCCTCGTGCAGCGGTCGATCTACACGCTGGGCGAGGCCGACCCGCACTCCTGGGCGATCCCGCGCCTCCGCGGACGCGCCAAGGCCGCGATGGTGGAGATCCAGGCCGACGAGTACGGCGGCGGCCGCCCCGAGCGCGTGCACGCGACGATCTTCGGCGCGACCCTGCGCGGCGTCGGCCTCGACGACCGCTACGGCTCCTACCTCGACGACGTGCCCGCCATCACGCTCGCGTCCTCGAACGCCATGTCGCTCTTCGGCCTGCACCGGCGGCTCCGCGGGGCGATCGTCGGCCACCTCGCCGCCTTCGAGATGACCTCGAGCGTCCCCAGCCGCCTCTACGCGAGCGGGATCCGGCGCCTCGGCTTCGGTGACGACGTCGCCTGGTACTACGACGAGCACGTGGAGGCCGACGCGGTGCACGAGCAGATCGCGGCGCACGACCTCGCGGGCGGCCTCGTCGAGTCGGAGCCCGAGCTGCTCGACGACGTGCTGTTCGGCGCGGCCGCCTGCCTCGAGGTCGAGGGCTGGGTCGGCGCGCACGTGCTCTCCAGCTGGCAGGCCGGCCGCTCGTCGCTCCGGGACGGCTCCGTGGCCGCGGTCGTGGCCGCCGCGTGAGCGCGCTGCCCGACGACGACGCGACGCCGCCTGCCGCGGCCGCCCGTCCCTCCGCGGCCGAGCCGGCGCGGATCATCGCCTACCCCGACGGGCCGCTGCTCGTCCGCGGCGACTTCGAGATCGTCGACCCCGAGGGACGCCCGATCCCGCGCACCCGCAGCACCGTCGCGCTCTGCCGCTGCGGCGTCTCGTCGATCAAGCCCTACTGCGACGGCACGCACCGGCTGGTCGGCTTCCGCACGGATCCGCCCGCGCCGACCGGCGCGTAGCCCGCGGCGTCAGAGCTGGGCGCCGGGCACCGCGAACGTGTCGCACGCCGTCGGCCCGCCCGCGCGTCCCGCCTCGAACCAGCGCTGGCGCTGCTCGGCGGATCCGTGGGTCCAGGTGTGCGGGTCGACCTCGCCGCCGCTCGCCGCCTGGATCCGGTCGTCGCCCACGGCCGCCGCCGCGTCGAGCGCGTCCCGCACCTCCGCGCCGCTGACCGGCTCGAGGAAGGCCGTGCCCGAGTCGTCGCGGATCTCCGACGCGGCCCCGACCCACGCGCCCGCGTAGCAGTCGGCCTGCACCTCGAGCCGGACGGAGTCGGAGTCCGGGCCGGTGCCGCTCCTGTCCGCCCGGTCGAACGCGCCGGAGAGCTGCTGGATGTGATGGCCCCACTCGTGGCCGACGACGTACATCTGCGCGAGCGGCCCGCCCGAGGCGCCGAAGCGGGTGCGGAGCTCGTCGAAGAAGGTCGTGTCGACGAAGAGGCGCTGGTCCGGCGGGCAGTAGAAGGGGCCGGTCGCGCTGGACGCCGCGCCGCAGCCGGTGCTCGTGGCGGCGTCGAAGAGCGAGAAGCCGGGGGAGACGTAGTCGGCGATGCCCACCTCGGCCGCCGCGGTCGTCCAGTAGGTGTCGAGCGAGTCGGCCGCCCCCGCCATCCGGCACTCGACGCTCGCGTTCGCCTCCGCGCCGGTCGTGCAGCCCTCGATCGCCTCGTCCTGCTCCTGCGAGGTCCCGCCGGCCGTGCCGCCCGACCCGTCGACCAGCTGCGAGAGGTCGACGCCCGTGAACTGCTGCACGAGGATCACCGCGACCACCACGAGGAGCCCGCCGCCGCCGGCCGCGATGCCGGTCGTGCGCCCCCGGCCGCCGCGCCGCCGGGTGACCTTGCTGCTGTCGATCCGGGCGTCGTCGTCGAAGGTCATGCCATGAACGTACCGGCGGGCGGGGCGGGCGTCAGGCGAGATCCGGCCGCGTCTCGCGGACGACGCCCCGCACCCGCTCGACCGCCTCGCGCACCACGTCGTGTCCGCCGCGGGCCGCCGCCTGCGCGGTGCGCGCGCGGCGGACGAATCCGTCCCAGTCGCCGCCGCCCGCGCGAAGCGGACGGGCCGGCGCGAGGAGCGCGGCCCGGCGCAGCCAGACGTCCTGCTCGCCGGCCCAGCGGTCGAGCGCCTGGTCGGCCCGGGTCCGCGCGACGCCGGACAGCCGCTCCACGAGCGGGCCGATGACGTCCAGGGCGAGCGGATCCACGAGCGGACGCAGCCGCGCGTCCCGCACGAACCCCTCGAGGCGCGTCAGGTCGCCGTTGTCGAGCCGGTCGACGTGCTCCTGCAGCAGCACCACGGCCGCGAGGCGCCGCTCGAAGACGCGCGACCGCCAGAGCTCGGACGCGAGCGCGACCGCCTCGTCCCGGGTCATGCCGGGACGCCGCCGGCCGAGGTCGCGCACCGTCCCGCGGACGGCGCCGACGGACGCGCCCACGAACTCGAGGTCGGAGCGCAGCCGCTCGCGCTCCGCCTCGGCGCGGTACCACGCGCCCTCCCGCTCGAGGGCCGCCGCGACGAAGTCGGCGTCCTCGGTCATCCGGCGAGTGGAGCCGAGCCCGCGCGTCCGTCGCGGTGCACGAAGGCGCGGCCGAACTCGGTCAGCACGTCCTCCGCGGAGTGCGTCGGGACCCAGCCCAGCACGTCGCGGGCCCGCGCGGTCGACATGACGGGCACGTTCGCGGCGATGTCGATCCATCCCGGATCCGTGCGCTGCACGCGGAGCCGCCAGCTGCCGGCGACGAGCGCCCGGAGCGCCGGCAGCGGCACGGTCACGACGCGCGCGTCGAGCAGGCGGCCGACGAGCGCGGGATCCACCACCGGATCCGCGGCGACGTTGAACGCGCCGGGCGCCCGCCGCTCGACCGCGCGCCAGAACGCGTCGGCGACGTCCTCGTTGTGCACCACCTGCGACACGAGCTCGCGGGGGAGCGGCAGCACCGGGGTGCGCGTGGCCAGGCCGAGCCAGCGCGTGGGGATCCACCGCCCGAGGAAGAGCCCGGCGATCTCGGCCGCGGCCTCGTCGTGCATCACGAGCCCCGGCCGCATGCGCGTCACCACGACCTCGGGGTGGGCGGCCTCGAAGGCGTCCATGGCGCGCTCGTTCTCGGCCTTGTGCCGGGAGTAGTGGGAGGTGTGGATCCCGCCCGTCGGCCAGCTCTCGTCGCGCGGCCGGTCCTTGGCCGCGGCGCTGTACGCGCCCACCGACGAGGCGACGACGGCCTGCGGCACGCCCGCCTGCGCGACGGCCTCCAGCACGTGGGCCGTGCCGATGACGTTGGTGCGGTGCATCACGCGCTCGCGGTGGTTCGGCTGCAGGGCCCAGCCGAGGTGGATCACGGCGTCGGCGCCGCGCATGGTCGCCGCGAGACCGGACACGGCGCCCTCCGCGCCGATGTCGGCGAGCCGCCACGTGACGCCGGAGTACGGCTCGAGGGAGGCGTCGGGCATGCGCCGGGCGACGCCCACGATCTCGGCTCCCGCGGCGTGGAGGCGCCGCAGCACCCCGGTCCCGAGGTTCCCGGTCGCTCCGATGACGACGACGCGCATGCTGCTCCTCTCCTGCGGACGGGACCCGTCGGGCCGGCTGATCCGCGGGTCCCCTCCATCATGCTCGCCGGAGCCCGGCGCGGAGCCGGTGCGCCCGGTGCCGGGCGGACGCTCAGCGGTCGACGGCCTCGATGAGCGAGCCCTGCGCGAAGGTCAGCCAGTCGTAGAGGCTCGCGCTCTCGCGGGGGGCGCGCTCGCGCCAGCCGTCGGCCTCGTCGATGCGCAGCGGCACCGAGATCGCCAGCCGGAGGTCGTTGAGCGTCCGGAGCCAGGCCTGCGCGCCCGTCGGGTCCAGCACGACGAGCAGCCCGCGTCGTCCCGCGCCGCGCGCGTCGGCCTCCGCCAGCGTCGCCTCGACCGTCGTCGCGTTCGCGGCCTTGGCCTCGCTGAGGTCGGACGCCGTGAACCGCCGGAACTCGGCGGAGGCCTCGGCGTCGTCCGGGTAGGCGTCGGGCAGCAGGCGGGCGGCGACGGGGGAGGGCGCGGCGCCGTCCGCGGCGCCGCCGGTCGTCGTGCCCTCGGCGAGGATCCCGCGGAGCTCGTCGAGGAGCCCGCGCAGCATGGCGACCTCGTGCGGCTCGAGGTGCGCGGCGACCGTGCCGTCCGGGCGCGCGCGGAAGGCCCTCACGCGTCCACCCGCTCGAGCGTGGCCCAGAGGCCGAAGCCGTGCATGGCGAGCACGTGCCGCTCGATCTCCTCGCGGATCCCCGTCGCGACGACCGCCCGCCCGTCCTCGTGCACGCGGAGCATCAGCTCGTCGGCGCGCTCCCGGGTGAAGCCGAAGTAGCTGCGGAAGACGTAGGAGACGTACGTCATCAGGTTGACGGGGTCGTTCCAGACCACGCAGCTCCACACGGGCGGCGTCGACGCGCGCTCGAGCAGGCTCGTGTCGGATCCCGTGCTCGTGCCGGCACCCGGGTCGCCCGCGGGCGGGTCGGCGGCCCGACGCGCGGCGGGCAGGATGCGCGGGGCGTCGGCGTCGGCGTCGGCGTCCGCGGCGGTGGTGGTCATCGCGCTCCTGGGGGTCGTCCCGGCGTGCGGCCGGGGCATCCATCCTCTCCTGCCGCGCAGGGCGCGGGCGACCCCGAGGGCCGGGCGTCAGGCACCGGGACGCACGAGCCCGCAGTCGTACGCGAGGATCACCGCCTGCACGCGGTCCCGCACCTCGAGCTTCGCGAGCACCCGGCCGACGTGCGTCTTCACGGTCGACTCCGACAGGTACAGCCGGCCGGCGATCTCCTGGTTCGTGAGCCCCTCGGCCAGCGCCGTCAGCACCTCCAGCTCACGGGCGGTCAGGGGGCGCAGGCGCGGATCCGCGGCGCCCTCGCCGGTGCCGTCGGCGCCGCCCGTCGCCGGCATCGCGGGTCCGAGCAGCTCGATCATGCGCCGCGTCACCCGGGGCGAGATGGCGGCGTCGCCGTCGGCCACCGCGCGGATCGCCTCCATCAGGTGCTCGGGTCGCGTGTCCTTCACGAGGAAGCCGCTCCCGCCGGCGCGGAGCCCGGCGAACGCGTACTCGTCGAGGTCGAAGGTCGTGAGGACGATGACGCGCGTCGCCGGGTGGCGGGCCACGATCTCGGCGGTGGCCTCGATCCCGTCCATGCCGGGCATCCGCACGTCCATCAGCACGATGTCGGGGGCGAGCTCGCCCGTGCGCTCCACGGCCGCGCGGCCGTCGGCGGCCTCGCCGACCACCTCGATCCCGGGCTCGGCGTCGAGCACCATGCGGAAGCCCATGCGCACGAGCGCCTGGTCGTCCACGATGAGCACGCGGACGGGGGAGCTGCTGTCGGTCATCGGTCCTCCTGGACGCGGGGGCGGGGATCGGTGGGCTCGAGGGTCCGGGGCGCGTCGCCGGGACGGACGTCGTGGAGCCCGCTGGGCATGGTCGCGAGCACGCGCCAGCCGCCGGTCTCCCGCCGTCCGGCCGTCGCGGCGCCGCCGTAGACGGCCATGCGCTCCGCGACGCCGAGCAGGCCGCGCCCGCTGCCGGGGACGGCTGGGACGACGGGCCCCGTGAGGTCGTCGTCCGTGACCTCGACGGTGATCTCGTCGGGTCGGTGGTCGACCCGCACCTCGACCCGGTCGGCGTTGGGCGCGTACCGGAGCACGTTGGTCAGCGACTCCTGCACGACGCGGAAGACCGTGAGCTGGCGTCCCGGGTCGTCGGGGGGCGTGCCCGTGCTCGTGAAGCGCACGGGGAGGCCGGTCGAGCGGAACGAGTCGACGAGGGCGGCGAGGTCGGCGTGCCCGGGCTGTGGCGCGCGGAGCGACGGCGCCGCGGCGTCGGCCGCGTCGGGCTCCTCCGCGAGGACGCCCAGCATGCGGCGCATCTCGGAGAGGGAGGTGCGGCCGGTCTCGGCGACCTCGCGCATCGCGTCGCGCGCCAGCTCCGGCCGGGCGACGGCGGTCGCGGCCGCGCCGTCGGCGAGCGTGACCATGACGGTGATCCCGTGGGCGACGATGTCGTGGATCTCCCGCGCGATCCGGGTGCGCTCCGCCGCCGTGGCGAGCCGCGCCTGCTGGTCCCGCTCGCGGGCGAGCTGCACCGCGAGGTCGCGCAGCGCCTCGACGTAGCGCTTGCGGCCGCCCACGTTCGTGCCGATGAGCGTCGCGATGAGCATGGGGATGAGGTTGATGACCAGCACCGACGTGGCGGTGAGGTCGAGCGGGCCGCTGCCCACCGTCAGGGGCACGACGACCCCGGCGAGGAGCGATGCGCCGCCGAGCCCGATCCACGCGCGCCGCGACGATCCGTGGACGGCGACCGCGTACAGCGCCAGCGGCATGGCGCCGAAGTCGAAGGTGCCGGTGATGAGGGCGCTCGCCGCGGCACAGGCGCCGCTCACGGCCAGCACGGTGACGGGCCGGACACGGCGCAGCATCAGGGCGGCGCCCGTGAGCACGGCCAGCACCACCAGCACGACGCCCGCCGCGGGCAGCCCCGACCTGCTCCCGCTGACGGCGCCCGCGGCGATGGCCGCCCAGGTGTAGAGGAACGCGATGATGCCGTCGACCACCCGCGGGTGCCGCGCCATCCAGCCGCGGAACGCGCCGGGCGGGGTGGGCAGGCGGACGCCGTCGGGCGCGGCGGTGTCCGCCGCGCCCGACGGCGCCCGCCGCTCCGCGTCGATCAGGCGTCCCGCTTGCGGGCGAGGATCGTCGCGGGCACGAGGATGACGGCGACCCAGCCGAGCATGACGAGCAGCGCCTGCCAGTACTCCAGCTCTCCGGGGGCGCCGGTGGCCATGCCGTAGAGGCGGTTGCCGGCGCTCAACGGGAAGTACGGTGCGAGGTCCGCGACCCAGTCGAGGACGCCGCCGAGCAGCTGGCCGACGATGGGCACGACGAGCACGAGGCCGACGAGGGCGCCGATCCCCGCCGCGCCGTTGCGCAGCAGCAGGCCGAACCCGAAGCCCATCAGGCCGATGAGCACCACGAAGAGCACGCCGCCGAGCGCGGCGAGCAGGAAGTCGCCGTCCAGCACGTCCACCTCGGCGCCGGCGGACGCGAAGTACGCGCGGGCGATCAGGAGCGCGGCGGCCACCGCGATGGCGGTCACGACGAAGGTCACGACCGTGTAGACGATCGCCTTGGCCGCGATCACGCCGAGACGGCGGGGAGCGGCGCTGAAGGACGAGCGGATCATGCCGGTCGAGTACTCGCCGCTGACGACCAGCACGCCGAGCACGCCGGCCACGAGCATCGACAGCGTCACGCCGCTGAGGCCCACCGAGACGAGCAGGTCCGAGGCGGGCACGCCGGGGAGCGACAGCTGGTCCCGGAGCTGGTCCACGACGAAGGGCGTGAACAGCGCGGAGAAGCCGGCGAGGAGGAGGAAGACGAGCGCGAAGCACCAGACGGTGGAGCGCAGCGTGCGGAGCTTGATCCACTCGGACCGCATGAGGCGGGCGAGCGTGGGCCGGCCGGTGGTGACCGGTGCGGGCGCGTAGGTCGTGGTGGTCATCGTGCGGTCTCCTGCTCGGTCGTGCCGACTGCGGCGCTGTGGTACTCGACGTCGCCCTGCGTGAGCGACAGGTAGGCGTCCTCGAGGGACGCGGTGACGGGCGTGAGCTCGTGCAGCACGACCCCGGCGGACATCGCGGCGTCGCCGACCTGCGCGGCCGTGAGGCCGGTGATCTCGATGACGTCGCGCTCGACGCTCGTGACCACGACCTCCGGCCGGGCCACCGCCTGGCCGAGACGGTCGGCGTGCGGGGAGCGGACGCGGACGAGGGCGCTCGTGGCCCCGGCGACGACCGCCGCGACGGGCGCGTCGGCGAGCACGCGGCCGCGCCCGAGGACGATGAGGTGGTCGGCGGTCTGCGCCATCTCGCTCATGAGGTGCGAGGAGAGGAGCACCGTGCGGCCCTGGCCGGCCAGGTAGCGCGTGATGTTGCGCACCCACATGACGCCCTCGGGGTCGAGGCCGTTGACGGGCTCGTCGAGGATCAGCGTCCGCGGGTCTCCGAGGAGCGCGACGGCGATGCCGAGGCGCTGCCCCATGCCGAGGGAGAAGCCGCCCACGCGCTTCTTGGCGACGGGCTGCAGCCCGGTCATCTCGATGACCTCGTTGACGCGCGAGCGCGGGATCCCGTGCGTCGCCGCCATCGCGAGCAGGTGGTTGTAGGCGCTGCGGCCGGTGTGCACGGCCTTGGCGTCGAGCAGGGCGCCGACCTCGTGGAGCGGGGCCCTGAGGTCGCGGTAGCGGTGGCCGTTGACGGTCACCGAGCCGGAGGTGGGGCTGTCGAGCCCGACGATCATGCGCATCGTGGTGGACTTGCCGGCGCCGTTCGGACCGAGGAATCCGGTCACCATGCCCGGCTGGACGGTGAAGCTCACGCCGTCCACGGCGGTCTTCGCGCCGTAGCGCTTGGTCAGGTTCTCAGCGACGATCATGCGCGCTGCCTCCTCAGGGTGGTTGCGCGGGCCCAGCGCCCGCGGGATCAACGCTAGGGGCGGCGCCCGCGTCGCTGCGTCCCCCCTCCGGCCCCCGCCCGACGGTCGCGGTGGTACCAGGGTGCCGGCTCAGGCGGTCCCGCCCGCGAGGGCGCCGAGCCGCCTGACCGCCTCCTCGAGCACGTCGATCCGCTTGCAGAACGCGAACCGCACCAGCGACGCGTGCTCCGCGGCGAGCGGCGCGTGGCAGAAGGCGGACAGCGGCACGCCGACGACGCCGGCCAGCTCCGGGAGGCGCAGGCACAGCTCCCGGGCGTCGGGGAAGCCGAGCGGGGCCGCGTCCGCGACGACGAAGTACCCGGCCGCCGGGAGGTGGATCCGGAAGCCCGCGGCCGTGAGCCCTGCCGCGAGGACGTCGCGCTTGTGCCGGAGGTCGTCGGCGATGCCGTCGTACGCCGCGTCGGGCAGCGCGAGTCCCGTCGCGATGGCGGGCTGGAACGGGGCCCCGTTCACGAAGGTCAGGAACTGCTTCACCGCGAGGATCGCCGACACCAGCGGTGCCGGGGCGGTCAGCCAGCCGACCTTCCACCCCGTGGTGCGGAACGTCTTGCCGCCCGAGGAGATGGTCACCGTGCGCTCCCGCGCGCCCGCGAGCGTCGCGATGGGCACGTGGGGCGCGTCGAAGACGAGGTGCTCGTAGACCTCGTCGGTGACGATGACGGCGTCGTGCGCGACCGCGAGCTCCACGACGAGCTCCCGCACCTCGCGGCTGAGCACCGTGCCCGTCGGGTTGTGCGGGTCGTTGAGGAGGATCACGCGGGTGCGGTCCGTGATCACCCGGCGGAGGTCGTCGAGCCGCGGCTGGAAGTCGGGGGCACGCAGCGGCACGGTGCGGTGGATACCGCGGGCGAGCGAGATGAGCGCCCCGTACGCGTCGTAGAACGGCTCGAGGGTCACGACCTCGTCGCCCTCCTCGAGGAGCGCGAGCAGCGTCGCCGCGATCGCCTCGGTCGCGCCCGCGGTGACGAGCACCTCCGTGTCCGGATCCGCCGCGAGGCCGTAGAAGCGCGCCTGGTGGGCGGCGATCGCCTCCCGCAGCTCCGGCGTCCCGCGACCCGGCGGGTACTGGTTCATGCCGGCGGAGATCGCGGACCGCGCCGCCTCGAGCACCTCGGGCGGCCCGTCCTCGTCCGGGAACCCCTGCCCGAGGTTGATCGCCCCGGTCGCCGCGGCGAGCGCGCTCATCTCCGCGAACACGGTGGTGCCGGGCGTCCCGTCCGGCGTCAGCAGCATGGCCCCTCGGGCCGCGCGCACCCAGGCGCCGGGAATCGTCATGCGCCCATCATCCCGCTCCTGTACGGCTCGTCGACTCGCTTGCCGGACCAGACCCCGGCGAGGTGTGGAGATGCCCGTACCCCCCGTCTGCTCCTTGCTCTATGTTGCCGTCACTCGCTGCAGTCCGCCGAGAGCGGGCCATAAGCGTCGATTCGAACGACTATGAGGAACATATGCCATTCATCACGCGCGGGAAGCGTCGGGAAAAGGCGGGCGCCGCCACTGTGGTGGTCGGCTTGTCGGTGGCATTTGTCCTTTGCGGCTGCACCGATCAGCCGACCGTGCCCTCTGTCGCGCCGACGCAGTCGCAGTCCGATCAAGACGCCCGTACATTCCAGGAGGAGTACGCGGCTTACGTATCCCTCGCTCTGGACTCGATCTCAGAGGACGAACTCAAGCCGCTGTTGACCGGTGATCTCCTCGCCGAGAGCGTCTCCGAGATTGACGATGCCAAACGGCAAGGAACCCATGTCATAGGCAAGTACACGTATTCAAATTTTGCGGTGACGGATCAAGGCACCGACACCGAGGGGAATTCGTACATGGTGGCCCAGGCCTGTCTGGATGTGACGGGATCGCGCGTCCGCGACAGCAATGGAAACGACATCACGCCTGCACGAGATCCCTTCATATCCATGCAGCTCAAGGCGATCACGATTGATGAAGGCGCATGGCGAATCAGCGATGCGGTCCGCAATGACGAGGTGAAGGCGTGCGGATGAGGATTGCGGTTGCGGCGTCGCTGACGGTCGCCGCGGTAGCGCTTCCTGTCAGTTCAGCTCTCGCGGAGACAAGATCATGTGGGGCGCTCATGCCCAGCGGTGGCCAGTGCGCGTCGGGTCGCATACTCGGCAATGCCGTCGAGCTCAGCTCACGCAGCGATAAAGACCGAGGTGGAGATTCGGCTTCGCGTCCGATGGGGGCGGCTAAGGAAGCGCCCAGTGCGTCCGATGCGGTCCTGCCCCATAGGCCGCCGCCGCCGGTGGTGAGGGGTCGATGGGCGGCCGATGTGGATGTCCCGTGTCGACCGGGGGT
Organism: Clavibacter michiganensis; assembly: GCF_002151125.1. Taxonomy (GTDB): domain Bacteria; phylum Actinomycetota; class Actinomycetes; order Actinomycetales; family Microbacteriaceae; genus Clavibacter; species Clavibacter michiganensis_C. The sequence goes on from NZ_MDJZ01000015.1 coordinate 18,407, forward strand.
GGGGGCGTGTCTGGATGGGGCGCACGCGTTCCTGCCGCCCGCGAAGGCTCCCACCAAGCCCGCGGATCCTGCCCCGGTGACGCCGGCCGCTCCGGGGGTGGGCTTGCAGGATGTGGCGCAGTTCGTGCCGCGGGATGCGTCAATCCGGTCGCAGCCGTCCGGGTGGGGGATCTTGGGCGCTCCGGTGAACCTGTTCACGGACGCGACCGAGCAGGTGGTGGACGGGACGTTGTTGGGTCGGCCGGCGCAGGTGCGGTTCGTGCCGGTGTCGTTCACGTGGGATCACGGTGACGGGACCAGCACGACGGTCCAGGGTCCGGGGGCGTCGTGGAAGGCGTTGGGGCAGCAGGACTTCACTGCGACGGACACGAGTCACGTGTATGGGACGGTGGGGGATCAGCAGGTGACGTTGACCATCGCGTACTCGCCCAGCTACCGGTTCGACGGCGGTGGGTGGCAGCAGATCGCAGGCACGCTCCCTGTCCAGGTCGGGCCGGTGACTATCCACGTCGTGCAGGGCTCCACGGTCCTGGTCGGCGGGGCGTGCGGGACACGGGACGCCGGGCCGGGGTGCTGACGCCAGCCGGGGCCGAGATCGGCGGCGGGACGACGCGGTGTCACAGGCGGTGACGGGCCTCCGGCGCGTGTCCCGGCCGCGTACGCTCTAGCCAGCATGCGCGCCGTGCGGATGAGTGCCGAGCAGGCTGCTCGCGGACGCGGTCGGATCTCCGGCGGCGCGGTCTCAGGGCAGCCATAGAGAACGCTCAGACTCGCCCGGAATGCTGGCACCACCTGAGAGGAGCACCACCGATGACGGACAGAAGCCACGGCGAAGACGAGCACGAGGGCGGCCGCGAGGTCGACGGCCGTTCGGACGGCTCCTCGGCGGGTGCGTCATCGTCCCCCGCCCCTCAGCCTTCTGACGGCGGATCCGCCTGGCCGGCCCCGGCGGGCCCCGCAGCCGCATCGCATCCCGCGCCGACGGGCGAGGACCAGCGCGACACCGTCGCCTACGGGACGGATCCGATGGCGGATCGCTCCTCGACCGCGCCCGTCGATGGCACCGACGGGACCCAGCCGCTCGGCAGCACGACGACCGCTCCTCCCAAGAGGAAGCCGAACAAGGCCCTGCCCCTCGTCGCCATGCTGGCCGTCGGGGCCCTCATCGGCGGAGCGGCGGGCGGGCTCACCACGTGGGCCATCGCCCACGACGACGCGTCGACCGAGTCGGTCAGCCAGTCGCCCGCGAACATCACCGTCAACGACCCCGACGACGCGACCCCCATCACCGCGGTCGCCGCGAAGGTCTCCGGCTCCGTCGTGACCATCGACGTGGCCGGCGGCCAGGCCGGGGGCACCGGCTCCGGAGTCGTCCTCTCCAGCGACGGCTACATCCTCACGAACACGCACGTGGTGACCCTCGACGGCCAGACCGGCGACGCCACCATCCAGGTCAAGACCGCGGACGGCGCGCTCTACACGGCGACGCTCGTCGGCACGGATCCCGTCGTCGACCTCGCGGTGATCAAGCTGGACGACGCCAGCGGGCTCACCCCCATCGAGTTCGCCGACTCGTCGAAGCTCAACGTCGGCGACACGGCCATCGCCATCGGAGCCCCTCTCGGGCTCTCCGGCACCGTCACCGACGGGATCGTCAGCGCACTCGACCGGAGCATCCAGGTCGCCTCCTCGGCCGCGCCGCAGACCCCGGGCGACGGCAGCCAGAGCGACGAGACGCCGTTCAACTTCTGGCCGTTCGGCAACGAGGGCGAGGGCGGATCCGGCGGCCAGGGCGGATCCGGCGCCCAGGGCGGTCAGGGGGCCGCCACCATCAACCTCGCGGTCATCCAGACCGACGCCGCCATCAACCCCGGCAACTCGGGCGGTGCGCTCCTCGACGGCGACGGCAAGCTCATCGGCGTCAACGTCGCCATCGCGAACGCTGGCGGGACGAGCTCCACCGCGGGCAGCATCGGCGTCGGCTTTGCCATCCCGTCGAACCTGGCCGAGCGCGTGGGCCAGGAGATCATCCAGAACGGCAGCGCATCCCACGGTCTCCTCGGGGCGAGCGTCCGCGACGTCGCCGCCGGCGACTCCTCGACCCCGGTCGGCGGCGCGTTCATCGCCGAGGTGCAGAGCGGCGGCGCGGCTGCCGAGGCCGGCCTGCGGCAGGGCGACATCGTGACGGCGTTCGGCAGCATCCCGATCAGCAAGGCGAGCGACCTCACGGCGCAGGTGCGTGCCCTGGCGGGCGGCAGCGACGTGGAGCTCACCGTGATCCGCAGCGGGCAGAAGCAGCAGGTCGACGTGAAGCTCGGCACGCTCCAGCAGTAGCCGGCGACACGGAGAGGGGCGGACCGGCGGATGCCGGTCCGCCCCTCTCCGTCTGCCCCCGGGCGGAGGCCGACGGGGAGGCTGGTAAACTCCTGCGAGGCTCGGCCCCGACAGGCCCCGGCCGCACCTCCCTCAAGAGATCGGCTCAGATGGCGCACCACCCGCGACGCGACTCGGCCGCAGGCAGCCCCGGCGATCTGCCCGCCGTCTCGTACGTCATGCCGATCCTCAACGAGGCTGCTCACGTCCGCGCGGCCGTCGAGAGCATGATGCGGCAGGACTACGCCGGCGACTTCGAGGTCGTCCTCGCGCTCGGTCCGAGCACCGACGGCACGACCGAGGTCGTCCGCGAGATGGCACGGGCGGATCCGAGGATCACCAGCGTCGACAACCCCACGGGATCCACGCCGGGTGGCCTCAACGCCGCCATCCGCGCCACACGCCACCCCGTGGTGATCCGCGTCGACGCCCATTCGCTCCTCCCGCGCGACTACACGCGCATCGCCGTGGAGACGCTGCAGGCCACGGGTGCGGACAACGTCGGCGGGCTGATGTCCGCCGAGGGGCGCACGCCCTTCGAGAAAGCGGTCGCCCGCGCCTACGGCGCACGCGTCGGGCTCGGGGGCACCGCGCACCACGTCGGCGGCAAGGAGGGTCCCGCGGAGACCGCCTACCTCGGCGCGTTCCGTCGCGAGCGGCTCGTGGAGGTCGGGCTCTTCGACGAGGGCGTGCGTCGCGGCCAGGACTGGGAGCTGAACCGACGGCTGCGGCAGAGCGGCGGACTGGTCTGGTTCACGCCGCGGATGAAGGTCACCTACCGTCCGCGCTCCACCCTGCGCTCGCTCGTCCGCCAGTTCTTCGCGACCGGCCTCTGGCGCGGGGAGCTCGCGCGCCGCTACACGCGGCAGAACTCCGTGCGGTACTTCGTGCCGCCGGTCGCGGTCGCCGGGGTGGCCGCGGGGCTCGTCCTCGGCACCGCGGGCCTCGTCGGCGCGGCCCTGGGCATGCCGGGACTGCGTCGCCTCGTCGGCGCGTTCGTGGTGCCGGGCGTCTACGCCGGCTTCGTGCTGGTGAGCACCGTGTCGGTCGCCTCCCGCGACGGGGCCGCGACGATGCTCCGCTTCGCGGCCGTCCTCCCGTCCATCCACTTCAGCTGGGGCACCGGCTTCGTCCTCGGGTTCCTCGAGCTCACCGACGACCTCGACGGGCACACGGGCCGATGAGCGCGGCTCCCGGCACCGGCGACCGCGGCCTGCCCTCCTCCATCGCGGAGCTGCGGCGGGTCACGCAGCCGCCGGAGGTGCGCCTGCGGGCGAACGCCGAGCACTGGACGGCGCACCTGTACCTCCGCGACCTCTCGCCGTACCTCACCTGGCTGCTGCTGCGCACGAGGATCAGCGCGAACGGCGTCACGGTCGTCATGATCCTCACGGGCTGGGCCGCCGCCGCCGCGCTCCTCATCCCCGGCATCGGCGGGGCGGCGCTCGCGCTGGTGCTCGGACAGCTGCAGATGCTGGTGGACTGCTGCGACGGCGAGGTCGCGCGCTGGCGCCGCACGTCGTCGCCGGTCGGCCACTTCCTCGACGCGGTGGGGCACTACTCGACCGAGACGCTGATCGCGCTCGCCCTCGGGATCCGCGCGGCCGCGTACCCGTTCGAGGCGCCGGGCGACCTCCCGTGGACGACCCTGGCGTTCGCCCTGGCGCTCGTCATCGTGCTCAACAAGGCGCTCAACGACATGGTGCGCGTGGCCCGCGCGTCGGCCGATCTGCCCAAGGCGCCGGTCGGCGCGAGCACGGTCGCATCGCAGCACTCCCTCATCGCGTTCGCGCGGCGGGCGGTGCGCTTCCTCCCGTTCCACCGCATGTTCCACTCGGTCGAGCTCACGATCGTCGTGTTCGCGGTCGCGGTCGTCGGCCTCGTGGCCGGCCAGCCGGCGACCGACCGGGTGCTCCTGGTCGCGCTCGTGCCCCTCGCCCTCCTCGCGCTGGTCGGGCACTTCGTCATGATCGTCACCTCGCGTCGGCTGACCTCCGCGTGACGGGGAGCGTGCCGCGCGTCGGCGTGGTCATCCTCAGCCAGGGCCGTCGGCCCGCCGGGCTCGCGGCCTCGATCGCCTCCGTGCTGCGCCAAGAGGACGTGACGACGGACGTGGTCGTGGTCGGCAACGGCTGGGATCCCGTGGGCCTGCCCGACGGGATCCGCGCGCTGCACCTCCCGGAGAACCTGGGCATCCCCGCGGGCCGCAACGCCGGCGTCCCGCTCGTGGCAGGCGACACGCTGTTCTTCCTCGACGACGACGAGACCGTGCCGAGCGCGACCTTCCTGGCGGACTGCCTCGAGCTGATGCGCCGCGCCGCCGACGTGGCGCTCGTCCAGCCGCGGATCGTCGACCCCACGGGCGCCGTCACGCCGCGGCGCTGGATCCCGCGCATCCGGAAGGGCGATCCCGCGCGTCCCAGCGCGGTGATGTCCGTGCTGGAGGGCGCCGTCGTCGTCCGCCGGGACGCGTTCGAACGGGCCGACGGGTGGGCGGGGGAGTTCTTCTACGCCCACGAGGGGATCGAGCTGGCCTGGCGGATCTGGGACCAGGGCATGCGCGCCTGGTACGCGGGCGACCTCGTCGCCCACCACCCCGCCGTCGCCCCCACTCGCCACGCGGAGTACCACCGCCTCAACGCGCGCAACCGCGTGTGGCTCGCCCGGCGCAACCTGCCCCTGCCGCTCGTGCCCGTGTACGTCGGGTCGTGGACCGCCGTGCAGCTGCTCCGCAGCGTCCGTAACAGGGACGGCATCGGCACCTGGCTGCGCGGCTGGCGGGAGGGCTGGACCACCTCGCCAGGACCGCGCCGTCCGATGTCGTGGAGCACCGTCGTCCGCATGGCGCGCGCGGGCAGGCCGCCCGTCATCTGATCGTGACCCCCACCCGCTCGGTCACGATCGCACACCGTTCCGCGCCCCCGACCGGGGCTCGTCGGGAGGGGCGTGGAACGCTGGCTACGGTGGACGCATGGGTCTCCTGAACGACGCTCGCCTCGGCGTGCGCGCTGTCCGATCGCTGATCCAGCAGCGCCGAGCGCGCGGGAACCTGCAGCGCAAGCTCGCGCTCCGCGCCCCGTCGCCGCAGGGCGAGTACCGCATCGCCGTGTACTTCGCCGACTCCGCCGTGAACATGTACCAGATCCGGCAGTGGTACCGCCCTCTCGTCGAGCTGGCACGCACGCACCCGGTCGTCATCCTCAGCCGCCACCCGAGCGGGGCGAACGCGCTCCTCGACGAGAGCCCCCTGCCGGTCGAGTACGTGCGCCGCGTGGCGGACCTCGAGCGGGTCATCGGCGAGCAGGACATCCGCATCGTGCTCTACGTCAACCAGAACACCCGCAACTTCCAGATGATGCGGTACGGGCGCCGCTGGCACGTCTTCGTCAACCACGGCGAGTCCGACAAGATGTACATGACCACCAACCAGTTCAAGGCGTACGACTACAGCCTCATCGCCGGCGACGCCGCCCGGGCCCGGCTCGGCAAGGTGCTGTGGGACTACGACCTCGACCGTCGCGCGATCCCCATCGGCCGCCCGCAGGCGGACCACTACTCCGGGGAGCTGCCGTACGCACCCGACGACCGCACCGTCGTGCTCTACGCCCCCACCTGGGAGGGCGACCGCGCCGCGGCCGCGTACGGGTCCATCGCGTCGCACGGGGTGGCGCTCGTCCGCGACCTCATCGCGACCGGCCGGCACCGCATCGTCTACCGTCCGCACCCGCGATCCGGCGTCGTCGATCCCGAGTACGCGCGCGCGAACCGCGAGATCGCCGCCATGCTCGAGCGGGCGAACGCGCAGGACCCGGCGGCCCAGCACGTCGTCGACCGCTCACGGGAGCTCGCCTGGCAGCTGTCCGCCGCGGACCTCGCCATCGTCGACATCTCCGCGATGGTCTACGACCGCCTCGCGGCCGGGCGTCCGCTCATGGTGACGCGCCCCGTGCGCCCCGAGGCGCAGATCGACACCGACGGCTACCTGTCCGACTGCGAGTGGCTGACCGCGGACGACGCGCAGGACATCGTCGCCCGGCTCGACGCGCTGCAGCACGACGCCGCGGCGGACCGCCGGCTCGCGGCGTGGGTCCGGCACTACTTCGGCGACACGTCCCCCGGTGCCGCGACCGCGCGCTTCCACGGGGCCGTCGAGCACCTGATGGGGGAGTGGGACCGCCACGCGGCGCTCCACGCCCGGGACGGCGAGGCCGCGACGCCGACCGACGACCAGGTGGACGACGAGGACGAGGAGTCCTGAGCCTCCCGAGGGCACCGCGTCGAGGCGGTGCCCGACGGAGGGGTCAGCCCTTCGCGGCCTTCTTCTCGGCGACGCGGATGACGCGGGGCTTGCGCTGCGGCACCGCCAGCTCGTCGGGGAACCCGGCGGGGGCGGGTCCGAAGGCCTGACGTGAGCTGGCCACGATCTTGCCGCCGAGCATCCGGTTGCCCGCGCCGCCGATGACGGCGCCGATGCCGAACGGCACCGCGCGGCCGATGGCGCTCGCGCTCTGGTTCACCACGAAGCGCTTGATGAACGCGCGCTTGATGCGATCGGCGACGGGGCCGATGGCGAACGAGGGCAGGCCCGACGTGATGGCGCGCCCCCAGTTCGCGTTCCGGTCGACGGGCTGGCCGGAGAACTGGCCCGTGAACTGCTGGATCACCTGGGCTCCCGGGGCGCCGAGCATCATCGTCATGACCAGGGCGCGGGCGCGGGCCGGATCCTCGACGGAGATGCCGTGGACCTCGGTGATCGACTGGGCGAACAGGGCGCTCGCCTCGAGGAAGCCTGCCGTCTCGACGCCCGTGAGCGCGAGGGAGACGCCGGTGCCGACGCCCGGGATCACCGCGCTGGCGCCGACGGCGGCACCACCCGCGGTGACGGCGGCGAGGAAGCGCTTCTCGAGGATGGCGATGATCCGGTCGGGCGACGCCTCCGGGTGGCGCGCGCGGATCGAGCGGATGTGGGCGAGCACGACGGGGCGCTGCACGGACAGGAGACGATCTATGCCGGTGGCCACGGTCGGGTCGAGCTCGGGAGCGTCCTTCATGCTCCGAGCCTACGCGGGGGACCTGCGTCGTTCGTCCCCTCGTCGTCCACCGGATGCCCGCCCGGCGTCGCGAGTGTCCGCACAAGAACGGGCACATGCGCATGGGGCGCCCGCGCTCTGGTCATTCCTCCATGTGGCGGATAGGCATGTGACATGGTATCCACCGTCTCCGACGCCGCCGCCGAGTTCGGCTCCCGGGTGCGCGAGCAGCGCCAGCGAATCGGCATCAGCCAGGAGACGCTCGCGGAGCTCTCCGGCATCCACTGGACCGCCCTCGGGAAGATCGAGCGCGGGCAGCGGAACCCGAGCCTGCGCAACATCATCAAGATCGCGAGCGGCCTCGACGTGGACGCCGGGCTGCTCGTGACGGGCCTGACCGCCGACATGCTGCCGAAGGACGACGGGGACTCGCCCGCCGACCTGATCCGGCTCGAGCGGGAGCGCGACCGGCGCGGCACGACTCCCGTCAGAAGCTGACCCGCCACAGGTACTCGCCCCCGTCCGGCCGGAACCAGCGCACCACGAGGATCGTGTCGAGCGCGAGGTCGTCGCCGCGGATGGTGGTGGACAGCCGTTCGCCCGGGCGGACGGTGACGGGCGCCCGCGACAGCATGGTGCCGGATCCGAGCAGGTGCAGCGAGATGGCGTGCAGGACCTCGTCGCCCACGTTGACCAGCGCGAAGCGCGGCCTCTCCAGCGTGCGGTCGAAGTGCCAGGGGACGCGGTAGGCGGGCTCGGGGTCGGGACGGGCGGGCAGGGGCGGGACGGGTCGCAGCATGCGTGCACGGTAGGTGCGGCGTGCGACGTGCGGGGTCGCGGGCCTGTGGAAGGGCCGTGGTGGGGAGGAGGGGAGCCCCGCCGCCCTACGGGACGGTCGGAGCCGGCGGGTTGTGGTCTGCGTCGTACGCGTCCAGCACCTGGCCGATCGGGCCGTCGAGCACGAGGGCGCCCTTGTCGAGGTACAGGCCGCGCGTGCAGAACCGTCGGAGGTCGCGCTCGTTGTGCGAGACGAAGAAGAGCGTGCGCCCTTCCGCGAGCATCTCCTCGATCCGGTCGTAGCACTTCTGCCGGAACGCGCGGTCGCCCACGGCGAGCACCTCGTCGACGAGGAGGACCGGCTCGTCGAGCCGTGAGATCACCGCGAACGCGATGCGCACCTTCATCCCGCTCGAGAGGTGCTTGTACGGGGTGTCGACGAAGTCGGGGATCTCCGCGAAGTCGATGATCTCGTCGAACCGCGCGTCGATCTCGGCCTTGGACATGCCGTGGAGGCCCGCCGTGAGGTAGATGTTGTCGCGCACCGTGAGGTCGTTCACGAACCCGCCCGTGATCTCGATGAGCGGCGCGACCCCCGCGTGGACCCCGATGGTCCCCTCGTCCGCGATGAGCACCTCGGCGACGAGCTTGAGGAGCGTCGACTTCCCCTGGCCGTTGCGGCCGACCACGCCGATCGCCTCGCCCTCGCGCACCTCGAACGAGACGTGGCGCAGCGCCCAGAACTCGCCCGGCCGCGCGCGGCGCGCGGATCCGGCGAAGAGGTCCTTGAAGCTCCGGCGGGACTTGCGGTTGCGGCGGAAGCGGATGCCGGCGTCCTCTACCGAGAGGACCGTCCGTGCGCCTGGCTGCGGATGCGCGGCTCCCATCAGATCTCCTTCAGGACGGCGGGCAGCGAGCGGCGGAAGACGAGCGAGCCGATGAGGACCAGGGCCGCGGAGATGGCCGCGCTCACGCCGACGGCGTACCAGTCGAGCTCCGCGGGGAAGAACGCCGACCGGTACAGGCCGAAGACGCCGGTGAGGGGGTTGAGCGCCGCCCACGGGTGCAGCTCCTCGGGCAGGTCCCGCGAGGAGTACACGATGGGGGAGGCGTAGAAGAGGAACCGCAGCACGAGCTTCACCGCGCGCTCGAGGTCGCGGAAGAAGACCACGAGCGGCGAGATGATCAACCCGATCCCGAGGAGGAGCGCCGACTGGATGAGCACGGCCAGCGGGAACAGCAGCACGTGCACGTCGAGGCGCGCGCCCGCGACGATCGCGAAGACGGCGAGCACGGGCAGGCTGGCGACGAACTCGAAGCCCTTCGCGAGCACGAGCCGCAGCACCCAGATCGTGCGGGGGATCCGGGTCGAGCGCACGAGCTTCGCCTGGGAGCTGAAGGCCTTCGTGAAGTCGCTCGTCGCCCCCGTGAACCACATCCACGGCAGGAGCGCCGCCAGCAGGAAGACGATATACGGCTCCGCGCCGACGTCGCGCTGGAAGACGACGGTGAAGACGAACCAGTAGATGCCCGACATGACGAGCGGGTCGAGGATCGACCAGAACCAGCCGAGCGCGCTCGTCGAGTAGCGGACCTTGAGGTCGCGCGTGGTGAGGAGCCACAGCGAGCGGCGGTAGCGGGCCGCGGGGGTGCGGGACGCGCGACCGGGGCGGGCGGCATCGGGCACGGCGGGGATCCTCTGCATCAGCATCCCCGAGGCGGTCTAGACGAAGAGGTTGGCCCTCTCGAGGTCCTCCGCGAAGTCGACCTCGACCGCGTACAGGTCGGAGATGTCTACCGGTTCGACGAGCAGGGAGTCCTGCTCGATCGCCAACTCTATTCCACGCTCGAAGTAGTCCTGGTCGCCGACGCGGGCGAGCTGGCGGATGAGCACGCTCTTGTCGGCGCGCGACACGTAGTTGATGCCGACCGCCTCGCCGAGGCCGCCCTTCACCGTCTTCGACAGCTCGCGGATGTAGCCCTCGGGGCTCGTCGTGTACTTGACCTCCTCGTCGGAGACGCGGGAGGTGTTGACCGTGACGAATGACTGGTCGCGCGCGATCATGGCGGCGGCGCGGCGCAGGATCATCGGGTCGAAGACGACGTCGCCGTTCATCCAGAGGACGCCGCCGGGGCCGGAGGCGCGGAGGGCGCGGAGCAGGCTCTTCGACGTGTTCGTCTGGTCGTACTGCTCGTTGTAGATGTAGTCGGCGTCCGGGAAGGCGTCGATGATGTGGTCGAGCTTGTAGCCGACGACGATGCTGACCTTGGCGTCGTCGCCGAGGCCGAAGCGGATGTTGTCGAACTGCTGGCCCATGATGGTGCGGCCGTCGCTGAGCTCGGTGAGGGGCTTGGGGAGGCTGCGTCCGAGACGGCTGCCCATGCCTGCCGCCAGGATGACTACCTGCGTGGTCATGTGTTCTCCGTTCGATGCGGGGTGTCGAGTGCGACCGGGATCCCTCGGACGTCGAGGGTTCGCCGGGACTTCACCCGCGGGTTTCCTGTTCGACACGCCGTCATGCCTCCTCCATCGTAGGCCGCAGGCGGGGAAATAGGCGGGATGGCGGGCGCGGTCGTGTCCCTTTCGTGATGTGGACATGCCTCGGCGGAGTGCCCTCGGTCCCGCCGACGTCGCCCGAGGGGGAGCGTACCCGGACCTCCGAGGACGGCGCACCGGGCACGGAGGACTGCCTTGCTAACGTGGGGCCGTGACCGACGCCCCCGACGAGACGACCTCCCCCGACGCCACGTCCGACACCGGTGCGGAGCCCCGGGATCACGCCGATCGCGCTCCGGCCGTCCCCGCGGAGGAGCCGGCCGGGAACAGGGAGCGCGCGGAGACCGACGCCCCATCCGGAACGGCTGCCGTGCCCCGTCCGCCGCGACCGGGCCAGCGCGTCCCACGTCGCGCCACCGCGCCGTCGCCGCGCACCGCGCCCGCCGTGGTCGTCGGTCCGACGCCGCCCCGCATGAAGACGACCCCCGTCGCCGCACCCGCCGCGCAGGCGCCGGTCACCCGGGCCGACGGCGACGGGGAGGGCGCGGCCACGGCGTCGCGGCCGCCGCGCGTCCGCCGACGCACCCGCGTGCAGCGCGCGGCCGGGAGCGCGGAGCGCCTCCCTGACGACGCCGTCGACGCGGGCGTGGCCATGGGCACGGCCGCGGATGCGGACACGGCTGCGGATGCGGCGACGTCGAGCCCGGACGCAGCCGTCGAGGACCAGGGCGCGACGGGGGAGACGGACCAGGACGGCCTTGCGGAGCTCCGCGGCATGTTCTCGGAGGCGGACGAGCGGTCGGCGGGGCCGACCGTGGAGGCCGTCGCCGAGGATCACGGCACTCCCGCGACGGATGACGCGGCCGCGGATGCCGAGCCCGATGCCTCGGCCCCTGCTGAGGATGCCGCGGCCGACATCGATGTCGAGGCCGACGCGTCCGTCGTGGACGACGCGGACGACGACAGCACCGGCGCGCCCGCCGCGGACGCCGAGGCTGACACCGAGCCCTCGACGGAGGAGGGCGCGACGATCGAGCCCGGGTCCGCGCCGGTGGACCTCCCGTCCGGAGGCACCCAGGCCGGAGCCGACGACGACCTCGTAGCGGATGAGCCGTTCAGGGAGGTGGGATCCGAGCCCGAGCCGACGCCCACGGTCGAGCCCGCCGCCGCCTCTGACCCCGCCTCCGAGCCTGCCGCCACGGCCTTCCCGGACGATGAGGACGTCCCGGGCTCGCGCCCGGATCCCGCACCCACACGCTCCGTCACCGTCCGCACGGACAGCCTCACCGCGCCGCGTTCGCCTCGCCTCGCTGGAGTCGCGGAGACGGCCCTCACGCCGTCCGTCCGCGGCGACCGCGCCGCCGCGCCGGAGCTGGGCGACGACGTGCTCGTCATCGACGGCCTCACCAAGCGCTTCGACGAGAAGGTCGCCGTCGACGACATCGCGCTCACGGTCCGCGCCGGGTCCTTCTACGGCATCGTCGGCCCGAACGGCGCCGGCAAGACCACGACCATGTCGATGGTCACGGGGCTCCTCCGGCCCGACGCGGGCACCGTGACGGTCAATGGGATCGACGTCTGGCGCGACCCGCTCACGGCGAAGCGGAGCATCGGCGTGCTGCCGGACCGGCTGCGTCTGTTCGACCGCCTCACCGGCGCGCAGCTCCTGCACTACTCGGGCGCCCTGCGGGGGCTCGACGACGCGGAGATCCGCAGCCGGTCCGCCGACCTGATCCAGGCGTTCGGCCTCGAGGACGCCGTCGGGCGGCTCGTCACCGACTACTCGGCGGGCATGACCAAGAAGGTCGCGCTCGCGTGCGCCATGATCCACTCGCCGCGCATGCTCGTGCTCGACGAGCCGTTCGAGTCGGTCGACCCGGTGTCGGCTGCCAACGTGGTCGAGATCCTGCAGGACTACGTGGCGCACGGCGGCACGGTCGTGCTGTCGAGCCACGGGATGGACTTCATCCAGCGCATCTGCGACCACGTCGCGATCATCGTCAACGGCCGCGTGCTCGCGTCGGGCACCATGGACGAGGTCCGCGCGGGCCGCTCGCTCGAGGAGCGCTTCGTCGCCCTCGCCGGCGGTCGACGCACGGCGGAGGGGTTCTCGTGGTTGCACTCGTTCTCCGACTGAGGCTCGCCCTCCTCGCCAACGCGTTCCGCCGGAGCCCGTGGCAGGTCCTCGGACTCGTCGCCGCCGGCGTCTACGGGATCCTCGTCACGGTGCTGGCCGTCGGCGCGCTCGCCGGTCTCCGCGACGCCGACGTCGCGTCCGCGCGGGACGTCGTGATGGCCGGGGGCGCCCTCGTGGTCCTCGGGTCGCTCGTCGTCCCGCTCGTGCTCGGATCCGAGGACGCGATGGACCCGCGCCGCTTCGCCCCGTACGGCATCGAGCCCCGGCGCCTCGCCCTGGCGCTCGGCGCGGCGGCCGTCGTCAGCGTCCCGGGGGCGGTCCTCGTCGTCGTGGCCCTGACCACCGTCGTCACCTGGGCCCGCGATCCGCTCACCGCCCTGGTCGCCGTGCTCGCGGCCGTCGCCGCCGTCGTCACGTGCGTGCTCGTCGCTCGGATCAGCACCGTCCTCGCCTCCGTCCTGCTCAGCACGCGTCGGGCCCGCGAGGCGACGGGTCTCGCCGCCGGTCTCGTGGCCGTGCTGCTCGTCCCCGCGGTCGTCGCCCTGGCCCAGGCCGACCTCCTCGACGACGGGCTCCGTCCCGCCCGCGATGCGCTCGGGGTCCTCGCCTGGACCCCCTTCGGCGCGGCCTGGGCGGCTCCGGCCGCCGCCGTGTCGGGCGACGGGGGCGGCGCCGCCGGCATGCTCCTCGTGGCCGTCGCCTCGGCCGCGCTGCTCGCGCTCGCCTGGATCCGCCTGGTGCCCTGGGCGCTCACCGCTCCCGACCGCACGGGTGGCGGCCGCGCCCAGACCGGCCTCGGCTGGTTCGGCCGCTTCGGGGCCTCGCCCGCCGGCGGCGTGGCGGCTCGCAGCGTCACCTACTGGATCCGCGACCCGCGCTACCGCGCCACGCTCGTGCTCATCCCGGTGCTCCCGCTCGTGCTGCTCATCCCGCTCGTGATCGTCGATGTCGACGCGCACGTGCTCGCGCTGGTGCCGCTCCCGGTGATGGCGCTCTTCCTCGGCTGGAGCGTGCACAACGACACCGCGCACGACCACACCGCGGTCTGGCTGCACGTCGTGTCGGGCATCCGCGGCGTGGCGGACCGCGTCGGCCGCATCGTCCCCGTGCTCGGGATCGGCATCCCGCTGGTCGCGATCGGCGCGCCGCTCAGCGCGCTGGGCTTCGGCGACGGATCCGTCCTGCCCTCCGTCATCGGTGTCAGCGGCGGCGTGCTGCTGATCGGCGTGGGGCTCTCCTCCCTCTTCTCCGCGCGGTTCCCCTATCCGGCGTCGCGCCCGGGGGACAGCCCCTTCCATGCGCCGCAGACCGTGGGCGCCGGCGGATCCACCGTCCCCACGCTCACGTTCCTGGCCACGGTCGTGCTCGCGCTGCCGTCGGTCTGGCTCGGCTGGCTGGGGCTCGTGCACGGAGGCGCGTACCCGGTCTGGTCGCTCCTCGTGGGCCTCGGCATCGGCGTCGCCATGCTCGTCGCGGGCGTCGTCGGCGGGGGGCGCGTGTTCGAGCGGCGCGGACCCGAGCTCCTAGCCTTCGCCCAGCGCCACTGACCCGGGCACCGGCCCGGCCGCGGTGCCGGCGCGGGGGAAAAGTAGACTGGTGCCATGGTCATCCTCAGCATCGAACAGGACCCCGGTCGTCCCGCGCAGGGCGGCGGCACCGACACCCTCGACCGCGAGCTCGAGGAGCTCCTCGAGCAGGAGACGATCGAGCCCGGTGATCACGAGCGCTTCTCGCACTACGTGAAGAAGGACAAGATCCTCGAGTCCGCGATCAGCGGGAAGCCCGTGAAGGCCCTCTGCGGCAAGAAGTGGCTGCCCGGCCGCGACCCGGAGAAGTTCCCGGTCTGCCCCGACTGCAAGCGCATCTACGAGAACATGAAGCCCGAGTAGGACCCGTCGGCGGCGCGCTCCGCGTCAGACGGCCTGGCCCTCCGCGGTCGGGATCGCCGGGTCGCCGGCCCGGAGGCGGAACGCCTGCGCCGGGAGGTCGCGGACGACGCGGGCGTGGTGCTCCCGGGCCGCGGCGGTGCCCTCGCGGGCGAGCCAGCGCGGATCCGGCTCGCCGTCCTCCGCCAGCGTGACCACGAGGTCGCGGTCGCCGGGGAGGGGCTGCGGGTGCGGCCCGACGGTGACGAGCTCCGAGCTGGCGACGCCCCGGGCGTCGTGCCGGCGCAGCGCGCCCTTCAGACCGCCGCGGCTCTGCTTGCCCGTGGAGCGCTTGGCCACGGCCACCCACTCGCCCTGGCCGACCGCGTCGCGATGCGCGACGAGCTTGAACACCATGCCGGCGGCCGGGGCACCGGATCCGGTGACGAGGGAGGTCCCGACGCCGTAGGAGTCGACCGGCGACGCGGCGAGCCCGGCGATGCCGTGCTCGTCGAGGTCGTTCGTGACGGTGATCCGGGTCCCCGTGGCGCCCAGCGCGTCGAGCTGCGCGCGCACCTCGCCGACGAGCACCGGGAGGTCGCCCGAGTCGAGCCGGACGGCGCCGAGCCCGGGACCGGCGACGCGGACCGCGGTCTCCACGCCCTGCTTCACGTCGTACGTGTCGACGAGGAGGGTCGTCCCGGCGCCGAGCGCCTCGACCTGCGCCCGGAACGCCTGCTCCTCCGTGTCGTGGAGGAGCGTGAAGGAGTGGGCGGCGGTGCCCATGGTCGGGACGCCCCAGGTGCGGCCCGCCTCGAGGTTCGAGGTGGCGCTGAAGCCCGCGATGAAGGCGGCGCGCGCGGCGGCGACGGCCGAGCGCTCGCCGGTGCGGCGGGATCCCATCTCGGCGAGCGGGCGGCCGCCGGCGACCTGCACCATGCGGGCCGCGGCGCTGGCCACCGCGGAGTCGTAGTTGAGGACGCTGAGGATGAGCGTCTCGAGGATCACGCCGTCGGCGAAGGGGGCCTCGACCGTCAGCAGGGGCGACCCGGGGAAGTACACCTCGCCCTCGCGGTAGCCCGTGATGCGGCCGCGGAACCGGTAGTCGGCGAGCCAGGCGAGCGCCTCCTCGCCGACGACGCGCTCGGAGCGGAGGTACTCGAGCTCGGCGTCGCCGAAGCGGAAGTCGCGGATGAGCTCCAGCAGGCGTCCCGTGCCGGCGACGACGCCGAAGCGGCGACCGCTCGGCAGGCGACGGGCGAAGCACTCGAAGACGCACTGGCGGTCGTGGGTGCCCGCCTTCAGCGCTGCGTCGAGCATCGTGAGCTCGTACCGGTCGGTGAGGAGGGAGGTCGCCTGGGTCACGCAGCCCAGCCTAGGGCGGCGCCCCTCCGGCGGACCGATCCGCGTGGCGCACGGACCGGGACGATGACGGGGGCGGGGCCTAGGTTCGTGCCATGGAGCGCACGCGATGGATCCTCGCCGACCAGCTGGGCGACCACTTCGACGACGGCGGGCCGATGCTGCTCATCGAGTCGCGGGGGCTGCTCGCGCGGAGGCCGTACCACCGGGCGAAGGCGCACCTCATCCTGTCGGGCATCCGTCACCGCGCGCGGGCGCTCGGTGACCGGGTCGAGTTCCACCAGGTGGACCACTACCGCGAGATCGTGGAGGGCCGGGACGACCTCGAGGTCATCGACCCCACGTCCCGCGGGCTCCGGCGCCTCGTCGCGGAGATCGGGGCGCAGGTGCTGCCGAGCCGCGGCTTCGTCACGAGCGAGCAGGAGTTCGCCGAGTGGATGGCGGGCCGCACGTCGAACCGCCTCGTCATGGAGGACTTCTACCGGTGGTCGCGCGCCCGCACGGGGATCCTCATGGACGGCGACGACCCGGTCGGCGGCCGCTGGAACTACGACCACGACAACAGGGAGCGCCCCCCGAAGGGCGCCGCGAGCCTCGGCCTGCCCGAGCCGTGGTGGCCGGAGGAGGACGAGATCGACGCCGAGGTCCGCGCCGATCTCGACGAGTGGGAGCGGAAGGGGCTCATGCGCTTCGTCGGCGAGGACGGGTCCCGGCGCTTCGCGGTCACGCCGGAGGAGGGGCGCCTCGCGCTCGAGGACTTCGTGGCGAGCCGCCTCAACGACTTCGGCCCGTTCGAGGACGCGTCGCTCGCGGGCGACTGGACCATGGCGCACTCGCTGCTGAGCGCGACCATGAACATGGGCGTGCTGGATCCGGCGGACGTCATCGAGCGCATCACGGCCGAGCACGCGGTGGGCCGGGCGCCCATCCAGAGCGTCGAGGGCATCGTGCGGCAGGTCATGGGCTGGCGCGACTACGTCTGGCACCTCTACTGGGCCTTCGAGGACGACTACACGTCGCAGAACCGGCTCGACGCGCACCGCGATGTGCCGACCGCGCTGCAGGAGCTCGACGCGTCGGGCATCGAGGCGGCCTGCCTGTCGCACGTCGTCGACAAGGTGCGCACGCACGGGTGGGCGCACCACATCGAGCGGCTCATGATCCTCGGCAACCTCGCCCTCCAGCGCGGCTACGACCCGGCGGCCATGAACGACTGGTTCATCGACTCGTTCGTCGACGGCACGCCGTGGGTCATGCCGGCGAACGTCGTGGGGATGGCGCTGCACGCGGACGGCGGCCGCATGGCGACCAAGCCCTACGCGGGAGGGGGCGCCTACATCGACCGCATGTCGGACCACTGCGGGGGCTGCCCGTTCGATCCGAAGGTGCGCGTCGGCCCCACGGCGTGCCCGTACACGGCCGGGTACTGGTGGTTCCTCGACCGGAACCGGGAGCGGCTCCGCGGCAACGCGCGCATGGCGCAGCCGCTCGCGGGGCTTGGGCGGCTGAAGGACCTGCCGGAGCTGGTCGCGCAGGAGGACGCGCGGCGGTCGCTGTGACCGCGCCGTCGGGCTCCGACCCCGGTCGCATGCGGGCCCGCCGGTAGGCTGGCGGGATGAGCGACGCGCCGATCGGGATCTTCGACTCCGGCGTCGGCGGCCTCACCGTGGCACGCGCGGTCGCCGCGCTCCTGCCGCGCGAGTCCATCATCTACATCGGCGACACGGCGCACACGCCCTACGGCGACAAGCCCATCGCGGACGTGCGCCGCTACGCGCTCGCGGTGCTCGACGACCTGGTCGAGCGCGGCGTCAAGATGCTGGTCATCGCCTGCAACACGGCGTCCGCGGCGATGCTGCGCGATGCCCGCGAGCGCTACGACATCCCCGTGGTGGAGGTGATCCAGCCGGCCGTCCGCACGGCCGTGAGCGTCACGCGGAACCACCGCGTCGGGGTCATCGCGACGCACGCCACCGTCACGAGCCGCGCCTACGACGACGCGTTCGCCGCCGCGCCCCACCTCGCGCTCACCTCCGCCGAGGCGCCCGACTTCGTCGGCTTCGTCGAGCGCGGCATCACGTCGGGTCCCGAGCTGATGACGGCGGCCGAGCGGTACCTCGCGCCGCTGAAGGACGCCGGCGTCGACACGCTCGTGCTCGGCTGCACGCACTACCCGTTCCTCGAGGGCGCGATCTCGCTCCTCATGGGCCCCGACGTGACCCTCGTCTCGAGCGACACCGAGACCGCCAAGGACGTGTACCGGGAGCTCGTGTCCGCGGGCCTCGAGCGCCGCTCCGACGCGCCCCCGGTGATCCGCTACGAGGCCACGGGCGGCAGCGCGTCCGACTTCGAGGCGCTCGCGCACCGCATGCTCGGCTCCGGCGTCACGCACGTCGAGCTGGTCGAGACCGGTGCCATCCCCCTTCCCCGCCGGACGCGACCGGAGGCGGCGACGCCCCCGGACGCGTCCAGCACCCCGTCCATCCCCGACCCGAGCTGAGGCCGCACATGACCGACGACACCCCCCGCCACGACGGCCGCGCCGCCGACGAGCTGCGCCAGATCACCATCGAGCGCAACTGGAGCGAGCAGGCCGAGGGATCCGCCCTCATCTCCTTCGGGCGGACCCGCGTGCTCTGCACGGCCTCGTTCACGAACCGCGTCCCGCGCTGGAAGGCCGGCAGCGGCCAGGGCTGGGTCACCGCCGAGTACGCGATGCTCCCGCGCGCCACGAACGAGCGCATGGACCGCGAGGCCGTGAAGGGCAAGGTCGGCGGACGCACCCACGAGATCTCGCGCCTCATCGGCCGCAGCCTCCGCGCCGTCGTCGACATGAAGGCGCTCGGCGAGAACACGATCGTCATCGACTGCGACGTGCTGCAGGCCGACGGCGGCACGCGCACCGCCGCGATCACGGGCGCCTACGTCGCCCTCGCGGACGCGCTCGAGTGGGGTCGCGAGAGGAAGTTCATCGCGCAGCGCGCCACGCCCCTGAAGGACAGCGTCGCCGCGGTGTCGGTCGGCATCGTCGACGGGAAGCCCCTGCTCGACCTCGCGTACGTCGAGGACGTGCGCGCGGAGACCGACATGAACGTCGTCATGACGGGCAGCGGATCCTTCGTCGAGGTCCAGGGCACGGCCGAGGGCGCGCCCTTCGACCGCGCCGAGCTCGACGCCCTCCTCGACCTCGCGCTCGGCGGCGGCACCACGCTGACCGCGCTCCAGGCGCAGGCGCTCGGGCGCTGAGGATCCAGCACGTGATCCCGCTCGTCCTCGCCACCCACAACGCCCACAAGGTCGAGGAGCTGCGCCGCATCCTCGGCGCGCGCCTCGACGGGATCGACCTCGTCGCGTACGACGGACCGGAGCCCGTGGAGGACGGCACGACCTTCGAGGAGAACGCGCTCATCAAGGCACGTGCCGCGGCGCTCCACACGGGCCGCGCCGCGCTGGCGGACGACTCGGGCATCGGAGTCGACATCCTCGGCGGCGCCCCCGGGATCTTCTCGGCGCGCTGGTCCGGCCCGTCGCGCGACAGCCGCGAGAACCTCGAGCTCCTGCTGTGGCAGCTGTCCGACGTGCCGGACGCCCACCGCGCTGCGCGCTTCACGTGCGCAGCGGCCCTCGTCGTCCCCACGGCCGACGGCCTCGTCGAGCGCACCGCGGTCGGCGTCTGGGAGGGAACCGTGCTCCGCGAGGTCGCGGGCGGCGGCGGCTTCGGCTACGACCCGATCTTCCGCCCGACCACCGGCGGGGCGAGCGCCGCGGCCCTCACCGCGGACGAGAAGAACCGCGTCAGCCACCGCGCGCTCGCGTTCGACGCGATCATGCCCGTCGTCCGGCGGGAGCTCCTCGGCGAGGGCTGAGGCCCCGGGTGCCCTGCTGAGACCGGGACTCGTTCCCGACTGCGGCGCCGGCTGGATCCGCGGCCCCGCGCGCCCGTACGGTGGTCGCATGGGCCACGGATCGCACGACCACGGCGCGGCCGTGACCGACCGTCGTCGCCTCGTCGTCGCCATCGCGATCACCGCGGCCGTCCTCGTGGTCGAGGTCGTCGGCGCGCTCGTCTCCGGGTCCCTCGCGCTCCTCGCCGACGCCGGCCACATGACCAGCGACCTGCTCGGCCTCGGCATCGCCCTGGTCGCCACCATCGTCGCCGCGCGCCCCGCGACCGACCGGCACACCTTCGGCTTCCAGCGCGGCGAGGTGCTCGGCGCCCTCGTCAACGGCCTCATCCTCGCGGGGGTCGCCTGCTACGTCGCGGTGCAGGGCGTGCAGCGGCTGCTCGCCCCGGAGGGCCCGGAGGTCGACCCCGGCGTCATGCTGCTCGCCGCCGGCGTCGGCCTGGTCGCGAACGTCGGGGCGCTCCTCGTGCTCCGCGGGGGAGCGGGGCGGTCGATCAACATGCGCGGCGCGTACCTCGAGGTGCTCGGCGACGCGTTCGGATCCGTCGCGACCATCGCCGCGGGCGTCGTCATCGCGGTCACCGGCTTCGCCCGCGCGGACGCCATCGCGTCGCTCGTCATCGCGGCGCTGATCGTGCCCCGCGCGGCCGTCCTGCTGCGCGACGTGGTGCGCGTCCTCACCGAGTCCTCGCCCGTCGGCACGGAGACCGACCTGATCCGCGCGCACCTGCTCGAGACCGCCGGCGTGACCGCGGTGCACGACGTGCACGTCTGGGCCATCACCTCGGGATCGCCCGTGTTCACCGCCCACGTCGTCGTGGAGCAGGAGGTGTTCCGCGAGGGCCGCACGGGCGAGCTGCTCGACCGGCTGTCCTCGTGCCTCGACGACCACTTCGACGTCGAGCACAGCACCTTCCAGCTGGAGCCCGAGGAGCACGCCGGGCACGAGCACCGCCACCACGTCTGACCGGGCGGCCCCCGACATGCGGCCGCGGATCACGCCGTCTCAGCGGCGCGGGTCGTTCGACGGATCCTGGTCGAAGTTCTCGGGGGCGAGCGCGAGGTCCGCGCCGTCGTGGCGGATGCCGGCCGCCTCCTCGTCGCGCGCGTGCTTGCGGGCGCGGAGGAAGTGGATCGCCGTGGGCACGAGCGTGACGACGACCGCGCCGAGGAGCACGTAGTCGATGTAGTGCGTGACGAAGTCGCGGATGGGCGGGAACCCGTTGAGCAGGTGGCCCAGGAAGGTGAGGCCCGCGCCCCAGATGAGCGCGCCGACCGCGTTGTAGAACGAGTACTTGCGGTAGTCCATGTGACCGACGCCCGCCGCGATGGGCGCGAAGGTCCGGACGATGGGGACGAACCGCGCCGCGATGACCGCGAGCCCGCCGAAGCGCGCGAAGAAGGCGTTGGTGCGCACGACGTTCTGCCGGCTGAAGATGCCCGAGTCCTTGCGCTCGAAGACCTTCGGCCCCGCCTTGTGGCCGATGAGGTAGCCGACCTCGCCGCCCGCGAACGCGGAGAAGGCGATCGCGAGGCAGACCCACCAGATGTCGATGCCGGTGATCCCGGGGAGCGTCAGCCCCGCGATGACGAGGAGCGTGTCGCCCGGGAAGAGGAACCCGAAGAGCAGCCCGGTCTCGGCGAAGATGATGAGGCAGATCCCGACGAGGGCGAATCCCCCGAACGACTCGATGAGGGTCGTCGAGTCGAGGAAGTCGAAGAGCTGGGGGTGCACGTGGGGCTCCAGTCGTGGTGGGTCGCGACGGATGAGCGTGGCGACCTGCGGCAGAGCACAGAGTATCGGGAGCCGCCGTCAGCGCGCCGAGTCCCGGACACCCCCGGTCGGGGGCCGTGCCGCGGGTCAGGCGCCGAGCTCGGCGTGGCCGAACAGCCCCGGGACGCCGCCCGAGTGCCAGAGGACGACCCGGTCGTCCGGCCCGATGGATCCATCGGCCGCCGCGGCCGCCAGCCCCGCCGCCGCGCGGGCCGTGTAGGTGGGGTCGAGGAGGATCCCCGTCGTCCGCGCCACGAGCACGAGCGCGTCCCTGGCCTCGTCGGTGAGGTGGGCGTAGCCGGGGCCCACCCGGTCCGCGTCGATGCGCAGGGCGTCCGCCCGGATCCCCGTCCCGCGCTCCGCGAGGAACCCCGCCACCACGGCGCGCGGCTCGGCGACCGCGCCGCAGTGCACGCCGAGGACGCGCTCGGGACCGAGCGCCTCGACGAGTCCGGCCATCGTGCCGCCGGAGCCGAGGGCGACGACCACGTGGTCGACCGCGCCGACCTGCGCCGTGAGCTCGTGCCCCGCGTCGACGAAGCCCTGCACGGAGTGCGCGTCGGATCCGCCGAACGCCACGCGGTGCACGCGCGCGCCCGCGCCCTCCAGCTCCGTGACGACGGACGCGGCGCGCGACTCCGCACCCTCGTCGCCCGACCACTCGATGCGCGCGCCGAACAGTCCGTCGAGCAGCACGTTGCCGCGCGCGGCGACCTCGTGTCCCTCCAGCACCAGCACGACGTCGAGGCCGAGGGACGCGCCCGCCGCCGCCGTCATGCGCGCGTGGTTGCTCTGCGCAGCCCCTGTCGTGACCACGGTGGTCGCCCCGCGCGCGACGGCCCGGCCGAGCGAGTGCTCGAGCTTCCTGGCCTTGTTCCCTCCGCCGCCCCAGCCGATGAGGTCGTCGCGCTTCATCAGCAGCCGCTCGCGGTGCAGGCCGAGCGCCTCCGCGAGGCGGGGGACCGGGTGCACGGGGGTCGGCTCGGTCCAGAGGCGGATGCGTTCGTCCACGGGCGCTCCTCGATGCGGGTCGGAGCGTCGCGGCGAGGAGGCCCGTGGCGGGCTCCGTCGCTGGTGCGGGAGAAGGGACTTGAACCCTCACGCTCGAAAGCACAGGAACCTAAATCCTGCGTGTCTACCGATTCCACCACTCCCGCGGGTGCCCGACCAGCTTAGGACGCCCCCTAATATGTTGATCGTGACAACGAAGACACTCGTAGCAGGCATCGACTCCTCCACGCAGAGCTGCAAGGTGGTCGTCCGCGACCTCGACACGGGCGCCCTGGTGCGCTCCGGCCGCGCGTCCCACCCCGACGGCACGGAGGTGGATCCGGCCCGCTGGTGGGACGCCCTCCTCGCGGCCGTCGCCGACGCGGGCGGCCTCGACGACGTCGCCGCCATCTCCGTCGGCGGCCAGCAGCACGGCATGGTCTGCCTCGACGAGTCCGGCGCCGTCGTCCGCGACGCGCTCCTCTGGAACGACACGCGTTCTGCGCAGGCCGCCGCCGATCTCCGCGACGAGCTCGGCGCCGACGCCTGGGCGAGCGCCCTGGGCGTCGTCCCCGTCGCGTCCTTCACCGCCACCAAGCTCCGCTGGCTCCGCGACGCCGAGCCCGAGAACGCCGCCCGCGTCGCCGCCGTCGCCCTCCCGCACGACTGGCTGACCTGGCGCCTCCTCGGCCACGGCGTCGGATCCCCGGACCTCGCCGCCCTCGCCACCGACCGCTCCGACGCGAGCGGCACCGCGTACTGGTCGAGCGTCTCGGGGGAGTACCGCCTCGACCTCCTGGAGCGCGCGCTCGGCCGCGTCGTCGGCCTGCCGCGCGTGCTCGGGCCCGGCGAGTCCGCCGGCGTGACGGGCGACGGGATCCCCGGCGTCCCGGCCGGCATCCCCGTCGGCCCTGGCGCGGGCGACAACGCCGCGGCCGCGCTCGGCCTCGGCGCGGTGCCGGGCGACGTGGTGGTCTCCATCGGCACGTCGGGCACGGTGTTCGCCGTCACCGCGGACCCCATCACCGACGCCTCCGGCACGGTCGCCGGCTTCGCGGACGCCACGGGCAACTACCTCCCGCTCATCGCGACCCTCAACGCCGCCCGCGTGCTCGACGGCGGCGCGCGCCTCCTCGGCGTCGACCACGCGCGGCTCTCCGACCTCGCGCTCGAGGCCCCCGCGGGATCCGACGGCCTCGTGCTCCTCCCGTACTTCGAGGGCGAGCGCACGCCGAACCTGCCCGACGCGGCCGCGTCCCTCCACGGCATGACCCTCCGCAACAGCACGCCGGCGACCATGGCGCGCGCGCACGTCGAGGGCATGCTGTGCGGCCTGGCCGACGGCCTCGACGCGATCACGCGCCAGGGGGTCGAGGTCGAGCGCGTGCTCCTCATCGGCGGCGGGGCGAAGAGCCGCGCCGTCTGCGAGATCGCGCCCACCATCTTCGGCGTCCCCATCCACGTGCCGGACGCGGGCGAGTTCGTCGCCGACGGCGCCGCGAAGCAGGCCGCGTGGATCCTCACGGGCAGCGTCCCCGAGTGGCCCCTCGCGGGCGACGAGGTCTTCGACGCGCCGGGGGTGCCCGCGGTGCGCGAGGCGTACGCGGCGGCGAAGGCGGAGCTCGGGTACTGAGGCCGCCGTGCCGGCGCTGACGCGTCGACCTGTGGACGACCCCGACGGGATCGGCCCCTGATCAGCATCCTGTGCGGGTGCAGACGCGGACCCCCCTCGACACCATCGCCGGACGCGTGCGCGAGCGGTTGCGGGACGACGGGGCGGCCGCGGACCCCGCGGGCACGGCGGCCGTGGTGCGCGAGGAGGTCCGGCGGTTCGCCGAGCAGGCCCTCGGGTCCGACACCCGGCTCCTCGACGACGAAGCGGCGACCGAGCGGCAGGTCCTCGCGCGGATCACCGGCTTCGGCGCCCTGCAGCCGCTCCTCGACGACGAGACGATCGAGGAGATCTGGATCAACGCCCCCACCCGCGTGTTCGTGGCGCGGGCGGGCGTCGCCGAGCTGACGCCGCTCGTCCTCTCGGACGCGGAGGTACGCGACCTCGTCGAGCGCATGCTCCAGTCCTCCGGGCGTCGCGTGGACCTGTCGACGCCCTTCGTGGACGCGTCGCTGCCCGACGGGTCGCGGCTGCACGTGGTCATCCCCGACGTCACCCGGCGGCACTGGGCCGTCAACATCCGCAAGTTCTCCCGCCGGATCCGCGACCTCGACCACCTGGTCGCCCTCGGGAGCCTGCCGCTGCAGGCCGCCGAGTTCCTCCGCATGAGCGTGCGCGCGGGGCTGTCCATCGTCGTCAGCGGCGCCACCCACACGGGCAAGACGACGATGATCGACGCGCTCCTCTCCTCGGCGCGCACCTCCGACCGCATCGTGACGGTCGAGGAGACCTTCGAGCTGGATCCCGCGGGCCGCGACGTCGTGGCGATGCAGTGCCGCCAGCCGAGCCTCGAGGGCTCGGGCGAGATCACGCTGCGGCGCCTCATCAAGGAGGCGCTCCGGATGCGGCCCGACCGGCTCGTGGTCGGCGAGGTGCGCGAGGCGGAGTGCCTCGACCTCCTCATCGCGCTCAACTCCGGCGTCCCGGGCATGTGCTCCATCCACGCGAACAGCGCGCGCGAGGCGCTCGTGA
This sequence comes from Clavibacter michiganensis, assembly GCF_002151125.1. Taxonomy (GTDB): domain Bacteria; phylum Actinomycetota; class Actinomycetes; order Actinomycetales; family Microbacteriaceae; genus Clavibacter; species Clavibacter michiganensis_C. The sequence continues at coordinate 43,761 of NZ_MDJZ01000015.1, forward strand.
AGCTGTGCACCCTGCCGCTGCTCGCCGGCCGCAACATCGACTCCGCCTTCGTCGTGCCGACCGTCGCGACGTCCGTCGACCTCGTCGTGCACCTCGAGGTCCTGCCGTCCGGCGCCCGTCGGGTGGTCGAGATCCTCGCGCCCGGCGGTCGGCACTCGGGCATGGTCATCGAGGCGAGCTCGGTCTTCGCCCTCGAGGACGGCGTCCTGACCGCCACGGGAGGACAGCCCGCGCACCTCGGCAAGTACCGCGCGGCCGGGCTCGACCCGCTGCGGATCCTGGTGGGAGCGCCGTGAGCGTCGCCCTCGGCCTCGCGCTCGGCGCCGGCCTCCTGCTCCTGATCTCCCCGCGCCTGTGGCCGAGCGCTCCCGACGGGTCGTCGAGCGGGCGCGGGCTCACGGCGTCCGTGCACGACCGGCTCACCCACGCGGGACTGGCCCGGGTGTCGGTCAGCTCCTTCCTCGCCGTGTCCGGGCTCGTCGGTCTGGGGGCAGGGGTGCTGACGGAGGCGCTGCTGCACGTCGACGGCGCAGCGCTCGCCGCCGCGGCCACCGGCCTCGTGCTCCCGTGGGCGGTGGTGGGCGCCCGGTCCGCCTCCCGCCGTCGGGCCCATCGGGAGGTCTGGCCCGACGTCGTCGACCACCTCGTGAGCGCGGTCCGCGCGGGCATGGGCCTGCCGGACGCGGTGGCGTCGCTCGCCGTCGCGGGGCCCGCCGTGCTGCGGCCGGCCTTCCGGGACTTCGCGTCCGTACATCGCACGACCGGCAGCTTCGCCGTGGCGCTGGACGAGCTCAAGGAGCAGCTGGCGGATCCGACGGCCGACCGCATCCTCGAGACGCTGCGCATGGCGCGCGAGGTGGGCGGCACCCAGCTCCCGGACGTGCTCCGCGGTCTCGCCCGGTTCCTCCGCGAGGAGGCCGCGATCCGGAGCGAGGCCGAGGCGCGGCAGTCGTGGGTGGTGAACGCGGCCAAGCTCGGCGTCGCGGCGCCGTGGATCATCCTCGCCCTGCTGTCCACGCGATCGGAGGCGGTGGCCGCCTACGACACCCCGGCGGGGACCGTCGTCATCGTCGTCGGGCTCGTCGTGTCCGCGATCGCCTACCGGCTCATGCTCGCCCTCGGGCGGTTGCCCGAGGACCACAGGTGGTTCGCGTGACGGGGGTCGAGTCGTGGGGCGCCGTCCTCGGCCTCGTCGCGGGCGTGGGCCTCTGGACGATGATGGGCGCCGTGCCGCGCTTCCGACGCGCGCGCCTCCTGGATCGCGTCGCCCCGCACGTGCTCGACGTGTCGGAGGGCGCGCGTCGGCACCTGTCGCTCACCACGGTGCATCCGCTGCCGGTCCTCGGCACCCTCGGTGCGCCGGCGGTGGTCCCGCTGCGGCGCGGCCTGGCGCGCGTGCTCGGCGGCACCGAGCGCATCGAGCGGCTGCTCGGGCAGTCGGGCTCGACCGAGGACGTGGAGCGGCACCGGTCGCGTCAGCTGGTGGGGCTCGTGCTCGGGACCGCCGCCGGCATCGTGATCGCGGCCCTGGTGGGCGGCGCCGCCGTCGCGGCGGGAGGGCTGCCGCAGACCCAGCTGGTCGCCGTGCCCGTCGTCGCGGCCGTCGCGGGGCTGGTCGCCTGCGACTCCGCGCTCGAACGGCGCGCGAAGCGGCGGGTCGCGCGCATCCAGGCGGAGCTGCCCACGGTGCTGGAGTTCCTCGCGCTCAGCCTCGCCGCGGGGGAGGGGCTGCTCGACGCCCTCCGTCGCGTGGCCCGCGTCGGCTCGGGCGAGCTCGCGGGGGAGCTGGGGCGCGTGGTCGCCGACGTCGGCACGGGGATCCCCGTCACCCGCGCGTTCGACGACCTCGCCACGCGCCTGGCCCTCCCCGCCGTGTCCCGCCTCGTCGACCAGCTCGCCGGATCCCTCGAGCGCGGCACCCCGCTCGCCGAGGTCCTCCGCGCGCAGGCCCAGGACGCGCGCGAGGTCGCCAAGCGCGAGCTCCTCGAGAGCGCCGGCCGCAAGGAGGTGGGGATGCTCGTGCCCCTGGTGTTCCTGATCCTCCCGCTCACCATCGTCTTCGCCCTGTTCCCCGGCGTCTTCGTCCTGCAGCTCGGGCTGTAGCGCAGACGCCGACCCATCCACCGCCCGACACCGACCGAGAGGCACCCATGACCGACGAACGAGGCACCCACGACCACCAGGCGACACCCGGCCCCTGGGACGACGACCGCGGCGACGTGCCCGGCTGGGTGCTCATCACGCTGATGACGGCCGGGCTCGTCATCATCCTGTGGGGCGTCGCGGGACCCCTGCTGCAGAACGTGTTCACCCAGGCCATCAACAGGGTCACGTCGTTCTGATGCGCGACGACCGCGGCTCGGCGCCCGCCGAGTTCGTCATGGTCGGTGCGCTGCTCGTCGTCCTCGCCCTGTCCGTGGTCCAGCTGGCGCTCGCGCTCCACGTGCGGACGACCGTCCTCGACGCGGCGGCCGAGGGGGCGCGCACCGCGGCGCTCGCCGGAGCCACCCGGGCCGAGGGCGTCGAGCGCACGCGCGAGCTCATCACCGCGGCCGTGGGCGAGCGCTACGCGCAGGACGTGACGGCGGGCACCGGCACCGTCCTCGGCCACGCCGTGGTGAGCGTGACCGTCCGCACGACGCTGCCGCTCATCGGACTCCTGGGCGTCGACCGCGGGCTGGAGGTGACGGGCCATGCGGCCGTGGAGCGCCTGGGCTGACGATCGTGGCTCCGCTGCGCTCGAGTTCATCACCGCGGGAGTCCTCCTCCTCGTCCCGCTCGTCTACCTCGTCCTCGCCCTGTCCGCGATCCAGGGCGCGGTGCTCGGCACGGAGGGGGCCGCGCGGCAGGCGGCCCGCGTGTACGTCCGCGCGGACGACGACGAGACCGGGCGCCGGGAGGCGCGGTCGGCGGTCGAGGTCGCGCTCGCCGACCAGGGGATCGCCCCCGACGGCATCGCCCTCGACATCACGTGCGCGCCGGACCCGCAGAGCTGCCATGCGCCGCGCTCGCTCGTGCACGTGTCCGTCCGCGTCGCCGCCGAGCTGCCGCTGGCCCCTCCGGTCGCCGGGCCGGACGCGCCGGGATCCGTCGCGGTCCACGGCGACGCCGACGAGCGCGTCTCCGTCTTCGCCCGAGGAGGACGATGAGGGGCGCGCGGCGCCGACGCCTCCCACGTGTCGCGCGGGGCGTCGGGCCGGCCGCGGCGGACGACGAGGGCTCGATCCTGCCGCTCGTGATCGCCTCGTGCGCGCTCGGCCTCGCCGTGATCCTCATGGTCTCGGCCGCGTCCTCGCTCTACCTCGAGCGCGTCCGCCTCTTCTCCCTGGCCGACGCGGCGGCGCTGGCAGGCGCGGAGTCGTTCGACGTGGACGGCGACGCACCGGCGCCGATCGCGGCCGACGACGACGGGATCGCACTCCCGCCCCTCACGGACGCGGGCGTCGCCTCCACCGTCGAGGGGTTCCTGGCCGACGAGCCGACCGCGGGTCTCCACGACCTCCACGTCGACGCGGCGACTACGCCGGATGGCCGGAGCGCCAGGGTCACCCTGTCGGCGACGTGGATCCCGCCGGTGGCCTCCCTGTTCGCGCCCGACGGCGTGCGCATCGACGTCACCAGCACCGCGCGCAGCGTGCTCGTCGGCCCGGGTGCCGCCACGCCGGGACCGGCAGGAGGCGGGTGACGGAGGCGGCCCGCCGAACGCTGCGCGACTCAGGCCGTCGGCCGCGGTTTCCGCGGCACGTACCGGGGGACGTAGCGCACGAGGATCCCCGCGCCGATGAGCCCGAGCACGCCCATCACGCCGCTGGCGACGGCGAGCGACGCGGCGGAGGTGAGGGCGGCGATGAGGAGCGGGGAGGCGGCGCTGCCGGCGTCGCCCGTGAAGCGCCAGGCGCCGAGGAAGGGGGCCGGATCCTCGCGGGGGGCGAGGTCGGCGCCGAGGGTCATGAGGATCCCCGAGCCCACTCCGTTCGCGACCGACATGAACATGGCCACGCCGATGAACCACTGCACGCTCGTCGGCAGGTCCGGCGTGAACGCGAGCACGAGGTAGCCGAGGCCGAGCCCGACCATCGACGGCACGGCGCTCCAGAGGCGGCCGAAGCGGTCCATGATCTGGCCGCTCGCGTAGAAGAGGGCGAAGTCCACGCCGCCCGCGATGCCGATGATGAGCGCCGTGTTCGCGTCCGAGATGCCGATGCTCACCGCCCACAGGGGCAGGAGCACGCCCCGGCCCGCGCGCATCGCGCCGATGAGCGCGGCGCCGGATCCGAGCTTCACGAGCACGCCCTTGAATCGCCACAGCGTCTGCGCGAGGCCCGCCGACTCGCGCGCCGGGGGAGCGGTGCCCGCGGTCGCGCCGACCGACTCGTCGTCCTGCGGCTCGCCGGCGGTCGCGGGCGCGGCGCTCTGCAGGTCGGCCGCGCGGTTGCGGCGCACGACGTCCATGGGGTCGGGCAGTACGAGCAGCGTCACGGCTGCCGCGAGGCACGCGACGATGTGGATCACGAACGCCGACTGCGACGCCCCCGTCAGGTGGATCACCGCGGCCGCGAGGAACGGACCCACGAAGTACCCGGCGCGGAACGTGCCGCCGAGCGTGGACAGCGCGCGGGCGCGGTACGCCTGCGGCACGAAGCTCGTCATGAACGCGTGCCGGGCGAGCGCGAACACGGCCGTCGAGACGCCGATGAGGAAGACGCCCACGCCGAGCACGAGCGGGTTCGGCGCGAGGAGGCACAGCACCAGGCCGCCGATGGAGACGAAGGCCGCGCCGATCATGGCGGTCCGCTCGCCGATGCGGCTCACCACGGATCCGCTCGGGATGTCGCCGACGAGCTCGCCGAGCATGATCATGCCGCCGATGAACGCGGCGATCGCGAGCGAGGCGCCGAGGCTGCCCGCGACGATCGGGATGATGGGGATGATCGCCCCCTCGCCGATGGAGAAGAGGAGCGCGGGGAGCAGCGCCGGGAGCGCGACCGCGCGGAGGGAGAAGGGGGCATCGGGGGTCGACATCGCCCCCGAGCCTACGCGCGGGCGGACCCGTCCCCGGACGTCGCCCGCGGGCCGGACGGTAGGCTGGGCGGCACCATGATCGACCAGGACTTCTCTTCGCGGATCACAGAATTGCGCGACACCTACTCCAACATCCGCTCGGTGATCGGCGTGGAGCGCCTGCAGCAGGAGGTCGAGGAGCTGAGCGCCCAGGCGGGCGAGCCGGACCTCTGGGACGACACCGAGAAGGCGCAGAAGGTCACGAGCGACCTGAGCCACCGCCAGGCCGACCTCAAGCGCATCGACGAGCTGCAGCGCCGCCTCGACGACCTCGACGTGCTCGTCGAGATGGCCAAGGACGACGAGGAGTCAGCCGAGGAGGCGGTCGTCGAGCTCGAGGGCATCACGAAGATCATGGACGAGCTCGAGGTGCAGACGCTCCTCAACGGCGAGTTCGACCCGCGGCCCGCGGTCGTCACGATCCGCGCGGGCGCCGGTGGCGTCGACGCGGCCGACTTCGCCGAGATGCTGATGCGCATGTACCTGCGCTGGGCCGAGCAGCACGACTACTCCGCCACCGTGCTCGACACCTCGTACGCGGAGGAGGCGGGCATCAAGTCGGCGACCTTCGAGATCGACGCGCCCTACGCCTTCGGCACGCTCTCCGTCGAGGCCGGCACGCACCGCCTCGTGCGCATGAGCCCGTTCAACTCCGCCGGCAAGCGCCAGACCTCGTTCGCCGCCGTCGAGGTCGTTCCGCTCATCGAGCAGACCGAGTCGATCGACATCCCCGAGAACGACATGCGGGTCGACGTCTTCCGCTCGTCCGGCCCTGGCGGCCAGTCCGTCAACACGACGGACTCGGCGGTGCGCATCACCCACCTGCCGACCGGCATCGTCGTCACCTGCCAGAACGAGAAGAGCCAGATCCAGAACCGCGCCGCCGCCCTCCGGGTGCTGCAGTCGCGCCTGCTCCTCGTGCAGCGCGAGCAGGAGGCGGCCACCAAGAAGGAGCTCGCCGGCAACATCACGGCGAGCTGGGGCGACCAGATGCGCAGCTACGTGCTCGCGCCGTACCAGATGGTGAAGGACCTCCGCACGGAGCACGAGGTCAACAACCCGTCCAACGTGTTCGACGGCGACCTCGACGGCTTCATCTCCGCGGGCATCCGCTGGCGGAAGTCCCCCGACCGCGCCTGAGAGAGTCCGGGGGACCGCCCGCCGCGGTGAGTCGATGCGGCGAATGACCCCTCCGGTGCCTAGGGTCGTACCGACATGATCAGGTTCGACCACGTATCCAAGGTGTATCCCGGCAACCCCCGACCGGCGCTGAGCTCCGTCGACCTCGAGATCCTGCGGGGGGAGTTCGTCTTCCTCGTGGGCGCGTCCGGGTCCGGCAAGTCCAGCTTCCTGCGTCTCGTGCTCAAGGAGGACCGGCCCACGCAAGGGACGATCCACGTCCTGGGCCAGCAGCTGAACCAGCTGTCGAGCCGCAAGGTCCCCTACTACCGGCGCAGCCTGGGGGTGGTGTTCCAGGACTTCCGGCTGCTCCCGAACAAGTCGGTGTTCGACAACGTCGCCTTCACCCTCCAGGTGATCGGCAAGTCGCGCGGCTTCATCCAGGAGGCCGTCCCCGACGTGCTCGCCATGGTGGGCCTGCAGGGCAAGGAGCAGCGCCTCCCGCACGAGCTCTCCGGCGGCGAGCAGCAGCGCGTCGCCATCGCCCGCGCCGTCGTGAACAAGCCGGCCGTCCTCCTGGCCGACGAGCCGACCGGCAACCTGGACCCGCTGACCAGCGCCGGCATCATGCAGGTGCTCGAGCGGATCAACGCCAACGGCACCACGGTGATCATGGCCACGCACGACTCCGGCATCGTCGACCAGATGCAGAAGCGCGTCATCGAGCTGATCGGCGGCGAGGTCGTCCGCGACGAGGTCGGCGGCCAGTACCAGACCTCCGCCATCGACCTCCCCCGCACGGCCGAGAACCCGGTGGGCGTGAATCCCGAGCACCCGCCCGTGGCCGCGCCCACCCCCGTGTTCGTCCCCGCCGCGCCGCTCCCCGCGCCGACGCGGCCGACCGCTCCCGCCGAGCCCGCGAACGCCGCGGAGCGCCGGGAGAAGGCCCGCCGAGACAAGCAGCGGCGCGCGGACGAGAAGGCGCGCGCCAAGGAGGAGGCGGCCCGCGAGGCCGCCGCCGCGAAGGCCGCGAAGAAGGCTCCCAAGGCCGCGCCGAAGACGAAGACGGCGGGGGAGGGCGCGTCGGCCGAGGCCGCGGCTCCCGTCTCCCCGCCCGCCCGGACGGCCACGCCCGAGGCGTCGCCGATCACCCCCGCGACGCCCGCCGTCCAGGGCGCCGAGCCCGCCGACCCGCAGGGTCGCCCGGGTGCGGAGCGCGAGGACGCCCCGGTGTACGCGCCGTCGGCCTTCGCCGAGGCCGCACGGGTGGATCCCGCCCCCGAGCAGCCCGTGGAGCGCGAGCAGCCCGCTGAGCGCGAGCGTCCCGTGGAGCCCGAGCGTCCCGTCGCGCCCGCCCGGCCCGAGTCCGTCGAGCAGGCTCCCTCCCGGGCCATCCCGGTCGTGCGCCAGCCCGAGCCCGCGGATCCCGCACCCGCTCCCGCGGCGGTCGACGACGCCCCACCGGCGCCCCCGACCCCACCCAGCCGGCGCAACGGCGGGGGAGCGGCCCCCGCGGCCCCGAGCACCGGATCCATCCGCAGGCTCCCCGAGGGCACCGGCGTGATCCGCCTGCCCGACCTGTCCGACGGCGAGGGCGGATCCGCGCCAGCCGCCGGACGTGACGACGCCGAGCTCGCTGAGCTCGGCCTGGCCGAGAAGCTGGGCCTCCGCGCCCGAGGAGAGCAGCCGGACGACACCGGCGCGCAGGATGTGGGGCCCACGCGATGAGAATCGGACTCGTCCTCTCCGAGGTCGGCCACGGCCTGCGTCGGAACGTCAGCATGGTCGTCTCGGTCGTGCTCGTCACCTTCATCTCGCTCACGTTCGTGGGCGCCGCCGTGCTGCTGCAGATGCAGATCGGGCAGATGAAGAACTACTGGTACGACCGCGCGCAGGTCGCCATCGACTTCTGCACCGACACGTCGGTGCCGAGCGAGACGTGCGTCAACGGCAAGGCCACCCAGGAGCAGATCGACGCGGTCAAGGAGCGGCTCGACAGCGAGACGCTCGCGCCCTTCATCGACAGGTACTACTTCGAGGACCAGGACACCGCGTACGCGAACTTCCAGGAGCAGTTCAAGGGCGATCCCGTCACCGAGCTCGTGCAGCCGGAGTTCCTCAACGAGGCCTTCTGGGTGAACCTCAAGGACCCGTCGAAGTCCGACATCCTGAGCGACAGCCTGTCCGGCCTCGCCGGCGTCGAGAACGTGACGGACCAGCGGCAGTACCTCGACCAGATCTTCTCGATCCTCAACGCCGCCAGCCTCACCGCCGTGGGCATCGCGGGGCTGATGCTGGTCGCCGCGGCCCTCCTGATCGCCACCACCATCCGCCTGTCCGCGTTCTCGCGGAGACGGGAGCTGGGCATCATGAGGCTGGTCGGGGCGTCGAACCGCTTCATCCAGACCCCGTTCATCCTCGAGGGCGTGTTCGCCGCGCTCATCGGGTCGGTGCTCGCGAGCGCCGCGACGGTGGCGCTCGTGCGGTTCTTCGTCCAGGGCTTCCTGAGCAGTCGGCTCACGTCGATATCGCTCGTGAACATGGACGACGCGCTGCTCGTGGTGCCGATACTGCTGGGCGTCGGCGTGGTGCTCGCGGCCGTATCGGCCAACTTCGCCATCAGCCGCTACCTGAGGATCTGATCCTCCGGTAGACTGATGGGCTGCCCGGTTCCGGGCGGATCCACCCCGCATCATCGAGGAGACCACCGTGCCCAGGGAACGTGGCGAGAAGGTGGTGGCGACCAACCGCAAGGCGCGCCACGACTACACCATCGAGTCGACCTACGAGGCCGGCCTCGTGCTCACGGGCACCGAGGTCAAGTCGCTCCGGCAGGGTCGCGCGTCGCTGGTCGACGGGTACGCCTTCGTCGACGCGGGCGAGGCGTGGCTGGATGCGGTGCACATCCCCGAGTACAACCAGGGGACTTGGAACAACCACCCCGTCAGGCGCAAGCGCAAGCTCCTCCTGCACAAGGAGCAGATCCTCAAGATCCACTCCAAGGTGAAGGAGGGCGGCTACACGGTCGTCCCGCTGCAGCTCTACTTCGTGGACGGCCGGGCCAAGGTCGAGCTCGCCATCGCGAAGGGCAAGAAGGAGTACGACAAGCGCCAGACGCTCCGCGAGCGCCAGGACAAGCGCGAGGCGGACCGGGCGATGTCGTCCCACCGCCGCCTCGGCGAGTAGGCCCGCCCCTCCCGGTGGTGCGCCCGGCATCGGTGGGGTAACATGGAGGGCTCGTCGCGGAACCGACCGGCGATTGACAACTCGACAGCGTGGAACATGCGACCCGGCTCGGGCGCCTCTCGAGGCGCTGGGCCGTTCATGGGGATGATCGGTTTCGACATTGCCTGAATGACTGCGAGAAGCGGGTCGAGGATGCAGGGCTATCTCGTAAACGCTCTCTGCAAAATACAACTGCCAATAACAAGCAGTCGTCCTTCGCTCTCGCTGCCTAAGCGAGCGAACTAACAGGACCGTCGACCCGGGGATGCTCTCTAACCGGTAAGTCGGCGTCAGAAAAGGGAGCTCGCTGCGCGGTCGTGCCTCAGGGCCGCGCGGGACTCGAACTGAGGCTGGGCCCGTCGGATCAGATGCCAGGAGCAAGTTCCGGGGCCGAGCAGGACGCCTTTCCTGGATACACCCGTAGAAGGCGCAGGATTACAGCAGTGGACCGGGGTTCGATTCCCCGCATCTCCACCATCGCGTCGCATGTCCCACGCTCGTCGAGACGCCGGATCCGTCCGGCAGACGAGAGGCCCCGTCCACCCGGACGGGGCCTCTCGTGCGTCCGGGCCCGGCTCAGCCGACCGGCGCGCGGGGAGCCGCCGGTGCGGGAGCCCCCGGGTCGCTCGTGGCGAGGGCCGGGGCGGTCGTCTCCACCGCGGGCGACGCCGTGCGGCCGCGGCGGCGCTTCCGGCCGCCCGAGCGCCCGTAGACGAGGTACATCGTGAGCCCCATGATGATCATGAGCAGCACCGTGTAGACGAACGTGATGCTCATCGAGTCGAGGTTGGCCTCGCCCTCGGTGCTCGCCTTGATGGCGATGCCGAGCGGCTCGTACAGCGGCTGGTAGAGGAACACCGCCGCGTCGTAGTCGTCGAGCAGGCTGTTGAAGTTGAGCGCCGTGATGGCGGCGACCGTGGGGATCACGAGCGGCACCAGCACGCGCCGGAACGTGGTGAGGGAGCGCGCGCCGAGGATGCGCGCCGCGTCCTCGAGCGACTGCGGCACGCTCGCGAACGCCGCCTTCAGGAGGCGCAGCGTGAACGGCACCTTGACGATGATGTACGCCACGAGGAGCAGCCAGGTCGTGCCCGTGAGCACCTGCCCGCCGATGAGCGGCTGCGGCCGGTCGAAGGTCTGCAGGAGCGCCAGCGCGATGAGGATCGTGGGGAGGATCCACGGGATGTGCAGCAGGTACTCCAGCGTCGAGGTGACCCAGTTGCGGTTCCGCTGGATCATGCGCGAGACGAACAGGAGGCCCGCCACGACGATCACGGCGGCCAGCGCGCTGTAGACGAGGCTCACGATGAAGGGCCGGAGCACGTCGGGGGATCCGAGCACCGTCGCGTAGTTCCGCAGCGTGAAGGAGTCGAGCGTGATGGTGCCCGTCTGCACGCTCTTCGAGTCGAGGAACGAGAACAGCACGATGAGGATCACGGGGAGCGCGTAGACCACGAACAGCGCGTACGCGACCACGTGCACCACGCCGTTGACGATCGGGTTCCGGATGCGCTGCTTCTGCAACGGCGTCGCGACCTTCGCGACCGAGAAGTAGACGCCCGACTTCTCGACGCGGTTCATGATCGCCAGCAGGACGATGGTCGCGACGCCCAGCACGATCGCGAGCAGGGCCGCGAGGTCGCGGGAGCTCGTGCTCTTGGAGAACGTGACGATCATCGGCGCGACCGTCTGGAAGCCCGTGCCGCCGAGCACGAGGGGAGCGGTGAGCGCCCCCAGGCCGGTGAGGAACGTGAGGACGGTGACCGCGAAGATCATCGGCCGCAGGGCCGGGAGGACGATGCGGAAGAGGATGCGGCCGGTGCCGGCGCCCATGCTGCGCGCGGCCTCGATGGTCTGGTGGTCGATCGCCGCGAGCGACGAGCGGAGGAACAGCATGTGGTTCGTGGTGGTGGCGAAGGTCATCACGATGACGACCGCGAAGTAGCCGGAGAACCAGTCGGGGTCGAGGTCGGGGAACGCGCGCTGCGCGATGGCCGTGACGAACCCGTAGCGGCCGTAGATGAAGTTGTAGCCGGCCGCCAGGACGATGCCGCCGTAGATGAGCGTCGTCGCGTAGCCGAGCCAGAGGACGCGGGATCCGCGGACGACGAAGTACTCGGTCACCAGCACGATGAAGATGCCGACCACGTTCACGGTGACGGCGAGGGTCACCGCGAGCAGGAGGCTGTTGCCGACGCTGCGCATCGCCCGGTCGGAGCTGACGAGCTTCTCGAGCGCCCGGCCGCTGAACGAGCCGTCGGGGAAGAAGGTCGTGACGAGCAGGTTCGCGTTCGGGAACACCAGGAACGTGACGACGAACCACAGCGCGGCGATGAGCACCACGACGCCGAGCGGGGAGCGCAGCAGGGCGCGGACCGGGGTGCGCACGGCTACGACCGGTACTGCAGGATCGCGGCCGGGTCGATGCCCACGACCACCTCGGCGCCGGGCGCCAGCGGCGCCGCGCCCGTCTCGGCGACGAGCGCCTCGATGGCGTCGTCCCCGAGGTCGATCCGGTAGGTGCTGTGGGAGCCGTGGTAGGTGCGCTCGGCGACCACGCCGTCGATGCGCACGCGGCCCGGATCCGCGGAGGCCGCGTCGCGGGCGGCCACCGACACGCGCTCGCGGCGCACGTACGCGCGGCCCGAGGCGTCGAGGTCCGTCGCGCCGGCGTCGCGGAGGCGGGCGACCGTCGAGGGCCCGAGCGCGTTGATCGCGCCGACGAAGGTCGCGACGAACTCGGTCGCCGAGCGGTCGTAGATGTCCTCCGGGGTGCCGACCTGCTCGATCCGCCCCGCGTCGAAGACGGCGATGCGGTCGCTCATGGTGAGCGCCTCCTCCTGGTCGTGCGTGACGTAGACCGTCGTGATCCCGAGCCGGGACTGCAGGCCCTTCAGCTGGTCGCGCAGCTGCACGCGCAGCTTCGCGTCGAGGTTCGACAGCGGCTCGTCGAGCAGCAGTATCCGCGGCTCCAGCACGAGCGCGCGCGCGATGGCGACGCGCTGCTGCTGCCCGCCGGAGAGCTCGGCCACGTTCTTGTCGAGCTGGGCGGCGCTCAGCTCGACCTGGTCGGCCATCGCGCTCACCAGCCGCTCGGTCTCCGCCTTGCCGGCCTTCCGCACGGTGAGGCCGAAGGCCATGTTCTGCCGCACCGACATGCTGGGGAAGAGCGCGTAGTTCTGGAAGACCATGCCGACGCGGCGCTTCTCGCTCGGCAGCCGCGTCGCGACCTGACCGTCGATGACGACGTCGCCGCGGCTCGGGTCGACGAAGCCCGCGAGGGTCCGGAGCGCCGTGGTCTTCCCGCAGCCGGAGGGCCCGAGGAGGGTGAAGAACTCGCCCTCGTGGATCTCCAGGTCGAGCCCCGGGATCGCCACCTGCTCGCCGAACCTCACCTCGACGTCGTCGAAGCGGATCATCAGGGCAGGTACTCCAGCTCGGTCTTCTCGACCCAGTCGGCGATGTGCTCCCGCACGAAGCCGTAGTCGACGTCCTGCTTGTCGAGCGACTCGATGAGCTCCGTCACGGCGGGCAGCGCCTTCTCGCGCGCGATCCTGTTGACGGGGTAGCTGGAGAACTCCTCGGCGAACGCGCCCTGCACGTCGGCGCTGCCGAACCAGTCGATGAACGCGCGGGCGCGCTCCTCCTTCTTCGTGCCGGCGATCTCGGCGATCTGCTCGGTCACGAACGGGACGCCGGCCTTCGCGGGGACGACCTCGGTGGTGGTGCCGTACTGCGCGTCGCGCGCCGCGATGCCGCTCGAGGCGAGCGTGCCGAAGGAGACCTCGCCGCGGGAGAGGCGGGCGTACAGGTCGGTGCCCTCGACCGCGGGGGATCCGTCGGCGAAGTAGTCCTCGACGACCTTCCAGCCCGCGTCGCTGATGCCGAGGTCGCCGTCCTCGTCCTCGTACGGCGCGAGCAGGCCCGCGAGGATGAGCTGCGGCGTCGCCTCGCCCAGGCGCGTGTTGACCTCGTACTTCCCCTCGTACTCCGAGGAGTAGAGGTCGGTGACGTCCTCCGGCACGTCGCCGCCCGACGTCTGCTTCGCGTCGTGCACCGTGACGATGGCCTGTTCCACGAGCGGCCAGTAGGCGCCGTCCTCGGGGTCTCCGGAGGCCTGGTCCACCTCGCCCGACCACGCCGGCGTGTACGCGGTGATCGCGTCCTCGGCCTTGAGGTTCTCGAAGTACATGTTGTTGAGGCCGAACACCACGTCCCCGACGGGGTTGTTCTTCTCCGCGACGATGCGGTTCGCGAGGTCGGCGCCGCCGAGGCCCACGATCTGGATGTCGAAGCCCGCCTTCGCCGCCTCCGCCGTGACCCAGTCGCCGCGCCCGTCGCCGTTGGAGTTCGTGTAGACGATGAGGGTGTCGCCGGTGGCGGGGGAGACCGCGGGATCCGCCGAGCCGCCGTCGGCCGCCGACCCGCATCCGCTGAGGGCGAGCCCGGCCGCGACCACGGCGGCGAGCGAGGAGGTGAGACGGCGGGCGCGGTTCTTCATGGTGTCCTCTCGGAGTGAGCACGTCGGTGTGCTCGCGGGCGGTCGCGCCGGACCGGCACGGAGTCCCCACACTAGGAGCGGGATCCCCGGCGGCCCGTTGCGGCGGTCGCTGTTGGCTCGCTGTTCAGCATAGGGACACGCCGGACGACCCCCTCGCATGAGGAGCAAGCTGGTCCGGGGCAGGCCGCCCGCGCTCACGGGAGCGGGAATACATAGCCCGTGTATGGGATTCGATACCTCATGACCGGACGCACCACCGCGGGCACGACCCCGACCGACGACCAGGAACGCACCCGCTGGCAGGCCTTCTGGGTCTGCGTCGGCGTCGCCGCCCTCACCATCCTCGACCTCTCGAAGGTCAACGTCGGCCTCCCGTCGATCGAGGAGTCGCTCGGCGCCGGATCCACCGACCTGCAGCTCATCGTCGCCGGCTACGCCCTCGCCTTCGGCCTGGCCCTCGTGCCCGCCGGCCGCCTCGGCGACATCCGCAGCCGCCGGCTCATGTTCGTGGTCGGCCTCAGCTCCTTCACCGTCGCGAGCCTCCTCTGCGCCATCGCGCCGGACGTGAAGACCCTCGTGGTGGCGCGGATCCTGCAGGGCGTCGCCGCCGGCATCCAGATGCCGCAGGTGCTCGGCCTCATCCAGCAGCTCTTCCAGGGGGAGGAGCGGGCGCGCGCCTTCGGCCTGTTCGGCGCCGTCGTCGGCATCTCCACGGCGTTCGGGCCGACGCTCGGCGGCCTGCTGATCCAGCTCGGCGGCCCCGAGGACGGCTGGCGGCTGCTGTTCTGGATGAACATCCCGCTCGGCATCGTCGCCATCGCGTTCGCGCTCAAGCTGCTGCCGCGGAGGCAGGCGCGGCCCCAGACGAAGGCGGGCCTCGACCCCGTCGGCGTGGTGCTCCTGGCGATCGCCACGTTCTCGCTCATGCTGCCCTTCGTCCTCACGACGGGCGGTCCCGACGACGACCCGCTGCGGTGGATCTGGCTCGCGGCGGCGGTGGTCGCCGGGGCTCTCTTCGTCGCCTGGGAGCGGCGCTACGAGCGCTCGGGCAAGTCGCCCGTGGTCCACTTCGCGCTCTTCCGGCTGTCGTCGTACCGCAACGGGATCCTCATCGCGACCGCCTACTTCGCGGCGATCCCGGCCGTGTTCCTGCTCACCACGCTGTACCTCCAGCAGGGGCTCGGCCTCGCGCCCGTGTTCGCGGGCATGGTCAGCATCCCGTTCGCCCTCTCGTCGGCGGTCACCGCGTGGATCGGCGGGCGCCTCGTCTCCCGGCTCGGCCGGCAGCTCGTCGTGATCGGCCTCGCGATCGTCGCGGTCGGGATCACGCTGCTGCTCCTGGCCGCCGTGCTCACGCCGCAGGAGGCGACGCCGTGGGCGATGGCCGCGGCCATGCTCGTCGCGGGCGTCGGCGCGGGCTTCGTGATCTCGCCGAACCAGACGCTCACGCTCGCCGAGATCCCCGTCACGGAGGGCGGCGTCGCCGGATCCATGGCGCAGGTCGGCCAGCGCGTCGGCACCGCCGTGGGCGTCGCCGCCGCGTCGGCCGTGTTCTTCAGCACCCTCTACGCGGAGGCCTCCGGGGGCGCGGAGGCGAGCCTCGCCGTGTACCACGACGGGTTCCGCAACGGCTTCCTCGTGACGATCGCGCTGGTCGCCGTGGCCCTCGCGCTCGGGCTGGTCGACCTCGGCCAGCGCCGGCGCCGCCGGGAGCGCGCCGCCACCGCCTGAGCGGGCTCCGCACGGCCGGGTTCAGCGCGGCCGGGCTCAGCGCGCGACGACCGCCAGCACGGCGTCGTGCAGGCGCCCGTTGGTGGCGAGCGCGGATCCGTGCCAGGGCCCGGCCCCGCCGTCGATCGACGTGAAGCGACCGCCCGCCTCCTCGATCACGGGGATGAGCGCGGCCATGTCGTACGGCTTGAGGTCGTGCTCGCCCGCGATGTCGACGAGTCCCTCGGCGAGCAGCATGTACGCCCACATGTCGCCGAAGTCGCGCGACCGCTTCACGCGGGCGGAGAGGTCGAGCAGCTCGTCGAGGCGGTCCGCGTCGCGCCAGCGCTGCACGCCCGCGACGCTCATGGACGCGTCCTCGAGCCGGTCGACGTCGGAGACGCGGATCCGCCGCTCCTGAGAGGTGGTGGCCTGGCCGAGCGTGTCGTCGACGTAGGCGCCGAGGCCGGTCGCGCCCCACCAGCGGCGGCCGAGCGCGGGTGCGCTGACGACTCCCACCACGGGGACGCCGTCGACCGCGAGCGCGATGAGGGTGCCCCAGACGGGCACGCCGCGCGCGAAGTTCGAGGTGCCGTCGATCGGGTCGACGATCCACTGCCTCGACGACGAGCCGGACGTGCCGTACTCCTCGCCGAGCACGCTGTCGTGCGGGCGGCTGTCGGCGATCCCGGCGCGGATCGCCCGCTCGACGGACATGTCGGCGTCGGTGACCCAGCTGTCGTCGGCCTTCGTCTCGACGGCGAGGTCGGCGGAACGGAACCGGTCGAGCGAGATGGCGTCGGCCATGTCGGCCAGCTCCCTCGCGAGCCGCAGGTCGGTCGACAGGGAGTGCAGGGGTTCGGAGGCCACGGGGGAGAGCCTAGCGATCGGTCCCGCCCCGCCCGGTCACTCCGCCTTGCCCGCGTCGGAGCGGTTCGCGACGAGGTGCTGCAGGGAGTGGAGGCGCTCGCGCCCGGCGTCGCCGAGCTCGCCCGCCTCGACCCGGTCGACGATCTCCCAGTCGTGCGCCTCGGTCAGCGGGATCCCGCCCGGCGGCTCGCCCTCGGGCAGGTGCGCGTAGCTGGCGAACGAGCGGAGGATGTTGGCGGGATCCACGTGCCCGAGGCCGAACGAGCGGACGCCGGGGGTGTCGATGATCCATCCGTGCCCGCCGTCGCCCGTCTCGACGCGCATGGACACGGTCGAGCTGGAGGTGTGGCGGCCGCGCCCCGTGACCTGGTTGACGACGCCCGTGGCGCGCCTCGCGTCCGGCACGAGCGCGTTGACGAGCGTGGACTTGCCGACGCCCGAGTGCCCGACGGCGACGGTCGTCCGGTCGGCCAGCAGGGCGCGCAGCTCGTCCAGCGGCACGTCGTCCGAGCGGCTGAGGACCACGGGCACGTCGAGCACGCGGAAGTGGGCGGCGAAGGGAGCGGGATCCGCGACGTCGGACTTGGTGATGCAGAGGATCGGCTGGATCCCCGCGTCGAAAGCGGCCACGAGGTAGCGGTCGACCAGGCGCGCGCGCGGCTCGGGCTCGGCGGCGGCGACGACGATCAGCATCTGGTCGGCGTTGGCCACGATCACGCGCTCCACGGCGTCGGAGTCGTCGGCGCTGCGGCGCAGCAGCGTGCGCCGCGGCGCGATGCGGACGATGCGGGACAGGCTGCCCTCGTCGCCCGAGGTGTCGCCCACGATGTCGACCCGGTCGTTGGTGACGACGGCCTTCTTGCCGAGCTCCCGGGCGCGCGTCGCGGTCAGCGTGTGCTCGTCGGGGGTGTCCTCGCCCACGAGCACGCCGAAGCGCCCGCGGTCGACGGTCAGCACGCGGCCCTCGACCGCATCGGTGTGCCCGGGACGCTGCTTGCTGCGCGGCTTGTTGCCCTTGGGGTTGGGGCGCACGCGCACCGAGGACTCGTCGTAGGCGTCCCAGACGCCGTCGTCCTGCTCGGGATCCGCGAGCCAGCTCACAGGATCCCGCCGAGGCCGCCCACGGCGCCCGGCCCGGTGATGCCGCCGAGGGCGAGCGGGTCGTCGGCGGCACGCGGCGCGCGGCCGAGGAGCGGCCCGAGCCACAGCTCCGGGAACTCGGGCAGCGTCTTCGCGGTCGTGCCGATGTCGTCGATCTCCACGCCGGGCACGGCGAGGCCGACGATCGCGCCCGCGGTCGCCATGCGGTGGTCCTCGTAGGCGCGCCACGGGCCGCCGTGGAGCGGGGCCGGGGAGATGGCGAGGCCGTCCTCCAGCTCGGTGACGGATCCGCCGAGACCGGTGATCTCCGCGGCCAGCGCCGCGAGGCGATCGGTCTCGTGCCCGCGCAGGTGCCCGATGCCGGTGATGCGGCTGGGTCCGTCGGCGAGGGCCGCGAGCGCGACCAGCGCGGGCGCGAGCTCGCCGCCGGTGCTGAGGTCGAGGTCGACGCCGGGGATGCGCCCGCCCGCGGCGAGCCCCGGGCCGCCGTCGACGACGAGCGCGCCGCCCTCGCGCGTGACGGTCGCGCCGAACCGCGGGAGCAGGTGCGCGAGGTCGGCGCCGACCTGCGTCGTCTCCGCGGGCCAGCCGGGGACGGCGACCCGCCCGCCCGCGACGATCGCCGCGGCGAGGAACGGCGCGGCGTTCGAGAGGTCGGGCTCGATCCGCACGTCGCGGCCGGCGATCGGGGAGGGCGGCACGATCCACAGCCCGGGCTCCGGGCTCTCGACCACCACGCCGCGCTCCGCGAGCGTGCGGATGGTCATCTCGATGTGCGGCATGCTCGGCAGCGTCGCTCCCGTGTGCCGGAGCCGAAGTCCCTGGGCGAACCGGGGCGCGGCGAGCAGGAGGCCGGAGACGAACTGGCTGGAGGCGGACGCGTCGATGGCGATCTCGCCGCCCGGCACCTCGCCCGTCCCGTAGAGGCTGAACGGCAGCGCGCGTCGCCCGTCGTCGTTGACGTCCACCCCGAGGGCCCGGAGTGCCTCGATGGTGCCGGACATCGGGCGGCGCCGGGCGCTCGGATCGCCGTCGAAGGAGACGGGCCCCAAGGCCAGCGCGGCTACCGGCGGGAGGAAGCGCATCACGGTGCCGGCGAGGCCGCACTCGATGGTGACGCCGCCCGCGAGCTCGGCCGGGGTGATCCGCAGGTCCGGCCCGAACGCGCCGTCCCCGTCGACCTCCTCGATGACCGTGCCGAGCGACCGCAGCGCCTCGACCATGAGGCGCGTGTCCCGCGAGCGGAGAGGCGCGCGCAGCGTCGAGGGGGAGTCCGCGAGGGCGGACAGCACCAGCTCGCGGTTCGTCAGGCTCTTGGATCCCGGCAGCGGCACGGTCGCGTCGAGCGGCCCGTCGGCCACCGGCGCGGCCCAGGGACCGTCGTCCGTCGGCACGGGCGCGTGGGTCCGGTCGTCGTCGTACGGGCTGAAGGTCGGACCGGAATACCTGAAGATCTCCATGGGTTCACCAGAGTACCGGGCAGACGTCCGGCAGGCCCGGATCCCGGGCCGGGAAGGATCACCGTGATCACGAGGACAGCACCGGCGGCCCCGTCCGTCGAGCTCGTGCGCGCCGTAGAATCTGCCTTGATGGCCACTTCAGGGAACACCAGTCACGACGCGCCGGCCGACACCACCGGGGGCGACGCACCCACCGCGGCAGCCGCGCCCGCGGAGCTCGTGGAGGCCGTCGTGCACTCCACCGAGGAGGCCGCGGACCAGCGGGAGGCCGCGCAGGCCGAGGTCGAGGAGCCGCGCAAGGCCCAGCCCGGCGACAACCGCGAGCTCTTCGAGGAGCAGGCGCTCCCCTTCATCGACCAGCTGTACGCCGCCGGCCTCCGCATGACGCGCAACCCCGCCGACGCGCAGGACCTGGTGCAGGAGACGTTCGTCAAGGCCTACACCGCCTTCCACCAGTTCAAGCAGGGCACGAACCTCAAGGCCTGGCTGTACCGGATCCTCACGAACACCTTCATCAACAACTACCGCAAGAAGCAGCGGGACCCCTACAACGGCACCATCGACGAGCTCGAGGACTGGCAGCTGGGCGGCGCGACGAGCGCCACGGCCACCACCACGCGCTCGGCCGAGGCGGAGGCCATCGACCACCTCCCGGACAGCACCGTCAAGGACGCGCTGCAGTCCATCCCGGAGGACTTCCGGATGGCCGTCTACTTCGCTGACGTCGAGGGCTTCTCCTACCAGGAGATCGCCGACATCATGAAGACTCCCGTGGGCACCGTCATGAGCCGCCTGCACCGCGGCCGCCGGATGCTGCGGAGCCTGCTTTCCGACTACGCGCGCGAGCGGGGCATCTCGACCGCGCACCTCACTGGAGCGACCAAATGAGCGACTGCGGCTGCGACAAGGCCAAGAAGGATCTCGAGGAGTACCTGCACCACGAGCTCGACAAGGCGGACGCCGCCGACATCCGCGAGCACATGGCGAACTGCCCGGACTGCGCGCGGGAGCACCGCGTCGGCGTCGTGCTGCGCGACACCGTGCGGCGCGCCTGCACGGAGGCGGCCCCGGAGGACCTCCGCACGCAGGTGATGGAGAGGCTGCGGGCCATCCAGGCCACCCACTGACCGAGGCGGCGCCGAGCGCCCGGTAATCTCGGGACGTGACCAACGCCATCCAGTCCCTCGGGACGCCCTCGCCTGAAGACCTGACCGTCATCGTCGAGCTGCTCCGGCTGCTCGACTACGAGGTGGATGAGGAGCGCGTCGCCGCACGGCTCTCCCGGATGACGGCGGCGGCGGGCCACGAGACCTGGGTCGTGCGCGACGACGCGGGCGAGATCGCCGGGCTCGCGGGCGGGCACCTCATGTGGGGCCTCGCCGACGACGAGCCCATCGCGCAGCTGATCATCCTGGTCGTGCGCGAGGGGCGCCAGGCCGGCGGCATCGGGTCCGACCTCATCCGCCACTACGAGGCCTGGGCGCGCGAGCACGGGGCGACGCGGTTCCTCGCCACCAGCGCCGCCGCGCGCGACAACGTCACGCGCTTCTACGCGCGGCGCGGGTACCACGCGTCCGGCATCCGCTACTCGAAGCTCGGCTGACGCCACCCGGGCGCCGACGCACGTCGGCAGGCTCCGCGGATGCGACGAGAGGCCCGATCCCCAGGGGATCGGGCCTCTCGTCGTACGGGCAGGCGCCCTACCGGATCACTCGGCGGTGGCGCGGGCGATCAGGTCCGTCTGCTCGGTCGCGTGGCGCTTGCTGGAGCCTGCCGCGGGCGATGCCGCCGCGGGACGGGAGACGACCCGCACCGCGCGGTCGGGCAGGACCCGACTGAGCTCGACGTGCACGAACGGCCACGCGCCCTGGTTCTCCGGCTCGTCCTGCACCCACACGACCTCGGCGTCCGGGTACGACTCGACGACCCGCTTCACCTGCTCCTCGGGGAACGGGTAGAACTGCTCGAGCCGCACGAGGGCGACGGACGTGTCCTGGCGCTTCTCCAGCTCGCCGAGCAGGTCGTAGTGCACCTTGCCCGAGTGGAGCAGCACGCGGCGGACGGCGCCGCGGTCCTCGATCCGCACGTCGTCGATCACCGGCTCGAAGCGGCCCGAGGTGAAGGCCTCGAGGTCGCTCGTGGCACCGCGCAGCCGCAGCATCGCCTTCGGCGTGAAGACCACGAGCGGACGGCGGGGACGCGAGTACGCCTGGCGGCGCAGCAGGTGGAAGTACGACGCGGGCGTCGAGGGGCGGGCGACCGTCATGTTCTGCTCGGCGCAGAGCTGCAGGAACCGCTCGATGCGCGCCGAGGAGTGGTCGGGACCCTGGCCCTCGTAGCCGTGAGGCAGCAGGAGCACGACGCTCGAGCGCTGGCCCCACTTCTGCTCGGCCGAGGAGATGAACTCGTCGATGATGGTCTGCGCGCCGTTCGCGAAGTCGCCGAACTGGGCCTCCCAGAGGACCAGCGCGTCGGGCCGCTCGACGGAGTAGCCGTACTCGAAGCCCATCGCCGCGTACTCGCTGAGCAGCGTGTCGTAGATCCAGAACCGCGCCTGGCGGTCGCTGAGGTTCGCGAGGGGCAGCCACTCCTGGCCGTTGTCGCGGTCGTGCAGCACCGCGTGGCGCTGGACGAACGTGCCGCGGCGCGAGTCCTGGCCGGCGAGGCGGACGGGCGTGTTCTCCAGCAGCAGCGAGCCGATGGCGAGGAGCTCGCCGAAGGCCCAGTCGATGGATCCGCTCCGGCTCATCTCGAGCCGCTTGCGCATGAGCGCCTGCAGCTTGGGGTGGACGGAGAAGCCCTGCGGCGGGTTGTCGTGGGCGTCGCCGATCGCGTGGACGACGGACTCGGAGACGCCGGTGGTCTCGGGCTCGCCGTGTCCGTCGTCCTGCTGGGAGTCGGGGCGCTCGAGGTCCGCGATGGCCCCGGCGTCCTCGGTCTGGATGGGGATGGACGAGGTCTGCGCCGCGTGCGTCTCCGCGAAGGCGCGCTCCAGACGGTCCTGGAAGTCCTTCTGCGCCGCGTCGTACTCCTCCTGCGTGATGTCGCCGCGTCCGACGAGCGCCTCCGTGTACAGCTTCCGCACCGAGCGCTTGGCCTCGATGAGGTTGTACATGAGCGGCTGCGTCATCGACGGGTCGTCGCCCTCGTTGTGGCCGCGGCGGCGGTAGCAGACGAGGTCGATGACGACGTCCTTGTGGAACTCCTGGCGGAACTCGAAGGCGAGGTGCGCGACGCGCGCCACGGCCTCCGGGTCGTCGCCGTTCACGTGGAAGATCGGCGCCTGGATGCTCTTGGCCACGTCGGTCGAGTACACCGACGAGCGGGACTCCGACGGCGGCGTGGTGAAGCCGACCTGGTTGTTGATCACGATGTGCACCGTGCCGCCCGTGCGGTACGCGCGCAGCTGCGAGAGCTGGAGGGTCTCGAAGACCACGCCCTGGCCGGCCATGGACGCGTCGCCGTGCACGAGGATCGGCAGGACCGAGAACGAGCCGATGGGCTTCCGGTCCTGCTTGGCGCGGACGATGCCCTCGAGCACACCGTTGACGGCCTCGAGGTGCGACGGGTTCGCCGCGAGGTAGACCGGCATCTCCTCGCCGTGGACGCCCCGGAAGGTGCCCTCGGTGCCGAGGTGGTACTTGACGTCGCCGGATCCCTGCACGGTGCGGGGGTCCTGCGTGCCCTCGAACTCGCGGAAGATCTGTCCGTAGCTCTTGCCCGCGATGTTGGTGAGGACGTTGAGACGGCCGCGGTGGGCCATGCCGATCGCGACCTCGTCGAGCCCGTGGTCCGCCGCGCCCTGGAGGAGCGTGTCGAGGAGCGAGATGGTGGACTCGCCGCCCTCGAGGCTGAAGCGCTTCTGCCCGACGTACTTGGTCTGCAGGAACGTCTCGAACGCCTCCGACTCGTTGAGCTTGGAGAGGATGCGCATCTGCTCGTCGTGCGTGGGCTTGGCGTAGGGCTGCTCGACCTTGCCCTGGATCCAGCGCCGCTCGTCGGGCTGTTGGATGTGCATGTACTCGATGCCGATGGTGCGGCAGTACGAGTCGCGCAGGATGCCGAGCACGTCGCGGAGGAGCGCCTGGCGGCGGCCGCCGAAGCCGTCGGTGACGAACTCGCGGTCGAGGTCCCAGAAGGTGAGCCCGTGGTTCGTGATCTCGAGGTCCGGGTGCGTGCGCTGCTGGTACTCGAGCGGGTCGATGTCGGCCATGAGGTGGCCGCGGACGCGGTACGCGTTGATGAGCTCCTGCACCCGGCTGGTCTTGGAGACCCGCTCGGAGAGGTCGACGTTGATGTCGGTGGCCCACTGGATCGGGTCGTACGGGATGCGGAGCGCCGCGAAGATGTCCTCGTAGAAGCCGTGCTGGCCGATGAGGCGCTCGTGCACGATCTTGAGGAACTCGCCCGAGCCCGCGCCCTGGATGACGCGGTGGTCGTAGGTGCTCGTGAGCGTGATGGTCTTGCCGATGCCGAGCTCGACGAGGGTCTTGGGCGAGGAGCCCTGGAACTCGGCCGGGTACTCGAGGGCGCCGGCGCCGATGATGGCGCCCTGGCCCTTCATCAGGCGCGGCACGGAGTGGACCGTGCCGATGCCGCCCGGGTTGGTGAGGGAGATGGTGGTGCCGGCGAAGTCGCCCGCGGCGAGCTTGTTGGAGCGCGCCTTCTTCACCAGGTCCTCGTACGCCGACAGGAACTCGCCGAAGGTCATGGCCTCGGCGCCCTTGATGCTCGGGACGAGGAGCGCGCGCGTGCCGTCGGGCTTCGGCATGTCGATGGCGATGCCGAGGTTGATGTGCGCGGGGGAGACGACGCTGGGCTTGCCGTCGACCTCGTCGTAGTGCACGTTCTGGCTCGGGAACTCCTTGAGCGCCTGGATCAGCGCCCACCCGATCAGGTGCGTGAACGAGACCTTGCCGCCGCGGGCGCGCTTCAGGTGGTTGTTGATGACGATGCGGTTGTCGATCATCAGCTTCGCCGGGATCGTGCGGACGCTCGTCGCGGTCGGGATGGTGAGCGACGCGTCCATGTTGGTCGCCAGCGACTTCGCCATGCCGCGCAGGGGGGACACCTCGTCCTCGCCGGGCGGGGTGGGCTCCGCGCCCTTCTTGGCCGGCGCCTTCGCGGGGGCCTGGGCGGGGATCGGCTGCTGCTTCGGCGCGATGCTCGTGGTGCGCGCGGCGGGCTGGGATCCGGTGGCGGGCTGCTGCGCCTGCGCGTCGGGCTGGCCGTCCGACGCGGGGGCCGGCGTCGATGCCGGGGTGCCCGTGTTGGTCGACGCCGGGGCGGAGGAGCTCTCCCCGTCGGGGATCTGCGCCTCGGCCGTCTGGTCGCCCGTGGCCGGGTCCGCCTCGCGGCCCTCGATCACGGTGGTGTGGTAGTTCTCCAGGATCGGCCACCAGCTGCGGTCGACGGAGTCCCTGTCGACCACGAACCTCTCGTACATCTCGTCGACGAGCCATTCGTTGGCTCCGAAGTCGCCCGTGGAACCGTCATCGGTCCCCGTACCAGTCACCTGGCTCGACACAGTTGATCGCCCGCTCTCTTGCTGTTGGTCGTCTGCCTCGCGCGGCCCGTTCGCGTCCGCGCGTCCACGATGACCCAGCCTAAACCTTCCTCCGGTCGGGCTGACGGGAGCGGCGCGTCGGGGACAGCGCCTCGGGGACGGCGCGTCGGGAGCGCCGCCTCGTCGGCGGCCTGGCGCGCGCCCGGACGGCGGTCTAGCGTCGGGGCATGAGGTTCACCGGAGAGGCTCCCGCCCACGACCTGACCTACTCGGACGTGTTCCTGAGCCCGGGCCGGTCGGATGTCGCCAGTCGGATGGACGTCGACCTCGCCCCGGTCGACGGCACGCCGTGCACCATCCCCGTCGTCGCGAGCAACATGGGATCCGTCACCGGCCCGCGCCTCGCGGCCGTGCTCGCGCGGCGCGGCGGCATCGGGATCCTGCCGCAGGACCTCCGCCCGCAGGAGCTCGACGCCGCGATCCACCGGGTCAAGGACCAGCCGGTCGCCTACGACTCGCCGCTCGAGCTGCCGCCCGACGCGACCGCCGGCCAGGCGCGCGAGCTGCTCCCGCCCATCGCCGGCCACGGGATCGTGCTGCGCGACGCGGACGGCGAGATGGTCGGCTGCCTCGAGGGCACGCAGCTCGCCGGCGTGCCCGACGGCACCCGGCTCGGCGACCTGCCGCACGGCGCCCTCGCCTCCCTCGACGCCGACGACGTGCCCACCGGCCGCGCCGCCTTCGACCTCATGCACGCCGCCGGGATCGACTTCGCGCCCGTGCTCGCCCACGGCCGGCTGGTCGGCACGCTCAGCCGCCGCAGCGCGCTGCGCTCGACCGTCTACGCTCCGGCGGTCGACGGCCGCGGGCGCCTGGCGGTGGGCGCCGCGGTCGGCGTGAACGGCGATCCCGTCGGCCGCGCCCGCGCGCTCCTCGCGGCCGGCGTCGACGTGCTCGTCCTCGACACGGCGCACGGGCACCAGGAGGCGATGCTCCGGGCGATCCGCGACGTGCGCGCCCTCGACCCGCACGTGCCGCTCGTCGCGGGCAACGTCGTCACCGCCGAGGGCGCGCGCGACCTCGTCGAGGCGGGCGCCGACATCGTCAAGGTCGGCGTCGGCCCCGGCGCCATGTGCACCACGCGCATGATGACGGCCGTCGGCCGGCCGCAGTTCTCGGCCGTGCTCGACACGGCCGACGCCGCGCGCGCCGCCGGCGCCCTCGTCTGGGCGGACGGGGGAGTGCGGTACCCGCGGGACGTCGCGCTGGCCCTGGCCGCGGGCGCCGCGAGCGTGATGATCGGATCCTGGTTCGCGGGCACCGTCGAGTCGCCCGGCCGGCTCCTGGTCGACGACGACGGCGGGCTCGCCAAGGAGAGCTGGGGCATGGCGTCGACCCGCGCCGTCCAGGAGCGCTTCGGCCGGCGCGAGGCCTTCGAGCTCGCACGCCGCACGCTGTTCGCCGAGGGGATCTCCACCAGCCGGATCCGCATCGACCCGCTCCGCCCCGGCCTCGAGGACCTGCTCGACACGATCACGTCCGGCGTCCGCAGCGCCTTCACCTACGCCGGGGCGCGTACGCGGGCCGAGTTCGCCGATCGCGCGGCCGTCGGGATCCAGTCCGCGGCGGGCTACGAGGAGGGCAAGCCGCTGCCGGTCGGCTGGTGAGCGCCGGTATGCTCGACGGACGATGGACGACCCTCCTCCTGCTCATAGACCCCCGCTGCGCGCGCCCCTCCGACTGAAGCCGGCCGTGCGCCCGGCGCCCGGGAGCCGTCCCCTTGCATGAATGGCTCCTCCTCGCCGTCGGTCTCCTCCTGACCCTCGGCACCGGCCTCTTCGTGGCCAGCGAGTTCGCGCTCGTCAACCTGGACCGATCCGACCTCGAGAAGCGCCAGGAGCGCGGGGAGAAGCGGCTCGGGCCGCCCATCCGCGCGCTGCGCATCACCTCGACCCACCTCTCCAGCGCCCAGCTCGGCATCACGCTGACGACGCTGCTCACCGGGTACACGATGGAGCCGGCGCTCAGCCTGCTCCTCGCCGGCCCGCTCACGTCGGCCGGCCTGGCCGAGGGGCTCGTCCCGCCGGTCTCGACCGTCGTGGCGCTCGTCGTCGCGACCCTGCTGTCGATGATCATCGGCGAGCTCGTGCCGAAGAACTTCGCGCTGGCGCTGCCGCGCGAGACGGCCAAGCTCGTGATCCCCTTCCAGGCGCTGTTCACCACGGTGTTCAAGCCCGCCGTGCTGCTGCTCAACAACAGCGCCAACGGGATCCTGCGGCTCGTCGGCATCGAGCCCAAGGAGGAGCTGTCCGGCGCCCGGAGCGCCGAGGAGCTCTCCTCGCTCGTCCGTCGATCCGCGCTCGCCGGCCTCCTCGAGGACGACACCGCGATGCTCCTCAGCCGCACGCTCCGCTTCGCCGACCTCACGGCGTCCGACGTCATGACGCCGCGCCTCCGCGTGAAGTCGGTCGAGCGCACCGACAGCGCGCAGACCGTGATCGAGCTGGCCATGACCACGGGCTACTCGCGCTTCCCCGTCACGGACGACGGCGTCGACGACGTCATCGGCCTCGTGCACGTGAAGCAGGCCGTGGCCGTGCCGCGCGAGAAGCGCGCGCAGGTGCCCGTCACCGCGCTGCAGTCCGAGGCGATCCGCGTGCCCGAGACCATGAAGCTCGACGACCTGCTCGGCGAGCTGCGCGGGCGCGGGTTCCAGATGGCGGTCGTGGTCGACGAGTACGGCGGCACCGCCGGCGTCGCGACGCTCGAGGACCTGGTCGAGGAGCTGGTGGGCGAGCTCGCCGACGAGCACGACCGCACCCGAGCGGGCGTCGTCCGCTCGCGCGACTCGCTGACGTTCCCCGGCATGCTGCGGCCCGACGAGCTCCTCGAGCGCACGGGCCTGCGCATCCCGGACGAGGGGCCGTACGAGACCGCGGCGGGCTTCATCATGAGCGAGCTCGGGCGCCTGCCCGTCGTGGGCGACGAGCTCGAGCTCGAGACCGGCACGCTCCGGGTCGAGCGCCTCGACGGCCGGCGCATCGACCGGATCCGCTTCACGCCCGTCCCCGAGCCCGTCGCCACCGCGGTGGGCACCACGCGCGCCGAGCGCCAGGCGGACCGCCAGGCCGAGCGGCAGGCCGACCGCGAGGCCGGACGACAGGCGGACGCGGAACGCGCCGCCATGAGGAAGGAGCCGTCCCGTGGGTGAGTACGCCGGGGGGATCATCGCGCTCGTCGTGCTGCTCGCCGTCAACGCCTTCTTCGTCGGCGCCGAGTTCGCGGTCATCTCCGCGAAGCGGTCGCAGATCGAGCCGCGCGCCGAGGAGGGCAGCCGCGCCGCGCGCGTCACGCTCTACGCCATGGAGCACGCGACGCTCATGCTCGCGACGACGCAGCTCGGCATCACGGTGTGCTCGCTGCTGATCCTCAACGTGTCCGAGCCGGCGATCCACCACCTGCTCGAGATCCCGCTCGGCGCGACCGGCCTGCCGGAGGAGGCGATCTCCACGATCGCCTTCGTCATCGCGCTCCTGATCGTGTCGTTCCTGCACGTGGTGCTCGGCGAGATGGTGCCCAAGAACATCTCGTTCTCGGTGCCGGACCGGGCGGCCCTGCTGCTCGCGCCGCCGCTCGTCGGCATCGCGCGCGTCGTGAAGCCGCTCATCGTCGCCCTCAACGGGATCTCCAACGGCGTGCTGCGCCTGGCCAAGGTCGAGCCGAAGGACGAGGCCGCGAGCGCGTTCACCCTGGACGAGGTGCAGGGCATCGTCGACCAGTCGACGCGCGAGGGGCTCCTGGAGGACCGGACGGGCGCGCTGACGGCGGCGTTCGAGTTCACGGGCAAGAAGGTGCAGGACATCGCGATCCCGCTGGGCGCGCTCGTCAGCCTGCCCGAGACCGCGTCGCCGTCGGAGGTCGAGCGCGCCGTCGCCCGCCACGGCTTCTCGCGCTACGTGATCGTCGACGAGGCGGGGGAGCCGACCGGCTACCTGCACCTCAAGGACGTCATCGACCTCGACGACGCCGACGAGTTCGTGCGGCCGGTGCCGGCCAAGCGGATCCGGCAGCTGGTGTCGGTGTTCGAGGGCACCGAGCTCGAGGACGCCCTCGCGATGATGCGCCGGTCCGGCGCGCACCTCGCCCGCGCCTTCACCGAGGCGGGGGAGACGACGGGCGTGCTGTTCCTCGAGGACATCATCGAGGAGCTCGTCGGCGAGGTGCAGGACGCCACCCGGCGCATCTGATCCGCACGCACGACGGCGCGGCACCCGCATCGGGTGCCGCGCCGTCGTGCGTGGAGGAGGGGCGTCGGGTCAGGCGGCCCAGCGCGCGCGGTCGTACTGCTTGGGCCAGTAGTCGATCTCGACGCCCAGCTCGTGCGCGGCCCGCAGCGCGAAGTGCGGGTCGCGCAGCATCTCGCGGCCGAGCATCACGGCGTCCGCGCGGCCCTCGGCGACGACCGCCTCGGCCTGCGCGGGCTCGGTGATGAGGCCGACGGCGTTGAGCGCCACCTTCGCGTGCTCCTTCACGTACTCGGCGAAGGGCACCTGGTAGCCGGGGGCGACGGGGATCGTGACGCCCGTGGTGTTGCCGCCCGTGGAGATGTCGAAGAAGTCGGCGCCGTGCTCGGCGGCCCAGCCGGCGACCGTGGCCGTCTGCTGCTCGTCCCAGCCCGCGTCGCCCGCCCAGTCGGTGGCGGAGAAGCGCACCAGCAGCGGCACGTCGGGGACCTCGGCGCGCACGGCGTCGATCACCTGGATCAGCAGGCGCGCGCGGTTCTCGAGGCTGCCGCCGAACTCGTCGTCGCGGTGGTTGCTGAGGGGCGAGAGGAACTGGTGCATCAGGTAGCCGTGCGCGGCGTGGATCTCGAGCACGTCGAAGCCCGCGTCGACCGAGCGGCGTGCGGCGGCGGCGAAGTCGTCGACCACCTTGCGGAGCCCGTCCGCGTCGAGCGCCGTGGGCGTGCCGTAGCCGGGGAACGGCTCGGCCGACGGGGCGACGGTCTCCCAGCCGCCCTCCGCGGCGGGCATGGTGCCGCGGCCGGAGAAGGAGTAGGTGGAGGCCTTGCGGCCGGCGTGCGCGAGCTGGATCGCGGCGACCGCGCCCATCCCGTGGATGAAGTCGACGATGGGCTTCCACGCGTCGCGCTGCGCGTCGTCCCAGATGCCGGTGTCCTCGGGCGTGATGCGCGCCTCGGGGCTGACGCCCGTGGCCTCGGCCATCACGAGGCCCGCGCCGCCGCGCGCGAACGAGCCGAGGTGCGCGAGGTGCCACGCGCCCGGGATCCCGTCGCGCGCGTCGATGCTGTACTGGCACATCGGCGCGACCCAGATGCGGTTGCGGGCGGTGACGCCGCGGACGGTGATCGGCTCGAAGAGCGGGGACGTGGTCATGGGGATCCTTCCAGGCGGGCGGCCGCGGATCCGGTGAGGAGGCGCGGCGCGCGGGGACGGGCGGAGGGCGACGGTGGCCCCATCGTCCCAAGGCCCGCCGCGGTCGCCGCATTCCCGCCCGCCTATCGTGAGGGGATGAGCGACGCGCACCACGACCACGCACCCGACGGCTGGATCCGGCAGGACGCCCGTCGCACGCGCCGCGCGATCCGTCTCCCGCGGGACGACGACGACAAGTACACGCGCGGCGTGCTCGGCGTCCGCACGGGCTCCGACCGCTACCCGGGTGCGGCGGTCCTCGGCGTCGAGGCAGCGGCGCGCACGGGCGTCGGCATGATCCGGTACCTCGGGCCCGCGGGCGCCTCCGCCTCCGTGCTCGCCCGGCGCCCCGAGGTCGTCACGGCCGACGGGCGCGTGCAGGCGTGGCTCGTCGGATCCGGCATGGACCGGGCGCATCGCGACGAGGCGGCGACCGACGCGATAGTCGCCGCGTTCGAGCAGGGCCTGCCCGCGGTCGTCGACGCCGGCGCGCTCGACCTCGTGGGCCGGGCGACGGGACCCGTGGTCGTCACGCCGCACTTCCGCGAGCTGTCGCGGCTGCTGGACGGCGCGGGGATCCGGGCCTCTGCGGAGGAGATCGCCGGGGACGCCCCGGGCTGGGCCGAGCGCGCGGCACGGGAGCTCGGCGTCTGCGTGCTGCTGAAGGGCGCGACGACGCTGGTGGTCGGCGGATCCGCGCGGATCGCGGTGCGCGCGGGGACGCCCTGGCTCGCGACGGCCGGCTCGGGCGACGTCCTGGGCGGCGTGCTGGGCGCGCTCCTCGCGGGGGCGTCCGCGCCGATCGCCGAGGCGCGGGATCCCCTCGCAGACCTCGCGGAGGTCGCGGCCGCCGCGGCGTGGCTGCACGGGCGGGCGGGCGACCTCGCGTCCGGCGGCGGACCGATCACGGCACTCGACGTCGCGGAGGCGATGCCGAGGGCCGTGCGGGAGACGCTGGCCGGGGATCCGGAGGGCTAGGCCTTCGCCACGTCGAGCGAGAACTCGACCGAGCCGTGGTCCTCGACCGTCACGAAGCCGAGGCTCGGAGCCTCGACGCCGAAGTCCTGGAACGTGATGGGGATCGAGCCCACGATCTGCCCGCCGTCCGCGGTGAAGGACGCCTGCATCTGCGCGGTCACCGGCTTCGTCACGCCGTGCAGCGTGAGGTCGCCCGTCACGTCGTAGGTGGCGGGGACGCCGGCCTCGACGCCGTCGGCGGCGATCGGCTGCGTGAGCGTGAAGGTGGCGGTGGGGAAGTCACCCGTCTTCATGGCCTCGCCCTGGAAGTAGGCGTCACGCGCCGGCTGGTCGGTGTGGATCCCCGTCACGTCGACCGTCATGGTGCCCTTAGTGACCTGCGATCCGGCGACCGTGATGTCGCCGGTGACGGCGTCCGTCCGTCCGTTCACGGTGACGGGCGTGCCGTTCAGCACCTCGTCGACGCGGTAGCCGGCGTACGAGGATCCGCCGACCGTCCAGTCGCCGGACAGGTCGCCGAGGGCGCCGCCCGCCGCCGGCGTCGACGCGAGCGTGGGTGCGGCGTCCGGCGTGCCCGCCAGCTGCTTGTAGATCGGGCCCCCGAACGCCGCGAAGGCGCCGACGAGCACGACCACGCCTCCCGCGATCCCGATGGTGATCTTCGTCTTCCTGTCCATGGCGCTGCTCCTCCGTGCGATGAGGACGGCGGAGCTGCTGCCCACCGTCCTTTGAACTCTCAAGTACCCGAGGAGTCTCCCGGGGAGCCGACCTCGGCATCGGCGTCCCTCCACAGGCCGCACCGCCGTCGGTAGCCTGGGCGCACAGCCGGTCGCCGGCCGGGCGCCCGCCCGGGTCACCGCCGCCGTCGATCCCGGGGGTCCCCATGCTCGTCGCCTTCTCCGTCGCACCCAGCGGGGGCGACGCGCCCGACGCGTCCGTCCACGACGCCGTGGCCGCCGCGGTCGCCGTCGTCCGCGCGTCCGGCCTGCCGAACCGCACCGACTCGATGTTCACCACGATCGAGGGCGACTGGGACGAGGTCTTCGACGTCGTCCGCCGCGCCACCGAGGCCGTCGCGCCCTTCGGCACGCGCGTGTCCCTCGTGCTGAAGGCGGACATCCGGCCCGGCTACCAGGGGGAGCTGACGGGCAAGCTCGACCGCCTCGAGCAGGCGCTCGAGGCGCGCGGCACCGACGCCTGACGCGGGGGACAGCGCCCCGGCCCGGATCCCGACCACCGGTAGGCTCGTCGGGTGAATCCCCCCTCATCCGGGCAGGCGACGCTGTCGCCGGCTCGCGTCCGCGTCGCCCTGCTCGCCCTCGCGATGGGCGGATTCGCCATCGGGACGACCGAGTTCGTCGCGATGGGGCTCCTGCCCCAGCTCGCGGCGGACCTCCTGCCCGAGGTGGCCGCGCGCTCGACGGAGGCCGCCAACGCGCAGGCCGGCACGCTCATCAGCGCGTACGCCCTCGGCGTCGTGGTGGGCGCCCCGACCATCGCGGCCGCGTCGGCCCGGGCGCCGCGCCGGAAGCTGCTGCTCTGGCTGCTGCTGGCCTTCACGCTCGGCACGGTCCTCAGCGCGATCCTGCCGAGCTTCGGCCTCGTCGTGCTCGCCCGCTTCGTCGCGGGGCTGCCGCACGGCGCCTACTTCGGCATCGCGTCGCTCGTCGCCGCGCAGCTGATGGGGGAGGGCAAGCGCGCCCGCGGCGTCGCCTTCGTGCTCGCGGGGCTCACCATCGCCAACGTGATCGGCGTGCCGATCGTCACGTGGATCGGGCAGAACGCGGGCTGGCGGATCGCCTACCTCGTGGTCGCCGCGATCTTCGCCGCCACCTTCGTCGCCGTCTTCCTCGCCGTGCCCGCGCAGGCGGGCAACCCCGAGGCGACGCTGCGGCGCGAGCTCCGGGCCTTCACGCGGGTGCAGGTGTGGCTCGCGCTCCTCATCGGGGCGATCGGCTTCGGCGGGTTCTTCGCCGTGTACACGTTCGTGTCGCCCATGGTCACCGAGGTGACGGGGCTGCCCGAGTGGTCGGTGCCCCTGGCGCTCGTGGTCGTGGGCCTCGGCATGACCACGGGCAACCTCGCGGGCGGCTGGTGGGCGGACCGCGACGTGAAGGCCGCTCTGCTGTCGCTCTTCGGGCTGCTGATCGCATCGCTCGTGGGCCTGGTGCTCACGGCGTCGAATCCGGTGGGGCTCTTCGCGTTCCTCTTCCTCATCGGCGGGTCGGCGGCGGCGCTGTCGCCCGGGATCCAGATCCGCCTGATGGACGTCGCGCACGACTCGCAGTCCATCGCCGCGGCGCTCAACCACTCGGCTCTCAACACCGGCAACGCGGTCGGCGCCGCGCTCGGCGGGGTCACCGTCGCGGCAGGCTTCGGCTACACGTCGCCCGCGCTCGTGGGCGTGGGGCTCAGCGTGGCCGGGCTCCTCATCGCGCTCGCGAGCTTCGGGCTGGACCGGCACCGTCGCGGATCCCGCGGGCGGGCGGACGGGCAGCGGCCCACGACCCAGCCGATCGCCCTCGGCGGCTGAGCCGGGGCCGCGGGCGGGCCGCTCGGGTCACTCGCCCTGGAGCAGGATCCCGTCCTGGATCGCGCGCTTGCGGAGGGCCACCTTGGTGCCCACGTCGAAGCCCGCGACGCGGTACTTCTCGCGGATCCGCTTGAGGTACGACTTCGCCGTCTCCTCGGAGATGCCGAGGCTGTACGCCACGGACTTCACGGGCTCGCCGCCGCCGTAGAGCGCCATGACACGGCGCTCCTGCGCGCTGAGCTTCGGCACGCCGCCCACGTCGGTGCTGTTGATCGCGAGGTCGAGCTCCGCGGAGATGTACGACTGGCCGTCGGCCGCGAGGCGGATCGCGTCGACGATCATGCTGGCGTCCTCGCTCTTGACGAGGTAGCCCAGGGCGCCGGAGGCCAGCGCCTCGCGCACGACGTTGGGCTCGGAGTAGGTGCTCATCAGCACGGTCTTCACGCCCGTGGTCTTGAGCGTCGCGATCTTCAGCGAGATCGGCAGGTTGTCCTTGAGGTCGAGGTCGAGGAGGACCACGTCGACGGGGAAGCGCGGATGCGTCAGCAGCTCGGGCCAGGTGGACACGGCGGCGACCATCTCGATGTCGGACGCGGCGTTGCGGATCCACTCCGTCAGGGCCCCGAGCAGCATCCTGTGGTCGTCCACGATGGCGAGGGTGATCGGTGGGTTCTCAGCTGACACGTGCTCTCCGGTCCTTGTGCGCGGTCCTCACCGGTCGGCGGGGTTGTCCACTACGCAGTCGATGGTGATCAGGAGGCTCGTACCGCGGGTGCTCTCGGTGTGCGTGCCGACCTTGTCGATAGCATCCCACGTCGAGGGGTCCAGTCGGGTCCGGGGGAGACCCGTCGTCGTGATGACGATGGGCACCACGGCGCGACGCAGCGGCACGGGCTGCGCGCCGGGCGGCCGTCCGCGGAGCGGGCCGAGGGCGAGCTGCACCGACACCTCGGGCACGCCGTTGCGCCGCTCCGTCGACGTGAGCAGGAGCCAGACCGCCGAGAGCAGGCCGTCGCGCTGGCGCCGGTCGAGGAGCCCCGCCAGCGCGCTCGGGTCGCTGAGCGTGACGTCCGGTCCGAGGAACTCCGACTCCGTGATGGCGTGGTGCAGCCACGTCTCCCGTCGGCCCTCGATCAGGTGCAGCCGCAGCTCGGTGGCGAGCGACGCGGCCGTCGAGGCGGCGAGCGGCGACAGCGGCAGCGGCTCGCGCGAGTTGGCGACGTCGTCGAGGAGCTGCTCCGCCGCGAGGTCGAGGCGCGCCAGCTCCTCCGAGGCCATCATGCCGACGGCGTAGCGCGGTGCGGACACGGTGCTCTGCACGAGGACGCGGTCGAGCTCCATCTCGGTCACGCGCCGGAAGCCGCGGACGACCGTGACGCCGAACGCCGCGGGCACCACGGCGCGGGCGATGGCGGAGATCTCGGGGGCGAGGTCGGCGGAGTGGACGGGATCCGAGAAGAGGAACACGGCGAGCAGCACCGTGCCCAGGGCGACGTCGACGGCCAGCACCTCGCGCGCCGGCCGGTACGTGACGGTGGTGAGGAGCGCCGCCCCGGCCGCGACGCCCGCGGTGGCGTGCTGCATCACGTCGCCGAGCGGCCACACCGCCGCGAGGTCGAGCGCGACCACGACGCCCAGGCCGGCGACGAAGACCACCATGAGCGGGCCGGGCATGCGGTCCCGGAGGGCGCGGATGGCACCGACGGCGGCGACGAGGAGGGCCACCAGGAGGATCCACGCGGTGGCCGTGAGCCCGGGCGACGGCATGGTCCGGTAGTCGAGGGCGAACCGGACGAGGCCGTAGCCCATGGCGATGGCGCAGACGACGGCGGATCCCGCCCCGAGGTAGCCGAGGCCGATGGACGTCGGCTGCGCGGGCGTCCCGGCGGGCATGCGGATCCGTCGGCCCTCGGGCGTCGGCGCGCCGTCCGCGCGGACGCTCACTTGGGCACCTCGAGGACGACCGTCGTCCCGGAGCCGGGGGAGGAGAACAGCCGGGCGTTGCCGCCCACGTCGGTGAGGCGCGCCACGACGGACTCCTTGAAGCCGAGCTTGGCCTGGTCCACGTGCGCGAGGTCGAAGCCGACGCCGGCGTCGGTGACCATGGCGCGCACGGTCGTGTCGTCGTCGGTGATCGTCACGTGCGCCTCGGTGACGCCCGCGTGCCGCCGGACGTTCTCGAGGCACTCGGCGAGCGAGAGGAGGAAGGCGTCGAGGATGTCGCTCGGCAGCAGGACCTGCCCGGTCCCGTGCCAGCTCACCTCGAGGCCCATGCGCCCGAAGCGCTGCTTGACCGACTCCAGCGTGTTGCCGAGCACCGACTGCTCCACGGGCTCGAGCGTGTAGCCGCCCGACGCCTGCGGGGTCGGGTTCGCCCCGAGGCGGAGCTGGCGGAGGAGGCGCGCGTCGTCGGCCGCCTGCTGCCGCATCGCCTGCGGCGTGACGCCGACGCCGGAGTGCGCGAGGAGCGTGAGGGTCGCGAGCACCGTGTCGTGCAGGAGACGTGCGCCCTGGCGCCGCTGGGCCTCGAGCTCGCTCGCCATGCGCTCGGCGCGGTGGGCCCGCCCGATGTCGGTGATGCGGCGGCCGACCCGGTGCACCGC
Source organism: Clavibacter michiganensis (assembly GCF_002151125.1). Taxonomy (GTDB): domain Bacteria; phylum Actinomycetota; class Actinomycetes; order Actinomycetales; family Microbacteriaceae; genus Clavibacter; species Clavibacter michiganensis_C. The sequence continues at coordinate 79,863 of NZ_MDJZ01000015.1, forward strand.
CACGCTCAGCCAGTAGCCGAGGATCCCGGCGAGGAGCCAGCCGAACACGTGGACGAGCACGACGTACGGGAACGCGGGGGTGCCCCAGGACGTGCCGACGGCGACCACGCTGGTGAGGACGAAGGCGGCCGCCACGACGCGGAGCCGGCCCGGTCGGATCGTCTCCAGGAGCGCGAGCGATCCGACGGCGCCCGCGGAGATGTGGGTGAGCGCCGTGAGCGACGACGCGGAGCGCCCGGCGAGCTGGGCGACGACCATGGCGGCGAGCCCGGCGACCAGGACGACGACCATCCACCGGACGCGCGCGTCGGTCCCCATCCGCCACTGGGCGACGGCCAGCACGACCAGGAGCGCGACGCTGCCGGTCGCGGCGGCGACGGGGATCTCGCCCGGGAGCAGGATGCACGCGGCGGCGACCGCGGTGAAGCTGAGTCCGTACACGCGTCCGGTCCGCTGCAGCAGGCGCTCGCGCTCGCGCTTCATGCGATCCATCGGGTCCCCGCTCGGAGTGCGCCGACGCCGGTGGCGTGCGCTGGGTGTGCTTCCGATCCTAGGCGCGTCCGTCACGCCGCTGGCACGTCCGGCGGAGGCGGCGGGGCGATCCTGCGCGTGTCGTAGGATCCCCGCCATCCGGCCGGGAGGCGCCCCTGCCCTACTCGGGCGCGATCCAGCCGTGGCGGATGGCGTGGCGCCGCAGCAGCAGCTTGCTCCCGAGGTCCGTCCCCGCGTGCAGGTACTTGCGCCGTCCCCGCTTGATGTACGACTTGACGGTCTCCTCGGTGGTGCTCATGGCCTCGGCGACGTCGCGGATCGATCGCCCGCCCGCGTAGAGCACGAGCGCACGCTGCTCCTGCTGGCCGAGCCGCGGGTCCTCCTCGGCCTGGAAGTCCTGCATCGCCTGCTGCACGAGCGCGGACTGCCGGGGGGTGCCGTCGGCCGCGGCGTGGATGCTCGCGATCAGCTCCTCCGACGACTCGGCCTTCGGCACCACGGCGGAGGCGCCCGCGCGCATGGCGCCGTGGATGGTCGACGGGTCCGCGTGCGTGCTCAGCAGCACGGACGTGAGGCCGACGCCCGTCAGCGTGCGGATCTTCTGGGCGACCGGGACGTCGTCCCGCAGCGCGAGGTCGAGGACGACGACGTCGAACGCGTCCGGGAACCGCTCGTCGCGCACGAGCCCGCTCCAGGTGGGGGAGGTGGCGACGACCTCGACGCCCGTGCGGGGACGGGAGAGCCGTGCGCTCAGGCCGTCGAGCAGGAGGACGTGGTCGTCGACCAGCGCCACGCGCACCCGTTGGCCATGGCCCATCGCGTGCAGCGGACGTCGGCTCATCGGTGCTCCCCTCGTACGCCGGCGCCCGGAGGGTGCGGCGCGCTCCCAGGGGAAGCATAGGAACGCATGATGTCGCGGGGCGATGCCGCGAGGAGAACTCACCCCCGGACTGGGGCGCTGCTACGCCTCCACGTCGAGCAGGCGGGCGAGCTCGCGTCCCATGGCCTCGCTCTCGATGAGGAACCCGTCGTGGCCGTAGTCGGAGGAGATCACCACGACCTCGCCGCCGTCGACGGAGCCCGGCACGGCCCGCGCGATGAGCCGCTGGTCGGGGACGGGGAACAGCCGGTCGCTGTCGATGCCCACCACGAGGGTCGCCGCCCGCACGCGTCCGAGCGCGGCCTCCACCCCGCCGCGGCCGCGGCCGACGTCGTGCGAGCTCATCGCGTCGATGAGGCGGATGTAGCTGGTCGCGTCGAAGCGACGCGTGAACTTGTTGCCGTGGAAGTCGAGGTACGACTCCACCGCGTACCTGCCCTCGTCGCCCATCGGGCTGATGCCGCTCTGCCACGAGCGGGAGAACCGCTGGTTCAGCTCGTCCGGGCTGCGGTAGTTGAGGAGCGCCATGCGCCGCGCGAGGGCGAGGCCGCGGTGGGGGCCTTCGCCGTCGGCCGCGTCGAGGTAGTCGCCGTCGCGGTAGGCGGGATCCATGCGGATGGCCTCGGCCTGCACGGAGTTGAGCGCGATCTGGTCGGCGCTGGCGATGGCGGGCGCGGCGAGCACGGCCAGGCGCCGCATCCGCTCGGGGAAGCCGACGCCCCACTCGAGCGCCTGCATGCCGCCCATGGATCCGCCGACGACCGCGGCCCACACGTCGATGCCGAGCGCGTCCGCGAGGGCCACCTGCACGGCGACCTGGTCGCGGATGGTGACGTACGGGAAACGCGCCGCCCATTCGGCGCCGTCGGGCGCGAGGGAGGCGGGACCGGTCGTGCCCTGGCAGCCGCCCAGCATGTTCGGGGCGACGACGAACCAGCGGTCGGTGTCGATCGCGAGGCCGGGGCCGACGATGCCCGACCACCAGCCGCCCGTCGGCTGCCCGGGGCCGGCGGGGCCGCGGAGGTGGCTGTCGCCCGTGAGCGCGTGCAGCACCAGGACGGCGTTGCGGCCGTCGGCGTCGCGCTCGCCGAAGGTCTCGTACGCGACGCGCACCGACGGGATCCGCCCGCCCGCCTCCAGGTCGATGCCGCCCACCTGGGCGAACAGGCGGTCGGCGACGGGGTCGCCCTCGCGCCAGGCGCCGGACGCGGGCGGCCGGCCGATCAGGGAGCGGATCTGCGCGTCCGTCACGAGGCTCGACGGGACGGTGTCCTCGGGTGTCTGCCAGTCCATCCCGATCAGTGAAGCACCCGCGACGGACGCACGTCCGAGTGTTACGCCCCGACCGGCCGCGGGGCCGCGAGCGACGAGTCGATCGCCGCGTCCTTGACCCGGCGCGCGGCCCGAAGCCCGGCCGCGAGGTCCTCGAGGATGTCGTCGACGCTCTCGAGCCCGACCGAGAGGCGCACGAGCCCCGGCGTGACCCCCGCCGTGAGCTGCTGCTCGGGCGTCAGCTGCGCGTGGGTGGTCGACGCCGGGTGGATCACGAGGCTCCGCACGTCGCCGATGTTCGCCAGGTGGCTGAACAGCTGCAGCGAGTCGACGAGCGCGCGCCCCGCGTCCACCCCGCCCTTGAGCTCGAAGGAGAGCACGGCGCCGACGCCGCGCGGCGCGTACCGGTCCGCGGCCGCGTGCCAGGGGCTGCCGGGGAGGCCCGCGTAGTAGACGTCGGCGATGTCCTCGTGCGCGTCGAGCCACTCGGCCACCGCCTGCGCGTTCTGCACGTGCCGCTCGATCCGGAGGCTCAGCGTCTCGATGCCCTGGATGAGCTGCCACGCGCTCGCCGGGGCGATGGACGCGCCGAGGTCCCGCAGCAGCTGCACGCGCGCCTTCGTGATGTAGGCGACGCCGTCGCCCACGGCCTCGGAGTACGTGACGCCGTGGTACGACGGGTCCGGCGCGGTGAGGCCCGGGAAGCGCTCGCCGTGCTGCGACCACGGGAACCGTCCGCCGTCGACGACCAGACCGCCGATGACCGTGCCGTGCCCGCCCAGGAACTTCGTCGCCGAGTGCACGACGACGTCCGCCCCGTGCTCGAACGGGCGGATGAGGTACGGCGTCGCGATCGTGTTGTCCACGATGAGCGGCACGCCCGCCTCGTGCGCCACGTCGGCGACGGCGCGGATGTCGAGGATGTTGATGCGCGGGTTGCCGATCGTCTCCGCGAAGAGGAGCTTCGTGTTCGGCCGCACCGCGCGGGCCCATGCCGCGGGGTCGTCCTGGTCCTCGACGAACGTCGTCTCGATGCCGAGCTTCGCGAGCGTGTACTTGAAGAGGTTGTAGGTGCCGCCGTAGATCGACGAGCTCGAGACGATGTGGTCGCCCGCCTGCGCGATGTTGAGGACGGCGAAGGTCGAGGCCGACTGCCCGGAGGCGACGAGGAGCGCGGCCGTGCCGCCCTCGAGCGCGGCGATGCGCTCCTCCACCACGGCCTGCGTCGGGTTCATGATGCGCGTGTAGATGTTGCCGGGCTGCGCCAGCGCGAACAGGTCCTGCGCGTGCTGGGAGTCGTCGAACACGTAGGACGTGGTCTGGTAGATCGGCGTCGCGCGCGCGTGGGTGGTCGGATCCGGCGCCGCCCCCGCGTGGATCTGCTGCGTCTCGAAGCGCCAGCCCGCTGCCCGGTCCTCGTCGTGGTCGCTCATCGTCGTGCCTTCCCTCGTGCGTCGGTGCCGCCCGTGCGGGCGCACCACGACAGTAGGAAGCGCCGCGGCGGCCGGTCAACGCGGCCCGTCGCGGGGCGTAACCCGCGGGCGCCCGCGTTCCCTACGCTGGGGTCATGTCCAGCAGCAAGAGGGTCGTCGTCACGGGTGCGAGCTCGGGGATCGGCGCCGCCACCGTCCGCATGTTCCGGAGCCGGGGGTGGGACGTCGTCGCCGTCGCCCGCCGCGAGGACCGTCTGCGCGCGCTCGCCGAGGAGACCGGCGCCGCGTACGCCGTCGCCGACCTCACGGTGCAGGCCGACGTCGACGCCCTCCGCGACCACCTCCGCGAGACGGGCGACGTGCACGCCCTCGTGAACAACGCCGGGGGAGCCGTCGGCACCGACTCGGTCGAGGCCGGCTCGCCGGAGGACTGGGCCTGGATGTACGAGATCAACGTCCTCGCCGTGAAGCGGGTGACGAGCGCGCTCCTGCCGCTCCTCCGCGCCGGCGTGTCCGCGGGCGGCAGCGCGGACATCGTCACGGTCAGCTCGATCGCCGCGCACGTGCCCTACGAGGGCGGCGGCGGGTACAACGCGGCGAAGGCCGCCGCTCACGCCATGCTCGGCGTGCTCCGCCTCGAGCTGGCGGGGGAGCCCATCCGCGTGATCGAGATCGCGCCCGGCCAGGTGCGCACGGAGGAGTTCTCGCTCGTGCGCTTCCGCGGCGACAGCGCGAAGGCGGACGCGGTGTACGACGGCGTCCCGGGACCGCTGACCGCGGAGGACGTGGCGGAGGCGATCGTCCACGCCGTGGAGCTGCCGCCGCACGTGAACGTCGACCTGCTCTCCCTCAAGCCCGTGGCGCAGGCCGCGCCGCACAAGCTGATCCGGCGGCCGCTCGCGGTGCGCGAGGAGTTGACCGACCGCGGCTGAGCCCGCGCGCCGGGGCGGACGCGGAGAGCCGAGTCAGGCCGCGGGAGCCGAGGCGACGGCGGGGACGTCCGGCAGGGGTCCGGTGAGGAAGCCCTGCACGACGGGCCCGTGCAGCGCGACGACCGTCTCGCGCGACATGCTCGCGATGGGCTCCATGCGCCAGATGTACCGGGTGATGGCGATGCCGCCGAGCGCGGCGCCGACGAGCGAGTTGCGGATGTCGACCTCATCGGCCGGGGTCCCCTCGGGCAGGGCGCCCATCCAGTGCTGCGGTGCCGCCTCCGAGAAGCGCTTGTACGCGGTGCTGTCGTGGTCGGAGGTGACGGTGACCCAGCGCATGATGGTCGACCCGACCGGGTGCTCCCACGTGTGCAGGGCCGCGTCGACGAGCGCCGCACCGCGCTCCTCGACGGGCAGCTCGCGGATCCGGACGTAGGGGGCGATGAGGTCGTCGGAGGGGCGGAGCGCCTCCTCGAGCAGGGCCTCGAGGGAGCCGAAGTAGTAGCGGACGAGGCTCGGGTCGACGCCCGCGGCGGCGGCGATGCGGCGGGCGCTCACGCGGTCGGCGCCGGACTCGATGAAGAGCATGCGGGCCGCCTCGATGATGCTGGCCCGGGCGTCGCCGGAGGTGCGGGGGCCGCGACGACGGGGCCCTGCCTCGTCCCCTCCGCTGGTGGATGCATCGAGCTCGTGCGCCAGTACGGCCATGGGGCGTCCCTCTCGTGTCATGAGCGACCACCGTAACCGCGGGCCGGCGGCCGGATGCCCCGGATGGGGGAATTGTGAACAACCCGTCGGCCGCCATGTAGTTTCGTCGAGGCATGTCCGTGCCGTCCCCGTGCTGCAGAAAGCCTCCGCGTGCCCCAGCTCCCCCTCCTGTTCGAGATCGTCTCGCTGACGATCCTCGTCCTCGTCCTCGTCGCCGACCTGCTGATCGTGTACCGGCGGCCGCACGTGCCGTCGACGAAGGAGTCCGCCCTCTGGGTCGGCTTCTACGTCGGGCTGGCGCTGGTCTTCGCCGTCATCATGCTGTTCGTCGGCGGCGGCGAGCACGCGGGCCAGTTCCTCGCGGGATGGCTGACGGAGTACAGCCTCAGCATCGACAACCTGTTCGTGTTCGTCATCATCATGAGCCGGTTCAGCGTGCCCCGGAAGTACCAGCAGGAGGTGCTCATGGTGGGCATCATCATCGCCCTGGTGCTGCGCGGGATCTTCATCCTGCTGGGCGCGGAGCTCATCGAGAGCTACAGCTGGATCTTCTACATCTTCGGCGCGTTCCTGCTCTACACGGCGATCAAGCAGGCCGTGGGCGACGAGGACGAGGAGAGCGAGGACTCCCTCTTCATCAGGTTCCTCCGGCGCCGCCTCAAGATCGCGCCCGACTTCGACGGCTCCAAGGTGCGCACCGTCATCGACGGCCGCAAGGTGCTGACGCCCATGGTCATCGTGTTCGTCTCGATCGGCACGACGGACCTCATCTTCGCCCTCGACTCGATCCCGGCGATCTTCGGCATCACGCAGTCGCCGTTCATCGTCTTCACCGCGAACATCTTCGCCCTGATGGGCCTGCGACAGCTCTACTTCCTCCTCGGCGGGCTGCTCGACCGGCTCGTGTACCTCAAGTACGGGATCGCGTTCATCCTCTTCTTCATCGGCGTGAAGCTCGTGCTGCACGCGATGCACGAGAACACGCTGCCCTTCGTCAACGGCGGCGAGGGCATCGAGTGGGCGCCCGAGATCCCGACGGTCGTCAGCCTCGTGGTGATCCTCGCCTCGATGCTGGTCGCCACGGTCGCGAGCCTCATCAAGATGCGCGTCGACGGGATCCCCGTCACCGAGGCCCGGGCCGAGCCCATGTCGGTCGAGCGCGACGACGACCGGTCGGGACGGTGACCGAGGCGCGCGCCATCGCGCTCGGCGGGCGTCGGATCCACGTCACCTGGGCCGCGCGCACCGACGTCGGCAGCGTGCGCGCCGTCAACGAGGACGGGCTCCTCGCCGACCCGCCCGTCTGGCTCGTGGCCGACGGCATGGGCGGGCACGCGTTCGGCGACCGCGCGAGCGCGACCCTCGTGGAGACGTTCGGGGAGCTGTCCGGCGAGGCCCCGGTCACGCGCGACCTCATCGTCGAGGCGGTGGATGCGTCCAACGACGCGATCGGCGACCTCATCACGGGCGACGACCCGCCCGGGACGGTCGCCGGCACCACGCTCGCGGGCGTGGCGCTCGTCCGCGCGGAGGACGGCGAGCCGCTCTGGATGGTCTTCAACGTCGGCGACTCGCGCGTGTACGCCTGGACGGACGGGCGCCTCGAGCAGGTGACCGTCGACCACTCGGCGGTGCAGGAGCTCGTCGACCAGGGGCGCATGACCCGCGCGGAGGCCGAGCGGAGCCCGGTGCGCAACCTCATCACGCGCGCCGTCGGGTCCCACGACGAGGTCGCCGCGGACGAGTGGCTCCTCCCGGTCGCCGAGCACCAGGTGTTCCTCATCTGCTCCGACGGGCTCACCAAGGAGCTCGACGACCAGGCGATCTCGGGCGTGCTGGAGCTGGCGCACGCGGACGGCGGCGGCGTCGACCGCGCGGCGGACGCGCTCGTGGCCCAGGCGCTGGCGTCGGGCGGCCGCGACAACGTGACGGTCGTGGTGATCGAGGCGCACGCGGACGACGATCCGCGGGGCGACGTGTCCGCGGGCGCGCCCACCACCTGAGGAATAGCCGCGGGCACCCGGCGTTAGACTCCCATGATGCGCGCGGGGACCCTCGCGCCACTGCCATGAGGAGAGCCGCGTGCAGCCTGCGAAGACCCTGGCCGAGAAGGTGTGGGCCGACCACCTGGTCGCCGAGGGGGAGGACGGCACCCCCGACCTCCTCTACATCGACCTCCACCTCGTCCACGAGGTCACCAGCCCGCAGGCGTTCGACGGCCTCCGGCTCGCCGGCCGCCCCGTGCGCCGTCCCGACCTCACCATCGCGACCGAGGACCACAACACGCCGACCGTCGGCATCGACCGGCCCATCGCCGACCTGACGAGCCGCACGCAGATCCACACCCTCCGGAGGAACGCCGAGGAGTTCGGGATCCGCCTGCACTCGCTGGGCGACATCGAGCAGGGCATCGTCCACGTCGTCGGCCCGCAGCTCGGGCTGACCATGCCCGGCATCACGGTCGTCTGCGGCGACTCGCACACCTCCACGCACGGCGCGTTCGGCGCGATGGCGTTCGGCATCGGCACGAGCGAGGTCGAGCACGTCATGGCGACGCAGACGCTGCCGCTCCAGCCGTTCAAGACCATGGCGGTCACGGTCGAGGGCACGCTGCGGCCGGGCGTCACGGCGAAGGACATCATCCTCGCGGTCATCGCGCAGATCGGCACCGGCGGCGGGCAGGGCTACGTGCTCGAGTACCGCGGCAGCGCCATCCGCTCGCTCTCCATGGAGGGCCGGATGACCATCTGCAACATGTCGATCGAGGCCGGCGCGCGCGCCGGCATGGTCGCCCCCGACCAGACCACGTACGACTACCTCCGCGGCCGCCCGCACGCGCCGGCCGGCGCCGACTGGGACGAGGCCGTCGCCTACTGGGACACCCTCGCCACCGACGACGACGCCGTGTTCGACGCCGAGGTGTTCCTCGACGCCGACACGCTGGAGCCGTTCGTCACCTGGGGCACCAACCCGGGCCAGGGCGTCTCGCTGAGCGAGCCCGTACCGGATCCCGCCCAGGTCGCCGACCCGAACGAGCGCGCCGCGGCCGAGCGCGCGCTCGCCTACATGGACCTCGCCCCCGGCACGCCCATGAAGGAGATCGCGGTCGACACCGTGTTCATCGGCTCCTGCACCAACAGCCGCGTCGAGGACCTGCGCGCCGCCGCCGAGATCGTGCGCGGCCGCACCAAGGCCGAGGGCGTCCGGGTGATGGTCGTCCCCGGCAGCGCGCGCGTGCGCCTCGAGGCGGAGGCCGAGGGGATCGACAAGGTCTTCACCGACTTCGGCGCCGAGTGGCGCTTCGCCGGCTGCTCCATGTGCCTCGGCATGAACCCCGACCAGCTGGCGCCGGGCGAGCGATGCGCCTCCACGAGCAACCGCAACTTCGAGGGCCGGCAGGGCAAGGGCGGGCGCACGCACCTCGTGTCGCCGCTCGTCGCGGCGGCCACCGCGATCCGCGGCACGCTCTCGAGCCCGTGGGACCTGCAGGAGGACGGCGTCGTCGACGCCGACTCCATCCGCCAGGCCGCCGCCGTCGGACAGGGGGTCTGAGCCGTGCAGCCCATCAGCCGCGTCACCGGCACCGCCGTCCCTCTCCGGCAGTCGAACGTCGACACCGACCAGATCATCCCCGCCCAGTTCCTCAAGCGCGTCACCAAGACGGGCTTCGAGGACGCGCTCTTCCACCAGTGGCGGCAGGATCCCGACTTCTTCATCAACCAGCCGGTCTACGAGGGCGCGACCGTCCTCGTCGCCGGTCCGGACTTCGGCACGGGCTCGTCCCGCGAGCACGCCGTGTGGGCGCTGCGCGACTACGGCTTCCGCGCCGTGCTCAGCCCGAGGTTCGGCGACATCTTCCGAGGCAACTCGGGGAAGCAGGGCCTCCTCACGGGCATCGTGACGGAGGACGACGTCGAGAGGCTGTGGGCCGCGATGGACGCGGAGCCCGGACTCGACCTCACCGTCGACCTCGTCGAGCGGGTCGCCACGGCACCCGGCCTGACGGTCCCGTTCGAGATCGACGAATACACTCGGTGGAGGCTCCTGGAGGGGCTCGACGACATCGCCCTCACCCTCCGGGACGAGGACGCCATCACCACCTTCGAATCACGACGGGCCTCATGGCGCCCGCGCACCTTGCCGGCTCGGCCGGCAGCTCTGGAGAACTGAATGAACTCACTAGTCAGCGACGCCAAGAAGGCGGGGGAGCGGGTGGGCCTCCTGTCCGACTCCATCGTGATCAACGGCGGCATCCCGCTGCGCGGCCGCATCGAGGTCCGCGGGGCCAAGAACCTGGCCACCAAGGCCATGGTCGCCTCGCTCCTCGGCGAGAGCCCCAGCCTCCTGCGCTCGGTGCCCGACATCAGCGACGTCCGCGTCGTGTCCGGCCTCCTCGAGGTGCACGGCGTGACCCTCCGCAAGGGCGAGCAGGAGGGCGACCTCATCCTCGACCCGAAGGACGTCGAGAGCGCCCACATGGCGGACATCGACGCGCACGCGGGCAGCTCCCGGATCCCGATCCTGTTCTGCGGCCCCCTGCTGCACCGGCTCGGCGAGGCGTTCATCCCCGACCTCGGCGGCTGCCGCATCGGCGACCGCCCCATCGACTTCCACCTCGACGCGCTCCGCGCGTTCGGCGCCGTCGTCGAGAAGCTGCCGAGCGGGATCCGCCTCACCGCGCCCGACGGCCTGAAGGGCGCGAACGTCGAGCTGCCGTACCCGAGCGTCGGCGCGACCGAGCAGGTGCTGCTCACGGGCGTGCGCGCCAAGGGCATCACGGAGCTCAAGAACGCGGCCATCGAGCCCGAGATCATGGACCTCATCGCGATCCTGCAGAAGATGGGCGCGATCATCTCCGTGGAGCCGAACCGCGTGATCCTCATCGAGGGCGTCGACCGCCTCGAGGGCTACACGCACCGCGCGCTCTTCGACCGCAACGAGGCCGCGAGCTGGGCCTCCGCCGCCCTCGCCACGCACGGCGACATCTTCGTCGGCGGCGTGCGCCAGGCCGAGATGATGACCTTCCTCAACGTCTTCCGGAAGGTCGGCGGCGCGTTCGACATCGAGGAGGACGGCATCCGGTTCTACCACCCGGGCGGCGACCTCAAGCCCGTGGTCATCGAGACGGACGTGCACCCCGGCTTCATGACGGACTGGCAGCAGCCGCTCGTCGTGGCGCTCACGCAGGCGCCCGGCGTCTCGATCATCCACGAGACCGTGTACGAGAACCGCTTCGGCTTCACGGACGCGCTCAACGAGATGGGCGCCGACATCGTCGTGCACAAGGAGGGCCTCGAGGGCCACGAGCGCCGCGTGGCGCGTCGCGACTTCGAGCAGGCCGCGGTCATCACCGGGCCGACGCACCTGCACGGGGCCGACATCACGGTGCCCGACCTCCGCGGCGGCTTCAGCCACCTCATCGCCGCGCTCACGGCCGAGGGCCGGTCCACGGTCAGCAACGTGGGGATCATCTCCCGCGGCTACGAGGACTTCATCGGGAAGCTGCGCCAGCTGGGCGCGGACTTCTCCTACGAGGGATAGCCTCGCCGGCGGCGCCCGCGCCGCCTGTGCCGACCGGGCGCGTCCATGAGGACGCGCCCGGTCCGCCGCCGGGCGGACCCGGCGGGCGACCGACGACGACCGCGACCCGACCGGAGGATCCATGGCGAACGAGAAGGCGCGACCGTCGATCTTCTGGGTGCTGGCCGCCCTCGTGCTGCCTGTCCTGAACGCGGCCGTGAGGTTCGAGATCCGGAACCCGGAGCGACTGCCCCGCACCGGCTCCTACGTGCTCGCCCCGAACCACTACAGCGAGATCGACCCCGTCGTCATGGGCGCCGTCGCGTGGAAGCTCGGGCGCCTGCCCCGCTTCCTGGCGAAGGCGTCGCTGTTCGACGTGCCGGTCGTGGGCTGGTTCCTCCGCCGCTCCGGGCAGATCCCCGTGCAGCGCGACGGCGGCCTCCGCGGCGGCAAGGCGATCGAGGCGGCATCCGACCTCGCCCGCGACGGCCGGATCGTGGTCGTCTATCCCGAGGGCACGCTCACCCGCGATCCCGACCTCTGGCCCATGCGCGGCAAGACCGGCGCCGTGCGCCTCGCGCTGCAGGCCGGCATCCCCGTCATCCCCGCCGCGCACTGGGGCACGCAGCAGCTCATGGGCCGCTACTCGAAGCGCGTGCGGCTCTTCCCGCGGAAGACCATCCACGTGGTCATCGGCGAGCCCGTCGACCTCGAGCGCTTCCGCGACCGGAGCCTCGACTCCGCGACCCTGTCCGAGGCGACCGCCGTCGTCATGGCCGCCATCACGGAGCTCGTGGAGGAGCTGCGCGGCGAGACCGCCCCGATCGAGCGGTGGGATCCCCGCTCGAGGAACCAGAAGGAGACCGGCCGATTTGAGTGACGCGACCGCGAGCCCGAGCACCGCACCGACCGCCCCGACGCGCGAGCCCGACGGAGGGGAGCGGCGCCGCATCGTCGTCCTCGGCGCCGGCAGCTGGGGCACCACGTTCGCCAAGGTGATGGCCGACGGCGGCAGCGACGTCCTCATGTGGGCCCGTCGCCCCGAGCTCGCCCGGGAGATCACCGAGGCGAAGCGCAACAGCGACTACCTGCCGGGGATCAACCTGCCGCAGCGGCTGACCGCCGACCCGTCGCTCGAGCGCGTGCTCCAGGGCGCCACCGACGTCTTCGTGTCCGTGCCCAGCCAGACGCTGCGCGCGAACCTCGAGGCGGCGCGCGACCTGATCCCCGCCGACGCCGTGGTCGTCAGCCTCATGAAGGGCGTGGAGAAGGGCACGGGCCTGCGCATGAGCGAGGTGATCTCCGAGGTGCTCGGCATCGCGCCGGAGCGCATCGCGGTCGCGTCGGGGCCGAACCTCGCGCTCGAGATCGCCCGCGAGCAGCCGACCGCCGTCGTGGTGTCGTCCGCCGACCAGGCCACCGCCGAGCGCGTCGCCACGATCGCCCGGAGCCCCTACTTCCGCTCGTTCGTGAACACCGACGTGATCGGCACCGAGTTCGGCGGCGTGCTCAAGAACCTGATCGCCGTCGCGGTCGGCATCGTGGACGGGGTCGGCTACGGCGAGAACACGAAGGCTTCGATCATCACGCGCGGCCTCGCCGAGATGACCGCGTTCTCCGTCGCCTACGGCGCGCGCGCCGAGACGCTCGCGGGCCTGGCCGGCCTCGGCGACCTCATCGCCACGTGCGAGTCCTCGCTGTCGCGCAACAACACCGCGGGTCGGCTGCTCGGGCAGGGCTACAGCTTCACCGACGTCGTCAAGAGCATGCAGCAGACGGCCGAGGGGCTCTCCTCCGTCGCGCCCGTGCTCGAGCTCGCCCGCCAGCGGGACGTGCTGATGCCGATCGTCGAGCAGGTGTCGCAGGTGCTCGCGGGCACGCTGTCGCCGCGCGACATCGCGCCGCACCTGACCACCGACGACGACACTCCGCAGGGGGAATGACCATGACCGCACGCACCCGGGTCGTCCTGCTCTTCGGCGGGACCTCCAGCGAGCACTCCATCAGCTGCGCGACCGCGAGCGGCGTGCTCGGCGCCATCGACCGCGAGCGCTTCGAGGTGATCCCCGTGGGCATCACGCCGCGCGGCGCCTTCACGCTGCAGGAGGACGACGCGTCCGCCCTCGCGCTCGACGCCGAGGACCTGCCCCGGGTCGTCGACAACGGCACGCGCGTGCGCTGGCCGGAGGACGCGGCCAGCCGCGAGCTGACGGTGCACGACGCGGACGGCGCCGAGCGCTCGCTCGGCCGGGTCGACCTCGTGTTCCCGATCCTGCACGGCACGCAGGGCGAGGACGGGACGGTGCAGGGCATGCTCGAGCTCGCCGGCCTGCCGTACGTCGGATCCGGCGTGCTGGCCTCGGCGCTCGGCATGGACAAGCACTACGCGAAGACCGTGCTGCAGGCGGCGGGCATCGACGTGGCCCCGTGGACCACGGTGTCGCGCCACGAGTGGGCGGCGGATCCCGCCGCGGTGCGGGAGCGGGCGTCCGCGCTCGGCCTCCCGGCGTTCGTGAAGCCCGCGCGCGCCGGATCCAGCGTGGGCGTCAGCCGCGTGGCCGAGCCGCACGAGCTCGACGCGGCCCTCGCGACCGCGTTCCGGGAGGACGACCGCGTGCTCGTGGAGTCGGGGCTCGTCGGCCGCGAGGTCGAGTGCGCGATCCTCGACGACGGCCCGGGGCGCGAGCCGCGCGCCTCCGTCGCGGGCGAGATCGTGGTCTCCGGCCGCGACTTCTACGACTTCGACGCGAAGTACCTCGGCGCCGACGGGATCGACCTGGTGTGCCCCGCCGACGTGACGGACGCGCAGCTCGCCGAGCTGCAGGAGCTGTCCGTGCGCGCCTTCCGGGCAGTCGACGGCCGCGGCCTGGCACGCGTGGACTTCTTCCTCACCGCGGACGGGTTCGTGCTCAACGAGATCAACACGATGCCGGGCTTCACGCCCATCTCGATGTTCCCCGCGTGCTGGGAGGCGTCGGGCCTCGCGTACCCGGACCTCATCTCGCGCCTGCTCGACGTGGCGCTCGCGTGGGAGGCGGATGGCGCCCGCGCCTGAGGCCGGTCGGGCCGGGGCGATGAGCCTAGGCTCGGACGCATGCTCGTAGGACGATCCGTCGCCCGGCCCCGCCTCCATCCCGACGCCCGACCCGGTCCGCTCATGCGGACGGGGTCCCGCGGTGGCCGCACGACGCCCCGTCCCGCGGCGCTCGACGGGGAGGCCCTGCGTGTGCCGTCGATCGTCCGCCCCACCGTCTCCGTCGTCATCCCCGTGCGCGACGACGCCGGCCACCTGCGCGCGTGCCTCCAGGCCCTGGCCGGGCAGACCGTCGCGCCCGACGAGATCGTCGTCGTCGACAACGCGTCGGGCGACGACAGCGCCGAGGTGGCCCGCCGGGCCGGCGCGCGCGTCGTCCACGAGCCCGTCGTGGGCATCCCCGCTGCCGCCTCCGCCGGCTACGACGCCGCGCGCCACGAGGTCATCGCGCGCCTCGACGCCGACTGCGTGCCGCCGGCCGACTGGATCGAGAGGCTCGGCGACGTGCTCGCCGCACGTCCCGACGTCGCCGCGGTCACGGGCGCGGCCCGCTTCCTCGACGGCCCCCGGGCGCTCCGGGGCGTCGCCGCGGTGGCCTACCTCGGCGCCTACTTCGCCTCGGTGACGCTGGCGCTCGGGCATCCGCCGCTGTTCGGATCCAACTTCGCGCTCCGCCGCGACGCCTGGCTCCGGGTGCGCGACGAGGTGCACCGCGACGGCACCCACCTGCACGACGACATCGACCTGTCGGTGCACCTCGGACCCGAGCACCGCATCGTGCTGGATCCGCGACTGCGCATGGGCATCAGCATGCGGCCGCTCACCCGGCCCGCGACCCTGCCGCTGCGCATGAGCCGCGGGATGGCGTCGCTGACCGTGCACTGGCCGCACGAGCTGCCGTGGCTGCGCTGGCGTCGCACCGGTCGGCGGGTGCTCGACGACCGCCGCGCGCGCCGGACGGGTGCGACCGGGACGCCACGGCCCGTGGCGACGGGATCCCCGCTGGTCAGCTCCCCGGAGGCGGCGCGACGCCGAGGTCCTGCGCGCTGACGCACTTCGCGGTCTGCGGGATGACCGAGACGACGCCGCTGAGGTCGGTGAGCGCGGTGTAGCTGGCCTGCGTCGAGTCGATGATGACCTCGACCGCGGGCGTGCGGCCGTACGTCGTGTAGCGGATGTCGGGGGAGCGCGAGTCGTCCTCGACCCAGTCGACGTCGTCGTAGCTGATGCACGCGTCCGTCGTGGGCCCGGGTGTCGCGACGCCGCAGCGGAGGATGACCGTGCTCTGCGGGTCGCCCCACGCGCCCGTGCCCTGCGCGTCGGTCTCGCGGATCGGCGCG
This sequence comes from Clavibacter michiganensis, assembly GCF_002151125.1. Taxonomy (GTDB): domain Bacteria; phylum Actinomycetota; class Actinomycetes; order Actinomycetales; family Microbacteriaceae; genus Clavibacter; species Clavibacter michiganensis_C. Next base: position 95,474 of record NZ_MDJZ01000015.1, read on the forward strand.
GTGCCGAGCGTCGCGGGGAGGTGCACGACCACGTCGGCGCACAGCGGGTCCGTCGCGCCCGGCGCGGCCTCCAGCGAGACGGCGGGGGAGCAGCCGGCGAGCACGAGGGCGAGGCCGCACGCGGCGGCGGCTGCGGCGGCGGTGCGCAGGGCGCGGGCGGGGCGGCGGGGAGTCATCGAGAGCAGGCTACCGTGGCAGTCGTGACGACTCCTGGGACCCCCTCCGCCGCGGATCGGCCCGACGGGGGCGCGGATCCCGACCGACCCGGCGCCCGCGACGCGGCCACCCTCGGGAGCGCGGGGGAGCTCGCGACCCTGGCGCGGATCCTCCCGCACCTGCCCGCCGGCGACGCCGCCGAGGTCGGCCCGGGCGACGACTGCGCGGTCGTGCGGGCACCCGACGGCCGGTTCGTCATCACGACCGACATGATGATCGAGGGCCCCGACTTCCGCCGCGCCTGGTCGTCCTTCCACGACCTCGGGCGCCGCGCCGCGACCTCGAACCTGGCCGACGCGGCGGCCATGGGCGCACGGCCGACCGCGCTCCTCGTCGCCATCGCCGCTCCCGCGGACACGCGCGTCGCCGACCTCGAGTCCCTCGCGGACGGCCTGCGGGAGGGCTGCCTCCTCCAGGCGCCGGGCTGCGGCGTCGTGGGCGGCGACCTCTCCGTCTCGGACGCCGTGGTGATATCCGTCACGGCCACGGGCGACCTCGAGGGACGCGACCCCGTGCTGCGCTCGGGAGCCCGGCCCGGCGACGTGATCGCCGTGGCCGGCGCGCTCGGCATGGCCGCGGCGGGCGTCCGCCTCCTGTTCGACCACGCCAGGAGCGCCGACGCGGACGGCGCGCTCGTGCCCGACCCGGCGCTCGCCCGGACGCTGCGGGCCGCCCACCCGGACGCGGTGGAGGCGCAGCTGGCGCCCGCCGCGCCGCTGACCGCGGGCGTCGACGCGGCCCGCGCCGGGGCGACCGCGATGCTCGACGTCTCCGACGGCCTCCTCCTCGACCTCGGCCGGATGGCCCGGGCGAGCGGAGTGGGCATCGACCTCGGATCCGCCGCCCTCGCCGACGACGCGCGCCGGGTGGCCGCCGCGCATCCGGCGCTGCCTCCCGTCGCGCTCGACCTCGTGCTCACCGGGGGCGAGGACCACGCGCTCGTCGCGGCGTTCCCGGCGGGCGCGACGCTGCCGGCGCCCTTCCGGGCGATCGGCACGGTCGTCAGCGCCGGCGCGGACGGGCCCGCCGTGACCGTCGACGGCGCGCCGTACTCCGGCCCGCGGACCCCGCTCGGCGGCTGGGACCCGTACGCGGACTGGGACGGGGCGCGCTAGGACGCGTCGTCGTCCGCGGCGTCGGGCGACTCCGCGACCGCCCACCACACGACCGTGTCGCCGTACGCCTTCCGCCGGTCGAGCGCGATGCCCGCCGGCCACGCCGGCTCGGCGGAGCGGGCGCTGCGCTCGACCATGACCACGGCGCCGTCGACCAGCCGCGGCACGAGCGCCGTCAGCTCCTCCGCCAGCTCGGCGTCGCCGACCTCGTACGGCGGATCCAGGAAGGCGACGTCGTAGGAGCCGCGGTCGCCGGCGAGGAACGCGTGCACGCTCTGGGCGGCCACGCGGATCGCGGGCACGGACCCCGCGGGCGCGGCCCGCTCGATCAGCGCGGCGTTATACCGGCAGACCACGGCGGCGGGCACGGCGCGCTCGACGAGGACGACCTCGCGCGCGCCGCGGCTGGCGGCCTCGAGGCCCAGGGCGCCGGATCCGGCGTACAGGTCGAGGACGCGGGCGCCGTCGAGCGCGTCCCGGGCCTCGAGCCCGGAGAACAGGGCCTCGCGCACGCGGTCGCTCGTGGGCCGCGTACCCGTGCGCGGCACGCGGAGGACGAGGGAGCCGGCGTACCCGGCGACGATGCGGGTCACGGGCGGACCCCGGCGGGTCGCGGGACGGCGGCGATCGGAGCGGGGTGCACGGGCGACCACGCTACCCGGCCGGCCGCCCCCGGAGGTGGGCCGGACGCTCTCGGATCCCTGACGTATGCTGCCAAGACGCCCACGACGCTGGAGGACCTCCGTGACGAGTCCCGAGTCCGAGTCCGTTCCCCTGCACTCCGCATCGGGCGCGCACCCCGCCCGCATCCGCGCCGCCGCGCGCCAGGCGGACCACGCGAGCGCCATGCCGCTGCCGGAGGTGCGCCGGCTCGCCGACCTGATCCTCGGCAACATCGACTCCGTCATGTCCGGCAAGCAGGACGCGACGCGCATGGCGCTCACCGTGTTCCTCTCCGGCGGCCACCTCCTCATCGAGGACGTGCCGGGCGTCGGCAAGACCATGCTCGCCAAGGCGCTCGCCCGCAGCGTCGACTGCACGGTGAACCGGATCCAGTTCACGCCCGACCTCCTGCCCTCGGACGTCACGGGCGTCTCCGTCTACAGCCAGGCCGACCACCGCTTCGAGTTCCAGCCGGGCGCGGTGTTCGCGAACATCGTCATCGGCGACGAGATCAACCGCGCGAGCCCCAAGACCCAGTCGGCGCTCCTGGAGTGCATGGAGGAGGGGCAGGTGACGGTCGACGGCGTCACGCATCCGCTGCAGCAGCCCTTCACCGTCGTCGCCACGCAGAACCCGGTCGAGATGGAGGGCACCTACGCGCTCCCCGAGGCGCAGCGCGACCGCTTCATGGCGCGGATCTCGATGGGCTACCCCGACGCGTCCGCGGAGCTCGCCATGCTGCGCTCCCGCGACACCGTCAGCCCGCTCGACGAGCTGCGGCCCGTGGTGGACGCCGAGGACCTCGACGCGATGATGCACGCGGCCCGCGGCGTCTACGTGTCCGACCCCGTGTCCCGCTACACGGTCGCCATCGTGCAGGCGACGCGCGGCCACGAGGACATCCGCCTCGGCGCGAGCCCCCGCGCCACGCTCCAGCTCATCCGCGCCGCGAAGACCCGCGCGGCGCTCGACGGCCGCGACTTCGTGCTGCCCGACGACGTCGACGCCCTCGCCGCGCCCGTGCTCGCGCACCGGCTCGTCGCGACCGGGCGCGCGCTCGGGCAGCGCGGTCGAGGCCAGGCCGCGGTGGTCGAGATCCTCGAGCGCATCGTCGCGTCGACGGCCGTGCCGCTCAGCGCCGCGGGTCGGACGCGCTGACCCCGTGCCGCGCCTCGCGCGCCTGATGCGCCGGATCGGCATCGAGGCGGTCCCGCATCCGACCCTCCGCGGCATCGCCCTGCTCGCCGCCGGGGTCGCCGCGTTCGCGGGCGCCTTCATCGCGGGCCGGCGCGAGTTCGTCTTCATCGGCGTCGCGCTCATCGCCCTGCCGCTCCTCGCCGCCGCCTGGCTCGTGATCGCCCGGGTGCGGCTGCACGTGGAGCGCGCCTTCACGTCCGAGGTCGTCGAGTCCGGCACGGCGACCACCGTCACCGTGTCCGTCGCGAACACCGGGACGATGCCCACGCCGCGCTCGTGGGTGCTCGACCTCGTCCCCGGATCCGACGGGGCGACGCCGCCCGCCGAGCTGCCGTCGCTGCGGGGCGTGCCGCGCGGATCCCGCCGCTCGGCCCCGCGCGCCGTCCTCCGCTACGACCTCACGCCCGAGCGACGCGGGATCCACGAGGTGGGCCCGCTCGCCGTCGAGGAGCACGACCCCTTCCGCCTGATGGGGCTGCGGCACGTCGCCGGCGGCACCTCCCGGCTCGTCGTGACCCCGCGCCTCGCCGACCTCGAGGCCGAGCCCGGCGGGCAGGTGTCCTCCGAGGGCGAGTCCGAGCGCGTGCAGCGGCGCGCCGACGGCGGCGAGGACGACCTCGGCACGCGCGAGTACCGCGCGGGGGATCCGCTCCGCCGCGTGCACTGGCGCGCCACCGCGAGGCACGGCGAGCTCATGGTGCGGCAGGAGGAGCAGCGGTCGAGCCCGCGCTCGCTCGTGCTGCTGGACACGCGCGCGGCCGGCTTCCCCCTGCACGCCGACGACGACGGCGACGGCGACCGGGCCTTCGAGCGCGCCGTCGCGTTCGCGGCGTCGGTGGGCGTGCACCTGCAGCGCGGCGGGTACGCGGTGCACCTCGTGGAGACGGCCGCCGGATCCGACCGGCAGGCCGCCGTCTCGGCACGGCCCGGGGACGCGGCCGCCGAGGGCGACCTGCTCCTCCACCTCGCGGAGGTGCGACCGGCCGCCGTCGACCCCGAGCGCGACGGCGTGCAGGAGGCCCTGGCCGAGCTGCGTCGCAGCCGCCGCGCCGTCCCGATCCACGCCGTGCTCGGCCACCTCGACGAGCACGAGGCGCACCGGCTCGCCGGGTTCGGCTCCGCCTGCCGCCCCGCCGTGGCGTTCCTCGCCCACGCGGGCCGCGTCGACGGACGCGACGACCGCGAGGCCCTGCGGATCCTCCGCGAGGCCGGCTGGCGCACCGTCGTCCTCGACGAGGACACCCGCCCCGCCGACGCGTGGGGCGCGGCCCGCACCGAGGAGATGGCACGATGACCGACCTCGACGCCGTCGGCCTCGGCGGCCGCGAGCACTGGACCGTGGAGCCGCGCCCGCTGCCGGGGGAGCGCGCGGGCGGACCCGGGGACCGGTCCGGCGGCCGCGGATCCGGGCCCGGCCGTCGTGGCGGGGGACGGGGCGCGGGCCGCGCCGCCGCCCGCTGGCCGCTCACCGCCGCCCTGGGCGTCGCCCTCCTCGCGGGCGCCGCCAGCCTCCACCTCCTCGTCGAGCCCGGCGCGTGGTTCGTGCTCTGCGTCGTGGTGGTCGCCGCCGTGCTCGGATCCGCCGCCCTGCTCCGCTCCGTCGGCGTGCCGCGCCTGCTCGCCTCGCTCGGCGGCCTCGTCGTCCTCGTGCTCGTCGTGACCCTCGTGTTCGCCGGGCGCACCGCGGTGCTCGGCGTGATCCCCACTCCGGAGACCGTGCGCACGCTCCTCGCCGTCGGCGACCAGGCCGGCCAGGAGATCTACCGGCGCTCGGCTCCCGTGCCGCCGCTCGCCTCCATCGTCTTCGTCGTCGTGGCCTCGCTCGGCGCGCTCGCGGTGGTGCTCGACGTGCTCGCGCACGCGCTCCGTCTGCCGGCCGTGACCGGGCTGCCGCTCCTCGTACTCGTCTCCGTCCCCGGCGCCGTGCTCGCGGGCGAGTTCTCCGTGGCGTCCTTCGCCGTGACGGCGCTCGCCTGGTTCGCGGTGCTCGCCGCGGATGCGCGCGAGACGGACGGGGACGGCGGCTGGCGCGGATCCGGCCTCCTCGGCGGCGCGCGTCCATCGCCCCCGCCGTCGCCCTTCCGGTCGGCGCCCGGCCGCCGCGCGGGATCCGCCCGGACGACGCTCGCCTCCGCGGGCGCGCTCGCGGGCGGCGCGGTGGTGCTCTCCCTCGTCGCCCCGGCGATCGTCCCGGGCCTCACGTCCGCGACCTTCCCCACGGCGTCCGGCTCCGGCCAGGGCGGCTCGCGCGTCGTCAACCCGATCCTCGACCTCGGCGACGACCTCCGCCGCCCCGTCGACGTCGAGGCCCTCCGCTACTCGACCGCGTCGCTGACGCCCCTCTACTTCAAGGTCACGACGCTCTCGCGCTTCGAGGGCGACGAGTGGGCGCCGTCGCCCCTGCGGCCGCCGGACGGGAACACCGTCGACGCGATCGGGCCGGACCTCGGCTCCGGACCCGGCGTCCCGGCCGAGGAGGTCGAGACGCGCGTGCAGGTCGAGGGCTCCTCGAGCGCCTGGCTCCCCGCGCCGTACGCGCCCCGCAGCGTCACCGGGCTCGAGGGCTCCTGGCGCTGGTCCGAGCAGGGCCTCGCGATCCGCTCGTCTGACTCCGACAGCCGCGACCAGAGCTACACCGTGACCAGCGAGCTGCCGCGCCCCGAGCGCGAGCAGCTGAAGGCCGTGGCGCCCGCGACCGACGACGACCTCGAACCGTACCTGCAGGTCCCCGCCGGCACCCCGGCCGTCATCGCCTCGACCACGGCGGACGTCCTCGCCGGGATCGACGCGCCGTACGACCAGGCGCTCGCGCTCCAGGAGTTCTTCACCGGCGGGCAGTTCCGCTACTCGGAGGAGGCGCCCGTCGAGCAGGGCTACGACGGCAGCGGCGTCGACGTCGTGGGGGAGTTCCTCCGCGTCCGCTCGGGCTACTGCGTGCACTTCGCCTCGGCGATGGCGATCATGGCGCGCGAGGCCGGCATCCCGTCGCGCGTGGCCGTCGGCTACCTGCCGGGCGACCAGGTCGGGCGCGACGGCGACCTCATCACCTACCGCGTCGGATCCCACGACCTGCACTCGTGGCCGGAGCTGTACTTCTCCGGCATCGGCTGGATCGCGTTCGAGCCCACCCCGGGTCGCGGCCAGGCGGCGCCCTACGCCCAGCCGTCGGCCGCGCCGACCGCGGCGCCCACGCCGTCCGCGTCGCCGAGCGCGCCCACGGAGGCCGCCCCGTCCGCGACGCCTGCGCCCACCACGTCGGCCGCGCCCGGCGCGAGCGGCGCCGCGGGCGTCCGGATCCCGTGGGCCGCGCTCGGCACGGTCGCCCTCGTGCTCCTCGTGCTCGCCCTCCTCGCGACCCCGGCCCTGCTGCGCCGCGCCCGGCGCGCCGGCCGGCTCCGCGCGCTCGAGGCGGGTGACGCCCCGGCGGGCACGGCCTGGCGCGAGGCCGAGGACCAGGCGGTCGACCTCGGGATCCGCGTGCCGGACACCGACTCGCCGCGGGAGCTCGGCCGTCGCCTCGCAGGCGACGACCCGTCGCTGGCGGACCCCGTGGCGCTCCTCGTCACCGCGCGCGAGCGGGAGCGGTTCGCCCGGGCCGACGTCCCCGTCGACGCCGCGACGGGCGCCGCGCAGGCGGCCGCGCTCGGCGCGCTGGCCGACGCGTTGCGTGCCCGCGCGAGCCGCGTCGATCGGATCCTCGCCCTGGCCGCCCCGCGCTCGCTCGTGCGCCGCCGACCGCGGTCCGACGACGGGGCCGGCGACGGGACGGCGGCCCCGCCGCCCGCCGGGCCGTCGGCGTCGGACGCCCCTCGTACACTCGGAGGATGACCGGATCCGACGCCGCGCTCGCGGGCGTCGTGGGCGGCCGCACCGCCGGCGTCCTGCAGAAGGCCTTCGGGCTGCGCTCGGTCGCCGACCTCCTGGAGCACCTGCCGCGCCGCTACGCCCGCCGCGGCGAGCTCACGGCCCTCGCGGAGCTGCCCGTCGACCAGCAGGCCACCATCGTCGCCGAGGTGCGCGAGGTGCGGGAGCGCCCGATGCGGGCGCGGCGCGGCAGCATCCTCGAGGTGCGGATCACCGACGGCCGCGGCTTCCTCACCCTCACCTTCTTCAACCAGGCGTGGCGCGCCAAGGACCTCGTGCCCGGCGTCCGCGGGATCTTCGCGGGCAAGGTCAGCGACTACCGCGGCGCGCTCCAGCTCGCCCACCCCGACTACGAGCTCTTCGACGCGCACGAGGGGCCGGCGCTCTCGGGCGGCGAGCCCGACGCAGCCGCCCGCCGCTGGGCCGAGATGCCCATCCCCATCTACCCGGCCACCGCCTCGATGGCGAGCTGGCAGGTCGCGAAGTCCGTGGAGCTGGCGCTCGACGCGGTGGACGACCTCGAGGATCCCGTCCCGGCCGACGTGCGTGCCGAGCGCGGCCTCCTCCCGTACCGCGAGGCGCTCGAGGGCGTGCACCGGCCCGAGAAGGACGTCGACTGGAGGCGTGGCCGCGACGCGCTCCGATTCCAGGAGGCCTTCGTGCTGCAGACCGCGCTGCTGCAGCGACGGCAGGCGGCGCGCGCGCTCCCGGCCACGCCGCGGATCCCCACCCCCGGGGGCCACCTCGACCGCCTCGACGCGCAGCTGCCGTTCGAGCTCACGGGCGACCAGCGGCTCGTCGGCCAGGAGATCGCCGCGGACATGGCGCGCACCTGGCCCATGAACCGGCTCGTGCAGGGCGAGGTCGGCTCCGGCAAGACGCTCGTCGCGCTCCGGGCGATGCTCGCGGTCGCCGACTCCGGCGGCCAGTCCGCGCTCCTCGCGCCCACGGAGGTGCTCGCGAGCCAGCACCTCCGCTCGCTCACCGCGTCGCTCGGCCCCGACCTCGCCGCCGAGCTGATGCCCACCCTGCTCACCGGCCAGCTGTCGACCGCCGAGCGGAAGCGCGCGCTGCTGCGCATCGTGAGCGGCCAGGCGCGCATCGTCGTCGGCACGCACGCGCTCCTCGGGGACCGCGTCGAGTTCCTCGACCTCGGCCTCGTGGTGGTCGACGAGCAGCACCGCTTCGGGGTCGACCAGCGCGAGGCGCTCCGGCGGAAGGGCGGCACCCCGCCGCACGTGCTCGTGCTCACGGCCACGCCGATCCCGCGCACGGTCGCGATGACGGTCTTCGGCGACCTCGACGTGTCGACCATCGCCGAGCTGCCGAGCGGGCGGCAGCCCATCGAGTCGTTCGTGGTGCCGCTGCACGAGCAGCCGCGGTGGATCGAGCGGGTGTGGGAGCGCACGGCCGAGGAGATCCAGAAGGGGCGCCAGGCGTTCGTCGTGTGCCCCGCGATCGACCCGCAGGATCCCGAGGCGGAGGACGAGGACGCGGGCGGCGGCGACGCGGACGCGCCGACGCGCCCGGCGCTCGCGACCGTCACCGAGGTCGAGGCGCTCCTCGCCGCCCACCCGCGCCTCGGATCCGTCCGCCGCGCCGTCCTCCACGGCCGCATGACGGGGGAGGAGAAGGACCGCGTGATGCGCGCGTTCTCCGCCGGCGACATCGACCTCATCGTCGCCACGACCGTCATCGAGGTCGGCGTCGACGTGCCGAACGCGTCGACCATGGTGATCCTCGACGCCGACCGCTTCGGCGTCTCCCAGCTGCACCAGCTGCGCGGCCGCGTCGGCCGCGGCGGCGTGCCCGGCCTCTGCCTCATGGTCACCCACGCCGAGCCCGAGACCGTCGCGCGCGAGCGGGTCGACGCGGTGGCCGCGACCCTCGACGGCTTCGAGCTCGCGCGCGTCGACCTCGAGCTCCGCCGCGAGGGCGACGTCCTCGGCACGAACCAGTCGGGCGGCCGCTCGTCGCTCCGGCTGCTGCGGGTCGCGCAGGACGGCGACCTCATCGAGTCCGCCCGCGAGCACGCCCACGACGTGCTCGAGGCGTCGCCGGACCTCGCGGGCCATCCCGCCCTCGCCCGCGCGCTGGCCCGACGGCTCGACGACGAGGAGCGCGCGTTCCTCGACAAGAACTGACGCGTCCCCGCCCTAGGCTGGCGGGATGCAGCGGATCGCCGTCGTCCCCGGATCGTTCGACCCCGTCACGCTCGGGCACCTCGACGTGATCCGCCGCGCCGCCCGCCTCTACGACGAGCTCGTCGTGCTGGTGGTGCACAACCCGGCGAAGACGCCCATGCTGCCGCTCGAGGAGCGCGTCCGCCTCATCGAGCGCGTGATCCGCGACGCCGGCCTCCCCGGATCCGTCCGCGTCGACTCGTGGGGCGCCGGCCTCCTCGTCGAGTACTGCCGCGGGATCGGCGCGACCGTGCTCGTCAAGGGCGTCCGGTCGCAGCTCGACGTGACGTACGAGACGCCCATGGCGCTCGTGAACCGCGACCTCGCCGACGTCGAGACCGTGCTGCTGCTCCCGGATCCCGCGCACGCGCACGTCTCGAGCTCGCTCGTGCGCCAGGTCGAGGCGCTCGGCGGCGACGTCGCGCCGTACGTGCCGCCGGCCGTCGCGGAGGCGCTGGCCGTCCGGCGCGCCGGCTGACGCCCCGTAGGATCTACGGGTGTCCAGGTTCCAGAAGACCCCATTCACGGTCCACGTGCACGACATCGTGCACCGCCCCGGGGAGATGCGCGAGCTCGACCTGACCATCGTCACCCCCGAGCGCATGGGGGAGGGCCTCATCGCCGTCCCCGCCGGCCGGGAAATGCACGTCACCGTGCGCCTCGAGTCCCTCCACGACGGGATCCTGGCCACCGGCGAGGTCGACACGGTGGCCGACGGCCAGTCCGCGCGCACCCTCGCCGACATGCAGGAGCGTGTCCAGGTCGATTTCGCGGAGATGTTCGCGTACTCTCTTGATGAAGCTTTCGACTACCAGGTCCAGGACGAGCACGTGGACCTGGAGCCGGTCATCCGGGATGCGGTGGTCCTTTCACTGCCGTTCCAGCCCGAAGTGCCGGGCGAGGACCTCGATCTCGATCTGGGTCCCGGCATCAGCCTGGTCCTGGCGGACTCCGACCCGGAGCCCGTGATCGATCAGCGCTGGGCGGCCCTGTCCGGCTTCCGAGCTTCCGAAGACAGCGGTGCGGCGCGTGAAGACGCCGACACCGAAACGCAGAGAGATGAGAGTTAGCCATGGCTGTACCCAAGAGGAAGATGTCCCGATCCAACACGCGCGCGCGTCGCTCGCAGTGGAAGGCCGAGGCTCCCACGCTCGTCAAGACCATCGAGAACGGCAAGGTCGTCTACTCCATGCCGCACCGTGCGCGCGTGATCGAGGACGCCGCCGGCACGCCCCTGTACATGGAGTACAAGGGCCGCAAGGTCGCCGACGTCTAGTCGCGACCCGCACGGTACGTCGGACATGACCGACACCCAGGGATCCCGCGTCCACGGCGACCGCGACGCGCTCCGGCGCCTCCTCGCCGTGGACGTGAGCCCCGAGCTCCTCGAGCTCGCGCTCACCCACCGCTCGTACGCGTACGAGCACGGCGGCATCCCGCACAACGAGCGCCTCGAGTTCCTCGGTGACTCCATCCTCGGGCAGGCCGTCACGGTCATGCTCTACCTCGAGAACCCCGACCTCGACGAGGGCGAGCTCGCCAAGCGGCGCGCCAGCCTCGTCTCGAGCGTCGCCCTCGCGGAGGTCGCCACCCGCATCGGGCTGGGCGAGCACCTGCTGCTCGGCCGCGGCGAGGAGCTCACGGGCGGTCGCGCCAAGTCGTCGATCCTCGCCGACACCGTCGAGGCCATCATCGGGGCGTCGTACCTCGACGCCGGGGGAGAGGCCGCGACCGGCCTCGTGCTCCGCCTCATCGCGCCGCTCCTCGAGGATCCCGCGCGCTTCGGCGCCGCCATGGACCCGAAGACCGCGCTCCAGGAGAGCGCCGCGCGCCAGGGCCTGCCCGCGCCCGTCTACGACGTGAGCGACAGCGGACCCGACCACAGCAAGCGCTTCCACGCCGTCGTCACCGTCGGCGACGCCGTGCGGACCACGGGCGAGGGATCCAGCAAGAAGCAGGCCGAGATGACGGCCGCGCTCGAGGCGTGGACGCGCCTCGAGGCGCGCACCACGGCCTGACCCGCGGTGCCCGAGCTCCCAGAGGTCGAGGTCGTCCGCGCGGGCCTCGAGCCCGCCGTGTCCGGTGCTCGGATCACCGGCGTCGAGATCCTCGACGCCCGGTCGCTCAAACGGCACGACCCGCTCGAGGGCGCGTTCGTCGAACTGCTCGTCGGCCGCGTGATCACCTCCGCGGTCCGTCGCGGCAAGTTCCTGTGGCTGCCGCTCGAGGCCGACGCCGGACGCGACGGCACCGGCCCACGCGCCCTCGTCACCCACCTCGGCATGAGCGGGCAGGTGCTCCTCCGGGAGCCCGGGTCCGACCCCGACGGCCTGCTGCGGATCCGCATGGGCATCGAGCACCCGCGGCACGGCGAGCTCGTGGTCGCCTTCGTCGACCAGCGGATCTTCGGGTCGATGGCCGTCGACCGCCTCGTCCCGACGCCCGACGGGCACGCGGGCGGCCGCGGATCCGCCGCCGCCCTCGTGCCGACGCAGGTCGCCCACATCGCGCGCGACCCGCTCGACCCCGCGTTCGACGACGAGCTGCTGCTCGACCGGCTGGCGCGGCGGCGCACGGGGATCAAGCGCGCGCTGCTCGACCAGACGCTCGTGAGCGGCATCGGCAACATCTACGCGGACGAGGCGCTGTGGGCGGCGAGGATCCACTACGCCCACCCGACGGATCGGCTCGGTCGGGGCCGCGCGCTGAAGCTCCTCGCCGAGGTGCGGCACGTGCTCGCGAAGGCGTTGGCGGAGGGCGGCACGAGCTTCGACGCGCAGTACGTGAACGTCAACGGCGCCTCCGGCTACTTCTCGCACTCGCTCAACGCCTACGGGCAGCAGGGGAAGCCGTGCCCGCGCTGCGGCACGCCGATCGTGCGCGAGGCGTTCATGAACCGGTCGAGCCACTACTGCCCGCGGTGCCAGGCGCTGCCGGACGCGGTGGTCCGGGCGGACTGATGCGCAACCCGTCGCGGCTCCCGGATGCCCGGCGCCCGTCCGGTACCGTGATCCAGACCACGAGGCGAGGAGGGCGGCGGGCGTGCACCTGAAGAGCCTGACCCTCAAGGGGTTCAAGTCGTTCGCGCAGCCGACCACGTTCCAGTTCGAGACGGGGGTCACCTGCGTCGTCGGGCCGAACGGATCCGGCAAGTCGAACGTCGTCGACGCCCTCGCCTGGGTCATGGGCGAGCAGGGCGCCAAGACCCTCCGCGGCGGCAAGATGGAGGACGTCATCTTCGCCGGCACGTCCACGCGCGGACCCCTCGGCCGCGCGGAGGTCACGCTCACGATCGACAACGCCGACGGCGCACTGCCCATCGACTACACCGAGGTCGCGATCCGCCGCACGCTGTTCCGCAACGGCGGCAGCGAGTACGCGATAAACGGCACGTCCTGCCGCCTGCTCGACGTGCAGGAGCTGCTGAGCGACTCCGGGCTCGGCCGCGAGATGCACGTCATCGTCGGCCAGGGCCGCCTCGACAACGTGCTGCGCGCGACCCCCGAGGAGCGGCGCGGCTTCATCGAGGAGGCCGCCGGGATCCTCAAGCACCGCCGCCGCAAGGAGCGCACCCTCCGCAAGCTCGAGGGGATGCAGGCGAACCTCACGCGTCTGAACGACCTGGCCGGGGAGATCCGGCGCCAGCTCAAGCCGCTCGGACGCCAGGCGGAGGTCGCGCGGCAGGCGCAGACGGTCGCCGCCGTCGTGCGCGACGCCCGGGCGCGGCTCGTGGCCGACGAGGTCGTCACGCTGCGTCGCGCCCTCGCGGAGCACACGCGCACCGAGGAGGAGCGCACGACCGAGCGCATGGTGCTGCAGGAGAAGCTCGACCGGGCGGTCCTCCGATCCGAGCGCATCGTCGAGGCGCAGGAGGGCGACGAGGTCGACGGCGCCCGCCGCACGGCCTTCGCGCTCGAGCAGGTGCAGGAGCGCCTGCGCAACCTGCTGTCGCTGGCGCAGCAGCGGCTCGCGCTCCTCGGATCCGCCGACGACGCCCCGGAGGCGGCAGCGGGCACGAGCCCGGCGCAGGTGCAGGAGTCCCGCGACGAGGCGGAACGGCTGGTGACGCTCATCGGCGAGGCGGAGGCGGGGTGGGCGTCCGCGCGCCGGTCCACGGCGGCGGCACGGCAGGCGCTCGACGCGCTCGACGAGGAGATCCAGGCGCAGAGCGCGCTCGTCTCCCGGCACGACCTCGAGATCGCCGGGCTCACGGGCCGCGCCGAGACCGCGGGATCCCGGCTGGCCGCGGTCCGCGGCGAGGTGCTCCGCCAGCAGAACGCGCTCGACGCGGCGCGCGCTCGGCTGGCCGCCGCGGAGGCCGAGCGCGAACGCGGCGAGGCGGAGGGCGAGGCCGACGAGCAGGGCGGGTCCGAGCTGACGCGCGCCTACGAGGACGCGCAGGCCGACGTCGCCGCCGAGGAGTCCGCCATCGAGTCCGTGCGCGAGGAGCTGCACGCGAAGGAGCGCGAGCGCGACGCCCTGGCCGCGCGCGAGCAGGCCCTCGCGAGCGCGCTCGACCAGCGCGACGGATCCAGCGACCTCGTCGCCGCCGGCCTCCCCGGCATCCGCGGCCTCCTCGCCGAGCACGTGCACGTGCAGGCGGGCTACGAGGCCGCCGTCGCCGCGGCGCTCGGCACCCTGGCCGACGCCGTGCTCGCCGAGACGCACGACGACGCCGTCGCGGCCCTCCGCCGCGCGGTCGACGACGACCTGGGGCGCGTCGAGGTGGTCGTCGCCGGTCCGGGCGAGGGGGAGGCGGCGGTACCGACCGACGACGCCTCGGGTCCCGTCCCCGTCTCCTCCGTCGTCGACGCGCCCGACGGCGTGCGGCGGATCCTCGCCGGGGTCGTGGTGGTCGACGACCTCGCGCAGGCGGTCGCCCTCGCGCACGGTCCCGACGCCCCCGCCACCGTGATCACGCGCGGCGGCGACGTCGTCTCGGCGCACGTGCTGCGCGGCGGATCCGGCGCCACACGCTCCAAGCTCGAGCTCGTCGCCGCGCGCGAGGCCGCGGCCGGGACGCTCACCGGCGTCCGCGCCCGCATCGACGACCTGCAGGTGGACCTCGCGGCCGGTCGCGAGCGCCTGCGCGCCGCCCGGGAGCGCGCCGCCACGGCGCTCGGCGGGCTCCGCGAGGCCGATGCGCGCCTCGCCGCCCACGCCGAGCGACTCAGCCGGTCGCGCGCGCAGGCTGAGTCGGCCGCGGCCGAGCTCGCCCGCGTGCAGCGCGGCCTCGACCTCGCGAGCGCATCCGTCGACGAGGCCGTCGCCGCGTCCGACGCCGCCCGCCGCGCGCTCGACGACGCGCGATCCCGCCCCCGCCCCGTCCTCGACGCGAGCGGACGCGACGCGCTGGTCGCCGAATGGGAGGCCGCGCGGGAGGCCGAGATCGAGGCCCGCCTGCAGGTCGAGACGGCGCGCGAGCGCGTGCGCGCGGAGCAGGAGCGCACGGTCGCGCTCGAGCGTCGGGTCGCCGCGGAGCGCGCCGCGGCCGAGGAGGCCGCCCGCCGCCAGGTGATCCGCCGCCGGCAGATCGCGCGCGCCGCGTCCGTCGCCGACGCCCTGCCCGCCGTCGTGCGCGCCGCCGACCGCAGCACGGCGGAGGCGCGGCTCCTCCTGGTGCGCGCCGAGGAGGCGCGCTCCGGCCGCAACGCCGAGCTCGCCGCCCTCCGCCGCGAGGAGGCCGAGCTGCGCGCGCGCCTGCACGGGATCACCGAGGACGTTCACGGCCTCGAGCTCCAGATCTACGAGAAGCGGCTCCAGGTGTCGCAGCTGCTCGAGCGCGCCGCGAGCGAGCTCGGCCTGGGGGAGGACGTGCTCGTCGCCGAGTACGGACCCGACGTGCCCGTCCCGGACGAGGCGCCGCTCCCGCCGCGGCAGCGTCCGCGCGCCGATCGCGAGGACGCGGATCCCGAGGACGCCGATCGCGAGGACGCCGACGCGGATCCCGAGGGGGAGTCCCTGCCCGGCTCCGCTCCCGACCCGGCGGACGACGACGCGCGCCCCGCCGAACCGGCGCACGACGACGCATCCGACGCCGAGCCCGTCCCCACCCGGCCCTTCGACCGCGAGGAGCAGCGCGCGCGACTGCAGCAGGCGGAGCGGAAGCTCGCCCAGCTCGGCCGCGTGAACCCGCTGGCGCTCGAGGAGTTCGCCGCGCTCGAGCAGCGCCACCTGTTCCTCACCGAGCAGCTCGCCGACCTCACCGCGACGCGGAAGGACCTGCTCACGATCATCGACGACATCGACCGCACCATGCAGGGCGTGTTCGCGGCCGCGTTCGAGGACACCCGGCAGGCGTTCGACCGCGTGTTCCCGATCCTCTTCCCGGGTGGCACCGGCAGCATCCACCTCACGGATCCCGAGCAGCTGCTCACGACGGGCATCGAGGTGAGCGTGCGGCCCGCGGGCAAGCGCATCGAGCGCCTGTCCCTGCTGTCCGGCGGGGAGCGGTCGCTCGCGGCCGTGGCCCTGCTCATCGCGATCTTCACCGCGAGGCCGAGCCCGTTCTACATCATGGACGAGGTGGAGGCGGCCCTCGACGACGCCAACCTCGGCCGCCTGCTCACGATCCTCGAGCAGCTCCGCGACACGTCGCAGCTCATCGTCATCACGCACCAGAAGCGCACGATGGAGATCGCCGACGCGCTCTACGGCGTCTCGATGCGGCAGGACGGCGTCAGCGCGGTCGTCGGCCAGCGCGTGAGCCGCGACGAGCGTCCCGCGACGCCGGCCGACGAGGGGACCGACGCCGCGCCCGGTCCGGCCGCCGACGCCGCGCCCGACACCGCGCCCGGGCCCGCCCGCGAGGAGCCGGCCGCCTCCTGACCCGCGGCTACGCTGGGCACATGGCAGCCCGCACCCCCTGGTCCCTCTCCGGCGCGCTCCGCGGGATGTTCGCGAAGCCCACGATCGACGAGACCACCTGGGACGACCTCGAGACCGCCCTCATCACCGCGGACTTCGGCCCCGACGTCACCGAGGCCACCATCGACGACCTCCGCCAGAAGGTCGAGCGCTACCGCACGACCGACCCGCGCGACCTCCAGCGCATGCTCCGCGAGAGCATCGAGGAGCGCCTCGCGAAGCACGACCCCACGCTCAAGCTCAGCGCCCGCCCCGCCGTCATCCTCGTGGTCGGCGTCAACGGCGTCGGCAAGACCACCACCATCGGCAAGTTCGCGAAGTTCCTCCGCAACTACGGCCGCACGGTCGTCGTCGGCGCGGCGGACACCTTCCGCGCCGCCGCCGTCGACCAGCTCGCCACATGGGCCGACCGCGCCGGCGCCGAGATCGTGCGCCCGCAGCAGCCCGGCCAGGATCCCGCCAGCGTCGCCTTCCAGACCGTCGAGCACGCGATGCGCACGGGCACCGAGATGGTCATCATCGACACGGCCGGCCGGCTGCACACCAAGGGCGGCCTCATGGACGAGCTGTCGAAGATCCGCCGCGTGGTGGAGAAGCAGTCGCCCATCGCCGAGGTGCTCCTCGTGCTCGACGCGACCACCGGCCAGAACGGGCTCGCGCAGGCGCAGGCGTTCATCGAGCACGGCGGGGTCACGGGCCTCGTCATCACGAAGCTCGACGGATCAGCCAAGGGCGGCTTCATCCTCAACGTGCAGGAGCGCACGGGCATCCCCATCAAGCTCATCGGCCAGGGCGAGGGCATCGGCGACCTCACGGGCTTCACCCCCCACGTCTTCGCCCAGAACCTCGTCGGCTGACCCGGGCGCCGGGGATCCTCGGCCCCCGCGTCGTCGTCCAGGACCTCGTCGGCTGATCCGGGCTCCCACCTGGGCGCTGGACCGGCGGCTGGTCCGCGCCGGTTAAGCTGGACCCACCATGGCTACCTTCGGAACACTCTCGGACCGCCTCGCCGAGACCTTCAAGAACCTGCGCGGCAAGGGCAAGCTCAGCGCCGCGGACGTCGACGGCACCGTCCGCGAGATCCGCCGCGCGCTGCTCGAGGCGGACGTCGCGCTCGACGTCGTTAAGGCGTTCACCGCCTCCGTCCGCGAGCGCGCCCTCGGCGGCGAGGTCAGCCAGGCGCTGAACCCCGCCCAGCAGGTCGTGCAGATCGTCAACGAGGAGCTCGTCGGGATCCTCGGCGGCCAGCAGCGCCGCATCACCTTCGCCAAGAGGCCGCCGACGGTCATCATGCTCGCCGGCCTCCAGGGCGCGGGCAAGACGACCCTCGCCGGCAAGCTCGGCAAGTGGCTCGCGAAGGACGGGCACACGCCCATGCTCGTCGCGGCCGACCTCCAGCGCCCCAACGCCGTGCAGCAGCTGCAGGTCGTCGGCGAGCAGGCGGGCGTCCCCGTCTTCGCGCCCGAGCCCGGCAACGGGAAGGGCAACCCGGTGCGCGTCGCCAAGGACGCGATGAAGCACGCGGTCGACAAGCAGTACAGCGTCGTCATCATCGACACCGCCGGCCGCCTCGGCGTCGACCAGGAGCTCATGAAGCAGGCCGCGGACATCCGCAAGGCCACCGATCCCGACGAGGTCCTCTTCGTCATCGACGCCATGATCGGCCAGGACGCGGTCGCCACCGCCAAGGCGTTCCAGGACGGCGTCGACTTCACGGGCGTCGTGCTCTCCAAGCTCGACGGCGACGCGCGCGGCGGCGCGGCCCTCTCGGTCGCCTCCGTCACGGGCCGCCCCATCATGTTCGCCTCCACGGGCGAGGGCCTCGACGACTTCGAGCCCTTCCACCCCGACCGCATGGCGAGCCGGATCCTCGACCTCGGCGACATCCTCACCCTCATCGAGCAGGCCCAGTCGGCCTTCGACGAGGAGGAGGCGATGGAGGTCGCCGCGAAGCTCGCGAGCGACAGCTTCACGCTCGACGACTTCCTCAAGCAGATGCAGCAGCTCCGCGGCAAGGGCTCCCTCAAGAAGATGATGGGCATGCTCCCGGGCATGGGCGCCATGAAGGAGCAGCTGGAGAACTTCGACGAGAAGGAGATCGTCCGCACCGAGGCGATCATCCAGTCGATGACGAAGGCCGAGCGCCAGAACCCGAAGCTCCTCAACGGCTCGCGTCGACTCCGCATCGCCCGCGGATCCGGCATGACGGTCACCGACGTCAACGGCCTCGTGCAGCGCTTCGAGCAGGCCTCGAAGATGATGCGCACGGTCGCGCGCGGCGGCATGCCGCAGATCCCCGGCATGGGCCCGATGCCCGGTGCGCACTCGAGCCGCAAGCCCGTGCAGCAGAAGAAGAAGGGCTCGAAGTCCGGCAACCCGGCCAAGCGCGCGCAGGAGAACGCCGCGCTCGCGTCCGGCCAGCGCATCGGTGGCCCGACGGCTCCCGCGGGCTCGGGCTTCGGCCTCGCCGGCGGTGCGAAGGGCGGCGCGAACGGCGCCCCGAGCGAGGAGGAGCTCGCCTCGCTGCAGAAGTTCCTCGGGCGCTGACCCGCCCCATGTGACCCTCGACGGCGTCCTCCCCACGGGGAGGGCGCCGTCGTCGCATCCCTCGACGCGCGTGCCCCCGCGTGCCAGCGTGGGGGCAGCATCGCGGCGCCCGGTCGCGGTCCCGCGCATCAGGAGCTCCCCGTGTTCGCACCCGTCACCGCCTTCAGCGGCTTCAGCGTGGACGACGTCCCCGCCGCCCTCGTCTTCTACCGCGACACCCTCGGCCTCGAGGTCGAGGAGATGCCGGAGATGGGCATGCTGCGCCTCGTGCTCCCCGGATCGGGCGCGCGCGTCCTCGTGTACCCGAGACCGGATCACGTGCCCGCCGAGTACACGGTGCTCAACCTGGCGGTGGGCGACGTGGAGGCTGCGGTCGACGAGCTGGGCCGCAGGGGCGTCGCGACGGCCCGCTTCGACGGCATGCCCGTGGACGCCGACGGCATCATGCGCGGGCACGGACCGGACATCGCGTGGTTCCGCGACCCCGCCGGCAACGTGCTCTCGGTGCTCGCCGCCGAGTGATCCACGGCCCGCAGCCCGCAGCCGTCAGCTCGCGGATCGACACGGCGGTCCGTGCGGTCGCGCGGCTCAGACCGCGCAGCGCCCGGAGTCGACCGGGGTCGTGGCCCCCGCCTGCTGCAGGACGGGCGCGATCTCGTCGAGCGTCATGGCGTAGCCCGTCTGGGAGTCCACGGTCGAGGTCGCGAACACGAGCCCGACGACGCGCCCCTGCTGGTCGAACAGGGCGCCGCCGGAGTCCCCGGGGCGGACCGTGCCGCGCACGGAGTAGACCTCGCGCGTCACGGGCTGCTCGTGCTGGATGTCCGTGCCGAGGGCCTGGACCACCTCGCGGATGCGGGCTCCCGTCGCCTGGAACGGTCCGCCGCCCGGATAGCCGGCGACGACGGCCTCGTCGGATGCGGCGAGCTCGTCGCCGAGCGCGAGCGGAGCCGCGGTGAGGCCGGGCACGGCGAGGACGGCGACGTCGCGGGCCGGGTCGAACACCACCAGCTCCGCCGGCAGCAGGTCGCCGGTGCCGCCCTGCTGCACGTAGACCTCGTCCGATCCCGTGACCACGTGCGCGTTCGTGACGACGCGGTCGCCCTGCACGACCCAGCCGCTCCCGGAGGACGAGGTGCCGCAGGACCGCGCCGACGAGAGGATCTTCACCACGCTGGCGGACGACCGGCGCACCGCCTCGGGCACGTCGGCGTCGGGCGCGGCCGTGTCCGCGATCGACTCCTCGCCGTTCGCGAAGACCCGCGGGTATCCGACGTCGTGGAGGGCCTCGTCGAGCGCGGAGAGCGCGGTGCCGCTGGAAATCGGGCTCACCCGGTCGAGCGCCTGGACGATGCGCGACGACGACGCGAGCTGCACCGCGGGGATCACGCCGCTGGAGCCGAGGAACCCGCCGATGAACCAGACGGAGACGGCCCACGCCGCGAGCCCCGCGACGGCGCCGATCCCGCGGTCGAGCCCGCGCGCCGCGCCGCGGGGACGGAGGAGGCGCGTGAGGACGCTCGCGATCTGGGCGAGGATCCCGCTCACCAGCGACGTGGTGACGAGCATGAGCAGAGCGGCGGCGATCGTGCGCTGCAACCCGTCGGCCACGCCGAACTGGTCGAGCAGCGCCAGGAAGGCGGGCGTGATCGCGAGCGCCAGGGCCACGCCGAGCACGATGCCGGCGAGCCCGGCGACGGTCACAATGGCCCCGCGGCGCCAGCCGGCGAGGGCCGCGAGCACGGCGACGACGAGGATGACGATGTCGACGGCGGGGCTCACCTGGACAGTCTGCCCCGGGTCACCGTCCCAATCCTGAGCGGAGCTCCTGGACGAGGTGCGTCACGACGGGGGCGAGCGCGCCGTCGTTCTCCTCGGCGACCCGCAGCTGGCGCTGGTAGCTCGCGCCGCGGTCGACGATGTCGAGGATCCCGCGCAGCTCCGCCGCGCAGCCGAGCGCGTCCGCGGTGGGGGAGAGGCGCTCCACGAGCGCCCGGGTGTCGTCGCCGACGAGGGCCTCCTCGCCCGCGGCGTCCTGGATGATGATCGCGTCCATGCCGTACCGGGCCGCCCGCCACTTGTTCTCGCGCACGAACCACGGCTGCATGCGCGGCAGCTCCTCGCCGCGGTCGAGCGAGGCGGACATGTCGTGGACGAGGCACTGCACGAGCGCCGCGAGCGACGCGATCTCCCCGAGCGTCGAGACCCCGTCGAACACGCGCGTCTCGAGCGTGCCCCACTTGGGCGCCGGCCGGATGTCCCAGCGCAGCTCGCTGTGGTGGTCGATGACGCCGACGTGCGTCATGTCGCCGACGAGCCGCTCGTAGTCGGCCCAGGTGGTGAGGTCCGGCGGCAGCCCCGCGGTCGGGAGCTGCTGGAACATCAGCGCCCTGTTGGACGCGTAGCCCGTCTCCTGCCCGGACCAGTACGGGCTCGACGCGCTGAGCGCCTGGAAGCGGGGGAGGTGCACGAGGAGCGCGTTGAGGATCGGGAGCGCCTTCGACGCGTCGTCGATGCCGACGTGCACGTGCACGCCCCAGATCATCATCTGCCGCCCCCACCACCTGGTGCGGTCGAGCAGGGTCGCGTAGCGCTCGTTGTCGGGCGTGACGTCCTGGTCGGGCCACGCGCTGAAGGGGTGCGTGCCCGCGCACATGAGGTCGATGCCGAGCGGATCCGCGACGCCCACCACGCGCTCGATCAGCCGCGCGAGGTCGTCCACGGCGTCCTCGACCCGCGCATGCGGAGCGCTGACGACCTCGACGGTGTTGGTGAGGAACTCCCCGGTCACGTGCGGGTGCGCGTCGTCGTGCGGGAAGGAGCGGAGGATCTCGGGCGCGGCTCCGGCGAGCTCGCCGGAACCGCGGTCGACGCAGGCCAGCTCCCACTCGATCCCGACGCGGGACGGGGGCTGCTGGGCGAAGTCGATCTGCATGCGGGTCCTGCCGTCCACGGGGTCTCGGGGCGCATGCGCCGGGTGTCGTCCGATCATGCCACGCGGGTCCCGTCGCGGCCGGGGCACGACGCCGTGCGGCGCGCCGGGAGGCGGGGTCCCGGCCGAGCCCGGCGTCTGCCATAATGATCTGTCGAGTCCGCGAACGTCCGACCCTCTAATCAGGCGCCGCGAGACCCCATCGAACCAATGCCGAGTGTGCCCCCACGCTCACGGCCGTCAGTTCACCCCACACAAAAGAAATTCAGGAGAATTGTGGCTGTCAAGATCCGTCTGAAGCGCCTGGGCAAGATCCGCGCGCCGTACTACCGCATCGTCGTCGCCGACTCGCGCACCAAGCGCGACGGCCGCGTCATCGAGGAGATCGGCAAGTACCACCCCACCGAGGAGCCCTCGTTCATCGAGGTCCAGTCGGACCGGGCGCAGTACTGGCTCTCCGTGGGCGCCCAGCCCACCGAGCAGGTCGAGGCCCTCCTCAAGCTCACGGGCGACTGGGGTCGCTTCAAGGGCGACAAGGACGCCGTCTCCACCGTCCGCACCCGCGAGGCGAAGCCCGCCTACGTCGCGGACGAGAAGAAGAAGCCGGTCCTCAAGCCCAAGACCGAGAAGGCCGCACCCGCGCCCGAGGCCGCCGCGCCCGAGGCCGAGTCGACCGAGGAGCAGGCCTAGCCCATGCTCGCTCCCGCGCTCGCTCATCTGGTCAAGGGCATCGTCGAGCACCCGGACGACGTCTCCGTGACGAGCAAGGGATCCCCCCGTGGCGAGGTCCTCGAGGTGCGCGTGCACCCCGAGGACCTCGGCCGGGTCATCGGCCGAGCGGGTCGCACCGCGAAGGCCCTCCGGACGCTCGTCTCGGCTCTCGCCGACGGCCAGCGCGTCCGCGTCGATGTGGTGGACACCGATTCCTGAGGACATCGTCCGGGACCCCGCGGCGTTCCGCGTGGGCCGGCTCACCAAGGCGCACGGGCTCAAGGGCGCCGTGAAGCTCGAGCTGTTCACGGACGACCCCGACAAGCGCTTCGTCCCCGGAGCCGAGTTCTCGCTCCAGGTCCCCGACACGTCGCCGTGGCACGGGCGGACCCTCACGCTCACCGAGCTCCGCTGGTACAACAGCCACCCCGTCGGCTTCTTCGAGGGCGTCGCCGACCGCACGGCCGCCGAGTCGCTGGCCAAGGCCATCCTCTGGATGACGCCGCCCGCCGACGAGCCGGACGAGCCCGACGCCTGGTACGACCACCAGCTGGTGGGGCTCAAGGTCCTCCGCGACGGCGTCGAGGTGGGCACCGTCTCGCTCGTGGATCACTTCCCGGCGCAGGACCTGCTGCACGTGGACACCCCGACGGGCACCGTCCTCGTGCCCTTCGTGCAGGCCATCGTCCCGTCGGTCGACGTGGAGGCCGGCACGCTCGTCGTCACCCCGCCCCTCGGCCTCTTCGAGGAGATCCCCGACGAGAAG
Source organism: Clavibacter michiganensis (assembly GCF_002151125.1). Lineage (GTDB taxonomy): Bacteria > Actinomycetota > Actinomycetes > Actinomycetales > Microbacteriaceae > Clavibacter > Clavibacter michiganensis_C. Next base: position 118,535 of record NZ_MDJZ01000015.1, read on the forward strand.
CCGCAGGCGGCCGCCACGGACGCTGCGCCCGACGCCGACGCCGCCCCCGAGGGCGACGACGCCCGCTGACATGCGGATCGACATCGTCTCGATCTTCCCGGAGTTCTTCGGGGTGCTCGACATCTCCCTCCTCGGCCGCGCACGGCAGTCCGGCCTCATCGACCTCCGCGTGCACGACCTGCGCGCCTTCACGCACGACCGCCACCGCACCGTGGACGACACCCCCTACGGCGGCGGAGCCGGCATGGTCATGCGCCCGGAGCCCTGGGGCGAGGCCATGGACGAGGTCCTGTCGGACGACACCGACCCCGTCGTGATCTTCCCCTCGCCCGCCGGCGAGGTCTTCACGCAGGCCATGGCGCGGGAGCTCTCCGCGGAGCGTCACCTCGCGTTCGGCTGCGGCCGCTACGAGGGCATCGACCAGCGCGTCGTCGACCACACCGCGACCCGGGCACGGGTCCGGCTCGTGAGCCTCGGCGACTACGTGCTGAACGGCGGCGAGGTGGCGGTCATGGCGATGATCGAGGCCATCGGCCGGCTCGTGCCCGGTGTCGTCGGCAACCCCGCGAGCCTCGTCGAGGAGAGCCACTCCGACGGCCTGCTCGAGCACCCCAGCTACACGAAGCCGCCCGAGTGGCGCGGCCTGGTCGTGCCCGACGTGCTCCGCAGCGGCAACCACGGGGCGATCGCGGCCTGGCGTCGCGAGCAGCAGCTCGAGCGCACGCGTCGCGTCCGCCCGGACCTCCTTCCGGACTAGGTCGGCGGGGCCCGGCCGGCGCCGTCGTCAGGAGCGAGCGGTGAGGATCAGCGGGCCGGACTCCGTGATCGCCACGGTGTGCTCCATGTGCGCGCCGCGCGAGCCGTCGGCGCTGCGGAGCGTCCAGCCGTCCTTGTCCGTGTAGATCTCGTCGGTGCTCTGCAGGAACCACGGCTCGATCGCGACGACGAGGCCGGGACGCAGGGGGACTCCGCGGTTCGGCCGGCCCTGGTTCGGGATGTGGGGATCCCCGTGCATGGTGCGGCCGACGCCGTGGCCGCCGAAGTCGGTGTTGACCGAGTAGCCGGCCTCCGTCGCGACGGCGCCGATGGCGGCCGAGATGTCGCCCGTGCGGCCGCCGGGCTGCGCGGCCCGGATCCCCGCCTCGAGCGCCGCGGTCGTGACCTCGATGAGGCGGACGTCCTCCTCGCGGGGCGTGCCGACGATGACGCTGACGGCCGAGTCGCTGACCCAGCCGTCGACGGACACCGCGAAGTCGAGGCTCAGGAGGTCGCCGTCCTGCAGCCGGTAGTCGTGGGGGAGCCCGTGCAGCACGCCGTCGTTGACGGAGGTGCAGAGGACCTTGCCGAACGGCATCGCGCCGAAGGACGGGTGGTAGTCGATGTAGCAGGACTCGGCGCCGCGCGCGCGGATCATGCGGTGCGCCTCCCGGTCGAGGTCGAGCAGGTTGACCCCCACATCGGCCTGCGCGGCGAGGGCGGTGAGCACGGAGGCCACGAACTCCCCGGCGGGTCGCATCTGGTCCATCTCGGCGGGCGTTCGCAGTTCCATCACGCGAAGGATCCTACGGGAGCCGGGCCCCGGGCCTGTCGGGGCGTCCAGGATCCGCTCGTAGCATGAGCCCATGCAGCAGTCCCCGGCCCTCGGTCTCCGTCGCGTGCTCTATCGCTGGCAGTTCGCCGCGGTCGCCGTCCTCCCCGCCTGGCTCCTCGTGGGCTGGGCGGCCTTCGGCTCGGGGGGATGGGAGCTCCTGCTCGTGATGCCCGCGGCGGTCGCCCTGGGGATCGCGCTGCTCGCCGCCCTCGGCCTCCTGCTGGCGCGCCGCTCCGTCCGCACCGCGCGCGCCGTGTCCCCGACGGACGCCGTCGCGATGGGCATCCTGACCCTCGCCGTGATCGGGACGGGCACCTACTCCGTCGTCAGCACCTGGTGCGCCGTGGTGGCGGCGATCGCGGCCGTCGCGCTCGTCGCGCTGGCCGTCCGGCAGCTGGTGACGGAGGCACGGCAGCGCATGGAGGAGGTCATGGCCGTCATCGAGCGGGACGCCCAGCCGCGCCCGCCCGAGTGGAAGGCCGCCGAGGGCCCCGACGCCGGGCGCACCATCCGGCTGGACTGATCCGCGCTCCCGGCGCTTTGCGCTCGACGCGCCCGAGGTGACAGAATGGGCGATCGTGCCTGCCGCCGACCCTGCCACGGGGGAGTCGGCCATCCATGCGGGCCGTTCCCCTTCCAGAACTTGATGCGCAGTCGACCCGTGGCGGTTGCAGAGAGCGGTACACCATGCACATCCTCGATTCCGTCGACAAGGCGTCGCTGCGGTCGGACATCCCCGACTTCCGCGCCGGCGACACGGTCAAGGTCCACGTCAACATCGTCGAGGGCAGCCGCTCGCGCATCCAGGTGTTCCAGGGCATCGTCATCGGCCGTCAGGGCGAGGGCGTCCGCGAGACGTTCTGCGTCCGCAAGGTCAGCTTCCAGGTCGGCGTCGAGCGCACCTTCCCGGTGCACTCCCCGGTCATCGACCACATCGAGGTCGTGACGCGCGGCGACGTGCGCCGCGCCAAGCTGTACTTCCTGCGCGACCTGCGCGGCAAGAAGGCGAAGATCAAGGAGAAGCGCTCCTAGCGCATCCCCACCTGTCATCCCACTGAGCTCCCGGCGCATATGCTTGCCGGGAGCTCAGGCGGTTAAATGACAGACAGCACGGCGCCCGTGGAGACGAGATCCTCGGGCAAGCACAGCGGCAGCGCGTCGCGCGGATGGAAGACGTTCCTCCGGGACGTCCTCGTCATCTTCGTGGTCGCCCTGCTCGTCTCGATCCTGATCAAGGCGTTCCTGATCCGGTCGTTCTACATCCCGTCGTCCTCCATGGAGGACACGCTGCAGATCAACGACCGCATCGTCGTGAACCAGCTCACGCCGCGCCTCATGCCGCTCGAGCGCGGGGACGTCGTCGTGTTCCGCGATCCGGGCGGCTGGCTCCTCCCGTCCCCCCAGGTCGACAAGCCCCCGATCGCGGCCGCCGTCGACTGGGCGCTCACCACCGTCGGGCTTTCCGCGTCGGACAGCAACGACCACCTCATCAAGCGCCTCATCGGGCTGCCGGGGGACCACGTCGTGTGCTGCAACTCGCTCGGGCAGATGAGCGTCAACGACGTCCCGCTGGACGAGCCCTACCTGAAGCTCGTACCCGGAGACGCGAGGGCTTCGGACGACGACTTCGATGTCACGGTCCCCGCCGACTCGCTCTGGGTCATGGGCGACAACCGCGGCAACTCCGCCGACTCGCGCTACAACCAGGACGGTCCGACCAAGGGCTTCGTGCCGATCGACCACGTCGTCGGTCGCGCATTCGTGATCACCTGGCCCATCGACCGCTGGTCGATCCTCAGCGACCACCCCGAGACGTTCGGCGACGTGCCCGAAGCCGCTCCCGCGGGCTGATGCCGGTCGCTGACCCGACCCTCGAGCTCGAGCACGAGCTCCTCGGGGCGGGTGCGGTGCTGGTGATCGGCTGCGACGAGGTGGGCCGCGGCGCCCTCGCCGGGCCGGTCGCGGTGGGCATGGCGGCGCTCGGCCTCGATGCCGGCGCGTTCCCGGCGGGGCTGCGCGACTCGAAGATGCTGAGCGAGAAGCGCCGCGAGGCCCTGCACCCCCGGGTGTCCGAGTGGGTGCGCCACTCCGCGGTCGGCATGGCCTCCGCCGAGGAGGTGGATGCCCTCGGGATCACGGCGTGCCTCGGCCTCGCCGGGCGACGCGCGCTCGTCGAGCTCCACCACCTCGGCGTGCCGCTCCTCGACAGCGTCGTGCTCCTCGACGGATCGCACGACTGGCTCACCCCCGCGCTCGCGCATCCGGTGCCGGTGCGGCTGCGCGTCAAGGCGGACCGCGACTGCGCCTCGGTGGCGGCGGCGTCCGTGCTGGCGAAGGTGCACCGGGACCGCCTCATGGTCGCCTGGCACGAGGAGTCGCCCGAGTACGGCTGGGCGGGGAACAAGGGCTACGGGAGCCGAGCCCACCTCGACGCGATCCGGGCCAGCGGGGCGTCGCGGATCCATCGGCGCACGTGGCTGGGCGGCGTGCTGGCCGCTCCCGTCGCCTGAGGCCCACCTCGAGGGCGGCACCGTCGGACGACGGTGCCGTGCGGACGGCGCCGCCCGGACGGCGCCGCCCGGACGGCGGCGGTCACGGGGGCGGTTAGGATCGACGGACCATGGATGACGACGAGTTCGAGGACTACGACCGCGAGGTGGAGCTGGCGCTCTACCGGGAGTACCGGGACATCGTGTCCCAGTTCAAGTACGTGGTCGAGACCGAGCGGCGCTTCTACCTCGCCAACGAGGTCGAGCTCGTGCGGCGCGACACGGAGCACGACTTCTACTTCGAGCTGAGCATGACCGACGTGTGGGTCTGGGACGTCTACCGCTCCGACCGGTTCGTGAAGTCCGTCCGGGTCCTCACCTTCAAGGACGTGAACGTCGAAGAGCTGTCGGCGAAGGAGTTCGAGCTCCCCAAGGAGCTCGCCATCGACGAGTAGGGCTCCTCCCGGATCCCTCCCCAGGCAGCCGGTCGGAGCCCACCCCACGGCCTGGTGCTGCGGGCACGCCCATGCGGACGCCGTCGCGCATCCTCCTCGTGGAGGTGCGCATGACACGCGAGCAGGACCTGGGACGACGCGGCGAGGAGCTCGCCGCGCGACATCTGATCGGGCGCGGCTACGCGCTCGTCGAGCGCAACTGGCGGTGCCGCGAGGGCGAGATCGACCTCGTGATGACGCACGCGGGGACGACCGTCCTCGTGGAGGTCAAGACCCGGGCGGGGCTCGGCTACGGGCATCCGCTCGAGGCGGTCACGCGCGCGAAGGCCGCGCGGCTGCGGACCCTCGCGGGCCTCTGGTGCGAGGCCCACCCGGAGCGCCGCGGTCCCGTGCGGATCGATGTCGTCGGCGTGGTGTGGCCGCGAGGCGGGCAGCCGTCGGTCGAGGTCGTGCGGAGCGCCTGCTGATGGCGGTCGGCCGTACTCTGGCCGTCGCCCTCTCCGGCCTCGACGGGGCGCTCGTCGACGTGGAGGCGGACATCACGAGCCAGCTCCCCGGCTTCGTGCTCATCGGGCTGCCGGATGCCGCGCTCAGCCAGGCACGCGAGCGGGTCCGAGCGGCCACGGGCAACGCGGGATGCGAGTTCCCGGTCCGCCGTGTCACCGTCAACCTCTCGCCCGCCGTCCTGCCGAAGCACGGGTCCGGCTTCGACCTCGCGATCGCCCTGGCGGTGCTCGCCGCGGGAGGGTCGGTGTCGGCCGAGTCGGTGGCGGGAACGGTCCACCTCGGCGAGCTGGGTCTCGACGGGAGGCTGCGGCCGACGCACGGCATCCTGCCCGCGGTGCTCGCGGCACGTCGTGCCGGAGTGCGCCGGGTCATGGTGCCGCGCTGCCATGCGGACGAGGCGTCCCTCGTGCCGGACATGCGCGTGATCGCCGTGGCGGGGCTCCGGGACGCGGCGATCCATCACGGTGCGGAGCTCGAGCCGGAGGAGGACGACAGGCCACCGGTCGCCGTCACGGGAGCCGCGTCGACGCGGCTGCTGGGGGGTCCGGAGCCCGCGGAGCCCTGCCTGGGCGACGTCGTGGGCAACGAGGAGGCCGTGGAGGCGCTCGTGATCGCGGCGGCGGGCGGGCACCACATGTTCCTGCTCGGGCCGCCCGGCGCGGGGAAGACCATGCTCGCGCAGCGGCTCCCCGGCCTGCTGCCCGACCTCGACGAGGAGGCGGCGCTGGAGGTCGGCTGCATCCGCTCGCTGTGCGGTGAGAGGCTGGGGCCCGAGCTGCCCGTGCGACCGCCCCTGGAGGCGCCGCACCACACCGCGAGCGCCGCCGGCATCGTCGGTGGAGGCAGCGGCCGGATCCGTCCGGGCGCGGCCGTGCGCGCCAGCGGGGGAGTCCTCTTCCTCGACGAGGCGCCGGAGTTCGCGGGTGCCGTGCTGGACTGCCTCCGCCAGCCGCTGGAGTCGGGCGTCATCAGCATCCACCGCGCCAACGGGGTCGCGCACTTCCCGGGACGCTTCCAGCTCGTGATGGCCGCCAATCCGTGCCCGTGCGGTTCGTACGGCGTCGCGGGCTCCGACTGCTCCTGCCCGCCCCAGGCGCGCCGACGATACCTGGCGCGACTCTCCGGACCGCTCATGGACCGCATGGACATCCGGCTCGGCGTCCGCAGGGTCACGACGGCCGTGCACCTGGCCGCGGGTGACGCGCCGCGCGTCACGACCGCGCTGGCCCGTGAGCGGGTCGCCGCCGCCCGTGCGGCCGCCGCGGAGCGATGGGCCGCGACGCCGTGGCGCACCAACGCCCACGTCTCCGGCACCTGGTTGCGGCGCGAGGCGCGCGTCGCCCGGGGCGCGACGGCGGCTCTCGACCGGGCGCTGGACCGCGGGCTCCTCACCATGCGCGGCTACGACCGCGTCCTCCGGATCGGATGGACGCTGGCGGACCTGGACGGGGCGTCGAGCCCGGATGCGGACCACCTGGGTCGGGCGCTCCTGCTGCGAGGCGCGTCGTGATGGCCGCCGGCGACGGCGGCGTCGCCGGACCGGGCGCGGCACGTGCGCGCGCCGTCGCCCGCCTCGGCCTGCCGGCGCGCGACATGGACGAGCTGGTCGCCGCGCTCCGACCCCGACCCGGAGGCTCGGGGGAGGAGATGGACGACGAGGACGGCGTGGATGTGGCAGCGCGCTGCACCTGGTCCGGCATCGCCGAGCCGGGCGACCGCGTCGCCGGCGCGGTGATCGGCGTGCTCGGCGCGGGCGCCGCTCTCGCCGCCGTGGTCGACGGCTTCACCGCCGATGCCGTCGTGGGGGCGATGCTCGAGGCCGGCCTCGACCTGCAGGAGGACGGTCGCGCCGCGCTCCTCGGCGAGATCGACGGGGCGCTGCAGCGCTGGCGGCCCCGCGTCGTTCGAACGGAGGCGCTGGCGCGGCTGCACGCCGCGCGCGCGGTGGGCGCCCGCGTCCTGGTTCCGGGTGATCCGCACTGGCCCGTCGGCGCGGACGACCTGGGGCCGCACGCGCCGCTCGTGCTCTGGTGCACCGGCGCTCCGGCAGCGCTGGCCGCGCTGCCGAGGTCCGTGGCCATCGTGGGAGCGCGCGCGGCCACGGGGTACGGCGAGCACGTCACCGCGGAGCTGGCCGCCGGCCTCGTCGACCGCGGTGTGGCGGTCGTCTCCGGCGGCGCCTACGGCATCGACGGCGCCGCGCACCGCGCCGCGGTCGGGTCCTCGGGTCGGACGGTCGCGTTCCTGGCCGGCGGGGTCGACCGCCTGTACCCGCCCGGCCACACGGAGCTGTTCGCCCGGATGCGACGGGACGGGGCGGTGGTCTCCGAGCTTCCCTGCGGGGCGTCACCGACCCGATGGCGGTTCCTCCTCCGCAACCGGCTCATCGCGGCGGTCAGCGCGGCCACCGTCGTGGTCGAGGCGGGTGCGAGGAGCGGCTCGCTGAACACCGCCAATCACGCGGTGGCGCTGGAGCGTCCGCTCGGCGCCGTCCCCGGGCCGGTCACCAGCGCGTCGTCGTCGGGTTGCCACCGCCTCCTCCGCGAGTCCGCCGCGGTCTGCATCACCTCCGCCGACGACGTCATGGACCTCCTGCCGGGATGGAGCGCAGGCGGAGCGCAGGCTCACGCGCCGGATCCCCGGCTCCCGGCCACGCCGAGCGGTCCCGGTCCGGATCGCGCGGATGCGCGTTCCACGGAGGACAGGGGGGATCCGCGGGTCGTCCGCGTGCTCGACGCCCTCGCCGTCCGCCGCGGACGCGACACCGCGGACGTCGCGGCACGAGCGGGCCTCAGCATGGCGGAGACCTCGTCCGTGCTGGGCATGCTCGAGCTGGAGGGGGAGGTGGCCCGGCCGGACGGCGGCTGGGTGCGGCGGCCGGCGTCGCGGTGACGACCAGCCCGCGTCCGGCAACGCGGTGACGACCGGTCGGCCGCGGGTGTCACGGCATATCCCCACGCCGGCCGGGGCGGGGAGGGCGGCCCGGATGCGTGCTGGAGGACCAGATGGGGCCGGACCGCGCGGGAGGGCGGGGACGGGGACGGGGATCGATCGCGTCGGGCCGCGCGACTCCGCCGCTCGCGCCCGCGGACCCGCTGCGCCTCGCCCGCACCCTGCCCCTGGCCGTAGCCTTCGGGGATGGAGTCATCTGCGCGCACCGCACCCGCGCGCCCGCGGTCCTCGCGCGAGGCCCGGGTCGCCACCGCCCTCGATGTCGACATCGCCGAGTTCGGGACATCCCTGGAGCGGGAGCGGGGCAGCGCGTCCCACACCGTCCGGGCGTACTCCTCCGACCTGCGCGACCTCGCCGCGCACGCCGCCCGGCAGGGCGTCACGTCGTGCACGGACCTCGACCTCGAGGTGCTGCGCGACTGGCTGTGGCGGGGATCCCAGGCGCGGTTGTCTCCTGCGACGCTCGCGCGGCGGTCGGCCGCCGTGCGGGGGTTCGGGGCGTGGCTGCTGCGCACCGGGCGCGTCCCGGCCGACCCCGCCGTCCGGCTGAAGGCACCCCGCGCAGGCTCACACCTCCCGCGTGTGCTCGCCCGCGAGCAGATGTCCGGGCTCCTGGCGGACCTCACCGCACGCGCGGCGGACGACGACCCCGCAGCGCTCCGGGACCTCGCCGTCATCGAGCTGCTCTACGCGTCCGCCCTCCGCGTGTCCGAGCTCACGGGCCTGGAGATCGCCGACGTCGACGCGTCCCGGCTCACGGTGCGCGTGATCGGCAAGGGCGACCGCGAGCGCGTCGTGCCGTTCGGCGTCCCCGCGGCCGAGGCCATCGACGCCTACCTCTCACGCGGCCGGCCGCGGCTCGTCTCCCCGCGGACCGGATCGGCCCTGTTCCTCGGCGGGCGCGGCGGGCGGCTCGGGGCGCGCGCGGTCTACGGCCTCGTGGCGTCCCTGCTCGCGGACATCCCCGGGTCGGGGCCGCAGGGACCCCACGCCCTCCGGCACACGGCGGCGACGCACCTGCTCGACGGGGGAGCCGACCTCCGCACCGTGCAGGAGATGCTCGGCCACGCGAGCCTCGGCACGACCCAGATCTACACGCACGTCTCGATCGAGCGGCTCCGCCGCAGCTACGAGGGCGCGCACCCGCGGGCCTGATCCTCGGAGGCGGCGACGACGGCGCGATCCCCGACGGGATCCGCGGCGGATGGCATCGGGTGACATGGTCGAGGGTCACGGATCCAGCGGCAGCAGCACGGCGTGCCTCAGGGCGGCGAGCAGCAGCGCCGGATCCACGTAGGCGCCGTGGAGCCGCGCGCCGAGGTGCAGCCCGCCGTCCGGCTCGTGCCGCGGCTCCGCGGCGAGGGTGCCGATGACCTGTCCGGCGACGACGTGGTCGCCGGCCGCGACCAGCGGGACGACGGGCTCCACCGAGGAGACGAACCCGTCGGCGTGCTGCACGCTCACGACGGGCCGGTCGACGACCGCACCGGCGAAGGACACCGTCCCGTCCGCGGGAGCGCGCACCTCCGCCCCCGGCTCGACGGCGATGTCGATGCCGCGGTGGCCGGGACCGTAGGGGGTGGCCGGCGCCTCGAACGGCCGCGTGACGGTGTGCGGCGGATCCACCGGCCACGCCCAGCGCGGCGTCGCGGGGGTCGCGGTCCCGGTGGGCGACGTCTCCGCCGCGGACGGCTCCGGCAGCCCCGGCGCGCCCGTCCCGGCCAGGAGCCCGATCGCCAGCGCGGTCGCGCATGCCCTCCGCCGTGCATCCCCGCCGCGCATGCGCCCCTCCCTCTCCGGCGGACCCGTCCCGTGCGCCGGTCGGCCGCATGATGCCCCCTGCGACGCCGGATCCGAGCCACGCTCCCACCCCGCCGGAGAAGTGGCAGAGTGGTCCGTTGTGAACGAGACGACGACCCCCCGGGATGACAAGAAGCTCCAGCGACGCGCGATAGGCCTGGCCGTCTCGGCCGCGGTGGGGGGCTTCCTGTTCGGGTTCGACTCCTCCGTCATCAACGGCGCGGTCTCCGCCATCCAGGGCAGGTTCGAGCTCAGCGAGACGCTCATCGGCTTCGCGGTCGCGAGCGCGCTGCTCGGCTGCGCGCTGGGCGCCTACCTGGCGGGCCGCATCGCCGACCGCATCGGCCGCCGCTGGACCATGATCATCGGCGCCGGCTTCTTCTTCATCAGCGCCTTCGGCTCCGGATACGCGTTCAGCGTCTGGGACCTCACCATCTGGCGCATCGTCGGCGGACTCGGCATCGGCATCGCGTCGGTGGTGGCACCCGCCTACATCGCCGAGATCTCGCCCAAGCTCCTCCGCGGCCGCCTCGCGTCGCTGCAGCAGCTCGCGATCACGCTCGGCATCTTCACCGCCCTGCTCTCGGACGCCGTCTTCGCCGGTGCCGCGGGCGGTGCGTCGGAGGAGTTCTGGCTCGGTCTCGAGGCCTGGCGCTGGATGCTCCTCGTGTGCGCCGTCCCCGCCGTGATCTACGGCTTCCTGGCCTGGCGCCTGCCCGAGTCCCCCCGCTACCTCGTCGAGAAGGGCCGCAAGGAGGAGGCGCAGGAGATCCTCGCGAGCGTCTGGAAGCAGGAGGACATCGACCGCGCCAGCCGCGACCTCGAGCGCCAGATCGAGGAGGACCGCGTCGCCAAGCGCACCGGCACCCTCCGCGGCAACAAGCTCGGCCTCCAGGGCATCGTCTGGATCGGCATCATCCTGTCGGTGTTCCAGCAGTTCGTCGGCATCAACGTGATCTTCTACTACTCCACGACCCTGTGGCAGGCCGTCGGCTTCGACGAGTCGCAGTCGCTGACGACCTCGGTCATCACGGCCGTGACCAACGTGGCCGTCACCTTCATCGCCATCGCGCTCGTCGACCGCATCGGCCGCCGCCCCATCCTCCTGTCCGGCTCGCTCGCCATGGCCGTGTCCCTCGCGGTGATGGCCGTCTGCTTCAGCCAGTCGTTCACCCAGGACGGCGAGGTGTCGCTGCCGCAGCCGTTCGGCGTCATCGCGATCATCGCCGCCAACGTCTTCGTCATCGGCTTCGGCGCGTCGTGGGGTCCGCTGGTCTGGGTCCTCCTCGGCGAGATCTTCCCGAACCGGATCCGCGCCAAGGCCCTCGGCGTCGCCGCCATGGCCCAGTGGATCGCGAACTTCGCCATCACCGTCTCCTTCCCGGCGCTGTCCGCCTTCTCGCTGCCCTTCACCTACGGCATGTACGCCGCGTTCGCCGCCCTCTCGTTCGTCTTCGTGCTCATGAAGATCCCGGAGACCAACGGCATGTCGCTCGAGGAGGCCGAGACCCTGTTCGTCGACAAGCCCAAGAAGCGCAAGGACGCCGCGCGCTCCTGATCCGCCGCGTCGCCCTGCCGGTCGCCCGGCGGGTGGTACCATCGAGCAGCACCCGATCCAGGTCGGGTGACTACGCGTGCCCATCAGGCCTCCGCATCCACTCGGTCTCCTCCCGGCGATGAACCATGTCGCCGACGGGAGCGGATGCGCGCCGGGCACCAGGATCAGCGGTCGTCCCGACCGCCGAGCGAACCGACGAGGCGCGCAGCGAGAGCGCGCGCCGGAACAGGAGTACGGCCATGGCCGTCGTCACCATCCGCCAGCTGCTCGACTGCGGCGTCCACTTCGGTCACCCGAAGACGCGCTGGAACCCGAAGATGAAGCGCTTCATCTTCACCGAGCGCTCCGGCATCTACATCATCGACCTGCAGCAGTCGCTGGCCCTCATCGACAAGGCCTACGACTTCGTCAAGGAGACGGTCGCCCACGGCGGCACCATCCTCTTCGTCGGCACCAAGAAGCAGGCGCAGGAGTCCATCGCCGAGCAGGCGCAGCGCGTCGGCCAGCCCTACGTGAACCAGCGCTGGCTGGGCGGTCTGCTGACCAACTTCCAGACCGTGCACAAGCGCCTGAACCGCCTCAAGGAGCTCGACCTCGTCGACTTCGACGACACGACGCGCGGCTTCACCAAGAAGGAGCTGCTCATCCAGCGTCGCGAGCGCGACAAGCTGGAGAAGAGCCTCGGCGGCATCCGGAACCTGACCAAGACGCCGTCGGCGATGTGGGTCGTGGACACCAAGAAGGAGCACCTCGCGATCGACGAGGCGCGCAAGCTCGGCATCCCCGTCATCGGCATCCTCGACACCAACTGCGACCCGGACGAGGTCCAGTACCCGATCCCGGGCAACGACGATGCGATCCGCTCCGTCGCGCTGCTGACGCGCATCATCGCCGACGCCGCCGCCGAGGGCCTCATCCAGCGCCACCAGAAGCCCGACGCCGAGGGCTCCGCGCCCGTCGAGCCGATGGCCGACTGGGAGCGCGAGCTGCTGGAGCAGGGCGACGCCGCCAAGGCCGCGCTGCCCGTCGAGGAGAACGACGTCGACGCCGAGGTCTCCGCCAAGAACGAGGCGAAGTCCGAGGACGAGGTCCCCGCCCCCGTGCACGCCCCCGAGTCCGACGACGCCACCGAGGCGAAGATCGAGGCCGAGGCGACCGAGTCCGAGGCAGCGCCCGCCACGACGGCCACGGTCTCCGAGTAGTCACAGCATCTGCACCATCCCGACGGGCGGGCGCGGGGAACCGCGTCCGCCCGTCGGGCACTCACCTCCGGGAGACCCCCGGATCATCACCTACAGAAGGAGTCCATGAGCATGGCGAACTTCACTGCCGCTGACGTCAAGGAGCTGCGCGACCGCCTCGGCGCCGGCATGATGGACAGCAAGAACGCGCTGGTCGAGGCTGACGGCGACATCGAGAAGGCCATCGAGATCCTGCGTCTCAAGGGCCAGAAGGGCAACGCCAAGCGCGGCGACCGCTCCACCGCCGAGGGCCTCGTCGCCGCCGGCGACAAGGACGGCGCCGCCACCCTCATCGAGCTCGCGTGCGAGACCGACTTCGTCGCCAAGAACGACAAGTTCATCGCGCTGTCCGAGTCCGTCCTCGCCGCGGTCGTCGCGGCCGGCGCGTCCACCGTCGAGGAGGCCCTCCAGGCCCCCGCCGGCGAGCAGACCGTCGACCAGCTGATCAGCGACCAGGCCGCCATCCTCGGCGAGAAGATCGCCCTGCGTCGCGTGGCCCGCCTCGACGGCGAGCACCAGGAGGTCTACCTCCACCGCACGTCGAAGGACCTCCCGCCCCAGGTCGGCGTCGTCGTCGACTACACGGGCACGGATGCCGAGACGGCCCGCAGCATCGCCCAGCACATCGCGTTCGCCAACCCGGAGTACCTCGCCCGCGAGGACGTCCCGGCGGACAAGGTCGAGGCCGAGCGCGCGATCGTCACCGAGATCTCGCGCAACGAGGGCAAGCCCGAGGCCGCCCTGCCGAAGATCATCGAGGGTCGCCTCACCGGCTACTTCAAGCAGGTCGCGCTCCTCGAGCAGGACTACGCGAAGGACAACAAGCAGTCCGTGAAGAAGGTCGTCGAGGCCGCCGGCCTCACGGTCACGGGCTTCGCCCGCTTCAAGGTCGGCGCCTAGCACCACCACGGGGAGCCCGGGTCGCATGCGACCCGGGCTCCCTTCTCCATGTCCGGAGCCGTCGGCCGCGAGGCGCCGCCGACCCTGCCGGGCGTCACAGTAGATTGGACCGGGGCCGGATCCGGCGACCGGAACGCGAGGACGGGAACACCAATGACCGATCAGACCACCACCCGCCGTGTCCTCCTCAAGCTCTCCGGGGAGTCGTTCGGCGGCGGCCAGATGGGCGTGGACCCGGACGTCGTCAGCGCGCTCGCCCGGGAGATCGCGGAGGCCGCGAAGACCGTCGAGGTCGCCATCGTGGTCGGCGGCGGCAACTTCTTCCGGGGCGCGCAGCTGTCGCAGCGCGGCATGGACCGCGGCCGCGCCGACTACATGGGCATGCTCGGCACGGTGATGAACGCGCTCGCCCTGCAGGACTTCCTCGAGCAGGCCGGCGCCGCCACCCGCGTCCAGTCCGCCATCTCGATGACCCAGGTCGCCGAGCCCTACATCCCGCGTCGCGCCGTGCGCCACCTCGAGAAGGGCCGCATCGTCATCTTCGGCGCGGGCGCCGGACTGCCCTACTTCTCGACCGACACCGTGGCCGCGCAGCGCGCCCTCGAGATCTCGGCCACCGAGGTCCTCGTCGCGAAGAACGGCGTCGACGGCGTCTACACGGGCGATCCCCGCACCGACTCGACCGCCACGCTCCTCGACACCGTCACCTACCAGGACGCCCTGCAGCGCGGCCTCAAGGTGGTCGACTCGACCGCCTTCAGCCTCTGCATGGACAACGACATGAAGATGGTCGTCTTCGGGATGGAGCCGGGTGGCAACGTCACCCGCGCGATCCGGGGCGAGCGCATCGGCACCATCGTCTCCAACTGACGACCCGGCGCTCCGCCGCGGGCCCCGACGGGCCGCGTCGCGGGCGGAGCGCCTCCCCATCCGCGTTAAGATCGACCGGGCGCCCCTCGTGCCCGCGCTACCGAAGGAGAACCCGTGACCGTCGCAGAAGTCCTCGCAGATGCCCGAGACCGGATGGGCAAGGCCGTCGAGGCGGTGAAGGAGGACTTCGGGAGCGTGCGCACGGGCCGTGCGAACCCGGCCCTCTTCCAGAAGGTCATGGTCGAGTACTACGGCAGCCCCACGCCGCTCGGCCAGCTGGCGAGCATGAACAACCCCGAGGCGCGCACGCTCATCGTCACGCCCTACGACAAGACGGCCCTCAAGGAGATCGAGAAGGCCCTCGTCAACGTCCCGAACCTCAGCGCCACCGTCGGCAACGACGGCGAGATGGTGCGCCTCACGCTGCCAGAGCTCACCGAGGACCGCCGCAAGGAGTTCGTCAAGATCGTCCGCGGCAAGGCGGAGGAGGGGCGCGTCAGCGTGCGCAACATCCGCCGCCGCTCCAAGGACACGCTGGACGCGCTCAAGGGCGAGGTCGGCGACGACGAGGTCGCGCGCGCCGAGAAGGAGCTTGAGGCGCTCACCAAGACGCACACCGACCAGGTCGACGACGCGCTGAAGCGCAAAGAGACCGAACTCCTCGAGGTCTAGGTGGCCAGCCCCGAGGATCCCGCCGAGCGGGCGCCCGTCGTGCCGCCCGCTCCGGGCCCCGACGGCGCACCGCGGATCCGCAGGCGCCGCGGCCGCGTGACGCGCGCCGAGTTCGAGGCGCAGGTCCAGGCCACGCGCGCCGACCTCACCGCGCAGGTGCGTGCCACGCGCGCGTCCCTCGAGGCGACGAACGACCGCATCAACGCCCGCACGGGACGCAACCTCCTCTTCGCGGTGAGCGTCGGCCTCCTGCTCGGCGGGGTGGTCCTCGTCAGCCTCGTGGTCGTCAAGCAGCTCTTCCTGCTCATCGCGGTCGCTCTCGTCGCCTTCACCGCATACGAGCTCGCCACGGCGCTGCGCCAGGCGGGCCGGCGCGTGCCGCGCGTGGGCTCGGTCATCGCGGTCGTCGCGCTCATGCCGATCACCTACTTCGGACGGCCCGACGGGCAGTGGCTGGGCCTCCTCGGGGCGATGGCCTTCGTCGCGCTCTGGCGCGTCGCCGAGCAGGCCGTGCCCGCGCGGCGGACTCCCGTGCGGGCGGTCGTCGGCGACATCGGCTCCAGCGTCTTCCTGCTCGGCTACGTGGGGCTGCTCGGGTCCTTCGCGGTGCTGCTCACCGCGGGCGACGGGGGCGAGTGGTGGACGCTCGCGTTCCTCATCCTCGTGGTGTGCAGCGACACGGGCGCCTACGTCGCGGGCCTCAACTTCGGCAAGCACCCCATGGCGCCCACCATCAGCCCGAAGAAGACCTGGGAGGGGTTCGCCGGGGCGGTCGTCGCGGCGGTCCTCGCGGGGATCCTGCTCTCGCTGTTCATGATCCAGCAGGCGTGGTGGTTCGGCGTGGTGCTCGGGCTCGTGATCGTCGTGACCGCGACGCTCGGCGACCTCGCCGAGTCGCTCATCAAGCGCGACCTCGGGGTCAAGGACATCAGCTCCTGGCTGCCGGGCCACGGCGGCTTCCTCGACCGCCTCGATTCCGTGCTGCCGTCCGCCGCCGTCGCCTATGCGCTGTTCCTCATCGTCACGGGCGCTTCCTCGTAGGATGTCCCGGATGACCACCACCTTCCCGACCGCCGGGCGCCGCGAGCGCGGCTACGACCCGGACCAGGTCGACACCTTCCTGCGCGACGCGCGGCGCTGCTACGACGACGAGGCCGACCGCTCGCTGACCTCGGAGACGATCCGCCGGGTGTCCTTCGACATGCGCCGCGGGGGCTACTCGGCAGCGGCCGTCGACCGGGTCCTCGAGCGGCTGGAGGACGCGTTCGCGGTGCGGGAGCGCGACCGCACGGTCGCCCGGGTCGGCGCCGACGCCTGGAACGCCGAGGCGCGTCGCGCGGCGCAGGAGATCCTGGACCGGGTCAGCCGGCCGACGGGGGAGCGCTTCGACCGGGCGGGATTCCTGACGACCGGATACGACCGCCGCGAGGTCGACCGGTTCGCGGACCGCATCGCGAAGTACTTCCGGGGGACCAAGCCGATGAGCGTGGACGACGTCCGCACGGTGGCGTTCCACCCGCGTCGCGGAGGCTACCGGGAGGCGCAGGTCGACCTGCTGCTGGACGCCGTCGTCGACGTCATGAACGCCGTCCGCTGACGTCCGCCAGGCGTCCTCCCCATCCGCATCGGCTGACAGGACGCCCCCGATGCGGGCAGGGAGTCGCCATCCGGGTAACGGTTGGGTAAAGTCGTCCGAAGCCATGGGTAGACACACGAACGACCTCGCTCCTCGCCAGCCGCTCACCGCCGCGCCGAGGCCCGCCCCGCGACGGCGCTCCGCGTTCTCGCGGGTGGCCGCGCCCATCATCGCGTTCGGTGCGGCTTCCGCCTTCATGCTGGTCAACGTCGTGGATCCCACGTCCGGCGCCGTCGCGAACCCGCAGTACCAGGAGTACCAGACCACCGTCGCGCAGCTGGCGCGTGCCGATGCCCAGAGCATCTCCGTGACCTCGGCCGACACGGCCGTCGAGATCGAGCCCGGGTTCGAGTCCGTCGCGGCCCCGCCGCCCCCGCCGCCGCCCGTCGAGACCCCCGCGCCGTCCACCGGCTCCGGCTCCAGCGCGAAGTCGCCGGGCTCGGGAGGGGGAGGCGGGGCGATCGCCATCCCCGACCCCGGCAGCGCGAAGGGCATCGCCCGCAGCATCCTCGCGTCCCAGGGCATGGGCGACGACCAGTACGCGTGCCTCGACTACCTCTGGACGAAGGAGTCCGGCTGGCGCGTGAACGCCTACAACCCGAGCGGCGCCTACGGCATCCCGCAGGCCCTGCCGGGCAGCAAGATGGCGTCCGCGGGCGCCGACTGGCAGACGAACCCGGCGACGCAGATCACGTGGGGCCTCGGCTACATCGAGTCGCGCTACGGCTCCCCGTGCGGCGCGAAGGCCCACAGCGTCCTGAAGAACTGGTACTGACCGCGCGCTCCGCTTCCACGGGTGCTCGGCGTGCATCGTCGCGCACCCCGCCGGGCTAGCCTCGGACCATGGACTACGCGGCTCTCGGCGTCGCCGGGATCGCGACCCTGGTGGCCGTCACGCTCCTCGCGCGGCGCATCCGAGTGGCCACCCCGCTCGTGCTGGTCCTGGTCGGCGTGGGGGTCTCGTTCCTGCCGGGCGTGCCGCCCGTCGAGGTGCCACCCGAGCTGATCCTCGCGGGCGTGCTCCCGCCGCTGCTCTACGGGGCGGCGGTGACGGTGCCTCTGGTCGACCTCCGCCGGAACCTGCGCACGATCATCAGCCTCTCGGTGGTGCTGGTCCTCGTGTCCGCCTTCGGCATCGGGCTGCTCCTCTACGCGCTCTTCCCCGACCTGTCCTTCGCGGGGGCCCTCGCGCTCGGCGCCGTCGTGAGCCCGCCCGACGCCGTGGCCGCCACGAGCATCGCCCGCCGGCTCGGCCTGCCTCCGCGCCTCGTCACCGTCCTGGAGGGCGAGGGCCTCGTCAACGACGCGACGGCGCTCGTCCTGCTGCGCACATCGATCGCGGCGGTCGGCGCCTCCGTCGACCTCTGGCAGGCCGCGGGCGGCTTCGTGCTCTCCGCGGTGGGAGCCCTGGCGATCGGCCTCGCGGTCGGCCTCGTCACGACCGAGGTGCGGCGCCGGCTCGACGACCCCGTCCTCGACACCGCGATCTCCTTCGCCGTCCCGTTCGTCGCGTTCATCCCGGCGGAGGAGGTCGGCGCATCCGGCGTCCTGGCCGTCGTCGCGGCGGGCATCTGGTCGGGCCACCGGAGCGCGTCGACGCTCTCGGCGCAGTCGCGCATCAACGAGCGGCTGAACTGGCGGACCGTGCTGTTCCTGCTCGAGAACGGCGTCTTCCTCCTGATGGGGCTGGAGCTGCGCGACATCATCGACGAGGTGCACGAGGCCGACCTGGGCGTCGGCACGGCGGTGGCCTACGGCTTCCTCACGCTGGTGGCGCTGACGCTCATCCGCTTCGGGTTCCTGGTGCCGCTGCTCCTCGGGCTCCGCCGCCACGAGGAGCACGTCGCGGCGCGCACGCGTCGGGTGCGCCGCGGGCTGGAGCGTCTCCGCCGGGAGCGCGGCGACGACCGGCCGTCACGGCGCGAGCGGACCGCCGCGCGGATCCTCCGGCGGCGACGGGCCGACATGCAGGCCCTCCGCTCGCAGGGCCTCGGGTGGCGCGGCGGGCTCGTGCTGGGCTGGGCGGGCATGCGCGGCGTGGTCACGCTCGCGGCCGCCCAGTCGCTGCCGTCGGACACGCCGTACCGCGCGCAGCTCGTCCTCATCGCCTTCACGGTCGCGATCGCGTCGCTGCTCGTCAACGGCGGGACGCTCCCCGCGGTGATCCGGTTGAGCGGCATCCGCGGCAGCGACGCGGTCGAGGACCAGCGGCAGCTCGCGGCGCTCGTCTCCGAGCTGGCCGACGCGGGGATCCGCGCCGTCGACGAGGGCGTGCGGCAGCTGCCCGACGGGACGGACGTGGACGAGGAGGTCCTCGAGCGCGTGCGCCGCGACACGGCCATGAAGGCCGAGTGGGTGACGGAGCGCGCGGAGGCGATGGCGGCCGACGACGGCGCCCCGCTCACCCCGCGCGCCGCGTACCTGATGCTCCGGCGGCACGTGCTCGACGCCGAGCGCGCGGCCCTGCTCGAGGCGCGCCGCGCGGGCGAGCACCCGTCGCGCGTGCTGGCCCGGGCGCAGCGCATGCTCGACCAGGAGGAGGCGCGCCTCGGCCGCCAGGCGGACGCCGGCTGACCGGACCCGCGCACGACGCGGCCTAGGATCGGATCATGCCGCGCAGCAATCGACCCCGGGGGAGACGTGCGCGCGAGGAGGAGGACGAGGACGTGCTCACGCGCCTCCTCAGCGGATCGCAGCACACCGAGACACGGCGCGGCCGCGTCTGGAACGTGCAGCCCGTCTCGGCGGCCCGGGCCCTCAAGGTCTACCGCTGCCCCGGCTGCACCCTCGACATCGAACCCGGCCACGCGCACGTCGTCGCCTGGCGCGCCGACGGCATGATGGGCGAGCAGAGCGATCTCGCCGCCCGCCGTCACTGGCACACCCACTGCTGGAAGGTCTCATGACGGACGCCGCTCCCCGCACGATCACCAGCTCGACGGAGCTTCCCGCGCGCCGCGAGGACGTGGAGCTCGTCACCGCTGACGGGCTGCGGCTCGTGGGGGAGCTCGCGCTGCCGGCCGACCGGGATCCGGTGGCGACGCTCGTGACGCTGCACCCGCTGCCCACCGCCGGCGGCTTCATGGACTCGCACGTCCTCCGCAAGGCGGCGCTCCGTCTCCCCGCCATGGCCGGCCTCGCGGTGCTCCGCTTCAACACCCGCGGCACGACGTCCACCCGGGGCACGAGCGAGGGTGCGTTCGACGGCGGCGACGCCGAGCGCCACGACCTGGCGGCGGCCATGGACCTCGTCGCCGAGCGCGGCCTGCCGGCCCCGTGGATCGTCGGCTGGTCCTTCGGCACCGAGATCGCGCTGAAGCACGGACGGGCGCACCCCGTGGAGGGCGCGATCCTCCTCTCGCCGCCCCTGCACCGGGCCACGGCCGACGAGGTGGCCGCGTGGCACGGGGATCCTCGCCGCCTCGTGATCCTCGTGCCCGAGCACGACGACTTCCTCCGCCCCGCCGAGGCCCGCGAGCGGTTCGCGTCCGTGCCGGAGGCGGAGCTGATCGCGGTGGACGGCGCCAAGCACCTCTGGGTGGGGGAGACGCAGGTCTCGCGCGTGCTCACCGAGATCGTGCGGACGGTCGCCCCGCAGGCGCTGCCGCTCCCGACGGAGTGGCCGCCCGCGCGCTGATCCCGCGCCGGTCCCTCAGCGCTCGTTCTGGAGCGGGATCGCGACCTGCCGGATGATGAGCAGCACGGCGGCCGCGACCGGCACCGCGATGAGCGCGCCGAGCACCCCGAGCAGCGTGCCGCCCGTGAGCGCGGCGATCACGACGATGACGCCGGGCACCTTGACGGCCCGGTTCATGATGTTGGGGCTCAGCACGTACGCCTCGATCTGCATGTAGACGAGGTAGTAGACGGCCACGGCGATCCACGTGTTCATCGACTCCGGCAGCAGCACGATCTGGCCGAGCAGGATGAGCGCCGAGCCGGTGATCGTGCCGACGAGCGGCAGCAGCGAGAACAGGAACGCGATGAACGCCCACACGGCGGGCAGGGCCGCGCCGACGATGCTGAGGTAGATGAAGCTGAGGACGCCGTTGCAGAGCGCGAGGCCGACCTGGCCCATGACGTAGCGGCCGACCGACTGCGTGATCTGCTCGGCGATGTCGGCGAAGCGCGCGCGGCGCGTGGCCGGCACGAGCTTGTAGAGGCCGCTCTTGAAGGAGTTGAGCGAGGCCGTGAAGTACATCGTGAGGATCACGACGATGACCAGCCCGAAGAGGAAGTTGCCGATCGTGAACGCGACGGTGAGGACGTTGCCCGTGATGGTGGCGACGTTCGAGGCGTTGGAGAGGTACTGGACGAGCTCGTCCGCGCCGGTCTGGACGTCGAAGACCTCGCGCGGCACGAACGACTGCAGGTTCTCGATGAACTGGTCGCCGCTCACGCTCTGCGCGTACTGGACGATCTGCGTGACGAGCGCGCTCGCCTGGTTCACGACGACGGGGATGACCGCCAGCAGCACGCCCGCGAGCGACCCGAGCAGCACCAGGAAGATCACGAGGATGGCGACCGGACGGGGGACGCTCTTGCGCTCCAGGTACGTGACGAGAGGGTCGATGCCGAGCGCCAGGAATATCGCCGTGCCCACGTAGGTGAGGACGGTCCCCAGGGACACGAGCGCGCCGCCGATGACGAGCGCGGTGAGCACGCCGAGACCCGCCAGGAGGCCGAGCCGGTAGGGGTTCTGGATCTTCACGTCGGAGGCCTCCGGTTCGGCACGCGCTCAGCGCGCGGTGCGGGGTTCGTCGTCGGAGGAGGCGTCGTCCGCCTGGGTCAGCACGCCGCGGACGTTCTCCAGGTACGCGGCCACCGCCTCGCGCTCGATCCTAATGCGGTCGAGTCGCTCCTCCGCGTCGGCGACGGCCTCGCGCGCGCGGCGCTCCGCGTCGGCCACGGTCTCGCGGGCGCGGCGCTCCGCGTCGGCGATGGCGGCGCGGGCATCGTGGTCGGCGTCGTCGCGCGCCTTCCTGGCCGCCTCGCGGCTGTCCTTCGCGAGCGTCTCCGCCTCCTCGCGCGTGGAGGCGAGGAGCGCGGTGACCTCCTGCAGCCGTGCCTCGGCCTCGCCGAGGTACGCGGCCGTGCGCTCGACGGCCTCGCGCTGGCGCTCGGCGGCGTCGCGGGCGTCGTGGTCGCGGCGGGCCGTGATCTCGGCGTCGAGGTCGAGGTGGCCCTGCTCGATCTCGCGGCTGAGCAGCAGGCGCGCCTCCTCGGCCTCGGCCGCGAACTCGCGGCGCGTCTCGGCCGCCTCGCGCTCGAGGCGCAGGCGCTCCGCCTCCCGGCGGTCGGCCTCCAGCGCCTCGGCCTCGGCGATCTCGCGCTCGAGCGCGCCGCGCGCGGTGACGGCCTCCAGCTCCAGCTGCTCCCGCGTGGCCCGGGTCTCCCGCTCCAGGCGATCGGTGCCCTGCGCGACGTCGCGGGCGAGGTCGGTTCGCGCCTCGTCGACGTCGCGGGCCAGGTCGCCCCGCGCGGTCGCCACCTCGAGCTCGAGCGCCTCGCGCGTCTCCGCGATCTCGCGCTCGAGGGCCGCCCGGGTCTCCTCCACGTCGCGGTCGAACGCGGTGCGCTCGGCATGGATCCGGCGGTCGAAGTCGTCGCGGGACGCCTGCACCTCGCGGTCCCAGTCGGTGCGCGCCTGCTCGATCTCCCGGTCGAGGTCGGTCCGGGTCTGCTCCTCGAGCTGGGCGAGGGCGATGCGCCTCGTCTCCTCGTCGAGACGGAGCCGCTCCTCGGCCTCCCGGACGTCGCGGTCGAGCTCGGCGCGCTCCTCGGCGACCGACTCGTCGTGCCGGGCGCGGGCGTCCGCGAGCTCGCGCTCGAGCGCGCCGCGGGCGAGGACGCTCTCCCGGGCGAGGTCGGCCGCGTCGCGGCGGGCCTCGTCGGTCTCGCGGTCGACCCGCGCGCGGAGCTCCGCGACCTCCCGGGCCGCCTCGGCGCGCTCGGCGTCGGTCTCGCGCAGGGCCGTGGCGCGGAGGTCGGCGACCTCCGTGCGCGTGCGGAGGAGGAGGGCGGCGGCCTCGCGCTCGGCGTCGCTGCGCAGGCCCTCTGCCCGGTCGTCCGCGCGCTCGCCCAGGTCGTCGGCCTCCCGGCGGGCGGCGTCGAGGATCTGCGCGGCCTGCGCGCGCGCCTGGTCGACGAGGTGGTGAGCGGTCGCCTCGGCCTCGGCGCGCTGCGCGTCCGTCTCCTCCTGCGTGGCGCGGCGGAGGCGGGCGGCGTCGGCGTCCGCCTGCGCGACCAGGCGCGTGGACTGCTCCTCGGCGACCCGCAGGGTGGCCTCGAGCCGGCTGCCGAGCCCGGCGAACGTGGGGCTGCCGACCTCCTCGAGCTCGTCGCGCAGCTCCTGCTCGCTGCGGCGGAGGCGCTCGGCCTCGGCGCGGAGCTCCGCGCCCTGCTGGTTCGAGCGGATGAGCTCGCGGCGCAGGTCGGCGACGGCCCGGTCGACCTCGTCGCGGTTGTAGCCGCGCATGGCGGGGCTGAACGGCGTGTCGTCGTGGGGCACGGGGGACTCCTTCGCGGGCGGCTCGCGCACGCCGGGCGGGGCGCAGCAGGTGCCGATCCTACCGAGTCGGCCCTCCGCGCCCGCGGCTCCCCCCACGGCCGCGACGACGGGCGGGGGAGGCGCTCCCAGGGTCGTCCGGTATCCTTCGATGTCGTCGTCCGCCGCCGATCCGCCCCGAACACGGCGGGTACGTCGCGAGAGCACCCGTGCTCGACGGCCGTCGTGGTCGTCACCACGACCGCCGCGCATGCAGCAGCCGCCCGCGACGACACGAGAGGAGACACCCGTGCGATTCGTCCTGGCGATCGCGACCTTCGTGGTCGCGGCCCTCATGATCGGGCTGGGGATCGCCCAGCACACGTTCCTGGCCGGACCCGACCGCATCACCGCGTCGACGTCGTCGGCGGGAGACGCGGCCTACACGGTCATCAGCGGGGAGACGCTCAACGCGCACCCCGGGCTGCAGGACACCGTGGCCCGCGGCGACGGCGAGGTCTTCGCCGCGTACGGCCCCACGACGGACGTCGAGGCGTGGGTGGGCACGAGCCCGTACACGCGCGTCGCCATGGACGACCAGGGCGGGCTGACCAGCCAGGTCGTGGAGCCGGAGGCGGCCACGCCGACGCCGGCCCCGACCCCGTCCGCCGACAGCTCCGGTTCAGACGCATCGGGCACCGCCGCCGAGGCCGCGCCCACGGTCACCGACCCGCGCGGATCCGACCTCTGGCTCTCCGAGCAGACCGGCCAGGGCGAGGTCTCGCTCAGCACGCGCCTCCCGGACGACGTCAGCCTCATCCTCGCCACGGACGGCCAGGCCGCCGCTCCCGCCGACATCGAGCTCTCGTGGCCGTCCGAGGGCGAGTCGCCCTGGGTCGTCCCGCTCGTGGTGGGCGGCATCGCGCTGCTCGTCCTCGGGCTCGTCCTGTACCTCCTCGCGCTCCGCCACCTGCGCCGCAGCCGCGGACCGCGGCGCAACCTGCCGCCGCGCGGCGGACCCCGCGTCCCGCGCATCGGCCCGGCCGCCCGTCGGGCGGCCCTCACGGCCGGCTCCGGGACGGCTCCCGCGCAGCCCCGCGGCCGCGGTCGACGCAGCCGCATCGCGCTGCCGGTCCTCGTCGTCACCGGCCTCGCCCTGAGCGGGTGCACCGTGCAGGGCGCGCCGGCCGACCTCGCCGCCGGCGCGGGATCCGCGGGATCCACGGCGACGCCCACCCCGTCGTCGTCGCTCGACGCCGCCCGTGAGGCGGAGGACGCGGATCCGCCCGTCGTCACCCAGGACCAGGCCGAGCGCATCGTGTCCCGTGTCTCGGAGGTCGCGACCGCGGCCGACCAGGCGCTCGACGCGGAGCAGCTGACCTCGCGGTTCGCCGGGCCCGCGCTGCAGGAGCGCACGTCTGACTACCAGGTGCGCAAGGCCAAGCCCGACATCGCCGCGGTCCCGGCCATCCCGGCGGGCGACCTGCAGCTCACGCTCCCGCAGGCCACCGTCGCGTGGCCGCGCACGATCGCCGCGGTCGTGAAGGACCCCGACGCGGACGACGCGCCCACCCTGTCGCTCACGCTCGTGCAGGACAGCCCGCGCGAGAACTACCACGTGCTCTACGCCATGCCCATCTCGACGACGGCGGCCCTGCCCGACGTGGCGCCCGCCGCGATCGGGGCGGCCCGCCTCGCGCCCGACGTGAAGCTGCTCGCGGTCCAGCCGGATCAGCTCTCGGCCGCCTATGCGGACCTGCTCGACAAGGGCGACCAGAGCCAGTACGCGGACCTGTTCGACGCGACAGACGACGGGGTGCGCGCGCAGGACGCCAAGCGGAAGGTCGACTTCCCGGCCTCGATCGGCGAGACCGGCACCGTCGAGTTCTCCGCCACCGCGAACCCCGCGACGCCCGTCGCCATGTCGACCGTGGAGTCCGGCGCGCTCGTGAGCGTCACCGTGGACCTCGGCATCGTCGCGAAGCCCACCGCGGAGGGCGCGAAGGTCAACGCGAACCCGGAGGTCCAGGCGATCACCGGGCTCACGGACTCGGCGAAGGGCTTCGACACCGTCCGCACGGCGCAGATGCTCATGTACGTGCCCCCCGTGAACTCGGGCGAGAAGATCCGCCTGTACGCCTCCAGCACCCACATCACCTCGGCCAAGGAGCTCCCATGACGAACGTGCCCCCCTCCGCCGCCAGCCTCCGCGGCGCCGTCGACCTCTCCTCGCTCGTGAACCGGACGCAGGCGCCCGCCGCTCCCGCGGGTGCGGCGGCGGCTCCCGGCGCCCCGGGTGCGCCCGCCGCGCCGGGCGGCCCGGCGGGCGCGCCGCAGTCGGTGGACGTCCCCGGCCTCGTGCTCGCGGCGGACGACGCGTCCTTCACGCAGTTCCTCGACATCTCCGCCGTGGTGCCCGTCATCGTCGAGCTCGTCTCGACGGGGCTCGCCTCCAGCCGCGAGCTGTCGCCCGTGCTGGAGCGCGTGGTCACCGAGCAGGCCGGCCGCGTGCTCCTCGTCCGCATCGACATCGACCAGAGCCCGCAGCTCGGCCAGGCGTTCCAGGCCCAGACGGTGCCGACGGTGGCGGCGCTCATCGGCGGCCGACCCGTGGGCCTCTTCGCCGGCGTGATCCCCGAGGACCAGGTCCGCGACGTCATCCGGCAGGTGCTGGAGCTGGCGCAGCAGAACGGCGTGACCGGCACCGCGGTGGCCCCCGGCGGATCCGCCGAGCCGGCCGCCCCCGTCGAGGAGCCGCTGCCGCCGCACCACGCGGAGGCCTACGCCTTCATCGAGCAGGGCGACTACGCGTCCGCTGCCGCCGAGTACCGCACCGCGATCGCGCAGAACCCGCGCGACGCCCTCGCCGTCGCGGGCCTCGCCCAGGTGAGCCTGCTGCACCGGCTCGACGGGAAGGCGGCCGACGGGATCCGGTCCGCCGCCGCATCCGCCCCGGACGACGTGGACGCGCAGCTCCTCGTGGCCGACCTCGACCTCTCGGGCGGGCACGTCGAGGACGCCTTCGACCGGCTCCTGACGCTGTTCCCCGGGCTCGACGCGGAGGGCCGCGAGGCCGTCCGCCAGCGCCTGATCGAGCACTTCGAGGTCGTCGGGCTCGAGGACCCCCGCGTCGCCGTCGCGCGCCGCCGCCTCACGCGCCTCCTGTACTGACGCGCATCCCGCCCGCACGACGACGGCGCCGCACCCCTTCCGGGATGCGGCGCCGTCGTCGTGCGCGGTCCGGTCAGACCGTGGGCACCCGCGGGGTGCCGTCGTCCGAGCCCGGTGCGTCGTCCGTCGCCGAGAGCCCCTCGACGGGCGGCTGAGTCTCCCGCGACTGCGGGAGGACGGGAGCCGCGTCCGCTACGGCGAACGGCGTGCCGTCGGCGCGCGTCTCGTCCGCGTCGGGTGCCGCATGCGCCGGCGCCTCCACGGGACGCAGGTCGGCCGGATCCTGCTTCAGGCGCAGCCACAGGCCCGCCAGCGGCGGCAGCGTCAGCTCCGCCGACGCCGGTCGTCCGTGCCAGCCCTCGTCGCCCGCGTGCACGGCGCCGAGGTTGCCCACGCCGGATCCGGCGAACTGCTCGGCGTCCGTGTTGAGGATCTCCTCCCACACGCCCGCCTGCGGCAGCCCCAGCCGGTAGCCCGTGATGGGCGCGCCGGAGAAGTTGTGCACGACGGCGACCTGGTTCCCGTCGCGGTCGCGGCGGAGGAACGCGAGGACGTTGCGCCCGGCGTCGCCCGCGTCGATCCACTCGAAGCCGGCCGGGTCATTGTCGAGCGCCCACAGCGCGGGCGTCTCGACGTAGGTGCGGTTGAGGGCGCCGACGAGGTCGAACAGGGCGCGGTGGACGGGCTGGTCGAGGATCCACCAGTCGAGCCCGCGCTCCTCGCTCCACTCGGACGGCTGCCCGAACTCCTGGCCCATGAAGAGCAGCTGCTTGCCGGGGTGCGACCACATGAACGACAGGTACGCGCGCACGTTGGCGAGCTTCTGCCAGTGGTCGCCCGGCATCTTGCCGACGAGCGAGCCCTTGCCGTGCACGACCTCGTCGTGGCTGATGGGGAGGAGGAAGTTCTCCGTGTACGCGTAGACCATCGAGAACGTGATCTGGCCGTGGTGGTACGCGCGGTACATCGGGTCGACGGCCGAGTAGTCGAGCGTGTCGTGCATCCAGCCCATGTTCCACTTGAGCCCGAAGCCGAGGCCGCCGTCGCTCGTGGGGCGCGTGACGCCGGGGAAGCTCGTGGACTCCTCCGCGATCATCACGATGCCCGGGTGGGTGCGGTACGCGGTGGCGTTGACCTCCTGCAGGAAGCTGATCGCCTCGAGGTTCTCGCGGCCGCCGTGCACGTTGGGGAGCCACTGGCCCTCCTCGCGCGAGTAGTCGAGGTAGAGCATCGAGGCCACGGCGTCGACCCGGAGGCCGTCGATGTGGAACTCCTCGAACCAGTACAGCGCGTTGGCGACGAGGAAGTTGCGGACCTGCGAGTGGCCGAAGTCGAAGACGAGGGTGCCCCAGTCCTGCTGCTCGCCGCGGCGCGGGTCGGTGTGCTCGTAGAGCGGCTGGCCGTCGAACTGCGCGAGCGCGAAGGCGTCCTTCGGGAAGTGGGCCGGGACCCAGTCCACGATGACGCCGATGCCCGCGCGGTGCAGCGTGTCGATGAGGAACTTGAGGTCGTCGGGGGAGCCGAACCGCGAGGTCGGCGCGTAGTAGCCGGAGACCTGGTAGCCCCACGATCCGCCGAACGGGTGCTCCGCGAGCGGCAGGAACTCGACGTGCGTGTAGGAGAGCTCCTGGAGGTAGGCGACGAGCTCGCCGGCGACCTCGCGGTAGCCGAGGCCGGGGCGCCAGGATCCGAGGTGCATCTCGTACACGCTCATCGGGGAGTCGTGGGGGTCGCGGGCGGCGCGCTCCTCGAGCCAGGCGGCGTCGTCCCACTGGTACGCGCTCGTCTCGACGCGGGACGCGGTCGCGGGCGGGACCTCGGTCATGCGGGCCATGGGGTCGGCCTTCTCGATCCACCGCCCCTCCTGCGTGAGGATCTCGAACTTGTACGAGACGCCGGGCTCGACGCCGGGCACGAACAGCTCCCAGACGCCGTTGCCGTCGAGGCGGCGCATCGCGTGCTGCACGCCGTCCCAGCCGTTGAAGCCGCCGATGACGCGGACGGCCCGGGCATGGGGCGCCCAGACGGAGAAGGACACGCCCTCGTAGGTGCGCGCGACGCCCCAGTGCTCGCGGTGATGGGCGCCGAGGACGTCCCAGAGGCGCTCGTGGCGGCCCTCGCCGAAGAGGTACAGGTCGAGGTCGCCGACCGTGGGGAGGAAGCGGTACGGGTCCTCGCTCGTCCAGGTACCGCCGTCGGGGTAGCGGGCCTCGACCTCGTAGTCCTGGAGTCCGAGGACGTGCGCTCCCTGCCAGACGCCGTGGCCCACGTGGGCGAGGGCGACGCGGGCGCCGGTGGAGAGGATCACGGACACGGCGTCCGCGAGGGGGCGGAGCGCGCGCACGACGACCAGGTCGTCGCCGACGCCGTCGATCGCGACGGGGTGCTGGCCGAGGACCGAGTGCGGGCCGGAGTGGACGCCCTCGGCGACGGCGCGCAGGTCGTGGTCCGCCACCTCGGGGAGGCGGACGGGGTCGGACGCGGACGCGGTCTCGCCGGAGGCGTCGTCCGCCGCGGGGACGACGACGTCGGTCCCGCGGTCGGGGTCGACCTCGGCGGCCGGCGGGACGACCACGTCGGCGCCCGTCGTCTGCTCGTGCTGGGGGTCGTGCGCGGGGGTGGTGTCGGTCATGTCCGTCATCCCTTCGATGCGGTCGGGTGGACCCGGAACACGTGCACGGGGTGCGTGAACGCGTCGAGCCGGACGAAGTTGGAGGTCGACCACGTGTAGACGTCGCCCGTGAGGAGGTCCTCGACGTCGAACACGGCGTCCTCGGCGAGGCCGAAGCGGGTGGGGTCGAGGTAGACCTGGGTCTCACGCGCCGAGTGGGGGTCGACGTTGGCGACCACGAGGATCGTGTCGGCCTCGCCCGTGCCGGTGTGCTCGGCGGCGAGGTGCTTGGAGTAGACGAGGATCGAGTCGTCGTCGCTCCAGTGCACGTCGAGGTTCCGCAGCTGGCGGAGCGCGGGGTGCTGGCGGCGGATCTCGTTCAGGCGCGTGATCTCCGGGGCGATGGATCCGCCGAGCTCCTCCTGCCGTGCCCAGTCGCGCGGCTTGAACTCGTACTTCTCGTTGTCGATGTTCTCCTCGGCGCCGGGGCGCGCGACGTTCTCGATCAGCTCGTAGCCCGAGTAGATGCCCCACGACGGCGACGCGGTCGCGGCGATGGCCGCGCGGATCCGGTACGCGGCGCGCCCGCCGAACTGCAGGTAGGGCGTGAGGATGTCGTGCGTGTTCGCGAAGAAGTTCGGTCGGAGGTAGTCGCTCGTCTCGTGGCTGACCTCGGTGAGGTACTCCTCGAGCTCCTGCTTCGTGTTCCGCCAGGTGAAGTACGTGTACGACTGCTGGAACCCGATCTTGGCGAGCGTCCGCATCATGGCGGGGCGCGTGAACGCCTCGCTGAGGAAGATCGCGTCGGGCTCGTCGCGCATCACCTGGTGGATGAGGCGCTCCCAGAACACGAGCGGCTTCGTGTGCGGGTTGTCGACGCGGAAGATCTTGACGCCGAGGCCGAGCCAGACCCGCATGACGCGGAGCATCTCGCGGTAGGACCCTTCCGGGTCGTTGTCGAAGTTCAGCGGGTAGATGTCCTGGTACTTCTTCGGCGGGTTCTCCGCGAAGGCGATGGAGCCGTCGGGGAGCGTCGTGAAGAGCTCGGGATGCGTCGTGACCCACGGGTGGTCGGGCGACGCCTGCAGCGCGATGTCGATCGCGAGCTCCATGCCGTGCTCGGCGACCTCGTCGACGAAGGCGCGGAAGTCGTCCGCCGTGCCGAGCTCGGGGTGGATGCTGTCGTGCCCGCCGTCCTCGGATCCGATGCCGTAGGGCGAGCCCGGGTCGTGGGGCCCCGCGGTGAGCGTGTTGTTCGGGCCCTTGCGGTTGGTGCGGCCGATGGGGTGCACCGGCGGGATGTAGACGACGTCGAAGCCCATGTCGCGGATCGCGGGGAGGCGGCGGGCGGCCGTGGCGAAGGTGCCGCTCGTCCAGGAGCCGTCCTCGTGCTGGACGGCGCCCTCCGAGCGGGGGAAGAACTCGTACCAGGATCCGACGGCGGCGCGCTCGCGCTCCACCACGATGGTGCGCTCGGGGCTGAGCGTGACGAGGCTGCGGAGGGGGACGCGGTCGATCGCGGCCAGGACCTCCGGGGTCGTGGCGGCGGCGAGGCGAGCGTCGGGGGTGGCGTCCGCGTCGGCGATGCCGGCCAGGGCCGCGCGGAGGACGTCGCGGTCGGCGGCGTCGCGGGTGTCGTCGGAGGCCGCGCGCTCGAGCGCCTCGGCGCCGAGGGCGAGCATCACGTCGACGTCGAGGCCCGCGGGGACCTTGATCTCCGCGTTGTGCAGCCACGTGCCGAAGTCGTCGGACCACGCGCTCACGCGCCAGGTCCAGACGCCCTGCGTCTCGAGCTGCGCGCTCGTGATCCAGCGGTCGAGGCCGGGCTTCGTGGCGTCGAGCGACATGCGGTGCGAGGTCTCGGCGCCGGTCGGGTCGGTGAGCAGCACGTCGGCGCCGATGAGGTCGTGGCCCTCGCGGAAGATCGTGGCGCCGAACGGCACCACGTCGTGGACGAAGCTCTTCGCGGGCCAGAGGTCGTCCTCGATCTGCGGGGTGAGCGACAGGATCGGGATGCGGCCGATGACGGGGGCGTAGTCGTCGTCGTCGGGCTCGGCTGCGGGCGCGGGCCGGGCAGCGGGCGCGGGGGTCGGCGCGGCCGGCGACGGATCGGCCGACCGGGCGGGCTCGGCGACGCGCGTCGGCTCCGCGGACGGCGTCGGCTCGGCGGCGGGCGCCGCGTGGCGGGGCGCGGACGGCGGGGCGGGGGCGGCCTCCGGCTCGGGGACCACGGGCGCCGGCTCCGGCGTCGGCTCGGGGGCCACGGGCGCGGGCTCCGGCTCCGGGGCGGGCTCCGGGACCGCGGACACCGGCGCCGCGACGGGCGACACCGGGACCACGTCCGGCTGCGGGGTCGGCTCGGGCGCCTCGGCGGCGGCATCGGGGGCCGCCTGCTCGGGCGCCGCGGGGATCATCGGGGGCTCGGGCGTCGGCGGCTTCTGCGCGTCCTGGAGCTTCTGGGCCTTGGCGAGCTTGCGGGCTGCACGGCCGCGCACCGGGCGGGGGAGGGGATCGGGTCCGTCCTGGGGTGTGGTCACTGTTCGACCGTAGCCCGTGAGCCGTCCGGCTGTCGCTCGCCGCGGCGGTGGCGGACGCCGTCCGGATGCCCGACGCCCGCCCGTCATCCTCCGTCCGGCCCGCGTCCACGCTCCCTCCACGACCGGCCCGGACCCTGGTGCGGTGCATCCCGCGCCCCTAGGCTCGGGAGCCATCGCGCGGGTCCGCCCGCCGCCCGTACCGGTTCGAGGGAGTCCCGTGAAGGCCATCCGCAGGTTCACCGTCCGTGCCGTCCTCCCGGGGGAGCTGTCCGCGCTGGACGAGCTCGCCGGGAACCTCCGGTGGTCGTGGTACGAGCCCACCCGCCGCGTGTTCGCGCACGTGAGCCCGGAGCTGTGGGAGGGGACGGGCCACGATCCGGTGGCGCTGCTCGGCGCGGTCGACCAGGAGCGGCTGCGCGAGCTCGCCGCCGACGAGGGGTTCGTCGCGTGGGCGGAGGAGCAGCGGCAGGACCTCCGCGCGTACGTGAGCGAGCCCCGCTGGTACCAGTCCCTCGAGGGCGACGTTCCCGAGGCGATCGGCTACTTCTCGCCCGAGTACGGCATCGCCGCCGCGCTCCCGCAGTACTCCGGCGGCCTCGGGATCCTCGCGGGCGACCACCTGAAGAGCGCCTCCGACCTCGGCATCCCGCTCGTGGGCGTCGGCCTCTTCTACCGGTCCGGGTACTTCCGCCAGGGGATCTCCTCCGACGGCTGGCAGCAGGAGACCTACCCCGTCTTCGACCCCGACGGCCTGCCGCTCCAGGTGCTGCGCGAGGCCGACGGCGCGCCCGTGCACGTCGCCCTCGAGCTGCCCGCCGAGAGGACGCTGCACGCGCGGATCTGGCAGGCGCGCGTCGGCCGGATCCCGCTGCTCCTGCTCGACACCGACGTGCCCGAGAACGACGAGGACCTCCGCCGCGTCACCGACCGGCTCTACGGCGGCGGCGGCGAGCACCGGCTGCACCAGGAGCTGCTGCTCGGCATCGGCGGGGTGCGCGCCATCGCGGCGCACGCGCGCGTCACCGGCTCGCCCGTGCCGCGCGTCTTCCACACCAACGAGGGCCACGCCGGCTTCCTCGGCGTCGAGCGGATCTCGACCCTCATGGCCGACGGCCTCGACTTCGACGAGGCGCTGCAGGTGGTGCGCGCCGGCACCGTGTTCACGACGCACACGCCGGTCCCCGCGGGCATCGACCGGTTCGACGTCGGCCTCGTCCGCCAGCACGTCACGGATCGGCTGCTGCCGGGCGTGCCGCCGGAGCGCGTGCTCGGGCTCGGCGCGGAGTCCCACGAGGGCGGATCCCCGGACGTGTTCAACATGGCGCTCATGGGCCTCCGCCTCGCGCAGCGCGCCAACGGCGTCTCCCAGCTGCACGGCGAGGTCAGCCGGGGGATGTTCGCGGGGCTCTGGCCGGGGTTCGACACCGACGAGGTGCCGATCACGAGCGTCACGAACGGCGTGCACGCGCCGACGTGGACGGATCCGATGCTCATGTCGCTCGCGCGCGAGCGCCTCGGCACGTGGGACACCACCGCGGCCGACTGGTCCTCCACGGCCGTGAGCGACGGCGACCTCTGGGACGTGCGCGGCCGCATGCGCCGCCAGCTCGTGGAGGACGCGCGCCGCCGCGTCGTGCGCGCCTGGCGCGAGCAGAACCCGGGCGCCGTCGAGCCCGCGTGGCTCGAGGACGTGCTCGACCCCGAGGTCCTCACCATCGGCTTCGCGCGACGCGTGCCGACGTACAAGCGGCTGACCCTGATGCTCCACGACCGGGAACGCCTCCGCCGCATCCTCACCGACCCGGACCGTCCCGTGCAGATCGTCGTGGCCGGCAAGTCGCACCCGGCCGACGACGAGGGCAAGCGCCTCATCCAGGAGCTCGTGCGGTTCGCGGCCGAGCCGGGGATCCGCGGGCGGCTCGTGTTCCTGCCCGACTACGACATCGGCATGGCGCAGCTCCTGTACCCGGGCACCGACGTCTGGCTCAACAACCCGCTCCGGCCGCTCGAGGCGTGCGGGACGTCGGGCATGAAGGCGGCGCTCAACGGGGCGCTCAACCTGTCCATCCTCGACGGCTGGTGGAACGAGTACTTCGACGGCGGGAACGGCTGGGCGATCCCGTCGGCCGACCGCGCGCACGACGGCGCCGAGCGCGACGCGATGGAGGCCACCGCGCTCTACGACCTCATCGAGAACCGCATCGCGCCGCGCTTCTACGACCGCGACGGCGACGGCGTGCCCACGGGCTGGGTGCACGACATCCGGCACACGCTGCGGACGCTGTCGCCCGAGCTCAGCGCCGACCGCATGGTGCGCGAGTACGTCGAGCGGCTGTACGTGCCCGCGGGGCGCGCGCAGGCCGTCGTCGCCGCGGACGGGTCCGCCCGGGCCCGCGAGCTCGCGGCCTGGCGCGGACGCGTCGCCGCCGCGTGGCCGTCGGTGCAGGTCGCGCACGTGGAGTCGGAGGGCGTCGAGCACCAGGCGCAGGTGGGCGACGAGCTGCGGGTGCGCGCGTGGGTGGCGCTCGGCGGCCTCGGCGCGGACGACGTGACCGTGGAGGTCGTGCACGGGCGCACCGGGGAGGGCGACGTGCTGACGGACGTCGTGCGGCACGGGCTCGAGCCCGTCGGGGGATCCGGCGGGCAGCAGGAGTACGCCGGCACGGTGCGGCTCGCGAGCGCGGGGCCGTTCGGCTACACGGTGCGGGTCGTGCCGCGGCACGAGCTGCTGGCGTCGAGCGCGGAGCCGGGGCTGCTCGCGGTCGCGAGCAGCTGACGCGGCGTGGACGGGCGGCGCCCTCCGGGGCCGCCCGTCGCGTCAGGCCGGGGTGGCGGAGAGCTTCGCGGCGAGCACCTCGGCGAAGCGCGCGTATCCCCGGTCGTTCGGGTGGTTGTCCGGTCCCATCCAGCCGTACGGGTCGGACGCGCCCTCGCCGACCAGGCGGGGGATGTACGCGCCGATCTCGAAGACGTCGGCGAGCGGATCGGCCGACGCGGCGTCCCGCAGCGCGCCGATGTAGTCGGCCCACGTCGTCCCGCGGATCGGCAGCGTCGTGCGCTCGTACGGCGGCGTGAAGAGGACGGGCGCCTCGCTCGTGGTGCGGATCAGCTCGATGAGCACCGCCGCGTCGGAGCGCACCTCCTCGGGCGTGCGCACGACCACGTCGTTGATGAGGTGCTCGGGCATCCAGAGGTCGAGCTCGAAGCGCGGGGCCGAGCGGATCCACGTGCTCACGCCGTCCGGCCGCGCCCTCTCCGAGAGCTGCCAGAGCTGCGACCCGGAGTTGCCGCCCTCGATGGCGTGGATCCCGCGCTCCTCGTCGCCGTCGAAGAGCCACGCGCCCTCGAGCTCGGGTGCGCCGCCGGCCCACGCGACCGTGATCGCGTGCTCGGCGGACTCGAGCTGCGGGCTCGTCCAGGTGAGGGACCCGCCGGCCTCGGCCCGCACGGTCTCGGGCGGGCCGTCGTCGACCTGGACGGTGATCGCGGCGTCGAGGTCCGGCGCCCACCAGCAGACCCTCGCCGACGTCATGCGCGCGCGGTAGGTGCCGGGGCCCGACGCCTCCGTGAGCAGCACGACCCGGCGCCCCCAGCCGTGGCGGGCGCCCGGGGTCGGCGTCCCGGCGAAGGCGAAGCCCTGGTCGGCGGGCACCGTGATCTGATGCCGCGACGCGATGTAGTCGAGGCCGCCGCGCGCGCCGGACGGGTACGCGCCGCGCAGGCGGTCGCGGAGCTGGGCGGGGTAGGCGTGCTGCAGCGTCGTGGCGCCCTGCCCCTCGGTGATGCTGTCGCCGAGGACGCCGATGGTGAGGCGTCGCTCCCGCACCCGGTCCCGCAGCGCGTAGAAGCCCGCGAGCGCGTCGTCGGGCGCGTAGGTCATGGGCTCGATCGGCGGGCCGCCGGACGCGGTGACGGCGGGCGCGGGCGGATCCCCGGCGTCGGCGGTCGGGGTCGCGATGCCGCCCGAGGTGGGCGGGGCCGGGCGGGGCGTCGTGGTGCAGCCCGCGACGGCGGCGACGGCCGAGAGGGCGGCGAGGCCGCCGCCCGCGACGAGCGCGCGGCGGGTGAGGGTGCGGCGCCGGGTCGGACCGTCGGCGGGGCGCCCGGCGTCGGAGCCCCGGGCGTCGGGGGAGCGGTCGCCGTTCGGGGCGGGGGACTCGTCGGTCATGGGCGGCGTCCTCGTGCTCGGGCGCGCCGGGGCGCGGCGGATCGTGCGGGCGCCTCCAGGAGAGCACACGAGCGCCGCGCGACGCGAACCCGTGGCGGCCCCCGTCCGGGCGCCGGGCGTCGCTG
Organism: Clavibacter michiganensis; assembly: GCF_002151125.1. GTDB lineage: Bacteria > Actinomycetota > Actinomycetes > Actinomycetales > Microbacteriaceae > Clavibacter > Clavibacter michiganensis_C. The sequence continues at coordinate 154,305 of NZ_MDJZ01000015.1, forward strand.
CGGAGGTCGCCGCGGATCGGGATCACCGCCCGCGGACGGGCCCGGGCGCGCTCAGCAGGCGCGGTAGATCCGCAGGGCCGGCCCGTCGACCTCGACCCGCGCGCCGGGCGCGTCGTCCGTCGCGACGACCTCGGGCCGCTCCCACTCGCTCGACCACAGGAGCCGCCAGGCCGTCACGCCGTCGTGCTCGGCGAGCGTCACCGTCGCGCGGTCCTCCCGCCCGTGCACGACGACGAGCACCGTGCTCGGGTCCTCGGTCTCGGGGGTCGACGTCGTGATCCACTGCAGCGTGCGCGTGCCCGCGGACTCCCAGGCCGCCTCCGTCATCGGAGCGGCGTCGGCGTCGCGCCAGGCGATGACCGAGGCGCTCGGCACGTGCGCGTCGGGCGCGGCGTAGCGGACGGGCCGGAGCGCCGGGTTCTCCCGCCGGATGCGGAGGAGGTGGCGCGTGGTCGCGTGCAGGTCCATCCGCCACGCGTCCTCGTCCCAGTGCATCCAGGTGGCCGCGTTGTCGAGGCAGTAGCCGTTGTTGTTGCCGCGCTGCGTGCGGCCGCGCTCGTCGCCCATCGTGATCATGGGGATCCCGGCCGAGACGAGGAGCGTGCCGAGCAGGTTGCGGGACGACCGCCGCCGCGCCGCGAGGATCGCCGCGTCGCGCGTCGGCCCCTCGACCCCGTGGTTCCACGAGCGGTTGGCGTCCGTGCCGTCGCGGTTCGACTCCCCGTTGCCGCTGTTGTGCTTGCGGTCGTAGGAGGTGAGGTCGGCGAGCGTGAAGCCGTCGTGCGCCGTGACGAACGACACGGAGGCGAGCGGGCCGCGGTCGGCCGCGAAGGTGCCCGAGGATCCCGCGAGGCAGGAGGCGAGCGCCCCGACGCCGCTCGGGGCGTGCCCGCGGAGCCTGGCCGCCGCCAGGTCCGTGAGCCAGAAGCCGCGCACGACGTCGCGGTAGCCGTCGTTCCACTCGCTCCAGCCGGATCCGAACCCGCCCGTGCGCCAGCCGCCCATGCCCACGTCCCACGGCTCGGCGATCATGAGGAGGCCCTCGAGCGCCTCGTCCTCGACGATGGCGCGCAGCAGCGGGTGCGCGGGGTCGAAGTCCACGCGCTCGTCGCGCCCGAGGGTCACGGCGAGGTCGAAGCGGAAGCCGTCGACGCCCATGACGTCGGACCAGTGCTCGAGCGAGTCGAGCACCAGGCGCTGCGCGTCCGGCCGGGACAGGTCGACCGTGTTGCCGCACCCGGTCACGTCGATGGGCGTCCCGTCGGGCGCGTGCCGGTAGTAGCGCGAGCCGTCGATGCCGCGGAGGCTCGTGACCGGCCCGTCGGCGCCCTCCTCGGCCGTGTGGTTGTAGACGACGTCGAGCACGACCTGGATCCCGGCCGCGTGCAGCGCGTCGACCATGCCGCGGAACTCGGCGGCCACCGCGTCGGCGCCGGCCTCCCGTGCGGCGCGCGTGGCGTAGGGCGCGTGCGGCGCGAGGTAGGCGAGCGTGTTGTAGCCCCAGTGGTTGATGCGGCCCTGCGCGCGCAGCCGCTCCTCGCTCGTGGAGGCGTGCACCGGCAGGAGCTCCACCGTGGTGATCCCGAGGTCGACCAGGCGCTCCACGGACGAGGCGTGGCCGAGCCCCGCGTACGTGCCGCGCAGCTCCTCGGGCAGCCGCTCGTCGAGCTTGGAGAAGCCGCGCACGTGGAGCTCGTAGACCACCTGGCGGTCACGCGGCACCTGCGGGCGCGCGGCGCGGCGGGCGGCGCGCTCCTCGGCGGGCACCTCGCTCGTGACGACCGAGCGCCACGCGGCCGGGCCCACTTGCACGAGGCCGCGCGCGTAGGGATCCAGCAGGTGGCGCGTCGGGTCGAAGGCGTTGCCCGGGGCGGGGTCGCCGTCCACGCGCACCGAGTACGCGGTGCCGGGCACGAGCCGGGCGCTGGATCCCGTCCACACGCCGTCGTCGCCGCGCTCCATGGGCACGACCTCGGCCACGCGGCGGGCGTCGTCGGCGGCCGACACGGTGAGCTCCACGGCGGACGCGCCGTGGCTCACGAGGCGCAGCGTGCCGCCCCCGTCGTGGAGCGTGAGCCCCAGGGGCACGGGCGGTCCGGGGCGCGGCATGCGACCTAGGGTAGATGCATGACGGTCTACCTCGACCACGCGGCCACGACCCCGATGCGGCCCGAGGCGATCGCGGCGCTCGCCGGGGCGCTCACCCTGGTCGGGAACCCGTCCTCCATCCACTCGCACGGCCAGGAGGCCCGGCGCGTGCTCGAGGAGGCGCGCGAGGCGATCGCGCGGGCGCTCGACGCGGACCCGGTCGAGATCGTCCTCACCTCCGGCGGCACGGAGTCCGTGAACCTCGGCATCAAGGGGCTGCACGGGGCACGCGTCGCGTCGGATGCCCGGCGCACGCGGATCCTCGTGCCCGACGGAGAGCACCACGCCACGGTCGACACGGTCGAGTGGCTCGAGCGCCGGGGAGCCGTCGTGGAGCGGATCCCGATCGACGCGCTCGGGCGCGTCCGCATCGACGCGGTCGCCGACGCGCTCGCCGCCGACCCCGGATCCGTCTCCCTCCTCACCTTCCTGGCCGCGAGCAACGAGGTCGGCACCATCCAGCCGGTCGAGGAGCTGGCGGCGCTCGCCGGGGCCCATGGCGTGCCCGTGCACGTCGACGCGGTCGCGGCGCTCGGCCACATGCCGGTGCCGTTCCGGCGCTGGCGCGAGGCGGGCGTCTCCGCGGTGAGCGTCTCGGCGCACAAGGTCGGCGGGCCCGTCGGCAGCGGCGCGCTCGTGCTCGCGCGGCAGGCGACGGTGGATCCGCAGATCCACGGCGGCGGCCAGCAGCGGCAGGTGCGCTCGGGCACGCAGGACGCGGCGTCCGCGGTGGCGTTCGCGACCGCCGTGACCCTGGCGGTCGCCGAGCTCGACGCCGAGCGCGTGCGGGTCGCCGCGCTCCGCGACCGTCTCGTCGAGACCGTGCTCCGCGACGTGCCGGGCGCGGTGCTGCGCGGCGACCCGGATCCCGCGGGCCGCCTCCCCGGCAACGCGCACCTCACCTTCGCGGGCTGCCAGGGCGACTCGCTCCTCCTCCTGCTGGACATGGCGGGCGTGTCGGTGAGCACCGGATCCGCGTGCCAGGCCGGGGTGCCCGAGGTCTCGCACGTGCTCCTCGGCATGGGGATCCCCGAGGACGAGGCCCGCGGCGCCCTCCGGTTCACGCTCGGCCGCACCACGACCGACGCTGACGTGGACGCGCTCCTTGCGGCGCTGCCCGACGCCGTCGCCCGCGCCTCCCGGGCGGGCCTCGCCGGGCGCGCGGCGCGTAGGCTCACGGGGTGAAGATCCTCGCAGCGATGAGTGGCGGAGTCGACTCCGCCGTGGCCGCCGCCCGCGCCGTGGAGGCCGGGCACGACGTGACGGGCGTGCACCTCGCGCTCAGCCGCATGCCGGGCACGCTCCGCACCGGATCCCGCGGCTGCTGCACCGTCGAGGACTCGATGGACGCGCGCCGCGCCGCGGATCTCCTCGGGATCCCGTTCTACGTGTGGGACTTCTCCGAGCGCTTCGCGGCCGACGTGGTCGACGACTTCGTGGCCGAGTACCAGGCCGGCCGCACCCCGAACCCCTGCATGCGCTGCAACGAGCGGATCAAGTTCGCCGCTCTGCTGGAGAAGGCCCTCGACCTCGGCTTCGACGCCGTGTGCACGGGCCACTACGCCGACGTCCTCCCGGGGCCCGACGGGCAGCCCGAGCTGCACCGCGCGGCCGCGTGGGCCAAGGACCAGTCGTACGTGCTGGGCGTGCTCACGGCCGACCAGATCGCGCACTCCTACTTCCCGCTCGGATCCACGCCCTCCAAGGCCGAGGTGCGCGCGGAGGCGGCGGCCCGGGGGATCCAGGTGGCGCAGAAGCCCGACAGCCACGACATCTGCTTCATCCCCGACGGCGACACGCGCGGCTGGCTCGCCGACCGCGTGGGGGCCGAGCCCGGCGACATCCTCGACGGCGAGGGGAACGCGATCGGCACGCACCAGGGGGCCGCGGCCTTCACGGTCGGGCAGCGGAAGGGGCTCGCCATCGGCACGCCGGCGCCCGACGGCCGGCCGCGCTTCGTGCTGGAGATCCGCCCGAAGGACAACACCGTCGTCGTCGGCCCGCAGGAGGCGCTGGCGATCCGCGAGATCGCCGGATCCTCGTACACCTGGGCGGGCACGCCGCCCACTCGGCCCGACCAGCCGTTCGACTGCGACGTGCAGATCCGCGCCCACGCCGATCCGGTGCCCGCCCGGGCGGCGGTGTCGGAGGTCGATGGCATGGTCGAGCTCGTGATAACCCCGCGAGACCCCCTCCACGGCGTCGCCCCCGGCCAGACCGCCGTCGTCTACGCCGGCACGCGCGTGCTCGGCCAGGTCACCATCGACCGCACCGTGAGCGCCGTCGCCGACGCCCGGCCGCCCATGCGCGCCGCCGCCCTCGTCGGCGCGTCCGCGGGGGAGTGACGCGCGCATGAGCGACACGACGACCGGAACCGACGCGGCCGCCGACGCCGTCCCCCCCACCACGCCCGCCGAGCTCCAGGCCGCGTCCGCGCGCGTCGACGAGCTGCGGGCCGGGATCGAGCGCCACCGGGACGAGTACTACGCGGCGAACGGCAGCACCGTCAGCGACGCCGAGTACGACGCCCTGGTGCACGAGCTCCAGGCCCTCGAGGAGGCGCACCCGACGCTCCGCAGCCAGGACAGCCCCACCCAGACCGTGGGTGGCCGGGCGGAGACCACGCTCTTCGCGCCCGTCACGCACGCCGAGCGCATGCTCAGCCTCGACAACGTCTTCAGCGAGGAGGAGCTCGCCGAGTGGGCGGCCAAGGTCGAGCGCGACGCCGGCAGCGGCCGCGTCCGCTACCTCAGCGAGCTCAAGATCGACGGGCTCGCCATCAACCTCCGCTACGAGGACGGCCTGCTCGTCACGGCGGCCACGCGCGGCGACGGCGTCGTCGGCGAGGACGTCACGCAGAACGTCCTCACCATGGGCACGGTGCCCGAGCGGCTCGCCGGCACCGGGCACCCGCCGCTCGTCGAGGTGCGCGGCGAGATCTTCTTCCCCGTCGCCGAGTTCGACGAGCTCAACGCGCGGCAGCTCGAGGTGGGCGAGCGGGTCTTCGCGAACCCGCGGAACGCCGCCGCCGGGTCGCTCCGGCAGAAGGAGGAGGGCAAGAGCCCCGCCCGTCTCGAGCTCATGCACGCGCGCATCCGCCGCCTCCGCATGCTCGTGCACGGCATCGGCGCGTGGCCCGTCCGGGAGCTGGAGCGCGACGCGCACGTGTCCGCGCAGTCCGAGGTCTACGAGCTGCTCGCCGGCTGGGGCCTGCCCATCTCCACCCACTTCCGCGTCTTCGACGACGTCGCGGAGGTCACGGAGTTCGTGCGGCGGCACGGCGCGCACCGCGCCGAGGTCGAGCACCAGATCGACGGCATCGTCGTCAAGGTCGACGACCTGGGGCTCCACGAGGAGCTCGGCGCCACCAGCCGCGCGCCGCGCTGGGCGACCGCGTACAAGTACCCGCCCGAGGAGGTCAACACGACGCTCCTCGACATCGTCGTCAGCGTCGGGCGCACCGGGCGCGCCACGCCGTTCGCGGTCATGGAGAAGGTCGAGGTCGCCGGATCCGAGGTGCGCCAGGCCACGCTGCACAACCAGCAGGTCGTGAAGGCCAAGGGCGTGCTCATCGGCGACACGGTCGTCCTGCGCAAGGCCGGCGACGTCATCCCCGAGGTGCTCGGCCCGGTCGTGGAGCTCCGCGACGGATCCGAGCGCGAGTTCGTCATGCCCGCGCTCTGCCCCGAGTGCTCCACGCCGCTGAAGCCGGCGAAGGAGGGCGACATCGACCTCCGCTGCCCGAACGCGCGCAGCTGCCCGGCGCAGGTCCGCGGTCGCGTCGAGCACGTCGCCTCCCGCGGCGCGCTCGACATCGAGGGCCTCGGCGAGGTCGCCGCGGCCGCCCTCACGCAGCCGCTCGAGCCCGAGGACCCGCCGCTCGAGACCGAGGCGGGCCTGTTCGAGCTGACGATGGCCGACCTCGTGCCCATCACCGTGGTCGTCCGGGACGCCGAGACCGGCATGGTCAAGGTCGACGAGAGGACGGGCGAGGCGAAGCGCGTCACGCCGTTCCGCCGGAAGCGCGCCCCCAAGCGCGACGGCGCCTTCGACCCCGCCGAGCCGTGGGGCGACGAGGACAGCGTGCCGTCGAAGTCGGCCGAGGTGCTGCTCGAGAACCTGGAGAAGGCGAAGACCCAGGACCTCTGGCGGATCCTCGTGGCCCTCAGCATCCGGCACGTCGGTCCGGTCGCGGCGCGCGCCCTGGCGGGCTGGTTCGGCTCGCTCGACGCCATCCGCTCCGCCAGCCGCGAGGAGCTGGCCGCGGTCGACGGCGTGGGCGGCATCATCGCCGACGCGCTGCTCGACTGGTTCGAGGTCGACTGGCACCGCGAGATCGTGGAGCGCTGGGAGCGGGCGGGCGTCGTCACCGCCGTCCCCGGGCACCCGGGACCGGGCGCCGCGGCCGCCGCGGGCGGCGTGCTCGCCGGCCTCACGGTCGTGGCGACCGGCTCCCTCGAGGGGTACACCCGCGAGGGCGCGCTCGAGGCGATCATGGCGGCCGGCGGCAAGGCGGGATCCAGCGTCAGCAAGAAGACGCACTACGTCGCGGCGGGCCCGGGCGCGGGCTCCAAGCTCGGCAAGGCGGAGGCGCTCGGCGTCCGCATCATCGACGCGGCCGAGTTCCGCCTCCTCGTGGAGCAGGGGCCGGACGCCATCGCGCTGCCGGAAACGGACCCGGAGGCGAGCGAGGAGGGAGCCGCGGAGCCGAAGCCGAAGCGCGCGCGGAAGTCGAAGGCGCCCGCGGACGCGGATCCCGCGCCCGCCGCTGCAGCGGACGCCGTCGCCGATGGAGACGCGGGCGCCGCATCCGGCTCGACGGCCCACCCGGACCCGGATGGGGGCCGCGAAGAGTCCTGATCGGGCCTTCCTCGGGCCCCGGGCGCCGATAGCATGATGGGACGCGTCGGCGCGGGCGCGCCACCCACCGGCGCCTGCCCTCCGCGTCGGCTCTCTGGGGGATCTCGAACCGTGACGACTCGCGTCCGTCTGCTTCTCGCCGCATCGGCCATCGCCTGCGGGCTGATCGGGTCCGTCGTCGTCCCCGCCCCCGCGGCCGTCGCGGCGACCAGGCCGCCCGCCGTGCTGGCCGGCCCCGACGCCGCGGGTCCCGCCCGCGGCGCCCACCTGCCGAGCCCGACCCGAGTCGTCGCGCAGCTCCGCGACCCGCGCGTGTCCGACCGGTCGCTCCGGGACACGTCCCCGGTCGCGCTCCTCGGCGCGCTGCCCGCGCTCGACGAGCCGGAGCTGCGGCTGCTCGCGCGCGCGGTCCCGGCCACGATCCGCGAGCTCATCCGCCGCCCTCCCGCCGCGTCGGGCGTCGCCGCCTGGTGGTCGGATCTCGCCGCGGACGAGCGCCGCGTCCTCGCCCGCGGCGTCCCCGAGCTCGTCGGGAACCTCGAGGGGATCCCCGTCGTCGAGCGCGACGCGGCCAACCGCCGCCTCCTCGACCAGCGCGAGGGCGAGCTGCGCGCCCGCGCGACGACGACCCCGGGACGCGGCGCGCAGCAGGCGCTCGGACGCGACCTGCGCATGCTCGCCGAGGTGCGGCGCGCCCTGGAGCCCGCGGCGGGCGGCCCCGCACGGTCGCTCCTCGTGCTCGACACGGCGTGGCCCGGGCGGGCGGGCGTCGTGATGGGCGACCTCGACTCCGCGGCCTACGTCGACATCGTCGTGCCCGGGATGTTCTACTCCGTCTCCGACCGCCTGGTGGACTGGACCGACGTCGCCGCGCGCCTGCAGCAGCAGCAGACGACGCTGCTCGGCAGCGGCAGCGGCGCCGACGGCAGCGCGGGAGGAGGCGTCGCCACGATCTCCTGGATCGGCTACCGCACGCCCGACCTCCTGGGGATCGGGGACCTCGACCTCGCGCACGAGGGGGCGCAGTACCTCGAGGGCGCCATCCAGGGGATCCGGGGCGTGCGTCCCGACGACCCGCCGCACCTCACGGTGGTCGCGCACTCGTACGGCTCCACGGCGGCGCTGCTCGCCCTCTCGAGCGGTCGCGCCTCGGCCGACGCGCTCGCCATGGTCGGGTCGCCCGGCGGCGCGGTGCGCCAGGCGGCGGAGCTGGACGTGCCCGCCGGTCGCGTGTACGTGGGCGAGGCCGCGTGGGATCCGGTGGTCGGCTCGTCGTACTTCGGGTCGGACCCGGGCAGCGCGTCGTTCGGGGCGGCGCACTTCGGGGTCGCCGGGACGGGCGCGTCGTCCGGGGTGTCGGCGGACGGATCCCTCGCGGGCGCCGTCGGGCACAACAGCTACTTCGACCGCGGCACGGAGTCGTTCCGGAACATCGCGCTCATCGGGATCGACCGTCCCGTCGCGCGCGACGTGCGCGCGGACGCGAGCGGCAGGTAGCGGTCCCGCGGGGACCGCGGGGGACAGCCGGGATCAGGGGACGGCGGGGACCGCGGGTCAGCCGCGGCTGCGCTCGGCGTACTCCAGCCGCACGTCGCCGGGGCCCGTGGCCAGGAGGTGGCCGTCCTCGACGCGCAGCGACGACACCGCGGCGAGGTCCTGGAAGTAGCGCGACTCGAGCCCGCCGTCCTCGCACGGGAGCGTCCCGGGCACGACCGCGGCGAGCATCCCGTCGCCCTCGGCGCCCATCCGCCCGGAGTAGTCGTTGCACGGCCCGCGGCCGCCGACCTCGCCGCCGCCGACCCGCATGGTGATGAGCGCGTCGCCCACGCCGAGGTCGCCCGCGGAGTCGGATCCCTGGACGAGGTGCCAGTTGCCCCGCACGTCGCTCACGGGCGCGCATCCGGCCAGGGGGACGAGGGCGAGGGCCGCGAGGACGGCCACCGCGGCGCCGCGGGTGCGTCCGGATCGGCGTCGGGCGGGGATCCGGGCTGCGGTGGGCATGGGGGTCACGCTAATAGAATCTCCCGGTACCCCCGCACACAGTCCTTTGGAGACGCATGTCCGACACCCGGCCCGAGCCCGCCGACGCGACCAGCGGGGACGAGACCCCCCAGGCGCCGACCCCCGTGGAGCAGATCAGCCGGGAGCAGGTGCAGCACCTCGCAAGCCTCGCCCGCATCCGCCTCAGCGAGGAGGAGATCGACACCCTCACGGTGGAGCTCGGCCAGATCGTCGAGTCGGTCGCGAAGGTCACCGCGGTCGCGGGGCCGGACGTCCCCGCCACGAGCCACCCGATCCCGCTGGCCAACGTCTACCGGCCCGACGTGCCGGGCGAGACCCTGACCACCGCCCAGGCGCTCGAGGGCGCACCCGAGCACGACGGATCCCGGTTCAAGGTCTCCGCGATCCTCGGCGAAGAGCAGTAGGAGCACCATGACCGACGACCTCACGCGCCTCAGCGCCTCCGCCCTCGCCGACCGCCTCGCCTCGGGCGACGTGTCGAGCGTCGACGCCGTGCGCGCGCACCTCGACCGCATCGACCACGTCGACGGCGACGTCCACGCGTTCCTCCACGTCTCCGGGGAGCGGGCGCTCGGGCGCGCCGCCGAGATCGACGCGCAGCGCGCCGACGGCGCCGCCCTCGGACCGCTCGCGGGCGTGCCCATCGCCATCAAGGACGTGCTCTGCACCATCGACATGCCGTCGACCGCGGGCTCGCGCATGCTCGAGGGCTGGACCCCGCCGTACGACGCCACGGTCGTCCAGCGCCTCCGCGCCGCCGGCCTCGTGCCGCTCGGCAAGACCAACATGGACGAGTTCGCGATGGGCTCCTCCACCGAGCACTCCGCGTTCGGCGCCACGCACAACCCGTGGGACCTCGACCGCATCCCCGGCGGCTCGGGCGGCGGATCCGCGGCCGCGGTCGCCGCGTTCGAGGCGCCCGTCGCGCTCGGCTCCGACACGGGCGGCTCCATCCGCCAGCCCGCCGCGGTCACCGGCTCGGTCGGCGTCAAGCCCACCTACGGCGGCGTGAGCCGCTACGGCGCGATCGCGCTCGCCTCCAGCCTCGACCAGGTCGGTCCCGTGTCCCGCACGGTGCTCGACTCGGCGCTCGTGCACGACGTCATCGGCGGGCACGACCCGCGCGACTCCACCTCGCTCACCGACGCGTGGCCGTCCTTCGCGGACGCCGCTCGCGCCGGACAGCGCGAGGGATCGCTGAACGGCGTCCGCGTCGGCGTCGTGAAGCAGCTCGACGGCGAGGGCTTCCAGGCCGGCGTCACGCAGCGCTTCCGGGAGGCGCTCGCGCTCCTCGAGCAGGCCGGTGCCGAGATCGTCGAGGTGAGCGCGCCGAACTTCGAGCACGCCATCGCCGCCTACTACCTGATCCTCCCGGCCGAGGCGTCGAGCAACCTCGCCAAGTTCGACTCGGTGCGCTTCGGCCTCCGGGTGAACCCGCCCGGCGGCGGCACGGTCGAGGACGTCATGGCGGCGACGCGCGAGGCCGGCTTCGGTCCCGAGGTCAAGCGCCGCATCATCCTCGGCACCTACGCGCTGAGCGCCGGCTACTACGACGCGTACTACGGCAGCGCGCAGAAGGTCCGCACGCTCATCCAGCGCGACTTCGACGCCGCGTTCCAGCAGGTGGACGTGCTGGTCACGCCGTCCGCGCCCACGACGGCGTTCAAGCTCGGCGAGAAGCTCGACGACCCGCTGGCGATGTACCTCAACGACCTCACGACGATCCCCGCGAACCTCGCGGGCGTCCCCGGCATCGGCCTCCCCATCGGGCTCGCGCCCGAGGACGGCCTGCCCGTCGGGATCCAGTTCATGGCGCCCGCCCGCGAGGACGCGCGCCTCTACACGGTCGGCGCCGCCCTCGAGCAGATCCTCGAGCGGCAGTGGGGCGGGCCCCTGCTCGCCCAGGCACCCGAGCTCGCGCGCGCCGCCGCGCGCACCACGGACGGAGACACGCACTGATGGCCAAGGCAGAGCTGATGGACTACGACGAGGCCATCGAGATGTTCGAGCCCGTGCTCGGGTTCGAGGTGCACGTGGAGCTGAACACGCGCACGAAGATGTTCTCCGACGCCCCGAACTTCTTCGGCGGCGAGCCCAACACCAACATCACGCCGGTCGACCTCGGGCTCCCGGGCTCGCTGCCCGTGGTGAACGAGCAGGCCGTGCGGCACTCGATCAGCCTGGGCCTCGCGCTCGGCTGCGAGATCGCGCCGAGCTCGCGCTTCGCCCGGAAGAACTACTTCTACCCGGACCTCGCGAAGAACTACCAGATCAGCCAGTTCGACGAGCCCATCGCGTTCCGCGGCTCGGTCGAGGTGGAGATGCCCGACGGCCGCATCGTCACGGTGCCGATCGAGCGCGCCCACATGGAGGAGGACGCCGGGAAGCTCACGCACGTGGGCGGCGCGACGGGCCGGATCCAGGGCGCCGACCACTCGCTCGTCGACTACAACCGCGCGGGCGTGCCGCTCGTCGAGATCGTCACCGACATCATCTACGGGGCGGAAGGCGAGGCGCCGGAGCTCGCGAAGGCGTACGTGTCGACCATCCGCGACATCGTCGTGGCGCTCGGCATCTCCGACGCGAAGATGGAGCGCGGCAACCTCCGCTGCGACGCGAACATCTCGCTGAGCCCGCGGGGATCCGGGAAGCTCGGCACCCGCACGGAGACGAAGAACGTCAACTCGCTCCGCAGCGTCGAGCGCGCCATCCGCTACGAGATCCAGCGCCAGGCGGCGATCCTCGCCTCGGGCGGCACGATCACGCAGGAGACGCGGCACTGGCACGAGGACACCGGCCGCACCTCCGCCGGGCGCCCGAAGAGCGACGCCGACGACTACCGGTACTTCCCGGAGCCCGACCTGCTGCCCGTCGAGCCGAGCGCCGAGCTCATCGAGGAGCTGCGGGCGGCCTTGCCCGAGGCGCCGGCGATCCGCCGCCGCCGGCTCAAGGCCGAGTGGGGCTTCACCGACCTGGAGTTCCAGGACGTCGTGAACTCCGGGCTCCTCACCGAGCTCGTCGGCACGGTCGAGGCGGGCGCCGCGCCCCAGGCGGCGCGCAAGTGGTGGACGGGCGAGATCGCCCGCATCGCCAACGCGCGCGGCGTGGACGCGGCGACGCTCATCACCCCTGAGCAGGTGGCGTCGGTGATCGAGCTGGTCGAGGCCGGCACGCTGACCAACCGCCTCGCACGCGACGTCATCGAGGGCGTCATCGACGGCGAGGGCACGGCCCAGGAGGTGGTGGACGCCCGCGGTCTCGCGGTCGTGTCCGACGACGGCCCGCTCATCGAGGCCATCGACGCCGCGCTGCAGGCGCAGCCCGACGTGCTGGCGAAGATCCGCGACGGCAAGGTGCAGGCCGCCGGCGCCGTCATCGGCGCCGTGATGAAGGCCATGCGCGGCCAGGCGGACGCGGCCCGCGTCCGCGAGCTCGTGCTGGAGCGCGCGCAGGCCTCGTGACCGCGACCCTCGTCGCCCGGGGACTGGCCGGAGGCCACGGGCACCGCACGCTGTTCTCCGGGCTCGACCTCACGGTCGCGCCCGGGGACGTCGTCGGGCTGGTCGGCGCGAACGGCGCCGGGAAGAGCACGCTGCTGCGGCTCCTCGCCGGCGTCGACCAGCCGCAGGACGGCCGCGTGCTGCTCGCGCCCGCCGACGCCTTCATCGGCTGGCTGCCGCAGGAGCACGAGCGGATCCCGGGGGAGACCGTCGCGGGCTACGTCGCCCGCCGCACGGGCTGCGCCGAGGCATCGGCGGAGCTCGATCGCACGGCGGTCGCGCTCGGCGAGGGCCTGCCCGGCGCGGACGACGCGTACGGCACCGCGCTCGACCGGTGGATGGCCAGCGGCGCGGCCGACCTCGACGAGCGGCTCCCCGTGACGCTCGCGGAGCTCGGCCTCGATCTGGATCCGGAGCTCCCGACCGCGGGCCTCTCCGGCGGCCAGGCGGCGCGCGTGGCCCTGGCCGCGCTCCTCCTCAGCCGCTTCGACGTGGTGCTCCTCGACGAGCCCACCAACGACCTCGACCTCGACGGGCTCGCGCGGCTGGAGGCGTTCGTGCGCGGCCTCCGCGGCGGCGTCGTGCTCGTGTCGCACGACCGCGAGTTCCTCGCGCGCTGCGTCACCACGGTCGTCGAGCTCGACCTCGCGCAGGACAGCGTCCGCGTGTACGAGGGCGGCTACGACGCGTTCCTCGAGGAGCGCCAGGTGGCCCGCCGCCACGCCCGGGAGGCGTACGAGCAGTACGCCGACACGAAGGCGGACCTCGTCTCCCGCGCCCGCACGCAGCGCGAGTGGTCGTCGCAGGGCGTCCGCAACGCCATGCGGAAGGCGCCCGACAACGACAAGATCCGCCGGAAGGCGAGCGTCGAGTCGAGCGAGAAGCAGGGCCAGAAGGTCCGCCAGATGGAGAGCCGCATCGCCCGGCTCGAGGAGGTCGAGGAGCCGCGCAAGGAGTGGGAGCTCGCCTTCACCATCGGGCAGGCGCCCCGGTCCAGCGCGGTCGTCGCGACGCTGCGCGATGCCACCGTGACGCGCGGCGGCTTCACGCTCGGGCCCGTCTCGCTGCAGGTGGACGGCGGCGACCGCATCGGGATCACCGGCCCGAACGGCGCCGGGAAGTCCACGCTCCTCGGGCTGATCCTCGGCCGCATCGCGCCGGACGCGGGCGACGCCTCACCGGGCCGGAGCGTGCAGGTGGGCGAGATCGACCAGGCCCGCCAGGCGCTCCGCGGCGACGCGCCGCTCGCCGAGTCGTTCGCGGAGCAGGTGCCGGATCTCTCGCCCGCCGAGGTCCGCACGCTGCTCGCGAAGTTCGGCCTGCGCGCCGACCACGTGACGCGCCCCGTCGACGGTCTCTCGCCGGGCGAGCGCACGCGCGCGGGGCTCGCGCTGCTGCAGGCCCGCGGCGTCAACCTGCTGGTGCTCGACGAGCCGACCAACCACCTCGACCTGCCCGCGATCGAGCAGCTCGAGCAGGCGCTCGAGTCCTACGACGGCACGCTCCTGCTCGTCACGCACGACCGGCGGATGCTCGACGCCGTGCGCCTCGACCGGCACTGGCACGTGGACAGGGGCGTCGTCACCGAGTCCTGACGCCCGGGCCCCGCCCCGCTACTGGTACGTGACGAGGTCCGGCACCGGCGACACGTCGCGCATGGTCTGCTCGGGGGTCAGCATCGGCGTGTCCTCGTCGATGAAGTTCTTCCAGCCCCATGCGAGGCCGGCCGGCGCATCCGCGTGCAGCGCCCGCCAGGTGGCCTGCTTGTCCGGTTGGCCCCCCTGCCCGTCCGCGTGGACGAGCATCGCGAGCTCCGGGTGCGCCAGGTCGAGCGACGCGCGGTCCTGGATCATGCTGAGCCGGAACTGGTGCAGCACGAGCATCTTCTGGGGCAGGCCGCGGTCGCGGACGAGGCCGGCGAGCCAGTCGGTCGTGGCGTCCACCTCGGCGGCGGACACGCTGCCGATCTGCTTCAGCGGCACCTGGTCCGGGCCGAGCCGCCACTCGGGGTCGAGCGCGAGGCCCACGCCCGGCTGCGCGAGAACGGTCTCGTAGCGCTTCGCCTGGGTGAGGAAGTCGGTGCGGCCGGGCTGCAGGTCGATGACGACGTAGACGCCCGCGTCCCGGGCGGCGTCGATCCACGGCTGCAGGGTCTCGACGGGCACCTCGTTGGAGTAGTCGCCGTCCGGGCCGGCGGAGCCCGCGGCGACCGTGGCGATGAGCTCGAACATGGGGATCACGGGCTCGTCGGAGAACGGCTGGTACTCGGCGGCCTGCGCCTTCGCGCGCGCCACGGCATCCGCGGGGCCCTGCTCGCCGAGCACGCCGAGCGCGCCCGTGCCGGCGGCGCCGTAGAGCGCGACGTAGCGCTTGCCCGGCAGGACGAGCTGCCCGCCGCCCGGCAGCTGGTCGCCCGCAGCCGCGGTCTTGATGCGGCCCTCGAGCGAGGCGTCGTCCGCGTAGGCGGCCCCGACGGCGATGGTGCTCGCCGCGCCCGCGTCGTGCAGCGCGGCGACCGCGTCGGCGGAGGCGCGCGGATCCGGCGTGGCCTCGGGCACGACGGTCACGCCGACGCCGGCCGCGCGGGCCGTCGCGACCGCGGCGAGGGAGGAGGCGGCGTCGGTCGCGAGCGCGTGCGCGCCGTCGAGGGGGGCGGCCGGCGCGGTCACGGGGAGGGCGTCGTCCCCGGATCCGGTCGGCGCGGGGGACGGCGCGGCGTCGGCGGCGGGCGCGGCGAGGCCGGCGACGCGGGACACGGCGGCGGCGGGATCCTGGTCGGCGGCGTCCTCGACGTCGGCCCCGGTCACGCGCGCGACGTCGGCCGCGTGGTCGGCCCGGACGACCGTGGTCGACGCGGGCAGGCCCTGGACGGCGTCGTCCCCGAGGTCGCCGACGGCCAGCACGCCGGTGGATCCGAGGCGCTCGATCTCCGAGGCCGTCCCCGAGCCCTGCACGATGAGGGGAGCGCCCAGCGCCACGGCGGCCTCGGCGCCGAGCGCCTGCGCCGGGAGGTCGCCCGCGGGCGCCAGCACCGCGACGGGCGCCGAGCGGAAGAGGCTCCCGCTCATGGCGACCGACGCGCTCGCGTCGTCCGCCTCGCCCACGACGGTGAGCGCCGCATCCGGCGCCGCGGTCACCGGGCGGACCACCTCGGGCGCCGGGTCCTCGGCCGTGCACGCGCCGAGGCCGACGACGAGCCCGACGGCGGCGACGAGGGAGGCGGAGGTGCGGAGGGACCGGGGGAGGCGGAGCGGCGACGTCACCCGCCCACGCTACGCGACCCCGGCGGGGGCGCGACGACGGCGCGGGCCGCCGCCCCCGCTCCACGGGCAGCCGCGCGACGGTCCCCACCAGCCGCCTCGTGCCGCGCGCGGGCGATCCGCACCCGCCTCCCACGGGTCTCCCGGTCCCGCCCCGTACGGTGGCCGGAGGCCGATGCGGTCGGCGACACGCGCCGATCCGGCCCCGGCGAGAGGCACCACCATGGGATTGCTGGACAGGCTCCTGGGCCGCGACGAGCAGCCCGCCGAGCGACGCGGCCGCGGTGCGGCCCCCGCCCCGCAGGAGCGCAGCGCCGACGAGGTCGCCGTCGAGCGCTACCGCTACCTCCTCCGCACCGCGCCGCCGGAGCGGATCGAGGAGGTGCACCTCGAGGCCTTCCGGAAGCTCACCCCGGAGCAGCGCGAGATCCTCTTCCGCCAGCTCAGCTCGGACGCGGCCGAGGGCGACGCGCCCGTCGACGACCGCCCCGAGTCGCTCGCGCGCTCCGCCACCCGGTCGGAGATGCGCGCGCCCGGCACGCTCGAGCGCACCCTCGGACCCCGGGGCGGCCTCGCGGGCGGCGGCGCCGGGATGGGCATGGGCGGCATGATCGCCGGATCCATGCTCGGCACCATCGCCGGCGTCGTGGTCGGCTCGGCCATCGCGCAGGCGCTGATCCCCGACGCGGTCGGGCACGACCCGTCCGCCGCGGACGGTGCCGATGCGGGCGCGGACGGCGGGGCGGATGCCGGTGCCGACGCGGGCGCGGCGGACGCGGGCGCCGGCGACTTCGGCAGCGGCGAGTTCGGGTCCGGGGACTTCGGCGGCGGCGCCGACATGGGCGGCAGCGACTTCGGCGGCGGCGACTTCTTCTAGCGCGCGCCGCCGGGTGGGGCGGGCCTAGCCCGCCTCGAGGATCCCCTCGCGCACCTTCCGGCGAAGCACCTTGCCGAGGAGCGAGGTCGGCAGCTCGTCGAGCACCACGATCCGCCGGGGCACCTTGTAGGCGGCGAGCTCCGCGCGCAGCGTCGTCCGGGCGCCCTGCTCGTCGAGCGTCGCGCCCTCGTCGAGGACCACGGCCGCGACGACCTCCTCGTCGCCGCCGTCCCGCGGTATCCCGACCACCGCGGCGTCCCTGATCCCGTCGAGCGCGCGCACGGCGTCCTCGACCTCGGACGGGGAGACGTTGAAGCCGCCCGTGATGATGAGCTCCTTGATCCGGTCGGCGATGCGCACGAAGCCGTCCGCGTCGATCGAGACCACGTCGCCCGTGCGGAACCAGCCGCCCTCGAGCAGCACGGCCGCCGTCTCGTCGGGTCGGCCGTGGTAGCCGCGGAACACCTGGGGTCCGCGGACGAGCAGCTCGCCGGGCTCGCCCGCGGGCCGGTCGCGGGTCGGGTCCTCGGGATCCACGACGCGCACCTCGGTGTTCGGCAGCGGCAGCCCGACCGTCCCGGCGCGGCGCGTGTCGCCGACGGGGTTGGCCATCAGCACCGGCGAGCACTCCGACAGGCCGTAGCCCTCGACGAGCCAGCCGCCCGTCTGCTCCTCCCACGGCACCACGACCGACTCGGGCAGCGCCATGGCGCCCGAGATGGAGATGGAGATCCCGTCGAGCGACACGCCCTCCGCCTCGGCGGCCTCGCGCAGCCGCCGGTAGATGGGCGGCACGGCGGGCAGGAACGTCGGCGGGTGGCGGCGGATCGCCTGCAGCACGAGGTCGGGCTCGAAGCGGGGGAACAGCACCAGGCGCGAGCCCATGCTCATCGCGAAGGTCAGGCAGAGGGTGAGCCCGTAGGCGTGGAACATGGGCAGGACCGCGTAGACGACGCTCGTGCCGCGCGGGATGGTCGGCACCCAGGCCCGGGACTGGGCCGCGTTCGCGCTGAGGTTGAGGTGGGTGAGCTCCGCGCCCTTGGGCGCGCCCGTCGTGCCGCTCGTGTACTGGATCACCGCGAGGTCGGAGGCCGCGGGTCGCGGGTGCTCGACGGGCAGGGGCGCCGCGGCGGTGATCCGCTCCCAGGTGATCGTGCCCGAGACCTTCGCGGCGATGGCGGCGCGCGCCGCCCGGGCCTTGGGGACGGGGAGGCGGAGGAGGAGGCGGGTGCGCCGCGGCATCGCCCGCGTCACGTCGACGGAGACGATGCGCTCGGGCCGCACCGCGTCGGGGAGGGCCTGGATGGTGGCGACGGACCTGTCCCACGCGATCACCGTGCGCGCGCCGTGGTCCTCGAACTGGTGCTGCAGCTCGCGCGGCGTGTAGAGCGGGTTGTGCTCCACGACCACCGCGCCGAGGCGCAGCACCGCGTAGAACGCGACGACGTGCTGCGGGCAGTTCGGCAGCACGATCGCCACGGGGTCGCCCGCGCGCACGCCCGCGTCGGCGAGGCCCTGCGCGGCGCGCGCGATCAGCTCGCCCAGCTCGCGGTAGGTCGTCGTGGCCCCGAGGAAGTCGAGCGCCGTGCCGCCGGGGAAGCGGAGCACGGACTGGTCGACGATGTCGACGAGCGATCCCTGCGGCAGGTCGATCTCGTGCGGGACGTCGGGCGCGTAGCTGGCCAGCCAGGGCCGGTCGGTGGGGGTGGTCACCCCTCCCACCCTAGGCCGCGGGGGTCGCTCGCCCGGTGACGCGGAGGCGACGACGCGGGGACGAGGCCGTCCCGGCGTCAGGAGCGGCCCGCGTGCCGCCCCTCGGCCAGGTAGGCGAGCCGGTGCAGCGTCTCCACGTTGCGCGCGTGCAGGAGCATGTCCAGGACGGGCGCGGGGACGAGGCGCCCCGGGCCCCGCACGGCCTCCTCGGTCATGCGCACCTCGCAGCCGTCGGGGAGCGTCCGCACCTCGACGGTCACGCGCGCCTCGCCGAGCGGCCAGCCCTTCGGCTGCATGACCATGCGACGCGGCGGATCCCACTCGAGCATCGTGGTCGCGTCGTCGATGAGCACGGGCCAGGAGCCGAAGGAGTGGTGCAGCTGGGAGCCGACGGCGGGCCACGCGTCGTCGACGGACCGCATCCGGGACGCGCCGACGACCCACGCGGGGAACAGCCAGCCGTCGGAGACGACCTCGGCGACGTCGGACGGGGAGCAGTTCATGCGGCGGCGGGTGACGGACATGCCTCCAGTCTGGTGGGCGCGTCCAGCCTCCGGTAATCGGGACGCCGGGCTAGGCACCCGCGGGCTGCGCTGCTACAGCGAGAGGTCGGGCCCGCGCTCGATCCCGAACTCGTGCCGCAGCGCGCTCCGGGCCGCCTGGTACCCGGCCATGCCGTGCACGCCCGGGCCGGGCGTGGCCGAGCTCGACGCGAGGTAGACGCCGGCCGCCGGGCTGCGCCACGGATCCGGCGAGAGCACCGGTCGCGCGAGCAGCTGCCAGACGCTCGCGGCGCCCGCGGCGATGTCGCCGCCGATGTAGTTGGGGTCGTGCTCCTCCATGCCGACGGCGTCGATGCTGGAGGAGGCGAGGATCAGGTCGCGGAAGCCGGGGGCGAACCGCTCGATCTGCTGCGTGATCGCCTCGGTCTGGTCGACCGTGGATCCCGCGGGCACGTGCGTGTAGGCCCAGAGCACGTGCTGTCCCGCGGGCGCGCGGCCCGGGTCGTCGATGGAGGGCTGCGCCACGAGCACGTACGGGTCGTCGCTGTGGCGGCCCGCCGCCACGTCGCGCTCGGCCGCCTGGATCTCGGCGCGCGTGCCGCCGACGTGCAGCGTGCCCGCCTTCCGGAGCTCGGAATCCGTCCACGGCACCGGACCGGAGAGCGCGAAGTCGACCTTGGAGGCCGCGTTGCCGTAGCGGAAGCGGCGGAGGGCACGGAGGTAGCGGGCGGGCAGGCGGTCGCTCGCGATGCGCGAGAGGGCCCGGGCGCTGGTGTCGAGGAGCACCGCGCGGGCGGCGGGCAGCTCGCGGATCCGGCGCACCTCGGAGCCCGTGATCACCTCGCCGCCGTGGGCGCGCAGGTCGTCGACCATGGCGTCGACGATGGACTGGCTGCCGCCGATGGGGACCGGCCAGCCGCGCGCGTGCGCGTAGGCGCCGAGGGAGAGCGCGGCAGCGGCGGTGGAGACGCTCGGCATGGTCTGGATCGCGTGGGCCGCGACGCCGGTGAACATGGCGGGCGCGACGTCGCCGCGGAAGCGCGCGTTCCAGAGGGGCGACCCCTGCTCGAGCGCACGGAGGCCCAGCCGGATCGCGGTGGGCGGGTGCCGAGGGACCTGCAGGAGCGGGCCGTTGGTGAACTGGGCGACGCGGTCGGCGGAGGCCGCGAGCGAGCCCATGATCTGTCGCCACGCGCGCCCGTCGACGCCGAGCGCGTCGACCGTGCGTTCGAGGTCGCGGTAGGCGATGCCCGAGACGCCGCCGTCGAGGGGATGCCCGTAGGAGATCTCCGGCACGACGAGGTCGATGCGCCGGTCGAGCTGGAACGCCCGGAAGAAGCCCGACGCGAGCGCCATCGGGTGCACGGCGGAGCAGATGTCGTGGTGGAAGCCGGGGAGCGTGAGCTCTGCCGTGCGGCTGCCGCCGCCGATGGTGTCCGCCCGCTCGTGGACCTGCACGGACAGGCCCGCGCGGGCCATCGTCACGGCCGCCGCCAGCCCGTTCGGTCCCGAGCCGACCACGATCGCGTCGATGTCACCCATGCGTCGAGGCTATCGGCGGCGGAGCGCGGCGGTGCCGGCGACGACGCCGGACAGGAGGGCGCCCGCGCCGATGGCGACGGCCTTCGCGCGGTTGCGCACGATCCAGATCTGCGGGCTCATGGTGCGGGCCTGGTCGCTGAAGATGCCGCGGGCGCCGTGGTCGCCCGCGGTCGGCGTGTAGAGGTTGGTCGGCAGCATGGGCTGCGTCTTCTCGGCGGCCTGCTGGCCGGAGTAGCCGACCTTCGCGAGGTACCCGTCGAGCCAGTTCGCGACGAAGCGGTTCCCGAGCACGGTCTTGACCGTGGGCTCGCCGACCCAGTTGCGGCGCTTGGGCTTCTCGGCGACGGCGGCGATGGCCTGCGCGCCCACCTCGGGCTCGAAGATCGGCGGCACGGGCTGCGGGTGGTGCGGCAGCTCGGACTTGACCCAGTTGAACTGGATGGTGTTGAGCGCGGGCATGTCGACGGTGGAGATGACCACCCTGCTCCCGTTGTGGATCAGCTCGGTCGTCACCGACTCCGTGAAGCCCTGGACGGCGTGCTTGGCGGCACAGTAGGCGGCCTGCAGCGGGATCCCGCGGTGGGCGAGCGCCGAGCCGACCTGGATCACGTGCCCGCGGTCGCGCGGCACCATGCGGCTGAGCGCGGCGCGCGTGCCGTTCACGAAGCCGAAGTAGTTGACCGCCGTGGCCCGCTCGAAGTCGGCCGGATCCGTGGTGAGGAACTCGCCGAAGACGCCGACCATGGCGTCGTTGACCCAGAGGTCGATGGGGCCGAGCTCGTCCTCGACGCGGTCGGCGGCGGCCTCGACGGCCAGGCGGTCGGCGACGTCGGTGGAGATCCCGAGGCCTCGGCGTCCGCGGGCCTCGATGTCGGCGACCGCGCCGGCGAGCCCGTCCTCGCCGCGCGCGAGGACGGCGACGTCCCACCCGCGGTCCGCGAGCTCCCGCACGGTCGCTCGGCCCAGTCCGGCCGATCCTCCGGTGACGACGGCGATGCCTCGGGTCATTGCGCTCCTTCGATGGTTGGTGCACGAAACGTGCTCCTCCACCGTAGGACCGCCGGGCGCCGGCGACCCCGCCCGGGACCGGACCTGCCAGGCGGCGGTCAGCCTTCGCGCTGGAGGTCCTCGCGCACCTGGCGACGGAGCACCTTGCCGATGAGCGAGGTGGGGAGCGCGTCGACCTGCACGACGCGGCGCGGGACCTTGTAGGCGGTGAGGTGCGCGCGGCAGTACGCGCGGATCGCGGCCTCGTCGAGCGTGGCGCCCGGGTCCAGGACCACCGCGGCCGTGACGTCCTCGCCGCCGTCCGCCGAGGGGAGCCCGACGACGGCCGCGCCCTGCACGCCCGGGGCGCCGCGCACGACGTCCTCGACCTCGCTGGGGGAGACGTTGAAGCCGCCCGTGATGATGAGCTCCTTCATCCGGTCGACGATGGTGGTGAAGCCGTCGGCGTCGACGCGCACGATGTCGCCCGTGCGGAACCAGCCGCCGTCGATCAGCGCCGCGCGCGTCTCGTCGGGGCGGCGCCAGTAGCCCTGGAAGACCTGCGGTCCGCGGATGAGCAGCTCGCCCTCCTCGCCGGGGGCGCGGTCGACGGACGGGTCCTCGGGATCCACGACCCGCACCTCGGTGCTCGGGAACGGGACGCCCACGGTGCCGGGGCGCCGCGACGGGCCGATGGGGTTGCCGAGCGCGACGGGCGACGTCTCGGTGAGGCCGTAGCCCTCCACGAGGTAGCCGCCCGTGAGGCCCTCCCACAGCTCGACCGTGGAGACGGGCAGGTTCATGGCGCCGGAGATCGCGAAGCGGACGCCCGTGAGGTCGACGCGCTTCTCCTTCGCGGCGCGCGCCAGGCGCTCGTAGATGGGCGGGACAGCCGGCAGGAACGTCGGCGGGTGCTTCCGCGCCGCGGCGAGCACGAGGTCGACGTCGAACTTGGGGAAGAGCACGAGGCGCGCGCCGATCGCCATGGCGAACGTCAGGCAGAGCGTGAGGCCGTACGCGTGGAACATGGGCAGGACGCCGTAGACCGTCTCGCCGCCGTCGGCGAGGCCGGGCACCCAGGCGCGGCCCTGCATGGCGTTGGCGTGCAGGTTGCGGTGGGTGAGGATCGCGCCCTTGGGGCTCGCGGTCGTGCCGCTCGTGTACTGGAGGATCGCGACGTCGTCGAGCTCGGGGCGGGGTCGGGACGCCGCGATGCGGCGGTGGTCGACGAGCTCCTCCCAGGTCACGGTGTCCTTCACGGGCGCGGTGATCGCGGCGCGGGCGCGGCGGGCGGCGGGGATCGGGAGGCGCAGCTTCAGGCGCGTCGCGAGCGGCATCGCCGCGGGCAGGTCGACCGAGATGATCGTGTCCACGGGCACGTCGCGGGGCATGTCCTGGATCGTGCCGACGACCGTGTTCCAGGCGATGACGACGCGGGCGCCGTGGTCCTCGAACTGGTGGCGGAGCTCGCGCGGCGTGTAGAGCGGGTTGTGCTCGACGACGATCGCGCCGAGCCGCAGCACCGCGTAGAAGGCGACGATGTGCTGCGGGCAGTTCGGCAGCACGAGCGCGACGCGGTCGCCCTTCCGCACGCCGAGGCGGCGCAGTCCCTCGGCGGCGCGGGAGATCTGGTCGCCCATCCGGCGGTACGTGGTCTCGCGGCCGAAGAACTCGAGCGCGACGGCCGTGCCGTGCCGCTGGATCGAGCGCTCGACCATGTCGACCAGGGATCCGATCACGGGAGGGATGTCGGCCGACACCCCGTCCGCGTAGCTGCGTACCCAGGGGCGGTCGGCGTCGATGCTCATGTCCCCACCATAGGGAATGCGCCCGGGCGTGACCCGGGCGCATCGGCCGTGCATCGGTCGCGGGCTAGGCGGGGTAGACGACCCCGGTCAGCTGCTCGGACGCGTCCCACAGGCGGCGGGCGAGCTCGAGGTCCTTCGAGATCGGGCTCGACGCCGCCAGGTGCGGCATGCCGCTCATGCCGCCGGGGCCCGCGGGGCCGTAGTAGTCGCCCGGGTGCACGCCGAGGCCGGTCGCCGCCTGGATCTGCGGGAGCGCGCCCACGCGCACGTCCTGCCCCATCGCGGCCGGCCCGAACCTGGCCGAGAGCTCGCTCACGACGCCCTGCGGTCCGGATCCCGGGCCGTTCTTCGCGAGGTTCGTGGACGTGACGCCGGGGTGCGCGGCCGCGGCCGTGAGGCCCCAGCCCCGCTCGTCGGACAGCGCCTGCAGGCGGCGCATGAAGAGGAGGTTCGCGAGCTTCGCCTGGCCGTAGGCGGCCCAGGGGCTGTAGCGCCGCTCGGACTGCAGGTCGCCGAACGCGATGCGGCCCATCCAGTGCGCGAGGCTCGACACGACGACCACGCGGGGGGCGTCGGCCGCCTGGAGCGCGGGGAGCAGGAGCCCGGTGAGCGCGAAGTGGCCGAGGTGGTTCGTGCCGAGCTGGATCTCGAAGCCGTCGCGCGTCTCGCGCCGGTCCGGCGGGGCCATGACGCCGGCGTTGTCGACCAGGATGTCGATCGGCCCGCGCTCGATCTCGCGGTCGGCGAAGGCGCGCACGGAGGAGAGGTCGGCGAGGTCGAGGGATCCGACCTCCACGTGGACGCCGGGGTGGCGGTCGCGGATGGAGCCCGCCGCGTCCTCGCCGCGCTCCGGGTCGCGCGAGGTGAGGACGACGGAGGCGCCGGCCGCGGCGAGCCGGCGCGCGGTCTCGAGGCCGAGGCCGCTGTTGCCGCCGGTGACGACGGCGCGCCTGCCGTCGAGCGGGCTGATGATGATGTCGGTGGGACGGGGCACGCGGACTCCTCTTGCGGGTGGGATCCCCACGCTAGCGACGTCGGCCGGACGTCGCCCGTGCGGGGTCCGGCGGGGGCCGCGTGCCGAGCGGGCCCCCGGGCGCGCCGATGCGAGGATCGGGGCATGTGGATGAGACGCGGCCGGGACGGATCCGAGGACGAGCGGGCGGACGGCGGGTCGCACGCGATCGGGGTCGGGGCGGTCGTCGTGATCCTCGACGGCGAGGCCGCGACGGGCGATCCCGCGCTCGACGGCGAGCCCGTCGGCCTCGTGGTGGCCTCCGCCTCCGACGGCCTGCGCAGCGTCAGCCCGGTGCCGACGGCCCGCGGCCGCGCGTGGGTCGTGGAGCTCGGCTCGGACGACGACGGCACGGCCGGCCGCCGGGTCGTCGTGCCGCAGAGCGCGCTGCGCCTCGTCGACGACGGCGAGGAGACGGTCCCCGCGCCGCCCGCCGACGACCTCGCGCCGCGCGCGTGAGCGGCGCCGTCACGGGACCCGACGCGGGCGTCGCGGGACCCGTCGACCCCGTCGACCTCGCCGCGGAGCTGATCCGCATCGACTCGACCAACCCCGACCTCGTGCCGGGCGCCGCGGGGGAGGCCGCGGTCGCCGCGCACGCCGCCGGCTGGCTCCGCGCCCGCGGCTTCGACGTGCGGGTGCTCGAGGAGCGGCCCGGCCGCCCGACCGTGCTCGCGACGGCGCACGGCACGGGCGGGGGCCGCACGGTCCTCCTCGACGGGCACCTCGACACCGTGCCGCCCGGCGACCCGGAGCGCGGCGGCGTCGACCCGCGCATCGAGGACGGCCGGCTCCTCGGCCGCGGGGCGTTCGACATGAAGGCGGGCCTCGCCGCGATGATGGTCGCCGCCGACCGAGTCCGCCTGATCGGCACGCGCGGCGACGTCGTGCTCGCGCTCGTCGCCGACGAGGAGTTCGGGAGCCTGGGCACCGAGGAGGCGCTGCGGGCCCTGGCCGAGGACGGCACGCGCATCGACGGCGCCGTGATCTCCGAGCCCAGCCAGTCCGAGGCGATCGTCGCCCACCGCGGCTTCGGCTGGTACGAGATCCGCCTGCGCGGACGCGCAGCGCACGGCTCGATGCCGGAGCAGGGCGTGGACGCCATCGCGCACGCCGGCCTCGTGCTGCGCGCGCTCGACGCGCTGGCCGAGCGCCTCGCCTCGGGGCCGCGCCATCCGCTGCTCGGGACGGGCGCGGTGCGCGTGTCCCGGATCCACGGCGGCTCGGACGCCGCGACGGTCGCCGACTCCTGCGTGCTCACGGTCGAGCGGCGCTTCCTCCCCGGCCAGTCGACGGCGCACGTGGAGGCGGAGCTGCGCGCGGCGCTCGTCGAGGTCGCCGCCCGCACGCCCGGCATGGAGGTCGAGCTCGAGGCGCTGGTGGCCCGCGCCGCCTTCGAGGCCGACGTCCAGGGGCCGCTGGCGCGCGCCGTGCTCGACAGCGGGGCCCGCGTCACGGGATCGCCCGTCCCGCACCGCGGCGAGCCGTTCTGGACCGACGCCGGGCTCGTGCACGAGGCCGGGATCCCCTGCATCCTGCTCGGCGTCACGGGCGGCGGCGCGCACGCGGACGTCGAGTGGGCCGAGGTCGACTCGATCCGCCGGCTCGCCGACGTGCTCGAGGGCGCGATCCTCGACTTCTGCGGGAGCGACGGGCCCTAGCCGACCAGCCGGCTAGTCGCGCGTGGCCGACCGGTGCAGCTCCACGTCGAGCCGCCCCGCGTCGGCCGTCGCCGTCATCCAGGTGAAGTCCGGCTGACGGCGGCGGTCGGTCGGCGAGCCGGGGTTGAGCAGCCGGAGCCCGGCGGGCGTCACGGTGTCCCACGGGATGTGGCTGTGGCCGAAGACGAGCACGTCGGTCTCCGGGAACGCGACGTCCATCCGCCGCTCGCGGCCCGTGGACGCCCCGGTCTCGTGGGTCACGGCGATGCGGATCCCCTCGATCACCGTGCGCGCCGTCTCCGGCAGCCGCGCGCGGAGGCCGTCGGGGTCGTTGTTGCCCCAGCAGGCGACCAGCCGGGCGGCCCGGGCCTCGAGCGCGTCGAGGGCCGGCTCGTCGACCCAGTCGCCCGCGTGGACCACGACGTCGGCGGCGTCGATCGCCCGCCACAGCGCTCCGGGCAGGTCCTTCGCGCGCTTCGGGAGGTGGGTGTCGCTGAGGAGCACGAGGGAGGCGGTCACGTCGTCGACGCTACGCGGCGCGGGCCCCCGGCCGCCGCTCGGCAGGGTCCGGTCCCGTCCGCGCCCGTCACCGCCGTGGCGGGCGCGGCATGATGGACGCGTCACGTCCCCCACCCGCCCCTCGAGGAGGCGCCCATGACCGGCATCACCCGCGGCTTCGTCGGCCGCCCGCGGAAGGCCGCGGCCGACCGCCTCCCGCCCGGCCAGTACGACACCGAGGGCGGCTGGCCCGTCCTCACCGCCGAGGCCGTGCCGAACCTGCCGGAGTCGCGCTGGTCGATCGCCGTCGACGGGCTCGTCGAGCGCCCCACCTCGTGGGACTGGGACCAGGCGCACGCGCTCCCGCGCTCGGAGTACGCGGGCGACATCCACTGCGTCACCACGTGGACCCGCCTCGACACGCGCTTCGCCGGCGTCAGCGTCGACACGCTGCTCGACGCGGCGGGTCCGCTCCCCGAGGCGCGCTTCGTCCTCGCGACCTCGCACTCCGGGTACACCACGAACCTCCCGCTCGAGGACCTCCGCGGGGGTCGCGCGTGGATCGCCTTCGAGGCCGACGGCCGCCCGCTCACGGCCGACCACGGCGGACCCGCACGGCTCCTCGTGCCGCACCTCTACTTCTGGAAGAGCGCGAAGTGGATCGCCCGCCTCACGCTCCTCGACCACGACCAGCAGGGCTTCTGGGAGCGCAACGGCTACCACGACCGCGGCGACCCGTGGCGCGAGCAGCGCTACCAGGGCGACCGCTGAGCGGGTCGGCGCCCGGGCCCGCGCGCGAGCCCGCCGTCCCGGCCTCGGTCGGCGGCGAGTGGCGGACCGCGACGATCACGGCGCTCGAGCACCCCACCCCCACCACCGTGCTGCTGCGCTTCGACGTGCCCGACCGGATCCCGCACCTGCCCGGCCAGCACTGCGTCGTGCGGCTGCGCGCGGAGGACGGGTACACGGCCCAGCGCTCGTACTCGATCCTGTCGGCGCCGCACGAGCCGGGGATCGAGCTGCTGATGGAGCGCTACGAGGACGGCGAGGTGAGCGGCTTCTTCGCCGACGTCGCGCGAGCGGGCGACGAGATCGAGATGCGCCTGCCCATCGGCGGCTTCTTCGTGTGGGACGGCGCGACGCCCGCCGTCGCGCTCGGCGGCGGGACCGGCGCGGTGCCGCTCGTCGCGATGGTCCGGCACGCGCGGCACCTGGGCGTGCCGGACCTCGTCCGCGTCGCCGTCTCGGCGCGCACCGCGGCCGACGTCCCCTGCCGGGCGGAGCTCGAGGCCGCCGGCGCGCTCGTGGCGACCACGCGCGAGCGGCACGGCCCACGCGGATTCGGCCGGCTCCGGGCCGAGGAGGTCGCGGACCTCGCCGTGGGCGCGGGGGTGGCGCTCGTGTGCGGATCCACCGCGTTCGCGGGCGGGGCGACGCGCCTGCTGCTGGATGCCGGCGTCGGCCGCGACGCGATCCGCATCGAGCAGTTCGGCCCCTCGGGGGAGTGACGGCGGCGCGGTCGCCGGGCCACACTGGACCGGACGGCGACGGGGCCGTGGGGAGCGGGTGCCGCATGGAGCGATCGGTCGTGCTGCTGCGCGGGATCAACGTCGGGCGCGCCAAGCAGGTCCCGATGGCGCAGCTGACCCAGGCGCTCGAGGGCCTCGGATACCTGCGCGTCCGCACCCACCTGCGGAGCGGGAACGCGGTCGTCGACCACGCGCGGCCGAGCGGCAGGGGAGCGGCGGTCGCGATCGAGGACGCGGTGCGGCTCGCCACGGGCGTGACGGCCGACGTCCACCTCGTGCCGGCGGACGACCTCCGGCGCATCGCGGCCGGGATCCCGTTCGGCGACGTCGCCGACGATCCCTCCCGCCTCCTCGTCTCGTTCCTCGACCGGCCGCAGGACCCGCTGCCGGACCCGCCGCCCGCGGACGCCATCGCCCCGGACCTGGTGGTCGTCGGACGCGACGCGATCTACTCCTGGCACCCCGACGGCGTCTCGGCGTCGCGCGTGCCCCCGGCCTTCTGGCGCGGGCTCGGGGCCTCCGTCACCGCCCGCAACGCCCGGACCGTGGCCGCCCTCGTCGCGCTCCTCGACGACTGAGGGCGGCGCCCGGGAGCGCGTCCCCCGCTCGGGGGTGGCGCCCAGACAGCCGTCACGCCCCCGTTCCGGGTCGAGGGCGCGGGGGCCTCCTCACGGCGCGGACGGGGGGATAGGTTCGTGGACGTGAGCAGATTCGCGGACCGCTGGAAGTCCCACATCCTGGAGACGTTCTCCGCGGACTCCGAGGGGCGACCCCAGTGGATCCAGGACCTGGAGAAGGGCGAGGACGAGGGCTGGTTCGGCCCCGGCTCCGCGGTGTGGGCGGTCCACGGCGGGATGCCGACGCTCGTCGCGGGGATCCGCGCCCTCCTCATGCAGACGCTGCACCCGGGCGCCATGGCCGGCGTCCACGACTGGTCGCGCTACCGCGAGGACCCGCTGGGCCGGCTCGCCGGGACCGTCCGCTGGGTCATCACCACCTCGTTCGGCGACCAGGCCACGGCCGTCGACGTCAGCCGGCGTGTGCGCGGCTACCACCGCAAGGTGCAGGGCACCTTCGTCGACGGCCACGGCGTCGAGCGGCCCTACAGCGCGAACGACCCCGACCTGCTCTCGTGGGTCCACATCGTCTTCACCGACGCGTTCCTCAGCACGCACATGCAGTGGGGGCCGCCGATCCCGGGCGGGCCGGACCGGTACGTCGCCGAGTGGGCCAAGGCCGGCGAGCTCATGGGGGTGGAGGCTCCGCCCCGCTCGCACGCCGAGCTGCACGCCCAGATCGACGCGTTCCACGACCAGGGCCTCCTCCGCGCCGACGAGCGCACCCGCGAGACGATCTCCTTCCTCCGCGAGCCGCCGCTGCGCGCCTCCATGCTGCCCGCCTACCGCGTGCTGTTCGCGGGAGCGGTGGCCTCGCTCGAGCCGCGCTACCGCGAGCTCCTGGGGCTCGACAAGGCCTCCTTCGGTCCCTTCCCGCTTCCCGCGCTCGCCTCGACCCGCGTGATGCTCGGCGTCGCCGGGCGGGTGATGGGCGACCAGTCCACGAGCCACGAGGCCGCCCTCAAGCGCATCGCGCGGCTGCGGGACGAGCACGCGTCGACCGGCGCTGCGTCCGGTGAATCGCCGGATCCGCACCCCGGTCACGGCGACGACGTCGGCGACCGCGCGCGGCCCGCGGCCTGATCCCTGCCCGTCGCCGCGCGCAGCATCGAGCGGCCGATGTCGGCGGCCCGGGCTAGCGTGGACACGACATGAGCAGGCAGGACGGATCCACCCGGCGCACGTCCGACGCGAGCGCGGACGACTCCGAGGCCACCATCCTCCACATCGACATGGACGCGTTCTTCGCCGCCGTCGAGCTGCTCGAGCGGCCGGAGCTGCGGGGCACGCCCGTCATCGTCGGCGGGTCATCGGGTCGAGGCGTCGTCACGAGCGCCACCTACGAGGCGCGCCGCTTCGGCGTCCGCTCGGCCATGCCGATGGCGCAGGCGCTCCGCCTGTGTCCGCAGGCCACGGTCATCGGCGGGCACATGGAGAAGTACGCGCACTGGTCCCGCGTCGTCATGGGCATCTTCCGCGACGTCACGCCCCTCGTCGAGCCGCTCAGCATCGACGAGGCCTTCCTCGACGTCGCGGGCGCACGCGGGCTGTTCGGCTCGCCCGCGGAGATCGGCGCGATGATCCGTCGCCGCGTGCACGCCGAGACCGGCCTCACCTGCTCCGTCGGCGCGGCGTCCACCAAGTTCGTCGCCAAGCTCGCGAGCACGCGCTGCAAGCCCGACGGCCTGCTCGTCATCCCCGCGGCCGAGACCCTGCCGTTCCTCCACGGGCTGCCGGTTGGCGCGCTCTGGGGCGTCGGGAAGACCACGGAGGAGGCGCTCCTCCGGCGCGGCCTCCGCACGGTCGCCGACATCGCGGACACGCCCCTGCCCGCGCTGCAGTCGATGCTCGGCGAGTCCGCGGGCGCCCGGCTGCACGACCTCTCCTGGGGTCGGGATCCCCGGCGCGTCAGCACGCACCGGGAGGAGAAGAGCATGGGGCACGAGAACACGTTCCACGACGACGTGACGGATCCGGACATCGTCCGCCGCGAGCTGCTCGGCCAGGCCACGCGCGTCGCCGAGCGGCTGCGGCGCGCGGGCCTCACCGCGCGCACCGTCTCGCTCAAGCTCCGCTACTCCGACTTCCGCACCATCACGCGATCCCGCACGCTGTCGGAGCCCACCGACGTCGCGCGCCGCATCTACGACGAGATCCGCGACGTGTACGACCAGATCGCCCGTCCCGGCGACCGGATCCGGCTCGTGGGCGTCCGCGCGGAGCAGCTCGACGACGCCGACAACCGCGCCGTCGCCCTGTGGGACGCGGACGAGGGCTGGCGCGAGGCCGAGCGCACGGTCGACCAGGCGGCGGAGCGCTTCGGCCGGGGAGCCATCGGCCCGGCGTCGCTCCTCCGCAAGCCCGGGGCGAGACGGGCGACGGTGTCGGATCCGCGCACGGAGGCGGCCGCGCGCGGTACCCTCCCCGCACACCCGCCCGACTGACGAGGACCACCATGACCGATCCCGCCGCGCCCGCCGCCGACGACCGTTCCCACGACGACGAGCACGCACGCGCGGCGGATGACGCGGCTCCTGCAGCTGCTCCTGCTCCTGCTCCCGCTCCTGAGCCGTCGGCCACTCCGGCGCCGCCGCCCGCCCCGGCGCCGCCCGTCGCGCCGTACCCCTCGGGATCCGCCGCCGCGCCCTACGGCCTGGCGCCCGCGCCGGTGCCGCCCTCCCCGGCCGCGGTCGCCTGGGGTCAGCCCGTCTACGCGGCCGCACCGCCGAAGGGCCTGAGCCTCACCTCGATGATCCTGGGGCTCGTCTCGGTCCTCTTCTTCTGGACGTTCCTCTGCCCGCTGATCGGCTTGGTGTTCGGCATCATCGGCATCCGCCGGGAGCCGGCCGGCCGCGGCTTCGCCATCACGGGCCTCATCCTCAACGGCCTGCTGCTGCTCATCCCGGTCGCCATCGCGATCGCGATCATCGTCGCGGGCGGCGCGTTGTTCGGCCTCGCCGCCACCACCCCGCGCTGACCGAGCGCCGGATCCCGCGCGGCGCGCGGCGGCTAGGGCCGGCCCATGCCGCGGTAGCGCCACCCGGCGGCACGCCAGGCGACGGGGTCGAGGCAGTTGCGGCCGTCGACGATGACGGGCGTCGCCACGATGGCCTTCAGCTCCGCGGGGTCGATGGCGCGGTACTGCTTCCACTCGGTGAGCACCATGACGGCGTCGGCGTCGCGGGCCGCCTCCTGCCAGGTGTCGACGTAGGTGAGCTCCGGGAACCGGCGGCGCGAGTTCTCGTTGGCGTACGGGTCGGTCGCGAGCACGCGCGCCCCCTGCAGCTGCAGCTGCGCGGAGATGCTGAGCGCGGGGGAGTCGCGCACGTCGTCCGACTCCGGCTTGAAGGCGAGGCCGAGCACGGCGATGTTGCGCCCGAGGAGCGATCCGCCGCACACCTCGCGGGCCACGTCGACCGCCCGCACGCGGCGGCGCATGTTGATGGAGTCGACCTCGCGGAGGAACGTGAGCGCCTGGTCGGCGCCGAGCTCGCCCGCGCGCGCCATGAACGCGCGGATGTCCTTCGGGAGGCAGCCGCCGCCGAAGCCGATGCCGGCGTTGAGGAAGCGCCGTCCGATGCGGTCGTCGTACCCGATGGCGTCCGCGAGCTGGGTGACGTCGGCGCCCGTGGCCTCGCACACCTCCGCCATCGCGTTGATGAAGGAGATCTTGGTCGCGAGGAACGCGTTGGCCGACACCTTCACGAGCTCGGCGGTCTCGTAGTCGGTGGTGACCCGGGCCGTGCCCGTGGCGAGCGCCGTGGCGTAGACCTCGTCGAGGACGGCGCGCGCCGCCTCGCCGGTCTCGCCCGCGGGCAGGCCGTACACGAATCGGTCGGGCGTGAGCGTGTCCTCGATGGCGAATCCCTCGCGGAGGAACTCCGGGTTCCACATCAGGATCGCTCCGGGCACGCGCGCGTGGACGCGCTCCGCCAGGCGTCGCGCGGTGCCGACGGGCACGGTCGACTTCCCGGCGATGACGTCGCCGTCGACGAGATGGGGGGTGAGCGCGTCGACCGCGGCATCCACGTACGTCATGTCGGCGGCGTTCTCGCCGCGCCTCTGCGGCGTCCCCACGGCGACGAAGTGCACGCGGGCTCCCGCCGCCTCGGCGATGTCCGTGGTGAAGCGGAGACGCCCCGTGGCGAGCTGCTCGGTGAGCAGCTCCGGCAGCCCGGGCTCGAAGAACGGGGCGACGCCGGACTGCAGAGCGGCGATCTTGCCGGCGTCCACGTCGACGGCGACGACCTCATGGCCGAGCCTGCTCATGCTCGCGGCGTGGACCGCACCGAGGTAGCCGCAGCCGATGACAGAAATGCGCACGAGTGTCCGTTCCCTGGAGTTGGTGCCGCGGACTGCACATGCGGGAACCTCGTCGGCGTGCCCCCCAGCCCCGGCCAGGACGAACCTAGCACGCGGCGTGGACGACGGAGGGCGGGGCCCGGCGGGCGCTCGCGCACCCCGCCCGACCCCGCCCCCGGCGCGGTGGATCAGGCCAGCAGGGCCTCCGCGGAGTCCGCCACCGGGCCGAGGATCGCGGCCGAGCGCGCGGGCAGCACGACCTCGTCGTCGCCGAGGTGGACTCCGGCCGCGGTCGCGAGCAGGAGCGCGGGACGCTCGCCCACGACGGGCACGCGCCGCTCCTCGTCGGACAGGTTCACCACGATGGACAGCTCGCCGCGGTCCATCACCAGCAGCCGCGCCTCCTCGTGCACCTCGACCTCGACCTCGGCGAACCGGGGGTCGGTGAGGTCCGGGTGGGCGCGGCGCAGGCGGATCAGCTCGCCGTACAAGGCGAACAGGCGGGCGTGCCGCGAGTCGGCCGCCTCGGCGCCGTAGAGCTCCGACCAGTCGAGCTTGGAGTCCTGGAACGTGGAGAGGTCCTGCGGGTTCGGCACGACCGACTCGTCCCAGCCCATCTTGGCGAACTCCGCGATGCGGCCCTTCGCGGTCGCCTCGCCGAGGTCGTGCTCCGGGTGCGACGTGAAGAACTGCCACGGCGTGGTCGCGCCCCACTCCTCGCCCATGAACAGCATCGGCGTGAAGGGCGACGTGAGCGTCAGCACCGCGGCCAGCGCGAGCCCGCCCTCGTCGAGCGTCGCCGTGAGGCGGTCGCCCGTGGCGCGGTTGCCGATCTGGTCGTGGTTCTGGTTCGCGACCACGAGGCGGTGCGCCGGGATCCGCTCGGTGTCGAGCGGTCGCCCGTGCACGCGGCCACGGAACGACGACCAGGTGCCGTCGTGGAAGAACCCGCGTGTGATGACCTTGGCGAGCGCCTCGAGCGAGGCGAAGTCCTCGTAGTAGCCCGTGGTCTCGCCCGTGAGC
This sequence comes from Clavibacter michiganensis, assembly GCF_002151125.1. Taxonomy (GTDB): domain Bacteria; phylum Actinomycetota; class Actinomycetes; order Actinomycetales; family Microbacteriaceae; genus Clavibacter; species Clavibacter michiganensis_C. The sequence goes on from NZ_MDJZ01000015.1 coordinate 188,167, forward strand.
GCGACGTGGACGGCGTGGTGGAAGTCGTCGCTCCACTGCGCGTCGAGCCCGTAGCCGTGCGCCTCGCGGGACGTGATGAGCTTCGGGTCGTTGAGGTCGGACTCCGCGATGAGCGTCAGCGGACGGCCGACGTGCGCGGACAGCACGTCCACCTGCACCGCGAGCTCCTCGAGGAGGTGCGTGGCGGTGTCGTCGACGAGCGCGTGCACCGCGTCCAGCCGCAGCGCGTCGACGTGGTAGTCGCCGAGCCACATGAGGGCGTTGTCGATGATGTACTCGCGCACCGGGCCCGAGTCCTCGCCGTCGAGGTTGAGGCTGGATCCCCACGTGTTCGCCGACGCCTCGTGCAGGTACGGGCCGAACACGGGCAGGTAGTTGCCCGACGGGCCCAGGTGGTTGTAGACGACGTCCTGCACGACGCCGAGGCCGCGTGCGTGGCACGCGTCGACGAAGCGCTGGTACGCCTCGGGCCCGCCGTACGTCTCCTGCACCGTGTACCAGAGGACGCCGTCGTAGCCCCAGTTGTGCGTGCCGTTGAAGCCGTTCACCGGCAGCACCTCGACCAGGTCGACGCCGAGGGCGACGAGGTGGTCGAGCCGGTCGATCGCGGAGTCGAGGGTGCCCTCGGGGGTGAAGGTGCCGACGTGCATCTCGTAGATCACGGCGCCGGCGAGCTGGCGGCCGGTCCAGGCCTGGTCGGTCCACGCGAACGACGACGGGTCGTACGTGCGCGAGCGGCCGTGGACGCCCTCGGGCTGGCGGCGCGAGCGCGGGTCAGGCAGCGGGGTGTCGGAGTCGTCCACGAGGTAGCCGTAGTCGAGGTCCCCGGAGGGCAGGGCCTCGGCGCGCTCGGCGTCGAGGGTCCACCAGCCGTCGCCCGTGGGGGAGAGCGGCAGGCGCTCATCCCCGACGGACAGAGCCAGGGTGCGGGCCTTCGGGGCCCAGATGTCGAAGCGGTCGTCGGTCATGCTCAGCTCCCGGGGGTGAGGTCGGCGGCGGTGGATGCGGGCGCGAGGATCGCGACCGGGTAGTCGGCGAGGAGCGCCGCGACGGACACGCGCCCGCCGTCGAGGCGGCGACCGCTCACGTGGTCGACGAGCTCGCCGTAGGGCAGCGTGATCGTGGTGGATCCCCACCCGCCGCCGGACTCCAGCCCGACGGGCAGGCGGGTGGCGACGGTGATCGCCCCGCCGCGGTCGAAGGCGATGACGTGCGCCGCCGCGTCGCCGGTGGCGCGCACGGGCTCGTAGCCCGTGAAGAGCTCCGGGTGGTCGCGGCGGAGGCGGAGCGCGCGCGCCGTGACGAGGAGCTTGGCGGCGCCCGTCTCGTCGATCGCGGGCTCGGCGCCCTTGAGGACGGCGTCGAGGGCGGCGCGGCGCATGCCGAAGTCGACCTCGCGGCGGTTGTCGGGATCCACGAGGCTCGTCTCCCACAGCTCGCTGCCCTGGTAGACGTCGGGCATGCCGGGTGCCGTGAGCTGGATGGCCTTCGCCGCCAGCGCGTTCGACCAGCCGGGGCCGGAGAGGCGGTCGTAGAGCCCGCCGACGATCGTGCGGGCGCGCGGGTCGTCGAACGCGGCGTCGACGAGCGCGTGCATGCGCTCCTCGAAGGCCTCGTCGGGCGCGGTCCACGTGGTCGAGTCGCCGGCCTCGCGTGACGCCTTCTCGGCGTACGCGTGGAGGCGCTCGCGCGACGCGGGCCAGGTGCCGACGAGCGTCTGCCAGAGCAGGTTCTCGAACGGGCCGTCGCCGGTGGGCGCGACCTCGCGCAGCTGGCCGAGCGCGTCGCGCCAGGCCTCCGGCGTCTCGGAGAGCACGTCGATGCGGGCCCGGACGTCCTCGCCGCGCTTGGTGTCGTGCGTGGAGAGCGTCGTCATCGCGTGCGGCGCGATGCGGTGGCGCTCCTGCTGGCGCGCGTGGAAGTCGTCGACGTCGATCGCGAAGATCGACGGGTCGGCGCCGACCTCGTTGAGGGAGACGAGGCGCGAGTAGCGGTAGAACGCGGTGTCCTCGACGCCCTTGGCCATGACCATGCCGCTCGTCTGCTGGAAGCGCTGCGCGACGAGGGTGGACGGATCCGACAGCTGCGGCATGAGCGCGTCGATGGTGGCGACGAGGTCGGGCCGGCTGGTGCGGGCGGCCTCGGCGGCCTCCTCGAGGTGCTGGATCCCGCCGGGCAGGTAGCTGCGGTAGACGGGGAAGGTCGCGAGCAGCTCGGCGAGCGCGTCGGCGGCGTCCGTGGGAGCGTCCTCCACGAGGCGCTCGAGGCGGAGCACCTCGCTGCGGAGGATCCCGTCGGCGATGCCGCGCTTCGTGCCGCGGATCATGTCGGCCCAGCTCGTGAGCTCGCCCTGCGGCAGCCCGCGGAGCGACGCCTCGAGGTGATCGAGCTCGACCTGGCCGTCGGGGTCGACGAGCACGCGGTCGATCTCCGCGAGCGCGTCGTAGCCCGTGGTGCCGGCGGTGGCCCAGTCGGTGGGCAGCGTCTCGCCGGGCTCGAGGATCTTCTCCACGAGTACGTACGCGCCGCCCGTGATGCGGGCGAGGTCGTCGAGGTAGCCCTTCGGGTCCAGCAGGCCGTCCGGGTGGTCGACCCGGAGCCCGTCGGCGAGGCCCTCGCGGAACCAGCGGGAGATCTCGGCGTGCGACTCCTCGAACACGCGCGGCAGCTCGACGCGGATTCCCGCGAGCGTGTTGACGGCGAAGAAGCGGCGGTAGTTGAGCTCGGCGTCGGCGCGACGCCAGTTGACCAGCTCGTAGGACTGGCGCGCGTGCACCGTGCGGGCGTCCGCGTCGTCCTCGGCCGTGCCGGGCGCGACGGGGAACCGCTGGTCGTAGTAGCGGAGCTCGACGGTGCCGTCGTCGCCGCGGACGAGCATCAGCTCGTCCAGCTCGGACTCGCCGTCGCCGAGCACGGGGATCCGCACCTTGCCGCCGCCGAAGTCCCAGTCCACGTCGAACGCGTCGGCGTAGCGGCTCGCGGTGCCGTGCGTGAGGAGGTCCCACCACCAGACGCTCTCGACGGGCGTCGCGACGCCGACGTGGTTCGGGACGATGTCCACGAGCACGCCGAGGCCCAGCTCGTGGGCGCGGTCCGCGACGGCCTTCATGCCCGCGGCGCCGCCGCGGGAGGGGTCGACCTGCGAGTGGTCGACGACGTCGTAGCCGTGGTCGGATCCGGGCTCGGCCGCGAGGATCGGGCTGAGGTACACCCAGTCCGCGCCGAGGTCCTTCACGTACGGCAGCTGCTCGGCCACGGCGGCGAGGTCGAACGACTCCCGCACCTGGAACCGGTAGGTGGAGATGGGGGTTCTCAACTGATGTCGCTCCTTGGGTCTGCGGCCGGCCGGTCGGCCTGCGCGTGGGTGAGGACGGCGAGGCTCGCCGCGACCGAGTGGTCGGGTTCCACCTCGGGCTCGGTGTAGGCGCGCAGCACCACGAGCGCCTTGGCCGCCACCTCCACGACGCTACTCGCGCGGAGGGCCGTCGAGTCGGCTCCGACGCCCGCGGTGTCGATCACGGTCTCCCACGCGTCCGCGTACTCGTCCGACGGGAGCGTGAAGGCGACCGGCTCGTCGTGGGCGTTGAAGTAGAGGAGGAAGTGCGTGTCGTAGATGTCCTCGCCCCGGCGGTCGCGCCCGCGGATCCCGTTCCCGTTGAGGAACATGCCGATCGCGCGGAGGCCGGACTCCCAGTCGTCGTCGACCATCGGCGTCGCGTCGGCGTCGAGCCACACGATGTCCGGCAGCGGCTCCCCCTCGCCGCGGCGCACGGGACGCCCGTCGAAGAACCGCCCGCGGCGGAAGGTCGGGTGCTCCTTGCGCAGGCGCACCACCGAGGCGGTGAACTCCACGAGCGGCTGGTCGGCCTGGTCCCAGTGCACCCAGCTGATCTCGTTGTCCTGCGCGTACGTGTTGTTGTTGCCCTGCTGGGTGCGGCCGAGCTCGTCGCCGTGCAGGATCATCGGCACGCCCTGCGACAGGATCATCGTCGCGAGCATGTTGCGCTGCTGGCGGCCGCGGAGCGTCAGCACCTCCGGGTCGTCCGTCGGCCCCTCCACGCCCATGTTCCACGAGCGGTTGTGGCTCTCGCCGTCGTTGTTGTCCTCGCCGTTGGCCTCGTTGTGCTTCTCGTTGTAGGAGACGAGGTCCGCGATCGTGAAGCCGTCGTGCGCGGTGATGAAGTTGATCGACGCCACCGGCCGGCGCCCCGAGTGCTCGTAGAGGTCGGCCGAGCCCGTGATGCGCGCCGCGAACTCGCCGAGCGAGGAGGCCTCGCCGCGCCAGAAGTCGCGCACGGTGTCGCGGTACTTGCCGTTCCACTCGGTCCACTGCGGCGGGAAGTTGCCCACCTGGTAGCCGCCGGGGCCCACGTCCCAGGGCTCGGCGATGAGCTTGACCTGCGACACCACCGGATCCTGCTGCACGAGCTCGAAGAAGGTCGCGAGCTTGTCGACGTCGTAGAACTCGCGCGCGAGCGCCGAGGCGAGGTCGAAGCGGAAGCCGTCGACGTGCATCTCGGTGACCCAGTAGCGGAGCGAGTCCATGATCAGCTGCAGCGCGTGCGGGTGGCGCACGTTGAGCGAGTTGCCGGTGCCCGTGTAGTCCATGTAGTACGTGGGGTCGTCCTCCATGAGCCGGTAGTAGGCCTGGTTGTCGATGCCCTTGAACGAGAGCGTCGGCCCGAGGTGGTTGCCCTCGGCGGTGTGGTTGTAGACCACGTCGAGGATGACCTCGATGCCGGCGGAGTGCAGCGCGCGCACCATGGACTTGAACTCCTGCACCTGCTGGCCGAGCTCGCCCGTGGACGAGTAGGCGTTGTGCGGCGCGAAGAACCCGATGGTGTTGTAGCCCCAGTAGTTGCGGAGGCCCTTCTCGAGCAGCGTGTTGTCTTGCACGAACTGGTGCACGGCCATGAGCTCGATGGCCGTCACGCCGAGCTTCTGGAGGTGGTCGATGACCGCGGGGTGCGCGATGCCGGCGTAGGTGCCGCGCAGCTCCTCGGGGATCCGCGGGTTGAGCTGCGTGAGGCCCTTGACGTGCGCCTCGTAGACGACGGTCTCGCTGTAGGGGGTGCGGGGGAGGCGGTCGCCGTCCCAGTCGAAGAACGGGTTGACCACGACGCCGAGCATCATGTGCGGGCCCGAGTCCTCGTCGTTGCGGCTGGACGGGTCGCCGAACTCGTAGGCGAACAGCGACGGGTGCCAGTCGAACTCGCCGCAGGTGGCCTTGGCGTACGGATCCAGCAGCAGCTTCGCGGGGTTCGACCTGTGGCCGTCCTCGGGCTCGTACGGCCCGGTGACGCGGTAGCCGTAGCGCTGTCCCGGCTGCACGTGCGGGAGGTAGCAGTGCCAGACGTGGGCGTCGACCTCGGTGACGTCGACGCGGGTCTCAGTGCCGTCCTCCTCGATGAGGCACAGCTGCACCTTCTCGGCCACCTCGCTGAAGAGCGCGAAGTTCGTGCCGCTCCCGTCGAAGGTCGCGCCGAGCGGGTAGGGGTTTCCGGGCCAGGTCTTCAAGTGGTCCTCCAGTTGGGTCGACTCGTCCGCCGACGGCGCGCGGGGGTGCGTGCACGGGGTCCGTCGGGGGCGGGGCAGGCGGTGGATCCGCGTGGCCGCAGCGGCAGGGAGGCCGGATGCGACGCAGCGACGCACCAGGGGCGAGGGTACCGTGAGGACCCGGATCGCCCCGCATCCATCGGGCGTCGCGGGGTACGGTGGGACGCATGACCAACCTCGTCGCACAGCTCGCAGAGAACGTGAAGAACGCCGGAGTGGGGACGGTCTACGGCGACCCCCTCGACATCGACGGCTCGACCATCGTGCCCGTGGCATTCGCCTGGTACGGCTTCGGCGGGGGCAGCGACCTCCCCGACTCCGAGGGCAACGTCGCGGGCGGCGGCGGCGGGGGCGGCGCCACGTGGCCGATCGGCGCCTACGTCGCCACCGACGGCGAGGTGCGCTTCCAGCCCAACGTCATCGCGCTGCTCCCGGTGGCCACGCCCGTCATCTGGATCTCGGGCAAGGTCCTCGTCAAGCTCATCAAGACGCTCAAGTAGCCCTCCTTTCACGACCACCGCGGAGCGCGGGTGCCCGCGGGCACCCGCGCTCCCGTGCGTCCGGGGCCGTGCTCGCGCCCTGCGCCCCGGGCGCGTCGACCGCGCGCTAGGCTCACCGTGAACACGGGAGTCCGGTGAGCCGGGCTGAGAGGAAGATCACCAATCTTCGACCGTCGAACCTGATCTGGATCATGCCAGCGCAGGGAGGCTTCCATCTCGCACCCGTGCCCTCTTCCACTCCTTCGAAGGGCACGTCAATGACCGCATCACCCTCCTCCACCGCATCCGCCCCGTCCGGCGCCCCCGACACCGGCCCGCGCGCACTCCGCTCCGGCCTCCGCGCCCGCTGGCGGGTCATCGACATCGTCGTCGCCAGCGTCCTCGGCGTCGCGTGCGGCCTCGTCTTCGTCCTCTGGAACACGGCGTCCGTGCCGGTGAGCGGCTTCTTCCAGCCGCTGCTGCCGGGTCTGCAGGCCCTCGCGGGCGGCGGCTGGCTCTTCGCGGGCGTCCTCACGGGCATCGTGATCCGCAAGCCTGGCGCGGCCCTGTACGGCGAGCTGCTCGCGGCCTTCGTGTCGATGCTCGTCGGCAACGTCTGGGGCGTGGGCACGCTCCTCTCCGGCCTCACCCAGGGCCTCGGCGCGGAGCTCGTGCTCCTCGTCTTCCTCTACGCGAACTGGCGCGCCTACGTGGCCGTGCTCGCGGGCATGGGCGCCGGGCTCGGGATGGCGATCACCGACCTCATCACCTACTACCCGGGATCCACGCCGCTGTTCGCCACGATCTACACGACGGCGGCGCTCGTCTCGGGCGCGGTCATCGCCGGCCTGCTCTCCTGGCTCGTCGCCCGGGCGCTCGCCCGCACCGGCGCGCTCTCGCGCTTCGCCTCGGGCCGCGACACCGCGGCCCGCGTCTGACCGTGCGGCGGCCGGATCGTCGACCGGCGTCCGTCGGCGCATCCCGCGTCGGGCTCGGCGGGCCCGAAGCGTCGGCCGAGGCCTCGGGCGGTGCCTCCGTGCGGGCCGAGGGCTGGGGCTGGCGGCACGCCGGCCGGAGCGCGTGGGCCGTCCGCGACGTCGACCTCGCGATCGAGCCGGGGGAGCGCGTCCTCCTGCTCGGCGCGTCCGGTGCGGGCAAGACCACGCTCATGCACGCCCTCGCGGGCGTCCTCGGCGGTGACGACGAGGGGGAGACCCTCGGCTCGCTGCGCGTGGACGGGCAGGATCCGACCACCCGGCGGGGCCGCGCCGGCCTCGTGCTGCAGGACCCGGACGCGCAGGTGATCCTGTCCCGCGTCGGCGACGACGTCGCGTTCGGCTGCGAGAACCTCGGCGTCCCCCGCGAGGAGATCTGGGTCCGCGTCCGCGCGGCGCTCGACGCCGTCGGCCTCGACGTCGCCCTCGACCGCTCCACGACCGCGCTCTCCGGCGGCCAGAAGCAGCGCCTCGCCCTCGCCGGGGTCCTCGCCATGCGCCCCGGCCTCCTCCTCCTCGACGAGCCGACGGCGAACCTCGACCCCGAGGGCGTCGGCGAGGTGCGGCGCGCCGTCGAGTCCGTGGTCGAGCGGACCGGCGCGACCCTCGTGGTCATCGAGCACCGGGTCGCGGTGTGGCAGGACCTCGTCGACCGGGTGGTGGTGCTCGCCGCCGACGGCGGGATCCTCGCCGACGGCGCGCCCGACGACGTCCTCCGCGACCAGGGCGCGTCGCTCGCCGCCGCCGGCGTCTGGGTGCCGGGGCGGGAGCCCGCCGCGCCCGTGCGGGAGCGGGCCGCGACGGACGCGCTCGTGCGCGCGGAGGGCCTCGCCGTCGGGCGCGGCGGGCCGCGCGGCACCGTCGTCGCCGACGGCATCGACGCGGCGCTCTCCTCCGGCCGGGTCACCGCGCTCACCGGGCCGAACGGCGGAGGCAAGAGCACGCTCGCGCTGACCCTCGGCGGCCTGCTGCCCCCGCTGTCCGGCCGGGTCGTCGCGGAGGCGGGCCTCGCCGACGGGCTCGGCGCGGATCCCGCCGCCTGGCGGTCCCGCGAGCTGGCCTCCCGCATCGGGACCGTGTTCCAGGACCCCGAGCACCAGTTCCTCGCCGCCACCGTCCGCGCGGAGCTCGAGGTGGGGCCCCGCGCCGTGGGCATGGATGCCGCGGACGCCGCGCGCCGCGTGGACGAGCTGCTCCTCCGCCTGCGCCTCGACGGCCTCGCGCAGGCCAACCCCTTCACCCTCTCCGGCGGCGAGAAGCGGCGCCTCTCCGTCGCGACGGCACTCGCGACGGCGCCCCGGCTCCTCGTCCTCGACGAGCCGACGTTCGGGCAGGACGCCCGGACGTGGGCCGAGCTCGTCGAGCTCCTCGCCGACCTCGTCGACCGCGAGGGCGTCGGCGTCCTCGCCGTCACCCACGACGCGGACCTCGTCCGTGCGCTGGCCGACGACGTCCTCCGCCTCGACGCCGCCCCGGACCGGGCCGGCCGCCTCGAGGTCGTGCGATGAGCGCCGGCCCCGCCGCGGCCGTCCCCGTCGCCCGCGCGACCGGCCTCGCCGCGGTGAACCCCGTCGCGCGCCTGGCGGCCGCCCTCGTGCTGACGCTCGCCCTCGTGCTGAGCCTCGACGTGGTCTCGGCCGGCGCGGCGCTCGTCCTCGAGCTGCTGCTCCTGCCCTTCGCGGGGATCCGGCCGCGCGCGTTCCTCGTCCGCGGCATCCCCATCTGGATCGCGGCCCCCGGCGCCGGCCTCACGATCCTGCTCTACGGCCGCACGTCCGGCGACGTCTACGCCCAGTTCCTGCTCGTGGTCGTGAGCGAGGGCTCGGTGCTGCTGGCGGTGGCGACGACGCTGCGCGTGCTGGCCATCGGCGTCGCGTCGCTCATCCTCTTCTCGAACGTGGATCCCACGGACCTCGCCGACGGCCTGGCGCAGGTCGGGCGGCTGCCGTCGCGCTTCGTGCTCGGGGCCCTCGCGGGCGTCCGGCTCGTCGGCCTGCTCCTCGACGACTGGCGCTCGCTCGAGCTCGCCCGCCGCGCGCGGGGCGTGGCCGACCGCGGCCGCGTCCGCCGGTTCGCCGGCCAGGCCTTCGCCCTCCTCGTGCTCTCGATCCGGCGCGGCAGCAAGCTGGCGACCGCGATGGAGGCCCGGGGCTTCGGCGGGAGCACCGCCCGCACGTGGGCGCGCCCCAGCGTGGTCGGTCGGCGCGAGGCGCTCGTGCTCGCCGTGGCCGTGCTCGTCGCCGCCGGCTCGGTGACCGCGGCCGTGGCCGCGGGGACGTGGGACTTCGTTGCGGCCTGATCCGCGGGAGCGGCGCCCGGCGCTGGTCCTCGTCGACGGCCCGTCGGGTTCCGGCAAGTCGACCCTCGCCGACGTCCTCGTGCGCGACGGGGACGCGGACGCCCACCTGCCCGCGGGCGCCCAGCTCCTCCGGCTCGACGACGTCTACCCCGGCTGGGACGGCCTCGAGGCGGCGTCCCGGCACCTCGAGCGGCACGTCCTGCCCGAGATGCGTCGGGGCGGACGCCCGCGCTGGCGCCGCTGGGACTGGCACGCGGACGCGCCGGCGGAGTGGCACGACCTGGACCCGGTGCGCCCGCTCGTGGTCGAGGGCTGCGGATCCCTCACTCGCGCCGCCGCGCGCCTCGCCACGCACCGCATCTGGGTCGAGGCCGACGACGCCGTCCGCCGGGCCCGCGCCATCGCCCGGGACGGCGCGTCCTTCGCGGTCGAGTGGGAGCGGTGGGACGCCCAGTGGCGCGCGCACGTGGCCCGGGAGGATCCGCGCGCCCTGGCCGACGCCGTCGTCCGCACGGACGCCGTCGCGGCGTCCGGGTAGCCTGAGGCCATGACCGATTCCGCACCGTCCGACGTCCGCTACCTCGCCGTCTTCGCCGACGGCCCCCTCGAGGGCACCACCGAGACCCGCGTCCTCGTCGACGGCCAGCACGACGAGACCATCAGCACGATGTCCGCCGTGGAGGGCAAGGAGTCGCTGTTCCAGTACCGCGCGGGCGCGGTGTCCGAGGTCGCCGGCGAGCAGCGCGTCACCTACACGTTCGTGCCCGACGGCAGCGACGACGTCCTCGGCGAGGGCGACGACGAGTCCCTCGAGCTCTGATCCCCGTCCTCCCGGGCGCCTGAGGCGCCCGTCCACGACCCCGGCCCGTGACGCGGTGACCGGGGTCGTCGTGCGTCCGGCCGGCGACGCGTGGGCGTCGGCGGATCAGGCCCAGCCGAGCTCGTGCAGCCGTGCGTCGTCGATGCCGTGGAAGTGCGCGATCTCGTGCACGAGCGTGACGTGGACGAGGTCGCGCAGCGCGTCCATGTCCTCGGCCTCGTGCAGGTGCGGCTCGCGGTAGACGACGATGCGATCCGGCATCTCGCCGAACCCGTACTGGCCGCGCTCGGTCATGGCGACGCCGTCGTAGAGGCCGAGCAGGTCGAGCGACCCGTCCTCGGGCCGGTCCTCGACCACGAACACGACGTTGTCGAGCCCGTCGACCATCTCGTCCGGCAGCTCGTCCAGCTCGTCGACCACCAGCCGCTCGAAGTCGTCCGGATCGCAGTGCAGCACGGATCCAGCCTCCCACACGCCGATGGGGGAGCCGTCGGCCGGGCGGGCCGGAGACGACGGAAGGGCCGGGACCCTCTCGGATCCCGGCCCTTCCCGGTGGGGTGGACGACGGGGCTCGAACCCGCGACTTCCGGCTCCACAAGCCAGCGCTCTGCCAACTGAGCTACGCCCACCATGCGGCCGATCCCGCTCTCGCGGACGGCCATGAATGAGGATACTACAGCCGCGGGGCCCACGCGGACGTGACGTCCGCTGCGATGGACTGCACGTCGTCGGACGTGGGTCCCGGCGCCGGCACGAAGGCCGCGCGACGGTAGTACTCGAGCTCGCGGATCGACTCGAGGATGTCGGCGAGTGCCCGGTGGCCGCCGTTCTTGGCGGGGGAGTTGAAGTAGATCCGGGGGAACCACTCCTTGGCGAGGACCTTGATGGAGGAGACGTCGACGCTGCGGTAGTGCAGGTGCGCGTCCACCCGCGGCATGTACTTCGCGAGGAAGGCCCGATCGGTGCCGATGGTGTTGCCGGCGATGGGCGCCTTGCCGCCGTTCGGCACGTGCTGCAGCAGGTACTCGAGCACCGCGAACTCGGCGTCGGCGAGGCTCACCCCGGCGGGGATCTCGTCGAGCAGCCCGGAGGACCGGTGCATCTCCGTGACGAACTCGCCCATGTTGGCGAGCGCGGCGGGATCGGGGTTGATCACGATCGTGAAGCCGTCGTCCACGGGCACGAGGTCGAAGTCGGTGACGACCACCGCGACCTCCACCAGCTCGTCGATCGCGAGGTCGAGCCCCGTCATCTCGCAGTCGATCCACACCAGCCGGTCCGCGTTGTTGCCCATCCCCCGATCCTATCGGCGGGCCCGGGCCGCCCCGATGCGCCGCCTACCATGGGGGAGTGATCACCCTCCTCGCCGTCCTCCTCATCGTCAACGGCGTCTGGAACGTCGTCGTCTGGCCGCAGTTCCTCAACCGGGTCGCGAAGGACCCGCGCGCTCGCGCCGCGGACGGCTCCCGCACCCCCTTCTTCACGGTGCACCTCGTGCTGGTGTCCGTGTCCCTGCTCCTCGCCCTCGTGTCGATCGTCGCCGCCGTCGCGGCGTTCGTCTCCTGACCTCCGACGAGCGCACGCCGGGATCGCCGGCGCCCGTCGCCGCCGACGGCGTGCGGGTCCTGATGTTCTCCTCGCTGTTCTGCGTCCCGTGCCAGTCGACCCGCCGAGTGCTCGGCGAGGTCCGGCGGCTCGTGCCCTGGCTCCCGATCGAGGAGCTCGACGTGGCGGCTCACCCGGACCTCGCCGAGGAGCAGCGCATCCGCTCCACGCCCACGATCATCGTGCGCGCCGGCGACCGCGAGGTGCTCCGCGCGGAGGGCGTGCCCACCGCCCCGCAGGTGCTGCAGGCGGTGGTGCGGGCGATGGACGGGGCGACGCCGCCCGGCTCCCAGGGCGCCCGGGACCGCCGGGACCCCGCGTAGTACCCTCGTCTCGACCCCCTGTAGCTCAATGGATAGAGCATCGGCCTTCTAATCCGACGGTTGCGCGTTCGAGTCGCGCCGGGGGGACCCGCTGTCGGATGCGCGCGATCGGCCGTAGATTCATCGCATGCGCGACATCCAGTCACAGATCATCGCCGCCCTCGAGGTGCGTCCGACCATCGATCCCGCCGACGAGGTCCGCAAGCGCGTCGACTTCCTCAAGGCCTACCTCAGGTCCACCGGGGCCGAGGGCTTCGTCCTCGGGGTCAGCGGCGGGCAGGACTCGTCCCTCGCCGGGCGCCTCGCCCAGCTCGCCATCGAGGAGCTCGCCGCCGAGGGGCTCCTCGCCGAGTTCGTCGCCGTCCGCCTCCCGTACGGCGTGCAGGCCGACGAGGAGGACGCGCAGCTGGCGCTCTCCTTCATCGAGCCGAAGTCGAGCGTCGTGTTCGACATCAAGCGCGCCGTCGACGGCTTCCAGGCGGAGTACGCCGATTCCGCCGGGCACGCGATGACCGACTTCACCAAGGGCAACGTCAAGGCGCGCTCGCGCATGGTGGCCCAGTACGCGCTGGCCGGCCAGGCCCGACTGCTGGTGATCGGCACGGACCACGCGGCCGAGGCGGTCACGGGCTTCTTCACGAAGTACGGCGACGGCGGCGCCGACCTGCTCCCGCTGACGGGCCTCACGAAGCGCCAGGGCCGTGCGCTGCTCGAGCACCTCGGCGCGCCCGAGCGCCTGTACCTCAAGGCCCCCACCGCCGACCTCCTCGACGACACCCCCGGCCAGACCGACGAGGCGAACCTCGGCCTCACGTACGCCGACATCGACGACTTCCTCGAGGGCCGGGACGTCGACGACGAGGTGGCCGAGGCGATCGAGGCCCGCTACGCGAGCACCGAGCACAAGAGGCGCGTCCCCGCGAGCATGTTCGACGACTGGTGGAGATGATCCCGGCCTGACCGGACGCCAAGACGCCCCGCCCCTCGAAAGAGGTGCGGGGCGTCGTCGCGTCCGGTCGAGGGCGTCAGCGGCGCTCGCTCTCCGCGGTGCGCGAGTTGGCGGCTGCCGACGAGGGCACGGGCGGGCTGTACTGCTCGTCGGGGGACTCCACCCGGCGCTCCGCGGCGGGCTGGTCGTCTCCGCTGCGCCACGGCACCGGGACGGGAGCGATCGCGGTCGGCTCGGCCTGGCGTCGGTCGGGCTGAGCCGCGGGGGCGTCGGCGGTGGGCTGGTCGTCCTCGAACTGCCAGCGGCTGATGTCGCCCTGGAAGATCTTGCGCGCACGACCCGGGTGGTGCTGCCACTCGACCATGCGGTCGCGGAACTCGGCGAGCTGCGCGTCGAACTGGAAGCCGAAGCTCCCGCTGCCGCGCTTGAACTCGGTGATCTCGTGCGCGGCCCAGGTGGCGGCGGTGGCAGCGCCCTTGACGGGCAGCAGACGGATGCGGATGTCGGCCTCGCCGGCGGCGCGGTCGGCCAGCACGCGCTCCTGCGCCGTGAGCCCGTCCCAGACGGACGCCTGGCGCGCGGCATCGACCAGCACGCCGATGGCGGCCGCCTTCACCTCGCGGTCGTGGCGCGTGAGGATCCGCTGCGTGGCACCGCGCGCGATGAGGGCGGCGAGCACGCCGGCCACCACGATGGCGACGAAGGGGACGACGACGCCGGAGAGGAGCTGCGTGCCCCGCTCGGACGCGAGGGCATCGAGGAGATCATTCCACCACTGCATGCGGCGACCGTACCCCGGGCTCCCGTCGCGCACGGGGAGGCGGCGCGGGCGCGTCGCGCGGGTACCCGCCCGCAGCCGCGGGCCTCAGAACCGCAGGCAGTCGACCGCGTCCTGCAGGGCCCAGAAGTCGCCGAGGGGCACGAACCCCTGCGCGTCCCGACGCAGTCGCTTCGCCCGGAAGCGCTCGCCCTGCGGATCGTGCATGCGCTCGACGTACCCCAGCACGGCGCCGTCCGGCCGGGTGACGCGGAGGAGCCCGTCGTGCAGCTCGCGGACCTGGGCCGCCGAGCGCGCCAGGGGGGTGTAGGTGATGCTGGGCATGGTGTCCTCCGTCCGTGCGCCGCCGGCCCGGCGGTGTCCCGATGTCACCGAAGCTACGGGCGACCACCGACATCGAGGGGGCATGGAATGGGAGCCGCCCGATGACGGTTCCCTCCCATGTCGACCACCGCGGACCTCGCGCGCGTCGACGGGAAGTAGGTTCATCTCTCATGCAGACATTCATCCTCGCCGGCGGCTGCTTCTGGTGCCTCGATGCGGTCTACCGCACGCTCGACGGCGTCCAGGACGTCATCTCCGGCTACATCGGCGGGCACACCGCCCACCCCTCCTACGACGCCGTGTGCACGGGTGCCACCGGTCACGCCGAGGCGGTGAAGGTGGTCTTCGACGAGGAGGTCATCCCCGCCGACGTGATCCTCGACGTGTTCTTCACGCTGCACGACCCGCGCCAGCTGAACCGCCAGGGCGCCGACGTCGGCACGCAGTACCGCTCGGCCATGTTCCCGGCCGACGCGGAGCAGGAGCAGCTGTTCCGCGACGCCATCGCGCGCGCCGGCGAGCTGTGGGACGGCACCGCCGTCACCACGATCGAGCCGGTCGGCACCTGGTACGACGCGGAGGACTACCACCAGGACTTCTTCGCGAAGAACCCGGGCCAGGGCTACTGCAACGCGGTCGCCGTGCCCAAGGTCAACAAGGTGCGGAAGTCGTTCGCGCAGTACGTGCGCGCCGCCTGATCCACGTGCTCCACGACGCCCCGCGGCCTGTACGGCCGCGGGGCGTCGGCGTACGATCGGCACGTCCGGGCGACGGAGCCCGGGCAGGAGGGACGACGACGATGTCGATGACCACGAGCACGAGCACGAGCACGAGCACGACCACCAGCACCACGAGCGGCATCCCGCGGACGGCGGGCAAGACCTGGGTGGCCTTCGGGGCCACGGGGGCGATCGCCTCCATCCACTCGCACGAGGACGGCTACGAGGTGCGGTCACTGCACCGCGGCGTCGTCGCCGGCACCTATCCCACGCTCGAGATCGCGAAGGCCGCCCTCCGGGCCGGCCACGACGACCTCCGCTTCTCCGAGCACTGAGCCGCCGCCCGCTCCTCCCCAGCGGAGGCGCGTGGCACGGGTCCCGCGATCCGCGCGCGGCGGGCGGTACGACGTCGCGGTCCCGCATGCTGCGTCCGCGGTCGACCGATCGCCGGACGGGGGACGCATGCTGGTGGACGGCGCGGAGCGTGGAGCGGAGTCGCTGTCGATCCGGACGGTGGTCGCGCTGCACGGGTCCGTGGTCCGGCCCCCGCGTCACGTCCGCACCACGGAGGGCTGGGAGGTCACCAGCCTGCTCGTCGGTGGACGCTCCGGGCGAGGGTCGACCCACCGCCGAGAGATGCCGCGCGTGCCCGCCGACGTAGCCGACGCCCCGCTCCTCGTCGTGTGCTCCGGAGCCGGGGCGTGCCGGGCGCTGGGGCGCCTCGCGATCGGAGACGACGTGATCGTCGTGGGGGATCTCGTGCCGCGACGAGCCGGCCGGCCCGAGGACGACGCCGTCGAGCTCGTGGCGGAGACGGTGCTCGCCCGATCGGGGTCCGCGTCGTCGGCGGCGCCGGAGCCTAGGATCGCACCATGAGCGGATCCCCCCGGTGGCTCGAGCCGGACCAGCAGCGCGCCTGGCGGACGGTCATCGTCGCGCTGAACCACGTCAGCGAGCGCATCGAGCGCGAGCTCCTCCGTGACTCCGGGATGCCGCACGCCTACTACATGATCCTCGTGCGGCTCTCCGAGGCGGACGGCTGCGCGCTCCCGATGAGCGTCCTCGCCCGGGCGCTCCAGGCGTCGGCGAGCCGCACCTCCCACGCCGTGACCCGGCTGGAGCAGCTGGGGTGGGTCCGCCGCTCGCGGTCGCCGCACGACGGCCGGAGCCTGCTCGCGGAGCTCACCGACGAGGGCCGCGCGACCCTCGAGGCCGCGGCCCCGGGACACGCCGAGGAGGTGCTCCGCACGGTGTTCGATCCGTTGACGCCGGAGCAGACCTCGCAGCTCGAGGCCATCGCACGGGATATCCTCGCGAGCATGAGCGCATCCTCCCTCGACGACGGCCGGGGGAGCGCCCGAGGCGACGACCTCGCCATCCCCCCGGCACCCGACCGCGACGGCGACCAGGCCCGCGCCGACGAGCCCGCCGCGTGATTCGCGTCAGCCGCGCCCTCGTGGCGCCGGCGCTCCTCGGCGCCCTGCTCCTCTCGGCCTGCACGCAGTCGCCCGCCGCGCCGGAGCCGACGGCGTCCGCCGCCGTGACGGAGGGCGTGGACCCGGGCGCGTCGCCGGCCGCGCCCACCATCGCGCCCGTGGACCCGGACGGCACGGCAGAGGGCAACCTGCCCGCGTTCGAGGCGACCGCGGGAGGCGTCGTCGCCGCGGACCCGAACGCGCAGGGCCGCGCCCTCGTGGACGCGCTCGTCGCCGCGGGCTTTCCGAAGGACCGCATGGAGGTCACCGCCGACGCCACGCCCCTCGGCAACTCCGTCGACTCGATCCTCGTGTCGGTGCGGCTGCAGGACGGCTGCCTCATCGGGCAGCGGGCGCAGGACGGCTTCAGCGCCCATGTGGAGCCGGTGCTCTCCTCGGATCGCTGCCTGGTCGGGCAGACGCGCTCGATCGACTGGTGAGCGCGCGGCGACGGGGTCCACGTGCGGCGTCCGGGGTCCGCCGCACTGAATAGACTCGCTCCCATGGCTGAATACATCTACTCGATGGTCCGCGCCCGGAAGTCGGTCGGCGACAAGCTGATCCTCGACGACGTCACCATGTCGTTCATCCCCGGCGCGAAGATCGGCGTCGTCGGGCCGAACGGCGCGGGCAAGTCGACGATCCTCAAGATCATGGCGGGCCTCGACACCCCCAGCAACGGCGAGGCGAAGCTCTCGCCCGGCTACTCCGTCGGCATCCTCATGCAGGAGCCCGAGCTCGACGAGTCGAAGACCGTCCTCGAGAACGTCCAGGAGGGCGTCGGCCCGCTCAAGGCGCAGGTCGACCGCTACAACGAGATCGCCGCGGCCATGGCCGAGCCCGACGCCGACTTCGACACCCTGCTCGCCGAGATGGGCACCCTGCAGGAGGCCATCGACGCCGCCGACGGCTGGGAGCTCGACTCGCAGCTCGAGCAGGCGATGGACGCGCTCCGCACCCCGCCGGGAGACGCCTCCGTCGCGAACCTCTCCGGCGGCGAGAAGCGCCGCGTCGCGCTCTGCAAGCTGCTGCTGCAGAAGCCCGACCTGCTGCTCCTCGACGAGCCCACCAACCACCTCGACGCCGAGAGCGTGCTCTGGCTCGAGCAGCACCTCTCCAAGTACCCGGGCGCCGTCCTCGCCGTGACCCACGACCGGTACTTCCTCGACCACGTGGCCGAGTGGATCGCCGAGGTCGACCGCGGTCGCCTCTACCCGTACGAGGGCAACTACTCGACCTACCTCGAGAAGAAGCAGGAGCGCCTCAGCGTCCAGGGCAAGAAGGACGCGAAGCTCTCCAAGCGCCTCGCCGAGGAGCTCGACTGGGTCCGCAGCAACGCCAAGGGCCGCCAGGCCAAGTCCAAGGCGCGCCTCGCGCGCTACGAGGAGATGGTGACCGAGGCGGAGCGCACGAGGAAGCTGGACTTCGAGGAGATCCAGATCCCCGTCGGCCCCCGGCTCGGCTCGCAGGTCATCGACGCGAAGAAGCTGCACAAGCAGTTCGGCGAGCGCGTCCTCATCGACGACCTCTCGTTCACGCTGCCGCGCAACGGCATCGTCGGCGTGATCGGCCCGAACGGCGTGGGCAAGACCACGCTGTTCAAGACCATCGTCGGCTTCGAGCCGCTCGACTCCGGCGAGCTGAAGGTCGGCGACACCGTCGACATCTCCTACGTCGACCAGAGCCGCGGCGGCATCGACCCGGAGAAGTCGCTCTTCGAGGTCGTCTCCGACGGCCAGGACTACATCCAGGTCGGCAAGCAGGAGGTCCCCGCGCGCGCCTACGTCTCCACCTTCGGGTTCAAGGGGCCGGACCAGCAGAAGAAGGCCGGCATCCTCTCCGGTGGCGAGCGCAACCGCCTGAACCTCGCGCTCACGCTCAAGCAGGGCGGCAACCTCCTGCTGCTCGACGAGCCCACCAACGACCTGGACGTCGAGACGCTCGGCAGCCTCGAGAACGCGCTCCTCGAGTTCCCCGGCTGCGCCGTGGTCATCACCCACGACCGGTGGTTCCTCGACCGGATCGCGACGCACATCCTGTCCTACGAGGGCACGGAGGAGGATCCGGCGGCCTGGTACTGGTTCGAGGGCAACTTCGAGTCCTACGAGCAGAACAAGATCGAGCGCCTGGGCCCGGACGCCGCGAAGCCGCACCGCTCCGCGTACCGCAAGCTCACGCGCGACTGATCCCATGACCCGGGTCCACGTCCCGGTCCATCTCAGGTGGGCCGACCTCGACGCCTACGACCACGTGAACAACGTGGAGGTCCTCCGTCTCCTCGAGGAGGCGCGCGTCCGCGCCTTCTGGCGGGGTGACGACGACGGCGACGGCGTGGATCCGGGGATGGCGCTCATCGACGCGACGGCCGGCGCGGCGACGATGACGATGATCGCCCGGCAGGAGATCGAGTACCTGCTGCCCATCTCCTACGGACGCCGGCCGCTCGACGTGCAGGTGTGGCTGGGGCGGCTCGGCGGGTCCAGCCTCGAGGCCTGCTACGAGGTGCGGACCCCCGTGGGCGTCGAGCCCGCCGCGCTGTACGCCCGTGCGACGACGACCATCGTGCTGGTGGACTCCGCGACCGGGAGGCCCCGTCGGATCACGGACGACGAGCGCGCCGCGTGGGCCGACTACGTCGAGGAGCCGGTCGCCTTCAGCCGACGCGGCTGAGCCGGCCGGTCAGCCGCGGTCCGCGAGCGGGACCCGGACCATCCCCTCCTGCGCCACGCTCGCGAGCAGCACGCCGTCGCGCGAGTAGATGCGACCGAGCGAGAGCCCGCGGCCGCCCTGCGCGCTCGTGGACTCCTGCACGTAGAGCATCCACTCGTCGGCGCGGCCGAAGCGATGGAACCACATGGCGTGGTCGAGGCTCGCGGCCTTGATGCCGGGCGTCGCCCAGGAGAGGCCGTGCCGGCGGTAGATGGACTCGAGGATCGAGTAGTCGCTCGCGTAGGCGAGGGACGCCAGGTGCACGGCCGGGTCGTCGGGCAGACGGCCGATGGCGCGGATCCACACGGCCTGGTGCGCGACGCGGTCCGGGGCCGCGCCGAAGTAGACGGGCTGCTCGACGTGGCGCATGTCGAAGGGGCGGTCGTTCGCCCAGTGCGCGGCGACGGGGTGGTCGATGCGGGAGAGCACGTCGCGCGCGCTCGGCAGCGACTCCGGCTCCGGGATGCCCTCGGGCATGGGCGCCTGGTGCTCGAGGCCCTCGTCCGCGTCCTGGAACGAGGCGATCATCGACAGGATCGGGCGGCCGTCCTGGTACGCCTGCGTTCGGCGGGTAGAGAACGAGCGCCCGTCGTGGATGCGGTCGACCGAGAAGGTGATGGGCTTCGTGACGTCGCCGGGCCGGAGGAAGTAGCCGTGCATGCTGTGCGGGCGGCGGTCGGCGTCCGTGGTGCGCATGGCCGCGACGAGGGACTGCGCGAGCACCTGGCCGCCAAAGACGCGGCCCATCGGCATCCACTGCGACGGCCCGGTGGAGATGTCCTCGCTCGTGCGGGCGCCCGTGTCGGTGAGGTCGAGCGCGGTGAGGAGGCCGGCGAGCGGCCCGTCGTCCGGGATGTCGGATGCGTGGTCGGTCATGGGTCCTCCGCCTGGCGGGTCCGGCTTCGGGCAGCCGGGCGCCCGGCGGATCGCACGGGCGCATCCAGTAGCTTAGACACGCCATGACGCCCTCCTTCGCCCTCCGGGACGCCCTCGCCCTCGGCGATCTGCAGACCTTCCTCGGCCGCTCCGCCCGCGTCGACGACGGGGCCGTGCGCCTCATCGGATCCGGTGGCGTGCTCGCCGTCTACACCTCGGTGCTGCAGCCCGCCGGACTCCTCGACCGATCGCCCACCGTGCTCGGCCTCCGCACCTTCGCGGCCGAGACCCAGGCGCCCGTGGACAGCGTCGTGCCGATCCGCGCGCTCCTCGACCGGCTGGCGCGCCTCGAGGGGCCGGCGACCGGATCCCCGGGCGAGTCCGTCGGCGTGCTCGTGCCGCCGGACACCGCCACGGCGCCATGGGCGGGGATCTCCCCGCCTCGCGCCGGGTGGGAGCGCGTCGCGGACGCGCCCGTGGCCGTGCTCCGCGCCGCCGCGCGGGCGGGCATCGACGAGGTGGCCGCCGCGGTGCCGTCGGGCATCGGCGAGCAGATCGTCGCGCGCGTGCGCGGCGAGGTGTGGGGCCGACCCGTGGAGGGAGCGCCCGACGTCCTCGCCGGGGGTGCCTTCGCGGCCTTCAGCCTAGGCTTCCTCGGCCCCGATCCCGCCCCCGACGCCGCGCCGGACGACGAGGAGCCGCCCGCCGCGGTCTTCCGCACGGGTCCGTGGACGCGACTCACGACGGCGCGCGGCCACGTGCTGGTCCGCCGGCTCTAGGGAGCCGCTGCCGCCGCCCTCCGCCGACCCGGGCGGGGATCCGCTCAGGTCTCGTCGAACGTGTTGACCATCGCGTGGGCGGCGCGCTCCAGGTAGTCCCAGAGCTGCGCCTCGTGCATCGGCGACAGGTCGAGCGAGTCGACGGCCACGCGCATGTGCGCGAGCCAGCGGTCGCGCGCGTCCGGGTTGACGCGGAACGGCATGTGCCGCATCCGCAGTCGCGGGTGGCCGCGCTCGTCGCTGTAGGTCGTGGGCCCGCCCCAGTACTGCTCGAGGAACCCCGTGAGGCGCTGGATCGCGCCCTCGAGGTCCTCCTCCGGGTACATCGCGACGAGGACGGGATCCTCCGCGACGCCGCGGTAGAACTCCCGGACCAGCCTCTCGAACGTCGGCCGGCCGCCGACGTCGTCGTAGAACGAGCTCGCGAGCAGGTCGGCCATCAGGACTCCTCGGGCGGCGTGGCGGGCTTGCGCGGCGGGCGCGGCGCGCGCGGCGGCTTCGGGGGAGCGGCGTCGGTGGCCTGATCCGCGGGACCCGGATCCTCGGGGAGCACGGTCCAGGTGGCGGTGACCTCGTCCTCGCCATCGGGTCGGGTGTCGGGGACCGGATCCTGCTGCGGGATCACGCTCGTCGCGCGCGGGTCCTGCGGGGGCCCGGCGGCGCCGCGGACGACGGGCGACGCGGGGCCCTCCGGTGCGCTCAGCCGCGCGGCCGGCGGCCGCTGGGCGGCCTTGCGTGCGGCCCGCTTCCTCGGCGCGGGTGCCTCGGGCTGCTGCACGGGCGTCGACGCCGTGCGCGGAGGATGCGCACCGCCCACGCTCGCCGCGCTGTCGAACCCGGTGAGGACGACGGCGGTGAGGGACGGGAGGGTGACGCCCATCGCGTCGAGGCTGGCCTTCAGCCGGGCGCGGAGCTCGCGGGAGACGTCGTCGCGCGCGTTGCTGCGGGTCTTCACGACCACGCGGATCACGACAGCCGACTCTGCGACCGACTCGATGCCCCAGAGCTCGGGCTTCTCGACGATGCGCGAGCGCCACTTCGGGGTGGACGCGAGCTCCGTCGCGGTCGCGAGCATCCGCTCCTGCACGGCCTGGACGTCGGTGTCGTAGGGGACGGCGAGGTCGATGACGACGCGGGCCCAGCCCTGGGACATGTTGCCGACCCGGAGGATCTCGCCGTTGCGCACGAACCAGAGCGTGCCGTTGACGTCGCGGAGCGTCGTGATGCGGATACCGACCGTCTCGACGACGCCCGTGGCGGGGCCCACGTCCACGACGTCGCCGACGCCGAGCTGGTCCTCCACCACCATGAACAGGCCGTTGAGGATGTCCTTGACGATGTTCTGCGCGCCGAAGCCCAGGCCCGCGCCGAGGGCGGCGGTGAGGAGGGCGAGGGAGGTGAGGATCCCGGGCTGCGCCGTGTCGACGACCAGCGCCAGCACGATGATCACGATCACGACCGTGGTGATGTTGCTGAGGACGCTGCCCAGGGTGCGGGTGCGCTGGACGACGCGCACGGCGGTCAGCGGGGAGGACTGGATCGACTGCGTGTCGTCGACGTTCTGCCGCTTCTTCACCCCCGACACGATCTGGGAGACCGTGTTGCGGATGACGACCAGCAGGATCCACCGCAGCAGCAGGCCGCCGACGATGTAGGACACGATCTTGATCAGGTCGCCCCAGGTGGAGAAGAACGAGCCGTCGCCGCAGCACACCATGCTCAGGTCCATCGCGGCGCGCTTCCGACGGGGATCAGGAGAGGGGAGGTCATCCGGCCGAGTGTACCGGCGGCGTCCCCGGCCGGCCCTGGGTCCGTGCGCAGGTGCGGCCGGCGGGACGACGAGGGGGACGGCCGCGGGCGCGACCGTCCCCCTCGGGTGGAGCGGTGGCTACTCGGCGTCCTTCGCCTGCGCCCGGAGCGCCCGCTCGACGCCCGACAGCAGCTCGCTGACGAGGCGGCGGAGGGCCGGCGGCTCGGGGTTCGCGTCCAGCCACGCGACGGTCGCGTCGCGCAGCTCCTCGTCGGCGAGCGGCGACGGGTAGAACCCGCCGATGAGCGCCGCCGCGATGGCGTAGCTCCGCGACTCCCAGACGCCCTGCAGAGCGTCGAAGTACGCGCCGACGTACGGGCGCAGCAGCTCGACGTCCGCCGCGCGGCGGAAGCCCAGGCCGGTCGTGCGGACGATCGTGTTCGGCTCCGTGTCGGCCTCCCACACGGACGCCCACGCGGCCTGCTTGCCCTCGGCGGTGGGGAGCGCCGCGCGGGCCTGCGCCGCGGACTGCGCGCCGGTCGCCGTGCGGTCGGCGGCGAGGGCCCGGTCGATCTCGGCGGTGCCCGCGCGACCGCCCGCGACGAGCGCGGTCAGCAGCTCCCAGCGGAGATCCGCGTCGACCTCGACGCCCTCCAGCGTCTCGGTGCCGTCGAGGAGCGCCTGCACGTGATCCAGCTGCGCCGGCTCCTGGGCGACCTGCGCGAAGGTGCGCAGGAACTGGAACTGGTTGTCGGATCCGGGGGCCGCCTGCGCGGTGAGCGCCCACAGCTCGGACGCGACCGTCGCGAGCAGCTCGGCGCGGTGGTCGGGCGCCGAGTAGGTGGTCGCCGCGACGGTCAGCTGCGCCAGCGCGTAGCGGAGGGCCGTGGACTCGTCCTCGGTCGCGATGTTGTCGAGCACCAGGCGCGCGTAGTCGCGGGCGCGGATCTCGCCGTCGCGCGTCGCGTCCCACACCGAGGCGAAGACGAGCGAGCGGGCGAGCGAGTCGTCGAACGCCGCCAGGTGGCGCATCGCGACCTCGAGCGACGCGGGATCCAGCCGGACCTTCGCGTAGGTCAGGTCGTCGTCGTTGAGCAGCACGAGCGCCGGGCGCTGGCGGCCGACGAGCTCGGCGACGTCGGTTCGGTCGCCGTCGACGTCGAGCTCGAACCGATCCGTGCGGACGAGCTTCGCGTCGCGCAGTTCGTAGAAGCCGATGGCCAGGCGGTGCGGCCGGAGGGTCGGGTAGTCGGCGGCCGCCTCCTGCAGCACCGAGAACGACGTGATCACCCCGTCCTCGTCCGTCGCGATCTCGGGGCGCAGCGTGTTCACGCCCGAGGTCTTCAGCCACAGGTCGGTCCAGCGCTCGAGGTCGCGGCCGCTCGTGCCCTCGAGCTCCGAGGTGAAGTCGCGGAGCGTCGAGTTGCCGAACGCGTGGCGCTGGAAGTACGCCGCGACGCCCGCGAGGAACTCGTCCTGGCCGACGTAGGCGACGAGCTGGCGGAGGACCGAGGCGCCCTTGGCGTACGTGATGCCGTCGAAGTTGACCTGCACGTCCTCCAGGTCGTTGATGGTCGCGTAGACCGGGTGCGTGCTCGGCAGCTGGTCCTGGTTGTACGCCCAGGACTTCTCGCCGGCGTTGAACGTGGTCCAGGCGCCCGTCCACTCGGTGCCCTCGGCGGTCGCGAGCGTGGAGATGTATGTGGCGAAGGACTCGTTGAGCCACAGGTCGTCCCACCACCTCATCGTGACGAGGTCGCCGAACCACATGTGCGCGAGCTCGTGCAGGATCGTCGTGACCCGGCGCTCCTTCACCGCGTCGGTGACCTTGGAGCGGAACACGTAGCTCTCGACGAACGTGACGGCGCCCGCGTTCTCCATCGCCCCCGCGTTGAACTCGGGGACGAAGAGCTGGTCGTACTTGGGGAACGGGTAGGGGTACGCGAAGCGCTCCTCGTAGAACGCGAAGCCCTCGCGGGTCTTCTCGAACACGTAGTCGGCGTCGAGGTGCTCCATGAGCGACTTGCGGGCGAAGACGCCGAGCGGGATCGTGCGGCCGTCGCTCGAGGTCAGCTCGCTGCGGACGACGCCGTAGGGGCCCGCGATGAGGGCCGTGATGTAGCTCGACATGCGCAGCGTCGGCTCGAACGTCCAGGTGGACGCGCCGTCGGCGGCCGCGGTCGGCTCGGGCGTGGGGGAGTTCGAGACGACCTCCCAGTGCGCGGGCGCGGTGACCGTGAAGCGGAAGACGGCCTTGAGGTCGGGCTGCTCGAACACCGCGAACATGCGGCGGGAGTCGGGGACCTCGAACTGCGAGTAGAGGTAGACCTCGTCGTCCACGGGATCCACGAAGCGGTGCAGGCCCTCGCCGGTGTTCGTGTACATGGCGTCGGCGACGACCGTCAGCTCGTTCTCCTGCGCGAGGTCGTCGAGGCGGATCCGCACGCCGTCGCTGACGTCCGCCGGGTCGAGCTCGCGGCCGTTGAGGGTCACGGCGTGCACGGTGCGGGTGATCGCGTCGATGAACGTGGACGCGCCTGCCGTGGCGGTGAAGCGCACGGTCGTGGTGGATCCGAACACCTCCGCGCCGCGCGTGAGGTCGAGCGTCACGTCGTACTCGGACACGGCCAGCAGCGCGGCGCGCTCCTCGGCCTCGGCGCGGGTGAGGTTCTCTCCTGGCATGGTGCTCCTGCTCGTCCGTGAGGTGGGTGGGCCGTGCGTGCGGACGCGCCTCGCGGGAGGGCGCACCGGGCGGTCGGGACCGCGGGTGCGCGGGCGGAGATGCGCCGCTTTCGGAGCCGATCCTATTGCGTCGGCTGACCTAGGCTTGCGGCATGTCCGACGTTCAGAGCAGCCCCCGCACCACCGCCGTCGAGTTCTGGTTCGACCCGTCCTGCCCCTGGGCGTGGATGACGTCCCGCTGGGTCGACGAGGTCGCCCGCCACCGCGACCTCGACATCACCTGGCGCGTGATGAGCCTCGCCGTCCTCAACGAGGACAAGGCCGACGACCCGCACTTCGCCGAGTTCCTCCCGCGCGCGCTCCGCTTCACGCGCCTCGTGGCCGCCGTCGAGGCCGAGCACGGCGCCGAGCACGTCAAGCCGCTGTACGACGCGCTCGGCACGCGGATCCACCTGCGCGACCAGAAGGACGCCGACGTCGTGATCCCCGAGGTCCTCGCCGAGCTCGGCCTCCCCGCCGAGCTCGCCGAGACCAGCCGCACCGACCGCTACGACGAGCCGATGCGCGCCAGCCACTTCGACGGCATCGAGCGCGTCGGCCAGGACGTCGGCACGCCCGTCATCTCCGTCGACGGCGTCGCGTTCTTCGGCCCCGTCATCTCGCCCGCGCCGAAGGGCGAGGAGGCCGTCGAGCTGTGGGACGGCGTCGTCGCCGTCGCCGCGTACCCCGGATTCTTCGAGATCAAGCGCTCGCGCACCGTGGGCCCGATCTTCGACTGACCCTTTCCCGTCGCGTGCGCGGCGGCCGGGCACCCGCGGGTGCCCGGCCGCGGTGCGCCCGGCACCGCCCGCGCCGCGGGCACGACGCCGCGACGCGCGGCAGGAGGAGTGCACGATGCGCATCCACATCGCGACCGATCACGCGGGCCTCGACTTCTCGAGGTTCCTCGCCGATCATCTGGGGGCCGCGGGCCACGAGGTCGTCGACCACGGGCCCACCTCGTACGACGCGCTCGACGACTACCCGTCGTTCTGCATCCGGGCGGCGCGGGCCGTCGTCGCCGACCAGCGCGGCGGCACCACGGCGCTCGGCGTGGTCTTCGGCGGGTCCGGCAACGGCGAGCAGATCGCCGCGAACAAGGTCGAGGGCGTCCGCGCGGCGCTCGTGTGGAACCTGTCGACCGCCGTGCTCGCGCGCCAGCACAACGACGCCAACGTGATCTCCATCGGCGCCCGCCAGCACACCGTCGAGGAGGCCACGGCCTTCATCGACGCCTTCATCGCCGAGCCGTTCTCCGCCGAGGAGCGGCACGCGCGCCGCATCGCGCAGCTCGCCGAGTACGAGACGACGGGGGCCATCGCCGGTCACCCCGTCACCGACTAGGCCGCCGTGCCCGAGGGGCATTCGATCCACCGGATCGCGAAGCAGTTCGAGGCGCACTTCGTGGGCGACGTGGTGCAGGCGTCCTCCCCGCAGGGCCGCTTCGCGGAGGGCGCGGCCGTGCTCGACGGCCGCCGGCTGATCGCGGCGAAGGCCGTCGGCAAGCAGATGTTCCTCGAGTTCGACGGCGGCGTCTGGCTCCGCGTGCACCTCGGCCTCTACGGCGCGTGGGACTTCGCGGGCGACGTCACGACGCTCAACCGGATGGGGCAGAACGGCATGCGCGGGGACGTGCCCGTGGACGACCGGGTCGACGACGCGCCCGTGGACACGGCGGCGGAGGACTCGCTCGCGAGCATCGGCGCGCCCCGCCGCGCACGGCTCCGCATGGCGGAGCAGGAGAAGGTGCACGACCCGTTCTCCGCGGGGGCCTGGCCTCCCGAGCCCGTGGGGCAGGTGCGCGTGCGGCTCCTGACCGAGCGCGCCGTCGCGGATCTCCGCGGCCCGACCGCGTGCGTCGTGGCCAGCCCCGAGGAGGTGCAGCAGGCGATCGACAAGCTGGGCCCGGATCCCCTCGTCGACGGCGGCAAGCGCTCCGAGGACCGCTTCACGGCGACCGTCCGCAGGAAGCCGACCGCCGTCGGCCTGCTGCTCATGGACCAGGCGGTGGTCAGCGGGATCGGCAACGTGTACCGGGCCGAGCTCCTGTTCCGCGCCCGCCAGAACCCGCACACGCCGGGTCGCGACGTGCCCGAGGACGTGGTCCGGGGGCTCTGGAGGGACTGGTCGAAGCTGCTGCGGAAGGGCGTCGAGGTCGGCCAGATGATGACCATGGACGGGCTGCGCGGGAAGAAGCTCGAGGCCGCGCTCCGCAACCGCGCGGACCGCCACTGGGTGTACCACCGCGAGGGGCTGCCGTGCCGGGTGTGCGGCACGAACATCGTCATGGAGGAGGCCGCCGGACGGAAGCTCTACTGGTGCCCGTACTGCCAGGCCTGACGGAGCGCTGACGCGACGGAGGGGCCCGGATCCGATCGGATCCGGGCCCCTCGACCGTCGCTACGGGTGCTGCGGCCGGCGCTACTCGCTGATGTGGGCGAAGAGGAACCAGCGGTCCTTCTCGAGCCCGCGGGCGATCTCGATGGCGACGTCCTGGCTGTTGACGTCGATCTCGCCGAGCTCCTGCACGGCGCGGTTGATGAGGTCCATCGTCGCGTCGATCTGCGCTATGACCTCGGCGATGGTCGCGCTCGACTGGCGGAAGCCCGGCGTGAGCGGCGCGGTCGTGGTGGAGGCGGCGATCGTCTCGATGCGGGCGTCGATCGGCAGGCCGAGGGCGACGACGCGCTCGGCGGCCGTGTCGGCCCAGCCCTGCGCGTGGGAGACGAGGACGTCGAGGAACTCGTGGACGCCGATGAAGTTGGCGCCGCGGACGTGCCAGTGCGCCTGCTTGCCGTTGACGGCGAGGGCCTGGAGGTTGACGACGACGGGGCTGAGGAACTGCGCCAC
Organism: Clavibacter michiganensis; assembly: GCF_002151125.1. Classification (GTDB taxonomy): domain Bacteria; phylum Actinomycetota; class Actinomycetes; order Actinomycetales; family Microbacteriaceae; genus Clavibacter; species Clavibacter michiganensis_C. The sequence continues at coordinate 216,174 of NZ_MDJZ01000015.1, forward strand.
GCCGGCGGCGACGTCGGCCGATGCGGAGCTGGTGGGGACGTGGACGGTGTCGGTCATGGGTTCTCTCCTCGAGCGTCGGGGACGGTCTGCGGGCTGCGGACGATGCCGTCAATCTCGCGCATCCTGCCGCCGCCCGCAAGCAAGCTGAGGCATGGCTTACCGGTCGCCGGCGCGGATCGGCGCGGATCGGCGGGCATCGGCGGAGCGCGGTCACCGGAGCGCCGAGACGCGCGCCGCCACCTCCTTGACGTCGCGGATCCGCCGCTCGTACCGCGCCGCCACGGCGATGAGCACGACGCCGCCGACGCCCGCCCAGGCCCACCAGGGGACGGTGGCGGAGGCCTCCCGGATCCACGGCCACAGCTGCGCGACCGCGTGCACCAGCAGGACGCCGGCGCCGATGAGGAAGGGCGCGCGGAGCCTCAGGCGGGCTCCGGCGAGCAGGGTCGCGAGCGCGAGGATCCCGAGGCCGACGATGCGCCAGGCCGGGCTGGGGCCGAGGTCGGCGACCAGCGGCGGGACGAGCAGGACGAGGAGTCCCGGGCCCAGGTGCCGCATGCTGCCGGCCGACGCGTCGCGGATCAGGCGCCGCGAGCCCACGACGAGGAGCGCCGCGGCGATCGGCACCGTGACGCTCTCGACCGGCTCCGCCGCTCCCACGGCGACGAGGGCCGCGGCGACCAGCCCGCCGACGACGAGTGCCGCGACCGCGAGGACGCGGTCCTGCAGCGGGGGAGCGGCGGCGGGCCCACCGGCGGGGCGTGCCTCCGTCGTGGAGGCCGCTGCTGCTGCTGCTGCCGGCGCCGCTGCCGACGTGTCCGCCGCGGCCGTCACGACCGACGGCGAGCAGGCGACGTGGAGCGCGGCGACCAGGGTGACCAGGAGGGCGGAGCGCGGGCCGACCCCGTCCATCCACTCGGCGTGGGCGCGGAGGATCCCGGCGGTCCCCACCGCGCCCACGCCCGCGAGCGCGACCAGCGCGATGATGCGGGGCGCGGCGTGGAGCAGGGCGTCGGCGGATCCGCGGATCCCGACCGCCGCGCTCCCCGCTGCGTCCGGGTCCCCGGCGTGACCGGTCGATGCGACCGGCGAGGCGCCCGCGTCCCCGCTGCTGCGGGTGCGGCCCGACGCACGGGCGGGCAGGAGGGCGACGGCGAGCACGAGGACGAGGGCCGCGGTGAGCGTCCAGAGGTCCGTGCGGGCGAACGTGGCTGGTTCGTGCGCGTCGAGCTGAGCGACGGCGCGCCCGAAGCCGACGACCGGGACGGCGAGACCGGCAGCCGCTCCCGTCGCGAGGAGGAGCGACCGCGTCGGGGATGCGGCGTCCGAGCGACGCAGAGCGGCGGCGGCGAGCAGCAGGACGGCGCCGGCGGCGCCGCCGAGCACGAGGGCGCGGACGGGCGTCCCGGTCCACGACGCGACGGCCGTGGGCAGGGCCGCGAGGAGCAGGGCGCCGAGGAGGACGGGCGCCGCGCCGGATGCCCGGGGCCCGTCAGGACGCCGTCGAGCGGGCAGCCCGCGATGGAGGAGCGCGGCCACCATGAGCAGCACCCCCGCTGGCGGGAGGACGTACGGCTCGACCGCGTCGACGCGGCCTCGGCCGAGCGCCACCCACAGGGCGGCGGAGCCGAGAGCGAGCGCGACCCAACCGACGTGGCGCCGCATGCGCGACCCCGGGCCCGAGGACACGAGGAGCGCGGTCACGCCCGAGAGGAGGAGGGCGACGGGGAGCCCGGCCGCGTCGGAGGCCGCGCCGACGAGGACGGTGCCGACCACGAGCACGCCCGCCGCGGCATCGGCGGCGTGCCGCAGGATGCGGTCGGCCGGACTCGACGCGGATGCCGGGACGTGGTCGGGAGCCGGGTTCCGGAGGCGGTCTGCGGCACCGACCGCAGCGGCGAGCACGGCGACGATCGCCGGCACGGCGAGCGCGGCGGGCTCCAGGGGCGTGTAGCCGCCGCGCCAGGCGAGCAGCGCCACCACCACGGCGCCGAGCAACGCGACCGCTGCGGAGGCCGCGAGCACCCGTCGGTGCACGGACCGCAGCACGAGGAGCACCCCGGCTCCCGCGACGAGCACCACGCTCCCGACGAGAGGCCGGATGACGCCGTCGCCGATGCCCACCGACGCGAGCATGACGACGCTCACGAGCGCGGTCGTCGCCGTCCAGGCGGATGCGGCGACGCGGGCGTCCTCCGGGCCGCGGGAGCCGCGGAGGACGAGGGCCCCGATCCCGATGAGGAGCACCGCCGTGATCGTCAGCTGGAGGTCGACGGCCGGCGTCCGGTCGACGTGGCCGCCGGCGAGGCGGAGCGCTCGGATGCCGCCCACGGCCAGGATCCCGCTGCCGCCGCCGATCACGACCGCGCGCACCAGCGGGCGCACGGGGGACGGCGCGCGACGGAGGGCGGCGGCGGCGGTGAGCGCGAGGGCCGCGCAGATGCCGATGAGGAGGGACGGCCGGAGCACGTCGTCGGGGCGACCGACGGCGGCGAGCGGCAGCACTGCCGTCAGGATCCCAGCGAGGGTGAGCGCCGTGACACCACGACGGACGCGCGGCCCGGCCGGTGGCGTCGTCCCTCCGTCGTCGACGCGGACCGCCGCGCGGTGCATGAGCGCCGCCACCAGGAGCAGGGCGCCCGCGACGGGCAGCCAGTAGGCCTCGGACGTGGTCGCGCCGACCGCGAGCAGCCGTGACCACAGCGCCGCGATCCCCGTACTGAGCGCCGTCCACCCCCATGCGCGGCGGACGCTGCGGGACACGAGCAGCCCGTCGTGGGCGTACGAGAGGACGAGGGCCGTGGCCGCCAGGACGAGCAGCGGGATCCACAGGAGCTCCCGTCCCGCGCGCGACGGGTCGAAGGAGACGGCCGCGAGCAGCGCTCCGCCCGCCACCACGACCGCACCGACGTCGAGGGCGACGCGCAGTGCGGGGGAGACCTGCCGGTACGCGAGCAGGGCGGCCGTGACGACGAGGAGGGCGACCCCGGCGGGGACCGCGCCGTGGGGCGTGGCGCCGCGCTCGACGAGGGCGCCGGCGGTGAGCACCGCGAGCAGCAGCGCCGGAGCGACGAGGCCCGCGGTCGTGAGCCGCCATCGGCGGAGCGCCGTGGTCCCGGCGGGTCGGGGGACGGCGGGCTGCGCCTCCGGACCGGGCGCACGCGCGGGAAGGGCGACGCGCCGGAGGCCGCCGACGGTCCACGCGACGAGGCCGACGACGAGGACGACCTGGGCCGCGATGGACCAGACGGGCGATCCGGTCAGCACGCCGCCCACGCGATCCGCCCCGACGACCGCGACGGTGACCGATGTGAGGCCCCCGGGGAGCAGCACGGTCGCGAGCAGCGCGCGTCGTCGCACGCCCGGTCGCCCCGGGAGGACGCCGGAGACGAGGACGACCAGCGCGGAGGCCAGCAGGAGGAGCACGACCGGATCCGCGGCCGCGTCGAGCGGGCTCGACCAGGGCGTCTCCTCGATGACGCGCGCGTCGACGAGGGACGGCGCGAGGCCGCCGGCGGCGACGAGGCCCACCAGCGCGGCCGCCGCGGCGGCGAAGCGCGCCGCGTCCTCGGTCCGCGCGGCACGGGATCCGACGACGAGCAGTAGGACGACGAGCGGGCTGACCGCCCACCAGGTTCCCGTGCTCGCCCACGACGCGGCCCACGCGAGTGCGCCCGCCGCGAGCGACAGCGTCACGAGCGGGGCCGCTGGGACCACGGGCAGACGCTCGGGCAGGCGGGCGGGGCGGGCGGCTGCCGCGGCGGCGGGGGAGCCCGACCCCGTCCCCACCGGTCCGGACGGGGCGTCGAGCGCGTGGGCCTCGATGCGCGCGTCCGCCTGCGGATCCGCGTGGATCCGCGCGAGAGTGTCGTCGACGCGTTCGTGCGCGGCGGACGCCGTGCCCCGCGGGGAGAGGCGCCAGGTGAGCGCCCCCGCGGAGAGGACGAGGTACGCACCGGCCACGACGGCGACGGGTCCGAGGGCGGGGATCGCGGCGACCAGGGCGGCGACCCCGGCCAAGGCGAGGAGCCCGCGGCGTTCCCGCAGGCGTCGGCCGGCGACGGCGGCGACGACGGCGAGGATCCACACCGCGACGAGGGCCAGCGCCGCCGCGCGGACGTCGTCGACGAGGTCGAGGACGACGCTCGTGCGCCCGAGGACGGCCACTGCGTCATCCAGCGGGCCGTGCCCCCACGGCGGGATGCCCACGACGAGCACGGCCGTGATCCCACCGGAGCCCGCGAACGCAGCGGGCAGGCCGGCGAGGACCGTCACCACGAGGGCGGAGATCGCGGCGATCCGGGCGGTGGCGGCGAGGACGGGGTCGTGAAGGCGACGCGCGGCCACGTCGAGGGCCGCGGACACGAACGCGGCGGCCACGAGCTGCGCGCAGAAGGTGAGGAGCGCGGATCCACCCGTGAGCGCCGTGACCGGGAGGGCGGCCGCCGCTCCCACGCCCGCGACCGCGGCGGCGAGCACGCGCAGCGGATCCCACGCGGACGTCGCGGCGTCGGCCGCCTCGGGTGCTGCGTCCGCGACGATCCTCCTGGCCTCGGCTAGAGGCTGAGGCGGGCCGGCGTCCACGTCGCTCCCCAGCGATGCGGCCTCGGCCACCGCCTCGTCGTGGCCGTGTTCGGCGCCGGACGCCGATCGCGCGAGCGCCCACGCGTGGGCGCCGCTGGCGACGGCCGCGACGAGGAGCGGGAGTGCGGGGACGGAGTCGGGGTCGACGGCGCTGGCGGCGCCGGCCACGAGCGCCGCCGTCGCGCCGACGACGCCGACGACCCGGAGGATCCGACGCTCGAGGGCGTCGGGCAGCGCGGCGGCACCCGAGCGCGGAGCCGCGTGCACGAGGGCCACGGCGGACGCCGCCGCCAGGGCGAGCGCGGTGCGGGTCCCGGTGTCCGCGGAGGGGACGGCGCCGACCAGGAGGCCGGCGGCGACGGTGAGGCCGGCCCATCCGGCGATGCCCGCCGCGCGGATCCGCAACAGTGGCCGGAGGGCGAGGAGCGCCGCCGAGACGATGAGCGTGCCGACGCCGAAGTGGACGAAGGGGTCGTTCGACGCGGCGCCCGCGAGGTCGTAGGACCGCACGGCCCAGACGTCGAGGTGCAGCAGCACGACGCCGACGGCGCCGACGGCCTCCGCGGTGCCGGGGAGCCGCCGCCGGGCCAGGACTCCGGCGGCCGCGAGGGCGGCGAGGGTGACGGCCGCGGTGATCGCCGCCCGCACGACGAGCCCGTAGGTGACGAAGGCGTAGACGACGTAGAACACGGCGGCGACCGAGAGCAGCACGACGCCGACGGCGAGCAGGACGGCCGGGACGCTGATGCGGTGCCGCGGTGCCGCGCGCGCGATCGGGGGACGCACGGCGGTCCGAATCCCGATGTCCTCCTGTGCGGAGTCGGAGGGATCGGAGACGGCACGGGGCCCGACCGGCTCAGGAGGAGCGGTGGACGCGGCAGGGGCGGGAGCGGGCACCGACGGCCGCTCGACGGGCCGCGGCGGAGCGGCGGCGTCCCCGACGGGCCGCAGAGCGGGAGCGGCCACGGTCTCGCGGAGAGGCGCGGCGGCTCGGCTCCAGCGCCGCATGCCGTCGACGAGCCGCTCCCGCTCCGCCACCGCGTCCACGACGCGGTGGGACGCCTCCAGCACGGCGGCTGCATCGGGGGCCCGGACGTCCAGCCCGCAGCGCCCGCATACCAGCGCGCCCAGCGGCGCGAAGCAGGCCGGGCACAGGTCCGTGCGCAGGAGGTCCTCGGCTCGCGCCGGCCAGGGGGCGCCGCCGGTCCGCTGTCCCCGTGCGTCGTCCTCGACCATGCAGCCCCCCGAACTCGCCCGTTGCGGAAGCTCTCAGGCTATCCACGGAGCAGGAAGCTACCGGCTCGACGGGCGGGGCGCATCGGGCCTCCCCGAACGGGGGAGGGGCGCGAGTCGACGGTGCTGGGGAGGAGCGGCGTGACCGCGGTGGAGGGGATGACGGGAATCGAACCCGCGTGATCAGTTTGGAAGACTGAGGCTCTACCATTGAGCTACATCCCCGCGATGCCCGGCACCACCGCCCCCGAGGGGCCGTGCGCCGGATGCGCGGGATCCAGCGTAGCGCAGCCGCCCGCCGCCGGTGACCAGCGCCCGGCACGAGTCGGATAGGCTGTGCCACGGTCGGATCGGCTTCCGCGCGCCTGCACGTCGAGGCACGCGGGGCCCGCCTCGACCGAGGGAATGCGTGGCAGCCGGGGCGTAGCGTAGTGGCTAGCGCGTCCGCTTTGGGAGCGGAAGACCGCAGGTTCGAGTCCTGTCGCCCCGACCACATCCCCGACGACGAAATGCCGTCTCAGCCGAGGCGCGTACCGCGATTACAGGAGAACTCCACACGTGAAGACCACGGTCGAAAAGCTGAGCCCCACGCGCGTCAAGCTCGCGATCTCTGCCACCCCCGAAGACCTGAAGCCGCACATCGACCACGCTTACGGCCACATCGCCGAGCAGGTCGCCATCCCCGGCTTCCGCAAGGGCAAGGTGCCGCCGCCCATCATCGACCAGCGCGTCGGCCGCGAGGCCGTGCTCGAGCACGCGGTCAACGACGGCATGGACGGCTTCTACCAGGCCGCCGTCAAGGAGACGGACATCCGCCCCCTCGGCCGCCCCGAGGCGGACGTCAAGGAGTGGCCCTCGAAGGACGGCACCGGCGACCTGCTCCTCGAGATCGAGGTCGACGTCCGTCCCGAGTTCGACCTGCCCGCCTACGAGGGCCTCGAGCTCACCGTGGACTCCGTGGAGGTCACCGACGATGAGGTCGGCACCGAGCTCGACAACCTGCGCAGCCGCTTCGGCACGCTGATCACGGTCGACCGCCCCGCGAAGACGGGCGACTTCGTCCAGATCGACCTCACCGCCACCATCGCCGGCAACGCCGTCGACACCGCGAGCGGCATCTCCTACGAGCTCGGCTCCGGCGACCTCATCGACGGCATCGACGAGGCGCTCGAGTCCCTCACCGCCGGCGAGAGCACAACCTTCGAGTCGAAGCTGCTCGGCGGCGACAACGAGGGCGAGACGGCCGAGATCGCCGTCACCGTCCAGTCCGTCAAGGAGCGCGAGCTGCCCGAGGCCGACGACGACTTCGCGCAGATCGCCAGCGAGTTCGACACCATCGACGAGCTCCGCGCGGACCTCAAGACGCAGGTCGGCAAGTCCAAGGTCTTCGGCCAGGTCACCCAGGCCCGCGACCAGATCGTCGACAAGCTCCTCGAGGGCGTCGAGATCCCCGTGCCCGAGAAGCTCGTCGAGGACGAGGTGCACCGCCACCTCGAGAACGAGAACCGCCTCGAGGACGACGTCCACCGCGCCGAGGTCAAGGAGTCCAGCGAGAAGGCCTTCCGCCAGCAGCTGCTCCTCGACGTCATCGCCGAGAAGGAGGAGCTGAAGGTCAGCCAGGACGAGCTGACCCAGTACCTCATCCAGGGCGCGCAGCAGTACAACATGGAGCCGAACGAGTTCGTCCAGGTGCTGCAGCAGAACAACCAGATCCCGGCCATGGTCGGCGAGGTCGCGCGCAACAAGGCCCTCGCGGTCGTCCTGGACAAGGCGAAGGTCGTGGACGCCGACGGCAACACGGTCGACGTGACCGAGTTCACGCAGCCCGTCGTGCGCGACGCGGATGCCGTGGACGCGGAGCCCGCCGACGCGGACGCCGAGGCCGTCGTGGCCGACGCTCCCGCGGAGGAGGCCGCGGAGGCGCCCGCCTCCGACGAGACCCCCGCGGAGAAGCCGAAGAAGAAGGCCGCCGCCAAGAAGGCGCCCGCGAAGAAGGCCGCCGAGAAGGCGACCGACTCCGAGTAGCCGCATCGGACGGCCGCGTCCGGCGGTCGACAGCACGAGGGCCCGGGGAGCACACGCTCCCCGGGCCCTCGTGCGTCCGGAGGCGGCGCCGCTCCGCCCGCGGCGGCCGTTCACTCCGCCCGCGGCGAACACGGCGATCGGCGCGGATCCGCTCCGATAGATTCGTGACTCGAAGCGACGAATGAATGGGAGCTCGAACAATGGCCGAACCGACACTGGTACCCGGTGTTTTTGACCGACTGCTGAAGGACCGCATCATCTGGCTCGGATCCGAGGTCCGCGACGACAACGCGAACGAGATCTGCGCGAAGATCCTGCTGCTGGCGGCGGAGGATTCCGAGAAGGACATCTTCCTCTACATCAACTCGCCCGGCGGTTCCATCACCGCGGGAATGGCCATCTACGACACCATGCAGTTCGTCCCCAACGACATCGTCACGGTCGGCATCGGCATGGCCGCGTCCATGGGCCAGCTGCTCCTCACGAGCGGCACCAAGGGGAAGCGCTACATCACGCCGAACGCGCGCGTCCTGCTGCACCAGCCCCACGGCGGCTTCGGCGGCACGTCGAGCGACATCCAGACGCAGGCCCAGCTCATCCTCTCGATGAAGCAGCGCCTCGCCGAGATCACCGCGGGCCAGACCGGCAAGTCGGCCGAGCAGATCAACGAGGACGGCGACCGCGACCGCTGGTTCACCGCCCAGGAGGCCCTCGAATACGGCTTCGTGGACCACATCCGCGAGTCGGCGACCGACGTCGTCGGCGGCGGCGGCACCGAGACCTCCTAGAGCCCGCGACAGAGAAGACAGGTAAGAGAAGAGAACATGGAACTCCCCACCTTCGGCGGCGCCCGCGGCGCCGGCTCCACCGCCACGAGCCCGTCGTCGCGGTACATCCTCCCCAGCTTCGAGGAGCGCACGGCCTACGGGTACAAGCGCCAGGACCCGTACGCGAAGCTCTTCGAGGACCGCATCATCTTCCTCGGCGTGCAGGTCGACGACGCGTCGGCCGACGACGTCATGGCCCAGCTGCTCGTGCTCGAGTCGATGGACCCCGACCGCGACATAGTGATGTACATCAACTCGCCCGGCGGCTCCTTCACGGCCATGACGGCGATCTACGACACGATGCAGTACGTCTCCCCGCAGATCCAGACGGTGTGCCTCGGCCAGGCGGCCTCGGCCGCGGCGGTGCTGCTCGCCGGCGGCGCCCCTGGCAAGCGCCTCGCGCTCCCCAACGCGCGGGTGCTCATCCACCAGCCCGCCACGGGCGAGTCGAGCGGCGGCCAGGCCTCCGACATCGAGATCCAGGCCGCGGAGATCATGCGCATGCGCTCCTGGCTCGAGGACACGCTCGCGTCGCACACCAACCGCGACCGTGAGCAGATCAACCGCGACATCGAGCGCGACAAGATCCTCGGCGCGAACGAGGCGCTCGAGTACGGCCTCATCGACCAGGTGCTCACCTCGCGCAAGAACCTGACGGCGGCGATCCCCGCCCGCTAGGCCCGCACGGACGAGAGGGGCGGTCGGCATCAGCCGACCGCCCCTCTTCCTCTGCCCGGACGCGTCAGGCCGCGGGCGCCGCGATCTCGCCGCGCTCGATCGCCTCGCGCTCGAGCTCCCGCACGATGGGGAGCACCTGCGTGCCGAACTGCTCGATGTCCTCGAGGTAGTGCAGGAAGCCCAGCAGCAGCAGGTCGACGCCGCGCTTCCGGTACTCGACCATGCGGCGCGCGATCTGCTCCGGCGTGCCGATGAGGCCCGTGCGGAACCCGTCGTTGTACTGCACGAGGTCGCGGAACGTGGAGTCGGACCACATGCCCTTCCCGTCGCCGGTGGAGGAGCCCGCCTGCTTCACCGCCTGGCGGAAGCCCTCGACCGCGTCGGGGTTGGCCTTCGCGATGATCTCCTCCAGCACGTCCTGCGCCTCCTGCTCCGTGTCGCGCGCGATGACGAAGCCGTTGAGGCCGAACCTGACGCGCTCGGCGCGACCGGCAGCTCGGGCCGACGCCAGCACGTCGTCGCGCTGCTCCTCGAACCCGGCGAAGTCCTTGCCGTTGGAGAAGTACCAGTCGGTGACGCGGCCGCCCATCCCGCGGGCGTCGGTGCTGTTGCCGCCCATGAAGATCTCCGGGTGCGCCCGGCCGGGCACGGCGACGGGCGGCGGCTTCAGCGTGAAGTCGTGGATCCGGTAGAAGTCGCCGAGGTGCGTGAACTCCTTCTCCGTCCAGAGCCCCCGGAGCACGCGGATGAACTCCTCGGTGCGGCGGTAGCGCTCCCCGTGCTCGAGCCACGGCTCGCCGAACCCGACGAACTCGTCCTTGAGCCAGCCCGACACCACGTTGACGGCGGCGCGGCCGTGGGACATGTGGTCGGCGGTGATGATCCACTTGGCGAGCACGCCCGGGTGCCAGAGTCCCGGGTGCACGGCGGCGATCACCTTGAGACGCTCGGTCGCGAGCAGGAGGCCGAGCGAGAACGACGTGGACTCGTGCTGCTGGTCGGCGCCGTAGGACGCGGCGTACCGCACCTGGCTGAGCGCGTAGTCGAATCCGTTCCGCTCGGCGAGCTGCGCGACGCGGACGTTGAAGTCGAAGTCGAAGTGGGTGCGCTGCTCGATGTCGCTCGTCACGAGGCCGCCCGAGACGTTCGGGACCCAGTAGGCGAAGGACAGCGCGTCGGGGGATGCGGTGGCGGTGTTCTCGGTCATGCGGACATGGTGGGGGCGACGCCTGGAGCGCACCCCGAGTGTTGCGCCGTGTGACGGCCAGCACGCGACGGGCCGTGCTCCCAGGGGTCCGGGCGATGTCCCATGCACGGGTTAGGCTCGTGGGACACCGCACGACTTCCGGGGAGGCTTCCATGGCACGCATCGGCGAGAGCGCGGATCTGCTCAAGTGCTCCTTCTGCGGGAAGAGCCAGAAGCAGGTCCAGCAGCTGATCGCGGGACCGGGCGTCTACATCTGCGACGAGTGCGTCGAGCTCTGCAACGAGATCATCGAGGAGCGCCTGGCCGAGGCCAGCGAGGAGACCACGGGCGAGTTCGAGCTCCCGAAGCCGAAGGAGATCTTCGGCTTCCTCGACGAGTACGTCATCGGCCAGGAGGCCGCCAAGCGCGCCCTGTCCGTCGCCGTCTACAACCACTACAAGCGCGTGCGCGCGGTCGGCACCATCGGTCCGGCGGAGACCGTGGGCGACGAAATCGAGATCGCCAAGAGCAACATCCTCCTCATCGGGCCGACCGGCTGCGGCAAGACGTACCTCGCGCAGACCCTGGCGAAGCGGCTCAACGTGCCGTTCGCGGTCGCCGACGCCACGGCCCTCACCGAGGCCGGGTACGTCGGCGAGGATGTGGAGAACATCCTCCTCAAGCTCATCCAGGCCGCCGACTACGACGTCAAGCGCGCCGAGACCGGCATCATCTACATCGACGAGGTCGACAAGATCGCGCGCAAGGCCGAGAACCCGAGCATCACGCGCGACGTGTCGGGCGAGGGCGTGCAGCAGGCGCTGCTGAAGATCCTCGAGGGCACGGTCGCGTCGGTGCCGCCGCAGGGTGGCCGCAAGCACCCGCACCAGGAGTTCATCCAGGTCGACACGACCAACGTGCTGTTCATCGTCGCGGGCGCCTTCGCCGGGCTCGAGGACATCATCAGCCAGCGCGCGGGCAAGAAGGGCATCGGCTTCGGCGCCCCGCTGCACCGCAAGGACGTCAACGCCGACGTGTTCGGCGAGGTGCTGCCGGAGGACCTGCACAAGTTCGGCCTCATCCCGGAGTTCATCGGGCGCCTCCCCGTCGTGACCACGGTCACGCAGCTCGACCAGCGCGCGCTCATGGAGATCCTCACCAAGCCGCGCAACGCGCTCGTCCGCCAGTACCAGCGCATGTTCGAGCTCGACGGCGTGGAGCTGGAGTTCGAGCAGGGCGCCCTGGAGTCGATCGCCGACCTCGCGGTGCTGCGCCAGACGGGAGCGCGCGGCTTGCGCGCCATCCTCGAGGAGGTGCTCGGGCCGATCATGTTCGACATCCCGTCCGACAACGAGGTGGGCCGCGTGGTGATCACGCGCGAGTCCGTCGTGCAGAACGCGGCGCCCACGATCGTGCCGCGCGCGTCCATGCTCCGCGCGGAGAAGTCCGCCTGATCCTCCGGGCCGCACCGACGGCCCGCATTTCGAGAGCGCCGCACCCTGTGAGGGGTGCGGCGCTCTCGTCGTCTCGGGATGCGGATCAGTCGGCGAGACCCCTTCGTGCGAGGAGCGGCTCGATCACGGCGTCGCGTCCGCGGAAGTCGCGGTACGCCTCCAGCGGGTCCTTCGATCCGCCGACGCCCAGCAGCCGCGACCGGAACCGGTCTCCGTTGGCGCGCGTGAGGCCGCCGTTCTCGTGGACCCACTCGACGGTGTCGGCGTCGAGGACCTCGCTCCAGATGTACGAGTAGTAGCCGGCGTCGTAGCCGCCCGCGAAGGTGTGCTGGAAGTAGCTGGACGCGTAGCGGGGGAGGACGGCCGGCACGTCGAGGCCGACGGCGGCGAGGGCCTCGGCCTGGAAGGCGTCGACGTCCTCGACCCGGTCGTCGACGCCGATCCGGTGCCAGGCCTGGTCGAGGAGCGCGGCGCCCAGGTACTCGCTCGTGAGGAAGCCCTCGTTGAAGGCGCTCGACGCCTGGACCGCGGCGACCAGCTCGGCCGGCATCGGCTCGCCCGTCTCGTGGTGCACCGCGTAGGAGCCGAGGATCTCCGGCCACAGCATCCACATCTCGTTCACCTGGCTGGGGAACTCGACGAAGTCGCGGAACACGTTCGTGCCGGCGAAGCGGGGGTAGGTGACGCGCGCGAAGAGCCCGTGCAGGGCGTGTCCGAACTCGTGGAAGAGCGTGTTCGTCTCGTCGTAGCTCAGCAGCGTCGGCTGGCCCGCCGGCGGCTTCGGCACGTTGAGGTTGTTGAGGACGACCGTGGGCGTGTCGAGGAGGGCGCTCTGGGAGATGAGCGGGTTCATCCACGCGCCGCCGCGCTTCGAGTCGCGCGTGTGCAGGTCGAGCACGTAGAGGCCGACGGGCGAGCCGTCCTCGTCGCGGACCTCGAACACGCGCGCGTCCGGGTGGTACGAGGTGATGTCGTCCCGCTCCGCGAAGGTGACGCCGTAGAGCGCGGTCGCCGCGCGGAAGACGCCGTCGTGGAGCACGCGGTCTGCCTCGAGGCACGGGCGCATCCGCTCGGTGTCGACGTCGTAGCGCTCGGTGCGGACCCTCTCGCTGTAGAAGGCCCAGTCCCAGGCGGCGAGCTCGAAGGTCGGCTCGCCGCGCTCCTCCTGCGTGCGGTCGATCACGCGCTGCAGCTCGACGGCCTCGGCGCGCGCGTTGCGGGCGGCGGCAGGGGCGAGGCGGCCGAGCATGTCGGCGACGGCCTCCGGCGTGCGCGCGGTCTGGTCGGCCGTGACGGCCGCCGCGTGGCTCGGGAAGCCGAGCAGCGCGGCGCGCTCCGCGCGGAGCCGGGTGATCTCGAGCACGAGCGGCCGGTTGTCGTGCGCGTTCCCGCGGGCGCCGCGCGCGAGCGACGCCTCGAGGATCCGCTGGCGGAGCGACCGGTCGGTGAGCTGCGACAGGTACGGGTGGCCGGTGGGCAGCACGAGCGTGATGAGGTGCTTGCCCTCGAGGCCCCGGTCGGTCGCGGCCTGGGCCGCGGCCGCGATCGCTCCCGCCCCCAGGCCGTCGAGCTGGGCGGGGTCGTCGACGACGACGGCGAGGTCGTTCGTGTCCTCGAGCAGGTTCGACTCGAAGCGCGTGGTGAGGACGGACAGGCGGCGGTTGAGATCGCGGAGCCGCTCCTTCGCGGCGTCGTCGAGGCCGGCGCCCGCGATCGTGAACTCGGCGAGGTACCGCTCGACGAGGTAGACGGACTCGGCGTCGAGGCCGGACTCGTGGCGGGCGTCGTGCACGGCGCGGATCCGCGCGTAGAGCGTGGAGTCGAGCCGGATCGCGTCCTCGTGCGCGGCGAGCTCGGGCGCGATCTCCGCGTCGAGGTCGCGCGTGAAGGGGGAGCTGTCGGCGGAGGAGAGGGTGAAGAAGACGTGGCTGACGCGGTCGAGGATCCGCCCGGCGCGCTCGAGGGCGACGAGCGTGTTCTCGAACGTCGGCGCCTCGGGGGAGTCGGCGATGGCGCGGACCTCGGCCAGGTGCTCGGCGATCCCGGCCTCGAACGCCGGGCGGAAGTGCTCCTCGCGGATGTCGTCGAAGGGGGGCATGCCGTAGGGGAGGGTGCTCGGCTCGAGGAAGGGGTTCGGGGGCGTCGTCATACAGCGAGCCTAGGCCGGGCGCCGACCTAGGCTCGGAGGGTGAACAGCGAGCGATACACCCACGGCCACCACGAGAGCGTCCTCCGCGTGCACAGCGCGCGGACCGTCCGGAACTCCGCCGCCTACCTGGAACCGCACCTGCGGCCCGGGCTCGACGTCCTGGACGTGGGGAGCGGCCCCGGCACCATCACGGTGGAGCTCGCCGACATCGTGGCGCCCGGCCGCGTGATCGGGCTCGACGTCGCGGAGGACGTCGTCCGTCAGGCCGCCGCCCTCGCCGCCGAGCGCGGCAGCGACAACGTGGAGTTCGTCACGGGATCCGTGTACGAGCTGCCCTACGCCGACGCGTCGTTCGACGTCGTGCACGCGCATCAGGTGCTGCAGCACGTGGGCGACCCCGTGCGCGCGCTGGCGGAGATGCGCCGCGTCACCCGACCCGGCGGTCTCGTGGCGGCACGCGACGTCATCTACTCGAAGGTCGCGCTCTTCCCCGAGTCGGACGGGCTGCGGCTCTGGGCGGACGTCTACCTGCCCGTGCACCGCGCGAACGGCGGGGAGCCCGACGCGGGATCCCGCCTCAAGGCGTGGGCGCGCCAGGCGGGCTTCACCGAGATCGCGTCGAGCGCGTCGGTGTGGTGCTTCTCCTCGGACGACGAGCGGGCCTGGTGGGGCGGCGCATGGGCCGACCGTGCGGTGGCCTCCTCGTTCGCGGGCCAGGCGCTCGAGGGCGGCTTCGCGACGGACGCCGACCTGCAGGCCATCCGCGCGGGGTGGCAGGCGTGGGCCGCGGACGACGACGGGTTCCTCGCCATGCCGCACGGCGAGATCCTCGCCCGGCGCTGAGCCGTCGGGGGATGCGACGAGGCCCGCCGGACGGGTCGTCCGGCGGGCCTCGTCGTGCGTCCGGTCTCGGACGCGGCGCGCGCGTCAGTCGTCGAAGGGGTCGTCGGTGCTCTCGCCGGGGATCGTGATCGTCGCCGCGTCCTCGACGGGGTCGTAGCGGATCACGGTGCCGTCGTCGAGCTCGACGACGGGCTTCCGCTCGAGCCAGGTGAGCGTCCAGCGCCACTGCGACGTGTCGGTCGCGAGCGCGACGACGTCCTTCTCGACGGTCTTCACCGCGAGGAGGACGACCTCGGGCAGCTCCGCCGGGGCGGTGCCGCCGACGGGCCAGCGGGTGCCGAGCTGCATCAGACGTCCTGCTCGTAGGTGACCCACGTGGTGCGGCGGGCGACGCGGTCGTAGAGGCGCTGCGCGTCCGCGTTGTCCTCCGCCGTGATCCAGCGGAGCATGCGCGCGCCGTCGCGGCGCGCGACCTCGGCGACCGCGCCGATGAGCTGCTCGCCGACGCCCTGGCGACGCGAGATCTCGCGCACGTAGAGGTCGTCGACGAGGAGGCCGTCGGTGCCGCGCGCGAGCCGCGAGAAGCGGTGGAAGTGCGCGAGACCGACGAGGGCGCCCTCGTGCGCGTCGTCCACGGCGACGAGCGCGGAGCTCGCGTGCCGCTCGTCGATGAGGTGGCTCCAGGCCAGGACGGCGCTCTCGTCGGTCAGCTCGGTGCCGTAGTGGTCGGCGTAGCCGGCGAACAGGTCGAACCAGGGGAAGAAGTCGCCGTCGCGGACGGGGCGGATCGAGATGGTCATGCGTCGGTCTCCTCGGGCTGCTCGGCGTTCGCGAGCGTGATGCGGGTGACGGCGGGGCCGTCCCCCTCGGTGAAGGTCAGGTCGGTGATGCGGCCCACGGCGCGGAGGTCCCGCGCCACGAGCTCGAGCGAGCGGATGTCCTCGGGCGACGCGGAGACGACGGCCTCGGCGACGGGCGTCTTCTGCGACGCCTTGGCGTCGGTCTTGGCACGGCGGATCCCTACGAGCGCGCGACCCGCGAGGGCGAGCAGCCGCGGATCGGCCGTACCGCCGGTCGCGGGGGCGTCCGGGGTCGGCGCGGTCGGCCACGGGGCGGTGTGGATCGAGCCGTCGTGCGACCAGCTCCACGCCTCCTCGGCCGCGAACGGCACGAAGGGCGCGAACAGGCGCAGCAGCACGTCGAGGGCCTCGCGGAGCGCGGCGACCGCGGATCCCCGGTCGGCCGGGTCGGCGTCGGCCGAGTAGGCGCGGTCCTTGACGAGCTCCAGGTAGTCGTCGCAGAAGGTCCAGAAGAAGCTCTCCGTGACCTCGAGCGCGCGAGCGTGGTCGTACTCCTCGAGCGCGGCGGTCGCGGTCTCGACGACCTCGGCCAGGGCCGCGAGCATGCCCACGTCGATGGCGTGCGTGGCGCGGGCGCCCTCCGGGGCCTCGAAGGAGAGGATGAACTTCGCGGCGTTGAGGACCTTGATCGCGAGCCGCCGGCCGATCTTGATCTGCGTCGGGTTCTGCGGGTCCATCGCGGCGTCGACGCCGAGGCGCGCGGACGCGGCCCAGTAGCGCACCGCGTCGGAGCCGAACTGCTCGAGGGTGGCCGCCGGGGTCACGACGTTGCCCTTCGACTTCGACATCTTCTTGCGGTCGGGGTCGAGGATCCAGCCGGAGATCGCGGCGGTCCTCCACGGCGCGGCGCCGTGCTCCAGCTCGGCCCGGAGGACCGTCGAGAACAGCCACGTGCGGATGATGTCCTGGCCCTGCGGGCGCATCGAGAACGGGAAGACGAGGTCGAACAGCTCCGGGTCGCGCTCCCAGCCGCCCGCGAGCTGCGGGGTGAGGGAGGAGGTGGCCCAGGTGTCCATCACGTCGAGCTCGCCCTGGAAGCCGCCGGGCACGCCGCGCTGGTCCTCCGTGTAGCCGGGGGCGGGATCCGAGGACGGGTCGACGGGGAGCTGGTCCTCGGTCGGAGTGATGGCCCGGTCGAACTCCGGGTTGCCGTCGGCGTCGAGCGGGTACCAGACGGGCAGCGGCACGCCGAAGAAGCGCTGGCGGGAGACGAGCCAGTCGCCGTTGAGGCCGCCGACCCAGTTCTCGTAGCGGACGCGCATGAAGTCGGGCACGAAGCCGATCTCGCGGCCGCGGCCGATGAGGCCCTGGCGCAGCTCCTCATCCCGGCCGCCGTTGCGGATGTACCACTGGCGGGTGGAGACGATCTCGAGGGGCTTGTCGCCCTTCTCGTAGAACTTCACGGGGTGGGTGATCTTGCGGGGCTCGCCGACGAGCTCGCCGGACTCGGTGAGGAGCTCGACCACGGCGGCCTTCGCGGAGAAGACCGTCTTGCCGGCGATGGCGGCGTACGCCTCGCGGCCCGCCTCCGACGTGACCGCGGCGGGGGCCTCGGAGACGATGCGGCCGTCGAAGCCGACGATCGCGCGGTTCTCCAGCTGCAGCTCGCGCCACCAGACGACGTCGTTGAGGTCGCCGAAGGTGCAGACCATGGCGATGCCGGATCCCTTGTCGGGCTGCGCGAGGTGGTGCGCGAGCACGGGGACCTCGACGCCGAACACGGGCGTCGTGACGGTGGTGCCGAACAGGCCCTGGTAGCGCTCGTCGTCGGGGTGCGCGACGAGGGCGACGCACGCCGCGAGGAGCTCCGGGCGCGTGGTGTCGATGATCACGTCGTCGCCGTCGGGGCGGTGGAACGCGAGGCGGTGGTAGGCGCTCGGCTGCTCGCGGTCCTCGAGCTCGGCCTGCGCGACCGCGGTGCGGAAGGTGACGTCCCAGAGCGTCGGCGCGTCGGCCTGGTACGCCTCGCCGCGGGCGAGGTTGCGGAGGAACGCGCGCTGCGAGGCGACCTGCGCCTCGGCGCCGATGGTGCGGTAGCTCTGGCGCCAGTCGACGCTGAGGCCGAGCGTGCGGAAGAGGTCCTCGAACTGCTTCTCGTCCTCCTCGGTGAGGCGCTCGCACAGCTCGATGAAGTTGCGGCGGGAGATCGGCACCTGGTCGGCGGGCTTCGACGTGCCGCCCGTCTCGGAGGGCCGGTAGTCCGGGTCGTAGGGGAGGGTCGGGTCGCAGCGGACGCCGTAGAAGTTCTGGACGCGGCGCTCGGTGGGGAGGCCGTTGTCGTCCCAGCCGAGCGGGTAGAAGACGCTCTCGCCGCGCATGCGGCGGTACCGGGCGATCACGTCGGTGTGCGTGTAGCTGAACACGTGGCCGATGTGGAGGGATCCGCTCGCCGTGGGCGGCGGGGTGTCGATGGAGAAGACGGTGCCGGCGGCTGCCTCGTCGCGGCGGAAGTCGTACGTGCCGTCGGCCTGCCAGCGGCCGCCCCACTTGGCCTCGAGGCCCTCGAGGGCCGGCTTGTCGGGGACCCGGGCGACCGGTGCGGTCTGGCCCTCGGCGGTGTCCGGACGTCGTTCGTCAGCCATGCGTGCTCCGGTTCCCTCGATGTGGACGGCACCGTGTCGATGGTGAGGTGCCTTCTGTGCGGGGTTCAGGCTACCGGATGGGGGCGCGATGGCCGGATGCGGGGGCGGCGGACCCCGCGCATCCGGCCCGCCGGGCTAGGCGGCGGCTCCTCCGGCTGCCGTGCGGAATCCGCGGCGCATGCCCTCGAGCCGCTCGATCAGCTCCCGGGGCACGCGGTCGCCGAAGCGCGCGAAGTGCGCCTCCACGGCGTCGAGCTCCTCGAGCCAGAGTGCGGGATCCAGCGCCAGCAGCTCGTCGAGCGCGCCGTCGGCGAGGTCGAGCCCGGCGACGTCGAGGTCGTCCGCGACGGGCAGGCCGCCGACCGGGCTCGGGCGGACGTCCACGCGGTCCTCGACGCGGCGCACGATCCACTCGAGCACGCGCGCGTTCTCGCCGAAGCCGGGCCAGAGGAAGGAGCCGTCGTCGCCCTTGCGGAACCAGTTGACCTGGAAGACCCGCGGGGCTCCGGTTCCGAGGCCCGCGCCGACCTCGAGCCAGTGCCGCCAGTGGTCGGCCATGTCGTAGCCGCAGAACGGCTGCATCGCGAAGGGGTCGTGGCGCAGCTCCCCGACGCGGCCCTCGGCGGCGGCCGTCCGCTCCGACGCCATGGTCGCCCCGATGAAGACGCCGTGCTCCCAGTCGTCCGCCTCCGCCACGAGCGGGACGTTCGTCGCGCGGCGGCCGCCGAAGAGGATCGCGTCGACCACGACGCCGTCGGGGTCGTCCCAGTCGTCCGCGAGCGACGGGCACTGCTCCAGCGCCACGGTGAACCGGGCGTTCGGGTGGGCGGCGGGCGTGCCGGATCCGGGCGACCACGGCCTCCCCTGCCAGTCGACGAGGCCCGCCGGCGGCGTCGGGGTCATGCCCTCCCACCACACGTCGCCATCGGGGCGGAGGGCGACGTTCGTGTAGATCGCGTTGCCCCAGATGGTGGACATGGCGACGGGGTTCGTGGTCTCGCCCGTGCCGGGCGCGACGCCGAAGAGGCCGCGCTCGGGGTTGACCGCGCGGAGGCGGCCGTGCACGTCGGGCCGGAGCCAGGCGATGTCGTCGCCGAGCGTCTCGACCGTCCAGCCGGGGATCGTCGGGGTGAGCATCGCGAGGTTCGTCTTGCCGCACGCCGACGGGAAGGCGGCCGCGACGTGGAACCGGCGGCCCTCGGGGCTCGTGATCCGGATGAGCAGCATGTGCTCCGCGAGCCAGCCCTCGTCGCGCGCCATGACCGACGCGATGCGCAGCGAGAAGCACTTCTTGCCGAGGAGAGCGTTGCCGCCGTAGCCCGAGCCGAAGGAGATGATCTCCCGCTCCTCGGGGAAGTGGCAGATGCGCTTGTCGGCGTTGTGCGGCCAGGCGACGTCGGGGCGGCGGATCCCGTCGTCGTCGACGAGGGGCGCGCCGAGACCGTGCAGCGCACGCACCCACGTGGTGTCCGGGCCGATGAGGCGGAGCGCGTCGTCGCCCATCCGGGTCATGAGCGCCATGCTCGCGACGACGTAGGGGCTGTCCGTGATCTGCACGCCGAGCTGCGAGATCGCGCCGCCGAGCGGGCCCATGGAGAACGGGACGACGTAGAGGGTGCGGCCGCGCATGGATCCGGCGAAGAGGTCCCGGAGCTCGGCGCGCGTCTCCGCCGGGTCGCGCCAGTTGTTCGTGGGGCCGGCGTCGGCCTCGTCCCTGGAGCAGATGAACGTGCGGTCCTCGACGCGCGCCACGTCGGCCGGGTCGCTGCGGGCCAGGAAGCTGTGCGGGCGCCACTCCGGGTTCAGCCGGATGAGCGTGCCGGCGTCGACCATCCTCCGGGTGATGCGGTCGTACTCGGCGACGCTGCCCGTGCACCAGACCACCTCGTCGGGCAGCGTGAGCCGGGCGACGTCGGCGACCCACTCGGCGATGCGCGGGTCGCGGCAGCGCGCGGGAGCGGCCGCGCCGGGCGGGAGGGGGACGGGGTCGTGCGCGGCGGCGCCGGTCCCGGTCCCCGTCCCGCCCACGTGCGGGCGGTCGGCGGTGAGCGTGGGTGCGTCCTGGATGGTGGTCATGTCGGTCCGTCCTCGTCGATCGGTCTGTTGTTCCAGCGTGCGACCCGTCAGGATGGGGTTCCAGGATCTATCCGCGTGAAGAAGCGCGGATGTTCACGGAGAGGTGAATGCATGGACCAGCTCGTCATCGGCCGGCGCATCCGGCACGCGCGGAAGGGCGCGGGGCTCACGCTGCAGGCGCTCGGGGAGCGGGCGGGGATCCTGCCGAGCCAGCTGAGCATGATCGAGAACGGCCGGCGCGAGACCCGGCTGTCGACCCTCGGGCGGATCGCCGCCGCGCTCGGAGTGGACGTCACCCACCTGCTCGCCGCGGACGCGCCGGACGCGCGCTCGGCCCTCGAGATCGAGCTCGACCGGGCGCAGCGTTCCTCCTTCTACGGCTCGCTCGGGCTGCCCGCCGTGCCGGCGAGCCGTGCGCTGCCGCAGGAGACGCTCGAGGCGCTCGTCGGCCTGCATCGCGAGCTCGCCCGGCGGGAGCGCGAGTCCATCGCGACGCCCGAGGAGGCGCGGCGCGCGAACACCGAGCAGCGCCTCATGATGCGGCAGCAGGACAACCACATCCCCGCCATCGAGGAGCTGGCCGAGCGGATGCTCGCCGACGTCGGCCACCGGAGCGGCGCGCTCTCGCACCGCAGCGTCAGCCGCATGGCCGAGGGCCTCGGCTTCGAGCTCATCTACGTCGACGACCTGCCGCGCTCGACGCGCTCGGTGACGGACCTCGGGGAGGGGCGGATCTACCTGCCGCCCGCGTCCATCCCCGGCGGCCACGGCCTCCGCTCGATGGCGCTGCAGGCGATGGCGCACCGCGTCCTCGGGCATGAGGAGCCCGCGAGCTACGCGGACTTCCTGCGCCAGCGGCTGGAGATCAACTACTTCGCGGCCGCCTGCCTCATGCCGCTGACCCAGTCGGTCGAGTTCCTGGCCGAGGCCAAGGCCCGGCGCGACCTCGCCGTGGAGGACTTCCGGGACGCGTTCGGCGTGACGCACGAGGCCGCGGCGCTCCGGCTCACGAACATCTCGACGACGCACCTCGGCCTCCGCGTGCACTTCCTGCGGGTCGGCGGCGACGGCGCGGTCTACAAGGCGTACGAGAACGACGGCCTGCCGCTCCCCGTCGACGTGACGGGCGCGGTCGAGGGCCAGCCGGTGTGCCAGGAGTGGGCCGCCCGCGGCGCGTTCGACAGGACCAACCGCACGACCGAGTTCCACCAGTACACGGACACGCCCGCGGGCACGTTCTGGTGCTCGACGCAGACGGGATCCACCGCCGAGGGCGAGTACTCGATCACGTTCGGCGTGCCGTTCGCGCACGCGAAGTGGTTCCGCGGGCGGGAGACGACGGCGCGCAGCGTGTCGCGCTGCCCGGACGAGTCGTGCTGCCGGCGGGCGGATCCCGCGGACGCCGGCCGGTGGCGCGACCGCGCGTGGCCGAGCGCCCGGCTGCACGCGCACATCCTCGCGCCGCTGCCGCGCGGGTCCTTCCCCGGGGTGGACGACCGCGAGCTGTACGCGTTCCTCGACCGGCACGCGGGGGTGTGACGCGCGGGCGCCGGGCCGGCGGCGGGGGCGCCGTGCGGCTGCGCGGCCACGGGGCCGCTAGCGCGCGGCGTCCGGGTCCAGCCGCGGGACGGCGGCCAGCAGCGCGCGCGTGACGGGGTGCGTCGGGCGCACGAGCACGTCGTCGGCGGAGCCGCGCTCGACGACGCGGCCGTCGCTCATCACGAGGACCTCGTCGCTCATGTGCGCGACGACGCCGAGGTCGTGCGATATCAGCAGGAGTCCCAGGCCGAGCCGGCGCTGCAGCTCGTCGAGGAGGTCGAGCACCTGCGCCTGCACCGCGATGTCGAGGGCGGACACGGGCTCGTCGCAGACGAGGACCTCGGGGCGGGCCGCGAGGGCGCGCGCGATGGCGACGCGCTGGCGCTGGCCGCCCGACAGCCGTCCGGGCCGGCGGCGGAGGACCGCGGGATCGAGGCCGACCTGCGCGAGGAGGGTCGCGGGGGAGTCGAACGCGCGCGCGCCGGAGAGGCCCGCCACGGCCAGGGCGTCCTGGAGGATCCGGTCGACGGTCCAGCGCGGGTCGAACGACGCGAGCGGATCCTGGTAGACGGCCCCGACGCGCGCGCGTCGGCTCCGGCGCTCGCGCTCGGGGATGCCGCTCCACGGCTCGCCGTCGAGCGTCACGTCGCCCGCGTCCGGCTCCTCGAGCGCCAGCAGGAGGCGGGCGACCGTGGTCTTGCCGGACCCGGATCCGCCGACCAGGCCGAGCGTGCGGCCGCGGCGGACCTCGAGGGAGACGTCGTCGACGGCCGTCCGGACGGACCCGGCGGGGCCGCGGTAGGAGCGGGTGAGGCCCGTGGCGCGGAGGACGACGCGGTCGTCCGGGTGCGTCGCGGGCGGCCCCGCGGCGACGGCCGACGCCTCGACGCGGGCCTCCGACAGGGCCGTGCCGCGCGGGACACCGGTCGGCACGGCGGCCACGAGCGCGCGCGTCCGGGGGTGCGCGGGCGCGCGGAGCACGTCGGCGGTCGGGCCCTCCTCGACGATCACGCCGCCGTGCATCACGGCGACTCGGTCGGCGAGGCGCGCGACGACCGCGAGGTCGTGGCTGACGAGCAGCGTCGCCTGGCCGCGGGTGCGGAGGTCGGCGAGCAGGTCGATGATGCGCGCCTGCACGGTGGCGTCGAGCGCGGTCGTGGGCTCGTCGGCGACGAGGAGCGGGGGATCCAGCGCCAGCGCCGCCGCGAGCAGCGCCCGCTGCCGCAGCCCGCCCGAGAGCTCGCCGGAACGCTGGTGCACGCGCGTCTCCGGATCCGGCATGCCCACGCGCTCGAGCAGCTCGAGGACGCGCGCCCACCGGGCGCGGGCGTCCCGCATCCCGTGGATGCGGAGGGCGTCGCCGATCTCGCGGCCGATGGGGCGCAGCGGGTCGAGCGAGGAGAGCGCGTCCTGCAGCACGAGGCCGACGCCCGTGCCGCGGACGCGCCGCCACTCGCGGGGGCCGGCGTCGCGGAGGTCGCGGCCGGCGATCTCGAGGGCGCCCGCGCGGACGTCGGCGCCCGCACCGGCGAGGCCGAGGAGGCTGCGTGCGGTCACGCTCTTGCCGGAGCCGGACGTGCCCACGAGCGCCAAGCACTCGCCGGGCGCGATGCGGAGGGAGACGCCGCGGACGACGGGTACGCCGTCGAAGGACACGCGGAGGTCCTCGACGCGCAGGGCGGGCGGGGTAGCCGGGGTGCCCGGCGCGGATCCGCCGCTCACAACTCGCGCACCCGTCGCTCGAGCGCGCGGCCGAGGACGGTCGACGCGGTCGCCGTGAGCACGATCATGAGGCCGGGCACGACTGTGAGCCACGGGGCCGAGCCGATGTAGGTGCGGCCCGCCGCGAGCATCGCGCCCCACTCGGGATCCGGCGGCACCGTCCCGAGCCCGAGGTAGCTGAGGGAGGACGCCCACACGATCGCCTGGCCGACGCCCAGCGTGCCGAGCACGAAGAGCGGCGCGGCCGTGTTCGGCAGGATGTGGCGGGCCAGCACCACGAGCGGCGGGCGGCCGAGGACGGTGGCCGCCTCCACGTACGCGGAGCGGCGCACCGACATCACCCGGCCGCGGATGATGCGCGCGTAGCCGGGCGCGGCCGAGATCCCGACGGCGAGCGTGGCGCTGCCGATGCCGGGTCCGAGGATCACGATGAGGAAGAGCGCGAGCAGCAGGCCGGGGAAGGCGAAGACCACCTCGATGACCCGGTTGACGGCGAAGTCGGCGACGCGGCCGAGGAGCGCGGCGGCGAGACCCAGGACCGCGCCGAGGCCGAGGCCGATCGCGGTGGCGCTCACGCCGATGACGAGGCTGGGGCCGGCGCCGTGCACGACCCGCGTGAGCACGTCGCGGCCCGACTCGTCGGTGCCGAGGAGGTGGCCCGGGCCGGGCGCTCGGAACGCCTCGGCGGGGGCGATGGCGAGCGGGTCGCCGGGCGCCACGAGGCCGGGCACGAGGGCGGCGGCCAGGAGCGCGAGCACGACGATCGACGCCCCCGCGGTGCCGATCGCGGCGAGCACGCGGATGGGCGGGCGCGACGGCGCGGACGCGAGGAGCGTCTCGGCCCGGGGGTCGCTCATCGCGCGGCCGCCGAGACGTCGGCGTCGGTCGCCGAGGCCGCTCCGCCGCCGGGCGCGACCGCGGGCACGGGACCCGTCCGCGCGTCGACGAGCCGCGGGTCCACGATCCGCGCGAGCAGGTCGGTCACGGCCGTGAGCACGATGTAGACGACCGCCACCACGAGCACCACGCCGACGATGACGGGCACGTCCCGGCTGGTCACGGCCGAGAGGGCGGTGCGGCCGAGGCCGGGCCGGGCGAAGATCTGCTCGACCACCACGGCGCCCGAGATGAGGAAGCCGAAGGCCCAGCCCGACAGCGCGATCCCGGGGGCCGCCGCGTGCCGCAGCGCGTGCCGCAGCCGCACGCCCGCCTCCGACTCGCCGCGGGCGCGGGCGGCCAGCGCGAACGGGGAGTCGAGCGCGTCGAGCAGCGCCTCGCGCATGATCTGCCCGAGGAACCCGGCCAGCGGGATCGCGAGCGTGAGCACCGGCAGCACGAGCCCTGCGGGCGAGGATCCGCTGACGGCCGGCAGCCAGCCGAGGCCGGTGGAGAACACGAGGATCAGCACCACGCCGATCCAGAAGTGCGGCAGCGAGGCCGCCACGATCTCGACGCCCGCGCCCACCGCCCCCGCGACGCGGCCGGCGCCCGTGGAGAGGAGGGCGAGGCCGAGCGCGAGGATCCACGCGACGGCGAGCGCGAGCACGGCCAGCAGCAGCGTGCCCGGCAGCTGCCGCGCGAGGACCGCCACGACGTCCTCGCGGAGCGCGTACGACCGGCCGAGGTCGCCCTGCGCGAGGCGGCCGAGCTGCGCCAGGTACTGCACGAGGAGCGGCTGGTCCAGCCCGTACTCCGCGCGCACGGCGGCCACGGCCTCGGGCGGCGCCTGGGATCCGGGCCCGCCGAGGATCGCCTGCGCGGGGTCGCCCGGGATGAGCCGGACGGCGAGGAACGTGACGGTCGCGACCGCCCAGAGCACGAGGACCGCGCCGCCGATCCGAGCCCCGGCGGCCCGCAGGAGCGCGGGTCGACGGGAGCCGGACGCGGGGACGGCGCGGCCGCGCGTCACCGGGCGAGCCAGGTGTCGTACAGCGTCGGCGTCGCGACGGACGGCAGGGCGCGGAGCCCCTGGACGGCCGTCCCGTGCAGGAAGTGGTTCTGCTGGTCGTACAGCGGGAGGATCCAGTACCCGGCCATCACGCGCTGCTGCACGTCGGCGTAGAGCGCGTTCCGCCGGTCGAGGTCGGTCGTGGCGCGCGCCTCGGCGAGCGCCTGGTCGATCTCCGGCACCGACACCTTGGCGTGGTTCGCGAAGTAGCCGCTCGGCGCGGGCGTGATGCCGGAGGTGTCGTAGAGGATCCGAAGCACGTCGGGCCCCGCCTTCGTGTACGGCGCGCTGACGAGCTCGTACGCGTCGTCGCCGAGCGCCTCGTACCAGGAGCCGAGGTCCATGGGCTCGAGCTGCACGTCGAACCCGACGGCCTTCACGTTCGCCTGGATCTGCTCGAACAGCGACTGCTCGGCGGGGATCGACTGGTTGGTGCTCACGGGGAAGCGGAGCGTGAGGCGCTGGCCGTCCTTCGTGCGGATCCCGTCGGCGTCCGTCGCGGACCAGCCGGCCTCGTCGAGGAGCTCCGCCGCGCGGTCGGCGTCGATCGCGAAGAGGTCGGGGTCGGAGACGGCGGCCGGCTCGGTGCTCGCGAGCGGCGAGTACGAGCGCTCGGCCGTGCCCTGGAAGAGCGCGGTGATCCCCGCGTCGACGTCGGCCGAGCGGATGAACGCCTCGCGGACGCGCTCGTCGTCGAAGGGCGCCTGGCCGGAGTTCAGCTCGATGCGGTTGGAGGCGCCCGGTCGCGGCGCGTCCAGCTCGCCGAGCGCGTCGCCCGCCGTCGCCGAGGCGATCGCGTCGGGCTGCGCGTTGTCGATCACGTCGACCTCGCCGCTCTGCAGGGCCGCGTAGCGGGAGGCGGCGTCCGGCAGGAAGCGCCAGTCGATGCGCTCGAGGTACGCGGGGCCCTCGTGGGCGGCGTCCGAGGGCGGCGAGGAGTAGTCGTCGTTGCGCACGAGCGAGATCGACTGCTGGCGATCCCAGCGCTCGACGCTGAAGGGGCCGGTGCCGATGGGCTGCGCGCAGTTCGCGTCCGTGCCGCGGGCGATCCCGGCGGGTGACTCCATCGCGAGCCAGGGCTGTGAGAGCGACTCGAGCAGCGCGCTGTCGGGCGTCGAGAGCGTCAGCCGCACGGTGGAGGCGTCGACCGCGGTCGCGTCCGTGATCGCCTGCAGCGCGAGGTACCCCGTGGAGGAGAGGGTCGCGGGATCCTGGACGTGGCGGATGTTCGCGACCACGGCGTCCGCGTCGAACGGCGTCCCGTCGGTGAAGGTCACGCCCTGGCGGAGCGCGAGCGTGAGGCCGAGGCCGTCGTCGCTCCAGGTCCAGCTGTCGGCGAGCCACGGCGTGATCCCGCCCTCCCCGTCGAGCGACACGAGCGGCTCGAGGAACTGCGAGGAGACGAGCGCCTGCGGGTAGTTGCCGCCGACGTGCGGGTCGAGGCACTCGGGCTCCGCGTCGCCGGACGCGTAGACGAGCGTGCCGCCGGAGACGGGCGTCGTGGACGCCTCGGGGGTGGCCGACGTGCAGCCGGTGAGGACGAGGGCGGACGCGGCGAGGGCGCCGAGGCCCGCGAGGGCGCGGGCGCGCGAGGTGGGGATCATGGGTGCTTCCGGTGGGGGCGCCGCTGCGGACGCTGGTGCGGGTGTTTCTGTACCGCGTCCAACAATACGCGGAAGCCGGAGGTCCGGTGCGCCAGGATGGGCGCATGACCTCCGCCCGTCCCGCCGGCCGCCCGCGCCGCTCGTCGCGCGCGACCCTCGAGGAGGCGGCAGCCGAGCTGTTCCTCGAGAACACGTACGCCGCGACGACCGTGGAGCAGATCGCCCAGCGGGCGGGCGTCAGCCGCGCCACCTTCTTCAACTACTTCGCCTCCAAGGCCGACCTCCTGTGGGCGGGCCTCGACGACACGCTGCGCGCGTGCGGCGAGGCGCTGGCCTCCGCGGATCCCGCGGCGCCGGCCGTCGACGGCGTCGTCGACGCGCTGATCGACGCGGCGTGCTCCCGCGGCGAGGGCTGGCTGCCGCTCGCCCTCACGCAGCACGAGGTCATGGGCCTCGGGGCCGACGTGCAGGGGGAGGGGGTGGCGCGCGCGGCCCCGCTCGTGGATCCCGTGGCGCAGGCCCTCGCGCGCGCCTCGGGCCGCCGCGCCTCCGCCGCACCTGTGCGCGTCGCCGCCGCCGTGCTCGCGGCCGCGACCGCCGCCGCGGTCGTCGCCTGGGCGGGCGACGGCGTGGGCCGCGGCCCGCTCGACGAGGCCGTCCGCCGCGCGCTGGATCCGCTCCGCCCCTCCCTCGCCGCCGCCCTCGGCTGACCGGCGGGCCCGCCCGTCATCCGCCGCGACGGACCAGGATGGGCGCATGACCGCCGACGCCGTCCCGCAGCCCGACCTCGCCTCCTCGTTCGGGTCGGTGGCCGACCAGTACGACCGCGTCCGCCCCGGCTACCCCGACCTGGCCGTCGAGTGGATGCTCCCGGCCGGCGCCCGCCGCGTGGTCGACCTCGGGGCGGGCACCGGCAAGCTCACCCGCCTGCTGGGCGCGCGCGGCCTCGCCGTCACCGCGGTCGAGCCCGATGCGGCCATGCGGCGGGTCCTGCACGCGACCGCCCCCGACGTCGACGTCCGGGCCGGCAGCGGCGAGGCGATGCCCCTGGGCGACGGCGAGGAGGACGCGGTCCTCGTCGCGCAGGCCTGGCATTGGATGGACGCGGGCACGGCCGCGCGCGAGGCCGCGCGCGTCCTCCGCCCGGGCGGCCGCCTCGGCATCGTCTGGAACGTCATGGACACCAGGGTCGACTGGGTCCGCGAGCTCGACGCGCTCCTCCAGCCGGGCGCCCGGGGCCCGGCCCGTGCCACGGAGCCCGGCCCGTTCCCCGGATACGGCCCGGTCGAGCACGCGTCGTTCGCGCACGTGCACCGCATGACGCCGGAGGACGTGGTGCAGCTCGCCGGATCCATCAGCCGGATCATCGTGCTGCCCGGCGTCGAGCGCGCCCGCGTGCTCGACGACATCCGGACGCTCCTCGCCGGCCACCCGGACACGAGCGGCCGCGACGCGCTCGACCTGCCCTACCGCGCCGACGCGTACCGCGCCCAGC
Source organism: Clavibacter michiganensis (assembly GCF_002151125.1). Taxonomy (GTDB): domain Bacteria; phylum Actinomycetota; class Actinomycetes; order Actinomycetales; family Microbacteriaceae; genus Clavibacter; species Clavibacter michiganensis_C. The sequence goes on from NZ_MDJZ01000015.1 coordinate 244,979, forward strand.
TCGGCGGCTAGCGGCGCCCGATCGCGCGGCGACGGCGCGCTAGGATCTGTGGCACAGGCGTCGATCCGGACATCACCGGGGAGCCTTCGGAAGAAAGCCGCGGGGACGCGGCGAGTAGAACCGAACGGCCGGGCCCGTCATCGCCTTCGCAGAGAGTGGCCGCGCGTCGCGTGGCAAGCGGGGTGGTACCGCGCTCGGGGATCCGCACAGGGGTCCGGGCGTCCTCGCGGAGAGCCGACGCCGCAGGAGATGCCATGACCTACCCCCGTCCCGTCCCCGACGACCCGGGCGCGCCCGACCAGGTCGCCGCGAGCCCCCGCTTCCCGGACGTCGAGAAGGGCATCCTCGCGTTCTGGAAGCGCGACGACACCTTCCGCGCCTCCGTCGAGCGGCGCGAGGGATGCGACGAGTGGGTCTTCTACGACGGCCCGCCGTTCGCCAACGGCCTCCCGCACTACGGGCACCTCCTCACCGGCTACGCCAAGGACGCCTTCCCGCGCTTCCAGACCATGCGCGGCAAGCAGGTCCACCGCCGCTTCGGCTGGGACACGCACGGCCTGCCCGCCGAGCTCGAGGCGATGCGCCAGCTCGGGATCACCGAGAAGAGCGAGATCGAGGAGATGGGCGTCGAGCAGTTCAACGCCGTCGCCCGTCGTTCGGTGCTCGAGTACACGGGGGAGTGGGAGGACTACGTCACCCGCTCGGCCCGTTGGGTCGACTTCGAGGACGACTACAAGACGCTCGACCTCGACTTCATGGAGTCGGTGATCTGGGCCTTCAAGCAGCTGCACGAGAAGGGCCTCGCCTACGAGGGCTTCCGCGTGCTGCCGTACTGCTGGCACGACCAGACCCCCCTGAGCAACCACGAGCTTCGGATGGACGACGACGTCTACCGCATGCGCCAGGACCAGTCGGTCACCGTCACGTTCCCGCTCGTCGGCGCCAAGGCCGAGTCGCTCGGCCTCACCGCCGTGCGCGCGCTCGCCTGGACGACGACGCCCTGGACCCTGCCCACCAACATGGCGCTCGCGGTCGGCCCCGACATCACCTACGCCGTGGTGCCCGCCGGGCCCGCCGGCGCGCCCGACTCCGAGGCGCCCGACTCGCTGCCCCGGGAGTCGTCGGTGCAGCTCGCGGCCGAGGTGCTCGGATCCGAGTACCTCATCGCCCAGGACCTCGTCGGCAACTACGCCAAGGACCTCGGCTACGCATCTGCCGACGAGGCCCGCGCCGCCGTGTCCCGCACCGTGCTCGGCCGCCAGCTCGAGGGCGTCTCCTACGACCGGCTGTGGGACTTCTACGCCGACGTCGAGCGCTTCGGCACGGAGAACGCGTGGCAGGTGCTCGTCGCCGACTACGTCACGACCACCGACGGCACCGGCATCGTCCACCAGGCCCCGGCCTACGGCGAGGAGGACCAGCAGGTCTGCGCCGCCGCCGGGATCCCCGTGATCCTGTCCCTCGACGAGGGCGGCCGCTTCGTCGACACCGTGCCCGAGGTCGCGGGCGAGCTGTGGTCGGACGCCGGCAGGACGCTCACGCGCATGCTCAAGGCGCAGGGACGCCTCATCCGCCAGGCCAGCTACGAGCACTCCTACCCGCACTGCTGGCGCTGCAAGAACCCCCTCATCTACAAGGCGGTGTCGAGCTGGTTCGTGCGCGTCACCGACTTCCGCGACGACATGGTGCGCCTCAACCAGGACATCGAGTGGACGCCGGAGAACGTCAAGGACGGCCAGTTCGGCAAGTGGATCGGGAACGCCCGCGACTGGTCGATCAGCCGCAACCGGTTCTGGGGCAGCCCCATCCCGGTGTGGAAGAGCGACGACCCGGCCTACCCGCGCGTCGACGTGTACGGCAGCCTCGACGAGCTCGAGGCGGACTTCGGCGTGCGCCCCACCGACCTCCACCGGCCGTTCATCGACCGGCTCACGCGTCCCAACCCCGACGACCCGACCGGCAAGAGCACCATGCGCCGCATCGAGGACGTGCTCGACGTCTGGTTCGACTCCGGGTCCATGCCCTTCGCGCAGGTGCACTACCCGTTCGAGAACCGCGAGTGGTTCGACGAGCACAGCCCGGCGGACTTCATCGTCGAGTACATCGGCCAGACCCGCGGCTGGTTCTACACGCTGCACGCGCTCTCGACCGCGCTCTTCGACCGGCCCGCGTTCTCGAGCGTCGTCAGCCACGGCATCGTGCTCGGCAACGACGGCCAGAAGATGTCGAAGTCGCTGCGCAACTACCCGGACGTCAACGAGGTGTTCGACCGCGACGGATCCGACGCCATGCGCTGGTTCCTCCTCGCGAGCCCCGTGCTCCGCGGCGGCAACCTCGTGGTCACCGAGGAGGGCATCCGCGAGGGCGTCCGCCAGGTGCTGCTCCCGCTCTGGAGCACGTGGTACTTCTTCTCGCTCTACGCCAACTCCGCGCAGCCCGGGGGATACGAGGCGCGCCGCGACACGACGAGCGACGACGTGCTGGACCGCTACATCCTGGCCCGCACGCGCCGGCTCGTCACCGAGGTCACCGAGCACATGACCGCGCTCGACTCGACGCTGGCCGCGGCCTCGCTCCGCGACTTCGCCGACGTGCTCACCAACTGGTACGTGCGTCGCAGCCGCGACCGCTTCTGGACGGGCACGGAGGCGGGCGACACGCGCGCCTTCGACACGCTCTACACGGTCCTCGAGACCGTGACGCGCGTCGCTGCTCCGCTGCTCCCGCTCGTCTCCGAGCGGATCTGGAAGGACCTCACGGGCGGGCGCAGCGTCCACCTGGAGGACTGGCCCGAGCCCGACGACCTGCCGGCGGACGACCGCCTCGTCGAGGTGATGGACCGCGTGCGACAGGTCGCGTCGACCGCGCTCTCGCTCCGCAAGCAGTCCGGCCTCCGCGTGCGCCAGCCGCTGGCGCGCCTCACGGTCGTGAGCGACGACGCCGACGGGCTCGCGCGCTTCGAGGACATCCTCCGCGACGAGCTCAACGTGAAGGCCGTCTCCGTCGAGGAGCTGACCCCGACGAGCGCGGCTGACGCGGGCATCACCCGCCGGCTCACCGTCAACGCGCGCGTCGCCGGGCCCCGCCTCGGCAAGGGCGTGCAGCAGGTGATCCAGGCCGCCCGCGCCGGGGACTGGACGGAGGCCGACGGCGAGGTCGTCGCGGGCGGCGTGCCGCTCGTGGCCGGCGAGTACGAGCTCGTGCTGGAGGTGGCGGGCGACCGCGCCGACCAGGCGCTCGCGCTGCTGCCGGGCGGCGGCTTCCTGCTGCTCGACACCGCGCTCACGCCCGAGCTCGAGGCCGAGGGCCTCGCGCGCGACGTCGTGCGGAACGTCCAGGACGCGCGGAAGGGCGCGGGGCTCGACGTGAGCGACCGCATCTCCCTCGTGATCCGGCTGGACGCCGCGGGCGCCGAGCAGGCCGAGCGGTTCCGCGACCTCATCGCGCGTGAGACCCTGGCGGTGGCGCTGCGGATCGACGCGGACGCCCAGGCGACGGAGTCCGGCATCACCGTCGGCGGCGGATCGCCCCTGTACATCGAGGTGGAGCGAGCATGAGCGACCAGCAGGGCGGACGGCCCTTCGACGACGACGAGCCCCGGCGCGACGACGACTTCGAGCCGGAGACGGACGAGGGCGTCGACGCCGCGGCGCGCGCCCTCGACCCCGACGTCGACGGCCTGAGCGACGACCAGCTCTTCGCCGACGACGCGGCGGAGCTCCGCCGCGAGGCGGAGCAGTCGATCGTCGCCGGCCGCGAGGTCGACGACGAGAACTACTTCGAGCGGGAGGGCGACGCCGTTTACCAGGCGCTCCTCGCCCGCGTGGGGGAGCAGGCGCCGCAGCCGCGCCTCGCCGCGACGCGACGCGTGGTCGAGCTGCTGGGCGACCCGCAGCGCGCCTACAAGATCGTGCACGTCACGGGCACCAACGGGAAGACGTCGACCAGCCGGATCGCCGAGAGCATCCTGCGCGCCGCCGGGCTCCGCACGGGCCTGTTCACGAGCCCGCACCTCGTGCGCCTGAACGAGCGCATCGTCGTCGACGGCGAGCCGATCACCGACGAGGCGCTCAGCCGCAACTGGGCCGACGTGGAGCCGTTCATCGACCTCGTGGACCAGGAGCTCGTCGCCGCGGGCGAGGAGCCCGTCACCTTCTTCGAGGCGCTCACGGTGCTCGCGTTCGCGTCGTTCGCCGACGCGCCCGTGGACGTCGCCGTGATCGAGGTCGGCATGGGCGGCGAGTGGGACAGCACCAACGTCGGCGACGGCCAGGTCGCGGTCTTCACGCCCGTGTCCCTCGACCACACCCAGCGGCTCGGATCCACGGTCGCGGAGATCGCGCGCACGAAGTCCGGCATCGTGAAGCCCGCCTCCGACGTCGTCTCCAGCGCGCAGGCGCCCGAGGTCGTCGCCGAGCTGACGCGCGCCGCCGAGCTGACCGAGTCCACGTGGTCGATGGAGGGGGACCGGTTCCGCCTCCTCGACACGACGCTCGCCGTCGGCGGCCAGGTCATCTCCGTGCAGGGCCTCGCGGGCACCTACCGCGATGTGTTCCTGCCGATGTTCGGCGCGCACCAGGCGCAGAACGCCGCGGTCGCGATCGCCGCGGTCGAGTCGTTCCTCGGCGGCGGCGACCACGCCATCCACGACGACGTGCTCGCCGAGGGACTCGCCACCGCCACGAGCCCCGGCCGCCTGCAGGTCGTCGGCACCGAGCCCACCGTGCTCGTGGACGCCGCGCACAACCCCGCGGGCGCCGCGTCCCTCGCGGCCGCGCTCCCCGTCTACTTCACCTTCGACCGCGTGACCGCCGTCATCGGCGTGCTCGCGGACAAGGACGCGGAGGGCATCGTGCGCGAGCTCGCACCCGTCGTCGACCACTTCATCGTCACGCGATCCGCCTCCGAGCGGTCGGTGGATCCCGACGAGCTGGCGCGCATCGTCGTCGGCGTCGTCGGCCGCGACCGCGTCACGGTCGAGCCCGACCTCCGCACCGCCCTCGACGACGCGCGCGACTCCGCGGGCGAGACCGAGAAGGGCGCGGCGCTCGTCACCGGCTCGATCCTCCTCGTCGGCGAGGCCATCGCGCACGCCGCCGACGAGGGCTGGAAGACCGCGTGAGCGCGGACGGGCGACCGGCCCGCACCCGGCGACCCCGGCCGCCCCGGACGACGGTCGAGATCCTCGGCTCCATCGTCATGGGCTTCCAGGTCATCGTCGTGTTCCTGGCGAGCCTCGTGGCGTTCGGGCTGGAGGCGCTGCCGCCCCTGCCCGCCCTCGGCGGCGGAGCGCTCCTCGTGCTCGCCATGCTCGCCGTCGTCGGCAGCCTGCGCTCCCAGCTCGGCGTCCGCGCCGGCTGGGTCGTGCAGGTCCTCGTCGTCCTCACCGGCCTCGTGCTGCCCGCCATGTTCGCGGTCGGCGGCTTCTTCCTGCTGCTCTGGATCTACGCCATGGTGCAGGGCGCGCGCATCGACCGCGAGAAGGCCGCCGCCCGCGGCGCGTGGGAGCAGGCCATGCTCGACGAGCAGACGGCGGCGGACGGCACCCCCGCCCCGGGCGACGACCGCCCCACCGACCACCGAACGACCGATGAGCCGCCGGCTCCCACCCCGTAGGAGACACCCATGACCGCTCCCGTCCAGGAGACCCTCGTCCTCGTCAAGCCCGACGGCGTCGCCCGCGGCCTCACCGGCGAGATCCTCCGCCGCATCGAGGCCAAGGGCTACCAGATCGTCGACCTCCGCATGGTGCAGGCGGAGCGCGCGCTGCTCGAGCAGCACTACGAGGAGCACCAGGGCAAGCCCTTCTACGAGCCGCTCGTCGAGTTCATGGAGTCGGGCCCGATCGTCGCCGTGCGCGTCGCCGGGAACCGCGTCATCGAGGGCTTCCGCTCGCTCGCCGGCACGACGGACCCGACGGGCGCCGCCCCCGGCACCATCCGCGGCGACCTCGGGCGCGACTGGGGCCTCGCGGTCGCGCAGAACCTCGTGCACGGCAGCGACTCGCCCGAGTCCGCCGCGCGCGAGCTCGCGCTCTGGTTCTAGGACCGGGACGCACGAGAGGGGCCGACCGGATGATCCGGTCGGCCCCTCTCGTCGTCCGGGCCCCTCAGCCGAGCAGCGTCGGGATGAGGGCGGGGAACGTCGCGATGATCGCGACCACGATGATCGCGTAGTTGAGGACCACGACCGCCCACGTGTAGGGCGCCACGGCGTCGGCGGCGCGGCGGAGGCCTGCGGGCAGCGGCAGCAGCCCCGCACGCGCGGTCGCGGACAGCGTGCCCCACCACAGCGGGATCATCGCGCTCCACACCAGCAGGCAGTACGGGCAGAGCGCGCCGATGACGAAGACGCTCTGCGTGAAGAGCCACGTGACGAGCAGCCAGCCGCCCAGCGTGCCAACCGCGAACAGGGTCCAGAACCACCTGGCGAACCGGGCTCCGGCGAGGAGCGCCATCCCGATCACGATCGGGACGACGAACGCCGCGACGCCGATGAGCGGGTTGGGGAACCCGAGGAGCGAGCCCTGCGGCGACTCGATGACCGTCGCGCAGGAGATGAAGGGGTTGATGTCGCAGGAGAGCGACGCGCCCGGGTTCTCCAGCAGGTTCAGCCGCTCGAGCACGAGGACGAACGACCCGATCCAGCCGACCACGCCCGTGACGACGAGGAGCAGGGCCAGGGAGCGGGGACGCGCGGGGGCCCGGGTGGCGGTCATGCGGCGATCATGGCAGACGGGGGAGCGCCGACCCTGACGGCCGGATCCACGTCGACGTGCGATACTGGCTGGCAGGTCGGACCGCCGCGCGGGACGACCGCCATGAAGAGTCTTTCCCGGGGCAGACCCGGGCCGCCCGGCACGTCCGGCGGCGGATAGCCAGTTCCGTACCAGTGCGCACGACCGAAGCCTCGGGCCGGACGTCGCAGACCAGGATCGACGGAGAGCCGCGGATGCGGGGATCCACTCGGAGAGCTACCGGGGTACGGCGCGGCCGTACCGACCGGTTGAGGAGTGCACCAGAGATGGTGGAGAGAGACGAGAACACCGGCAGGAGGCGTCCCAGCCTCTTCGAGCGGCTGACCGGCCGCCGTGCCGAGCCGAACGCGGCGACGGGGACCGGCGGCACGCCCGCGCTCCCCGCGACCGCGACCCCCGAGGCGAGCGGCACGTCCGCCGCCTCCGAAGCGAAGGGCCACACCCTGAACGAGAACGACGACACCCGTCCCACGCCCGACGAGCAGGAGGCGCCGGTCGTCCGACGCTCCCGCCGTGCGAGCACCGCCGCATCCGCTCCCGCGGTCGCCCAGCCGGACGACGCCAGCGTCGACGCGTCCGCCTCGGCCTCCGCGCCCGCGGACCCGATCGATCAGGTCGCGGCGGGCGAGCAGCCCGAGGCGCCCGCCGCGCGCGCCCCGCGGAAGCGCGCCCCGCGCAAGGCCGCGGTCGCTGCCTCGCAGGAGGCGCCCGCCGCCGACGTCCCCGACACGGTCGTGGACGCGCCCGCGGTCGCCGAGCCGACCGACGAGCCGGTGGAGGCGCCCGCCGCGCCCGCCCGCACGGTGCCCTCCCTCTCCGTCTTCTTCCAGGCCCCGGACATCGCGCCGCTGCCTCCCCGCCGCGAGCGGGACGACCGCCGCGACGACGCCCGCGACGAGGACGACGACCTCGACCGCGACGAGCGCCCGTCGCGCTCCTCGCGCCGCGGCGTCCGCGGACAGGATCGCGGGCAGGACCGCTCCTCGGACCGCGGCACCGGCCGCGACGGCCGTGGCCGTGACAGCCGGGACGACGACCACGACGACGAGGACGACTCGCCGTCGGTCCGCCGCCGCGCGCGCCGCCGCTCCGGCGAGGAGGGCCGCGACGGCGACGACGCGCCCGGCACGGTCGTCAAGGTCCGCACGCCCCGCGAGCCCGAGCTCATCACCGAGCCGCAGCGGATCAAGGGATCCACGCGCCTCGAGGCCAAGAAGCAGCGCCGTCGTGACGGCCGCGACGCCGGCCGCCGGCGCCCGGTGCTCACCGAGTCCGAGTACCTGGCCCGCCGCGAGTCCGTCGACCGCAGCATGGTCGTGCGCTCGCGCGACGGCAAGATCCAGATCGGCGTGCTCGAGGACCACGTGCTCGTCGAGCACTACGTGGCCCGCGCCGACGAGGCGTCCCTCATCGGCAACGTCTACCTCGGCCGCGTGCAGAACGTCCTGCCGAGCATGGAGGCCGCCTTCATCGACATCGGCCGCGGCCGCAACGCCGTGCTGTACTCCGGCGAGGTCGACTGGGAGGCCGCGAACGCCGACAAGGGCGGCGGGAGCCACGCGCGCCGCATCGAGGTCGCGCTCAAGCCCGGCGACCGCGTGCTGGTCCAGGTCACGAAGGACCCGGTCGGCCACAAGGGCGCCCGCCTCACCAGCCAGGTGAGCCTCCCCGGTCGCTACCTCGTGTACGTGCCCAACGGATCCATGAACGGCATCAGCCGCAAGCTCCCGGACACCGAGCGCGCGCGCCTCAAGAAGACGCTCAAGGAGGTGCTGCCCGAGAACGTGGGCGTCATCGTCCGCACGGCGGCGGAGGGCGCGACGGAGGAGCAGCTCAAGCTCGACGTCGAGCGCCTCACGTCGCAGTGGGCCGAGATCAGCCGCCAGGTAGAGAAGGCGCAGGCGCCCGCGCTCCTGCACTCGGAGCCCGACCTGCTGCTCAAGATCATCCGCGACGTCTTCAACGAGGACTTCCGCGAGCTCGTGATCGACGGCGGCGACGCCCAGGAGATCATCGAGGGCTACCTCCGCGGCGTGGCGCCCGACCTCATCGACCGGGTGCAGGCGTACTCCGGCGAGAGGGACTCCTTCGACCACTACCGCATCAGCGAGCAGATCGAGAAGGCGCTCGACCGCAAGGTCTGGCTGCCGTCGGGCGGCTCGCTCGTCATCGACCGCACCGAGGCCATGACCGTGGTCGACGTCAACACGGGGAAGTTCGTCGGATCCGGCGGCAACCTCGAGGAGACCGTCACGAAGAACAACCTCGAGGCCGCGGAGGAGATCGTCCGCCAGATGCGCCTGCGCGACATCGGCGGCATCATCGTCGTCGACTTCATCGACATGGTGCTCGAGTCCAACCGCGACCTCGTGCTCCGCCGCCTCGTGGAGTGCCTCAGCCGCGACCGGACGAAGCACCAGGTCGCCGAGGTCACGTCGCTCGGGCTCGTGCAGATGACCCGCAAGAAGCTCGGCCTGGGGCTCCTCGAGTCGTTCTCCGAGAACTGCGAGACCTGCGCCGGTCGGGGGATCATCATCCACCACGACCCGCTCATGGCCCACAAGCAGACGCCGCAGGAGCCCGTGCAGGGCCAGGGTCGCCGTCGTGGCGGCAAGGGCCAGCAGGAGCACGGCACCGGCGGGGGCCGCGGCAACGGCGGCGGCCAGGCGCAGCAGCAGCAGCAGCGCACGCCCGCGGCCAGCACGCACAGCATCACCGACGACGCGCGCTCCGCGCTCGCCAAGATCGCGACGAGCACCATCCAGACGGTGAACGAGGCCATCGACCGGGTCGAGGACGCGGTGCGCACCCCGGACGGGACCGCCGAGGTCCCGGAGCGGACCGAGCCCGCCCCGGTCGAGGACCAGCCGCGCGGCGACCGCCCGCGTCGGAGCCGAGGAGGACGGGGACGCGCGTCGTCCGCGACCGCCGAGGCACCGGAGCGCCCGGAGCCGCAGGCAGCCGTCGCCGACGCGCCGGACGCTCCCGCCGAGGACCCGACGCCGGCCGACGCGCCCGTGGAGGAGCCCGCCCTGTCGACGCTCGAGCCGCGCGAGGCGATCCGCCTCGAGCCGGTGCAGATCCTCGACATCCCGGTCGCGAGCGCCCGCACGGCCCCGCGCCGCGTGAGCTCGGCCGACGCGGAGCAGCTGCTCGGCTCCGTGCTCGACGCGCTGCCGCAGCCCAAGGAGCCCGGACAGGGGCGCTCGCGCAGCCGCCGCGTCTCGACCGCGACGCTGACGACGCCCGCCCCGGCGGACGACGCGAGCTGATCCCGGCCGCCCCCGCGGCGGCCGCACGACGGAGGGCCCGGAGCTGACGCTCCGGGCCCTCCGTCACTTCCGGGCCCCCCTCAGGCGCTGGGGGGACCTTCGCTCGCGCTGGGTGACCCGCAGCCCGCTCGCCTGGAGACGGCGCACGAGGTCGCGGTTGGAGACCGGCACGGCGCCGCGCGCCACCAGATCCGCGTACCGGTCCTCCGGCACGTCGTAGTGGTCGCGGTCGAAGGCGCGCTCCGGGATCCCGGCGGCCCGGGCGAAGGCGTGCAGCTCCTCCAGGGAGGCGTCGCTCACGAGGTGCGCCCAGAGCGTGCCGTGGGCGGGCCAGGCGGGTCGGTCGAGGAGCACGCTCATCCTGCGAGCATAGGCAGGCGGCACCCGGCCGCGGCCCGTCCGGCGCTCCCGGCGGAGACCGGACACGCGCGACGCGCCCGGAGAGCATGCGCCGGTCCCGCGGTCGGCTCGCGTATGATCGAACGAGGACGCCGGGGGTCCGGAGTTTGACCCCTGTCCGGCGTTCCGGTAACGTGAGTCGCTGGCATGCGCCGATCCCCGAGATCGTGCGCCTGCCGCAGACTTCCTCCAATGATTCGGGCCACAGGGCGTCAAGTCCCCAGTGAGTCAAGCCCGCGAGAGAAAACAGGTACGGAAAAGTGGTTTACGCAGTTGTGCGCGCCGGCGGTCGGCAGGAGAAGGTCGAGGTCGGGACCATCGTCACGATGGACCGGGTCAAGAACCAGCAGAGCGGCAAGGTCGTGCTCCCCGCGGTCCTGCTCGTCGACGGCGACACCATCACCACGGACGCCGCGAAGCTCGCCGACGTCACCGTCAGCGCCGAGATCCTGAACGACCTCCGCGGTCCCAAGATCGTCATCCAGAAGTTCAAGAACAAGACCGGGTACAAGAAGCGCCAGGGGCACCGCCAGGACCTCACGCGCGTCCAGGTCACCGAGATCAACTAGCACCTAAGAACGCAGGGAGAAGCAGATGGCACACAAGAAGGGCGCGAGCTCTACCCGCAACGGCCGTGACTCGAACGCCCAGCGCCTCGGCGTGAAGCGCTTCGGCGGCCAGGTCGTCGGCGCCGGCGAGATCATCGTCCGCCAGCGCGGCACGCACTTCCACCCCGGCGTCAACGTCGGCCGTGGCGGCGACGACACGCTGTTCGCCCTCTCCGCCGGCTCGGTGGAGTTCGGCGTCAAGGGCGGCCGCAAGGTCGTCAACATCGTCGTCCCGGCCTAGCGCAGGCCGACAGCACGGACGCTGCTGCGGCTCTGCCGCGCAGCACTTCAAGGGCGGGCCTCGGCCCGCCCTTGTCTGCGTTCCGCAGGGAACACCCCTAGAAGAAACGAGCACCAGCCATGGCGACATTCGTCGACACCGTGACCCTCCACCTGCGGGCGGGAAACGGCGGCAACGGCTGCGTCTCGGTGCGCCGCGAGAAGTTCAAGCCCCTCGCGGGCCCCGACGGCGGCAACGGCGGCAACGGCGGGGACATCGTCCTCGTCGCCGACCCCCAGGTCACCACGCTGCTGGCCTACCACCGCGGGCCGCACCGCTCGTCCCGCAACGGCGGTCCGGGCATGGGCGACCACCGCCACGGCACGCTCGGCGAGACGCTCGAGCTCCCCGTCCCCGTGGGCACCGTCGTCAAGGACGTCGACGGCAACGAGCTCGCCGACATGGCCACCCCCGGCATGCGCTTCGTCGCCGCCGAGGCCGGCCAGGGCGGGCTCGGCAACGCCTCCCTCGCCACCACGAAGCGCAAGGCCCCCGGCTTCGCCCTGCTCGGCACGCGCGGCTACGAGGGCGACGTCGTCCTCGAGCTCAAGGTCGTCGCCGACGTGGCGCTCGTCGGCTACCCGTCCGCGGGCAAGTCGAGCCTCGTCGCCGCCATCTCGGCCGCCAAGCCCAAGATCGCCGACTACCCCTTCACCACGCTGCACCCGAACCTCGGGGTCGTCGAGGTCGCCGACTCGCGCTACACCGTGGCCGACGTGCCCGGCCTCATCGAGGGCGCGAGCGAGGGCAAGGGCCTGGGCCTCGAGTTCCTCCGCCACGTGGAGCGCTGCTCGGCCCTCCTGCACGTGCTCGACTGCGCCACGCTGGATCCCGGACGCGACCCCATCTCCGACCTCGACATCATCCTCACCGAGCTCGCCGCGTATCCCGTGCCCGCCGGCCAGGTGCCGTTGCTCGAGCGCCCGCAGCTCATCGCGCTCAACAAGATCGACGTCCCGGAGGCGCAGGAGCTCGCGGAGCTCGTGCGCCCGGAGCTCGAGGCCCGCGGCTACCGCGTCTTCGACATCTCCACGGTCAGCCACGACGGCCTCCGCCAGCTGTCCTTCGCCCTCGCCGAGCTCGTGGAGGACGCCCGCACCAAGGCCCTCGAGGAGCCGGAGGCGCCGCGCATCGTCCTGCGCCCCCGCGCCGTCAACGAGAAGCCCTTCACCATCCGCGTCGACGGCGGCAGCTACGGCGACATCTACCGCGTCCTCGGCACCAAGCCGGAGCGCTGGGTGCAGCAGACCGACTTCACCAACGACGAGGCCGTGGGCTACCTCGCCGACCGGCTCGCGAAGCTCGGCGTCGAGGACGGCCTGTTCAAGGCCGGCGCGGTCGCCGGGTCCAGCGTCGTCATCGGCGAGGGCAGCGGCGTCGTGTTCGACTGGGAGCCCACCCTCACCTCCACCGCGGAGCTCATCACGAGCCCCCGTGGCGCGGATGCCCGCGTGGATCCCGTCAACCGCCGCACCAACCAGGCACGTCGCGAGGACTACTTCGCCCGCATGGACGCCAAGGCCGAGGCCCGCGCCGAGCTCGTCCGCGAGGGCGAGGCCGGCCTCTGGGCGGACCAGGACGGGACGGACGAGGACGCGCCCTCGGACGAGAAGGAGTAGCGGGTGGGCACGGCCTCGCGCGCCGGGATCGCGTCCGCGCGGCGCATCGTCGTGAAGGTCGGGTCGTCCTCCATCAGCGGGGAGAACGCCGGCCGCATCTCGCCCCTAGTGGACGCGATCGCGGGCGTCCACGCGCGCGGCGCCGAGATCGTGCTGGTCTCGTCGGGCGCCATCGCCACGGGGATGCCCTTCCTCCGCCTGGACGACCGTCCCGCGGACCTCGCGACGCAGCAGGCCGCCGCCGCGGTCGGCCAGAGCGTGCTGATCTTCCGCTACCAGGAGAGCCTCGACCGCTACGGCATCGTCGCCGGCCAGGTGCTCCTCACCGCCGGCGACCTCGCCGCGCCCGACCACCGGGAGAACGCGCAGCGGGCGATGGAGCGGCTCCTCGGCCTCCGGCTGCTGCCGATCGTCAACGAGAACGACACCGTGGCGACGCACGAGATCCGGTTCGGCGACAACGACCGGCTGGCGGCGCTCGTCGCGCGCCTGGTCGACGCCGACCTCCTGCTCCTCCTGTCCGACGTGGACGCGCTCTACACGCGGCCGCCCGAGGAGCCGGGCGCACGGCGCATCGAGCACGTGGACTTCGGGGACGAGCTCGAGGGCGTGGAGATCGGCAGCACGGGCACGGGGGTGGGTACCGGGGGAGCGGTGACCAAGGTCGCCGCCGCGCGCCTGGCCGCCGAGGCGGGCACGGGCGTCCTCCTCACGTCGACCGCGCAGGTCGCAGAGGCCCTCGCCGGCGCCCACGTGGGCACCTGGTTCGCGCCCCGCGCCTGAGCGCGCGAGCGTCCCGGCGTCGCACTCGGGCGCCGCCTCGGCCTGGCTAGGCTGCCGTGCATGCCCTCGACCGCCTCCGGCGCCCCCGCCGTCGTGCCCGCCGCCCCTGACCGTCCAGCCGATCCGCCGCGGGATGCCGCGCTGGAGCGGATCCTCGAGTCGGCCCGCGCCGCATCCACGGCCCTCGCGGCCAGCACGTCCGGGCAGCGCGCCGCCGCGCTCGACGCGATCGCGACGGCCCTCGTCTCCGCCGCCGACCGCATCGTCGCGGCCAACGCCGAGGACCTCGCGGCGGGCCGCGTCTCCGGGCTGGCCGCCGGCCTCCTCGACCGGCTGACCCTCGACGACCGGCGCATGGCGTCCCTGGCCGACGCCGTCACCGGGATCCGCGGCCTCGACGACCCGCTCGGGCACGTCGTCCGTGGCCGCACCCTGCCGAACGGCCTGCTGCTCTCCCAGGTGCGCGTGCCCTTCGGCGTCGTCGGGGCGATCTACGAGGCGCGCCCCAACGTCACGGTCGACATCGCCGCGCTCGCGCTGAAGAGCGGGAACGCCGTCGTCCTGCGCGGCGGATCCGCGGCCCTGCGCACCAACGCCGTCCTCGTCGAGGTCATGCGCGGCGCCGTCGAGCGGGCGGGCCTCCCCGCCGACGCGGTGCAGACGGTCGACGCGCACGGCCGCGCGGGTGCCGCCCGGCTCATGCGGGCGCGCGGCCTGGTCGACGTCCTCGTGCCCCGCGGATCCGCCGAGCTCATCCGCACCGTGGTGGAGGAGTCGACCGTGCCCGTCATCGAGACCGGTGCCGGCGTCGTCCACGTGTACCTCGACGAATCGGCCGACGCGCGCATGGCCGTCGACATCGCCGTCGACGCGAAGGTCAGCCGCCCGAGCGTGTGCAACGCGATGGAGACGCTGCTCGTGCACCGGGACGCCGCCCCGCGGATCCTCCCCGCCGTCCTCGACGCCCTCCGCGACCGGGGCGTGACCGTCCACGGCGACGCCGCGGTCCGGGACCTGTGGCCCGAGGCCGTGCCCGCGACCCACGAGGACTGGGCAGCCGAGTACCTGTCGCTCGACGTCGCGGTGCGCGTCGTCGACCGCGTGGAGGACGCGATCGCGCACATCGCCCGGTGGTCGACGCACCACACCGAGTCCATCGTCACAGGTGACCTCGCCGTGGCCGAGAGGTTCCTCTCCGCCGTGGACTCGGCCGTGGTCATGGTCAACGCGTCCACGCGCTTCACGGACGGATCGGAGTTCGGCTTCGGCGCCGAGGTCGGCATCTCCACGCAGAAGCTGCACGCGCGCGGTCCCATGGGCCTGCAGGAGCTGACCAGCACCAAGTGGATCGTGCGGGGGAGCGGCCAGGTCCGCGGCTGACGGCACGCCCGGCTGCGGGGTGCGCCCCGCGCGGGGGGGCCGCCGGTAGGATTGCAGGCGCCGCCTCCGCTCGACGGGGCGTGCCACGAACGGAGACCCCATGCACGCGCTGACCACGACCATCCTCGCCGACACCGAGCACGCCATGGAGCTCGCCGCGCCCCTCTGGGTGTTCCCGGGCGTCGCGGCGGTCGCGTTCATCGCGCTCGGCGTCGTGATGTTCAGCTTCCGCGACGTGAGCAACCGCCACTCGGAGAAGTGGGGCAAGCCCCCCGTCGCCGAGCAGGGCCACGGCACCGCCGACTCCACGCACTGAGCGCGAGCACCCGCCACATGACGACAGCCGCGACCCCGCGCCTCCGCATCGGGGTCATGGGCGGCACGTTCGACCCCATCCACAACGGGCACCTCGTCGCCGCGAGCGAGGTCCAGCAGCACCTCCAGCTCGACGAGGTGGTCTTCGTCCCCACGGGGCAGCCGTGGCAGAAGCAGACGGTCACGGACGGCGAGCACCGCTACCTGATGACCGTGATCGCGACAGCGGCCAACCCCCGCTTCACCGTCAGCCGCGTCGACATCGACCGGGCGGGCACCACCTACACGATCGACACGCTCCGCGACATCCGGCGCACGCACCCGGACGCGGAGCTGTTCTTCATCACGGGCGCGGACGCGATCCAGCAGATCCTCGGCTGGAAGGACGTCGCGGAGCTGTGGGACCTGGCGCACTTCGTCGCCGTCACCCGGCCGGGGCACGACCTCACCGAGAGCGGCCTCCCGCACGCCGACGTAAGATTGCTGGAGGTCCCGGCGCTGGCGATCTCGTCGACCGACTGCCGGAGCCGAGTCGGACGCGGTTTCCCCGTGTGGTACCTCGTCCCCGACGGAGTCGTCCAGTACATCTCCAAGCACCACCTGTATCGGAGCCCGCAATGACCCCCTCCCACGACGCGCCCGACACCGGGCCGACCTCGTTCGACGACGGTCCCGCTCCCGCGACGCTCGGCCTCAGCCGCCGCGAGATGCGTGCGGCCGAGCGCGCCCGCGCCCGTGAGCTCGGCATCGACGAGGCGGGCGACGCCCCGGTCGAGGAGACGGCGCCCGTCGAGGACGGCGCGGACGCCGGACGGTCGGAGGGCCAGTCCGCGACGGACGCCGGGTCCGCTCCGTCGGAGGACCGGTCCGGGAACCCGGCATCGCCCGACGACGAGGGATCCGAGCCCACGGCCGAGGAGACGCCCACCCCCGAGGCCGCTCCGCTCACCGCCCCCGGCGTCGGCCCCGACACCTCGGCCATCCTCCTGTCGGGCGGCGTGCTCACCCGCCGCCAGCTCCGCGCCATCCGCGAGGCCGAGGAGGCCGCCCGCCAGCAGCGCGGCTCCGAGCACGAGGACCCGCAGGAGCCGGCGGCCTCTCCCGAGCCGACGTCGGCGCCGGCCGCCGACGACCGTGCGGCCGCGGCCGCGGCCGTCGACGACGCGCCTCCGGCGTCATCCGACACCTCCGTCCCGCCGTACGTCCGCTACGGCCGTGGATCCCGTGCCACGCCGCGCCCCCGTGCTCCCTACGGGAGCGCGTACCGCCGTTCCGTGCCGGCGGACGCTCCCGAGCAGCCCGAGACGCGTGAGGACGCACAGGCCGAGGCGGAGACGCCCGCCGTCGCCGAGGACGCGCCCGTCACCGCCGCCCCTGCCGCGGCCCCGCAGGACTCCTCCGCCCGGACGCCGTCGGCCTGGCCCTTCGCGCCGATCGTCCCCACGGGCGACGCCGCCGGTCGCGACGTCGACGCCTCGGGCGAGCAGCCGACCGTCCCGCCGCTGGCGGCCCACGTGCCGAGCCGCGACGAGGATCCGCGTCCCGCACCCGTCCTCGAGCCGACCCCGTGGATCACCGGGCCCTCGCTCGAGCCCGCGTTCGGCACGCGCGCATCCGCGGCAGCCGCCGAGGGCCTCGACGTCGCCGGCGCGCGCGACGAGACCGCCGAGCCGGACGCCCCGGCGGTCTCGTCCCCGTCCGCGCCCGAGGCCAGCACGCCTGACGCCCGCGCGCCGTTCACGCCGCCGACCGGTCACTGGTCGGTGCAGGACCAGGTCGACGAGGACCAGCCGCACACCGGCAACCACTTCATCCTCCCTACCGTCCCGCACGCGGGCGACATGCAGCAGGCGCTGAACAGCACGGGCGAGATCATCATCACGGGGTCCATCGACCTGCCCCGCAGCCTCGGCTCCATGGGCACGCACCCGGACCGCTTCGACACGGCCGACATGGACCGGATCCTCGAGCAGGGCGACGACCACGACCACGCCCACGCCGGATCCGACTCGGAGCCCGTGCGCGCCAGCCGCGCCGTCAGCACCCACACCTCCACGCGCGCCGTCGTGCAGCCGCCGCCCCGCAAGCGCTTCACCGCGCCCGTCGTGGCGGCCGTCACGGCAGGCGGGGTGGCCGTCATCGGCGCCGGCCTCGTCATCGTCGCGTTCATGACGAATGTATTCTGATCGCTGATGCACCACCCCACCCGTCCCGGAAGGACTCTGTGACCGCTTCTCCCCGCGCCCTCGACCTGCTCAAGGTCGCCGCCTCCGCCGCCGACTCCAAGCAGGCCATCGACCTGGTGGCGCTCGACGTCTCCGGGCCCCTGCCCCTCACCGACGTCTTCCTCATCGCCTCGGCTCGCAACGAGCGGAACGCGCAGGCGGTGGCCGACGAGATCGAGGACAAGATGATCGAGGCGGGCGCCAAGCCGCTGCGCCGCGAGGGGAAGAGCGAGGGACGCTGGATCCTCCTCGACTTCGGCGACGTCGTCGCCCACGTCTTCACCGAGGAGGACCGCATGTACTACTCGCTGGAGCGCCTCTGGAAGGACTGCCCGGTCGTCGCCCTCGAGATCGAGCCGACCACCTCCGCATCCTGATCGTCCCGCACCCGACGCACGAGGAGCCCGCATGAAGTGCCCCAACGACTCCGCGACCCTCGTGATGAGCGAGCGCAGCGGCGTCGAGATCGACTACTGCCCCGACTGCCGCGGAGTGTGGCTCGACCGCGGCGAGCTCGACAAGATCCTCGACCGCGCGGAGCAGGAGACGCGACCCGCACCGGCGGCCGCCGCGACCGCCCCGGCCGCGCCGCTCGGCGGATACCCGGATCCCGGGCGCGACGACCGCCGCTGGGACGACGACCGTCGCCGTGACGAGGATCGTCGCCGGGATGACGATCGAGACCGGTCGTACGGATCGCGCGACGGGCGCGACCGGGGCGCCTCCGGGTACCCGGCAGCGGGCGGGTACGGACAGGGCGACGGGTACGGCGGGAAGCGCCGCAAGAAGGAGAGCTGGCTGAGCGAGCTCTTCGACTGAGGCGACGCCGCCGGTCGACAACCGACGAGGATGCCCTGGTCATGGGGCGGTCGGAATGTGTAGTAATGTAGACGAGTCGCTTCCGCAGGGAAGCGGATCACGGGTCTGTGGCGCAGTTGGTAGCGCACCTGCATGGCATGCAGGGGGTCAGGGGTTCGAATCCCCTCAGATCCACCCTCGAGCCCCGCTCCTCCTCACGGAGGGGCGGGGCTCTTCTCATTGCGACGGCGCTGAGGGCGGCACGTCGGGCTCCCCGATCGGGGGACTGTCCTCCATTCGGAGGACGCGGGTACCGTGGCACAGGTCATCGACCCCTGGAGCTCCACAATGTCGCACGCCACCCTGCACCGGACGCACACCACCGACCCGCACCGCACGTCGGTGGTCGGTTCCGCGGTGCTCGGCTTCCTGTCGGCGTTCGTGGTCGGCGCGGCCGTCATCGTGACGCTCCTCATCACCTCGTTCGCCCAGGGGACCGAGGGCTACCCCGGACTGGACGTACCGGGCGTCGTCGACACCCGCATCGACCACGGCAGCGTCGTGACGCAGATCGGCCCGGGCGGCTTCCTCTTCCCGCTGGCCGCCGGGCTCGTCGTCGGCCTGATCGTCGCCGCCGTCGTCTACGCGCGCCAGCGCACCGCCGAGGACTGATCCGGGCCGACCCGGAGCCACCCGCGCGTAGGGTCGACGGGATGCCCCGCCACCCCGCCTCCCGTCCGAGCCCGCGGATCCCGTCGGCGTCGCCGGCCCGCCTCCGCGCGACCGCCCTCGCCGTCGCGGTCACCGGCCTCCTCCTGGGTCTCACCGCCTGCGCGGCCCCGGATCCCGTCGCGCCGACGACGCCGGCGACCCCGCTGCGCGTCGTGTCGCTCGGCGACTCCTACTCGACGGGCACGGGACCCGCCGACCCGGTGCCCGGTGACCCGGGCGCGTGCGGACGCACGGCCGCGTCCTCGGTGCGCGTCGCGGCGGCGCAGGTCGGCGCGGAGCTCGTCGACGCGGCCTGCGACGGCGCCACGACGGCGGATCTCGTCGCGTCGAGCGAGCGCGGCGGGCAGACCGTGCCCGCGCAGCTCGACGCGCTGGCCGACGGCGCCGACGTCGTCCTCGTGCGCCTCGGCGGCAACGACCTCGGCTTCCCCGCGCTCGTCGGCGGGTGCCTGGCACGGGATCCGGAGGGTCCCGTCGCCGCCGGTCCCGCGACCTGCGTGGACGCGCTGGCGCCCGCGGGCGGCACCGACGCCGTCCGCGCGCGCATCGACGGGGAGGTGGCGACGCGCCTCGGCGAGGCCTTCGCCGGGATCCGGGCCGCGGCCCCCGAGGCCCGCATCGTCGCACTCGGCTACCTCAGCGTGCTCGGCGACCCCGACGCCCTGCCCGCGGAGGGCTGCCTGCGGGCCACGGCGTCCTCGGAGGTCAACGGCCAGGTGCTCCTCACCGACCGCGACGCGGTGTGGCTCGCCGGGATCCAGCGCGAGCTCGACGACGCGATCGCCCGGGCCGCCGCGGACGCGGACGCCCGGTTCGTCGACCAGGCGACCCCGACGGCCGCGCACGGCTCCTGCGTCGGCGACGTGGGGGATCCGTACGTCGCGGGCCTCGGCGGCACCGCGGGGGCCGTGCCCCTCCACCCAAACGCGGCGGGGCTCGCCTGGGAGGCGGACGTCCTCGCGGACGTGCTCCGCGAGGAGGCGTCGGCGCTCGACCGCTGACCCGATCCGCCCTCCGCCTCGGCGCGCCTGCGTTCGTGTGGTTTCGTGTGGGTTCGTGTTGCCTTCCGCTCCGATGCGGGCTACAGTGCGAGGACGCGAGGCGCACGTGCCCCACGGAGTCGAAGGAGACCGCCCATGTACGCGGAAGAGCGCCAGGACAGGGTGGTCGCCCTCCTCGAGCGCACCGGCCGCGTGGCGGTCGTCGACCTGGCCCGCGACTTCGACGTGACGACCGAGACGGTCCGGCGGGACCTCGCCCAGCTCGAGGGACGCGGCGTCCTGCGCCGGGTCCACGGCGGCGCGGTCATGGCCGACCGGTCCACGCGCGCCGAGGAGAGCCTCGACACGCGCGGTGCCCGCAACACGGCGGCCAAGGCGCGCATCGCCGACGCGGCCATGGCCTTCCTGCCCGCCAGCTTCGCGGGATCCATCGCGCTCGACGCCGGCACGACCACGGGGCTGGTCGCCGAGCGCGTCGCCGCATGGCGTCCCGACGTGCCCGGCCGCACGCTCGTCGTCGTCACGCACTCCATGGCCGTGGCGCAGACCGTCAGCCGGAACCCCGCGGTCGAGGTGCAGCTGCTCGGGGGACGCGTCCGCGGCATCACGAGCGCGGCCGTCGGCCCCGCGACCCTCGGCCAGCTCGCGCGGCTGCGTCCCGACATCGCCTTCATCGGCGCGAACGGGATCCACGCGGAGTTCGGCCTCAGCACCCCCGACGAAGAGGAGGCGGCCGTGAAGACCGCGTTGACCCGAGGATCCCGACGCGCCGTAGCGCTCGTCGACGCGTCGAAGGCGGGGGAGGAGGCGCTCGTCGGCTTCGCGGCCCTCGACGACCTCGACGCGCTCGTCACCGACGCCGCGCCCGACGGCCCGCTGGCCGAGGCGCTCGACGCCGCCGAGGTGGAGGTGATGGTCGCGTGATCCTCACCCTCACCGCCAACCCGAGCCTCGACCGCACCATCGACCTCGCCGGCGCCCTCGCGCGCGGAGCCGTGCAGCGTGCCCGCGGCGTCGCGGAGCAGCCCGGCGGCAAGGGCGTCAACGTCTCGCGCGCGCTGATCGCCTCCGGCCTCGACACGATCGCCCTGCTGCCCGGCCGCCTCGACGACCCGATGCTCGTGGCGCTGGCCGCCGAGCGGATCCCGCTGGACCAGCTCGACATCACGGGGCGCGTGCGGCAGAACGTCACGCTCACGGAGCCCGACGGCACGACCACGAAGGTCAACGAGCCGGGGCCCGTGCTCACGCCCGCGGAGGCCGACGCGCTCGTCGCGCTCGTCATCCGCCACGCACGCGCGGCCAGCTGGCTCGTGCTCGCCGGTTCGCTGCCCCCCGGGCTCGACGACGACTTCCACGCCCGCGTGGTGCAGGCCGTGCAAGCCGAGCTCGGGGACGCCGCGCCGCGCATCGCCGTCGACTCGTCGGGCGCGCCCATGGCGGCGCTCGTCGCGTCCGACGCGGTCGTCGACCTCGTCAAGCCCAACGCCGAGGAGCTCGCGGAGCTCGTCGGCCTCGACGACCCGGATGCGCTGGAGGCGGACCCCCGGCTCGCCCACGACGCATCCCGCTCCCTCGTGTCCCGCGGCTGCCGGGCGGTCCTCGCGACCCTCGGCGCGCGTGGGGCCGTCCTCACCACGGCCGAGGGCGGGTGGCTCGCCACCATGCCCCCGATCGTGCCGGTGAGCACCGTGGGCGCGGGCGACTCCTCGCTCGCGGGCTACCTGCTCGCCGACCACCGCGGATCCGGACCCGAGGGGCGGCTGGCGCAGGCCGTCGCCCACGGATCCGCCGCCGCGAGCCTCCCCGGCAGCACCATGCCGTCCCCCGACCAGACCCGGCCGGACAGCGTCACCGTCCAGCCGCTCCTCCCGATCGCCGCCGATCGCTGACCCGCCCCACCTGGAGAAGAACATGCCATCGCTCATCACGAACCGCCTCGTGCTCCTCGACGCCGACCTCGGCGCCGACCGCGAGCACGCCGTCCGCACGCTGGCCGAGCGCGTGGTCGCCGAGGGCCGCGCCACCGACGCCGACGCCCTCTTCGCCGACGCCTGGGAGCGCGAGTCCAAGACCGCGACCGGCATGGGCGGCGGGCTCGCCATCCCGCACTGCCGCTCCGCGGCGGTGACCGAGGCCACGCTGGTCATGGCGCGCCCCGCGCCGACCGTCGACTTCGGCGCGCCGGACGGACCGGCCGACCTCGTCTTCTTCATCGCCGCGCCGGACGGCGCCGACCAGGAGCACCTCGTGCTGCTGTCGCGCCTCGCCCGCTCGCTCATCAAGCCCGAGTTCGTCGAGGCGCTGCGCTCCGCCACCGACGAGGACCAGGTCGTCTCGCTGGTGGAGGGCGCGCTCGTGGACGAGCCCGCGTCCTCGACGGGCGCTCCGGCCGCGTCGGCTCCCGCGGAACCGTCCTCCGCCCCGACGGCGGCCCCCGCCGCCGACGCGCCGGTGCTCATCGCCGTCACCGCGTGCCCCACCGGGATCGCGCACACCTACATGGCGGCCGACTCGCTCGTGGCCGCGGCCAAGCGCGCGGGCGTCGAGCTGCACGTCGAGACGCAGGGATCCTCCTCCGTCACGCCCGTCGACCCCGCCATCATCGCGCGCGCCACGGCCGTCATCTTCGCGGTCGACGTGGACGTCCGCGACCGCGCGCGCTTCGCCGGCAAGCCCGTCATCCAGTCGCCCGTCAAGCGCGGCATCGACCAGCCCGACCAGATGGTCGCCGAGGCCGTGGCCGCCGCGAAGGACCCGGGCGCCGCGCGCGTCCCCGGCGGCGCCTCGTCGTCCGCCGGATCCGAGCAGGCCTCCCCGCAGGCGTCGCAGTCGGTGGGCGCGCGCCTCAAGCGCTGGCTGCTCACGGGCGTCAGCTACATGATCCCGTTCGTCGCGGGCGGCGGGCTCCTCATCGCGCTCGGCTTCCTGCTCGGCGGGTACCGGATCACCGAGACCGCCTCCGACGTGGTGCTGCAGAACTCGCTGGCGAACCTGCCCGACGGCGGCCTCCTGCAGTACCTCGGCGCGGTCGCGTTCGTCATCGGCAACGCGTCCATGGCGTTCCTCGTGCCGGCCCTCGCGGGCTACATCGCCTACGCGATCGCCGACCGGCCGGGCATCGCGCCCGGGTTCGTCGCCGGATCCGTGTCCGTCATCATGGGCGCCGGCTTCCTCGGCGGCCTGGTGGGCGGCCTCCTCGCCGGCGGCATCGCCTACGCCATCGGCCGCATCGACGTGCCGCGCTGGCTGCGCGGCCTCATGCCCGTCGTGATCATCCCGCTGCTCGCCTCGATCGTCGCGTCCGGCCTCATGGTCATGGTGCTCGGCGGACCCATCGCGGCGCTCACGCGCGGCCTCAACGACTTCCTGTCTGGTCTCACGGGCGCGTCGGCGATCCTGCTCGGCATCATCCTCGGAGTCATGATGTGCATCGACCTCGGCGGCCCCATCAACAAGGTCGCGTACTCGTTCGCGGTCGCCGGCCTCGGCGCCGGATCCCTCGACAACCAGGCCCCGTGGGCGATCATGGCCGCGGTCATGGCCGCCGGCATGGTGCCGCCGCTCGCCCTCGCGCTCGCCTCCACCGTCATCGACCGCCGCCTGTTCAGCCCGGCCGAGCGCGAGAACGGCAAGGCCGCGTGGCTCCTCGGCGCCGCCTTCATCTCCGAGGGCGCCATCCCGTTCGCGGCCGTCGACCCGCTGCGCGTCATCCCGGCGAGCATCGTCGGCGGAGCCGTCACGGGCGCCATGGTGATGGGGCTCGGCGTCGTCTCGCAGGCCCCGCACGGCGGCGTGTTCGTGCTCTTCGCCATGAACGGCACGTTCCTCGGGTTCCTCGCGTCGGTCGCGGTCGGCGCGGTCATCTCCGCGTTCCTCGTGGTCCTCCTCAAGCGCTTCACGACGAAGCGACCCGAGGCGGCCGCGACGGAGTCCGTCGACCAGGGCGTCCCCGTCGCGGCCTGATCCCGCGCCCGCCTGATCCCGCCCGTCCCATCCGCACCACCAGAAGGAGAACGTCCATGACCGAGCGCACCGCCACCATCGGCAGCCGCGTGGGCCTGCACGCCCGACCCGCATCCCTCTTCATCGAGGCCGTGCGCCGCACGGGCGTGCCGGTGAAGATCAGCAAGCCGGGCGGCACGCCGCTCGACGCGACGAGCATCCTGTCGCTCATGAGCCTCGGCGCCGCCAACGGCGACCAGGTCGTGCTCACCGCCGAGGGCGATGGCGCGGACGCCGCGCTCGACGAGCTGGCGGCGCTGCTCGAGAGCGACCTCGACGCCGTCGAGTAGCCGCACGCACGACGAGGGGCCCGGACACCGCCATGCGGGTCCGGGCCCCTCGTCGTCTCAGGTGGCGCGCGTCGTCACCACTCGGCGACGCGGTAGTCCTTGAGGAAGACGCCCGAGATGTCCTCGCCGGCCTGGCCCATGACGATGGGGTCGTAGACGCGCGCGGCGCCGTCCACCAGGTCGAGCGGCGCGTGGAAGCCCTCCTCCGCGAGGCGGACCTTCGTGGGGTGCGGCCGCTCGTCGGTGATCCAGCCGGTGTCGACGCTCGTCATGAGGATGCCGTCGGTCTCGCGCATCTCGCGCGCCGACGTGCGGGTCATCATGTTGAGCGCCGCCTTCGCCATGTTCGTGTGCGGGTGGCCCGGGCCCTTGTAGGCGCGGGCGAACTGGCCCTCCATGGCGCTGACGTTCACGACGTACTTCCGGCGGGACGCGGACGCGGCCATCGCGGGACGCAGCCGGCTGACGAGCAGGAACGGGGCCGTGACGTTGGCGAGCTGGACCTCGAGCATCTCGAGCGGATCCACCTCGTGCACCACCTGCGTCCAGCTGTTCGCGTCGTGCAGGTCGGGCACGAGGCCGCCCGCGTCGATCGCGGTGCCCGCGGCGAGGCGCGCGAGCGAGGAGGACCCGGCCGTCATGGCCAGCTCGGTGACCTCGGCGGCCGTGATGCCCGTCGCGGTCGACAGGATCGGGTGCGCGGCGACCGAGGCGGCGAGGGCCGCGGGGTGCGCGTCGGCCGTGTGGCCGAAGGTCAGCAGCTCGGGCAGGTCGCCGTCCGGTAGCGGCGCCGCCTCCGCCTCGGAGAGCGGCGCGTAGGAGCCGGGGGAGCGGCGCACCGTCTGCGCGGCGTTGTTGATGAGGATGTCGAGGGGACCCGCGGCGGCGACCGCGTCCGTGAGCCCGATGACCTGCGCCGGGTCGCGGAGGTCGAGGCCGACGATGCGCAGGCGGTGCACCCACTCGTGCGCGTCCGGCAGGCCGGCGAAGCGACGGACGGCGTCGCGCGGGAAGCGCGTGGTGATGGTGGTGTGCGCCCCGTCGCGGAGGAGGCGCAGCGCGATGTGCATGCCGATCTTGGCGCGGCCGCCCGTGAGGAGCGCGCGCATGCCGGTGAGGTCGGTGCGGGCCTCGCGCTTGGCGTGGTTGAGGAGCGCGCAGTCCGGGCAGAGCTGGTGGTAGAACGCGTCGACCTGCGTGTAGTGCTGCTTGCAGATGTAGCAGGGGCGCGAGCGGATGAGGGTGCCGGCCGTGGGCTTCGCGGTCGTGATCGCGAGCGGGATGCCGCGGGTCTCGTCGTCGATGCGGTCGGGCGCGCCGGTGGCGGTCGCGGCGACGACGGCGCGGTCGGCGCTGGCGACGGCCTCGCGCTTCTCGAGCCGGCGGGCCTTCTTCACCTCCTTGAACATGGAGGCGGTGGCGCGGCGGACGGCGACGAAGTCGGGGTGCTCCTCGTCGATGTCGGCGAGCGAGCCGAGGACGCGGAGCGCGACCGCGAGGTCGGCGGGATCGATGGCCGACCCGGGGGCGGCGGGGGACGTGGCGGTGACGGGATCCGCGGGGCGGGCGGGGTCGTCGGGCAGGGCGTCGGAGGGCACACGAGATGATACCCGGGCTGCCGGGCGCCGCCGGGCACTCCCGGGCGGCGGAGCGGTGCGGCGGCCCCGCGCTACATCGTGGTCGCGAAGCCGGTCGCGGCCGCGATGACGGCCCAGAGCGCGATCGTGACCACGATGAGGGCGATGAGCCCGGTGCGGCGGTCGCGCCAGCGCGCGCGCTCCGACTCGGGGTCGACGGGCACGGCCTCCGGATCGGGGACCCCGGAGGGCGTGGAATCCCCGTGCGATGCCGTCCGCTCCGTCTCCGCGGACGGTGCCGACGTGGGGTCGAGCGGGGCGCGATCGGGACGCGGGTCGAGCGGGGTGGAGGGCATCCGGTGACCGTACGCGCTGGCGCACGGCGGACCCTGCGGCCTGTGGAGAACTGCGCGGCGGGATGCGTGGGGGAGGATGGACGCATCATGTCGGACACCGCCCTCGCCCCCACGCTCACCGAGGAGGCGGCCCGACTGGCCGTGGACGGGGCGACCGACGACGCCGTCTACGACGCGTTCACCGAGTGGGCGCTCGGGCAGGGGATCGAGCTGTACCCGGCGCAGGACGAGGCGGCGCTCGAGATCGCGTCCGGGGCGAACCTCATCCTCTCGACGCCCACCGGCACGGGGAAGTCGCTCGTCGCCGTCGCCGCGCACTTCGCGGCGCTCGCCCGCGGCCGCCGCTCGTACTACACGGCCCCGATCAAGGCGCTCGTGTCCGAGAAGTTCTTCGCGCTGGTGGAGCTGTTCGGGGCGGCGCAGGTGGGCATGGTCACCGGCGACTCGTCCGTGAACCCGGACGCGCCGATCATCTGCTGCACGGCCGAGATCCTCGCGAACCGGTCGCTCCGGGGCGGCGCGGACACGCCCGTCGACCAGGTGGTCATGGACGAGTTCCACTTCTACGCGGATCCGCAGCGCGGCTGGGCCTGGCAGGTGCCGCTCCTCCTCCTCCCGCACGCGCAGTTCGTGCTCATGTCCGCGACGCTCGGCGACGTGACCGACCTGGCCGAGGACCTCACGCGCCGCACCGGCCGGCCGACGGCGCGGATCACGGGCATCGAGCGCCCGGTGCCGCTCTTCTTCCACTACGCCGTGACGCCGGTGCAGGAGACCGTCGAGGAGCTCCTCGACACGAAGCAGGCGCCCGTCTACATCGTGCACTTCGCGCAGGCCGCCGCCCTGGAGCGGGCGCAGGCGCTCTCGAGCATCAAGATCGTGACGCGCGAGCAGCGCGACGAGATCGCCGACCTCATCGGCGACTTCCGCTTCAGCACCGCGTTCGGGAAGACGCTGTCGCGACTCGTGCGCGCAGGGATCGGCGTGCACCACGCGGGCATGCTCCCGAAGTACCGGCGGCTCGTCGAGCAGCTCGCGCAGCGCGGGCTGCTGCGCGTCATCTGCGGGACGGACACGCTGGGCGTCGGGATCAACGTCCCCATCCGCACGGTGCTGTTCACGGGCCTCACCAAGTACGACGGCACCCGGATGCGCCAGCTCAACGCGCGCGAGTTCCACCAGATCGCCGGGCGCGCGGGACGCGCCGGCTACGACACCGCGGGCACGGTGGTCGCGCAGGCGCCCGAGCACGAGACCGAGAACATCAAGATGCTCGAGCGCGCGGGCGACGACGTGAAGAAGCGCCGGAAGCTCGTGCGCAAGAAGGCGCCCGAGGGATTCGTCTCGTGGGGCGAGCCGAGCTTCCGCAAGCTCATCGACGCGGAGCCGGAGCGGCTGACCTCGAGCATGCAGGTGAGCCACGCGATGATGCTCAACGTCATCGCGCGCGGCGGCGACGTCTTCGCCCACATGCGCGCGCTCGTCGAGGACAACCACGAGCCGAGGATCCGCCAGCTCGCGCTCGCGCGCCGGGCCCTCGCCATCTACCGCACGCTGCGGACGGCCGGCATCGTCGAGCAGGTGGAGGACCCGGACGGCGGCCCCACGCGGATCACGCTGACGGTCGACCTGCAGGCCGACTTCGCGCTCAACCAGCCGCTGTCGCCGTTCGCGGTCGCGGTGTTCGAGATCCTCGACCGCGAGTCGCCGACCTACGCGCTCGACATGGTGAGCGTCGTGGAGGCGACGCTCGACGACCCGCGGCCGATCCTGTCGCAGCAGCAGTTCAAGGCCCGCGGCGAGGCCGTGCAGCAGATGAAGGCCGACGGCATCGAGTACGACGAGCGGATGGAGCTGCTCGAGTCGGTCACGCACCCGAAGCCGCTCGAGGAGCTGCTCGACCAGTCGTTCGCCACGTACAGCGCGAGCCAGCCGTGGATCGGCGACTTCGCGCTCAGCCCCAAGTCGGTGGTCCGCGACATGTACGAGCGGGCGATGAGCTTCAGCGAGCTGATCTCGTTCTACGGCCTCATGCGCTCCGAGGGCCTCGTGCTCCGCTACCTCTCCGACGCGTTCCGGGCGCTCCGGCAGACGATCCCGGACGAGGCGAAGACCGAGGAGCTGCTCGACGTGATCGAGTGGCTCGGCGAGCTCGTGCGCCAGGTCGACTCGAGCCTCCTCGACGAGTGGGAGGAGCTGTCGCACCCGACCGCGGCCCCGGGTGACGCGCCGGTGCTGCCGCCCGCGCCCAAGCTGCTCACCTCGAACACGCGCGCGTTCCGGATCCTGGTGCGCAACGAGATGTTCCGCCGCGTGCAGCTCGCCGCGCGCGAGGACCTGCAGGCGCTCGGCGAGCTGGATCAGGCCGCGGGCTTCGACGCGGACGCGTGGGGCGACGCGCTCGACGGCTACTTCGGCGAGTACGACCGGATCCTCACCGACGGCGACGCCCGCAGCCAGGCGCTCGTCGCGATCGAGGAGGGCCCGGCCGCCTGGACCGTGCGGCAGGCGCTGCACGACCCCGAGGGCGACCACGACTGGGGGATCGAGGCGACCGTCGACCTCGACGCGTCGAACGAGGCCGGCGAGGCCGTGGTGCGCGTGACGCGCGTGGGCACGCTCTCGTGAGCGTCGCGTCCCCGCAGCTGCCCGACCTCGCGAGACGCACGGCTCTGGTCACCGGCGCCAACGGCGGCATCGGCTTCTGGGCCTCGGTGCAGCTCGCCGGCGCGGGCGCCCGCGTGCTGATGGCCTGCCGATCCGCCGAGCGCGGGGACGCCGCCGCTCGCGCGCTCCAGGCGCGGGTGCCGGGAGCCGACGTGGACGTCGTCGCCCTCGACCTGGCGAGCCTCGCGAGCGTGGACGCGTGCGTCGCCGCCGTCCGCGAGGACCTCGACGCGATCGTCGCGAACGCGGGGCTGACACCCGCGGGCGGCCGCGCCCGGCGGCGCAGGACGACCATCGACGGCTTCGAGGAGCTGATGGGCGTCAACGCGCTCGGGCACTTCGCGCTCGTGGCCGGCCTCGCGCCGCGGCTGCGCGCGGGCGGACGCGTGGTCATGCTGGGATCCCTCGCGCACCGCTTCTCGCCGCTCGACCTCGGCGACCTCGCGGGGGAGCGCCGCATGCCGGCGCTCGTGCGCTACGGGCGGTCGAAGACCGCGTGCATGATGCTCGCGGCGGAGCTCGACCGGCGATGGCGGGCAGCGGGATCCGACCGCGTCGCGCTCTCCGCGCACCCCGGGTACGCGGTGGACGCGCTGACGCCGCCGCAGGATCCGGGCGCGCGACAGGGTGGGGTCCCCGCGGCCGTGCGACGCGGCGTCGCCGGCGCCGGGCGCGTGCTCGTGCAGGGCAAGGACGCCGGCGCGTGGCCGGTGGCGCACGCGGCGGCGGCCGACGGGATCACGGGCGGCGCCTTCTGGGGGCCCGGCGGCCCGCTCGAGCTGAAGGGCACGCCGGCGCCCGGGTTCGTCGCCGAGCACGCGCGCTCCGAGGCCGTCGCCGAGCAGCTGTGGTCCGCCGCCGAGGACGCCACGGGGATCCGCTTCCGGCCCTGACGCAGCGTCCGCCGTTCCCGGACCGCGGGCGGATCAGGCGCCGCGCGGCGTCCCGAGCACGTCGTCGAGCGCGTCGCGGAAGGCGGCCGTCTCCTCCGGCGTGCCGACGGACACGCGCAGCCAGCCCTCGGGACCGGTCTCGCGGATCAGGACGCCTCGGTCCAGGAGGCCCTGCCACACCGCGTGCCGGTCGGCGAACCGCCCGAAGAGCACGAAGTTGGCGTCCGACGGCGCGACCTCGAAGCCGCGGCCGCGCAGCCAGTCGACTAGCGCGTCGCGCTCCTCGCGCAGCGACGCGACCTGCGCGAGCAGCACCCGGCTGTGGCGGAGGGCGGCGGTCGCGCTCACCTGGGTGATGCGCGACAGGTGGTACGGCAGGCGCACGATGCGGAGCGCGTCGACGACCGCGGGCGACGCCGCGAGGTACCCGAGCCGACCGCCCGCGAACGCGAACGCCTTGCTCATGGTGCGCGAGACGATCAGCCGCGGGTTCTCCGGCAGCAGCGAGATCGCCGTCGGCACGCCCTCCCGGCGGAACTCGGCGTACGCCTCGTCGATCACGACGACCCCGGGCGCCACGGACAGCACGTGCTCGATCTCGCGCGTCGTGAGCGCGGTGCCGGTGGGGTTGTTCGGCGAGGTGAGGAAGACGACGCTCGGCTGGTGCCGCTCGACGAGCTCCGTGACGTTCGCGAGGTCGAGCGTGAAGTCCTCCTGGCGACGCCCGGAGACCCACGTGGTGAGCGTGTTGCGCGCGTACTCGGGGTACATCGCGTAGTGCGGCGCGAAGGAGAGCGCGACGCGGTCGGTGCCGCCGAAGGCCTGGAGCACCTGCTGCAGGACCTCGTTGGATCCGTTCGCCGCCCACACGTTCTCCGGTCCGAGCTCGAGCCCGCTGTCGGCGGTGAGGTAGTCGGCGAGCTCGGTGCGGAGCTCGAGGAACTCGCGGTCCGGGTAGCGGTTCAGCCCGCGCGCGGCCTCGAGCACGGCCTCGCTCACGGCGACGGCCACCTCCTCGGGCAGCGGGTACGGGTTCTCGTTGACGTTGAGGAGCACGGGCACGTCGAGCTGCGGGGCGCCGTAGGGCTCCTCGCCGCGGATCCCGTCGCGGAGGGGCAGGTCGGCGAGGGCGGTCTCGGACCAGTCGGGGCTCATGGGTCTCCTCGGGCGTCGTCGGGAGTCCATCCTCCCATCGACCGGGACCGCGGACGCCCGGCCTCCGGCGGCTAGGGTCATCGGATGCGCTCCCCCCTCGCCCGGCTCACCCGCGTCCGGCGTCCCGGGGACGTGCACCGCACGGAGTCCTCGCCGCCCCGGTGGCTCCTGCTCTCCCGCCGCTACGCGTCGCGGTCGGTCCCGGTCGACCACGACCTCGAGCGCCGCACCGTCCTCGGCTTCCGGATCGCGATCAAGGTGTTCCGTTCCGCGGGCGCGAACGCGGGCCGCATCCCGTCCGCCGGCCCGGCGGAGGCGGATCCCGCGGGGCCGCGGCCGTCGTTCGTGCTCGTGCACGGGATCGGCGTCTCGTCGCGCTACTTCCATCCCGTCGCCGCCCTCCTCGCCGAGCACGGCGACGTGTACGCGATCGACCTGCCGGGCTACGGGGAGTCGCCGCGCGTCCGCCGCGACGTGACGCTCGCGGACCACGCGGCCGTCGTCGCCGAGGTGGTCCGGACGCACGGCCTGGTGGATCCGGTCGTCGTCGGCCACTCGATGGGCGCGCAGATCGTGGCGCGGCTCGCCGCGGACCACCCCGCAGCATCCGACCGGATCGTGCTCATCGCGCCGACGCTGCCGCCGCGGACGCGCGGCCTGCTGCGGGCCGCCCTGGCGCTCTCCCTCGACATGCTCCGCGAGCCGCTGCTCGCGAACGCGGTCGTGCTGGGCGACTACCTCCTGCGCTGCGGGATCCCGTACTACGTGCGCCAGCTCCCGCACCTCATCGGCGACGCGATCGAGGAGCGGGCGCCGGGGATCCGGGCCCGTGCCCTCGTGATCGTGGGGGACCGCGACGCCGTGGTGGACCGCGCCTTCGCCCGCGACCTCGCCGCCCGCTTCCCGCGCGGCACGCACCGCGTGGCCCGCGGCCCGCACGTCGTGATGTACACGGATCCCCTCGGCGTGGCGCGCGCGATCGTCGAGCACGCGCGGGCCCGCTGAGGTCGACGACGAGCCGCCTCCCGGCACCGAGCCCCCTCCGCGCGGGCAGGATGGAGCGGTGACCGCCCCCGAACCCGATGCCCTCCCGCCGCTGACGGCCCTCCGGAAGGCGCTCGACTGGGCGCTCGACTACGCGTACGTCCTCCGCTGGCAGGCGGCCGCCACGCTCTCCCGAGATGAGGCCCGCTCGTTCCAGGACGGGGGCGACGACCGGCCGACGATCCTCGTGCTGCCGGGCGTGTACGAGCGCTGGCAGTTCATGCTGCCGATCATCCGGCGCCTGCACGCGCGCGGCCACGGCGTGCACGTCGTCGGCGCGCTCGGCGCGAACGTGGGCCGCGTCGCCGAGATGTCGCGCCGGACCCGCGCGTACCTGGAGGCGGAGGACCTGCGCGACGTCGTGATCGTGGCGCACAGCAAGGGCGGCCTCGTCGGCAAGCACCTCATGGCGTTCGGCGACCCGGACCGGCGGATCCGGACCATGGTCGCGATCAACACGCCGTTCGGCGGATCCTCGTACGCGCGCCTGTTCCCCGTCCGCAGCATCCGGGACTTCTCACCGCGGAACGCCGCGCTCGTGGAGCTCGGCCGGTCGCGCGAGGTCAACGCGCGGATCACGAGCGTCTTCGCGCGCTTCGACCCGCACATCCCCGGCGGCAGCTCGCTCGACGGCGCCAGGGACGAGCGCGTCCGGGCGTCGGGCCACTTCCGGATCATGGGCGACGAGGACGTGCTGCGGCGGGTCGAGGCCGCGATCGACCGGGCGGGCACCGCGGCGGCACCGCCCGCCTGATCCGCCTCCCGCCGGGCGCATACTGGGCACATGCCCGATCTCGCCGCCGCGTCCCACGCGGACGGCGACGCGGACCGATCCGCCGGCCGGCATCCCGACGGCACCGCTGACGGTCGCGGCCGCACGGTGCTCGCGGTCGCGATCCTCGCCTCCTTCGTCGCGTTCCTCGACGGCACGGTCGTCAACGTCGCGCTGCCCGCCATCGGAGACGACCTCGGCGGCGGGCTCGTCGTGCAGCAATGGGTCGTGGACGCGTACCTCATCACCCTCGGCGCGCTGATCCTCCTGGCCGGCTCCCTGTCCGACGCGTTCGGGCGCGTGCGCGTGCTCCGCTGGGGGCTCGTGGGCTTCGGCGTGACCTCGCTGGTGTGCGCCGTGGCGCCGACCGCCGCGATCCTCATCGCCGCCCGCGCCGCGCAGGGCGCCGCCGGGGCGCTGCTCGTGCCGAGCTCGCTGGCGCTCATCGCCCAGGCCTTCCGCGGTCCCGCGCAGGCGAAGGCCATCGGCTCGTGGACGGCCTGGACCGGCACCGCGATGCTCGTGGGCCCCGTGCTCGGCGGCGTCCTGGTGGACGCGCTCGACTGGCGGCTCGTCTTCGGGATCAACGTGCTGCCCATCGTCGTGACCCTCGTGCTCCTGGCCCGCCTGCCGCACGACGCGCCGGTCGCCGACGGCACGCGCGTCGACGTGCCGGGCGCGGTGCTCGGCGCCCTCGGGATCGGCGGCCCCGTCTTCGCGCTCATCGAGCAGTCGCGGCTCGGGCCCGCGCATCCGCTCGTCGTCGGCAGCCTGGTGGTGGGCGTCGCATGCCTCGTGCTCTTCGTGCTGCGCGAACGGCGCACGCCGCACCCGATGCTGCCGCTGTCGCTCTTCCGCGAGCGGGACTTCCTCGTGGGCAACATCGCGACGGTCGGCATCTACGGCGCGCTGTCGCTCGGCGGCTTCGTGATCGCGGTCTTCCTGCAGCAGACCGGCGGGCTGTCCGCGACGGCCGCGGGCTTCGCGCTCGTGCCGACCACCGTGATCATGCTCCTGCTGTCGACGCGCTTCGGCGCGCTGGCCGGGCGCATCGGGCCGCGGCTCCTCATGGGCGTCGGGCCGATCGTCGCGGGCGCCGGCTACCTGCTCATGCTGCGCGTCGCCGAGCCCGTGGACTACTGGGGGCAGCTGCTCCCGGGGATCCTGGTGTTCGGCCTCGGCCTCTCGATGACGGTCGCGCCGCTGACCGCGACGATCCTCGAGGCCGTGCCCTCCGCGCAGGCGGGGATCGCCTCGGCGGTCAACAACGCCGTCTCGCGCGTCGCGGGGCTCGTCGCCATCGCCGCGATCGGGCTGGTCGCCGGCCCGGAGCTCGACGTGGCCGCCTTCCACCGCGTGGTGCTCGTGACGGCGGCGCTGCTCGTCGCGGGCGGGCTGGTGTCCCTGGTCGGGATCCGCTCCCGGCACGGCTCCGGCGCGACGGCCGGCGGCAGCTCGACGGCCGCCGGCAGCCCGACGACGGGCGGCGGCTAGACCGCCAGCAGCACCTTGCCCACGTGCTGCGACGACGCGACGTGGGCGTGCGCGACGGCCGCCTCCGCGAGCGGGAACACGCGGTCGACGACCGGCCGCACGGATCCGTCGGCGACCGCCGGCCACACGTCGGCGCCGATCGCCGCGACGATGCGCGCCTTGTCGTCAGCGTCGCGGGCCCGGAGCGTCGTGCCCCAGATCCGGCCGCGACGCGCCATCAGCTGGCCGAGCGCGATGCTCGTGGGCGCGCCGCTCTGCGCGCCGATGACCATGATCCGGCCGTCGCGGGCGAGCGCGCGGATGTCGCGGTCGATGTAGTCGCCGCCGATCGCGTCGAGGATCACGTCGGCGCCGTGGCCGTCGGTCTCCTCGAGCAGCGCCGCCACGAAGTCCTGCTCCCGGTAGTCGATGAGGATGTCCGCCCCGAGCGCCCGGCACGCCGCGAGCTTGGCCGGGCTGCCCGCGGTCACGGCCACGCGGGCGCCGAGCCGGCTGGCGAGCTGGATCGCCATGGTGCCGATGCCGCTCGACCCGCCGTGCACGAGGAGCGTCTCGCCCGGCGCGAGGCCCGCGTCGAGGACGACGTTCGACCATACGGTCGCGACCACCTCGGGTAGCCCCGCCGCCTCGACGAGGTCGACGCCCTCGGGGACCGGCAGGACGTGGCGCTCGTCGACCGCGACGAGCTCCGCGTAGCCGCCGCCCGCGAGCAGGGCGCACACGCGGTCGCCGACGCTCCAGCGCGTCGCGCCGTCGCCGACCGCCTGGACCGTGCCGGAGACCTCGAGCCCCAGGTGCGTGGGCGCCCCGGCGGGCGGCGGGTACGCGCCCTCGCGCTGGCTGAGGTCGGCGCGGTTGACGCCGGCGGCGGCCACGCGGATCAGGACCTCGCCGGGACCTGCGACGGGATCCGGGAGGTCGGTGAGGGAGAGGACGTCGGGGGAGCCGGGGGAGGGGAAGGTGATCGCGCGCATCCCGCCACGGTACGCCCGCCGTCGGCGCTGCCCGGCCCGCCCCAGAAGTACATGAACTCGCAACTGAATTCGGGAATAGGCCCCAGGTCCATGCGCTTGCATACCTTCGAGGCCGTCGGCCCGCACCCATGACCCCGTAGGAAAGGCACGCACATGAGCGACACCACCACCGTCCCCGGCTACATCGCCGGCACCTGGACCATCGACAAGACCCACAGCTCCATCGGCTTCAGCATCCGCCACATCATGATCAGCAAGGTCAAGGGCACGTTCAAGGACTTCGACGCCGAGATCGTCACGGGCGCCACCCCCGAGCAGAGCTCCGTGAAGGCCCACGCGACCATCGCCTCGATCGACACCAACGAGCCGAACCGCGACCAGCACCTCCGCACGAACGACTTCTTCGACGCCGAGAACCACCCCACCATCGACTTCGTCTCCACCGCCGTGCGCGTGGAGGAGGACGGCGACGCGAAGGTCGACGGCGAGCTCACCGTCCGCGGCGTCACCAAGCCCGTCACGTTCGACGTCGAGTTCGGCGGCTTCGGCGGCGACCCCTACGGCAACACCAAGTTCGGCGCGACGGCCACCACGGTCATCAACCGCGAGGACTTCGGCCTGACCTACAACGCGGCCCTCGAGACCGGCGGCGTGCTGCTCGGCGACAAGGTCACCATCACGCTCGACATCCAGGCGGTCCTCGCGACCCCCGCGGCCTAGCGCGCACCGGCCGGGCATCCGTCCGGCCGCCTCCGCATCACGCGGATCCGACGCCCCCGTTCCCCTCGCCGGGACCGGGGGCGTCGTCGTGTCCGGGGCGTCGTCGTGTCCGGGCGGCGGGCGTCAGGGGAGGAGGTCGAGCGCGCGGAGCGTCTCGACCGGGCGCTCGACGTGCGCGAAGTGGCCGGCGTCGCGGATCACGCGGGACCGGAGCGCCGGCACCGCGCGCGCCAGCAGGTCGAGGTCGTCCCGCGACACGAACACGTCGTCGTCGCCGCGCACCGCGACCACCGGGCAGGTGATGCGCGCCCACCGGCCGTCCGCGTCGTAGCCGCGCGTGACCTCCGCGGCGAGGGAGAACGCGCGGGGACGCGCCTCGGTGGCGATGGCGTCGACGACGGACCGGCGCACGCGCCAGCCGTGCGCGAAGAGCGGCAGCGCGACCGCCCGCATGAGGCGGATGCGGCCCACGCCCCGGATGAGCGCGGTGCCGGGGCGGCCGAGCCGGCGCATGGTGCGCATCACCCCGAGCATCATCGTGAAGCCGGGGATGACCCGGAAGGCGCGGACGGGATGCGCGACGGACGCGATGACCGAGTACGTGGTGGGCGAGACGAGGGCGACGAAGACTGCGCGAT
The DNA here is from genome assembly GCF_002151125.1 of Clavibacter michiganensis. Taxonomy (GTDB): domain Bacteria; phylum Actinomycetota; class Actinomycetes; order Actinomycetales; family Microbacteriaceae; genus Clavibacter; species Clavibacter michiganensis_C. The sequence goes on from NZ_MDJZ01000015.1 coordinate 281,733, forward strand.
CGGGGTCGCGGGCCGCGAGGTGCAGCGCGATGAAGCCGCCCATCGAGTGGCCGACCAGCCGCCAGCGCGCGTAGCCGAGCCCGTCGACCACGGCGCGGACGGCGTCGGCGATGGCGTCGACCGTGGCCTCGTCGTCGGTGGCGTCGAGCGCGGAGCCGCCCCAGCCGGGCAGGTCGATCGCGACCACATCCGCGAACGGGACGCCCGCGTCGCGCGCCGTGCGGATCAGCGGCGTCCAGGTGGTCCACGATCCGGCGGCGCCGTGCAGCAGCACCGTCGCCGTGTCCGAGCCGCGGCGCTCCGCGTGGTGGTGCCGGACGATCCCGAGCGAGGTGGGCGTGGAGCCGCGGACGAGGCCGGACGCACGCGGATCCGGGTCGAGCTCGAGCGGGCTGTAGCCGGGCAGCGGTCGCGTCACTCGGCCCCGCCGATGATCTCCGAGCGGATGCGGCGGATGTCCTCCAGCAGCGAGCCGATGAGGATCCAGTGCTCCTCGCTCGGCTGCAGCACCACGAGCGGCGCGGTCAGCGCGGGCTCCTCGTGCGGCCCGCCACCGTCACCGTGGCCGTCGCCCGGCAGCGCGTGCTCGGCGAGGAGGCGCACGTCGTGGGCGGCGCGCGTCAGCTCCGTCGCGATGCCGCGTACCACCGGCTCCTCGGCGAGCGACGGGTCGTAGCGGTCGTGCACCGCGCGCGTCATGCCGACCACGCGGTTGACGAGCACGGTCAGCGTCGCGAGCAGCTCGCGGTCGGCCTCGAGCAGCGCGCGGTGCCGACGGCGGAGCGGGTTGAGGGTGAGGCTCTCGAGCCCCCTGTCGACCTCGGCGACGGCCTTCGTGTGCCGAGGCCGCAGCTCCCGGGCCCGCGTGAGCATGCGGTCGAGCTCCGCGCGCTCGACCGGCTCGGACAGCGCGCCGGCCAGCCGGTCGAGGGCCGCGGCGCAGTCGCCCGCGAGGCCCACCACCGCGCGGCGGCTCGCCTCGTGCAGCACGGGCGGGGCGATGGCGATGTTGACGACCACGCCGATGGCCGCGCCGATGATCGTCTCCACGATGCGGTCGACCGCGTACACCGGCGAGAGCTGGCCGATGGCGAGCACGAGCATGGCGCTGATGGGGATCTGCGTGCTCGACCCGGGCGTCAGCCGGAACACCCAGCCCACCAGCACGGCGACGACGACCGCGAGGAGCACCACCCAGCTCGACGTGCCGAGCGCGAGGCCGAGGACGAGCGCGAGCAGCACGCCGGTGATGACGCCGAGGCTGCGCTCGACCGCCTTGCCGAAGGTCTGGTTGATGCTCGGCTGCACCACGAGCAGCGCCGCGATGGTCGCGAAGATGCGCAGCTGCGCCGGCAGCAGGGCGATGCAGACGAACCAGGCGATGATCGCGGCGACGGAGGTCTTGACCACCTGGACGAACGGGATGCGCGTGGTCGTGCGGACGGTCGTGGTGATGCGCACGTGCGGCCTCCGGCGGCTCTCGGGTGCCTCCATCATCCCGCGGCCCGCGCGCTCAGGCGACCTGGGCCGCGTCGTCCATCCCGTCGGACCCGTCGCCTGCCGCGCCGCCCTGCTTCCGCGCGTCCTGCCAGCGCGCCCACATCTCCTTGAGGTCCCAGGCGTCCTCCGCCTGGATGGAGACGCCGCGCTCGCCCGTGCGCCGGGTGCGCCCGCGGATGACGAGCAGCAGCGTGCCGAAGAGCATGGGCCCCGCCTTCTGCTGCGCCTCGTCGAAGAAGGTGGAGTCGGAGCAGCCCGTGCCGTCGTCGAGGCTGATGAAGACCACCCGCTTGCCGCTGCGCATGGGTGGGGTCTGCGTGGCGATCCGGATCCCCGCGACCACCACCTCGGAGCCGCTGCGCACCTCGAGCAGCTGGCTCGCCGGGATCACCCCGAGCTCGTCGAGCATCGGCCGGTAGCTCTCCAGCACGTGGTCGGTGACCTCCATCTGCAGGATGTCGAGCTCGGCGGCGACCCGGGCGCGGCCGTCGGGGTCGGGCGAGCCGCGCGGGATGAGGTCGCGGTCGTCGACGAAGAGCGGCAGCTGCCCGGCCGGATCCGCCGGGCGGGCCGTGCGCGCCGTGAGCCGCCGCGCGAACGCCATGACGTCGCCGCGCGACGCGGCCCCGCGGGCAGCGGCGTCCTCGTCGGACGCGGCGAGCGAGTCGAGCGCGCCCACGGCGGCCAGCCGCTCCAGCAGCGCGCGCGACGGCTGCGCCTTCGCGTAGAAGTCGGTGATGGAGTCGTACGGCTGGCCCCGCTCGATGCGCTCCAGCTCCGCCTCGCTCATGCCGTGCACGTCCTGCAGCGACAGCCGGATCCCCAGCTCGCCGATGCGCGTGCGCCCGGTCGTCTCCTCGCCCTCGACGCGCTCCACGCGGTAGACGCCGCGCGACCGGTTCACGTCGAGGGGCAGCACGGGCACGCCCATGCGCCGGGCCTCGGTGAGGAGCAGGCGCTTGGGGTACATGCCGGGGTCGTGGGTGAGGATCCCCGCGAGGAACTCCGCCGGGTAGTGCGTCTTCAGCCACGCGCTCTGCCAGGTGGGCAGCGCGAACGCGGCGCCGTGCGCCTTGCAGAACCCGAAGGAGCCGAAGCCCTTCAGCGCCTTCCAGATGCGCTCGACGTCCTGGTCCGTGAAGGGGCGCTCACCCGTGCGCCCGTCCACGTGGGCGGACGTGCGCTCCCGGAACGCGGCCTCGACCACCGTGTCCTGCCGCTCCATGTTGCGGCGCAGCTCGTCGGCCTCCGCGAGGGAGACCTGCATGCAGTCGGCGAAGATCCGGATGACCTGCTCGTGGTAGATGACGACGCCGAACGTGGGCGCGAGGAACGGCGCGAAGCGGCGGTGCAGGTAGTCGGGCCGGGTGATGCCGTGCTTCGTGTCGAGGAACGGCGCCACCATGTTGCCCTTCATGGGCCCCGGCCGGAACAGCGAGATGTCGGCGATGAGGTCCTCGTACACGTCCGGCTGCATCTTGCCGATGAGCTCGCGCTGCCCGGGCGACTCGATCTGGAACATGCCGAGCGTGTGCGTGGTGCGGATCGCGGCGAACGTCTCCTCGTCGTCGTGCGGGATCTCGTCGAGCTCGATGCGCCCGTCGCGGTGCACGTAGCGCGCATCCACCGGGACGCCGCCCGCGACCGCCGAGCGCGCGCCGTGGATGCGGTGGATCTCGTCCAGCGCGTACGCCATGGTGCTCTGCATCCGGACGCCCAGGATGTCGAGCTTGAGCAGCCCCATGTCGTCGATGTCGTCCTTGTCGAACTGGCTCATCGGCAGGCCCATGCCGCTCGGCTGCACGGGGCTGGTGCTGAGCAGGTCGGAGTCGCCGAGGATCACGCCGCACGGGTGCATGGAGATGTGCCGGGGGAGCCGGTCGAGCCGCTCGGTGAGGTCCACCAGCAGGTCGATGCTCGGGTCGTCGCGCACGAGGTCGGCGATGGGCTTGAGCTCCGGCTTCGTCTCCAGCACCGCGCGGAACTCGCGCGCGTTGAAGCGCCAGATGTTCTTGGCGATGAAGTCGATCTGCTGCTCGTCGAGGTCGAGCGCGAGCCCCGCGTCGCGCGCGGCGCCGCGGGCCCGGTAGGTGTTCTGCATCGACAGCAGCGTGACCCGGTTGCTGCCGTACTTCTCGAACACCCGGTGGTACACCTCGTGCCGGCGGGCCGACTCCACGTCGATGTCGATGTCGGGCAGCGTCGAGCGCACCTTGCCGAGGAAGCGCTCGAAGAGCAGGTCGTGCTCGAGCGGGTCGACGTTCGAGATGCGCAGCAGGTAGTTGACGAGGCTGCCCGCCCCGGATCCGCGCGCCTGGTTGCGCACGCCCATGTCGCGCATGAGGGAGCACACGTCGGCCACGGTGAGGAAATAGGTGGCGAAGCCGAAGCCCGTGATGGTCTGCAGCTCCGTGCGCATGCGCGCGAGCACGCGCTGGCGCATGGCCTCGTCGACGTGGCCGAACCGCTCGGTGACGCCCGCCTCGGCCTTCCGCCAGAGCGCCTCGTCCGGGTCGCCCGTGATGCCGATGACCTCCTTCTCCGGCAGCTTCGGCTTCCGCCAGGCGAGGTCGGCGTCGGGATCCAGCCGGCAGCGGTCGGCGAGCTCCTCGGTGGCGCGCAGCAGCGCCTCGCCCGCGCGCCGGTCGAGCGAGGACGCGCCCGCGATCTCGCGCGCGATGTCCTGCATCTCGGCCGGGGTCTTGAGCCACGCCTGGCCGTTGGGCTGCGGGCGGAACGACCCGAGCGGCCGGAGCGTGCCCGCGGCGTCGAGCACGTCGCCCGTGAGCGCGTCGTCGGGCTCGAGGTAGCGGACGGCGTTGGTGAGCACCGCCGGGACGCGGTGGGCCTCGGCGAGCTCGAGCATGCGGGCGGCGTGGCGGAGGCTGGCGGACTCGCCGGGCTCGGTGAAGTGGCAGACCACCTCGACGACGATCGCGCCGGGCAGGAGGCGCGCCCACTCGGCCAGGTGGCGGGACGCGAGCGCGTGGTCGCCCGCGGCGACGGCGCGGCCCACGTCCGAGTCGGGCCCGAGCATGACCGTGCCGACCGGCCCGTCCTCGCCGAGGAGGAACGCGGGCGGCCGGGTGCGCGCGATGCCCGCCTGCGCGCTCCGGGCGGTGCTCCTGGCCGTGCCCCGCCCGTGGCTCGCGCTGATGAGCCGGCTGAGCGCCGCCCAGCCCTGGCCGCGCGTGCCGCCGTGCGCGAGCACCGTGATCCGGCCCGGGTGCTCGCCGGTGAGGCCGAGCTCCGCGCCGACGACGGGGGAGACCCCCTGGGCGATGGATCGGCGGATGTGGCGGACGGCGCCGTAGAGCCCGTCGCGGTCGGTGATGGCCGCGGCCGACGCGCCCTCGGCGGCGACCTGGTCGACGAGCGCCTCGGGCGCCGTGGTGCCGAAGTGGGCGGAGAACGCGGACGCGACGTGCAGGTGGGTGAAGCTCACGCGCACCTCCTGGGCTGTCGCCTCGCGTCCTCCACGGGCGCGTCGTTCGAACGGATGTTCGACTCGCCCAGTGTAGGTCGGCTGCCCGATGGTCGCGACCCGTAGTCTCGGAGGATGACCAGCGAACCCTCCACCCTCGTCATCCTCGGCGCCAGCGGCGACCTCACGGAACGCCTCCTCCTGCCGGGTCTCGGCAGCCTCGTGGCGAGCGATCGGGGGCGCAGGATCCAGCTCATCGGCACCGGCCGGAGCGAACGCGGGGCGGACGAGTGGCGGAAGACCGTGAAGACGGCCTTCGACTCGGTGGACGCGAAGGGACGTCGCGCCGCGGGCATCGTCTCGTCCACGAAGTACATCCAGGCGGACCCGACGAACCTCGACGACCTGAAGCGCATCCTCGACGCGTGCGAGGGCGCGCCCGCCCTCTACTTCGCGCTGCCGCCGGCCATCTCCATCCAGGTGTGCGAGCGGCTGGCGGAGCTCGAGCTGCCGGAGGGCACCACGCTCGCGCTCGAGAAGCCCTTCGGGTCGAACAGCCGGAGCGCGGCGCAGCTCAACCGCCAGCTGCAGAAGCTCGTGCCGGAGGACCGCATCCACCGCACCGACCACTTCCTCGGCCTCTCCACGGTGCTCAACCTGGTGTCGCTGCGCTTCGCCAACCGCTTCTTCGAGTCGGTGTGGAGCGCGAAGGACATCGAGAAGGTCGAGATCCTCTACGACGAGACGCTCGCGCTCGAGGGCCGCGCCGCCTACTACGACAAGTCGGGCGCGCTCGTCGACATGATCCAGAGCCACCTGCTGCAGGTGCTCGCGGTCTTCGCGATGGAGCCGCCCGCGAGCATCGACCCGGACGACCTGCGCTCGAACATCGCCGCGGTCCTCCGCGCCACCGAGGTGTGGGACAACGATCCCCTCGTGCACAGCCGCCGCGCCCGGTACACCGCCGGCACCGTCGAGGGCACGCGCATCCCCGCCTACGCGAAGGAGGAGGGGGTGGATCCGGAGAACCAGACCGAGACCCTCGCCGAGGTCACCTTCGGCGTCGCCAACGCACGCTGGGCGGGCGTGCCGTTCCGGCTGCGCTCGGGCAAGGCCCTCAAGGAGGCGTCCAAGCGCATCATCGTCACCTTCAAGCCCGTGGCGCACCTGCCGCGAGGGCTCCACGGCTCGGCGCGGCCGGACCGGCTCGTCATCGACCTCAAGCCCGACGGCATCTCGCTGGAGGTCACGATGGACGGCACGGGCGAGCCCTTCACGCTCACGCAGTCCACGTTCCGCGCGGAGTTCGCCGAGCCCGAGCTCACGCCGTACGGCGAGGTGCTCGACGGGATCCTCGCGGGCGACCCGCGCCTGTCGGTCCGCGGCGACGTGGCCGAGCGGTGCTGGCGCATCGTCGCGCCCGTCATGCGCGCCTGGAAGGGCGACCGCGTGCCGATGGCCGAGTACCGCGCGGGATCCATCGGGCCGACCGCCTGGCGCTGACCGGCTCGCGCCGCCCTCCCGCATGACGGTTCGCTGGACGTCGTCGCCGTCCGGCGGCGGAGTGCCGCCCGCGTCCTAGCGTGAGGGCATGCCCGTGACCCTCGCCGAGATCCCGCTGCCCGCCGCCGGTCCCGGGGCGTCGCCCGGCCTGCACGGCGTGCTCGCGGTGCCCGACGGCGAGGGGCCGTGGCCCGCGGTGGTCGTGGTGCACGAGGCCTTCGGCGTCACGGACGTCATGCGCCGCCAGGCGGAGCGCCTCGCCGAGGCCGGCTTCCTCGCGCTCATGCCGGATCTCTTCTCCGCCGGCGGCGCGCGCCGGTGCCTGGTCGCCACGTTCCGCACGCTGGCCGCGGGCGAGGGCCGCGCCTTCGTCGACGTCGAGTCCGCACGCCGCCTGCTCCTCGCCCGCGCCGACTGCACGGGCCGCGTCGGCGTCATCGGCTTCTGCATGGGCGGCGGGTTCGCCCTCGCGGCGGCCTCCCGCGGCTTCGACGCGTCGAGCGTCAACTACGGCATGCTCCCCGAGGACCTCGACGGCGTGCTCGACGGCGCGTGCCCGATCGTCGCGAGCTACGGCGGGCGCGACCGGCAGCTCGCGGGATCCGCCGACCGCCTCGAGGCCGCCCTCGCGGAGCACGGCATCGCGCACGACGTGCGCGAGTACGCGGCGGCCGGGCACGCCTTCCTCAACGACGCCGAGTCCGGGCCGCGGCCGCTCCGCCCGGTGATGCGCGCCGCGGGCATGGGACCCGAGCCCGCCTCGGCCGCGGACGCCTGGCGTCGCATCGACGCCTTCCTCGACGCCCACCTGCGCGGCGAGCAGCGCACGGGCGCCTAGCGCATCGGGGCCGCGCGCCGAGGGGACTCTCCACCGCCCTCGGCTACCCTGTGGAGGATCCGGGTGCCCGCGCCCGGCACTCCCCGCCCGGCGACGAGAGATCCACCCATGCAGCACGCCCCCCAGAGGACCCGCGCCGACCGGGCCCGCGTCCGCGGCATCGCCCGCCACGGCCGGCTCCGCACCCCGAGCGCCGGACGCACCGTGATGAAGGGCATCGGCATGACCGTGGCGGTCGCCCTCGTGAGCACGCTCTCGGTCGTGGGCATCGCCGCCTGGGACCTCTCCCGCACCGTCGCCGACAACACGGTCGACATCTCCGGCGGCCAGACCATGCCGCCTTCCCTCGGCGGCATCGACGGCGGCGCCAACATCCTCATCGTCGGCAGCGACAGCCGCGAGGGCCAGGGCGACGGGTACGGCGCCGCGGAGGACGTGGGCACGGCCACCCTGAACGACGTCACGATGCTGCTCCACATCAGCGAGGACAGCAGCCGGGCGACGGTCATCTCCTTCCCGCGCGACATGCTCGTGCCGATCCCGGAGTGCGAGGGTCCCGACGGCACGGAGTACGCCGCGAGCTCGCGCGCGCAGCTCAACGAGTCGCTGTCCCGCGGCGGCTTCGAGTGCACCGTCCGGATGGTCGAGGGCCTCACCGGGCTCGACATCCCGTACGGCGGCGTCGTGCAGTTCAACGGCGTGGTCGAGATGTCCAACGCCGTCGGCGGCGTCGAGGTGTGCGTGGCCAACGGCATCTACGACCCCAAGACCGACCTGTCGCTGGATCCCGGCCTGCACTCCCTCCAGGGCAAGGACGCCGTCCAGTTCCTCCGCACCCGCTACGGCGTCGGCGACGGCAGCGACATCTCGCGCATCGGCAACCAGCAGGTGTTCCTGAGCGCGCTCGTGCGCACCATCAAGAGCACGGACACGCTGACCAACCCGGCCAAGCTCTACGGGATCGCGCGCGCCGTGGTCGACAACATGCAGCTGTCCACCTCGCTCGCCGACCTCGACACGCTCGTCTCGGTGGCGCTCACCTTCAAGGACATCCCGCTCGACGACGTCGTGTTCCTGCAGTACCCGGGCGCGGTGCTCGCCAACGGGCGCGTCCAGCCGGACGAGGCCGCGGCCGCGCAGCTGGTGGGCCTGCTCGCCTCCGACGCGGACTTCTCGCTCGGCCAGGCGGCGCCGAGCGACGAGTCCGGCAGCATCCCGGAGGAGGGCGCCACCACGCCGCCCGCCGAGGAGACCCCGGCCGACGGGGCGACGCCGACGACGCCGCCCACCCCGACGGCCGAGACGCTCGACCCGAGCATCACCGGCCAGACCGCGGCGCAGAACACCTGCTCCAACGGCCAGGGCTGACCCGACGAGCGGCGCAGGAGGGCGGCGCGTCAGCGGTCGGCGGGCGCCTCGACGATCCGCGGATCCGGGAACGCCGTCTCCACCGCGGGCGCGCCGGTGCCGCGGGCGCGCATCCACACGAAGAAGCCCGTGAGCGTGAAGGCGCCGTAGAAGACGTACATGAAGGCGGACGCGTAGTAGCCGGCGCTCACGAGCAGCGGCACGCCGACGAGGTCGACGGCCACCCAGACCAGCCAGAACTCGACCCAGCCCTTCGCCATGCCGTAGGTGGCGAGGAGCGAGCCGACGAAGATCCAGGCGTCGGCCCACACGGGCTCGTAGGAGCCGAGCGCGCGGAAGACGGGCGTGAGGATCGCGGTGCCGGCGACGAGCGCGACCACGAGCAGGACCCGCTCGCGCCCCGATGCCCACTGCGGCACCACGGGCGCGCCGCCGTGCCCGGCCTGCCGCCAGCGCCGCCAGCCGTAGACCGACACGGCGATGAACATGACCTGGCGGCCGGCCTGGCCGAGCAGGTTGACGGGGTTCGGCGTGCCGAAGACCGCGCCGAGGAAGACGGTGAACAGGAGCACGTTGCCGACGATGCCGACCGGCCACGCCCAGACCTTCCGGCGCATGCCGCCGAGCGCGCTGGCGAGGCCGAAGAGGTTGCCGACGATCTCGCGCCAGAGGACCGTCTGGTCGCCGATGCGGAGCTGCGCGTCGAACAGCCACTCGAGTGCCGCCATGCGGGATCCCTCCGTGCGCCGCGGTCCGGGTGACCTGCGTGCGGGGCGCCGTGCGCGGCGCCGATGGGGTGAAGGCGCGGACGGTCCCGGCTATTCCCCGGGCCCGCGCGGCACCGGGCGACGAGGCGGCACCGGGCGACGAGGCCGCCTCACGCGAACAGGCGCACGTCGAGCTCCTCGTCCGACGCGGTGACGAGCGACCAGCGGCCGCGCGCGTCGACGCTCAGGTCGAACGAGCCGTCGACCCGGCGCGCGCCCGTCGTGAGCGGCACGGCCTCGACGCGCCACATGCGCAGCTCCAGCAGGTGGGCGCTCGCGCCGCGGGGCGCACGGCCCGTGCGCTGCCACCAGTCGACCCGGGCGATCCACCGCTCGGGCGAGCTGACGACGCCGTAGACCACGCCCCGCCAGGTGAACCGCAGCGGCGAGCCGTCTCCCGAGAGCTCGACCTCCACGTCCTCGTCGATCCGCATCATGCCGCTCCTCCCGTCGTCGCGCCGGCCGCGCATCGTGGTTCGAACGGATGTTCGAACGTCTGATCCGAGTGTAGGAACGCGCGCCGACATCCACGAGGGGAGCGGGCGGATCCGCCTCACCCTCGACCGGAGCCTGAGGGTCCGGACCGGATCGCGCGCATCGGGCATGGATCCGCCGTCCCCCGCGTTGGCCCCGGTGTCCCGAGGGCGGCAGACGCCCCCTCGTCATCGACACCCGAGGAGGGTCCACATGACCGACACCACCACCGCGGCCGGCGCATCCGGCACGTTCACCATCGGCGGCGACCTGCCCGTCGTCCGTCTCGGCTACGGCACCATGCAGCTGACCGGCGAGGGCGTCTGGGGCGCCCCTGAGGATCCCGCCGAGGCCGTCCGCGTCATCCGCCGCGCCGCCGAGCTCGGCGTCACGTTCTTCGACACCGCCGACTCCTACGGCCCGTTCGTGGCCGAGGAGCTCCTCAAGGAGGCGCTGCACCCGTACGCCGACGACGTCGTCATCGCGACCAAGGGCGGGCTCACGCGCCCCGGCCCGGGCGACTGGCAGCCCGTCGGCCGCCCCGAGTACCTGCGCCAGCAGCTGGAGCTGAGCCTCCGCCACCTCGGCCTCGAGCGCATCGACCTCTACCAGCTGCACCGCATCGACTCGGCCGTGCCGCTCGCCGACCAGATCGGCGTGCTCAAGGACCTGCAGTCCGAGGGCAAGATCCGCCACATCGGGCTCTCCGAGGTGCAGGTCGACGACGTGAAGGCCGCGCGCGAGATCGCCGACATCGTCTCCGTGCAGAACCTCTTCAACCTCGCCAAGCGCGACGCCGAGCCGCTGCTCGACTACGCCGAGGCCGAGGGCCTGGCCTTCATCCCGTGGTTCCCGCTCGCGACCGGCGAGCTCGCGAAGGACGGCGGCCCGCTCGACGCCCTCGCGAAGCAGCACGACGCGCGCGCCTCGCAGCTCGCGCTCGCCTGGCTCCTCCGCCGCTCGCCCGTCATGCTGCCGATCCCCGGCACCAAGTCGGTCGGTCACGTCGAGGACAACATCGCCGCGGCGGGCATCGAGCTCACCGACGACGAGTTCCAGGCGCTCACCGACGCCGTCTGATCCACCCGCACGTGCGAGGGCCCCGCAGGACGCGTGTCCTGCGGGGCCCTCGTGCGCGGTCGCGGTCCCGCTAGGTCCCGATGCGGGTGCCGGAGTCGTCCGCGAGCCCGAGGTCGTCGAGCTGGGCGAGGAGGCTCGCGCCGTCCGGGGCGTAGACCCACGGGACGGAGCTGTCGAGCGCGCGCTTCTCCGCCTTGGCCCGGCCGCCCGCGAGCACGGCCTCGCCCGCGCTCAGCTGGCGGATCAGCACGACCTCCACGTTGTCGGGGTGCTGCTCCGTGAACTCGCCGTACAGCAGCTCGTCGTGCTGGCCGTCGTCGCCCGCGAGGATCCACTTCACCCGCGGGAACTCCTCCGCGAGCCGCCGCAGGTTGTTGCGCTTGTGCTCCATCCCGCTGCGGAACCACCGGTCGACGGTGGGACCCCAGTCGGTGAGGAGGATGGGGCCCGGCGGGTACAGGTTGCGCGACAGGAACCGGGTGAGGGTCGGCGCCACGTTCCACGCGCCGGTCGAGAGGTAGAGCACGGGCGCGCCCGTGTGCTGCAGGCGGAGCCGCTCGTAGAGCACGGCCATGCCGGGCGTCGGCGTGCGCGCGTGCTCGTCGAGCACGAACGTGTTCCACGCGGCGAGGAACGGCCGGGGGAGCGCGGTCACCATGACGGTGTCGTCGATGTCGCTGAGGATCCCGGTGCGGACGTCGTCGCCCACGATGAAGACGGGCGCCTCGACGGTCTCGGATCCCTCGGAGCGGATGCGGATCGTGTGCCAGCCGCTCGGCAGGCTCGCCTCGACGACCGTGTCGACCACGCCGCCGCGGTCGGCCCGCACGTGGTGCTCGGTCCCGTCGATCTCGACGACGACGTCGACGTCGGTGAGCGGCACGCTCGTGAAGCTCCGCCAGCCGCGGACGACCTTGTCGCCGGCGAGGGCGCGCTTGCTCTTCGGGTCGGTGAGGAGGACGCGGCAGAGGACGCGGACCCAGCGCACGGATCCGTAGCCGGCGTAGGGGATGACCGTGGGCTCGAGCCCGCGCTTGCGGGCCCGGCCCTCGCGGATCTCGTGGATGCGGTCCTCGATGCGCGCCGCCCGGTGCAGCACGGGTGCGGCGGCCGGGGACTCGAGGAGCGTGCGGGTCGCGTTCTTCTTCTTCTTCGAGGAGGGGGCCACGCGGCCAGTCAACCAGACACGGGGAGCGGCCCGACGCGCCCGCGCATCCGGGCGGCGCCCGCGCGCCCCGTGCGGCGGACGGGCCCGCGGATCACACCGGCCGGGCGAGCTCCGCCCCGTCCGGCGCTCCCTGGTCGATGCCCGGGCCGACCTCGTCGATCGCGAGCTGCTCGACCACGTCCTCCGCCTGGGCCGCGACGGCGCGCAGCAGGTCGGGCGAGCCCTCGGCCGTGGGGTCGAGCCACTCCTCGACGACGTCGGGGGAGAGCACGACGGGCATCCGCTCCGCGAGCGCCTCCACCGTGCCGGCCGACGGCCGGGTGAGGACCGCGCAGCTCAGCACCCAGCGGGACGGGTCGTCGGCGGCGCGCGCGGGATCCCGCCACCACTCGTACAGCGCCGCGAGCAGCACGGTGCCGTCGCCCGCGCCCACGAGGTACGGGGTGCGGAGGCCGTCGTCGGTCTCGTGGTGCTCGTAGTAGCCCGACACCGGGATCGCCGCGCGCCGCGACACGAGCGCCTGCAGCAGCTCCGGGCGCGAGCCGAGCTGCTCGGCGGGGACCTCCGCGAGCGGCGGGCCCTGGTCCGGCCCCGGGGATCCCGCCGGGACGAGGCCCCACCTGGCCGACTCGAGGCGCCGCACCGGCACCTGGTCCTCGGTGTCGCCCTCGGCGCGGCGGGGGAGGGTGTCGACCAGCACCGCGACGCGCTGGCCGGGCTCGATGCGCCAGGAGGGCGGGGGCACGGCGTCGCCCGCGTGGTCCACGTCGAGCAGCCCGACCAGGTCGTCTGCGGTCGTGGCCCGGGCGAGGATGCGCGTCATGCCCTCCATCCTGGCCGACGCGTCCGACGCCGTCCGACGCGCGCACGGGATCCGGGGACTGTCCGCGGAAGCCCCATTTGTTACGAAGTGGCGACAGGGGAGGGCCCGGTGCGGTCGTTCCTCGACGAGCGTGGTTCGCTGGTGTGCCTGGCAAGTGTCGATTCGTAGTGCATACGAGGAATGAGCCACCCATGATCGAGTTCCACCACGTCCGCAAGCAGTACCCGGACGGCACCCTCGCGATCGAGGACTTCAGCCTCGTCGTCCCCTCGCAGACCACGACGGTCCTCGTCGGATCCTCGGGCTGCGGCAAGACGACCCTCATGCGCATGATCAACCGCATGGTCGAGCCCACCTCGGGCCGCATCGAGATCGACGGCACCGACATCGCCACCCAGGACGCCGTGCGGCTCCGTCGCAGCATCGGCTACGTGATGCAGAACTCCGGCCTCCTCCCGCACCGCAAGGTCGTCGACAACATCGCGACCGTGCCGCGCCTCACGGGCGTCGACAAGAGGACGGCGCGCGAGGGCGCCCTGGCGCTCATGGACACCGTCGGCCTCGACCGCTCGATGGCCGACCGCTACCCGTCGCAGCTCTCCGGCGGCCAGCAGCAGCGCGTCGGCGTCGCCCGCGGCCTCGCCGTGGACCCGAACATCCTGCTCATGGACGAGCCGTTCGGCGCCGTGGACCCGCTCGTCCGCGACGACCTGCAGCAGGAGCTGATCCGCCTGCGCACCCAGCTCGACAAGACCGTCGTGTTCGTCACGCATGACATCGACGAGGCGTTCCTGCTCGGCGACCAGGTCGTGATCCTCGAGAAGGGCGGCCGCATCGCCCAGCAGGGCACGCCGCAGGAAATCCTCTCGAACCCGGCGAACGACTTCGTCCGCGACTTCGTGGGCGCCGACAAGGGCAAGCGCGCGCTGCACGTCGAGGAGACCGGCACCGGCCGCGTCCTCGTCGACCGCGACGGCCGGCTCGTGGGCGTGCTCGACGACGAGGGGCGCTCCGCCGCCCGATCCGCACCCGCGTCGACCGAGGCGGGGGCCGCGCACGCCCCCGGTGCTCCGGCGCAGGGTGCGGGACCCGCGTGAACTGGGTCCTCGCCAACATCTCGACCGTCCTCGACCTGGCGGTCGCGCACGTCGCGCTGTCCGTGGTGCCCGTGCTCCTGGGCCTCGTGATCTCGCTGCCGCTCGGCTGGCTCGCCAACCGGTACCGACGCTCGCGCGGCGCCCTGCTCACCCTGGGCGGCGCGCTCTACACGATCCCGTCGATCGCGCTCCTGCTGGCGATGCCGGCCGTCCTCGGCACGAACATCCTCGACCCCCTGAACATCCTCGTGGCGCTGACCGTCTACGCGGTGGCGCTCATGATCCGCATCACGTCGGACGCGCTGGCCTCGGTGTCGCCGGACGTGAAGCAGTCCGCGACGGCGATGGGCTACGCGGGGTGGGCCAGGTTCTGGCGGGTCGAGCTGCCGCTGGCCGGACCCGTGCTGCTGGCCGGGCTCCGCGTGGTCTCCGTCAGCACGGTCAGCATGGTCACCGTCGGCTCGCTGTCCGGGATCCAGAGCCTGGGGACCATGATCCTCACGGGCTACCGGCGCCAGTTCTACACCGAGATCATCACGGGCATCGTCGGCATCGTCGTGATCGCCCTCGTCTTCGACCTCATCCTCCTGATCGCCGGCAGGCTGCTCATGCCCTGGTCCGCGCAGCCGTCGCTCCGCACCCGCACCCGCGCGACCCGCCGCGCCTCCCTCGTCACGGATGCGAGCGCCTCGTGAACCTCTTCGCCGAGGCCATGGGCCTCCTCCTCGACGGCTCCCGGTGGGGCGGCGGCACGGGCTACGGCACGCGGCTCGTCGAGCACCTGGGCTACACCGCGCTGGCGATGGGCGTCGCAGCGCTCATCGCGATCCCCGCAGGCCTGTACATCGGGCACACGGGGCGCGGGCGCACCGTGGCCGTCGCCTTCTCCGGCGGGCTCCGCGCGCTGCCGACGCTCGGCGTCCTGGTGCTGCTGGGCCTCCTCTTCGGCATCGGGCTGACGGGTCCGATCCTGACCTTCTCGCTGCTCGGCATCCCCCCGCTGCTGGCCGGGGTCTACTCGGGCGTGCAGGCCGTGGACCGCGCCGCGATCGACGCGGCGCGCGCGGTGGGCATGACCGAGTGGCAGATCCTCGGCCGAGTGGAGATCCCGCTGGCCCTGCCGCTCATGATCAGCGGCTTCCGGGCCGCGATCCTCCAGGTGATCAGCACCGTGACCCTCGGCGCGTACCTCGGGCTCGGCGGCCTCGGCCGTGACATCTTCACCGGGCTCACGACGAGCGACTATCCGCTGCTGCTCGCGTCCGCCCTGCTCGTCACCGCGCTCGCGCTGGTCGTCGACGCGGTCTTCGCGATCGTCCAGCGCACCGTCGTCCCGCGCGGCGTCGTCGCCGCATCCGGACGCACCCCCGACTCACCGCGGACCTCGTCGAGGTCCGCGGTCAGCACCACCTCCTGAAAGGAACACAACATGTCCCACAGCATCACCCGCCGGCTCCTCGTCGGCACCGTCGCGCTGGGCACCGCGATGGCCCTCGCCGGCTGCGCGTCCGGCGATCCCCTCGACACCTCGGGCGGATCCGCCTCGGCCGCGCCCACCGACACCATCTCCGTCGGCTCCGCCGCGTTCGGCGAGAACGTCATCCTGGCCGAGATCTACACCCAGGCCCTCGAGGCCAACGACGTGAAGGTCGCGCGCAACCTGCAGATCGGCGAGCGCGAGGTCTACCTGAAGGCGCTCGAGGAGGGGTCCATCGACCTCATCCCCGAGTACACGGGCAACCTGCTCTCCGCCTACGAGCCCGACTCCACGGAGACGTCGAGCGACGACGTCTACAGCGCCCTCTCCTCGGCGCTGCCGGACGGCTTCGAGGTGCTCGACCAGTCGCCGGCCGAGGACAAGGACTCCTACAACGTCACCAGGGAGTACTCGGAGTCCGAGGGCGTCACGAGCCTCTCCGACCTCGAGGGCAAGGCCGTCCGCGTCGGCGGAGGCGCGGTCCTGGGTGAGCGCCCGTACGGGATCCCCGGCCTCACCGACGTCTACGGCATCGACGCGAGCCTCGTGAACATCGAGGACCAGGGCGGCCCGAACACCGTCAAGGCCCTCCTCGACGGCCAGGTCGACATGGCGAACATCTACACGACCACGCCGTCGATCCTCGACAACGACTTCGTCACGCTCGAGGACCCGGAGAACCTCATCAAGGCCCAGAACGTCGTGCCGCTCGTCAACACCGCGAAGATGAACCCCGACGTCACGGCGATCCTCGACGAGGTGTCCGCCGCGATCACCACCGAGGACCTCACCGAGATGAACCGCCGCAACCAGGGCGACGAGAAGGCGGAGCCCGCCGCCATCGCCGCCGACTGGCTGCAGGAGAAGGCCCTCTTCTAGGAGGGGCCGACCGGGCCGCGAGGCCCGTCCCACGACGAGGGGCCGACGCGCGAGCGCCGGCCCCTCGTGCCGTCGGTGCCCGCGCCGGGCCCGACGGAGCACAATGGATCCACCGCATGTCCTTTCCCGATGGCAGGAGCCCGCGCATGGCCAAGAAGAAGTCCCCGACCGGCGAGGTGAGCGTCCTCGGCGCCGTGACGACGGTCGCCCGCGAGGTCCGCAAGCACAGGACCGTCGCCGAGTCGGCACCCGAGGGCGAGGGCGCGAACATCCCGCCCGCGCCCAAGCGCAGCCCCGAGGAGCTCAAGCGCGACATCCAGGCCGGCCGCGACGAGCTCGCGCGCACCGTCCGCGAGCTCGAGACCGCGCTCGACGTGCCCGCCCGGGCCTCCGAGCTGAAGGCCGACGCCGCCGGACGCGCCCGCGCGATCCGCGACGACGTGACCTCCCGGGTCCGCACGACCGGCCGCGACCTCTCGCGCCGCACGCGCGCGTTCACCCGGAAGGACCCGGCCGTCGCCGCGTCGATCGGCGCGGGCGCCGTCGCCGTCGTCCTCGCGGTGGGCGCCGCCGTCGTCTCCGGCGGCCGACGCTGACCGCCTCGATCCGCTCCATCGCCACGGCGGTGCCGCCGACCGTCCTCGCGCAGGAGGGCGTCCGCGACCTCTTCGGCAGCCAGCCGGAGCTCGGGCGGCTCGGCACGCGGCTCGTGTCGGCGGCCTTCAACGCGTCCGGGATCCGCACGCGGCACACGGTCATCCGCGAGCTCGGCACCGCGCCCGGGATGGCGGGCGCCGACGCACCCGTCGACGACGCCGACGGCGAGCCGGTCTTCTACGACCGGGCGAGCGGGCGGATCCTCACCCCCGGCACCGGCGCGCGCAACGACACGTACATCGCCGAGGTCCCCGCCCTGCTGCTCGGCGCGGCGCGCCAGGCGGTCGAGGAGGCCGCCGGGATCGAGGCCTCCGACGTCACGCACGTGGTCACCGTCTCGTGCACGGGCTTCTACGCGCCCGGCCCCGACTACGCCGTCGTCCGCGGGCTCGGCCTCGGCGCCTCCACCCAGCGCTTCCACCTCGGCTTCATGGGCTGCTACGGCGCGTTCCCGGCGCTGCGGATGGCGTCGCAGTTCTGCGCCGCCGATCCGGATGCCGTCGTCCTCGTCGTCTGCGTCGAGCTGTGCTCGCTGCACCTGCACTCCTCGAACGACGCCGACACGATCGTCGCGTCGTCCGTCTTCGGGGACGGGGCCGCGGCCGCCGTCGTCACCGCGCGTCCCGCGCCCGCCGGATCCACCGTGCTCGACCTCGACGCGTTCGAGACCGTCCTCACGCCCGTGGGCGAGGACGACATGGCCTGGACCATCGGCGACCAGGGCTTCGACATGATCCTGTCGAGCTACGTGCCGAAGATCATCGACGAGCACATCACCGGCGCGCTCGAGCCGCTGTGGGCGCAGGTGCCCGCGCTCGCGGGCGTCGCCGCCGCGGAGATCGAGGACTGGGCGATCCATCCCGGCGGCCGCAGCATCCTCGACCGCGTGGAGGACCGGCTCGCCCTCGCGCCCGCGCAGCTCGAGGCCTCGCGGTCGACGCTCGCGGAGGTCGGGAACATGTCGAGCGCGACGGTGCTGTTCGTCCTCCGGCGGATCCTGCACGAGACGCCGCCCGCGGACGTGCCGGGTCGGCCCGATGTCGCGGACGCCGCCCCGGTCGCCGCCACCGGGCCCGGCGCGGGACGCGTGTGCGCCATGGCGTTCGGCCCCGGCCTCACGGTCGAGACGGCGCTCATGACGCAACGGACCGCCTGATGGACCTCGCGCGCCGCGACGCGGAGCTCACCGAGCTCATGGACGACCCGGACTGCGACCCCGCGGCGCTCGACCGCACCTACGCGCGGTTCCGGGTCGTCAACCGCATGGTCGCCGGGTGGCGCGGCGTCTACCGGTCGAGGATCCGGCCGCTGCTGTCCGCCGACCGGGAGACGACGCTGCTCGACATCGGCTCGGGCGGCGGCGACGTGCCGCTCGCCCTCGCGCGGTGGGCGAGGCGCGACGGCCTGCGGCTGCGGGTGACGGGCATCGACCCGGATCCCCGGGCGGCCGCCTACGCGCGCGCCCTGCCCCCGGACCCCGACGTCGCGTTCGTCCCCGCGTCGAGCGGCGAGCTCGTGGCCGACGGCCGGCGCTTCGACCTCGTCACCAGCAACCACGTGCTGCACCACCTCGACGACGCCGCGTTCGACGCCCTCCTCGCCGACTCGGCCGAGCTCGCGCCGCGCGCGTTCCACAGCGACATCGCGCGCGGCCGTCTCGCCTACGCGCTGTACGGCCCCGCGTCCCGGCTCGTGGCGCGCGGCTCCTTCGTGCACGTCGACGGGCTCCGGTCGATCCGCCGCAGCTGGACGCCCGTGGAGCTCGCCCTCCGCGTGCCCGCCGGCTGGCGCGTCGAGGGCGCCGTGCCGTTCCGTGTGCTCGTGGTGCGCGACCCGGCAGCGGGTCACGCGCATCCCGTGGGTCGCAGCGGCCGATGACCCGGCACGACGCGCTGGTGGTGGGCGGCGGGCCCGTCGGGATCCACCTGGCCGCGCTCCTCGCGCAGGCCGGCCTCGACGTGCGCGTGTGGGAGGCGCGGCCGACGCCCGCGCGGCTCTCGCGCGCCATCGGGATCCACGCACCGTCGCTGGACGCGTTCGACCGGCTCGGCGTCGCGGACGAGATGGTGGCGGAGGCGGTCCTCGTCCGCCGGGGCATCGCGCGGGGACCCCGCCGGGAGCTCGGCCGCGTCTCGTTCGCCGGGGTCTCGAGCACGCACCCCTACGTCGCGGCGCTGCCGCAGTGGCGCACGGAGGCGATCCTCGCCCGGCGCCTCGCGGACCTCGCGCCCGACGCGCTCCACCGCGGCGTGACGCTGACGGGGCTCGACGCGGATCCCGCCGGGACGACGGGGGGCGTCGTCCGCGCGACCGCACGGGACGCCGCGGGCGCGTCCGTCGAGGTGGCCGCGTCCGTGGTCGTCGGCGCGGACGGCACGCGCGGCGCCACGCGCGGGCTCCTCGGCATCGGCGTCGACGAGCGCCCGCTGCCCGACCGCTTCCTCATGGGCGACGCGCCCGACCGCACGGACGGCCGCGACGACGCCGTCATCACGCTGCACCCCGACGGCGTCGTCGAGTCGTTCCCGCTGCCCGGCGGCATGCGCCGCTTCGTCGTGGGGCTCCGCGCGGGGGAGGCCGACGGCGATCCGGCGACCGTCCTCTCGCGGGCCGTGGCGGAGCGCACCGGGCACGTCGTGTCCGCGGCGGAGCTGGATCCCGTCAGCGGCTTCGGCGTCCGCCGCCGCCTCGCGCGCCGCATGGTGTCCGGGCGTGCGGTGCTGATCGGCGACGCGGCCCACGAGATCAGCCCCATCGGCGGGCAGGGGATGAACCTCGGCTGGCTCGACGCGGACGCCCTCGCGCCGATCCTCGTCGACGCCGTCCGCGCCCGCGGCGGCGCACCCGATCCCGCGCGCCTCGCGCGCTGGGAGCGGGACCGCCTGCGGAGCGCGCGGCGCGCGGCGGTGCAGTCGGAGATCAACACGGCCCTCGGCCGTCCCGTCCGCGGCCTCACCCGGCTCGTCCGCGACGCGGGCCTGCGCGCCGTGCTCGCCTCGCCCGCCGCGGCCGGGCTCGCGTCCGTCTACGCCATGGGCCGGGACGCGGGCGCGCGCGTCAGGTGAGGCGCGTCGCGTTGAGCGCGACCTGGGCGACGAGCAGCAGCGACGCCGCCATGATCAGCTGGAACAGCAGGCGACCCGGCGGCCGGGTGACGACGCGCCAGGCGCCCCACGCGGCGATCGCCAGCGTCACGACGAGCCCGGCGACAGCGAGCGGCGTCACGGCGTGCGCAGGATCCGCGAGCACCGGCCCCGCCATCGCCACGACCGCGCCGAGCGCCAGCGCCCCGAACGCGACGAGGCCCGACGGCACGCGGCCGAGCCGGTGCGGCAGGCCGCGGACGCCCGTCCGGGCGTCGTCGTCGAGGTCGGGCAGCACGTTGGTGAAGTGGATGGAGACGCCGAGCACGGCGCCGGTCGCCATGGCCCACGCGGCTGCGGGCACGGGATCCGCGGCGCCGAGCGCGACCACCGTCGGCAGGATCCCGAAGGCCACGACGAACGGCACGACGCTGGCGGCGGTCCGCTTGAGCCCGGCGTTGTAGGCCCAGCCCGCGCCCACGAGCACGCCGTGCGCGAGGAGGAATGCGGGCCCGAGCGCGGCCGAGGCCAGGCCGCACGCCGCCGCCGTCCCGAGCGCCGCCGCCCGCACGAGCCCGACCGTGATCTCTCCGCGCGCGACGGGCTTGTCGGCGCGCGCGACGCTGCGGTCGCGCTCCGCGTCGATCCAGTCGTTGGAGAGCCCGATGGACAGCTGCCCGAGGAGCACGGCCAGCGCGACGGCGGCGACGCGCCCCGGACCGTAGCCCAGCGCGACCGCGAGTCCCGCGGCGAGCACCGTGACGGTGGCCGTCGGCCCCGGGTGCGAGGAGAGGGCGAGGAGCCGGAGCCTGCGGATCACGCGAGCGTCCGCCCGTAGCAGCGCGAGCCCTCGGAGTCGGCGTAGGCGCCGAAGCGGGGGATCTCCGCCCAGCCCTCGCGGGCGTAGAACCGCATCGCGTCGGGCTGCTCGGGTCCGGTCTCCAGCACCAGGTCGACCACGCCGAGACCGCGCGCCGTCTCCTCCAGGGCGCGGAGGAGCGCCGTCGCGACGCCCGTGCCACGGACGGCGGGCATCACGTACATGCGCTTCAGCTCGGCCCACGGCACGCCGTCGCGGTCGCCGAGCAGCCGGATCGCCCCGCAGCCGAGGGGAGCGCCCGACGCGTCGCGCGCCACGAGGAACGCGGCGACGTCGGCGGCGGTGGGCTTGGTGCCGGGCTCCGTGTCGCCGCCGTAGCGCAGGTCGAGCTCGGCGCGCTGGGCGGCGCGGAGGGCGACCGCCTCGTCGTCGTCCCACGCGACGGGGGAGATGGTGCAGTCCATGCCTCGATCCTGCCGCACGGGCGGGCGGCTCCCGACCGCTCCGATAGCCTGCCCGGATGAGGATCCGCCCCGCCGAGCCCCGCGACGTCGACGACCTGCTGCAGATCCGCAACGACGCGATCCTGCGCTCCACCGCCCTCTGGACGGAGGAGCCGGTCGACCGGGCCGAGCGCGAGGAGTGGTTCCGCACGACGACGGCGGCGGGTGACCCGATCCTCGTCGCCGAGGTCGACGGCGCGTTCGCGGGCTACGGCACGTACGGCCCGTGGCGTCGCATGTCCGGCTACCGCTTCTCCGTGGAGGACTCGGTCTACGTGCGCGACGACTTCCAGGGCCGGGGGGTCGGGCGCGCGCTCGTCGAGGCCCTCGTCGAGCACGCGCGGCAGGCCGGCAAGCGCGCGGTCTTCGCCGACATCGAGGCCGGCAACACGGGATCCATCCGCCTGCACGAGCGGCTCGGCTTCCGTCAGGTGGGCCTGCTGCCCGGCATCGGCTGGAAGTTCGGGCGGCCGCTCGACCTCGCGATCCTGCACCTGCCGCTGGTCGACGACGCGGCGGGGGAGCAGCGCGCAGGCGACGCCGCGGAGGGCGACCACGCGAGCTGATCCGCGGGGCGGACGGTCGAGAGGCCCGGCACGGGGCGCGGGAACGCCACGGGTGCCGGGCCTCTCCGGGGTTCGCGGTCCTTCGGGGGACGGGCGATCTCCGTGGGTCCGGGAGCCGTCCCATCCGGGGGGGGGTGGACGGACGTGCTCGTCGGGTTGCGAGCGCGAGGCCCAAGGGGGGGGGGGGGGTAAGGGCCGCGCGCTCATCGACGACTCTAGCCGGGTCCTCATTTGTGAGGACACCCGGGGATGGCCCCAGAAGGAGGGGGGGCGCCCACGGGAACGGGGTACGCGATGTCCGGCGGGTCAGTCCTGGGACTCGTCGAGCTCGCGTCCGCCGCCCGCGACCACGGCGTCGCGGAGCGCGTGGAACTGGTCGACCGTCAGGCCGTTGCGGAGGAGGTACGGCTCCACGCCGCCGCGGCCGGCCAGCGAGTGCAGCGCCTGGATGACGGGCGCGGGATCCCCGTCGACGGCGTGCTGCGCGGCGTCGCGGAGGTCGAACCCGCCGGCCACGAGCGCGAGGGCGGCGACGAGCGCGTCCGCGGTCGACGCGGTGCGGGCGTCGTAGGGCGCGGCGGGCGCGCCGGAGGCGAGGCGGTCGGCCGCCTCGGCGACGCGCTCGGTCAGGTGCGCGCCGTCCGCCACGAGGAGGGCGACGTAGGCGGACGCGGGCGCGCCGGCGGCCGGGGTCGTCGTCGTCGCGGATCCGCGGGTGCGGTCGGACGCCGGCGAGGCGGGGGCGGGTGAGGTCATGGCGGCGGCCCTTCGGTCGACGTGCGCGGTGCGGGTGGGTGCGATGCCGGATCCGGGGGCCGACGACGGGATGCGGGGCCCGGGCGGGCGACGCGCGATGGCGCACCGGGTCGACGCCGATCCGGGTACGTCGTCCGACCATCGCCCGGCCGGGTGAACGCGGGGTGTCCCGCGTGCCGCCGGGCGGCGAACGCGACCCGGCCGGGATCCGCCGCGGGGCTCGCGGCGATCGTCTACAAGTCGTAGAATCGTGCTGTCGCGATGGAGCCTCACCACCTGCACGATCCGCCCTCCACAGGAAGCGCATCCGGTCGCCATGACACCGCACCCCGTTCCCGCCGACCCCGACCTCGCCGCCCGCCACCTCGGCCGCCGCCACCTCGGCCGCTGCCAGAGCGGTCGCCCCGAGTGAACGACCTCCTCGACCCGCTCCTCCTCTCGCGCTGGCAGTTCGGACTCACGACCGTCTACCACTTCCTCTTCGTGCCGCTCACGATCGGCATGGCCTTCGTCTGCGCGCTCTACCAGACGGCGTGGGTGCGCACCGGCAAGCAGCACTACCTCCGGCTCACGCGGTTCTTCGGGAGGATCTTCCTCATCAACTTCGCGATGGGCACCGTCACCGGCATCGTGCAGGAGTTCCAGTTCGGCATGAACTGGTCCGAGTACTCCCGCTTCGTCGGCGACGTGTTCGGCGCCCCGCTCGCGCTGGAGGGCCTGCTCGCGTTCTTCCTGGAGGCGTCGTTCATCGGCGTCTGGATCTTCGGATGGGACAAGCTCCCGAAGAAGGTGCACCTGGCGTCGATCTGGGTCGTGTCCGTCGCCTCGATCCTGTCGGCGTACTTCATCCTCGCGGCGAACGCGTTCATGCAGAACCCCGTGGGCTACCGCATCGACGAGGAGCGCGGGCGCGCCGAGCTCACCGACATCTGGGCGCTGCTGACGAACAAGGTCGCCCTCGCCGCCTTCCCGCACACGATCTTCGCGGCCTTCATGTGCGCGGCCGCCGTGATCATCTCGGTCGCCGCCTGGCACCTGTCGCGCAACCAGCACCTCGAGACGATGATGCCGGCCATGCGGTTCGGCATGTGGTTCATGGTCGTCTCCGGCGCCCTCACCATCCTGTCGGGCGACCAGCTCGGCCTCGCGATGGTGCAGACGCAGCCCATGAAGATGGCGGCCGCCGAGGCCCACTACGACACCTCGTCCGGCGCCGCCGCCTCGTTCTCCCTCTTCACCTGGGGCACGCCGGACGGGTCGAGCGAGCTGTTCTCCATCCGGATCCCGTACCTGCTCTCCTTCCTCTCCACGCACACGCTCGACGGCACGGTCGAGGGGATCAACGACCTGCAGGCGCAGTACGTGGCGAGCTACGGCCCCGGCGACTACACGCCCACCATCTGGGTCACCTACTGGGCGTTCCGCTGGATGATCGGCTTCGGCATGGCCGCCATCGGCATCGCGGTCGCGGGCCTCTGGCTCACGCGCGGCGGCCGTCGCATCACGAAGCCGTGGATGTGGAAGGTCGCCATCTGGGCGGCCCCGCTGCCGCTGCTCGCGATGACGGTCGGCTGGATCTTCACGGAGATGGGCCGCCAGCCGTGGATCGTGTTCAGCCTCCTGCAGACGTCGTCCGCGGTGTCGCCGAACGTCACGGGGATCCAGGTGCTGCTCTCGCTCGTCGCGTTCACGCTCGTCTACGGGTCGCTCGCGGTGGTGGAGTTCCGCCTCATCCTGAAGGCCGCGCAGAAGGGCCCGGAGGACGAGCAGGAGCCGGACCCGGTCACGGGCGAGGTCGTCCGGGAAGCGAGCGTGTACTGATGGACCTCACGCTCATCTGGTTCGGCGTCATCGCCTTCCTCTTCGTCGGCTACTTCGTGCTCGACGGCTTCGACTTCGGCGTGGGCATGAGCCTGCCGTTCCTCGCCAAGGACGACACCGACCGCCGCGTGCTCATCAACACCATCGGCCCTGTGTGGGACCTCAACGAGACCTGGCTCATCGTCGCGGGCGCCGCCCTCTTCGCGGCGTTCCCCGAGTGGTACGCGACCATGTTCAGCGGGTTCTACCTGCTGCTGCTCGCGATCCTCATCACGCTGATCCTCCGCGGCGTCTCGTTCGAGTACCGGCACCAGGGGGCCTCGGACCGGTGGCGCGGCTGGTTCGACGCGATGATCGTCGTGGGCTCCGTCGTCCCGTCGTTCCTCTGGGGCGTCGTGTTCGCGAACGTCGTGCGCGGGGTGCCGATGTCGGCGGACCACGACTACACGGGATCCACGCTCGACCTGCTGAACCCGTACGCGCTCCTCGGCGGCCTCACGACGCTGTCGCTGTTCCTCGTCAACGGGCTGCAGTTCGCGGCGCTCAAGACCGACGGGCCGATCCGGGCCCGCGCCCGCCTGCTCTCGATGCGCGTCGGGGCCGTGACGATCGTGATCGCGGCGTCCTTCCTCGTGTGGACGACGCTCGCGCACGGCTCGGCGCTGTCGGGTCTCGTCTCCGCCCTCGCGGCGGTCGCCCTCGTCGGCTCCTACCTCGCGAACGTGCGCGGTCGCGAGCGCTGGGCGTTCGGGCTGCTCGCGGCGACCATCGCGCTCGCCGTCGCGAGCCTGTTCACGGCCCTGCACCCGTACGTGATGCCCGCGTCGAACGACCCCGCGAACGGCCTCACGCTGGAGAACGCGTCGTCGTCGCCGTACACGCTCACGATCATGACGTGGGCCGCGGGCTTCGCGCTGCCGCTGATCCTCGCCTACCAGGCGTGGACGTACTGGGTGTTCCGGAAGCGCATCACGCGCGCCGTCATCGCCCAGGCCGCGCACTAGGGGCGCCGTGAAGCCCCTGGATCCGCGGCTGCTGCGGCACTCCGCGTCCGCCCGCGCGATGCTCGCCGTGGGCGCCGTGGTCGGCGTCGTGCAGACGGTCGCGCTCGTCGCCTTCTGCTGGTCCCTCACGCAGCTCGTCGTGCGCGCGATCGGCGGGGCCGACCCGGCGGAGCTCGGGCCCGTGCTCGCGCTCGCCGTCGGGTCCGCGGTCGTCCGCGGCGCGTCCGCCTGGCTGCTCGACGTGGTCGGCGCGCGCGGCGCCGCGCAGGTCACGGCGGAGCTTCGCCGTCGAGCGCTCCGGGCGATCGCCGACCTCGGGCCCGCGTGGACGGCCGGTCGCAGCCGCGGGCGGCTCGCGACGATCGTGGGCCCCGGCCTCGACGCACTCGACCCGTACTTCGCGCGCTACGTGCCTCAGCTGATCCTCACGGCGCTCGCCACCCCGATCGTGGTGGCGGTGCTCCTCGTCGCCGACCCGCTCACGGGCGTGACCGTCCTCGCGACGCTGCCCGTGATCCCCGTCTTCATGGTGCTCGTCGGCTGGGCGACGCAGGAGGTGCAGCGGCGGCAGTGGTCGCGCCTCACGGAGCTCGCGTCGGGCTTCCTCGACGTGGTCGACGGCCTGTCGACGCTCCTGGTGTTCGGGCGCGCCCGGCGGCAGACGGCCAGGATCCGCCGCGTCACCGAGGAGTACCGCGTCGAGACCATGCGCGTCCTCCGGATCTCCTTCCTCTCGGGCTTCGTGCTGGAGCTCGCCGCGTCGCTGTCGGTCGCGCTCGTGGCCGTGTCGGTGGGCGTGCGGCTCATCGGCGGGCAGCTCGACCTCGAGGTCGGCCTGTTCGTGCTGCTGCTCGCACCCGAGGCGTTCCTGCCCATCCGCCAGGTGGGCGTGCAGTTCCACGCGGCCGCCGAGGGGGTCGCCGCCTCCGACGACGTGCTCGGCATCCTCGAGGGGGAGCGGGCGAGCCGCGCCACGCGCACCGTCCGGGGAGCGACGGCGGCGGCAGCCGGCGATGCGGCGGACGGGCCGGATGGCGGCGCGGCGGACGGGCGGGCGGATCCGGCGGGCGACGCGCTCGTCATCCGCGACCTCGCCGTCACGCGCGGCGACCGCCCCGTGCTGGCCGGCCTCTCGGCGCGGTTCCCGCGCGGACGCGTCACGGCCGTCACGGGCCCGAGCGGCGTCGGCAAGACGTCGCTCATGGCGGCGCTCCTCGGGCAGCTGCCCGCGCACGGCGCCGTCGGCTGGGTCGGGGACGGCGCCGCCGCGTCCGTGCCGCGCCCCCCGCTCACGACCGAGATCGCGTGGGCGGGACAGCGGCCGGGGCTGGTCGCGGGCACCGTGCGCGAGAACGTGGCGCTCGGCGTCGCGGATCCCGACGAGGCGCTCATCCGGCGGGCCCTCGCGCTCGCCGCGGCCGACGGGATCGACCCCGACCTCGTGCTCGGCGTCGGCGGGCAGGGGCTCTCCGGCGGGCAGGCGCAGCGGGTCGCCGTCGCGCGCGCCGTGCACCGCGCGCTCGCGCTCGACTGCCCGCTCGTGCTGCTCGACGAGCCGAGCTCGGCGCTCGACGCGGCGTCGGAGGATCGGCTCGCCGCGGGGATCCGCGCGCTCGCCGACCAGGGGAGGGCGGTCGTGGTCGTCACCCACCGCGGCGCCCTGGTGCGCGCCGCCGACGCGGAGCTCCGACTGGGCGGCGGATCCGGCCACGCCTCCGCGGGCGCCGGGTCGCCCGGCGCCGCTGCCGGCGCCGCTGCCGCGCGCATCGTCCCCGCGCCCGCCTGGCACGCGCAGGTGGCGCCGTGAACCGCGACGACGTCCTCCGGCTCGCGCAGCCACCCGTGCGCCGCGCGCTGCCCGGGCTCCTCGCGGGGCTCGCGAGCGCGGTCGGCGCGGTGGCGCTCCTCGCGACGTCGGCCTGGCTCATCACGCGGGCGTCCGAGCAGCCGCCCATCCTCTTCCTCGGCATGGCGATCGTCGGCGTCCGGGCGTTCGCGCTCGGGCGCGCCGCGTTCCGCTACGTCGAGCGCATCACGAACCACGACGCGGCCTTCCGCGCGCTGGCGACCCTGCGCGTGGGCGTGTTCGAGCGGATCCTCCCGTTCGCGCCCGCCGGCCTCCGCGACACGCGCCGCGGCGACCTCCTCACCCGGCTCGTCGGCGACGTCGACCGCCTCCAGGACCTCCCGCTGCGCGTCGTGCAGCCGCTCGCGGTCTCGGTGCTCGTGCAGGCGGCGAGCATCGCGGTCGTGTGGGCGGTGCTGCCGGCAGCGGGAATGGCGCTCCTCGTCGTGCTCGCGGCCTCGCTCGCCGTCGGCGTCGGCGCCACCACGGCGCTCGCCGGGCGCGCCGAGACGCGGATCGCGCCGCTGCGCGCCCGGCTGCAGGACCTCGTGCTCGACCTCGTCGGCGGGCTCGACGTGCTGACCGCGTTCGGGGCGGTGGACGCGCGCCTCGCCGCGATCGACCGGGCGGCCGACGACCTCCGGCGCGCGGAGCTCCGGAGCGCCGCCGCGGCGGGCGTCACGACGGGCGTGGTGCTCGCGGGCACGGGCGCGGTCGCCGCCTGGACCGTGCTGCAGGGCGTGCCGGGCCTCGCGTCCGGGACGCTGGATCCCGCCTGGCTCGCGCTGGCCGCGCTCGTCCCGCTCGCGCTCGTCGAGCAGGCGGCGGCCGTGCCGCTCGCGGTGCAGGCGTGGCGGCGCGTGCGCACGAGCGCGGAGCGCGTGGCGGGGGTCGTCCCGGAGACGGTGCCGGGGGAGATCCCGCGGGAGCAGGTCGGATCCGCAGCGGACGCCGTCCCCCTCGTTCCCGCCTCGGGCACGACGCTCGAGGTCCGCGGCCTCGTCACGCGCTGGCCGGGCGCCGGGCGCGACGCCCTCGCGCCGGTGTCGCTCGTGGTGCGGCCGGGGGAGACGGTCGTCGTGCGCGGCCCGAGCGGATCCGGGAAGTCGTCGCTCGCCGCGGCCCTCGTCCGGTTCCTCGAGTCGCGCGGCGCCTTCGAGCTCGACGGCCGGGACGCCCGGGCGATGGCCCCGTCGGCCGTGCGGCGGATCGTCGGCCTGTGCGAGCAAGCGCCGCACCTCTTCGACGCGAGCATCCGGCAGAACCTGCTCTTCGCGCGGGAGGACGCGACCGACGACGAGCTCGTCGCCGTGCTCGCGCGCGTGGGCCTCGCGGGGTGGACGAGCGAGCGCGGCGGCCTCGACGCGCGCGTCGGCGACCGCGGCGGGCTCGTCTCGGGCGGCCAGGCGCAGCGCATCGCCCTCGCCCGGGCGTTGCTCGCCGACTTCCCGGTGCTCGTCCTCGACGAGCCGACGGCCGACGTGGACCCCGACCGCGCTCGTGCCGTGCTGCGCGACGTCCTCACCGCCGCCCGGGACCGCGGCCGCGGCGTGCTGCTGCTCACGCACACGGACGTGCCGGAGGACCTCGTCGACCGGACGGTGACGCTCGCGCCCACCGCGTGATCCGGGCGCGCGGGTGAGCGCGTCCGGGATCGGTGGTCAGCCCGCGGGCAGCTCGCGGCGCAGCGCGTCCAGCCGCGTGCGCCACGCGCGCACCCGGCCGGGCTCGGCCGCGGTGGCCGGCCCGTCGATCCAGCCGCGGACCAGGCGGATCCCGTGCAGCGCGCTGACCGCCCACACCTCGCGGCCGTCGAGGTCGGCCGGACGCGCGCGCTCGTGCAGCACGTCGACGCCGAGGGCGGTGGCCAGCGCGACGATGCTGCGCTCGGTGACGCTCGGGATCCGCGGCACGTCGCCCTCCACCACCGCGAGGGCGTCGCCGTGCCACCACAGGATCGCGCTGTACGCGCCCTCCACGATCGTGCCGTCGTCGTCGAGGATCACCGCCTCGCCCGCGCCGTGCCGCGCGGCCCGGCTGCGCAGGGCGCCGAGCGCGTGCAGGTCCGGGCCCTTGACGCGCGGCATCGTGCGCGGATCCGGCCCGTCGTGGTCGCGGAGCACGACGGACGCCGTGCGCTCCGGCGCGGGACGGACGAGCAGGCGCGCGACGTCGCCGTCGGGCCCGCGGAGCGCCTCCACGCGCGGGAACCACGCGCCGTCGCGGGGGAGGGCCGCGACCGCGGCGTCCAGGAAGGCGGCGGGATCCGGGACGGCGGCCGACTGCAGGCGCAGCGACGCGAGGAACCGCTGGCGGTGGACGTCGAGCGCCAGCACGCGGCCCTCGTCCACCAGGAACGAGTCGGCGGCGAGCACCCGGTGGCCGGCGGGCCGCGTCTCCTCGGCGCCTCCACCGGCGGGATCCGCGGCCCCCGGCGCCCAGCCCGCCCCGGTCCACCGGAGGATCGTCTCGGAACTCATACCCTTGAGGCTAGGCGGCCGCCGGGTGCGCTCACGACACCGGGAGGCCGAGCATGCACCAGCACGACGCGCGCGCGGCGAGGCCCGTCGTCGGCCGACGGCTGGCTCGCTGGTGCGACCCGCAGGACGTCTTCCTCGCGCTCTTCGCGGCCGAGTCGGCCGGCGACGTCGCCTGGCTCGACGACTCCGCGGGCGAGGGCTGGAGCTACCTCGCCGCGTCCGCCGGCACCGTCACCGAGTGGCCCCGGGGCGTGTTCTCGGGGCTGGCCGATCTGCTGCCCGCAGACGCGGCCGGCGGGACCGCCGCGCCGCCCACCGCACCCGACGACGCCCTCCCTGACGGCGTCGCGTTCCGGCTGGGGCTCATCGCCTGGATCCCGCACGACGCCTGGACCGAGACCGTCCCGCTGCACCATGCGCCGCCCTCCGCGTCCCCGCACGCCGCGGACTCCGTCCCGGCTGCCGCCCTTCGGGTGGACCGCCTCCTCGCCTTCGACCACGCGGCGGGCGAGGTCTGGGCCGTGGCCCGCGCGGGGGATCCGTGGCCGAACGCCGTCGACGGGGAGCTCGCCCGTGTCGTCCCGCCCGGCGCGGCTCCCGTGCCGCACGACAGCTGCGACGACTGCGACGACGACGCTCCCTCCGCCGTCCCCGCCTGGCGCCACGACGATGCCGCGTACCTCGACCTCATCCGCTCCTGCCAGGAGTCCATCCGCCGCGGCGACGCGTACCAGCTGTGCCTCACGAACAGCGCGGCCGTCCCCGGTGTCGTCGACCCGGTGCGCGTGCACCTGGCGCTCCGCGCGCTGAGCCCGACCCACCACGGCGCCTTCCTGCGCGCGGGTGGAACGGTGCTCGTCAGCGCGTCGCCCGAGCGGTTCGTCGAGGTCGACGCGCACCGCACCCTCCGCACCCTGCCGATCAAGGGCACGCGCCCCCGGCACCCGGACCCGGCCGCCGACGCGCGGGCCCGCGCCGAGCTCCTCGCGAGCGAGAAGGAGCGCGCGGAGAACGTCATGATCGTCGACCTCATGCGCAACGACCTCAGCCGCGTGTGCGTGCTGGGGACCGTCCGCGTCACCAGCCTCTTCGCCGTGGAGGCGTACGCGCAGGTGCACCAGCTCGTGAGCCGCGTCGAGGGCGAGCTCGCCCCGGGCGTCTCGGCCGTCGACGCCGTGCGGGCCCTGTTCCCGGCCGGATCCATGACGGGCGCCCCGAAGTCCGCGGCCGTCGGCATCCTGACCGCGCTCGAACGGGGGGCGCGCGGCGTCTACGCGGGCGCCTTCGGCTGGCTCGGCGACGACGGCCGCGCCGACCTCGCCATGGTGATCCGCTCGGTCGTCGTCACGGACGGTCGCGCCACGGTCGGCGCGGGCGGCGGGATCACCGCGCTGTCCGTCCCCGAGGAGGAGCTCGAGGAGGTGCGCGTGAAGGCCGCGCCGCTCCTCGCCGCGGTGCGCGCGGGTCGCGTGCCGTCGTCGCGACGCCGCGCCGACGCGTCGCGCCCGCCCCTCCCCGGCGCGGCCGGACCGGCCTGATCCCGGCCACTCCCGCGGGTTCCGGAGCGACCCGGCGCGTTCACTAGTCTTGTCGAGGCCTTGACGGCCGCGACCCCCCGCATCGAATCGAGAGCGCCCTTGGCACACGAGACCCCCGACACCCCCGGCGACACCTACGACTTCCGCGCCATCGAGGCCGAGTGGTCCGAGGTGTGGGAGCGCGAGCAGCCGTTCCGCACGCCCGACGCGAGCGACAGCCGCCCCCGCAAGTACATCCTCGACATGTTCCCGTACCCCTCCGGCGACCTCCACATGGGTCACGCCGAGGCGTTCGCGCTCGGCGACGCGGTCGCGCGCTACTGGCGCCAGCAGGGCTTCAACGTCCTCCACCCCATCGGCTGGGACTCCTTCGGCCTGCCCGCGGAGAACGCGGCCATCAAGCGCGGCGTCGACCCGCGCGAGTGGACCTACGCGAACATCGACACGCAGAAGCAGTCGATGAAGCGCTACGGCCTCTCCTTCGACTGGGAGCGCGAGCTCCACACGAGCGACCCCGAGTACTACACGTGGAACCAGTGGCTGTTCCTTAAGATGCACGAGAAGGGCCTCGCCTACCGCAAGGACAGCTGGGTCAACTGGGATCCGGTGGACCAGACGGTGCTCGCCAACGAGCAGGTGCTGCCCGACGGCACGTCCGACCGCTCCGGCGCCGTGGTCGTCAAGAAGAAGCTCACGCAGTGGTACCTGCGCATCACCGACTACGCCGACCGCCTCATCGACGACCTCAACCAGCTCGAGGGCACGTGGCCGGCCAAGGTCCTCAGCATGCAGCGCAACTGGATCGGCCGCTCGATCGGCGCGGAGGTCGACTTCGTCGTCGAGGGCCGCGGCGAGCCCGTCACGGTCTTCACCACGCGCCCGGACACGCTGCACGGTGCCACCTTCATGGTCGTCGCGCCCGACAGCGACCTCGCGGCGGAGCTCGTCGAGGGCGCGTCGGAGGAGGTCCGCGCGGACTTCCGCGGCTACCTCGAGCGCACCCAGCGCCTCAACGAGATCGAGCGCTCCACGACCGACCGCCCGAAGACCGGCATCCCGCTCGGCCGCACGGCCGTCAACCCGGTCAACGGCGAGCGGATCCCCGTCTGGGCCGCCGACTACGTGCTCGCCGACTACGGCACCGGCGCCGTCATGGCCGTGCCCGCGCACGACCAGCGCGACCTCGACTTCGCGCGCGCGTTCGACCTTCCCGTGCGCGTGGTAGTCGACACCACGCAGCCGGTCACGGGCGCCATCCGCATCATCCCCGAGGACGGCGAGCTGCCGGACCTCGAGGAGGTGCTGCCCGGTCGCACGGGCGTCGCGCTCCCCGGCGAGGGACGCCTCATCAACTCCGGCCCGCTCAACGGCCTGAGCAAGCAGCCGGCCATCAAGCGCGTCATCGAGCAGCTGGAGGCGGAGGGCCGCGGCCGCGCCGCGAAGAGCTACCGCCTGCGCGACTGGCTCATCTCGCGCCAGCGGTTCTGGGGCACGCCCATCCCCATCGTCTACGACGCCGAGGGCACCGAGATCCGCGTGCCCGAGGACCAGCTGCCCGTGCGCCTGCCGGACACGGCGGGCCTCGACCTCACGCCGAAGGGCAAGTCGCCGCTCGCCGCCGCCACCGAGTGGTCGAACGTGCCGAGCCCCGTGGACGGCAGCCCGGCCACGCGCGACCCCGACACCATGGACACGTTCATGGACAGCTCCTGGTACTGGCTGCGCTTCCTGTCGCCGAACGACGCCACCAAGGCCTTCGACCCGGCGGACGCCGACCGCTGGGCGCCGGTGGATCAGTACGTGGGCGGCGTGGAGCACGCGATCCTGCACCTGCTGTACTCGCGCTTCATCACCAAGGTCCTGTTCGACCTCGGCTACGTCACGTTCACGGAGCCGTTCAGCGCGCTGCTCAACCAGGGCATGGTGCTCTCCGGCGGCAGCAAGATGTCGAAGAGCAAGGGCGGCGTCGACCTCGGCTCCGAGATCGACCGCCACGGCGTCGACGCGATCCGCCTGACGATGGCGTTCGCCGGACCGCCCGAGGACGACATCGACTGGGAGGACGTCTCCCCGTCGGGATCCGCGAAGTTCCTGGCGCGTGCCTGGCGGCTCACGGGCGACATCACGAGCGCCCCCGAGGTCGAGTGGAAGAGCGGGAACGAGGCGCTACGCCGCGTCACCCACCGCTTCCTCGCGGAGGCGCCCGGGATGCTCGAGGCGTTCAAGTTCAACGTGGTGATCGCGCGCACGATGGAGCTCGTCAACGCCATCCGCAAGACCATCGACCAGGGTCCGGGCGGCGGGGACGCGGCCGTGCGCGAGGCGACCGAGGTCGTCGCCGTCGCGCTCAGCCTGTTCGCGCCGTACACGGCAGAGGACATGTGGAAGCGCCTCGGCCGCGAGGGCTCCGTGGCCTTCGCGGGCTGGCGCAAGGCCGACCGCAACCTGCTCGTCGTGAACACGGTCACGGCGGTGGTGCAGGTCGACGGCAAGGTGCGCGACAAGCTCGAGGTCGACGCCAAGATCGGGGCCGACGAGCTCGAGGCCCTCGCCCGCGAGACCGCGGGCGTCAAGCGCTCGACGGCAGGTCGCACGATCGACAAGGTCATCGTGCGCGCGCCCAAGATCGTGAGCATCACCACCACGCCCGCTCCCTGACGGGCGGTCCGCGCAGACGGCGCGGCGACACGAGGGCGGTCCGGCGACGGGCCGCCCTCGCTCCATCCCAGGGCGCATCGGCGACGGCGATCCCCAGACCTCGTGCCCGTGGCCGCTCGCCGCGAGCCGCCGCCTACCGTGCCCGCATGCACCCTCCCCGCCGCCGCCCTCCCGGACCGGATCCCGCCGAGCAGGATGCGCGGTCGGGCAGCGACCGGCGTCCCGACGCGGCATGGCCCTCGGACGCCGTGCCGACCTCGCCCGGGGACGGGTGGGAGTACGCGACGGGGGGCGGCGGTCCGGGGGCGGTCGACCGCGACGACCGCGACGACCGCGACGACCGCGACGATCCCGGCGATCCCGACCTCGCGCATCCGCCCGACGACCCCTGGTCCGGCGTGCCGCCGGACGAGGAGGAGCCCTCCGCGGGCGGGGGTCGGCGGCCCGGAGTCGACGGTCCGAGCACCCGTCCCTCCCTCCCCGGGCGACGGGTGCGCGTCCGTCTCCGTGTCGGCATCGGAGCGGCGGTCGTGCTCGTCGGCGCGGCCCTCGTGGTCGCCATCCTCGTCACCGCCGTGCAGTCGGCGGGCGGGACCCCGCCGACGGCGTCCACCGACGTGCGGTCGAGCACGGCGGCGCGCACGAGCACGGACGGGGACGCGGGGACCGGGGCCGGGCGTGCGGACGCCGACGGGGATCCGGCGGGAGCGGGCGCGGGAGCGGGAGCGGGAGCGGGGGCGGACGGCGGGGGCGACGCGACCGATGCGAGCGCCGGGGGAGCGGGATCCGCCGCCGGCGCGCGGAAGCCCATCTACGTGCACGTCGTCGGGGCGGTCGTCTCGCCGGGCCTGTTCCCCCTGGCCCCGGGGAGCCGGGTCGTCGACGCCCTCGCCGCCGCGCACGGCTTCGCCGACGGTGCCGACACCGCGGGCGTGAACCTGGCGCGCGTGCTCTCCGACGGCGAGCAGCTCGTGGTCCCGCGGCAGGGGGAGGCGCCGGCCGCGCCCGCCCCGTCGGGGGCCGCGGTTCCCGGCGGGAGCGCGAGCCCGTCGGCGCCGGTGGACCTCAACACGGCGACGGCCGAGCAGCTGGAGACGCTCCCGCGCGTCGGACCGTCCCTGGCCGCGCGGATCATCGCCTGGCGCTCGGCGCACGGCCGCTTCGCGCGGGTCGCGGACCTCGGGAGGGTGCCGGGCATCGGCGACCGCACGCTCGCCTCGCTCACGCCGCTGGTGCGGGTGTGACGCCGCCGCCGGGGCCCGGCGGCGGCCCGGCTCGGTCGACGCGGCGGGGGTGGGGTGGAGCCGCGTCGCAGGTCGATCTCCGGCTGGCGATCCCGGCAGCCGTCGGCTGGGCGACGACGGCGGTCGGGATCGGCGTGCGCGGTGCGTCCGCGCCCCTGGCCGTCGCCGCGGCATCGCTGGCGCTGCTGTGCGCCGGGGCGGCCCTCCGCTCGGCCGCGCTCTCGCAGACGCGCGCCAGCCGGTCGGGATCCGCGTCGACCCCGCGTCCGGTCGACCGTCGGTCGGGATCGCGCCGCGGGGGCCCCTCGGCCGACCGGCTCCGACAGGCGGCGGCCTCGGTGGCGGGGGCCGCTGGGGTCACGGCCATGCTCCTCGGCGCTGCCGCCGCCCGCGAGCCCTCGCGCCACCCGGACGCCCTCGAGAGCGCGGCGCACGCGGGAGGCACCGTGGTGGCGGACATCGTCCTCGACGAGCCGCCGGCGCCCGTCGCCGCGCACGGGGGCCACGCCCCGGGCTCCGGCGGCGCCTCGCACCCGGGCGGCAGCGCCTCCGGTCCCCGCGGCAGGTCCCGGCTCGTCGCGCACGTCACCGCCCTCCACGTCGGGACGGGCAGAGATGACCGCACGACGGTCCTGTCCGCCCCGGTTCCGGTCGTCGTGTTCGCCTCGGGGATCGGCGGTGGCCACGACGCGTCGGACCGCGCGCGCCTGGGCGTCGGGACCGTCGTGCGGGTGAGCGCCGCCGTGCGATCCTCGGATCCGGCCGACCGCGCCGCCTACCTCCTCGTCGCCCGCGGCGCGCCCGAGCCCGCGGACCAGCCCGCGGGGCCGCTCCGGGCCGCGGACGCGCTCCGCGCCGGGCTCTCCGACGCCGCGGCCGACCTCCGCGGACCGGGGGCGCAGCTGCTCCCGGGTCTCGCGATCGGCGACGTCTCGGCGGTCGATCCCGCCCTCGCGCAGACGATGAAGGACAGCTCGCTCACGCACCTCACCGCGGTGTCGGGCGCCAACTGCGCGGTCATCGTCGGACTCGTGCTGGCCCTGGCGGCGGCGGCCGGCCTGCGCCGACCGGCCCGGGCGGTCGCGGCGCTCCTGGCCCTCATCGCGTTCGTGATCCTGGTCACGCCGCAGCCCAGCGTGCTCCGCGCCGCCGTCATGGCCGCCGTCCTCATCGTCTCCAGCGCGACCGGCCGGCCCTCCCGCGGCCTGCCCGCCCTCGCCGTGGCCGTGGTCGTCCTCCTGACGGGCGATCCCTGGCTGGCGCGCGACCTCGGATTCGCCCTGAGCGTGCTGGCGACGGCCGGGCTCCTCGTGCTCGCGCCCCCGATCGCCGACCGCCTGGCGCATCGGATGCCGCGCCGCGTGGCCGAGGCGCTCGCGATCCCCGTCGCCGCGCAGGTGGCGTGCCAGCCGCTGCTCCTCGTCTTGCAGCCCGGGCTTCCCGTGCACGGGGTCCTGGCCAACGTCCTCGCCGAGCCCGCGGCCGCACCCGCCACGATCGGCGGCCTCGTCGCGTGCGTGCTGCTGCCGGCCTGGCCTGCTGCGGGCCACCTCGCGCTGCGGCTGGCGTGGCTGCCCGCGTCGTGGATCGCCGCGGTCGCGTCCGTCACGTCCCGGCTCCCGGCCGGTCGCGTGCCGTGGGCCGCGGGTCCCGCGGGCGTCGTCGCCCTCGTCCTCGTGATCGCCCTGACGGTCGCGGTCGTGGCGCTCGGCCGGACGGCGTCCCCGCGGGGTGCTCCGGCCGCCGTCCCGGGGCCGGGCGATGTCCCACCCGACGGCTAACCTGGACCCGCCCGACCGCCGGCCCGCCAGGCGGCGACCCGCACCCCGAACCCGCACCCTCCCGGAAGGACCCGCATGGCGACCAGGACGTCCCGCAGCACGGCGGCGAAGCCCTCCGCCGCCATCCCGCAGCTCCCGTGGGACGCGGTGCGGCCGGCGCCCGTCGTCCTCGTGTCCGGCACCGAGGCACTCCTCGCCGACCGGGCGATGCGGCGCCTCCGCGACATCCTCACCGCGGAGGATCCGAGCATCGAGGTCTCCGACATCGAGGCCGACTCCTACGCGCCCGGCGAGCTCATCACGCTCGCGAGCCCGTCCCTCTTCGCCGAGCCGCGCCTCATCCGGGTCGTGAACGTGGAGAAGTGCTCGGACCAGTTCCTGCTCGACGCCGTCGCGTACCTCGACTCCCCGGCCGACGACACCTACGTCGTGCTCCGGCACGCCGGGGGAGTGCGCGGCAAGAAGCTGCTCGACGCCGTGCGCTCGGGCACCGGGGGCGGCATCGAGATCGTCTGCGCCGAGCTGAAGAAGGACAGCGAGAAGCACGACTTCGCCGTCGCCGAGTTCCGCGCCGCGAAGCGCTCCATCACGCCGGGCGCCGTCCGCCAGCTCGTCTCCGCGTTCCAGGACGACGTGAGCGAGCTCGCGTCGGCGTGCCAGCAGCTCATCTCGGACACCGCGCACGAGATCACCGAGGTCACGGTCGACCAGTACTACGGCGGCCGTGTCGAGATCAACGCGTTCGCCGTCGCGGACTCCGCGATCGCGGGCCGCAGCGGCGAGGCCCTCGTGCTGCTCCGCCACGCGCTCACCTCGGGCGCGGATCCGGTGCCGCTCATCGCCGCGTTCGCGATGAAGATCCGTACGATGGCGAAGGTCTCCGGCGTCTCCGGCGCCTCGGGCCAGCTCGCGTCGAAGCTCGGAATGGCGCCGTGGCAGGTCGACCGGGCTCGTCGCGATCTGCAGCTGTGGGACGACGCGGGTCTCGGCCGCGCCATCGAGGCCCTCGCCGAGGCCGACGCGCAGGTCAAGGGCGGCGGGCGGGATCCGGTCTACTCGCTGGAGCGCATGGTGCGCACCATCGCCTCCCGCGGCCGCGACTGACCGACTCGAGACGCGCGTTGGTCGCGGCCGGACGCGAGGACCAGGACGCGGTCTCGGCACCGGTACGCGACACCCGCACCCGGACATGACGACGGGCCCCGCGCGATGCGCGGGGCCCGTGGTCGTACCAGGGGAGATCAGCCGATCTTGGCGACCTGCTTGGCGATCGCGCCCTTGCGGTTCGCGGCCTGGTTCTTGTGGATGACGCCCTTGCTGGCGGCCTTGTCGAGCTTCTTGCCGGCGAGGCTGACGGCCTTGACGGCCGCGTCCTTGTCGCCCGCGGAGATGGCCGACTTGACGGAGCGGATGGCCGTCTTCAGCTCGCTCTTGACGGCCTTGTTGCGCTCCTGGGCCTTCTTGTTGGTGCCGATGCGCTTGATCTGCGACTTGATGTTTGCCACGTGTTATGTCTTCCGTTCGAGTTGTCGTCGTATGAGTTGCCGCTCAGCGAGAGAGGGCGCCTGCGGCGATACCGCGTGATCGGGGAGGATCACACGCAAGCCAACAGGCGACGATACCAGGTCCGGGCCGGGATATCAGGCCGCGGAGCCGCGCGCGTCGCGGTCCTCGTGCGCGACGTCGTCGCCCGGGCGCACGAAGCGGGTCTCGGGCTCGTCGTCGAGCGCGTCGCGGATCCGGCGCAGGAAGTCGCCCGGCATCTCCGGCAGCGCGTCGACCGGCCACCAGGCGACCTCGAGCGACTCGTCGTCGTTGACCCGCGCCTCGCCCGAGACGTAGCGGCAGCGGAAGGTGAGGTCGAGGTAGCTGGCGCGATCGCCGTTGGGGTAGGTGATCTCGCCCGTGGTGCCGACCGCGACCAGCCGCTCGACCTCGACGATCACGCCGGTCTCCTCCTCCGCCTCGCGCCAGGCGCCGACGGCGGGCTCCTCGCCGGGCTCGAGGATCCCCGAGACGGGCGCCCAGGCGCCGGTGTCGCCGCGGCGCACGAGGAGGACCCGGGTGCCGTCGAGGATCACCGCGGTGACGCCCGAGAGCCAGAGGGGAGCGGTGCCGATGCGCTCGCGGAGGGAGGCGACGAAGTCGGGGATGCCCATGCCGCGAGCGTACCGACAGCGGGCCCGGGCTCCCGCCGCGGGAGCGCCGCCCGGCACGGCATCCTGTCCACGCGCAGCAGCCGGGCCATGCCGGGTCCGCGTCCTAGGCTCGGATCATGCCCATCTCCGACAGCACCGCTCCCGTCCGCGCGTCCGCATCCACCGTCACCGCCATCGTCGGCGGTCACGTCGTCCCCGTCGACGGCGCGCCCGTCCCGGGCGGCACCGTCCTCCTCCGCGACGGCCTCGTCGCCGCGGTCGGCCGGGGCGGCGACGTCGAGGTCCCCGAGGGCGCGACCGTCATCGACGCCGCCGGCCGCTGGGTCCTGCCCGGATTCGTCGAGGCGCACGGCCACGTCGGGATCCACGAGGAGGCCAACGGCCCCGCGGGCAACGACACGAACGAGATGACCGACCCCGACATGAGCTCGGTGCGCGCGATCGACGCCATCGACATCGACGACGAGGGCTTCCGCGACGCGCTCAAGGGCGGCGTCACGACCATCGTCGTGAAGCCCGGCTCGGGCAACCCCATCGGCGGCCAGTCGGTCGCCATCAAGTCGTGGGGCGGCCGCACCATCGACGAGCAGCTCGTCAGCGACTCCGTCAGCGTCAAGAGCGCCCTCGGCGAGAACCCGAAGCGCGTCTACGGCGAGAAGGGCAGGACGCCGTCGACGCGCCTCGGCGTCGCCATGGTGATCCGCCGCGCCTTCCGCGACGCCGAGGACTACCGCGCCGCCCGCGACCACGCCGAGAAGGAGGGCAAGCCGTTCTCCCGCGACCTCGGCAAGGAGACCCTCGTCCGCGTCCTCGACGGGGAGCTCGCGTGGGACCAGCACACGCACCGCCACGACGACATCGCGACCGCGATCCGCCTGGCCGACGAGTTCGGCTACCGCCTCGTGGTCAACCACGGCACCGAGGGCGACAAGATCGCGGACGTGCTCGCCGAGCGCGGCATCCCCGTGATCTTCGGCCCGATGATCACGTCGCGCTCCAAGGTCGAGCTCCGCGACCGCGCCGTCGCCAACCTCGCGGCGCTGCACCGCGCGGGCGTCCTCGTCGCGATCACGACCGACGCGCCCGTCGTGCCCATCGACTTCCTGGTGCACCAGGCGTCCTTCGCCGTGAAGGACGGCCTACCCGCCGACATCGCGATCCGCGCCATCACCGCGAACCCGGCCGCGATCCTCCGCCTCGACCACCGCGTGGGCGCGCTCACGCCGGGCCTCGACGCCGACGTCGTGATCTGGTCGGGTGACCCGCTCGACGTGCAGTCGCGCGCCGAGCACGTCATCATCGGCGGCGACACGGTCTACACGTGGGCCGACGGCCGGGGCACGACGGTCGAGCGCGGCACGCGCTTCGGTTCATGAGCGCGGCACCGGGCGCGGCCGCTCCACGCACCGCCGTCGTGGCGGGCGCGTCCGGCTTCATCGGACAGGTGCTCGTGCGCGAGCTCGCGGACGAGGGCTACCGCGTGCTCACGATCGGCCGCTCCGGCGCCGACGCGCGCTGGGGCGACGAGGACGGGATCCGCCGCATCGTCGACGGCGCCGATCTCCTGGTGAACCTCGCGGGGAAGAGCGTGAACTGCCGCTACGGCGTCGCGAACCGCCGGGAGATCCGCCGCTCGCGCACGGAGACGACGGCCGAGCTCGCACGCGCCGTCGCGGACAGCGCACGGCCCGTGCCGGTCTGGATCAACGCCTCCACCGCCACCGTCTACCGGCACGCGACCGACCGACCGCAGACCGAGTCGACGGGCGAGCTCGGCGACGACTTCTCGCCGTCGGTCGGCCGCGCCTGGGAGCGCGCCTTCCTCGCGCCCGAGCTGCCCGCGACCCGGCGCGTGGCGCTCCGGATCGCGATCGTCCTCGGCCGCGACGGCGCGCTGCAACCGCTCCTCGGGCTCGCGCGCTTCGGCCTCGGCGGACCGCAGCTCGACGGCCGGTTCCCCGGACGCCCCTCCCGGATCCGCGCCGGCGCGCACCACGTGTTCCAGCCCACCCACGGCCGCCAGGTCTTCAGCTGGCTGCACATCGACGACCTGGTCGGCATCATCCGCTTCGTGCGCGACACCCCGTCGCCCGAGGGCCCGGTCAACGCGTCGAGCCCCGCGCCCGTCACCAACCGCCGGCTGATGAGGGTCCTCCGCCGCGCCGTCGGCATGCCCGTCGGGCTCGCCGCGAACCGGTGGATGCTCGAGGTCGGCATGTGGCTCTTCCGCACCGAGCCCGAGCTCGTGCTCAAGAGCCGCTGGGTCGTGCCGGAGACGCTCGAGGCGGCGGGCTTCCGCTTCCGCTGGCCGGAGCTCGACGCGGCCGTCGCCGACATCGTGCGGCGCTGACCCCGGCTCGGTGCGCGGCCGCGGTGTCGGCCGCGCCCCGCGGGGACGGCCCGGCGGGCCTCCCGTGGGATGATCGTGGTTCCGCTCCACCGACGAGACCCGTAAGGAACGCGTGAGCCCCCTAGCTACGAAGGCCCTCCGGCCCGCCGCGACCGACCCCGCGTCCATCCGCAACTTCTGCATCATCGCCCACATCGACCACGGCAAGTCCACGCTGGCCGACCGGATGCTGCAGATGACGGGCGTCGTCGACTCGCGCTCCATGCGCGCCCAGTACCTCGACCGCATGGACATCGAGCGCGAGCGCGGCATCACGATCAAGAGCCAGGCCGTGCGCATGCCGTGGGAGCTCGACGGGCGCACGTACGCGCTCAACATGATCGACACCCCGGGCCACGTCGACTTCTCCTACGAGGTATCCCGCTCGCTCGCCGCGTGCGAGGGCGCCATCCTCCTGGTCGACGCCGCGCAGGGCATCGAGGCGCAGACCCTCGCGAACCTCTACCTCGCGCTCGAGAACGACCTCACGATCATCCCGGTGCTCAACAAGATCGACCTCCCCGCGGCCGACCCCGACAAGTACGCGGCCGAGCTCGCCTCCCTCATCGGCGGCAGCCCGGAGGACGTGCTGCGCGTCTCCGGCAAGACCGGCGCCGGCGTCGAGGACCTGCTGGATCGCGTCTCGCGCACCATCCCCGCGCCCGTCGGCGACCCCGACGCCGCCGCGCGCGCCATGATCTTCGACTCGGTCTACGACGCCTACCGCGGCGTGGTCACCTACGTCCGCATGATCGACGGCAAGCTCAGCCCGCGCGAGAAGATCTCGATGATGTCGACACGGGCCACCCACGAGATCCTCGAGATCGGCGTCAGCTCGCCCGAGCCCACGCCGTCCGACGGCCTCGGGGTCGGCGAGGTCGGCTACCTCATCACGGGCGTGAAGGACGTGCGCCAGTCGAAGGTCGGCGACACCGTCACGACCGCCGCCCGCCCCGCGACCGAGGCGCTGCCCGGCTACACCGAGCCGCTGCCCATGGTCTTCTCCGGGCTCTACCCGATCGACGGATCCGACTACCCCGACCTCCGCGACGCCCTCGACAAGCTCAAGCTCTCGGACGCGGCTCTCGTCTACGAGCCCGAGACCTCGGTCGCGCTGGGCTTCGGCTTCCGCTGCGGCTTCCTCGGCCTCCTGCACCTCGAGATCATCACGGAGCGCCTGTCGCGCGAGTTCGGCCTGGACCTCATCACGACCGCGCCCAGCGTGATCTACGAGGTCACGAGCGAGGACAAGAGGACGGTCACGGTCACCAACCCGAGCGAGTTCCCGGGCGGCAAGATCGTCAGCGTCTCCGAGCCCGTGGTGAAGGCCGCGATCCTCGCGCCCAAGGACTACGTCGGCACGATCATGGAGCTGTGCCAGTCCCGGCGCGGTGTCCTCCTCGGCATGGAGTACCTCGGCGAGGACCGGGTGGAGATCCGCTACACGATGCCGCTCGGCGAGATCGTGTTCGACTTCTTCGACAACCTCAAGAGCAAGACCGCCGGGTACGCGTCGCTCGACTACGAGCCCGCGGGCTCGCAGGACTCCGACCTCGTGAAGGTCGACATCCTGCTGCAGGGCGAGCAGGTCGACGCGTTCAGCGCCATCGTGCATCGCGACAAGGCGTACGCGTACGGCGTGCTCATGACGGGCCGCCTCCGCGAGCTCATCCCGCGCCAGCAGTTCGAGGTGCCGATCCAGGCCGCCATCGGCGCCCGGATCATCGCCCGCGAGTCCATCCGCGCCATGCGGAAGGACGTGCTCGCCAAGTGCTACGGCGGCGACATCACCCGCAAGCGCAAGCTGCTCGAGAAGCAGAAGGAGGGCAAGAAGCGCATGAAGATGGTCGGCCGCGTCGAGGTCCCCCAGGAGGCGTTCATCGCCGCGCTCTCGGGCGACACGGAGAAGAAGGCGAAGTAGCCGCGAGCCCCGCACATGCGACGCGCCCCCTGCCTCGAGAGGCAGGGGGCGCGTCGTGCGTGCGGTCAGCGTCGCGGAGGCGTCATCCGCGGGGCGTCGAGCGGCCGGCGTCGCGGCGACGGCGGATCGCCGGGACGGCGACGAGCGCGAGGCCCGCGGCGAGCAGGGATCCCGTGAGCGCGATCAGCGGGACGGGGTCGGCGCCCGTCACCGGGAGCGTCGTGCGGTGGCCGACCGTCGCGACGCGGGCGCCGCTGAGCGTGAACGACACGGCGGGAGAGGAACCCGACTCGATGCTGCGCACCTCGCGCTCGTAGGGGAGGTACTGCGACTCGACCGCGGTCACGGAGTACGAACCCGACGGGAGGACCTGGTCGACGGACCACGTCCCGTCCGCGCGGACGGGGGCGGTCAGCGCGAGGGGCTCGTCGTCCGTGCCGTCGATCGTGAGCACGATCCGGGAGCCCGCGGTCCCGGTGCCGGCTACGTGCAGACGGCCGTCCACGTGCCCCGCCGGCGTCGGAGCGGTGATGGTCGGCGCCGCGGGGCGGACGGTGAACGCGACGTTGCCGATCATCGCGGTGCCGTCGTCACCCACCGACTGATCCGCCTTGACGGTCCAGAACCCGACCGGCAGCTCCTGGGTGGTGCTCCAGGTGCCGTCCGCTCCGACGTCGGCCGTGTAGTAGAGGCTGTCGGCGATGTCGCCGGGGTGACCGCGGTAGCCCTCGGCGAAGACGTAGAGGGAGATCCGCGCGCCGGCCACTCCCGTCCCCGAGAACGTCGTCGCGCCCCCGACGACCTGCTCGTCGCCCTCGGCGGGCGTGAGGACGACGGGCGCGGGGACGCCCGCAGGCTCCTCCGTCGGGGCGGGCGTCGCCTCGGCGGGCGTCGGCTCGGCGGACGTCGGCTCGGCGGACGTCGGCTCGGCGGACGTCGGCTCGGCGGGCGCCTCGACGACCGGCGCCTCGGCCGCCGGCACCGGCGTGGGGGCGGTGGCATCCGGGACCGGCGTGGCATCCGGGACCGCCAGGTCGACGGCGACGGCGACGGGGCTGGGCGTGGCGACGGGCGAGGTCGATGCCTGCGCGGGGAGCGCTCCGGCGACCAGGGCGGCCGAGAGGGCCGCCACGGCGGCGGCGGCGAGCAGGGGACGGACGGGACGGACGCGGATGCGCATGGTTTCCTCGGAGTCGGAGGGTGGGAGCACCGATGGGGAGCGAGCGACCGGATGGTCGGATCCGCGCCTCGGATTGGTCCCAACGTATCGTCGCGGCGGTGCTGCCG
Source organism: Clavibacter michiganensis (assembly GCF_002151125.1). Lineage (GTDB taxonomy): Bacteria > Actinomycetota > Actinomycetes > Actinomycetales > Microbacteriaceae > Clavibacter > Clavibacter michiganensis_C. The sequence goes on from NZ_MDJZ01000015.1 coordinate 326,644, forward strand.
AATCCTTTTCTGATCACGGATTCATCACGCACACGAACATCATCCCCGCGGCGGCGCGCGCGGATGACGCGTGGGCCTCCGAGCGGTGGATGACAGGAGCATGCCCCGCGTGCTAGGCACCGGCGGCGTCCGCGCAGGCCCACGCCCTAGTCTTGACCCCATGCGCCGCAGCACCTACACCGCGACCGCCGTCACGTACGGCTCCGTCGGCGGCACCCAGGCCGTCGACCTCATGACCTACCCGCCCGAGGGCTACCGTCCCGCGGAGGCGAGCGCCCGGCTCGGCAGCGGCGACGAGCGCTTCGAGCAGGCCGTCGCCCTCCTCATGACGTGGGGTGTGCAGCGCGGCAGCGGCATCGAGGTCACGCGCATCGAGCAGGAGGTCCCGGACGACCCCGGCTACGCGGGTCTCGAGTTCGATGCCGACGGCGTGCCCCAGGTGCCCGTCGACCGCGCGCGCGAGGCGCTGTACGGCGACGACGGCACCGCGTGGATCACGTCGGGCACCTCGGCCGTGCTGCGCATGCCGTTCGGGCCGTTCCACCCCGAGGCGCCCGTCCGCGTCGTCTACACCGTGCAGGAGACCGACCGCGTCGGCTTCGCGTACGGCACGGTGCACGGCCACCCGCTGAGCGGCGAGGAGGCGTTCCTCGTCTCCCGGGAGCCCGACGGCAGCGTGTGGCTGACCCTGCGCGTCTTCTCGCGACCGGCGTCGTGGCCCATGCGGCTGGCGAGCCCGGTGCTGCGCATCGTCCAGGGCGTCTTCATGCGCCGGTACCTCAAGGCGCTGCACCCGGCGGTCGCGTCCGCCTGATCCGCGCGCGTCGCGCGAGCGGTCAGCGCGCGGCGAGCCCGTCCAGGTAGGCCATGACCTCGTCGTGGCCGGCGGCGAGGTCCGTCACGACGACGGCCGCGTGAGCGTCTGGCGCCCGCAGCTGCTCGACGTCGTAGGCGCCCGTCGCCACCGCGACGAACGGGAAGCCCGCGGCCTCGGCCGCGACGCCGTCCGCGGGGGTGTCGCCGATGATCACGACGGTCGCGCCCTCGAGCGCCTCCGCGGCGCGGCGCGTGAGGTCGCTGCGGACCCGTGCCTCGTGCCCGAAGAACGACGCGTCCCAGTCGAAGAGGGCGACGTCGAGACCGGCGCCGTCGAGCTTGTAGCGGGCGCGGAGCGGCGAGTTGCCGGTGAGCAGCGCGTTGACCCAGCCGCGTCCGGCGACGTCGGCGACGAGGCGGGGGACGCCGACCGGCACCTCGCGACGCCCGGCGCCGTAGTGCTCGACGCGCGACATGCCCTCGAGCTCCTCCCGGACGGCCCCGTGCAGGGACGCAGGCAGGCCGTACAGGTCGAGCATCTCCCAGATGATCTGCCCGTCCGTCTTCCCGTGCGCGTGGACGCTGCGGTCCTCCAGCGCCTCGCCCGCCGCGAGCTCGATCGCCCGGTGGTACATGCCTCCGGCGCGGGGTCCGTTGAGCAGGAGCGTGCCGTCGACGTCCCAGAGGACGTGCAGGGGCCGGGGCGAGGAGGCGTCGGTCATGCCCCCATCCTGCCGGAGCACGGGGCCGGCCCCGACGGCGGCGCACGGGGACGCTGCCCGCGCGGGGGATGATGGACGGATGCCGTCCGCCCTGCCCCTCGCCGATCCCGCCCCCGCCGACGGCCTGCTCCCCGCCTCCGCGGCCGACGGCGCCGGGTCCCGGGCGTTCGGCGTCTACCTGCACGTCCCGTTCTGCCGCGTCCGCTGCGGCTACTGCGACTTCAACACGTACACGGCGCCCGAGCTCCGCGGCGTGAAGCAGTCCGACTACGCGTCGCAGGCCGTGCAGGAGGTGCGCTTCGCCGGATCCGCGCTCCGCGACTCCGGCGTGCCCGCGCGCCCCGCGTCCACCGTCTTCCTCGGCGGCGGCACACCGACGCTCCTGCCCGTGGAGGACCTCGTCCGGATGCTCGACGCCGTGCGCGACGCCTTCGGGCTCGCCGACGGCGCCGAGGTCACGACCGAGGCCAACCCCGACAGCGTCGACGACGCCTACCTCGCCGCCCTCGCGGCCGGCGGCTTCACGCGGGTGTCCTTCGGCATGCAGTCCGCCGTGCCCCGCGTGCTCGCGACGCTCGAGCGCACGCACGACCCCGCCCGCATCGCCCCCGTGGTCCGCGGCGCCCGCGCGGCCGGCCTCGAGGTGAGCCTCGACCTCATCTACGGCACGCCGGGGGAGACCATCGACGACTGGCGCGCCTCGCTCGAGCAGGCGATCGGGGAGCAGCCCGACCACCTCTCCGCGTACGCGCTCATCGTCGAGCCGGGCACGAAGCTCGCGCGGCAGATCCGCCGCGGCGAGGTGCCGGAGCCCGACGAGGACATGCAGGCCGACATGTACGAGCTCGCCGACCGCATGCTCGGCGAGGCCGGCTACGAGTGGTACGAGGTGAGCAACTGGGCCCGCGACGGGCGTCGCAGCCGCCACAACCTCGCCTACTGGCAGGGCCACGACTGGTGGGGCGTCGGCCCCGGCGCGCACAGCCACGTCGGCGGGGTCCGCTGGTGGAACGTCAAGCACCCGGCCGCGTACGCCGACCGCGTGCTCGCGGGGGCCTCCCCGGGAGCCGGCCGCGAGTCGCTCGACGACGCGACGCGCGAGGTGGAGCGCGTGCTCCTCGGCGCGCGCATCCGCGACGGCCTCGCGATCCCGACGCTCGCCGCGGAGGGCCGCCGGCAGGTCGCGGGCCTCATCGCGGACGGCCTGGTGGATCCCCGCGCCGCCCTGTCCGGCACGCTCGTGCTCACGCTGCAGGGACGCCTGCTGGCCGACGCCGTCGTGCGGCGGCTGCTCGAGGACTAGGCCGCCCGGTCGTCAGAGGACGACGGCGCCCACGTCGTCGCCCGCCTCGCGCTCGAGGTCGCTGCGCTCGACGCAGAACTCGTTGCCCTCGGGATCCGCGAGCACGACCCAGCCGCTCCCGTCCGCGTTCCGCCGGTCGGCGACGAGGGCGGCGCCGAGCGCGAGCACTCGCTCGACCTCCTCGTCGCGCGTCCGGTCGTCGGGCGCGAGGTCGAGGTGGACGCGGTTCTTGCCGGCCGTGGGCGCGTCGGAGCGCTGCAGGATGATGCCGAGCCCCGAGACGGGATCGCCGAGCCACGCGGCGTCCTCGCCGGGGCGGTTCGGCTCGTCCGGGTCCTCCTCGAACCCGGTGACGGCCGCCCAGAAGAGCGAGAGCGCATGGGGGTCCCGGCAGTCGACGGCGACGTGCCGGATCCGCGCGCTCATCGGCGACCGCCTACTTGATCCACCGGATGTTGAGCGGGTAGCGGTACGGCCGGCCGGCCTGGACGCGCGTGCCGCCGATGATCGCGAACACGATGTTGACGACGACGACCGCGAAGATCACGAGGCCGAGGAGCAGGGCGATGATGACGCCGAGCAGGGGGATCACCCCGAAGACCACCTGCAGCACGTTGAGGATCACGAGCGCGCCGACCACGTTGATGGTCCAGTTCGTCGCCTCCTTGCCCTCCTGGTCGGTGAACCGGCCGCGTTCGCGGAACACGAGCCAGACGATGAACGACGGCACGAGGAGGATCGCGAGGAAGTGCGTGAGCGACGCCCAGAGGCGGTCCTCGCTCGGGGTGAGCGGCGTCGGCGCGCCGTACGGGTGGGGGTCGGGTGCGGACATCGCGGGGAGCCTCTCGGTGCGCGGCGGCCGACGGTACGGCGGTCCGCCGATGGATCACGGGTGGAGCCTGGCAGCACCGGGCCCATCCACGGTACCGCCGACGACGCGCGACCGGCAACGCCGAGCACGCCCGGACCCGCGGTACGATTGGCAGTCCAGACCCACGAGTGCCAGGAGGGAGCCGCCATGGTCTCGGAACGCGGACTCGACGTCCTCCGGGTGATCGTGCAGGACTACGTGTCCTCGCGGGAGCCCGTGGGCTCCAAGTCCATCGTCGAGCGCCACGCCTTCGGCGTCTCGGCCGCCACCATCCGCAACGACATGGCCCTCCTCGAGGAGGAGGAGCTGATCGCCGCCCCGCACACCTCGTCCGGCCGCGTGCCGACCGACAAGGGCTACCGCCTCTTCGTCGACCAGCTGGCCGACGTGCGCCCCCTCACTCCCGCGCAGCGCCAGGCCATCCACGTGTTCCTCGGCGAGTCGGTCGACCTCGACGACGTGCTCGCCCGCACCGTCCGCCTCCTCGCGCAGCTCACCAACCAGGTCGCGCTCGTGCAGTACCCGTCGCTCGCCACCAGCCACGTGAAGCACGTCGAGCTCGTGGCGCTCTCGACCACGCGCGTGCTCACGGTGCTCATCACCGACACGGGCCGCGTCGAGCAGCGCGTCGTCGAGCTGGCGGGCGACCCGGACGACGCGTTCCTCGCGGTCATGCGCACCCGGATCAACCGGGCCGTCGGCGGGCTGGGCCTCGCGGAGGCGGCGACCCGGCTCGAGACGCTGTCCGACGAGGTCGAGCCGGCGCAGCGCGCCGCGGCGTCCGTCCTCGCCGGCACGCTCGTGGAGCAGGTGCTCGCCAACCGGCAGGAGCGGCTGCTCCTGGCGGGATCCGCGAACCTCGCCCGCACCGAGCGCGACTTCCCGGGCAGCATCTCGCCCGTCCTCGAGGCCATCGAGGAGCAGGTGGTGCTGCTGCGCCTGCTCGGCGAGATGGAGGCCGACCAGCACGGCGTCTCGGTGAGCATCGGCCGGGAGAACGCCCCGTTCGGCCTCGGCGAGACGAGCGTGCTCACCAGCGGCTACAGCTCGTCCGGCGGCGTGCTCGCGCGCCTCGGCGTGCTGGGGCCGACCCGCATGGACTACTCCACCAACATGGCGTCGGTGCGCGCGGTCGCGCGCTACCTCTCCCGCCTGCTCGAGGAGCGGTGACGGCCCCGCGCCGGCGCACCGCCCCTGATCCCCACGACCATCACCACCGAAGGGCCCGACGTGGCTGACCACTACGAAGTACTCGGCGTGAGCCGCGAGGCGACGCCAGAGGAGATCAAGAAGGCGTACCGCAAGCAGGCGCGCCAGCTCCACCCGGACGTCAACGACGCCCCCGACGCCGCCGAGCGGTTCAAGCTCGTGACGCACGCGTACGACGTGCTGTCGGATCCCCAGCAGCGCCAGCAGTACGACCTCGGCCCGCAGGCCGGGTTCGGCGGGGGCGGCGGCCAGGGCTTCGGCGGGTTCGGCGACATCTTCGAGACGTTCTTCGGCGGCCAGCAGGGCGGCGGCGGACGCGGCCCCCGGTCCCGCCAGGAGCGCGGCCAGGACGCCCTCCTCCGCGTGGAGGTCGAGCTCGAGGAGGTCATCTTCGGCGTGCACCGCGACCTCGAGGTCGACACGGCGGTCGTGTGCGACACGTGCCACGGATCCTGCGCGCAGCCGGGCACGAGCGCCGTCACGTGCGACATCTGCCGCGGATCCGGCAGCATCCAGCGCCAGGTCCGCTCGCTCCTCGGCAACGTCATGACGTCGAGCCCCTGCGGCACCTGCCGCGGCTACGGCACCGTCATCCCGCACCCGTGCCCCACCTGCCAGGGTCAGGGCCGCGTCCGCGCGCGTCGCACCGTGCCGGTCGACATCCCGGCCGGCGTCGACACGGGCCTGCGCCTCCAGATGCCGGGCTCCGGAGAGGTCGGCCCCGCGGGCGGCCCGAACGGCGACCTGTACCTCGAGATCAAGGTCAAGCACCACGAGGTCTTCAGCCGCAACGGCGACGACCTCCTCGCGACCGTCGAGGTGAGCATGGTCGACGCGATCCTCGGCAGCGACGCGCACATCGAGGCCCTCGACGGCGACGTCGACCTAGAGCTCCGCCCCGGCATCCAGAGCGCCGAGATCATCACGGTCCGCGGTCGCGGCGTCACCAAGCTCCGCGGCTCCGGGCGCGGCGACCTCAAGATCGGGATCCAGGTGGTCACGCCGCAGAAGCTCGACCACAAGGAGCGCGACCTCATCCAGCAGTTCGCGCGTCGCAACAAGGCGCCGGCCCCGCACCTGGCGCACTTCCAGCAGGGCCTCTTCCAGAAGCTCCGCGACCGCTTCCTCAACGTCTGACCGTGGCGCACTTCTACCTGGCCGACGACATCGGCGCCAGCGACCTCGCTGTCGACCGCGTCATCGTGCTCACCGGGCAGGAGGCGCGGCACGCCGTGACGGTGAGCCGCGTCCGCGCGGGCGAGGCGCTCCTCGTCGGCGACGGACGCGGCACCGTCGCGTCGTGCACCGTGACGTCGGCGGAGGCGCAGCGCCTGGAGCTCCACGTCGGCTCCGTCGAGGCGCACCCGGAGCCGTCCCCGCGGATCGTCCTCGTGCAGGCGCTCGCCAAGGGCGACCGCGACGAGCTCGCCGTGCAGGCCGCCACCGAGCTGGGCGTCGACGCCGTGATCCCGTGGCAGGCGCAGCGCTCCGTCTCCCGCTGGGAGGGCCAGAAGGTCGCCAAGGGCCGGGACCGCTGGCGGGCGATCGTCCGCGAGGCCGTGAAGCAGTCCATCCGGCCGCGCGTGCCCGGTGTGGAGGAGCTCGCGACGACGAGGGACCTCGTCCGCATGGCCGCGACCGCCCGCGTGCTCGTGCTCGACCCCACGGCGGACGCACGGCTCTCGCGGCTCGACCTGGCGACGGCCGACGGCGCCGCGTCGACCGACGTCCTGCTCGTCGTCGGGCCCGAGGGCGGCATCAGCCCGGCCGAGGTCGAGCAGCTCCGCGCGGCCGGAGCGATCCCGGTCGCGCTGGGGTCGGGCATCCTCCGCACGTCGACCGCGGGACCGGCCGCGCTCGCGCTCGTCAACGCGGCGCTCGGGCGCTGGTGACGTCGCGGGTCCCGCGTAGGCTGGGCGCATGACCAGCACCGCAGAGCCCACCGTCTTCGAGCGCATCGTCGCGCGCGAGATCCCGGCCGAGATCGTGGCGGAGACCGACCGCGTCATCGCCTTCGAGGACATCGCGCCCAAGGCGCCCGTGCACGTGCTCGTGGTGCCGAAGACCGCCGCGTACCGCGACGTCGTCGAGCTCGCCGCGGGCGACCCGGCGCTCCTCGCGGAGGTCGTCGAGGTCGCATCGCGCATCGGCGCCGAGCGCGCCGACGGCCAGTTCCGCCTCGTCTTCAACACGGGCGCCGACGCCGGGCAGACCGTCTTCCACGTGCACGCGCACGTGCTCGCCGGCTTCGGCGGCCAGGAGGACCATGTCGGGCTCTGACCCGCGGGGCGGCGCGTCCGCGGAGGCGGACCGCGTCGAGCAGACGGCGACCATGGAGGGCGTGCTCATGGTGCGCCTCCTGGGGCCGCAGGACCGGCTGCTCCGGCAGATCGAGCGCGAGCACCCGGACGTCGACGTCCGGGTCCGCGGCAACGAGATCACGCTCGTCGGCACCCGGGCGGACGTGGCCGCGGCCCGTCGGCTCATCGACGAGGTCGTGGCGATGGTGGAGGACGGACAGCACGTGGAACCCCAGGAGATCGAGACGAGCGCTCGCCGGCTCGGCGAGGACGACGCGCGGACCCTGTCCGACGTGCTGAGCGAGGCCATCGTGCAGTCGCGCGGCCGCACCGTCCGCCCGAAGACCGAGGGCCAGAAGCAGTACGTGCAGGCCATCGACGAGAGCACCATCGTGTTCGGCATCGGCCCCGCGGGCACGGGCAAGACCTACCTCGCGATGGCCAAGGCCGTCCAGGCGCTGCAGCGCAAGGAGGTCGAGCGGATCATCCTCACGCGGCCCGCCGTCGAGGCGGGGGAGCGGCTCGGCTACCTGCCGGGGTCGCTCACGGACAAGATCGACCCGTACCTCCGCCCGCTGTTCGACGCGCTGAACGAGATGATGGACCCCGAGCTGGTGCCGAAGCTCATGGCGTCGAACACCATCGAGGTCGCGCCGCTCGCCTACATGCGCGGGCGCACGCTCAACAACGCCTTCGTCGTGCTCGACGAGGCGCAGAACACGACGCCCGAGCAGATGAAGATGTTCCTGACCCGCCTCGGCTTCGGCTCGAAGATGGTCGTGACCGGCGACATCACGCAGGTCGACCTGCCCACGGGATCGAGCGGCCTCCAGCTCGTCACGCGCGTCCTCGAGGGGATGGACGACATCCACTTCTCCCGCCTCACGAGCGACGACGTCGTGCGGCACACCCTGGTCGGCCGCATCGTGGACGCGTACACGCGCTACGACGCGGAGCGCCAGGCCGCCGACCACCTCCGCGCCGAGCGCCGCACCGCCCCTGGGAGCACCCGATGAGCATCGAGATCAACAACGAGTCGGCGATCGAGGTCGACGAGCCGCTCATCCAGCGGCTCGCCACCTACGCGCTCGACACCCTGCACGTGCACCCCGACGCGGAGCTGGCCATCGTCATGGTGGACGAGGGCGCGATGGAGCAGCTGCACGTGCAGTGGATGGACGAGCCCGGCCCGACGGACGTCCTGAGCTTCCCGATGGACGAGCTGCGCCCCGGCACCGAGGACCGGCCGACGCCCGCCGGCCTCCTCGGCGACATCGTCGTGTGCCCGCAGGTCGCCGCCGAGCAGGCCGTGACGGCGGGGCACTCCACGATGGAGGAGATCCTGCTGCTCACGGCGCACGGGATCCTGCACCTGCTCGGCTTCGACCACGCCGAGCCCGACGAGGAGCGCGAGATGTTCGGGCTCCAGCGCGACATCCTGATCGGGTTCGCCATGAGCGAGCGCGGTCGCTGACCCGCCGACGATGCTCGCCCTCCTCCTCCCCGCGTTCCTCCTCGTCGTCCTCGGCGGCCTGTTCGCCGCGTCCGAGTCCGCCATCTCCTCGCTGTCCCGCGCGGACATCCAGGAGCTCGCCCTCACCTCGCGCGCACGCCGCTCGATGCTCGCCATCTCCACGGACACCGGCGCCTACGTCAACTCGCTGAGCTTCGTGCGCATCGTCGCGGAGACGAGCGCGGCCGTCCTCGTGACCCTGGCGCTCGCGTACACGATCGACGAGTGGTGGATCACGATGCTCGTGGCCGCCGCGATCATGACGGCCGTCTCCTTCGTGCTGGTCGGCGCGAGCCCGCGCTCGGTCGGCCGGGTGCACGCCCGCCCGCTGCTGGCCTGGACGGCGCTCATGGTGCGCGTGATCCGCGTCTCCATCGGCCCGGTCGCCGACGCGCTCGTCGCCCTCGGCAACCGGGTGACGCCCGGCCGCCCCAAGACCGTCGCCACCTTCACCAGCGAGGAGCAGCTGCTCAGCATGGTCGACGAGGCCACCGAGCTCGAGGTGCTCGAGGAGGACGACCGCGAGCTCATCCACTCCATCTTCGAGTTCAACGACACGGTCGTGCGCGAGGTGATGATCCCGCGCACCGACATGGTCGTCGTGGAGCAGACCGTGCACGTCGGATCCGCGCTCGGCGTCTTCCTCTCGCGCGGCATCTCCCGGGCGCCGGTCACCGGTCGCGACTCGGACGAGATCGAGGGCGTGCTGTACCTCCGCGACCTCGCGCGCATGGTCTACGAGCGGCCGGAGGAGGCCGAGCGCACGACCGTCGACCAGCTCGCGCGGCCCGCCGTCTTCGTGCCCGAGTCGCAGAAGGCCGACGCGCTGCTCCGCCAGATGCAGCTCGAGTCCAACCACCTCGCCATGGTCGTGGACGAGTACGGCGGCATCGCCGGGCTCGTCACGCTCGAGGACCTCATCGAGGAGCTGGTCGGCGACATCAGCGACGAGTACGACCGCGACGTCCCCGAGTACGAGGACCTGGGGGACGGCGTGTACCGTGTGAGCGCCCGACTCCCGATCGACGAGCTGGGCGACCTGTTCGGGCTGGAGCTCGACGACGACGACGTGGACAGCGCCGGCGGCCTGCTCGCCAAGACCCTGGGGCGCCTGCCCGAGCGCGGATCCGTCGTGGCCGTCGGCGGGCTCGTCCTCACGGCCGACCGGGTCGAGGGGCGCCGCACGCGCGTCAGCACGATCCTCGTCGAGCGCGACCGCGCGGCCGACGCACCCGAGACCCACGAGGCGGCCCCCGCGGGCGCCGCCGCCAGCAGAGGACACGACCATGACTGATCCCCAGGACGACGAGACGGCCGTCGACGCGGCGCCGGAGCCCGCCCCCCTGTCCGACGAGGCGTGGGGCATCGACCGCGACGCCGAGCCCGCGCGCGCGAAGCGCAAGCCGCGCGGCGGCGCGCCCGCGTACCGCGCCGGCTTCGTCTCGTTCGTCGGCCGCCCGAACGTCGGCAAGTCGACGCTGACGAACGCGCTGGTGGGGGAGAAGGTCGCCATCACGAGCTCCAAGCCGCAGACGACCCGCAAGGCGATCCGCGGCATCGTGCACCGGCCGGACGGGCAGCTCATCCTGGTGGACACCCCCGGGATCCACCGCCCGCGCACGCTCCTCGGCGAGCGGCTGAACGCGCTGGTGCAGACGACGCTCGGCGACGTCGACGTCATCGGGCTGTGCATCCCCGCGGACGAGCGGCTCGGCCCGGGCGACCGCTTCATCAACGAGCAGCTCGACGAGTACCCGCGCGCCCGCAAGGTCGCGATCGTCACGAAGACCGACTCCGCGTCGCGCCACGCCGTCGCCGAGCAGCTGCTCGCCGTGCAGGAGCTGCGCGAGTGGGACGCAATCGTGCCCGTCTCGGCCGTCGAGGCGATCCAGCTCGACGCGCTCGTGGGCGAGCTCCTGAAGGCCCTGCCCGTCTCCGAGCAGCTCTACCCGTCCGACGCCGTCACCGAGGAGGGGCTCGAGGCGCGCATCTCGGAGCTCATCCGCGAGGCCGCGCTCGAGGGCGTGCAGGACGAGCTTCCGCACTCCCTCGCCGTCACGATCGACGACATGATCCAGCGCGAGGACAAGGAGCTGCTCGAGATCTACGCCAACCTCTTCGTCGAGCGCGACAGCCAGAAGGGCATCGTCATCGGCGCGCAGGGGTCCCGGCTCAAGCACGTCGGGCAGGTGGCCCGCGCGCAGATCGAGCCGCTCGTCGGCACGCGCGTGTTCCTGTCGCTGCGCGTGAAGATCGCGAAGGACTGGCAGCGCGACCCGAAGCTGCTCGGCCGCCTCGGCTTCTGATCCGCGGGGCGCCCCCGTACATCCCGCGGATGAGATCGGGGCGCCTCCGCGGGGATCATCGGCCGCCGGGGGCTCGTCGACCGGGCGCGGCCCGTACGGTGGTCGCATGCTCCGACGGATCCCGAGGTACCAGCTCGTCCTCGACGTCGTCCTCGCCGTGGCCTTCGTCGTCCTCCTCGCCCCCGGGTCCATCGGCGTCGCCGCCGCCAGCGCCTTCGGCGTCTTCGCCTTCACGACCTCCGGGATCTCGCTCGTCCTCGTGCTCGTCATGGGCGCGGCCCTGTCCGTCCGGCGCCTCTCGCCCGGCCTGTCCCTGGCCATCGCGTGGGCGGGCGCGGCCGTCCAGATGAGCCAGGGCGCCGGGGTCGAGCCCGGCGACCTCGCCATCGCGGGCGTCGTGTACTGCACCGCCGCGTACGGCGGCCGCGTGGTGCGTGCCCTCGGGCTGGCGTCCGCGATCGTCGGCGGCGTCGTCGGCGCCTCCTACCTGTCCTTCACCGCGGGCCGCGTGCCCATCGGCGGCGAGGCGTTCCGCACGGGGGAGTGGACCGCGTTCGCCACCCTGTTCCTGTTCCTCCTCCTCTGCGCGTGGAGCGTGCTGCTCGCGTCGTGGACGGCGGGCCGGCTCGTGGTCGCGTCCCGCGCGTCGCACGCGAGCCGCGACGCGCAGGAGGCCGCCGAGCGCGACCAGGCGCGCGCGCTGCACGACGTGGTCGTCGAGCAGGAGCGGAACCGCATCGCGCGCGACATGCACGACGTCGTCGCCCACTCGCTCGCCGTCGTGATCGCGCAGGCTGACGGCGCCCGCTACGCGCGGCTGGTGGATCCGGAGGCCGCCGACCAGGCGCTGCGCACCATCTCGTCCACCGCGCGCCAGGCGCTCGGCGACGTGCGGATCCTCCTCGCGCAGCTCCGGCACAGCGAGGACGACACCCCCCAGCCCGAGCTGAAGGAGCTGAGCGACCTCATCGAGCAGATGCGCTCCACGGGCCTCACGATCCAGTTCGCGGAGACCGGCCAGCCCGGCGAGTTCGGCACCGGGCAGCAGCTCGCCGTGTACCGGATCGTCCAGGAGGCGCTCACCAACGTGCTCCGGCACGGCGACGTCGCGCATCCGGTGGAAGTCGAGCTCGCCTGGGAGCCGGACGGCGTGTCGGTGTCCGTGCGCAGCCGGACGCTCCCGGATCCGGTGCGCCCCGCCCGCACCACGACGGGGATCATCGCCCTCCCCGTGCTGCCGCCCGCACCCGCCACGTCCGCGCAGCCGGTCGGGCACGGCCTGGCCGGGATGCGGGAGCGCGCGACGCTCTCGGGCGGCCGCTTCTCGGCGGGCGTCCGCGAGGGCGTGTGGACCGTGTCCGCGTGGATCCCCTTCGCGCCCGCCACGCGTCCCGTGCCCCGCGTGCCCGTCGCCGGCGCATCCGTCGGCACGGGGGCGGACGCGCCCAGCCGCCCCCTCACGCTCGACGAGCTGTTCCCCCCGGAGGCGGCGGCCGCGGGCACCGCGACGCCGCGCGCGCCCGTGAGCCCGCACCGCACCACGGCGGCCCGCGGGGCCGCCGCCGCCTCCGCCGCCCG
>NZ_MDJZ01000016.1 GCF_002151125.1 Clavibacter michiganensis
CGGCGCGGCGGCGGCGGGCGCGGCGCGATGTCGGGGCATCAGGCCGGCCCGCCGGTGGTGCGGGCCGGGTCGGCGGGGGAGTCCGCGGCGGAGGCCTCGGCGGAGTCCGCCGCGACCTCGACCGGGCGCGGCGGACGACGCCAGATGACGGTCAGCAGCCAGATGGTGCCGGCCGCGCCGACGGCCGCGAACGCGACCATGCGCGTGACGGGGTCGCCGAGCCAGACGAACGGCCAGCCGAGGAGGGGGACGACGGAGGTCCGCTCCCACACGGCGTCGTCGCCGATGGTGACGATCCACGGATCGCCCGAGGGGTTGTTGTCGCCCTTGGTCTGCATGGCGAGGCGGTCGGGCGACCAGCCGTCGAGCCGCTCGGCGTCCTCCGGGCCGAAGACGTGGGTGACGCGGTGGATCACGCGCACGCGCGGGCCCATCGGGGCCGTGAAGACGACGACGTCGCCGGTCGCCACGTCCGTGCGGGGCGTCGGGGCGGTGATCGCCAGCGAGCCCACGGGCATCCCGGGCGCCATCGAGTTCGAGAGGACGGGGACGAAGCGGGTGACGCCGAGCGCGGAGAGGGCGATGACGGCCACGACGGCCAGCGCGACGGCGGCCGTCACGAGCCCGCCGAGGAGGCCGAGGGCGCGGCGGGCCGGGCTGCGACGGCTCGGCGCAAGGCGCCCGGGGGCGGTGTCGGCGGCGCGGGCCCGGGTCACGACGCGGTCCCGGGGGTCGCGGCGGCGGCGCGTCGGCGACGGCGGCGGCCGGCGAGGAGCAGGATCCCGCCGCCGAGGAGGGCGAGGAGGGCGCCGGCCAGGGCGGACGCGATGTCGCGGCCGGTGACGGGGAGCAGGTCGCGCGGGGCGTCGGCGGCCGGGGCGGATCCGGCGGGCGCGGATCCGGCGGGCGAGGTGCCGGCGCCGGGGGCCGTCCCGCTGCCGGGGGACGGATCCGGCCCGGTGCCCGCGTCGTCGACGAGGGCGAAGCCGATGCGGACCATGCCGGCGGTGGACTGCATCCTGTTGTCGGCGAGGGCGGGGAACCGGACGCGCACGGAGACGCCCACGGTCTCGCCCGCGCCCAGCGGGGTGCGCGTGACGACGCTGTCGAGGGTGGCGGCGGGGCCGGATCCGAGCGGCTCGACGGGACCGCGGCAACGGATGGGCGCCGTCAGCGTCTCGAAGCCGCCCTCGCAGAGCCGGACGCTCAGCTGGATGCCGCCCTCGGCATCCCCCGTGAGGGCCATCGAGCGCATGGAGTCGAGGCGGACGGAGAGCGGCGACGCGTCGCCGGAGACGTTGGTGACCTGGGCGGCCCAGTCGACGGTGTCGCCGGGGGCCAGGTCGTCGAGCGGGATGTCGGGGCCGGTGAGCTCGCGGATCTCGAGCGAGGTCGGATCGTCGACGGCGGCGCTGGCCGGGAGCGCCGCACCCGAGGCGGCCAGCGCCAGGCACAGCGCGGCGGCGGCGATGCTGCCGGTGCCGCGGTGTGCGCGCATGGTCGGGTCCTCCGGGGTCGGGACGGTGCTGGTCGGGGGGGCGTGCGGTGGTGCGGGGTGGTGCAGGCGACGCGCGGACGCGACGCCGGTCGACCGGGCCCCGGCGCGTGCCGGGGCCCGGTCGGGGCGATCAGCGCTGGACGCCGTCGCGCTGGATCGCGGCTGCGGTGAACGTCAGCGAGGCGGCCGCGTTCTCGTAGTCGTTGTCCGCGGTGTCGGGCAGCTGCAGGACCATCAGGGTGTTGAGCACCACGTCGGCGGTGTCGCTCGGGAAGGTGCCGTCCGCCGTCGGCGTGACGCCGAAGTCCGCCGGCGTCAGCGTGGTGGAGTTGCCGTCGCCGGTGATGGAGGCGAGGGTGCCCGCGCCGGTCTGCTGCACGGTGCCGGAGCACGTGTACGCACCCACGGGAGCGGTCGCCGAGGTCCACTCGCCGCCGACGCAGGTCTGCAGCGAGTAGGTGAGGCCGTCGGCCCCGGTGACGAGGGACTCGCCGTCACCCGCGAGCGCCGGGTCGTTCGTGCCCGCGGTCTCGGCCGTCACGGCGTAGGACAGCTGGACGGACTCGACGAGGTCGCCGTCGTTGGTGGCGTCCGGCAGCTCGAGCAGGATCGGCCGCTGGACGGTGTCCCCGGGCGCGATGTCCGAGACCGTGTAGTCGCCCGTGGCGATGATGTCGAGCTGACCCGCGTCGGCCTGGAGCGTCGCCGTGTCGGAGTCGGTGAAGATGGCGAACGCTCCGCCGGTGACGATCGTGCCCACGGCGAGGACCGCGCCGGTGGCGACGATCTTCTTCCAGGGGCGGCGACGCTGGGGTGCCTGGGTGGTGCTCATGGTGGTTCCTCTCGATGTGTGACGCGGTGCGCGGTGCGCGCGGGTGGTGCTGGTGCTGTTCCTGCTGGTGCGGTGATGGGCGTGCGGGCGGGGGTGGGGCGCCGCATCCGGGGGCGGATGCGGCCTGGGGGGTCTGGGGGCGGGCATCAGCAGCCCACCGCGGAGACGGCCGCCGGCTGGGCGACGGCGATGGAGGGCGCGCTCGCGACGCCGACCCAGCGGTGCAGGTCGGGACGGACGCGCCACTGGTAGGAGCGGGACTCGCCGACCCGGTCGTCCGAGAACGACGTGGCGGTGCCGGCGAGGCGGGCGACCGTGATCCACGCGCCGGGTGTCGTGCCCGCGACGCGACGCTCGACGAGCTGGTCGGTGGCGCCCGGGACCTGGGCCCAGGAGATCGCCGTGACGGGGCGGCCGGCGACGCAGCTCGCGGTCGCCGCGGTGACGGTCGTCGTGCTCGTCCAGCTGCCGGTCGAGGCGCCGAGGCCGGCGTCGTCCCGGTGCGTGAAGCCGCGGGGGACGAGCGGCGCGGGATCCAGGAACACCGTGACGGTGGAGGACGCCGCGATCCCGGTGCCGGGCGCGGCGGGGCGGTCGGTGATCGCGTAGGCGACGACGAAGGATCCCGTCGGGCCCGTGGCCGGCGGCCGGTAGGTGCAGAGCGCGGCCGCGCAGCTGAAGGACCCCGGCAGCCCGGCGGGCGGGGTGGCGCCCGTGACCGCGAGCGCGTCGCCGTCCACGTCGGTGTCGTTCGCGCGCGGGTCGATCGTGACCTCCGGGCCGCCGATCGTCGCGACCAGCCGGTCGGCCCGTGCCACGGCGGCGCGGTTGACGGGCGTGACCGTGACGGTGACGCGCACGTTCCACGTGCCCGCGCCGCTCTGCAGCGCGTAGTCGAAGACGTCGACCCCGGTGAACCCGGCGGCGGATCGGTAGGTGCAGCGGCCGCGGTCCGTGCCGCTCGCCGCGCACGTCGCGCTGCCGGAGGTCGGCGACGCGGGCACGGGACCCGCGGCGCCGCCGACGAGCGTCGGCGTCGCGGAGAGCTGGGCACGGCTGAGCGTCGCGCCCGTCGCGGCGGGCCCGTCGTTGGCGAGCACGTCGATCACCACGGGCACGCCCTGCGGCGTCGTCGCGGAGTCGGGCAGCGGATCCGGCACGGCCAGCACGGTCGCCGTCGCGGTGCGGCTGACGGGACCGGTCGGCGCGGTGGCTGTGGCCGTCGCGGTGTTCACGATGGATCCGGCCTGCACGTCCGCGGTCGTGGCCGTGTACGTGGCGGTGGCCGTCACGACCTGGCCGGGCGCGAGCGTGCCCGCGGTCCCCGGCCACGTGTACGCGAGGGCGGAGACGCCGGCCCGCGGATCCGCGATGGAGACGCCCGTGAGCGTGGTCGACCCGGTGTTCTGCAGCCGGAACGCGTACGTCACGATGCCGCCCGCCGCGGGCACGTTGCCCGGCGTCGCGGTCTTGGTGAAGGCCAGGGTCGCGGTGCGGTCGAGCGTCACGGTGCGGGTGGCGGTCGCCTGCGCCTGCACGCCGCCGGAGCTCGTGCCGCGCACGGTCGCCGTGTTCGCGATCTGCCCCGCGTCGACGTCGGCCTGCCGCACCGTGTAGCTGGCGGTGGCCGTCGCGGTCGCGCCGGGGGCGAGGGTGCCCGCGGTGCCCGGCCACGCGTAGGTCACGGCCGACAGCCCGGGGAGCGGATCCGTGAGCGCCACCCCGGTCAGCGGCACGGAGCCGGTGTTCCGGATGGAGAAGGAGTACTCGACCGTGGCGCCCGCCGTGGACCCGCCCGTGAGCGTGGCGCCCTTGGTGAGGCTGAGGGCCGCCGCCCCGTTGACGGGCGTGCTCGTGGAGGAGCTCGCGGTCGGCGCGGCCACCCCGGCGAGGGTCCGGCCGGAGACGGTGGCCGTGTTCACGAGCGGCGTCGCGGCATCGACGTCGGCCTGGGTGACGGTGTACGCGGTGGACGTGAAGGTCCGCGATGCGCCGGGCGCGAGGGTCGTGGAGGCGGGGCTGATGCCGGTGACGCGCGGATCGGCCACCGCCACCTGCTGCAGCGTCACGTTCCCGCTGTTGCGCGCCACGAACGAGTACGCGATCCGCTCGCCGACGTCCGCCCGGCCGTTGCCGTTCGTGTCCGTCAGCGCGCCGGTCTTCGTGAGCGCCAGCGCGGGAGCGGGCGTCGCGATCTGCGCGGTCGCCGTGCTCGAGTTGCTCGTCGTGGGGAAGAGCAGCGTGTTGAATCCCCGCGCGGACGCGGTGTTGACGAGCGTGCCGGACATCGCCTCCGTGGGCGTCACGACGTGCTCGCCCGTGCAGGTGACCGTCGCGCCGACGAGGAACACGCTGAGCCCGAGCAGGCCGCCGGGACAGGAGACGGAGGGCACCAGGGGATCGTTGACCGTCACGTTCGAGAGGGTCACCCCGCTGTTCGTGAGCACGAACTGGTACGGGATCGACTGCCCCTCGGCGTAGGCCGCCGGCTGCGGCTTCGTCCGGTCGATCTGCTTCACGAGATTGAGGGCGCTGAGGTCGTCGATGCTCGAGACGCTCACCTCGCGGATCAGGTGCGTGTCGGTGAAGCCGCCCGTGGAGGCGAGGTAGCCGAGCTTGTAGGAGGAGGGGGCGGGGGTCGTCATCGTGTACCGCAGGACCTGCGTGAGGGAGGAGGTGGCGGCGCCGGCCGTCGCGCCCACGTAGACGGTGACCACGGGGAGCCGCGCGGACGAGACCGTGATGCGGATCGTGCGGCCGAGGTCGGCGGTCGGCGTGCTCAGCGTGGTGGTGGCGCGCAGGCTCGACGCCGGCGATGCGCCCGTCAGGTAGCAGTAGCCGGTCGTGCCCTGGCCGGGTCCGCGCAGCGCGATCGTGTTCGGACGCTGGCCGACGCCCGCGTTCGCGCAGCCCGTGCCGCGGCCCTCGGTGGGGCTCGAGAAGTTGCCGAAGGCGTCGAGGCCGACGCCGAGGTAGCCGCCAGCGACGCCCGGCGAGCTGGTGGTCTGGGCGTAGCCGAGGGATCCGCCGGCCGGGCCCGCGGAGGTCAGCGGCACGGATCCGTCGGTGAGGAAGAAGCCGATGCCGTCGGCGCCGCCGGAGGACGTGCCGTACTGGTACTGGTCGAACTTGATGTCGAGCCCGCCGCTCGCCGGGATCGCGTTGTCGTAGACGACGCCGCCGACCGCGCTGGCCCGGTTGTCGGTGAGCTGGAGGGCACCGGGGTTCGCGCTCGCGGGCGGCGACTGGGTGCGGCTCGAGCACACGCCGAGCGTCGAGCCGCTGCTCGGGGTCGAGGTGGCGCGGGTCAGGCACGCGCTGCCGAGCGGCTTCCACGCGGCGTCGGCCACGCTCGTCCCGGTGAACGACTCGGTGATCAGCTGCGATGCCGCGGTCGCGGTCTGCGCGGGCAGCGCCACGAGGAGCGCGGCCCCGAGGGCGGTGGCGACGAGCGCGGAGAGACGGCGGATCCCGGGTCGGGATCGCGGACCGAGGGCGTCGCGGGACGGCTCGGCGGCATGGCGCGCACGCGTACCCACCACCTCGACCACCCCCTGGAGATCACGTCCCCGTCCGGGCCGCCGAGAGGCCCCCCGGCCTCGCGTCGGCAACGGTAGATCAGCAGATCACGCCGCCATAAGGGCCCCAGTAGCGATCTAGGTGTACCAGTAGCCCCCATCTCGGCCCTCCGGCCCCCCGGCCGGGGCACATCGGCCCCGCGGGCGCCGATCGCGGGCCGTGGATCCTGTGAGTTGAGCCGACATCGCTCAACTCCTGCGCTCGCGACTTGACGCTCGCCGAGGCTCCGTTAGAGTTGAGTCATCGCGGCTCAAGTAGCACGCCGCTGACGAAGCGGCACCGCGAGCGAGACTCCGCGGGACACCCGCGTCACCACACGAAGCGACCCCGTGATCCGGGCGCCGCGGCAACAGAAGGAGAACACCCCATGGCTCGTGCAGTAGGAATCGACCTGGGTACCACCAACTCGGTGGTCTCGGTCCTGGAGGGCGGGGAGCCCACCGTCATCGCCAACGCCGAGGGCGCGCGCACCACGCCGTCCGTCGTCGCGTTCACCAAGGACGGCGAGGTGCTGGTCGGCGAGACCGCCAAGCGCCAGAACGTCACCAACGTCGACCGCACCATCTCGTCGGTCAAGCGCCACATGGGCACCGACTGGACCGTCGGCATCGACGACAGGAAGTACACGTCGCAGGAGCTGTCCGCCCGCATCCTCGGCAAGCTCAAGCGCGACGCCGAGCAGTACCTGGGCGACTCGGTGACCGACGCGGTCATCACCGTCCCCGCGTACTTCAACGACGCCGAGCGCCAGGCCACGAAGGAGGCCGGCGAGATCGCGGGCCTCAACGTGCTCCGCATCATCAACGAGCCCACCGCGGCCGCCCTCGCCTACGGCCTCGACCGGGGCAAGGAGGACGAGCTCATCCTCGTCTTCGACCTCGGCGGCGGCACGTTCGACGTCTCCCTCCTCGAGGTGGGCAAGGACGACGACTTCAGCACCATCCAGGTCCGCTCCACCGCGGGCGACAACCGCCTCGGCGGCGACGACTGGGACCAGCGCATCGTCGACCACCTCGTCAAGCGCTTCAAGGAGTCGACGGGCGTCGACGTCTCGAACGACAAGATCGCCAAGCAGCGCCTCAAGGAGGCCGCGGAGCAGGCGAAGAAGGAGCTCAGCTCCTCCACCAGCACGAGCATCCAGCTGCCCTACCTCTCCCTCACGGAGAACGGCCCGGCGAACCTCGACGAGACGCTCACCCGCGCCAAGTTCGAGGAGCTCACGAACGACCTGCTCGAGCGCACCCGCAAGCCCTTCGAGGACGTCATCCGCGAGGCCGGCGTCTCGGTGGCGGACGTGGCCCACGTGGTCCTCGTCGGCGGATCCACCCGCATGCCCGCCGTCGTCGACCTCGTGAAGAAGCTCACGGGCGGCAAGGAGCCCAACAAGGGCGTCAACCCGGACGAGGTCGTCGCCGTCGGCGCCGCGCTCCAGGCCGGCGTGCTGAAGGGCGAGCGCAAGGACGTCCTGCTCATCGACGTCACCCCCCTGAGCCTCGGCATCGAGACCAAGGGCGGCATCATGACCAAGCTCATCGAGCGCAACACGGCCATCCCGACCAAGCGCAGCGAGACCTTCACCACCGCCGACGACAACCAGCCGTCCGTGGCCATCCAGGTCTTCCAGGGCGAGCGCGAGTTCACCCGCGACAACAAGAACCTCGGCACCTTCGAGCTCACCGGCATCGCGCCGGCGCCCCGCGGGATCCCGCAGGTCGAGGTCACCTTCGACATCGACGCCAACGGCATCGTGCACGTGTCCGCCAAGGACAAGGGCACCGGCAAGGAGCAGTCGATGACCATCACGGGCGGATCCTCGCTCGGCAAGGAGGACATCGAGCGCATGGTGCGCGAGGCCGAGGAGCACGCGGCGGAGGACAAGACGCGCCGCGAGCAGGCCGAGGTCCGCAACAACGCGGAGCAGCTCGCCTACTCGATCGACAAGCTCATCAAGGAGAACGACGACAAGCTCCCCGAGGACGTCAAGTCCGAGGTCCAGGGCGACGTCGACGGCCTGAAGAGCGCCCTCGCGGGCGACGACGAGACGGCCGTGAAGACCGCGTTCGACAAGCTCTCCGCGAGCCAGACCAAGCTCGGCGAGGCCATCTACGCGCAGGGCCAGCAGGAGCAGGCCGCGGGCGAGACCCCCGAGGGCGCGTCCGAGGCGAAGAAGGACGACGAGGACATCGTCGACGCCGAGGTCGTGGACGAGGACGACGAGGACAAGAAGACCGACCGATGACCGAGGACACCGCGAACGGCGAGGGCCGCGTGCCCGAGGACGAGGGAGCCGAGCAGTCGGCCCCCGCGTCCCCGGCCGGGCCTGACGCCACGGCGGACCAGGCGGCCGACGCGGCCTCGGTCCCCGGCGAGGACGGCGCGTTCGTCGAGGCCGAGGGCCCCGACGTCGAGACGACCGACCCGATGGACGAGGAGCTGCAGGACCTCATCGAGCAGACCCGGAACGAGCCCGTCGAGGGCGACTCCGAGCACCTCGCGGACCTGAAGCGCGTCACCGCCGAGTACGCCAACTACCGCAAGCGCACCGAGGCCAACCGCGAGATCGAGCGCCAGCGCGCGGTCGGCGACGTGGTCAAGGGCATCCTCCCGGTGCTCGACGACCTCGACCGCGCCGAGAAGCACGGCGACCTCGCGGAGGGCGGACCGCTCACCGCGATCGTGGCGAAGTTGCGGACGAACGTCGAGCGCATCGGGCTGGTCAAGGTCGGCGCCGTCGGCGACGCCTTCGACCCGCAGGTGCACGAGGCGATCTTCCAGAAGCCGAACCCCGAGGTCCAGGTGGACACCGTGGCGGACGTCGTCGAGAGTGGCTACTACATCGGCGAGACGCTGCTGCGGGCCGCGAAGGTCGTCGTCGACAAGCCGGAGTAGCGCCATCAACCGCAGCATCGATCCGGCTGCACCCACCCCGGTCCGGGCGTCCGCACGCGCGGGCGCCCGGACCGGGTCGTGCGGCCCCCACCACGAGAAGAAGAAGGGAGGCGTCTGATGGCCAGCCAGGACTGGTTCGACAAGGACTTCTACAAGGTCCTCGGAGTGTCCAAGGACGTCTCGGAGGCCGACCTCAAGAAGGCCTACCGCAAGCTCGCGCGGCAGTACCACCCGGACAGCAACCCGGATCCGTCGGCCGAGGCGCGCTTCAAGGAGATCAGCGAGGCGCACGCCGTGCTGGCCGACAAGGAGCAGCGCCGCGAGTACGACCAGATGCGCGCCATGGGATCCGGCGCGCGCTTCACCGCACCCGGCGCCGGCGGCGGCCAGGCGGGCGGGTTCGAGGACGTCTTCGGCGGCATGTTCGGCCAGCAGGCCGGCGGCCGCGGGCGGCGCGCAGCCGGGTTCGGATCCGGCCAGCCCCAGTACAGCCAGGGCGGGTTCGAGGACATCCTCGGCGGCATGTTCGGCAACGGCGGCTTCGGCCAGTCGTCCGGCGGCTACCGCGGGTACGGCGCGCCCACCAAGGGGCGCGACGTCACGGCGTCCACCACGATCGACTTCCTCACCGCGGTGCAGGGCGACGTCGTGCGCCTGCAGGACTCCGACGGGCGGCCCCTCACGGTGCGCGTGCCGGCCGGGGTCACCGACGGGCAGAAGATCCGCCTCGCCGGCAAGGGCGAGCCGTCGGGCGACGGCGGCGCGTCGGGCGACATCATCCTCACCGTGCACGTGCGGCCGCACCCCGTGTTCGAGCGCGACGGGCTGAACCTCCGGGTCAACGTGCCCGTCACGTTCCCCGAGGCCGCGCTCGGCGCGACCATCGAGGTGCCCACGCTCGGCGGCGACCCGGTGCGGCTGAAGGTCGCGCCCGGCACGTCCAGCGGCAAGGTGCTGCGCGTCAAGGGCCGCGGCGTCACGACCCCGAAGGGCACGGGCGACCTGCTCGCGCGCATCGAGGTCGCGGTGCCGTCGCGGCTCACCGACGCCCAGCGCGTGGCGCTCGACGCCTTCGCGAGCTCCGGCCCCGCCGAGGACCCGCGTCGCGAGCTCATCGAGCGGGCCAGGAGCTGACGTGGATCCCCGCGACGCGATGGACGAGGACGCCCCCGTCTTCGTGATCTCGGTGGCGGCCGAGCTGTCGGGCATGCACCCGCAGACGCTCCGGCAGTACGACCGCCTCGGGCTCGTGTCGCCCACCCGCACGGCCGGGCGCTCCCGCCGCTACTCGATGCGCGACATCGTGCAGCTGCGGGAGGTCGCCCGGCTGGGCGCCGAGGGCGTGAGCCTGGAGGGCATCGCGCGGATCCTCGAGCTCGAGAACCAGGTGACCGAGCTCCGCGGGCGCGTGCGCCAGCTCGAGTCGGCGCTCGCCGACGAGCTGCTCTCCCGGCCCGGCCGCCGCGTGTTCGCGGCCCGCGGCGACGGCGACGTGGTGTCGCTGCGCGCGGGCGTGCGGCCCTCGCGGCCCACCGAGGTCGTGCTGTACCGCGCGGCGCTCACGTCGCCGGGCGACGACGGCGGGCGCGACGCGCGGTGAGCGACGCGCCCGATCCGTCCGCGTCGCCCGTCACCGCCGAGGACCTCCTCGACCTCGGCGCGCTCCGCCGCCGGCCGGACGTCGAGGCCGAGAACCTCTTCGCCGTGGACGCGGCCGACCGCCTGCTCCTCGACGAGCTGGTCGCGCTGCTCGCCGCCGCGTCGGACGCGGACCGTCCCGTGCGGCCCGAGGAGCTCGTCGTCATCGGCGACCAGTACGGCGCGCTCGCGCTCGGCGCGGCCGCGGCCCTGCGTCGTGCCGGGGCGGCGGATGCCGTGCGCATCCGCGTGCACCAGGACGCCCTCTCCTCCGAGACCGCGCTCGACCTCAACGCGCAGCTCGTCGGCGAGACCGCGGAGCTGATCCACCACGGGCTCGCCGGCGCCCTCGCCTCGGGTGCGCGCATCGTGCTCGCGCGCCTGCCCCGCAGCCTCGACGCGCTCGACGAGTGGGCAGGCATGGTCGCGCGCGGAGCCGCCGACGACGTCACCGTGCTCGCCGTCGGCCGGGTGAAGCACATGACCCCCGCGATGACCGACGTGCTCCGCCGCCGCTTCGGACAGGTCCATGCGACGCTCGCGCGGCAGAAGTCCCGGATCCTCGTGGCGCGCGAGCCCCTGCGCGCGGCCCCCGACGACGGTGCCGACGACTACCCCCGCCGCGAGTCCCACCCCGACCTCGGCCTCGAGGTGCGCGCGCACGGCGCCGCCTTCGCGGGCGCCCGCGTCGACATCGGCACGCGCTTCCTCCTCTCCTTCCTGCCCCACCTGCCCGCCGACGCCGCCACGGCGGTCGACCTCGGCTGCGGCACGGGCGTCATCGCGTCGGCCGTCGCGCTCGCCCGGCCGGACATCCACGTGATCGCGACCGACCAGTCGTGGGCGGCCGTCGACTCGGCGCGCGCGACCGTCGCCGCGAACGGGCTCGCGGGGCGGGTGACCGTGGTGCGCGACGACGCCGGATCCACCGTGCCCGACGGATCCGCCGACGTCGTGCTCCTGAACCCGCCGTTCCACACCGGCGCGACGGTGCACGCGGGCCTCGCGCCGCGCCTGTTCGCCGCGGCCGCCCGCATGCTCCGCCCGGGCGGACAGCTCTGGACCGTCTACAACAGCCCGCTCGGCTACCGGCCGCAGCTGACGCGCATCGTGGGCCCGACGCGCGAGGCGGGGCGGAACGCGAAGTTCACGGTCGCCGTCTCGACGAAGCCGGAGTCGTAGGGCCGGCCCGCGTGCGGCGTCAGGCCGTCGGGGGATCCAGCACCAGCAGGTCGCCGATCTCGCACTCGAGGGCGCGGCAGACCGCGACGAGGGTCGAGTAGCGGATCGCCCGGGCGCGGTCGTTCTTCAGCACCGAGAGGTTCACCTGGCTGACGCCCACGATGGCGCTCAGCCGCGTCAGCGTCATGCCGCGCGCGGCGAGCAGCTCGTCGAGGCGGCAGTGCACGCCGGTGGGGCCGTCGTCCTCGGATCCCATCAGACGAGGCCGCGGGTGTCGCGCTGCAGGGTCTCGCCGTGCTCGACCACGAGGCCCACGATCATGAGGGCGAAGCCGAGCGCGATGGTCGACGCGTCGACCTCCGCGACCACCGGCCAGAACCCCTCGAGCCCCGCGGCCGGGTCGTTGAGCTCGCCGCCCACGAGCCAGGCCACTGCCGTGCGCGCCCCGAGCGAGAGCAGCGCGGCGATCATCACGGTGCCGCCCGCGAGCGTGACCACCAGGCTGAGGCGGCGGGCGAGCGGATCCGGCCGGAGCAGCCGGCGGGCGAGGATCGCGACCGTGCCCGCGAGGGCGATGCCGACGGAGGCGTCGAGCGCGATGCGGGCGACGTGCACCGCGACGATGCCGCCGGAGAGCTCGCCGACCGCGACCTCGGCCGTACGGTAGGCGCCCGAGCGGAGGTCGGCGGGGCCGGCGTCGGCCTCGGCGGGCAGCGATCCGCGCATCTCGAGCGACGTCTGCACCACCCCGGTCCGCACGGTCTCGACCGCGCTCGCGACCGCCGCGACGGCCACGGCCAGCAGGACGAGCACGGCGACCACGAGGGCCGTCCACAGGACGCCGCGCGTGAGGTGCGCGGCGGACCCGGTTCGGGCGAGGGGGGTGCGGCTCATGGTGCGTCCTATCGATCATCGTTACAACGAATATCGATATGTTCGCACGTGCTCGGGCTCGGTGTCGAGGCCCGCGCGGA
Source organism: Clavibacter michiganensis (assembly GCF_002151125.1). Taxonomy (GTDB): domain Bacteria; phylum Actinomycetota; class Actinomycetes; order Actinomycetales; family Microbacteriaceae; genus Clavibacter; species Clavibacter michiganensis_C. The sequence continues at coordinate 12,593 of NZ_MDJZ01000016.1, forward strand.
TCACGCCGGGTGGGTGCGGAACCACTCCAGCAGCCAGCGGGCGCGGGAGGGCGCGTCGGGGCGGGCGGCCGCGGACGCCGGGCGGTCGAGGAAGTCGTCGTAGCCCCGGAGCTGGCGGAGGGTCGCGTCGTCGACGGTGCGGAAGCCCATCGACCAGCCGGGGAACTGGCGGGCCGGGATCTCCTCGTCGAGCAGCAGGCGCACGTCGGTGTGCCGCGGATCCGCCTCGATGGTCGAGAACACGGCCTCCACCGCGTCGTGCGGGCCCTCGAGCACCTGCATGAAGCGCCCGTCGCGGTGCAGGAGCAGGCCCGTGAGGCCGGTCTCCTCGTTGTTGCGGATGCACTGGCCGAGGAGCTCGGCGAGATCCTCGTCGGTCATGTGCCGTGTGGCGTCGCTCGTGTAGACGGTCGTGCGCATGGATCCCCCTCAGGCCGTCCTCCCATCCTGGCGTCTCGCGGCCGCCAGCGGGAGACGGGATGCGCGCGGGCCTCCCGGGCCGGACATCGACGAGGCGTCCCGTGCGGGCGGACGCACAAGAGCCCGGCGCGACCTCGGGAACGGCGCGCGCCGGGCTCCTGCTGCTGCCGTGTCCGTTCGGGTCGGAGCACGCAGGGATCTGATGAGCTGCCCGCTGGGCGGGGGACGCGGCGGGGGCTCTTCGGGTATCCATTCGCGCGACGGCATCGGGGGAACCCGCCGCGCTGAGGAGACTCTACGACCCCGGTCCTCATTTTGGAGGACATGGATGCGCGAGGAGCGGGTGATCCGAGGGTGAGGGGAGGGTGAGAGGCCCGGCCTGCCGCGGATCCGGGCCCCTCCGGGGCTATGACGAGGACGTGGCCGGGTGTCCGTCGGACTATCCGGCCAGCGTTCCGAGGGTCCAGGTGCGCACGTGCTCCCACGTGAGCGTCGTCCACCAGCGGCCGGACCAGTCCGGGCTGGCGGTGCGGTACATGACGACCGTGTGACCCGTGAACCCGGCCGGGACGGGCTCGTCGAGCTCGCGGATGAAGGCGCCGACCTCGTCGTGCAGGTCGGGGCGCACGGCGAGGTCGTGCGAGGCGAGCGAGAGGTGCGCGCGGAAGCGCGCGGGGTCGAACACGTGCAGCTCGGGGGAGCTCATCGGCCGGCGGAAGGGCGCGACGACGCGGTCGATGTCGGCCGCGAGGGACAGGAGGTCGGCGTTCCGGGATCCGTCCGGCAGGCGGTCGACGTCGTACACGAAGCCCAGGCCCTGCTCGCGGACGCCGGCGTTGTGCACCGGGAACGCGGGGCGGTCGGCGAGCAGCTCCGTCACGGCGTCCACGACGCGGTCCTCGTCGCGGCCGAACGGCTGGCTGCCGACGAGGGTCGCGTGCGGCGGGAACGCGCCCGCCGACACGAGCCCGTACTGGGCGCGGATCTGGTCGCAGACGACCGTGACGGCGCGGCAGGTGCGGGGGTCGGGTCGCAGGAAGATCCCGTAGCGGAAGGGGTCGCTGTCGTCCCGGGGGAGGGCGGACGGGTGCGGGCGGACGTCGACCCGGCTCGCCGCCGCGGGCGCGGTGTCGGGGTCGGCGAGCGCGTCGGCGGTCGGGTCGTCGTGGTCCATGCGGGATCCTCCAGGGCGTCGAACGGGTGCAGGGAACGTTCCCTGCATCGCGACGACCACCGTGGCACACGCCGGATCCGCAGTGGCGGCCTCGACGTGAACGGCGGGTGGACGGGCGGTGCGGTGCTGCGCGTGCGTCGGCGGGACCGGGGTGTCGCGCCGGTAGCCGTCAGGCGCGGAGGGGGGCGGCCGTGCGGCCCGGGATCAGGTCGCCGTCGACCGCCGTGTGGAACGTGCCCGTGACGGTGCCGTCGATGCGGTCGACCACGGCGTCGACCGCGAGGGCGCCGATGACGGGGATCGGCTGGCGCCAGGTGGTGAAGCCGAGGAGCCCGCTCGTGAAGGGCGGCAGGCCGTCGTACCCGGTGATGGAGACGCCGTCCGGGGCCGTGATGCCGCGGCGGCCGAGGCCGTCGAGGATCGCGAGGGCCCAGGTGTCGCTCGGGGCCATGACCGCGGTCACGCCGCCCGCGTCGACGATCTCCCGGGCGATGCCGTCGGCGCCGTCGAGATGGCCGGCGGCGTGCTCCTCGGCGCGCACGTGGACGACTTCGAGGCTCAGCGCGCGGAGGCGGTCGAGCATCGCGAAGGTGCGGGCCGACATGGTGAGGGAGATGGCCGGGGCGAGCGTGACGACGGCGACGCGGCGGTGGCCGAGCGACGCCACGTGGTCGGCGAGGCCGCGTCCGCCCGTCGTCTCGTCGCAGTAGACGCTGCTGAGCGACGCGTCCACCTCGGGCCGGCCGGCGACGACGGTGGGGATCCGCCGGGCGGACGGGAGGATGTCGGCGACCGGAAGCGCTCCGCTGCACACGACGAGCCCCTCGACCTGCAGCGAGACGAGGGTCTCGAGCGCCTTGCGCTCCTCCGTGACGTCGAAGGCGCCGAACCCCGTCGTCGTCACGACCCGGTACCCGCGCTCCGACGCGCGCTGCTGCAGCGCCGTGAGCAGGTGCCCGTAGAAGGGGGTGGACGCGTCGCGGACGAGCACGCCGAGCGTGTGGGTGCGGTGCGCGGACATCCCCCGCGCGTGGGCATTGGCGACGTAGCCGAGCGCGGCGGCGGCGTCGTGGACCGCCTGCTGCGTGGCCGCCGCGACGCCCGGGGCGCCCGAGAGCGCGCGGGAGACGACGGACTTGGAGACGCCCGCGCGCGCGGCGACGTCGTGGATGGTGGGGGCGGCGCCGGGGCGGCTCATGCGCGGATCCGCGGGGAGGGCGGCCCCGGGTCGGCGGCGGGTCGCGGGATCGGCGCGGGGTGCGGGGCGGCGGGGGGCACGAGTCCACGGTAGCGAGGCGGGGGCGCCGTGCGGGGCGCGGTCAGGGGCGGGAGGTCGCGGGATCCTCGTCCGGCGGCGGATGCGGGGTGCGCCGCGGTAAAGGGGTGCGCTGCGGTTCGGGGGTGCGCGGCGGTCCGGCCGTGGACGGCCCCTCGGCCACGGGCGGCAGGGGCAGGCCGGCCGCGCTGGCGCCGAGGCGGCGGAGGATCGCGCGGCGCACCGTGCGGCACGCCGTGCGGACCGGGCCCGGCCGACGCGACGCGGCGTCCCGGTCGGGGTCCGGAGCGCCGACCGCGCGCCGGGTCGCGCGGAGCGGGTCGTCGTCGGCCGGATCCCCGGGCCACGCGTCGTGCAGCGCGCGCAGGCGCTCCTGGAGGAGGTCGTCGTCGCGGTCGGGGCTGCTCAGCACGCGCCGCCTCCCCGGGGGATGCGGCGTGCGCGTCCGCGGTGCGCCGGGCCGGCGCCCGACGGCGTGCGGTGGTGCGGTGCGTGCGGCATGGGACCTCGGGCTGCGGCGGGGACGGGAGGGCCACGAGGCTACGGGCCGTGCGGATCCGCCGGCGCGACCCCTGCACATGCCGCGGCGCCGGTCAGCGGTACCACTCCTCGTCGACGGTCGCGAGACGCGACGGGTGCACCTCGGCGGTCAGCCCGTAGAAGCGCTGGAAGACCATGATCAGCGGGCGCCAGCGGTCGGGGTCGATCCGGCCCGCCCGCTCCCCGAGGATCGACGGGTGGACGTGCACCCTCGTGATCCGCACCTCGTGCGTGGCCGCGCCGCCCTCGTCGAGGGGATGGGACGCGATCACGCGGCCCTCCAGCGCCACGGGGCACTCGCGGACGCGCGGCGGCGCGACGGTCTCGGACGCGTGCGGCGTCAGCCCCGCGTGGGCGAAGCGATCGGCGACGTGCCGGTAGCCGACCTCGGCCTTGGCGGCGGGCACGGGGTCGCGCCCGGTCGTGAGCGCGAGCCGGTCCACCGCGTCGACCTGGTCCGCGGACGGCAGGTTGATCACCACCTCGCCGGTGTCGCGCAGGTTCGCCGCGGTCTGCGAGCGCGTGCCCATGCCGAGGACCGCCGTGCTGCCGAGCCAGAACAGCGACGACATGGGCGCGAGGTTCACCCGTCCGTCCGCGCCGACCGTGCTGAGCAGGGCGACGGGCGTGCCGAAGTAGAGGATGGCGGGGTCGATGCGCACGTGGGCGGCGTCCATGGTGATCCGATCGTCGAGGTGGGTGAGGCGACGGCCGCCTCCCCCGGGTAGACGCCGCAGGGCGGGCGGACGTGAGGTCCCCGGCGCGCTAGGTTCGGCGGGACCCGAGGGAGGCGCATGGACGACGAGGATCCCGGCGCCCGACGCGACGCGTCCGGCGGCGCGTGGCGCGTGCGGGAGCTGCGGCTCGACAGGATCCACCGGGAGGCCGCCGTGCGGATCGCCGGCGGCCGCGTCACGCTCGCCGACCCCGCCGAGGAGGTGCTCAGTCGGCTCGACCTGAGCGTCAGCGACGGCGTGGTCGACCGGCACGTGCACCTCGGGCTCGTCGACCACGCGGCGCTCGCCGGGTCGCCCGTCACGGCGGTGGTCGACCTCGGCTGGGATCCGGCGGAGATCGCCCGCATCGCCGCCCGGCCGCCCTCCGGCGTGGAGGTCCGCTTCGCGGGTCCGTTCCACACCACCCCGGGCGGTTACCCCTCGGATCGCGCCTGGGCGCCGGCGGCCGCCGTGCGCGTGGTGGCACGCGCGGAGGACGCGGGGGCGGCCGTCGCGGAGGCGCGGGCGGGCGGATCCGCCGCGGTGAAGATCGTGCTGCACGACGGCGGGCCGCTGCTCGCCGACGACGTGCTGGCCGCCCTCGTCGACGCCGCGCACGACGCCGGGCTGCCCGCGGCCGTGCACGCGGAGGGCCAGGGGCAGGCGGCGCGCGCGATCCGAGCCGGTGCCGACGTGCTCGTGCACGTGCCGTGGACCGAGCGGCTCGACGACGCCCTGCTGCGGGAGTCGGCGGCGCGCGACGTGCTCTGGATCTCGACCCTGGCGATCCACGACGGCGCCGACCTCGCGACGGCCCTCGACAACGCCCGCCGGTACGTCGCGCTCGGCGGCCGCGTCGCGTACGGCACCGACCTCGGCAACGGCGACCTGCCCGTGGGGCTGAACGCGCGCGAGGTGGAGCTGCTGGGCGAGGTCGGGCTGCGTGGCCCGGCGCTGCTCGACGCCGTGCTGGGCGGCGCGCCGGGCGGGATCGCGCACGCGCTGGCGAGCGCGGATCCGCTGCCGTCCGCCGCCGACGCCACGGCCGGGCAGCTGGTCGCGTGGCTGCGCGGCGCGCACCGGCTGGGCGCGTCGGACCTGCCCGGCGACATCCGCTGAGCGATCGGTCGGGCCCGATCGGGCGCACGTGGGCGCGGGCACCCAGGGCGCGCGCCTACGCTGGGGCATCCCCTGGACCTCGGGCCGCGCGGAGCACCGCCCCGCGCGCACGACGGAGAGCCCGCTCTCCGCGACCTTCCCCGCCCCGTGCGGGCCACCCTGGCCGGCGTCCCGGACCGGAGCGCCGGATCCGCCCGCTGCCCCAGGACACCCATGCCCCGACTCCCCGCCCTCCTCCTCCCCGCCCTCGCGCTCCCCGGCGTCGCCGCACGTGTGGGGGAGTTCCTCTACCGCCGGGCCGACGCGTCCGGCGACATCCACCCGGACGATGCCGCGCACGGCACCGTCGCGGGCCCGGACGCCGACCGCATCGCGGTCCTCGGGGAGACCGGCATGATCAGCCTCGGCGTCCGCACCCACCAGATCTCGCTGCCCGCGTTCCTCGCGCGCCAGCACGCGCGGCGCGTCGGACGCGGCGTCGCGTGGTCGAGCTCGTCGCTGCCGGGCTCGCGCCTCCGCGAGGCGCCCGCGGTGATCGCCCGCGCCGGATCCGACCTCGCGCGGGTGGACGCGGTCGTGCTCCTCGCGGGGATCACCGACGTGCTGCGCGTCACGTCCACCCGCGCGTGGACCCGGGACATGCGGCGCGCGATCGAGGCGCTGCGGACGCATCTGCCGGAGGGCGCGTGGATCCTCGTGGCCGACATCCCGCCCCTCGACAACGCCGGGAGCCTCTCGAGGCCGGCGCGCCTGGCCGCGGGGCTCCACGCGCAGGCGCTCAACCGGCACACCCGCGAGGTGGTGGACGACCTGCCCTTCACCCGCGTGGTCACGTTCCCCGAGGAGCTGACGCGCTCGCTGTGGCGGCCGGAGTCGGAGGAGAGCCGGTACCAGGGGACGTACCGGGTCTGGGGCGCGCACCTCGCGGAGGCGCTCGTGGACTCCCGGGGCTGAGCCGGAGGCGATCGCGGGCGACCCGCGGGTTGTCCGCGGACGTGAGGTTAGGCTAACCTCACCTGCGTGACCTCCCCTGCCCCGACCGCCCCGATCGCGCGCGCCGTGGATCCGGATCCGTCGCGGGATCCCGCCGGAGCCCCCGCCGCCGCATGCGCCCTCGAGGCCCGCGAGATCACGGTCGCGTACGGCGACACGGAGGTCGTGCACGGGGCTGGCCTCGAGATCCGGCCGGGCTGCGTCACCGCGCTCGTCGGGCCGAACGGCAGCGGGAAGTCGACGCTGCTGCGCACGATGGCCCGGCTGCAGGCGGCCCGCTCCGGGTCGCTCGTGCTGCGCGGCGGCGGCGGCGACGGCGACGGCACGACCGCGGGTGACGCCGGCACGGAGACCGACGCCCTCGACCTCTCCCTCCGCCGCTTCGCCCGCCGCGTCGCCCTCCTCACGCAGGGCAGGCCCACGCCCGGCGGCCTCAGCGTCCGCGACGTCGTCGAGTTCGGCCGCTACCCGCACCGCGGCCGCTTCGGCGGGGCGGATCCCGAGGGCCGCGCCGCCGTCGACCGTGCGCTCGACCTCACCGGCCTCGTCGCCCTCGCCGACCGCGGCGTCGACCAGCTCTCCGGCGGCCAGCTCCAGCGCGTCTGGCTCGCCAGCTGCCTCGCCCAGGAGACCGGCGTGCTGCTCCTCGACGAGCCCACCACCTACCTCGACCTCCGCTACCAGGTGGAGCTCCTCGACCTGGTGCGCGACCTCGCCGACGACGGCATCGCCGTCGGCGTCGTCCTCCACGACCTCGATCAGGCCGCCGCGCTCGCCGACACCGTCGCGCTGCTCTCCGACGGCCGGATCGTGAAGACCGGCACCCCATCCGAGGTGCTGACCCCCGACCTCCTCACCGAGGTCTACGGCATCCCCGTCGAGGTCCACGCGGACCCGACGACGGGCAGCCTGCGCACCCGCGCGGTCGCCCGCCACCACCACAGGAACGAGAGGCTCCACCCGTGATCACGAGACGACGAACCCTGGCGATGACCGCCCTCGCCGCCGCGACAGCGCTCACGCTGACCGCATGCGGCACCACCGAGGAGGCATCGACGGGCTCCGGCACGACGCCGAGCGGCGAGCAGATCACGCTCACCGACGGCACCGGCGCGGAGGTCACGCTCGACGGGCCCGCGACCAAGGTCGTCGGCACCGAGTGGAACGTCGTGGAGAACCTCGTGTCGCTGGGCGTGGATCCCGTGGGCATCGCCGACGTCGAGGGCTACTCCGCGTGGTCGTCCGCCGTGCCGCTCGTGAACGAGCCCGCCGACATCGGCACGCGCGGCGAGCCGAGCGTGGAGGCCATCGCGTCGCTCGCGCCCGACCTCATCGTCGCGACCACCGACCTCCCGGCCGACGCCGTGGAGCAGCTCAAGGCGATCGCGCCGGTGCTGCAGATCAACTCGGCCGACGGCTCGAAGCAGATCCAGCAGAGCGAGGACAACCTCGAGCTCATCGCGAAGGCGACGGGCACCGAGGACCAGGCGAACGAGGTCATCGACGCCTACGACCAGGCCGTCACGGACGCGAAGGCGGAGCTCGACGCGGCCGGGCTCGCGGGATCCCGGTTCCTGTTCGCGGACGCGTACGTGGACGCCGGCGCGGTCACCATCCGCCCGTTCGGGAAGGGCTCGCTCATCGGCGACGTCACGACCGAGCTCGGCCTCGAGAACGCGTGGACGGGCGAGGTCGACCCCGCCTACGGCCTCGGATCCACCGACGTCGAGGGCCTCACCACCGTCGGCGACGTGCAGTTCCTCTACAACTCCAACTCCACGCAGGGCGACGACCCGTTCGCCACCACGCTCGCGGGCAACGCCGTCTGGCAGTCCCTGCCGTTCGTGACGGCCGGCGACGTGCACCGCATGCCCGACGGCATCTGGGCGTTCGGCGGCCCGGCCTCGATGACGGCGTACGCGAAGGCCGTCACCGACCTGCTCGTCGGCTGACCCGCACCCCGTCGATCCGATGACCGCTCCCGTCCGCACCGCGCCTCCGCCGGCCGACGCGCCTCCCGCGTCCGCCGGCCGGGCGTCGATCCCGGATCCCGTCCCGTCGCTCGCCGCCGTCGCGCGCGCCGACGGGGCCGGCCGGATCCCGGTGCGGGCGGTCGCGGTCGTCGGCCTGCTCGCGCTCCTCGTGGCGGTGCTCGCGGTGATCGACGTCACGCAGGGCACCGCCGCCGTGGGCCCGCGGGAGGTGTGGGAGGCGCTCACCGGGCGCGCGACGCCGGGCGACGCGTCCGTCGTGGTCGCGTCGCGGCTGCCGCGCATGGCCGCGGGGATCCTCGTGGGCCTCGCCCTCGGCGCGGCCGGCGCCGCCCTCCAGACGGTGAGCCGCAACGTGCTCGCCTCGCCCGACACCCTCGCCGTCAACGCCGGCGCCTACGCGGCCCTCGCGGTCGCGGCGGTCACCGGGCTCACGCTGCCGGTGCTCGCGGGCGCGGGCGTCGCGTTCGTCGGAGGGCTGGTCGCGGCGGCTGTCGTGCTCGCGGTCTCGGGCCTCGGATCCGGCACGGTGCGCCTCGTCCTCGCTGGCAGCGCGCTCGCGCTCGGGCTCGGATCCGTCACCAGCGCGCTCCTCCTCCTCTTCCCGCAGCAGACCTCGGGCCTCTACCGCTGGGGCCAGGGCGGCATCGGCCAGAACGGCTTCGACGCGGTCGCGCAGATGGCGCCCGTCGTGGTGGTCGCGCTCGGGATCCTGCTCCTCATCACCCGCCGGCTCGACGCGCTCGGGCTCGGCGACGACGCGGCCCGCAGCCTCGGCGTCCACGTGCGGGCGACCCGGGTGATCGCCGTGCTCGCCTCGGTGCTGCTCGCCGCCGCCGCGGTGACGGTCGCCGGGCCCATCGGCTTCGTCGGCCTGTACGCGCCCGCGTTCGCGCGGCCTCTCCGCCGGCTCGTGCCGGGCGTCCGCCGCTCGTGGGTCTTCATCCCGGTCGCCGGGCTCATGGGCGCCGCCGTCGTGCTCCTCGCCGACGTGCTGCTGCGCGCGGTCGTCGGCGCCGAGGCGTCGGTCGCCGTGCCGACCGGGCTCGTCACCTCCCTCATCGGCGCGATCGTGCTCGTGGTGCTCGCCGTGCGCACCCGCGACAGCGCGACGCCCGCGCCCACCGAGCGGCACGGCGTGATCACCCGTCGTCGCGCCGCGCTCGTGGTCGGCGCCCTCGTCGCGGTGCTGGTCGGCCTCCTCCTCGCCTCCGTGCTCCTCGGTGACGCGAAGCTGCTCCTCGGCGACCTCGTGAACGGGATCCGCGGCACCGCCGGCCCCGTCGTCAGCTACGTGCTCGACACCCGCGTGCCCCGCGTGCTCGCCGCCGTGCTCGCGGGCGCCGCGCTCGCCCTCGCCGGCGTGCTCGTGCAGGCCGTGACCCGGAACCCGCTCGCGGATCCCGCGATCCTCGGCGTCTCCGGCGGCGCGGGCCTCGGCGCCGTGCTGTTCGTGACCACCGCGCCGCTCGCATCCGGCTGGGGCATCGCGGGCGCGGCCGGGCTGGGCGCGCTCGCCGCGGCGGCCGTCGTGTTCGGCCTCGCGGCGCGCGGCGGCTTCCCGCAGAACCGGCTCGTGCTCATCGGCGTCGGCGTCTCCGCGGGCACGGCCGCGGCGATCAGCATGGTCATCGTGCTCACCGATCAGTTCAACGGGGCGAAGGCGCTCACCTGGCTGTCGGGATCCACCTACGGCCGCGGCTTCGACGACGCCCTGCCGGTGCTGGTCGCGCTCGTGCTCGCGGTGGCCGTCGCGGCGCCGCGGCATCGGATGCTGGATCTCGTCGCCCTCGACGACGACACCCCGCGCCTCCTCGGCGTCTCGCTCGGCCGCTCGCGCCTGCTCGCCCTCTCCGTCGCGGTCGTGCTGACGGCGACGGCGGTCGCGGCGGTCGGCGTGATCGGCTTCGTCGGCCTGGTCGCGCCGCACGCGGCCCGCGCGCTCGTCGGATCCCGCCACGCACGCGTGCTGCCCGTCGCGATCCTCCTGGGTGCCGCCCTCGTGACCCTCGCCGACCTGCTCGGCCGCACCGTGATCGCCCCGGGCCAGCTCGGCGCCGGCCTCGTGACCGCGCTCGTCGGCACGCCGTACTTCGTGTGGCTGCTGTGGCGGGGGCGGACGGCGCGGGGGCGCTAGCCGGCGGGATCGTGCAACGTGCCCGCCGCGCAGCGCCGGGCGAAGTTCGCCAGCGCGTGGTCGCGGAGGGCCGGATCCCCGGCCAGCTCCGCGGCCGCGGCCACCTGAAGGGGGAGGGACGCGCGGTGGGCCTTCGCCCGCGCGAGCACGTCCGCGGGCACGATCTGCGCTACGGCGGCAGCGCCGTAGGAGCCGACGAGGGGCGCGGCGTCCACCGCCGGATCCGCCGCCGCGGCGTGGTCGAGGTCGATGAGGCCGGGGTCGTCGCGTGCATCCCACACGACGTTGTGCGGCCCGAGGTCGCCGTGGACCAGGGAGCGGGGCGCGTCGTCGGAGGAGGTCACGACCTCGCGGACCACCGCCCGGGCCGTCGCGCGCAGGTCGGAGCCGGCCGTGATGCGGTCCACGACCTCCGGCCACGCGGATCCGCCGCACCACGTGCGCGCCGGCGGCAGCCCGGAGGTGGGCAGGGGTGCAGCCGCGAGGTCGGCCAGCACGTCGGCGAAGGGCCCGCGGACCTCGTGCCACGGTCGATCCGCGTCCACGGTCCCCTCGACGAAGGTGCAGGCCATCGCCGACCACGCGCCCCCGTCCACCGTGCCGATGAGCCGCGGGATGCGCGTCGCGAGCCCCAGGGCGCCCACCGTCCGCAGCACGTCGGCCTCGCGGAGGATCCGCGCGCGGTGGTCCGCCGCGGAGGACACGCGCACGACCCCGGTCCCGCCCAGCACCGCGACGTGGTGGAAGGCGCCGTGGCGGTGGACGGCGTCCGCCCACGCGAGGTCCGGCCACGTCCGCCGGAGGACGGGCCACGCCCGGGACGCGTCCTGCTCGAGGGTGCTCATCCCCCGCAGTCTCCCATCGCCGCGCACGCGGCAGGGATCCGGGGCGGCCCGACGGAGGGTCCACCCGGGCCGCCCGATGGTGGGGTCAACCCCACCCCCGATCCGGGAGCGGGCAGGATGGGTCCCGCGCCGGCGCCCCGCGAGGCTGGGTGACATGAACGAGACATCTCCCACCACCGAGGCCGAAACGAACCCCGTGCCACCTGGATCCCTCCCCGACGCCGCGTCCGCCGACGCCGACGCCGACGCCGACGCACGACCCGACGCCGCCCCGCCCGCCGCCCCTCCCTCCGCGCCCCGCCGCCGCTCCTTCTACGGCGACGCCTGGCGGCACCTCCCGCGGGACCTCGGGTACCTCGCGCTCACCGCGCTGCTGCTCGCCACCGTCTACTTCGCGCTCCCGGCCGTGGTCTACAGCCTCTTCGACTCGCTCCTGTGGTCGGCGTCGGGGCTGTTCGCGGCCGTCGCGCTGCTCGCCGCGCTCTTCGCGGCGCGCGGGCTGGGCGCGGTCGAGCGGGTGCGCATCGGGTGGGCCGAGCCCCGGCCGATCCGCCCCGTCGACTGGACGCCCAGGTGGCAGCAGAACCGCGCCATGCGGATCCTCTCGGCCGTCGCCAACCCGCATTACTGGCTGCACCTGCTGCACGCGGTCGTGGTCTACCCGCTGGTCGCCTTCGTGACGCTCGGCGCGGGCGCCCTGCTCGCCGCCGCCTTCCTCGGGCCGATCGCCGGCGGCATCGCGATCGCCGGCTACGGCTGGCGCTTCGAGCAGGTCCTCACCGACAACGGCTACGACGCGGGACGCTCCTTCGCCCTCGCGGCCGTCCTCGGCGTGGCGGCCATGATCCTGTCCGTGGTGCTGCTCCCGCTCTGGGCGCGCGGCGCGACCCTCGCCCACTACTGGACCGACCACGCCCTCCTCGGCGGGTTCAAGTCCGACGTCCTCGAGCGCCGCGTGCAGGGGCTCGAGCAGTCCCGCGCCGGCGCCGTGACGGCGGAGGGGCAGACGCTCCGCCAGATCGAGCGCGACCTCCACGACGGGCCGCAGCAGCGGCTCGTGCGACTCCGCATGGACCTCGCCGCCGCCGAGCGCGCCCTGGACGCGGATCCCGAGCGGGCCAGGACGCTGATCCAGGAGGCCTCCGAGCACGCGCACGACACCCTCGAGGAGCTGCGCGCGCTGTCCCGCGGGTTCGCCCCGCCGATCCTCCTCGACCGCGGGCTGGTGGCGGCCCTCGAGGCCCTCGCCTCCCGGTCGCCCGTCCCCGTGGCGCTCCACGTCCACCTGCCCGAGGCCCTGGTGCTCCCGACCGAGGTCGAGCGGAACGTCTACTTCACCGTCAGCGAGCTCCTCACCAACGTCGCGAAGCACTCCGGCGCGACCCGGGCGGACGTCACCCTGATGCTGATGCGCGACTTCGACGACAGCCGGGTGCTCGCCGCCCGGGTGACCGACGACGGCCAGGGCGGCGCGTCCGTGCAGGAGGGCCACGGCCTCGAGGGGCTCCTCGGCCGCATCGGCGCGCTCGACGGCGACGTGAGCATCTCCAGCCCGCAGGGCGGACCCACGCGGATCACCGCGCGTGTGCCCCTGCTCACGCTGAACGGGGTCCCGACCGAGGGGACAGACGGCACCGGCCCGGTCGGCGCCGCACCCGCCCCCGCGGCGTGAGCATCCCGCTCGCTACGCTCGGGACCATGGACGACGGCCGGGATGCAGCGCGCATCCGGGCCGTCGTGGTCGACGACGCCGTGCTGCTCCGCGAGGGGCTCGCGCGCGTGCTCGTCGAGGCGGGCATCGACGTGGTCGCGCAGCACAGGGACGCCGAGGGCTTCCTCGCCGCGCTGGCCGAGGACGCGCCCGACGTCGTGGTCATGGACGTCCGCATGCCGCCGACGTACTCCGACGAGGGGATCCGCGCCACCGTCGAGGCCAGGCGCCGCGTCCCCGGGATCGGCGTGCTGCTGCTCTCCCAGTACGTCGAGGCCGCCTACGCCGAGGAGGTCCTCCGGAGCGGGACCGCCGGCATCGGCTACCTGCTCAAGGACCGGGTGACCCGGCTCGAGGAGATCGACGACGCCGTGCGCCGCATCGCCTCCGGCGGCACCGTGCTCGACCCCGAGGTGGTGACGCAGCTCATGGCCCGACGACGCGATCCCCTCACCGCGCTCACCCCGCGCGAGCGCGAGGTGCTCGGGCTCATGGCCGAGGGCCGCACCAACGCGGCGATCGGCCGGGCCCTGGTGATCGGGACCGGCGCGATCGAGAAGCACGTGACGAGCATCTTCGCCAAGCTCGGCCTCGAGGACACGGGCGAGGACCACCGCCGGGTCCTCGCCGTGCTCGCCTACCTCGGGTGACCGGCCGGGCGACCCGCTCGCGTACGGTCGAGGCATGACCCGTCCCGCGGCCGACCCCGCCGCCCGCATCCGCGCGACCCGCCGGGTACTCGTCGTCGTGCACGCCGTCCTCGCTGTCAGCCAGGCGGTGGTCGGCGTCCTGGCCTCCACGCTGACGGACGCCTCCGACGGCATCCGGGCCCTCGGCGTCGTGATGTTCGTCAGCGCCGCCCTGTCCGCGGTCCTGTGCGCGCTGTTCGTCGTCGCCCTGCGGCGCTCGCGCTAGCCGCGGATCACGCGCCCAGCGGCTGCACGTACCGCCGGCACACGTGGACGCGCCGGAACCGCGCCCGCATCTCCGCCTCGCGTTCGATAGGTGCATGCAGGAACGCGAGCACCGGCCGGCCGAGGCCGTCGGGCGTCGTGAAGCCGGTCGTGTCGTCGCCCTCGCTCACGAAGACGTGCAGGTAGCGCGTCTCCTCGACGAAGCCGACCCGGCGGTACCAGGCGTTCGCGGCGGGATCCTCGCGGGTCCAGGCGTCGAGCTCGGTCGCGCCGGTGCCCGCGAGCAGCGGGAGCGCGACCTCGAGCAGCGCCGTCGCGACGCGGCGGCCCTGGTGGTCGGGGTGGACGGCGACGGTGTCGATGGTGGCGAGGCCGCCCTCGACGCCGATGTCGAGGATCCCGACGATCGTGCCGTCCGGATCCTCGGCGACGAGCGCGACGGACGGCTCGGCCGGATCCGGCCGGCGCGGCAGCACGTCGTCGAAGTACTGCGAGCCGAGGAAGGAGAGCGCGCGGCAGCGGATCCAGCCGGGCTCGTCGGCGGGGGAGTAGGCGCGGATGGTGGGCGCGGGGTGCGCGGGCATGCGGGGTCCTGTCGTCGAGGCACGCCGGACGGGATCGGCCGGGCGCGGGTGGAGGGGGAGCGAGGGCGGGCGCTCATCTCGACGACATGCGCCCACCCTGCCGGACCCGCGCGCCGCGCGCCAGGGCCGCGCGCAGGATCCGCCTCAGCCGATCGCGCGCCCCGCCGCGTCGAGGACCAGGTCGAGCAGGTCCACGAGCTCGGCGATGGCGGACTCCGCGGGCTCGTCGGGGAGGCTGCCGCGGCGCGGTGCGGATCCCGCGTCGAGGGCGGCCACGAGATCCGCTGCGAGCTTCCAGCGCAGCGCCATCGACGCGTCGAGGCCGCGGCGCACGACGTCCGTCGGCACGTGCGAGCCGGCCGAGCGGATCCCCCGCCCGTAGCGGTCGACGGCCTCGTCGCGCACGGCCGCCACGTCCGCGGCGGACGCGTCGCCTCGCCGCACGGACGAGCACAGCAGCGACGCGAGGTCGGCGCCCACCGGTCCCGGCCCCACGGACTCCCAGTCGATGAGGACGATCCCGTCCGCGTCGCGGAACACGTTGGCGCCGGTCGCGTCGTGGTGGCAGAGCGTCCGCGGCAGGTCCTCGAGCGCGGCGCGCACGCGGTCCTGTCCGGCGAGCAGCCGCGCGGCCGCAGGGACGCGCGCACCGAGCCGGGAGCGCGCGACGGGCCCGGCCGCCGCCAGGATCCGCGCGCCGTCGGCCGCCGCCTCGGGCTGCGCGTGCCGGTCGATCCAGCCGGTGAACAGCCACGGATCCTCCGGCGGCCGCCCCAGCCACCGCCCCGCGAGCGCACCGAGCGCCTCCGCGGCGGCGAGCAGGTCGGCGCGGTCGAGGGGCCGCGGCCCGAGGTGCCGCACCTCCTCGATCCAGACGGTGACGCCGCCGGAGGGATCCCGCAGCGTCCCGTGCGCACGCGGCGCGCGGATCCCCGCCGGCAGCGCGTCGAGCAGCCCCGACCGGTAGGCGGCCAGCTCCCGTGCGCCGTTCGCGACGAGGTACGGGACGGCCAGCGCGAGCCCCTCCGTGCGCTTCTCGACGAGCGTCCACGGCAGGGCGGCGCCGTCGTCGAGGCGGGCGAGGCCGCGGATCCGCGCCACCGTCCGGTGCGCGAGGAACGCGTCGTACTCGAGCGGCTCGCGGACGACGCCCTCGAGCGCCGCGACCGGCCGCCCGAGGAGGTCGGCGACGGCGGCCGTCAGCCCCGCGCGCCCCTCGTGATCCATGCTCCGACGCTACCGATCAGGCGCGCTGCCGATCAGGCGCGCTGCCGATCAGGCGCAGGGCATCCGCCGGTCCCGCCGGGTGCCCGGGCGTCACGCCGTCATCACGCGCTGTCCAGGCCCTCGGGCGAGTCGGGCGTCTGGCGCCGTAGCGCGTACCTCGCCGCGCCAGCCGACACGGCCGCGATCAGGACGGACACGACCGCCAGGGTCACGGCATCGATCACGACCTCGGGCGAGAGGGTCAGGCGCGGTCCTCCGACGGCGATGACGACGAGCAGGATGACGGCGAAGGTCCGACGGGACGAGCCGAAGAAGTACGCCACGAGCGGTCGTGAGGCGAAGGCGAGCGCCGGGATCGCGGCGCATCCCGCGACGACCGCCGCGCACGAGAGGGACGGCGCTGCCTCCATCCGGCCCTCGCGCCATGCCGTGACGGCGGCCCAGACACTCCCCCACGCACCACCGAGCAGAAGCGGATGCAGCCACCGTGCGAGAGCCCTCATCGGTTCGCCTTCCTCTCCCGACGGGTGCCGTGTCGAGGACGAGGGGCGCGTGCCGGGCTCAGCCCCGCACGCGCCCCTCCCCGTCTCGCGGGTCCTGCTAGTCGGCGTCCACCACGATGACCGTGACCACGGGCGTGCGGCGGTGGCGGCGCTGGAGCCAGCGCTGCAGGCCGTCGCTCATGGCGCGCTCGGCGGCGACGCCGTCGAGGTGGCGCTTGGCGGCCGCGTTCTTGAGCGCGGTGCTGATGGCGGCCTCGGCCTCCGGGATCCAGCCGTCGTGCTCGACGAAGCCGCGCGTGATGAGCTCGGCCGGGTGGATGAGCTTCTGCTCCTTCTCGTCGAAGATGCCGAGCACGGTGATCTGCCCCTCGGCGGCGAGCGTGCGGCGCTCCTCGAGCGCCTCCTCGGTCGCGACGCCGATGGTCATGCCGTCGACGAAGACGTAGGGCGCGGGCACGCGACCGGAGATCGACGCGCGGCCGTTCACGAGGTCGACGCTGACGCCGTCCTCGATGACGAGCGCGTTCTTCACGCCCGTGCTCTCGGCCAGGGCGGCGTTGGCGACGAGGTGGCGCCACTCGCCGTGCACGGGCAGCACGTTGCGGGGCTTGACGAGGTTGTAGCAGTAGACGAGCTCGCCGGCGCTGGCGTGGCCGGAGACGTGCACCTTGGCGTTGCCCTTGTGCACGACGTCGGCGCCCCAGCGGATCAGGCCGTTGATCACGCCGTAGATGGCGTTCTCGTTGCCGGGGATGAGGGAGCTGGCCAGGAGGATCGTGTCGCCCTCGCCCACCTCGATGATGTGCTCGCGGCGCGCCATGCGGCTGAGCGCGGCCATCGGCTCGCCCTGCGAGCCCGTGCAGATGAGCGTGACCTTGTCGTCCGGCAGCTTGTTCAGCGCCTTGAGGTCGACGACGAGGCCCTTGGGGATGCGCAGGTATCCGAGGTCGGAGGCGATCTTCATGTTCCGGACCATCGAGCGGCCCACGAACGAGACCTTGCGGCCGTACTGCTCGGCGGAGTCGAGCACCTGCTGGATCCGGTGCACGTGGCTCGCGAAGCTGGAGACGACGATGCGCTTCGGCGCCGTGCGGAACACCTTCTCGATGGCGGGCGTGAGGTCCTTCTCGGCGGTCGTGAAGCCGGGGACCTCCGCGTTCGTCGAGTCGGTGAGGAAGAGGTCCACGCCCTCCTCGCCGAGGCGCGCGAAGGCGCCGAGGTCGGTGAGGCGGCGGTCCATCGGGAACTGGTCCATCTTGAAGTCGCCCGTGTGCAGGACCATGCCGGCGCCGGTGCGGATCGCGACGGCGAGGCCGTCCGGGATGGAGTGGTTCACGGCGACGAACTCGAGGTCGAACTTGCCCGCGTCGATGCGGTCGCCCTCCTTCACCTGGCGCGTGACGGGCTTGATCTTGTGCTCCTCGAGCTTCGCGCTGATGAACGCGAGCGTGAGGCGGGATCCGATGACGGGGATGTCGGGCCGCTCCTGCAGGAGGTAGGGGACGCCGCCGATGTGGTCCTCGTGGCCGTGCGTGAGCACGATGCCGGTGATCTTGTCGAGGCGCCCGCGGAGGGTGCTGAAGTCGGGGAGGATCACGTTGATGCCGGGCTGGCTCTCCTCGGGGAAGAGGACGCCGCAGTCGACGATGAGCAGCTCGCCCTCGTACTCGAACAGCGTCATGTTGCGGCCGACGTCGCCGAGGCCGCCGAGGGGCGTGACGCGCAGGCCGCCGCGGGGCAGGCGCCCGGGCTTGGCGATGTCGAGGGCGTGGGCGTGGGGCGTGGGAGGCATGGTGCCTTTCTGGTCTGGTCGTGCGGGTGATGCCGAGGTGCGCGGATCGTGCTCGCGCGGTTCGTGCGTGGAGACGGTGCCTCCGGTGATGTTCAGGGGCCCGCCGGTGAGGACGGGTGGTGCCGCACCGAGTCGCGGACGACGAGGGCGCACGCGACGCGCGTCGCGCTGGTGCCGTCTCGCGCCCGGTCGAACAGGGATCGGCCGAGGGCGGCGAGGTCCAGTCTCACGGTGGTGAGCGGCGGCGCGCAGTGCGCGGACATGGGCGAGTCTCCCATGCCCACGACGCTGATGCGCTCAGGTGGCGGTTCTCCGGCGTCGCGGGCGGCGTGCAGGGCGCCCATCGCGGTCGCGTCGCTGGCCGCGAGGACGGCCGTGACGGCGCACCGGGAGATGAGCCGCCGGGTGGCCTCGTAGCCGGTGCGCTCGGACCAGCTGCCCTCCTCGATCGCGAAGACGGGCAGGCCGGCGGCCCGCATGGCGTCGCGCCATCCGGCGGCGCGGCGCCGGGCGATCCCCGAGCAGGCGGGCCCCGTGACGTGGCCGACGCGCGTGTGGCCGGCCGCGAGGAGGAGCTCGGTGGCGGCGCGCGCGGCGGCGCGCTGGGGGTCGGCGGCGGGATCCCCGGGCGCGTCGTCCGCGTGGACGAGCGGGGTGCCGGGGACGACCGCCTCGGCGGCCGCCCGCGACCACGGCGAGCTGCCGATGACGACGATCACGGCCGGCCGCTCGCCCGCGAGGTCCGCGAACGCCCGCTCGACGTCGTCGCGGCGCTCCCCGTCGGATCCCGCGACGACCGTGCGCACCCCGGCGGCGTCCGCCTCGTGCCGGAGCGCGTCGCGGACGGCCGCGTTCTCGTGGGCCGGGCGGCCGAGCACGAGGATCCCGATCGACTCCCGCCTGCCGGTGGCGAGGGCGCGCGCCGTCTCGTCGGGGCGGTAGCCGAGGTCGCGGATCACGGTGGCCACCCGGGCGCGCGTCTCCGGCCGCACGGACGCGCTGCCGTTCACCACCCGGGAGACGGTCTGCTTCGAGACTCCCGCGAGCGACGCCACGTCGGCGAGGGAGGGGCGTCGCAGCGCCGTGGGGGTCGCCGCAGCGGGCGGCGGGTCGGACGCGGTCGGCTCCTCTGCCCCCATGGTCGCGGCTCTCCTCTCGGCTGCCGACGCGACGGCAACCCTCCTCTTACGTTAGGGTAGCGTGCGGGAGCCCGGCTCCACCCCCTTCCCCCGCTGCCCCACGGCCACGTCGTCGTCACGGCCGCCCCCGATCCGCGCATCGACGCGCCCAGTCCTCATCAGAGCGGGCGCGAAGCCCGCGACAGAACGGAGCACCCCCATGCCCTCTCGCACCGCGACCCTCACGCCGGTCCGGCACCGACCACCCGCCGGCCCCACCGTCCTCCAGGCGCTGAAGGACCCGCGCATGCTCAGCCGCGAGGTCCTCGCCGGGCTCGTGGTCGCCCTCGCGCTCATCCCCGAGGCGATCTCGTTCTCGATCATCGCGGGCGTGGATCCGCGGGTCGGCCTGTTCTCGTCGTTCGTGATGGCCGTCTCGATCGCGTTCCTCGGCGGCCGGCCCGCCATGATCACCGCGGCCACCGGCGCCATCGCGCTCGTGATCGCGCCGGTCGCCCGCGAACACGGCCTCGACTACTTCATCGCCACCGTGATCCTCGCCGGCGTCTTCCAGGTGCTGTTCGCCGTGATCGGCGTGGCCAAGCTCATGCGCTTCATCCCGCGCTCGGTCATGGTCGGGTTCGTCAACGCGCTCGCGATCCTCATCTTCACGTCGCAGCTTCCGCAGCTCGTCGGCGTCCCGTGGGCCGTCTACCCGCTGGTCGCGGTCGGGCTCCTGATCATCGTGTCCATGCCCCGGCTCACCAAGGTCGTCCCGGCGCCGCTGGTCGCGATCGTGCTGCTCACCGCGGCCGTCATCGTGCTGGGCATCGGCGTGCCCCGCGTCGGCGACGAGGGCGAGCTGCCGCGCAGCCTCCCGTCGCTGTTCCTCCCGGACGTGCCGCTCACCTTCGAGACGTTCCGGATCATCGCGCCGTACGCCGCCGCGATGGCCGTGGTCGGGATCCTCGAGTCGCTGATGACCGCCAAGCTCGTCGACGACATCACCGACTCCCCGAGCCACAAGACCCGCGAGGCGTGGGGCCAGGGCGCCGCGAACGTGCTCTCCGGCTTCTTCGGCGGCATGGGCGGCTGCGCGATGATCGGCCAGACCCTCATCAACGTGAAGGCGTCCGGTGCGCGCACCCGCATCTCGACGTTCCTCGCCGGGGTCTTCGTCCTCGTCCTCGTCGTCGGGCTCGGCGACGTCGTCGCGATCATCCCCATGGCCGCCCTCGTCGCGGTGATGATCATCGTGTCCGTCGGCACCTTCGACTGGCACAGCATCCGCCCGTCGACGCTGAAGCGCATGCCGGTCGGGGAGACCGCCGTCATGGTGCTCACCGTCGTGATCGTCGTGGCCACCCACAACCTCGCGATCGGCGTGGTCGCGGGCGTGGTCGTCGCGATGATCGTCTTCGCCCGCCGGGTCGCGCGCTTCGCCACGGTGGACCGCCGCGTCAGCACCGACTCCACGGGCGCCGAGACCGCGCACTACGAGGTCGACGGCGAGCTGTTCTTCGCCTCCAGCAACGACCTCACCACGCAGTTCGACTACAAGGGCGACCCCGACCGGATCCTCATCGACATGAGCGGATCCCACGTCTGGGACGCCTCCACGGTCGCCGCGCTCGACGCCATCACGACCAAGTACCACCAGCACGGCAAGGAGGTCGAGATCGTCGGCATGAACGCCGCGTCCACCGCCATGCACACCCGCCTCGCGGGCAAACTCGGCTCCGGCCACTGAGCGGATCCGCACCCGCGCCCGCGCCCGAAGCTCAGCGCCGGCGGAGCATCCCGAGGAACTCGTCCGCCTGCGCGAGCTGGTCGACCAGCTTCGCGCGGCGCTGCTCCGCCTCGGCGATGAACGCGGCCAGCGCGTCGCGGCGGTCCGCCATCACGGCGGCGGGGGCGTCCGCGTCGGCGAGGCCCTCGACCACCCGCAGGAGGTCCTGCATCTCCTCGAGGGAGAAGCCGAGCGGCTTCATCCGCCGGATGAGCATGAGGGTGTCGAGGTCCTCCTGCGTGTAGAGGCGGAAGCCGCCCTCCGTGCGTCCCGAGGCGGGGAGGAGGCCGATCTCGTCGTAGTGGCGGATCGTCCGATGGGACAGCCCGGTGCGCTCGGCGATCTCGCCGATGTGCATGGTGGTGACGTTCTCCGACGCGGTCATCGCCCGTCCTCCCGGTCGCTTCGACCCTACCCTCACGTCAGGATAGGGTGTTCGGTGCGGCCTGACGGCCGACGCCATCCTCCCAGCCAGCCGCACCGGGACGCGCCTCACGAGGGCGCCCGGGCCAGCTCCCTCCTCTTCCTCCCTCGGAGTCGACATGACCGCCACGCCCGCGCCCGCCGTCCGCACGCCCGCGGTCCGCCATCCCAGCCCCACCGTCCTCGAGGCGCTGAGGAGCCCGCGACTGCTGAGCCGCGAGGTGCTCGCCGGCCTCGTCGTCGCGCTGGCGCTCATCCCCGAGGCGATCTCGTTCTCGATCATCGCCGGGGTCGACCCGCGCGTCGGCCTGTTCTCGTCGTTCGTGATGGCCGTCGCCATCTCGTTCCTCGGCGGCCGGCCCGCCATGATCACCGCGGCCACCGGCGCCATCGCGCTCGTCGTCGCCCCGCTCGTCCGCGACCACGGCCTCGACCACCTCATCGCCACCGTCATCCTCGGCGGGCTCCTGCAGATCGTCCTCGGCCTGCTCGGCGTCGCGAAGCTCATGCGCTTCATCCCGCGCAGCGTCATGGTCGGGTTCGTCAACGCGCTCGCCATCCTCATCTTCTCCGCGCAGATCCCGAACCTGGTGGGCGTGCCGTGGCTCGTCTACCCGCTGGTCGCCGTCGGCATCGTGATCATGGTCGTCATGCCGCGCCTCACGAAGGCCGTGCCCGCGCCGCTCATCGCGATCGTGGTGATCACCGTCGCCGTCGTCGTCACCGCGCTCGCCGTGCCGACCGTGGGCGACGAGGGCGCGCTGCCCGACAGCCTGCCGACGCTGTTCATCCCGGACGTGCCGCTCACCCTCGAGACGCTGCAGATCATCGCGCCGTACGCCCTCGCCGTCGCGCTCGTCGGCATCCTCGAGTCGCTGATGACCGCCAAGCTCGTCGACGACATCACCGACACCCCGTCGCGCAAGACCCGCGAGACGCTCGGCCAGGGCGGCGCGAACATCCTCTCGGGCCTCTTCGGCGGCATGGGCGGCTGCGCGATGATCGGCCAGACGATGATCAACGTGAAGGCGTCCGGCGCCCGCACCCGCATCTCCACGTTCCTCGCGGGCGTGTTCCTGCTGATCCTCGTGGTGGGCCTCGGCGACGTCGTCGCGATCATCCCGATGGCCGCGCTCGTGGCCGTGATGATCATGGTCTCGGTCGGCACCTTCGACTGGCACAGCATCCGGCCGTCGACGCTGCGCCGCATGCCGCTCGGCGAGACGCTCGTCATGGTGCTGACGGTGGTCGTCGTGGTCCTCACCGACAACCTCGCCATCGGCGTGATCATCGGCGTGATCGCCGCGATGATCGTGTTCGCGCGCCGCGTCGCCCACTTCGCCACGGTCGAGCGCACGGAGCGCACGGGCGAGGACGGCGTCCCGGTCGCGCACTACGCCGTCGTCGGCGAGCTGTTCTTCGCCTCCAGCAACGACCTCACCACCCAGTTCGACTACGCGGGCGACCCGGAGGACGTCGTCATCGACATGACCGGATCCCACGTGTGGGACGCCTCCACGGTCGCCGCGCTCGACGCCATCACCTACAAGTACGAGCGCCACGGCAAGCGGGCCGTCATCAGCGGGATGAACGCGTCCTCCGCGGCCATGCACGGCCGCCTCGCGGGGGAGCTCGGCGCGGGTCACTAGGGAGGACGGCGCCGGCGCCGGCCCCTGACCGAGGCCGGGGCCGCGGTCGACGGCGGATCGGCCGATCGGCCGATCCGCGGACGCTCAGCGCGCGGTGTCCGAGACGACGCGCCCGTCCTCCAGGCGCAGCACGCGGTCGGCGTCGCCGATCACCGCGCGGTCGTGCGAGACGCACACCACGGCGACGCCGCGGGCCGCCTCGGAGCGCATGATCGCGCGGATCCGCTCCGCGCTCGCGGTGTCGAGGCCGGTGGTCGGCTCGTCGAGGAGCAGGAGGCCGGCGCCGCGGGCCAGCCCCTGCGCGAGCAGCGTGCGCTGCCGCTGCCCGCCCGAGAGCGCGGCGAATCCCTGCGACGCGAGGGGGATCAGGCCGAGGCGGTCGAGCGCGTCGTCGACGGCGCGGCGCGCGGCGGGGTCGAGGCGGCGCCAGCGGTGCGCGCGCCCCCACGCCCCGACCGTCACGACGTCGCGGACGGTGACGGGGAGCCGGTCGGAGACGGCCGTCCGCTGCGGGACGAAGGCCGCCGCATCGGCGGCGGTGCGCGTGCCGGCGCTGGGCGGACGGGTCCCGGCGACCACCTCCAGCAGGGTCGACTTGCCGGCCCCGTTCGGTCCGGCGATCACCGTCAGCGCGCCCGGCATGAGGTCGAGGTCGACGCCGTCGAGGGCGCGATGGCCGCCGAGGTCGACGCGGATCCCCCGCAGGACGGCGGCGGGCGCGGTGGTCGTCGACGAGGGCATGCGTCCGATACTACGCATTTGATAAGCGTTCTCATTCTCGACTAGGGTCGGCGATCGTGTCGTTCCTCACCCGCGGAATCCTCGAGCCGTTCGCGCTCGACTTCCTCCAGCGCGCCCTCCTCGGCGGCGCCCTGGTCGCGATCCTCTGCGGGGTCGTCGGCACGTGGGTCGTCATCCGCGGCATGGCCTTCCTGGGGGAGGCGCTCGCCCACGGGATGCTCCCCGGGGTGGCGCTCGCCACGGTCCTCGGGCTGCCCGTGCTCGTGGGCGGCGCGCTGAGCGCGGTCGCGATGAGCCTCGGGATCGCCGCCCTGCAGCGCCGCGGCCGGCTGTCCTACGACACGAGCATCGGCCTGCTGTTCGTCGCGATGCTCGCGCTCGGCGTCGTGGTGATCTCCCACTCCGGCAGCTTCGCCACGGACGCGACCGCGATCCTCTTCGGCGACATCCTCGCCATCGCGCCCGTCGACATCGCCCTGCTCGCCGGCGCGGCCGTCGTGGGCCTCGCCGTGGCGTGGGCGTTCCACCGGCCGCTCGTGGCGCTCGCGCTGGATCCGCGCATCGCGTCGGTGCTCGGCCTCGGCCCCCGCTCGGCGCAGGCGGCGCTCGTGGGGCTCGTGACGCTCGCGGTCGTCGCGTCGTACCAGGCCGTCGGATCCCTGCTGGTCGTCGGCCTGCTGCTCGCGCCGGCCGTCGCGGCCGGTCACTGGACCGCGCGGATCCCGACCCGCATGGCGCTCGCGGCGGCGCTCGGCGTCGCGGCCGTGTTCGTGGGGCTCCTCGTCTCCTGGCACGCGGCGACGGCGGCCGGCGCGTCGGTGGCGGCCACCGCGATCGCCCTCGCCGCCCTCTCGGGGATCGCGCGGGCAGGACTCACGGCCCTGCGTGCGCGGGGCCGGGGGAGCGCGCGCGGTGCGGCCGACCGCGACGGCACCGACCGCGCCGCCGACCGCGATCCCGTCGTCGCGGGCCCGACCGCCGGATCCGTGGCCCCCACCCCCTGACCTCCGCGGCGGACGACCGCCGCGACCCGCCCATCCATCCCCACCGAGAGGACCCCGTGCGCTCCCGCACCACCGCTCCCGCACTCCTGGCCGCCCTCGCGCTCGCCCTCACCGCCTGCTCGACCGCTCCCGCCGACGCGCCGCCCGCGGATCCGACCGCCGACGAGCAGGGGGAGGGCCACGGCGCCGTCGCGGGCGCCGCCGAGCTCTCCGAGCCGCGCCTCGGCCTGACGTCGATCGACCCCGCCGGCGCCGTCACGCACCTCGACCTGCTCGACGAGTCGGTCGCCGACCTCGGCTCCATCGGCGCACCGACCGCCATGACCACGGACGGCCGCTACCTCCTCGCCCAGACCGCCGCGGGCGTCGAGATCGTCGACAGCGGCGTCTGGACCTGGGACCACGTCGACCACTTCCACTACTACCGCAAGGATCCGCGCCTCCTCGGCACCGTCGAGGGCGCGGGCACCGCGACGGTCGCCACCACCAACCTGTCGACCACGGGCGGCACGGGCCTCTTCTTCCCCGACTCCGGCGAGGCCGTGCTGCTCGACACGGAGGCGCTGTCGAAGGGCGAGGTCGAGGAGTCGTTCCGCCTCGACGGCGAGCCCGGCCCCGGCATGGTCGTGCCCCTCGGATCCGCCGCGCTCGTCACCGAGGGGCAGGGCACGGACGCCACCGTCGCCGGGTACACGGCCGAGGGCGAGCGCACCGGCCTCGTCGAGCCGTGCCCGGATCCCGCGGGCACCATCACGACGCGCGTCGGCGCCGTCGTCGGCTGCGGGGACGGCGCGCTCCTCGCCTCCGTGACGGACGACGAGCTCGCGGTCGAGCGGATCCCCTACCCCGAGGGCGCCACCGCGCCGCCCGCCACGGACTTCGACAACCGCGAGGGCCGGCCGACGGTCGCGGGCCTCGCGGGCGACCAGGGCATCTGGCTGCTCGACACCCGCGAGCGCGCCTGGACGCTGCTGCCGGCTCCCGCTCCGCTCGTGCACGTGACGGCCGTCGACGACGCCGACGACCACCTGCTCGCCCTCACGACGGACGGCCGCGTGCTCGTGATGTCCGCGGTCGACGGCGCCGTGCTCGCCGACACCGGGCCCCTCGTGGCCGACTCGCTGGCCGCCGGCCGGATCCCGACCCTCGTGGCCGACCAGCAGCGCGCCTACCTCGCGGGCCCGGTCGAGCGGCGCCTGCACGAGATCGACTTCGCCGACGGCGCCCGCGTCTCCCGCACCTTCGACACCGCGACCGAGCCGGCGTTCACCGCGGAGACCGGCCGATGAGCGCGCGCGGGATCCGCACGGCGCTCGCCGCGACGGCCGCCGCGGCCGCCACCGCCCTCGGGCTCACGGGCTGCACGGCCGCGGGCGAGGACCGGCCGACCGTCTACGTCTCGACGAACATCCTCGGCGACGTGGTGGAGGAGCTCGTCGGCGAGGAGGCGGAGGTCGTGACGCTGATGAAGCCGAACGCGGATCCGCACTCCTTCGAGATCTCCGCGCAGCAGGCCGCCGGCCTCCGCTCCGCCGACCTCGTCGTCTCCAACGGCCTCGGCCTCGAGGAGGGCCTGCAGCAGCACCTCGACTCCGCCTCCGCCTCCGACGTGCCGACCTTCGTGGCGGGCGACGCCATCGAGGTCCTCGACTACGGCGAGGGCGACGCCGCGGGCATGCCGGACTCCCACTTCTGGACGGATCCCGCCCGCATGGTCGACGTGGTCGACGCGCTCGAGCCCGCGCTCGCAGGCGTCGACGGGGTGGATCCCGAGAGCCTCGCCGAACGCACGGCCGCCTACCGCGGCGAGCTCGAGGCGCTCGACGCGGAGATGACCGACGCCTTCGCCGCGATCCCCGCGGAGCGCCGCGCGCTCGTCACCAACCACCACGTCTTCGGGTACCTCGCCGACCGCTTCGACTTCGAGGTCGTCGGCGCCGTGATCCCCGGCGGCACCACCCTCGCCGCACCCTCCGCCAGCGACCTCGCCGACCTCGTGTCGGCGGTCGAGGAGACCGGCGTCCCCACGATCTTCGCGGAGTCCTCGTCGCCCGACCGCCTCGTGCAGGCGCTGGCGAGCGAGGCCGACATCCGCGTGGAGGTGGTCGAGCTGTTCACGGAGTCCCTCACGGGGCCCGAGGGCGGCGCCCCCGACTACCTCTCCATGATGCGCGTCAACACGCAGCGCATCGCCACCGGGCTCTCCCCTTGAGCGCCTGCGATCCATCACACAGAGAAGGAACCACCATGCGCACCCCACGCCTCCGACGGACCGGCGTCGCCGCCGTCGCCCTGGGACTCGCCGCGACGCTCGCGGCCTGCTCCACCCCCGCCCCGGAGGGCTCCCCCTCCTCCGGAGCCGCGGCCGGATCCGGTGAGGCAGCCGGACCCCGCCTCGCCGTCTCCTACGAGGGCGGCATCCTCGTCCTCGACGGCGAGACCCTCGAGACCGTGTCGGACTTCGACTCCGAGGAGTTCACCCGCCTCAACCCCGCGGGCGACGACCGTCACGTCATGGTCACGATGGGCGACGGCTTCCAGGTGCTCGACACCGCGGCCGGCAGCGCCGACGAGGCCGAGCTGACCGACACCGTCTTCGAGGCCGACACCCCCGGCCACGTCGTCCGCCACGCGGGCAAGACGATCCTCTACGCCGACGGCACGAGCGACACCACGATCTTCGACACCGCAGCGCTCGCGTCCACCGACGGCATGCCCGAGACGGAGACCATCGAGGGCGTCGAGGCGCACCACGGCGTCTCGATCGTGCTCGAGGACGGCACCTTCCTCACCACCGTCGGGAACGCCGACGGCCGGAACGGCATCGAGGCGAGGGACGCGTCCGGCGCGGTCATCGCGCAGAGCGACCAGTGCCCCGGCGTCCACGGCGAGGGCACGGCGGCCGGCGAGGTCGTCGTCTTCGGCTGCGAGGACGGCGCGCTGCTCTACGACGACGGCGAGATCACGAAGCTCACCGCACCGGACCAGCCGTACGGCCGCATGGGCAACGCCTACGTGAGCGAGACCAGCCCGATCATCGTCGGCGACTACAAGTCCGACCGCGACGCCGAGGGCTACCTGCTCGAGGCCCTGACCCTCATCGACACCGAGGCGAAGACCTACGAGGTCGTGGACATGCCCGAGGGCGTGGGATACACCTTCCGCGACGTCGCGCGCGGCCCGGACGAGAAGGCGTACATCATCGCCTCCGACGGGCAGATCCACGTGCTCGACCCCGCGACCGGCGAGCTGACCGACGCGTTCCCCGTCATGGACGCGTGGGAGGGCCCCGCCGAGTGGCAGGATCCGCACCCCTCCATCGTCGTCGCCGACGGCATCGGCTACGTGAGCGAGCCGTCCGCGGACGCCGTCCACGCGGTCGACCTGACCACCGGCGAGGTGCTCTCGAGCGCCACGCTCGAGGTCACGCCGAACGAGATGGCGGTCGCCGCGGGCTAGTCCGCAGCCGATCGCGAGGGGCGCGGGACCGTGGGTCCCGCGCCCCTCGTCGTCATCTCCCGGACCGGCACGCGCGCAGGCACGCGCGCTAGCCTGGTCGCATGCTCCAGCGGGACCCGATCGTCCATGTGACCCGACGCGCCCGCGTCGGCCAGCAGGCGTTCCCGAACCGGCTCCTCCTCACCAAGCGCACCTCCGGCACGAACGGCTGGATGAGCCTGTGGGGCAGCAACGCGCACGGCGAGATCGCCGGCTGCCCGCCGCCTGCCGCCTAGGCCCGCTCCCGTCGACCCCGACACCGGAGCGGGATCGCATCCCCGCTCACGCTCGTCGACGGAAGACCCCATGACCTCCTCTGCACCCCTGCCCGCCCCTCCCCACGCGCCGGCCCCGTCCGGTCGCGGCGCCCGCCTCTCGCGGTTCCTCAGCCGCGACACCACCGGCGGGATCCTGCTGCTCATCGCGACCGTGCTCGCGCTCGTCATCGCCAACAGCCCCGCGGTGGACCTCTACGACCGGGTCCGCGACTTCTCCTTCGGCCCCGAGTCCCTCCATCTGAACCTGAGCGTGGGCGCGTGGGCCGCCGACGGCCTGCTCGCGATCTTCTTCTTCGTGGTCGGCCTCGAGCTCAAGCAGGAGTTCGTCGCCGGATCCCTCCGCGACCCCCGCGTCGCGGCCCTGCCCATCGCGGCGGCGGTCGGCGGCGTGATCGTGCCCGCCGGCATCTTCGCGCTCATCAACCGCGACGCCGGCGCGGAGGCGCTGCAGGGCTGGGCGATCCCGGCCGCGACCGACATCGCGTTCGCGGTGGCCGTGATCGCCGTCGTCGGCAAGCGCCTGCCGCCGGCGCTACGGACCTTCCTGCTCACGCTCGCCGTGGTCGACGACCTGCTGGCGATCACGATCATCGCCGTCTTCTACACGGCCAGCATCGCGTTCGTGCCGCTGCTGCTCGCCCTCGTGCCGCTCGCCGCGTTCGGGTTCCTCGTGCAGCGCGGGGTCCGCGCCTGGTACCTGCTCATCCCGCTCGGGTTCGCCGCGTGGGCGCTCGTGCACGCGTCCGGGATCCACGCCACCATCGCCGGCGTCGCGCTCGGCCTGCTCGTCCCGGCCATCGCTACCAAGCGCGCCGGCGTCACGCACCGCGACGCGTCCGGCCACGAGGAGCGCCACCCGCTCACACACCACTTCGCCGAGCGGTGGAGCCCCGTCTCCGCGGGCGTCGCCGTGCCGGTCTTCGCGTTCTTCTCCGCGGGCGTCGCCGTCGGCGGCCTCGAGGGGCTCACCGCGTCGCTCGCCGACAGCGTCGCCCTCGGCATCATCGTCGCGCTCGTGGTCGGCAAGGCCGTCGGCATCACGGGGGCGGCGCTCCTCGTGACGCGCCTGCCGGGGATCCGCCTCGACCCGACCCTCAGGTGGATCGACGTGCTCGGCCTGTCGTTCGTCGCCGGCATCGGCTTCACGGTCTCGCTCCTCGTGGGCGAGCTCGCCTACGGATCCGGCAGCCCGCAGGACGACGTCGTGAAGGTCGGCGTGCTCGTCGGGTCGCTCGTCGCCGCGATCGTCGGCGGCACGATCCTCGGGATCCGCAACCGGCAGCACGGGCGCGCCCGCGCCTGATGCCCCGGTGATCGGCGGACGGGACACGCGCGCGGACGGCTCTCGCGGGCCGTTCCCCGTCAGGCTGTCCTCCGGGAGCCTCCTCCGCCGGTCACCCGCCCTCGTCGCGCTCGGGATCTTCCTGCTCGCCGTCGTCGTGTTCGCGGTGCTGCTGAGCCTGCCCGCCGCGACGGCCGACGGATCCCGCACGCCCCTGGTCGACGCCGTGTTCACGGCCGTCTCCGCGATGACCGTCACGGGGCTGGTCACCGTGGACACGGCGACCCACTGGTCGTTCCTCGGGCAGGTCGTCATCCTGGCCGGGGTGCAGGTCGGGGGCCTCGGCATCGTCACCATCGCGCTGCTGCTGTCCCGCGCGGTCACGCACAAGCTCGGGGTGCGCGGGCGGATCATGGCGCAGCAGGGCATCGGCACCGACCGGCTCGGCGAGGTGCAGTCGCTGCTGAAGATCGTCGTGCTCACGACGTTCGGCGTGGAGGCCGTGCTCGCCGCGGCGCTCGTGCCGGCGTTCATCGTGCGCGACGGCGACGTCCTGTCGGGGATCTGGCACGGGGTCTTCTACGCGGTCTCCGCCTTCAACAACGCGGGCTTCGTCACGCACGCCGGCGGTCTCGCGCAGTTCGGCACGGATCCCTTCATCATCGTGCCGCTCATGGTCGGCGTCTTCATCGGGAGCCTCGGCTTCCCGGTGTTCCTGGTGCTCATCGCCAAGCGCGCCCGGTTCCGGGCGTGGAACCTGCACGCGAAGCTGACGGTGACCGTGACCTCCGGCCTGCTGCTCCTCGGCGCCGTGCTGTGGACCGCGCTCGAGTGGTCGAACGCCGCCACCATCGGCGACCTGCCCGCGGGCGAGAAGCTCGTCCACGGCCTCTTCGCGTCGACCATGATGCGCAGCGGTGGGTTCGCCATCTCCGACACCGCCGCGTCGAACCCGGTGACGCTCCTGGCCACCGACGCCCTCATGTTCGTCGGCGGCGGATCCGCGTCCACCGCGGGCGGCATCAAGGTCACCACCATCGCGCTGCTGTTCCTCGCGATCGCCGCGGAGGGCAAGGGCGACAAGCACGTGCGCGTGTTCCGCCGTACGGTGCCCGACGCCGCCCTGCGCGTGGCGATCAGCGTGATCTTCCTCGGTGCGACCCTGGTGCTCATCGCGACGGCCCTGATCATGACCGTCAGCGACGCGCCGCTCGACCGCATCCTGTTCGAGGTCATCTCCGCCTTCGCGACCTGCGGGCTGAGCGTCGGGCTCAGCGAGGAGCTGGATCCGTTCGGGAAGTACGTGCTCGCCGCCCTCATGTTCGCGGGGCGGGTCGGCCCGATCGGGCTCGCGTCGGCCCTCGCCATCCGCCGCCGCACGCTCCTCTACGAGTACCCGGAGGACCGGCCGGTCATCGGCTGACGACGGGTACCGGGCCGGGCCATCGAGGACGACCGCGACCCCGGCGGATGGCGACCGCTCGATATCGTGGGCGCACCCGCGTGACCCGCGCGGCGTTCGAGGAGGAGCCCCCATGAGCAGCTACGCCGTCACCGATCCCACCACCGGCGAGAGGATCGCCGAGCACCCCGAGATCACCGACGCCGAGCTGCAGGAGGCGATCGCCGCCGCCGAGGGCGCGTACCGCGGCTGGTCGCGCCGCACCACGATCGCCGAGCGCGTCGCCCTCGTCGCCCGCGTCGCCGAGCTGCACGTGGAGCGCCGGGACGAGCTCGCGCGGATCATCGTGCGCGAGATGGGCAAGCCGCTCGACCAGGCGCTCGGCGAGGTCGACTTCGCCGCGGACATCCACGCGTACTACGCCCGGAACGCCGAGGAGTTCCTCGCCGACGAGCCCATCGAGCTCTCCGACGGCACCGGATCCGCGTTCGTGCGCCGCACCGGGCTCGGCGTGCTGCTGGGCATCATGCCGTGGAACTTCCCGTACTACCAGGTGGCCCGGTTCGCCGCTCCCGCCATCGTCACCGGCAACGCGATCCTGCTCAAGCACGCGCCGCAGTGCCCGGAGTCGGCCGAGGCGATCCAGCGCATGCACCGCGATGCCGCCGCCGAGCTCGGCGCCGACCCGGGTGTGTACGTGAGCGTGCTCGCCGCGAACGCGCAGATCGAGGGCGTCATCGCCGACCCGCGCGTGCAGGGCGTCTCCGTCACGGGATCCGAGCGGGCCGGTGCCGCCGTCGCGGAGATCGCGGGCCGGCATCTGAAGAAGGTCGTGCTGGAGCTCGGCGGATCCGATCCCTTCATCCTGCTGTCGACGGACGACCTCGACGCCGTCGTCCAGGACGCGGTCGCCGCGCGCCTCGACAACAACGGCCAGAGCTGCAACGGCGCCAAGCGCTTCCTCGTGATCGACCACCTCTACGACGACTTCGCCGCGCGCTTCACGGCGGCGCTGACGGCGGCCCAGCCCGCGGATCCGATGGCCGACGGCACCCTGCTCGGCCCGCTCTCCTCGCGCGCCGCGACCGAGCGCCTCACCGAGCAGCTCTCCCGGGCGGTCGCGCAGGGCGCGACCTTCCTCGCGAGCGGCGAGCCCGACGGCAACCTCTTCCCGCCCGCCGTGCTCGCCGACGTGACCCCCGACATGGACGCCTACCGCGAGGAGTTCTTCGGCCCCGTCGCCGCGCTCTACCGCGTGGCCGACGAGGAGGAGGCGGTGCGCATCGCCAACGACACCCCGTTCGGCCTCGGCTCGTACGTCTACACGACGGATCCGGAGCAGGCCATGCGGGTGGCCGACGGCATCGACGCCGGGATGGTCTGGGTCAACCTCGTGCTGGGCGACGCGGCCGAGCTCCCCTTCGGCGGCGTGAAGCGCTCGGGATCCGGCCGCGAGCTCGGCCGGCACGCGGTGGACGAGTTCGCGAACCGGAAGCTGATCCGCATCGCGTGACGTGAGACCTGCGCGCCCCTGCGCAGTGCGACGGGGGCGCGCAGCCGTCTGCGAGGCGCGGCTGGCGAATACCCTGCACCCATGACGGATCCGCACGACACCGCCCTCCGCCCGCGATCCCGCGCATGGCTGCTCGGCTGGCTGAGCCTCATCGGCCCGGTGGGCGTCGTCGCGTCGATCGTGCTCGTGCAGCTGCTCGGGGAGGTGCAGCTCTACAGCGGGGTGATCCTGTTCTCGGCGGTGTCGATCGTCACGTGCATCCTCGGCATCGCGGCCGTCCGGCGCGGGATCCGCGACGCGAAGCGGCATGCGGCGGAGCGCCCGCGGCTGATCGGCGGAGGGATCGCGGTGGGCGCGCTCGGCGCGCTCGCGTCCGGTGCCGTGGTGCTCGTCGTCGGCGGGCTCCTCTTCGCGCTCTCGCAGTACCGCCCGTACTAGCGGCGCACGCGGACCACCCCGCCCGGCGGAGCGACGCGCGGATCGCCGCGCCGTCCGCCAGGGTGGATGCGGGCGCGGCGACTCGAGGCCGTCCGCCTCCGACCGCATCCGTCCGCCCGTCCCGAGGAGCCCGCATGACCGACCGCATCCTGACCACGCACGCCGGCAGCCTCCCGCGCTCGCCGGAGCTGACCCGCCTGCTCGTCGCCCGCGACCAGGGCCGCCCGTTCGACACGGCCGAGCTGGCGGAGGTGACCGCGTCCGCCGTCGCCGACACCGTGCGCCGCCAGCTCGAGACCGGCCTCGACGTCGTCAACGACGGCGAGGTGCCGCGCGTCGGCTTCTCGACCTACGTGCTCGAGCGGATCGACGGCTTCGGCGGCGCCGGGCACCGGAAGCCCACCCTCGACTCGCTCAAGTTCCCCGAGTACGCCGCGTTCCAGGCGAAGCAGATCGTGGAGGGCGCCGACGTCGCGCGGGTCTGGGATCCGCCGGTCGCGCAGGGCCTGCTCGCGTACGACCCGACGCTCGCCGGGATCACGGAGGACCTCGACGGCTTCGACCGCGAGCTCGCCGCGCAGGCCGACCAGGGCCTCCGCCCCGCCGGCACGTTCTTCTCCGCGGCGACCCCGGGGATCGTCTCGACGACCCTCCTGCTCGACGCCGCGAACCCGCACTACGGCGACGACCGCGCCTACGTCTTCGCGCTCGCCGACCAGCTCAAGCTCGAGTACGACGCGATCGTCGCGCGCGGCCACGTCCTGCAGCTCGACGCGCCCGACCTCGCGATGGAGCGGGTGATCCAGTTCGGCGACGCCACGCTCGAGGAGTTCCTCGCCGCGGTCGACCTGCACGTCGACGCGCTCAACCACGCGATCCGCGACATCCCGCGCGAGATGGTGCGCCTCCACGTGTGCTGGGGCAACTGGCAGGGCCCGCACCAGGACGACGTGCCCGTCGACGTGCTGCTCCCGCACCTCTATCGGGCGGACGTGGGCGCGTTCAGCATCCCGCTCGGCAACCCCGCGCACCAGCACGAGGCGCCGGCGTTCCGCGCCCACCCGCTGCCGGACGGCGCCGTGCTCATCCCCGGCGTCGTGGACGTGACCACCAACTACCTGGAGCACCCGCAGGTGATCGCGAACCGGATCCTCGAGGTCGTCGACGCCGTCGGGGACCCGACCCGCGTGATCGCCGGCACCGACTGCGGCCTCTCGACCTTCGCGAGCTACGAGTTCGTCGCGACCGACGTGGCGTGGGCGAAGCTCCGTGCGCTGGTCGCGGGCGCCGAGATCGCGTCGCGGCGCGCGTTCGGCTGAGGGGCGCCGTCAGCTTCAGCGACGCTGGAGCTGACGGGACCGCCTGGAGGTGATCGTCGCTTCAGGCAGCGCCCGTGCCCGCGATGTCGCGGAGCCGGCGGCGCACCGCGGCGTACGACGCGACGAGGGTGGCGTCGAGGCCGGCCGTGCGCGCATCCGCCCACTCGTCGAAGGCCGCGCGCACCGCGACGCCCGCGAGCTCGGTGACGAGCCGCGCCTCCTGGGCGGTGATGCGGCCGCCGAACGCCGTCGTCATCCGCCCGGCCAGCTCCCACGAGCGGGCCGCGTCGATCGACACCGCGGTCGACCGCAGCTGCGGCTCGTCGGCCATGAGCCGGCGCACGCGGAGCTGCTGGTGGGCGATGGCGGAGAGGTCGCCGTCGAGGGTCGCGAGCACGCGCGCGTAGACGGCCTCGAGCTGGGGGAGCGGCGCGGATCCGCGGTCGACGTCCGCGAGCCAGGCGTCGAGCGGCGCGTCGAACACGGGGTGCAGCGTGAGGACCGACTCCTCCTTGCTCGGGAAGTAGCGGAAGCACGTGCGATCGGAGACGCCCGCAGCCTGCGCGATGTCGTGGATCGTCGTGGCCGCCATGCCGCGCTGCTCGAAGAGGGCGAGCGCGGCCTCGCTGATCTCGGTGGTGGTCGCCATGCGGCGCCGCTCGCGGAGGCCGGCCGCGCCGCCCGCGCTCGTGCCCGCGCCGCCCGCGCTCGCGGCCTCCGCCGTGTCCGTCGTCTCGCTCACCGTGCCCATGCCGTCATCCGCCTCCCGCGGATCCAACCTGCCGGATCCGCCGTTCGTGTCATAGACTGCCACATGGTCCGAGTCTGACATCCGGATCGTCCCCCGCTCCGCAGCGTCGCGCGCGCCCCGCCATCCACTCCCCGGAGACATCCCATGACCACGCCGCCTTCCGCCGACACCCGGCGCGACGCCACCCCGCCCGAAGACGCGACCCTGCCGAGCTCCGGACGCGCCGCCGCCGACCGCGCCGTCGCCCCCGAGGACGAGCGCCTGCCGCAGGGCGCCCCGCTCGTCATCGGCCTGCTCGTCGTCGCCGCCTTCGTCGTGATCCTCAACGAGACGATCATGAGCGTGGCGCTGCCGAGCCTCATGGCCGACCTCGACATCACCACCGCCACCGCGCAGTGGCTCACCACCGGCTTCATGCTGACGATGGCCGTCGTGATCCCCGCGACGGGCTTCATCCTGCAGCGCTTCTCCACCCGCCAGGTGTTCGGCGCCGCCATGACGCTGTTCTCCGTCGGCACGCTCATCGCCGCGATCGCCCCCGGGTTCGGGATCCTGCTGATGGGCCGCATCGTGCAGGCCAGCGGCACGGCGATCATGATGCCGCTGCTGTTCACGACCGTCCTCAACCTGGTGCCCGCCGCCCGCCGCGGCCGGCTGATGGGCGTCATCTCCATCGTCATCGCGGTCGCCCCGGCGATCGGCCCGACCGTGTCCGGCCTCATCCTCAGCTCGCTCTCGTGGCGCTGGATGTTCTGGATCGTGCTGCCCATCGCGCTCATCGCGCTGACGCTCGGCCTCTGGAAGATCACGAACCTCACGACCCCGCGGAAGCTGCCGTTCGACATCCTCTCCGTGGTGCTCTCCACGCTCGCGTTCGGCGGACTGATCTTCGGACTCTCGAGCCTGGGCGAGTCCGCCGAGGGCGACGCGCCCCTGCCGCTGTGGATCCCCATCACGGTCGGCGTGCTCGCGCTCGCCGCGTTCATCACCCGCCAGGTCTCGCTGCAGCGCGAGGACCGGGCCCTCATGGACCTCCGCACCTTCCGCAGCCGCCCGTTCGTGGTCGCCATCATCATGGTCAGCGTCAGCATGATGGCGCTGTTCGGCAGCCTCATCGTCCTGCCGCTCTACCTGCAGAACGTGCTCCAGCTCGGCACGCTCGAGACCGGCCTGCTGCTGCTCCCCGGCGGCGCGCTCATGGCGATCCTGTCGCCCATCGTCGGCCGCCTCTTCGACCGCGTCGGCCCGCGCCCGCTCGTCATCCCCGGCGCCATCGTCGTGAGCATCGCCCTCTGGGGCATGACCACGATGCTGCACGAGGGCACGTCGATCGGCTGGGTCATCGCGGTGCACCTGGTGCTCAACGCCGGCCTCGCGTTCATGTTCACGCCGCTGCTCACCTCGGCGCTCGGATCCCTGCCGCCGCGCCTCTACTCGCACGGCAGCGCGACCGTCTCCACGATGCAGCAGCTCGCGGGCGCGGCCGGCACGGCCCTGTTCGTCACGGTGCTCACCACCACGACGGTCGCGGGCCTCGCCGACGGCCGGTCCGAGGTCACCGCGACCGCGGCCGGCGTGCAGGCGGCCTTCATGATCGGCGGCTTCATCTCGCTCGCCGCGATCGTGGCGTCGTTCTTCGTCCGTCGCCCGGCGGAGCCGCTGCCGGAGGGCGTGGCGGCGCACTAGCGCCGCGCGGCCTCCGGCCGTCGCCACCAGCGGAGCAGCGCGGGCGCGGTGGCCACCACCAGGATCGCGAACAGCGTCTGGTCCACCGCGCCCCAGGCGGGGATGCCGCCGACGGTGGCGAGCACCGTCCAGTTGACGGCGATGTCCGCGAGGATCACCGCGATGCCGAGCGCGACCCCGGCGCGGCGGCGCCGGGCCAGCAGCAGGATCACGAGCGGATCCAGCACCGTGAGCGAGATCCAGAAGGCCCGGAGCGCAGCGGGGAAGCCCGCGTAGACGTCCGCCCCGCCGATCGCGAGGTCGAGGACGTGGGTGGCGGTGCCGATGCCGATGCCGAAGCCCGCGATCCAGAGGACGCGGACCACCCGCGGAGCGCGCTCGGGATCCCGGCGGCGCTGGGCGCCCACGTCAGTCCCAGGACGCGGATCCGGGCGGGACCGCGGCCCGCGTCCCCCCGCGCCAGCGCGCGATCAACTGCTCCACGTACTCGCCGACGAGGGCCGGCAGGTCCAAGGACGAGTTGTGGATCCACTGGATCTCGAGGCCGTCCAGGATCGCGAGGAAGCACGCGGCCTCGTAGTCGAGCGTCGCGTCGTCCATCGGCGGCACCTGCCCGAGCGCGATCGCCTCGCCCATGACGCGGCGGATCGACGAGATCGTGCGCGCGTACCGGCCGCGCATGTACTCGTGCGCCGGATGCGTCGCGTCGCTGGTCTCGGTCGCGAACGTGAGGTACAGCTCCAGGAAGCCGCGGTGCTCCACGTGGTACCGCATCAGGTCGACGAAGGCGCGCAGCGCGGGGAGGCCCGGGGCGGCCTCGGAGACGAACGGCTGCTGGCGGTCCCACTGCCGGAGCACCTCGGTGAGCAGCTCCTCCTTGCGGTAGTAGCGGAGCACTGCCGCGGGGGAGACGCCCACCTCGTCGGCGATCTCCTTGATCGTCGCTGCGCCGTAGCCGCGGACGCCGAACACGCGCACGGCTGCCGCCACGATCTCCGCGCGCCGCCGCACGCCGGTCGAGTACGGTCCGCGCGCGCTCGCGCCGCCGCCCGCGCCCGGGGCCGTGCCCGCGCTCTCATCCCCGGCATCGCGCGGAAGACCCTCGGCGGCGCTGGCGGACGCACCGCGCGTCGTCGCCGTGCTTCGCATCTCGGTCACGATGTCGATCCTCCCCCTTGTGCGCCCGTGGGCCGGGACGTACAGTGACTCAACCGTAAACGCTGCATCAGTTTTCGATGCGCGTAGGGCATTGCTAGGGACGAGGGCGTCGTGGGCGAAGAGGTGTTCGGTGTGGGCCTGATCGGGGCCGGACCGGTAGGGCAGGCCATCCACCTGCCGACCCTGGCGCGCCTGGCGGACCGCTTCCTGGTCGTCCACGTGATGGACGTCGACGCGGACGTCGCCGAGCGCGTCGCCGCCCGGGCCGGTGCCCGGCACTCGACCGACGCGGACGCGCTCATCCGGGATCCGGCCGTCGACGTCGTCGTCATCGGCAGCCCGAACCGCTTCCACGCCGAGCAGGTCATCGCCGCGTGCCGTGCCGGCAAGCGCGCCGTGCTCTGCGAGAAGCCGCTGGCCGTCTCCGCCGAGGAGGGCCGCGCCATCGCCCGCGCCTCCGCCGAGCACGGGGTGCCCGTCGTGGTGGGGACGATGCACGCGTTCGACCCCGCGTGGATCGACGCCATCGCCGCGTGGGACGCCTCCGGCCGCGCGCCGCACACCGTCCGCATCTCGGCCGTCATCCCGCCGAACCCCGACTCCGAGGACTCCGCCACCGAGATCGTCGGCCGACCCGCGCGCCGCGAGGCGGGCGAGCCGGACCTCGAGGAGCAGGCGTCCGCGGTCTCCGGCGGCGTGCTCGGCCTCGCGATCCACGACCTCCCGCTCGCGCGCCGCCTCCTCCCCGACGCCCGGCCGCGCGTGCTCAGCGCGCGCGCCCTCAAGCCGTGGGGCTACGAGATCGTCGCCATGGTGGGCGAGAGCGTGCTCGAGGTGCACGGCATCGGCGGCGCCTCGTGGGATCCCGAGTGGACGCTCGACGCCGTCGCGCGCGACCGCTCCCTCCACGTCGACTTCTCGCTCTCCTACGTGCACGCGGGATCCAGCACCGCCACGCTCACGGACGCCCGCGGCACCACCGGCTGGGGCCCCTACGCGGACAACGGCTACGTCGCCGAGTGGGAGCACGTGCACGCCGTGATCACCGGCGCCGTCGAGCCCCTCTCGATGGAGGCGCTGCTCGCCGACCTCGACCTCGCGACCGACATCGCCGAGCAGAGCGCGGCGCTCGTCCGGGCCGGCGGCGGTACCCCCGCGGCGGCCGACGCCGGATCCGCGGCCCGCGCACCCCGGACCGAGGTCGCGGCATGAGCGCCCTCACCCTCCGCATCGATCCCGTGGCGACGGCGACCCGCCAGGCGGCGGCCGTCGCGGCCCTCGCCTCGCTGCCCGAGTCCTTCCGCCGCACCGACGACGCGGGCGAGGTGGTCGTGGTGGACGGCGGCGACGGCTGGGTCGGCCGGGCCACGGCCGCGGCCCGATCCGGGGCCCGTGCCCTCCTCGTGCTCGACCCCGGTCCGGCGGTCGACGCCGACCTGGCCGAGCTCGCGGCCGCGGGCGCGCCCGTGGTCCTCGACGTGCCGTGGCGCCACGACGAGGCCGTCCGCCGGGTGGCCCCGCGGATCCACCGCCTCGCCGCCCCCGGCGCTCTGTTCGAGGCGCGCGCCACGGTCGCGGACACCGCCGACCTCGCCGACGCGACCCGCGCCCTCGCGCTCACGACGCAGGCGCTCGTCGGCTCGCCGCTGACGGAGCTGGCGCCGCTCGCCGGGACGCCCGACCACCTGATGCTCACCGGCAGCACCGCCTCGGGCGTCCACGTGGTCGTCAGCGCGGTCGTCACGGCGCAGGGCCACGGGTGCGCGACCTTCCGGCTCGTCGTCGGCGATCGCGCCGCGCACGTCACGCTGCCGGCGCCCGGCACGGCCGCCCCCGGACGCGCGAGCGTCACGGACGCCGCCGGCCGCGAGGACCTCCCCGTCGTCTTCGAGTCCGGCCACCGCACCGCGATGCGCCTCGCCCGCGACGCCGCCCACGGCCGATGCGTCCCCGACGACGTCGCCGACCTCCGCTCGCTCCTCGCGGCCGCGCCCGCGCTGGCCGCTGACGCGCACCCCTAGACCCAGCCCCTTCCCTCCCACCACACACAGCACCACCGGACAATGGAGTCAGAAATGCCACAGCAGTCATCCAGCGCCTTCGGCAAAGGCCTCACCCGACGATCCCTCCTCGGCGCCGGCGTCGGCGCCGCGGCGGTCGGCCTCCTCGCCGCCTGCAGCGGCGGAGGCGGAGGCGCATCCGGCGCCGCCGCACCCCTGAAGTTCTGGAACATGCCCTGGGGCGCGCCCGCCTTCCTCACCGAGGACAAGGCGATCGCCGCGGCCTACGAGCCCGCCGAGGGCATGGGCGCCGTGAGCTACCAGCAGGTCCAGTGGGCCAACTTCACGCAGACCTTCTCCACCGCGGTCGCCGCGAACAACGGTCCGGCGGTGAGCTCGGGCGGAGGCACGACCGCGTTCCTGTTCGAGTCGCAGGGCAAGATCGCGTACGCCGACGACCTCATCGAGTCGTGGAAGTCGAACGGCATCTACGACGACTTCCTCCCGGGCCTCGTCGACACCCTGAAGACGGACAACGGCTACGCGGCCGTCCCGTACAACCTCGACATGCGCATGTACTGGTACCGCAAGGACCTCCTCGAGGAGGCCGGCGCCGAGCCGCCCACCGACTGGGACTCCTACGAGGCCATGTGCGCCGCGCTGAAGAAGAACGGCGTCTACGGCTACGGCACCCGCTCGGGCGCCGGCGCCTTCACCGGCTTCCACCAGATCGTGGCCCACATGATCAACAACGGCGGCGGCCTCTTCGACCCGGACCAGAACCCGGACGTCGTGACCGATGCGAACATCCAGGCCGTCGAGTGGGTGCTCGGCATGGTGAAGAACGGCTACGTGGATCCCCGCAGCGCCACCTACACCTCCGACAACGCGTACCAGCAGATGGACGCCGGCACCTTCGGCGCCCTCTGGGACGGCGCGGGCGCCACGGCGAACGTGACGCCGGAGACCGCGGCGCAGATGGTGGTCGGCGACCCGCTCGTGGGTCCCAGCGGCGAGAAGGGCGCGCTCTACTTCCCGAACAACATCATGATGTACAAGTCGACGCCCAGCCAGGAGAACAGCGAGGCGTTCCTCACGTACTACTACCAGAACATGAAGTCGCTCTGGACGAAGCAGACCGGCATCGGCCTGCCGCCGCTGAAGTCCATCGCCGACGAGGCCTACGCGGACGACCCGAACACGCTGAAGATCCTCAACGACTGGCAGCCGATCTCGAAGACGTGGGGTGCCCCGGGCACGAACACCGTCTTCCAGAACGTGACCAAGGTCGACGGCACGCAGCCGACGATCTCGTTCGCGCAGGCCGTGCTCGCCGGCACGGTGACGGCACGCGAGGCGCTCGAGACCCTGCAGAAGGAACTGGACTCGGCGGCATGATCCGGGTGCCTTCGGAGGTCATGACATGGACGGGGTGAGCTGATGGCCGTCGACACCCGCGTCTCGGCGAAGCTGAGCCAGGCTCGCCGCGGCGTCGGCGTCTCGGGCGGCGGCCGGCCGCCCGGCGCGCCGCGCAAGGACCGCGGGAAGACGCCGCTCGGCCGGGCCGGGAAGACGCTGGCGCTGTTCGCGCTGCCGTCGCTGATCCTGCTCGTGCTGCTCAACGTCTACCCGGTCATCTACTCGTTCCTGCAGTCCCTCCAGCAGGGCACGCCGTCGACGCTGCCGTGGCAGACGCCGTTCGTCGGGCTCGAGAACTACGTCAACGTGCTCACGTCGGACTCGTTCCGGAACGCGACCACGTTCACGATCGTGTTCACGATCGTGGGCGTGTTCGGGTCGTGGATCGTGGGGCTCGCGCTGGCGCTGCTGCTGCGCACCCGGATCCCCGGCAACGGGCTCTTCAAGGTGCTGCTGC
This sequence comes from Clavibacter michiganensis, assembly GCF_002151125.1. Lineage (GTDB taxonomy): Bacteria > Actinomycetota > Actinomycetes > Actinomycetales > Microbacteriaceae > Clavibacter > Clavibacter michiganensis_C. The sequence goes on from NZ_MDJZ01000016.1 coordinate 54,460, forward strand.
TCCTGCCGTGGATCGTCCCGGTGGTCGTCTCGGCGACCTCGTGGAACTGGCTGGTGGCGACGCCGCAGAGCCCGATCCCGATCCTCCTGGAGACGCTCGGGATCCCCGACGCGAACTTCCTCGGCGATCCCGTCCTGGCGCAGATCGTGGTCTGCGTGTTCAAGGTCTGGATCAGCTTCCCGTTCATGCTGATGATGATGTCGTCGGCGCTCGCGTCGGTGGACACCAACGTCTACGAGGCGGCGAAGATGGACGGCGCGAGCGCGTGGCAGGCGTTCCGCGGGGTGACCCTGCCGATCATCTCCAGGACCACCTACATCAGCTGGGTGCTCATGACGATCTTTTGCGTCAACGACTTCCCGACGATCTTCCTGCTCACGCAGGGCGGTCCCGTGAACGCCACGACGTCGCTGATCGTGCTCGCGTACCAGCAGGCGTTCCAGAACCTGCAGACCGGTCCGGCGACGGCGGTGGCGTTCATGATGACCGCCGTGCTCGTCCTCGTCTCGACCCTCCTGTACCGGCAGATCAAGAAGGCGGACATCGAATGAGCCAGACAGTCGCCGTCGGAGGCGCGACCTCGGCCACCCTCGGCCAGGTGAAGCGCACCTCCGCGAAGCAGCGGGAGCAGAAGGGCCAGTGGTGGCGCTTCCTGTTCATCGCGATCATCACCCTGGTGGTGATCACGCCGATCCTCGCGGTGCTGTTCCTCTCCACCCAGCCGGGGCAGAACTCGACGGCCACCGGGTTCACGCTGGAGAACTTCCAGCGCGTGCTCGGCGGCACCGACGTGATGACCTGGCTCGGCAACAGCCTGCTCGTCGCGCTGGTGACCGTGGTGGTCTCCGTCGTGATCGCGGCGCCCGCCGGGTACGTGCTCAGCCGCTCGCGGTCGAAGCTCGTCTCCGGGTACTCGCTCGTGCTGTTCGTGGTGCAGGCCCTGCCGGTGGTGACCGCGGCGATCCCGCTGTTCATCACGTTCTCGGCGCTCGGGCTCATCAACACGCTGCAGGGCGTGGCGATCATCTACATCGGCTCGACCATGTCGGTCGCGATCTGGATGATGGCGGCGTACATCGACTCCATCCCGATCACCCTCGAGGAGGCGGCGTGGATGGACGGCGCGAGCGTGTTCAGCGGGTTCGTGCACGTGGTGCTGCGGAACTCCCTGCCTGGCATCCTCTCGACCGCGATCTTCTCGTTCCTGCTGGCGTGGAACGACTACCTGATCGCGCTCCTGTTCCTGCAGGACTTCACGAAGTACACCCTCCCCATCGGCCTCAACACGTTCTTCCAGCAGAACGCGGCGGACTGGGGATCGGTCATGGCGGTCGCGGTCATCATGATGCTGCCGCCCGTGCTGATCTTCGCCTTCCTGAACAAGTACTTCAGCGTCGGCGGGATCGGCGGGTCGCTCGCCGGACGGTGAGGCGACCCGGGCGCGGGTGAAGCCGCGCCCGACACGAGAGCCCGCCCGCGGGATCCATCCGGATCCTGCGGGCGGGCTCTCGTCGTGCGGGGCCGCCGACGCTTCGTCCGCGAACGGATGGGTCCTAGGCTGAGCGGCGCGTCACGCACGCCGAGGTGCGTGTCGTCGACCCCAGGAGCGCGATGAGCACCGCACAGCACCCCGCCGACCGCCACGACGTCATCCGCGTGCAGGGTGCGCGCGAGAACAACCTCAAGGACGTCTCGCTCGACATCCCGAAGCGGCGCCTCACGGTGTTCACGGGCGTGTCGGGCTCCGGCAAGTCGTCGCTCGTCTTCGGCACGATCGCGGCGGAGTCCAAGCGCATGATCGACGAGACCTACTCCGCGTTCGTGCAGGGCTTCATGCCCTCCCTCGCCCGGCCGGAGGTGGATCGCCTCGAGGGCCTGACGACGGCGATCATCGTCGACCAGGAGCGGCTGGGCGCGAACCCCCGCTCGACGGTCGGCACCGCGACCGACGTCCACGCCATGCTGCGCATCCTCTTCTCGCGCCTCGGCGATCCGCACATCGGCTCGCCCAACGCCTTCTCGTTCAACGTGCCCAGCGTGCGCGTCCAGGGGTCGATGACGGTCGAGAAGGCCAGCGCCACGCACGCGGTCGAGCAGGACCACACGATGCTCGGCGGCATGTGCCCGCGCTGCGAGGGCCTCGGCCGCGTCAACGACATCGACCTCACGCAGGTGCTCGACGACTCGCGGTCGCTGCTCGAGGGCGCGATCACCGTCCCGGGCTACACCGCCGACGGCTGGCTCGTGAAGATCTTCGCCGCCTCCGGTTTCGTGCCCGGCGACGTGCCCATCCGCGACCTCACCGACCAGCAGCGGCACGACTTCCTCTACAGGGAGCCGACCAAGGTGAGGGTCGACTCGATGAACATGACCTACGAGGGTCTCGTGCCGAGGATCCAGAAGTCGATCCTGTCGAAGGACAGGGAGTCGATGCAGCCGCACATCCGCGCGTTCGTCGACCGGGCGGTGACGTTCCAGCCGTGCCCCGACTGCGACGGCACGCGGCTCGCCGCCCCCGCGCGGTCCTCGCGGGTCGCGGGGATGTCGATCGCGGACGCCTGCCGCGTGCAGATCTCCGACCTCGCCGCGTGGGTCCGCGGCATCGACGAGCCGACGGTCTCGCCGCTGCTGCAGTCGCTCGCGCAGACGCTCGACTCGTTCGTGTCGATCGGCCTCGGGTACCTGTCGCTCGACCGGTCCTCCGGCACGCTCAGCGGGGGAGAGGCGCAGCGCACGAAGCTCATCCGGCATCTCGGCTCGGCGCTCACCGACGTGACGTACGTGTTCGACGAGCCGACGATCGGCCTGCACCCGCACGACATCCAGCGCATGAACGACCTGCTGCTGCAGCTGCGCGACAAGGGCAACACGGTGCTGGTCGTCGAGCACAAGCCCGAGACGATCGCGATCGCCGACCACGTCGTCGACCTCGGGCCGCGTGCCGGGTCGCACGGCGGCGAGATCCGGTTCGAGGGCACGGTCGAGGCGCTGCGCTCCAGCGGCACCCTCACGGGGCGGCACCTCGACGACCGGGCGAGGTTGAAGGACGCGGTGCGCGAGCGGTCGGGCGTGATCGAGGTGCGCGGCGCGTCGACCCACAACCTGGAGGACGTGGACGTCGACGTGCCGCTCGGCGTGCTGACGGTGGTGACCGGCGTCGCGGGTTCGGGCAAGTCGTCGCTCATCCACGGCTCCATCGCCGGGCGCGACGGCGTCGTCTCGATCGACCAGACCGCGATCCGCGGCTCCCGGCGCTCCAACCCCGCCACCTACACGGGGCTGCTCGAGCCCATCCGCAAGGCGTTCGCGAAGGCCAACGGGGTGAAGCCGGCGCTGTTCAGCGCCAACTCCGCCGGCGCGTGCCCCACGTGCAACGGCGCCGGCGTCGTCTTCACCGACCTCGGGCCGATGTCGACCGTGTCGACGACGTGCGAGGACTGCGGCGGCAAGCGCTTCATGGCCTCCGTGCTCGAGTACACGCTGGGCGGCAAGGACATCAGCGAGGTCCTCGCGCTCCCCATCGCCGAGGCGCATGCGTACTTCGCGGACGGCGAGGCGCGGACGCCGGCGGCGGTGGCGATCCTGTCGCGCCTCGAGGACGTGGGACTCGGGTACGTGACGCTCGGGCAGCCGCTCACGACCCTGTCGGGCGGCGAGCGGCAGCGGCTGAAGCTCGCGGTGCAGATGGCCGAGAGGCAGGGCGGCGTGTACGTGCTCGACGAGCCGACGACCGGCCTGCACCTCGCCGACGTCGCGCAGCTGCTGGGCCTGCTGGACCGCCTCGTCGAGTCGGGCAAGACGGTGATCGTCATCGAGCACCACCAGGCGGTGATGGCGCACGCCGACTGGATCATCGACGTGGGGCCCGGTGCGGGTCACGACGGCGGCACGATCGTCTTCGAGGGCACGCCCGCCGAGCTCGTCGCATCGCGCGCGACCATCACCGGCGAGCACCTCGCGGCCTACGTCGGCGGGTGACCCCGGAGCCGTCCCGGGGGGGCGTGCCGCTACGCCTCCCCGTCCCGCTCCTCGTACGCCGCCCGCTGCTGCTGCACCTCGCGGATCCGCGCGATGTCGAACTTGGGCCGGCGGTGGAAGTCGTAGATGCCGTTCTCCTCCTGGAACGTGTCGGTCAGCTGCGTGAAGCAGTAGCCGAACATGAGCGGATCCTCGAGCAGCACCTCCGTGAGGCCGCGGAACCGGGCGTGCCACTCCTCCACGGTGGCGACCCGCTCGCCGTAGCCCCAGGAGACCGCGCGCTCGGGGTCGCCCGCGTCGGCCTGCGGGCGGTCGATCTCGTCCGGGTTCCACCAGATGCCGCCGTACTCCGAGACGAAGAACGGCTGGCCGGCGTACGGCACGGAGATCGCGCGGCCGTCGAGGTCGTTGACGAAGGGGCGGCCCTCGGCGAGGCCGGCCTGCTCGCGGCGGAACGCCTCCGGGTCCTGCTCGTAGGAGTGGGAGTCGTAGACGTCGGAGGAGCGGACGCGGTGCGAGTAGCCGGAGGCGTCGAGGACGGGACGCGACGGATCCGCCGCCTTCGTGGCCAGGTACATGCCGGCGGTCACGTCGTCGAGCTGCGTGATGCGGTCGTGGATCGCCTGGTACGTCTCGTTCAGCGGGCACCAGCCGACGATCGACGGGTGGGAGCGGTCGCGCGTGACCGCCTCGATCCACTGGGTGATGAAGGACGCCGTCGGCTGCTGCGCGTCCTTGCCCAGGCCGCCGCCCGCGCCCCAGTCGCCGAACTCGCCCCAGACGAGGTAGCCGAGCCGGTCGGCGTGGAAGAGGAAGCGCTCCTCGAACACCTTCTGGTGCAGGCGCGCGCCGTTGAAGCCCGCGGCCATCGACAGCTCGATGTCGCGGACCAGGGCGGCGTCGTCGGGCGAGGTCATGAGCGTGTCCGGCCAGTAGCCCTGGTCGAGCACGAGGCGCTGGAAGACGCGGCGGCCGTTGAGGAGCACGTCGCGGCCGTCGATCGCGATGGAGCGGAGGCCGCCGTAGGAGGCGACCTCGTCGACCACCCGGGCGTCGTCGCCCGAGCCGTCGACCAGGCGCAGCGTGATGTCGTAGAGGTGCGGATCCTCGGGTGACCACAGCCGCACGCGGTCCTCGGGGATGCGGAGGGTGACGCGCGCGCCCAGGTCGCCTGCGCCGATCCGCGACCGCGTGATCTCCCCGTCGGCGTCCGCGAGCACGGCCTCGAACGCGAGTCCCGCCGTGCGGTGCGAGAGCTCGGGCGTGACGGTGAAGGAGGAGTCCGCGCGCTGCGGCTCGATGTGCGCCGAGCGGATGTGCGCCTCGGGGACGGGCTCCAGCCACACCGTCTGCCAGATCCCGGTGGTGCGCGTGTAGAAGCAGGCCGTGTTCTCGAACCAGGTCGCCTGCTTGCCGCGGGCCTGCGGCTCGTCGCGGGTGTCGCGGGCGCGGACCACGATGGTCAGCTCCTCCTCGTCGGCGCGCACGCCGAGGTCCGCGGTGAACGACGTGAAGCCGCCACGGTGCCGGGCGACCTCCTCGCCGTTCGCCCACACGGTGGCGTCGTGGTCGACGGCGCCGAAGTGGAGGAGGACGCGGCGGCCGCTCCAGCCCGCGGGGATCCGTACGGTGCGGCGGTACCAGACCGCCGTGAGGAAGTCGACGTCGCCGATGCCCGACGCCGTGGACTCCGGCGCGAACGGCACGAGGATCTCCTCCGCCAGGTCCCGCTCGAGCAGCCCGCGCTCGAGGCCGGAGTCGCCGCGGTCGCGCTCGAACCCCCACGGGCCGTTCAGGTTCAGCCAGTCGGGGCGCGTGGACTGCGGGCGCGGGTGCTCGGGCTTCGGGATCGCGGGGGCGGTGGCGTCGGTCATGGGCGGAGTCCTTCTGTCACGGAGGGGCCGGGCGAACGTGCTCGGGATCCACTCTCGCGCAGCCGGATGGGACGGGCCCGCGGGAATCGCCGTCCGCGCCGACCTCGACACGACGGCCGACCGCCGCGCCTACCGGTCGTGCGGCGCGGCCTCCGTCTCGGCCTCGATGGTGGTCGCCGTGGGCGGGGCCGCGTGTGCGCCGTGCCCGCCGTCGGCCGGGAGGCCGGCGGGGAGAGGCGGCGCCGAGGCCGACGCGTGCGGGTGCGTGCGCTCGAGCGCGGCGCCCTCGATGTCGACGTCCGGGAGGATCCGGTCGAGCCAGCGCGGCAGCCACCAGGCCGAGCGGCCGAGTAGGTGCATGAGCGCGGGCATCAGCAGCATGCGCACCACGAACGCGTCGAGCAGCACGCCGAACGCGAGGCCGAACCCGATGGACCGGATGATCGTCGACTCCGAGAAGATGAACCCGCCGAAGACCGACACCATGATCAGCGCCGCGGCCGTGACGACCGCGCGTCCGGCCCGGAAGCCCTGCACCACCGCGAGCCGCGCCTCGGCGCCGTGCACGTACGCCTCCCGCATCCCCGACGCGAGGAACAGCTGGTAGTCCATCGCGAGGCCGAACAGGATCCCGACGAGGATCACCGGCAGGAAGCTCAAGATCGGCCCCGGGCTCTCCAGCCCGATGAGACCCGCGCCCCAGCCGAACTGGAACACCGCGACGATGAGCCCGTAGGTCGCGAAGAGCGACAGCACGAACCCGCCCGTCGCGATCAGCGGCACGAGCAGCGAGCGGAACACCACGATCATGATGAGCAGCGACAGCCCCACGACGACGAGCAGGTAGAGCGGCAGCACCGCGGCCAGCGCCTCCGAGATGTCGATGTTGGTGGCGGCCTGCCCGGCGACGCCGAGCGAGATGCCGCCGTCGATCTCGGGCATCGCGCGGATGTCCTGCACGAGCTGCTCGGTCGACTCGCTGTTCGGGCCCTCCTGCGGCAGCACCTGGAACGCGAGCACCGTGTTGTCGTCGGTGTTGGCGACGGGCGCCACGGCGACCACGTCGTCGAGGTCGTGCAGCGCCTGGGCGACGTCGACCTGGGTGGCGAGCAGGTCGTCGTCGGCGAGGCCCGCGGGCACGTCGGCGACCACGAGCAGCGGGCCGTTGGCGCCCTCGCCGAACTCGGCGGCGACCGTGGTGAAGGCGCGCTCGCTGGTGGATCCGGCCGGCTCGCTGGATCCGTCGGGGAGGCCCAGCCGCATGGAGAGGCTGGGGATCGCGACCACGAGCAGGGCGACGACCGTTCCGACGACCGTGAGCACGGCGCGCGCGTTCGACATGGGCTTCAGGGCCTTCGCGGCCTCCTGCGGGCGGGTCGCCGACCCAGCTTCATCCGCCGCCGCGCGGTCGCGCTTCCGCAGCACGCGCGTCCCGGCGAGGCCGAGCACCGCGGGCGTGAGCGTGATCGCGACCAGCACCGCGACGAGCACGCAGACCGCGCCGACCGTGCCCATCAGCGCGAGGAACGGCACGCCCGTGATGTTGAGGGCGAGGAGGGCGACGATCACGGTGGATCCCGCGAACACCACCGCCGTGCCCGACGTGCCGTTCGCGAGGCCGATGGACTCGCGCACGCCGGTGCCGGCGAGCATCTGCTTCCGGTGCCGGTTGACGATGAAGAGGGAGTAGTCGATGCCGACCGCGAGGCCGAGCATCACGCCGAGCACCGGGGTCACCGACGCCATGTCGACGACGCCGGAGAACGCGAGCGAGGCCGTGACGCCGACGCCCACGCCGACCACCGCGGTGACGATGGGGAGCGACGCGGCGATGAGCGTGCCGAGCATCACGATGAGGACGATGGCGGCGAAGATCAGGCCGACGACCTCGCCGATGCCGAAGATCTCGGGGACGCCCTGCGCGAGGTCGGTCGCGAAGTCGACGCTCGTGCCGTCGACGGGGGAGTCCTGGAAGTGCGCGATGGCCTCCTCCTTGGTCTCCTCGGAGAGCTCGAGGCGCGGATCCGTGAAGGAGATGTTCACGATGGCCGTCGAGCCGTCCTCGGAGACCACGCCGATGCCGTCCGTGAGGCCGAGGAGCGTGCGGCCGAGCTCGGCCTGCTCGGCGCCCGACTCGAGCTCGGTGCGGTTCGCGTCGACCGTCGCCTGCTGCTCCTGGAGGGCCTGGGTCTGCTGGTCGAGCTGGGCCTGCTGCGCGTCGAGCGGCGCGAGCTGGGCCGCCTGCGCGCCCGCGGCCTCGGCCTGCTGGCGCGCGGCGGTGAGCTGCTGCTGGCCCGCCTCGAGCTGCGCCTTCCCGGCGTCGAGCTGCTGCTGCGCGGCATCGAGCTGGGCGCGGCCCGCGGTGATCTGGTCGTCACCGCTCTGCAGCCGCGCGGCCTGGTCGGCGCGCTGCTGGGTGACGGCGAAGGGATCCACCACGGAGGCGACGCCCTCGAGGTCGCCCGCGCTCTCGGCGAGGGCGGAGATGTCCTGCTCCTGCTGGTCGGTGAAGGCCGACCCGTCGGTGGTCGTGTAGACGACCGTGCCGGTGCCGCCCGCGGTGTCGGGCAGCGTCTCGGCGAGCTCGTCGGTGACGGCGCCGGACGCCGTGCCCGGGATGTCGAAGCTGTTGCCGAGGGTGCCGGCGAACGCGAGGAACGAGCCCACGCCGATGCCGAGGATCACCACCCACGAGACGATGACGAGCCACGCGCGACGCGCGGCCAACGAACCGAGCCGGAACAGCAGTGACGCCATGGGATCTCCTTCAGACTCCTCGACGATACGCTACGTCTCGTCTAGTTTCTGGAGCTACCCTGTGCAGGTGAACGAGCACCGAACCGGACGGGTCCGCAGCGAGGCGGCCCGCGAGGCGATCCTCGGCGCCACCGTGCGCCTCATCCACGCCGTCGGCTACGACCACCTCACGATCGAGGGCGTCGCCAAGGAGGCGGGCGTCGGCAAGCAGACGATCTACCGGTGGTGGCCGTCGCGCGGCGCGCTCATCGCCGAGTGCATGACCGAGGGGCGGCTGATCCCGGTCGAGTTCGCCGTGCCCGACACGGGCGACCTCCTCGCCGACATCGAGCGCTGGCTCACCGACGTGCTCGCCGTGCTCGACGCCCCGACCGGCGGCCCGCTCGTCCGCTCGCTCGTGGCGGCGGCCGCCGAGGACGCGGCCGTGGGCGACAGCCTGAGCGCGAGCCTCGGCGTCGACCGCGACCTGTCCGAGCGCCTGGCCTCGGGGATCCGCGCGGGCCAGCTCCCCGCCGACGCCCCCGTCGAGGAGCTCGGCCAGGCGATCCTCGGCGTCATCGTGCTGCGCGTGCTCGGTCGCGAGCGCGACCACGCCGAGAGCGTGACGCGGCTGGTGCGGTTCGTGCTGGGGGGCGGCGGGGCGGCGGGCTGACCGCAGCCCGGGCATCACCGGTAGTCGTAGAACCCCTCGCCCGACTCCACGCCGAGCTTGCCCTTGTCGAGGTACTCGCTCTTGAGGTGGGCCGCCCACGCCTGCGCGCCCGGCTCGTCGCTCGCCGCGGAGATCGCGTAGGCCGTGCGGAGGCCGACGACGTCGTAGATCTGGAACGGGCCGAGCGGCGCGCCGGTCGCGATGCGCCAGGTGGTGTCGACCGTCTTCGGATCCGCGACGCCCGCCAGCACGAGGCCCGCGGCCGCCTCCAGCAGCGGCACGAGCAGCGAGTTGAGCACGTAGCCGGGCTGCTCCTTCTTCAGCGGGATCGGGACCATGCCGATCTCCTCCGCGAACGCGACGACCCGGTCGAACACCTCGGGCGACGTCGCTGGCGTGCCCATGATCTCGGCCGTGTTCTGCCGCCACACGTGGTTCGCGAAGTGCAGCGCGAGGAAGCGGTCGGGGCGGCCGGTGGCGTCGGCGATCGCGCTCGGGAGGAGGGTCGAGGAGTTGGTGGCGAAGACCGTGCGCTCGGGGGCGGCGTCGGCGATGCGGCGGTAGACGTCCTGCTTGAGCTCGAGGCTCTCGGGGACCGCCTCGATCACGAGGTCGGCGTCGGCGACGGAGGCGGCGAGGTCGCTCGTCAGCGTGATCCCCGCGGCTGCGGCGGTCGCGGACTCCCTGCTGTCCTCACCGGTCTCCGCGACGAACTGCGCAACGATCGCGTCGAGCCGTCCGCGCGCGGCCACGAGCGCGGCATCGTCCACGTCGTAGCTGGTCACGGTCTTCCCGTGGTTCGCGGCCTGGAACGCGATCTGCGCGCCCAGCACTCCCGCGCCGAGGACGGTGACCTTCGTGATGTCGGGCATGGGGGACTCCTTCGTCGGCGGACCGCGTCGGCGGGCGGGTCCCGCGGCGGCGTCCCTCCAGCGAAGCACCGGGCGGCGGGGTCCGACCGGCGCGTGCGGCGAGCGGACAGGCCCGGCGCGCCCGACCGGCCGCGCCGGAACAGTCGCGCGTGACGCGTCGGTAGGTTCGAATGGCGGGAATCTCCGCCGGACGTGGAGGATCCCCGATGAGCGACACCCCCGGGCGCAGGCCCCTCGCCCCGCTCGACCCCGCCGACCAGGGCGTCGAGGGCGAGCTCCGGCGCGACCGCTTCCTCGGCGACCGCGACCTCACGCGCTGGGACACGCCTCCGGGTCGCGCGATCGCCCGCGTCGAGCAGCGCGTCGTGCGGACGATCGGGCCGCACGCGGCGCTCGGCGTGACCCTCGTGATCGGGCTCGCGCTCGCCGTGGCACTGTCGTGGATCGCGGCCGAGGTCTACGACGCCGTGACCGACGCCGACGGGGTCGCCGGCCTCGACCAGCCCATCCTCCAGGCGATGCTCGGCATCCGCACGCCGTGGCTGAACGCGGCCGCGACCGCGTACACGGACGTCGCCGGCGTCGTGATCATGCCGATCATCGCGGTGGTCACGATGCTGTTCTTAGGCCTCCGGCGGCGCTCCTGGACCCCGGTCATCCTGATCCTCGCGGCCGGCGGCGGATCCCTGCTGCTCACCATCGCGGGCAAGGAGATCATCGGCCGCGCCCGCCCCGACCTCGCCGACGCGGTGCCTCCCTACGAGACGTCGCCGTCGTTCCCGAGCGGCCACACGCTGAACGCGGTGGCGATCACCGGGATCATCGCCTACCTGCTCCTCCTGCGGCAGCACCGCCGCGTGACGCGCGTGCTCTCGGTCACGGTGGCCGTGGTCTTCTCCGTCACCATCGGCATCTCCCGTGTGTACCTCGGGCACCACTGGTTCACGGACGTGCTCGCGGCCTTCTTCCTCAGCGGCGCGTGGCTCGCGCTCGTGATCACGGCGCATCGGCTGTACCTGACGGCCAGGCGGCCGGGGGCGGTGGAAGCCCGCTGACGGATCGCGGGTGTGCGACGGTGGATCCATGGACGACAGGCGCAGCTTCGAGCACGACTCCGCGGCACATCAGCGGCTGACGGGTGAGCCGTCCGCTCGTCAGATCCTCGTGCTGATCGCGGTGACCGCCTTCATGTCCGCGTCCGCCCTGGCCTTCGCCGAGCTCGGGTTCGTCATGCGGATCGTCGTGATGGTGGTCGTGATGCTGGTGCTCGCGCTGATCGGCCGGGTCATCATCCGCCGCAGCAACCTCCGCCAGCACCGCTAGCCTGCACGCGCCACTGCCGCTCCGTGCGACCCTTGCCGCATGGATCTCGAGGTCGGCCCCGCGCTGACCATCCCCGCGGCCGAGCTGCGGTGGCGGTTCTCGCGGTCGTCCGGACCCGGCGGACAGCACGTCAACACGTCGGACAGCCGGGTGCAGCTCACGTGGGACGTGGCGGGATCGCTCGTGCTCACCGACCCGCAGCGGGAGCGGATCCTCGATCGCCTCAGCCGGCGCCTGGTCGCCGGGACCATCACGGTGACGGTCTCGGAGCAGCGGTCGCAGCTGCGCAACCGGGTCGCCGCACTCGACGCGCTGCGTGAGATCGTTGGCGTTGCGCTCGCGCCGGACGCCGCGCCGCGTCGGCCGACCCGTCCCACGAAGGGCTCGCAGCGCCGCCGCCTGGCTGCTAAGACGCAGCGATCCGCCACGAAGCAGCAGCGCAAGCGCCCGACCGGCGACTGACAGCGGAGGCGGGCAGGCGTCAGCGAATCAGGCCGACGCCCCCACCGCCACGTCAGCCCGGTCCCACCCCAGCGCCTCGCCGATCTGCTTGATCGCGGCGAGCGACCGCAGGTTGAAGTCCACGCCGAGCTGATTCGGGATGGTGACGAGGAGGGTGTCGGCCGAGGCGATCGCCTGGTCCTTGCCGAGCTCGTCGATGAGGCGCTCCGGGCTGCCGATGTAGGAGCGGCCGAAGCGCCACTTCTCGCCGCCGACCTGGCCGACCTGGTCCTGGCCCTCGATCTGCGAGCGGACGCCGAAGTACATCTCCGACTCGTCGTCGATGATCGGGATGATACTGCGGCTGACGCTCACGCGCGGCTCCCATGCGTGCCCGGCGGCGGCCCATCCGTCGCGGAACAGCTGGATCTGCTCGGCCTGGAGCACGTCGAGCGGAACGCCGGTGTCCTCCGAGAGGAGCGTCGACGACATGAGGTTCATGCCCTGCTCGGCCGCCCACCGGCCGGTCGCGCGCGTGCCGGCGCCCCACCAGATCCGCTCGCGGAGGCCCGGCGACTGCGGCGTGATCGCCACGCCGCCCGCGATGATCCCGCGCTGCGGGGCCGCGGTCGCGAGCTCCTCGCCCTCGAGCGCGCGGAGGAAGAGGCCCGTGTGGCGGCGGGCCATGTCCGCGTCGGTCTCGCCGTCGCGCGGCACGTAGCCGAACGACTCGTAGCCGGCCTCAACCTGCTCGGGCGATCCGCGGCTGATGCCGAGCTGCACCCGGCGGTTGGAGATGAGGTCGGTCATGGCCGCCTCCTCCGCCATGTAGAGGGGGTTCTCGTAGCGCATGTCGACGACGCCGGTGCCGATCTCGATCCGGCTGGTGCGGCTCGCGATGGCGGCCAGCAGCGGGAACGGCGACGCCTGCTGCGGCGCGAAGTGGTGCACGCGGAAGTACGCGCCGTCGATGCCGATCTCCTCGGCCGCGACCGCGAGGTCGATCGACTGGAGCAGCGAGTCCTGGGCGGTGCGCACGCGGGATCCGCGCACGTCCTGCCAGTGGTTGAACGACAGGAAGCCGATCTTCGTGGCCATGGGGCGCTCCTCGGTGCTCGTCGGCGGCGGATCCGGGTGGATGCGTCTGCATGGAAGTGAACCACGTGCGAGCGGCCGGGTATTCCCGCGGGCGATCCTGGACCGCACGCCCGCCTCGGCCTACGCTCCGACCATGCACCGCATCTTCACGACGCCGTTCGCCGCGGTCTACCCGCTCTACGTGAAGAAGGTCGAGCGCAAGGGGCGCACGCGAGCCGAGGTCGACGAGGTGATCACCTGGCTCACCGGCTTCGGCGCCGCAGAGCTGCAGCACCACCTCGACGCGGAGACCACATTCGAGGACTTCTTCGCGGCGGCCCGCCTCAACCCGCTCGCCGAGGAGGTGCGCGGCGTGATCTGCGGCGTCCGCATCGAGGAGATCGAGGACCCGCTCATGAAGGAGATCCGGATCCTCGACAAGCTCGTCGACGAGATCGCCCGCGGCCGGCCGATGCAGAAGGTGCTGCGCGGCAGCTAGCCGATCCGCTCCGCCTCCGCGAGCACCGCCGCCGGCAGCACGGCGCTCGCGTGCAGCACCTCGATGCCGAGGAGGCGGCCGTCGGCGTCGAAGTCGAGCGCCACCTCCCCGCGGTCGCCGGGCGTCACCAGCGAGTGGATCTGCGACGCCACCTCACCGGGCGCGATCGGGTCGGCCAGCTCGACGTACGCGGCGTCCGCGGCCGCGTCGTACGTGACCCGCATCACGCGCCCTCGCCCATCACCCGGCGGAACGCGTCGAGCGTCTCGCGCAGCACCTCGGCGAGGTCGGTGTCGTTGCCGCCGTCGGAGAGCCAGCGGCCGATCGAGACGCCGAAGACGGTGGCGGTGGCGTGGGCGACGAGCACGGCGGTGAGCGGATCCACGCCGCGCTCCACGAACCCCGCACGCACGGCCTCCTGCATCGCGGCGACTTTCCGCATCTCCCGCTCCTGCAGCCCGGGGTCGGCGCCGATGATGCGCTTGCGGGCGAGCAGCGTCGCGCGCCCCTCCGCGAACTGCGACGCGACGACCTCCGGGAAGCCGTCCTCCACGACCTGGAGCGGCGAGCGGTCGGCCGGCGCCGCCCGGATGATCCGCGTGACGAGCGCGGGCAGCTCGTCCTCCTCCGCGAAGAGCACCTCGCGCTTGTCGGCGAAGTAGCGGAAGAAGGTGCGGGTCGTGAGGCCGGCGCGGGCGGTGATCTCGGGCACGGTCGTCTCCGCGAAGCCCCGTTCGTGGAACAGCTCGAGGGCGGCGGCGGCCAGGCGCTCACGCGTGTCCGGCTGCCATCTGCTCATGCGTCGATCCTAGTGATGACACGACGTGTCATGGCTGTGTATGGTGATGACACGCGATGTCATCGGGCAGCGCGATCCGCAGATCGGAGAACCGCATGCCCACCGAGACCGCCGCCTGGCTCGCCTCGTCCGCCGCCGACCTCACCGTCGGATCCGCGCCGCGGACCGCTCCGCGGGAGGGCGAGGTCGCGATCCGCGTCCGCGCCGTCGCGATCAACCCGCTCGACACCATGAAGCAGCACATGGGCGACCTCATGTACCGCTGGCTGCCGCACCCCGCGGTGCTCGGCGAGGACGTCGCGGGCGTCGTCGACGAGGTCGGCCCGGGCGTCACGCGCTTCGCGCTCCGCGACCGCGTCGTCGCGTACGCGGTGGGCATGGAGAAGGGGCGGCGGCACGCACCCGAGGGAGGCTTCCAGACCCGCGTGATCGTGCGCACCGACCTGGCGTCGCCGATCCCGGACGCGATGCGCTTCGAGGACGCCGCCGTCCTCCCGCTCGGGATCTCCACTGCCGCGTCCGGCCTCTTCGGCGCCGGCCAGCTCCGGCTGCGCACGCCGGACGCGAGCACGCCGCCGACGGGGGAGACCGTGGTGGTCTGGGGCGGATCCACGAGCGTCGGCATGAACGCGATCCAGCTCGCCGTCGCCGCCGGGTACGACGTCGTGACGACCGCGTCGCCGCGCAACCACGACCTCGTGCGCTCGCTCGGGGCGAGCCGCGCGTTCGACTACCGGAGCGCGACGGCCGTCCGGGACATCACGGCGCACCTCGCGGAGGGCGGGCGCCGGGTCGCTGGCGTGCTCGCCATCGGCACCGGATCCGGGGCACCGGCCGTCGACATCGCCATCGCGACGGGCGCGACGCGCGTCAGCATGGCGAGCCCGCCGGTGTCGTTCGAGACCCTGCCGCGCGGCGGGCGCGTCGGCCTGCCGCTCGTGCGCCTCGGGATCCGCATGGGCACGGCCACCCCGGCCCTGATGCTGCGGGCGCGCGTCCGCGGGATCCGCGCGCGCTTCATCTGGGGCAGCGCGCTCATGCACGACGAGGTCGGCCCGATGCTCTGGGAGCGCTTCCTCCCGGCAGCGCTCGCCGAGGGCCGCTACGTCGCGGCGCCCCGGGCCGAGGTGGTCGGCACCGGCCTCGACGCGATCCAGCCGGCGATGGACCGCTTGCGCGAAGGCGTCTCGGCGCGGAAGCTCGTGGTCGCGCTGGACGACCGGGCGTGACCGCCGCGGCTAGCGTGGGGAGCACCGACCACCGAGGAGCACCCGCATGAGCCGCATCACCGTCGACCAGCTCGCCGCCCTGGACTCGCCCGTCCTCATCGACGTGCGCGAGCCCGACGAGTACGCCGCGGGTCACGCGCCGGGCGCCGTGAACCTGCCCATGTCGCAGCTCGACGCCCGCGTCGACGAGGTCCCGACCGACGCGCCCGTGCACGTGATCTGCCAGTCCGGCGGACGCAGCGCCCGGGCGACCGAGGCGCTCGCAGCCAGGGGCGTCGACGCGGTCGACGTCGAGGGCGGCACGAGCGCGTGGATCTCCGCGGGGCACCCGGTCGACCGCAACTGAGCCGGGCCGCGTCGGCGGCGCTCCGTAGCATCGGGGCATGCCCGCCGCCGCGCACGACCTCCTCACCCTCCCCGACCGGGCCGCGTGGCGCGCCTGGCTCGACGCGCACGAGGGGACATCCGACGGCGTGTGGCTGGTGCTCGCGAAGAAGGGCACGACGGATCCGACCTCTCTCACCTACGCCGAGGCGCTCGACGAGGCGCTGTGCAGCGGATGGATCGACGGGCAGACCGCGAGCATCGATGAGCGGATCTTCCGCCGCCGCTTCACCCCGCGGCGGAAGGCGTCGCTGTGGTCGGAGCGAAACATCGGCCTGGTCGCGACGCTCACCGCGGAGGGGCGGATGCGGCCGGCCGGGATCCGCGAGGTCGAGCGCGCGCAGGCCGACGGTCGGTGGGAGCGCGCCTACGCGGGCCAGGCGTCGGCGGCGGAGCCGGAGGACCTGCTGGTCGCGCTCGCCGCCTCGCCCGATGCGGCCGCGACCTTCGCGACGCTGTCCAAGGTCAACCGCTACGCCGTGATCCACCGGGTGACGACGGCGCCGAACGCGACCGTCCTCGCGAACCGGCTCGCGAAGCTCGTCGCCATGCTCGAGCGCGGGGAGGGGCCGCACCCGCAGTGAGCGAGGCGCCGGGTCAGGCGCTGGGCAGCGTCAGCGTCAGGATCCCGTCGCGCACCTCGACCGTCGTGCCGTGGTGGTCGCGGACGCGGGGGAGGCCGACGGTGGTCTCGCTCTCGTGGTCGCCCACGACGACCACGCGCATGCCCGCGGCGAGGCCCGCGCGGATGCCCGCCTCGGCGTCCTCGTAGACGATCGCGTCCGCGGGATCCACGCCCAGGCGCGACGCCGCGAGCAGGTAGCCGTCGGGGTGCGGCTTGCCGTTCTCGACGTCCTCGGCGGTGACCACCACGTCCGGCACGCGGACCCCGGCGCCGGTGAGGCGGGCGCGCGCGAGCTCGAGGCCGGCGCTCGTGACGAGGGCGTGGGATCCGGCGGGCAGCGCGGCCACGAGGTCGCGGGCGCCGGGGATCTCGACCGTGGCGGGGCTGCCGTCGAGCTCCAGCCGGTCGAGCTCGGCGAGGAGCGCGGGCACGTCGCTGCCCGCGGGCGCGAACCGGGCGATGCTGTCGGCGGCGCGCACGCCGTGGATCCGCCGGATCAGCTCCTCGGGGTCGTGCCCGAAGCGCACGGCGAGCATCGTCCAGATCTCCTCCACGAGCGCTGTCGAGTCGACGAGCGTCCCGTCCATGTCGAGGAGGAGCGCGCGGGCGGTGAGCGTGACGGGGGAGGGCATGGGTCCAGTCTCCCGGACGGGTGGCATGCGCGGGCTCCCGGGCCGGCCACGATGGAAGGGGCGCCGCGATGCGGTGCGGGGCGAGCGGGGGCGGCATGGCGGCCGGGAACACGGACGAGGTCGAGTGCGCCAGGGGACTCCTGAGGCGATCCCGTGGGTGACGTGGTCGAGGCGGCGCTCCTCGTGCTGTCGGTCGTCGGCCTCGTCGGCCTGATGGTCTGCTTCGTCTGGATGACGGCCCACGGGATGGTCGACAACCGTCGGCCGACACGGTCCATGCTCCTGACGGGCTTCGCGTGCGCCTTCGTCGGCTGGGGCGCGATGCTGATCCGCGTCTTCCTCTTCTGAGGCCGCCTGCCGCAGTCCTCCACGAGCCGCACCGGTTACGGCCTCCCGCCGGGCCCGGTCTGCCGCCGCAGGCCCCCGTAGCCTGGACGCATGGCGGGATCCACCGGGCGCGGGCGCGCATCGCACCATGTCGTCATCGGCGCGGGGCTCGCGGGGGCGGCCACCGCGTGGCAGCTCGCGAGCCGCGGGCACGAGGTCACGGTGCTGGAGCGCGACCGGCCGGCGAGCATGCTGGGCAGCTCGCACGGATCCGCCCGCATCCTCCGCTACGCCTACGACGACCCCTTCTACGTGCGCCTGATGCGCGACGCCCGCGTGCTCTGGGATCGCCTCGAGCGCACCACGGGCGCGCGGCTCGTGACCCCGACCGGATCCGTCGACTCGGGACTGGTGCGCCGCCCGGCCGAGCTCGCGCGCGTGCTGGAGCGCGTCGGGATCGAGCACGAGCTGATGGGCGCGCGCGAGGCCGAGGGGCGCTGGCCCGAGATGGCCTTCGACTCCGACGTGCTGTTCCACCCGGCCGCGGGCGTGGTCGACGCCGAGGCCGCGGTGCGCACGATGCTCGACCTCGCCGTCGCGCACGGCGCCGTCGTGCACGAGGGCTGGACGGCCGAGCGGGTGGAGCGGGTCGGCGCGGGCTTCGTCGTGACCTCCGACGACGGCCGCCGCGTCGAGGGCGACAGCGTGGTGGTGGGCGCGGGCGCCTGGCTGCCCGAGCTGCTCGGCGGCGCGCTGCCGCTGCCGCGCGCGGCGCTCGACCGCATCCCGCCGCTGCGCGTGCGGCAGGAGCAGGTGTTCCACTTCGCGTACATGGACGGCCCGCCCGCTCGATCGGTGCCGACCTCCATCCACATGGACGAGCGCATGCAGGTCTACGCGCTGCCCGGCGGCCGCGACGTCGAGGGCCGCGGCCACAAGGTCGCCGAGTTCGACGGCGGGCGCGTGATCCCGTCGGCCGCGCACCAGGACGGCGTCGTCGATCCCGCCAACCGCGCCCGTGTCGTCGAGTGGGTGCGCCGCAACCTGCCGGGCGTCGAGCCCGTGCCGTACGCGGAGGCCACGTGCCTCTTCACGAGCACGCCCACAGAGGACTTCGTGATCGACCGGGTGGACGGGATCACGATCGTCTCGCCCTGCTCCGGCCACGGCGCCAAGTTCGCGCCGCTCATCGGCAGCCTCGCGGCGGATGCGGCGACCGGCGAGCGCGTCGAGCCCCGGTTCGCGCTCGCGCCCTGAGCCCTGAGGCCCGCGGTCCGTGCGAGCCGGATCCGGTCTCGCTCAGACCTTCTGCGGTCGACCCCGGCCGGCCGTGCGGGCGCGGGCGCGCCCCTGCAGCCGCGCCTCGGCCACCTCCGCGACGCGTTCCCGATCGGCCGCCAGCCGCGCCACCTCGGCGCGCAGCTCGTCGACGCGGTCGTCGCGCCCCTCCTCGGGGAACGCGCCGGGCAGCAGCTGCGGGGCGAGCCGCGCGCGCACGATCTGCTCGAGCGCCGAGTCGCGCGCGATGACCAGCACCTCGCGGAGCGCCGCCGGGTCGCGCGAGAGGGCACCCAGCCGTTCCACGATCTCCTCCGCGATCTCGGCGCGCAGCCGGAGGCCCGGCACGTCGCCCTCGCGGTAGTCGTCGGGCCGCTTGCCCTTGCCGTCGCGCAGTGCGGCGCGGTCGCGGGCCATGCGCAGCCGCTCGGCCTCGCCGCGCTTCTCGCCGATGAGCTCGGCCAGCTCGCCGCGGAGCGCCTCGATGAGCGACTCCTCGTCGAACGGCCGGCGCTCCCGCAGCGTGCGCAGGATGATGAGGTTCCCCATCTGGATCCGGAGCGCGACGCCGACGAGCAGCAGCGCCTCCTCGACGAGGACCTCCTTCTGCGCCGGATCCGCGGCGACGCGGGCGGCCACGGACGGCGGCGGGGCACCCGGCTTGGAGGACTTCGCGGGGCGGATGCGGGGCCGGGGCATGACGTCCTCCCGGTCCGCTCGCTCCACCGGCGAGGTGATCCCAGGCTACGCGGAACGGCCGACCTCGGGGCGGGTCATGCCCCCGATCAGGGAGCGGATCCGCGTCTCGCCCGCGCCCGCCCTCACCCCATCGTGCGCTTCAGGAACGCGATCGTGCCGAGCTCGTCGTCGATGCCGCCGCCGTCGTGGCCGTTGTACTCCCACTCGATGATCTCCTTCTCGCCCGCGTACGCGTTGAACGCGCCGTAGACGGTGGAGGGCGGGCAGGTCGCGTCCATGAGCCCCACCGAGAAGCGGGCGGGCGCGGTGGCGCGACGCGAGAACGCGACGCCGTCGAAGTACCGCAGCACGGCGTGCACGTCCTCGCCGCGCCCCCGGTGCGTCTTCAGGTAGTCGACGACCTCGTGGTACGGGTACGCGTCGGTGATGTGGGTGGCCCGCTCGATGTCGCAGAGGAACGGCACGTACGCGGAGACCGCGGCGAGGTCGTCGCGGAGGCCGGCGACCGCGAGGGCCATGCCGCCGCCCTGGCTGCCGCCCTGCACGGCGATGCGCGACGGATCCACCACGTCGAGCGACCGGGCGACGTCGACCGCGCGCACGGCGTCGGTGAAGAGGCGGCGGTAGTAGTAGGTGTCGCGCGACGCGATCCCGCGGGTCATGAAGCCGGGGATCGCGGGTCCGGCCTCGCCGTGGTCGGCCGTGTCGCCGGCGCTCCAGTACGAGCCCTGGCCGCGGGTGTCCATCTGCAGGTGCGCGAAGCCGGCGGCCGCGTAGATCAGCGTCTCCTCGGCGCGTCCGCGGCCGCCGCCGTAGCCGACGTACGAGACCACGGTGGGCAGCGGGCCGGTCGCGCCGCGCGGGGTGCGGAGCCAGGCGCGCACGTCGGTGCCGCCGGATCCCGCGAAGGTCACGTCCTGCACGTCGACGAGCGCGAGGTCGGTCTGCACGGGCGCGAGCCGCACGTCGAGGTCGTGGCTCCCGGCCTCGGCGAGCGTGTCGGCCCAGAAGGCGTCGAAGTCCTCGGGGTCGACGTGGCTGCTGACGTGCGCGCGGGCGGCGTCGACGGGTTCGATGAGCATGGATCCTCCGGGAGCGGTGACGACGGGCGGTCGGCGACCGCGCGCCCTCGGGCCGCGTCGCCTCGCTCATCATGCCCGCCCGCGGGTCGGACGGCACGCGCGGGCTCAGCGGAAGAGCGGCGACCCGTCGGAGAGCTCGGCGTCGAGGAAGGTCCAGATCCACTCGAGCGCCCGCGCGTTGTCGAGGCCCGGGACCTTCTGGGAGAGCTGCGTCGCGATCCCGTCGCTGAAGGCCGCGAGCTTGAGCGCGACCTCGGGCGCGTCCACCGCGCGGAACGTGCCGGCCTCGACGCCGCGGCGGATCGTGCGGACGAGGCACGCCTCCCACACGCGGATGCGCTCGAGGCGGTCGGCGGTGAGACCGGGCTGGCGGGCCACGGCGGTCCAGTAGTCCGACCAGAGGCGCCAGTGCGACTCGGCCTCGTCGTCGCCCGTGAACAGCGGCTCGACCAGCAGGCGGATCCCGTGCACCGGATCCGGGTCGGCGTCCACCTCCTCGACGATCGACGCGTAGAACCGGTCGGTCTCGAGCACGACGACCTCGTCGAGGATCTCCGCGACGCTCCCGAAGTGGTACGTCACCGTGCCGACCGAGACGTCGCCCTCGGCCGCGATGTCGCGGAGGCCGGTGGCGGTGAGGCCCTGGCGGAGGATCACGGCGCGGGCGGCCTCGACGATCATCGCCCGCCGGACCTCCGGCTTCTCGCGCTTCCCGCCGCGACGGGCCGCGCCGTCGGTCGCGGTCGCGGTGGTGCCGGCGCTCATGCGGAGGTCCGCGGCACGAGGTCGTCGAACGTGCGGTCGGCGACGAGCACCTCGGGCGCGTCCGGGCCGCCGTCGCGCGCCCAGGCCTTGAGCGTGTTGACCACGCGGAAGGCGTCCGCGTCAGCGGTCACGCGCGAGGTCGTCTCGAGCCGCGCGCGCCAGCCGGGCTTCTCCAGGCCGATGGCCCAGCGCGATTCCGCGACGGCGGACAGCGGGTCGCCCTCGGTGATCCGGTACGTCTCGCGGCTCGACTCGGTGAAGACGAGGCCGTCGGGGTAGATCCGGGATCCGCCGTAGCCGGGGTCCACGTCGAGCGTCCACTCGCCGGTCGCCACGTCGTGGGAGACGCTGCGCTCGGGCAGGCCGGAGTCGTCGGGGATCCGCTGGATGGCGAGCGGCGTCGACTGCACGGCCTCCTCGAAGCGCACGCCGTCGTCCTCCGCGCGCGTCCAGACGGGCAGGGTCACGGTGCTGCGGGAGGGCTCGACGATGAGGGTCGCCTCGCGGGCGTGCGGCCAGATCCACGGCCAGTACGCCGACGACACCGCGATGCGCAGCCGGTGCCCGGCGGGGAAGGAGTGGCCGGTGGCGACGAGCGGGACGCGCACGACCACCTCCTCGCCCGGGACCATGGGGTCGATCCGGGCGCGGTCGACCCGCTTGTTGAGGTTGAGCACGCCGCGCGTCACGAGGGTGGACGCGCCGTCGGGGGCGACGTCGCACAGCCGCACGATCACGTTCGCGTCGGGCAGGTCGCTCGTGACCGCGAGGTCGACCAGCACGTTGCCGAGCACGTCCAGCGGCTCGTCGAGGAGCAGGTCGAAGCAGACGGAGAGGCCGTCCTCGGCGCGCTGGTCCGGCGGCAGGTCGGTGGCGTTGCCGAAGGGGAAGAAGCGGCCGGCGTCGAGGCCCGTGCGCTGGGGGGAGCGGATCACGACGGCGTCGCCCGCGGGGACGGGCCCGTGGAACACGGTCAGCGGCAGCACGGGCTGGGCGGCGACGGACGCCGGCGGCGGCCACGACTCCGCGGCGACCCAGCGGCCGGTGCGCACCGGGTAGCTCGTGGCGGGCGGCTCGGAGTCGCTGAGGAAGGCCCGGAGCGCGGGATCCGCCTCCACCCCGGTGTCGACGCCCTTCAGCCAGCGGTCCCACCAGCGGAGCGTCTCCTGCAGGAAGCCGATCGACGGGCCGGGCGTGAGGCCGCGGTCCGGGTACTGGTGCGACCACGGGCCGACGATGCCCTTGGCCGGGCCGGGCAGGTTCTCCACGAGGCGCAGCACGGCGTCGCGGTACGGATCCGCCCAGCCGCCGACCGCGAGCACCGCCGCGGAGATGTCCGAGTAGTCCTCGCACACGCTGCCGTGGCGCCAGTAGTCGTCGCGCTCCTGGTGCGCGAGCCAGGTGGGCGTCATCGGCTGGTTCGACTCGAGGCGCTCGCGCCAGCGCTCCACCCAGCCGTCGCCCACGACCTCGGGCCGCGGCGGCCGGGAGTTGAACGCGAACATCGTCGCGCCCCACGCGGCCATGTCGATGCCGAGCACCGCGCCGCCCATGTAGTGCACGTCGTCGTCGTACCGGTCGTCGGTGGAGCAGACGGTGACGACGGCCTTCAGGGCCTCGGGCGCGCGGGCCGCGAGCTGCAGGCCGTTGAAGCCGCCCCACGAGATCCCGAAGACGCCGACGGCGCCCGAGCACCAGTCCTGCGCGGCGATCCACTCGATCACGGCGACCCCGTCGTCGAGCTCCTGCGCGGAGTACTCGTCCACGAAGAGGCCGTCGGAGGATCCGGTGCCGCGGATGTCGACGCGGATGGACGCGTAGCCGTGGGCCGCGTACCACGGGTGCCGCTCGCTGTCGCGCGGGGCGGTCCAGTCGTCGAGCCGGTACGGCAGGTACTCGAGGAGGGCCGGGACGGGCTCGTCGGTCGCGGGCGCCCAGATGCGGGCGTGCAGGCGGGCGCCGTCGGGCATCGGGATCCAGACGTCGCGCTGCGACACGCCGGCATCGGCGTCGGCCCCGGTCGTCGGGCTCGTCCCTCGTGCGGCGTCGGTCATCGTGCGTCCTCCCAGTCCCGGATCCGGTGCCCGTCGCCGAGCTCCCTCCACCCTCCACCCGCGGCGTCGCGCCAGGTGGCCGTCACGTCGGCGACGTCCGGCAGCTCGGTGGCGCCGGGCTCGAGCGTCGCCGCGAGCAGCTGGCGCGTGTAGGGGTGGTTCAGCCCCTGGAACACGCGCTCGGTCGGGCCGATCTCCACGATGCGCCCGCCGGTCATCACGGCCACGCGGTCCGCGACGCCGCGCACGACCGCGAGGTCGTGGCTGATGAAGAGGCAGCTCAGTCCCTTGTCGCGCTGCAGGTCGGCGAGCAGCTGGAGGATCTCCGCCTGCACGCGCACGTCGAGCGCCGTCGTGATCTCGTCGGCGATCACGAGCTGCGGGCCCGCGGCCAGCGCGCGGGCGATCCCGACGCGCTGCCGCTGCCCGCCCGAGAGCTGGCTCGGCAGCCGCGACGCGAACTCCGGCGACAGCCCCACCTCGGTGAGGATCTCGCCCACGCGCTCGGCCGAGGCACGGCCCGTGAACAGCTTCAGCGGCCGGGCGATGGCCGCGCCGACGGTACGCCGGGGGTTGAGCGACGTGTCCGCGTTCTGGAACACGAGCTGCACCGCGCGCCGGAGCTCGGGCGATCGGCCGGCGACCGCGGAGGTCAGGTCGCCCGTGACGCCGTCGCCCTGGAAGCGGAACGTGCCCGACTCGGTGGGCACCAGCCCGGCCAGGGCGGTCGCGAGCGTGGTCTTGCCGCTGCCGGACTCGCCGACCACGGCGAGCGTCTCGCGCGGCGCGATGGTGAACGACACGTCGGACACCGCGGGCGGCAGGCCGCGGGCGTACCGGACGACGAGGCCGTCGGCGACGACCATCGGGGTCTCCGCGGCGGGAACGGTGCCCGGAGCGTCCGTGCCGGCGCCGCCCGGGGCTGTGCTCCCCGGGATCGCCGCCAGCAGCTCCCGCGTGTACGGATGCTCGGGCGACGCGAACAGCTCCGCCGTCGGCCGGTGCTCGACGATCACGCCGTCGCGCATCACCGCGATCTCGTCGACCATCGTCGAGACGACGCCGAGGTCGTGGCTGACGAGCAGCACGGCCATGCCGAGCTCGCGGGCGAGGTCGCGGATCAGGGTCAGCACGGCCGCCTGCGTCACGACGTCGAGCGCGGTCGTCGGCTCGTCGAGCACGAGCACCCGGGGGCGCGCGGCGACGGCCATGGCGATCGCGATGCGCTGCTGCTGCCCGCCGGAGAGCTGGTGCGGGTACCGGCGCACGATGGTCGCGGGATCCGGGAGGCGCACGAGGCGGATCAGCTCCAGCACCCGCTCGTCCTCGCTCGGCAGCCCGTGGCTCTCGAGCGCCTCGCGGAGCTGGCGGCCCACGCGCATCGAGGGCGTGAGCGCCTGGCCGGCGTTCTGCGCGACGACCGCCGCGGTGCCGCCGCGGAGCGCCCGCGTCGCGGCGGGCGAGAGGGCGAACACGTCCTCGCCGCCGACCTCCACGGATCCGGCGACGATCCGGGATCCCCGGCGCAGGTGCGCGAGGAGCGTCCGCGCGACCGTGGACTTCCCGCTGCCCGACTCGCCGACGAGCCCGAGCGCGCGCCCGGCGCGGATCTCGAAGCCCACGCCGCGGACCACCGGCACGTCGGCGCTCCCGGCCGCGTAGGAGATCGCCAGGTCGGCGACGCGGACGACCGTGCCGAGCCGCACCTGGCCGGTGAGCGTGTCCTCGAAGCCGCCGGGCGTCATGCCATCCCCCTCTGCGCGCGGTCGACGCCGAGCGACTTGCTGAGCCCGTCGCCGCTGAGGTTGAGGCCGACCACGAGGGTCGCGAGCGCCACGATCGGCGCGAGCGTGCCGAGCGGCACGACCGTGAGGGCGGTGCGGTTCTCCTGCACCATCAGCCCCCAGTCGGGCGTCGGCGGGTTCGCGCCGAAGCCGAGGAACGAGAGCGACGAGATCAGCAGCACGATCCACGACGCGCGCATCGCGTACTCCACGAGCACGACGTCGAGCACGTTCGGCAGGATCTCGCGGAACACGACGCTGAGCGGCCGCTCGCCCCGGGCGCGGGCGGCCGTGACGTAGTCCTGCGTGATCACGGTCCGCGCGGCGCCGCGCACCACGCGGGTCACGGCGGGCGCGTACACGACGGTCACCGCGAGCACGATGACCCAGAGGCCGGATCCGAACACCGTCACCACCACCAGCAGCGCGAGGATCGACGGCACGCTCAGCAGCGCGTCCACGACGCGCATGACGACCTCGTCGAGCCAGCCCTCGGCGTACGCGGTGACGCAGCCGACGACCGTGCCGACCGCGACCGCGATGGTGGTCGCGAGGAAGGTGACGACGAGCGCGTAGCGGCCGCCGTTGAGCGTGCGCGAGAGCACGTCGCGGCCGTACTGGTCGGTGCCGAGCCAGTGCGCCCAGGTCGTGCCGGAGAGCACGTCGTTCGAGTCGGTCGCGACGGGGTCGTGGCCGGCGATCCACGGCGCGAGCACCGCGAGCACGACGTGCACCGTGATGATCGCGAGCCCGACGGTGAGCGCCGTCGATCCCCGCAGCGGGCTCGTCCACGCGCGCAGGCGGCCGCCGCGGCGGGTGGGCAGGGGCGTCGCGGTCATGCGCGGGCCTTCCGTCGGGTGATGGAGCGCGGGGATCGGGCGGGCCGGGTGCGGCGGGCGGTCTGCCTCGTGCGGAGCCGTGGATCCAGCGCGAGGGCGATGAGGTCGGCTGCGAGGTTGCAGACCACGTAGACGCCGGCGCTCAGCAGCGCGATGGCCTGGATGGTCGGCAGGTCGCGGGTGAAGACGGACTCGAGCATGAGCTTCCCCATGCCGGGGTAGTTGAAGACGTTCTCGACGACGACCACGCCGCCGAGCAGCCAGGCGACGTTGAGCGCGACGACGTTGAGCGTCGGCAGCAGCGCGCTCGGCACCGCGTGCCGCCACACCACCTGCCGGGTGGTGAGGCCCTTGAGCTCGGCCGTGGTGACGAACTCGGAGGCCATCACGTCGACGGTCGCCGAGCGCATGGTGCGCACGATGTAGGCGGCCATGGCCAGCGTCAGCACGATCACCGGCAGCCACACCGAGGGCAGCAGCTCGGCGACCGTGGCGTCGGTGCCGCGGAGGACGACGGCGGGGAAGACCGGGATCGTGATGGCGAACAGCAGCACGAGCACCGTGGCGACCATGAACTCGGGCACGCTCATCACGACGAGGCTCACGATGCTGATGACCGAGTCGCTGGTGCGTCCCCGGCGGACGCCCGCGACGACGCCGAGCGCGAGCGACAGCGTCACGCCGACGAGCATCGCCGGCACCGCGATGAGCATGCTGTTGCGGAAGGCGGCGAGGAGCGTCGGCGCGACCGGATCCCCGCTCACGAGCGAGGTGCCGAAGTCGCCGCGCGCGGCGCCCAGCAGCCAGTCGCCGTACCGCAGCCAGACGTTCCGGTCGAGCCCGAGGGACTCGCGGAGCGCGGCGACGGCCTCGGGCGTCGCGTCCTGGCCGAGGAGCTGCTGCGCCACGTCTCCCGGCAGCAGCTGGATCGCGAGGAACACGAACAGGGACGCGAGCACGATCGTGAGGATCGCGGTGCCGAGGCGGCGCAGGACCTGCGCGGTGACGCTCATCGGCGGAACCCGATCGAGAGGTGGTCGAACTCGAAGCCGTATTCGCGGTAGTTCACGACGTCGCGGGAGATGCCCACGAGCCGGTCGCCGAACATGGGCGTCATGTCGGCGCTGTCCTCCACCACGATCCGCTGGGCGTCCTGGTAGAGCATCCGCCGCCGGTCGTCGTCCATCGTGGCGCGGGCGTCGTCGAGGAGCGCGTCGAAGGTCGGGTTCGACCACGCGCTCTCGTTGTAGGAGGAGCCGGTGCGGAAGATCTGGTTGAGCAGCTGGTCGATGGGCCGGCCCGTGAACCAGTAGCTGACCATGAGCGGCTTCTGCATCCAGATCTCCGTGTAGTACGAGTCCGAGGAGGCGTTCGTCACCGTGAGGTCGATGCCCGCCGCCTTCACCTGGTCGCGGTAGGCGACGGCCATGGGCGTGAACACCGACTCGTAGCTCGAGGTGTGGATGGTGGTCCGGAGCCCGGGCACGCCCGCCCTCTGGAGCAGCGCCTTCGCCTGCTCGGGGTCGTAGGCGCGGTCGACGTCGACGAACGCGGCGAGCGACGGCGGCACGGGGTTGTCCCAGCCGGCCGTCCCGGTGCCCTGCAGCGCCGTCGCGAGGACCTGCTCGGGGTCGTAGGCGAGCTTCATGGCCTGGCGCACGAGCGGATCCTGGAACTCGGCGCTCGTGGCGAGCATCGGGATCGTGTACCACTGCGCGTTCTCCACCCGCGCGACCGTGGCGCGGCTCGAGGCGGAGACGACCCGCGCGGTCGCGAAGTCGAGGTTGGTCTGCGAGATCAGGTCGATCTGCCCGGCGAGCAGCGCGTTCACGCGGGCCGTCGTGTCCTGGATGGAGGAGAAGTCGATGCCGTCGAGCACCGGGCGCCCGGCGAAGTGGTCCTCGAAGGCCTCGACGCTGCCGGATCCCGCGGGCTGGAACGACGAGAGGCGGAACGGGCCCGTGCCGATGCCGGTTCGGCCGATCGTCCCGATGGCGTCGGCCGGCACGATGTAGCACTGGTACGCGGTGAGCAGCGAGGGGAACTCCGCGTTGGGGGTCTTCAGCTGGAAGACGAGGGTGTGCGGATCCGGCGCCGACATGCTGCCCGGGTCGAGCATGTCGCCGAGCACGCCGCCCTGCGGGGAGGCCGTGGCGGGATCGATGACGTGCTGGATGGAGGCGATCGCGTCGGCCGCCGTGAAGCGCGTCCCGTCGTGGAACCGCACGTCGCGGCGCAGGCGGAAGGTCCAGATGACGCCGTCGGGCGACGCCGACCACTCCTCGGCCAGGTCGGGGATCGTCTCACCCTGCTCGTCGAGCCTCACGAGCCGGTTGTAGAGGGCGCCGAGGTACTCGTACGCCGACAGCGAGCTCGCGGAGTCGAGGGTCTCGGCGGCGGATGCGGCCGGCCGCGCGACGCGGAGGCGGCCGCCCCGCACGGGCGTGCCGGTCGCTGCTGCCTCCGGGATGGTCGTGCTGCGCGCGCCGGGGGCGCATCCGGTGAGCGCGAGCAGGCCGAGACCCGCGATCCCGGCGGTGCCCGCCAGGACGGCGCGGCGGCTCGGGGTGCGGGGTCGCTCGGGACGGTCGGCGATGCGCAGGGTGCGCGCGCTCGCGCCGGCGAGCGTGGTGCGGGTGGTGACGATCGATGGCATCGGGACGGGCCCTCCTCGTTATCGTTCAGGTGAACGATAGGGGAGATGCGGGCCCCTGGCGAATGCGGGGGCGCGCGCGGACCCGGCGTCCGTGCGCGCCCCGGCCGTCGTGGGCGCTGCGCGATCAGCCCGCGGCGGGCGCCTGCACGTCGAGGATCCAGGTCACGCCGAAGCGGTCGGTGAGCATCCCGAAGCCCGCCGACCAGGCGGATGCCGCGAGCGGCTCGATCACGGTCGCGCCCTCGCCGAGCCCGTTCCACAGGCCCTCGATCTCGTCCAGCGTCTCGCCCCGCACCGACTGGAAGAAGGTGCGGTCGGTGATCGTCGCGCCCTGGGCGCGCGTCGTGGTGCCGGCGATCGCGCTGCCGTCGGCGTCGTCGTGGCCGGGCACGTCGTAGGCCATGAGCCGGAAGCCGTCGGCCGTCTCGAGCCGGCCGAAGACGACCTTGTCCGCGCCGGGGGCCTCGGCCGGCATGCCGAAGTCGGAGTAGGCCGTGACGGCGACCTGCCCGCCGAAGACGCCCTGGTAGAAGTCGAGCGCCTGGCGCGCGGTGCCGCGGAAGTTGAGGTGGGTGGTGGTCGTGATGCTCACGGTGTCTCCTCGTGTGGGTGCGGGCCGGGGATCGGGCCGCTGAGGAGCACTCTCCCGGGGGTGGAGGTCAGGGACGGTCCTCTACTCCGGCGAGACTGGATCCATGATCGGGAGCTCGTCGCGGATGCTGTCCCTCCTGTCGCTGCTGCAGACCCGGCGGGACTGGCCGGGGCGGATCCTCGCCGAGCGCCTCGAGGTCACCCCGCGCACCGTCCGCCGTGACGTCGAGCGGCTCCGCGAGCTCGGGTACGAGATCCGCTCGGTGAAGGGGCCGGACGGCGGCTACCGGCTGGCGGCCGGGGCGGAGCTGCCGCCGCTGCTGTTCGACGACGAGCAGGCCGTCGCGATCGCGGTCGCGCTCCAGGCGGCGCCCGCGATGGGCGTCGACGTCGACGAGGCGGCGGCGCGCGCCCTGGCGACCGTGCGGCAGGTCATGCCGTCGCGTCTCCGGCACCGGATCGACGGCATCCGCTTCACGGGCGCGGAGCCGGAGCCCGGACCGGGCGCCGAGCCCCGCGTGGATCCGGCGGTGCTGGAGGCCGTGAGCGCGGCGGTCCGCGACCGGCTGACCCTGCGCTTCGACCTGGCCGACCGAGTCGGGCAGGAGGGATCGTCCCGACGCGTGGAGCCGCACGCGATCGTGGCCCGGCGCTCGCGGTGGTACCTCGTGGCGTGGGACCTCGACCGCGACGACTGGCGCACCTTCCGGCTCGACCGGATGCGGCCGCGCACGCCGACGGGCCCGCGGTTCGCGCTGCGGGAGCTGCCCGCGGCGGATGCGCGGTCGTTCCTCGCGGCTCGGGCGAGGGGATCTGAGTCCGAGGACCGCTGGCCGTGCACGGGCGAGGTGCTCGTCGAGCTGCCCGCCCGCGCCGTGGCGCCGTGGATCGGCGACGGCGAGATGGAGGAGGTGTCCGCGACCTCGACGCGGATCACCGTCGGCTCGTGGTCGTGGACCGGGGTCCTCGCCGCCGTGGCCCGCTTCGACGCGCCGTTCTCCGTGATCGGCCCGGAGGAGCTGCGCGAGGCGGCCGGCGTGCTGGCGGCGCGCCTCCGATCCGCGCAGGATCCGCCGCGCCCCTGACGGGAGGTCGCCCCCTCAGCTCACGTGCACGTCCGGCCGCCGGGACCGCACCGGCTCGGCCCGCCGCAGCACCTCGCGCGTGACGGGCGCGACCTCGCCCGTGCCCGTCACGAGGAAGCGGAGGAGGTTGCCGACGGGGGACCCCTCCGTCCACTCGAAGTAGACGCTGGGCTTCACGCCCGTGAGGTCGCGCACGGCCAGCAGCACGGCCGCGATCGTGTTGGGCACGTTGCCGCTCGTGACCCGGAGCACGCGGAAGCCGTGCCGCACGACGCCCTGCACCAGGAGGTCCTCCTCGAAGTTCGAGGAGTCGCCCGGGGTCACCTCGAGGAAGATCACGGGGGCGCGCGCCGGGATCCCGCTGTCGCGCCGCTCCTCGCTCGCCTTCCGCCGGTACTCGGCGTCGTGCTGCTCCTCGGTGAGCCCCTCGCCGGGCTCGTCCGGCTCGTGCGCGATGATGCTGACCGCGCCGTAGTCCTCCGCGTCCTCGACCACGAAGGCGCGGGCCCGCTCGTCCATCGTGAGCGAGGTGGCGCGCAGCTGGAACGAGCGCTGCACCCGGCTGACGCTCGAGACCACGAGGATCCCGAGGATGAACAGCGCCGCGATGCGCACGCCGTCCGGCCGCTCGATGACGTTGACCACGGTCGTGTACGCGAACACCGTCGCGATGGCGGCGAAGCCGATGGTGCGCTTGCGCTGCCCCGCCTTCCGGGCCGAGAGCGTCACCGCGGTGGAGGCCGAGGTGATGAGGACCAGCACGCCCGTCGCGTACGCCCCCGCCTGCGCGTTCACGTCGGCCTGGAACACGAGCGTCACCAGCACCGCGATCGCCGTGAACACGAGCACGAGCGGGCGGACGGCGGCGGCCCAGTGCGGCGCCATGCCGTAGCGCGGCAGGTAGCGCGGCACGATGTTGAGGAGGCCGGCCATCGCGGAGGCGCCCGCGAACCAGAGGATGCAGATCGTGCTGATGTCGTAGAGCGTGCCGAAGCCGTCGCCGAGGAAGTCGTGCGCCAGGTACGCGAGCGCGCGCCCGCTGGCCGTGCCGCCCTCCTGGAACTCGGCCTGCGGGATCAGCATGGTGGTCACGAAGCTCGACGTGATGAGGAACGCGCTCATGATGAGGGCCGCGGTCGTCAGCAGCCGCTTCGTGCCGTGGATCCGGGTGCGCGGCACCCCGTCGGCGTCGTCCCCGCCGCGCACCTGCGGCATCAGGGCGACGCCGGTCTCGAAGCCGGAGAGGCCGAGCGCGAGCTTCGGGAACACGATGAGCGCGATGCCCACCATCACGAGCGGGTTGCCGTGCTGCGCCGTGAGGGCGGCCCACCAGTCGTCGACGATCACGAGGTTGCCGGCCACGTGGAAGAGCGAGACGACGATCACGATCGCGTTGAGGGTGAGGAACACCGCGACGAGCGCGACCGCGATGGAGATCGCCTCGCGGAACCCGCGCAGGAAGACGAACGCGAGCGCCGCGATGAGCACGAGCGTCAGCAGCACCTCGTTGCCCTCGAACCAGGCGGGCGCGAACGGGTTCTCGATGGCGTGCGCGGTCGCATCCGCCGCCGACAGCGTGATGGTGATGAGGAAGTCCGTCGCCGCGAACCCGAGCAGCACCAGCACGAAGAGCTTGCCGCCCCACCAGGGGAGGAGCCGCTCGAGCATGGCGATGGATCCCTCGCCGCGGGGGCTCTCGCGCGCAACGCGCCGGTAGACGGGGAGCGCGCCGAGGAGCGTGAGGAGGACGAGCACCAGCGTCGCGAGCGGCGACAGGAGACCTGCCGCGACCGCCGCGATGGCCGGCTGGTAGCCGAGGGTGGAGAAGTAGTCGACGCCCGTCAGGCACATGACGCGCCACCACGAGTGCGTCTTCTCGACCGTCTCGGCGTGCGGGCCGGGGTGCGCGCCGGACGCGCCGGGCAGGCCGTCGAGGAGCCAGGCGGTGAATCCCGCGCGCCGCCGCCGCTGCTCGGGCGCCCGCAGGAGCTTCGGGCCGCTCACGAGCGGGCCGCCGAGGCGGGGAGGTGGAGCGGGGACGTCATCTGACCGTGATCCGGGCGGTGCACGGGGATCCTCCTGAGGCGGCGCCGGGACCCCGTCTCGCGGATGCGACGGTCGGGCCCGGCAGCATCGTCGCCTCATCGTGCCACCTCGGGGCGGGATGCGGGTGGGCGTGCAGGGTGCGGTCATGCGGGCGGGCGTTCCGCGGATGGCCGCCACGCGCGGCGCCCGATGTCGCGTCCCGCATCGGGGCCTCCACGAGCACCCCAGAACAGGGGCGGTCCGCGACCACGATCCGCATGGATCCGCCCGTGTACGCCGTGCGGGGCAGCGGACGTCATCCTCGGGGCGGAGGGGCCGATCCATACAGTCGGTGGTGGGGAGCTGATCCTCCCCACCGCGTCGCCGAGGCCCTGGGACGCGTTCCCTCTCCGCACGTCCGCGGCACAGCGATGACGCGGATGCGCGGTCCTGCACACCTTGGAGATGTCATGACCCGCACCACCACCACGACCGCCGCTCGCGGCCGGTCCTTCCGCCGCGCAGCCGTGGGCGCCTGCCTCTCGGCGTCGCTCGCCCTGCTGCCCCTCGCGCTGGCGCCCGCCGCGCACGCCGCGACGGCTCCCGTCGACGCGACGCCGACCGCCGTCGAGGCGACCCCTGCCGCCGAGGCTTCCGTCGCCGCCGAGGCTCCTGCCGCGACGCCGACCCCCGCGGCGACCCCTGCCATCGATGCGTCCGCCGAGGACGCGACCCCGGTCCCCGCCGCCACCGGGGAGGCCGTGCCCGTCGTCGATGCGCCCCTCGAGCCGGCCGCCGCGGCCACGCCGAACCCCGCATCCGCGGTCGGCGCACCGACGCCTGCCGCGGAGGCCCCCGGCGTCGAGCGGCCCCTCACCTGGACCGGGCCCGACCTGGGAGCGCCCCTCACCATCTCGAAGGGCGTGCCCTTCACCGGCATCGGCTACCCGGGCAGCCTCGTCTCGGCCACGTACACCAATGCCGACGGCCAGCTCGCGATCGCGGGCTACGGCTTCGTGGAGGACGACGGCACGTGGTCCTTCGCCGCCGACTTCGGCGACCTGACGGAGGGCGCGACGACCGCGCGCGTCACGGTCACGCAGGTGGCGCTCGACACGGAGGAGCCCCTGACGCAGGACCTCGCGCGCACCATCCGCTTCGCCGAGGCCCCCGTCGGGCCGTTCGTGCGCGGCGAGGTGGGCTTCACCCTCGAGCGGATGACGCTCAGCATCTCCGAGGCGAAGGACAAGCGCATCGGGATCCGCCCCGCCGCGACCGGCTTCCTCCGCTACGAGGCCGTCGAGGTGACCATCCAGGACGAGGACGGGCAGTACGTCGGCGTCAACATCGACAGCGTCGGCGGCGTCGACCCCGGGATCCCCATCGATCCCCCGGTGGGCACCCGCTCGCTCCAGGACCGCGTCCGCGCGGACGAGGACGGCACCTACCGCCAGGACCTCTCCCTGTACGGACCCCTCCAGCCGGGCAAGTACTTCTTCGTCGTCCGCGGCCTGGAGTCGGGCATGGCGCAGGGCATCGACTTCTTCCTGACGGCGGACGAGGCGGCGACGCCCGTGATCCCGGACCTCCCCACGCAGCCCGGCACGTCCGTCCCGGCGCCCGCCGCGCCGTCGGTCGTCCCCGCGGGCACGGCTCCGAAGCCGATCGCGAAGCCCGTCTCCCACGGCGACCAGCTCCCCGTCACGGGCACGGACGGGGCTGCCGCCCTGGGCCTCGGCGGTCTCGCCGCCGTGATGGCGCTCGTCGGCGCGGGTGCGGTCGTCGCCCGTCGCCGCCTGCGCTCGAGCTCCGCGGAGTAGCGCCCGCATCACCGCGCGTGACGACGGCCGGATCCCTCGGGATCCGGCCGTCGTGTCGTGCGGGCGGCGCGCCCCGACGCCCTTCCGTCCCGACCGCGGTCATCCGCCGGCGCGGGCCCGCGAGGCCCACAGCTGCGCGGCGAGCCCGACCACGATGAAGCCGCACATCAGCGATCCCATGGCGGTCGCGGTGCCTCCGAGCGCGCCCGCGAGCGGTGTCGCCAGCCCGCCGAGCCCGAACTGCAGGCCGCCGACGAGCGCCGAGGCCGTGCCCGGGTGCCGATGGCCGAGCGCCTGCGTCAGGGTGATGGAGCCGGGGATCACCCACCCCCAGCCCGCGGTGACGAGGGCGAGGGCCGGCCAGACCAGCGCGGGGCCCGTCCCCGCGAGGGCCCCGACCAGCACGAGGGTCGAGCCGAGCGCGCAGGTGGCGAGGCCGACCGTGAAGAGGCGGTCCTCGTCGAAGCGTCCGATGAGGCGGCGGAAGACGAGGGTCGACGCGATCATGCAGGACGCGTTCGAGGCGAACACCAGCGTGTAGAGGGCCTCGCCGAAGCCGTACTGCTCCTGGAAGACGAAGGAGGAGGTGGCGATGTAGGAGAAGAACCCGATGGTCGCGGCGCAGCCGGTGACGAGGTACCAGCGGAAGCGGGGGATCCGCAGCAGCTCCGCCATGCGGCCGAGGACGGCGCGCGGCGACGTGCCGCCCGCGCCGGTGCGGACGAGCGTCTCGGGGAGCAGGCGAGCCGCGGCGACGGTGAGTGCGAGGCCCAGCGCCGCCAGGACGAGGAACGCGGCGCGCCAGGACGAGAACGTCAGCACGAGGCCGCCGACGAGCGGGGCGACGACCGGTCCGACCGAGTTGACGACGGCGAGCGTCGCGAAGAGGCGGCTGCGGAGGGCGCCGGTGGAGGCGTCGCCGACCATCGCGCGGGCCGAGACGGCCGCGGCGGCACCGCCCAGGCCCTGCACGACGCGGGCGAGGATCAGCGTCGTCACGTCGGGCGAGATCGCGCAGACGACGCTGGCGACGGTGAAGAGGGCGGTCCCCGTGAGGAGGATGCGCCGGCGGCCTGCGCCGTCGCTGATCGGCCCGATCACCAGCTGCCCGACGGCGAACGCGACGAGGAAGGCGGTCAGCGTCAGCTGCACCGACGCCGTGGAGGCGTCGAGGTCGGCGGCGATGGCCGGCAGGCCGGGGATGTAGAGGTCGGTCGCGAACGGCGAGATGCCGACGATGAGGGCGACGGTGAGGAGCGGACCGCGGCGCGCCGTCCACGACGTGCGCGGGTCGGGGTCGGAGTCCGGGTGTCGGGCGTCGTCGCTCATCCATCCCGACGGTAGCCCGGTTCCCGCCGGAGCGGCGGTGGCGGAGGGGAAGCCGGTCCCGCTCGCCCAGCCGCCGCGGCCCGATGCGCCTAGCCTCGACGAGGGCCGCGCCGCACCGGCCGCCCCACCGCATCCACGAGGAAGAGGAACGCGCATGACGACCTGGCTGATCACGGGATGCTCCACCGGACTCGGGCGCGCCTTCGCCGTCGAGGCGCTGGAGCGCGGGCACGACGTCGTCGTCACGGCGCGCGACGCCGCGAACGTGCAGGACCTCGCCGACCGCTTCCCCGAGCACGCCCTCGCGCTCGACCTCGACGTGACCGACCAGGCGCAGGTGTCGCTCGCGGTCGACGAGGCCACCGCCCGCTTCGGCGGGGTCGACGTGCTCGTCAACAACGCGGGCTACGGCTACCGCGCGGCCGTCGAGGAGGGCGACGACGAGGACGTCGCGCGCCTGTTCGACACCCAGTTCCACGGCAGCGTCCGCATGATCAAGGCCGTGCTGCCCGGCATGCGCGAGCGCCGCAGCGGCACCATCGTGAACCTCTCGTCGATCGGCGCCGCGCGGACGGGCGCCGGATCCGGCTACTACGGCGCCGTCAAGGCCGCCATCGAGCAGATGACGATGGCGCTGCGCACCGAGCTCGAGCCGCTCGGGATCGTCGCGACGGTGGTCGCGCCCGGATCCTTCCGCACCGACTTCTCGGGCCGCTCGCTCACGCAGTCGTCCACCGTGATCGACGACTACGCCGCGACCGCCGGCAAGCGCCGCAAGGAGAACGACACCACCGACGGCACGCAGCCCAACGACCCCGCGCTCGGCGCGAAGGTGCTCGTGGACGCGGTCGAGGAGGGCGCTCCCTACTACCTGCTGCTCGGCGCGGACGCCGTGGAGATCGTCACGGGCGCGCTCGACGACCTGCGCGCCGACGTCGACGCCTGGGCGGAGCGCAGCCGGTCGACGGTTTACGACGCGGACTGATCCTCGGGCGCGACGAAGACGCAGAAGGGGTGGCCCGCGGGATCCCGCAGCACGAAGAGGGGCTCGTCCGGATCCGCCGACCGGTCCTGCAGCACCTCGGCGCCGAGCGCGACCGCACGCGACCGCTGGCGCTCGAGGTCCGCGACGGATCCGACGGTGAGGTCGAGGTGCAGCATCTGCGGCGGCGATCCCTCGGGCCAGCGGGGCGCGGGCATGCCGGGCGCGAGCTGGAAGGCGAGGCGGCGGGCGCCGTCGTCGTCGACGAGGACGAGCCAGTCCGGATCCGGGTCGGTCGCATCGGGCTCGTCGCCCGGCCGGTACCGGAAGCCGAGCAGCTCGCGGTAGAACTCGGCGAGGCGGCGCGGATCCGGCGCGTCGAGGACGGTCTGCAGCAGGCGCGGGTGGCCGGGCGAGGTGGACATGCCCCTGTCTACGCCGTCGGGGGCGGGTCGTCGTGCGCCGCGGCGACGTCGCGCTCGCGCTTCTTCGGCCGCACGCTCATCACGAGGAAGGTGACGCCGAGGATCACGAACGGGAGGCCGGCGACGCGGGTGTCGTCGAGGGTCAGCATCAGCACGAGGCCGAGCATCGCGAACACGATGCCCAACGAGGCGTTCGTGCTCGAGGAGTCCGCGTCGTCCTCCGCAGGCGGATCCGCGGGGTTGCCGGGTGTCGTCGGATCGGTCATGGGCCCACGCTAGGGAGCCGAGCCGCGCGCCCGCGTCCGCCTCGTGGGGGACGCGGTCGGGCGCGGCGGTCAGCGGGATGCGTCCCGGCGACGCCACCGGACGATCGTCGCCGCCAGGAACACGGTCGCGCTCACGACCATCAGCAGCGGGCCGAGCGGATCGAGGTCCTCGCGGGTCAGCGCGAGCAGCACGCCGATCGCGAAGAGCGCGGCGAGCCCCGCGTCGCGCAGGCGGCCGGCGCCGCCCGGGGTCCTCGGATCGCTCATGCGCTCAGGCTATGCGCGGGTCCCGTCCGCCCGCGTCCTCCCCGTGGCGGATCCCGCGCGACGCCGTCAGCGGAGCTGGCTGAAGGCCTCCACCCGGTCCGGGGCGCCGGCGACGAGGACGATGTCGCCCTCCTGCAGCACGGTGTCGAGGCTCGTGTACGTCCACCCGTCGGACGGCCGGTGGAACGCCGTGACGGTGACGCCGTACCTCGCCCGCACACGCGTCTCCGACATGGGCACGCCGAGGATCGCGAGCGGCGGCGTCGTCTTCACCAGCGCGAAGTCCCGGCTGACCTCGATGTAGTCCTCCATCGCCCCGCGCACCAGGTGCGCGACGCGCTTGCCCATGTCCTTCTCCGGCGACACGATGTGGTGGACCCCGAGCTGGGCCAGGATCTCCTGGTGCGGCTCGCTGACGGCCTTCGCCCAGATGGTCGGGATCCGCAGCTTCAGGAGCAGCGACGCCGTGAGGATGCTGGCTTGCAGATCGCCGCCGATGGCCACCACGACCCGGTCGAAGTCCGGCACGGCGAGCTGGCGGAGCACGTCCTCCCTGGTCGAGTCGGCCCGCACCACGTGCGTGAGGAGGCCGTCGTGGTTCTGCACGACCTCCTCCCGGTCGTCGATGCCCAGCACCTCGACGCCGCTGGCCATGAGCTCCAACGCGAGGGCGCTGCCGAAGCGGCCGAGGCCGATGACGGCGACGGAGTCCGCCTGGGCGATCCGTGTGGTGGGGGATCGGACGAGGGAGGGGAACCTAGCCAATGACGGGCCTTTCCTGAGGGAGCTCGTAGGTGATGCGGCGCGTGCGCAGTGCGAGCGCCGTCGCGAAGGTGATGGGGCCGAGGCGCCCGATGAACATCAGGAGGACGAGGATCAGCTGTCCGGCCGTCGGCAGGTCCGCGGTGATGCCCGTGGACAACCCGACCGTCCCGAAGGCGGAGACGACCTCGAAGAGGAGGCGGTCCGTGCTGATGTCGGTCAGCAGCATCAGCGCGACGGTGGCGATGACCACGACCGCGACGGCGAGGAGGACGACGGTGATGGCCTCGCGCTGCACGGAGCGGGGGAGCCGCTTCCCGAGCACGTTGACCGCGCGCTCTCCGCGGAGCTCGGTGAGGAGGATGAAGAACAGCACGGCGAAGGTCGTGATCTTGATGCCGCCCGCGGTGCCGCCGGGGCCGCCGCCGATCAGCATGAGCGCGTCCATGCCGAACCAGCTCGCCGGATCCATGGCGCCGGTGTCGATGCTGTTGAAGCCCGCCGTCCGGGTCTGGACGGACGTGAAGAACCCGGCGAGGATCCGTCCGGGCCAGTCCATGGCGCCGAGGGTCCTCGGGTTCGACCACTCGATGGCGGTGATGTAGACCGTGCCGAGGACGAGCAGCACGAGCGTGCCCGCGAGGACCAGCCGGGTCGTGACGGTCCACACGCGCGGCAGCGTGAGATGGCGGCGGAGCTGGACGATGACCGGGAAGCCGAGCCCGCCCACGATGATGGACGCCGCGATCGGCAGGCAGACGAGGGGGTCGGTGGCGTACGACATGAGGCTGTCGCTGAACAGCGCGAAGCCCGCGTTGTTGAACGACGACACCGAGTGGAAGGCACCCAGCCAGAGGGCACGGCCGAACGGCTCGCCGTAGCCGAGCCAGAAGCGGAGCGCGAGGGCGGTGGCGACGAGGGCTTCGGCGACCAGCGTGATCCGGACGACGCCGAGCAGCAGGCCGCGGAGGTCGCCGAGGCCCGTGCTGTGCGCCTCGGCCGCGGCGGTGATCCGCGAGCGGAGCGACATCCGGCGCACGACCGCGAGCCCGATGACGCTGGCGAAGGTCATGATGCCGAAGCCGCCGATCTGGATCAGCAGCAGGATGGTCACCTGGCCGAGCGGCGTCCAGTAGGTGGCGGTGTCGACGACGACGTGGCCTGTCACGCAGACGGCGGACGTGGCCGTGAACAGGGCCTCGACGAATGATGCTCCGCCCGGCCCCTGCTTGGCGACGGGGAGCATCAGCACGGCGGTCCCGAGGAGGATGGCCCCGGCGAACGCGGCGACGATGGCCTGGGCCGGCCGGAGCAGCTGACGACGCATCCCGCGGGTGGCCGGGGGCGGGCGCTCGGGCATCCGCTCACCATACGCGGACGCGGGCTGCCGTCCACGTCCCCGGGCGGGAGCGGACGGCGACGTCATCGACCGTCCGCGTCGTGGCCGATCCGCCCCTCCAGCTCCAGCAGCGTCGTCTTCGCCGTGAGCCCGCCGATGTAGCCGCCGAGCGTGCCGTCGGAGCGGAGGACGCGGTGGCAGGGGATCACGATGGGCAGCGGGTTCGTGGAGCACGCCGTGCCGACCGCGCGCGTGGCGGCCGGGCTGCCGGCGGTCTCGGCGACCTCGCGGTAGGTGCGCGTGGACCCGTACGGGATCTCCGGCAGCAGGCGCTGCACGCGGTCGCGGAAGCCGGTCGAGAGCATCCGGTCGAGCGGCAGGTCGAAGGAGCGGCGACGGCCGGCGAAGTACTCCTCGAGCTCGCGGGCGGCCCGGTCGAGGCGCTTCGGGGCGCGCAGGATCCGCGGGCCGAGCCGGCGCGCGAGGTCGCCCAGCACGGTGTCGTGGTCCTCGCGGGAGTAGGCGACGCGGATCAGGCCGCGCTCCGTGGCGGCGAGCAGGAGCGGGCCGACGGGGGAGTCGATGGTCGTGAAGCCCACGTCGAGGGCGCCGTCGGCCTCGGCCCGGTCGGCGAGGCGGAGGCGGAGGGCGGCGAGGGCGGGCGCGGTCGGGTCGGCGCGGTCGAGCGCGTCGGCGTCGAGGAAGGGGGCGTCGTCGGTGCGGGGGTCGTCGGCGGGGTCGGTCACGGTCGTCCTCCTCGGGCGGCGTCGGACGTGGGTGCGGCTGCGGGTGCGGATGCGGAGGCGGCGGGCGACGGCGACGCGGCGGGACCAGGGGCGCCGCCCGGCGGATCCGCCCCCATCGACCGCCGCAGGCTCGCGACCCCGTCCGCCGCCGCGCGCCGCACGGCCTCGGGCGTCCCGCCGACGATGGCCGCCACCTCCGCGTACGGCAGCCCGCCGAGGTACCGGTACGCGACCGCGAGCCGCTGCCGCTCGGGCAGCGCGGCGACCGCGCGCCAGAGGTCCGGGTCGTCGGATCCCGGCACGCCGAGGTCGGAGATCCGCTCGGGCACCTCGTCGACGGGGAGCGCGCGGCGGCCGCGGGCGCGGATCGCGTCGAGGGCCTTGCGATGCGCGATGGTGACGAGCCAGGCGCGCACGTCGGCGCGCGGCCCGAGCCGCGGGTACGCGACCAGCGCCGACAGGAACGTCTCCGACCACGCGTCCTCGGCGTCCGCGTGCCCGCCGAGCACCGCCCGGCACACGCGGAGCACCACGGCGCCGTGCTCGGTCACGACCCTGTCGAACGGCTGCATCATCTCCACACCGGGTAGACGCCGGGGCGGGGTGATCCGTGAGGTCGGCGTGCGGATCAGTCTCGCGGATCCGGCGCCCGTCCGGCAGCCCGGTGAGCGGCCCGTCCGACAGCCCGCCGCGATCGCCGCGCACCTGCGGACGCGCCGTGCGCCTCCTCGCCGTCTCCGATGCCCCGCCCGTGCACGCCGTGGGGACTACCCGTGACGGTCCCCGGGGATGACGCCCCGCGGCTCCCCGGTGGCGAGGATGGAGACGCGGCCCACCCCCGGCCGCGCGCTCCGCAGGGAGCATCCGCCGCCGGCCCGTCCCCCGGGCCGGCGGCGGCACACGACGGAAGAGGATCCGCATGGGCAGCACCCTGAGCTCCGCCGCACGCGACGACGAGCAGGCGGTGCCCGGGCAGGCCCCCCGCGTGCTCCGCGTCTTCGTGGTCGACGAGGAGGCGCCCATCACGCAGCTGCTGTCCCTCGCGCTGCGGATGGAGGGCTGGGACGTGCGCGTCTTCGCCACCGGCCGCGCCGCCGTCGGCGCCGCCGTCGAGGCCGCGCCCGACGCGATCCTGCTCGACATGACGCTGCCCGACGTCTCGGGCGTGGAGGTGGTGGGCGAGCTGCGGCGCGCCGGCGTCGCGACGCCCGTGCTGTTCCTCACCGGCCGGGACTCGCTCGAGGACCGGCTCGCCGCCTTCGGCGCGGGTGCGGACGACTACGTCACCAAGCCGTTCGGCCTCGAGGAGGTGGTCGAGACGCTGCGCGTGCTCTTCCGCCGGCGCGGGCTCGCCCCGGCCATGGTCACCGCGGGCGACCTCGTGCTCGACCCGGTCACGGGCGAGGCGTGGCTCGCGGGCGTGCCGCTGGACCTGGATCCGATGGACCTCGCCGTCGTGCAGGCGCTCGCCGAGGAGCCGAGCAGGCGGCTCTCCCGCCGCGAGCTGGTGCGCCGGCTGGCGGATGCGGGCTGGGGTCCCGTCGCGCCGCGCGCGCTGCTCGACCTGCCGTCCGTGACGGGCCGACGGGCGGGCCGCGACCAGGTCGTCCTGCTCGCCGTCGCGGGCGATGACCTCGTGCTCGCACCGGCCGTCTGACGCCCGCCCGGGCCGGAGCCGGCGACCCGCGGGCACCCCAATCCGGGGGTCGATCCCGCGTGTCACCGCCGCAACTCCGGGGATCACGAGTCACACGCGTCACACTGCGCCAAGAATTTCCCCAGGTGGGTAGCGGGAATCCCTACAGTCGGCGGTGGGAAGGAGATCCTCCCCGCCGCGTCCTGGAGACCCCGGAGCGCGTCCCCTCTACCGCACGATCGCGGCACAGCAATGGCGCGCACGGGCGGTCCTGCACCACTGGAGATGCCATGACCCGTCCCACCCCCGCCGCAGGTCGCGGCAGGTCGTTCCGTCGCGCTGCTGCCGGCGCCTGCCTCTCGGCCTCGCTCGTGATCCTGCCGCTGGCCATGGCGCCCGCCGCCCACGCCGAGACCGTCCCCGTCGACTCCGCGCCCGTCGCCGTCGAGACGCCGGCCGTCGAGGCGCCCGCCGCCACGCCGACGCCCGCCGTAGAGGCCCCGGCCGAGGACGCGACGCCGACGCCCGCGCCCACCGAGACCGCCGACGAGACGGCCCCCGTCGCGGACGCCCCGGTCGAGACCACGCCGACCCCGGCCGTCCCGACCACCCCCGGCGCCCCCTCGACCGGCCTCCCGACGCTCGAGCCGACCGCGCCCGTCGTCGAGCTGCCCTTCACCTGGACCACGCCCGACCGCGGCGTCGCGCTCCCGATCAACGAGGCCGTGCCCTTCGCCGGCACCGGCACCGCGGGCAGCATCGTCACCGCCAGCTACTTCAACGCGGTCGGCGTCAAGGCCATCGCCGGCATCGGCATCGTCGGCGAGGACGGCGCCTACGCCTTCCCCGCGAGCTTCACCGAGCTCCTGCAGGACTCGAAGACCGCCAGCGTCACGCTGACGCAGGTCGGCCTCGACCTCACCGTCAAGGGCGAGATCCGCGGACTCGTGCGCTTCGCCGAGGCGCCCGTCGGCCCGTTCGTGCGCGCCGAGGCGTCGTTCTCCACCATCTCGCCGATCTCCGTCACCGAGGCCACCAGCCTCCTCGGCGGCCTGAAGGTGAACGCGACCGGCTACCTCCGCTACGAGGCCGTCGAGGTCACGGTCACCGCGCCCGACGGCCGCGTGATCCAGCTCAGCGACGAGAACGCGGGCGTCGGCGTCGGCACCCGCTCGCTCAAGGACCTCGTGCGCGCCGACGTGGACGGCACGTTCGCGCAGCCGGTCATCCTGTTCGGCGACGTCCAGCCCGGCACGTACCAGGTGTCCGTCGCGGGCCTCGAGTCGGGCCTCACCCAGGGCGGCACCGTCGAGCTGACCGGCGAGGACGCGGGCGGACCGGTCATCCCGGGCCTGCCCACGCTGCCCGGCACGCCCACCCCGGCGCCGACCGCGCCCTCGATCGACCCCGCGGGCACCGCCCCGAAGCCGATCCAGAAGCCGGCCGCGCACCACGACGACACGCTGCCCGTCACGGGCACCGACGGCGCCGCGGCCCTCGGCCTCGGCGGCCTCGGCGCGCTGATGGCGCTGGCCGGCGCGGGCACGCTCGTCGCCCGCCGCCGCATGCGCTCCGCGGAGTAGCGGGACGGCGCCACCGCGCCACGCACCACGCCCGACGACGGCCGGATCCCTCGAGGTCCGGCCGTCGTCGCGTGCGGCGCCGCCTTGTCCCGGCCCGCGGCCTCCCCGTACATTTGACGGGATCCGCAACGAATCACCGCCCGTGGATACGCACCCTGTATGAGACGAAGGAGTCCCATGTCCGACACGCAGCCCGCCGCCCCCGCCACGACGACCGGAGGCGGCCTCGGCGTCGCGATGATCGGCCACGGCTTCATGGGCGCCGCCCACTCGCAGGCCTGGCGCGTCGCCCCCGCGTTCTTCGACCTGCCGCTCGCGCCGCGCATGGTCTCCGTCGTCGGACGCGACCAGGCGC
Source organism: Clavibacter michiganensis (assembly GCF_002151125.1). Classification (GTDB taxonomy): domain Bacteria; phylum Actinomycetota; class Actinomycetes; order Actinomycetales; family Microbacteriaceae; genus Clavibacter; species Clavibacter michiganensis_C. The sequence goes on from NZ_MDJZ01000016.1 coordinate 98,297, forward strand.
GCACGCAGGAGTCCGCGGACCGCTGGGGTTGGGACCGCGCCGAGACTGACTGGCGCGCGGCCATCGAGCGCGACGACATCGACGTCGTCGACATCTGCTCGCCCGGCAGCACGCACGTGGAGATCGCGGTCGCCGCGCTCGAGGCCGGCAAGCACGTGCTGTGCGAGAAGCCGCTCGCCAACACGGTGGAGGAGGCCGAGATCATGGCGGCCGCCGCCGAGAGGGCCGCCGCGAAGGGGATCCGCGCGATGGTCGGCTTCAGCTACCGCCGCGTGCCCGCGATCACGTTCGCCCGCGACCTCGTCGCCCAGGGCGCCGTCGGCGAGCTCCGCCAGGTGCGCGCGCTCTACCTGCAGGACTGGCTGACCGACGCCGAGGGGCCCATGACCTGGCGCCTCGACAAGGACGCGGCGGGATCCGGCGCGCTCGGCGACATCGGCGCGCACATCGTCGACGCGGTGCAGTTCATCACCGGCGAGGACCTCGACGCCGTCAGCGGCCTCCTCCGCACCTTCGTCGAGGAGCGCCCGCTGCTGGCGGAGACGCGCGGCCTCGGCGGCGTCGCGTCGAGCGAGCGCGGGAAGGTCACGGTCGACGACGCGGCCTACTTCACCGGCAAGCTCGCCGGCGGCGCGCTCGCCAGCTTCGAGGCGACCCGCATGGCCACCGGCCGCAAGAACGCGCTGCGGCTGGAGTTCAGCGGATCCGACGGCGCCATCTCCTTCGACCTCGAGCGCCTGAACGAGATCGAGCTGTACGACGCGACCGCGCCCGCCGACCGGCTGGGCTTCCGGCGGATCCTCGTCACCGAGCCCGAGCACCCCTACACGGCAGCGTGGTGGCCCACCGGGCACGGCCTCGGCTACGAGCACGCCTTCACGCACCAGGTGCGCGACCTCGTGCACGACATCGCCGAGGGCCGCGAGCCGCAGCCCTCCTTCGCCGACGGGCTCCGCGTGCAGCGCGTGCTCGACGCGGTGGAGCGCAGCTCGGCCGACGGCAGCGCGTGGAAGACGGTGGATCCCGTCGCGGGCTGACGCCGGCGGGCTGACGCCGGCGGGCTGACGCCGGCGGGCGCTCGCGTACCCTGGTCCGGACGACCGGGAGGCGGACGGGTGCAGGCACGGCAGGAGCGGACGCTGCGCGCGGCGCTGTCCGCCCTGGTCTGCACGCTCGTCACGGCGACCGCGCACGCGGCGGCCGGCGGCGGGATCCCGCATCCGCTCGTCCTGGCGCTCGCGCTCGTGCTCGGGGTCGCGCTGTGCTTCGCGCTCGGCGGCCGGCGCGTCACGCTCGTCCACCTCGTGCTCGCGATCGGCGCGACGCAGGGAGTGCTGCACGCCGCGTTCACGTTCGGCGGATCCGCGACCGGCGCCGGCACGTCCGCCTCCGCTGCCGCCGCCCCGGCCGCAGGCCACGCCCACGGGCACGCCGCGGCCGACGCCGCGCGCGCCCTGGCCGGCGGATCCGCCATGGCGGGGATGCCCCCGGGCCACGACGGCGACATGCTGCTCGCCCACGTGATCGCCGGGATCGTCAGCGTGTGCTCGCTGCGCGCGGGCGCCGACGCGGTCCGCCGGGTCGTGCGCGCCCTCGCCCTGCGCGTCGGCGCGGCCGTGGGCGGCGCCGTCGGGGTGCTCGTCGGCGCCGCGGTCGCGCTGGCCGCCGCGCTCGCCGAGCCCGCCCGCGCACCCCGGCCGCGCCGGCTCGCGAGCGACCTCCGTCCCGCGCGCCTGGTCTCGCTGCTCGACGCCCGGATCCAGGGCCGCCGCGGCCCGCCGTCGCCCGCGCTCGCCGCCTGATCCGCGTCCGCCGCCGCTCCCTCGGAGCCCGGGCGCGGTCCCGCGCGACCGCCGCGCCGATCCGCCCGCCCGTGCCCCGCGCGCCCGGGCGTGCCGACGTCGCGCCGCCGCGCGCCTCCCGCACGCCCGGACCGTGCACGGACACCCGTGCACCCACCGAAGGACAGCCATGCCCTCCCGCACCACGCACCCCGCCCGCCGACCCGCCCGCCGTCTCGGCCCCCGCCGGATCCCCGCCGCCCTCGGCGCCGCCGTCGGCCTCGCGCTCGCCGTCTCGGGGCCGCTCGCCGCCTCCGCGCACGTCGAGCTCGACGCCTCCTCCACCGCCCCCGCCACCCTCAGCGTCCTGACCTTCGCGGTCGGGCACGGCTGCGAGGGGTCCGCCACCACCTCCCTCGCGATCCGCTTCCCCGCCGACGTGCAGGCCGTGAAGCCGACCCTCGCGCCCGGCTGGTCGGTCGCCGAGCAGGAGGCGGCCGCCGGCACGACCGTCACCTACACGGCCGACACCCCGCTGCCGGACGCCCTCCGCGCGACCGTGCAGGTCGAGGCGCTGCTGCCCGTCGACGGCGCGGCCGGGGACGTGGTCGCGTTCCCGACGCTGCAGACCTGCGTCGAGGGATCCACCGACTGGGCCGAGACGCCCGCGGCGGGGACGGAGCCCGACCACCCCGCTCCGGCGATCACGCTGACCGACGCCGCGACCGGGGGCGGCGGAAGCGCCGCCGGCTCCGGCTCCGCGGCGGGCACGGAGGCCGCGGCCGTCGCTGCCGTCGCGCCCGTGGATCCGGTCGCGCGCCTCCTCGGCCTCGGCAGCCTCGTGGTGGGCGTCGTCGCCGTGATGCTCCTCACCATCGGCATGCGCCGCCCGCAGCAGGGCGGCCGCCGATGACCGCCGTGGACGACCGCGCGGACGCCGCCGGTCCCGCCGCCGAGCCCGATCCGCCCGCAGCGACCCCCGCGGTCGCCCGCCCGCAGCGAGGCTGGTTCCTCCCGCTGCTGCTCCGCCTGCACTTCCTGGCGGGGATCTTCGTGGGCCCCTTCATCCTCGTCGCCGCGCTCAGCGGCGCGGCCTACGCGCTCGCGCCGACCGCCGAGCGGGTCGTCTACGCGCACGAGCTGCATGCGCCGGCGACGGGATCCACCGTGCCGCTCGCCGCGCAGGTCGAGGCCGCGGAGGCCGTGGTCGGCGGATCCGGCGCGCTCGTCGCCGTCCGCCCGGCCCCCGCTCCGGGCGACACGACGCGCGTCATGTTCACGGGCGACGGCCTCCGCGCGAGCGAGAGCCGCGCGATCTTCGTCGACCCGGCCGACGCGTCCATCCGCGGCGACCTCCCCGTCTACGGCACGAGCGGCGCCCTCCCTCTGCGTTCGGCGATCAGCGACATCCACCGCACCCTCGGCCTCGGCGACGCAGGCCGCCTCTACAGCGAGCTCGCCGCCAGCTGGCTCGGCATCGTGACGGTCGCGGGCCTCGGCCTGTGGATCGCGCGCTGGCGCCGGTCGCCGCGCCGGCGCGACCTCGTCCGGCCGGAGGCGAAGGCCACCGGCTACCGGCGGATCCTCTCCTGGCACGCGTCGACGGGCGTCTGGCTCGTCGCGGGCGCGCTGTTCCTCTCGGCCACGGGCATCACCTGGTCGCAGTTCGGCGGGCAGAACGTGACCGGCCTCCGGGCGGCGCTCAGCTGGCAGACGCCCACCCTCACGACCGCGCTCCCGGGGGCGGGGGCGGGCGCGGCGTCGGCGGCGGATCCGCACGCCGGCCACCACGCGGCAGTCGCGCCCGCGACGACCGGGCCCGTGGATCCCGCGACCTTCGACGAGGTCCTCCGCGTCGCGCAGGGCGTCAACGTGGACACGGGGCTCGTGGAGATCACGCCGCCGAAGGAGGCCGGCACGGCCTGGACGGTGAGCGAGATCCAGCGCACCTTCCCGACCGAGGTCGACCAGGTGGCCGTCGACGGCAGCACGCTGCAGGTGGTGGGCCGCACCGACTTCGCCGACTACCCGCTGCCCGCGAAGCTCGCTCGGTGGGGGATCGACACGCACCAGGGATCCATGTTCGGCCTGCCGAACCAGCTCCTCCTCGCCGTGACGGCGCTCGGCATCGCCGCGATGGTCGTGTTCGGCTACCTGATGTGGTGGAAGCGCCGGCCCGGCGTCGCGCGCCCCGGCCGTCCGGCCCCGGCGGGCGCGCTCGTGCGGGCGCCGTGGTGGGGGATCGCGGCGGTCGTCGCGGTCGGCGTCGGCGTGGGGCTGTTCCTGCCGCTCGTCGGGATCCCGCTGGTCGGCTTCGTGCTGCTCGACGCGATGATCACCGCGGCGCGCGCGCACCGGGCGGGCGCCGAGGGCTGATCCCCTCGGCCGGGGCGGCCGGTCGCTCGCGGCTCAGCGGGCGGCCGGCGCCGGCCCGGTGGACGCCGCCACGTGCAGCCGGCACGGCAGGAGCGCGTGCGGCAGCTCGGTGGCCGTGCCGTCGAGCCGCGCGAGCAGCATCTCGACCGCGAGCCGGCCGAGCTCGGGACCGGGCGCGTCCATGGTGCTCAGCGCGGGCTCGACGAGCGCGCCCACCTCGGTGGACGACGCGAGCGAGAGGATCGAGACGTCGTCCGGGACGCGCCGCCCGGCCGCGTCGAGCCCGGAGATGAGGCCGCGCGCCGCCTGGTCGTTGAGGATCATGACCGCCGTGATCCCCGGATCCGCCGCCAGCAGCTCGCCCGCCGCCTCGCGTCCGCCCACCGGCGTCGGCGCGCACCGGGCGACCCGGCCGCCCAGCCCGCGCGCGGCGGTCTCCCGAAGGAACGCGCTCTCCGTGCGGGTCGTCGGGCCGTATCCGCGCAGCGGCCCGCGCTCGAGGTCCTCGACCAGGAGCCCGAACCGCCGGTGGCCGAGGTCCTGCAGGTGGTCGATGCCGTCCGCGACGGTGCCCTCGAAGTCCATGTCGACGAAGGGCAGGTCGCGGGTCTCCGCCGTGCGCCCGATCGAGACGAAGGGGACGTCGAGCGCCTGGAGCTCGCTGATGCGCGCGTCGTCCATGCGCACCTCCATCACGATGACGCCGTCGACGAGCCGGCCGCTCACGAGGTCGGACACGTCGTCCGGCGACGTGCCGGTGGGCCAGAGCACGAGGTGGTAGCCGAGCTCGGAGGCCCGCGTGGCCGCGCTCATGAATATCTCGAGGGCGATGCGGCTGAGGCGCTGCACGTCGGCGGGGAACAGCAGCGCGACGATGCGGGTGCGCTTGCTGGCGAGCGCCCGGGCCACGACGTTGTTGCGGTAGCCGAGCTCCTGCATCGCCCGGGTGACGGCCAGCCGGGTCGGCTCGGAGACGGCCTTGGTGCCGTTGACGACGAAGGAGACCGTGGCGATCGAGACCCCCGCGCGCGCGGCGACCTCTCGCATGGTCGGGATGGCGTCTCCTCGCGGTCGGGCGGCGCGTCGGGCGGACGCGTGCTCAGCGTATAGCGGGGATCGGCGCGCGGCGCGGCGCCGTCGGGGAGCGCAGGCGCGACACCGCGACGAGGGCCGCGGCGATCGCGCAGACGGCGAGCGTGAGGCCGACCACGTACTCGGCGACCGTGAGGTAGCCGCCGGGCGACGACGCCGGGTCGAGGAATCCGTACGGGTAGTAGGTGGCCGACCCGGTGACCTGGTCGCCGGTGAACGGTCCGCGGAGGAGCGTGACGGCGATCCAGGCGAGGGGGAACAGGATCACGCGGCCGACCGCGCCCAGCCGCAGCGGCCGCCGGTCGGGGGCGATGAGCCAGTCGAGGAGCACGATGGCGGGCACGGCCACGTGCACGATCTGGTCGGCCCAGTCCAGCTGCAGCGCCGGCGGCTGGGGCAGTCCGCGGAGCAGCAGGTTCCAGACGAGGCCCGTGATGACGAGGTAGACCGTGGAGGCCAGGCGCAGCGTGACCCAGCCGACGCCCGGATCCGCGACCCGGCCGCGCGCGAGCCGCACCGCGCCCACGACCAGGACGATCGCGGCGAGCACGTTGGAGTCCTCCGTGAAGAACAGGGCGAAGTCGAGGGACTTGCCCGCGATCCCGGTGACGCCGAGACCCTGCCAGTAGGCGAGGTTGACGTGGTACTGGGCGATGACGCCGACCAGGGCGGCGGCCGCGGTGGCGAGGCGGACGAGGGCGAGGATCCTGAGCACGGGAGACCGTCTCATGCGCGCGTGGGCGGAGCCGCCGACTGTCCACGGGGCGGCATCCCGAGGCCGGCCGAGGAGCGGCGCGGACGGGAACGGGTCACGCCGTCGCCGATCCGCGGTGGGCGCGGATGGCGCGTGCGCGCGCCTCCTCGACGCTCCGCGCGTGGGCGTCCGGGGCGACGGAGGCCGCGAGGCGCGTCGCGACGCGGGCCGCGGCGTCGATGGGGCGGCGGTCGACGGCCAGCCGCAGGATCGACTCGGCCAGCCCGTCCGCGTCGACGTCGTCCGCGAGCAGCGCGGCGCCGCCGAACTCCGCGCCGAGCACGGCGTCGCTGACGATCGCCGCGCGCCCCTCCGCGAACGCCTCCATGGCGATCATCGGCTGGTTGTCGAAGCCGTGCGAGGTGATGACCGCCGCGTGGGCGCCGCGGAGCAGGGCGGTGACGGCGGCGGTCGGCACGCGCCCGTGCACCGTGACCCCGGGCGGGGCGGGCGTGCGCGGCTCGCCGCCCGCGAGGTCGAGGTGCACGGCGCCGGGCGCGGACCGCTCCGCGACCCGCGCCATCGCCTCGAGCATCACGTCGAGGCGCTTCTCGGGCGCGAACCGCGCCGCCCACACGAGGCGCAGCTGCCCGTCCGGCGGCAGGGGCGAGGGCTCCCGGCGCGCGGCGCAGCTCGTGTTGGAGAGGACCTCGACCGCGGGCAGCCCGGCCGCCCGCAGCACGACGGCCTGGTGCGCGGAGGGGGAGAGCACGAGGTCGGCCTCGCGGCAGGCGGCGAGCGTCATGCCGCGCAGCGCGCTGTCGAGGCGGCGCGGGGCCAGGCGCACGCGCGGATCCGGGAGCCCGGTCATCGCGCGGTGCACGGCCGTGGCGGCGGGCGCGAGGAACCCGCCCCACGCCGGGCCGCGCAGGAAGAAGGTGTGGACGGTGTGCAGGGTCGGGATCCCCCGCTCGCGCCCGAGCCGCAGGGCGGTCGCCGCGAGCCCGTGCTCGGAGTGCGTGAGGACGAGGTCGGTGCCGGCCCGGTCGATCAGCGCGCCGAGGTCCCGGCGCGTGGCGGCGTCGGCGCGGATGAGCGGCAGGCCGAGGAGCGGGACGGGGAAGGTGGGCGCGACGTCGTGCAGGGCGACGCCCGTGCCGTGCAGCTCGCGGACGGAGGTGGCGTCCGGCGCCGCGACGGTGACCTCGTGGCCCGCCCGCGCGAGCGCGAGCGCCTGCTGGACGACGGCCGTCTGGGCTCCACCGAGGTAGGAGAAGGCGTAATCCATCACGAGGAGGGGGCGGAGCGTGTTCATCGCGGCTGACGGTAACCGCCCGGGCGCGTCGCGCGCTGGGGCCTGGGGAGACCGGGGCACCTCGGGATGGTCCGCGCGTCGGCGGGGCGGATCGGGTAGGGCGGCGGCGTCCCCGGCCTAGCCGGACCGCGCGCGCCTGAGGACCGCGACGACGATGGCGAGCGGCTTCATCCACGTCACCTCGCCGAACCGGTAGTCCTCGGCGCGCGCGAGCCGCGCGGCGAGGTCGGGTCGCGCGGCCCGCAGGTAGCCGCGGGCTTCCTCCGCGTGCACGGGATCGGAGACGATGCGGATCGTGTCCGCGTCCTCGATCAGCGGGATCGCGTTCGCGACGTTCTCGCGCGTGCTCCGGCTCGCCTCCTCGAGCACGACCCGACCCGCGTAGCCGAGCTCGCGGGCGTACCGGGCGAGGATCCGGGCCTCGGGCTCGTCGCCCATCACGGATCCGCCGCACAGCACGAGCGCGGTCGACGCGGCCCGCGGGTCCATCGAGCGGAGGGCCGCCCGGACGCGGTACCGGTTGATCCGGTTGGCGCGCGACCCGGCGTTGCCGAACCCGAGCACGACGACCGCCTCGCGGCCGACCCGCCCGTCGGCGCGACCGGGGGCGGCGCCGAGGCCGCGCGTGCTGGCGAGCCGGTGGATCCCCTCGCTCGCCAGCAGCACCGCGGCGACCGCGGCGAGGAGCGCGGCGGCCGGGGCGACGACGGTCCGGCGGGTGCGCATGGGCCCAGGCTACGGGCGGGGAGCGCGGGCGGCCGGGCCGCGTCGGCGACCGCTGCCCGGGTCAGGCGGAGCGCGCGGCCCGCACGTACGCGACGACCGCGTTGGCGTGGCCGTGCCCGAGGCCGTGCTCGGCCTTCAGCCAGGCGACCGCCTGCATGTGCGGCTCCACGTCGAGCCGGGCGTCGGCCAGGTCGATCCAGTGCTGCACCGGCCGCCCGTGCGCCTTCTCGATGCCCGGGAAGTAGGAGGCGGGCCCCTTCGCCCGCTGGCCCTCGGGCGGCGGGGGCGGGGCGACGATGCCGTGCGCGTTCATGCTGCGACGGTACCGGCGGAGCGGGGCGCGGACCAGGGGCGCGCGGCATCCGCGGGGCGCACGGGTGACCCCAGATGGTGCCCGAGTCGGTGAGCGGGCACCATGGACGCATGGCGATCACCACCCCCACCCCACCCGATGCCTCCTCGGAGCAGCCCGACCCCGTGGATCCGTCCGCCCCCGCCCCCGCAGCCGCCCACCGCGTGAAGCGCTGGGTCTTCTGGCCCTCGGCGGTGATCGTGCTCACGTTCGTGGCCTTCACGCTGATCGCGCCGGCCTCGGCGGAGTCCCTCTTCGTGACCCTGCAGAGCGGGATCGTCAACAACTTCAGCTGGTACTACGTGCTGGTCGCGGCGTTCTTCATCGGCTTCTCGATCTTCGTCGGCTTCAGCCGCTTCGGCAGCATCAAGCTGGGCAAGGACGACGACGAGCCCGAGTTCTCGACGGCCTCCTGGTTCTCGCTCCTCTTCGCCGCGGGCATGGGCATCGGCCTCGTCTTCTACGGCGTCTCCGAGCCGCTCAGCCACTTCGCGTCGCCGCGCCCCGGCGTCACGGGCACCGAGTCGGAGCTCGCGCAGCAGGCGATGGTGCAGACGTTCCTGCACTGGGGCCTGCACGCCTGGGCGATCTACGTGGTGCTCGGCCTCGCGCTCGCGTACGCGATCCACCGCCGCGGGCGTCCCGTCTCCATCCGCTGGGCGCTCGAGCCGCTCCTCGGCAAGCGCGTGCGCGGCGGCTGGGGCAACCTCATCGACGTGATCGCGCTCGTCGGCACGCTCTTCGGCGTCGCGACCTCGCTCGGCCTCGGCGTGATCCAGATCGGCGCCGGCCTCGAGAGCGCGGGCCTCGCCGAGAGCAGCACCGTGAGCCAGATCGCCATCATCGGCGTGATCACCGCCGTCACGATCGTCTCGCTCGTCACCGGCGTCACCAAGGGCATGAAGATCCTCTCGAACTTCAACCTGGCGCTCGCGGCGGCGCTGCTCCTGTTCGTGCTCATCGTCGGCCCGACCCAGTTCCTCCTGCGCGACTTCGTGCAGTCCATCGGCGCGTACCTCCAGAACGTCGTCGGCCTGTCCTTCAACGTCACGGCCCAGCAGGGCGCGGCGGGCGAGGCATGGCAGGGCTCGTGGACCACGTTCTACTGGGGCTGGTGGATGTCCTGGGCCCCGTTCGTGAGCATCTTCATCGCCCGCATCTCCAAGGGCCGCACCGTGCGGCAGTTCGTCTCCGGCGTGCTGCTCGTGCCGACGGCGCTGACCTTCCTGTGGTTCGCGGTGCTCGGCGGCGCGGCCATCCACCAGCAGACGGACGGCGCGGGCGGCCTCGTCGGCGCGGACGGCTCGGTCGACATCGAGGGATCCCTGTTCGCCCTCCTCGGCGGACTCCCCGCCGGCACGGTCCTCACCTTCGGCGCGATCCTCCTCATCGGGGTCTTCTTCGTCACGTCGTCCGACTCGGGCTCGCTGGTGATGGCGATGATCGCGTCCGGCGGCGACATCGAGCCGAAGAACTGGCTCCGGGTGTTCTTCGCGATCCTGGCCGCGCTGCTGGCGATCGCGCTGCTGCTCACCGGCGGGCTGGACGCGCTGAAGACCGCGGCGATCACGACGGCGCTGCCGTTCAGCGTGGTGCTGCTCCTCTCCTGCTGGTCGACGATGATCGCCTTCACCCGGGAGCGCCGCGCCTACGACAAGGCCGAGCGCGATCTGCTGCTCGACCGGATCGGCGTGCACTACGGGCTCGAGGTGGAGGCGCCGGCCGAGCGCGGACTCGTCGTGCCGTGGCGGGCGCTGAAGCGGCGCGTGCGCGGGACGACGGGCGCGGCGGCGGGGGCCCCGGGCGCCGCCGGTGCCGCGCCCGACTCCGTCGTCGCCCGGGACGACGACGGCGAGCGGACGCCGCCTCCGGCCTGACGCCGCCGCGCCGGCCGGTCGTGGTTCAATGGTCCCGCCTCCTCGCGGAGGGGCCTCCCGCGGGAGGCACGGCGGTGGGGCTCGCCGTACCCGAACCTCGACATCCTCGTCGACGACAGTCCCTGTCTCTTCGGCATCGCCATGCCATCCGAGATGGGAGACCCCATGACCGACGATCGACCGCCCCGCGACGGCCTGGCCCGCGACGGGTCGCCGTTCGACAGCGTGCCGTTCGACAGCGTGCCGCTCGAGGGCGCGCCGCTCGACAGCGACATCGAGGTGGACGACGACCCGGGCCGCCCGGTCCACCTCCGCTGGTCGTCGCTCGGCCTCGTCGCGCTCGGCGGCGCCGCGGGCACGGGGATCCGCGAGGCGCTCGCCCTCACCTGGCCCGCGCCCGCCGGCGGCCTCCCCGTGACGATCCTCGTGATCAACGTGGTCGGCGCCTTCGTGCTCGGCGCGCTGCTCGAGTCGCTCGCCCGCCGCGGGCCCGACGAGGGGCGGCGCCGCGCCATCCGCCTGCTCGTGGGCACGGGCGTGCTCGGCGGCTTCACCACCTACAGCTCGCTCGCGACCGACGCGGCGTCGCTCACCGGATCCGCGCTCGGCACGGCGGTAGCCTACGCGGGGATCACGCTGGTGGTCGGCGCCGCGTCGTCCGTCGCCGGGATCGCCGCGGGTGCCGCGATCCACCGCCGCATGGCTGGCCGCGCGACGGGGGCGGCGTCGTGACCGGGCCGCTCGTGTTCGCGCTGATCTGCGTGGCCGGCGGCGTCGGGGCGGCGCTGCGGCTGCTCCTCGACGGCGTCATCCGCGGCCGCCTCGGCGCGGCGTACCCGTGGGGCACGACCGTCATCAACGTCACCGGCTCGTTCGGCCTCGGCCTCCTCACCGGCGCGGCCGCGCAGGCGGGCCTCCCGCACGACCTCCTCCTCATCCTCGGCGGCGGCCTGATGGGCGGCTACACGACCTTCAGCACCGCGAGCCTCGAGACGGTGCGGCTCGCGCAGGCGGGCCGGATCGGCGCGGCGCTCGCGAACGGCGTCGGCATGCTCGTCGTCTGCATCGCGGCGGCGGGCCTCGGGATCGCGGTGGGCCAGGCGCTGTGACGGGCCTCGCGCCCGTGCGCGTGCCCGCATCCGCCGAGGATCCGGGACGCCGCGGGTGACGGGCCCGGTCGGAGACGCCTACGCCGCCCGCGCCGCCGAGTACGCGGAGCGCCTCGGCACCCTCGACGCGGTGCACACCTCGGATCTCGCGCTCGTCACGTCGTGGGCCGACGGGATCACGGGCCCGGTGCTCGATGCCGGCTGCGGACCCGGGCACTGGACAGCGCACCTCGCGTCGCGCGGGCACGATGTCCGCGGCGTGGACCTCGTGCCGGACTTCGTCGCGCACGCCCGCGCCGCGCATCCGGGCATCCCGTTCGAGTTCGGCGACCTGGAGGCGCTCGACGCTCCGGACGGCGCGCTCGGCGGCGCGCTCGCCTGGTACTCGCTCATCCACCACGCGCCCGACCGCATCGGCGTGCCGCTCGCCGAGCTGGCGCGCGCGATCCGGCCGGGCGGCGGCCTCCTGGTCGGGGCGTTCGCGGGCCTCGGCCAGGCCCCGGACGCCGAGCCCTTCGACCACGCCGTCACGCGCGCGTGGCGCTGGTCGCCGGATGCCCTCGCCGCCGCGATCGAGGCCGCCGGCTTCGCGGTGGACGAGGTGCACACGCGCCGCGGTCCCGGATCCCGGCCGCACCTCGCGATCACCGCCCGCCGCCTCGGCTGACCCGCCCCATCGGCTGACCCGACGCCCGCGCCGCCCTAGGCTCGCGGGGTGACGACCGCGGAACCGACCCCCGGCCCCGAGCCCGTCTGGGCCACCACCGACCGCCGCGACCTGCACCGCGGCCGCGTCGTCCTCGTCGAGCACGACGTGCTGCTGCCCGACGGATCCGGGTCGCGCTACGAGGTCGACGAGAGCGTGCCGTTCGCGGTCGCGACCCTCGTCATCGACGGCGACGCCGTGATCCTCTCGCGCCAGTACCGGCACCCGCTCGGGCGCTGGATCCTCGACCTCCCCGGCGGCGCGGGCGACGCCTCCGAGCAGCCCGCCGACGCCGCCCGCCGCGAGCTCGAGGAGGAGCTCGGTCTCGTGGCGCCGGAGATCCGCCCCCTGCGCACCTACGCCGTGAACCCCGGCCGCGCGTCCTGGCTCGTGCACGTCTTCGCCTGCACCGCCCCGACGACCGCGGGCACCGCCGACCGCTCCGACCCGTCCGAGCAGGTGCGCCTCGTCCGCATGCCCGTCGCGGAGCTCGACGCGCTCATCGCGGCGGGCGGGATCGAGGACCCGACCCTGCTCATCGCCCGCGCGGCCGCCGCCGAGCAGGGGCTGCTGCCGCCGGTGGGGCCGCCCCCGGGCTGACTCTTGGCCGGAGCCGCCGACGCGGCGACGCCGTGATCCCCGCCGAGGCGGAAGTCACGGCGCGGACGCCCGGACGTCGCCGCCTCAGCGCTGCGCGACCTCGATGTCACCCATCGTCGCCGAGAGCACGTACCGGCGCGGAGCGTCCGCATCGCTGCCGATCGCGTTCGACACCTGTCCCATCACCGTCTCGGTCGTGATGGCGTAGGAGCCGGCCGGCAGCCGGATCCGCTGCTCGCCCGCGGTCGTCTCCACGCGCATCGCGGTGGGCGCCGTGGCGAGGTCGAGCTCGGTGTCGCCCGCGGCGCTCGTCGTGCGGATCTCGCCGGTCACCTCGAGCGCGTCGGCCATGAGGTCGCCTGCGCCGCTCTCGACCGAGAGGTCCGCCACGCTCCCCGAGAGGCGGATCTCGCCCGCGCCGGCATCGAGGTCGACGTCGCCGAACGCGCCCGCGAGCACGATCCCGCCGGCGGCCGACGAGACGTGGACGGCCAGGTCGTCGCCGGTCGTCCCCGCGGGCACCTGCACCACGAGCTGGGCCCCGGGGGACGAGCCGAACGGCAGATCGAGGACGCCCCAGCCGGGGCTCCGCAGCTGCACCCGCAGCTCGCCGTCGCGCACGGAGTGGGTCTCGCTGAGGGCGGATCCGCCGGAGTTGAAGACGATGCGGGCGACGTCCACGTCCGCCTGCTCGATCCGCAGGTCGGCGGCGGACGCGTCGACCGACACGCGGTCGAAGGGCTCGGCCACGGTGCTGGTGCGCGAGCGGTCGTCGCGGTCGAGGCCGGCGACGACCTGCAGGGCGACGAGCGCGAGGAGCGCCACGAGGGCGATGGAGCCGACCGCGAGGAGCACGGTGCGGAGCGTCCGCGGGCGGCGGGGCGCGGGCGGGGCGGGCTGCGCGGGCGGACCCGCGGGGGCGATGGTGGTCATGACGGCCTTCTGTCGGAGGAGGGGCGGGAGGAGAGGGTGAGGAGGGAGCGGCGGATCAGCCGCGCGGGTCGGCGGCGCGCGCCAGGTACCGCAGCACGGCGAGCACGCGGCGGTTGCCGGTGCTCTCGACGGGGAGGTCGAGCTTCGTGAAGATCGCGGAGACGTGCTTCTCGACGGAGCCCTCGGAGACGTGCAGGGCGCCGGCGATCGCGCTGTTCGAGCGCCCCTCGGCCATCAGCTGGAGCACCTCGGCCTCGCGCGGCGACAGGGCGTCGACCCCGTCGGATCGCCGGGATCGGACGACGATCTGCGCCACGACCTCCGGGTCGAAGACCGTGCCGCCCGCCCCGACCTCGGCGACGGCGGCGAGGAACTCGTCCACCTCCGCGACGCGGTCCTTGAGGAGGTAGCCGAGCCCCGCGGAGTTCGCGGCGATGAGGTCGGAGGCGTAGCGCTCCTCCACGTACTGGGAGAGCACGAGCACGGCCGCGTGGCGGTCCTGGGCGCGGATGAGGACCGCGGCGCGGATCCCCTCGTCGGTGAAGGTCGGCGGCATGCGCACGTCCACGATGGCGAGGTCGGGGCGCTCCCGGTCGACGGCCGCGAGCAGCGCGGAGGCGTCGGCGACGGCGGCGACGATCTCGTGCCCCGCGTCGGTGAGGAGGCGCTCGAGGCCCGCCCGGAGGAGGACGGAGTCCTCGGCGATCACAATGCGCACGGGACCTCCACGGTCACGTCGGTCGGGCCGCCAGCGGGGCTCGAGGTGGTCAGGGTGCCGCCGGCGGCGCGCACCCGGTCGTGCATGCCGCCGAGTCCGCCGCCGGGGTTGCCGTCGCGGGTCGCCCCGCCGCGGCCGTCGTCGGAGACCACGGCGCGGATCCCGCCCGGCACCTCGTCGACGGACACCGCGCAGCGGGACGCGCCCGAGTGCTTGGCGACGTTGGTGAGGGCCTCGGCGACGGCGAAGTACAGCACCGCCTCCACCTCCGGGCGGGGGCGGGCGGAGAGGTCCACCCGGACGGTCGTGGGCACGGGGTTCCGGGAGGCGACGGCGGAGAGGGCGGCGTCGAGGCCGCGGTCGGTGAGCACGGCGGGGTGGATCCCGCGGGCCAGCTGCCGCAGCTCGGTGATGGAGTCCTTGGCGTCGCGGTGCGCCTGGTCGAGGAGCTCGCGGGCGGCGGCGGGATCGCTGTCCAGGCGCGAGCGGGCCATGCCGAGCGTCATCGCGAGCGCCACGAGCCGCGGCTGGACCCCGTCGTGCAGGTCCCGCTCGATCCGGAGCCGCTCGGTGGACGCGGCGTCCACCGCGCCCTGCCGCGCGTCGACGAGCGTGTCGACCCGGCTCTCGAGGGCCGCCGTGCGGCTCGTGCCGAGGAGGGCGGGGGCGACGGCGCGGTCCAGGGATCCGGCGCCCCACACGTAGAGGAGCAGCAGCGCCGCGACGGCGACGCCGGTGATCGTGCCGGCGAACGCGCCGCCGGGGACGCCTGCCACCTCGCCCGCGCCGACCGCGACCGCGAGCTGCGGCACCGCGAACAGGAGCGTGAGGAAGACGAGCCCGAGCACCGTGCTCAGGGCGTGGTGCAGCATCTGGCGCCACGTCACCGGGTCGACGAGGTCGAGGAGCGGCTGGGCCAGGTGGCGCCAGGCGCTCGTGACCCGCGTCCGTCGACGGACGGGGAGCGTGATCGCGATGTCGTGCACGGCGACGGCGCGCCCGCGCTCGACCACGCCGATGCCCCGGACCAGGACGGCGGTGGCGGCCAGGACGAGGAGTCCGAGGCCGCCGGCGGGGAGCGTGCCGACGCCCGTGGCGAGGAGCGTGACCAGGATCACGAACCAGGCGGAGCCCAGCACGGCGTCGAGGAGGAGGTCGACGGCGGAGGTCCAGATGGCGGTCACGATGTTCACGCTCTCACCGTATGGGTCTCGATTTCCCCAGGCGATGGAGGTGTCCTCCCGGCTCGGTGGGGGACAGCCCCCACCCGCGCCCCGGCCGCCTCAGCCGAGCACGACGACGGCGCAGGCCAGCAGGAACCCCGCCTGGATCGCGGCGCGCAGCGGGAGCGGGGTCGTCGGGGCGTCCGGGTGGCGGCAGCCGCGGGCCGCGCGCACGTTGGCCGGGAACACGGCGACGAGGAGGAGCGCCAGACCGATCGCGGCGGCCGTGCGGAGGGCGGGGATCAGGAGCCCGACCGCGCCCGCGATCTCGAGGACGCCCGTCGCCGTGACGACGAGCTCGGGCCGGGGCACCGCCGGGGGCACGATCGAGACGAGCCCGGAGCGACGCGGCTCCTGGAAGTGGGCGCCGGCTCCGAGCGCGAACGCGGCCGCGAGGCCCACCGCGACCGACGCCGGCCAGCCGTGGAGGTAGGGCAGGGGCACGGCGATCCCCACGAGCCGCGCCTCCAGGGCGACGACGATCAGGGCGGCGAACGGGATCATGGGGCTCCAGCATCTTGACGGCGACAAGATCGTGTCAGGATGCACCGGTCTTGTCAATGTCAACATGCGCGTAGCGTGATCGCATGGCCTACCACCACGGCGACCTCCGCTCCGCCCTGCTCCGCGAGGCCGCCGCGATCGTCGCCGCCGACGGCCCGGACGCGGTCACCCTCCGCGAGCTCGCGCGCCGCGCCGGCGTCTCGCACGCGGCGCCCGCGCACCACTTCCGCGACCGCCGCGGGCTCATGACCGCGCTCGCGACCGAGGGCTTCCGGCAGCTCGGCGACGCCCTCCGCGAGGCGCCCGACTTCCTCGCCGCCGCGGAGGCGTACGTGCGCTACGCGACCGGACCGGGGCGCGGCCACTACGCCGTGATGTTCGACCCCTCGCGCATCGACCCGGCGGATCCCGCCCTCGCCGCCGCGCGCGCCGCCACCGACGAGGTGCTGCTCGCGGGCGTCGCGACCGTCGAGCCGCGCACGCCCGACTCCCCGCTCGCCGCGTTCGCGCTCGTGCACGGGCTCGTGATGCTGCACGGATCCGGCGCGCTCGAGCGCAGCTACGCGGGCGAGGATCCGGTCGACCTCACGCGGCGCATCGCGCAGGTGCTGTTCTCCTTCCCGGAGGGCTGATCGGCGTGTCCGCGCCCGTCGCCCCGACCGATGCCCAGGCCGCGCCGGTAGCGTCGTCGAGGAGCCGCTGACCCGACACGGAGCCGACATGATCCACGCGACGCCCGCCCGCCCATCCACCCCGACGGCCGCCCGATGAGGGTCACCGACACCAGCGACCTGTGGTGGAAGACCGCCGTCTTCTACAACCTCAAGGTGGAGACGTACCTCGACTGGGACGACGACGGCGTCGGCGACCTCGAGGGCCTCGCCCACCGCCTCGACCACCTGGCCGAGCTCGGGGTCACGTGCCTGTGGCTCGCGCCGTTCTACCCGTCGCCGCAGCGCGACAACGGGTACGACATCTCCGACTACTACGGGGTGGATCCGCGCTACGGCCACCTCGGCGACTTCGTCGAGGTGATCCGCACCGCCAAGGACCGCGGCCTCCGCGTGATCGTCGACCTCGTCGTCAACCACACCAGCGACCAGCACCCGTGGTTCCAGGCCGCCCGCCGGGATCCCGAGAGCCGGTTCCGTCGCTTCTACCGGTGGAGCGACGAGGTGCCCGCCGACCAGCCGGCCAACATGTTCCCCGACGTGGAGGACGGCGTCTGGTCGTACGACGAGGTGGCCGGCCAGCACTACCGCCACTCCTTCTACTCCCACCAGCCCGACCTCGCCACCGACGACCCGGTGGTGCGGGAGGAGATCGCGAAGGTCATCGGCTTCTGGCTCGAGCTCGGCATCGACGGCTTCCGGGTGGACGCGGTGCCGCACCTCATCGCGACCGAGGACGGTGCCGAGCACGACTTCCTCCGGGCCCTCCGCGGCTACGTCTCGCGCCGCAGCGGAGGCGGCATGATGCTCGGCGAGGTCAACCTGCCGTACGACGAGATGGTGCCGTTCTTCGGCGCGGACGACGGCGACGAGCTCACCATGCAGTTCGACTTCGTCGCCAACCAGGCCCTGTACCTCGCGCTGGCCCGCCAGGACGCGACACCGCTGCGGGAGGCGCTCGCCGCCCGTCCGGCCATCGCCCGCGGCAACCAGTGGGGCAACTTCGTGCGCAACCACGACGAGCTGACCCTCGACCAGCTGACCCCGGACGAGCGCGACGAGGTGTTCCGGGCCTTCGCGCCGGAGGAGTCGCAGCGCATCCACGGCCGCGGCATCGTGCGGCGCCTGCCGCCCATGCTCGACGGCGACCCCCGCCGGATCCGCATGGTCTACAGCCTGATGTTCTCGCTGCCGGGCGCGCCCGTGCTCCTCTACGGCGAGGAGATCGGCATGGGCGAGAACCCGGCCGTGAAGGGCCGCGGCGCGGTGCGCACGCCCATGCAGTGGACGGACGAGCCCGGCGGCGGGTTCTCGCGCGCCGCCGCGGACGACCTCATCACGCCGCTCGCGGCGGAGGGCTGGGCGCCGCAGCACGTCAACGTGTCCCGCCAGCGCCACGAGCCGGGCTCCCTCCTCCGGTTCATGCAGGAGCTCATCCGCCACTACCGGTCGTCGCCCGAGATCGGCTGGGGCGAGCTGACCCTGCTGGACTCCGGCCACCCGTGCGTGCTCGCGCACGCGGTCACGAGCACGACGGGCGCGCTGGTCGCGGTGCACAACCTCGCGCCCGACGGCCGGATGCTCGACCTCGACCTCGACGCCCTGGGCCTCGGCGCCGACGGTCCGCTGCGCGCGGTCGACCTGCTCGGCGACGAGCCGTCGCCCATCGAGCTGGACGCCGCGGGCCCGCGCCTCGCCATCGAGATCGAGGGCTACGGGTACCGCTGGCTCCGGATCCTGAGGCCGGGGGAGAAGCGCCTGGTCTAGGACGCCCCGCGGACGACGACGCCCCGCCGGACCAGGTCCGTCGGGGCGTCGTCGTCGAGCGGTGGATCAGCTGGCGAGCGTGTCCACGTAGTCCTGGTTCTCGGCCATCCAGGCCTCGACGACCTCGGTGTAGTCGTCGCCCTCGACGCCGCTGTTGAACATGGCGTTCTCGAGCGAGGAGAGGGTGGCGGTGTCCATCTTGAAGGCCTTGAGGCGCTCGGCGAGGGCGGGGAAGTCCTCCGTGAAGCTCTTGCCGCCGAACGAGTGGATGCCCTCGGCGTCGCCCAGGGTGCCCTTCGGGTCGGCGAGGTCCTTGATGGGGAACGCGTCGTACGCCCAGTGCGGGCTCCACAGCGTGACGGCGATGTCCTCGCCGGCATCCGTGGCGCTCTTCAGCTCGGTGAGCATGGCCGCGGTGGACGAGGTCTGCAGCTCGAGGCCGGTGATCTCGTACTTCGGGATGGTCTGCTCCTGCACGGCAGTGGTGAGCCCGGCGCCGGACTCGATGCCGACGATCGTGCCGCCGAACAGGTCGGCGTTCTCCTGCAGCTGCTCGATGGAGTCGATGGGGGCGTCCTCGTTCACGGCGATCGCGAGCTTCGCGTCCTCGTTCCACGCGCCGAGGTCGGTGAGGTCGTCGCCGTACTCCTCGATGTAGTCGGCGTGCGTGGTCGGCAGCCAGGTGTCGAGCACGACGTCGAGGTCGTCCGTGGTGAGGCCGACGTAGCCGGGGGCCACGTCCACCATCTCGAGGTTCACGGTGTAGCCCTCGTCCTCGAGGATGCTCTTCCACAGCCAGGACGCGGCGATGCCCTCGTCCCAGCCGTTGAACACGGCCATGTCGACGACGCTGCTGTCGCCGTTCTCCAGCGTCTCG
Organism: Clavibacter michiganensis; assembly: GCF_002151125.1. Taxonomy (GTDB): domain Bacteria; phylum Actinomycetota; class Actinomycetes; order Actinomycetales; family Microbacteriaceae; genus Clavibacter; species Clavibacter michiganensis_C. Next base: position 117,618 of record NZ_MDJZ01000016.1, read on the forward strand.
TCGGCCGCGGGGGAGCCGGACGTGGAGGGCGGGGAGCACGCGGCGAGGCCGAACAGGGCCGCGCCGAGGGTGATGGATGTCGCGAGCGTGCGCTTCTTCATGTGTTCCTTCCGAGAACGTGGGTGCGGTGTGGTGCGGGTGGGAGGGGGAGCGGACGCGCGGGCGTCACGCGGAGGCGGTCGCGGGCTCCGGGCGGCGGTGCGCCTCGGGGTCGGCGGCGTCCCGGTCGGGGGCCGGGGCGACGCGCGCCGCGGGTCGACGGCGACGGCTCCTGCGGTCCTCGCCGAGGGCCGCGGTCATGCGGTCGAGGATGATCGCGAGGATCACCACGGAGACGCCTGCCTCGGCGCCCAGCGCGACGTCGATGCGGCCGAGGCTCGCGATGACGTCCTCTCCGAGGCCGCCGGCGCCGACGAGGCCGGCGATCACGACCATGGAGAGCGACAGCATGATGACCTGGTTGATGCCGGCCATGATGCTGGGCTTCGCGAGCGGGAGCTGGATCTGCCGCAGGATGCGCCACGGCGAGGAGCCGAACGCCTGGCCTGCCTCGACCACCTCGGTGTCGACGCCGCGGATCCCGAGCTCGGTGAGACGCACGCCGGGCGCCATCGCGAACACGATGGTCGCGACGATCCCGGGCACGACGCCCAGGCGGAACAGCAGCAGCGCGGGGATCAGGTAGACGAACGCGGGCGTCGTCTGCATGAAGTCGAGGATCGGCCGGATGATGCGGGACGCCACGTCGGACTTCGCCGCCAGCACCCCGATCGGGATGCTGATGACGATCGCGATCGCGCTGGCGACCAGCACGAGCGCCAGCGTCGCCATCGCGTTCTCCCACTGGTCGAGCGTGCCGATGAAGAGCAGGCCGATCGCGGTGCCGACGGCGAGCTTCCAGCCGCGGGCGAGGAACGCGAGCCCGGCGATCACGATGATGATCGCCCAGAACGGCGGAGCGGCCAGCGCGTAGGCCACCCACTCGTAGAAGAACGTGAACAGGACGCGGAGCGCGTCGAAGAGGCCGCGGAAGTTCGTGGTGAGGACGTCGACGCCGTCGGAGACCCAGTCGCCGAACGGGATGCGGAGGAGGTCGTTCATCGGAGGGTCCCCTCGTGGCGTGCGTCGGCGTGGTCCGGCGAGCCGGCCTCGGGCGATCCGGGTCCGGATCCGACGACGGGGTTCTCGCCCGTCGCCAGCGTCTCGTCGAGCTCGGTGTCGGAGATCCGCGTGACGGGCTCGAGCACGGGGATCGGGGAGGTCGACGTGTCGACGTTCCCGAGCGCGGCGAGCAGCGTGACCCGGGGAATCACCCCGAGCAGCCGGTCGTGCCCGTCCACCACCGCGATGGGCAGCGGGCTCTCGACCGCGAGCTCGAAGAGGTCCACGAGGGACGCGTCCGGCCCGACCTTCGCGAACGCCGTGCTGACGATGCGCTCCAGGTCGGTGTCGTTCGCCTTCACCTGGCGCATCACGTGGCTGTCGCGCACCCAGCCGAGCAGCTTGCGGTCGCGGCCGAGCACGAACAGGGCGGCGGTCTGCAGGTCGCGGAGCACGCGCAGCGCGCCGCGCGGGCCGACCGTGAGCGGCACGACGGCGCGCGCCGGCTCCATCACGCTCGCGGCGGTGAGCACGCGGGCGCGGTCGACGTCCTGCACGAACTGGGCGACGTAGTCGTTCGCCGGGTCGGTGAGGATCTCCTCGGGCGTGCCGATCTGCACGATGCGGCCGTCGCGCATCACGGCGATGCGGTCGCCGAGGAACATCGCCTCGTTGAGGTCGTGCGTGATGAAGACGATGGTCTTGCCGAGGCTGGCCTGCAGCTCGAGCAGCTGCTCCTGCATCTCGCGGCGGATGAGCGGGTCGAGCGCGCTGAACGCCTCGTCCATGAGCAGGATCTCGGTGTCCGCGGCGAGCGCGCGGGCGATGCCGACGCGCTGCTGCATCCCGCCGGACAGCTCGGACGGCATCTTGTCCGCCCAGCCGTCGAGGCCCACGAGGCCGATGACCTCGCGCGCCTTCTCGAGCCGCCGGGCGCGGCCGACGCCCTGCACCTCGAGCCCGTAGGCGACGTTGTCGATGACGGTGCGGTGCGGCAGGAGCGCGAAGTGCTGGAAGACCATGGAGACGTGCGAACGCCGCACCTGGCGGAGCCGGGTCGCGGGCACGTCGGTGATGGTCTCGCCGGAGACCTCGACGGTGCCGGCGGTGGGCTCCCACAGGCCGTTGAGCATGCGGATGAGGGTCGACTTGCCGGATCCCGACAGGCCCATCACGACGAAGATCTCGCCGGGCTGCACGTCGAACGACGCGTCGATGACGGCCGCCGTGCCGAGGTGGGCGGTCTCCTCGCGGCTGGCGCCCGCGGCGAGGCGACGGGCGGCGTCGGCTCCGCGGCGGCCGAAGACCTTGTAGAGGCCGCGCGCGCGGACGGCGGGGACGGGGGTGTCGGCGGTGTCGGCGGCGGTGGGGCGATCTGTGGTGACGGTCATGGGTTCTCCATGCGGTCGTCGGCCGGCTCCGGGCACGGGGGCACGGTGGTTCAGGAGCGGGGCGGACGTCGGCGCGTTCGGTCGACGGACGGGTCGGAGGGGGTGCGGGGCCGGCCGGGACTCGAGGCCGGGCGTGAGCGCCGGATCCCGAGACCACCGGGCGTCCTCCGCGGGCCGGACCACGGGGTCCGCGCCCACTCCTCCGGACCGTACGACGACCGCGTGCCGATGGTGATCGGCGGCCGGTCGGCGCGTCCTGGATGATGACGGGCCCGTTCGTCCGGGCCGTATCGAAGGTAGCCCGGGGCCCGCGGGGGGACTAATCGCCCGCCCCCGCCCAGGGCCCCGATCGCGGCGTCCGCGGCGCCCGATCGCCGCAGGCGCGGGGATCGCGTCGTGTCCCGATCGTTATGCGCGGTCTCCGGCCGGTGCCGGTCCGGATCCCGGTTAACCGCTTTACAGGGACCCGGTCCCGGTGTTAGCGTCGCCGCCATCGGGTTCGCGACGGCGCCTCCCGGATGCGCGCGATGCGAGCGGATCGGAGGTCGTCGGGACCCGGACCGACCGCCACCTCAAGGAAGAGACCACGCGATGTCCCCTCGATCCACCGCCCGCCGCCGCCGACTCATCGGCGCCGCCGCCTTCGCGGCCACCGTCCCCCTCGTGCTCGCCGGCTGCTCCGGCGGCGGGGGAGGCGGATCCTCCTCGGGCGGCAGCCCGTCGGAGATCACCGTCACCGACTACTACAACGAGGGCAACGACGACACCGTCATCGGCGACACGCTCACGAAGTGCGGCGAGTCCCTCGGCGTCACCATCGAGCGCACCTCGATCCCGGGCTCGAGCCTCATCCAGAAGGTGCTGCAGCAGGCGTCGTCGCGGACGCTGCCCGACGTGCTCATGCTCGACAACCCCGACCTGCAGCAGATCGCCGCGACCGGCGCGCTCGCCCCGCTCGAGGACTTCGGCATCTCGACCGACGGCTACGCGCAGGGCGTCGTCGACGCCGGCACCTACGAGGGCAAGACGTACGGCCTGGCGCCCACCGTGAACACGATCGCGCTCTTCTACAACAAGGCGATGCTGGCCGACGCCGGGATCCAGCCCCCCACCACGTGGGACGAGCTGAAGACCGCGGCCGCGGCGCTCAAGGACGGCGACCGCTACGGCATCGCGATGGACGCCAACGCCACCTACGAGGGCACCTGGCAGTTCCTGCCCTTCATGTGGTCGAACGGCGGCGACGAGAAGGACATCGCCACGCCCGAGACCGCGGAGGCGCTGCAGCTCTGGACCGACCTCGTCAAGGACGGCTCGGCCTCGCAGAGCGTCGTGAACTGGACCCAGTCCGACGTCAACGACCAGTTCATGGCCGGCAAGACGGCGATGATGATCAACGGCCCGTGGCAGATCCCCGCGCTCACCGAGTCGGGCGTCGACTACGGCATCGCGAAGATCCCCGCGCCCACCGCGGGCGGCACCGCCGTCGCCCCGCTCGGCGGCGAGGTCTGGACCGTCCCGCAGACCGGCGACGAGGAGAAGCAGGCGACGGCCGCGAAGGTCGTCGAGTGCCTCAACTCGGACGAGAACCAGCTGGAGATGGCCACCAAGCGCTTCACGATCCCGTCGAAGACCGCCGTCGCCACCGAGTTCGGCCAGCAGGTACCCGAGGAGCAGGTGTTCGTCGACCTCGTCGCCGACGCCCGCGCCCGCACCGGCGAGCTCGGCGAGGACTGGCCGAAGGCCGCCACGAAGATCTACACGGCCGTGCAGTCGGCGCTGACCGGTCAGTCCTCCCCGGAGGACGCGCTGAAGAACGCCGAGCAGGGCTGATGGCGACGACCGCCGTCCCGACCCGTCCGGCCGCGCAGGCGGCGGGACGCGGCCGGGGTGCCGGTGCCGCGGCGGATGATGCGCCGCGGCCCGTGCGCCGCCGTCCCCGCTGGAGGTGGGAGCGCTTCTTCCAGGCGATGTTCCTGGTGCCGGCGGTCGTCTACCTCGTGCTCTTCTTCGGCTTCCCCGTCGTGAAGAACATCGTCATGAGCTTCCAGGAGTACACGACGACCACGTTCTACACGGGCGAGGCGCCGTGGGTCGGGTTCGCGAACTACGCGTCGGTGCTCTCGTCGGGGATCTTCTCGACGGCGCTCCTCAACACGTTCCTGTTCACGATCGGGTCGATCCTCGGCCAGTTCGTCATCGGGCTCGTGCTCGCGCTGTTCTTCCGGCGGAGCTTCCCGCTCAACGGGCTGCTGCGGGCGCTGCTGCTGTTGCCGTGGCTCCTGCCGCTCATCGTCTCGAGCGCGGTGTGGAAGTGGATCCTCGACCAGGACTCGGGCGTGCTCAACCAGTTCCTGCTGGGCGCAGGTCTCGTGCAGGACCCGGTGCCGTGGCTCACGAGCCCGGCGTTCGCGCTCATCACGGTGATCGCCGTGAACGTGTGGATCGGGATCCCGTTCAACACGACCATCCTCTACGGCGGCCTGCAGGACATCCCGCCGGAGCTGTACGAGGCCGGATCCCTCGACGGGGCCACCGGCTGGCGGGGCTTCCGCCACATCACCTGGCCGCTGCTCCGACCGGTGGTCGGCGTGGTGCTCGTGCTCGGGGTCGTCTACACGATCAAGGTGCTCGACATCATCCTCGGCCTCACGAACGGCGGGCCCGCGAACTCGACGCAGACGATCGCGACGCAGTCGTACACGCTCTCGTTCCAGCAGTTCGACTTCGGGTCGGGCGCCGCCCTCAGCAACATCCTCATCGCCATCTCGGCGGTGTTCGCGGTGGTCTACCTCCGCGCGAACAGGAAGGCCGTCGATGAGTGACACCGCCGAGCGCCTCGTGCCCGTCCCCGCTCCCGCCCGCCGCGTGCCGTCCGGGTCCCGCCGACCGCGGGCCGACCGCAGCTGGATCGGCACGGTCGTCGGGATCGCGCTCCTCGCCGTGATGCTGTTCCCCGTCTACTGGATGGTCAACATCTCGCTGCAGCCCGCCGGCCCCGCCATCGAGGCCGCGTGGTTCCCGTTCGAGGCGCAGTTCGACGGGTACGCGACCGCGCTCGGCGAGCAGGGGCAGGCGCTCGGCACGAGCCTCGTGATCGCGCTCGGCAGCGTGGTGCTCAGCCTGGCCATCGCGACCCCGGCCGCGTACGCGCTGGCGCAGTTCAAGTTCAGGTGGATCAACGTGGTGCTGTTCGGGATCCTCATCTCTCAGATGATTCCCGGCATCGTCGTCGCGAACGCGCTCTACGCCGCGTACAACGACCTGGGGCTGCTCAACTCCATCCCGGGCCTCATCCTCGCGGACTCCACGGCCGGCATCCCGTTCGCGATCCTCATCATGCGGGCGTTCATGGCGGGGATCCCGCCGTCGATCATCGAGGCGGCGAAGGTGGACGGCGCCGGGAACTTCCGGGCGTTCCGCTCGATCGTGCTGCCCGTGAGCCTCAACGCCGTGATCACCGCCGGGCTCTTCACGTTCCTCTTCACCTGGAGCGACTTCCTGTTCGCGCTGACGCTCACGACCACCGACGACGTGCGCCCCATCACCCTCGGGATCTACCAGTACATCGGGACGTACACCGCCGACTGGAGCACGGTGATGGCGACGGCGGTGCTCGCGTCGCTGCCGGCGATCGTGCTGCTGCTCGCGGCGCAGCGCTTCATCGCGGCGGGCGCGACGGGCGGCGCCGTCAAGTGATCCGGCTGCCGCACGCGCGCGCGCCCGACGCGGCCCGCGCCCCCTCCGACCCTCCGCACGACCCCTCCGAGAGAGAGACACCATGACCGACACCACCTCCCCGCTCCGCGTCACCGTCTGGGGCGAGAACCGCCACGAGCAGATCGAGCAGCACGTCCGCGACCGCTACCCGACCGGGATGCACGGCGCCGTCGCCGAGGGCGTGCAGGAGAACCTGCCCGAGGCGCACGTCGAGATCGCGACCATGGACCAGCCCGAGCACGGCCTCACCGAGGAGCTGCTCGCCCGCACGGACGTGCTCACCTGGTGGGGCCACGCGGCCCACGCCGAGGTGGACGACGAGATCGTGGAGCGCGTGCACCGGCACGTGCTCGACGGGATGGGCCTCATCGTGCTGCACTCCGGGCACTGGTCGAAGATCTTCACGAAGCTGATGGGCACCACGTGCACGCTCCGCTGGCGCAGTGAGCACGACCGCGAGCTGGTGTGGACCGTGAACCCGCAGCACCCCATCACCCGCGGCGTGCCGAACCCGATCGTCATCGACGAGCAGGAGATGTACGGCGAGTACTTCGACGTGCCCACGCCCGACGAGCTCGTCTTCATCTCGGGCTTCACGGGCGGCGAGGTGTTCCGCAGCGGCATGACCTACCGCCGCGGCTTCGGCCGGATCTTCTTCTTCTCGCCCGGCGACCAGGACTTCCCCGTGTACCACCACCGGGACGTCCGCCGCGTGATCGCGAACGCGTGCGAGTGGGCCCGACCCGACCGCCGCGAGACGCCGACGCTGCTGCGCTACGAGTCCGGCGAGTTCTTCCAGGGGGCCGACTACGCCGGGGCGCTCGAGCGATGACGTCCGTCGAGGAGCGCACGGGGGCCGCCCACCGGATCGTCGCGCCCGCCGACGGCGCGCCGCTCCGGGTGGTGCAGGTCGGCGCGGGCGGCATGGGGAAGGCGTGGCTGAGGACCATCGCGGAGGATCCCGACGTCGAGCTCGTGGGCGTCGTCGACCTCGACGAGGAGGCGGCCCGGGCGGGCGCGTCCGCGCACGGGGCGTCGGCCGAGGCGTCCACCGACCTCGGCGAGCTGATCGCGCGCGTGCGGCCCGATGCCGTCATCGACGTCACCATCCCGCGCGCGCACCACCCCGTCACCACGCAGGCGCTGTTCGCGGGGATCCCCGTGCTCGGCGAGAAGCCGGTCGCGCTCACGGTCGCGGAGGGGCTGTCGCTCGCGGCGGCCGCCGAGATCACGGGCGAGCTGTTCATGGTCAGCCAGTCGCGCCGCTACAACGACCACCTCGTCGCCCTGAAGCGTCGGGCGGCGGACCTCGGCGGCGTCGGCATCGTCACCACCGAGTTCTTCAAGGCCCCGCACTTCGGCGGGTTCCGCGAGGAGATGGACGACGTGCTGCTGCTCGACATGGCGGTGCACCAGTTCGACGCCGTCAGGTACCTGCTCGACGCGGATCCGGTGGGCGTCTACTGCGAGTCGTACAACCCCGACTGGAGCTGGTACCGCGGTGACGCGGCCGCCACCGCGGTCTTCGCCTTCGAGGGCGGGGTGCGCTACGTCTACACGGGCAGCTGGTGCAGCCCGGGCGCGGAGACGTCGTGGAACGGATCCTGGCGGGTCAGCGGCGCGCACGGCACCGCGCTCTGGGACGGCGACCACGAGCCGACGAGCGAGATCCCGGACGCGCCCGACGGGCCGCCGGCGGATCCCGCGCCGGAGGAGTCGGTGGGCGTCGAGATCGCCGGGTCGCTCCGCGCGTTCGTGCGCGCGCTGCGGACCGGTGAGCGGCCGCACGGCGAGGTGCACGGCAACGTGATGAGCCTCGCGATGGTGGAGGCCGCGATCGAGTCGAAGGACACGGGCCGGCGGCTGATGATCGACGACGTCCTCGAGCGCGCGTACGCGACCGCGCTCGCCGACGAGCGGCGCGACGACGTGCGCGCGCGGCTCGAGGAGTGGCGCGAGCGGGGCGTGAGGGAGGCGCTCCAGGGTCCGCCGGCATCCGGGGACCGCCCGGGCATCGCGGCCGTCGCCCGCCCGGCCGCCGCCGGGTAGCCTCGTCGGGTGGGGATCCAGTGACCGGGCACGAGACGGGCGACGCCGAGCGCGCGCCCCTCGCGCCGGTCGCGGACCCCACCCGCGCCGTGCCGCTCGCGCCGGATCCGCGCTCCCGCGAGATCCCGCCCGCCGGCGACGCCCGCTCCCGCGGCACCACGCCCGACCACGTCCGCCGCTCCAACCTCGCGACCGTGCTGCAGATCGTGCACGAGACCGGCCCCGCGTCCCGCTCCGAGCTGACCCGCGAGACGGGCCTCAACCGCTCCACCATCGCCGCGCTCGTGGGCGAGCTGCAGGAGCTCGGGCTCGTCGTGGAGTCCGAGCCGCCCGGCACCAACCGCGTCGGCCGGCCGAGCCCCATCGTCTCGGCGGATCCGCGCGTCGTGGTCTTCGCGGTGAACCCCGAGATCGACGCCGTCACCGTCGGGCTCGTGGGTCTTGACGGCGTGGTGCAGCAGCGGATCCGCCGCGACACCGAGGGGGTGCCCACCGCCGCGCAGGCCGCGCGGCTCGCCGCCGCGATCATCGACGGGATCCGCGCCGACCTCCGCGCCACCCGGCCCGACGCGCGCGTGCTCGGCATCGGCGTGGCCGTCCCCGGACTCGTGCGCTTCGACGGCGGCCTCGTGCGCCTCGCGCCGCACCTCGGCTGGGTCGACGAGCCGTTCGCCGCGCTCCTCGCGGAGGCCACCGGGCTGCCCGCGCTCGCCGCCAACGACGCGAGCCTCGCCGCCGTCGCGGAGGGGCGGTTCGGATCCGGCCGCGACGTCGACGACCTCGTCTACCTCAACGGCGGCGCGTCGGGCGTCGGCGGCGGCGTGCTCATCGGCCGGCGCCCGTTCGGCGGCGCGGAGGGCTACGGCGGCGAGCTCGGCCACACGCTCGTCGACTCCGGCGGCGAGCTCTGCCACTGCGGCGCCGTCGGCTGCCTGGAGACGACCGTCGGGCAGGACGCGCTGCTCGCGGTCACGGGCCTGCCGCGCGCCCGCGCCGACGAGCTCGGCGACGTGCTCGCGGCGGCGCTCGAGGCGGGCGACGCGGACATCACACGCGAGGTCGAGCGGCAGATCGACAACCTGGCCGTCGCGCTGCGCAACGTCGTCAACATCTTCAACCCGTCGCTCGTGGTGCTCGGCGGATTCCTCGGGTCGCTGCACGCGGCGGATCCCGACCGGATCCTCGCCCGCGCCACCGCCCAGGCGCTCCCGGGCGCCCGCGAGGCGCTGCGCATCCGCCGCGCGGCGCTCGGTCCCGACCGGCTCATGATCGGCGCGGCCGAGCTGGCCTTCGCGCGCGTGCTCGTGGATCCCTCGGGCGTCGCCCGCGAGGCCGCCGCCGCGGAGCGGACCTCCGCCTGAGCGACCTGCCGGGGCTGCTGGGCGCCTTCGCGGGCTGACCGCACCCGGTGCCCCGAGATGGGGCGCGCGCCGCGGCGCCCGGGCCCCTAGCGTCGAGGCCATGGCCTCCACCCCGCGCCCGATCTGGAACGCGGCCGCCGCGCTGCTGCTCACAGCCGGCGTGCTCGCGGTCGGCGTGTGGTCGGGCGGCTGCGCCGACCACGTGGGCATCCCGGGTGAGTGCTGGGCAGGGCCGAGCCTCGGCTGGCCCGGGGCGATCCTGGTGTCCGTCGTCTGCGCGTCGCTCGCGGCGCTCTGCATCCGCCGTGCCGCCGGAGGCCGTCGCCGCTAGGCCCGCCCCTGCGCCCCCGGGGGCACGGCATCATCCCCGCGGCGTAGGGCCGGGTGGCCCCGATCTGGTCCTCCTGATCGTCCCGGGCGTCGGGCTCCGTCGCGAGGCTGGACGTGCCGAGCAGAGGAGGGCACATGATCGAGGCATCCGGCCTGACCAAGGACCACCCGGGAGGACGCGCGGTCGACCACGTCGACTTCGCGATCCGACCCGGCGTCGTCACCGGCTTCCTGGGGCCGAACGGCGCCGGGAAGTCCACCACGATGCGCATGATCGTGGGCCTCGACCGGCCCACGTCCGGCAGCGTCACCGTGAACGGGAAGGCGTACGCGCAGCACCGCGCGCCCCTGGGGGAGGTGGGAGCGCTGCTCGACGCGAAGGCCGTGCACTCCGGTCGGTCGGCCAGGGCGCACCTGCTCTCGCTGGCGGCCACGCACGGGATCCACCCCCGCCGGGTCGACGAGGTCCTCGACATGGCGGGCCTCGCGAGCGTCGCCCGCCGCCGCGTCGGCACCTTCTCGCTCGGGATGGGCCAGCGCCTCGGCATCGCCGCCGCGCTCCTCGGCGACCCGCGGACCCTGATCCTCGACGAGCCGGTGAACGGGCTCGACCCGGAGGGCGTCCTCTGGATCCGCACGCTGCTGCGCGGCCTCGCGGCCGAGGGCCGCACCGTGCTCCTGTCGTCGCACCTGATGAGCGAGATGGCCCTCACCGCCGACCACCTGCTGGTCCTCGGCCGCGGCCGCGTGATCGTCGACGCCCCCACGCGCGACGTCGTGGAGCGCGCGCAGACCCGCGTCGTGCGCGCCCGGACCCCGATGCGCGCGGAGCTCGAGCGGGCGCTCGCCGGTCGACCCGGCGTCGCCGTCGTCGCGGTGGAGCACGACGCGCTCGACGTCTCGGGGATGGACGCGCCGGGCATCGCCGCCGCCGCGTCCGCCGCGGGCGTGGTCCTGCACGGGCTGGCACCCGTCCAGGTCTCCCTCGAGGAGGCCTACATGCAGCTCACGGCCGGCGAGGTCGAGCACCGCTCCGCCGCATCCGCCGCCACCCGCCACGACGCCCGAGGAGCACGCGCATGACCGCGACCGTCCCCCCGTCCTCCCACCACCCGGCCGTCCAGCCGATCACCTTCCGCCGCCTCGTCGCCGGCGAGCGCATCAAGATCGGCTCGCTCCGGTCCACGTGGTGGATCCTCCTGCTCGGCACCGCCGTCGTCCCGGCCTTCGCGGTCTCCCGCGTCATCAGCATCGCGGGCGTCCCGGAGGCCGTCGGCTCCGAGGTCATGGTCGGCGCGGCCTACGTCACGGGCGGCGTCGCGCTCGCCCAGCTGGCCTTCGCGGTGCTGGGGGTGATGGTCGTGGCGGGGGAGTACGGATCCGGCCAGATCCGCACCACGCTGACGGTCACCCCGACGCGCGTCCGGGCGCTGCTCGCGAAGCTCGTCGTCGTGGTGCTGGTCGTCGTGGCCGCGTCGACCGTCGCCGTGCTCGCGGCCTGGGCCGCCAGCGCGCCCTGGTTCGGCGCGACCGGCATGTCCATCGACCTGCGGCGCGAGGAGGACGCCCGGCTCGTCCTCGGCACGCCCCTCTACCTCGGCGCGGTCGCCGCGCTCGCGTTCGGCATCGGCCTGCTCGTCCGCAGCGCGGCCGCGGGCATCTCGATCGTGGTGGGCCTGCTGCTCGTGGTCGAGAACCTCCTCGCCGCGATCCCGTGGGCGCCGCTGCAGTCCCTCGCGGCGCACCTGCCCTCGAGCGCCGGCAGCCGGCTGCTCCGGTCGGATGCGGTCGGCTCCGTGATCACCGTCGCGAACGGCACCGAGCTGTCCCCGTGGGGCGGATACGGGGTCATGCTCCTCTGGGTGCTGGGGGTGCTCGCCGTCGCGGCGGTGCTCCTGCGGCGCCGGGATGCGTGACGCCCGCGCCGGCTCCCTCGCGGCCGCGGTCGGTCGGCCGGCCGGCGGGCCGCGGCCGGCGACCTGCGAGAGTGGGACCGATGATCCAGGAGCGGGCGTGAGCGCGGGGCTCGGCGAGGCGCCCGACCTCGCCGAGCTGCAGGTGCGACGCCTCGGCCCCGTCGGCCGGTTCCTCGCGCGGCGCCCGGCCGTCGGCGACGCGGCGCTCATCGCCTGCTTCGCCGCCTGGGCGCTCTTCACGGGCGTCGGAGCCGACTCCATGTACGCGCTGCACGTGCACCTCGGCGACGACACGGTGCTCCGGATCCAGACCGCGTCCCTCGTGCTGACGGCCGCCGGGTGCGCCCTCCTCGTGGCGCGGCGGAGGAGGCCCGTCGTCGTGGCGGCGGGCATGGCGGTCCTCGGGCTGGGGGCGCTGGCCCTCACCGGCGCGCCGTCGGGGTTCGACCTCGGGCTCGCGCTCGCCCTCCACGCCGTCGCGGTCTCCCGCCGCCCCCTCGTCACCTGGGCCGTCTTCGTCCCCGCGGTGGGGGCGATGCTCGTCGCCGCGCGCATCCTGCCCCTGCCGCTCCAGGTCGGCGCCGTGATGAGCGGCCTCTCGCCGGACTCCTCGACCGGCCCCGATCCCCTCCTCGGCGGGTGGCAGCCGATCGCCCTCCCCGTCCTCGTGCTCGCGCTCCTGGCCGTGGCCGTGGGGACCGGCGTCCGGAGCCGGCGGCTGCACCTCGCCCGCATCGTGGAGGCCGCCGAGGCGGTCGCCCGCGAGGCCGAGCAGCGCACCCGGCTCGCGGAGGCGGCGGAGCGCGCGCGGATCGCGCGCGAGATGCACGACGTCGTGGCGCACAGCATCTCGGTGATGGTGGCCCTCGGCGGCGGCGCCTCCATGGCGCTCGACTGGGCGCCGGACCGCGCCCGCCTCGCCCTCGACGAGCTCGTGGGGACCGGGCGGACGGCCCTCGCCGACATGCGCCGGGTCCTCGGGGTGCTGCACGACGACCCGCCGGCCGACACCGCCGACCCGGCCGACCCCGCCGCCGCGGAGCCGTCGGTCGCGCCGCTCCCGGGCATCCGCGACCTCGCGGCGCTCCTGGATCGGTTCCGGCTGGCCGGGCTCCCGGTGCGCGCGACGGGGATCGCCGACCCCCGGCTCGCGCGCGTGGACGCGACGCTGCAGCTCGCGGTGCACCGCATCGTGCAGGAGGCGCTGACGAACGCGCTGCGGCACGCGCCCGGGACCGCGGCCGTCGAGGTGGCGATCCGCCTGCTCCCCGGCCGGATGGAGGTCGTCGTCGCCGACCAGGGCCCGGGCGTCCCGGTGGAGCGGACCCCCGGCTCGGGCCGCGGGGTGCTCGGCATGCGGGAGCGGGCGGCCGCGTTCGGCGGCACGGTGGACGCGGGTCCGCACGGGCGGGGCTGGCGCGTGCGCGCGGAGCTCCCGTGGGACGACGAGGAGGACGACGCATGACGAGGATCCTGCTGGTGGACGACCAATCGCTGGTGCGGATGGGGTTCCGGCTCGTGCTGGAGAGCGCCCCCGACCTCGAGGTCGTCGGCGAGGCGGCCGACGGGCGCACCGCGATCGACCAGGTCGCCGCGCTCCGCCCGGACGTCGTGCTGATGGACGTCCGGATGCCGGGGGTCGACGGCATCGAGGCGACCCGGCGCATCGTCGAGGAGCACCCGGCCGTGCGCGTGCTGATCCTCACGACCTTCGACGTCGACGAGCACGCGTTCGCCGCCCTGCGCGCCGGCGCCAGCGGCTTCCTCCTGAAGGACGCGACGCCCGCCGAGCTGGCGTCCGCGGTGCGCGTGGTGGCCTCCGGCGACTCCGTGGTCGCGCCGCGCGTGACCCGGCGGATGCTCGAGATGTTCGCCGGCGTGCTGCCCGTGGGGTCCGCCGCACCCGCCGCCGACGGCGTCCACCCGCGGCTGGCGGCGCTCACGCCGCGAGAGACGGAGGTGCTGCGCCGCGTCGCCGAGGGGCGCTCGAACGCGGAGATCGCCGGCGACCTGTTCCTCGCGGAGGCGACCGTGAAGACGCACGTCGGCCGGATCCTCGCCAAGCTCGGCGTCCGCGACCGGGTGCAGGCCGTCGTCCTCGCCTACGAGACGGGGCTGGTGCGCGCCGGGGCGGAGTGACCGCGCGCGGCGTCCTGCGCGTGCGGGGGCCAGGTTTCTCCATCCGGATAATGAGAAGGGATGCCCACCTCGCCCCACCGCCGTCGCTCCTCGTCCGTCCCCGTGATCGCGGGCCTCGGCATCGCGGGCCTGACCCTGCTCGGCGGATGCGCGCCGGGGGAGCCCGAGCTGCCCGCCTGCATCGCCCGCACCGCCGTCGACGCGGTCCCCGCCGAGGGAGCGCTGTTCGGCGTCAACCCCGACTGGGGGGACCAGACGCTCGCGGCGTACGCCGAGCTGCTCGGGCGCGATCCCGCGGTCGCCGTGTCCTTCGCGGACGTCCCGCTCGACGCGACGGACCGGGAGAACGTGCTCGCCGCCGGCGAGCAGGTGCGCGGCATGGGCGGCACCCTGCTCCTCACCCTCGAGCCGCGCGAGGGCCTCGCCGAGGTCACCGACGAGGTGGCGGGGAACGTCGCCGGGCTCGTCGACGGGATCCAGCGCACCGGCGTGCCCGTCGTGGTCCGCTTCGCGCACGAGATGAACGGGTCCTGGTACGCCTGGGGCCAGCAGCCGGAGGAGTACGTGGCGGCCTTCCGCCGGGTCGCCGACGCGCTGCACACGCGGGCGCCGGGCAGCGCCGTCATGTGGGCGCCCAACGAGGGCGGCGGCTACCCGTTCACGGGCGGCCCGTCCGCGGCCGTCGCGGGCACCGAGGCCTTCGAGCTCCTCGACACCGACGGCGACGGGGTCCTCACGATCGCCGACGACCCCTACGCGCCCTACTACCCGGGCGACGACGCGGTCGACTGGGTCGGCATGTCGCTGTACCACTGGGGATCCGAGCACCCATGGGGCGAGAACGTGCTGCCCGAGGAGGGCAAGTTCGCCGCCCAGCTCACCGGCGAGTACGCCGGCCTCGACGGCGACCAGACAGCGGTGCCGGACTTCTACGGCGTCTACGGCATCGAGCACGGCAAGCCCGTCGCCATCCCCGAGACCGCGGCGCTCGTCGTCCCGCGCGGCGACGACGCGGGCGAGCGCGCCATCAAGCAGGCCTGGTGGGCGCAGGTGCTGTCCGACGACACCGCGGCCCGCTTCCCCGAGCTCAAGATGGTCAACTGGTTCGAGTGGGACAAGGAGGAGGCCGAGGTCGGCGAGAGCGTCGACTGGACCGTGCTCGGCGACCCGGCCACCCGCGCGGCCTTCGCCGAGGAGCTCCCCGCCTGGCTGCGGTTCGGGGCGGCCCCGGAGCCCTGCGCGGTCCTGACCGGGGCTCCTCCGAGCGCCGGCGGCTGAGGCCCGGCGCGGCTGCCTGTGCACGGGCGCGAGGGCGGCGGGTGCCGGGTGCCTAGGCTCGCGGGCATCCCGCCCACCCGAACCCCGAACGGATCCGCCATGCCCCGTCGCGCCCTCCTCGCCACGTCCGCGTTCGCCGTCACCCTCGCCGCCGTCCTCGGCGCCGCCGCGCCCGCGCAGGCGTGCCCGCGCGACCCGGCGGAGCGGCAGGCGGTCACCGCCGTCGCGTCCGCCGCGCTGGACCGCCTCGAGATCGCCGACGACGTGGCCGCCTCGAAGTACCTGTCGGGCAAGGCCGTGGCGGATCCCGCGCGCGAGCAGGCCGTCATCGACGCGACCATCGCCGCCGCGAAGGCCGACGGGGTCGACCCGGTCGCCGCCGAGCGCATCATGCGGGCGCAGATCGAGGCGAGCAAGCAGGTGCAGGACGCGCTCATCGCCCGCTGGCACGCGCACCCCGCGGAGGCGCCGACGACCGCGCCCGACCTCACCACGAGCGTCCGCCCGCGCATCGACGCGGTGGACGCCCGGCTCGTCCCGGCCATCGGCGAGGCGCACGACGCTCTCGACGACGCGGCGTGCGGCCACCTCGTGAAGGACGCCCGCGGCGAGCTCGGCCGGGGCCTCGACGACGCGCACCGCAAGGCCCTCCGCACCGCGCTCGCGACCGTCTGCACGCCGGAGTCCTGACCGGCCCAACCGACCCGGTCGGGTCCGCTGCCCCCGATGCGCGGATCCGGCCGACCCAACCGCGCGCGCGTCCGTCCTCCTGGACGGACGCGCGCCGCCGTGCGGGATCAGCGCCCGAGCGGGGACCGCGTCAGGCGGTCGACGCGATGTCGGACGCGAACGCGGCGACCCGCGTCCGCAGGTCGTCGATGAGCTGCGCGGTCGCCGCCGCGGGGTCGAAGCCGAGGTAGGGGATCGGGCGCGGCTTCCGCACGTTCGCGCTGCACTCGAAGTCGGTGCAGACGAGCGTGCCGACGGTGTTGCCGTTGCGGCCCGCGGCGCCCGCCCGGCGCGCGCCGTAGAACACGACGGGGTTCGGCAGGCGCACGTCCTGGCACCAGGTGCACTGGGCGCGGGATCGCGGTGCGGTGGAGGACTGCTGCAGCAGCACGCCGATCAGCTCGTCGCCGACGGGGACGACGACGACGCCGCGCTGCGGGGCCTTCGGGTCGCGCCAGCCGAGGAAGTCGAGGCGGTCCCAGGCGAGGTCGGCGAAGCCCTCGGGGAGGCGGACGTCGCGCGCCTCGCGCTGCGAGGCGTTGACGAGGGAGGAGCGGATGGCGGATTCGGTCAGGGGGAGCATGCGGTGCCCTTCGTGCGGGGTCGCGGCGGTGCCGCGGGAACGGTGTCGGGAGACGGCGGCCGGATCCTCGTGGATCGGCGGCGCGCCAGGTGGCGGCCGGCCCTCGCGGGCGCGGCGACGGATCCGCTGACTACCTGGTGCCGACGGACGTGCCGCCGACGACCTCCCCACGCCCCGAGGGCGCCGCGCTGCTCGTGATGCTCACGGGGCAACGGTACCCCGGGTGGGGGAATCGATCACGCGCCGGCGCCGGGCCAGACGTACTCGAGGTCGTCGGGATCCTCCGGGAACGCCGGCCGGTACAGCTCCGGCGCCTTGGCCAGCAGCTTCGAGCGGTGGGAGAGGTGCAGCTCCGGGCGGCCCCACCACGGCGGCAGCTCGATGCGGCCCTCCGTGTACGCGACGAGGTCCTCGGGCGCCTCGGCGAGGATCGCGAGCGTCTTCTCGAAGCACGTGTCGGCGAACCCGCGGCGGGTCCACTCGGCGCAGGTCGCCTCCTGGTACTCCATGAGCGCGGGCCGGTGGCCGCGCCACATGCGCGTGACGGGGTGGCTCTGCCAGCCGTAGCCCGCGACGGTGACCGCCTTCATCACCTGCAGGGTCTCGACGCGCTGCTTCCCGAGCCGCCTGTCGTCGAGCACGGCCATGCTCGCCGCGAGGTCCGGGTAGGGGAGGAACGTCTGCACCCGGCCAGTCAACTCCGGTGGGCGCGAGGCGGCCGGCGCGGCGGCGTCAGCGCGACCAGGCGTACGGCGTGGTGGTCGAGCAGGCGACGAGGCCGGCGCGCTCGAGGATCGGGCATGGCGGCCCCCGGCGAGGGTCGCGCCGGCCGGTCACGACCGGCGGCGCAGCTGCAGCACGCGCGCGGAGGGGCCGCCCGGTACCGACCGGACCGTGAGGATCCCGCGGCCGGCCTCCCACTCGGCGTCCCACGCTGCGAGCCGGGTCGGGAAGGCGGTCGTGACGTCGACGCGCCGGCCGACGAGCGACGGGAACGAGAGGACGGCGGTGCCGGCGTCGTCGCCGCGGTCCCACACGGAGACCACGACGGCGTCGCCGGCGTCGTGCGCGACGGACGCCCAGCGGTCGTCCGCCGCGGGCAGCCCGAGCGGCCACAGCGGCACCGAGCAGGCGATGCCGTCCCGGAGCGCGTCCGCCGTGCGGGTCGCCTCGGCGACGAGGGCGCGCTGATCCGGGTGGAGCCTGTCGTCGCCGTCGCCGTCGCCGTCGTCGGCGGTCGGCGCGGGGCGGGTCAGGCGGGTGACGAGGGCGAACGCGGTGAGCTCCGGCGTCGCGCCGGGCGGCACGGGCGCCGGGGTCGCGGCGCGCTCGGGGAGCGTCGACAGCGGTGCCGCGGCGGCCGTGCCCGCAGCGCGGAGGAGGTCGACCGGGGCGGCGTCGGTCCCGTCGGGTGCCGCGGTCGGCGCGTCGTCGAGGTGCGGTCCGCGGAGGGCGCGGCGTCCCCGGGTCAGCGCCGCGGCCGCGTCCTCGAGGTCGGTGCCGACGGCGACGAGCGACATGGCCGACGAGCGCGAGGCGCCGGGCGCGAGCGCTGCCGCCGACGCGCCGTCCGGCGCCGCGCCGGACAGCGTCACGCGGCAGTCGCCGCGGTGCCCGCCGACCTCCCAGCGCCAGGGGGCGTCGGACGCGACCTCCCACAGCCACGTCACCTCCTGCCGCTCCGACCGCAGCCCGGCGACGGGCAGCGCCGCCCCGGGCAGCGCCGCCGCGGGCAGCGCCGCTCGGGCCGTCGCCGCGCCCTCCGAGGAGCGGACGACGGATCCGCGCGGCGGAGAGGCCGCGTACCCCACGGGATCCCCGAGCAGCTCGCGGCTCCGCAGCGGCAGCGTCGACCAGACGGCGCCGGCCCCGGGCGCGACGCGGCCCTCGACGAGGTCCCAGTCGGCGGCCGGATCCGGCGCGTCGCCCTTGTCGAGCCGCACGCCGAGCGGCGCGGCCCAGCTCGTGATGACGGCGATCGGCACGGGCCCGCCCGTGCCGTTGCTGACGACGGCGCTGCTGCGGAAGGCGCCGTCGCGGCCGTGCAGCGTGACGGCGGCGCGGATCCCGCGCGGCGTCTCGGACACGATCTCGATGGTCGTGCCGTCGGCGGAGACGGAGTGCGCGACGTAGCGCAGCTCGGCGCCGACCGCCGCCGGCACCAGGCGGTCGACGCCGGTCGGACGGTCGCGGCGGACGGCGAGGACCTCGACGAGCGGCACCGGGTGCGCGAAGTGCGTCTCCACGGATCCGGCGACGAGGCGGGTGAGCGCGACGGGGCCGTCCGCGGATCGGCGGAACCGGAGCTCGAGCCGGCCGCTGCGCCAGACGAGGTCGTCGCGGCGGCCGTCGGGTGCGGGGCGGCGGGCGGCGCGGCGGGGACGGTCCACGGGCCGCGACCGCAGCTCGACGAGCGGGGTGGGGGTCATCGTCGTCCTCCGTGTGCCGGGCGGATCCCTCCGCGTTCGCCATCGAACAGACCTTGCGCAACTCCCGGGGGTCGCGCGCGGTATCCGCACATCATCCCCCGCACGACGGCGGGCGGCAAGGGCGCGGCGGGTCTCGATCCGATGACGACACGTTCCAGGAGTTGCGCAACTCGTGGGACCGCGGCTCGGCTAGGCTCCGGCTCATGGACAGCACGACCGCCGCACCGCGGCCGACGATGGCGCAGATCGCCGAGCGCGCCGGCACCACGGTCCCCACCGTCTCGAAGGTGCTCAACGGCGGCACCGACGTCTCCGAGGCGACCCGGTCGCGCGTGATGGCGGCGGCGCACGCGCTCGACTACCGGCGGAGGCCGCGGGCGCGACCGACCGACCGGGATCCCCGGGCCGCCGGCGTCGTCGACGTCGTGGTGGGGCACATCGAGGGCAGCTGGGTCGGCCCGGTGCTCCGGGCGATCGAGGAGGAGGCGTCCGCGGCGGGCGTCGACCTCGTGCTCGCACGCGCCCGCCCGGACGGCGCGTGGATCAGCCGGCTCCTCCGCCGCCCGTCGCTCGGCGCGATCCTCGTGCTCGTCGACGCCGCCCCCGCCAGCCTGCACACGCTCACCTCGGCCGGCATCCCCGTGGTCGCGATCGACCCGAGCTCCCGCCCGCCCGCGGAGGTGGCGAGCGTCGGGGCCACGAACTGGGACGGCGGGCGCATCGCCGCCGAGCTGCTCATCGCCGCGGGGCACACGCGGATCGGCGTCATTGGCGGCGTGACGGCGCACCTCTTCGGCAGCGCGCGCATCGACGGCCTGACGACGGCCCTGCGCGCGGCCGGCATCCACGTGCCCGATGACCGCATCGCCTTCTGCGACTGGGACCGCGAGCGCGCCCGCGCGGCCGCGGGCGCCATGCTCGCCCGGCCCGACCGGCCGACCGCGTTCTTCGCCTGCTCCGACGTGATGGGCCTCGGCGTCTACGAGGCGGCGGACGACGCGGGGCTGAGGATCCCGGACGACCTCAGCGTCGTCGGCTTCGACGGCGTGCAGGAGTCGGCGTGGGCGATGCCGCCCATGACCACCGTGCGCCAGCCCATCGCGGAGATGGGCGCCACGGCGTTCCACATGCTGCAGCAGGCGGATCGCGCCGGGCGGCCGCGGGCGGGCGGCACGCCGGGCACGCGCATGGAGCTCGAGACCGAGCTGGTGATGCGCGGATCCGTGGCGGCGCCCCGGGCCTGACGCGGCCCGGAGGGGTCCGCGCGAGATCGATCTCGCACCTCGATGACCTGCGGCCGCGTCAGCCGCTCACGCCGACTCGCGCTGGACGAGGCTCGTCGCGAGCACCGGCTGCCGGTCGACCTCGCGGCCCTCGATGGTCGCGATCACCGTCTCGGCGGCCACGCGCCCCATCTCCTCGAGGGGCTGGCGCACGGTGGTGAGCGGCGGATCCGAGGTGGTCGCGATGATCACGTCGTCGAAGCCGATGACGGAGACGTCGGTCGGCACGCGCCGCCCCGAGGCCTGCAGCATGCGGATCGCGCCGGCGGCCATGAGGTCGGAGGATGCGAAGACGCCGTCGATCGAGGGGTGCCGCTGGAGCAGCCGGGCCATTGCGGCCGCGCCGCTCTCGAGCGTGAACTCGGCGTGCACGATGGCGCCGTGGTCGACGCCCTGCGCGGTGAGCTCGTCGCGCCAGCCGCGGATCCGGTCGCGCGCGGGCTCCATGTCGTGCGGCCCCGCGATGATCCCGAGCTGCCGCCTCCCGGCGTCGACCAGCGCGCGCGCCGCGAGCCGCCCGCCCCCGTGGTTGTCGGAGTCGACGATGATCGCGTCGTCCGCGAGGTCGCCGCGCGGGCGCCCCACCCAGGCCACGGGCACGGGGGAGTCGGCGAGCGTCTGGGCGAGGTGCGTGATCTCGTGCTGCAGGATCACGATGGCGCCGTCCACCGCGCGCGAGCGGAGGAACCGGGGGATGCGGTCCGCGTCGTCCTGGTCGGCGGGCAGCAGCACGGGTTGGATCTCCGCCGCGTGCAGCCCCTTCGCCGCGCCCTTGAGCACGGACGTGAAGAACGTGCCGGTGAGGCTGTCGAGCTCGTTGAACGCGATGATCAGCGCGATCGCCCCCGACCGGCCCCCGCGGAGCATGCGGGCCGCGCTGTTCGCCTCGTAGCCGAGCTGCTTCGCCGCGTGCTCGACGGACGCGGCCATCCGCGCGTCGACCCGGGTGCCGCCCGAGAGCACGCGCGCGGCCGTGGCACGGGAGACGCCGGCCGCCTTCGCGACGTCGACCAGGGTCGGCCGGGTCATCGGGCGCTCGCCCTCGTCTGCATGGATCTCCTCCCGGGCGGGCGCCGTCTCGGTCGCGAAGCCTCCCTGATCCTAGGCGGAGATCGATGTCTGACGCCGCGGTCCCGGTTGCGCATCGTCGCTTGCACCACGCTGGCCCGCGAGCTACGGTGACGCCAAGAGATCGTTCTCTCGGCCGGAGCGCTGACGCTCCGAGCACGCCGCACGGATCCCCGACGAAGAGGAAACATCGTGAGAAGAAGCTTGACGGCCGTGGCCGCCGCAGCAGCAGTCGCCGTCGCCCTGACCGGATGCTCCTCCGGCGGAGGGGGCGGCGCATCGGACGACCCGAACGCGGAGGCGTCCTTCTGGTCCTTCACGGGCATCGCCGCCAAGGACGGCGTCGCCGAGTACCAGGAGAAGAAGCCGGACGCGAAGATCAAGCTGACCGAGGTCGGCTCCACCACCGAGACGGCCACCGCGCTCACCGCGGCGCTGGCCGGCGGCAAGGTCCCCGACCTCGTCATGATCCAGAACGACGACCTGCCCCAGTTCGTCGAGAACAGCGGGAACTTCCTCGACCTCCGCACGCTCGGCGGCGATGACATCGCGGACGACTACCTGCCGTGGGCCGCGTCCGCCGCCACCGCGGAGGACGGCTCGGTCGTCGGGATCCCGACGGACGTCGGCGGCCTCGGCTTCGCGTACCGCGCCGACCTGTTCGAGCAGGCCGGCCTGCCCACCGAGCCCGACGAGGTCGCGGCCATGTGGAAGGACTGGCCGTCGTTCATCGCGATGGGCGAGCAGTACACGGAGGCGACGGGCAAGCCGTTCGTCGACAACATCGAGACGAGCATCTTCTTCGCCACCGTCAACCAGGTGAGCGAGAAGTACTACTCGGAGGACGGCGAGCTCGTCTACGACACGAACCCGCAGGTGGAGGACGCGTTCCAGGTCGCCGTCGACGCGCACGACGCCGGCATCAGCGCCGGCATCGCCGCGTTCTCGTCCGGCTGGGCGCCGGGTCGCGCCAACGGCGCGTTCGCCGTCACCGTCGCCCCGTCGTGGATCCTCAAGGGCATCAAGACGGACGCCCCCGACACCGCGGGGAACTGGCGCGTCGCGAGCGTCCCCGGCGTGGGCGGCAACTGGGGCGGCAGCGTCATCGCCATCCCGGCGCGGGCCGAGAACCCGCAGGCGGCCTGGCAGTACATCGAGACGATGATGTCCAGCGAGGCCCAGCAGGAGCACTTCACGCGGTCCGGCACCTTCCCGGCCGCGGCGGACGCGGTCGAGAGCGCGGACGTGCTGGCCTACCAGGACGACTTCTACGGCGACTCGAAGATCGGCGAGGTCATGTCGGAGTCGGTCACGCAGTTCCCGTCCTTCTACAACGGGCCCGACACGACGCCCATCAACGCGGCCTTCCTCAACACGCTCGTCGAGCTGGAGGCGGGCAACGTCTCCTCCGGCGGGGCGTGGTCCGAGGCGCTCTCGACGGCCAAGACGGCCATCGGCGGCTGATCCCGTCCCACCCACCCGGGCGGCCCGGCGCGCGATGCCCCGGGCCGCCCCTCAGACGGAGGTACCCCATGTCGACGGCGACATCACCCCGCACGAGCACCGAGCCCCCACCGCCCCCGCGGCCCCGCCGCGGCAAGGCGCCCGCGGTCCCGAAGGCCCGCCAGATCCAGCAGTCGCTCTCCGAGCGCATCGCGCCCTACGCCTACGTGGCGCCCTTCTTCGTGATCTTCATCGTGTTCGGCCTGTTCCCCCTGGTCTTCACGTTCTACGTCTCGCTGTTCGACTGGAACCCGATCGGCGACCAGACCTTCGTCGGGCTCGCGAACTTCCAGCAGCTCTTCGCGGACGACCGGTTCTGGAACGCGCTCGTCAACACCTTCGCGATCTTCCTCATCTCGACGATCCCGCAGCTGCTGCTCGCGCTGTTCCTCGCGCACCTGCTGAACCACGCCCGGCTCAAGTGGGCGAACTTCTTCCGCATGGCGCTGCTCGTGCCGTACATCACCTCGGTCGCCGCGACCGCGATCGTGTTCGCGCAGATCTTCGACCGCAACTTCGGCCTCATCAACTGGGTGCTGAGCCTGTTCGGCCTCCCGTCGGTCAACTTCATGGCGACCAACCACGGCTCGTGGATCCTCATCTCGGCCATGGTGATGTGGCGCTGGTTCGGCTACAACACGCTGCTCTACCTCGCCGGCCTCCAGGCGCTCCCGCGGGAGATGTTCGAGGCGGCGGCGGTCGACGGGGCGTCGAGCTGGCAGCAGTTCCGGCACCTCACGATCCCCGCGCTCCGCCCGATCATCATCTTCACGGTGATCATGTCGACCATCGGCGGCCTGCAGATCTTCACGGAGCCGCTGCTCGCGGCGCCCGAGTCGGGGCTCACGTGCGGCGCCGGCCGGCAGTGCCAGACGCTCGCGCTGTTCCTCTACGAGCAGGGCTTCGGGCAGTTCGAGTTCGGCTACGGATCCGCCATCGGCGTCGTGCTGTTCGTGATCGTCGTGGTCGTCGCGCTCCTCAACTTCTACCTGTCCACCCGCACGAGGAAGGCGAGCTGATGTCCGACGTGATCGACCAGACCGTGTCACCGGTCGTCGCCGCACCCGTCCAGAAGCGGTCGGCCCTGCCGAAGCGCCGGGGCAAGGGCGGCGGCATCAGCCCGATCGTCTACGTGTTCCTGGGCATCGCCGTGCTGATCTCGGTGTTCCCGCTCTACTACATGCTCGTCGTGGCCTCGGTGGGGGCGACCGCGGTCACCTCGATCCCGCCGCGCCTGCTCCCGGGCGGGAACTTCTTCACCGTCGCGGCGAAGGTGTTCGACACGGTGCCGTTCATGCTCTCGCTGCTCAACAGCGTGCTGGTCTCGACGACCGTCGCCGTGCTGTCCGCGGTGCTCTGCGCCATGGCCGGGTTCGCGTTCGCGAAGCTCACGTTCCCGGGGCGGAACACGCTGTTCCTCATCGTGCTGCTCACCATGACGGTGCCCGCGCAGCTGAGCGTGATCCCGCAGTACCTGATCATCAGCCAGCTCGGCTGGGTCGACACGCTGCAGGCGATCATCGTGCCGGGCCTCGCGAGCGCGTTCGGCATCTTCTGGATGCGGCAGCACATGAGCACCACGGTGAGCGACGAGCTCATCCAGGCGGCCCGGCTCGACGGCGCGAACTCGTGGCAGCTGTTCTGGGGCATCGCGTTCCCGGTGGTGCGGCCGGCCGCGTTCGTGCTCGGGCTCATCACCTTCACGGGCGTGTGGAACGACTTCATGTGGCCGTTCATCGTGCTGAAGTCGCCGGAGCTGTTCACGGTGCAGATCGCGCTGAAGCAGCTGCAGGCGAACCGGTCGATCGACGTGGCGCTCGCCATGGGCGGGTCGTTCATGGCGACGCTGCCGCTGCTGATCCTGTTCTTCTTCGTGGGTCGGCGGATGATCACCGGGATCATGGACGGCGCCTTCAAGGGCTGAACCCGGCCCCGCGCGCGACGACGCCGGCCGCCCCGATCCCTCGCGGATCCGGGCGGCCGGCGTCGTCGTGCGGTGTCGCGGCGTCGCGCGGCGTCGTCAGCCCAGGCGGAGCAGCCGCACGCCGTGCGCCTCGATCTCGAGCGGGATCCCGCCGTCGACGATCGCCAGCTCCTCGCCCGACCAGAGGTCGGTGGCGCGGGTGGCCTCCGAGCAGCCGAGGTCGGCGAGGTGCGCGGTCACGGTGCGGGGCGCGTCGCCCAGCTGGAACACCGCGCGCCACCGGGTGGATCCCCGCTCCGCCGCCCACACCACGAGGTCGCCGTCGCGGACGATCTCGCGGCTCGCGTCGCTCCCGAGGAGCTCGAGCACGTCGTCGTTCGTGAGGAGCGCGAGGGTCGCCGGATCCGTGTCGGGCAGGTGCCCGCCGAACATGAGCGGCGACCGCAGCAGGCACCAGAGCGAGACGAGCGTGCGCTGCTCGGCCGGCGTGAAGCGGCTCTGCCGGTCGGCCCCGACGTGGGCGCGGACCCCGATGCGGCCGAGCGGCAGCATGTCGGCGTCCGCCCATCCGCCGGGTCGCTGGTGCGGCGCCCACCGGGCCGCGCGCTGGAACTGCTCGCGGAGGTGGTCCCAGTCGTCCCAGAAGTCGTCCGAGATCCGCCAGAGCTGCGCGGTCTCCCGCAGCAGGTCGAGGTTCTCGAGGGACAGCTGCTTGCCGGGCGAGAGGCTCAGCGTCATCGGGCGGCCGGACGCCGCGATGGCGCGCGAGATCGCCCGGATCTCGGCCGCCTGGATCGGCGGGTACAGCACGTCGTCGAGCTTCACGTAGTCGACGCCCCAGCCCGCGAGCATCGCGAGGACGGAGTCGTAGTACTCCTGCGCGCCCGGCCGGGTCATGTCGATGCCGTGGTCGTCGGGGTTCCACGGGCAGGGGTTCGCGGGGTCGGCGATGTCGGCGCACGTGGCGTCGGATCCGAGGACCGGCAGCCGCTCCTCCGCCGCGCGCCGGGGCACGCCGCGCATGAGGTGCACGCCGAAGCGGAGGCCCATGTCGTGGATCCGCGCGGCCAGGTCCTGGAAGCCGCGCCCGCCGGCCGACGACGGGAACCGGCCGACCGCGGGCTGCGGGCGTCCCCACGCGTCGAGCTCGGGGGCGGACACCTCCTGGTAGTCGGCCATGCCGGGGTCCGGCTCGTACCACTGGATGTCGACGACGACGGTGTCCCAGCCGTGCGGCAGCAGGTGCTCGGCGAGGTAGCGTGCGTTGGCGAGCACCTCCTCCTCGGTGACGGAGGCGCCGAAGCAGTCCCAGCTGTTCCAGCCCATCGGGGGCCGGGTCGTGGCGGCGCTCACGCGTCGACCCGGAGCGAGAGCGTCGCGAACGAGTGCGGCGGCAGCGTGAGGCGCAGGCCGTCCGCGGTGCGCTCGAAGGCGTCGAACGGCACGGGGCTCACGGCGTCGGCGTCGCCCGGGCGGTTGTGCGCGTCGGGCCGGTCGGCCGTGAGGATGCGGCCCACGACGTCGTCTACCGCGCCGCCGCGGAACGCGAGGTCGATCTCGAGCGGCTCCTCGAGGTCCACGTTCGAGACGGAGACGAGCACGCGACCGTCCTTGGCGCTCGCCGAGGCGGAGGCCAGCGGGATCTCCCGGCCGTCGACCGCGCGCTGCGGCCCGACCACCGTGGCGGGCAGCGAGGCGGCGTCGTGGTGCCCGCGATTCATCTCGAACACGTGGTACGTGGGGGTGCGCACCATCTCGCCGCCGTCGGGATCCGTGAGCAGCATCGCCTGCAGCACGTTCACCGTCTGCGCGATGTTCGCCATCCGCAGGCGGTCGGCGAACGCGTGGAAGACGTCGAAGTGCAGGGCCGCGACCATGGCGTCGCGGATGGTGTTCTGCTGGAAGAGGAAGCCCGGGTTCGTGCCCGGCTCCACGTCCCACCAGGTGCCCCACTCGTCGAGCACCATGCCGAAGCGCTTCTCGGGGTCGTGCACGTCCATCACGGCGGCGTGCGCGCGGAGCAGCGGCTCGATCCCCTGGGCGGCGACGATCGTCGACCAGTACGCCTCCGCGTCGAAGTCCGTGGCGCTGCCCTTCGCCGTCCAGCTGCCGCCGATCGTGTAGTAGTGGACGGAGATCGACTCCCACGGCACGGACGAGAACGGGTGCTTCTCCATCTCCGGGATCACACGCATCAGCGTCTCGGTCCACTCGGTGTCCATGGTGTCGGCGCCGGCCGCGATGCGATGCAGCGGGGTGTCCCCGCCGCTCTCGCAGAAGGTGCCGAACTGCCGGGCGAGGTCGGCGTAGGTGACCGAGCGCATGTTGCCGCCGCAGCCCCACGCCTCGTTGCCGAGGCCCCAGAACTGCACCGTCCACGGCTCGTCCCGGCCGTTGGCGCGGCGGAGGTCGGCCATGGGCGACTGGCCCGCGCCCGTGAGGTACTCGACCCAGTCGGACATCTCCTGCACCGTGCCCGAGCCGATGTTGCCGGACACGTACGCGTCGGCCCCCAGCAGCTCGCAGAGCGCCATGAACTCGTGCGTGCCGAAGGAGTTGTCCTCCACCGCGCCGCCCCAGTGCGTGTTGATGAGCTTCGGCCGCTCCTCGCGCGGGCCGATGCCCTCGCGCCAGTGGTAGCGGTCGGCGAAGCAGCCGCCGGGCCAGCGCAGGTTCGGGATGTCGAGCGCCTTGAGCGCCTCGACGACGTCCAGGCGGATCCCGCCGGCGTTCGGCACGGGCGAGTCCTCGCCCACGAAGAAGCCGTCGTAGATGCAGCGGCCGAGGTGCTCGGCGAAGTGCCCGTAGAGGTGGCGGCTGATGGTGGCGCCGGGGCGGTCGAGGTCGACGGTGATGGTGGTGGTCACGGGTGCTCCTCCGGTGGGGCGGCGACGATGCCGCGGTGGGGCGTGCGGTGATGCGGTCGGGTGCGGTCGCCGAGCGGTCGTCGGTGCCGTCCCCGAGGTGAGAGATCGATCTCAGCGTACGCGTCCCGGGAGCCGCTCGACCTCGACGCGCACGGCGTCCTCGCCGATCCGGATGCGCTCGCCGGCGCGGTGCTCGCGCCCGTCCACGCGCATGGACGCCGCCCACGGCAGCCGGAGCGCCGTGCCCTCCGCGGGCGCCAGCCACCCGGCGCCCGGGACGCGCCGCACGACGAGGGAGGCGCCGTCGGGATCCCAGTCGAGCCGGTCCACCACGAGGCCGCCGCGCGCGCGGAGCCCGGCGACGGATCCGCGCTCCCATGCCGCGGGCAGCGCCGGGAGGACCGCGAGCGCGCCGGCGTCGGATCCCAGCAGCATCGCCGCCACGAGCGCGGGGAGGCCGCCGCTCGCGTCGAGGTTGAAGATGCGGCCGGCGTCGTGCCGGGTCGTGAGCGTGGGGCTCCAGTGGTCGCCGGCCAGCCACTCGACGCAGGTGAGCGCGGCCTCCGCGTCGCCGAGCGCCGCGGCCGCGAGGCCCACCTGCACCAGGCCGAACGCCATCTCCATCCGTCCGGGCGGCGCGGTCGGGTCCTCGGCGCGCCACGCGATCTTCGCGGCGACGGTCGCCGCGGCCGCGGCACGGAGGCGCACGGCCTCGTCGCCGTCGCCGACGAACGCGGGATCGACCTCGTACCAGAGCGGGTAGAGCTGCGACGCGTGGCGGTGGGCGACCTGCTCCGGCCAGCGCGGATCCAGCCACTCGGCCAGCGCGCCGCCCTCGGCCACCCGGTACGGCGGCAGGTCGCGGACCACCGCGGCCCAGCGCGCGTCGAGCGACGCGTCGCCGCGCGCCCGGCCGAGCAGGGCGGTGGCGCGGGCGGCGTCGCGGAGGATCGCGACGTCCATGGTCGCGTCGGTCGCCGCCGGCACGCGCCCGCCGGCCGGGGTGTTCTCCGGCGAGTAGGAGGGGACGAGGCGGCGGACCCCGTCGACCGTCACGGTGGCGGTCTCGGCGAAGCGCAGCACGCCCTCGGCCAGCTCCCACAGCCGGTCGTCGACGATGCCGCGATCGCCCGTGGCGGCGACGGCGTCGGCGGCGATGCGGAGGATCCAGCCGCCGCAGCCCTGCCAGAACGGGTGCGGATAGTCGGCGGAGAGGTGGTCGGCGCGGCCGTGCGTGGACATGCGCGCGGGCAGCAGCATCCCCTCGGCGTCGAAGACGCGGCGGGCGTTCTCGCGGTGGTCGTCGAGGTGGGGGAGCACCAGCTCGAGGAGGGTGCGGGCGAGCTCGGGCGTGCCGGTGGGGACGAGGCCCGCGACGGCGCCGTTCTGCACGTTGCCGTTGAGCGTGTAGTCGGCCGACCACGCCGGTCGCCATGTGCCCTGCCACACTCCCTGCAGCGTGGGCGGCAGCTCGCCGGTGGAGGAGATGATCGCCGCGCGTCCGCTGAGGTAGGCGACCTCGACGACGCGGCGGCGGGCGGCGGGGTCGCCCGCGCGGGCGGACGCCCAGAGGTCCTCGGTGGTGGGGTCGGTGTCCGTCCCCCCGCGGAGGTCGAGGGTGGATGCGCCGACGAGCCGGCCGTGGGCCGAACGCTGTCCGGCGCGCAGGTCGTCCCAGGTCGGCATCGCCCGGGGCGGGCCGTCCGGGGTCGGCGTCGCTGAGGCCGGACCCGTCGCGACGGCGAGGCGCAGCAGCCGGGTCGCGCCGGGGCCGGTGCGGAGGGTCGTGCGCGCGGATCCGCCGACGACCTCCCACGCGCCGTCCGCGTCGGCCGCCGTGACGGCCCGCACGGCGCCTCCTTCCGAGTCGGCCGCATCGGCCGCGCCGCCGGCATCGGCCGGGCCGTCCGCGCCCGCCTCGGCCGTGAGGATCCCGCGCTCGCCGCCCGCGACGGAGGCCCGCACCGCGGCGGACGCGTCGGGCACGCCCGTGTCCCACGACGTCGCGTCGCCCCCGCCGAGGCCGAGCTCGACGACCGTCTCCGAGTCCCGGTCGGACTCGAGCGCCAGCCAGCAGGCGGCGCCGTCGCGCGGCGCGACGAGGCGCAGCGCATGCCGGCCGCCCGCGAGGTCGGTCCACTCGATCGCGGCCTCGCCGCCGACGGGATCCATGGTCCGGCGCATGCCCGCCGCGCCGTCCGCGACGCCGCCCGTCGTGCGGACGACGAGCGTCGCGCAGATGCCGAGCGGATCCGTCCAGACGAGGTCGTCGCCGTAGCCGCTGTCCCGCGCCCCGGCCAGGAGCTCGGCGCTCGCCGCGTCGGCGTCGCCCGCGAGGAGGGCCTGGCGGATCGCGTCGAGGCGGGGCCGCAGGTCGGGCGCGGACGGTCGCGGGTTCACGGGCGGGAACCAGCGCTCGTGCGCGAGGGAGATCGTGATCGCGTCGGCCGGCCCGTGCGCGACGGCGCCGATGCGGCCGCTGCCGACGATCACGCCCTCCTCCCACGTCGGCGCCGCGGTCGCGGTCGTGAAGATCGGGGAGTCCACGTGGTGCGCATCGTCGCGCGAGAGCGATCGGATGATCGGCCCCTTCCGGTCGGCGTCCGTTCGTTGCGGGCGGCACCAAAGTACCGGGCGGGCTCCGCGCGCGGAAGGAGCGGGGGCGCATCCCGACGGCGCGACGGCCGCCCGCCCTAGGATCGCGGGATGCTCGGACCCGTCGACCGCCTCGATCCGCCCGCCCGGCGCATCCTCATCGGCGCACCCGCCGGCACCGGGAAGTCCACGCTCGCGCGGCGGATCCACGCCCGCACCGGCGTGCCGTACGAGGAGCTCGACGCCCTCTTCCACGGCCCCGGCTGGACCGAGCTGCCCGGCTTCCGCGACGACGTGGCGGCCTTCGCCGCCCGCGACTCCTGGGTCACCGAGTGGCAGTACACGACGCAGCTCGGGCAGCTGCTGCCGTCGCGCGCCGACACCCTGGTCTGGCTCGACCTGCCGGTGGGCGTGCACATGGGCCGCCTGATCCGCCGCACCCTGCACCGCCGGTGGTACCGCGTGCCGCTCTGGCACGGGAACGTCGAGCCGCCCCTCGCGACGATCCTCACGGACCCGGACCACATCGTCCGCTGGGGCTGGAAGGGGCGGGCGAAGCTGCGGACGCGCATCGTGCGGGCGGTCGTCGAGCACCCGCACCTGCGGATCGTGCGGCTGCGGTCGACCCGCGAGGTCGACGTGTGGCTGCGCGGGCTGCCGGGGGCGGGTCAGCCCACGCGGCCGGCCAGCTCCGGGTAGAAGTCCCCGCACCCGAGGCCGATCGGGCCCGGGCCGTCCAGCGTCAGCGGCTGGAACGAGTCGAGATGCGGGGCGTCGGAGACCATGTCGGAACCGTTCACGGCCGACCAGATCGTGCCCGTGAAGTCCGGCCGGGTCGGATCCTGGTCCGTCGCCCACAGCGCCACGAACCGCTCCGGCTCCACGCCGTCCTCGATCGGGGGCACCACCATCCCCGCCAGCGTCCAGACCTCCTCGTCCGGGTCCCAGACGGTCTCGAGCCCGTCGAGCTGCAGCCCCGGGTAGGGGCCCGGATCCCGGGCGATGCTGGCGTTGACGGCCGCGAGCGCGGCGGGCGAGGCGTCGGCGCACTCCGTGACGAGGCTCTCCGGGGTGCGCGTCGGCGTCGGCGTCGGCGTCGCCGTGGACGTCGGCAGGTCGATCGGCGGCTCCTCCGGCGTGAGCCCGCCGCCCGCCCCGCCGCCCGCTCCACCGGGCGTCGCGCACCCGCTCATCGTGAGGACGGCGGCGGCGCAGAGTCCGGCCCAGGCGACGGTGGTCCGTGGTGCGCGCATGCCCCGACGCTAGGGGCTCAGGCGGCCCGGGCGGCGGGCTCGCGGCGATCCGCACCCGGACTGGGGTGGTCCGCGACGGATCCGCCGCCCGGGACCGACGGCGCCGCGGCCCGCCGCCGACCCTCCGTCGCGAGCACCGCCGCCACGCCCGCCCCGCACAGCGCGAACCCCAGGAGCGTCACGAGCGTGATCCGCTCCCCGAGCAGGAGCGCGCCCGCCGCCGCGGTCGTCGGCGCGACGAGGAACAGGAGCGCGTTGAGCGCCGTGATCCCGACCCGCTCGAGCAGCCACCAGTACAGCCCGTACGCGGCGAGGGTCGGCACGAGCGCGGCGAGCGCCGTGGTGATCCAGAACGCCGGATCCGCGGGCGGCACCAGCGTCCCCGTCGCGATCGCGGCGACCAGCAGCGCGGCCGCGGTGACGACGACGTGCACGGTCAGCGTCACGAGCACCGGGGGCCGCCCGGACGACCGCCGCTCGAGGAAGGTCCCCGCCACCAGGCAGGCCATGGCGGCCGCGGGCAGCAGGTAGGCGACCGGATCCGCATCCGCCGCCCCCGCCTGCGACCGCACCACGAGCACGACGCCGACGGCGCCGAGCGCGAGGCCGGCCCACTGCGCGCCCCGCACGCGGAGCCCGAGCAGCGGGCCGACGAGCGTCGCGACCACGAGCGGCTGCACCGCGTCGATGAGCGCCGTCGTGCCGGTCGCGATCCCCGCGCCGATCGCCGCGTAGACGAACGCGCAGTAGCCGAGCTGCGCGAACGCGCCGATGAGGGCCTGCCGGCCGAGCATCCGCGGCGCGATCCCGCGTGCCGCGCCGGTCACGACGACCAGCGCCACGAGCGCCACGGCGAGCGGCGCGAACCGCCACACCAGCAGCGTCGTCGCGGGCACCTCGACCGTGCCGATCGCCGCGATGAGGAAGCCGGAGCTCCACGCGAGCACGAACCCGGCGGCGGCCACGACGGTCACCAGTGGTCGAGGTATACCGATCTGTCTACTTGTCATGGGCTCGACTATACAGAACGGTATATTCGTCGTGTGAACACCGCCGTCCCCGACCTCGCCCCCCTCACCCCCGGGGCCCGCCGCGTGCTCGACGCCGCGTCCGAGCTCTTCTACGCGCGGGGGATCCACGTGGTCGGCGTCGACGCGATCGCCGCGGCCGCCGGCGTCACCAAGAAGACGATCTACGACCGCTTCGGCTCCAAGGAGCAGCTGGTGGTCGCGTACCTCCAGCACCGCGACGCGCGCTGGCGCGAGCACCTCGCGGAGCGGCTCGCGCGCACGCCCGAGCCCGGGATCGAACGGGTGCTGGCCGTGTTCGACGCGGCCGTGACGTGGGCGGACGCGAACACGCCCAAGGGCTGCAGCGCCATCAACGCGCGCGCCGAGCTCGGCGCGGGGGACCTCGGCGACGAGGACGACGGGCACGACGTGCTGCCCGAGGTCATGCGGCAGAAGGCGTGGCTGCACGAGCTGATCCGCGACCTCTGCCGGGAGGCCGGTGCGCCGGATCCGGCCGCCCTGGCCCGCACCCTGATGCTCCTCTACGAGGGCGGCCTCGTGACGCTCGGCATGGGCACCTTCGCCCGCCCGATGGCGGTCGCGCGCGATGCGGCCCGCGCGATCCTCGGGGCGTCGCTGCCGGCGTGATGCCTCCGCGGCCGTGACCCGCGCCCTAGGCGTCGGCCGCGTCGTACAGCAGCCACTGCGCGGGCGCCCCGCTCTCGTGCGGCGTCGGCTGGCGGTGGAGGAAGACCTCGCGACCGCTGTGCGGGATCACGTCGACCGCGTCGGCGGGCGAGGCGCCCGGCGGCCAGGCGGGGAAGTCGGCCATGCCGCCCGTGACGAACGGCAGGGTGGATCCGTCGCGCATCCGCACGACGAACATCAGGTACCCCATCCCCGACTCGCCCGCCTCGTGGACCCGCTCGGTCAGCTCCGCGGGCAGCCGCACGGGGCTGTCCTCGATGCGCGCGACGTCCTCGACCTCGAAGGCGCCCGTCACGCGGAAGCCCGCACGCGCGACGGCGGCGCGCTCGCCCACGAGGACGCGGTCGCGGACGTGCCCCGACCGGAGCGTCACGCGGCACGGCGCGAGCAGGCCGCCCTGCGTCCGCGGCACCCGGGCGAGCTGGTCGGCGAGCTCCGGGGTCAGCTGCATGCCGTCACGCTATCGGCGGATCCGCGCGGCGTCCTGTCGCCGGATCCGGACGACGCCGCCCGACCGGCCTAGCGTCGAGACCACGAGCCGCGCGCGCACCCGACGCCCGGCCGCCATCCGTCCGATCCGCAGGAGGAGAACCATGACCACCATCGCCATCGTGGGGGCCGGCGCCGGCCTCGGCGCCGCCGTCGCCCGCCGCTTCGGAGCCGAGGGCTTCGCCGTCGCGCTCATCGCCCGCAACCAGGAGCGCGTCGACGACCTCGCGCGCACCCTCTCCGACGAGGGGATCACCGCCCGCGGCTACGTCGCGAACGTCCGCGACCACGTGGCGCTCGCTTCCGCGCTCGACCAGGCCGCGCAGGACCTCGGGCCGATCGAGGTGCTCCAGTACAGCCCGCTGCCGCAGAAGGACTTCCTGCGACCGGTGCTCGAGACGACGCCCGGCGACCTCGTCGGCGCCTTCGAGTTCTCCATCCAGGCGCCCGTCGCCGCCGTGCACCAGGTGCTGCAGGGGATGCGCGTGCTCGGCCGCGGGACGGTCCTGTTCGTCAACGGCGGCACCGCGGTGCAGCCGCTGCCGAAGTTCGCCGGCACCTCGATCGGCTTCGCGGGCGAGACCGCCTACGGCCAGATGATCCACGAGGCGCTCGCGGGCGACGGGATCCACGTCGGCCAGCTGATCATCCCCGGCGCCATCACGCAGGGCCACCCGAAGAAGGACCCGCAGGTGCTCGCCGACGCCCTCTGGGAGATGCACGTCGAGCGCGGGGAGTTCCGCCGCTTCGCGACCACCATGGACGACGAGTAGGGATCGGATCGGTCGCGCGGGACGCCCCGACGGGGGCTTCCGCACGGCGGCCTCCCGCTGGCACGCTCGCCAGATGGACGCCACCGGACCCCTCCTGACCTGGGCCCTCGCTGCCGAGAGGGGATCATGACGGAGGTGGCCAGGACGCACGAGCTCGGCCGGATCGACGTCGTCGTCCTCGAGGACGCCCCCGCCCTGAGCCGCGACGTGCCGCTCGACATCCCGACCATCCAGGCCGCCTGGCCGGCGTTCGAGGCCGCCTTCGACTCGCTCCGCGGGCGCAGGATGATGGGCCTCGTGCAGGCCGCGGACGGGGTGTACCGCATGGCGTCGGTGCGGCTGGAGCGCGACGGCGCGACCCCGGCAGACATGGACGAGACGGTCGTCCCGGGCGGCGCCTACCTCCGGCTGCGCCTGCGGGGCGAGGCGCCCGGCGTCTACGAGCTCATCGAGCCGGCGTTCGAGGTGCTGTTCGGCCTCGCCGACCACGATCCGGACCGGCCGCACATCGAGCACTACCGCCGTGCGGGCGAGATCGACTGTCTCGTGCCGATCCGCTCGGCGATGTAGGCGGCGGCTGCCGGCTGCCGGCTGCCGGTACGAGGATCCGAGGTCCGGACGCCGCGACGCCCGGACGCAGAGACGCCGAGACGACGAGAGCGGCGCGCGACCGGTGGTCGCACGCCGCTCTCGTCGGGCCCGGGGGCCGGGGCCGGATCTACCGGGGGCAGGAGCTGGCGGACTCGCTGATGGCGGCCGACGTCGGCGGGGCCGGGCACACGTACTTCCTGTACGCGCTGTTGCCGTCGAGGTAGACCTTCAGGAAGTTCGTCACCGCGTCCCGGACCGTGCCGTTCGTCGTGGCGCGTGCCGCGAGGTGGTCCGCGCCGCGGAGCTCCAGGTACTGCTTCGGGGTGGAGGCGGGGATGGAGTCGTAGGCGGGCTTGCCCATGGACGCCGCCGGGGCGGTCGTGTCGGCCTGGCCGGTGATCACGAGCGTCGGGGTGGTGATGCCGGGGTACGTGGGCGACTCGGTGGGCTTGTACGGGTCGGTCGTGCCGGCCGGGAAGTCGTAGGGCATGAGGGCGACCGCGGCCTTGAGGCCGTGCTGCTCCACGGCGGCCTGGAGCGCGCCGCCCCCGCCGAGCGAGTAGCCGACCACGCCGATGTCCGCCGGGTCGACCTGGTCCTTGACCGAGCTGGCGGTGGCGAGGTACTTCGCCGCGGCGAGCATCTCGTAGGAGCGCTGGTTCGGGAGGTCGTACTTGCCGAGGGTGTCCATGTTCAGCACGATGAAGCCCTCGCCGGCGAGGTCCTGGGCGAGCCAGGCGAGGTCGGACTGGTCGCCCTTGAGGCCCGGGGCGACGACGATCGCGCCGAGCGTCTTCCTGCCGGTGCCCTGCGGGGCGTAGAGGGTGGCGGCGCCGAAGCCGGTGCCGTCCGTGGCGGGGATCGTCTGCTGGCTGACGGGATACGCCGCGTGGTGGTGGGCGGACGCGTGGTCCGCGGTGGCGGCATGGTCGGGGGTGGCGGCCTGCGCGGCGGTGGGGACGCCGAGGAGAGCGAGCGTCGCGAGCGCGGCGACGGCCGCGGGTCGGGTGCGGGAGGCGGAGCGGGTGACGGACATGGTCGTGTCATCTCTCTGTGGTGGGCGGTGATCGGCGTCTCGGCGGGAGGACCCTCGCCGGACCGCGATGACCATAGGCACGGGGATCCGGGGAAGCCGCCCGCCCCTCCCCAGGAGCCGCCGCCCGTGGAGAGACGGAGCGCGGGATCCGCGGAGGTGCATGGCGGTGGGCCCGGCGCGCGCACCTGCCCGGACGCACGGAAGGGGAGGGGGAGCGACCCGGATGCGCTCCTCCTCCCCTCCAGTCGGGGCGGCCCCGAGGGCCGGTCCGCGACTACCCCGCGGGCGTGGCCTTCACGAGGAACTCGACCGTGCCCTTGTCCTCGACGCTCACGAAGCCGAGGCTCGGGGCCTCGACGCCGTAGTCGGAGAAGGTGACGGGGATGGATCCGCTCACCTGCACGCCGTCCGCGGTGAGCGCGGCCTGCAGCGGGACGGTCACGGTCTGCGTGACGCCGTGCATGGTGAGCTCGCCGGTCGCGTCGACCGTGGCGACCTCGCCGCTCGCGGGCACGGCCGCGTCGACCGGCTGCGTGAGCGTGAAGGTGGCGTCGGGGTACTTCGAGACCTCCATGGCGGTGCCGCGGAAGTAGTCGTCGCGCGGCGGCTGGTCGGTGGCGATGGTGCCGACGTCGACCGTGACGGTCGCGGCCTGCAGCGTGGATCCGTCGACGGTGATGGTGCCGGACACGTCCTCGGTCTTGCCGACGACGGTCACGTCGGTGCCGTTGAGCACCTCGGCCACGCGGTAGCCCGCGGTGCTGCCGGCGCCGATCTGCCAGTCGCCGGAGAGGTTGCTCGTGTCGAGCGTGGAGTCGGCGGGGGCGGCCGAGACGGAGGGGGCGGCCGCGGGGGCGCCGACGATCACGTCGCGGTAGAAGGCGGGGCCGAACGCGGCGGCGCTGACACCGAGCACGACCACCACGGCCGCGCTCGTGCCGAGGATGATCTTGTTCTTCTTCTGCATGGGGGTCTCCTGATCCGGATGGTGCTTGTCTGTCCGTCGCGGGAAGGTGCGCCGACATGGAGGACGACGGAGCAGCCGCGGAGAACGTTCACGCGCTCAGGGGTCTGCCAGGTTCAGCGGCTGGATCCCGGTGCCACGAGGTCCACGCGGCCGGCCTCCCGAGCCACCGCGGAGAACGCCGCCACGAGCTCCGGCGGCTCCACGACGACGAGCGGCCGGTCGAGGAGCAGGAGCCACCGGGCCATGGACGCGTGGCTGTCCGCACCCGCCGCCACGATGCAGGATCCGTCGCCGTCCGAGGTGACGGTGCCCCAGGCCGGAGCCACCCACCGCGCCACCTCGGTCGCCGGCGCCTGCACGCGCACCGTGCCCGTCACCCGCCGGATCGTGGACCGGATGCCGTCGGCGACGAACGCGTCGAGGTCCTCGGCGGGATCCGGGCGGGGCCTGCTCGACACGTCGGTCCGCAGGACGTCGCCCATGCGGTCGACGCGCAGCGTGCGCCAGCCCTGCGAGTCGACGGCGTACGCCAGGAGGTACCAGCGGTCGAGGGTCCGGACGAGATGGCGGGGCTCGAGGCGCATCGGTCCGCGGCGCCCGTCGTCGCGCTCGTAGTCGCAGGTCAGCTGTCGCCGGCTCCGGCATGCCCGGGCGATCTCCGCGAGGGTCGCCGGCGCGGCGGATCCCGCCGACGCGCGCACCGGCTGCCCGAGGTCGACCTCCCCGGAGTGCCGCTCCACCGCCGTCACCGCCGCGCGCGCCCGCTCGGGGAGCACCCGCGTGACCTTCTCCAGCGCGGCCCGTGCGTCCGCCCGCTCCTCCGGTCCCGCCTCCGCGACGGCACGACGGAGCGCGAGGTGGATGGCGATGGCCTCCCGCGGATCCAGCAGCAGCGGCGGCAGCACCGCCCCGGCCTCCAGCCCGTACCCGCCGTCCGTGCCGGTGGCGCTGGTGACGGGGTAGCCGAGCGCGCGGAGGCGGCCGACGTCGCGACGGATCGTGCGGTCCGTGACGTCGAGCTCGGCCGCGAGCTGCTCCGCGTTCCACGGACGGCGGCGCTGGAGCAGGCCGAGGAGCAGGAGGAGCCGTTCCGACGTGTCGCGCATGGCCTCACCCTCGGTCGCCTCCCGGACGGACGCTGTCCGGATCGGTCCCTAGCTTCGCAGCGACCCGGCGGAACGCCCGCCGCGACGAGGAGGACCCCCATGACCGAGACGACCCCCACCCGCACGACCGCCCA
The DNA here is from genome assembly GCF_002151125.1 of Clavibacter michiganensis. Lineage (GTDB taxonomy): Bacteria > Actinomycetota > Actinomycetes > Actinomycetales > Microbacteriaceae > Clavibacter > Clavibacter michiganensis_C. The sequence continues at coordinate 155,951 of NZ_MDJZ01000016.1, forward strand.
GGTCGTGCTCGCGCATCACCGGGACGGCGTGCGGGACGCGCCCTCCGCGTCGCTGGCCGTCCGCGCGGTGGCCGTCCCGCCGCTCGCGGACGGCGAGATCCGCGTGCGCAACGACTCCATGCAGCTGACGGCGGTGATGGCCGACCTCATGCGGGCGGACCCTGGGCTGCCGATGCCGCCCTACGCGCTCGAGGAGCCGCTGTGGGGCGGCGCCGTCGGGACGGTCGTCGAGTCGCGGGCGGAGATGCCGGTCGGCACGGTCGTGACGCACATGAGCGGCTGGCGCGAGGAGGTCGTCGGCATCGCGTCCGCCTTCCGGCCCGTGGACGTCGATCGGCTCCCGAGCGCCGAGCACGTGCTCAACCAGGGCGTCACGGCGTACCACGGCATGGTCGACGTCGCCCGCGTCGGTCCGGGCGACGTCGTCTTCGTCACCGGAGCCGCGGGCGGCGTCGGGTCGCTCGCCGGGCAGATCGCCCGGGCGCGCGGGGCGGGGGCCGTGATCGGATCCACCGGGAGCGCCGAGAAGGCCGCCTACCTCGTCGACGAGCTCGGGTTCGACGCGGCGATCGTGCACCGGGACGAGGACGTCCTCGAGCGGCTCCGCGAGCTCGCGCCGGACGGCATCGACGTGCTCTTCGACACCGTCGCCGGCCCGCAGCTCGAGGCCGCCGTGCAGGCGGCCGCCCACGGTGCCCGCTTCGCGCTCTGCGGGGCGCTCGCGGGACAGGTCGACGGCGGGGACGGCGGCCACCCGCGGCTCGACGTGATGACGGCGATCGTCAAGGAGCTCGAGATCCGGCCCTTCTCCACGATGCACACGCCCGCGCAGGTGCGCGCGTGGGAGGAGCACTACGCGGCGTGGCTGTGGGAGGGGCGGCTCGTGTTCCCCCGCACGATCGTCGAGGGCGGGCTGGCCGCGGCGCCCGGCGCGCTCGACGGGCTCCTGCGCGGGGAGCACCGCGGGAACGTCATCGTGCGGATCCCGGGTCGCCAGCCGTAGGGCAGCAGGGGCGGGCGCGGGTCGCCGACGGGATCCCCTGAGAAGATTCCCCTGAGCGGTGAACCTTCCGGCCGTCCATCTCGTCGTGGGAGGAGGAGGCACGGATGACCACGGAGAGCACGGCCCGCATGCGGGCGCTGCACGATGCGCACGCACCCGCGCTGCAGCGGTACGCGCTGCGGCTGACGGGGGATGCGGCGCTCGCCGAGGACGTCGTGCAGGAGGCGCTGCTGCGGGCCTGGCGTTCGCCCGCGATCCTCGCGGAGGACGACGAGTCGGCCCGCCGCTGGCTCTTCACCGTGGTGCGCAACCTCGTCATCGACGACCGCCGCAGCGCGTGGCGCGGCCGCGAGACGTCGACCGACGCGCTGCCCGAGGATCCCGTCGCCGACGCGTCCGACGCGATCATCGACCGCCTGCTCGTCGCCGAGGCGCTCGCGTCGCTCTCCGCGGAGCACCGCCGCGCGGTCGTCAGCTGCTACCACCTCGGTCGGTCGGTCGCGGAGACCGCCGAACGCGAGGGCGTCCCGCCCGGCACCATCAAGTCCCGCCTCCACTACGCGCTCAAGGCGCTCCGGCTCGCACTGCAGGAACGAGGAGTCACCCGATGAACGACCGCGCCGACGACATCCACGAGTGGGATGCCGCGTACGTGCTCGGCAGCCTGAGCGCCACCGACCGCGCGCTCTTCGAGGCCCACCTCCAGGGCTGCGACGCGTGCATGCGCTCCCTCGCCGAGCTCTCCGGCCTGCCCGGCGTGCTGCGGATGCTGCCCGTCGAGGACGCGCTCGCGCTGCTCGACGAGCCGGATCCCGCCGCCGACGCCCGCGGTGCCGCCGCGCCGTCGGCCGCTGCCGCCGGCTCGACGGCGGCCGGGCCCGCTCCCGTCGCCCTGCCGACCGCCTCGGCCGGCGCCGAGCACCGCGTGCCCCGCGGGCGGGGGATCCGCGGCGGTCGTCGGCTCCCGGGATCCGCGCCCCGCCCCGCGCGGATCACCCGCCGCACGGGCGGGTGGCTGCTCGCGGCCGCCGCCGTCGTGCTCCTCGTGGGCGGCGCGGGCCTCGGCTCGGCACTCCGCGCCGGCGTGAGCGCGCCCGTCGCGGATCCGGCCCCGGCCGCCTCCTCTCTTGCCGGGGAGGGGTCCCTTGCCGAGGGCCTCCCGGCCGACGCCGTCAGCATGCGCTCCGAGCTCGACGAGGGCGTGACGGCGCAGCTCGCCGTGACGGCCAAGCCGTGGGGCACGCGCTTCGACTGGAGCTGCGCCTACGCGGGCGGTGGAGCGGGCAAGGGCGCCTACGACCTCGTCGCGATCGACGACGACGGGACCCGCACGGTCGTCGCCACGTGGGGCGCGGGCCAGGCGGAGGCGACCCAGCTCGCGGCCACGTCGGCGCTCCCCATCGAGCGGATCCGCGAGGTGCAGATCACGCCCTCCGACTCCGACGTGGTGCTGGCGAGCCGGGACCTCTGATCGTCGTCGCCCACCCCTGGCGCGCCGCGCGCGCCGCCCCGTAACCTGGCGTTCGACACCCGAGGAAACACGAGCAGGCGAGGATCCGATGAGCGACCCGGCGATCCCGGCCGACGTGCCCGAGATGAGCGCCGCCGACGCGGCCGTCGTCGCCGCCCGCTGGAAGCGCAACGCGACCCTCTTCCTCAGCGGCCAGACCGTCTCCCTGTTCGGCTCGATGCTCGTCCAGTACGCGGTCATGTGGTACGTCACGTTCGAGACCCGCTCGGGTCTCGCGGTCGCGCTCTACGCGGTGTGCGCGTTCCTGCCGCAGGGCATCGTCTCGATCTTCGGCGGCACCCTCGCCGACCGCATGAACCGCCGCGTCCTCGTGATCGTGTCCGACAGCTCCATCGCGATCGTCACCCTCGCGCTCGCCCTGCTGATGATGAACGGGGTCACCGACCTCTGGATCATCCTGCTCGCGGTCGCCGTGCGCTCCGTCGGGGCCGGCTTCCAGACGCCCGCGGTGCAGGCGATGATCCCGCAGATCGTGCCGCCGGAGCAGCTGCTGCGGGTCAACGGGATCTTCGGCACCATCCAGTCCGCCATGGCCCTGCTCGCGCCGGCGGCCGCGGGCGCGATCTTCGCCGCCTACGGCCTCGTGCCGCTGTTCTTCGTCGACGCGATCACGGCCGCGATCGGCATCGCGTTCCTCGCCGCCGTGGCCGTGCCGACGCTCGCCTCCGTCGCCGACAAGACGTCGACCTACCGCGAGGACCTCGTCGAGGGGATGCGCTACATCGGCGGCAACCCGGTCGTGCGCTGGCTGCTCGTCGTGTTCGCGATCATCTTCCTGCTCACGGTCGCGCCGTCGTTCATCACGCCGCTGCTCGTCGCGCGCACATACGGCACCGAGGTCTGGATGGTGACGGTGCTCGAGATCGCCTTCAGCGTCGGCATGCTCGGGGGCGGCGCGCTCGTGTCGACGCTGTTCGCGAAGTCCGACCGCATGACCCTGATCCTCGTGAGCTGCTTCGGCTTCGCCGTCTTCACCGCGGGCCTCGGCCTGAGCCCCAACCTCTGGGTGTTCTACGGGTTCATGTTCGCGATCGGCCTGTTCGTGCCGCTGTTCTCGGCGCCGTTCATGACGCTCGTGCAGGAGACCGTCGCCCCGGAGATGCACGGCCGCGTCTTCAGCTACGTCGGCATCGTCATGGCGCTCGCGACCCCGATCGGCGCGGTCGCGTTCGGTCCGCTGGCGGACGTCTTCAGCGTGCAGGAGCTGCTGGTGGCGGCGGGGATCATCACGGTCGTCGTGATCACGGTCGCCATCTCCCTGCCGTCGGGCCGCGCGGCGATCCGCCTGGCCCGCGCGAAGAAGGCGGAGGCGGACGCGGTGGATGCGGATGCCGGGCCGGACGCCGCCGACGCCGGATCCGGCTCGACCCCGGGCGACCCGGCGCGCGTGACGCCCGGCTCCTAGCCCGCGGCGGGTTCGGTGCGCCCGCGCTCCGCCAGCTCGTCCGCGTACGCGGCGACGGCCCGGCCGTACTCGGGAAGCGCGGGCGCGAGGCGGCGCAGCGCCAGGGTCAGCGCCTCCGTCGGGCGGCCCGCGTCGTGCAGCGCGAGCGCGAGGAACGCGTCGCGGCCGGGCGCGTGCGCGTCGTCGGGCATCGACTCGAGCAGGGCGACCGCCTCGGCGGCCTCGCCGACGTTGCGCAGGGAGCTCGCCAGCTGGATCACCGCGAGCGGCCGGTGCTCGGGATCCAGCCCGCCGTCGAGCGCGGCCCGGTACATCGGCACGGCCTCCGCCTCGCGGCCCACGAAGTCGTGCGCGCAGGCCAGCTCGAAGAGCGCCCGCGGATCGTCGGCCGGACGCTCGGCGGCCAGCGCGCGCATCTCGGCGACGGTCTCGTCCGCCCGCTCGTCGTCGGCACTCGCCCAGAAGGCGGCGACGCGGGCGTCCCAGTCGTCGAGGTGCATGAGCCCAGCCTGTCAGGCCGGGGTCAGCCCGTGCGATCGGCGACGGGGGGACCGTCCTCGCCGTCCTCCGGCGATGCGGCCCGCTCCGCCTCGTCCGCCGTGCCCTTCCGTGACGCCCGCATGACGTTCCTCACGCCCCAGACCGCGTACCCCACGATCACCAGGGCCATCCAGATCCCCCGGACCGGACCGGCCGGGAGGAACACCGCGACGATCATGAGCGGGATCACCGCGTAGAACTTGACGATCGCGTTCTGGGTGCGGAACTCGTCGTGATCCCGCATCTCCGCCGGCGTCGACCGGCGCGTCCACGCCGACCCCTTCCCGCGCCGCTCGGCGTCGTCGTCTCCCATGCGTCGAGCCTGCCAGGCCGCCGGCCCGCCGGTCACCGCGAGCGCGCCGGCGGCGGACCCGTCGTCGCGCGGCGCACGAGCCGCGTCGGCAGCTGCACGCGCATCGCGTCGGGCTCGGTGCCTCCCATCAGCGACATGAGGAGATCCACGGCGGTCGTCCCGAGGCGCTGCATGGGCTGGCGGATCGTGGTGAGCGGCGGCGTCATCTGCGAGGCCTCCGGGATGTCGTCGAAGCCGATCACGGAGAGGTCCTCGGGGACGCGCATCCCGAGCTCGGCGGCCACCTGCAGGATCGCGATGCCCGAGAGGTCGTTGGCCGCGAAGATCGCGGTCGGCCGGTCCGACATCGACAGCAGGGCGCGCGCGGGCTCCCGCGCGGGCGCCGTGAGGAAGAGGCCCGCGCGCACGAGCGCCGGGTCGAACGCGATGCCGGCGTCGTGGAGGGCCCGCCGGTACCCGGCCTCGCGCAGGCTCGCGGAGCGGAGGTCCGGGCGACCGGCGAGGAACCCGATCCGCCGGTGCCCGAGCTCGAGGAGGTGCCGCGTCGCCTGGAGCGCGCCGCCGAGGCTGTCGGACTCGACGCTCGGCAGGTCGGCGGGTCCGGTGTGCGGGTCGATGGAGACGACGGGGATCTCGGTCTGCGCGGTCACGACAGTGGGCGTCACCATGATCGCGCCGTCGATGAGGGTGCCGCTCAGCCGGCTGAGCGACCGCCGCTCCCAGCCCGTGCCGTCCACCTGGCGCGATCCGCTGTAGGCCAGCAGGTCGTAGCGCGACTTCCGGAGGGCCGCGCCCACGCCCTTGAGGATCTCGGCGCTGAACGGCTCGAAGTCCGCCACGAGCACGCCGATCACGCCGGTGCGGTGGGAGCGCATGCTGCTCGCGACGAGGCTGGACTCGTAGCCGAGGCGCTCGACGACCTCCATGACGCGGCGCGACGTCTCGGCCGAGATGCCGTAGCGACCGTTCACCGCCTTGGACACGGTCGACACCGAGACGCCGGCGGCAGCGGCGACGTCGTGGATGGTGGGGCGGCGGGACATGGACTGGACCCTACGCCCGGGGAAAAGGATTTCGAAAACGTTTGACGATGATCGGACCGCGACCGAGACTGGCCCGACCGGCCCCCGTCACGACGAAGCGACGACGCGACGACGCGACATGGGCCCGGTTCGAGTCGCATCCCCACAGCACCAGGCACGCGGCTCGAGCACGTCCCCCCCCCCCGACACCCACCAGGGTGCGCTCAATGAAGAGACAGGTAGAACGACATGAAGGCACGGAAGATCCTCACGGGATCCGCGGCCCTGCTCGTGGGGGCTCTCGCCCTCACCGGCTGCAGCGGCGGCTCGGGCAGCAGCGACGACGGCGGCCCCGTCGAGATGACGCTGTGGCACAACTCCACCACCGGCCCCGGCAAGGCGTTCTGGGACAAGACGACCGCGGACTTCAACGCCGCCAACCCCGGCGTCACGGTCACCCCCACGTCGGTCCAGAACGAGGACCTCGACGGCAAGCTCCAGACGGCGCTCAACTCCGGCGACGCACCCGACCTCTTCCTGCAGCGCGGTGGCGGCAAGCTCGCCGCCACGGTCGCGGCTGGCCAGGTCATGGACATCACCGACGGCATCTCCGCCGACGCGAAGGCCGGCATCGCGGAGAGCGCCTTCGACGCGAACTCGATCGACGGCAAGGCCTACGCCATGCCCGTCGCCGTGCTCCCCAGCGGCATCTTCTACAGCCAGGACCTCTTCACCGCGGCCGGCATCACCGAGACGCCGAAGACCATGGACGAGCTCGACGCGGCCGTCGACAAGCTCAAGGCCACGGGCGTCGCGCCCATCGCGCTCGGCGCGAAGGACGCCTGGCCCGCCGCGCACTGGTACTTCAACTTCGCGCTCCGCGAGTGCAGCTCGGACACGCTCGAGCAGGCCGCCACCGACAAGGACTTCAGCGACGAGTGCTGGATCAAGGCGGGCCAGGACGTCGAGGACCTCGTGGGCACGAACCCCTTCAACGACGGCTTCCTCACCACCGCGGCGCAGCAGGGCGCGGGCAGCTCCGCCGGCCTCATCGCCAACAAGCAGGCCGCCATGGAGCTCATGGGCGCCTGGGACCCGGGAGTCATCGCGGGCCTGACCCCCGACCAGAAGCCGCTGGCCGACCTCTCCTGGTTCCCCTTCCCGGAGATCTCCGGCGGCGAGGGCGCGCCCGGCTCCATCATGGGCGGCATCGACGGGTACTCCTGCTCCGCGCAGGCCCCGAAGGAGTGCGTCGACTTCCTCAACTACATCGGCACCGCCGACGTGCAGAAGGAGTACTACGCGGCCTTCAACGCCCCGCCCGTGAACACCGAGGCGCAGAGCGCGGTCACCGAGCCCTACCTGCAGGAGATCATCACGGCGTACAACGACGCGCCCTACGTCTCCCAGTGGCTCGACACGGTCTACGGCCTGAACGTGGGCAACGCGATGAACGTCGGCGTCGTCGACCTCATGGCGGGCGACGGCAGCCCGGAGAAGCTCATCCAGACCGTCGGCGACGCGGCCAAGAAGGCCTAGGCGATCCGACATGGCTATCCGCGAGAGCTCGCTCGACGAGCAGCGTCCCGCGGCTGATCCTGCACACCCCGAGGGCGGCGTCGTGACGACGCCGCCCTCGGCGGTGCGTGCGCGACGCCGCGGCCTCGGCTGGACCGGTCGCCTCGAGGTCCTCATCCTCGTCGGCCCGGCCCTCCTCTTCTTCCTCGGCTTCGTCATCTACCCCGTGGTGATGGCGGCCTACTACGGCTTCTTCAGCTGGCAGGGCTTCGGCCCGCCCACGATCTTCGTGGGCTTCCGGAACTACATCACGATCCTCCAGGACCCCACGTTCCACGAGGCGCTGATGCACAACGCCGTCATCGTGGTCCTGTCGCTCGTGCTCCAGGGCCCGGTCGCGATCATGGTGGCGCTCCTCCTCAATCGGAAGCTGCGCGGCCAGTCGCTCATCCGCGTGCTGATCTTCGTGCCCTACGTCATCTCCGAGGTCGTCGTCGGCACCGGCTGGAGCCTCATGCTCCAGGGCTCGGGCGCGCTCAACGGCTTCCTCGCGAACATCGGCCTGGCGGACCTCCAGCAGGACTGGCTCGCCAACCCGGACATCGCGATCTGGTCGCTCATGACGATCATCACGTGGAAGTACATCGGCTTCGCGGTGATCCTCTTCCTCGCCGGCCTCCAGGGCATCCCCGAGGAGCTCTCCGAGGCGGCCGCCATCGACGGCGCGTCGTACTGGCAGATCCAGCGGCGCATCACGCTGCCGCTGCTGGCTCCGACGCTGCGCATCTGGGCGTTCCTGTCGATCATCGGCTCGCTGCAGCTGTTCGACCTCGTCTACATCATCTGGGGCCAGTACATCTCCGCCACCGCGGGCACCTCGACCATGGCCACGTACCTCGTGGCCAACGGACGCGGATCCGGCAACTACGGGTACGGCAACGCCGTCGCCGTGGTGCTGTTCCTCATCTCCCTGGTCGTCGCGCTCGTCTACCAGCGGTTCGTGCTCAACCGGGACACCGCCGGCGCCCTCACGGGTGCGGGAAGGAAGAAGAAGAAGTGAGCGTCGTCACCGCGGCTCCGCGCAACGCGGACCTCGATCCCACCTACTCGGCGAAGGCGCCGAAGCCCAAGCGGGCCAAGACGCCCGGCCAGGGCAACAACCCGATCCCCTACCTCGTCGCGGTCGTGCTCATCGCCCTGATGCTCACGCCGGTGGCGTACATCATCCTGGGCGGGTTCCGCACGAACGCGCAGATCACGACCGACCCGGCGGGCTTCCCGTCGCCGTGGCAGATCGGCAACTACCTCGACGTCCTCACCGGCTCGATGTTCTGGCGCCAGGTGGGCAACTCGCTCATCGCCGCGATCGGCACCACGGTCGGCGCGGTCGTGCTCGGCCTCATGGCGAGCTACGTGCTGGCCCGGTACACGTTCTTCGGCCGGGGTGCGCTCTACGCGCTCTTCGCGTCGGGGCTCATGTTCCCCATCACGGTCGCCATCACGCCGCTCTACATCGTGATCCGCTCGCTCGGCCTCACGAACTCGCTGCCGGGGATCATCCTCCCGCAGATCGCGTTCGCGCTCCCGACGACGATCATCATCCTGGTGCCGTTCCTGCGGGCCATCCCGGACGAGATCCAGGAGGCCGCGTTCATCGACGGGTGCAGCCGCATCGGCTTCTTCTTCCGCATGGTCGTGCGGCTGTCGATGCCGGGCGTCATCACGGTCGGGATCCTCGCGTTCATCGGCAGCTGGAACTCCTACCTGCTCCCGCTGTTCCTCCTGAGCGATCCGTCGATCTACACGCTGCCGCTCGGCGTGCAGTCGTTCTCGTCGCAGTACTCCGTGGACACGGCCAAGGTGCTGGCGTTCACGTCGCTCTCGATGATCCCCGCGCTCATCTTCTTCTCCATCTTCGAGCGCCGCATCGTCGGCGGCCTCACCGGCGCGGTGAAGGGGTGACCGGGGCGGAGGCGCCATCGGGCGCCGTCGCGCTGCCCGAGGTGTCGGAGCGCGTGCGCGAGCTGCACGCGCGCATGACCCTGGAGGAGAAGCTCGCGCAGATCGTCGGCTACTGGGTCGACCAGGGCGGCGAGGTCGTCGCGCCCATGCAGGGCGAGATGGCCACGACCGGCCGCTACGAGGAGGCGACCGAGCACGGCCTCGGGCACCTCACCCGCGTGTACGGCACGCGGCCCGTGGATCCGGTCGAGCGCGCGTCGTGGCTCTGGGCCGAGCAGAGGCGGCTCCAGACGGAGACGCGTCTGGGGATCCCGGCGCTCGTCCACGAGGAGTGCCTCACCGGGCTCGCCGCGTGGCAGGCCGCGACCTTCCCCACGCCGCTCGCCTGGGGCGCGTCCTTCGACCCGGGCCTCGTGGAGGAGATGGCCGCGCTCATCGGCGGATCCATGGCCGAGCTCGGCGTGCACCAGGGCCTCGCGCCCGTGCTCGACGTGATCCGCGACGCCCGCTGGGGTCGCGTCGACGAGTGCATCGCCGAGGACCCGTACGTGGTCGGCACCATCGGCACCGCGTACGTGAAGGGCCTGCAGTCGGCCGGGATCCACGCGACGCTCAAGCACTTCGTCGGCTACTCGGTCTCGCAGTCCGGCCGCAACCACGCGCCCGCGCACGTGGGCCCGCGCTTCGTGGAGGACGTGCTGCTGCCGCCCTTCGAGATGGCGGTGCTCGACGGCGGCGTGCGCTCGGTCATGAACTCGTACGCGGAGATCGACGGCGCGCCCGTCGGGGCCACGCCCGAGTACCTCACCGACGTGCTCCGCGGGCGCTGGGGCTTCGACGGCGTCGTGGTCTCCGACTACTTCTCGGTCGCGTTCCTCCAGGTGATGCACGCCGTCGCGGGCGACCGCGGCGAGGCGGCGGCGCTGGCCCTCGAGGCCGGCATCGACGTGGAGCTGCCGACCGGCGACGCGTACCTCGCGCCGCTGGCGGAGCGGATCCGCGCCGGGCTCGCCGACGAGTCGCTCGTCGACCGCGCGGTGCTCCGCGTGCTCGACGAGAAGGAGGAGCTGGGGCTCCTCGACGCGACCTTCGACGCGCCGCCCACCGAGATCGACCTCGACACCCCGGCCCACCGGGACGTCGCGCGTCGTCTCGCGGAGGAGTCCGTGGTGCTGCTCGCGAACGACGGCACGCTGCCGCTCGCGGGCGGCGACCGCAGCGCTCCCGGGCGCATCGCGCTCATCGGCCCGAACGCCGACAGCGCCGAGGCGCTCATGGGCTGCTACTCGTTCGCGAACCACGTGCTCGCGCACCACCCGGGCACGCCGCTCGGGTTCGCGATCCCGACCGTCGCCGAGGCGCTCCGCACGGAGCTGCCCGACTCGGAGCTCGTGCTCGCGCCCGGCGCCGACGTCGAGGGCGACGACCGCTCCGGCTTCGACGCCGCGGTCGAGGCCGCGCGTGGATCCGACCTCGCGGTCGTGGTCGTCGGCGACCGGGCGGGCCTGTTCGGCCGCGGCACGGTCGGCGAGGGCAACGACGTCGAGAGCCTCGAGCTGCCCGGCGTCCAGCGCGAGCTGGTCGAGGCCGTGCGCGCCACCGGGACCCCCGTGGTCGTGGTGCTGCTCACCGGCCGGCCGTACGCGGTGGCGTGGGCCATCGAGGGTGAGTCCGCTCCCGCCGCCGTGCTCCAGGCGTTCTTCCCGGGCGAGGAGGGCGGGTCCGCGATCGCGGGCGTCCTCTCCGGTCGGGTGTCGCCGTCGGGCCGCCTGCCGGTGTCGCTCCCGCGGTCCGCGGGCGCGCAGCCGTTCTCGTACCTGCACCCGATCCTCGGGGGCCCGTCCGAGGTGACGAGCGCGGATCCCACGCCCGTCCTCCCGTTCGGGCACGGCCTGTCGTACACGACGTTCTCGCGCTCGGATCTGCGGGTGGACGCCGCCGAGGTGGTCGCGGGGGAGTCCTTCACCGCGACCGTCGAGGTGCGCAACGCGGGCGACCGCGACGGCACCGACGTCGTGCAGCTCTACGCGCGCGACGTGCAGGGCAGCGTCACGCGGCCCGTCGCGCAGCTGCTCGGCTACCTGCGGCTGGATCTGGCCGCCGGGGAGTCGGCGCGCGTCACGTTCCGGGTGCCCACCACCCGCCTCGCCCTCACCGACCTGCGGTACCGCCGCATCGTCGAGCCGGGCGCGGTCGAGCTGTGGGTCGGACCGTCGAGCGCCGTGAAGGAGACGGAGGCCGCGATCGCGGTCACCGGATCCGCGCACCACGTCACGATCGCGGACGAGCGGTACGTGGGTACGTCGGTCGAGCGCGTCGGGGTGGCCGAGCGGGTGCTCGCGACCAGCTGATCCCGCCCGCACGACGGAGCCCCGGCGCCGCGTCCTCGAGACGCGGCGGCCGGGGCTCGGTCGTGCGCGGCGGCTGCGGGTCAGCCGCGCGCGAGGTGGTCGCGCACGGTCTCCGGCTCGCGGCCGAGGAGCTCGCCGAGCAGCGGATCCGTGCCCGCGAAGAAGCCGCCCGCCGCCGCCAGCGGCAGGGTGATCAGGAAGCGCGCGACCGCCTCCGGCGTGCCCGCCGCGACGAGCCCGGCGATCCACTCCTCCGGGTCCACGAGCTCGAGGCGCACCTCGCGGCCGGCGACCTCGGACGCCTGCTCGGCGACGTCGGCCATGGTCGGCGCCTCGCCCGCGGTGAGCATGACGGGCCCGTCGAGCGGCGCGTCGGCGAGCAGGATGCGGGCGGCGCCCTCCGCGGCGTCGGCGCGCGCCGTCCACGAGACCGGGCCATCCGCGGGGACGCGGATCACGCCCGTCTCGCGCCAGGCCCCGAGCAGCAGGTCGACGCTGTGCAGGTAGAAGCCGTTGCGGAGCGCGGTCCACGGGACGCCGGAGTCCGCGAGGATCCGCTCGGTCGCGATGTGGTCCCGCGCGGGGCCGAAGGGCGAGTCCTCGGCGGCGCCCTGGTGGCTCGTGTAGAGGATCCGGTCGACGCCCGCCTCGACCGCAGCCTCTATCGCCGTGCGGTGAAGCGCCACCGCGTCGGCGCGGGGGTCGCTGGAGGACACGAGCAGGAGCTGGTCGGCGCCCGCGAAGGCGGCGGGCAGGGAGGCCGCGTCGGCGTAGTCGCCGCGGCGCACCTCGACGCCGCGGTCGGGGAAGGAGCGCGCGCTCTCGGGATCCCGGGCGACGACGACGAGCTCCGTGGCGGGGATGCGCGCGAGCAGGTGCTCGGCGGTGGCGCCGTTGAGCGCGCCGGTGGCTCCGGTGATGGTGATCATGGATCTGCCTCTCGTGGTAGCGGTGATAACACGTGAACGGTAGCACGGGAAGCAGTGCGCTAACGCGTGTGCGTTATCGTCGATCCATGACCGTCGAGACCTCCGCCCCGGCCGACGCGCGCGCCGGGACCCGCGATCGCATCGTCGACGTCGCCGCCGACCTGCTGCGCGCCGAGGGCCGCGCCGCCGTCACCACGCGCGCGGTCGCGGAGGCCGCCGGCGTGCAGGCGCCCACGATCTACCGGCTCTTCGGCGACAAGGAGGGCCTCCTCGACGCCGTCGCCGAGACCGAGATGACGCGGTTCGCCGCGACAAAGGCCGTCGTGATCCGTGCCGCCGCCGAGCGCGCCGCGGACGCGGTCGACGACCTCCGCGCGGGCTGGGACGCGACCATCGCCTTCGCGCTCGACAACCCCGAGCTGTACGCGCTCATGAGCGACCCCGCCCGCGGGGAGGGCTCGCCCGCCGTGCGCGCCGGCGTCGCGCTGCTGGAGGAGCGCGTGCACCGCGTCGCCCTCGCCGGGCGCCTGCGCGTCGCCGAGCCGCTCGCGGTCGAGCTGATCCACGCGGCCGCCACGGGCGCGCTCCTCTCGACGATCCGCCGCCCGGCCGCGCAGCGCGACCGCGGGCTCGTCGACGCCATGCGCGACGCGGTGCTCGACAGGATCCTCACGCCCCCGGAGCGCACCCGCGCCCGGCGCGAGCCCGGCCTCGTCGAGCGCGCCGTCGCGCTGCGGGCGCACGTGGCCGACGCGGACCGCCTCAGCGCCGGCGAGCGGTCGCTCCTCGCGGAGTGGCTCGACCGGATCGCCGCGGCGCGCTGACCCTGCGCCGCCCGGCCGGCGCCGTCAGGCGCCGTCAGGCCCCCGCCACCTCCACGGGCGCCGTCGTCAGCGCCTGCAGGCCGGTGACGCGGAGGAGATCCAGCCGCGCCTCGTCCGTGCTGCCGGGCTCGGCCGTGTAGACGACGATGCGGAGGTCGCTGCCCGGCACCGAGAGGGTGTCGCAGTCGATCGTGATGGGGCCGACCGGCGTGCTCGTGACGGTCTTGCGGCTCGACCGGTGCTCGGCGACGCGCGCCTCACTCCACCGGCGCTCGAACTCCGGCACCTCGGCGCGCAGGCGGGCGACGAGCCGGGCGAGCGCGCGGTCCTCCGGGTAGCGGCCGACCGCGGTGCGCAGGTCGGCCGCGAGGTCGCGCGCGAACTCCTCCTCGTGCACGGCGTCGAAGTCGGTGCCCGCGTGCCCCTGCGTGAAGTAGGTCCAGACGAGGTTGCGGTCCCAGCCGGTGCGCGTCGACGGATCCCCGTTCAGCGCCGCCCACAGCGGGTTCCAGAGCAGCATGTCGTGCGTCGCCGTGAACACGGCGATGGGCACGTCGCCGAGCCGGTCGACGATCCGGTGCACGCCCGGGGTGATGTGCCGCGGCACCTCGCCGCGACCGGGCGGGGCGACGCCCGCGACCCGGTGCAGGTGGTCGCGCTCGTCCTCGGTGAGGCGGAGCGCCCGGGCGAGCGCGCCGAGCATCTGCGGCGACGGGTTCACCGACCGGCCCTGCTCGAGCCGCACGACGTAGTCGACGCTCACGCCCGCGAGCGCGGCGAGCTCCTCGCGGCGGAGGCCCGCGGTGCGGCGGTGGGATCTTGCGGGAAGGCCCACGTCGGCCGGCTGCACGCGCTCGCGCCAGGAGCGGAGGACGCTCGCGAATTCGGTCATGCCCCCATCCTGCGCGCGGGGAGACGGATCAGCCTGGTACCGCCGGTCCTCCCGTCGACCGGTGCCTGGGCGATGCGGCGGGCGGGGCGCAGGCTCGATGCATGACCACGACACTGATCACCGGATCCAACCGCAGCCTCGGCCTCGAGACCGCCCGCCGCCTCATCGAGGCCGGCCACACCGTCTACGCCGGCATGCGCGACACCGCCGACGGCGACGCCGCCCGCGCCCTCGGCGCCCACCCCGTGCAGCTCGACGTCGACGACCAGGCGAGCGTCGACCGCGCGATGTCCGAGCTCCCGGAGCTGGACGTGCTCGTCAACAACGCCGGCATCCTCGGCACCTCGTTCGGCGTCGACGACCTCACCCCGGAGGCGATGGCCGCGGTGCTGCAGACGAACGTCGTCGGCATCGTCCGGGTCACGCAGGCGGCGCTGCCGCTGCTGCGCGCCTCCGCCGCGCCCGTCATCGTGAACGTCTCCTCCGGCGTCGGCTGGCCCCGCGCCCTCCGCGGCGACGGCACCGACGAGAGCCACGTGCTCGCGATCCCCTACGCGGCGTCGAAGGCCGCCGTGATCACCGCGACCGTGCAGTACGCCAAGAACCTGCCGGGCTTCCGGGTCAACGCGACCGACCCCGGCTACACGGCCACCGACTTCAACGGCAACAGCGGCCACCAGACCGTGACCGAGGGCACCGACGCGACCGTCGCGATGGCGCTCGTCGGACCCGACGGGCCGACCGGCGAGTTCCACAGCCGGCACGGGCGCATCGAGTACTGAGGCCCGGGCTCCGCGCCCGGCTCAGGCCGCGCCGAGGCCCGTGACGCCCGCGGCGACCGCGGGCGTCACGATGCCGTCGGGCCAGCGGAGCCCCACCCCGGGCTCGGCGGTCAGCCGGCCGATCCCCGCGGTCGTCGCGTGCGGCGACGCCATGCGCGAGGCGCCCGGGGCGTCCGCGGTCAGCATCCCGAACCCGGGGAAGCAGGTGAGCCAGTCGCCCATCGCGACGTCGGCGGATCCGGGCACGGGCACGTCCGCGACGTCGACCACCGCGCCCGTCCCGCTCGCCTCCGCGAGCATGCCGGCGGTGCCGACGATCCCGGCCATGCTCACGTCCTTCGCGGCGGCCGGGCGGGCGCGCGCGACGGTCGCGGCGAGGTCGCGGAGCTCCGCGGGGGAGCGCTCCTCGGTCGAGTTCCACTGCGCTCCGCGGTGGCCGGACCGCCAGGATCCGGACACGTCGACCGTGAGGCTCAGGGCCTGGCCGGCGGAGCCACCGCCCCCGGGGACCGGCTCGGCGGTCCTGCCGAGGGCGGTGACGCTGAGGGCGGCGGGCACGCCGAGCTGCGTGTGCCCGCCGAGGACGGGGATGCCCCAGGCCGCGGCGGCGCGGCGGACGCCGGCCATCACGCGGCGGACGGACGCGGCGTCGCGCCCCGCCACGGAGTCGAGGAGGCCCACGGGGGTCGCGCCCATCGCGCTGAGGTCGTTGACGTTGACGAGCACGCCGCACCAGCCGGCCCACTCGGGATCCCGCTCCACCATGCAGGGGAGGATCGCGTCGCAGGCGGCGATCACGTCGGTGCCGGGCACGGGGGCGCCGTCGTCGCCCACCCAGCCGGGCCCGCCGAGGGCGCCGAGGGCGGCGGGATCGCCGGACGCACCGGGCTCGAGCACAGCGGCGAGGTGCGCCTTGGTCGCGTCGACGAGCCGCTGGATCCGGCCGATGGGCCAGCGCATGGTCACGTGGTCGACGCCGCCGACGACCGCGGTGCCGGTGGGGATCCAGCCCAACCGCCGGAAGAGCACCGCGCTGCGCGCCTGCACGGTCGCGTCGAAGCGCAGCACGCCGGCCTGCTCCGCGTGCACCGCGGCGGCCCGCACGAGCGCCGAGCCGACGCCGCGGATCCCGCGTGCGCCGGGCGCCACGACCAGCCGCGACCCGGTCCACCAGCCGATGTCCCGGACACCGACGGGCGCGAGCCGCACGCCGCCGACGACCTCGCCGGCGGCGCGCGCGACCAGCACGACCGTGCGCGGATCCTCGTCGAGCGCGTCGAGGTCGG
This sequence comes from Clavibacter michiganensis, assembly GCF_002151125.1. Classification (GTDB taxonomy): domain Bacteria; phylum Actinomycetota; class Actinomycetes; order Actinomycetales; family Microbacteriaceae; genus Clavibacter; species Clavibacter michiganensis_C. The sequence goes on from NZ_MDJZ01000016.1 coordinate 172,309, forward strand.
TGCCCGCGAAGATCCCCTGCTCCTCGACGAACGCGTCGTGCCGCAGGCGCCGGTAGGCGTCGAGGTCGCGCCGGTCCGCCTCGGACACGAGGAACGCCGGCGCCGACCGGACGACCGGCGGGCCCATGAGGGCGGGGACGTCGAGGAGCACGGATCAGCCCCCGGCGGTCTGCAGGGCGGAGCAGGCGCCGCAGGCCGCGCAGCCCGCCTTCTGGTCGGCGCCGCGCATCCCGGCGGCCTGGAGCGCGCGCGAGACGCGGAACGTCACGTCGCGGAGCACGGATCCCTCGGGCGCCGGCACGTGGTCGACGTCCGTCGCGAGCGTCCCGCGCAGCGGCCGGAACGGCACGATGAAGGGGTAGACGCCCATCTCGATGAGCTCCTGGGCGCCGGCGACCATCTCGTCCGGATCCTCGCCGAGCCCCACCAGCAGGTAGGTGGAGACCTGGTTGCGGCCGAAGACGCGCACCGCCTCCCGCCACGCGGCGCGGTACTCGTCCATCGAGACGCGGGACTTGCCCGGCATCCAGCGGCGGCGCACGTCGTCGTCCATCGACTCCACGTGGATCCCGATGGACCGCGCGCCGGCCTCGTACAGGTCGGTGATGGTCGACAGCTGCGCGGGCGGCTCGCACTGCACCTGGATCATGAGGTCGGGGACGGCCTGCTTGATGGCCCGGACGCAGCGCGCGAGGTGGGTGGCCCCGCGGTCGCGCCCGTTGCTCGTGCCCGTGGTCATCACCATCTGCTCGACGCCGTCGAGCCGCCAGGCCGCCTCCGCGACCTCCGCGAGCATGGCCGGCGTCTTGACCGCGATGGTGCTGCCCGAGGCGAGGCTCTCCTCGATGGAGCAGAACCGGCAGCGCTCCGACTCGTCGTACCGCACGCACGTCTGCACCACCGTGGTGGCCAGCACCTTGGCGCCGTGCAGGCGCGCGATCTTCTCGTAGGAGACGCCGTCCGCGGTCTCGAGGTCGTAGAACCGGGGCCGGTCGACCGCGTCCACCTCGTAGCCCGTGTCCTCGCCGTCGAGCAGCAGCCTGCCGTCGTCGACGAGGTAGGGGCTGTCCGGGTCGGCCGGCACCGCGGACTGCAGCCCGCGGAACATCACGTGCCCGTCGTCGCTCGGCCCGGCGCCGCCCTCGCGGTGCACGGGCGCGGCGACGCGGATCCCGCGGATGGCGATGTCGACGCGCGTGGTGAGCGCGGCGGCGTCCGCATCCGCGTCCGACTGCCGGGCGCGGCTCGGCGTCGTGGTCCCTCTCGTGATGGTCATGGGCGCACCGGTCAGACCATGTACGTGCTGTTGATGATGGCTCCCTTGCGGGCGTAGTGGATCACCGCGTCCTGCACGTCGAGCGGGTGGCACGGGATCACGCCCGCTATGAGGTCCTCCTCGCGCGCGCCATGCAGCGCCAGGCCGAAGCGGCAGCAGAAGACGGTGCCGCCCTCGCCGATGAACGTCTCGAGGGCGTTGTTGATGTTGTTCTCGCCGGGGAAGCCGTCGGCGCCCGTCGTGGGGAAGCCGCGGTTGGCGATGGCGTTCAGGGATCCGGGTCCGTAGAAGTACAGGACGCTCGTGAATCCCTTGCGCAGCGCGCGCGTGGCCTGCAGCACGGCGACGAAGCTCACCGACGACTCGTGCGCGATGCCGTGCACGAGCTGGAAGTAGTGGTCCTCCTTGGTGGCGGTGTAGTCGGGGAAGATCTTCGTCGACCCGTAGATGCTGCTGCCCTTCGGCAGCGAGGGGTGCGCGATCTCCTCGCGCGACCTCTCGATGTTGTCGAGGATCTGCTGGTCGATGTCGGCGTCGCTCATGGTGCTCTCCTTGGCGGTCGGATGCGGCGGGTCGGGGTCTGGCTCGAGTCTTCGGTCGTGCTGTTGCGGGCGGATTACGGCGACAATTCCATTTGCTACCCCATGTCGGCGGTCGGAGCCGGAAGGCCCGGTCGTGAGCGGATTCGGGTCCTGCGGATGGCGCGCGCGAAACGAGATCTTGTTCCGAGCGAAACCAAGCGGAAACACACCGTGGCCTTGACTGGGCCCCACGCGCAGGATCCTGCGCCGACCGGATCGACCCCCTCAGGAGGCACGATGTCGACGACCGTCGCCGCCGTCTCGGCGAACTTCACCCGGGACCTCGAGCAGAACTACGCGCTCATCGCGAGCCTGATCGCCGAGGCCCGGGAGAGCGGCGTCCAGCTCATCGCATTCCCGGAGGCCGCGATCGGCGGCTACCTCTCCTCGCTCGGCAACCACGGCGACACCCTCAAGACCACGAGCCGTTCGCTGCCGCCGGCGATCCGCCTCGATGGCCCCGAGATCCGGCGCGTGCAGGAGATCGCGGGCGACATGGTCGTGTGCATCGGCTTCTGCGAGCTCGACGACGACGGCGAGACGCGGTACAACGCGGCCGTCTGCCTCGACGGATCCCGGATCCACGGCTCGTACCGCAAGGTGCACCAGCCTCTCGGCGAGGCCATGTCGTACTCCGCGGGCGACGTCTACGCGGCGTTCGACACCCCGGTCGGCCGCGTGGGGATGCAGATCTGCTACGACAAGGCCTTCCCCGAGGCGGCCCGCTCGCTCGCGATGGACGGCGCCGAGATCATCGTGAGCATGTCGGCCTGGCCGGTCGCGCGCACGGCGACGGCCGAGGACCTGCAGCAGGATCGGTGGACCTACCGGTTCAACCTCTTCGACTCCGCGCGGGCGCTCGACAACCAGGTGTTCTGGGTCGCCTCGAACCAGGCCGGGTCGTTCGGGTCGCTGCGCTACGTCGGCAACGCCAAGGTCGTGGATCCCGGCGGCAACGTGCTCGCGACGACGCTGCTCGACGCGGGGCTGGCCATCGCCGAGATCGACGTCGAGGGCACGTTCCGGGCGATGCGCGGCGGCATGTTCCACCTGCGCGACCGCCGGCCCGACGCATACAGGACCGGCGAGGGCGTCCCCGCCGCCGGCCTCCCCGCCGAGGAGGCGCTGGCCCGTGCCTGAGATGACCTTCCGGGTGCGCTGGCCCGACGGATCCGAGGCCGACTGCTACTCGCCGAGCCTCGTGATGCACGACCACCTCGCCGCCGGATCCGAGTACCCGCTCGACGACTTCGTGCGCCGGTCCACCGAGGCGCTGCGCGTCGCGAGCGAGCGGGTGCGGGCGCGGTACGGGTTCGCGTGCACGTCCGCGATGCAGCAGGAGGAGGAGATCCTCCGGGCGGCCGCGGGCTTCGACGGCGGGACCGTGGCGGTGCTGCGCATGGAGCCGCCGCTGCCGGACCCGGCGACGACGACCGCGACCGCGACGGGGGCCGGCGCGTGACCCGCGCGACCCGCGTCGTCGACGGCGCGCGCGTGCCCGTCGCGGTGGTGGGCGGCGGCCAGGCCGGGCTCTCCATCAGCTGGCACCTCACGCGCCGCGGCGTCGAGCACGTGGTGCTCGAGCGCGACCGCGTCGGGCACGACTGGGCCGACCGGCGCTGGGACGCCTTCACGCTCGTCACGCCGAACTGGCAGTGCCGGCTCCCCGGGTACCCGTACGCGGGCGACGACCCCGACGGCTTCATGACGCGCGACGAGGTGCTCGCGTGGATCCGCGGCTACGCCGACTCCTTCGACGCGCCCGTGGTCGAGGGCGTGCTGGTCACCCGGCTGCGCGAGGCGGCCGCGGGCGGCTTCGAGGTCGTCACCGACCAGGGCACGATCGTCGCGGAGCAGGTCGTCATCGCGACGGGCGGCTACCACCGGCCCGTGCTCCCGGCGGCCGCCGCGCGGATCCCCTACGGCATCCGGCAGGTGCACTCCGCCGACTACCGCTCGCCCGAGGCGCTCCCCAAGGGGGCCGTGCTCGTGGTGGGATCCGGCCAGTCCGGCGCGCAGATCGCCGAGGACCTCCACCTCGCGGGTCGCCAGGTGCACCTCGCCCTCGGATCCGCGCCCCGGTGCGCCCGCCGGTACCGCGGCCGCGACTGCATCGCCTGGCTCGAGGACATGGGCGTGTACGACATCCCCGTGACCGCGCACGTCGGCGGCCTCACCAAGCGCGAGTCGACCAACCACTACATGACCGGGCGTGGCGGCGGGCGGGACATCGACCTGCGCGCCTTCGCCCGGGACGGCATGCGCCTGCACGGGCGGCTCGCCGGCGCGGACGGCACGCGGCTCGCCTTCACGCCCACCGTCGAGGCGTCGCTCGACCATGCCGACTCGGTGATGGAGTCGATCAAGGACGACATCGACCGGCACATCGCGCGGGCCGGCATCGACGCGCCGACCGAGCCGCGGTACGTGCCCGTCTGGCGGCCGGAGCGCGAGGAGACCGGGCTCGACCTGGCCGAGGCCGGGATCACGAGCATCGTGTGGGCGGCCGGCTACCGGTCCGACTACTCGTGGGTGCAGGTGGGCGCGTTCGACGGATCCGGGCACCCGATGCACCAGCGCGGATCCAGCGCCGTCACCGGCCTGCACTTCCTCGGCCTGCCGTGGCTGCACACGTGGGGATCGGGGCGCTTCGCCGCGATCGCGCGCGACGCCGAGCACCTCGCGGACCGGATCGAGGAGCGCGTGGCCGAGCGGAGGCCGGAGCACGCCGGCGCCGGGGTGGGGGCGGCCTGGTCCGGCTAGCCTGTCGCCATGGCCGAGATCACGATGGGGGCGGTCGCGGCGCACTTCGGGCGCGACGTCGAGCGGACGCTCGCCAAGCTCCCCGGCATGATCGACCAGGCCCGCGAGCGCGGCGTCGACCTGCTGGTGCTCCCGGACGCGACCATCGGCGGCTACCTGCTCGACATGGAGCACCCGGGGCCGGACGCGCTCCCGCCCGCCGTGGAGCTGGACGGCCCGGAGGTGCGGGCGGTGACCGAGATGGCCGGCGACATGACGGTGTGCTTCGGGGTCGCGGAGCGCGCGCTCGAGGGCGGCGAGGAGATCCGGTACAACAGCGCCGTCTGCGTGCAGGGCGGCCGGGTGCTCGGCACGCACCGCAAGGTGCACCTGCCGCTCGGCGAATCGGAGGCCTACCGGGCCGGATCCGCGTTCGCGGCGTTCGACACCCCCGTGGGACGCGTCGGCATGATGATCGACTTCGACAAGACCTTCCCGGAGTCGGCGCGCACGCTCGCGCTCGACGGCGCCGAGATCCTCGCCTGCCTGAGCGCGTGGCCGGCCAGCGTCACCGACCGCTCCGACCGGCTCCGCAACGACCGGCAGGCGCACCTGTTCGACCTCTACGACTGCTCGCGCGCGGCCGAGAACCAGCTCTACCTCGTGTCGTCGAACCAGACCGGGGTGCTCGGCGGCCTGCGGTTCCTGGGGCAGGCGAAGGTCGTGGATCCCGCCGGCGAGATCGTCGCGAAGACGTGGGCGAAGGGCGGCCTGGCCGTCACGACCGCGGACGCGTCGTCGGACATCGCCCGCGCCCGACGCACGATGCACCACCTGCGCGACCGGGTGCCGGCGGCCTACGCGCCGACGCCCGCACCCGCGCCCGCCGCCGGCTGACCCGCCGATCCCCGACCCGCCGCCCGCCGACCCACCCGAGGAGCGCCCCGTGCGGATCGCCCTGCTGACCTACTCCACCAAGCCGCGCGGCGGGGTGGTGCACACGCTCGCCCTCGCGGAGGCGCTCGCCCGGCGCGGGCACGACGTCGTCGTGTGGACCCTGGGGCGCGGCGGCGACCGCGCGTTCTTCCGCGAGGTCGACCCGGCCGTGCGGATCCGCGTGGTGCCGTTCGCCGCGCGCGACGACGAGACGGTGGGCGAGCGCATCGTCCGCTCGATCGCGACCATGCGCGCGGCCTTCGCCGCCGCGCGCCAGGCCGAGGCCTACGACGTCGTGCACGCGCAGGACTGCATCTCGGCGAACGCGGCCGGGCCCTGCATCCGCACCATCCACCACCTCGACGAGTTCACGACTCCGGAGCTCGTGCGCTGCCACGACGCCGCGGTGCGCGAGCCGATCGCGCGGCTGTGCGTGTCCGCCGCCGTCGCCGCGGAGGTCGAGGCCGGATGGGGGCTGGTGCCCACGGTGATCCCGAACGGCGTCGACGGCGCGCGCTTCCGGGCGGCGGCGGGGCCCGCGGGCGCCGAGGGCCGCGACCGGATCCGCGCCGCGCTGCGCGAGCACGGCGTGGAGGGGGACTACGTGCTCGCGCTCGGCGGCATCGAGCCGCGGAAGGGCAGCGTCGACATGCTCGAGGCGTTCGCGCTGCTCCGTGCGTCGCGGCCCGGTCTCCGGCTCGTGTTCGGCGGCGGCGAGACCCTGTTCGACTACCGGGCGTACCGCGAGGCGTTCGACGCGCGCGCGGCCGAGCTGGGGATCCGGCCGGTGATCCTCGGGGTCGTCGACGACCCCGACGTCCCGCCGCTCGTCGCCGCGGCGGGCGCGCTCGCGTTCCTCTCCACGAAGGAGGGCTTCGGCCTCGCCGCGATGGAGGCGCTCGCCGCGGGCGTGCCGGTGGTCGCCCGCGACCTGCCCGTGCTGCGCGAGGTGTTCGGGTCGTCCGTGCTGTTCGCGACGGGTCCGGCGGGCGCGGCCGACGCCCTCGCCGCGGCGCTCGACGGGCGCGCGCCCGACCCGGCGGGGGGCCGCGCGCTCGCCGCGTCCCACGACTGGGACGACGTCGCCCGCCGGCACGAGGCGTTCTACCGGGCGACGGGGACGGAGGGCGACGGTGGCGAGGCAGTCCATCTCGCGGATCATCTCGGGTCTCGCTGACGCGGATCCCGACCGCGTCGTCGTGCGCGACGACGCCGGGACGCTCACCGCGCGCGAGCTCGACCGGGCGTCGAACCGGCTGGCGCGCGCGTACCTGGCGCTCGGCGTCGGGCAGGACGACCGGGTCGCGATCGCGCTGCCGAACACCCGCGAGATGGTCGTCGTCTGCGCGGCCGTCTGGAAGGCCGGCGCGACCCCGCAGCCGATGTCGACCGGGCTCTCCGCCGAGGAGCGCGCGCACGTCGAGGACCTCGCCCGGCCCGCGCTCGTGGTCGGCGCCGATTCCTCGCGGAAGGGCGTCCCGTCCGTGCCCGCCGGCTGGTCGCCGCCGGCGGGGCTCGACGACGGACCGCTGCCCGACGCCTGGGCGCGCAGCTGGAAGGCGCCGACCTCGTCGGGATCCACCGGCCGCCCGAAGGTCGTCGCGACCACGGCTCCCGCGCTGCTGGATCCGACGCTCCCCGTCGCGCCGTACCTCCCGCTCGACCAGGTGCAGCTGGTCACGGCGCCGCTCACCCACTCGGCCGCGTTCACCTACGCGTTCCGCGGCCTCATGACGGGCCACGCGCTCGTGCTCCTCCCGCGCTTCGACGAGCGGCGGGTGCTGGCTGCGATCGCCGAGCAGCGGATCACGTGGGCGCTGCTCGTGCCGACGATGCTGCATCGCCTGCTCCGCCTCTCCGCCGACGAGCGGCGCGCGGCCGACCTGTCGAGCCTCCGCACGGTGCTGCACCTGGGCGCGCCGTGCCCGTCCGGCGTGAAGCGCGCGTCCATGGACTGGATCGGGCCCGAGCGGCTCGTCGAGGTCTACGCGGGGAGCGAGTCGAACGGGATCCTCACGATCCGCGGCGACGAGTGGCTGCGGCACCCGGGCAGCGTCGGCCGGCCCGCGGCGGGCACGGCCGTCTCGATCCGCTCGGCCGAGGGACGGGAGCTGCCCGCGGGCGAGGTCGGCCGGATCTGGATGCGGCGCGACGGCGGGCCGGCCTATGCGTACGTCGGCGCCGGATCCGCCCGCACCCCCGACGGCTGGGACACGCTCGGCGACCTCGGGCGCGTGGACGACGACGGGTACGTGTTCGTGCTCGACCGCGCCGACGACGTGATCCTGCGCGGCGGCGTCAACGTGCACCCCGCCGAGGTCGAGCGCGTGCTCGAGCAGCACCCGGACGTGCGCGGCGCGGTCGCGTTCGGCGTGCCGGACGACGACCTCGGCCAGCGCGTCGAGGCCGTGGTCGACATCGCGGACGCGGAGGTCGACGCCGCCGAGCTGCTCGCCTGGGCCCGCGCCCGCCTGGATGCGGAGCGCCGCCCGGCCGCCGTGCGCCTCACCCGGACGCCCGTGCGGGACGACGCCGGCAAGACGCGGCGGCGGGCCTACGCGCGGGCGGCGGTCGAGGGGCGCGACTGAGATCCCGCGTCAGTCGAGCACAGCGGTCGCCTCCACCTCCACGAGCACGTCGGGCTCGAACAGGATCTCCACGCCGATGAGCGACGCGGGCGGCATCGGGCTCGGGAGCCCCAGCTCGTCCGCGACCGACTCGACGCCCGCGAGGAACGCGCCCATCCGATCGGGCGTCCAGCGCGTGACGTAGAAGGTGAGCCGCACGACGTCGCCGAATCCGGCGCCCGCGCTCGCGAGCCCGGCGTGCGCGTTGCGGAGGGCCTGCGCGACCTGGCCCGCGAGGTCGTCGGGCGATACGGCGGATCCGTCGGCCGTCCGCGCGATCTGTCCGGCGACGTGCACCTGGCGGCCGCCGGTCGCGACGGCGACGTGGTGATACGGGACCGGCTGCATGAGGCCGGCGGGGGAGGAGAGGACGACGGGCACGGGGGCTCCTTCGGGTGTCTGCGCGGCCGCGGATCGGGCCGGTATCTCCTGGATACCCGGTGACGGGCGGTCGCTTCCACGAGACTGGGTGTCGTGACGGATACCGCGACGCATGCCGCCCACCCGCCCCACGACCCCGCCGATCGGCTCGCGATCAGCGCGCCCCACCGCGAGCTGCTCGACCAGGTCCTCGACCGGTGGTCGCTCGCCGTGCTCGACCGGCTGTGCGAACGGCCGACCCGCTTCGCCGAGCTGCGCCGCGTGATCCCGGCGGTCACGCAGAAGTCCCTGACGACGACGCTCCGCCGGCTCGAGCGGAACGGCATCGTCGAGCGCGTCGTGCTCGGCACCCGGCCGCTGGCGGTCGAGTACCGCATCACGCCGCTCGGCAAGACGATGCGCGCGCCCGTCGACGTGCTCCTCGCCTGGGCGTCCCAGCACATGCCCGCGATCGAGGCGGCCCGCGACCGCTTCGACGACGCGACCGACGGGCCCGTCTAGGTGGGCCACGCGATCCTCCGCCCCTGGACCGCTGCCGACGCGCCGGTTCTCCGCGACGCGTTCCTCACGACGCCGGATCTGGTGACCCAGCTCGGCGGCGCCGACCTCGCGACGGTCGACGCAGCCGAGGCGCACATCGCGGGTCCGCTCGCCTCCGACGACGCGCACCGCGTCTGGGCGATCGTCGACGGGGGAGCCGCGCTCGGCACCGTCGGCGTCTCCGCCATCGACCGCCGGCACGACACGGCGTGGCTGCACTACTGGCTGGCGGGATCCGGCCGGGGACGCGGCCTCGCGACCCGGGCCCTCGCGGGCGCCGCGGCGTGGGCCTTCGCCGACGGCCTGTTCCGCCTCGAGCTCGGGCATCGCGTGAACAACCCGGCGTCGTGCCGGGTCGCGACGCGCGCCGGGTTCGCGGCTGAGGGGATCGAGCGCGCGAAGCTCCGCTACGGCGCCGAGCGGTTCGACGTGGAGACGCACGCGCGGCTCGCGACGGATCCGGTGCCCACGGTCGCGCCGCTGCCCGTCGTCGGCTGATCCCGGAGCGCGGTCAGCCGGTGCTCGGCGCGCTGCCCGCCGGGGCCGCCCGCCGCGACCCGTCCCGGAGGCGCCGCAGCCCGTCCTCGAACGCCCCGACCCGCTCGGCGCCCTCCGCGCGGACCCACCGCGCCCGGATCCGGTCGAACGCACCCGCGCCCACGGCCACCGCCTCGCGACCCCGGTCGGTGAGCCGCAGCTCCTTGCGGCGGGCGTCGGCGGCGTCCGCCGTGCGCTCGACGTAGCCCAGGCCCTCCAGCGCGCCGATCGTCTTGGCCGCCGCCTGCCGCGAGACGCCGAGCGCGCGGGCGAGGCCCGCGGCGGTGACCGCGCCCTCGTCGACGGCCTGCATCGCGAGCTCCGCCGCGACGGTGAGGCCGGGATGGCCGGCGGCGGTCAGCTCGGCCGTGACCTCGTCGACCATGGCGTCGAACGTCTCCGCCACCAGTCGCGCGAGCGCGGCCCCGGGATGCGTCGTCATGCCGTCGATCCTACCCCGGTTGACAACCGGGTTGCCTTCTTCCTATTCTGACAACCGGGTTGCCGATCGGGCGCCCGACGACGAGGAGGACCCCATGACCGCATCGCCCATCACCCCCATCGCCGCGCCGGGCGCGACCGTCCCCGGGACGCAGCACCACCGCGCCGACGTGGGCGGCACGAGCCTGCACGTCGTGACCGCGGGATCCACCGGCTCCACGGTCCTGCTCGTGCACGGCTTCCCGGAGTCGTGGTGGGCGTTCCACCGGCTGATCCCGCTGCTCGCCTCCGAGCACCGCGTGGTCGCCGTGGACCTGCGCGGCTTCGGCGACTCCGACGTCGCCGGGCCCGACCACGACAGCGCGACCACGGCCGCGGACCTGCACGCGCTCATCGACGCGCTCGGACGCGGACCCGTGCACCTCCTCGCGCAGGACATCGCCGGCGGCGCCGCCTACCGCCTCGCCGCGGACCACCCCGAGAGCGTCCGCAGCCTCACCGCGGTCGAGATGGGGCTCGCGGGCTTCGGGCTCGAGGGGCTCGGCGACATCACGCACGGCGGCTCCTGGCACATCGGCGCCCTCGCCGCCCCCGGCATCCCCGAGCTCCTGCTGGCCGGCCGCGAGCGCGAGCTGCTCGGATCGTGGGCCTTCCCGACCATGACCGCCGTGGCCGGCGCGGTGACGGACGCGGACGTCGACGAGTTCGCGCGCGGCTACGCCCGACCCGGCGGTTGGGCGGGCGCGGTCGGCCTCTACCGGTCGATGCTCGCCGAGGGCGCCGAGCTGCGGGCGCGCGCCGAGGTGCCGCTCGCGATCCCGGCGCTCGCCGTGGGCGGATCCGGCGGGCCGTTCACCGTCGCGACCCTCGAGGGCGTGATGGCCGGCCCGGTCGCGTCGGTCCAGCTCGACGGCGTCGGCCACCACGTCGCGCTGGAGGCGCCGGGACCGCTCGCCGACGCGGTGCTCGCCTTCCTCCGCGGGGTGGACGGCGGCGTCGAGCCGCTGCCCACGGGATCCGCGACACCGGACGAGGCGCCCGGTAGCGTCGGAGCGTGACCTGGCCCGCGCTGCACATCACCCGTTCCGTCGACGCCGACGTGGCGTCCGTCGTCGCCGTGGCGGGGGATCCCGCGCGGCTGCCCGAGTGGGCGGCGGGCGTCAGCTCCGGCATCCGCCTCGAGGGCGGGCGCTGGCTGTCGGACTCGCCGATGGGCGCCATCGAGATCGCGTTCACGGGCCCGCGTGAGCTCGGGATCCTCGACCACGACGTGACGCTCCCCGACGGCACCGTGGTCCGCAACCCGCTGCGCGTCCTCCCCAACGACGACGGCAGCGAGGTCGTCTTCACGCTCTTCCGCCGGCCGGGCACGACCGACGTCGCGCTCGCGGAGGACGCGGCGCTCGTCGCGGAGGACCTCGACCGCCTCGCGGCGCTGGTCGCGCGCGGCTGATCCGCGCGCCCGCACCGCAGGCCGGATCCCGCCGACCGACGCGCGCCCCGCGAAGCGGGCACCGCCCCGCCACACTGGATCCATGAGCACCGCCGCCGACGCCCTCGCCCTCCTCGTCGCGGGCATTGATCGCGAGCGGCTGGGCGCGCACGGCGTCGTCGTGCGGATCGGCGACGACGAGGTCGCGCACCGCTGGCGCAGCGACGACCGCGAGAACCTCTACTCGGTGTCGAAGGGCGTCTGCGCGCTCGCCGTCGGCATGGCGGTGGATGAGGGGATCCTCCGGCTCGACACCCGCGTCCCCGAGCTGCTGCCGGACCTCGACCTCGGCGCGGGCGTCGACGAGGTCACCGTCGAGCACCTCCTCACGATGACGAGCGGCATCGACTTCGCCTGGTTCGGCGACGAGCCCGTGCCCGGCCCCGACCTCGCGCAGGCGATGCTCGGCCTCCCCGCGAGCGACCCGGGCCGCGTCTTCCGGTACAGCGACGCCAGCCCCTACGTGGCCATGCGGATGCTCGCCGCCGCGGTCGGCGACGTGCGCGACTGGCTCCTCCCGCGGCTCTTCGATCCGCTCGGCATCGACGACCCGCAGTGGCACCGCTGCCCGCTGGGCTTCATCGTCGGCGGCAGCGGGCTGGAGCTGCGCACGGGCGAGCTCGCGCGCATCGGCCGGCTGCTCCGCGACCGCGGCGCGTGGGAGGGCCGGCAGCTCGTGGGCGCCACATGGGTCGACCGGATGCACGGATCGTGGGTCGACACCGGCGCCGACCCCGCCGCGCCCTTCGCCCGCTACGGCCTCGCGACCTGGGACGGGCCGGGCGACGCCTGGCGCCTCGACGGCCGCTACGGCCAGTACGTGCTGGTCGACGGATCCCGCGACGCGGTCGTCACCATCACGGCCCACGAGGAGGAGCGCGACCACCGGCTCGCGGAGCTGGCGGCGGCGGCCGTCGCGGAGGCGGCGCCCGCGTGAGGAGGACCTGATCCGCCGGCCTCGGGGTTGGTAACATTACCAAGCTCCCCTGAGCTTGGTAACATTACCAACGTGCGCGACGCGACCGACAACCCCTTCAGCCCCGGCTCCGACACCGTCCCGGAGATCTGGGCCGGCCGCACCGAGCAGCTCAGCGACTGGCGCGACGTGGTCCGCCCCCGCCTCCTCCGGGGGCTCCCCGAGCGCGGGCGCACCGTGCTCGGCGAACCGGGGCTCGGCAAGTCCTCCCTCGTGCGGCGCATCGCGCAGACCGCCGCGCGGGAGGGGGACTGGGTCACGCCGCAGCTCCGCATCCCCCTCGGCGCCGATCCGCTCAAGCCCGTCGCGGCCGCGGTGCTGGAGCTCGCGCGCGCCGCCGGTCTGCCTGCGGTGCGCGAGAAGCGCATCAAGGACGCCATCGCGCGCGTGGAGACGGTCGCGGCAGCCGGGATCTCGCTGTCCATGCGCGGGGGATCCGAGCAGAGCGGCCCGGAGCCGTACACGGCGCTGACCGCGCTGCTGGTCGAGGTCGGCCGCGCGGCGATGCGGCACGAGCGGGTCGCCCTGGTGCACATCGACGAGGTCCAGAACATCACGGACGAGCGGACGCTGTCCCAGCTGCTGATCGCGCTCGGCGACGCGATCACGCACGAGGAGGAGGTCGCCGTCCCGGGCGGTGCCCGTGTCCGCCGGTCCCTGCCGATCGCCGTGTACCTCACCGGCCTGCCGGACTTCGAGGACCGGGCCGGCGCCCACAAGGGCGCGACCTTCGCGCGGCGCTTCCGCACCACGGTCCTGACCGCGATCGACGACGACGACATCCGCGCCGCGCTGCAGGACTTCGTCGTGCCGGGCTGGGAGGTCGCGGACGGCTCCGGCCGCACCCGTCGGATCCGCATGGAGCAGGATGCCGCCGCGGCGATCGTGGACCTGTGCCGCGGGGAGCCGTTCCTCTTCCAACTGGCGGGGGAGCGCGCGTGGTACGCGGGATCCGGGCCGACGATCACCCGGGACGAGGTCCATGCGGGCTGGCGCGGGGCGGAGCGCGAGGCGGCCGCGCACGTCGAGCGGATCCTCGAGCGGCTGCCCCCGCGGGAGCGCGCCTTCATCGAGGCGATGGCCGCGCTGCCCGCCGAGGAGCGCACGCTCACCCGCATCGCGAAGGAGATGGGCCGGTCGAGGGCCGCGGAGGTCGGCACCACGGCGCAGCGCCTCGACACCGTGCGCGGCATCATCGACCGGGGCACGGCCTACGGCTTCCGGCACCGCGCGATCGAGGCGCACCTGACCAGCGGATGGCCGCGGGTCGGGTGAGCCCGCCGAGGAACAGCGCGTCGGTGCGGATCCCCGTCACGCGCCCGTCGACGCCCGCGCGACCACGCGCACCGGCTCGCGGGTGACGCCCGCGACGGTCGCGCCGCCGATCATGTCGACCAGCCGCTGCGCCGCCGTCCGGCCGAGGCGCTCGAGCTCCATCGCGACGCTCGACAGCGGCGGGCGGGCCTCGCGGACCAGCAGGTCCCAGTCGTCGAAGCCGATGACGGCCACGTCGCCCGGCACGTCGCGGCCCTCGTCGCGGAGCGTGTCGAGCACGCCGCGCGCGATGTGGTCGCTGCCGCCGATGATCCCGTCGACCGCATCCCCGCCCCGCACGAGCAGGCGCGCGCAGTCCCTGCCCCACGCCTCGCCCCACTGCCCGTAGAGCGCGGATCCGCCGACCGGCTCGAGCCCGTGCGCGGCGAGCGCCGCCACCACGCCCTCGGCCCGTTCGCGGGCCGCCGCGTACGACGACTCGCCGTTCACGAGCGCGATCCGCGTGCGTCCCCGCGCGATGAGATGCTCGGCCGCCAGGCGCCCGGCCGCTACGTTGTCGGGCGTGGACGACGCGTCGGCCTCCCCGGTGGAGGGCGCGTAGGCGTAGACCACGGGCACGTCGCCGACGTCGGCCACGGGTGGCCGCGGGTTGGTGGTGCGGCCGACGACGAGGAGGCCGTCGACGCGGCGGGCCAGCAGCGATCGGACGTGGGAGCGCTCGCGGTCGGGGTCGTCGCGCGTGTCCGCCAGCAGGACGGAGAGGCCCGCGGCGTCGAGCGCCTCCTCGGCGCCGCGGACGATGGGGACCACGAAGCGGTGGTCCAGCTCGCTCGTGACGACGCCCACGCTGCCCGTGCGCGCGGAGTTGAGGGCGCGGGCGAAGAAGTTCGGGGTGAAGGACAGCTCGGCAGCCGCCTCCTCGACGCGACGCCGGGTCGTCGGGGCCACCTGCGGTCGTCCGTTGAGCGCCTTGGAGGCGGTCGCCATGCTCACGCCCGCGGCGCGCGCGACGTCCGCGAGGGTCGCGGTCGGCGCCGCCGGGACGGACCCCGCCCGTCCCTCGTCCGCCGCCATGTCTCGAAAGTAGTTCATGTTGTCGTTGACCCGGCGGCGCGTCCCCGGTTAGCGTCGACCCGGGTAAGACCGAAAGTAGTTTCGGTCCGCCGAGAGTCGACGACGACCAGGAGGAGCCATGAGCACGATCCACCCCGAGACCGCATCCGCCCCCGCTCGCCCCGCGCGCGCCAGAGGCCCCGTCGCGCCGTCGACCTCGCGCCTGACCTCGCTCGACGCCGCGGAGATCCGGCTCGTCGCGGGCTTCTGGGGCGACCGTCAGCGGCTCGACGCCGACGAGATCCTCGCTCACTGCGAGTCCTGGATGGAGCGCATCGGCTGGACGTCCAACTTCGACCGCGCCGCCTCCGACGAGGAGGGCTGGGAGCACGCCGGCATCGAGTTCGTCGACTCCGAGATCCACAAGCTGCTCGAGGGCATGGCGTGGGAGCTGGGGCGGCCGGTCGCGGACGGCGACACCGCGGCGGCGCTCTCCCGAGCCGACCTCGACGAGCGCTTCGGACGGCTCGTCGCCCGCGTCGCCGCGGCGCAGGACGCGGACGGCTACCTCCACACCTCCTTCGGTCGCCCGTGGCAGCGCCCCCGCTACTCCGACCTCGAGTGGGGGCACGAGCTGTACTCGATGGGGCACCTCATCCAGGCGGGCGTCGCGGCGCACCGCACGGGCGCGTCCGACGAGCTGGTGCGCGTGGTGACCCGCGTCGCCGACCACCTCTGGGACGCCTTCGGGCCGGACGGGCGCGAGGTCGTGTGCGGGCACCCCGAGGTGGAGGTCGCGCTCGTCGAGCTCGGGCGGGCGCTGGGGGAGCCGCGGTACGTGGAGCTCGCCCGCCTGTTCGTCGAGCGTCGCGGGCACGGGCTGCTGGGGCCGATCGCGTACGGCGCCGAGTACTTCCAGGACGACGTGCCCGTGCGCGACGCCGACGTGCTCCGCGGCCACGCCGTGCGCGCGCTCTACCTCGCGGCCGGCGCGCTCGACGTCGCGGTGGAGACCGGGGACGCCGACCTCGCCGACGCCGTCCGCCGGCAGTGGGAGGAGACCGTGCGGAGCCGCACCTACATCACGGGCGGCATGGGCTCTCACCACCAGGACGAGGCGTTCGGCGCCGACTTCGAGCTCCCGCCGGACCGCGCCTACGCGGAGACCTGCGCGGGCATCGCGTCGAACATGCTGTCGTGGCGGCTGCTCCTGCAGGAGGACGACCCGCGCTACGCCGACCTCATCGAGCGCACGCTGCTGAACACCGTCCTCGCCTCGCCCCGGGAGGACGGCCGGGCCTTCTTCTACACGAACACGCTGCACCAGCGGACCCCCGGCGTCGCGCCCGACGAGGACGAGGTCAACGCCCGGGCGCTCGCGAGCCTCCGTGCGCCGTGGTTCGAGGTGTCGTGCTGCCCGACCAACGTCGCGCGCACGCTCGCGAGCATGGAGCTGACCTTCGCGACGCGCTCGCCGGAGGGCGTGCAGATCCACCAGCTCGGCTCCTACGACGTGGACACGACGCTCGAGGACGGCACCGCCGTCGCGATCTCGGTGCGCAGCGGCTACCCGTACGCGGGCGACGTGACCATCACGTTCCGGGAGGACACGGCGCGCGAGGTGGAGCTGGCCGTGCGGATCCCCGCGTGGGCGCGCACCGCGACCCTCACCGAGCCGGGCGGCGCGCCGATGGAGGTCCGCGGGCGGCGCGCCCTCGTGCACCGCCGCTTCCGCGCGGGCGACGAGGTGCGGCTCGACCTGCCGATGACCGCGCGGTTCGTGACGCCGGATCCGCGCATCGACGCCGTGCGCGGGCAGGTCGCGGTGGAGCGCGGGCCGCTCGTGCTCGCGCTCGAGTCGACGGACCTGCCCTCGGGCGAGGTCGGCGACGTCGCGGTCGACACGTCGAGCGCGCCGGAGCCCACGGCGCGCGGTGCCCGCGTGCGGCTCTCCCGCACGGTCGCCGACGCCGCCGACTGGCCGTACGGCACGGGCGTCGACCGCGTCGAGCCGCTCGGCGACGTCGACCTGATCCCGTACGCCTCCTGGGGGAACCGCGGCCCGTCGACCATGCGGGTCTGGATCCCCGTGGCCGCCGACCGGGCCTGATCCGGGCGCGTCCCCCGCCCCGCCCCGCGCGTCGCGGCTCCCGATGACGCGACGCGCGGGGCGGGGCGGGGCGCGTGGCGTTGACACTGTCCCGGCACCCCCGCGACAATGGAGGCGCGTTGCTCTTACAACGTTGTAAAGGCTCGGATCCACCCGCATTGCGCGGCGTCGATCGGCCCCGCTCCCGATGAAGTGAAGGACCCTCCATGACCGACGCCCCCACCCCCGACGCCCGCATCGCCCTCGACCGCACCGCGGTCGTCGCCCCCGTCAACCGCCGCACCTTCGGCTCGTTCGTCGAGCACCTCGGCCGCTGCGTCTACGACGGCATCTACGAGCCCGGCCACCCCACCGCGAACGCGGACGGCTTCCGCGGCGACGTCGTCGACCTCGTCAAGGAGCTCGGCACGAGCACCATCCGCTACCCCGGCGGCAACTTCGTCTCCGGCTACCGCTGGGAGGACGGCGTCGGCCCGCGCGAGGACCGCCCCAAGCGCCTCGATCTCGCCTGGCACTCGCTCGAGACCAACGAGGTCGGCCTCGACGAGTTCGCGCGCTGGTGCGAGCTCACCGGCAGCGAGCTGATGATGGCCGTCAACCTCGGCACGCGCGGCGTGCTCGAGGCCCTCGACATCCTCGAGTACTCCAACCACCCGGGCGGCACCGCGCTCTCCGACCAGCGCATCGCCAACGGATCCCCGAAGCCCCACGACGTGAAGATGTGGTGCCTCGGCAACGAGATGGACGGCGACTGGCAGGTCGGCAACATGACCGCCGAGGACTACGGCACGCTCGCCGGCCGCACCGCGCGCGCCATGAAGATGGTCGACCCGACCCTCGAGCTCGTCGCGTGCGGCAGCAGCGGATCCGGCATGCCGACCTTCGGCGAGTGGGAGCGGATCGTGCTGGAGAAGACCTACGACTCGGTCGACTTCATCTCCGCCCACGCCTACTACCAGGAGCGCAAGGGCGACCTCGGCAGCTTCCTCGCCTCCTCGCTCGACATGGAGTACTTCATCCAGACGGTCGTCTCCACGGCCGACCACGTCAAGCACCGCCTGAAGAGCGACAAGACGGTCAACATCTCGTTCGACGAGTGGAACGTCTGGTACCTCGACGAGCACCAGGAGTCCGGCGTCATCACGGAGGGCTGGCCCTACGCGCCGCACCTGCTCGAGGACGTCTACTCGGTCGCGGACGCGGTCGTGCTCGGCAACCTCATGATCACGCTGCTCAAGCACAGCGACCGCGTCACGTCGGCCAGCCTCGCGCAGCTCGTGAACGTGATCGCGCCGATCATGACGGAGACCGGCGGCGGCGCCTGGCGCCAGACCACGTTCTTCCCGTTCTCGGTCACGAGCCGTCTCGCGCAGGGCGAGGTGCTGCGGCCGCGCATCGACGTGGGCACGTACGAGACCGAGGTGCACGGCACCGCGCCGCTCGTCGACTCCGTCGCGACCTTCGACGAGGCCACCGGCCGCGCGGCGGTCTTCCTCGTGAACCGCAGCCTGACCGAGGCCCTCACCATCGAGGTCGACGCGGCCGGGCTCGGCGTGTCCGAGGTGCTCGAGGCCGTCGGGATCCACGACGAGGACGTCTACGCGAAGAACACCTTCGAGGACCGCGAGCGCGTCGGCCTCACGCCGAACGCCTCGGCGTCGCTCGCCGACGGCACCCTCACGATCACGCTGCCGCCCGTGTCGTGGACGGCCGTGTCGCTCGGCTAGCCGCACCCGCTCGACCACGCGCCCGTCGCGCCGCACCCGCGGCCGGCGGGCGTCGTGCGTGCGCGCGTCGGACCCCGTACCGACCCGGATCCCCAGCTCCTCCCCGGAGGATGGGCGCATGAGCTCGCAGCCGACCGCACCGACCGTCCACCTCGTCGAGCTGCAGGAGGGGGAGCGCTCCGCCTGGATCGAGCGCCTCCGCGCCGCCTTCGCCGCGGGCGTGCGCGACGCCGGGCTCCAGCCGGGCGACGAGGAGATCCCGGAGATCGAGGACACGCAGGAGGTGCTCGACGCGCCGGGGGTCGAGGCGCTGCAGGTCGTGCACGACGGCGACGTCATCGGCGGAGCGGCCGTCACCGCCCTGGAGGACGGCCGCCGCAGCCTCGAGCTCTTCTTCATCGACGCCGGCCGTCACGGCGGCGGGATCGGCGTGGCCGCCTGGCGGGCCATCGAGGCCCGCTACCCGGACACGGAGGTCTGGCAGACCGAGACGCCCTACTTCGAGCAGCGGAACATCCACTTCTACGTCAACCGCTGCGGCTTCCGGATCGTGGAGTTCTTCCACCCCGGGCACCGGCCCGAGCGCGGCGGATCGGCCGACCACGCGGGCCCGGATCGCATGTTCCGATTCGAGAAGGCGAAGCCGACCGCCGCTCGGGAGGGCTGACCGCGCGATCCCCGGCGCGTCCCATGGCGCGCCGGCTCAGCCCCGCGGATCCGACCGCAGCAGCGCCATCACGATCACGTCGACCGGCTCGTCGTCGAAGCGGAAGGCCGCACGGAGGCGGCCCTCCGCGACGAACCCTGCGCGCTCGTAGACGCGGCGGGCACGGGGGTTGAAGTCCATGACCTCGAGGGAGACGCGCTCGAGGTCGGTCGCGGCGAACGCGTGGTCGACGAGCAGGCGGACGGCCTCGGAGCCGAGCCCGCGGTCGCGGCCGGCGGGGCCGATGAGGATGCGCAGGTTCGCGCTCCGGTCCTCGGGGCTCCAGTCGTTGATCACGGCCTCGCCCACGCACGCGTCCGTCGCGCGGTCGACCAGCGCGAGGTCGAGGCGGTCGGTCTGCTCGGCGCGCGTCGCGTACCAGGTGCGCGTGCGGTCGTCGAGCTCCGGGCGCGCGGCCATCTCCGCGACCTCGGCGGTCGTGTGCGCGGATCCGGTGAGGCGGATCACGTCGGGGTCGGCGAGCACGGGGCCCATGGACTCGACGTCGGCGGGGGTGAAGGGGCGGAGGATCACGCGCTCGCCCTCGAGGCGCGGGACGGCGGGGAACAGGCGGGGCTCGGCGCTCATGGATCCATCGTGCCGTTCCGCGGAGGCCGCGGTCGCCGTGCGACGCTCAGCGCCCGTCGCGGCTCCGGTAGAGGGTCATCAGCGTGGCCGAGATGCGGCCGCCGGGACCGAGCCGGTGGCCGTTCGCCTCGAGCCATTCGCGGGCGGCGGCGCGCTCGCCGGTCGGCGCGGCGCCTGCGCGGGTGCCGGCGGCCGCGCGCGCGGGCTCGTCGCGGATCGGCGTGATCGTCACGGTCGTGCGCCGACCGGCCGCGACGTACGGCGCGAGCACGGTGCGGAGGGCGCGGGCGTCGTCGGGGGAGAGGTCGACCTCGTGCACGATGCCGTCGAGGCCGAAGCGCACCGTCTCGGTCGCGTCGCGCGTCGGGTCGCCGCGCTCGTCGTCGTGCGCATCCACGTGATCGGTCATGCCGTCTCCTCGAGCTCTCGAACCCCCATCGGAAGCCTATGTCGCCGCGGCGACATCGCCCGCGGCGCAGATGAGAACGGTTCTCTTCTAGGCTGGGCGGATGGATCCCCAGCGCAACGCCCGCCCGTCCGTCGTCCGCGGCGGCCTGGCCGTCATGCTCGTCTCCGCGAGCGACCTCGACGCCGCCGCGCGCGTCGCCGCGGCCGCGGTCGGCGCACCGGCGTCGGCCGCACCCGCGGTGGTCGAGGCACCGGGCGGCGACAGCGGCGACCTCGGCGCCGACCTCGCCGACGGCCTCATCGCGGACGCCGACGACGGGCGCAGGGGGCTCGCGGTCGTCGCGCTCGAGCCGGCCGCGGATCCGCTCGAGGTCGCGCTGGTGCTCGAGCACGTGGTCGAGGCGCGGCATCCCGGATCCACGCCCATCGGCGTCCTCGACGTGGTCGCGGTCTCCTCCGTCGCGGAGATCGGCGCGCTGCTGCTCGAGCCCGGCGAGGGCGACGCGACGCCGTTCGACGCGGCCGAGCGGCTGGCCGGCCGGCTCGAGTGCGCGAGCGTCGTGGTGCTCGACGACCTGGATCCCGACCATCCCACCCCGGACGCCCGCCGCGCCGTCGCCCTGCTCGCGCACCTGGCCCCCGACGCGCGCGTCATCGCGACGGCGGACCGCGACGCGCTCGCGCCCGCGCCGCTGCGCATCGGTCGGCAGCGCGCGCGGTCGCTCGCGGCGGGCATGGGCTGGCAGCTCGCGCTCGCGGGCGAGGCCGCACCGACGACCGCCGACGGGATGGGCGTGCACGTGTTCCGCGACCCGCGCCCGTTCCACCCCGGCCGCCTGCACGGGGCCGTCGCGCACGAGCTCGTGCCGGGCCCGGTCGGCCGGATCATCCGCTCGCGCGGCCTCGTGCGCCTCGCGACCCGGCCCGCGACCGTCGGCGCGTGGGCCACAGCGGGCGACGTGCTGAGCCTGGATCCGACCGCGATGCGCAGCTGGGACGCCGACTCGCCCGCCGGGCAGGAGATCGCGTTCGTGGGCGAGCACCTCGACGGCGCCCTTCTCGACCGGATCCTCGGCGCCTGCCTCCTCGCGCCCGCCGAGCTCGTGGCGGGGCCGGACGCGTGGCATGGCTACGCGGACCCGTTCCCCGTCTGGGACACCGAGCACCGGCACTGAGCCGGCGGGCACGTGCGCGTCGCGCCGACGGTCGGGGTGCGGGGCCCCTATGCGGTGCGGCGGTGGCGGCGGGCGACGAGCACCCCGCCGGCCAGGAGCAGCAGCGCGCCGAGCCCGCCGAGCGCCAGGGCGGAGTCGCCCCCGCCCGTGACCGGGAGGGAGTCCCGTCCGGCGGCGATCGCGGTGCCCTGCCAGTAGTTGCTGTCCGGGTCGACGGCGCTCGTGCCGGCGACGGTGAAGCCCGTCGAGAGGACGACACCGGAGCGCTCGCCCGTCAGGTCGATGCGGTAGTCGCCGTTGACGGCGTAGTACTGGCCGGCGATGGCAAGGTGGTAGGAGATTCGCCCGCGCTCGTCGGCCGTGCGGGTGTTGCCGTACTCCTCCAGAGGGCCGTCGTCGTAGAGGGTGATGTCCGTGGCGACCCCGGGAGGGGAGGTCAGCGACGCTGTCACGCGCTCACCCGGGAAGAAGCCGGTCGCGCGGACGGCGATGCCGCTGCCAGCCGCCTCATCGGGGTCGAACACGGTCTTCGGGATGCTGATGGCCGGGGTCTCCGGGTAGACCATGTCGGAGTCGTCGGCGACAGCGCTCTCCCCGGAGACCGTGAAGCCCGTGGTGAGGACGAGTCCGCTGTCGGCACCGGTGAGCGTGATGGTGTGGGCGCCGTTCGCGGCGTAGTACTCGAAGAGGACGAGGTGCAGGGCGACGCGGCCGCGGGGATCCGCGGGGGCGGCGTCCCCGTACAGGTTCTCGCCTGTCGCGGAGCTCAGGCCGAAGTCCCGGTAGTCGTCGCTCGACGGGGACGTCATGCTCACGGCGACGGTCTCCCCGGGGAGGAAGCCCGCCGCGGTGAGGGCGATGCCCGGGTCGATGGGCTGGTCGGGGTCGAGCGTGTCATCCGGGATGCTGATGCTCGGCTCCTCGCGGACAGGCGCCTCGGCGGCCGCGGGCGACGCGGTCGCCTCGGGGGTCGGGGTCACGACCTCGGCGATCGGCGCGTCGGCGGCCGGCTCGTCGGAGCCCGGGGTCTGAACGGCGAGAACCGGCGCGGCGGCCGGCTCCGTGACAGCCGGGGTCGGCTCCGCGGTCGCGCCCGCGGGCTCCGTCTGCGTCGTGCCGGTCGTCGGATCCGCGGCCGCGAACGCGGCGGGGGCCCAGGCGAGGGGTGCGGCGACGAGCGCGGCCGTGAGGCACAGCGCGGTGACGGGGCGTCGCAGGCGCGTGGTGCGTGCTGCGGCGGGCGTGAGGTCCATGGGGCTCCTGATCCAGGGTGGGCCGGTCTCGGAGGACACGGCAGTGGGTGGCGGACCCGGCGGACCCGCCGTGATTTCTCCCGATGGGGGAAAACGTATCGGGATACCTGATCAGAGCTGATGACGAATCAGTACGCGGCGGCGTCGAGGACACCCCCACTGCGGGTGCCGGCTGCACGTTCCTTGCGCATCCGGCAAGGAGCGATGCCCCAGGCGATGGCAGCGGCGACGCTGGATCCATGGACATCGCACAGCGCATCGAAGGTCAGCAGGAGTGGGACGCGGTCGTCGTCGGCGGCGGGGTCGCGGGATCGAGCGCGGCGCTCATGCTCGCGCGGGCCCGCAGGAGCGTGCTCGTCGTCGATGCGGGCCAGCCGCGCAACGCGGTCGCCGCGCACATGCACGGCGTGCTCGGGCACGACGGGAAGCCGCCGCGCCAGCTCGTCGCCGAGGGGCGGCGCGAGATCGAGGGGTACGGCGGCGTCGTGGTCGACGGGCGGGTCGAGGGGATCGAGGCGGTCGAGGATCCCGCCGGGCCGCGCTTCCGCGTGACGCTCGACGGCGGCGCCGAGGTCACGGCCCGTCGCGTGATCCTCGCGACCGGGCTCGCCGACGTCCTCCCCGAGGTCCCCGGCCTCGCCGCGCACTGGGGCGCGGGCGTGGTCGTCTGCCCCTACTGCGACGGCTACGAGGTGCGCGACCGCCGCATCGGCGTGCTCGCGACCGGGCCCGGCGGCCTCCACCACGTGCAGATGCTGCGGCAGTGGTCGTCCGACATCACGTTCCTCGTCGCGGGCGGCACGGCCGACGGGGCGCCGCTGGAGATCGACGCCGCGACGCGCGCGGGGATCGACGCCCGCGGCATCCGCGTCGAGGAGGCCGCGGTCGTCCGCGTGCTCGGCGAGCGGGGCGCGCTCGAGGGCGTCGAGCTCGCCGACGGCCGGATCCTCCCGCTCGACTCGCTCTTCGCCATGCCGGGCGTCGCGCCGCGCGACGGGTTCGCCCGCGCGCTCGGCGCGGCGACCGAGGACACCCCGTGGGGCCCGTTCGTGGCGGCGGATCCGATGGGCCAGACGAGCGTCCCCGGCCTCCTCATCGCGGGCAACGCGTCGAGCGGATCCGCGAACGTGCCGGTCGCCATGGCGGCCGGCACCATGGCGGGCGCGATGGCGAACGCGGGGATGGTGACGGAGGACGTGGCGATGGCGGTCGCCGCCGCCTCCGCTCCCGTGGCTGCCATGCGGTAGCGATCCGTGCCCTTCCGGCGTAAACTTGAGTCACCCAGACTCAAGTACGTGAAGGAAGGACCGCAGTGGCCAACATGCAGGGCGCACCCGCCACCGACGAGAACGCGAAGACCGCGCTCGAGCAGTACGGGGTGAACCTGACCGAGATCGCGAAGAGCGGCAAGCTCGACCCGGTCATCGGACGCGACGCGGAGATCCGGCGCATCAGCCAGGTGCTCACGCGGCGCACCAAGAACAACCCGGTGCTCATCGGCGAGCCCGGCGTCGGCAAGACGGCCGTGGTAGAGGGCCTCGCGCAGCGCATCGTCGCGGGCGACGTGGCCGACTCGCTCAAGGGCAAGCAGCTGGTGGCGCTGGATCTCGCGGCGCTCGTCGCGGGCGCGAAGTACCGCGGCGAGTTCGAGGAGCGGCTGAAGGCGGTGCTCAAGGAGATCGACGACGCCGACGGCGAGATCATCACGTTCGTCGACGAGCTGCACACGCTCATGGGCGCGGGCGGCGGCGAGGGATCCGTCGCGGCGTCCAACATGCTCAAGCCCATGCTCGCGCGCGGCGAGCTGCGCCTCATCGGCGCCACCACGCTCGACGAGTACCGCCAGTACATCGAGAAGGACGCCGCCCTCGAGCGCCGGTTCCAGCAGGTCTACGTCGGCGAGCCGAGCGTGGAGGACACCGTCGCGATCCTCCGCGGGCTCAAGGGGCGCTACGAGGCGCACCACCAGGTGCCCATCACGGACGCGGCGCTCGTCGCGGCCGCGTCCCTCTCCAACCGCTACATCCCCGCCCGCCAGCTGCCCGACAAGGCCATCGACCTCATCGACGAGGCCGCGTCGCGCCTGCGGATGGAGATCGACTCGTCGCCCGTCGAGATCGACGAGCTGCGCCGCGCGGTCGACCGGATGCGGCTCGAGGAGCTCGCGCTCAAGCGCGAGAAGGACGAGGCGTCGAAGGCGCGGCTGGCGAAGCTGCGCGAGGACGTCGTCGCGCGCGAGCAGACGCTCGGCGAGCTGCAGCGCCGGTGGGAGGCGGAGCGCGCGAGCGTCAACCGCGTCGGCAAGCTGAAGGACGAGCTCAACGAGCTGCGGATCCGCGCCGAGCGGGCCCAGCGCGAGGGGAACCTGGAGAAGGCGTCGCGCCTGCTCTACGGCGAGATCCCCGTGATCGAGCGCGAGGTCGCGCAGGCGGAGGCCGCCGAGTCGCTTCCGGAGGGCGACCGCATGGTGAACGAGCAGGTGACCGCCGAGGACATCGCGGCCGTCGTCGCGGCGTGGACGGGGATCCCCGTCGGCCGGCTGCTCCAGGGCGAGACCGAGAAGCTGCTGCACCTCGAGCAGGAGCTCGGCAAGCGCCTCATCGGGCAGAAGCAGGCCGTGCGGAGCGTGTCGGACGCGGTGCGGCGCACGCGCGCCGGCATCTCGGATCCCGACCGGCCCACCGGCTCCTTCCTCTTCCTCGGGCCCACGGGCGTCGGCAAGACGGAGCTCGCGAAGGCGCTCGCGGAGTTCCTGTTCGACGACGAGAAGGCGATGGTGCGCATCGACATGAGCGAGTACGGCGAGAAGTTCGCCGTCTCGCGGCTCGTCGGAGCGCCTCCCGGCTACGTCGGCTACGAGCAGGGCGGCCAGCTCACCGAGGCCGTGCGGCGCCGCCCGTACTCCGTGGTGCTGCTCGACGAGGTCGAGAAGGCGCACCCCGAGGTGTTCGACGTGCTGCTGCAGGTGCTCGACGACGGCCGGCTCACCGACGGCCAGGGCCGCACGGTCGACTTCCGCAACGTGATCCTCGTGCTCACCAGCAACCTCGGCTCGCAGTTCATCAGCGACGCCACGCTGCCGCTCGACCAGCGCGAGCAGGCCGTGCAGCAGCTCGTGCGCCAGACCTTCAAGCCGGAGTTCGTGAACCGGCTCGACGACATCGTCGTGTTCCAGACGCTGTCGATGGACGACCTCGCGCAGATCGTGGAGCTCTACATCGACCGCCTCGGCGTGCGGCTCTCGGACCGCCGGCTCACGCTCGGCGTCACGCCGGACGCCCGCAGCTGGCTCGCCGAGCGCGGCCACGACCCGCTGTACGGCGCGCGTCCGCTCCGCCGCCTCATGCAGCGCGAGATCGACGACCGCCTCGCGCGCGAGCTGCTCGCGGGCGACATCCGCGACGGCGACGCGGTGCGGGTCGACCTCGCGCCCGACGGCGAGGGCCTCACGGTGAGCCGCGCGTGGAGCGACGAGCCGGAGGACGGGGCGCCCGGCCTCTGATCCCCGTGCGGCCCGCCGCGCGCCCGTCTCGGGTGCGCGGCGGGCCGTCGTCGTGTCCGGTCGAGATCAGACCGCCGTCACCCGCAGGATCGCGATCGACTCGGGCAGCATGCCGGGCGCGTGCAGGCCGGACGCCGCGAGCGCGCGGCCCGTCAGCTCGACGCCGTCCCACCAGGCCGGCGCCGTGAAGCCCGGCTCGGGGGTGCCGACGCGCACGGGCTCCACGCGGTAGCGGCGCTCAGGATCCAGGCCCGGCAGCAGGAAGCGGCCGCGCGGCGAGACCTCGGAGCGGCCGATCGACGCGAGGAAGAACAGCGCGGAGTCGGCCGAGGACGCGACGGCGCCGTAGACGAGGAGCGTCGGGTCGCTCTCGTCCGCGCGGACGACCGTGCCCGTGTGCATGAGCGCGCGCTCCTCCTTGTAGAGGGCGATCCACGCGGCGAGGTCGGCGTTCTCCTCGTCGGTGGCCTGCGCGAGGTCCCACTCGATGCCGAGGTGGCCGTAGAGCGCCGAGCCCGCGCGGAACGCCAGGCGGTGCGCGCGGCCGGTGGTGTGGCTGACGCCCGAGGCGATGTGGGAGCCGAGCAGCTCCGGCGGGAGGAGCTGCATGGTCCAGCGCATCATCTGCTGGCGGTCCAGCGGGTCGATGCAGTCGGAGACCCAGACGCGGTCGGTGCGCTCGAGCACGCCGAGGTCGACGCGGGATCCGCCCGACGAGCACGACTCGATCTCGAGGCCGGGGAAGCGAGCGCGCAGCTCGTCCATGAGGCGGTACGCGGCGAGCGTCTGCAGGTGCACGCCGGCCTCACCGCGCGGCGCGATGCCCGCGTCCACCAGGTCGCGGTTGTGGTCCCACTTGATGTACGCGATGTCGTTCTCGGACAGGATCGCCGTCATCCGCTCGAGCACGTACGCGTACGCCTCCGGGATCGCGAGGTCGAGCACCTGCTGGTCGCGGGCCCGCACGGGGAGGCGGCCGCCGGTGGCCATGATCCACTCGGGGTGGGCGCGCGCCAGGTCGGAGTCCTCGTTCACCATCTCGGGCTCGAACCACAGGCCGAACTCCATGCCGAGGCCCGTGACGTGGTCGATGATCGGGCCGAGCCCGTCCGGCCACACGTCCTCGTCGACGTACCAGTCGCCGAGGCCGGCGTGGTCGTCGCGGCGGTGGCGGAACCAGCCGTCGTCGAGCACGTAGCGCTCGACGCCCAGGGCCGCGGCGCGATCCGCGAGGTCCGTCAGGCGCGCGAGGTCGTGGTCGAAGTACACGGCCTCCCACACGTTGATCGTCATGGGCCGTTCGCGGCGCGGGTGCGTGTCGCGGGCGCGGAGGAAGCGGTGGAAGCGGGCGGCCTGGTCGTCGAGGCCGTGGCCGAACGCGCCGTAGACCCACGGGCTCGCGTACGACTCGCCCTGCGCGAGCCGCACCTCGCCCGGCAGCAGGAGCTCGCCGCCGCCGATGACCTGGCGGCCGGTGGACAGCCGCTCGGCGTAGTGGCGGTGGTTGCCGCTGAACGCGACGTGCACGCCGCGGACGTCGCCGTGGCGGAATCCGAAGCCGGGCGTGCCGACGGAGAGGAGGGTGGCGGCGTCGGGCCCGGTGCGGCCCTTGCGGCCCTCGCGCTCGTGGATCCCCACGACCAGCTCCCGGCGCTGCGGCGTGCGCTCGAGGCCCCAGCGCCCGGCGAAGTCGAGGATCTCGCGGGCCTCGGCCGGGAGCGGCAGCGCGAGGTCCACGCCGCCGACGGAGTAGGTCGTGTCGCCGAGGTTCGTGACCTCGGCGCGCGTGCGGACGAGGCCGGACGGGAGCAGCTCGACGTCCATCGCGAGCCCGAGGCCCGCGACCTCGTCGACGGCGTCGACGTGGACCAGCGCGGGGCCGGCGGACGCGGATCCGGGGCGGCCGTCGACGCCGGCGGGGAGCGGAGCGCCGTCGACCGTGGCGGACGTGACGCGGAACCTCGGCGACCAGTCGGCGCCGTCGCGGTGGCCCTCGAGGCCGGGCTTGCCCATCCACGACGTGTGGGCCTCGGGGAGGATCGCGAGGCGGACGGGCTGGTCGGCCACGCTGCCCGGGATGGGCTCGACGGCCGCGCGCACCATCGTCTCGAGGTCGGCCGCCGTGGTGTCGCCGAGGTCCGCGCCCCAGTGCAGGACGGCCGGCAGGCGGGCCCCGGTGAGGTCGAGCACCAGCGAGACGCCGGACGCCCGGAGGTGGAGGAGGGCGGAGGGGACGGCGGTGTCGGGCATGATTCTCCTGCGTCGATGCGGGTGGGGTGCGCCCATCCTCCCGTGCCGACGGGCTGCGCGCACCGAGGAGGCGGGCGTGCCGTCAGCCCAGGTCCTCGATCCCCGGGACGGCCGTGCCGTCCTGCCGGTCGGCGGTGACGCTCGTGCTCGACTGCACGTGGCGGGCGCGGACGGAGATCGCGCGGATCCGCGCGACGGCCTCCGGGTCGCGCAGCTCGTCCTCCGCGGGGCCGGCCGGCTCCACCACGATCTGGCTGGCGGGGCCGACGAGGATCTCGACCCGGCCCACGCCGCCCTCCGGCAGCCACACGGGCACCGTCACGGTCGCCGCCGCCGTCCCCTCGCACGCGAGCGCCTCCGCGCACTCGACGACGGCCCGGGCGATGTCGTCGCCCGTCAGGTAGCGGCCGTCGGCGTAGCGGATGATGTGCACGCCTTCAGTGAAGGGCATCGCACCCGCGCCGCCTAGGGGGTTGCCGGCAGCGGACCGCGGGGTCGGGCAGCGCCGCGCGGGCGGCCGGGCCGCCCTCGGTACGCTCGGCGGATGACCTACGTTGCTCATCCCGATCGCTACTCGTCCATGCCCTACCGCCGTTCCGGCCGCTCGGGGCTCAAGCTCCCCGAGCTGTCGCTCGGCCTCTGGCACAACTTCGGCACCGCCCGCCCCATCGACACCCAGCGCGCCATCGTCCGTCGCGCGTTCGACCTCGGCATCACCCACTTCGACCTCGCGAACAACTACGGCCCGCCGCCCGGCAGCGCCGAGACCGCGTTCGGCCGGATCCTCGCGGAGGACCTCCGCCCGTACCGCGACGAGATCGTCATCTCCTCCAAGGCCGGCTACCTCATGTGGGAGGGCCCCTACGGCGAGTGGGGATCCCGCAAGTCGATGCTGGCCTCGCTCGACCAGAGCCTCGGCCGCATGGGACTCGAGTACGTGGACGTCTTCTACTCGCACCGCCCGGATCCCGAGACGCCCATCGAGGAGACCATGGGCGCGCTCGCGACCGCGGTGCACCAGGGCAAGGCGCTCTACGCCGGCATCAGCAACTACTCGCCCGAGCAGACCGAGCGCGCCGTGGCGGCGCTCGCCGAGCACAAGGTGCCGCTGACCATCCACCAGCCGAGCTACTCCATGTTCAACCGGCACGTCGAGGGCGGGCTGCTGCCCGTGCTCGAGGAGGCGGGATCCGGCTGCATCGTGTTCTCGCCGCTCGCGCAGGGGCTGCTCACCGACCGGTACCTCTCCGGATCCATCCCCGCCGACTCGCGCGCAGCGACCAGCGGGTTCCTCGACGAGTCCGCGGTCTCGTCCGTGTACCTGGAGCGGGCGCGCGGCCTGCAAGCCGTCGCCGAGGGGCGCGGGCAGACGCTCGCGCAGCTCGCGCTCTCGTGGGTGCTGCGGCACCCGGGGATCACGAGCGCGCTCATCGGGGCGTCGAGCGTGGAGCAGCTGGAGCAGAACGTGGCCGCGGCCGGCGCTCCGGCTCTCACCGACGACGAGCTGGCCGCCATCGAGCCGCTCGCGGTCGACGGCACCGGGCGCTGATCCGCGGATGACGGACGCACCCGCACCCTCCGCCCTCGCCGACCGCGTCGCGCGCCTGCTCGACGAGCAGGGCATCGTCGACGGCCACGACGACCTCGCCTGGGCGCTCCGCGAGCGCGCGGTGCGGGAGGGCGGGCCGAGCGCGTCCGCGGCCGACGACGTGATCGCGCGCCTCGCCGTCGAGGACGCCGTGCCGGGGCTGCACACCGACCTGCCGCGCCTCGTGCGCGGCCGGGTGGCCGCGCAGTTCTGGTCGGTGTGGGTGCCGGACCTGCCGGGCATCGATCCGGTGCGCTCGACCATCGAGCAGGTCGACGTGGTGCGCCGCGTCGTCGCCGCGCACCCGGACCGGCTCGCGCTCGCCGTGACCGCCGACGACGTGGACCGCGTCGTCGCGTCCGGCCGGATCGCGTCATTGCTCGGCATGGAGGGCGGCCACTCGATCGGCGGATCCCTGGGTGCGCTGCGGACGATGCGCGCGCTCGGCGTGCGGTACATGACGCTCACGCACAACGCGAACGTGGCCTGGGCCGACTCGGCGACCGACGTCCCGGTGCACCACGGGCTGAGCGCCGCGGGCGAGCGCGTGGTGGCGGAGATGGAGCGGATCGGCATGCTCGTCGACCTCTCGCACGTGTCGGCGGACGTGATGCGGCACGCGCTGCGGATCGCCCGCCGGCCGGTGCTGTTCAGCCACTCGGGTGCGCGGGCGGTGTGCGACGTGCCGCGCAACGTGCCCGACGACGTGCTCGCCGCGCTGCCCGCGAACGGCGGCGTCTGCATGGCCACGTTCGTCCCGCAGTTCGTGTCGCCCGCGGTCGCGGCGTGGCACGACGAGACGCTCGCGCTCGCCGTGGCGGAGGGCGTGGATCCGCGCGACCACGAGGGTGTGCAGGCCGTGGCCGCCCGCCGCCCGGGGGAGCGGCCGCGCGCGACGCTCGCCGACGTCGTGCGGCACGTGGAGCGGATCCGCGAGGTCGCCGGCCCCCGGCACGTCGGCCTCGGCGGCGACTACGACGGCGTCGACCGCACGCCCGACGGGCTCGAGGACGTGTCGCGCTACCCGGCGCTCATCGCGGCGCTCGCCGAGCGCGGCTGGTCGGACGACGACCTCCGGGCGCTCGCGGGCGGCAATGCGCTCCGCGTGCTGCGGGCGGCCGACGCCGACGACGACGTGTCGCGCGCGGAGGCGGACGCGGGCGCGCTGGCGTGAGCGGCCGGCCGGGTCCGTCCGCGGCGGCCGTGCTCGGCGCGGACCCGCGCGCCGCGGCCGCGCTGCTCGACGACCTGGCCGACCGCGGCTGGCCCGCCGAGACCCGCCAGCGGCACGGCGGGTGGATCCTGCGCGCGGCCGGCGGCGTGACCAAGCGCGCGAACTCGGTGCTGCCCGCAGGTGTCGTCGACGATGCCGATGCCGCGCTGGACGCCGCGGAGGCCTTCGCGCGCGAGCGCGGGATCGCCGCCTGCGTGCAGGTGTCGCCCGCGTCGGAGCCGGCGGCCCTCGCGGCGCGGCTGGCCGCTCGCGGCTACGTCGCCGAGGCGCGCACGCTCGTGCAGGTGGCGGACGCGGCCGACGTCGCCGAGCGGCTGGGCGGGGCTGCCCTCGACGATCCCGCGCTCGAGGTCACGGTCGCGGACGCGCCCGACGCCGCCTGGCTCGACGCGTGGTGGAGCGTCGACGGGCGCGGGGGATCCGCGGAGCTCGCCGTCGCGGGCCGGATCCTCACCGGCGGCCCGGCCGTCCACGCCGCGGTCCGCGAGCGCTCCGCCGCCGACGGATCCGCGGGTGCGGTCCTCGCGACCGCCCGGCTCGCGCTCGTCGACTGCTGGGGCGGCCTGTTCGCGGTCGCGACCCGGCCCGAGGCACGACGCCGTGGCCTGTCCCGCGCGGCCATGGCGGCGGCCGTCGACGCGGGGATCGCCCGGGGGATCACCGCGCTGTGGCTGCAGGTCGTCGAGGAGAACGCCGGCGCCCGCGCGCTCTACGCGGGGCTCGGCTTCGCGACCGCGTCGCGCTACGAGTACTGGACCCGCCCGGCCGACGCGTAGGGCCTCGGCGCGGGCGCCCGACCGGGTCAGACCCCGCCGCCCCCGCCTCCTCCACCGCCGCCGCCGGAGGTCGTGCCTCCCGTGGATCCGCCGCTCGAGCTCGTCCCCGAGTACGCGCCGTGCATGCTCGACGACACCGAGCCGAGGCTCGAGGCGAACACCGCGGGCGCGAAGGGCGTCTGCCCGGCGTACCAGCCCGGCCGGCTCCGCTCGTGCTCGTAGCGGCGGCCGAGCTCGTCGGCCCACTCCTCCTCCTGGCCGAACATCGCGGCGTACGGCAGCAGCTCCTCGGTGAGGCGCAGCACGTCGCGGTCGTCGCGCGGGAGGTCGTGCCGCTCGGCGCCCTCGGGCGACTGCAGCACGCGGATCCGGTCGGCCTCGGCCAGGCGGATGAACTCGCGCAGCCCCAGGAGGTGGTCGCGGAGCGCCACGCCGCGCGCGGTGAGCGGGTGCTTCGCGACGAGCACGACGGTCGCGCCGAGCGCGAGCACGCCCGCCACGAGGAACGCGATCACGACCGGTCCGCCGAACGCCTGCGCGAGCGAGAGCACCGCGAAGACGATCGCGGCGGCCATGCCGAGCGTCGCCGCGACGAGCAGCAGCACGATCGGTCCCATCGGCAGCGGCTTCCGCAGGCCGTCCGCCACCGTGCGCTTCGTGACCCGGGCCATCAGCGTCCGGATCCGCGTCGTGGCCTTCGCGTCCGTGCGCGTCAGGTCCTTCACCGCGCCCGCGCCCGCGCCGTCCCCGAAGACCGCGGCGACGAAGCGCTGCTCGTCGGGGTCGGTGACGCGCGACGGGTCCACGAGCTCGAGCGAGAACGTCGGCTTCCGGCCGCCGTCGCGCTGCAGGATCCGCACGGCGCCGCGCACCGCGAGGTCGAGCAGGAGGGCGGTCGTCGCGCGGGCGGCGTCGCCCGAGATCACGGACGAGACCAGCACCCCCACGACCTCAGGCGGGTCGTACTGGGCGACGATCGTGCCGCGGCCGGGCGCGTCGGCGAGGCGCCGACGGCGCAGCACGAGGGCGCCCGCGGCGGCGGCCAGCGCGAGGAGCGCGCCCGCGAGCGACAGCGACGGCCACGGAGCTGCGAGGAACGACGAGTCGCGCGGCGTGAAGGTGCCGGGCTCGAAGCCGATGGAGAGGCTGAGGTTCTCGCGGGGCGCGAGATCGGTGGCGCTCGCCGTGAAGCCGGTGTCGGTGCGGGTGATCTCCGCGGGCCCATCGGCGCCCGCGGGTCCGGCGGCCGCGTCCGCGCCGCCCGTGAGCCGGGGGAGGAGCGCGGGCGCGATCTCGACGGTCGCCGTCACGCGCCCGAACGGCTGGGCCCAGCCGAGGCCGTTGACGTCCCAGTAGAACTCGTCGGCCTCCGTGTCGGAGAACGCGCGGGTCACGTCGCGCTGCTCGTACTCGATGACGTAGGTCTGCTCGCCGCGCACGTACCGGTCGTCGTCGGCGATGGTGAGCACGAGGGCGCCGTCGTCCGAGTCGGACTCGTAGGCGCGCGCGGCGCCGACCTCGTCCGTCACGGAGAGCACGCGGAGGCCCGTCGGGTGGCCGTCGTAGTCGCGCACGAGCTCGCGGCGGATCCCCCGGTTCTGGTCCCGGTCGGGGAACTCGGCCACGAGCGTCTCGGTGGTGAGGAGGACCGAGCGGCCCTCGTCGTCGGCCGAGAGGCGGTAGAGGGCGTCGAAGGAGCGGAAGGAGAAGTCGTCCACGTCGGCGTGGGCCGGGGCGGCGAGGCCGAGCGGGATCGCGAGCGCGGTCAGCAGCGCGGCGACCAGCAGCAGGCGGATCCGGGCGGCGCGGCCGGCGAGGCCGTCCGCGCGCTCACGCACCGGTCGCTCCGGCGGTCGTGCCGGATCCCGGCCCCGCGTCGACCAGCCGCCACTCGGCGACGAACCCGCGCACGCTCCGGGTCTCGAGGTCGAGCCGCACGCGCTGCAGCAGCCGGTCCGCTTCGTCGAGGTCGCCCGCGTCCGTGCGCAGGACCTCCCGGCCCGTGTCGATCCGACGGACGACGAGCTGCGCCTCCCGGCCGAAGCGGCTGAGCTCCCCGCCCAGGCCCACGACCGTGAGCGCGACGCCGCTGATCGCGCGCACCGCCCGTCGCACGGGCCGTCGCGGCCCGGGCTCCAGCACCGCCTCGAGGACCTCGGCGGCGACCGCCTCGTCCCGGCCGCCCTCGCCCGTCGTGCCGGATGCGCCATCGCCCGTCATCGTGCTCCCCTCGCGCGGCCCCCGCCGCACCCGGAGTCAACCACGGGCGTCGTCCGCCAGCAGGGCCGCGGCGTCCGCGGCGAGGCCCGCGTAGGCCGACTGCCGCTCGAGCCCGGACGCCTCGCGCGCCGCGGCCTGCACGACCACGGTCCACGCCTCGTCCCCGTCCTCGACGAGGTACGCCAGCGCGAGCGTGCCCACCGAGCTGCCGCCCTTGAAGGCCACGTGGTCGAAGCGCTCCGGCTCGGGCAGTCCCGGGTTCGCCGAGAGGATCCCGCGCACGGGCTCCCCGGCGGGCGTCTCCGCGAGCTCGGCGAGGCGCACGTGCGCGCGGGCGATGTCGTCGGGGGTCGCGAACCAGTCGACGCCGTCGGTCCACACGACGTCGGTGACCGCGGTGACGGGGACGTCGAGGACGCCACCGGGCAGAGCGTCGAGGAGCGCGCGCCGTTCGGTCGCGTCGCCGTCGGCCCACGCGGCGCGCAGGGCGCCGTCGTCCTGCCAGCCGATGCGGAACAGGTCGCGCGTGGTCGGGAGCGGCACGTTGCGCGGCGGATCCGAGTGGCCGAGGTCCGCGAGCGCCGCCTCCACCCGCTCCCGCCCGACCGCCTGGATCAGCATGTCGGTGGCGGTGTTGTCGCTGATGGAGATCATCTTCTCCGCGGTGTCGCGCACGCTCACGACGGTGCCGGTCGGCGCGTCCTGCAGCTCGCCCGAGGGGAGGCTGCGCACGTCGTCGGTGACGGTGAGGGGGTCGTCCCAGCCGATCCGGCCCTCCTCCACCGCCTGCACGAGCGCGCCGAGCACGTAGAGCTTCACGATGGATCCGATGGGCCGCGCCTCGGTCGCCCCGACGCCCTCGGGCAGCACCTCGAGGATCCGCTCGCCGAGCTCCCCGTCGGAGACCCGCGTGACCGTGAGGGACACGTCGCCGCCGAGCGCGGCGGCCTGCTCCTCGAGCTCGTCCCAGCTGGTGGCGGGCTCGCGGTCGCCCTCGGGCTCGCCGAAGAACAGGCCCTCGATGAGCCCCGCCCCGTCGACGGAGACCTGCATGTCGAACGTGCCGGCGTCCGCGCTCTGGATGGTCGTCACCGACTGCCCGCCCTGCTCCTCGTGCGCGGTCGCGGTCCACGGACGGCCCTCGCGCACCTGCTCCAGCACGGCCGCGATCTCCTCCGCCGAGGCCGCGTCGAGCATCACCTGCGCCAGGCGCTCGCCGGTCTCCTGCACGGGCACGGCGTCGTCGGCGTCCACCGTGTCGAGCAGCCACTGCGCCTGCTGTCCGACGGGCGTCCCCGGCAGCACCACCGGCTCGGTCACCGGGGCCGGGGTGGCGGTGGCGGGATCCGCGGGCGACGCGGAGCACGCGGCCTGGAGCGCGGTCACGGCGGCGATCGCGAGCGCGAACGCGACCCGGGCGGTACGGGATGGACGGGTGGGTCGGTGCGATGGCGCAGGCATGCGTCCATCCGACACGAACGGGGCCGCCCGGGCGTCCCCCAGGAGGGGGAATCGTCCGGGCGGCCCCGTGGGTCGCCGCGCGTCGAGGGGTGGATCAGCCGCGCGGCTCGACCCGGCTCTGGCCCGGGTCGCGGCCGGACACGACGTTGGTGTCGATGTCGAACGCCTGGTCGCCCTCGCCGACGGTGTGCTCGAGGATCTGGTCGAACGCCCAGTTCTCGGGGATGCGCACGCCGAGGTTGGCGCCCCAGCCGGTGGACATGTCGGCCACGAAGCTGAGCTCGGTGAGGTGCGCGGCCGCGAGGGTCGCGCAGATCCGGCGGCCGGCGTACACGCCGATCCGGTACGCGCTGCCGCGGCGCTGGAGCTCCGCGTGGATCCCGCGGAAGTACGGCTCGAGGTACGTCTCGACCTCGTCGCGCGTGGCGTCGAAGTCGATCGCGTAGTAGATGGTGGTGCCCGGCAGGAAGCCGAGGCGTCGTGCCGCGTCGTCCGCGCGGCCGGCGGCGCGCACCCCGAGGTCGTACGAGAAGTACGTGGTGTCGGTGCCGCCCTCCTGGAAGATCGGGAACGCCTTGAGGCCCCCGGCGAAGATGGCCTGGAGCTCCCCGTCCTGGATGCGCTTCTCGAGCGCGTCCGGCCGGTCGGAGTCCGTGAGGTAGCGCCCGACGATCGTGTAGCCGGCGTCCTTCAGCGTCTTCGCGCGCTCGGGGGTGATGACGGTGATCCCGTCGATCGCGGCGCCGGGACGCGTCGGGTCGCCGTTGCTGGCGAGGAGCGCGGCCCAGGTGCGGTAGTCGCCGACGCCCGTCTCGGGGAGGGCGACGGTGCGCTGGAACTGCGCCAGGCGCGTGCCCTGCTCGGCGGAGAACCTGCCGTCGACGGGGCCGTCCCACGTGCTCATGACCACGAGCGACGCCTGCAGCAGGTGCACGAGGTAGCCGGTGGTGTCGGCGGATCCCACCTGGAGGGTCGCCTGCTCCTGCAGCGTGGTGCGGGTGAGGGGGCCGAAGGCGCCGTTGGCGGTGGCCTCGTCGATGCCCATCTCGAGCTGGAGCGCGTGGATGAGCGCCTTGTGCGCGTCGCCCGTCCACACGCCGTCGGTGGTGACGGCCGGGAAGCCGGTGCGGGCGCCGTAGCGCGCGACCAGCTGCTCCTGGATGTCACGGACGACCGGGCGGCCGTTCGACGCGAGGGGCGTCTCGGGGATGGGCGGTGCGGGGGTCGTGGCCTCGTCGGCGTGCGCGGGACCCGCGGCGACGAGGGCGACGGGGACGGCGGCGAGTGCGCCGCCCAGGACGGAGCGTCGGGACAGGACGGGGCGTCGGGACAGGTTCATCGGTGTGCCTCCCATGCCGGACCGCCGATCAGACCGCCCGCGTGGCGGGCGACGAGTCCGGGGGACGGCGGTCTGCGGTTGTTCGACGGCCGGATGGCGACGCGTGGTGCCGCCGGGCCGTGCGGGCGTGAACGGTCACCGTACGTGAGGCCGATGCGCGCCGCCGCCCGGCGTCCACAGGGAGGCCGGGCGGCGGGCGGAGCGGGCGGTGCGTCATCCGGCGGATCCCGCGGGCCCGGTCGGCCCGTCGGATCCGTCGCCGCCCGCACCCCGGTCGCCGGGGCGCATGCGGTCGCGCGCGTGGTGCAGCGTGTCCGACGGCACGGGCGGCACCCCGCGGGAGAGCCGCGCGAGGCCGAGGCGGACGACGACCGCGGTCGCGATGCCGAAGAGCGCCAGCGTGATGAGCGTCGCCGCCCACAGCGGCAGCGCGAGCAGCAGGAGCGCCACGATCACGGCGGCCAGGAGCCCCAGCGAGACGAGCGCGAGGGCGACGCCCGCGCCGAGCATGATCGCGCCCGAGCGGGCGGACCGGGCGCGCTCGCCGACTTCGCGCTTCGCGGAGTCGATCTCGGCGCGCACCGCGCGGAGCAGGGGGTCGACGGCCTTCTGGGCGAAGGATCCGCCCAGCCAGCCGCCGCGGGAGGAGCTGTCGTCGGTCATGGTGCGTCTCTTCTCTGTTGCAGGTGACAGACGGCCGCCCCGGCACGGATCGCGGAGGATCCGTGACCGGGGCGGCAGCAGGGATCAGGCCAGGCGGGTCTCGCTCGTCATGCTCGAGCGGAGGCCGCCGGTGATCTGGATGACGACCGGCACCTCGGTGCCGAGCACGGCGTCGAGCCGGGTGACGGCCTCGTCGACCGTACGGCGGACCGCGACGGGCGAGACGCCGCGGCGGGCGACCGCGGTGACCCGCAGCGTCGTGCCGTGCGCCACCTCGAACGCCGTGACGTCGACCGACACGATCGCCGGGTCGTCGCGCAGGGCGTCGACGAGCAGCTGCTCGGCGAGCTTCGCGTCGATGACGACCGATCCGCCCGTGGGCGACCCGGCGTCGCGTCCGCCCTGGAGGCGCACGAGCGTCCCGGTGCGGCCGTGCCCCTGGCGGAGCGCGAACCAGGCGAGGACCACGATGAGCACGAGCGCGACCAGCGCGACGACCCAGGGGATCCACGGCTGCCCGCCGGAGAGCGCGTCCCCGACCGGCTGCTTCGCGTCGGACGCCGCGCCGGAGACCGTGGACTGGACGTCGGGCAGGAGGCTGCCGGCGCCGAGGGCGACCCCGGCCGCGATCAGGACCAGCCCGACCACGATGACGAGGAGGCGGTTCAGCGCCCTGTTCGTGCTGGTCATGAGCCCACCTTCCCGTCCTTCGCGAGCGTCACCTTGGCGGTGAGCCTCGGCGTGTAGTCGTAGCCGTCGAGCTCGGCCCGGACGGCCTGCTCGATGGCGGCCCGGTCCGGCGTGTAGCCCGTGGAGGGCGTGAGCCGGACGAGCACCTGGCGCTTCGAGACCGAGACGTCCACCTGGTCGGGCGACACCTCGCCCGCGTAGCTGGCGGTGAGGGCGACGGAGCGGGCGATGACGCGGTCGTCGACGACGGCCGCGGTGCGTCCGACGCTCCCGCCGCGGCGGCCGCGGCTGCCGGGCTTGATCCCCACGATCACGAGGATCAGCCCGACGACCGCCACCACGACGCCGACCGCGACGAGGGCGCCTGCCGGGGCCGACGCGGCGTCGAGCGTCGCCGACGCGAGGTCGGCGGGCGCGAGGAGCAGCGGCGCGGTGCCGACGGCCGCGAGGACCGACTCGGTGCCGAGCCAGGCGAGCACGAGGATCAGCAGCACGGCGAGCGTGATGGCGATCCCGGCGCGCGACGAGTGCGTCTCCCGCCGCACGAGGCGGCGGTAGGTGCTGTCGGTGCTCATGAGACCCTCCTGCGTTCCTGGATGCGCGCGCCCGTGATCCGGAGGTCGACCCGGCCCACGGTGGATCCCGTGAGGCCGAGCACGCGCTCGCGGACCTCGGTCTGCGCGGCGGTGAGGCGCTCCACCAGCGACCCCTCGCGGACCGGGCGGTCCGAGAGCGCGGGGACGCGGATGGGGGTGCGCGCCTCGACGGCGAGCTTGCCGCCGGCGTCCGTCAGCGTGACGGAGACGTCGCCGGCCGGCACCTCGAGGGCGTCCGCGGTGACGGCGGAGACCACGCGGCGCACGGCGCGCGGCGCGATCGTCGTGCGGCCGCGGGTCGCCTGCGACGCGGTGCCGGGCGTCCCGGGAGCCGCGATCGCGGTGCTCACGACGACCGGCGCCCGCGGAGGGCGTCGGCGAGGCCGCGGACGTCCAGCTTGCCCTCGAGGACGCGGCCGACGCCGAAGCCCGCGGCCATGAAGATCAGCACGAGGAGGAAGCCCCCGAAGCCGAAGGCGAGACCGGAGAGCGCGAGGACCGCCCCGACGAGGAGGCCCGTGACGGTGGGGGTCACTGGACGCGCTTCTCGGCCGCGTCGTCGTCGGACGACTTGTCGGACGGCAGGTTCACGTCGCTGATGGTGACGTTGACCTCGGTGACCTCCATGCCGACGACCTGGTCGATGGCCTCGGTGATGGCGGTGCGCACGTCGTCGGCGACCTGCTGCAGGTCGACCGGGTACTCGGCGATGAGCGTGACGTCGACGGCGACCTGGGTCTCGCCGACCTCGACGGAGATGCCCTGGCCGCGGTCCTGCTGGCCGATGACGTTGCGGATCGCGCCGACGGCACGGGCCGCGCCGTTGCCGAGGTCGTGGACGCCGGCCACCTGGCGGGCCGCGATGCCGGCGACCTTCTCGATCACGCCGTCGGCGATGGTGTTCTTGCCGCCGGTGGTGCCGGTCGTGCCGGTGACGCCGGTGGACGCGGACGTGGGGGTGATGCTCGACATGGTGTCTCTCTCTCGTGGTGGTCGGACGGTGATGGTGGTGCAGCTGCGTGGCGCGGATCGGAGGGTGCCTCGCGATCCCGCCTCGTCATTCAGACGCATGGACCGGGTGGTTCGGCACGCGGTTCAGGCGACTCCCAGGGAGCGCGGGCGGCGCTTCGCCTGCCGGACACGGATCGGGGCGGGAGCGGATGGCCTCTCCGTCCGTCAGCCGCGCAGCGTCGCGCTCGGCAGCTCGCCGAAGCGCTCCGCGTAGGAGGCGGCGAAGCGGCCGAGGTGGCCGAAGCCCCACTGCTCGGCGACCGCCCGCACGGTGGTCGTGGTGGGCGACGCGTCGCGCAGCTCGGCGCGGACGCGGTCGAGCCGGATCCCGCGGAGCAGCGCGCTCGGGGTCGTGTCCTCGTAGCGGCGCACGGCCAGCTGGAGCACGCGCGTGCTGATCCCCGCGGCCCGCGCCGCGTCCGCCGGCGTGATGGGCCGATCGGCGTGGTGGTGCAGGTACTCGATCGCGGTGCGCACGGCGCTCATGCGCGGTGCCCGCATCTCGGCGCTGAACGGCACGTCGTGCCACGGGAACAGCTGGAGCGTGGCGCGCGCGACGAGGAGGCCGGCCTGCATCCGCAGCAGCGGGCTCGACGTGGCGTCCTGGAGGACCGGGCTCGCCTCCCCGACGGCGTGCCGCCAGGCGGTGGTCCGCTCGGCGCCGGGCTCGCGGGCGTGGTCGAAGACGAGCGGGCGGGAGCGCCCCTCGTGCAGCTCCGCGGCGGTCTCCTCGAGGAAGGTCGCGTCGATGTGCACGAGGTTCTGCACGCTGGGGGCGCAGCGGAAGGTGAACGACCGGCCGGAGGGCAGGAGGAACGGGCGGGATCCGCTCGAGCGCACCTCGTGCGAGCCGACGTCGACGGCGCCGGATCCCTCGCGCCACCAGGCGACGACGTAGTCGGGCAGCGCGGGCAGCCGGCCCCAGTGCTCGGCCGGGAAGGTCGACGAGCGGAGCGTCACGTTCTCGTCGCCGACGAACGAGTACCGGTACGCGAAGTCGCCCGGGCCCTTCGTCGCGTGGAACTCGGTGCCCGGGTGGAGCGCGGCGTAGCGCGCGACGGCCTCGTCGATGTCGGTGCCGGACATGTGGCCGCGGCGCAGCGCGGGTGCCGGGGCCTCCGCGGCCCACTCGCCGAGGTCGCCGGCCCGGGCGTCGGCGCCCGCGCCGCCCTCGTGGGGCGCGATGGTGTCGACGGTGGCGTCGCCGTCGTGCGGGCGGGCGTGCGGCAGCCCGCCACGGGCCCGCTCGTCGTGCGGCGGGCGCAGCGCGTGCAGGGGGGACGCCTCGCGGTGGCGCCCGTCGGGCGCGGATGCGGTGCTCATGGATCCTCCGTCCTGCGCGACCGGGATCCGATCGCGTGTCATGGAGTGGACGTTCCCGGCGGGGCGTTCGTCACGCTTCTCAGGGCGATGCGCGCCCGGCCGCCGTGCCGGATGCGGGCGGCGGGGTCCGCGGCCTCGGCCCGCGCGCTCCTGCCGCTCGCCGGGCTGATCGGCTACCTGTCGAACATGGGCACGCTCCGAGGAGGTCGGCGGTGAGCACGGCTCGTCCATGAGCATCCGCGGTGCCCACGATCCACCCCGCATCCGTCGTGCGCAATGCCTTCGGGCCCGCACAGCGCTGGGATCCGGCGCCCGGCTACCGGTATGCGGGGCCGGATCGCGCACAGGGGTCCGCCGCACCGCGGACAGCACGACGGCGGGGCGCCCTCAGGCACCCCGCCGTCGTCCGTGCGTCGTGACTAGCTCTTGAAGCGGTCGATCCAGCCGGCGACCGGGCGCTGCTGCTCGCCCTGCTGGGCGGCGAGCACGACGAGCACCGCGGTGAGCGCGGGGATCGCCCACTGGAGCACCTTCTGCTGCTTTTGGGCGCTGGCGAGCTCGTCGGAGACGGCGGCGCCGGGCTCGGTCGTGCCCTTCGGGGCCTCGTCCGCGTGCTTCGCCATGCGACCGCCGACGAGTGCCGAGTACAGCGTCGTGCCGGCGGCGGCGATGGTCAGCACGGTCTTGACGTTCGTGTTGGTGCGGGCCTCGCCCTGGGCTGCGAGGCGGCCCTTGTTGGCGTAGATGAGGCCGAGTCCGCCGACGGCGTGCGCGCCGAGGGCGGCGAGCTGCACGGGCGCCCACTTGGCCCAGCCGATGGAGGAGAGGCGCACGCGCTCCTGCGGCTGCTTGGCGGCGGCCGCGGCGCCGTTGAGGCCGACCGCGCCCATGAGGGATCCGCCGAACCAGGCCGCGAGGCCGAGGTCGTGCATGCTCCTGATGACGGTGTTGCGTTCTGACATGGTGCTTCTCCCGAGTCGTTGGACGGCCGCCCGCGAGGCGGCCGCTGCCTGTGAGCTGGACGCTACGCCCGGGATCGAGCAGTGTGCAGGGGGTCAGCGGATGCCCAGGGTCGAGGGCCAGGGGAGCATCGGCGGCGGACGTCAACGGATCCTGGGAGTCGCGACCCCCGCCCTTGGCGCCGCCCGCCCGGCCCGGTTGCATGGACGTGATGTCCGCCGCGCGGCGGGCCGGACAGATCGAGGGGACGGATGCCATGGGCAAGGCGTGGATGGTGATGGTCGCGGCGGTGCTCGGCGGCCACGGCTTCGTGGGGCTGTTCATCGAGGGGTCGCACCTGCTCGGCGTCCTCAACGTCGACATCTTCGTCGACGTCCTCTACCTCCTGAGCGCGGTCGTGCTGCTCGTCGCCGGCACCCGTCAGCTCGGACCGGGCGCGATCCGGGCCACGCTCGCGGCGTTCGGCGGCCTGTTCACGCTCCTGGGCGTGCTGAGCATCCTCGACGACGAGCTCGGCGGCCTCACGCCCACCGGCTTCACCGTCGTCGACGACTTCCTCTTCTTCGGGATCGGCCTCTCCGGTCTCGCGCTCGCGCTGACCCCCAGCTCGGCCGAGCCGCTGACCACCGGCGGCAAGGCGCTCAACTAGCCGCCGAGGCACGGCACCCGGGTGGCGTCCACCCGCCGCCGCTAGGCTCCATGCGCGCGCATGGAACTGATCCGTGCGGGAAGGAGCACCCCATGAGCACCACGTACCGCGTCGGCTACCTCGTCGGCAGCCTGTCGTCCACCTCCATCAACCGGGCCCTGTCGCTCGCGCTGAAGCGCCTCGGCGCGCAGGCCGGCCTCGAGCTCACCGAGATCCCGATCCAGCCGCTGCCCTTCTACAGCGCCGACATGGACGGGGACTACCCGCAGGTCGCCGACGACTTCAAGGCGGCCATCGCCGACGCCGACGCGATCCTGATCGCGACGCCCGAGTACAACCGCTCGATCCCCGGCGTCCTCAAGAACGCGCTCGACTTCGCGAGCCGCCCCTACGGCGAGAACGCGTTCCAGGGCAAGCCGAGCGCCGTCATCGGCACGTCCATCGGCTCCGTCGGCACGGCCGTCGCGCAGCAGCACCTCCGCAGCATCCTGTCGTACCTCGCCTCGCCCGAGCTGTCGCAGCCCGAGGCGTACATCCAGACCACCGAGGGCCTCATCTCGCCCGAGGGCGAGATCTCGAACGCCGGCACGGAGGAGTTCCTCCTCACCTGGCTGCAGGCGTTCCACGCGCACATCGAGCGCAACCTGCAGGCCGTCTCCGCGTAGCGGACGAGGCGCACGACGCGGGGCCCGGGCGGATCGTCCGGGCCCCTCGTCGTCGGCGGATCAGCGCCGGAGCTGGATCCCGAGCACGTCCCGCGTGCGCCCACCCGGCAGCGCGTGCACCGACACTGCGATCGCTCCGGCGGGGGATCCGGCGCGCATGGCGTCGGTGATCCGCACGTCGAGCGCGTCGTCGTCGGCCTCGCCGCCGAGCTCGCGCGGGTCGGCCTCCGCCTCGACGCCGCCGACGCGGATCGACTGGCCGACGACGGGGGCGGAGCCCGCGGCATCGCCCGTCCCCGCCTCGCGCCGCAGCCGCACGCGCACGACGGTGGCCGTGCCGCCGGGATCCCGCAGCTCGTACGAGAACCAACCGGTCGCGCTCCGCCAGTGCACGCCGTCGGCGCCGCCCGCCCGCGTGCCCTCGCCGCGGAAGCCGTGGTCGACCTCGGGCTGCTGCTCGCCCGCGGCCACCTCGTCGACCACGTCGTCGTCGGTGCCCGCGGCGTCCATGGCGCGCAGCTCGGCGACGCGCGCCTCGGGCTCGGCGCCGGTGGGCCACACCAGCGTGTACCGCTCGTCGTGGATCCCCGCGAACGGCTCCAGCGCGACCGACACCCGCCCGCCGT
Source organism: Clavibacter michiganensis (assembly GCF_002151125.1). Lineage (GTDB taxonomy): Bacteria > Actinomycetota > Actinomycetes > Actinomycetales > Microbacteriaceae > Clavibacter > Clavibacter michiganensis_C. The sequence goes on from NZ_MDJZ01000016.1 coordinate 216,686, forward strand.
CCCGCCACGCGTCGAGCCGGAACGCGAGCGCGGGACGATCGACGAGCGTCACGGCGTCGGCCGGATCGACCGCGGTGACCACGGGCGCGCGCTCGAGCGGCACCTTCGTGGCGGGCGTCACGTGGCCCATGCGCGAGTCCTCCGCGAGCGAGCCCGCGACGCCGTCGCCGATCCCGTCGACGCCGTCGCGCGAGGCGAGCGCCACCGGTCCGTACCGGAACGACGTCCACGCGGATCCGTCGGGCAGGCGCTCGGCCCGCACCTCCATGCCGAGCTCCACGGTCACGACCGTCGTCGCCGACCACGTCCGCCGGAGCGACGCGTAGGCGGCGCCGGGCGCGGGCACGACGGGGGAGGCGGCGCCGTCGACGCGCACCTCCATCGACGTCGCCCAGCCGGGCTGCCGGAGCCGCAGCTCGAGGTCCACCTCCGCGTCGGCCTCGACGGTCACCGTCATCCGGCCGTCGCGCGCCACGTCGCCCGCGATGCGCGCGCGGATCCCCCGCTCCGCCCAGTCGAGCTCGGCCGGCACGTAGAGGTCCACGAGCAGCGCGTCGTCCCCCGCGCGCGCGAACACCTGCTCGCCGTAGCGCGCGTGGTTCTCCATGCCGGTGCCGACGCAGCACCACATCGACTCCTCGGCCACGGAGTACACGCGGTGGTGCGCCGGTCGGAGCGAGGTGAAGTAGACGAGCCCGCCGTGCTCGGGGTGCTGCGTGGAGAGCACGTGGCCGAGGGTCGTGCGCTCGACCTGGTCGAGGATCGCCGGATCCCCGGTGCGCTCGAACCGCAGCCGTGCGAGCTCGAGCATGTTGTAGCTGTTGCAGGTCTCCGGGCCCTGCTCGTCGAGCACCATGGGCGCGAAGTCGCGCGACGGGTGGAAGTGCTCGCGCACGCTGTTGCCGCCGATCACGACGCTCCGCCGGTGAGCGACCGAGTCCCAGAACGCGTCGGAGGCGGCGAGCAGGCGCGCGTCGCCCGTCATCCGGCCGAGGCGCTCGACGCCGATGACCTTGGGGATCTGCGTGTTGGCGTGCAGCCCGTCGAGCTCGTCGCGGCCGGCGGCGAGCGGATCCACGAGGGCGCGCTGCGCGAACCGCCGTGCCTCGGCGAGCAGGTCGTCACGGCCCGTGATCCCCGCGAGCGTCGCGAAGGCGTCGCACATGCCGCCGTGCTCGGTGGCGAGCATCCCCTCGAACCGGTCGTCGTCGAGGTGCGCCGAGACGCCGAGCCACCAGTCGGCCAGCCCCGCGGCCATGCGCAGGGCGCGGGCGGATCCCGTGTGCTCGTGCGCGTGGAGCAGCCCGCGGAGCGTCTTGTGCAGGTTGTAGAGCGGCACCCACCTGCCCTCGAGGTCGAAGGTGTCCGCCTCGATCCGGCCCTCCGCGATGGTGCGGCCGAACTCCCGGCCGTCGGGCACGCCGCCGAGCCATCCGTCGCCGGCCGCCTCCTGGCAGCGCTCGAGCACGTCGAGCATGTGCTCGAGCCGGGGCAGCAGGCGCGGGTCGCCCGTGGCGGCGTGCAGCTGCGCGAGCGCGGAGAGGTGGTGACCGCCGACGTGGCCGTCGAGGCCGATCGCCTCCCAGCTGCCGTAGCTCGGCACGGGGGACTCGAGCCCCGCCTCGCGGAGGAACGGCGCGAGCAGCCGGTCGGGATCCTGGCGCAGCACGTACTCGACGTCGGTGAGCTGCGCGTGCCGGAGCGGTCCGTCGCCGAGGCGCACGGCGGAGAGCGGGAAGCCCTGGACGGCGCCGATCACGGCGGGGTGCGCGGCGGCGGGGAGTGCGGTCATCGGGATCCTCGGCTCTCGGCGTGCGGACGCGGCGGCGGTGCCGGGCCCGGATCGACCTGCCCTTAACGGGCAGTACATCGATGCACATAATCTAGTACAACGATGTAGAAGGCGCCATGGCGGCGCGTGCGGCCTCCGGGCCGAGCCTCTCGGGGCCGACACGTCACGGACACGAGGAGCGCGATGAAGCGGACCACGACGAGGCTGGGCGCCGCGGCGACCCTCATGATCACGGGCCTCGCGCTCACCGGATGCTCCGCGGGAGCGGGCGACGCCGACGACGGCACCGTCACGCTCTGGATCCGCGACTACGAGAAGGCGCTCGTCGAGCCGCTCGCCGAGGCGTACAACGCGACGCACGAGACGCAGGTCGAGATCACGCTCGTGCCGTCGCCCAGCTACGTGCAGAAGCTCGCGACCTCCATCGCCGGCGGCGACCCGCCGGACGTGGCCGCGCTCGACCTCGTCTTCACGCCGTACTTCGCGCAGGCCGGCGCGCTGGTCGACATCACCGACCGCGTCGACGCGCTCGGCTACGCGGACGACTTCAGCCCCGCGCACGCGTCGGTCTCGGTGTTCGACGACCGCACCTACGCCGTGCCGTTCACCGGCGACGCGTCCGTCCTCTTCTACAACAAGACGCTCTTCGCCGAGGCCGGGCTCGACCCGGAGGATCCGCCGTCGACGCACGCGGAGATCCGCGCCGCCGCGAAGGCGATCACCGAGCTCGGCGACAGCACCTACGGCTACTCCATCCCCGGCGCGTGCGGCGGCTGCCTCATCTTCGGCTTCACGCCGCTGATCTGGGGCGGCGGCGGCGACGTGCTCTCGGCCGACGGCCGCACCGCCACGCTCGACAGCCCGGAGGTTACGGAGGCCCTCGAGCTGATGCGCGGCATGTGGACCGACGGCAGCATGCCGTCCCTGGCGCGCACCGACGCGGGCCCCAACACCGCGACCGCGTTCCAGCAGGGCACCGTCGGCATGATCGCCGACGGCACCGCCACCATGGGCTCGCTCGTCGCGGGCGGGAAGGTCGACTTCGGCGTCACCCCGCTGCCCGGGAAGGACGGCGGATCCGCGTCCTTCGGCGGCGGCGACACCCTCACCATCCTCGAGGGCTCGGACGACGTCGACGCGGCGTGGGAGTTCGTCGAGTGGGCGACGGGCGAGGAGGCGCAGACGATCCTCGCCGAGCAGTCGGTCGTCCCCATCCGCACCGACCTGCTCGACGAGGTCTACGTGCCGCAGGACCCGCGCTACTCCGTCTTCGCGGACGCGCTCCGGGTCGGCCACGTGCCGTTCAGCCCGGTCGAGAACGAGCTGTTCAACGACAACAACGGGGTCTGGGTCAACCTGATCTCGCAGTCCGTGTTCGGCGGCGGGATCCCGGAGGCGCAGCGCGAGGCCCAGGCCGAGGCGCAGCGCATCCTCGACTCCGTCGTCTACGTCGAGGAGGACGAGAAGTGACCGCACCCGTGATCACCCGGCTGGAGGGCGCCGTCGCGTCCCCGGCCCGCAGCGCGGTGCGCGACCGCGGCGGCATGGCGAGGAGGCGGCGCCGCACCGGGATCCTCCTGGTGCTGCCCGCCCTCGTGATGCTCGTCACGTTCTTCATCTGGCCGCTGATGCGCACCATCGCGATGAGCACGTACACCTGGCCGCTGCTCGGCAACCGCGCCTTCACGGGGCTCGCGAACTACGTCGAGGCGTTCCAGGACCAGGCGTTCCTCGAGGCGGTCGGCTTCACGCTGGTCTACACGGCGGTCGTGACCCCGGTGCTCCTCGTGATCGGCCTCGTGCTGGTGCTCCTCATTCAGCGCCGCACCCGCACGGCCCGGATCTTCCAGTCGATCTTCTTCCTGCCCGTCGTCGTCGGCCTCGCCTCCGCGAGCTACCTCTTCCTCTTCATGTGGCAGCCGGTGATCGGGCCGACCATGAAGGCGCTCGCAGGGGTCGGGCTCGTGGACGTGTCGACGAACATGTTCGGCGGATCCGTGACCGCGTTCCTCGTGGTCGTGAGCATGGTCGCGTGGAAGTCCGCGGGGCTGCAGATGCTGCTCCTGCTGTCGGGCTTCCAGTCGATCCCGCAGGAGGTGAACGAGGCGGCCGAGGTGGACGGGTCCACGCGCTGGCAGCGGTTCTTCCACATCACGCTGCCGCTGCTGCGGCCGACCCTCGCGCTCGTGCTGGTGTTCAGCGTGGCCGGGTCGCTGCTGGCGTTCGACCAGTTCTACATCATGACCGCGGGCGGGCCGGACAACGGCACCATCACGGCGGTCTACGAGATCTACCGCTCCTCGTTCATCCGGCTCGACCTCGGCTACGGGGCCGCGCTCTCCATCATCCTCATGGTCGTCCTCGGCCTCGTCAGCGCAGCCCAGATGCTGCTCCTCCGGAACTCGGACCACTCATGAGCACCTCCGCCCCCGCCCGCCCCGCCTCCTCCGCTTGCGCCGAGGGCGCGCCCCCGACCCGTGCCGTCCGCGACCGCGACGCCCGCGGCCTCGGCGCCGTGCGCGCCTCCATGCCGCGCCTCGCCTGGTACGTCGCGTGCGGCTGCGTCGCGCTCCTCTTCCTCTACCCGCTCGGGATCATGCTCGGCACCGCGCTCACCGCGCAGGACGGCTCGATCGGCTTCGGCAACGTGCAGCGGCTCCTCACGCCGACCGGCGGGCTCGACCTCCTGACGAGCCTCCGGAACAGCGTCTTCGTGTCGCTGCTGGTGACGGCGATCACGATCGTGGTCTCGACCCTCGCCGGCTACGCCTTCGCGCGGCTGCCGTTCCGGGGGAGCGACGTGGTGTTCTTCGTCGTGCTGATCACGTTCATGATCCCGTTCCAGGCGATCATCACGCCGCTGTTCCTGACGCTCATCGAGCTGGACCTCGACAACAGCCTCGTCGGCCTCGCGCTCGTGCTCGCCACGTTCAACCTGCCGTTCGGCATCTTCCTGATGCGGAACTCGTTCGCCGCGGTGCCCGCGAGCCTCGAGGAGGCGGCGCTCATCGACGGGAACACGCCGCTGCAGGCGATGGGCCGGGTGATGCTGCCCATCGCGATCCCCGGCATCGTGTCGACCGCGCTCCTCACCTTCTTCTCGGCGTGGAACGACTTCTTCGCGACGCTCATCCTCATCACCGACCAGAGCCTCTACACGCTGCCGGTGAGCCTCAACATCCTCTCGGCCGGCCAGAACAACGCGGTCGACTGGGGGCTGATGCAGACGGGTGTCGCCGTCACGGTGATCCCGTGCGTCGTGCTGTACCTGCTGCTGCAGCGGTACTACGTGGCCGGGCTCATCAGCGGCGCCGTGAAGTAGGGGCGCCTGCCGCCACCGTGGCCATCGCGCAGGTGGTCCGAGCCCAGTGGGCCACGTCCCGCAATGCGCCCACTGCGCCACGGGCCACAGCACCTGGATCGACGGCGACGATGCCCACGGTGAAGGCGACGTCGCTGCCGCCGTAGGCCTGCACGCGAACCCCGCGACCCTCGACCTCGGGCGTAGGCGGCTGCTCGCTCCGCCGCACAGGGGATGCGACCGCGTCAGGAGACGGGGTCAGCGCCTTTCCGGGGCGGCGACGGCATCCGCTGCCCGGTCGCGTCTCGCCGTCGTACTGACGCAGTTCTCCCGAGATATCCCGTTGTCTGTCAAGATCTGACAGACACGGGGAGAAGAAGGGAGATCCGCATGGACAGCACCTCCAACCCCTACGCGCCGGGTGCCGGCGCACGACCGCCCGCACTCGTCGGCCGCGACGCCGAGCTCGAGACCTGGCGGATCTCGGTGGCACGCGCCGCAGCCGGACGAGCTCCCCGCTCCCTCGTCCTCTACGGGCTCCGTGGCGTCGGCAAGACCGTGCTGCTCAGCGAGATGTCCGGTGAGGCCGAGAACGCGGGATGGGTCGTCGCCCAGATCGAAGCCGCCGCCGGGACGTCCATGCGCGGCGCTCTCGCCTCCGCCCTCCAGGGCCACGTCGCCCGCATCGCCCGACGGAACCGGAAGCGGCCCTTCCTCCGCGCGCTGAAGACCGCCCTCTCGTTCTCCGCACGCGTGGACGCCGACGGCACCACCACCTTCGGGCTCACGCTCGACGACGTCGAAGCCGAGCTGGCCGACTCCGGCGACATCGAACTCGACCTCACCACCGTCGTCGACGGCATCCTCGGCGCGGTCCGCGACGACGGTCTCGGCCTCGCCATCCTCATCGACGAGGCCCAGGACCTCACCCCCGACGAGCTCGTGGCCATCTGCGCCGTCGCCCACCGGGCATCCCAGCGACAGGCGCCCATCCTCTTCGTCCTCGCCGGGCTGCCGAGCCTCCCCACCCGCCTCGCCGAGGCCAAGTCCTACTCCGAGCGCCTGTTCCAGTACCGCAACATCCGCGAGCTCGAACCGGAAGCCGCCGCGGCAGCCCTCACGGTCCCCGCCAGCGACGAGGGCGTCACCTGGACCGACGACGCCATCGAACTCGTGGTGACGCTCACCGGCGGGTACCCCTACTTCCTCCAGGAGCACGGCTCGGAGGCGTGGCTCGAGGCCGCGTCATCTCCGATCTCCCGGGACGACGCCCAGAACGGCGCTGAGCTGGCCCTCCGGCACCTCGACGACGGCTTCTACCGCACCCGTTGGGACCGGGCCACGCCGCTCGAGAAGGAGTACCTCCGCGCCATGGCCGCCGACGGCGACACCGGATCGAAGACCGCCGACGTGGCACGCCGCCTCGACCGCACCACCCAGCGCCTCAGCAAGATCCGCCAGAACCTCACCGACAAGGGCATCATCTACGCGCCCGAACACGGACGCATCGCCTTCACCGTCCCGTGGATGGCAGCGTTCATCGAACGGCAGCCAGCCTGACGGTCATGGGTGCGGACCGGGGGAGCGGGGCCGTCCTGGACGTGCCGGCTGCCTCTCGACGGCACGTGCTCGCGATCAGCCGTCCGACGCGATCGACGGTGCTCGTCGACATGCTCGACGCCGAGCGAGACGCGCGTGATGTCCGACCGCCGGTGACGACCGCCCCCGGGCCACGGCGCCACAGCGCCCGGACGCCCGGCGTGCGAGGCTGGGCGCTGTGTGCGCCGGCCCGCCAGGGACCGGCGGCGGACGGCGACACGAGGGGGAGCGGATGGCGGCCACGATGAGCGACGTCGCGAAGGCCGCCGGCGTCTCCATCAAGACCGTCAGCAACTTCTTCAACGGCTACCCGTACATGCGCGACGAGACGCGGGCGCGGATCGAGGCGGCCGTCGCCGAGCTCGGGTACCGGATGAACGCGTCGGCCCGGAACCTGCGCTCCGGCCGGTCGCGCATGATCGCGCTCGTGATCCCCGAGCTCGACAGCGCCTACCTCGCGCCGCTCGCGCAGGACGTCATCGACGCGGCCGACGAGCTCGGCCTCAGCGTGCTCGTCGAGACCACGGCGGGCCGGCGCGACCGCGAGATCGGCGCGCTCTCGGGACTGCACCGCCAGGTGCTCGACGGCGTGATCTACGAGCCGCTCGCCCTGCACCAGGAGGACGCGGGCCTCATCGACCTGAACGTGCCGCTCGTGATGATCGGCCAGCGCTTCCTCGAGGGGCTCGCGGACCAGGTGCTCATCGCCGACCGCGACGCCGCGCGCGCCGCGGTCGCGCACCTCGTGGAGACCGGCCGGCGGCGGATCGCGCTCATCGGCGTGCGCGACGCGGACGAGCCGTCGGGATCCGCGCTCCGGCTCCGCGGCGCCGAGGACGCGCTGACCGCGGCCGGCATCGCGCTCGACCCGCGCCTCCAGGTGGATCCCGGCCCCTGGCGCCGGGAGTCCGGCGCCGCCGCGATGGCCCGCCTCCTCGACGACGGCGTCGAGGTCGACGCCGTGTTCGGCTTCAACGACTCCCTCGCGCTCGGCGCCCAGTGGATGCTCCAGGAGCGCGGCATCCGCGTCCCGGAGGACGTCGCCGTCGCGGGCCTCGACGACACGGAGGACTCGCGATTCGCGCAGCCGCCGCTCACCACGGTGTCGCCCGGCCGCCGGGCCATCGCGCGCCGCGCTGTCGAGATGCTGGCCGAGCGGATCGAACGGGGCGCGGACGCGGGCCCCTTCCGCACCGAGACCATGGGCTTCGAGCTGCGGGTGCGCGGGTCGACGGGGTCGCGCGAGGCCTCCCGATAGCGACGAACGCGCCCTCGGATGCTGGGTAGCCTGAGCGCATGGTGACCATCCGCGACGTCGCTGCCGACGCGGGCGTCGCGCGCAGCACGGTCTCCTACGTGCTCTCCGGCAAGAAGAAGCTGCCCGACGCCACCCGGGAGCGCGTGCTCGCGAGCGTCTCGAAGCTCGGCTACCGGCCGGATCCCGCGGCCCGCGCCCTCGCGCTCCGCCGCACCAACATCCTCGGCTTCCTCGCCTCCATCGACCCGGCGTCCCGGGAGTCGGACATCGAGGTGTTCATGCGCTTCGTCCGGGCCGGCATGTACGAGGCCAACCTGCGCGGCTTCGACCTGCTCATCATGGGCAAGGGCGAGGACGAGCTGCGGGGGGACGTGCTCGCCGACGCGCTCGTCGTGATGGACATCCGCGACGACGACCCGCGGATCCCCGTGCTCCAGGCCATCGGCCTCCCCACCGTCCTCGTCGGGCACCCCGGCCGGCCGTCCGCGTTCAGCGCGGTGGACCTCGACTTCGAGGAGGCGGGCCGCGTCGCCGTCGACCACCTGGTCGCGCTCGGGCACCGGGAGATCGCGCTGCTCGGCTCGAACGCGCCGGCCGCCGAGACGGAGATGGGCTTCGCGGTGCGCTTCCGACGCGGCTTCGCGCAGCGGTGCGCGCACCACGGGATCGAGGGCGCCATCGTCCCCTCCGCGGTCGGCGACGACGCGGCGGAGCGGTGGCTCGACGCCGCGCGCGACGCCCTCCCCGGCGCGAGCGCGATCGTCGCGCACACGCCGGGCGAGCTCGAGCCGATCGCGGCGGCGCTGCGGGCGCGCGGCGTCCGGATCCCCGAGGACTGCTCGCTCATCACGGTCGCGCCCGAGGTGGTCATGCGCGCGTCCGCGCTGCCGCTCACGGTGATCGACCTCCCCGGCGACGAGATGGTGCGTCGCGCCATCGGCCTCGCCGTCGACGAGCTCGCGGGCACGGCGGAGCCCGGCGTCGTCGAGCTGCTGCCCGCGGTGCTGGGCGACCTCGGATCCACCGGGCCGCACGTGCCCGGCGTGGGCGGGACGGCCTTCCGCTCCGCGTCCGCGCGCGCCTGATCCGCCGGGATCCCGCCCGCGCCGACGCCCGCCGACGGTGGCACCGACCTCACGCGCCTAGCCGCGAGATCACGGATGGAGAACCGGTTCGCCGAAAGTGTTGAACCGGTTCTCCAAAACTCCTAGGCTCGCCGACAAGCCGCCGTCACGGGCCGCTCCTCCCGGCATCGCCGCCGCGGACGGAGACGGACCCGGGCGCACAGGTACGTATTCAGAGAGGAATACCGTGAACAAGACACGCACCCGCACCGCCCTGGCGGCCACCGCCGTCGTCACCGCAGGCCTGGCCCTCACCGGCTGCTCCACGGGGGGAGGGGGCGGCTCGGACGCGTCCTCGCTCACCCTCTGGGACAGCTTCACCCAGTACGACGCGTCCTCGCCGTACGGGAAGCTCATCAGCGGCTGCGAGACGAGCACCGGCATCACCATCGAGCGCACGCAGAACCCCGACAACGAGACGAAGTTCCTGCAGGCCGCGTCGTCGAAGACCACGCCGAACCTCATCGTGCTCGACAACCCGGCCATCGCGCGGTTCGCCGACACCGGCCTCCTCGTGCCGAACGACGAGTCGGGTCTAGACACCTCCGCGGTGCTGCCCAACGTGCTCGCCGCCGGCCAGTACGACGGGAAGACCTACGGATCCTCGATCGGCGCCAACACCCTCGCGCTCTTCTACAACACGGACCTGCTGCAGGCCGCGGGCGTCGAGCCGCCCACCGACTGGGCGAGCCTCCAGGACGCCGCCGCGAAGACCACCCAGGGCGACGTGCAGGGCCTCGGCTTCTCCGCGATCGGCACCGAGGAGGGCACGTTCCAGTTCCTCCCGTTCTTCTGGGGAGCCGGAGCCGACCTCTCCGACATCTCCTCGCCCGAGGCCGTCCGCGCGCTCACCCTCTGGACCGACCTGGTGGAGGGCGGCCAGGCGTCGAGCGCCAACGTCAACGCCAACCAGCAGGACATCCGCGACCAGTTCCTCGCCGGGAAGCTCGCGATGATGGTCAACGGCACGTGGCAGCTCTCCGCGCTGGACGAGGCGGGGCTCCCCTACGGCGTCGTCCCGCTCCCCGCGGCGGACGGCGGCGCCGCGCCCAGCCCGCTCGGCGGCGAGTTCGTCGAGGTCGTGGTGAGCGACCAGGCGAAGCAGGATGCCGCCGCGGAGTTCGCGCAGTGCATGATCGACCCGGCCAACCTCGCCGACTGGACCGCCGGGCAGTCGTACATCTCCCCGTACGCCGACGCGGCCGCCGAGCAGGCGTCGTCGGACCCGGAGCTCGTGCCGTGGGTCGACGCCGTGTCGGTCGCGCAGGGCCGCACCGCCGACCTCGGCATCGCCTACCCGGACACCTCGAAGGCGCTGTACCAGGCGATCCAGGAGGCGCTCACCGGGAGCAAGTCGCCCCAGGACGCGCTCGACGACGCCGCGGCGACGCTCAAGAAGTGAGCGGCCGCGTGATCGACCGCCCCCTCGCCCCCACCCGGGGCGCGGGGGCGGATGGCCCGGCCGACGGGCGGCCTCCGCGCCGCCGGCCGTACCGCACGGTGAGCGTCGTCGCCGCCGTCGGCTTCATGGCGCCGGTCGTCGCGTTCCTCGCGATCTTCTTCGTCTACCCGATCATCCGCGGCTTCCTGCTGAGCCTGCAGGAGTACGGGCCGCGCGCGTTCGTCACGGGCGAGGCGCCGTACGTCGGGTTCCAGAACTACGTGACGATCCTCACCGACAGCCTGTTCGCGACCATCGCCTGGCACACGGTCGTCTTCACCGTGGTCTCGCTCGCGGGGCAGTTCGCCATCGGGCTCGCGCTCGCGGTGTTCTTCACCCGCAGGTTCCCGCTGTCCACGACGTTCCGGTCGCTGATCCTGCTGCCGTGGCTGCTGCCGCTCATCGTCTCGGCGACGGCCTGGCGGTGGATGTTCGACCAGCAGTTCGGCATCATCAACGCCGCGCTCGGCACGCCGATCGGCTGGCTGAGCGACCCGTCGGTCTCGCTGTGGTCGGTGATCATCGCCAACATCTGGCTCGGGATCCCGTTCAACATGATCCTGCTGTACGGCGGTCTGCAGGGCATCCCGGAGAACCTCTACGAGGCCGCCGCGCTCGACGGCGCCGGCCGCTGGCGCACCTTCCGCAGCATCACCTGGCCGCTGCTGCGTCCCGTCACGGCGGTGACGCTGCTGCTCGGCCTCGTCTACACGATCAAGGTCTTCGACGTGATCTGGATCCTCACCAAGGGCGGCCCCGCCAACAGCTCGCACACCCTCAGCACGTGGGCCTACGAGAAGTCGTTCACCGACCTCGACTTCGGCGTGGGCGCCGCGGCCGGCGAGATCCTCGTGGTCGTCGCCCTCGTCTTCGGCCTCGTCTACGTGCGGGCCCAGCGCAAGGAGGCGCAGTCGTGAACACCATCGACACCCCGGTCCGCCGGTGGACGAACGCCGCCATCGGCCTCGCCATCTGCGCGGTCCTGCTGTTCCCGCTCTACTGGATGCTCAACGTCTCGCTGACGAAGCCCCAGGACCTCATCTCGAGCACCCCGAGCCTGTTCCCCGCGGATCCCACGCTCGACGGGTACGCGCAGGCCATCTCGACGCAGCTGCCGAACCTGGTGACGAGCCTCGTCATCTCGATCGGCTGCGTGATCCTCACGCTCGCGATCTCGCTGCCCGCGGCCTACGCGATGGCGAAGTTCAAGGTGCGGGGCACGGGCGCGGTGATGTTCGTGTTCCTGCTCGCGCAGATGATCCCGGGCATCGTGCTCGTCACTGCCCTGTTCGCGATCTACAACGCGCTCGGGCTGCTGAACACGTACCCGGGTCTGATCCTCGCCGACGCCACCGCGTCGGTCCCGTTCGCCGTGATCGTGCTGCGCGCGTTCATGCTCGGGATCCCCGACGAGCTGCTCGAGGCCGCCCGCATCGACGGCGCCACGAGCTGGCGCGCTTTCGTCTCCATCGTCGTGCCGCTCAGCCGGAACGCCATCGTCACGGCGGCGCTGTTCTCGTTCCTGTTCGCGTGGGCCGACTTCCTCAACGCGAACTCGCTCACGTCGGGCAACAGCATCGTGCCGTTCACGCTCGGGCTGTACCGCTACATCGGGTCCACGACGACGAACTGGAACGGGATCATGGCGACCGCCGTCATCGCGTCCATCCCCGCGGCCGTGCTGCTCGTCGTCGCGCAGCGGTTCGTCGCCGCGGGCGTCACGGCCGGTGCCGTGAAGGACTGAGCGCGGCGGGCCCGGCGCCGAACCCGGGCACCAGCACACGATCCGACGCACCACGACACCGAGGACGACCACGCATGATCGACGACGACCAGCACTTCACGACGGACGGGACGCGCCTCGTGTGGCGCGGCGACGGGGAGACCCTCGTCGTGGAGCCGTGGGGGCCCGACAGCCTCCGCGTGCGCTCGCGCATCATGGCGCCCGTGCAGGACGCCGACTGGGCCCTCCTGCCGCAGCCGGAGGAGCGCGCGCGCATCGAGGTCGACGGGACGACGGCGCGGATCACGCACGGCGGCATCACGGCCGTGCTCGTCTCCGAGTCCTCCTACGGCTACCAGACGGGGTACGAGGAGAACCGCTGCCACGTGACCTTCCTCGACCGCCACGGCGACGTGCTGCTGGAGGAGATCGGCACGGGCGGCGCGCTGCATCTCCAGGCGCGCGAGCAGCGGCCGCACCTCGGCGGCGACTTCCGGATCACGGCCTCGTTCGCGACCGGGCCCGACGAGAGGCTGTACGGGATGGGGCTGTACCAGCAGGACATCCTCGACCTCGCCGGATCCACGTTCGAGCTCGCCCACCGCAACTCGCAGGCGAGCGTGCCGTTCGTGATGTCGAGCCGCGGCTACGGGTTCCTCTGGCACGACCCGGCGATCGGCCGCGCGACGTTCGCGGCGAACCGCATCGAGTGGACGGCCGAGACGAGTGAGCAGCTCGACTACTGGATCACCGCGGGCGACACCCCCTCCGACATCAGCCGCGCGTACGCCCGGGCCACCGGATCCGCGCCGATGATGCCCGAGCACGGCCTCGGCTTCTGGCAGTGCCGGCTCCGCTACTGGAACCAGGAGCAGCTCCTCGAGGTGGCGCGCGAGCACACCCGCCGAGGCCTGCCGATGGACGTGATCGTCGCCGACTTCTTCCACTGGCCGAAGATGGGCGACCTCCGCTTCGAGGAGGAGTTCTGGCCGGATCCGACCGCGATGGTCGAGGAGCTCCGCTCGATGGGCATCGAGCTCATGGTCTCCATCTGGCCGCAGGTGTCGCTCGAGTCGGAGAACTACGCGCGCATCAAGAAGGAGAACCTCCTCGTGCGCAGCGAGCGCGGCATCGACGTGCAGATGCAGTTCGAGGGGCCGAGCGCGTTCATCGACGTGACCAACCCGGACGCGCGCCGCTTCCTCTGGGAGACGGTGCAGCGCAACTACGGCTCGCACGGGATCCGGCTGTTCTGGCTCGACGAGGCCGAGCCCGAGTACGGCGTCTACGACTACGACAACTACAGGTACCACGCGGGTCCCAACGTGAGGGTCGGCAACGTGTACCCGCAGATGTTCTCGCGCGCGCTGCACGAGGGGCGGATCCAGGCGGGCGAGGAGGCGGGCGTCGACCTGGTGCGCGCGGCGTGGGCCGGCAGCCAGCGGTACGGCGCGCTCGTCTGGTCGGGCGACATCCACTCCACGTTCGAGGCGCTGGCGCGGCAGGTGACCGCGGGGATCCACATGGGCGTCGCCGGGATCCCGTGGTTCACGACCGACATCGGCGGCTTCGCGGGCGCCCGCACCGACGACCCGGCCTTCCACGAGCTGCTCGTGCGCTGGTTCCAGTTCGGGGCGTTCTCGCCCGTGATGCGGCTGCACGGCGACCGCGGGCCGAGCGTCGAGGTGCGCGCGGCCGACGGATCCCGCCGGGCGCCGACGGGGTCCGCGAACGAGCTCTGGAGCTTCGGCGAGGAGGTCTACGGGATCCTCGCCGGGTACGTGCACCTGCGCGAGTCGCTGCGTCCGTACCTCCGCGACGTGATGCGCGAGGCGCACGAGGACGGCCAGCCCGTGATGCGCGGCATGTTCCACGTGTTCCCCGACGACGCCGCGAGCTGGACGCTCGGAGACCAGTACATGCTCGGCGCCGACGTGCTCGTGGCGCCCGTGCTCGAGGCGGGCGCCCGGGCCAGGAGCGTGCACCTGCCTTCCGGCACCGCGTGGATCGAGGCGTCGACGGGCGCGCGGCACGAGGGCGGGCAGCGGGTGATCGCGGACGCGCCGCTGCACGTGATCCCCGTCTTCGTGCGCGAGGGCGCGGCGGTGGAGGTGCGGCTGCCGGACGGGACCGGCTCTTCCCCGGATGCGTCGGCGGGGTAGCCCGGACCGGCCTGGTGACAGGGGGTCGAGCCGCATGGTGAGGTAAGGCTATGCTTACCCGCGGCCCGGCTCCCCGCGGGCCGCCCGTCGGCCTCGACCCCAGGAGACCCATGCCCCGCGCTCGCGCCCTCGTCCGCCTCACCGCCGTCGCCGTCACGGGCCTCGCGCTCGTCGCCCTCACCGGATGCGGGGCGTCCGAGGAGGTGCCGGCCGCACCCGTCGCCGAGGCGGGGGAGGGATCCACCGCGTACCCGGTGACGCTGCAGAACTGCGGCCACGAGGTGACGATCGACCAGGCGCCGCAGCGCGTGGTGTCGCTCGACCAGGACTCCACCGAGATCCTGCTGTCGCTCGGGCTCCAGGACCGCATGGTCGGCACGGCGTCGTGGACGGATCCCGTGCTCGACTCCCTCGCGGACGCCAACGCCCAGGTGCCGCGCCTCGCCGACAACGCGCCCACCTACGAGGTGCTCTTGGGCGCGGATCCCGACTTCGTCACCGCGTCCTTCGGCCGCCACTACGGCACGGGCGGCGTGGTCACGCGCGACCGGCTCGACGAGACGGGCATCCCCTCCTACCTCTCGCCCACCGACTGCGACTCCGACGTGAGCATCAACGGGGGCGGCCAGCGCACCACGCCGCTCACGGTCGACGCGCTGTACCAGGAGATCCGCGAGATGGCGGAGGTCTTCGACGTGCAGGACCGCGGCGAGGCGCTCGTCTCCTCCCTCCAGCAGCGCGCGGCCGCGGCCACGGAAGGCGTGGACCTCGGCGGGGCGAAGATCATGTACTGGTTCGCCGACACCAAGACGCCCTACATGAACGGCGGCTTCGGCGCGACGGCGATCCTGTCGCGCGAGGTCGGCGCGACGGAGTCCTTCCCCGAGGTGCGCGACGACTTCATCCAGACCGGCTGGGAGACCGTGGTGGACCGCGACCCCGACATCCTCGTGCTCGGCGACCTGCAGCGGAACCGGTTCCCCGGCGACAAGCTGCAGGACAAGATCGACTTCCTGAGGTCCGACCCGCTGACGCGGGACCTCACGGCCGTGAAGGAGGACCGGATGGTGGCGCTGCACGGCGCCGAGATGAACCCGTCGATCCGCTTCGTGGACGGGCTCGAGAAGATCCGGGCCTGGTGGGACGCGCGCGGGGACCGGCTCTGAGCGCCGTGGCCCCGCGTGCCGCGCGAGCGCGCCGGGCGCCGCTCGCCGCGGTCGCGCGGCGCGTGATGGGCCTGCCGCACTCCCTGCGCGTTGCGGTGCTCGTGGCGCTCGGGATCGTGGCGGTCGCGCTCTCGGTGGGCGTCGCCGTCACGCTCGGCCCGGCCGACGTCTCGCTCGTGAACGTCCGCGACATCCTGCTCAACCACGCAGGGCTCGCGCAGATCCCGGTGCGCGTCTCCGAGGACGCCATCGTCTGGCAGGAGCGCCTCCCGCGCGCCCTCGTCGCGGCGGCCTGCGGCGCGGGCCTCGGCCTCTGCGGCGTCGTGCTGCAGTCGCTGCTGCGCAACCCGCTCGCGGACCCGTTCGTGCTCGGGGTCTCCTCGGGCGCATCCACGGGGGCCGTGCTCATCGGGGTGCTCGGCCTCGGCGGCGGCGCGATCGGCATGTCCGGCGGCGCGTTCATCGGGGCGCTCGTGGCGTTCGGCTTCGTGCTGCTGCTCGCGCGCTTCTCCTCGGGCGGCACGGCGGGCGTGATCCTCGCGGGCGTCGCCGGCACGCAGCTCTTCTCCGCGCTCACCTCTCTCGTGGTCTTCGCCTTCGCGGACTCCGACGAGACGCGCGGCATCATGTTCTGGCTCCTCGGATCGCTCGAGGGCATGCGGTGGGACGAGGTCGGCCTCAGCGTCGGCGTGGTCGCGATCGGCGCCGTCGTGTGCCTCGCCTCCGCGCGCTCCCTCGACGCGTTCGCGTTCGGCGAGGAGGTCGCGTCGTCGCTCGGGATCCACGTGGGCCGCACCCGCACGATCCTCCTGGTCGTCACCGCGCTCCTCACCGCCACCCTCGTGAGCATCGCCGGGGCCATCGGCTTCGTCGGCCTGGTGCTCCCGCACGCGGCGCGCCTGGTGTTCGGCCAGCGGCACGCGCGCGTCGTCCCGGCGACCATCGTGCTCGGCGCCGTGTTCATGGTGTGGGTCGACGCGGTGTCCCGGATCGCGTTCGCGCCGACGCCGCTGCCCGTCGGCGTCGGCACCGCGCTCGTCGGCGTCCCCGTCTTCATGCTGCTGCTGATGCGGAACCGAGGGCGCGCATGACGCTCGAGGCGCGGGCCGTCAGCTGGTCGCGCGGCGGCCGGCTCGTGGTCGACGGCGTGACGCTGGAGCCCGCACCCGGATCCACCGTCGGGCTCCTCGGCCCGAACGGCTCGGGCAAGTCGTCGCTCCTGAAGCTGCTGCAGGGCGCCGCGTCGCCGGACTCCGGCCGCGTGACCCTCGACGGCGCCGACCTCGCGGGGATCCGCCGGCGCGAGATCGCGCGCCGGGTCGCGACCGTGACCCAGCACGGCGAGACCGAGGTCGACATCGTGGTGCGCGACGTCGTGCGCCTCGGCCGCACGCCCTACCGCACGCTGCTCGGCGGCGACACCGCGGAGGACCAGGCGGCCATCGACCGGGCCATCGCGCACGTGGGGCTCGAGTCCAGGGCCGACCAGGCGTGGCGCACGCTCTCCGGCGGCGAGCGGCAGCGGGCGCACATCGCGCGCGCCCTCGCCCAGGAGCCGCGCGAGCTGCTGCTCGACGAGCCCACCAACCACCTCGACATCCGCCACCAGCTGGAGCTGCTGGCGCTCGTGCGCGACCTGCCGG
The DNA here is from genome assembly GCF_002151125.1 of Clavibacter michiganensis. Lineage (GTDB taxonomy): Bacteria > Actinomycetota > Actinomycetes > Actinomycetales > Microbacteriaceae > Clavibacter > Clavibacter michiganensis_C. Next base: position 233,895 of record NZ_MDJZ01000016.1, read on the forward strand.
TGACCACCGTGGTCGCGCTGCACGACCTCAACCTCGCGGCGATGTTCTGCGACGCCGTGCTCGTGCTGCAGGCCGGTCGCGTGGTGGCGGGCGGGCATCCGCGCGAGGTGCTCACGCCGGATCTCATCGCCGACGTCTACGGCGTACGGGCGCGCATCATGCACGACGAGGCCGCGGGATGCGCCCGCGTGCTGTTCGACGCGGCGCCGCTCTAGGGGTGCGGCGGAGCGCCTCGGAGGCGCTTCATCCGGCGGCGATGCCGTCCGGAGGGCTGTCCTGCTCGGCATCGCGGCGCGCCGTCCGGCGCTCCATTCCCTTCACGAAGGGCCAGTAGAGGAGCAACGCGATGCCCGCCGCGAGCACGGCGCCCTCCGGTCGCGCGAAGTAGACGCCCAGCATGAGGCTGAGGAGGGAGCAGAGCACCACGAGCTCGACGACGGTGCCGACGGGGCCCCGAGGCCGCGACCCGCGCAGGTGCTTGCCGACCGCGTCGACGACGGAGCCGACGAGGAACAGCCCGGGGTAGATCCAGAGCAGGTGCAGGAGGTGCGGCGTGCCGACGTCGTCGCGCAGCCCGCCGGTCTGCGGGAGCAGCGCCGCCGCGAAGATCCCCGCGATCATCGGCAGCGACGCGACGAAGACGGCACCGAGGAAGAGCAGGAGCATGATCGCCCCGCCGGTGATGCCCGGCCTGGATGCGGTGCCCATGTGCCCTCCTCGGTGCCGTCCGTCGTCGTGCCCGGGTCGTGCCCCTCCGGTCAGCCCATCAGAGGAAGGTGACGATCCACTGGGCGGCGTAGCGCGCGACGTCCGGCGGCAGCCCCGCGCTGGTGAGGGTGGTGAAGATGCCGACCTCGGCCATGCCCTCGACCTCGTCGATGAGGTTGTACAGCTTGTCGGCGTACGGCCGGATCTTGGCGGGCAGGTACGGCTTCCCGTACCGCAGGGCGGCCTTGATGGCGTTCTTGGCGATCAGACCCCACGCCTGCGTGGAGACCTGGCCCTTGTCGGGCACGGCCATGCGCTGCGCTGCCGCGGCGGCCGCGGTGTCGCCCTGGGCGCTGGCCCGCGCGGCCACGTCCGCCCACTGGGCCGGCGTGAGGAGGACGGGCGTGCCGGTCGTGACGGTCGATCCGGTGGAGGGCCCCGTTGCGGGGGCCGCGGTGGCAGCGCTGGCGCCGAGGCCGGTGAAGACCAGGGCGCCGGCGACTGCCGCGGCGGTCAGGCGGGTGGTGCGTGTCCTGCGAGTGGTGTCCATGTCATCCGCTTCCGTGGGTGGGTGATCGGCTCCGGAGCCGATCGGGGTGCGACGTCGAGGACCACGCTAGGGAGGGGCGGCGACGCCAGGATCCCCCACCCGAGGGAATGCATCACCCGACCAGGGGTCACGGGCGAGCGCCCATCTGGTAGGCGCGCACGGCGAGCGCGACGCGGTTGCGGCACTCCAGCTTGCGCATGAGCGCCGCCACGTGCGACTTCACCGTCTCCGGGCTCAGGGTGATCTCGTCGGCGATCTCCACGTTCGACCAGCCGAGCAGCACGCATTCGAGGACGTCGCGCTCGCGCGATGTGAGGTCGGCCCAGGCGAGGGCCGCGCCGTCGTCGCCTCCGTCGCCTCCGCCGCCGGCGACCGCCGACCCGCCCGCCGCGACGACGCGCAGCGCCCCGGCCAGGGCGGCGGCGGGGGCGCGCAGGTGCAGCGCCGCGTGCGCGCCCTCGCGGACGAGGCCGGCCCCGTCGTCGCTCGTGAACGGATCGCACACGACGACGCAGGCAGGACCGCGGGGGGGCGGGATCCCGGGCCCGGCCGCGCCCTCGGGATCACGTCCCCGCCCCGCACGCGACGCGAACAGCTCGCGGTCCATCAGGACGACCTCGGGCTCCGCGAGCAGCAGGAGGTCGTCCAGCCCGTCCGTGCCCAGCGCGTAGCCCACGACGGAGACGTCGTCGACGCGCGCCAGCGCGTCGCGCAGGAGCCGGGCGTGCATGTGATCGCTCGTCGCGACGACGACGGTGGTCGTGTCGATCCCCTCCACGCAGGCACCCCCATGCCGTCCCCACGGTGGGACTGAACCGACCCTACGGGCGCGTCACACGGCCCCGCGTCCACCTCACGGCGGACGATCCGGCGCGCGGGGCTGCGCGCGGGGCGCCCGTCGCCCAGGATGGGAGGACGGCCGCGGTGCGCGGCGCGTCGACGATGACGAGGGGATCCGACATGGGCACGATCACGATCACGGGAGGATCCGGCCGGATCGCCACGAGCATCCGCCCGCTGCTCCTCGCGGCCGGGCACGAGCTGCGGCTGCTCGACGTGGTGGAGCCGCCGACGCCGCTCGCGCCGGGGGAGACCTCGGCCGTCGTCGACACCACGGACGTGGACGCGTGCACGGAGGCGTTCCGCGGATCCGACCTCGTGGTGCACCTCGCGGCGCACGCGGCCGAGCGGCCGTGGGAGGCGATCCAGGCCGTGAACAACGACGGCGCGCACGCGGTGCACGAGGCGGTCGTGCGGGCGGGGGTGCCGCGGATCCTCGCGGCCAGCTCCATCCACGCGGTCGGCTTCCTGCCCGCGACCGAGGCCGCGCGCGAGGACGTGCCCGCGCCGCGACCCGACACGTTCTACGGCCTGAGCAAGGTGCTGCTCGAGGGGCTCGGCAGCATGTACGCCGACCGGCACGGGCACGTCGTGGTGAGCGTGCGGATCATGACGGCGGAGCCCGAGCCGTCGCAGGCCCGCAGCGTCTCGACCTGGCTGTCGGCGGGCGACGCCGCCCGGCTGGTGGAGGCGGTGCTCCGCCTCGACGGGCCCGGCCACCGGATCGTCTGGGGCGTCTCGCGGAACACGCGCCGCTGGGTGTCGCTCGCGGCGGGGGAGGCGATCGGGTACTTCCCCGAGGACGACGCCGAGGTCTTCGCGCACCGCTTCCCGGAGCTCGGGGAGGACACGTCGCCGCCCGCGGGCGTGCTGCTCGGGTCGATCTTCACGGAGGTGGAGCTGGGGTCCGACATGGGGTGACGCGGGCGCGCAGCGTACGTCCGGCGGCGGCGCCGGCGGACGTACGCTGAACGCATGCGGTCCTTCCGACGTGCGGGATCCGCACGCACCCCCGAGCCCGGCGACGGCTCGATGCCCGACACCCCCGGCCCCGCCAGGGCCCCGCGCGCGAAGCTCCCGCGCGACGTGCTCGTCCTCGGCGTCATCGCGTTCTTCGTGATGGTCGGCTTCGGCGTGGTCGTGCCCGTGCTGCCCGTCTACGCCGAGAGCTTCGGGGTCGGCAGCTTCGAGGTCGGCGCGGTCATCTCGGCCTTCGCGCTCATGCGGTTCGTGATGAGCCCGTTCGTCGCGCGCCTCATCGACTGGAGCGGCGAGCGCACGGTGCTCGCGGTCGGCATCGGGATCGTCGCGGTCTCCTCGGGGCTCGCCGGCCTGGCGCAGGACTACGTGCAGCTGCTGCTGCTCCGCGGCGCGGGCGGCATCGGGTCGGCGATGTTCTCGGTGGCCGCGATGACGCTGCTGCTCGGCTCCACGGATCCCACCCGCCGCGCCCGCGCCATCGGCTTCTACCAGGGCGGCTTCCTCATCGGCGGCATGGCCGGGCCCGCGCTCGGCGCCGTGCTGGCGACCATCTCGCTCACCGCCCCCTTCTTCTTCTACGCGGCCACGCTCGCCGTCGCCAGCGTCATCGGGCTGCTGCTGCTCCGGCCCCGCACGCGCGAGGTCACGGCGACCGGGGCCGACGAGGTCGTGATCCCGTTCGGCCGCGTGCTGCGCGATCCCCGCTACCGGGCGGCGCTGCTCGCGAACCTCGGCAACGGGTGGGCGTCGATGGGCGTCCGCAGCGCGCTGATCCCGCTGCTCGTCGTGGCCGTGATCGGCGCGGATCCCTCGGCCACCGGCATCGCGTTCGCGTGCGCCGCCGTGGTGCAGGCCCTCGCGCTCGCGCCGGCCGCCCGCTTCGTGGACACGCGCGGCCGGCGGCCGGCGATCATCGGCGCGTACGGGGTCGCCGGGCTGCTCATGATCGCGATCCCGTTCGCCCCGGACATGATCGTGCTCACCGTGCTGCTCTGCGTGTACGGCGCGGCCGCCTCCTTCATGGGCACCGCGCCGGCCGCAGCCGTGGGGGATGCCGCGGGCGCCCGCAGCGGCCGACCCGTCGCGGTGTTCTCGATGGTGTCGGACCTCGGTGCCATCGTCGGCCCGCTCGTCGCCGGCTTCCTCGCGGACGCGTTCTCGTACCCGGTCGCCTTCGCGACGGGCGCGGTGCTGCTGCTCGCCGCGTCCGCGTACGCGCTGCTGCGGATGCCGCGGGACGAGCGCGTGGCGGCACCCGCCTCCTGATCCGTGGCCCGCGGCTCTCCTCCACCGCCGGATCCGCGGCCGGAGCACGCGTCCTCGGACGTCATGCGCAGGATCCGCCGCCCGCCTTCCGTATCCTCGACACCGTGACGACTCCCCCGAAGAAGCCGCTTCCCCTCGAGCCCGACTCCACCCGCGACGGCACGCGCGACGCCGTCGAGCCGGCGCTCCGCTCCGACGTCAGCCACCTCGGCGGACTCCTCGGCCAGGTGCTCCGCGAGTCCGGCGGAGAGGATCTCCTGCGCGACGTGGAGCGGCTGCGCGAGCTCGTGATCGACGCGTACGAGAGCGCGCGCGACGCCTCCATCGACGACGCCGAGCGCCTCGTCGCCACCTTCACGCCCGAGCGCGCGGAGCAGGTCGCCCGCGCGTTCACCTGCTACTTCCACCTGGCGAACCTGGCCGAGGAGCACCACCGCGTGCGCGTGCTCCGCGAGCGCGAGGCGGCCGCGGGCTTCGTGCCCGACTCCATCCCGGACGCCGTCGGGAAGCTCACCGAGGAGCTCGGCCGCGAGGAGGCCATGCGGCGCCTCGGCGAGATGCGCTTCCACCCGGTGCTCACGGCGCACCCGACCGAGGCGCGCCGGCGGGCGGTGGCCACGGGGATCCGCCGCATCGGCGACCTGCTCACCGAGCGCGACGGCGCCATCGCCGGCACGCTCACGGGCCAGGACGTCGACCGCCGGCTGCTCGAGGAGATCGACGGCCTGTGGCGCACGTCGCCGCTGCGCACCACGCGGCCGACGCCGCTCGACGAGGTGCGCACCGCGATGGGCGTCTTCGACCAGACCCTGTTCGAGGTCGTGCCGCGCGTCTACCGCCTGCTCGACGACTGGCTGCTCGGCGACGACGCCGGCGTGCGCGACGCGGTCGCGCCCGCGTTCTTCCGGCTCGGCAACTGGATCGCGGCGGATCGCGACGGCAACCCGTACGTCACCGCCGCGGTCACCGAGGAGGCCGCGGGCATCGCGAGCGAGCACATCCTGCTCGGGCTCGAGCGCGTGGCCCTGCGCGTCGGCCGGTCGCTCACCCTCGGCGACGCCGACACCCCGCCGAGCGCGGAGCTCCGCGAGCTCGCCGCCGCGCAGGACGCCATCGCGCCGCACCTCACCGCCCGCATCGGCACGCGCGCCCCGGCCGAGCTGCACCGCCGCGTGCTGCTCGTGATCGCCGACCGCCTCGCCGCCACGCGCACGCGCCACGACGACCCCATCGCCTACCCGTCCGCCGCCGAGCTCCTCGCCGACCTCCGCGTGCTGCAGGCGTCGCTGCGGAGCGCGGGCGCGCACCGCATCGCGGGCGGCGAGCTGCAGGGCCTCATCTGGCAGGCCGAGACCTTCGGCTTCCACCTCGCCGAGATGGAGGTGCGGCAGCACTCGCAGGTGCACCGCGAGGCGCTCCGCGAGGTGCTCGCGGTCGCCTCAGCCGATGCGGCGGGCGACGCGGCTCCCGAGCTCGCGCCGATGACCGTCGAGGTGCTCGACGTGTTCCGCACGCTCGCGCGCCTGCAGGAGCGGCACGGGGTCGCGCCGTTCTCCCGCTTCATCGTGTCGTTCACGCAGTCCGCCGACGACATCCGCACGGTGCACGAGCTGGCCGCGCTCGCGCTCGGCTCGGCGGAGCAGGCGCCCGTCCTCGACGTCATCCCGCTGTTCGAGACGTTCGCTGACCTCGATGCGAGCACCGAGATCCTCGACGGCATGATCCGCCTGCCGCAGGTCGAGGCCCGCCTCGCCGCCACCGGTCGCAAGCTCGAGGTCATGCTCGGCTACTCCGACTCCTCGAAGGACGTCGGGCCGGTCTCCGCGACCTTCGCGCTGTTCGACGCGCAGGCCCGCATCGCCGCGTGGGCGCGCGAGAACGACATCGAGCTCACCCTCTTCCACGGCCGCGGCGGCGCGCTGGGCCGGGGTGGCGGTCCGGCCGACCGCGCGGTGCGGGCCCAGCCGCCGGGATCCGTCGACGGCCGCTTCAAGCTCACCGAGCAGGGCGAGGTGATCTTCGCCCACTACGGCGACAAGCGCATCGCCGCCCGCCACATCGAGCAGATGGCCGCCGCGACCCTGCTGGCGTCCGCACCGTCGAATGAGGAGCGCAACGCGGAGGCGGCCCAGGGATCGGCCGAGATGGTCCGCACCATGGACGAGGCGTCGCGCGCCCGCTTCTTCGAGCTCGTGAAGGCGCCCGGCTTCGCGCCGTGGTTCGCGCAGGTCACGCCGATGGAGGAGATCGGGCTGCTGGCGCTCGGCTCGCGGCCCGCCCGCCGCGGCCTGTCGGTCGAGTCGCTCGAGGATCTCCGCGCGATCCCGTGGGTGTTCGCCTGGACGCAGGCGCGCATCAACCTCACGGGCTGGTTCGGCCTCGGATCCGCGCTCGCCGCAGTCGGCGACGAGGCCGTGCTCCGCAGGGCCTACGAGGAGTGGCCGCTGTTCACGTCGATGATCGACAACGTCGAGATGTCGCTCGCCAAGACCGACGGCCGCCTCGCGGAGCGCTACCTCGCCCTCGGTGACCGGCCGGACCTCGCGGCGCTCGTCACCGAGGAGATGGAGCTGACGCGCGAGTGGGTCCGGAAGGCGACCGGCCGCGGCGACATCCTCGAGGGCCGACCGGTGCTGCGCCGGGCCGTGCGCCTCCGGAGCCCGTACGTCGACGCGCTGTCGCTGCTGCAGCTGCGCGCCCTGCGCGCGCTGCGCACCACGGCTTCCGACGCGGCAGGCCAGGCCGCTCCCGGCCAGGCTGACCCGACGGATCCCGACCACCGGCTCCTGCTGCTCACCGTCAACGGCATCGCGGCGGGGCTGCAGAACACGGGCTGATCCGCGCCCGCACCCGCGCGACGGCGGCCGGCTCCCGAGGGGGCCGGCCGCCGTCGCCTCGTGGAAGGGAGGGCTGCGCTCCACGCCGGGACATGGACACGTCGACGGCGACGCCGTACCGCCGGCTTCAGGACGCCCCGAGCGCCGATGCGGCGGCGGCGATCACGAGGCGCGTGGCCGCGGAGGGCGTCTCGTCCAGCACCCCTCACCGGACTCATCCCCGGACCGGTCCATCGAGACATGCCGCGCTCGTGCCGGCACGAGTGCGCATCCGCCACCCACGGAGTCCGGCGAGCGGTCTCCTGTCGGACGCCGGCGAGTGGCCGTGTTCCCGACGATGCGTCCCTTCCCCAGCCCGGCTGCGCCCGCCGCGGGCCGGTCATCATGGCGGTGCTGCTCTCCTTGCTCGCAGTTGTGGGGCGGATCCACGGCATGAGGGATCCGGGAGGCGTGGGGAACGGGACCATGTCATCGCCCTGGGCGTCGAGGGCAGCGTCCCGCGCCGTGAGGCTGCGGTGGAAGCTGGGCCGGGATGACGCGCACGATGCGACTCAGGGTCGAAGAGCCGTTCCGCACGGTCGAGCCGGGGTAGGGGCGGATCAGCGGTACTGGATCGCGAGCACGGTGACGTCGTCATCGTGGGATTCGCGGCGGCCCCGGTCCTCGAGGCGGGAGACGAGGCGGTCCGGGTCCGGCTCCGCCACGGCGAACTGCTCGAACCGATCGATCGCACCGCTGTCGTCGCCGAACAGGTCGAGGACTCCGTCACTGACGACGAGGACCACGTCCCCCGGGCGTAGCGCCGTCTCGTGGTCCGTCCAGGTCGCTCCGACACCGATGGGCAGGTCCATGCCTCGGAGCCATTCGCGACTACCGTCCGCTCGCAGCACGAGCGCCAGTCCGTGGCCGGCGTCGACCCATCGGACCATTCCGTCCACGCTGATGTGCATGTGGAAGCACGTCGTGAACTGCTCGGTGGTCGGCGCATCGAGGACGGTGGCGGTCCGGCTCACCGCAGCGTCGGGTCCGCCCCCTTGGACCGATGATCGGAGCACGGACCTCACGACGGCGGCGATCATGCCGGCTCCGACGCCCTTGCCCATGACGTCGCCGAGGGTGAAGGCAGCGCCCTGATCGATCGGGAACCAGTCGTAGAAGTCACCGCCGACGGAGCGGGTCGGCAGGCACACGGCCCGGACCGTGAATTCCGCCGGGATCTCCGCGGTCGACACCGGAAGCAGGGAGCGCTGGACGAGCGCGGCTTGGTTGATCTCCGTCTCTGCCTGGCGCCGAAGCGCCTGGACGGCCCGCAGGCGCTCCGCGCCCTGTCGGGCGAGTTCATTGGTGACGCCGGCCACGGCGGTGAACACCACCAGCACGAACACGAGGCGCACGATTTCGCTCGCCCCGAGGTCGGTCTCGCCGAGGAGCATGGGGACGAGGAACGTCGCGGCCGTTCCGAGCAGTGGGTAGAAGATGTTCTGCCGACCCGGCCGTGCGGCGATCCAGATGACCGGCAGCAGCACCGCGGCGAGGAACGGGGAACGAGCGTCGCCAGTCCCGAACCGCAGGAGCCCGATCGCGACGAAGTCGACGATCGGGATGAGCAGCTCGAACCGGGCGAGTTCCGGTCGTGTCACGAGCACCCCGGCGGACGCCAGCCCGAGGGTCGCCAATGCCACGCCGGCCCACATGCTCGACGCGTTCGTCACCGTCAGCCACGGGAGCAGCACGCTGCAGACCGCCGCGACGACGGACACCACGACGACCACCGCCTGGTTCATGACAGGAGTCGTCCGCAGCCCGGCTCCCGTCCGAGCGGGAACTACTAGGTCCGCCCCGCCATGAGGGTCGACGGTCTGGGCGCGGGGTGTGTGCGTCGTCACCCTCTGACGCTATCTGCCGCGCGACGATGAGGGAACGCGCCCTTTCGTGGGGCACCGGCATCCGCCCCCACCTGCCTTCCTCGGCGTGCGTGCGAGCTCAGGAGGAGAAGTGGCGCGATCGCCGCGCGTCGAGTCCATGGGCCCACGATGACGGGGTGCGTCGACGGCGCAGTGACGTCAGTTCGAGGCTACGCGGCCCCGACCTCGCGGCGGATCGCGGCCGCGAAGCGGTCGATGTCGTCCTCGGTGGTGTCGAAGGAGCACATCCAGCGCACCTCGCGGCGGGCCGGGTCCCAGTCGTAGAAGCGGAACTCGGAGCGGAGGCGGTCGGCGACGCCCTCGGGGAGGATCGCGAACAGGCCGTTCGCCTGCGTCTCCTGCGTGAACTCGACGCCGTCGACGCCGTCGAGCGCGGCCCGGAGGCGGGCGGCCATGCCGTTCGCGTGGCGCGCGGAGCGGAGGTAGAGCGGCACGCCGTCGACCTCGGATCCGAGGAGCGCCAGCAGCTGCGCGCTCACGAACCGCATCTTCGAGGCGAGCTGCATGTTGAGCTTGCGGAGGTAGGTCAGCCCCTCCGACGCCTCGGGGTCGAGCACCACGATGGCCTCGCCGTAGAGCAGGCCGTTCTTGGTGCCGCCGAAGCTGACGACGTCGACTCCCGCGTCCGACGTGAAGGCGCGGAAGGGCGCGTCCAGCGTGGCCGCCGCGTTGGAGAGGCGCGCGCCGTCCATGTGCAGGCGCATGCCGCGCTCGTGCGCGTGGTCGGCGATCGCCCGCACCTCGGCCGGCGTGTAGACGGTGCCGAGCTCGGTGGTCTGCGTGATGCTCACGGCCAGCGGCTGCGCGCGGTGCTCGTCGCCCCAGCCCCAGGCCTCGCGGTCGATGAGCTCGGGGGTGAGCTTGCCGTCCTCGGTGGGCACCTGGAGCAGCTTGATGCCGGCGACGCGCTCGGGGGCGCCGCCCTCGTCGGTGTTGATGTGCGCGGTGGTCGCGCAGACCACGGCGCCCCAACGCGGCAGCATCGAGAGGAGGCCGGTGACGTTCGCGCCCGTGCCGTTGAAGACGGGGAACGCCTCGGCGCCGCGGCCGAAGTGCTCGCCCACGACCTCCTGGAGCCGGGCCGTGTACGCGTCGCCGCCGTACGCGACCTGGTGCCCGCCGTTCGCGGCCGCGATGGCCTCGAGCACCTCGGGGTGGATCCCGGAGTAGTTGTCGGAGGCGAAGCCGCGGGCGGCGGTGTCGTGGAGGTGGAGGGGGGAGGCGGCGGTGGCGTCGGTCACGGGATCCATCCTCCCGCACCCCGCGGAGGGGCGGCGCCGACCGCCACGGCCTAGCCTGAGGCATGCGATCCCGGCTGCTCCACGCCCGCGAGTCCTTCTGGTTCCTGCCCGCGCTCCTCGGCGTCGGCGCGGTGCTCGCGGCCCTCGGCCTCATCGAGCTGGACCGGCTGCTCGTCCGCATCGGGGTGGACGACATCCCGCTCGTCGAGGACCTGTCGGCCACCGGCGGGCGCGCGATCCTCTCGGCCATCGGCGGGACGATGCTCGGCGTCGCCGCCACCTCCTTCTCCATCACGATCTCCGTGCTCGCCACCACGTCGTCTGCGTACGGGCCGCGCCTCGTGCGGAACTTCATGGCCGACCGCGGCAACCAGGTCGTGCTCGCCGTCCTCACGTCGACGTTCCTGTACGCGCTGATCGTGCTGCGCTCCATCCACACCGAGGACGACGGGGTGGTCGGGTTCGTGCCCATCGTCGCCGTGAGCGCGGCCGTGCTGCTGGCGGTGGCCGACGTGGCCGTGCTCGTGTACTTCATCCACCACATCGCGATGTCGGTGCAGGTCACCACGCTGCAGAGCCGCGTGCTCGCCGACCTCGAGGCCGCCATCGACCGGATCCGGCCGGAGGACCCGGACGCCGACGCGCACGGCCGCCGGGTGGCCCACGGCGCGGCGCCGGTGACGGGACCGGTCGTCCGCGTCGTGCGGGCCCGCGCCACCGGGTACGTCGCGGGGGTCGCCCTCGACGCGCTCGTCGCCGACGCCGCGGAGCGCGACGCCCGCTACCGCGTGGTGGCGGTGCCCGGCGACCACGTCGTGGCGGGCGACGCGCTCGTGGAGGTGCACGGCGGATCCGGCGGGCAGGAGGACGGCGACGACGCCGCGCGCGCCGCCGTCGACCTCCAGTCGGCGCGGACCCCGCACCAGGACCTCGGCTACGCGGTCCAGCAGATGATCGAGATCGGCGTGCGCGGCCTCGCCTCCGGGACGAACGACCCGTACACGGCGGTCGGCGCGCTCGACGCGCTCTCGGGTGCGCTCCGCACGCTGTGCCTCCGGCCGGGGGAGGAGGTCGAGGTCCGCTGCGACGCCGACGGCACGCCGCGCGTCGACATCCGCTGGCCGCGGACGGCGGTCCTCGTGGGCGAGGCGTTCCTCGCGATCCGGGCCTACGGCGTCGGGCACGCGCTCGTGATGCGCGCCGCCCTGCGCCTCGCCGAGCGCCTGGAGACCGTGGCGGACGACGACGTGCGTCGGGCGCTGCGGCAGGACGTGCGCGCGCTCGCGTCGTCCTACGAGCGGACGGATCCGGAGCCCGTGGACGCCGGGCCCCTCCGGCGCCGTCTGGCCGAGATCGAGGCGCGGCTGGCCGTCCCGCGGGCCTGATCCGGGCGGAGCGGATCCGGGCAGCGGGATCAGGAGCGCGGGAGCGCGTCCGGGAAGCCGTGCAGCGCGACGTGCTGGAGGAGGATCACCGTCTTGCCGTCGGCGATGCGGCCGTCGGCGACCATCGCGAGCGCCTCCTCGAGCGAGACCTCGATGCGCTCGATGTCCTCGCCCTCCTCGGCCACGCCGCCGCCCGCGCCCACGACGTCGGCCGGCGTGTAGGAGGCGAGGTAGTGGTGCACGCGCTCGGTCACGGATCCGGGGCTCATGAACAGGTCGAACAGGTGCGTGAGCCCGACGACCTCCACGCCCAGCTCCTCGCGGGCCTCGCGGCGGATCGCGTCCTCGGGGGAGTCCTCGTCGAGGAGCCCGGCCGCCGCCTCCACGAGCATGCCGTCGGGGTGGCCGTTCACGTAGGCCGGGTAGCGGAACTGGCGGGTGAGGAGGATCCGGTGGCTGTCGGCCGCGTAGAGGAGGACGGTCGCGCCGTCGCCCCGGTCGTACGTCTCGCGCTGCTGCTCCTGCCAGGACCCGTCGCGGAGCCGCAGGTCGAGCGTCGTCCGGCGGAGCACGTGCCAGCCGTCGGAGGTGACCTCGACGCGCTTCACGACCACGTCCGGGTTGCGGTCGAGGTCCGTGCCGCGGAGGTGGAGGCCGGTGCGGCCCCGCGAGTCGGGCACGGTCTCGCCGGGGCGCGTCATGCGGCCATCCTCGCCGGGCGGAAAGCGGCGGCGCGTCCGCCGGAGGGCGGATCCGCGCGGCGGACGTCGTGGGTCAGGCGCGGCCCTGCAGGATCAGGTTCCAGTACACCCACGGGAGCACGTACCGGTCGGCGAGGAACGTGATGCGGCGCTCCTTCGCGAGGCCCTTCCAGCCCGGGATCGTGGGCTTCGGGCGGTAGCGGTCGTCGAACTCGGCGAACACCACCGTGGAGCGCGAGACCACGAACGGGCACACCGAGTAGCCGTCGTACGTCTGGGGCAAGGCCTTGCCCTGGAGCGCCGCGACGAGGTTCTTGGCCACCGCAGTGGTCTGGTTGCGCAGCGCGCCGCCGGACTTCGAGTTGGTGGTCGCGGCGGCGTCGCCGAGCGCCCACACGTCGGGGAAGCGCGGGTGGCGGAGGGTCAGCGGATCCACCTCGACGAAGCCGCCCGGGTCGCCCGGCGCCGCGAGGCCGGTGCTCGCGAGCCAGTCGGGCGCGGACTGCGGCGGGACTGCGTGCAGGACGTCGTAGGGGATGGTCTCGCGGCCGACGTCGCCCCGGTCGTCGGCGCGCGCCGCGTGGTCCGGCCCGAGGAGCGCGCGGGCGCGGTCGTCACCCGCGATGTCGACGGTGCGGGCGACCGGATCCACCGCCACGAGCTCGCGGCCGTACCGCACCTCGATGCCGTACTCGGCGACCTTGCGCTCGAGCTCGGCGTCGATGAGCGGCATGCCGAACAGGGTGGGCGTCGGCACGACGAGCACCACGCGGATGTCGTCGAGCACGCCGATCGCGCGCCAGTGGTCGCACGCGAGGTACATCGGCTTCTGCGACGCGCCCGAGCAGGTGCCGGGGCCGCCCGGCTGCGTGAAGACGACCGTGCCGGAGCGCACGTCGCGCAGCACCCTCGACGCCTTCGCGGCGTAGTGGTGCTCGTAGTTGGAGACGCCGACCGGGGACGCCATCGCCTCGGCGAGGCCGGGCACGGCGTCCCAGTCCTTCTGGATGCCGGGGCACACGATGAGCTGGCCGTAGCCGACGCTCCCGCCCGAGGCGAGGGCGACCGTCCTCGCGTGCGGGTCGATGCCGGCGACGCGGTCCTGGATCCACGTGACGCCCTTCGGCGTGACGGACCCCTGCGGCCGCGTGGCCTGCGACGCTCGGGCGGTGCCGCCCGCCACGTGCGAGAACATCGGCTGGTAGTAGTGCGTGTCGCGCGGCTCGATGACCGCGACGTCGTCGACGCCGTAGCGCCGGAGGCGGCCCGCGACCGAGAGCCCCGCGTTCCCCCCGCCGATGACGAGCACGTCGTGGTGGGCGGGCGCGCTGCCGGGTGAGGTCATGGCCTCAACCTAGGCCCGGCGTGCGTCATCCGGGCGGGTGCGGTCGAAGCGCGGGTCCGGATGGGAGCGCCGCCGGCTCCTCGCGGCCCTGGCCGGAAAGCGCACGCCGGCCAGCCGTCGGTGGCCGCGGAGCGAAGCGCGGACGCTCCCGCCTGGAGGAACGCTGGACGTGCGGGACGAGCCGGGCGCCCGGCCCGTCTCCTTGACGTGCCGGTCATCCAGCCGGCATCGCGATCCCGCATCCGGGAGCGCGCCAACGACCATCAGGAGCACCACATGACCGACGTCACCCCCGCCACCGCCTCCAGCCGCGCCGCCGCGAAGCACACGCCCGCCGACCAGGCCGCCGGCAAGAACACGATCGCCGACGGCGTCGTCGAGAAGGTCGCCGGCATCGCGGCCCGCCAGGTCCCCGGCGTGCACGACCTGGGCAACGGCGCGGCCCGTGCCGTCGGCGCGATCCGCAACGTCATCGGCCAGCAGGACCGCGGCCAGGGCATCTCCGTCGAGGTCGGCGAGAAGCAGGTCGCGGCGGACATCGTCGTGGTCGCCGAGTACCCCGTCGCGCTGCAGGACCTCGCCGACCGGATCCGCGAGTCCGTCACCGACGCGATCTCGCAGGTCGTCGGCATGGACGTGACCGAGGTCAACGTCACCGTCTCCGACGTGCACATCCCGTCGGACGACAAGGACGACGACGACCAGAAGAGCCGCGTCCAGTAGCACCGCCTGCTGACGGGACCGGGGCGCGCCCCGGTCCCGTCGCCGCGCGGGGCGCCGTCCCCGCGTGCCCCCGACCGACCCACGACCGCACCACCCGCAGCATCCAGAGGACACGAACCGATGAGCAAGTCGACCACCACGAGGGCGCCCCGCGACACCCCGGCCCAGGGCCGCGGGCAGAAGGCCGCATCCGCCGGGGAGCGCCCGTCGTCCGCCGCGCGCTGGGGCGCCGAGGCGTTCGGCACGTTCCTGCTCGTGTTCGGCGGCGTCGGCACCGCGCTCTACGCGTCCGCGTTCCCCGACGACGGCAACGCCACGGGCGTCGGGTTCCTCGGCGTCGCGCTCGCGTTCGGCCTCACCGTGATGGCCGGCGTCGCCGCGGTCGGCGGGATCTCCGGCGGCCACTTCAACCCCGCCGTCAGCGTCGGCCTCGCGTTCGCGGGCCGCATCGGCTGGCGCGAGGTGCCCGGCTACGTGATCGCGCAGCTCATCGGGGGGATCCTCGCCTCCAGCGCCCTCGCGCTCATCGCCGCCGACGGCCCGGCCGGGTACCTCGCGGCGGCGCAGGACGCGGGCTTCGCCTCGAACGGCTTCGGTGACGCATCACCCGGCGGCTTCGGCCTCGCCGCCGTGCTCGTCGCCGAGGTGATCCTCACGGCGGTCTTCGTGACCGTGATCCTCGCGGTCACCGGCCAGAAGGCGTACGCGGCCGTGGCGCCGATCGTGATCGGGCTCACGCTCACCCTGATCCACCTCATCAGCATCCCGGTCAGCAACACGTCCGTGAATCCGGCCCGCTCCATCGCCGCCGCGGTCTACGGCGGGCCCGACGCGCTCGGGCAGGTGTGGGCGTTCATCGTCGCGCCCCTGGTCGGCGCTGCGATCGCCGGGCTCGCGCACCGCGCGCTGACCCGCGCCGCCGCCGTCCCCGCCTGAGCCGGCCCTCTCCCGCCCGGGACTCGCGCCCCCGCACCCATCCCGCCCCCGCACCGATCCCGCCCCCGCACCCATCCCGCACCGCATCCGCACCACCGAAGGAGCACCGCCGTGAACGACGCCGCACCCGCCATCCGTCCCATCGACCTGACCGGCATCGACGCCGCGCACCCGGAGGGGGAGACGGTCGCGCATCGCGTGGGCGTCGCCGCGGCCGAGACCGCCGCGGGCGTCACGGGCGTGCATCACCTCGGCGGCCCGGCCGCGCGCGCCCTCGACGCGGCATCGCGGGCGATCCGCGGCGCGAGCACCGGCCCCGGCGTCACGGTCTCCGAGGAGGCCGGCGGCACCGTGGTCGACATCGACCTGGTGGTCGAGTACCCGGCGCCCGTGCAGGACGTCGTCGACGAGACGCGCGAGCAGGTGGCCCGCGCCGCCCGGCAGATCGCCCCCGGCGCCGTGCGCGTCAACATCCGCGTGACCGACGTGCACGGCCCGTTCGACGACGAGCAGTCGCCCGCCGGGGCCGCGCTCGAGAAGGCGAAGGACGCCGGATCCGACGCGCTGGAGAAGGCGAAGGCGGCGGGATCCGAGGGGCTCGACAAGGCGAAGGCGGCGGGCTCCGAGGCCGCCGACCGCGCCCGCGAGGCCGGCGACCGGATCCAGGGCGCATCCGCCGACGCCGCCGACCGCGCGCAGGACGCCGGATCGCGCGCCGCGGACGCCGCGAAGGACATCGGTTCCGAGGCCGCCGACCGCGCGAAGGCCGCGGGCGCCGTGCTCGCCGGATCCGCGAAGGCGGACGTCGAGGAGACCCGCGAGGCGGCCGCGGAGCGCGACGCCGCCGAGGCCGACGACGACGCCGCCGACTTCGACACCTACGCGGAGCCCGCCGCATCCGCGTCGCCCGAGGTCACCGTGATCGTCGACGGCGACCGCGACGGCACCACCCGCGTCGAGGTCGACGGCCCCGCGACGGTGGAGGTCCAGGGCGACCGCGTCGAGGTCGACGCCTCCGCCGCGGCCCGCGCGGACGACGCTGACGGGGACGCCGACCGGTCCTAGCGATCGGGGGTGGGGCTGGACGGCCCGCGCGCGCGGCTCCGCGGCGTCAGTCGAAGCGGACGCCGCCCGGCCGTGACCGGCTCGCGGTCATGACCAGGTAGACGATCTGCCCGAGGAGCGGGATGAAGTTGATGAAGATCCACGTGCCGCTGCGGTCGACGTCGTGCAGCCGTCGCCACGAGACGGCCAGCGACGGGATGAAGACGGCGAGCTGCGCCACCGCCGAGATGCCGCTCCAGACGTCCACGACGGCGAAGCTGCCGGCGATGTCCAGCGGGTCGCGTCCGCCCGTGCTGAGGCCGCTCAGGATGTCGAGGACGTTCGAGGCCACGAACCCCGTGAGCGCCCACCACCAGAACTCGCTCCGGCTCGCCCGCCCGCGGAAGGTCGCGTACTTGAGGAAGAACCTCCGCATCGCCTCGTACCAGGACGCGCCGTAGAGTGGCAGGTCGAGGGACGGCGTGGATCCGG
Organism: Clavibacter michiganensis; assembly: GCF_002151125.1. Classification (GTDB taxonomy): domain Bacteria; phylum Actinomycetota; class Actinomycetes; order Actinomycetales; family Microbacteriaceae; genus Clavibacter; species Clavibacter michiganensis_C. The sequence goes on from NZ_MDJZ01000016.1 coordinate 250,869, forward strand.
GCGTCGTCGCGGGGGTCATGCCTCGACCGTATCGGTGGCGCGCCCGTCGGCACAGCGCGCAGGCGCGGCCGGGCGGCGCGCCGGCCGGGACCCGGACCGGAGCACACCGCCGCCAGCCCCAGCACCGCGAGCGCCCCGAACGCGACGCCCCACACGACGATCGCGATCGTCTCCCAGATCAGCACCGCGCGCGGGCGGGCGCCGAAGGAGACCATCGCGGCCGACGTGAAGTGCGTCGGCAGCAGCAGCGGCCCGAGGAGGCTGACGCCCGGCACGCCGTACCGGTCGAACGTGCGGCGGACCTTGGCACGCCGGGGCGTCTCCTCCTTCGCGCCGTCGCGCGTGAGCCGGGTGCGCGTGCGGGACGCGACCAGCACGATCAGCGCCACGATGGCGACGTTCCCGACCACCGCCGCGAGCACCGCGACCGCCACGTGCTGGCCGCTGAGCACGCCCAGCACGGCGGCGAGCTCGACCTCGAGGAACGGGATCATCGCGGTGACCATGATCCCGAACCACCGGAGCACCTCCGGCAGCCCGTTCGTGAAGTCCTGCAGCGCGTCGATCATGCCTTCAGCGCCTCCTTGAGCTTCACGCGGGATCCGGTCCGGAGCAGCGAGTTGCTGTAGATGCGGGATCCGAGGGCGACCACCACGGCGGTCGTCGCGATGAGCACGGCGAGCGACACGAGCGGCTCCCACCACTGGGCCTCACCGAGGAACAGGCGCATCGGCATCCCGACCGGGGCCGCGAACGGCACGTACGACATGATCGTCATCACCACGGGGTTGTCGTTGAAGAAGATGACCGCGAAGTACGGGATCATCACGAGGTACGTGACCGGGGCCGTGACGGCGCCCACGTCCTCCTGGCGGGACACGAGCGAGGCCGCGGCCGCGAAGAGCGACGCGAGCAGCACGAACCCGAACAGGAAGAACACGACGAACCAGATCACGGCGGGGCCGACGATCGCCAGCAGCGCCGTCTGCTCGGTCACCAGGAGGCCGACGCCCGTCATCAGGGCGATGAGCGCGATCTGCGTGAACGCCAGGAGGCTGTTGCCGAGCACCTTGCCCGCGAGCAGCGCCCGCACGGGGATGGTCGACATGAGCAGCTCGACCACGCGGGTCTGCTTCTCCTCGACGACGCTCTGGGCGATGATCTGGCCGAACGTCAGCGCGGAGATGAAGAACACGAGGCCGAACGCGATCGCCACGAGGTAGGCGATGGCCGGGTTGGTGGCCGGCTCCTCGAGGAGCTCCACGCGCGGGGTGTCGGTGAGGGCGCCCACGACGCCGTCGGGCGCAGAGGTGTCGCCGATCACGAGCACGGCGCCGTCGACGTCGGCCTGGGTGTCGGGGACGACCGCGGCCTCCACGTCGCCGTCGCGCACCATCTCCTGCGCGGCCTCGACGCTGTCGGCGGGCACGCCCTCGAGCGACTCGGCGGCGGACACGGCCTGCGAGGCGGTGCCGACCACGGCCACGCGCGTGCGTTCGCCGTCGCCGTCGTCGTTGGCGGCGAGGAACCCGGTGACGACGATGGAGGCCAGGATCCCGATGAGCAGGATCGCGGTGCTGATGAGGAACGACTTGCTGCGCAGGCGCATGCGCACCTCGCGGCCCGTGACGAGCATCGTGGACTGGGCGAAGGACGGGGCCGTGCCCCGTTCGGTGGTGCGGGCGGTGCTCACTGGACGACCTCCTGGAAGATCTCGCTGAGGGTGGGGCGGCGGCGCGTGAACCCGGTGACGGATCCGCGGGAGACGGCCTCGGCGAGCACGCGCTGGCGCGCCTCCTCCTCGGCCTCGAAGAGCACGTAGCCCCCGTCGAACTCGACGACCTCGACGCCGGGCACGTCGCGCACCCAGCCGCCGTCGCCGTCGATCTGGAGCTCCGTGAGGGGGCGGCTGTGCTGGTCGCGCAGCTCCTCGCGGTCGCCGGATGCGCGGATCCGGCCCTCGGCGATGACGACCACGTCGTCGCAGAGGCGCTCCACGATGTCGAGCTGGTGCGAGGAGAAGAGGACGGGCACGCCCTGCGCGGCCCGGTCGGTGAGGACGCCGAGGACGGTCTCGACCGCGATCGGGTCGAGGCCCGAGAACGGCTCGTCGAGCACGAGCACCTCGGGGTCGTGCACGAGGCTCGCGGCGATCTGCGCGCGCTGCTGGTTGCCGAGCGACAGCGACTCGATGGGGTCGTTCCGGCGCTCGCCGAGGCTGAGGCGCTCGAGCAGCCGCTCGGTGCTCGCGGTCGCGTCGGCGGCGCTCATGCCGTGCAGGCGGCCGAGGTAGACGATCTGCTCCTGCAGCTTCATCTTCGGGTAGAGGCCGCGCTCCTCCGGCATGTAGCCGAAGGTGCGGCGGCTGGAGGTGCCGAGGTCGCTGCCGTTCAGCGACACGGAGCCGGAGTCGGCGGTGAGCACGCCGAGCATGATCCGCATGGTGGTGGTCTTGCCGGCGCCGTTGCCGCCGACGAAGCCGGTCAGCCTCCCCGGCCGCACGGCGAAGGACACGTCGTCGAGGACACGGCGGTCCCCGAACGATCGCGTGACGTTCTGGACTTCGAGCACGGAGGGCCTCCTCGGTGGGCGTGGGTGATCCGTGCTGCTCACGCTAGGCGCGGGGTGCCCGCGGGGAGTCCGCCATGAGGGGGAACCGGGTGGGGGACGGGACGGGGCGTTCCTCAGGTGGTCCGCTCGGGCGACGGGGATGCGGCTCGCGGCCGATGGGGCAGGGGCGCGCCCGCGGGAGCGTGGGGGCATGAAACGACGTCTCCTCGTCCTCCCTGTCCTCCTCCTCCCTGTCCTCCTCCTCCTCCCTGTCCTCCTCCTCCTGAGCGGTTGCGCGTCCGGCCCCATGGGCGGGACCGGGGAGGCCGAACCGGACCCGACCTCGACATCGACCTCGGCTCCTACGAGGACGGCACCGCGGGAGGACTGGGCGGCCATCGAGGAGCGGCTCACCGAGGCGGTCGCCGCGACGGAGGCCGCCCTCCCGGGCGAGTGGACGGACACGCCGCCCTTCCTGCTCGAGCACGCGTGCATGGCCGACCGGGGTGACTACCGCCGGGAGCAGTGGGTGCCCACCTCGACCGGAACCGCCGTCGTCTACTCGGGACGGGCCAGCTGGTACGAGGAGGAGGACTACTTCGACACGCTCGACGAGCGGCTCGTCACCACCTGGTCCGCGCTCGGCCTGGAGGTCGAGTCGGGTGACATCGCGACCCGGGACGACGAGGCGCTCGCCTCGCTCTCCTTCGCCTACGGCGTGGCCGTCGCGACGATCCCCGGCTCCGACCAGATGCGCTTCGTCGGCGGCTTCGACGGTGACAACTGGATCGTCGCGGCGACCGTGAGCTGCGACACCCCGGGATTCCCCCGCCCCGCATCCTGAGGCCCCGCCCGTCCGACCCCTCGACCGCACGGGCGGTCGTCCTTCGGGTCGGGGGATGCCGATCACGCCCCTGCTCTGGGGCGCCGCCGCGGGTGGCTCGGCGGCCGCGGCGCTCCTAAGGTCGGACCATGCGCATCGCCACCGTCGTCCAGGCCGTCGCCGACGGGGTCGGCGCGGCGGGATTCGTGCTGTTCGCGCTGATCGCGACCGACATCGGCACCCCGCCGCTGGCCCTGAGCGGGCTCGCGCTGGTCGTGCTGTCCGGCGTCGTGCGGGTGGCCGCGCTCGTCCAGGTGCGTCGCGGGCTCGTGCGCGTCGGGACGCGACGCGGAGCGTGGCGCTGGTGGATCCACGCGCTCTGGATCGTGCAGGCCGTCGCCTTCGTCGCGGGGCTCGTGCTCGCGCACTCGTCCGTGGGTCCGGCCGTGACGGCCCTGCTCGCCGGGGTCGTGGTCGGCGTCGCGTCCGCCGGGCTCGCCGGGGGCGCCGCCCGTCGCGCGGGACGCGGATCCGCCTTCGTCGACTCGGCCTCGATCACCGCCTACGCGTAGGCGCTCGCCGCCGGCCCCGTGACGCCCGGGCGCACCGCGAACAGCATGCCCGCGCGCGGATGCCGGGCCGAGTCCTCCGCGATGTAGCCCTCCTGCGAGGTCGTGATGACGAGCACGTCGCGGTGGGGGCCGACGAAGGCGCAGCTGGAGACCTGGGGCGCGTCGACGCGCACGGATCCCACGTGCTCGCCCGCGGGCGAGTAGCGCCGCACCTCGCCGCCGCCCCAGAGCGCGACCCAGAGGAACCCCTCGTCGTCGACGCACATGCCGTCGGGGTGGCCGTCGGCGGGGTCGATCTCGACCACCACCTCGGGATCCGCCAGCCCGCCGTCCTCCGTGATCCGGAACCGGCGCACCTGCTGCGTGGGGGTGTCGATGTAGAGCATCTCGGTGCCGCCCGTGTCGAACGCGGTGCCGTTGGAGATGGTGACGCCCTCGAGCACGGTCGTCGCGACGCCGCGGTCGAGCAGGTAGAGCGCGCCGGCGCCGGGCGTCTTGTCGAAGGCCATGGATCCCGCCCAGAGCCGGCCGCGCGGATCGACCTCGCCGTCGTTCATGCGGCGCCGGACTCCGTCCTGCGGCAGCACGTCGGCCATCGGGATCAGCGTGCCCTCCGCCGTGAGGCGGACGAAGCCGTCGCGCGCCGCGAGCACGTGGCCGCCTTCCGCGTGCCGGACCACAGCGCCGACCGGCCCGCCGACGTGCGTCTCCGTGACGGGCCCGACCGCGAGCGTGACGGGATCCAGCGTGGCCTCCCGCACGATGCCGACGTACTGGTCGGCCCAGAGGAGCGTGCCGCGCGCCGCGTCCCAGAGCGGCGCCTCGGCGTGCTCGGAGCGGACGGTGTCGAGGGGCACGGCGTCCCACGCGGTGACGCTCATCGGGCGCCGTCCCGCGGCCCGCGCTCGGGCGACCCTTCGCCCTCGTACGCGCGCTGGGGCATCTGCGTGGCGAGCTTGCCGCCGCTCACGTCGACGAGCGTGCCCGTGATGTAGCCGGCGCGGTCGCTCGCGAGGAAGACGAGGAGGTCGGCCACGTCGTCGGGTCGCTCCCACCGGCGGATGCTGAGGGTGTCGAGCAGGCGGTCCTGCGCCGGCTCCGGCATCTCGGCGAAGCCGTTCATGGCCGTCGGGATCATGCCGGGCGCGTAGGCGTTGACCGTGATGCCCCATGGGCCGAGCTCGCTCGCGAGCACGCGCGTGAACTGCACGACCGCGGCCTTCGAGGCGCCGTAGGCGGCCGCGCCCACGCTCGGGATGACGGCGGCGAACGACGCCGCGTTGAGGATCCGCCCGCCTCCGGCCGCCTTCATGGCCGGCATGACGGCCTGCGAGAGGAGGAACACCCCGCCCACGTTCACGTCGAACGCGGCCTGGAAGCGCGCGGGGTCCAGCGACTCGACGGACCCCTCCACGTTGATCCCGGCGTTGTTCACGAGCACGTCGACGCGGCCTGCCGACTCGACGACCTGCGCGATCGCCGCCTGCGCGGAGGCCGGGTCGGTGACGTCGGCGACGATGGCCTCGAGGCCCGCCGGCGGCTCCTCCCGGAACGCGAGGTCGAGCCCGAAGACCCGGCAGCCCTCCTCGAGGAAGCGCGCGGCGATGGCGCGGCCGATGCCCTGGGCGGCACCGGAGACGACGACGACCCTGTCGCGGAGGTCGATGAGCATGCGTGTTCCCCACAGTCCGAATAGCGTTTCCCTCAACGTAGGGGTGACCGAGGGAGACTGCCATGTCCGCAGACCGGACGCACGAGGACGACGACGGCGACGCGCCTGGGGAGGGACCGGAGAGCCCGCCGATGCTGTGGGTGAGCGGCGCCGGATCCGGCGTCGGCCGCGCGACCGCCGTCGCCGCGGCCCGCGACGGCTGGCACCTCGTGCTCTCGGGCCGCCGCCGGGAGGCGCTCGAGGAGACGCGCGCGCTCGTCGACGACCTCGGATCCACCGCGGTCGTCGCCCCGCTCGACGTGACCGACGACGCCGCGCTCGCCGCCGTCGTGGCCGGCCTCGACCGGCTCGACGGGGTCGTGGTCGCCGCCGGCCTCAACGCCCCGCGCCGCACGTGGGCCGAGCAGGACCTCGCCGACTTCGACCGCATCGTCGCGACCAACCTCACCGGCCCCGCGCACCAGGTCGCCGCCGCGCTCCCGCTGCTGCGGGCGTCCGGCGGCACGGTCGTGCTCGTCTCCTCGTACGCCGCGTGGACGCACTCGCCCGGAGCCGGCGTCGCCTACAGCGCGTCGAAGACGGCGCTCGGGGCGCTCGTGCGCGACCTCAACGCGCAGGAGGCGGGCAGCGGGATCCGCGCCACGCACCTCTGCCCGGGCACGATCGACAGCGACTTCCTCGTGCTCCGGCCGACCGTGCCCGACGCGGCCGAGCGCGCCGCGATGCTCACGCCCGACGACGTGGCCCGCGCCGCGATGTTCGTGCTCGCGTCGCCGCCGCACGTGCGGATCGACGAGCTGGTGCTGTCCCCGGTGTCGCAGCGCGGCGGGTTCTGACGGGGCGGCTCAGGCGGGCTCCCGCCACGCGGCGGCCAGGCTGCGGTCGATGACGCGGCGCCAGGCCTCCGGAGCCGCAGCGTCCCGGCTGGCGGTGCCGGCCAGCCAGATGATGGCCATGAGGTCGTCGTCGGTGAAGTCGTCCGACAGGGATCCGTCGTCGTGCGCCTCCTCGACGAGCCGACGCCCGAGCGCGAGCGAGCGATCGCAGGTGCTGATGAGCGCCGCGGCCCCGGGGAAGCGCCGGAGCATGGCGTCGTTGAGGGCGGGATCCTCGAGCTGCAGGTCCACCATGCCGTGGACGAAGCGCTCCAGGCGCTCCCGAGGGGTGGGCTGCGCGTCGACGGACGACTTGAGCGCGAGCAGCTTCTCGCCCGCGATGGTCGGGATCACGGCGTCGATGAGCGCCTCGCGGGAGCCGACGCGGTTGTAGAGGGTCCCGATGCTGACGCCCGCGGCGCGCGCGATCTCCTCCAGGGGCGCGCCCAGGCCGCGCGCGGTGAACGTGGCGAGGGCCGCCGCGTGCAGCTTCTCGACGTTCGCGCGGGCGTCGCGCCGCATGCTCCGCTGCTCGGCCATCGGGCTCCCTTAAGTTGAGGCGTGCCTCAAGTCATGCGTACACTCGTGCTTGAGGTCACCCTCAACTTACCGCTCACGCCGGCTGCCGCCGGCCAGGACGAAGGACCACCATGCCCCTCATCACCATCGTCGGCGCGGGCGCCGGGCTCGGCCTCGAGATCGCCCGCGCGTTCGGCCGCCAGGGCTTCGCCGTCGCGCTCGTGTCGCGCGACCAGGCCAAGCTCGACGGCCTCGCCGCCACCCTCGGCTCCGAGGGCGTCACCGCGCAGGGCTTCGCGGCCGACATCCGCGATGCCGCGAGCATCACCCGCGCTCTCGACGCGGTCGTCGACGCGCTCGGCCCGATCGACGTGCTCGAGTTCTCCCCGGCCGATCCGTCCCTCGAGACCGTCGACGTCCTCGCGGTGACCCCTGCGAACCTGCAGCCGCAGATCGACTTCTACCTCGGCGGCGCCCTCACCGCGGTCGGCCACGTCCTCCCGAGCATGATCGAGGCCGGGCGCGGCACCGTGCTCGTCACCACCGGCGGCGGCTCCATCTCGCCCCTGCCGTTCCTCGGCAACGTCAACATCGCCGCCGCGGGCCTGCGCAACTGGACGCTCAACCTGCACGCCGCGCTCGCGCCGAAGGGCGTCTACGTCGCGCACGTGGGGATCACGGCCCTCATCGGCGGCGGGCACCCGGACGCGGCGCCGGAGGTCATAGCCCGCGAGTACACGCGGCTGCACGCGGAGCGGACGGACGCCGAGCTGCACCACGTGGCCTACGACGGCTGATCCCGGCGACGGCGCGCATCAGCTCGTCCCCGGCACCACGATCCCGCGCTCGTACGCGAAGACGACGGCCTGGACGCGGTCGCGCACGCCGAGCTTCAGCAGCAGGCGCGACACGTGCGTCTTCACGGTGGCCTCGCCGAGGTAGAGGCGCTCGGCGATCTCCGCGTTCGCGAGGCCCTCGGCGAGGAGCCGCAGCACCTCGAGCTCGCGGTCGGTGAGGGTCGCCACGCGCGGGTCGGTCGGGATCGTGGGGGCGGGGGCGGCCGCCGCGTCGTCGCCGTCGGCCGTGCCGGATCCGCGGCCGAACCGCTCGATGACCCGGCGCGTGACGTCGGGCGAGAGCAGCGCGTCGCCGCGCGCGATCACGTGCACGGCCTCCACCAGCGACTCCGGCGACGCGCTCTTCAGCACGAAGCCGCTCGCGCCCGCGTCCAGCGCCGTGAAGAGGTAGTCCTCGCGGTCGAACGTGGTGAGCATCAGCACGCCCGCGGTGATGGCCGGGTCGGCGACGATGCGGCGCGTGGCCTCGAGCCCGTCGACGCGCGGCATCTGGACGTCCATGCAGATCACGTCGGGCGCGAGCTCGGCGGCCAGGCGCACGCCCTCCTCGCCGTCCGCGGCCTCGCCGACCACCTCGATGCCGTCCTCGCTCTCGAGGATCACGCGGAATCCGGCGCGCACGAGCGCCTGGTCGTCGACGATCAGGACGCGCACGGAGGCGGCGGCGGCGGGGTCGGTCGGGTCGTCGGTCATGCGGAGGTCTCCTCGGGTACGGATGCGGGGGCGGGCTCCGGCGCGGGCGCGGCGGCGGGCTCCGGGACGGAGACGGACAGCGGGACGGGCAGCGGCACGGGCGGCACCACCGGCGCGCGTCCCGTCGGCACGGACGCGCGCACGAGGTAGCCGCCGCGCGCCTTCGGGCCGATCTCGATGGATCCGCCCACGGCCGCCACGCGCTCCCGCATGCCGCGCTGGCCGAGCCCGCCGGGGCCGTTCCGCACGGGACCGGCGGCCGCCGACGCGGCCGCGCCCGCGGGTCCGCCGTCGCTCACCTCCACCTCGACCCGGTCGGCGAGGTAGCGCAGGCGGAGGTCGACGCGCGCGCCGGTGCCCGCGTGCTTCCGGACGTTCGTGAGCGACTCCTGCGCGACGCGGTAGACGATGAGGTCGACCGTGGGAGTGAGCGGCCGCGGGGTGCCGATGACGTCGAACGCGACCTGCAGGCCCGCGCCGCACGCGTCCGCCACGAGCTCGTGCAGCTGGTCGACGCCGCGGGTGGAGGCGGTGCGGGTGGGGTCGGCGCCGGCGCCGGCGTCGGATCCCTGGCCGTCGTCCTCCTGCCGGAGCGCGACGAGCATCCGGTGCAGCTCCTCGATGGCGCTGCGGGCGTTGTCCTCGACGATGCCGAGCGACGCCGCCGCCTTCTCGGTGTCGCGGTCGAGGACGCGCCGCGCGGCGCCCGCGTGCACGCCCATCACCGACACGTGGTGCGCCACCACGTCGTGCAGCTCGCGGGCGATGCGCACGCGCTCCAGCGTGACCGCCTGCTCGGCCACGCGCTCGCGCTCCGTCGCCAGCTCGGCCGTCCGGGTCTCGAGCGCGCAGCGGTCGCGCGCCGACGCCCAGGCCCGGTCGCCGAAGTACCAGGCGCCGCCGAAGTAGAGGAGGTTCGTGATGATGGAGATGAGGCCGGCGGCGACGGGAGGCGGGATCCAGGCGTCATCGGGGGCGTTCTCGAACGTCGAGCCGGACAGGGAGTAGAAGCCCGAGGTCTGCAGCAGCGAGCTGAACAGCCAGGCGAACATGCCGACCACGATGATCCCGCGCACGATGTTCGCCCGGAGCCGGCTCCGTCCCCAGGCACCCAGCGAGTACATCGCGATGAACATGGCGATGTTGGAGAACATCAGCTCGGGGACGAACTGGTACGCGCCGACGATGAACGTGGCGCCGATCACCAGCGTCACGGCCTCGGGCTGCAGCCGGCGGAAGGCGAGCGGCACGCACATGAGCAGGATCCAGGCCGCGATGATCCACATCGCGGGCCGCGAGGGGTACATCCCGAGCGCGTAGTACTGCATGACGCTGAACGTGGTGAGCACCAGCATCACCGCGGCCAGCAGCGCGTCGTACCGGAGGCCGGCCCGGTCGGGACGCGGGCGCACCCAGAACCGGTCGACGCTGTCGGGGGCGGGTGCGGCGCTCATCCGCCCACGCTATCGACGGGGTCGTCGCGGGCGCATCCGCCGGATGACGGAACGGCCGGCGGGTGACGGGTGACGGGACCCTGTGCCCGGACCTCCGGATAGGCCGCACGGGTCAACCGGTGCCAGACTGGCGGGACGGGCGCATCCGCCCGGCCGTCTCCCCGCACCGCCGCGGATCCTCCTCCGCTGCCGCCCGCCGGCACGAGAGGCGCCCGACCTCCCGTCCCGCGTCCTCGTCGCCCGCTCGCGCGCTCGCCGGCCGGATCCGCTCGCACCACCGCCGACGCCCGCGCCGGCACGAGAGGACCCCATGTCCGACACCACCGCATCCGCCCGCCCGGCGGCCGGCGCATCCGGCGCGCCCGACGCCGGCCGTCCGCCCGCTCCCGTCGTCTCGCGTCGCGCCTGGCAGGCGCTCATCGTGCTGCTCGCCGGCATGTTCATCGCGCTGCTCGACACGACCATCGTGAACGTGGCGCTGCCCACCATCCGCACGAGCCTCGATGCCTCCGAGTCGACGCTGAGCTGGATCATCTCCGGCTACGCGCTCGCGTTCGGGCTCGCGCTGATCCCCGCGGGCCGCCTCGGCGACCGCTACGGGCACAAGTGGGTGTTCGTGACCGGCATCGCGCTCTTCACGCTCGCCAGCCTCGCGTGCGGTGTGGCCCAGGACGACCTCCAGCTCGTGATCGCGCGCGTCGTGCAGGGGCTCGCCGGCGGCCTGTTCGTGCCCGCGGTGACCGCCTTCATCCAGCTGCTGTTCCCGCCGCAGGCGCGCGGCAAGGCGTTCGCCATCATGGGCGCCGTCATCGGCGTCTCCTCCGCGCTCGGCCCGATCGTGGGAGGCCTCATCATCCAGGCCGCGGGGGAGGAGTCGGGCTGGCGCCTGGTCTTCTTCGTGAACCTGCCCGTCGGCCTCGCGACCGTCGTCGCCGCCATCTTCCTGCTCCCGAGCCGCCGGGTGGCCGAGGAGGTCGCGGGCGACGTGCGCGCGCAGTCCGGGCAGCAGGCCGGACGCGGATCCGCCGCACCCGCCAAGGCCCCCGCCCCCTCGGGCGTCGACCTCGTCGGCATCCTGCTCGTGAGCGCCGGACTCGTGGCCCTGCTCGTGCCGCTCATCGACGGCCAGGACCAGGGCTGGCCGCTCTGGACCTACCTCTCGCTCGCGGGCGGCGTCGTGCTCCTCGCTCTCTTCGGCGCGTGGGAGGTCATGCAGACGAGGCGCTCGAAGGGCGTCCTCGTGCCGCCGCACCTGTTCACGCACCCCGCGTTCACGGGCGGCGTGATCCTCGCGATGGTCTACTTCGCGGCCTTCACGAGCATCTTCTTCACCATCTCGATCCTCTGGCAGTCGGGCCTCGGCAACTCCGCGCTGGAGTCCGGGCTCGTCTCCATCCCGTTCGCCATCGGCAGCATCGTCGGCTCCTCCCAGAGCAACCGGCTCACGAACCGCCTCGGCCGCACCGTGCTCGTGATCGGCACCGCGCTCGTCAGCGTCGGCCTCATCTGGCTGTGGCTCGTGCTGCTGAACACGGCCGCGGCGGACCTCACCAGCTGGATGCTCCTCGTCCCGCTGCTGCTCGCCGGCATCGGCAACGGCCTCTTCATCGCCCCGAACGCGCAGTTCATCGTCGCGACGGTCGACCCCGCGGAGGCGGGCGCGGCATCCGGCGTGATCGGCACCGTGCAGCGCGTCGGCTCGGCGGTCGGCATCGCGGTCATCGGCAGCGTGCTGTTCGCGGGCGTCGCGGGCGCCGGGATCCAGGGCCCGCAGATGGTGCCGCAGGCGTTCACCGACGCGTCGGCGTCGGCCATGGGCGTCAGCGCGATCTTCGCGGTCGTCGCCTTCGCTCTCGTCTTCGCCCTGCCGCGGCGGGTGTCGCGCGGGCACTGACGCGCGTCGCTCCACCGCTCCTCTCGCCGATCCGGATCCGTCCGGGTCGGCGAGAGCCGTTTCCGCGGGTGCGTACCTCTTCTATGCGGCGGCGATGCGCTCCAGCAGCCGGCCGAGCGCGTCGGCCGCGCCGTGCAGCACCGAGATGTGGCCGTCGTCCGGGCGGATCACGAGCTCGGCGCCCGGCACCCGGTCGGCGAGCCAGCGCGCATGGGCGACCGGCGCGATCCGGTCGGCGTCGCCGTGCAGCAGGATCACCGGCGCGCGGACGGCCGCCAGGTCGACTCCCCAGTCGGCGACGAGCGCGAGGTCGTCGTCGACCATGCCGCCGATCCCGGCGTCGAGCCCGCGCCCCGCCACGTCCTCCAGCCACGCCCAGTCGGTCTCGAGCGCGCGGATGTCGCCGTCGGTGAACATCGCCGGGTCGAACGCGGATCCGGCGAGCTCCGCCTCGAGCGCCTCGCGCCCGGCGACGGCCGCCCGCAGCTCCCGCTCGCCGCCCGCGTGCATGCCCGCGAACCAGTCGAGCCCCTCCGCCTCGACCGGTGCGAGCGCCGCGCCGCACAGCGCGCCGAGCACCCGGTCGCCGAGCGACGCGGCCGCGGCCAGCGCGAGCACGGCACCGCTGGAGTGGCCGACCACGGCGAAGCGGTCGACGCCGAGCGCGTCCGCGACGGCGAGGTCGTCGGCGACGGTGGTCGCGACGGTGCGGCCCGGGTGCCGGGTGGATCCGCCGTACCCGGGCCGGTCGTACGACACCCACCGGATCCCGCGGCCCACGGGCGCGTCGACGAGCGGCGCGGGCGGCGGCCCGACGTTCGGCGTGCCGTGATGGTAGACGACCACGAGCTCGGCGCCGTCGCCGGATCCCGTGTCGTAGCAGTGCAGCGCGCGGCCGTCCGGGAGCCGCAGGTCCGTCTCGATGAGCATGGCCCGAGCGTAGGCGCGCGTGCGCGCGGCGGACAGGGCCCCGGACGGACCCGGACGCGGGAGGCCCGGGGTGACAGGATCGGCACATGGACGAGGCGCAGCGGGGCGAGCTCCGGGAGCTCCGCCGTCGCGCGTACGGACCGCACCCCGACCTGGACGACGCCGAGCTCGGCCGGCTGCGGGAGCTGGAGCGGGAGGCGCGGCAGGGCAGGTCGGCCGCGGCGCCAGCCGCCGCATCGGCCGCGGCGCAGGCGGTCCCGCCGGTCGCTCCGGCCGGATCCGACACCGCGGATCCCGCCCACGACGCCGATCCCGCCGATCCCGGCCCCGATCCCGCTGACCACGACGCGCTCGATCCCGCCGCCGGCCCGGCAGCCCCGCGCCGCCGCACCGCAATCCTCTGGGCCGCGTCCGTCCTCGTCGCCGTCGGCGCGACCGTCGCCCTCACCACGGGCCTCGCGTCGGTGACCGGCCGCGAGGTCGCGACCGTCGCGCTGGATCCCGACCGCCCCGTCCCCGACCGCTGGGACGACTGGTACCAGGACGTCGCGACGGGCGTCGGCGAGTTCCACGGCCTCACGGTGATCGGCCTCGTGAACCCCGAGGACGACGCCGCGTGCGTCACGGTCGTGGCCCCGCGGTTCGCGCGCGGCACGAACCCCGTCGGCGGATGCGCGGCCGGCACGTTCCCGGCGCGCGGCGTCCTGACGGTCACCGGGGACATGCCCAGGGAGCTCCGCGACGAGTTCGCCGAGGGCACCGCGCTCGAGTTCGTGCTCGAGGGCGGATCCGTCCGCGTCACCGCGGGCTAGGCACCGCGGGTCAGGCGCCGCGGGCTGGGCACCGCGGGTCAGCCGCCGCGGGCAGGGCGCCACGCGATCCCCGCGCGCCGTCGCTGTCCCCGCGTCAGGCCCGGTTCGACCTGAGCAGCCTGCTCACCGCGATCATCGCGCCGCCCACCACCGCCGGGATCCCGCCGCCGGGGTGCACCGACGCGCCGACCCGCCACAGCCAGGGCCGCCAGGGGTCGTTGTACGAGGGGCGGTGGAACGGCCCGCTCAGCCACGGCGGACGCGCCGCCCCGTAGAGAGCGCCGTGCGGTTCGCCGCCCTCGCCGTAGTACCGCGGATCCAGCACCGTCTGCTCGTCGAGGAGGTCGGTGAGGGGCCCGTCGAGCCCCATCGCCGCCGACACCCGGTCGACCTCGCGCCGTACGAAGGGGTGCTCGGCCGTGTAGCGACCGCCGTCGGCGGGCGCGGTGAGCAGGATGCCGACGGTGCTGCGCGGGTTCGGGTACACCTCGCCGGCGCGGTACTGGTTGACGAACACCATGGTGTCCGCCGGCTCGTCGCCCGCCTCGAGGCTGCGGTGCAGCGCGGCCGGCTTCGTCGGCAGCACCACGCTGTGGGTCGCGATCCCCGCCGGCAGCTCCTCCCGCAGCGCGCCGTACACCGCGACGGCGGAGCAGGAGAGGGTGCGCGGGCGCAGACGGGGGAGCGTCGGGATCCGCGACGGGCCCGTCAGCGCCGCCAGCCGGTCGGCGTCGAGGGCGCTCACGACGAGGTCCGCGGGGTAGCGGCCGGCCTCGGTGGTGACCGACCCGCGCTCGATGCGGGTGACGGCCTCGCCGGTGCGGATCTCCACCCCGGCCGCTTCGGCCAGCCGGCCCAGCGCGAGCACGATCTCGTACACCCCGCCGCGGGGCACCCAGGCGCCGGTCTCCGCCATGATCGCCGGCATGCTCGCGTAGAGCGCCGGGGTGCGTGACGGCGAGACGCCCGCGTTGAGGGTGTGGATCGCGATGATCTCGCGCAGCCCGTCGGGCAGCCACGGCAGGCTGTCGAGGTACGCGCGCGTGGTGAGGCGCGTGCCGTACACGTCCAGCAGCCGGCGCAGCGCCGGGAGGGCGGCGCGGTCGAGGGGGTCGGCGAGCAGCAGCTCGGTCACGTCGTCGGCCAGGGGCGCGTGCAGGTCGGAGAAGCGTCGCCAGGCGGGGTACCAGGGGTGGTCGGGCGCCACCGGCAGGGAGGTCTCCTCGCCGTCGTAGTAGTAGCGGCCCACCTCGGGCATCCGCACCAGGTCGAGCCCTCCGTCGTCGCGGGTCCGCTCGGGCGCGTGCCCGCCGTTCCCGAGCCGCCGCAGCAGCTCGTCCCACACCGCCGGGAACGTCACCAGCGACGGGCCGGTGTCGATGCGGTCCTCGCCCAGCCGGATCCGACGGCTCTTGCCGCCGAGCTCGGGGGAGGCCTCCAGCAGGGTGACGCGGTGGCCCGCGTGCGCGAGCAGCGCGGAGGCGGTGAGCCCGCCCAGGCCTCCGCCGACGACGACGATGCGGCTCACGGGTACCCTCCGAACACGATCGCGACCATGAGCAGCACCCCGGCCAGCGTCCCCGCGATGTACGGGAAGGCGACCGACAGGCGGTAGAGGCGGTGGCCGGTCGCCGGCGTCGGGTCGCGCAGCAGGGACACCACGAGGATCCCGGCGATGAGCAGGTTGACGGCCGCCACGGGCACGCTCACCACGGCGAAGAGCGCCGTCGAGAGGATCCACCACCCACCGCTCCACAGGGCCGTCCCGCGTGGGCCGAGCCGCACCGCGGTGGTGGTGATGCCCGCCTCGCGGTCCTCCACGATGTCCTGCACCGCGTCGAACGCGTGCTTGGCCACGCTCCAGGCCATGAGGCCCAGGGCGGCGGGCCAGACCGGCGCCACCTCGAGGGCCGCGGGCACGATCACCAGCGGCAGCGCGTACGCCGCGTTGCTCAGCGAGTCGAGGAACGGCCGCGCCTTGAAGCGCAGCGGGGGTGCCGAGTAGAAGACGAACACGCCCGCGTAGAGGAGGATCGCCGCGTTCGCGAGCGGCGGCAGCGCCAGCAGGAAGTACACGAGGAACGGGACGTTGACGACGGCGACGGCCCAGGCGATGAGCCGCACCTCGGACTGGCGGATGCGGGCGCCCTCGATGGAGCCCTTGCGGGGGTTCGCGGCGTCCGTGTCCTGGTCGTAGATGTCGTTCACGCCGTAGATGAGCAGGTTGAACGGCAGGGTGAGCCACAGGATGAGCGGCAGGGCCCGCATGTCGAACAGCGCGCCGGTGAGCCAGACGGCCACGAGACCGGATCCGATGGTGTTGATCCACAGCACCGGGCGGGAGATGAGCACGAGGCGGCGCACGGCCACGCCGATCCCCGACGGTGCGATGCGCGACATCCGCTCGCTGCTGTCGGTCACGGGCACGAGCGTACGCCGCCCACCATTACGTCGGCCTCACCGCCGTCGGGCCCAGACTGGGGGGATGCGCCTCATGCTGATCACCGCCGGCACCCGGGGCGACGTGGAGCCCTTCGCGGCCCTGGCGCGACACGCCGCATCCCGCGGCCACGAGGTGCGCCTGGCCCTGCCCGACGACGCGGTCGCGCCCGCGGGCGTGGAGGTCGTGCGACTCGGCCTGGACGCACGGCGCGTGCTCTCCCCGGCCGGCCGCACCCCCTGGGCCCTCGCCCGCCACCTGCGCACGGAGGTGCGGCCCGCGATCCGGCGGATGCTCGCCGCCGCGGTGCGGGAGACGGTCGCCTTCCAGCCCGACGCGGTGGTCCACCACCCCCTGATCCTCAGCGCGCCGATGGCGGCGGACGCGCTCGGCGTGCCCCGCGTGCTGGTGGAGTTCGCGCCGGTCGCCACCCCCAGCGACCGCTTCCCCGCCGCCGGGGGTCCCACGGCCACGCGCGACCTCGGCGCGCGCAACCGGTCCACCTACGCCGTGCCGCGTGCCGCCGGGCGCCTCTTCGACGGCGACGTGGCGCGCGCGGCGTTCGCGCTGCCGACGGGCGCGCGTACGGGCCCGCGCTCGTCGTCGCGCGCGACGCTCATGGCCGTGAGCCCGCAGCTGCTGCCGCGGCCCGACGACTGGCCGGAGCGGATCCACCAGACGGGGGCCTGGTACGAGGAGGCGCCGGCGTCGCTGGATCCGGTGGTCGAGGAGTTCCTCGCCGCCGGGCCGTTCCTCGTCGCCTCGTTCGGATCGATGGCACCTGGGGACGCGTCGGCGCGGGGCCGGGCGATCGTCACAGCCGCCCGCGCCCACGGCCTGCGGGTGCTGCTCGTCACCGGGTGGGGCGGGCTCGCGCTGCCGGCGGAGTGCCAGGGCCCCGACGTGCTGGCGGTGCGGGCGGCGCCCTTCGACCAGGTGCTGCCGGGCGCGGCGCTCGCCGTGCACCACGGCGGGGCCGGGACCTCCCACGCCGTCGCCCGGGCCGGCGTGCCCGCCGTCGTGGTGCCCGTCACGGCCGACCAGCCGTTCTGGGCCGCCCAGCTGCACCGACAGGGGGTGGCCGCCGCCCCGATCCCGCTGCGCCGCCTGTCGGTCGACGCCCTCGTGCCTGCGATGGGCGACGCCCTGTCCCGACGCGCGCGGGCGGCCGAGGTGGGCGGGACCATGCGGCGGGAGTGCGGGGTGCATCAGGCGCTCGACGTGCTCGAGGCCCTCTGACCCGGCGACCGCTCGCCGGGCCCCGCGCCGCCGACGCCGGTCAGCCGAGGATCGCGCGCATCCTCTCGTAGAACGGAGTCGGGTCGCCGGCCAGCGAGTCCTTCACCATGCGGCTCCAGTCGTCGACGACGACCTCGACGGATCCCGCGACCACGCCGTCGAGCGACGCCCGGGCCACGTCCCGCGGCGCGATCATCGGGCCGTCGTAGCCGGCCATGATGTCGGTGTCGGCCGCGCCGAGGTGCACGCCCTGGACGAGGGTGCCCTGCCCGGCGAGCTCCAGGCGCACCGCGTTCGTCATGTTCCACTCGGCCGCCTTCGCCGCCGCGTAGCCGCCGTTGCCGGAGGTCGAGAACCACGACAGCGCCGACAGGATGTTGACGATCCCGCCGCCGCCGTTCGCGGCGAGGACCGGCGCGAAGGCGCGGATCACGCCGAGCGTCCCGTAGAAGTGGGTGTCCATCTCGCGGCGGATCTCCGCCATGTCGCCCGTGATGAGCGCGGCGCCCGTGGAGATGCCCGCGTTGTTGATGACGAGCGTCACGTCCGACGCGGCCTCGGCGGCGGCGGTCACGGACGCGGGGTCTGTGAGGTCGAGGCGCAGCACCTCGACGCCGGGGATGTCGATGGCCTCGGGTCGGCGCGCGGTCGCGTAGACCTTGCGGGCGCCGCGCTCGAGGAGCTCCTCGACGAACTGGCGGCCTATGCCGCGGTTGGCGCCGGTGACGAGGGCGACCTGATCCTGGATGTCCATGCGTGCTCTTCCTCCTGCCGCCCGCGTCGGATGCGCGGTGCGGCGCGGCCTACGCTAGGAGTTGACGTCGACGTGAAGGGCAAGTCCGCCCGGCGGATCGACGGGATCACCACCACGAGGGAAGAGGGCGGCATGCTGCGGATCGGCGACGTGGCAGGACGCGCGGGCGTGAGCACCCGGGCGCTCCGGTACTACGAGGAGCAGGGCCTGCTGCCGGCCGAGCGCACCGCGAGCGGTCAGCGCGTCTACCCGGAGGCGGCCGTCGAGCGCGTGCAGCTCATCCAGCGGCTGTTCGCGGCGGGATTGCCGAGCCGCACCATCCGCCAGCTGCTCCCGAGCGTCGACAGCGGCGTCGCGGCGCCCGAGTCGCTCGCGCTCCTGCGCTCCGAGCGCGACCGGATCACCGCGGCCATCGCCGAGCTCGAGCGCGCCCGCGAGGAGCTCACCCGGGTCATCGACATCTGCCTCCACCCGACGCCCGAGCACTGCCCGGCGCTGCGCGAGGGCGGGCCGGCGTACGAGGCCGATCGCGAGGAGGGCGTCGCGGCCTGACCGGTCGGGTCCGCGAGGCGGCTACGGCCGCTCGTCGACCACGCCCACGAACCGGCTGCCGATCCCGTCGACCTCGCGGCGCGCCAGCCCGAGCGCGGGCTCGGGCAGCTCGTCGGGGGAGTGCCGCTCGCAGGAGAGGTAGCTGAACTCCGGCCACCACTTCTTCGGGCGCACGGCCTCGGTGAAGCCGCACACCTCGCACGTGAGCTGCACCCAGACGGGCCGCTTGCCGGTGGAGTTGGCGCGGGACTGCGCGAGCCAGGCGGGCGGATCCTGGTCCATCGCGGCGATCTCGGACTCCGGGACGCGCCCCGGGATGCCGTGGCGCGTGGCCATCTCCAGCGGGATGCCCAGCCGCAGCGCGGCCTCTCGTCTCGTGATCATGTCGCTCCAGGGTACGCGGCGGCGCCCGCCGCCTGGGCATCGGCCGAGATGAATTGCGCACAACTTTGTTCCGTGCCAGAGTCGACCCATGCCCGAGACCGAGATCCGCCCGCCCGCCGACGAGACCGCGCCGCCCGCGCGCATCGCCGACGAGCTGGTGTGCTTCTCGCTCTACACGGCCTCGCGGTCGACCACCCAGGCCTACCGCGCGCTGCTGGCGCCGTGGGGCCTCACCTACCCGCAGTACCTGGTGCTGGTGCTGCTGTGGTCGGGTGACGACCGCACGGTCACCGAGCTCGGGCAGCAGCTCGACCTCGACTCGGGCACGCTGTCGCCGCTGCTGGCGCGGATGGAGGAGGCCGGCTTCATCGCCCGCCGCCGCGTCTCCGCCGACCAGCGCGTCGTCACGGTGTCGCTCGCGGAGCGCGGCCGCACCGTGCGGGCCGAGCTCGCGCACGTGCCCGCGGCGATCGTCCGCGGAATGGGCCTCGACCTCGACCGCGCGCGCCAGCTCCTCGCGGCCCTGCACCTGCTCACCGCGGGGATGCAGGAGACCGCGGCGGAGGCGCTCGCGCATCCGCCGGCCGTGTCACCCCGCCCGACCCCCTAGACCCGCACCACCTGCCGGGGCCCGGCATCCGCCGCAGCCCGCATCCCCCACGGCCGCCACGAGCGGCCCGAACGGAAGGAAAGATCAAGATGAGCGCCCTCTACACCGCCGAGGCCCTGGCCACCGGGGCGGGCCGCAACGGCCACGTCGCCGTGAGCGACAGCGACCTCGCCCTCGACCTCGCCATCCCGAAGAGCATGGGCGGATCCGGCGACGGCGCGAACCCCGAGCAGCTGTTCGCCGCCGGCTACGCCGCGTGCTTCCACTCCGCGCTGCAGGGCGTCGCCCGCGGCCGCAAGGTCTCCATCGCCGACTCCAGCGTCGGCAGCCGCGTCAGCATCGAGTCGAACGGGCAGGGCGGCTACCAGCTCGCCGTGCACCTCGAGGTCGTCATCCCCGGCGTCGAGCACGACCTCGCGCAGGAGCTCGCCGACCAGGCCCACCAGGTCTGCCCCTACTCGAACGCGACCCGCGGCAACATCGAGGTCGTCGTCACGGTCTCGGACGACTGATGGCCGGCCTCGCCCGCACGTCCTTCCCGCGAACCGCCGCCCGCGTGGTGCTCGGCTCGTTCCTCGCGTTCGCCGGCGTCTCGCACCTCACCGTCGCGCGGGAGGAGTTCCGCGCGCAGGTGCCGAAGTCGCTGCCGGTGCCCGAGGACGTGACCGTCGTCGGATCCGGCGTGGCCGAGATCACGCTCGGCTCGGCCCTGCTCTTCGCGCGCTCTCGCCGCGGCCTCGCGGGCTGGGCGGCCGCCGCGTTCTTCACGGCGATCTTCCCGGGCAACATCGCGCAGTACGTGCACAAGCGCGACGCCTTCGGCCTCGACACCGACGGCAAGCGCCTCGGCCGGCTGTTCTTCCAGCCGGTGCTGATCGCGGTCGCGCTGTGGTCGACGGGGGCGCTGAAGAAGCGCTGACCCGACGCACGGCCCGCGACGGCCACCGGATCCCGCAGGGGAACCGGTGGCCGTCCGTCTTGACGTGCACGGGCGCGCGTCGCCAGCATGGGCGCACCCGCATCGCCCGCGGTCCCTGCGTCTCGAAGGAGAGACCCGTGCCCATGATCTTCGTCAACCTGCCCGTCACCGACCTGCCCCGCGCCATCGCGTTCTACGAGGCGGTCGGCTGCACCGTGAACCCGGACTTCAGCGACGAGAAGGCCGCGTGCCTCGTCGTGGAGGCCGACCGGAGCGCGTTCATGCTCCTCACGCGGGACTTCTTCCAGTCGTTCCTCGACGTGCCCGTGGGGGATCCGTCGTCGAGCGCGGCGGCGATCACCGCCGTCATGCTCGACAGCCGCGCCGACGTCGACGCGCGCGCGTCGGCTGGCCTCGCGGCGGGCGGATCCGAGCCCCGCCCCGCCGTCGACCTCGGCTTCATGTACCAGCGCCAGCTCCGCGACCCGGACGGCAACGTGATGGAGCTCGGGCACATGGATCCGGCCCCGGCGGGCGCCTGACCGGACGTCGCTACCGCAGCGTCCGCAGGAACGCGCGGATGTCGTCGGCCAGCAGGTCCGGCTCCTCGTGCGGCGCGAAGTGCCCGCCGCGCGGCATGGTCGTGTACCGCACCACGTCGTAGGTGCGCTCGGCCCAGCTCCTCGGCGGGTGCACCAGGTCGTGCGGGAAGACGGCGACCGCGGTCGGCACCCGCACGCGCGAAACCGGTGCGGTGCGCCCGGAGCCGTACGCGAAGTACGGGCGGAACGAGGTGCCGATGGATCCCGTGAACCAGTAGAGGGACGCGAGCGTCAGCAGGTGGTCGTCGCTGAAGACGCGGGACACGTCGCCGCCGCAGTCGCTCCAGGCGCGGTGCTTCTCGAGGATCCACGACAGCAGGCCCACGGGCGAGTCCTGCAGCGCGGGCGCGAGCGTGAGCGGACGCGTCTGCTGCTGGTGCTCGTACGCGCCCTCCGCGGCCTCCCATGCGCGCACTTCCTCCTGGTACTCGCGCTCCTCGTCGCTGAGCGTCGCCTCGTCGAGGTCGTGCGGTGCGTGGACCGCCATCAGGTGGATCCCCGCGACCGCCTCCGGGTGCGCCTCCGCCAGCCGCGACGTGATCCCCGCGCCGAGGTCGCCGCCGTGCGCCGCGTACCGCGCGAAGCCCAGCTCCGCCGTCATCAGCCGGTGCCAGAGCTCGTGCGTCGGCTCGTCGATCCGCGGCCGCGGCGGCGAGAACGGGAAGCCGGGGAGCGCCGGGACGATCACGGTGACCGCGTCGGCCGGATCCCCGCCGAAGCGCGACGGCGACGACAGCCGCTCCGCGAGCGGCACCAGCTCGAGCGCGGAGCTCGGCCAGCCGTTGGTGAGGATCACCGGGAGCCCGCCAGCCTGCTCCGCCTCGAAGCGGAGGTAGGAGACGGGCGTGCCGTCGAGGTCGGCGCTCGCCCACGGCAGCGCCCGGATATCGCGCTCGCGCGCCCGCCAGTCGAACCCGTCCGCCCAGACCGCGGCGAGGCGGCGGAGCAGGGCCTGGTCCGCGCCGGCCTCCCACGGCTCCACCGGCCACGGGGCCGCCCAGCGCGTGCGGCGGATCCGGTCGCGGAGGTCGTCGAGGTCGGCGTCGGTGACGTGCATGGGGAACGGGTGGGTCATGGTCGGTCCTCGTTTGCGGGTAGGCGAATTTCTAGCTTTAGTGCGCTTTATCCGATGGTCCTAAAGTTCGGCAGCCGTCGATGAGTCGCCGGGTCGAGGCCACGGGCTGCGCGGGTCGTCGCCCGTAACTCTGACGCCTAAGCCTCGTCCAGGTGGAAGACGCCCATCTCCACCAGCAGCTCCTGGCAGCGGAGGCGGGCGGGGGAGAGGTCGTAGGGCATCCGCGTGAGGGCCTGCGCCGCGGTCAGGGATCCGTGCCCCCGGCCGGGACCGGCGCCGGGCTCGTCCTCGCTGCCGTCGGAGTCGTCGGGGTGCAGCCGCTCCCACTCGTCGAAGAGCGCGTCGTCCTCCTCGTGCTGGCCGGACTCCGTGATGGTCGCGTGCAGCGTGCGCTCGAACGCGAACCGCTCGGCGGCGGCCTCGGCGACGCGGGGGTCGTCCACCGCGACCGTGTCGTCGAGCGCCTCCTCGGCGGCATCGACCCGGTCGGCCTGCGCACGGAGCTCCGGGTGGGTGGCGAGCGCGACGGCCCGCGAGGCGTGCACGGCGGCGCCGAGCGGGCCGAGCATGCGCTCCATCACGAGGAGGGCGTCGAGGTCGGCCGGCCGCACGGATCCCGCGGGCAGGTCGTCGAGCCGACGTGCGACGAAGTCGGAGAGGAGCCCGAGCCGGCTGCCGCGGGCGCGCATGCGCTGCACGGCGGTGCGCTGCCGACCGATCTCCGCCTCGCGCTCCGCGAGCGAGGCCTCCAGCCGCTCCAGGATCCCGTCCACGTCGGCGTGCCCCTCCGCGTCCGGGCCGCCTGACCCGGAGGAGACCTCAGCGGGGCCCGCGCCGGCGAACGCCTCGCGGATGTCGCCGAGCGGGATGCCGGCGTCGGCGGTCCGCAGGATCCACAGCAGCCGCATCATGTCGTCGTGCCCGTAGCGCCGACGGTCGTCGGCGCCGCGCTCGGGCTCCGGCAGCAGGCCGACGCGGTGGTAGTGGCGGATCGCCCGCGGGGTGGTGCCGGCGAACGCGGCGGCGTCGCCGATCTTGACCGAGCGGGGCGGGGTGAGGGACGTGTGCATGGACGGGCCTTCCTCGTCGTGACGTGTGATCCCACTGGACCACATGACGTCACGTCACCTGCAAGCCCTGCGGCTACGTCCGCCGCCCCCTCGCCATCACGGCCCGCTGCAGCAGTACGAAGACGAGCAGGATCCCGCCCGTGATGATCGTCGTCGCCTCGGGCGGGATGCCGCCGTCGCGCGTGATGAGCACGTTCATCAGGCCCAGCACGAGCGCGCCGACGACCGAGCCGAGGACGAAGCCGACGCCGCCCGTGAGGAGGGTGCCGCCGATCACGGTCGCGGCGATCGCGTCGAGCTCCCAGCCGATGCCGGTGATGTTCTGCGCGCTGCCGAGCCGGGCCGTGTAGATCACCGAGGCGAGGCCCGCGAGCGAGCCGCTGATCACGTAGACGGCGAGCTTGGTGCGGCGCACGGGCAGGCCCATGAGCGCGGCCGACTGCTCGGATCCGCCGGTCGCGTACACGGTGCGGCCGAGGCGCGTGCGGTGCAGCACGAAGAACGCGACGGCCACCACCACGAGCGCGATGAGCACGCCCGGCGTCGTGACGACGTCGTTCACCTTCGGGCCGTCGACCACCTTCATGTTCGTGGCGAGCGAGCGCAGCGGCGACTCGTCGTCGAGGCGCTCGGGCACGGTGCTGAGGATGGAGGCGAGGCCGCGGCCGAGGAACATCATCGCGAGCGTCGCGATGAACGGCTGCACGTCGAAGAACTGGATCAGCACGCCCGAGACCACGCCGGAGGCCGTGCCGATGAGGATCATCAGCACCATCACCACCCACGGGTTCCATCCGGCGTTCGCGAGCAGCACGCCGGCGACGCTGCTGACGGCGACGATCGCGCCGACGGACAGGTCGATGCCGCCCGTGAGGATCACGAACGTGAGGCCCACCGCGAGCACGATGACGTGCGCGTTGTTGATGAGGAGGTTCGACAGCGTCGCGGCCTGCAGGATCCGGCCGTACGCGATCTCGCCGTAGGCCAGCATCGCGAGCAGGATCACCAGGGCGGCGACCGTCGGCAGCGAGTCGAGGCGGAGGCGCATGCGGCGGCGCGGCGGCCGGGGCGCGGCGCCCGGTCCCGGCGCGGGCGTCGGGGTCAGGGGCGGCTGGATCGTCGTGGCGCTCATGCGGGCACGGCCTCCTTCTCGGTCGGCACGGGGGCGGGCGCCGGCGGCCGGCGCCTCGTGAACAGCGCGCGGACGCGCCGGGACTGCAGGAGCACGATCGCGACGATCACGATCGCCTTGAAGGCGGGCGTGGCCGAGGAGGAGATGCCGAGGAACACGACGGTCTTGTCGAGGGTCGCGATGAGGAGCGCGCCGACGGCGGCCCCGAGCAGGTGGAACTTGCCGCCCGCGAGCGACGTGCCGCCGATGACGACCGCGAGGATCGCGTCGAGCTCCAGCTGGTAGCCGGTGCGGGAGACGTCGACGGTCATGACGCTGGCGGTGGCGAAGATCCCGGCGACGCCCGCGAGCAGGCCGCTCGCGATGTACGCGGTGAACAGGAGCGCGCGGCGGTCGAGGCCCGCGAGGCGCGCGGCCTGCGGATCCATGCCGATCGCCTCGATCATGAGCCCGAGGGCGCTGCGCCGCACGAGCACGGCCACGCCGATCGTGATCAGCACGGCCAGCAGGAACACCACCGGCAGCCCCACGAGGTAGCCGTTCGCGACCCAGCGGAACGGCTCGTTCGAGGCCGCCGTGTTCTGGCCCGCGGTGATGACCTTCGCGAGGCCGCGGCCGGCGAGCATGATCACGAGCGTGCTGATGAAGGGCTGCAGCCCCACGACCGAGACGAGCATGCCGTTCACCGCGCCGAGGATCCCGGCGATGAGGAGCGCGAGGCCCATCGCGCCGAGCGCGACGCCGAGCGAGTCGGATCCGGCCGCCTTCAGGAACTCCATGGACACGGCGCCGGCGACCACCATGATCGACCCGACGCTGAGGTCGATGCCGCCCGTGGCGACCACGAGGCACATGCCGACCGCGATCATCAGCACGGGCGCGGCGGCCCGGAGGATGTCGACGAGGTTGCCGACGAGGTTCCCCGTGTCCGGGTTCACCGAGAGCGCGAGGTAGCCGGGGTCCTTGGCCACGTTGATCGCCAGCAGCAGGACGATCGCGACCGTGCCCCAGAACCAGGGCCGGTGCAGCACGTCGCCGAGGCCGCGCGCGCGGGGTCGCCGCCGGGCGGTGGTCGTCGGGTCGCTCATCGGGTGGCCTCCTCGGGCGCGGTGTCGGGCACGGTCTCGAGCGCGATGTCCGAGGCGCCCTCCTCCGCGATGGCCGCGACGATCGACTGGGCCGTCACGTCGGGGCCGGCCTCGAGCTCGGCGATCTTGCGGTGGTCCTTCAGCACGAGGATCCGGTCGCTGAGGCGCACCACCTCCTCGAGCTCCGAGGAGATGAACACGACGGCGACGCCCGTGTCGGCGAGGGCGGCGACCTGCTCCTGGATCTCGGCCTTCGCGCCCACGTCGATCCCGCGGGTCGGCTCGTCGAGGATCAGCAGCTCCGGCTCGGTCGCCAGCCACCGGCCGAGCAGCACCTTCTGCTGGTTGCCGCCGGACAGGTTCCGGATGGGCCGGTCGGGATCCGCGGGCCGCACGTTGAGCTCGGTGAGGTACTTGGCGACGATCCGGTCCTTCTCCCTGCGCGGCAGCGGCCGGGCCCAGCCGCGCTTCGCCTGCACGGCGAGCACGAGGTTCTCCCGCACGCTGAGGTCGCGGATGATCCCCTCGTCGCGCCGGTTCTCGCTGGAGAACGCGATGCGGTGCTTGAGCGCCTTGGCGGGGGAGGAGATGGCGACGGAGCGTCCGTCCATGGTCACGGATCCGGTGTCGGGCCGGTCGACGCCGTAGAGGAGGCGCGCAAGCTCGGTGCGGCCGGATCCGAGCAGCCCGGCGAGCCCCACGACCTCGCCGCGGCGGAGCTCCACGTCGGTCGCGTCGAGCGAGCCCTTCCGCCCGATCCCCGTGGCCCGGTAGACGGGCTCGCCCGCGGCGACCTGGCGGGAGGCGCGCTCGCGGTCGAGGGAGCGGAGGCTCTGCAGGTCCTTGCCGATCATCAGGGCGATGAGGCCGGCCCGGTCGATCTCGCGGGTGAGGTGCTCGCCCACGAGCTTCCCGTTGCGGAGCACGGTGAGCCGGTCGCTGATCGCGAACACCTGGTCGAGGAAGTGGGAGACGAAGAGGATGGCGACGCCCTCGTCGCGGAGGCGCCGCATCACGCGGAAGAGGCCCTCGACCTCGTCGGCGTCGAGGCTGGAGGTCGGCTCGTCGAGGATCAGCACGCGGGCGTCGACGACGGTGGCGCGGCTGATGGCGACGAGCTGCTGCAGCGCGAGGCTGAGCGCGGAGAGCGGGGTGCGCGGATCCAGGTGGCCGAGCCCCACGCGCGCCAGCACCTCGGAGGCGGCCGCGTGCGTGCCCTTCCAGTCGATGCCGAACCGGCCCCGCCTCTCGTGGCCGAGCATGACGTTCTCGCCGATCGTGAGGTTCCCGCAGAGGTTGACCTCCTGGTAGACCGTGGAGATCCCGGCGGCCTGCGCGTCGGCCGTTCCGGAGAGGCGGCGCTCGGTGCCGCCCACCAGGACGCGGCCGGAGTCGATCCCGTAGACGCCCGTGAGCGCCTTGATCAGCGTCGACTTCCCGGCGCCGTTCTCGCCCATGAGCGTGTGGACCTCGCCGGGGAAGAGGCGGAGGTCGACCCCGTCGAGCGCCTTGACGCCGGGGAAGGAGATGGTGATGCCCTGCATCTCGACGATCGGGCTGGATGCCTGCATGGCGCGTGCTCCGTTCCTGCGCCGGCGTCGTCGCCGGCGGGTGGGGGAGGCGGGGCGGATGATCCGCCCCGCCTCCCGGTGTGGCCGTGCGGGCGGGTCAGAACTTGCGGTCGGGCAGCGCGGTGGCGGCCTTCTCGGCGGAGTCGAACACGTCCGACGGGACGACGATCGACGATTCGACGCTCTCGCCGTCGAGCAGCTGCTGCACGGCCTCGAGCGCGGTGTCGCCGAACAGCGGGTTGTACTCCGCGACGAAGCTGAGCTTGCCGTCGGCCAGCGCCTGGAGCGCGCCCCTGGTGCCGTCGATGGTCGCGATCTTCACGTCCTCGCCGGGCGTGAGGCCCGCCTCCTCGACGGCCTGGACGGCGCCGAGGCCCATCTCGTCGTTCTGCGCGAAGACCATCTGCACGTCGTTCGCGTTGGACTTGAGCACGGTCTCGAAGACGCTCTTCGCCTCCTCGGTCGACCAGTTGGCGGTCTGCGCGCCGACCTCCTCGAAGGAGCTCTCGGCGCCGATGACCTCGTCCCAGCCCTCGTTGCGCTCGTTGACGACCGAGACGCCCGCGGGGCCCTCGAGGGTGAAGTACTTGCCGCCCTCGGGGAGCGCGGTCTTCGCCCACTCGGCGACGGATCCGCTCACGGCGATGTTGTCGGGGGCGATGCGGGTCGCGTAGAGCGAGTCGTCGTCGGGCTCGATGCCGCGGTCGATGAGGACCACGGGGATCTCGGCCTCCTTGGCGCGCTCGAGCGAGTCCTCCCAGCCGGATCCCTCGGTGGCCGAGAGCAGGATCACGTCGACGCCCTCGTCGACGAACGACGTGAACGCGTCGATCTGCGACTTCTGGTCGTTGTTGGTGGCGGGCGCGTACTTGAGGTCGAACCCGGCCTCCTCCGTGAAGGTGTCCTGGATGTCCTTCTCGTTGGCCTGGCGCCAGGCGCCCTCGGGGCCGACCGCGACGAAGCCGACGGTGGCCGTGTCGCCGCCGCTGTCGGCGGCGCCGCCCGCCGTGGATCCGGTGCCGGAGTTGCTGTTGCAGGCCGTGAGGCCGAGGGCGATGACCCCGGCCGCGGCGATGGTGGCGATGCGCCTCTTCGTGGACATGTATCTCCTCCTTGAGATGTCGGGACGTCGGCGTCCCGTTCCGACCCGCGGGGGCCGGCCGTGCTGCGGTTGCGCGGGGTGCTGCCGCGTGGTGGGGATGTTACCGGTAACACTTCGGCACGCACAAGGGGACTGTTACCGCGAACATCCGCGCCGGTCCCGGGACAGCGTCGCGGATGGTCAGCCGCGCCGGGACGGCTCCCGCGGGAGGGGCGCGGGCGGCGTCGCGGGCATCCCGGGAAGCGTCGGCAGCGGGAAGTCCTCCTCGTCCTCATCGTCGGCGGGCGCGGCGATCAGCTCGACGATCGTGTCGACCGTCACGCCCGGGCCGTTGCTCAGCTCGCCGATCTTCTCCCGGTCCTTGAGCACCACGATCCGGTCGCTCACGCGCACAAGCTCGTCGAACGCGCTGGAGATGAAGACGACCGCCACGCCCTCGAGCGCGAGCTGCGCGATGTGCGCCTGGATGTCGACCTTCGCGCGGATGTCGACGCCGCGGGTCGGCTCGTCGAGGATCAGCACGCGCGGCCGGATCGCCAGCCAGCGCGCGAGCAGCACCTTCTGCTGGTTGCCGCCGGAGAGCTGGCCGGCGGGTGCCGAGGGGTCGGCGGGCGTGATGCCGAAGTGCTCGATGTGCCGCTCGACGAGGTCCTCGCGCTCGGCCTTGCCGAGCGGGTGCGCCCAGCCGCGCAGCGCCTGCAGCGCGAGCACGATGTTCTCCCGCACGCTCAGCTCGCCGATGAGGCCCTCGGCGCCGCGGTCCTCCGCGGAGAGCGCCACGCGGTTCCGGAGCGCGTCGGACGGTCGGTCGATCACGACGTCGCGCCCGCCGAGCGTCACCACGCCGCCGTCGGCCCGGTCGGCGCCCGCGAGCAGGCGCGCGAGCTCGGTGCGGCCGGATCCGCGGAGCCCCGCGATGCCCACCACCTCGCCCGGGTGCAGCTCCAGGTCCACCGGCCGCAGCATCCCCCGGCGGCCCACCCCGGCCGCGCGATAGAGCGGCGGTCCGACCGGATCCACGCGATGCGCCCGCCGCTCGGACCCGATGCGCTTGAGGTGCGCCACGTCCCGGCCGATCATGCGCGCGACGAGCTCCGCGCGGTCGAGCTCGTGGGGTAGGTGGTCGCCCTCCTTCACGCCGCCGCGGAGGATGGTCATCCGGTCGCTGAGGGCCAGCACCTGCTCGAGGAAGTGGGAGACGAACAGGATCGCGACGCCCTGGTCGCGGAGGCGGCGGATCACCTGGAAGAGCCGCGCCACGTCG
Organism: Clavibacter michiganensis; assembly: GCF_002151125.1. GTDB lineage: Bacteria > Actinomycetota > Actinomycetes > Actinomycetales > Microbacteriaceae > Clavibacter > Clavibacter michiganensis_C. Next base: position 280,322 of record NZ_MDJZ01000016.1, read on the forward strand.
TCGGCGTCGAGGCTCGACGTGGGCTCGTCGAGCACGAGCACGCGCGGCCGGTCGACCATGGCGCGCGCGATGGAGACGAGCTGGCGGCTGGCGGGGGAGAGGTCGGCGAGGCGGTCGCGGGGGTCGAGGTCCGCGAGGCCGAGCTCCGCCAGCATCGCCGCGGCGCGCGCGTGGGTGGCGCGCCAGGAGATGCCGAGGCGGCCGCGCACCTCGTGGCCGAGCATCACGTTCTCGCCGACGCTCAGGTTCTCGACGAGGTGCGACTCCTGGAACGCGGCCTGGATCCCGAGGGCGCGCGCGTCCGCCGGCCCGCCGAGCCGCACGGGCTCGCCGTCGACGAGGATCTCGCCCGCCTCGATGCGGTGCACCCCGAGCAGCGCCTTGATGAGCGTCGACTTCCCCGCGCCGTTCTCGCCGAGGAGCGCGTGCACCTCGCCCGGGTGCAGGTCGAGGTCGACGCCGTCGAGCGCGACGCCGTTCGGGAAGGCGACGGTGATGCCGCGCATGCGCACGGTGGGGCCGGCCGGGGCGCCGCCGTGCGCGGAGCGGGCGGGCACGGGCACGGGAGCGGCCCGCGGGCCGGTCGGGCGGATCGACGTCGATCCCCGTGCGTGACGCACCTGGTGCTCCTCGGGTTCCGGGCCGTGGCGGCCGCGTGCCGGGCGGTGCCCGACGTGCTCGACTGTAGCGGCCGGCAGGCGGGGCGGCGAGGGGTGGCGGCGGCGGATCCCCCGGGTGCCGGATTCAGTCGACGCGGCGGGCGGCGGCGCTGGAGTCGCGCACCACGAGCTCGGCCGGGAGGCGGCTCGACCGCGGGATCTCGCGCCCCTCGATGGCGGCGATCAGCACGTCGACCACGAGCGATCCGAGCGCGGGGAAGTCCTGCTTCACGGTCGTGAGCGGCGGGAGGAAGTGGCGCGAGACGGGGAGGTCGTCGAACCCCACGACGCTGAGGTCCTCGGGCACGCGGATCCCGCGGTCGTGCAGCCCGTGGATCACGCCGAGCGCCATCTCGTCGTTCGCCACGAACACCGCCGTGTACTCGGGCACGGTCGTGAGCCCCTTCGCGAAGTCGTAGCCGAAGTCGCTCGACCAGTCGCCGATCACGATGGGTCGCTCACGCATGCCCCAGGCCCGCGTGCGCGTGTGGAAGGCGCGCTCGCGGGCGCGCGCGTCGAGCCAGTCGAGCGGGCCGGAGACGTGCAGCACGTCGCGGTGGCCGAGCGACGCGAGGTGGTCGACGGCGAGCCGGGTGCCCGCGGACTGGTCCACCGAGACCGTGAGGAACGCCGGATCCTTCTCCGCCTTCACCACGAGCGTCGGCAGCCCGGTGGTGATGGTGCGGAGCACCGCGACCGACGACGAGCGCGGCGCGACCACGCACAGCGCGTCGACGCCCTGGCCGGTGAGGTGGCGCACGGCCTCCTCGGGCGTCGCGTCCTCGTCGTCGCGCAGCGCGAACGACGCGACCGAGTAGCCGCCGTCGCGGGCAGACCGCTCGATGGCCCGCAGGATGCTCGACGGCCCGAACTCCACCGCGCTCTCGATGAGCACGCCGATGCGCAGCGCCCGCTGCGTGACGAGCTGGCGCGCCGCGCTGTTCGGCCGGAAGTCGAGCTCGGCGACGACCTCGAGCACGCGCTGCCGGGTCGACTCCTTGACCTGCGGGTGCCCGTTGAGCACGCGCGACACGGTCATGTGGGAGACGCCCGCGCGCTCCGCGACCTCGCGGAGGCCGAGCCGCTCGCCGCCGCTCCTGACGCTCACCCGCACTCCATCCGGCATCCTCCGAGACGGCGACGGACGTCGCGCCCGCCGGGTCGCGGGCTGGTCGGATCTCCCATTGCTGCGCACACCCTACCGGGGCGGATCCGCGAGGAGCCGGGGTCGACGACCGCCGGACAGGCGCCCGCCCCTATCCGACGCGGCGGACCCTGGCAACCCCCTCCGCGCGCCCGGGCGCCGGGCGCCGGGCGGAGCAGGGTGAAGGGGCGACGGTTTCGCCGCATGAAGAAATAGGAGCACCTATGTACTTCCACGCACAGACCTGGATCAACGAGATCGCCGACGGCGAGCCCGACCCCGCCGCCGCCAACGCGCTGCAGGAGGGCCTCGGCGGCCAGTTCGGCGAGATGCGCACGATGATGCAGTACCTCTTCCAGGCCATGAACTTCCGCGGCGCCGCCGCCAAGCCGTACCGCGACCTGATCCAGGGCGTCGGCACCGAGGAGATCAGCCACGTCGAGCTCATCGGCACCACCATCTCGCGCCTGCTCGACGGCTCGCCCGAGTACAGCGGCAAGCTCACCGACCCGCTCGACACCCCCGGCAAGGGCGGGGCGACGCCGCTGAGCATCGCGCTCGACCACGGCAACATCCACCACCACCTCGTGGGCGCCCAGGGCGCGCTGCCCGTCGACTCGGCCGGCAACCCGTGGAGCGGCAGCTACGTCTACAACTCGGGCAACCTCCCGCTCGACCTCATCTACAACGTCATGCTCGAGTCGACCGGCCGCCTGCAGAAGTGCCGCATCTACGAGATGACCGACAACCCCGTCGCGCGCGCGACCGTCGCGTACCTCATCGTCCGCGACCAGGCGCACGAGAACGCGTACGCGAAGGCGCTCGAGACGCTCGGCGTCGACTGGGGCAAGCTCCTGCCGATCCCGAAGACCAACGCGGAGCAGTTCCCCGAGGTGAAGAAGCTCCTGGACCTCGGCCTCCAGAGCAAGCAGTACAGCTTCGACCTCGACGGCAAGAGCGAGGCCGGCCGGATCTTCCAGGGCGCGTCGCCCTCGAACGACGGCACCGACCTCACCGCGACCGAGCAGGCGCCCCAGGGCTTCCCGTCGACCATCGCGCCGGAGCGGCTCGAGGAGTTCGCCCCGGGTCTCGACAAGGACCTGCTGGCCCTCGTGCAAGAGACGGCAGAGCGCGAGCTCGCCGACATCGAGGCGTTCTACGGGCCGACGAAGACGGCCTGATCCGCGTCACCCGATCCACGCGGCGGCGCCGTCTCCTGCGGGAGGCGGCGCCGCCGTCGTCGTGCGCGGGGGCCGGGCCGGCGACGCGTCGGCCCGCGGGGAGCAGGCTCGCCGCGACGGAGGCGTTCCGCTACCGCACGATCCCCGACTGCACGACGGAAACCAAGTGCCGGTCGATGTCCGCGAGCACGTCTACGTCGTCGACCGGATCCGCGTCGAGCACGAGCATGTCGGCGATGGCGCCTTCGGTGACGGTCCCGAGCTCACCGGTCATTCCGAGGAGGTCGGCCGCCGTGGTCGTCGCGGCCCGGATGGCGTCGATGTTCGGCTGGACGCGGGCAAGCAGCCGGAACTCCTCGTTCTGGTGCCGGTGCATCCCGCCGAGCAGGTCCGAGCCGTAGGCGAGCCGCACCCCCGCGACGTGGGCGCGGCGGATCGCCTCCAGCCCGGTCTCCAGCACCGTGTCGACCTTCTCCCACATCGACTGGGTCAGGCCGAACTCGCGCCCCTCCTCCTTCAGCGCCCAGTAGGTGACCAGGGTGGGCACGAGGTAGGCGTCGTGCTCGAGGAAGAGGGCGATGCTCTCGTCGTCGAGCAGATTGCCGTGCTCGATGGATCGCACCCCCGCCCGGAGCGCACGGTTGATGGCCCGGGCCGTGTAGGCGTGCGCGGCCACGTACCTGTTCGCCGCGTCTGCCTCCTCGACCGCCGCCGCCATCTCGCCGACGGAGTACTGGGTGGAGTCGATGCGGTCGGTCGGGGACGACACCCCTCCCGAGGCCATGATCTTGATGTGGTGCGCGCCCTTGCGGATCTCGTCGCGCGCCGCGGCCCGGACCGCGTCCGGCCCGTCCGCGACCTTCCCGATGCCGCAGCATCCGCGGGATCCGGGCTCGTGGTCCTCGCCGCGCAGCCGCATGTCGCCGTGGCCGCCCGTCTGGCTGAGCGCGTGACCGCAGAAGTGGATGCGCGGGCCGGCGAGCAGCCCCTCCTCCTGCGCCTGCGCGAGCCCGTGATCCGCGCCGGACATGTCGCGCACGGTCGTGAAGCCGCGGCCGAGCATGTCGCGCATGATGCGCGCGCTCTGCGCGACGACGTAGGCGGGGCTGTTGCGCTCGAGCTCGCGGAAGTCGGCGCTGAAGGCGACGACGTGCACGTGCGCGTCGATGAGGCCGGGCATGACGAACCGGTCGGTCGCGTCGATGACCGCGAGGCCGGCCCGGTCCAGGTCGGGGCCGACCTCTCGGATGCGGCCGTCGACGATGCGCACGTCCGCGCGACGCCAGGTCCCGTCGGCGACGTCGAGTACGTTCCCGCCGACGACGACGGCGGATCCCGTCAGGGCGGGGGAGGAGAGGGCGCTGGTCACAGGGATCCTTCCGTGGATGCTTCCGGGCGGGTGAACGCGGCGGTGAGGGCCGACCCGCAGTCCGCCACCACCGCCTCGACGGTGGCGACGGACGAGGAGTCGTAGCGCCCCTCGGCGTCCAGCACCGCGAGCGTGCCGACGACGCGGCCGCCCTCGATGACGGGGGTGTTGATGACGGCGCCGCAGCCCAGCGAGCGGATGAGGTCCATGTCCGCGAAGACCGCGGCGACCTCGGCGTCGGTCGCGCCGAGGAAGGCGCGCTTCTCCTCGATGACGACGTCGAGCCAGCTCCCCGACACCTCGAGGGACTTCTCCGCGTCGAGCGGGTACAGGTCGGGGTGGCTGGTCGCGATGCGGCGGAGCGCGCGCCGCTCGGGATCCCACCGGAGCACGGTGAACAGGCGCCAGCCGACGGCCTCGTGGATCCGGTCGGCGACGTCCGCGAGGACCGGGTCGTGCCCGGCGACGACCGTCACCGGGTGCCCTGCACGGCGTCGGAGCGCTCGCCGGTGCCGCCCGCACCGCCCGTCTGCTGGATGTGCTCGAGCGACAGCCCGGAGGTCTTGACCCCGAACACGATCACGGTGATGACGCCGGCCGCGAGGACGGCCGTCGTGAGCCCGAACACCCCGCCGAAGCCTAGGGTCGCCGAGAAGACGCCGATGATCGTGGGCGCGAGGATGCTGCCGATGCGCCCGACGGCGCTCGCGAACCCGCTGCCCATGGCGCGCATCCACGTGGGGAAGAGCTCGGGCGTGTAGGCGTAGACGCCGGCGTAGGTGCCGTTGAGGAAGAAGGAGAGCACGGCCGCGGCGGTGACGATCATGGCCGGGTCGTTCGACTGGCTCAGCCAGTACGCGCTCACGGCGGCGCCCATGAGGTAGATCGCGATGGTGTGCTTGCGGTCGATCTTGTCGTTGAGGAACGCGGCCGAGAAGTACCCCGGGATCTGCGCCAGGTAGATGATGATCGAGTACTCGAAGCTCGTCGTGACGCTGATGCCGCGGCCGATGAGCAGGGTCGGGATCCACGAGAAGAACCCGTAGTACGAGAACGTGATCGAGAACCAGACCACCCAGATCACCGCGGTGCGCCGCCGCAGCGGCTTCGCCCACATGGCCTTGAGGGCCCGCGGGATCGTGACGGCGTGGCGGTCGGTCTCGGGCTCCGGCGCGTCGTCGGCCACCGGGGGCAGCGGTCGCTTCGTGGAGGCGGTGACCTTCCGCTCGAGCGTCGCGACGACCTGCTCCGCCTCGGCGGTGCGGCCCTGGCTCAGCAGGTAGCGCGGGGACTCGGGCAGCGCCCGCCGCCACCACAGGAGCAGCAGGATCGGGACGGCCGTGATGACCTGCGCCCAGCGCCAGCCGTCGTCCCCGATCGGCACGATGAACCGGCCGATGAGGGCGGCGAAGACGAACCCGAACGAGAAGAATCCGGCGAGGCTCCCGATGAAGGCGCCGCGGCGCTTGGGCGGGATGAACTCGGAGATGAAGGGCGCGATGATCACGCTCTCGGCTCCCGCGCCGACGCCGGCGAGGACCCGGGCGACGAGGAACACGCCGTAGCTCGGCGCGAGCGCGGCGACGATCGACATCACCGTGTAGAACGCGAGCGCCCAGAGCATCACCCGCTTGCGGCCGAACCTGTCGCCGAGCCAGCCCGAGAGGATCGCACCGAAGAAGAACCCCAGCGGGGTGGCCGAGCCGACGAGCCCCAGCTGCGCGGGGGACAGGTCCCAGACCCCGGCGATGCTCGGGAGCACGAACGCGATGATCGCGCCGTCCATCCCGTCGAACGTGTAGCCGAGCCCGCCGATGAGGAGGAGCGCGTAGTGCGGTCGGCTGAGCGGCAGCCGATCCAACCTGCCGATGATGGACATGCGGTCCCCGCGTTCTGCTTGTGTCGATGGGTGTATTCGTGCAAATGGAGTTCTGTGCATGGCCTCATGCATTTCGCTGAACATTAGAGTCGTCATCGACGGAGGGTCAACCCGTGAAACAAGGTGTTAACGCCGACGACGTGCAGGGCTGGCTGGCCGTGCGGCTGTCAGGACGCTCGCTCTCCCGGCGGCAGGAGGCCGTCGTCTCCGTGCTGCGGTCGCAGCCGCGACTCGCCTCGTACTCCTCGGCGATGGAGGTCGCGGCGGCTGCGGGCTCCAACGCCTCCACCGTGACCCGCACCGCGCAGGCCCTCGGATACGCCGGCTGGGCCGCGTTCCAGGTCGAGTTCCGCTCGCGGTTCCTCGCGTCGCTCAGCGCCGTCGACGTCGCGGCCGAGCACCGCGCGACGACCAGCGACGCGTCCAAACAGGCGATCGTCACCGACCAGGCGCACCTCGCCCACCTGCACCGGTCGATCGACGTCGGCGCCATCCGGCAGGTCGCGGAGGCGATCACCGGCGCGCGACGCACGTGGATCATCGCCAGCGGCAGCTATGCGATCCCCGGCCGGGCGCTGGAGCACAACGTCGGCATCGCCGGCTACGACATCCGCCTCCTCGACGCGGACGTCGCGACGCTCGCGAACTCGCTCGCGAGCGGCCAGGCGGACGACGTCGCCGTCGTCTTCAGCCTGTGGCGCGTCTACGACAGCACCGTGCGGGCCATCGGGATCGCGGCGGCCCGGGGCATGCGCGTGCTCGTCATCACCGACGACGTGGCGTCCGAGGTCGCCGAGCACGCCGACGCGGTCCTCGTCGTCCCCTCGGAGGGTGCCGGTTTCTTCCCCTCGCTCGTCCCGAGCCTCTCGCTCGCCCAGGCCATCGCGGTGGAGGTCGCGTCCATCGACCCCGACCGCTCGACGGCGAGCATCTCCGCATCCGAGACCACCTGGGACGCGCTGCGCATCATGCGGCCCCGCTGACCCCGAGGCGGCCGGGTGGCGGCGCGACGCGCTTCGGCCTCCGCCCTTCTTCGAGAGCGCGCCCTCGCCGCCGCCTGAGCGGATCCTCCGCCGCCCGGGTCACCCGCGCACCCTCCGCCGTAGGCTGACTCATGGCCTCCGACACCGCACCCCGCGACCCGTCCGCCCCCCTCTACCTCGACGTCGTCGACGGCTGGTGGCGCGCCGCCAACTACCTCTCCGTCGGCCAGATCTACCTGCTCGACGACCCGCTGCTCGAGCGCCCGCTCACGCGCGACGACATCAAGCCGCGCCTGCTCGGGCACTGGGGCACGACCCCGCTGCTGAACTTCGTCTACGCGCACCTCAACCGCGCGATCATCGAGCGCGACCTCGACATGATCTACATCGCGGGCCCCGGCCACGGCGGCCCCGGCATGGTCGCGAATGCCTACCTCGACGGCACCTACTCGGAGCTCTTCTCGGCGGCGACCCCGGACCGCGAGGGCCTGCGGCACCTCTTCCGCCAGTTCTCGTTCCCGGGCGGCGTGCCCTCGCACGCGGCGCCTGAGACGCCCGGATCCATCAACGAGGGCGGCGAGCTCGGCTACTCGCTCGTGCACGCGTACGGCGCCGCGCTCGACAACCCCGACCTCGTGGTCTCCTGCGTGATCGGCGACGGCGAGGCGGAGACCGCGACCCTCGCCTCCAGCTGGCACCTGAACAAGTTCCTCGACCCGGAGTCGGACGGCGCCGTGCTGCCGATCCTCAACCTCAACGGCTGGAAGATCGCGAACCCCACGGTGCTCGCGCGCATCCCGGAGGACGAGCTGCTCGCGCTCTTCACGGGCTACGGCTACGCGCCGCGGATCGTCTCGGGCGGCTTCGACGGCGAGGACCGCTTCGCGGTCCACGAGCGGTTCGCGACGGCGCTCGGCGACGCGCTCGACGAGGTCAGCCGGATCCAGCTCGCGGCCCGCACGGGCGGCAGCGAGGAGCGCCCGGCCTGGCCCATGCTGATCCTCCGCACCCCGAAGGGCTGGACCGGCCCGAAGGAGGTCGACGGCAAGAAGGTCGAGGGCACGTGGCGCGCGCACCAGGTGCCGCTCTCCGGCGTGCGCGACGACGAGGACCACCTCCGCCAGCTCCAGGAGTGGCTGGAGAGCTACCGCCCGCACGAGCTGTTCGATCGCGACGGCCGGCTGACGCCCGCGCTCCAGCCCAACCGCCCCGAGGGCGACCGCCGCATGAGCGCCAACCCGCACGCGAACGGCGGCCTGCTGCGCCGCGACCTCCGGCTCCCGCCGCTCGAGGTCAACGCGATCGACCTCAGCGAGGGCCGCGGCGTCATCGCCGAGCCCACGCGCGTCCTCGGCGGCTGGCTGCGCGACGTGATCGCCCGCAACCCGCTCGACTTCCGGATCTTCGGCCCCGACGAGACCGCCAGCAACCGCCTCGACGACGTCTACGAGGTGACCGCGAAGGCGTGGCAGGGCGAGGTCCTGCCGGTCGACGAGCACCTGGCGCACGAGGGCCGGGTCATCGAGATCCTCAACGAGAACATCACGCAGGGGCTGCTCGAGGCGTACCTGCTCACCGGGCGCCACGGGCTCTTCACGTCGTATGAGGCGTTCATCCACGTGGTCGACTCGATGTTCAACCAGTACGCGAAGTGGCTCGAGTCGAGCTCGAAGGTGGAGTGGCGGCGGCCGGTCGCATCGTTCACGTACCTCCTCTCCTCGCACGTGTGGCGGCAGGACCACAACGGCTTCTCGCACCAGGACCCCGGGTTCCTCGACCACGTCGTGAACAAGCGGGCCGAGATCGTGCGCGTGTACCTGCCGTTCGACGCGAACTCGCTGCTCGTGACCATGGACCACTGCCTCCGCGGCACGGATCTGATCAACGTCGTCATCGCGGGCAAGCAGCCCACCGCGAGCCTGCTGTCGCTCGAGGAGGCACGGGCGCACGGGGCGCGCGGCGTGGGCGTGTGGGAGTGGGCGGGCACCGAGGTGCCCGGGCTCGAGCCCGACGTGGTCGTCGCGTGCGCGGGCGACATCCCGACCGTGGAGGCGATGGCGGCCGTGCAGATCCTCAAGGAGGAGATCCCGCAGCTGCGCGTGCGGTTCATCAACGTGGTCGACCTCATGCGGCTGCAGGACTCGACGCAGCACCCGCACGGGCTCGACGACGGATCCTTCGACGCGCTGTTCACGCGTGACAAGCCCGTCATCTTCGCGTTCCACGGCTACCCGTCGCTCATCCACCGCCTCACGTACAAGCGCAACGGGCACGAGAACATGCACGTGCGCGGCTTCGTGGAGCAGGGCGGCACGACCACGCCGTTCGACATGCTGATGCTCAACGACCTCGACCGGTTCCGGCTCGTGATGGACGTGATCCGCCGCGTGCCGCACCTCGAGACCACCTACGCGGGCCTCTCGCAGCGCATGGACGACGAGCGCATCGCGCACCGCGTGCACACGCGGCAGTACGGCGAGGACATGGACGACGTCTCGGGCGCTCGGGGCCTGCCGTTCGCGGATCCGGACCGGCAGACGGCGATCGACAACGGCGACGACAACGCATAGCGGAGCCGCGGGCCGGCCGGGGACGGTGGGCCGACCCGCGGGGCTGGTGGCGGGCGGCGCCTACTCGGCGGGTGCGGCCTCGGGCGCGGCGGCCCGCGATCCGTCCGCCGTGCGCGGCCCGTGGTCGAACAGGCCGATCGCGTTGCCCTCGCTGTCGCGGACGTAGGCCCAGCGGTCGGTCTCGTTGAGCATCTGGATGCCGCCCAACGCGGATCCGCCGTGCGCCTCGACCTCGGCGACCGTCTCCTCGATGGACTCGACCGTGATGACGATGGTGGGGTGCGGCACGTCCGCGCGCCGGTGGAGGTCGCCGTTGATCCCGTCGTCGGAGCCGGTGAGGATCATGCCCGCGTCCTCCCCCCACGGCTCGTACCGGAAGCCGAAGACGGCGGAGTAGAACGCGCTCGCGCGCGCCATGTCGTCGGCGGGGATCTCGAAGTGCTCGACAGCGGCCATGGACCGATGATCCAGCGGGTGGGGAAACGGCGTCAAGGGCCGGGGTCGACGCGGCGACGACGGCGACGGCGCCGCCTCCTCCGAGGAGGTGACGGCGCCGTGGACGATGCGGGTCGGGGATCAGCGGACGAGCTGCGCCCCTGCCGGAGCGACCCGCGTGACCGCCTTCGCGACGATGGAGATGGAGTCCCCGGCGCGGACGACGATCTCGGACTTGTCGGCGTAGACGCCGCCGTTCCACCAGTAGGCCTTATTCTCGGTGCCGCGGTGGTAGGTCACGGCGACCTGGTAGGTGCCCGGGACGATGTCCTTGATGAAGGCGGCGGCGCCGGACCAGGAGTAGCCGGAGTACTTGACGACCCCGCCCTGGTAGAGATTCACGATGGCGTAGTCGGTGTCCCAGCCAGCGGCTGCGAGGCCGGTGACCGTCGTGGTGACGGACGGGCTGACGGCGAGCTGGGTGTACACGCTCGACATCTGGGTGCCGCGCGTCGCCCGGTACACGGATGCCGTCGCCAGCGAGCCCGTCCCGCCTACCCACTGGGAGGCGTACGCAGGTGCCGCCGAGCGGTCGGCCGACACGTAGACGTAGTAGTCGCCGGGCGTTACGCCGGTGATGGAGAAGTCCCCGAACTGGTCCGTCACGACGTTGCGGGAGCTGAACGGCGCCGAGCCCTGCACGGCGTCGGCGGTAGGCACGAGGTACACGGTGGCGCCGGACACGGAGCTGTAGTCGGCGCCGTAGATCCAGCCGCTCATCGAGGCTCCAACGTCGAGGACGGTGCTGATACCGAGGACCGTCTGGCCCCACTTTCCGATGCTCACGACCTTGGCGGACGCCTCGTCGTCCGCATCGCCGTACCACTCGCCCATGAGACCGGTCGGGTTGGGCGTCGGTGCCGAGTACTCCACCTTGTACGACCCGGGGTCGAGCCCGCGGATCGTGTAACGGCCGAAGTAGTCGGTGTAGGCGGTGCCGCCGTACCAGTCGTCGTCCGTGGCGCCCGTGATGGTCACCTTCACGTCCTCCAGGGCGGAGCCGTCGGCGGCGGTGACCGTGCCGCTGACGCTGGTGCCGCGCTTCACGACCATGTCGATGCGGACCGTGCCGTCTGCCTGCACCGCGAAGGTTTGCGCGTCCCGATAGTCACTCGTCGGGCCGTAGAACTGCTCGACGTACTCCCCAGCGACCTCGACGTACGCCCGCAGCGAGTACTCGCCTGGGCTCAGGCCGGAGATGGTGAAGGAGCCGCCGCTGAGCTGCGCATCCCCGACGCCCCAGCCGTAGTCGGGGTCGGTCACCTCGATGTAGCCGTCGGTGATCAGATTCTCCGGTCGCACGGAGTCGAAGTAGACGTTGCCGGTTACGGTGGAGTTCGAGGGCTGCTGCGGTAGCTGCACGTTTGCGGCGACCACCGCTGCGGTCCGCGGGCTCGTGCGGGCAGTGCTCGAGAAGCCGGACGCGGTGCCGACGGCGGTCGCCGTGATGCGCTTGCCGAGATCCGCGGCCGTGGCCACGTACTCGTTGGCCGTGGCTCCCGCGATCTTCACGTCGTTCGCGTACCAGACGTATGTGAAGGACGGCTTCGGCGTCCAGAGGCCGGGCACGACGCGCAGCGTGTAGCCGACCTTCGCGTCTCCGACGATGACCGGCGTCGTCGACGCGATCGCCGGCTTGCCGACCGCGGCGGTCGCGGCGCTCGTCTTGGTCGTCGTGATGTAGCCGGTCGCCTTCGCGGTGATCGTCACCGTGATCGTCTTGCCGAGGTCCGCCGTGCCGACCGTGTAGGTCGAGCCGGTGGCGCCGGTGATGGCGGTGGTGCCCACGGTCCACTGGTACGTGAACGCCGGGGCGGGGGACCAGGATCCGGTCGCCGCGGTGAGGACGCCGCCGACGGAGGCGGAACCGCTGATGGTGGGCGAGGACGCGACCGCGAAGGCCTTGGCGGCCGGCGCGGCGACGACCGCGGCGGTGCCGGCGCTCGTCTTGGCGGCGGTCGTGTAGCCGCTCCGCGCGCCGGTGACGGTGACGGTGATCCGCTTGCCGACGTCGGCGGCGACGGGCGCGTAGGTGGAGGCGGTCGCGCCGGAGATGGCCACGTTCGCCGCGAACCAGCGGTAGGTGAACGTCGTGGGGACGGGTGCCCAGGTGCCGGGTGCGGCCGTCAGCGTCGCGCCGACCTGGGCGGTGCCGGAGATCGTGGGCGTCGGCACGGTCGTGAAGGTCGACGGGGTCGTGACGGGCGCGGCGATGACCGCGGCCGAGGCGGCGCTGGTCTTCGCGGCGGTCGTGTAGCCGCTCCGCGAGCCGGTGACGGTCACGGTGATCCGCTTGCCGACGTCGGCGGCGACGGGCGAGTAGGTAGCGGCGGTCGCGCCGCTGATGGCCACGTTGGCGGCGAACCAGCGGTACGTGAACGCCGTCGGCACGGGTGCCCAGGTGCCGGGGACGGCGGTGAGCGTGGCGCCCACCTTCGCGGTTCCGGTGACGGTCGGCGTCGGCACGGTGGTGAAGGCCGACGGCGTGGTGACGGGCGCGGCCACGACGGCGGTGCTCGCGGCGCTGGTCTTCGCGGCGGTCGTGTACCCGGTGCGGCTGCCGGTGACGGTGACCGTGATGCGCTTGCCGACGTCGGCGGCGACGGGCGTGTAGGTGGAGGCGGTCGCCCCGGTGACGGCCACGTTCGCCACGAACCAGCGGTAGGCGAAGGTCGTCGGGACCGGCGCCCAGGTGCCGGTGGCGGCGGTCAGCGGCGTGCCGACCTTCGGGGTCCCGCTGATCGTCGGCGTCGGCACCGTCGTGAAGGCGACGGGGGAGGGCGCGGCCGCCACCGTCGCGGTGGCGGCGCTCGACTTGGCGAGCGAGGTGTAGCCGGCCTTGTTCGCCGTCACCGTGAGGGTGATCTTCTTGCCGAGGTCCGCCGCGACGAGCGTGTACGCGGATCCGGTCGCGCCGGAGATCGCGACCCCGTTGCTCCACCACTTGAAGGTGAAGGAGTCGGGCTGCGGCGCCCAGGTGCCGGTCACGGCGAAGAGGGTGGAGCCGACCTGCGCGGTGCCGGTGATGGACGGCTGGGGCGCGGTGGTGAACGTGACGGCGGTGGTGGACGAACCGGCGGACGGGGACGCGTCGGCGGCGATGGCGCTGGTCGCCATGCCCGCCTGTGCGGAGGCCACGAGGGCGAGCGAGAGGAGGCCGACGAGGGCGCGTCGGCGTGCGGTTGTCATGGTGCTCCTGGATCCGGGGGCCGCTCCGGGTGCGACCGTCGGCCATGCTTACAGCCTTCTCGCAGGCGCTGTCGTGTACCCAGTTCGGGCTTAGTGCGGGCAATGTCCTCCCGACCGGCCGTTCGGGGGGCGGCGCATATTTCCTCGGTGCGCTAAACATGGGTCGCTCGCGTACCCGACGCGACCTTCTCGAGGAGTGCATGTGCTCATCCCCGCCCCCGGTCCTGCTGCGCCCGGACGCCGATCCCGACTCCACCTGACCGGCGCGGCGCTCGCCGTGGCCCTGGTCCTCTCCGCCGTCGCCCTCCCGGCCGACGTCGCCGGAGCCGCATCGCGGGAGGCCGCCGCCTCGAGCTCCACGGCGGCGCGCATGCCATCCGCCGCGAAGCCCGCCGTGCCGTTCACCGCGAGCCCGACGCCGACCATCACGGGCAAGGCCCTCGTCGGCAAGGTGCTCACCGCGGTCCCCGGGGTGTGGAAGCCCGTCGGCGCCGTCTTCTCCTACCAGTGGTTCGCGGGCGACGCGGCCATCCCCGGCGCGACGCGCAAGACCTACACGGTCGCTGCCAAGGACCTCGGCCGGGCGATCTCCGTCCGCGTCATCGCGACGCGCACGGGCAGCATCGCCGCGGATCGCCGCAGCGCGGGCACCGCCGCCGTCGCGCTGCCCGAGTTCACGTCCGCAGCCGCGCCCACCATCGCCGGCACGCTCGTCGTCGGATCCACGCTGACGGTCCGCCCGGGTGGCTGGAGCCCGTCGCCTGTCCTCTCCTACGCCTGGAGCCGGGACGGGATCCTCATCGCGGGGGCCACGGCGAGCACGTACAAGCTGACCCCCGCTGACGCCGGGGCGCGCATCACCGTGTCGGTCACGGGCACCCGGACCGGCGTGCAGACGCGCACGACGAAGAGCGCGGCGACCAAGGCGGTCGCGCCCGCGCCCGTGCCGAAGCCGACGCCGGCGCCGACGGTCAAGCCGACGCCTGTGCCGACGGTCAAGCCGACGGTGACGCCGACGCCTGTGCCCACGGTTGCGCCCGTGCCGACCCCGGCTCCGACCGTCGCCCCGACCCCGGCTCCGACCACGGCGCCCGTCCCGAGCCCCGCTCCCACCCCGTCCGTCGCGCCCACGACGACCGCGCCCCGCATCGTCGGCCAGCTCACGGTCGGCAGCGCCGTCCGCGCCCTGCCCGGCGACTGGACGCCGACCTCGACCCCGCTCCGCTACCGCTGGTACCTCGACGACGTGACGCAGGCGGGCCAGACCGGCCCGACGATGCGGCTCGACGAGCAGGCGCTCGGCAAGCGCATCACCGTCACGGTCTCGGGCAGCTGGTCCGGCTGGCCGGACGTGCACCGGTCCACCGCCAGCGCGACCGCTCGCGTGACGGCCGTGGCCGGGGCCCGTGACGGCGTCGGCCACGACGTCGTGGCGATCCTCGGGCAGTCGAACGCGCAGGGCGGCGGCTTCGGCTACGACCCGGCCGTCGACGTCGCGCAGGACGGGCTCGACCAGCTGGTCGGCGACTGGCAGGACAAGGACTGGGGCCGCGTGGTCCCCGCCGAGGACAGCCTCAAGCACGTCACCACCTGGCGGATGACGGACCACGCGAAGCTGGTCGGACCGGGCATGACCTTCGGCCGCGCCCTCCTCGCCGACGAGGCGCCGGACCGGCGCGTGCTGCTCGTGCCCGCGGCGCAGGGCAGCACCTCGCTGACGCGGGTGGACGCCGTGCAGAGGTTCACGTGGGATCCGACACCGGAGCAGGGCTCGGTCGAGGCCGGCCTGACGAACCTCTACGCCAACGCGACCACGCAGATCGACAACGCGCTGGCGCTGGACCCGGACAACCGGCTGGTCGCGATCATCTGGGCGCAGGGCGAGTCGGACGCGCACGCGATCGCGTCCGCTCCCACCGCTGCCGGGCGCGCCGCGGCGAAGACCAAGTACGCCGATCGTCTCCTCGAGCTCGAGTCGGGTCTCGCCGGGCGCTACGGGTCCGTGCCGTTCCTGGTCGGCGGCATGGTCCCGGAGTGGATCGGGTCCGACGGCGCGCGGCAGGACATCGATGCCGTGCACCGCGGCCTGGCGACGCTGCGACCCGAGGTCGCGTACGTCCCGGGCGTCTCGGGCCACGCGAACGAGGGCGAGGACTTCATCCACTACGACGCGGCGGGCGCCCGGCTGATGGGCGCGGGCTTCTACGCCGCGTACCTGCAGCAGACGAGACGGTGACCGGGGCGGGTCGCTGCCGCATCGGGGGTCTCCCGTAGCGTGATGGGCGCCGTCCGTCGACGGCGCCCGCCCACGCACCGGAGGTCCGCATGGCCGCATCCACCCGCATCCTGCCGCCGCGGATCAGCGACCCGCGGCTCGACGGGCTGGCCGACGGCGACCCGGCCGACCTCGACGCGCACGCGTCCTTCGAGCGGATGCGGTTCGCCGACGCCGACCTCTCGGACGCCGACCTCGTCGACATCGGGTTCGAGGAGTGCGCGCTCGAGCGGATCCGCCTGCACGAGGCCGACCTCACGGCCGCGAGCCTCGTGGACGTGCTCGCCTCGCGGCTCGACGCGCCCGTGTTGAAGGCGCCCAGGATCCGGATGCGGGACGTGCGCCTGGAGGGTTCGCGCGTGGGATCCGCCGAGCTCTACGACGCGTCGCTCTCCTCGGTGCACATCACCGACTGCCGGCTCGGCTTCGTGAACCTGCGCGGCTCGAAGATCACCGACCTGCTCATCACCGACTGCGCCATCGAGGAGCTCGACCTCCGCGGCACCGCCGGCATGCGCATCGCGTTCGCCCGCACCACCATCGGCACGCTCGACCTCGCCGACTCGAGCCTCACGCACCTGGATCTCCGCGGCGCCGAGATCATGGACCTCGACACCCCCGACGGCCTCCGCGGCGCCGTCCTCGACTCCACCCAGCTCATGGCGCTCGGCCCGGTCTTCGCCCGGCACTTCCGCGTGCGCGTGGAGGGCTGAGGCCCGCACGGGTCGACCCGCGTCGCCGGCGTCGCCCTAGGGTGGCGCCGTGGAGAGTAATCAGATCGGCGACCTCGCGCACGCCGACCACCCGATCGCCGCGCCGCTCGGCGATGACGGCGTCGACCGCCTGCTCGCCCGCGCTGTCACGGGGCGGGGCACGGTCCTCGACCTGGGGTGCGGCGACGGGAGCTGGCTGCTGCGGGCCCTGCGCCTCGAGCCGTCGCTCACGGCGGTCGGGGTGGACCATTCCGATGCGGGCTTCGGCCGGATGCGGGAGCAGGCCGAGCGCGAGGGGCTCGCGGACCGCCTCCAGCTCGTCCACGCGGACGCCACGTCGTGGACCTCCGACGACCGCTTCGACGTCGTGCTCAGCGTGGGGGCGACGCACGCCTACGGGGGCCTCGTGCCGACCCTCGCGGCGATCGACGGACACCTGCGGCCGGGAGGCGTCGCGCTCGTCGGCGAGTGCTTCTGGGAGCAGCCGCCGAGCCCGCGGGTGCTGGACGTCCTCGGCGCCGAGCCGGACGACTACGGCGACCTCGCGGCCACCGTGGAGGTCGCCGCCGCGAGCGGGTGGGTGCCGCTGCATGGGCACGTGAGCACCCTGGAGGAGTGGGACGACTACGAGTGGTCGTGGACCGGCGCGCTCGCGCGGTGGGCGCTGGATCACCCGGACGACCCCGACCGGGACCAGGTGATGGCCGCGTCGGTCGAGCACCGGCGCGCGTGGCTCGAGGGCTACCGCGGCACGCTCGGGTTCGTCACCTTGCTGCTGGGGCGCTCGCCGGCCAGCTGACGCGGCGAGCGGGGCGGGGAGGGCGGGACCGTCGCGCCGCGTCCTCCCCGCCGCTCGGCTAGCGGCCTGCGCCCGACGCTCGCGCCACGTGCGCGAGCAGCCGCTCGATCAGCATCCGGCGCAGCTCCACCGACGACCAGCCGTGATCCGCGCCCTCCACGGCCGTGAAGGTCGCGCCGGGCATCAGCTCGCCGTACCGCTCCCCGTAGGAGACCGGCACGATCTCGTCGGCCGTGCCGTGCAGCACGTCGACCGGACCGGGGTACGCGGCGACCGGGCCGTAGACGTCGACGCCCGCGAGCACCTCGTCCGGGAAGCCCAGCCCGAGGCCCATGCCGGCGACGTCGACGACGCCGCGCTCGCGTGCCGCCGCGAGCGGCACGCTCATCACGCGGCCGTGCTCCGTGATGTCGTCCACGACGACGCCGGCCGGCGACCACAGCGTGAGGCTCGCCACGAGCTCGGGCGCGCGGGCCGCGGCCAGCGCCGACTCGACGCCGCCGAGGCTGTGCGCGACCACGTGCACGGGTCCGCCCGCGTCCCGGGCGAGGGCGCGGATCATCGCGGACACCTGGTCGACCTCGTCGAGCAGGCGCACGTCGGCGAAGTCGCCGTCGCTCACGCCGTGCCCGAGCCGGTCGTAGGCGCGCGCCGCCGTGCCGGACGCGGCCAGGGCCCGGGCCACCGGCACCCAGAGGCCGTGGCCGCCGGTGCCCGAGTCGCTGAAGCCGTGCACGAGGAGCGCGGCGGGGGCGCCGTCACGGACGGTGCCGTGCTCCCAGCCGCGCAGGGTGCGCCAGCCGTGGTCGAGCTCGAGCGGGGCGACCCGGGCGGCGGCGGCCCGGCCCATCAGTTCCGCCGGTCGGCGAAGCCGGCCGGGAGGTCGCCGGGGGCCGTGTCGACGACGGTCTCGTCGTCGGCGCCCACGAACTCGTCGAGGGTGATGTGCGCGAACTCCGGCACGACGTAGATCGGATAGGTCGGGCCCGCGTCGCGGTGCGCGCGCATCTGGTCGAGGTGGTCGTTCTGGAAGAGCACGGTCTTGGATCCGTCCTCCTCCACCCAGCGGGGGAAGAAGATCGTGCCGTGCAGCACGCGCGCGGCCGGGACGATGTTGACCACGACGCTGGTGCCGGTGGGCTCGTTCCACGAGACCTTGAAGACGCCCTCGGCGAGGGCGACGAGGTCGACCGTCTGGTCCTTGACCCAGCGGCCGCCGACCATGCCGGAGTGGATGCGGTAGTCGATGGTCGTGGCGTTCTTCACGTACATCTCGTACTGCCAGCCGTTGGCGTACGTGTAGATGAGGCGGTGTCCGACGAGGGGGCTGAGGTCCTGAGCGGGCACGGGGTGCTCGACGCTCGTGGTGATCGTTGTCATGCGGGCATCCTGACACCGGAATGCGTTTGTCACAAGCGTAGTTTCCTGGGTATCCTCGGTGCATGCCCGCCGAGCCGACCGACGCCGACCTGCGCGCCGTCGCGCGGCGGCTCGGCTCGGAGCTGGGGCCCTTCCGGCGGCGCCTGATGAACGCGTCGCGGAGCGCGGCCGACCTGCCCGACCTGCCCGACGCGCAGGTCGAGGTGCTCCGCCGCCTCGAGGCGATCGGCTGGGCCACGCCCACCGCGCTCGGCCGCGCGCTAGGGCTCGCGCGCTCCACGGTCAGCAACCTGATCCTCGCGATGGAGCGCGACGGCCTCGTCGACCGGCGCCTCGCGAAGGGCGACGGCCGCAGCACCGAGGTGGGCCTCACGGATCACGCGCGGGATCTGCTGCGCACCTTCGACCGGTCGGCCGAGGGCGTGCTCGTGGGCGCGCTCCGCAGCCTCACAGTCGCCGAGCGGCACGACATCGCCCGCGCGCTGCCGGCCCTCGAGGCCCTGCACGCGGCGATCGGCGGCGAGCCGGCGCCCGTGCCGTCCGCCGAGCGGGATGCCGCCCCGGACGCGACGACGCGCCGCCGGTCGGGGAGCGCATCCCCGTCCGACGGCGCGTCGTGATCGTCTGAGTCGTCCCGCTCGGCGTCAGGCCGCGTGCGCGGGCGTGCGGGGTGCATCGGGCACGGCGTCGCAGCCTGCCGCGTCCTCCGCGGGTACGTCGTCTGCGAGCACGTTGTCCGCGGGCGCGACCTCTGCGGGCACGGCGTCCGTCGCCGCCACCGCGTTGAGCCGCGCGAGGTACCCCGCGAAGGCGTCGAGGTCGGCGCGCGTCCACCCGCCGAGTCCGTGGATCAGGCGGCTCCCGCCACGGGCGTCGTCCGCCTCGATGCCCGCGCGGCCCTCCGCGGTGAGCGCGAGCACGCGCACCCGTCCGTCCTGCGCGTCGGTCCGCACCTCCACGAGCCCCAGGTCCTGGAGCTGGCGGAGCTGACGGCTGACCACGCTGCGGTCGACCCCGAGCTGGTCGGCGACGGCGCTCGCGTGGGCGCTGCCGCAGCGGCGGATCACGCGGAGCATCTTGTAGCCGATGGGTGGGAGCTCCGGGTGGATCGCGGCGGCGGCCTCCCGGGTCGTCGCCCGGATCCGCCCGGCGAGGGCGGTCATCTGCTCCTCCACCTCGGCGATCCCCGCGGCGATCCCGTCGGCGACGCCGGGGATGTCGCCCTCGGCGTCGCGCGCGGTGGAGCGGTCCTCGTCGGTCATCGGCGGGCGTCGACCCCGGCGTCCTCGGCCTCGGGGAGCCGGATGGATCCGGTCGGGTTCGCCTCCCCGGCGGGGGTGAGCGCGACGGCGCCGGCGGATGCGCCGATGAGCGCGTCCTCGGCGTCCGTGCGGTGCGCCTCGCGGGCCTCGGGCGCCACGGCGCCGTCGCTCTTCAGCTGCACGGCGTTCTTGCTGCCGAGCTGCGCGTTGGGCAGGAAGATCACGGCGATCAGCGACAGGATCGCGAGCGGCACGCTGTAGAGGAACACGTCGCCGATGCCCACGCCGTAGGCGCTCTCGACCACGACGCGGACCGCCGGGCTGAGCTGCGAGACCTGCGGGATGACGCCGGAGCCGAGGGCCTCGGCAGCCGCGGCCTGGTCGGCGGGGGCGAGGGCGCGGATCCCGGCGCTGATCTCCGACGCGATGATCGTGCCGAGGATCGAGCCCAGCACCGAGACGCCCACGGTGCCGCCGAGGCTGCGGAAGAACGTGACCGCGCTGGTGGCGACGCCGAGGTTCTTGATCTCGATGGCGTTCTGCACGACGAGCACGAGGTTCTGCATCAGCATGCCGAGGCCGGCGCCGAGCACGAACATGTAGATGCCCACGAGCACGAAGTCGGTGTCGTAGCGGAGCGTGGAGAGCAGGCCCGTGCCGGCGACGATGAGGACGGCGCCGGAGATCATGATCGTCTTCCACTTGCCGCGACGGCTGATCAGGCTGCCGAACACGGTCGAGGAGATGAGCAGGCCCGCCATGAGCGGGATCGTCAGCAGACCCGACTGGGTGGGCGTGGCGCCGCGCGACAGCTGCATGTACTGCGCGAGGAAGACCGAGGTGCCGAACAGCGAGATGCCGACCGCGAGGCTCGCGACGACCGAGAGCGTGAAGGTGCGGTTGCGGAACATCGTGAGCGGGATGATCGGCTCGGAGACCTTGAGCTCGGTGACCACCGCGGCGATCAGCAGCACGACCGCGCCGCCCGCCATGAGGTACGAGGTGCCCGAGGCCCACTCGAACTGCTTGCCGGCCTGGGAGACCCAGATCAGCAGCAGCGAGACGCCGCTCGCGATGAAGACCGCGCCGAGGTAGTCGACGTGCACCTTGCGCTTCGGGTGCGCGGGCAGGTGGAGGGTGACCTGCAGCAGGATGATCGCGATGATCGCGATGGGCAGCGCGATGAAGAAGTTCCAGCGCCAGCCGAACGCGTCGGTCACGACGCCGCCGAGGAGCGGGCCGCCGACGGTGCCGACGGCCATGACGGCGCCGAAGAGGCCGGCGTAGCGGCCGCGGTCACGCGGGCTGATGATGTCGGCCATGATGATCTGGCTCAGCGCGGCGAGGCCGCCGGCGCCGAGGCCCTGGAGCACGCGGAAGACGATGAGCGTCTCGGTGTTCTGCGAGAAGCCGGCGAGCGCGGATCCCAGCACGAAGATGCCGAGGGCGAGCTGGATGAGCAGCTTGCGGTTGAAGAGGTCGGCGAACTTGCCCCAGAGCGGCGTGCTCACCGTGGTGGCGAGCAGCGTCGCGGTGACGACCCAGGTGTAGCCGGACTGGTCGCCCTTGAGGTCGCTGATGATGATCGGCAGCGAGGTCGAGACGACGGTGCCGGCGAG
The DNA here is from genome assembly GCF_002151125.1 of Clavibacter michiganensis. GTDB lineage: Bacteria > Actinomycetota > Actinomycetes > Actinomycetales > Microbacteriaceae > Clavibacter > Clavibacter michiganensis_C. The sequence goes on from NZ_MDJZ01000016.1 coordinate 301,839, forward strand.
GATCGACACGAACATGCCGAGCAGGAGGCCCGAGAGGGACTCGAGGACCTGGCGCTTCGACATGGATCCGTCGGCCGAGACGGTGCGGCGAGGGGCCTTCGCGGGTGACGCGGCGGCCGGGTGGTGCTGGGACATGTTCCTCCGGGTAGTTGACTGTAGGCAACCATATGCCGGTGGTGGATGGTTGTCAACCATCTCGGGTGCCCGGGGATCCGCTCTCGCGGCCCGAGGGCGGGGCGCGTCGGGAGTAGACCGGGAGGGAGAGCCGGTCGACCGACCGGCCTCGATGCGAGGAGGAATCCCATGGTCGATTCGGTGGCGACGGTCTGGCTGCCCGTCAAGGACATGACGCGCGCGGTGGCGTTCTACCGCGACACGCTCGGTCTCACGGTGACGAGCGAGGACGCGGACTGGAGCGAGATCGACGCGGGCGGCCTGATGATCGGGCTCAACGCGCGCGAGGAGGCGAGCGGCTCGTCGAGCGGCGGGGCGGTCATCTCGTTCACGCCCGAGGGCTCCATCGAGGACGAGCTCGAGCGGATCCGCGGACGCGGTACCGACATCACGGGGGAGATCAGCGACCACGAGTGGGGCCGCATCCTCCCCTTCCAGGACAGCGAGGGCAACGACCTCCAGCTGTACTCGCCGCCTGCCGGCAGCTGACGCGGGGCGCGCTCAGGGCGCGGCGCTCGGGCGCACAGCTCCGGGATGCCGGGCCTCAGCCGGCCGACCAGGTCACGGACCCGTCGCGGACCACCGCGCGGACCCGGGCGAGGTCGGCCGGCTGCGCCGCGATCTCGACGTCGAGGACGGTGAGGTCGGCGCGCCCGCCCACCTCGATGCGACCGGATCCCACGACGGCCGCGCCGAGGAACGCCGCCGGCTCCTCGGTGAGCGAGCGCAGGACGTCGGCGGTCGTCATCCCGGCGCGCTCCATGGCGATGAGCTCCGGCTCCGTGTCCCGGTCGGGCATGTAGCCCACGTCCGTGCCGAAGAGCACGCGCCCTCCCGCCGCGATGAACCCGGCGAGGGCCGTGCGGATCGGGCGCACGTAGTCCTCGTCCGGGCGGACGGTCGCGGCGAACATGTGGAGGGTCGGGACGACGCGCATGCCGCGGGCGGCGGCCTCGGCCAGGAGCGCCTCGGTGCCCTCCGTGTCGTCGGGGACGTGCGCGAGCGCGTCGACGCCCGCGTCGATCGCGATGGCGGTCCCGCGGCGGTCGGACGGATGCGCGAGCACGCGCGCTCCGCGACGGTGCGCCTCCTCCACCGCGGCCCGGGCGACCGCCAGGCGCATCGGCTTCACCCGCTCGGGCGTGACGTACGAGCCCGTGAAGAGCTTGACCACGCCGGCGCCGCCGCGGATCTGCTTCGCGACCGCACGCCGGGCGCCCCGGCGGGTGGCGGGCATGGGCAGCATCCCGCGCAGGAACCAGGGCACCATCGGCCGCATGTAGAAGGGCATGCCCCGCACCGGCCGGATCCCGATGCCCGCCGTGACGATCCGCGGGCCGCGGAGCGCTCCCGCGTCGATGCGGCGGATCAGCGCGTTCGTCGTGCGCGGGAGCGAGCCGAGGTCCACGGCGCCGACGAGGCCGCGCCGCAGCAGCATGTCGTCGAGCGCCTCCTGCGCCTCGTGCGGCGCGCGCGACGCCCGGCTCCAGACCCGCTCGGTGAGGTGGACGTGGCAGTTCCAGAACCCGGCGGTGACGACGCGGCCGTCGAGGTCCAGCTCCGTGATCCCCGGGGGAGGCACGACGTCGCCGATCACGGCGATGCGGCCGTCGAGGACCAGCACCTCCTGCGGCTCCGAGATCGGCTCGTCGGGCGAGGCCCAAACGCGGGCGCGCCGGAGGAGGAGGTCTCGATTCACGGCAGCGGCTCGAGGTCGACGTGCACGTCGTCGCCGACCTCGAGGCCGTGGGCGTCGCGGATCGCGCGCTTGACGGGGAGGATCCACGTGCCGTCGCCCTGCGGGAAGACGGAGGTACGCCAGGTCGTGGTGCCGACGCGCACGCGGACGGGCACGGATCCGAAGCCGCGGCGTCCGGCCTGGCCGAGCTCTCGCAGCATCGGGGTGAGCTCGACCGGCAGCGACACGAACGTCCAGAGCTCGCGCCGCGCCTCCCACGCCCAGAGCGGCGCGGTGAAGTCGAGGGGGAGGTCGTCGGTCATCACTCGACCCTAGGCGCGCTCACCAGCCGGCCCGGTCGGCGACGAGCGCGGCGACCTCGGCCGCGGTGCGGGAGGTGGTGTCGATCGCGAGGCCGCCGAGGCCCGCCGCGTCGATGATCGCCGCCAGCTCCGGGGCGCGTGCGCGGTGCCAGGCGAGGCCCTCGGGGTCGTCGAGGTGCCGTGCGTCGAGGCGCGAGCGCACCTCGTGGGCGTCGACGGTCAGCCGGACGAGGAGCGGGTCGCGGGATCCGAGCGCGGCGGCGTACCGCGGCAGGTCGCGGGCGTCCTCGACGACGGTCGCGACCACCAGCACGCGCGCCCCGGCCGCGCGGTAGTTGCGGGACAGGTCGCCGAGGTTGCGGAGCGCCAGCTCCTGGTGGAACGGATCCTCGGGGCTGGCCGGGTGCAGGAGGCGCACCGCATCCGCGTCGACCAGGGCGTGCGGCACGCCGCGCGTGCCGAGGAGGGCGCCGAGCGCGTGCATCGTGGTGGTCTTGCCCGCGCCGACGGTGCCGGTGAGGATCACGGCGTCCGTCATCGCGGCGGCCCTACGCGCGCGGCTGGTCGACGACGTCGGTGTCGCGCGCGAGCGGGTCGAAGGCCTCCGCGTCGTCACCCCGCCGACGGCGCTCGCGCAGCTTCCGGAGGTTCGCGAGGGCGAGGCCCTCGAAGCCGACGCCGCCGATCAGGAGCACGGCCGCCTGGATCCACGGGGGCACCCATCCGTACCGGCCGGTGCCGTCACCCTGGGAGAGGTCGGACGACGTCGTGAGGATCACGATGCCGATCGCGAGGAACGCCGCGCCGAGGAGAGCCGCCGCGATCACCTTCGGCATCGTGGGCACCTGCGGCTCGCGCTCCGCCTTCTCGCGGGCGCGGCGGCGGACGACGGTGCGGAGGACGAGCAGGGCCGCCACGACGGCGACGACCAGGATGACGAGGGGCGGTTCCATTCCTCCACGCTAGGGATCGCCGGGTCGGGCGAGGGCCCGCGCCGCGCCCCCAGAACGAGGCGGGGCGGGCGACGAGGAGCTGCGGACCTCAGCTGCCGCCCGTGACGAGGTCGCACTCCAGCTCGTCCGCGGACGCGGCGACGACCTCGAAGGAGGCGGCGCCCGCGCGGATCGTCACGGTCGACATGCCGAGCCAGCGGGTGTGCGGCTCGGCCGTGGTGCTGGTGATGGCGTGGCGGAGGATCCGCAGGCGGTCGATGGAGAGCGTCGCGGTGCGGCGGCGGAGGACCGGGTCGCGGCGGGTGAGGATCAGCAGCTCGCGCGGGGAGCACGCGGCCACGGCGCCGGCGAGGCTCATCGGGCGGAGGCGCTGCAGCGCGCCCGCGAGGCCCTCGGCCGTGGGGACGAGCGGTGTGCGCGGCCGGGATGAGAGGTAGCGGAGCTGCGGATCCCGCGCGGCCAGCTCCCAGTACGCCGCCGCGACGCCGGCCTCGTCCTGTCCCATGTCGATGCGCGGCGTCGCCCGCGGCGTCTGCGCCGGGCAGGTGCGGGGCGCCCCGGCGGACTCGCCCGCGAGCGTCATCAGCAGCTCGGTCAGCTCCACGACCGCGTCGACGGAGGCGCCGTTGAACGGGATCCGCAGGGCGGCGCCGTCGGAGGTGTGCACCGTGAGCAGGCCGTCGAGCAGGTCGACGCGGTCGCGCACGGCCACGAGGTCGGCGAAGGGGATGCGTCGGGCGGTGTACGCGGATCCCGTGCGCGAGAGCACCTCCAGGGCGTCGTCGCCGACGACGAGGAGGTGGTCGTACAGGTCCATCGTCGGGTCGGTGTCGCGGCGCGGGATGTCGCGCGGCACCTTGAGCACGAGGCGCGCGGCGAACGGGTCGACCCCGTGCGGGCGGTAGAGGCGGGGGACCTCCTCGATGGTGCGGACCGTGTCGATCCACGGGCCGAAGGCGTCGTGCTCGGCGGTCCTGGCGGGTGGTGTCACCCCGCGAACGTATACCGCGCGTCGGCGCCCGGGACAGGGGGGAGCGCCCCCTCTCCGGGGCGATCGCCCGTGTGCTACGGGACCTGCTGCGTCAGCCCTCGATCAGGTCGCGCTCGGGCGGCACGGAGGTCCACAGCTTCACGACCCGTCGGGCGAGCGCCCGCTCGAGGCCGCCGAGCGCCTTCACCACGAAGATCGTCGTGCGGGCGGGGGATCCGGCCTTCGAGAAGCCGCGGTCGACCGCGCGCACCCACGTCTCCGCGGCGATCTTCGCGGTCGAGTAGTTCGCGCCGCCCGGGTAGGGGCGTTGCACGGCGGTGGAGGAGACGATCGCGAGGCGGCCGGCGTCGGAGGCCTGCAGGTCGGCGTCGAACGCGCGCGTGGTGTTGCGCAGCGTGGTGACGAGCCGCTCGTGCAGGAAGTCCCAGTCGTCGTCGGTCTGGCCCTCGAGGCCGTTGCCGCCGCGCCAGCCGCCGACCAGGTGGATGAGCCCGTCGACGCCGCCGAGGTCCGCGCGGATCCGCGCCGCCAGCTCCACGACGGCCGCGTGGTCGGCGAGGTCGCACACCTCGCGGCGGGACGCGTCGACGCCGTCCAGCCGCCCCGCGTCCGAGCCCACCGCGACGACGCGCGCGCCGGCCGCCGTGAGCTCGGCGCAGACCGCCCGGCCCGCGGCGCTCGACGCGCCCGCCACCACGACCACGCGACCGTCGACGCTCACGCGGACTGCCCCGTGATCCCCGCGGTGGAGGAGATGACGTCGCGCATCTTCTTCTCCAGCGCCTCGAAGAACATGCTGAGCGGGAACTCGTCGTCGAGCACGAGATCCGTGAGGCCCTTCGGCGGCCCGTCGAGCGGCAGCGCGTCCGGCCCCTTCGCCCAGGTGGACGCGGGGTGCGGCGTGACCGTCTCGGTGACCATCGCGTACGCGGCCAGCCAGTGCGCGGTCTTCGGCCGGTCGATGGAGCGCCAGTAGAGGTCGTTCACGCGGTCGGCGAGCGCGATGACCACGTCGGCCACGTCGTCCCAGTCGATGGTGAGGCGGGTGTCGGTCCAGTGCAGCACGTGGTGCTGGTGCAGCCACGCGAACAGCAGCTGGCCGCCGAGGCCGTCGTAGTTGCGGACGCGGGATCCGGTGATGGCGAAGCGGAAGATGCGGTCGAAGATCACCGCGTGCTGCACGAGCCCCGCGCGCTCGAGGAGGGCCTCGTCGGCGGCGGTGCGCTCGGCGGGATCCATCGCGACGAGCCGGCGCTGGATGCGGACGGCCTCGCGGAACGCGGTGAGATCGCAGCGCAGCTCCTCGATCGAGTAGAGGAAGAACGGCATCCGCTGCTTGATCATGAACGGGTCGAACGGGAGGTCGCCGCGCATGTGCGTGCGGTCGTGGATGAGGTCCCACATCACGAAGGTCTCCTCCGCGAGCCGCTGGTCCTCCAGCAGGCGACGCGCGTCCTCCGGCAGCTCGAGCTTCGTGACCTCGGCCGCGTGGCGCACCACGCGACGGAAGCGCGCGGCCTCGCGGTCGGCGAAGATCGCGCCCCACGTGAAGGTCGGGATCTCGCGCATCGCGACGGTCTCGGGGAACAGCACGGCCGAGTTGGTGTCGTAGCCGGGCGTGAAGTCGACGAACCGGATGGGGACGAACAGCGCGTTGCCGTAGTCGCCGGCTTCCAGCTCCGCGACGAACCCGGGCCAGACGACCTCGATCAGCACGGCCTCGACGAGCCTCGACGCGCTGCCGTTCTGCGTGGTCATCGGGAAGACGACGAGGTGCCGGATCCCGTCCACGCGGTCGCGCTGCGGCTGGAACGCGGTCAGGGAGTCGAGGAAGTCGGGGACGCCGAGGCCGGCGTCGACCCAGCGCGCGAAGTCCACGTCGAGCGCGGCGAGGTACGCGGCGTCGTGCGGGAAGAGCGGGGCGAGCGCGCGGACGGAGTCGCGGATCGCCGCGACGAGGCGAGCGGCCTCCGCGTGGTGCCCGGCGTCGGGGATCGACCCGTCCTTCACCTGCATCGGCTGGAGCGCGACGGCGGCGTCCTTGAGGGCGAGCCAGGCGGGGGAGGAGGCGACGCGCGCGACGTCCTCGACGACCTCGGGCTCGCCGATGACGGCTGCGGGGGCTGCGGCGCTGGACATGGATCGACCTCCGATCGTGCGGGTGCGTGCGGTGCCTCCACCGTAACGGCGAGTTCGGCGCGGGATCGTGTCCGGTGAGCGGGATCCGCGCGTGCATCCGGCCGCTCGCGCAGCATCCGTGCGCGAGCGCCGCGTGGATCAGTCGCCGTCGTCCCAGACGACCGGCGTCGTCGTCCCCGCCTCGTGGTCGCGGCGGAGGATCCCGTAGCCGACGGACGCGCGCGGCTCGCCGCCCGCGACGGGCCAGCCGTCGCGGTAGTGCGCCTCCTTCACGAAGCCCGCGCGCACGAGCGTCCGCCGCATCGCCCGGTTGTCCTCGCGGGTCTGCCCCTCGAAGCGCGTCGCATGCGGGTACGTGCGGAAGACGTGGTCCGTCAGCGCCCGCAGCACGTGCACGCCGAGGCCGCGGCCGCGCTGCGCCTCGGCGAGACGGAGGTCGAGCATGATCCCCGGATCCTCGAGGTCGTCGAGCACGACGAGGCCCACGCGGCCGGATCCCGCGACCTCGACCCACAGCGCCTCGTGCTCGGGCCCCGAGAAGTCGCCGTCGGCGATGCGCCGCTCGACGTCCTCGACGGTCGGCGCCGACCCCACGTGGAACGGGAACGCGTTCGACGTGAGGAACGCGCGCAGGTCGTCGGCCTCCGCGGCGACGTCGATCGGAACCAGCTCGACGCGCGGGTCCGCGCTCACCACGGCGGGCCGCACAGGTCGAGGTCGCCGTCGGCGGGGGCGGGCAGGCGGCCGGGGCGGATCCGGGTCGGCTGGTAGTCGAGGACCACACGCTCGCCGTCCTGCCGGATCCACGTCGTTCCCGCGAACGGCGCGAAGCCCACCTGGGCGTAGTAGCCGTCCATGCGCGGCGCGCAGATCAGCTGCGTGAGGTCGGGGTCGTGCGCGTCGACGGCCTTGAGCGCGCGGTCGAGCGCGGCGCGGCCGTAGCCCCGGCCGCGCACGGACGGGTGGCTCGCGACCCCGCCGATCCCGGCGAGCCGCACCGGCCTCCCGTCGAGCAGGCCGTCCCGGTGCACGACCACGACCATCGCGGCCACGCCCCCGTCGGGGTCGCGCGCGATGACGATCTCGTCCGGGTCGGACCAGGTCATGGCGCTCGCGGGGTCGTCCGGCGGGAGCGCGAAGGCCAGGTCGGAGAGGGCGCCCGTCGCCGCGCGATCGGCGGAGGAGAGGTCGGCGGGGGCGTGCAGCTCGGTGATCACGTCGGTCCTCGGGTTCGCGCGGGCCTCGGCGCCCGCCCTCGTCATTCTCCACAGGCACGGGTGAACAGCGCGTGAACCCGGCCGTCCCCCGTGGTGGGGGCACGCGGGCAGGGCGCAGGATCATCGCCGTGGATCCCTTCATTCTCCTCGTGCTCGTCGTCATCACGGCGCTCGCCTTCGACTTCACCAACGGCTTCCATGACACGGCGAACGCCATGGCGACCTCCATCGCCACCGGCGCGCTGAAGCCGAAGGTCGCCGTCACCCTCTCCGCCGTGCTCAACCTGGTCGGCGCGTTCCTCAGCATCGAGGTCGCGCTCACGGTCACGAACGCGGTGGTCAAGATCCAGGACACGACCGGCGCGCCCGACCCCGCCCTGCTGCAGGGCGGCGGATCCGCGCTGCTGCTCATCGTCCTCGCCGGCCTCATCGGCGGCATCGTCTGGAACCTGCTCACCTGGCTGCTCGGCCTCCCGTCGAGCTCCTCGCACGCGCTGTTCGGCGGGCTCATCGGATCCACGCTCGCGGGCCTCGGCCTCGACGGCGTGAACTGGGCGGGCGACGGATCCAAGCTCGACGGCGTCGTCGGCAAGGTGATCCTCCCGGCGCTCATGTCGCCGATCCTCGCGGGGGCGGTGGCCGCCGTCGGCACCTGGCTGGTGTTCCGCATCGTCGGCAACCTCGCCGGACGCGGGCTCGACCGCAGCTTCCGCATCGGCCAGATCGGCAGCGCGTCGCTCGTCTCGCTCGCGCACGGCACCAACGACGCGCAGAAGACGATGGGCGTCATCACGCTCGCGCTCATCGCGGCGGGCGGCTGGACCGACACCGAGTCGGTGCCGTTCTGGGTGAAGATCAGCTGCGCGCTCGCCATCTCGCTGGGCACCTACATCGGCGGCTGGCGCATCATCCGCACGGTCGGCAAGGGCCTCGTCGAGATCGACACGCACCAGGGAATGGCGGCGGAGAGCTCGTCGGCCGCGGTCATCCTCGCGTCCAGCCACCTCGGCTTCGCGCTCTCGACCACGCACGTCGCCACCGGATCCATCCTCGGCTCCGGCGTCGGCCGCCCGGGCGCGCAGGTGCGCTGGCGCGTGGCGCTGCGCATGGTCGTGGCGTGGATCATCACGCTCCCGGCCGCCGCCCTCGTCGGCGCGGTCATGTGGTGGCTCGGCCACCTCGTCGGCGGGGCGGCGGGCGGCATCGCCATGACGCTCGTGCTCGTCGCCGTCGCGATCACCGTGTACGTCCGCTCGCGCAGGGACGATGTGGGCGCGCACAACGTGAACGACCAGTGGTCCGACGACACGGCCGCCCGCCCCGCCCGCCAGTCCGCCGACGCCTGAAGGATCCCGCCATGCTCCCCCTCTTCCTCTCCGCCGTCGGCCAGGTCGCCGTCGTCGCCCTCGTCCTCGGCGCGGGCCTGCCCGCCCTCTTCGCGCTCGGGGTGCGGTCCTTCGCGCTCGCCAGCCCCGACACGAGCGGCCGCGTCGCCGGATCCGACAGCGTGCGCCGCCTCCCCGCACCCGTCCTCCGGGCGGCCGGCGCGCTCTGCTTCGCGGTCGTGGTGCTCGCGGTGGTCGCGGGCCTCACGCTCATCATCGCGGCGGGCCTCGGCCAGTCGGTGAGCTTCGAGCACGTCATCCCGACCTTCACCTCGAAGGGCTGACGATGACCGGCAGCGCATCCGCGGGCGGCGAGCCCGGCGACGCCACGTCCCCGGTCGTCCCCGACCACCCCGACCACCCCGACCGCCCCGACCGCCCGGACCGCGGCATCGTCCAGCGCGTCGTCGGCTGGCTGCGCGCGGGCTACCCGTCCGGAGTCCCGGACCAGGACTACGTGCCGCTGCTCGGGATCCTCCGCCGCAGCCTCACCGCGGAGGAGCTCGAGCAGGTGGTCGACCAGCTCGTCGACGACGCGATGCGGGCGGACGCGGCGGGCGAGGAGATCGGCCGGAGCCTGCTCCGCGAGCGCGTCGAGCAGCTGCTCCTCGGCCCCGCGATGCCGGAGGACCTGGTGCGCGTCTCGTCGCGGCTGGCCGCGGCCGGCTGGCCGCTCGGATCCCCCGACGACCTGCACGAGCCGGACCCCGCCGACGCACGGGAGACCGAGCGCACGGGCCTCGTCTCCCGCATCGTGGCCTGGCTCCGCGCCGGCTATCCCGCCGGGCTCCCCGAGCAGGACTTCGTGCCGCTGCTCGCGCTGCTGCGCCGACGCCTCAGCGACGAGGAGGTGCAGGAGGTGAGCGCCCGGCTGGCCTCCGAGGGCGGGCTGCCCGCCAGCCGGCTCGACGTCGCCGACGCCATCGCGGGCGTCACGTCCGAGATGCCGTCGGACGACGACGTCGAGCGCGTGCGCGCGTACCTCGGGGCGCACGGCTGGCCCGACGGCTTCCGCATCTAGGGGCGGGGTCGGCCCGCCACGACCCGTCACGGGCGGGGATCCGCCGCCGGGGTCATCCGCGCCGTCGGCCGTCCGCGGGTCGGACGCGGGCCGCCACCACGGCGCTCGCGGCGAACAGGGCGCCGAGCGCGATCGGGATCCACGCCGGGATCGCCGCGTCCGCGCCGAGCGCCCCGGGGATGGTCGAGATCAGGCCGGCGCCCGAGGCGACCATGACGACGAGCGCGGCGAGGAACCGTCCCCTCGAGCGCGTCATCGCGTGACCGCCGTCCCGCGGCCGGGTGGATCCCGTCGAGCAGGTGCGTCGTGCGTCATGGTCCTCGCCTTCCCATCGGGGTGACCCGCCCGGATGCCGGGCCGTGCGCCGTCGCCGGGTATGCGGTCGACCCTCCCCCTGATCGGCGACCGGGTCAACGCCCGCGCCCCCCTACCGCGTGTTGCACTGAGCGCCAGTTAGTGCAAAGATGCACTCCGTGACGATGAGTGCAACGGGACTGCGGGAGCGCCGTCGGGCGGAGACCTCGGCGAAGCTCACCACGCTGGCCCGCCGCCTCACCGCCGAACGCGGCCTCGCCGGCTTCACGGTCGAGGAGGTCTGCGACGAGGCGGGCGTCTCCCGCCGCACCTTCTTCAACTACTTCGCCTCCAAGGAGGACGCGCTCTTCGGGCGCTCCGCCCGCGTCGACACCCGGGACCTCGAGGACGCGTTCGTCGCGGCCGGCGACCCGCGGGATCCCGCGCTCTCGCCCTCGCTCCTCGACGACCTCGCGGAGCTGTGCCTCGAGCGCTGGGCCCGCCTCGACACCGACGGCACCTCCATGCAGGACATGCACGCGGCCTTCCGGCGCGAGCCCGGCCTCCTCGTGCGCGCGCTCGAGGCGGCCATGGAGGACGAGGCGAAGGACGTGCTCCTCGTCGAGCGCCGCGAGGGGCTGCCGGCCGGCGACCTCCGCGCGGCCGTCGTCGTCCAGACGATGGGCGCGCTCGGCCGGGCGAGCGCGCGCGAGTACCTCCTCCCCGGCAACGCCGATCCCATCGGCCGGATCCTCCGACGGCGCCTCGACGCCCTCCGCGAGATCGCGCATCCGACCACCACGACCACGACCACGACCACCCGCCAGCACGAACGGACCCCATGACCGCCACCGCCCCCGCGCCCCTCCTGCTCACGCAGCGGCGCATCTGGATCATCTTCTCGGCGCTCATCGCCGGCATGCTCCTGTCGAGCCTCGACCAGACCATCGTCTCCACCGCGATGCCGACCATCGTCGGCGAGCTCGGCGGCGTCGACCACCAGGTCTGGATCACCACCGCCTACCTGCTCGCGACCACGATCGTCATGCCCATCTACGGCAAGTTCGGCGACGTGCTCGGCCGGCGCAACCTGTTCCTCGCGGCCATCGCGATCTTCACGCTCGCCTCGGTGGGCTGCGCGTTCGCGGGCGACTTCTGGTCGTTCGTCGTGTTCCGCGCGGCGCAGGGCCTCGGCGGCGGCGGGCTCATGATCCTGTCGCAGTCGATCATCGCCGACATCGTGCCGGCCAACCAGCGCGGCAGGTACCTCGGCCCGCTCGGCGGCATCTTCGGGCTCTCGGCGGTCGGCGGCCCGCTCCTCGGCGGCTTCTTCGTCGACCACCTCACCTGGCAGTGGGCGTTCTACATCAACATCCCCATCGGCATCGCGGCCTTCGTCGTCGCGTTCATCACGCTCACGCTGCCGAGCAAGAAGGCGACCAAGCGGATCGACGTGGCCGGCGTATTGCTCCTCTCCATCGCGACGACGTGCCTCATCTTCTTCACCGACTTCGGCGGCGACAGGGCCTACGGCTGGGGCTCGCTCGCGACCTGGGCGTGGGGCATCGGGCTCGTGGTCGCGGCGTCGCTGTTCGTGTTCACCGAGTCGCGGGCGGACGACCCCGTGATCCCGCTGAGCCTGTTCCGGAACCCCGTGTTCGTGAACGCGACCGCCATCGGCCTCGCGCTCGGCATCGGCATGTTCGCGGCGATCGGGTTCGTGCCCACGTTCCTGCAGATGTCCACCGGCACCTCGGCGGCGGTCTCCGGGCTGCTGCTCCTGCCGATGATGGTGGGCCTCATCGGCATGTCCATCACCTCCGGCATCCTCATCAGCCGCACCGGCCGGTACCGGATCTTCCCCATCGTCGGGACGCTCCTCACGATGCTGGCGCTCGTGCTGATGACCTCGCTCACCGCCGAGACGCCGGTGTGGCTGATCTGCGTGTTCCTCTTCGTCTTCGGGCTGGGACTCGGCCTCATCATGCAGGTGGTCGTGCTCGTGGTGCAGAACGCGGTGCCGGCCGCGCAGATCGGCACGGCGACGAGCACGAACAACTACTTCCGCGAGGTCGGCGCCGCGCTCGGCACGGCCGTGTTCGGCACGCTGTTCACGACGCGCCTCACGGAGAACCTCACGGGCGTGTTCGCCGGGGCCGGGGCGTCGCCCGACGCCGCCGCGAGCTCGGCCAGCAGCATCGACCCGCAGACGCTGGACGGGCTGCCGGACGCCGTGCGCGACGGGATCGTGAACGCGTACGCCGACGCGCTGGCGCCCGTGTTCTGGTACCTCGTGCCGTTCATCGCGATCGCGTTCGTGCTGTCGCTCGTGCTCAAGCAGATCCCGCTGTCGGACGTCGCCGGGCTCGTCGCCCGCGGCGAGGCGGTGGGCGGCGAGGAGGCCGAGCGGCTCGAGGCGGAGCAGCGCGCGGCCGGTCGCCCCGGCACGACCCCGGCGCAGGCGACCGGACCGGACGCCGCGGACGACGCGTCACGGATCGCGGTGCCGTCGAGCGACGCGCGGGACGGCTCCGGGAGCTGACCCGCGAGCCCCGCCGGCGCGGGATCCGTTGACACGGCGGTCCCCGGCTGATCGGATCGAGGGAGGGCCGCCGTCTCCTCGCGGAGGCGGCGGCCCTCCCGCATCCGGCGCCGCCGCCGCGGGTCCCGCCCGTCCCGCATCATCGGAGGTCGCCGTGAGCGAGCCCATCGTCCTCGTCCGCACGTTCGCGGCGTCCCGGGAGCGCGTGTTCGACGCATGGATCACGCCGGCCGACCTCTCCGCCTGGTTCGGCGGCGCGGAGGTCGAGGTGCCGCTCGACACCCTGCGCATGGACGTGCGCGTCCGCGGCGCGTGGAGCGCCGTGATGCGCCTGCCCGACGGCGGATCCATCGACTGGGCGGGGGAGTACGTCGAGCTCGACCGGCCGTCGCGCCTGGCGATGACCATGACCGACCGACCCGACGAGCCCGCGGGCGAGCCGCTCACGGTCGACCTCGAGGAGGTCGCCGGCGGCGCGACGCGGATGACCGTGACGCAGACGGCGGGGGAGTTCACCGACGAGCAGCGCGCGATGACGATCCAGGGCTGGGGCGCGTTCCTCGACGTGATGGAGGGGCTGGTCGCGCCGAGCGCGTGACGCGCCCCGGTCGGGCTGCGCGCGTCGGTCCCGCGGGAGTCAGTCGCGCCGCGGGCGCCGGACCACGCCGACCGCGGTGATCCCCGCCGCGCCGAGCGCGAACGCGAGGACCGCGAGGAACGGCAGCTCGTCGGCGGACATGCCGGTGGCAGCGAGGGTGTCGCCGCGGGCGGACGAGGCGTCGGCCGCGGCGAGCTCCGCGGGCGATCCCGGGACGGTCGAGCCGGCCGCGCTGAAGCCGGGCGCGCCGGGCGCGGGCGCCCCCGGATCCAGCGCGGCGGATCCCGTGAGGCAGCGGCGCACCTCGGCGACGTCGTAGAAGGGGGATCCCGGCGCGATGGGCGTGCAGCCCGCGCGGAACGGGATCGCCTGCTCGTCGTAGAGCATGCGCACGATGGCCCGGCCGCCGGTGTCGCGGAAGACGTCCCACTGCACGTTCGCGGCCATCGGCGTGACCGTCTCGCCGCGCCACTCGTTCGTCCCGTACGCGTACGGGGCCTCGGGCGTGACCTGCTGCGTCGAGCCGGGCAGGCCGATCAGCGCCGCGAACGGGATGATCGTCTCCGCGTGCGCGAAGCGGAAGGTCGCGGCGGTGGAGGATCCGGCGAGCCGCGCGTCCATCGAGTCGAGGAAGTCGTCGAGCAGCGGCCGCGCCATCCGGTAGGTGATGTCGCTGCCCTGGAACGCCGGGCCCTTCGAGTAGAAGTCCTCGGCGTCGAGCAGGTAGGCGAACCACTCGGCGTCAGCGCCCTCGAGGTACCGGTCGAAGTCGACCCGGACCTCCTCCGTCATGTCGGGGGCGATGATGTACAGGTTGTAGAGCATCATCGCCGCGTCGACCTCGTCGTCGACCGTGGTCTTCCCGTCACCGCCGTCGACGAAGCGGTACGCCCCCGCGGCGAGGCGGTCCACGAACGCCGGGGAGTAGAGGCGCTCGAGCAGGTGGCGCGCGGCCTGGTGGCTGCGGGGCTGGTCGGTGATCGCGTCGACCGCGGCCGTCACGGCGGGGCCGTCCTCGTACGCCTGGTAGTCGGCGTTCGCGTCCGACTTGTGGAAGTAGAGCGTGCCGGGGTCCTTCGCGATGTCCGCCGGCAGGTGCGAGGCGAGCAGCGGATCCGCCGTCCTCAGCCCCTCGGCGAACGCCTTCCCCGAGGCGGTGGCGCGCGCCTCGCCGGAGCTCTCGAGCGCGACCCGGTCGGATCCCGCGTCGACGTCGGCGAACAGCGACGGCAGCCGCTCCACGGCGCGCGCGCCGATGCCGCGGTGCTGGTCGGCGCCCTGCCCGGTGAGGTTGCCGTAGCCGAGCCGCTGGTTCGCGGCGGTGAGCTCCGCCACCTCCGGGCCGAGCGTCTCGCCGAGCGACGTGAGCGCGCCCTCGGAGCGGGCCTGCTCCCACACCTGCGTGGTGAGGGAGTCGTACTTGAAGCTCGACAGGGCGCGCGATCCGTGGCGCGCGACCGACTCCGTGTACACGGGCGCGAAGCCGGCGGGCGCGGGCGCGAGATCGGCCGCGGTGCCGCGCGGGGCGTACGGGGTCTTGCTGCTGTAGTACGGGCGGTCGGCGGCGTCGGTGCCGGTCGCGCTTCCGGTTCCGGTCGCCGCGTGCGCCGGGAGGGCGGATCCCCCGGCGGCGATCCCGAGGGCCAGCGCGAGCGCGACGGAGGCGGACAGGCGGCGGGTGCGGAGGCGCATGGGTTCCTGGCGGAGCGGGCGCGGCGCGGGATGCGCGCGGCGGGTGCGGGTGGGTCGCGGATGCGACGCGGCCGACGCTAGGCGGATCGCATGACGCAGCGGTGTCCCGGCGTTGAACGGGTGGGGCAGCGGTCGCCCGCCGTCTGCGCGGCGTCTGCCCGCCGTCCCCGCGTCGGGCGGCTCCCCGCCGCCCGTAGGGTGGGAGGACGCGCGCGAGGGGAGTCGGATGATCGGGGTGCTGACCGGCTTCGCCATCATCGGCTTCATCATCGCCGTGGGCTACGGCGTCGGCCGCTCCGGGATCGCCGGGCCGGGCGCCCAGCACTCGCTCAACCGGGTCGCGTTCTTCGTCGCGACGCCCGCGCTCCTGTTCACCGTGCTCGCGAAGGCCGACCTGGACGTCGTGTTCTCGGCGTTCCTGCTGGCGTCGGCGTCCGCGGTGGCCGTCGCGGCGATCCTCTATCTGATCGTGGCGCGCGTGCTGTTCCGGCGGCCGGTGGCGGAGACGACCATCGGCGCGGCGTCCGCGAGCTACGTGAACGCCAACAACATCGGCCTGCCCGTCGCGATCTACGTGCTCGGCGACGCGCAGCTCGTCGCGCCCGTGCTGCTGCTCCAGCTGCTCGTGCTGGCGCCGACGACGCTGACGATCCTCGACATCTCCAGCCGCGGCTCCGCCTCGGTGGTCGGGATCCTCACGCAGCCGCTGCGGAACCCGATGATCATCGCGTCGATGCTCGGCATCCTCATCGCGGTGACGGGGCTGCAGGTGCCCGACGCCGTCTACGAGCCGTTCCGGCTGATCGGCGGCGCGGCGATCCCCATCGTGCTGATGGCGTTCGGCATGTCGCTCGTGGGGCGGAAGCCGCTCGCGCCGGGATCCGGCCGCGGCGAGATCATCGTGGCCTCCGTCATCAAGACGGTGATCATGCCGCTCGCCGCGTTCCTGCTCGCGCGGTTCGCCTTCCACCTGGACGCCGACCAGACCTTCGCCGCGACCGTGATCGCCGGCCTGCCGACCGCGCAGAACATCTTCAACTTCGCGTCGCGCTACGAACGCGGCGTGGTGCTCGCGCGCGACACGGTGCTGATCACGACGGTCGCGTCGATCCCGGTGCTGCTGGTGATCGCGGCGCTGCTGGCTCCCGGGACCTAGCGTCCCGGGAGCCAGCGGCGGGACCTAGCGGCGGGACCTAGCGGCGCCCGGCGGCCCCGCGCTGAGCGGCGCGCTTCTGCGAGCGCTTGGCCATCTGGGCCTTGCCCTTGGCCATGGCGGCCTTGCCCTGGCGGCTGCGCAGGAAGCGGCGGATGACGGGGACGGCGATGAACAGGAAGCGGATCAGCGGCATGGTGGTGCTCCTCGGGGGATCTGCGCGGATCGGTGGACCCCCGCCCTTCGACCCTGCCAGGTCCGGGCGCGCGCGACCGGGTCCGCGGCGGATGCGGCGGGGAACGGCCAGGCGCGGCGCGGCGGGAGGGGGCGGACCGGGTCAGCCGCCGTCGCGGATCCACGCGACCTCGGCGCGCAGCAGCTCCGCTCCCGGGCCGACGGGGGCGTAGCCGAGCGCGAGGGACGCGCGGGTGTCCAGCACGATCGGGTGCGCCGCGGCCCACGGGTGCGCGCCGCCCGGGGCGCCGGGCTCGAGCGGCACGATGCGTCCGCCCCAGCCGAGCTCGTCGGCGATGACGGCGACGATCTCGTCGGCCGTGAGCGGATCCGGGTCGGCGGCGTTGAGGATCCGCGCGCCCGGCACGTCGGCCGCGCGGGCGATGAGGGCGGCCGCGTTCGCTGCCGCGGTGAGGTGGTCGACGGAGGCACCGCGGTCGGCGAGCTCGATCGTCTCGGCGCCCGCGAGCATGCGCTCGACGATCGCGCGCGTGCGGGCGTTCCGCGCCCACGGGCCGTGCACCTTGGAGGGGCGGATCACGGTCACCGGCAGGCCGCCGTCGAGCGCCGCGCGCTCCACGGCGACCTTCGACGGCGCGTAGCCCTCGCGCGTGAAGGGATCGGTGCCGGGCGCGGCGGGCGCGAGGGTCCGGTTCTGCTCGGGGATCGGGACGGGGAACCGCGGCGGCTCGTCGCCGTTGACGTGCCGACCCGCCGCGTCGACGTAGACGGCGCGCGAGGAGGCGACGACGACGGATCCGCTCGCCCGCATCGCGGGGACGAGCGCCTCGACGTCGGCCGCCGTGAACGCGACGAGGTCGACGAGCAGGTCGACGCCGTCGCCGACCAGCCGCTCGATCCCGCGGGCGTCGGTCCGGTCGAGCGCGTGGAAGCGCACGCCGAGGTCCGTGAGCGCATCCGGCATGGCGGCGGGATCCCGGCCGGTCACGTCGACGGACCACCCGTCGCGCGCCAGCCGCTCGGCCGTGGCGCCGCCGATCGCGCCGGTGCCGCCGAGGACGAGGGCGCGACGCGGGGAGGGCAGGGAGGAGGAGGGCATGGTCGTCGAGCCTAGGGGTGCGGCGCGGCCGGCTCGGTAGGGTGGCCGCGATGATCCGCCTCGAGGAGCACCGGTCCGAGTGGGCGGATGCGTTCCGCGTCGAGGCCGGGCGGATCCGCGAGGCCACGGGCGCGTCGATCCTCGCGATCGAGCACATCGGCAGCACCGCGGTGCCGGGCCTCCGCGCGAAGCCGGTCATCGACATCGCCGCGCGGGCCGCGCCGGGGATCGACCCGCTCGGGCTCGATGCCGTGCTCGCGCCGCTCGACTACGCGCAGCACCGCACGGGTCCGCGCAACCACGGCGTGCACGTGCGGTCGGACGACGGCGCGCGGACGCACATCCTCCACGTCTTCGCGGCCGGCGACTGGGACACCTGCCCGCAGCGCCTCCTCCGCGACCGGCTCCTGCGCGACCCCGACGCGCGAGGCCGCTACGACGCTCTCAAGGTGGCGCTCGCCGGGACGGCCGCCGACCGCCGCGCCTACACGGCGGGCAAGACCGCGCTCGTGGAGGAGCTGGTGAACGCCGAGCGCGCGGAGCGCGGGCTGCCGCCGATCCGCGTGTGGGACAAGTGACCGCGAGCGGCCGAGGGCCGGTGCGGCAGGAGGTGCGCGTGCCCCTCCACGACTCCGAGGCCCGGCTCATCGACGCGGCCGAGGCGCTCGCCCGGACGCTCGGCGCGGATCCGGACCACACCATGGCTGCGGCGGCCCTCGACGCCGGAGGCCGGATCCACGTCGGCGTCGACGTGCTCCACTTCACGGGCGGGCCGTGCGCGGAGCTCGTCGCGCTGGGTGCCGCCGCCGCGGAGAACGCGGGACCGCTCGTCGCGATGGCGGCGGTGGGCGACGGTGGTCGGGGGATCGTCCCGCCGTGCGGCCGGTGCCGCCAGGTGATGCTCGATCTCCAGCCGGGCATCCGCGTGGCCGTCTCCGGTGCGGACGGGCCCGAGATGGTCGGGATCGGAGACCTGCTGCCGGTCTCCTACGCCCGACCCGACGAGTAGGCCGAGAGGGCCGGGCCCGGCGACGCGTACGGCGCGGATGCGGCGAGTGGTGGAGAGCTCCGGAAATCGAACCAGACGAGGCACCCCGATAGGTGCGCTCCCCGAACTGCAGACAACCTAGCGGATCCGCCTGCGACCGCGCGCCGGGACGGTCGCGCCCGGGACGTCCGCACCCGGACGGGCGCGGGGGAGGGGGCGTCAGCCGGGGACGGTCCGGACCCGCACCGTCTCGCCGTCCGCCTCCAGCTCGAAGGCCAGCGTGGTGCCCAGGGGGAACGCGTCGCGGAGCTCCTGCGGCTGGTCGGCCGTGACGACGAGCGCGGTGCGCGCGGGGACCGCGCCGGTCGCGCAGCCGGGCACGCCGGCGACCGAGCCGTCCTGCTCGGCCGGACCGGCGAGCAGGCACGTCCGCTCGACTCCCGTGCCCGCGTCGGGGACCGGCACGCGCGCGACCGAGATCCCGTGGAAGGCGGCGAACAGGGAGCCGGGGGCGATGGATCCGGTGTCGACCGAGAGGTAGGTCGCGTTGTCGGGCGTCGGCGGCGGCTCGAGCGCGAGGACGGCGACCGTGCCGCGCTGGTCGTCCAGCCACCAGGCGGTGCCGGCCACGCAGGCGACCGCGACGATCACGAGCGATGCGGCCCAGGAGGCGGCGAGACGCGGGCGGATGCGGGTCCGGGTCCGGGTCCGCCGTGCCGCGGGTCGGTCGTCGCGCGGATCACCGGCGGCCGGGGCTCCGCGCTGCGGCACCGTCGCCGCCGACGGGCCGGCCGAGCCGTCGTCCCGGGTGTCCACCGCCGCGTCGTCGCCGGGCGCACCGCCCCGCCCCTCCAGCTCCTGCAGCCGCGCGAGCGCGTCGACGTCGCGCGGATCGCGGTCCGGTCCGAAGACACGGCGACGCAGGTCCGCGATCTCCGCGCGCCGGTCGTCGTCGTCCATCCCCGCATCGTGTCACGGGGTGCGCGATCCCGCTCAGCAGGCCGCGTACGCGTATCCGTCCTCGCCCGCGGGCACCAGGTCGCGGTCGCGCACGATGGCGCGGGGAGCGGGATCCAGCGCCAGGATCCGCGCGCACGCGCCCTCGGCCGTGTCGAGCAGGTCGTCCGTGTACTCGACGTCGAGCACGTGCGGGCCGTAGACCGCCGTGTAGTCGGCGCACTCCTCCCAGCGGTCGCACTCCTCGGCGATCGCGAAGTCGAAGCCGGCCTCGTCGCGGCCGCGGGATCCGATGTCGGTGGTGTTCTTCTGCGCGACCGCGAGGCCCCGGCCGTGCGCGTGATCCACGAGCAGGGTCGCGAGGGCCAGCGCGTCCTCCGCGTCGAGCGCGCCCTCGGACCGCACCCACGAGTCGAGGTTGTCGAACTCGACGGCCTGGAAGCCGGCGTCGGCGCAGCGGTCGACGGTCGCGGCCTGGCGCGCGGCGATGGCGTCGCGCTTCGCGGCGGTCGAGGTGTCGAGGAGGAACTCGTCGTCCCAGTTCGGATCGATGAGCGGGCCGTCGTCACCCTGCACGAGCAGGTCGTCGGGCCAGGGCTCACCCGGCTGGGTCTGGAACCCGTTGACGTAGCAGACGCCGTAGAGGCCCGCGGCAGGCGTGTCCGTGCTGTCGCGGACCACGATCCCGACCCCGGCCGGGATGGGGGAGGCGCCGCCGAGCTGGTAGTCGAAGCCCGTGCCGACGGGCGGCAGGGTGACGGCCGCGGTCGTGTCCGACGAGAGCGCGCCCGTCGCCGCGGCGGGTGCCGCGGCTCCCGTCGTCGGGGAGGCCGGGCGCGGATCCGCGGACGCGCACCCGGAGAGGACGACGACGGCGGCCGTGACGAGGGCGGCGGAGAGGAGGGGGCGCATGATCCGACCCTAGGCGCGGTCGTCGGCCCCGCCCACCACGCGGAAGCGCTCCATCACGATCGCGGTGTCGTCGTCGAGGCGGAACCCGGCCGGCAGCTCCGCCACGACCTCGGGCGACGTCCAGAACCCCTCGTGCCCGGCGCGCCACTCGGCGACCGTCGTGAAGCCCTCGCCCTCGTCGACCGCGTGCGCGAGCGGCACGTCCGCGAGGCGCGCGATCTCCACGGCCGTCGTCTCGACCACGAGCACCGGCCGCCCGGCGGAGTCGATGACGGCGCCGCGGGATCCGACGACCGGCAGCTCCTCGCCGTCGGCCGCGTACTGGGCGAGCAGCGAGCTGGTGGACGTCTTCGCGCCCGCGACGATCGCCGCCACGAGCTGGTCGCGCAGCGGCCCCGGGAACGCGAACTCGACGGGCGGGAGCTCGGCGTCGGGCGTCGTCATGCGTCGAGCGTACGGCGGTGGCGCCCGTCAACCCCCTCTCGGAACCGGACGCCGCGCATCGCCCGGGCCAGGCTGGACAGGACCCCACGACCCCCGAAGGAAGGCGCATCGCATGAGCGAGATCCGCAACGGCGGCAACCAGTACGAGATCCAGGACCCGATCGCGCAGTACCCGTCCCCGCCGTTCCCGCAGCAGGAGCAGACCGGCGCCGGCGACGAGAAGAGGTTCGAGCCGACGCCCGACCACGGCCAGGACAGCTACGTCGGCTTCGGCCGCCTGAAGGGCCGCAAGGTCCTCATCACGGGCGCCGACTCCGGCATCGGCAAGGCCGTCGCCATCGCGTTCGCGCGCGAGGGCGCCGACATCGCGCTCAACTTCCTCGACGAGGAGCTCGGGGACGCGCGCGACACCGCGTCCACGATCGAGGCCGACGGCCGGAAGGCCGCGCTCGTGCCCGGCGACATCTCCGACGAGACCACCTGCCAGGACATCGTGCAGGCCTCGGTGGACGCGCTCGGCGGCCTCGACTGCCTCGTCATGGTGGCCGGCTACCAGCGCAACGAGGAGGACATCCTCGACCTCGACACCGAGCAGCTCGACCGCACGCTGAAGACCAACGTGTACTCGCTGTTCTGGCTGAGCAAGGCCGTGCTCCCGCACCTGCCCAAGGGCGGCAGCATCATCACGACGAGCTCCTCGCAGGCGTACCAGCCGAGCGCCAACAAGCTCGACTACGCGACCTCGAAGGGCGCGATCCGCAACTTCACCCAGGGGCTCGCGCAGCAGCTCGCGCCGAAGGGGATCCGCGTCAACTCCGTCGCGCCCGGCCCGTTCTGGACCGTGCTGCAGCCCGTCGGCCAGTCGGCGGAGGACGTCGAGGAGTTCGGATCCCAGTCGGTCTACGGCCGCCCCGGCCAGCCCGCGGAGATCGCGGCGACGTACGTCTTCCTCGCGAGCCAGGAGTCGAGCTTCACGAGCGGCGAGACGATCGCGGTCACCGGCGGCACGCCCGTCCACTGACCCGCGGGCACGATGAGCGGGGCGACGGCGAGGCGGGGCGCGTCAGAACAGGCGCGCCCCGGCCGCCTGGTCGGCGTCGGCGTGGTCGGCGAGCGGGCGCTCGGTGCGCAGCACGGCCGGGCCGACCGTGAGGATCCCGTCGCCGAGCGGCTCGCAGCGCACCCCGCCCCGGCCGCGGAGCGCGCGGAAGGCGCCGGGCGCGAGCATCACGTCCATCCACGCGCACGGGTTCGCGGGGCGGTGGCCCTGGAACTCGACGGGCCCGTCGCCCGAGTCGATGCTGAAGCGCATGCCGCGCAGCCGGTCGGCGTCGACGCCGCGCAGCAGCACGTTGCGGCGGGTGTCCACCGGATCCAGGCCCGCCTGCACGCCGAGCTCCCGCGCCACGCGCTCGACGGACTCGACGGCCATCACCGTCACCGCCGCCGTACGGTGCGCCCGCTGGCCGAAGTAGCGGTCGCCGACGATCCCGAGCCCGGCCCGCACGCGCACGGATGCGCGCGACGGCGGATCCCCCGGCTCGTCGCGGGGACCGTGCGATGGGCGACCCTCCAGCCGGTGCACGGGCGAGGCGACCAGGAACGCGATCTCCACGGGGTGCTCGTGCGGGAGGGCGGTCATCCCGGAATCGTACGCGTGCCCTTATCACGGGGTACGTCGGCCCGGGGCGGACGCTCCACTCGTGGCTAGGATCGATGAGCGGCACGGGGTGACCGCATCAGGGGGTCACGTGGGCGAGGTCGCTGCCTCCGACGCGCGGCGTGGATCGGCGTCCCGCGCGCAGGCCGTGCTCCGCAGCATGACGCTCTCGAAGCCGCTGCACGCGCAGCTGCCCTTCATCCTGAGCCTCGCCGTCGTCGGCGTCGTCGCCGGCATGGACGACCTCGACGCGGTCGCGGATCCCGGGTTCGTGGCGGGCACGCTCGTCGCCGCGCTCGTGACGATCGCCGCGGCCGCCGTCCCGTGGGGCCGCATCGACCGGGACTGGGTGGCGGTGCTGCCCATGCTCGACTTCGTGGCGCTCGCCCTCTGCCACGACGCGATCGCCGACGAGGTGCCGTCGACCGCGTTGCTCATCGTCTTCCCCGTGATCTGGCTGGCGTACGCCTTCGCGCTGCACGTCCTGTGGCTCGGCGCCCTCGGCACGGCCTCGGTGCTCGCCCTGCCCTACCTCCGCTCCGGCACCCTGCCCGACGACACGACCGGCTGGTCGCACCTCGTCGTGCTCCCCGTCGTGATGCTGCTCGTGGCCGTCGCCGTGAACCTGCTCGGGCAGCAGCTGTTCCGGCAGCACGCTCGCCTGGAGGAGATGCGGCTCGAGCTGACGGGCACGCTCGTCGACCTGCAGGAGCGCAACTCGATCATCGACGGCGTGCTGGACGCGATCGACGACACGGTCGTCGTGCTCGACGCCACGGGTCGGGTCATGCAGCGCAACCGCGCCGCGTGGGACCTCATGGCGCTCGCCGACCCCGTCGACCCCGACGACCCGGTCGTCGGCCGCCTCGTCTACGAGGAGGACCGCACCACCCTCGTGCCGCCCGAGCGGCAGCCCGTGGCCCGCGTCCGCGCCGGCGAGGTCGTCGGCCGCGAGGTGTACTGGCTGGGCGAGGGCGGCGCGCAGAAGGCCGTGCTCGCGTCGGTCTCCCCGCTCGTGGACGGCGCCGGGCGGACCTTCGGCACGGTCGTCGTGAGCACCGACGTCACGGCGCTCGCGCTCGCGGTCACCGAGCGCGAGGACTTCGTGGCGAGCGTCTCCCACGAGCTGAAGACCCCGCTGACCTCGATCCTCGGCTACGTCGAGCTCATCGCCGACGACCTCGTGGAGGACGACCTCGACGACCGGATCACCGCCGCCCGCCTCGCGATCGTGGAGCGCAACGCGCAGCGCCTCCTCGGCCTCATCGGCGACCTCCTCACGGCGGCGCAGCACCGGCTCGCCGTCAACCGCAACCTCGTCGACGTGGGCGAGATCGTCGAGAACGCGCTCGACGTGATCCGCCCGCACGCGACGGCGAGCGGCGTGACGCTGGTCGAGCCGGACTACGAGGAGCTCGTCGCCGAGGTCGACGCCGTGCGCATCGGCCAGGTGCTCGACAACCTGCTGAGCAACGCGGTGAAGTACACGCCCGAGGGTGGCACGGTCACCACCGAGGTGCACGTCGACGGCGACCACCTCCGTCTCTGCGTCAGCGACGACGGCGTGGGCATGTCCGCGGAGGACACGTCGCAGCTCTTCACGCGCTTCTTCCGCACCAGCTCCGCCCGAGCGAGCACGGTCGCGGGCGTGGGGCTCGGCCTCAGCATCACCCGCTCCATCGTGGACGCCCACGACGGCACCATCGAGGTGGAGAGCGCCCTCGGCGCGGGCACCACCATGCGCGTGCGCCTGCCGCTGCGCGTCGGGCCCGACGCACCGCCCGCGACTTGAGCTGATCTTGTCCCGACCTTGATCGGATCCCGCATGGGGCGGTGCCAGGCTCGACGCACGACGGGGCCACCCGTCCGACACGAGCGATCGAAGGACCGGATGACCCCCCACGACCACCCCGCGAGCGGCACCCGAGCCGCACGCACCGGGTGCCGTACCGGGTCCACGGATGCGCGGCCGGTACCCGACGGCCACCTCCCCGGTCCTTCCGGTCGTCTCGTCGGCGGCCGGGCGTGAACGCCCATGCCGCCCGCGCTCCGCAGCTCCCCCCGCTCCTCGACGTCCGCGTCCTGGAGCAGCTGCTGGGCGAGCTGTCGGACGAGCACGGCCCCGCCCGACCGTCCGTCGTCCCCGCGACGGACGCCCCCGCTCCGCCCCCCGGTGTTCCCGCGCCGGGCGGCGTGACCCCGCCGCGCGGCCACCCCGAGCCGCGCCGCGGGACCCCGTCGTCCGGATCCCCCCGTCCGGACGACCGCCTCGCGACCCGTGGTGCCCCCGCACCCGGTCGCGGGCAGGCGCCGGCCGGATCCCCCCGTCCGGTCGGCGCCCCGACCTCCGCCCCGAGCGCGTCGACGCCGTCGACGCCGGAGCCCGCGGAGCCCGTCTGCCCCGGAGCGCTCACCGACGGGCAGCACGCGTGCGTCGACTTCCTCCGCTTCTTCGTCGACCTGTGGCCGACCCGCTGGGAGCGCCTCGACGTCGCCGTGCGCGCCGACGACGGTCCGGCGGCGCTCGACGCGTGCCTCAGCGTGAAGAGCTCGGCGGCGATGGTCGGCGCGCTCCGGCTCAGCGGCATCGCCGGCGAGCTCGAGCGGGCGATCCGCGCCCACGACGGGCGCGTCGCCGTCGCGATGCTGCCGGAGCTCGGCGAGGTGGGCGAGCGGAGCATGGACGCGATGCGCTCCTGGATCCGCGCCGAGGCGGGTCACCCGCCCGGCTAGACCCGTGCGCCCGGCCGCCCCGACGGCCGTCGCGCACGCCCGACCGGCCCCCGCGACAGGCCGGACGGAGGAACGGAACGGGATCCCACCCGAAGGGACCCCGATCCACGGCGCAGCTGCCGTGGGGCCCATCGGTCCCGCGGCAGCCCGCACCGCCGACGAGCGCCCGGCCGGTCGCCCGCGCCCGACGCCGGCGGCGTCAGTCGACGGGCGGCGCGAGCCGGTAGCCGACGCCGCGCACCGTCTGGATCCACCTGGCCTGGCGCGGGTCGTCGTGCAGCTTCCGGCGCAGGTTGCCGAGGTGCACCTCGACGGCGCGCTCCTCCGGCTCGGTGGAGGACGCGACGGCGTAGGAGCCGCTGCGGATGTCGCGCACCAGGTCGCCCTTGGTGCGCACGCGGCCGCCGCTCGCGAGGATGGAGGCGAGCAGGTCGAACTCGGTGCGCGTGAGGTCGACGGGCTCGCCGTCGACCGTGACATGGCGGGTGCCCTCGTCGAGCTCCAGGCCGTTGTGGCGGAGGACGTCGTCGTCCGCGGATCCGGGCTCGGTGGGCAGGGCGGGCGAGACGACGGTCGTGGTCGCGAACGCCGCGGGCTGCACCGGCTCCTCCGCGGGGACGGGCGCGGCAGGGGCGTCCGCCGCCGCCGGGATGCCGGCCGGGGGCGTCGCGGTCGCGTCCCCGCCGCCGCGCGGTCGTCGCATCATCGCGGAGATGCGGGCGCGGAGCTCGCGCGGGCGGAACGGCTTCACGATGTAGTCGTCGGCGCCCGACTCGAGGCCGAGCAGGGTGTCGACCTCCTCGCCCTGCGCCGTGAGCATCACGATGTAGGCGTCGCTCACGAGGCGGATGCGGCGCGCGGCCTCGAAACCGTCGAAGTCGGGCAGGCCCACGTCGAGCGTGATGACGTCGGGGGAGACCTCCTCGGCCAGCCGCACGCCGTCGGTCGCGGTGCCGGCGGAGTGCACCTCGAAGCCGCCCTGGCGCAGGACCACCTCGAGCAGCTGGCGGATGTCGCCGTCGTCCTCGATGACCAGAGCCACTCGTCCGCTGTCCACTACCGCCCCCTCGCATGCCGCGTGCGCGGCAGATCCCCCGGATTCCGCGACAGGCGCGCCGGACCTCCCACGCTAGCGGACCGCCGCGGCCCCGCCCTCGCCGCGGCGGCCCGCCGGGCGGACGCTCGGGATCAGGTGACGGGGGAGGACCCGGGCACGGCGACGAGCACCAGGACGGCGCCGAGGATGTACGCCGCGAGCGACGCGCCCACCCCGATGAGGAGCACCAGCCAGGGCCGGGTGCGTCCCCGGATCATGCCGACGAGCGCCACGACTATGGCGATGCCGGTCAGCATCAGCGGGCCCGCGATCGCGAGCACGTAGCCGATGGTGAAGAGGGAGTCGTCGCAGACGTAGGCGTCCACGTCGCACGCGTCGGTGACGAAGATGAGGCCCAGCCCGAAGGCCGCGACGCTGCCCCCGACGACCGCGGCGACGAGCATCGAGACGAGGGTGGTGACGAGGACGCGGCGGTCGATCCGGCGGATCCAGCGGGGCACCCAGCCGGGGCCGGCCGGATCCTCCTCGCGGGCGTCGGCGCGGTCGCGGGCGCGGTCGTCCCGGTCGCGCGCGGCGCGGCCGCCGCGGGGTGCGTCGTCGTCGGAGCCGGCGCGTCCGGCGCGGCGGGGGAACGTCGGCAGCGCGATCCGCGGGACCTCCGGCGTGCGCCGCCGACGGGCGGGCGGGGCGGCGGAGCGGCGTCCGCGGGAGGCGCGGCGGCCGCGCTCCGGGGTCGCGTCGTCGTCGGGGGTCACGGCACGAGACTACGGGGCGCGCCCCGCCCGGCCGGAATCGGCGGGGGAGCGGGACGCGACGCGGATCGGCGGCGGATCAGAAGATCATCGGCCGGTCGTCGTCGAGCTCGGTCTCCACCTCGAGGTCGACGGCCACGGGCACGTGGTCGCTGGGGCCGTCGCCCTTGCGCTCGTCGCGGTGGATCCGGGGCGCGTCCACGAGCTCGGCGAACCGGGCGTTGCCGAGGATGAAGTCGATCCGCATGCCCTCGTTCCGCGGGAACCGCAGCTGCTGGTAGTCCCAGTACGTGTAGCCCTCGGGGATCGACGGCCGCACGACGTCGGCGAGGCCGGCGTCGAGGAACGCGGCGAAGGCGGCGCGCTCGGGCTCCGAGGTGTGCGTCTTCCCCTCGAACAGCGCGGGATCCCACACGTCGGTGTCGAGCGGCGCCACGTTCCAGTCGCCCATGAGCGCGAGCGGCGTCTCGGGGTCCGCGGCCAGCCAGGCGCGGGTGTCGGCCGCGAGCGCCCCGAGCCACTCGAGCTTGTAGGAGTAGTGCGGGTCGTCGAGGCCGCGGCCGTTGGGCACGTAGAGGCTCCAGAGACGGACGCCGGCGACGGTCGCGCCCATCGCGCGCGCCTCGAGCGGCGGCTGCCCGGACGCGTCGGGCTTGCCGAAGCGGGGCATCCCCTCGAAGGTCGTGACGACGTCCTCGAGCGGCAGGCGGCTCGCGATCGCGACGCCGTTCCACTGGCTGAGCCCGTGCACGGCGACCTCGTAGCCGGCCTCCTCGAACGCCTGCATCGGGAACTGCTCGGGCTTGCACTTGATCTCCTGCATCGCCAGCACGTCGACGTCCTCGCGCACGAGCCAGTCGACGACGCGGCCCACGCGGGTGCGGATGGAGTTGACGTTCCAGGTGGCGACGCGCATGCGACAACGGTACCGGGAGCGGGCGGCGCGGCCGTCCGCGCGCGGGCCGGGACGGGCGGGGCGGAGCGGGGCCGGATCAGCCGATGCTGCCGACGCGCACCGTGACGGCCGCGAGCGCGGCGGCCTCGGGGCCCACCGACTCCGCGAGGCTCGCGCGGATCGCGTCGACGGCGGCGCGCGCGGTGTCGCTCGCGCGGCTCGACGCGTCCACCGCGATGGACGCCTCCACGAGCACGGTGCCCTCGCCGGCCTCCACGGCGACGAGCTGCTCGGCGGCGGTCGAGGATCCGGCCACGACGCCCTCGACCACCTGCTGGGCGGCCAGCAGGATCGGCGAGCGCGGCGCGTAGACGTCGGCCACGCCCGCGACGCCGCGGAGGACCGCGGTCAGGTCGCGCGACAGGTCGGCGGGCTCGGGGAGCGGCACGGGCACGCGCGCGGGCTCGGGCTCGGGCACGACGGCAGGCGCGTCATCGTCGAGGGTCATCTCCGGCCTCCTCCTGCACGGGACGCGGCTGCACGTCCACCACGGTCACGTCGATCGCCTCGACGTTCAGCTCGGTGTGCCGGAGCAGGGCCGCGTGGACCCTCTCCCGCACGCGCTGCGCGAGCTCGGGCAGCGGATCCCCCCACACCACGCTCATCGTGAGGGCCACCTGGACGGGCTCGCCCGCGCGCGTCATGTCGCCGTCGAGCGTGCACCGGCCGATGAGGACGCCCGGCACCTCGTCGCCGGCCTGCCGCACCAGGGTGCGCACGGCGCCCTCGGTGAGCGCGAGGCGGACGGCGGGATCCGGGTGGGAGAGCGGGATGTCGCGGCCGGCGCGCGACTCGCGGCTGATGTGCGAGAGCACGCCGCGGAAGAAGTCGTCGCCCGGGGCGTCGGCCTCCTCGGCCTCGACCCGCACGAGCTCGCGGCCGAGGTCGCGCATGCGCTCGAGGGCGCGGAGGGCGTTGCGGGTGTCGGGGTCGTCCTCGTAGGCGGCGACGCGCGGGGTGCGTCCGCGGTCGAGGTAGTCGGCCAGCGCGGCCATGTCGAGGGGCGCGCCGTCGGCGTCGAGCGCGGGCGCGGTCGCGGGATCCACGGGCAGGCGCTCCCCGGGATCGTCCGGTCCGGTGCCGCTCATCGCCATGCCTCCATGCTCGTCATCACGGTGGTGCGCGCCCGGGACAGCCGGCCGCGCACGGTCGAGGGCGTCGCGCCCAGCCTCTCGGCGATCTCCTCGTAGGAGAAGCCTCCCACCTCGCGCAGCATCCACACCTCGCGCTGCTCGCGGGGCAGGGTGTCCAGCACGCCGGCCAGCGCGCGCATCTGCGAGGACGTCTCGGCGTCGCGCTCCGGGGACGTGAGCCGGTCGGCGATCTCGTGGTCGTCGATGTCGTCGACCGGGCGGCGGGCGCGGATCCGGTCGATGGACTTCCGGCTGACGATCTGCAGCAGCCAGCTCTTCACGCGGTCGGGCTTCTCGAGCGTGGGCAGCCGGTCCCACGCGGTGATGAGGGCCTCCTGCACGGCGTCGTCGGCGTCGGCGCGGGATCCGGTGAGCCGGATCGCGAACGCGCGCATGTAGGGGGCGTGCCGGCGGACCAGCACCTCGAAGGCCCGAGCGTCCCCGTCGGCCGCGCGCTCGGCGAGGATGCCGTCGCCCGCGTCCTGCAACGAGGAGGAGAGGGCCATGCCGTACCTCCGTGTGCGCTGGGTGACCAGATGGATCCGCATGCGATCCGTGACGAACCGCGGCGTCCGTGCGTCCCCTCAATGAGTACCACAGCATCGCCCGGATCGCCGGGCATCCACGAGGAGGAACCGCATGAGCGACACCAGCACCCCCACCCCCGCCGACGTCACCCGCGTCGCGCCCGCGAGCGCCGGGATCACGGGGAGCGTCCTCGCCGAGGGCGACACCACGGTCACCGACGGCGTCATCGCCAAGGTCGCCGGCCTCGCCGTCCGCGACATCCCGGGCGTGCACGCGCTCGGCGGAGGCGCTGCCCGCGTCATCGGCCAGCTCCGCGACCGCATCGGCCAGACCGACCTCACGCAGGGGATCGCCGTCGAGGCCCAGGAGGCGGGCGTCGCGTTCCAGGTGACCCTCGTCGCCGAGTACGGCGTGCCGCTGCAGGACGTCGCCGCCGACGTGCGCGCCGCCATCTCCGACGCCGTCACCGAGCTCGTCGGCCGCGCCGTGACGCGCGTGGACGTCACGGTCGCCGACATCGTCATGCCCGGCGAGGGATCCGACGACGAGGCCGCCGAGGCGCCCGCCGTCTGATCCGCTCCCGCGCGCCCCGACGGGCCGCCCGTCTCGCGACGGGCGGCCCGTCGTCGCGTGGTCGCCGCACGCGGCCCCGTGGCACCGCGTCCGCCGGCCTCCCATCCGGCGGGCGTACCGTCGGGGGATGACAGACGCCACCGCCGCCGTGTCCGCATCCGTCCCCGCCTCCGACGGGCCGCCCCGCGTGGCGCTCCTCGGCACCGGCGTCATGGGTTCCGGCATGAGCCGCTCGATCCTCCGCGCGGGCCTCCCGCTCACCGTCTGGAACCGCAGCGCTGAGAAGGCCGCGCCCCTCGCCGACGACGGCGCGACCGTCGCCGGCAGCGCCGCCGAGGCCGTGCGCGACGCCGACGTGGTCGTCGTGATGCTGTTCGACCAGGACGCCGTGCTCGAGGTCCTCGCCGAGGTCGCGCCCGCGCTGGGGCCCGACGTCGTGGTCCTCCAGTCCTCCACCGTCGGCGTCGAGGGCACCCGCCGGATCGCCGCGCTCGCCGCCGAGCACGGCGTCCGCTTCGTCGACGCGCCCGTCCTCGGCACGCGCGGCCCCGCCGAGCAGGGCCTCCTCGTGCACCTCGTCTCCGGATCCGAGGCCGACCTCGCCGTCGCCCGCCCCGTCCTCGAGGCGACCGGCTCGCGCACCGTGGTCGCGGGATCCGACGCGGGTCCCGGATCCGCCCTCAAGCTCGCGTGCAACGCGTGGATCGCCTCCATCACCGCCGCTACCGGCCAGTCGCTCGGCCTCGCCCGGCTGCTCGGCGTCGAGCCGCGCCTCTTCCTCGACGCCATCGCGGGAGGCGCCGCCGACACCCCGTACGCGCACCTCAAGGGCGGCGCGATGCTGGCCGGCGAGCTCGCGCCCTCGTTCGCGCTCGACGGCCTGCTCAAGGACGTGACGCTCATGCTCGCCGCGCTCGACGGCGCCGACGCGCACGACTTCGACACCGCGATGCTCGAGGCGCTCCGCGAGACGTACGCGGAGGCGTCCGCGGCCGGTCACGGCGGCGACGACGTGGCCGCCGTCGGCACGGTGTTCGGGCTGCCGACCTCGTCCGACGCCTGATCCGGTCGGCGCCCCGCCCGCCGGTCGCACCGGCCGGCGCGGTCCCCCGCCCGTAGGATCGGCTGCGTGACGACCTCCGACGCGCGGCAGCAGCTCATCGACCACATCAAGCGGGACGCCGTCTTCCACGGCGACTTCACGCTGACGAGCGGCAAGAAGGCCAGCTACTACGTCGACCTCCGCCGCGTGAGCCTCGACCACCGCGTCGCGCCCCTCATCGGCCAGGTCATGCTCGACCTCATCGTCGACGTGCCCGACGTGGCCGCGGTCGGCGGGCTCACGATGGGCGCGGATCCCATCGCCGCCGCGATCCTGCACCAGGGCGCCGCGGTCGGCCGCGGCTACGACGCGTTCGTCGTCCGCAAGGAGCCCAAGGACCACGGCCGCGGCCGCCAGGTCGAGGGCCCGGACCTGCAGGGCAAGCGCGTCATCGTCGTCGAGGACACCTCCACCACCGGCGGATCCCCGCTGAAGGCCATCGAGGCGCTCGAGAAGGTGGGCGCGGAGATCGCCGCGGTCGCCGTGGTCGTCGACCGCTCGACCGACGCCCGCGAGGTGATCGAGGCCGCGGGGCACCGCTACCTGTACGCGATCGGCCTCGAGGACCTGGGGCTCGCGTAGTGGGCGGGCAGGCGCCCGGCGGCGGATCCGGACCCGGTCGCGACGACGACGACCCGTTCGCGATACGTCCCGCGACCGACGCCGACCGCGAGCGCCCCGCGCAGCCGCTCGCGCCGATCGGCTGGGGTCGCCCGGCCGGCCGCGAGCCGGTGCCCGCGGACCGCGAGGCACCGGACGCGGTCGAGCCGGCGGATGCCGCGGAGACGACCGACGCCGCGGAGGCGACCGACGCCGTGGAGCCGGCCGCGGCCGCGGACGAGGGCGTGGATCCCGCGCCCGCCGACCCCGCGCCCTCCGCCGATGACGACATCCTCGCGGGGATCGTCCCGCTGGACCCGACCGAGGACGACGACCGCGTCGCCCCGCTCGACCAGGTGGATCCCGCCGCCGATGCCCACGACGCCGACGTCGCGGCCGACGCGCCCGCTCCCGAGCCCGGCATCGCCGCGGCGCCGGTCGACGCGGGCGACGTCGACTTCCCCCGCGAGCCCGACGCCGGCGAGCCCGACCCCGGGTACGCGCCCGCGCCCGCGCCCGACGCGCCCGGCGAGGTGCTCACCGGCGAGGTGCTCTCGGGCGAGGTCGAGGCGGATCCCGCGCGGGACGACGACGCTCCCGCCGAGCTGGTGCTCGAGCCCCTCGATGACGGGCAGGACGACGTGGCCGTTCCGCTCGTCGCCTCCGATGCGGCGGTGGTCGACGCCGAGCTCGTCGAGGATCCCGCCGACGAGGGCGCCTCGGACCGGCCCGACGACGCCGACGACGCCGTGCAGCTGACGCCGCTGCGTGGCGACGACACGGACGAGGACGCCGACGTCGTCGACGATCCCGCCGGTCCCGCCGACGCGCCGGTCGACGCCGGCCTCGATGCAGATGCCGATGCCGACGACGATCTGGTCGAGGACGCGCCCCCGGCGCCGCTGGCTCCCGCAGCCGCCGCGGCGCGGGCCGCGGCCATGGCCTGGGCCGCGGGATCCGGGCCCGCCGCCTCGCCGACCGCCGCAGCAGCCCCCGTCGCCGGATCCGTGGAGCAGGAGCCCGCGCCCGCAGCGGCTCCGACCGCGGAGCCCGTCGCAGAGGCACCTGCACCGGCACCCGGCACGGCGCGCCCGGAGGTCCCCTCGGGGACCGCGACGGATCCCTCGACCGAGCCCGCTCCCGAGAGCGCGTCGTCGTCGCCGGGGATCGCCGACAGCACGACCGACGCCGACCACGCAGGCGATCACGGGGCCGAGCCGCAGGACGAGGCCGTGCCAGCGCCCGTCGAGCGCCCCCTCGCGAACCCGGAGCCCGGCGTCCCGGCCTCGGACGCCGCCGATGACGCGGGCGACGCCGAGCCGGTCGACGCCCTCGCCCTCCTCTTCGGCGATGTCGCGCCCGATGCCGCCGCGGATCACGACGACGACCGGGGCACCCAGGCCGAGGCGGACGACGAGGATGAGGACGACCGCACGCGCGTCCTCCCCGCCGCGGGTCCCGCCGCCGGAGCCGCGGCCGCTGCTGCCACCGCCACCGCCGCGCGATCCGATCGCGACGCGCCGACGGCCGCCGTCCCGGCCGCCGCCCCGCGGCCCGAGCCGACCCCGCGGCCCGAGCCGACCCCGCGTCCCGCGTCGGTCCCGCCGCCGTACGCCGCTCCGCCGGCGCCGCCCGCTCCGCGCGGGCCCGTCTCCGGGATCGCCCGCACCCCCGCCCCTCCGGCCGCCGCATCTCCGCGCCCGCCGCGCGGCCCGCGCCGCACCGGCCTCTGGGTCGGCGGCGCGATCCTGCTGGTCCTGCTCCTCGTCGGCCTCTTCTACCTGGGCCAGCGGCTCGGATCCGGTGCCGCACCCGACGCGGCCCCCGTCGCCACCCCGACCGCCGAGGCGACGCCGACCCCGACGCCGACCCCCACGGATCCCGTGCAGGGCCCGGCCGCCGCAGGCGTCCAGGCGTGGGACGCGTTGCTCGGCGGCGAGTGCATCGAGCCGTACTCGACCCCGTGGGAGGAGGAGTTCACGGTCGTCGACTGCGGCACCGAGCACCGCGCGCAGATGGTCGCGCGCGTCGCCCTGCCGCAGACGGGCGACGAGTTCCCCGGCGAGGACGCCCTGCGCGACTCCGCTGACGAGCTCTGCATCGCCGACACCGTGATCGACTACGCGGCCGCCCGGGCCTACGACGACGTGCAGTACCAGTCGGCGTACCCGATCAGCCAGGACGAGTGGGCCGCGGGCGACCGCGACGCCTACTGCTTCGTCTCGCGCGCCGGCGGCGGCACGTTCACGGGCAGCATCGGCGTGCCGCAGCCGCCCGTGGTCCCCTAGCGCGACGAGCGGGCGGCCGAGGAGACCGCCGACCGGCCCGCCCGCTGATCAGAGCTCGGACTCGACCGGCTCCGGGTCCAGCAGCTCGGTGACGCCCGACAGCACCTCGTCCGGGCGGAACGGGTAGCGCTCGATCTCGGCGCGGTCGCTGATGCCCGTGAGCACGAGCACCGTGTGCAGGCCCGCCTCGATGCCCGCGATGATGTCGGTGTCCATGCGGTCGCCGATCATGCCGGTGCTCTCGGAGTGGGCGCCGATCTTGTTGAGGGCCGAGCGGAACATCATCGGGTTCGGCTTGCCGACGATGTACGGCTCCTTGCCCGTGGCCTTCGAGATGAGCGCGAGCACCGCGCCCGTCGCGGGCAGCACGCCCTCCGCGCTCGGGCCGGTCGCGTCCGGGTTCGTCGCGATGTAGCGCGCGCCGCCGTTGATGAGGCGGATCGCCCGCGTGATCGCCTCGAACGAGTAGTTGCGCGTCTCGCCGATGACCACGAAGTCGGGCTTCGTGTCGGTCATGATGAAGCCCGCCTCGTGCAGCGCCGTCGTGAGGCCGGCCTCGCCGATGACGAACGCGGATCCGCCCGGCATCTGCTGCTCGAGGAACGCGGCGGTCGCGAGCGCGGAGGTCCAGATGGACTCCTCGGGCACGTGCAGGCCGGACGCGCGGAGCCGGGCGGAGAGGTCGCGCGGCGTGAAGATGCTGTTGTTGGTGAGCACGAGGAAGGGCTTGCCCGTGTCCTGCCACTGCTGGATGAGGGCGGCGGCGCCCGGGAGCGCCTGGTTCTCGTGCACCAGCACGCCGTCCATGTCGGTGAGCCAGCAGTCCATCTCGTCGCGCGTCGCCATGGGGTTCCCTCTCGTCGTGGGACGAGGCTACCGCCGGGGGATGCGCGGCCG
This sequence comes from Clavibacter michiganensis, assembly GCF_002151125.1. GTDB lineage: Bacteria > Actinomycetota > Actinomycetes > Actinomycetales > Microbacteriaceae > Clavibacter > Clavibacter michiganensis_C. Next base: position 336,872 of record NZ_MDJZ01000016.1, read on the forward strand.
CCGGGCAGCCGAGCCCGGCTTCACCGGATGTCCGCCGGCAGGCCGCCGCGGTGTCGGTCCGCCGCCGTAGGGTCGGCGCATGCACGCACTGCCTCCCGGATCCCTCCGCCTCGTCCACCTCAGCGACACCCACCTGCTCCGCGACGGCGGACTCCACCAGGACGTCGTCGACACGGGAGCCGCGCTCGACCGCGTCCTCGTCGAGGCCGACCGCGTCCCGCACGTGCGGCTCCTCGTCGGCTCGGGCGACCTCTCGGAGGACGGCACCCCCGAGTCGTACGCGCTCCTGCGCGACCAGCTCGTGCCGTGGACGTCGTCGCGGGGCGCCGCGCTCGTGCTGACGCCCGGCAACCACGACGTGCGCTCCGGCTTCCGGCTCGTGCTCGGCGACGGGCACGGCGGCCCGGGCACGGACGACGGCCGGGATCCCGCGGCCGTGCCGCCCATCGACGGCGTGACGATCGTGGACGGCTGGCGCATCGTCACCCTCGACAGCTCCGTGCCCGGCAAGGGCTACGGCGCGCTCCGCGAGCAGCAGCTCGACGGGCTCCGCGAGCTGCTCGCGACCCCGGCCGAGCACGGGACGGTGCTCGTGCTGCACCACCCGCCGGTCCCCGCGCCCACGGCGCTGCACGAGTCGCTCGCGCTGCAGGGTCCGGAGCGGCTGGCGGAGATCGTCCGCGGCAGCGACGTGCGGGTGATCCTCTCGGGCCACTACCACCACCACATCGTCGGGTCGCTCGCGGGCGTGCCCGTGCTGGTGGCGCCCGGCGTCGCGAACGAGACGGACGTGGCGGCCGAGCCCGGCACGGAGCGCATCGTGCGCGGATCCGGGTTCCTCGTGGTCGACGTGCGGCCGGACGGCGGCGTCACGTCGGTCGTGGTGCGGGCGCACGCGGACGACGACGGCGACGAGGTCGCGGTGCTCGACGCGGAGCTGGTGCAGCGGATCATCCAGGCGTCCGGCGCACCCGACCTGCCGTGACGGCCGGGCCCTGACGCGTCCGGACATGAGGAGAGGCGGCGACCCGTGGGTCGCCGCCTCTCCTGGCGCTGCTGGTCCGGCTCTACTTGAAGACGTCCTTGACGTCCTCGCCGGCCTTCTTGGCGGACGCGGCGGTCTGGTCCTTCTGGCCCTCGGCCTTGAGGCTCTCGTCGCCCTTGTGGTCGCCGAGCGCCTCCTTGGCCTTGCCCGCGATGTCCTGAGCAGCGTTCTTGATCTTGTCGTCGAGACCCATGATCTCCTCCTCACTGAGGCCACCGGGTGCGGCCCTCGACTGGACCTTAGGACGGGCCGCTCCTGAAGACCTGACAGATGCGAGGTGGGTGTCCACTGAGCGAAGCGGAGGGCCGTCGACCCGCCGCGCGGCCCGTGCAAGTGCCTTCCGCGGGGTCCGGCATCGCCCCTATGCTCCGGGACCGTGATCCTCTTCGGGCTGCTCCCCCTCCTCGTGGCCGTGTGCGCGCTCGTCGACCTCATCACCCGCCCGGACGACCGGGTGAAGCACCTGCCGAAGCTCGTCTGGATCCTGCTCGTCGTGTTCCTGCCCCTCATCGGCAGCATCGTGTGGTTCTGCGTCGGCCACGACTGGAACGCCCGGCCCGTGCCCGTCGGCCCGCCGGACCGGAGCGCCGCCTACGAGCGGGCCGCGGTGGCGGTCGACCGGCGCGTGCGCAGCACGGAGCAGCAGCTCGCCGACCTGGAGGAGGAGGAGCGGCACTACGCCCGGATCGCGCGGATGCGGCAGCTCCAGGCCGAGCGCGCGGTGCAGGCGGCGCGTGCCGCGGGACCGGCGCGTGAGCCCCGGGCCATCGAGCCCGGATCCACCCCCGAGCGGTAGTCCCTCCCCAGGACGCGCGCCGCCGTCCCATCCCTCCGCCGCCTCGCCGTGGGCGCCGGGGTCGGAGGCGGATGGGAGCATGGCCGCATGCCCGACACCGCGATGCCGCCCTCCTCCGCCGCGACCTCCGACCTCCGGTCCGCCGCCCGGGAGCACCTCTCGCGGCTCGTCGGCGTCGCGGGCGCCGACTTCCACGACGGCCAGTTCGAGGCCATCGAGGCGCTCGTGCAGGACCGCTCCCGCGCTCTCGTCGTGCAGCGCACCGGATGGGGCAAGTCGGCCGTCTACTTCGTCGCCACCCTGCTCCTCCGCCAGCAGGGCCTCGGCCCCACGCTCCTCGTCTCGCCGCTCCTCGCGCTCATGCGCGACCAGGTCGCCGCGGCCCGCCGGGCCGGGGTCCGCGCCGTCGCCATGAACTCGAGCAACGCGCACGAGTGGGACGACCTCCTGCGCGCGCTCGACGCCGACGAGGTCGACCTCCTCCTCGTCTCGCCCGAGCGGCTCAACAACCCGCGCTTCCGCGACGAGCAGCTGCCCGCGCTCCGGGCCCGGCTCGGCCTCCTCGTGGTCGACGAGGCGCACTGCATCTCCGACTGGGGCCACGACTTCCGGCCCGACTACCGCCGCCTCCGCGACCTCATCTCCTCGGTCGACGAGCGCGTGCCCGTCCTCGCCACCACCGCCACCGCGAACTCGCGCGTGGTGGCCGACGTCGAGGAGCAGCTGAGCGTCGGATCCGCGGGCGCGGGCGTCGTCGAGACCGAGCGCGTGCCCGTGGTCACCATCCGCGGGCCGCTCGCGCGGCGCTCGCTCCGGCTCGGCGTGCTGCGGCTCGAGAACAGCCGCGACCGGCTCGGCTGGCTCCTCAGCCACCTCGACGAGCTGCCCGGCAGCGGCATCATCTACGCGCTCACGGTGTCGGCCGCGCAGGACACGGCGCGGCTGCTGCGCGACGCCGGCCACGCCGTCAAGGCGTACACGGGGCGCGACGACCCGGCCGACCGGGAGCAGGCCGAGGGCGAGCTCCAGCGCAACGAGGTCAAGGCGCTCGTCGCCACGAGCGCGCTCGGCATGGGCTTCGACAAGCCCGACCTCGGGTTCGTCGTGCACCTCGGGGCGCCGTCGTCGCCCGTCTCCTACTACCAGCAGGTCGGGCGCGCGGGGCGCGGATCCGCGGACGCGGACGTGCTGCTCCTGCCCGGACGGGAGGATCCGGACATCTGGCAGTACTTCGCCACCGCCTCCATGCCGGACGAGCAGCAGGCGGCGTCCGTCATCCAGGCGCTCGGCGAGAGCGACCGGCCGCTGTCCGTCCCCGCGCTCGAGTCGCGCGTGCAGCTCTCGCGCAGCCGCCTCGACCTCCTCCTCAAGGTGCTCGACGTCGACGGCGCCGTGCGTCGCGACACCGCGGGGTGGTCCGCCACGGGCGTCCCGTGGGTCTACGACCGCGCCCGCTACGAGCAGGTCGCCGCGGCGCGGGTGCGCGAGCAGCAGGCGATGCTCGACTACGAGACCACGCTCGGCTGCCGGATGGAGTTCCTCCAGCGCCAGCTCGACGACGACACCGCGGCGCCGTGCGGCCGTTGCGACCGGTGCGCGGGTGCGTGGTACCCGACGTCGCTGGATCAGCGGGCGTCGGCCACCGCGTCGCAGGCGCTCGACAAGGTGGGGCTGCCCATCGAGCCGCGGCTGCGCTGGCCCACGGGCGCGTCGAGCGTCGGAGTCCCGCTCAGCGGCGCCATCGTCGCGGACGAGCAGGTCGACGAGGGCCGCGCGCTCGCCCGCCTCACCGACCTCGGCTGGGGCGGGCGCCTCCGCACGGTCTTCGCGGCCGGCGCCGAGGACGCGCCCGTCGACGATGCCCTCGTCGCCGCCTGCGTGCGGGTGCTCGCTGAGTGGGGCTGGGCGGAGCGTCCGCGCGCGGTCGTGCACGTGCCGTCCGCGGGCCGGCCGCAGCTCGTCGGCAGCCTCGCCCAGCGCATCGCCGAGGTGGGGCGCCTGCCGTTCCTCGGGTCGCTCGACCTCGTGGATCCCGGTGCCCCCGGTGCTGCGCGCGGCAACAGCGTCTACCGGCTCGGGCGGGTGCACCCGCGGTTCCAGGTGCCGACGCACCTCGCGGACGACCTCGCCGCGGATCCGCGCACCGTGCTCCTCGTGGACGACCTGGTCGACACCCGCTGGACCCTCACGGTCGCCGGTCGGCTGCTGCGCAAGGCCGGGGCCACCCGCGTGCTGCCGTTCGCGCTCGCGCAGCAGGGGTAGTCGGGCGGCCGGGGCGGGTCAGCCGGCGGTCGGCGGCACGGGGACGCCCGGCTCGGGATCCGGCGACGCGAACACGGTGCCGCCGCCCGCGAGCCGGGCGCGCATCACCTCCAGGGCCTGCGGGTTCTCGTCCACCAATACGAAGCGGCGGCCGAGCTCGCGGGCCGCGGCGCCCGTGGTGCCGGATCCGGCGAAGAAGTCGAGCACCCAGTCGCCCGGCCCGCTCGACGCCTGCACGATGCGACGCAGCACGCCGAGCGGCTTCTGGGTCGCGTAGCCGGTCTTCTCGCGGCCCGTAGGGGAGACGATCGTGTGCCACCAGACGTCCGTCGGCAGCTTGCCGCGCTCGCGCTTCTCCGGGGTCACGAGGCCGGGCGCCATGTACGGCTCGCGGTCGACGCCCTCCGAGTCGAAGCGGTAGCGGAGCGGGTCCTTCACGTAGACGAGGATCGTGTCGTGCTTGGCCGGCCAGCGGCGGCGGGACTTCGCGCCGTAGTCGTACGCCCACACGATCTCGTTGAGGAACGAGCGGCGGCCGAAGAGCGCGTCGAGCACGACCTTCGCGTAGTGCACCTCGCGGTAGTCGAGGTGCAGGTAGAGGGTCCCGGTCGGGTGGAGGAGACGCCACGCCTCGATGAGCCGCGGCTCGAGGAAGTCCCAGTAGTCGGCGAACGAGTCGTCGAAGCCGTAGAGCATGCCCTTCACGGAGTCGTAGCTGCGGCCGTGGAAGCCGAGGCGCGCACCCGGCGGGCGGACCGGCTCGGGCGTCGCGGTGCTCGCGGGGGCGAGGGCGGGGGCAGCGGTCGCGGGGTCGGCGGCGGCGGTGTCGTCGGCGGCGCCGGCTTCGGGATCCGGGTCCGGGTCGGCGCTGCGCCTGACCGTGAGGTTCTGCCGCTCCTGCGTGCGGCCGGTGTTGAACGGCGGATCCAGGTAGATGAGCTGGAAGGCGCCGTCGGGGAGGGCGCGCACGGCCTCGAGGTTCTCCGCGTGGATCACGAGGTCGGGGCCGTCGGGGGTCCACGCGGGCAGGGGCACGCCCCGAGGTTAACGGAAGGCCCGAGGGGCGCCGGTCGCGCCCGGCCGCGGTCGTCGCGCGCTCCGGCTCGTAGGCTGCGGACGTGACACCCGACGCCCACGCCTCCCACCCGATCCCGTCGGCCGCCGAGCTCGACGCCCGCGACCCGCTGGCGCGCTTCCGCGACCTGTTCGTGCAGTCCGACGACGTGGTCGCCTACCTCGACGGCAACTCGCTCGGGCTGCCTACCCTCGCGAGCGTCGAGCGCATGGCATCGTTCGTGCGCGATCAGTGGGGCGGCCGCCTCATCCGCGGCTGGGACGAGGACTGGCTCGAGATGCCGACGCGCATCGGCGACGACCTCGGTCGCGTCGCGTACGGCGCGGCGGCCGGCCAGACGTTCGTCGGCGACTCCACCACCGTGATCCTCTACAAGCTCGTGCGCGCCGCCGTCCGCGCGCGGCCCGGCCGCGACGAGCTCGTGATCGACACCGACAACTTCCCGACCGACCGCTTCGTGCTCGAGGGCGTCGCCGAGGAGTGCGGCATGACGATCCGCTGGATCGAGGTGTCGCCCGACGCCGGGGTCACGCCGGAGCTCGTCGCGGAGGCGGTGGGGGAGCGGACCGCGCTCGTGGTGCTCAGCCAGGTCGCGTACCGGTCGGGGTTCCTGGCGGACGTGCCGGGGATCACGCGCATCGTGCACGACGCCGGCGCGCTCGTGCTGTGGGACACCTGCCACTCGGTCGGCGTGATCCCCACCGAGCTCGACGCGTGGGGTGTCGACCTCGCGGTCGGCTGCAGCTACAAGTACCTCGACGGCGGGCCGGGCGCGCCCGCGCACGGCTACGTGCGGAGCGACCTGCAGGGTGAGCTGCGGCAGCCGATCCAGGGCTGGATGGGCGCGCAGGACGTCTTCGCGATGGGGCCGGAGTACGTGCCGGCCGACGGGATCCGCCGCTTCCTCAGCGGCACTCCGCCCATCGTCGGGATGCTCGCGATGCAGGACATGATCGCGCTCATCGAGGAGGCGGGCATGCCCGCGATCCGCGCCAAGTCGCTCGCGCTCACCGGCTTCGCGCTGGATCTCGTCGACCGCGACCTCGTGCCGCTCGGCGCCCGCGTCGCGAGCCCGCGCGAGGAGGACCGGCGCGGCAGCCACGTGAGCGTCGACCACCCGCGGTTCCGCGACATCGTCGGCGCGCTGTGGGCGGAGGGCGTGATCCCCGACTTCCGCGCGCCGTCCGGCCTCCGCCTCGGGCTCAGCCCGCTGACCACCTCGTTCCGCGAGGTGGAGGTCGGCGTGGAGGCGATCCGGCGGCACCTGGCGGGCTGAGGCGCGCGACCGCCCACCCGGCCCGGCGCCCGCCTCGCCCTACGGCAGGATGGCGTCCACGTACCCGCCGTCGACCCGCAGCGCGCCGCCGGTCGTCGCCGACGCCTGCCGCGACGCCAGGTACACGCACATGTTCGCGATCTCCTCCGGCTCGATCAGCCGCTGGATGAGCGACTGCGGCCGGTGCTCCCGCATGAACTCCCGCTGCGCCTCGTCCCACGGCAGGTCGTCGCCCACGAGCTCGCGCGCGAAGGCCTCGACGCCGCCGGTGTGCGTGGGGCCGGCCATGACGCAGTTGACGGTGACGCCGGATCCGGCCGCCGCCTTGGCGAAGCCGCGCGAGACGCCGAGGAGCGCGGTCTTCGAGACGCCGTAGTGGATCATCTCGGCCGGCGTCGCGACGGCCGAGTCGCTCGCGATGTACTGCACGCGTCCCCAGCCGCGCGCCATCATGCCGGGCAGGTACGCGCGGGTGAGGCGCACGCCCGCGAGCACGTTGACCTCGAAGTAGCGGCGCCACTCGTCGTCGGAGATGTCGAAGGGGTCGGCCGAGGCGAAGATCCCGAGGTTGTTGACGAGCACGTCGACCTCGGGGAAGAGCTCGACCGCCCGGGCGGCGCCCTCCTCGGTCGCGACGTCGGCGGCGAGCACCTCGACGGGCGCGTCCGGATGCGCGGCGAGCAGCCGGTCGCGCGCCGCCGCCGTCCGCTCCTCGTCGCGGCCGTTGACGATCACGCGGGCGCCCGCGGCGAGCAGCCCCTCCGCGATCGCGTACCCGATGCCCTGCGTGGAGCCCGTGACGAGGGCGGTGGATCCCGTGAGGTCGATGCGCATGTCGTGCCTTCCGTGAGAGGAGGAGGGAGTGCGGGTCAGTCGGCCCAGGCGCGCCGCGTGCTCCGGACGGGCTCGCCGGTGGTCGCGGCCTCGTGCATGAGGAGCGCGAGGTGGTGGTCCTGCGACGCCTCCGCGAGCGAGTTGGTGGAGGGTCCGCCGGCCGCGTGCGCGTGCATCTCGACGAGGCACTGGGCGATGGCGATCTCGTCGTCCGCGAGCCGGCCCGGCGCGAACGGGTTCTCGTAGACCCACTCGGATCCGAGCAGCAGGCCGCGCAGGTGGTGGCCCTCGAGGTTCCCGCCCTGCCCGGTCTCGACGCGCGCGATGTCGGCCCACGTCGGCGTCGTCGCGTCGAGCAGCCAGCTCACGTGCTCGTCGACGATCTCGCCGCGCTCGCCGCGGACGAGGAGCCGGTTGCGGCGGATCCAGGAGAAGTACTGCCGGTCGGCGAAGTCGTAGACGCCCAGGCGGTCGCCGAAGTCGAAGCGCGCGGTGGTCTGCACGGCCGTGACGACCTCCTCGCGCACGGGGTCCCCGTCGCGGTCGGGCCCGGCGACGAGCGGCGAGGAGAAGCGCTGCGCGGTGATGGTCGCGTCCTCGAACCCGATGCCCAGCGCCCGGCGCATCACGCGGACGCCGTGGTAGTCGTGGCACTGCGCGACCGTGGCCTGGCTGATCCGCCCCAGCCTGCCGTCGGCGGCGATCGCGAGCTGCGCGGCGAGCAGCGGCGAGAGCGGGTACTGCTCGGCCACCTCGATCCTGGCGCCCTGCCTCACGAGCGCATCGAGCCGCTCGAGGTCCTCGACGGTCTCGCCGGGCGGGGTCTCGGTGAGCACGGCGACGCCGCGGTCGACGAGGTCGGCGATCACGTCGGGCGCGGCCGCCCGCGGCACGGACACGACCACGAACGACGGCGCCTCGGCGGCGAGCAGCTCGGCCGCGGTGCGGAAGGTGCGGATCCCCCACTCCTCCTCGAGCGCACGGCCCGTCTCGGCGCTGCGCGTCACGAGCCCGGTGACCGCGAAGCGCTCGGGGAGGGCGCGCGCGATGCGCAGGAAGAAGGCGCTGCGCCAGCCGCTCCCCACGATGCCGAAGCGGATCTGCGGGGCGGGCGTCGCGGGGCGGGGCATGGTCGCCAGCGTACGCGCGGGGTCGCGCGCGGCCCGGGCCCGCGTCATCTGGCCCGCGCGGCTGTGTTCTCGCAGCCGACTGCGGAATACTCGCGAGGGCTGCGAGGCTGTCCCGGGAGCGAACGCTCCCGCGTGAGGCGCCTCACGGCTCCGTCGCAGGAGCAGGCGACCCGAAGGGGGGCACGAGCATGGGGATCCAGACGAGCCTGGACCAGGTGGCGCAGGCCGCGCGCATCCTCGACGTCATGCAGGAGGCCGACGAGCTCACGGTGGCCGCCAGCCGCGACGGCGGCGGACGCGCGGTGCGCCTCCTCGCCCGCGCCGCCGCCGACCCGGCCGACCAGCTCACCGCCGTCGCCGCCATCCACGCGCTCGCGCAGGTCTTCGACGAGGCCGCCGACATCGCGCTCGTCGCGCTCCTCGACCACGACGTCCGGTGGATCCGCGAGCACGCGGCCTGGGCGTTCGGCACGCGCCTCCCGCGCTTCGACGCGGTCTCGGGCCTCGTCGCCATGGTCGTCGAGGGCGGATTCCCCGGCATGCTCGCGCAGCGCACCCTCCAGCAGTGGGCCGGCTCGACGCCCGACCACGTCGCGCTCGCGCTCGAGAACGCGCTGCTCGGCGTGCGGGGCGACGGCGCCCGGTCGCGCCTCGTCGAGACGATCGGCCTCGTGCCCGGGCGGATCCCCGAGCGCGTGCTCCTCCGCATCGCCCCCGACGGGTCCGAGGGCCCGCTCACCCGCTCCGCCGCCGTGGCCGCGCTCGGCGACCGGCCCGCGGGCGAGGCGATCCTGGCCCTGGTGTCCGACATCGCGCGCGGCGACGACGAGGTGGCCGCGGTCGCGCGCCTCGCCGTGCTCGACATCGCCCGCCAGCACGGCGACCACCCCGCCCCGCCCGCGCGCCCGGGCCTCACGGTGGTCCAGCTCTTCCTGCACGCCGACATCGACGCCGGGCTCACCCACGTGGGCGCGGGCGACAACGGCGGCATCGCGACGCTGCTCGTGCGGCTGGGCGACGCGCTCGTGGATCCGTCGGTCGCGTCGACCGCGTCCCGAGACGCGGAGGCCGCGACGGTCGTCGACCGTCCCGTCGACCGCGTCCTCACGCTGTCCCGCGGCACGCCCGACCAGGCGCTCGGCTCGCTCGCGCGCGTCGCCGCGGGCGACGACGGCCACGTCTTCGCGCACATCCCGATGCTCGGCGGCCCGCGCTCGCTGCCCGAGGCGTGGCCGCACCGCGTCGAGGCCGAGCGGGGGATCCGCCGCGTGCTGCGCGCCGCCGGCCGCGTCGACGCCGTGCACCTCCGCATGGCCGACGTGGGCACGCTCGCCGCCTCCACGGTCGCGCGCGAGCTCGGCATCCCCGTCGTCTTCACGGTCGCGCCGGATCCGCACGGCGTGGTCGACGCGCTCGACCGCTCCGGCGCCCTGACCCGCGACGGCTTCGGCGCCGTGGACGCGCGCGAGCACTACTGGTTCCGCGTGCGCCTCGTGCAGCGCCTGGCCGCCGACGCCGCGCACACCGTCCTCTTCCCCCGGCCCGAGCTCAAGCGCGACATGCGCCGCCTCGTCGGCATCGACGTGGACGCGCACCCCGAGCGCCACAGCGTCGTCGCCGAGGGCATCGACGTGGCCGCCATCGAGCGCTCGCGCGACGACGCCATGCTCGGCGCCGACGCGGACGGCGCGCCCGCCCGCGCGTTCGTCGAGCTCGACGACCTCCTCCGCGGCCTCCCCGAGGAGCGCCGCGACCTCCCGCTCGTGGTCTCCGTCGGCCGCCTCGCCCGCGTCAAGGGCATGGCCCAGCTCGCGCACGTCTGGGCGGCGGATCCCGCGCTCCGGTCCCGCGCCAACCTCCTCATCGTGGGCGGCGACCTCGACGCGCCCAGCGAGGAGGAGCGCGAGCAGCTGGCGCGCATCCTGGACGCGGTGCCCGACGCCGACGGATCCGCGGACGCCGCGCGACACGGCCTCCTCCTCGCCGGCCACCGCGGCAACGACACCGTCACGCGCTGGCTCGCCGCCGTGCGCTACGGCCGCCCGGGTCTCGCGGCGACCGGCGGCGCGTACGCGTGCGCGAGCATCAAGGAGGAGTTCGGCGTCGCGCTCCTCGAGGCGATGTCGATGGGGCTCCCCGTCGTCGCTCCCGCGTCCGGCGGCCCCGCGACCTACGTGGAGGACGGCGTGACGGGCCTCCTCGTCGACACCGCGGATCCCGCGGAGCTCGCCACCGGCATCGCCCGCGCCCTCGACATCGCGGCCGGCCCCGACGCCGACGCCGCCGCCGACCGGGCCCGCGACATGGTCGCGCGCACCTTCACCATCCAGGCCATGGCGGGCACCCTGTCCCGCGTCTACCGCGACGTCGCCGCAGCCGACGACCGAACCCTCTGGGAGCTCAGCGCCTCATGACCCTGCTCGTCATCAGCCCGGACTACGCGTCCCACCTCTTCCCCCTCATCACGCTCGCGTCGGCCTGGCAGCAGGCCGGCGAGCGCGTGGTCGTGGCGACCGGATCCGCCACCGCCGGCATCGTCGAGGCCTCCGGCTTCGAGCGCATCGACCTCCGCCTCGGCCGCGGATCCAACCCCGGCACCATCAAGGCCGAGGACCAGCCGACCGGCGAGGACGACGCCCTCCGCGGCTTCTTCGCCGCCACGCGCCGCGGCATGGTCGAGACGCTCCGCTTCCAGGCGGAGGCCCGGAGCGACGACCTGCTGTGGGAGCCGGTGGAGACCGCGCGCGCCGTGCAGCGGATCCTCGACGAGGTGCGTCCCGACCAGGTGATCGTCGACCACCTCGCCTTCAGCGCCCGCCTCGCGCTCCTCGCCTCGGGCACCCGGCACGCGGACGTCGTGCTCGGCCACCCGAGCGCGCTGCCCGTCGGCGACGAGGTCTACGGCTTCCCGCCCGCGTGGCCCGCCGCCTTCGAGCCCGAGGAGGAGGACCTCGACGAGCTGCACGCGCTCTGCGTCCGCGTGCGCGACCGCTTCACGGCGCAGTGGAACGACGCCCTCGCGATCCTCGCCCCGCACATGCCGCCCAGCCGCGACGCGTTCGCGGAGGCGGGCGACGTGCTCCTCCTCAACTACCCCGAGGAGCTGCACGACCTCGACCGCTCCGAGCTGCTGCCCCCGCACGCCTTCATCGGCTCGGCCGTGCGCCGCGAGGCCCCGGAGACGGAGGTGCAGGACTGGATCGACGCCGGCGGCGACCCGATCGTCTACGTGTCGCTCGGAAGCTTCCTCTCCGTGCGCGGCGACGTGCTGTCCCGCATCGCCGCGGCGCTGCGGGACCTCGACGTGCGCGTGGCGCTCGCGACCGGATCCACCGACAGGCAGGAGCTCGGCGACATCCCCGCCGACTGGCTCGTGCGCCCGTTCCTGCCGCAGGTGACGCTGCTCGGCCACGCCGACCTCGCCGTCACGCACGGCGGCAACAACTCCGTCACCGAGGCGGCGACCGCGGGCGTCCCGATGCTCGTGCTGCCGCTCTCGACCGACCAGTTCGCGGGCGCCGCGGCCCTGGAGGACGCGGGCCTCGGGATCGCGCTCGCGCCGAACGTCGCGACCGTCACCGAGCTGCGGCAGGCGGCCAAGGCCCTGCTCAACCCGTCCGGGATGCAGCGCGCCGGGCTCGACGCCATCGCCGCGTCGCTCAGCCGCTCGCCCGGCCCGCAGCGCGCGTACCAGGCGCTGGCCGGCGGGATCCGCCCGGAGCAGGCCGCGCGCTGATCCGGGCCGCTCCGACCGGCCGCTCCGACCGGGCCGCCGGTCGAGCCGCCCGGGCGACACCCGCCCCGCGATCTCGTAGACTCGTGAATGACCGCGTCACGCGCCCCGGCGCGGCGGTCGCCCCCAGTCTCGTCAACGGATCCAGGTGCCCTCGTGAACATCGTCGCTTTCATCATCGCGTTCGCCCTCTTCATGGCGGGCATGGCGCTGTTCGCGTTCGCGTTCTACATCGAGGGCTTCGAGCTGCTGAGCTTCTTCGCCGGCATCCTGCTCGTCTCGGCGTCGATCGCCATCCCCGCGCACGTCCTCAAGCGCACCGACGCCTGATCCGGAGCCTCCCCGGCGCCGCCCGGCGCCGGTAACACCCCCGACACACGCCCCGGCTACGCTCCGGGACATGGGTGATCTGTTCGAGGGATACGGCACGCTCGCGGCCGCACGCCGCGCCTCCGGGGGCGCGATGCCGTTCGACGAGATGTTCCGGGATCCGCCCGCCGACGGCGAGCCCGCCGTCACCCGGGCGGCCTACCGCGAGATCCACGCGGCCCTGTCGCGCATGACCAAGGACGAGCTGAAGGACCGCACCGACGCGCTCGCCACCAGCTACCTCGCGCAGGGCGTCACCTTCGACTTCGCGGGCGAGGAGCGGCCGTTCCCGCTCGACGCCGTGCCCCGCGTCATCGAGCAGGCCGAGTGGAGCCGGCTCGAGAAGGGCGTCGCGCAGCGGGTCCGCGCCCTCGAGGCGTTCCTCGCCGACGTGTACGGGCCGCAGCGCGCGATCCGCGACGGCGTGATCCCCGCGCGCCTTATCAGCTCGTCCAGCCACTTCCACCGCCAGGCCCAGGGGATCGACCCGGCCAACGGTGTCCGCATCCAGGTCTCCGGCATCGACCTGGTGCGCGACGAGGCCGGCGAGATGCGCGTGCTCGAGGACAACGTGCGCGTGCCCTCGGGGGTCAGCTACGTGATCTCCAACCGCCGCGTCATGGCGCAGACGCTGCCCGAGCTGTTCGTCTCCATGCGCGTGCGCCCGGTGGGGGACTACCCGAACAAGCTCCTGCAGGCCCTCCGCGCGAGCGCGCCCGACGGCGTCGAGGACCCGAACGTCGTCGTCCTCACGCCCGGCGTCTACAACAGCGCCTACTTCGAGCACACGCTGCTCGCGCGCCTCATGGGCGTCGAGCTCGTCGAGGGCCGGGACCTGTTCTGCTCCGGCGGCCGGGTCTGGATGCGCACCACGGGCGGCCCGATGCGCGTCGACGTCATCTACCGCCGCGTCGACGACGAGTTCCTGGATCCGCTGCAGTTCCGCGCCGACTCGATGCTCGGCTCGCCCGGCCTCATGCTCGCGGCCCGCCTCGGCAACGTGACCATCGCGAACGCGGTCGGCAACGGCGTCGCCGACGACAAGCTCGTCTACACGTACCTGCCCGACCTCATCCGCTACTACCTGGCCGAGGACGCGATCATCCCGAACGTCGACACCTGGCGCCTCGAGGAGCCCGACTCGCTCGAGGAGGTGCTCGACCGGCTGCCGGAGCTCGTGGTGAAGCCCGTCGACGGATCCGGCGGCAAGGGCCTCGTCGTCGGGCCCGCCGCCAGCGCGGGCGAGCTCGCCGAGCTGCGCGCGCGGCTCCTGAAGGACCCGCGCGGCTGGATCGCGCAGCCCGTGGTGCAGCTGTCCACCATCCCCACGCTCGTGGAGGACGGCATGCGCCCGCGCCACGCCGACCTCCGCCCGTTCGCCGTCAACGACGGCCGCGACATCTGGGTGCTGCCCGGCGGGCTCACGCGCGTGGCGCTCCCCGAGGGCCAGCTCGTGGTCAATAGCAGCCAGGGCGGCGGATCCAAGGACACCTGGGTCGTCGGCGACTCCGGCTTCCCCGCGGCCACGCGCGAGCGCAGCGTGCAGACGCTCGTCGCCGACCAGGCCGCGGTGACCACCTCGATCCCGATCGTCGCGAACGGCGAGAAGGCGCCCGACCAGTCGCCGCACGATCGGCCGCGCAACCGGGACCAGCACGAGCAGCAGCAGCAGGCCGCCGCCGCGCCCGCCGCCGGAGCCCGCACCACCACCGAGGGGGACCGCTGATGCCCATGCTGTCGCGCATCGCCGAGTCGCTGTTCTGGATCGGCCGCTACATCGAGCGGTCCGACGGCACCGCCCGCATCCTCGACGTGCACCTGCAGCTCCTGCTGGAGGATCCGTGGATCGACGAGGACACCGCCTGCCGGTCGCTGCTCAGCGTGATGGGCAGCGACGTCCCCTCCGACGAGGCGCTCGGCCGCGACGACGTGCTCGCGCTCCTCGCGGTGGACCGCACGCAGCCCGCCTCCATCGCGTACTCGCTCGGCGCCGCGCGGGAGAACGCCCGCCGGGCGCGCGAGATCGTCTCGAGCGAGCTGTGGGAGTGCCTCAACACGACGCGCGCCCGCATGCCGCGCAAGATCGCGAACGACCGCGTGCACGAGTTCTTCGGCTGGGTGCGCGAGCGCTCGGCCCTCGCGGTCGGGCTCGTCGAGTCGGGCACGAGCCGCGACGAGGCCTGGCAGTTCTTCACGCTCGGCCGGTCCATCGAGCGCGCCGACATGACCGCCCGCCTCCTCGCCACGCGCGCCCTCACCGAGGCGAGCGGCCCGTCGTGGACCACGATCCTCCGCTCCTGCGGCGCCTACGAGGCCTACCTGCGCACCTACCGCGGCGTGCCGAGCGCGCGCAACGCGGCCGAGTTCCTGCTGCTCGACCGGCTGTTCCCGCGGTCGATCACGCACTCCATCCGCCGCGCCGAGCAGTGCCTGCACGACATCGAGCCGCGCACCGACCGCCTCGGGGTGTCCGACCAGGCGCAGCGGCTGCTCGGGCAGATCCGCAGCGAGCTGGAGTACCGGCCCATAAGCGAGATCCTCGACGACCTCCCGCGCTTCATGGACGCCGTGCAGGAGGCGACCTCCGCCACCAGCGAGGCCGTCCGCCAGCGCTACTTCCCCACCAACGCGGCACCCAGCTGGGTCGGAGAGAACTCGTGAACCGCCTGCGCATCACCCACCGGACCGGCTTCCACTACGAGGGCGAGGTGACCGCGTCCTACAACGAGGCGCGCATGCTGCCCGTGTCGAGCGAGAACCAGTTCGTCCTGTACTCGAACCTCGACATCCAGCCGAAGCCGGGGCACCACACGTACGTCGACTACTTCGGCACGCGCGTCTCGTCGTTCGAGATCCTCAGCCCGCACCGCTCGCTGGAGCTCACGGCCACGAGCCTCGTCGAGGTGCGTCCGCGCACGCACGAGCCGCACCAGCTCGGCTGGGACGACCTCGCGGTCGACGTGCAGCGCGCCACCGAGCACGTGGAGCAGGTCGCGCAGACCGCGCGCACCGAGCCGCACGAGGAGGTCCGGGCGCTCGCGGAGGGGATCGCGGGCGGCGCCGGCACGCCGTGCGAGGCGGCCGCGGAGATCGCGCGCGCGATCGGCGAGAAGGTCGAGTACATGGCCGGCGTCACGAGCGTGCAGTCGACCGCGCGCGAGGCGTGGGAGCAGGGGCGCGGCGTCTGCCAGGACATCACGCACATCGTCATCGGGGCGCTGCGGCACGTCGGGATCCCCGCGCGCTACGTCAGCGGCTACCTGCACCCGAAGCCGAACGCCGCCGTCGGCGAGACCGTCACGGGCGAGTCGCACGCGTGGGTCGAGTGGTTCTGCGGCGAGTGGCGCGGCTGGGATCCGACGAACCTCATCGACATCGGCGACCGGCACGTGCTCGTCGGCCGCGGCCGCGACTACCGCGACGTGGCGCCGCTGCGCGGCATCTACGCGGGGCCGTTCCGGTCGAAGCTGTTCGTGCGGGTGGAGATCACGCGCGAGTCCTGATCCGGGCGGCGGGGCGGGCCCGCCCTAGTCTGGATCCATGCCCGACGACGAGCGCCCCACCGGCGGAGCCGACCACCGCACCCTCGTGGACGCGGAGGGCGTGACCCTCCACTACTACGTGTGGGAGGCCGAGTCCCCGCGGGCCGTGGTCCACATCGCGCACGGCGTCGGCGAGCACGCGCTCCGCTACGTCCGGCTCGCGCACGAGCTCAACGCTTTCGGGTTCACGGTCGCCGCCGACGACCACCGCGGGCACGGCGCCACCGGCCTCGGCCACCTCGGCATCGGCGTGCTGGGGCCGCGGCGGCACCTGGCGGCGCTCGACGGGATCCAGCTGGTGAGCGAGCAGCTGCGCCGGGAGCACCCCGACCTGCCGCTCGTGCTCCTCGGGCACAGCTGGGGCGCGCTCCTCGCGCAGCGGATCGTGGCGCGCGCGTCGCACCTCTACGCGGGGCTGGTGCTGAGCGGCGCGTCGCTGGCGATGCCCGGCGTGATCAACACGGGCGACCTCAACAGGCGCTGGCGGCACCCCGCGGCGTCCGGCTTCGAGTGGCTGTCGCGGGATCCGGAGGCACAGCGCGCGTTCGGCGCCGACGACCGCAACTTCGACGTCAACGCGCTGAAGCCGTACCGGATGCGCGACTCGGTGCAGATCATGGGCCGCCCGCCGCGGAAGCTCGCGACCGACCTGCCCGTGCTGATCCAGGGCGGCGAGGAGGACTCGCTCGGCGGTCGGCGCGGGATGCAGCTCCTCGCCCGCGACTACAGCAGGCGCTCGCGCCTGAGCGACGTGCTGCTCATCGTCTACCCGGGCGCCCGGCACGAGATCTACAACGAGACGAACCGCGACGAGGTGGTCGCGGATCTGCGGAGCTGGCTGGAGTCGCGCGTGGTCGCGGCGGCCGCGGCCGACGGAGCCGCGGACGGCGCGGCCGACGGAGCCGCGGACGGCGCCGCGGACGGAGCGGCGGGATGACGGGCGCGGGATCCGCCGGCGTGGCGCTCCGCCCGGCGCGCGCCGACGACCTGCCGTTCCTGGAGGACATGCTGCTGGCGTCGATGGACTGGCGCGACGACGGATCCATGACCCGCGAGCGCATGCTCGCCACCCCGGAGCTCGCGCACTACGTGTCCGGCTGGCCGCGCGCCGGCGACGTGGGCGTGGTCGCGGAGGCCGACGGGGATCCGGTCGGCGCCGCCTGGGCCCGCCTCTTCGCGGACGACGACCGCGGCTACGGCTTCGTCGCGTCCGACGTCCCCGAGCTCGGCATGGCGCTCGTCCCGTCGGCGCGCGGCCGGGGCGTCGGGCGGGCGCTGCTCGTCGCGCTCGTCGACGCGGTCCGGGCGTCGGGCGCCCCGGCCGTCAGCCTCAGCGTGGAGGACGGCAACGACCGGGCCCGCGCGCTCTACGCGTCGCTCGGGTTCGTGGCCGTGGGACGCGAGGGCGGATCCGACGTGCTGCTGCTCCGCTGGTGACGCCCGCCGCCCTCCGGGCCGCGGGATGCGGACGGAGGGCGGCGGTGGTGCGGTGCTGCGACCGGTCAGGCGCGCGTCGGCCCGGCCGCCCGCGCGTGTCCGGCCGCGCGACCGGGGAGGGATCAGTCGGCGCAGTGCGACTTCCACGTCTTGGGGAAGTCGAAGCAGTAGCCCTCGCCGCACGGCCCGTCCTTGATGTACTCGGCGCACCCCGCGACCAGGATGCCGAGGGCGACGCAGGACAGCTTCGAGAGGTCGAGCGTGATGCACACCGTGCCGAGGTACACGGCCGCGCCCACGGCGATGAGCGTCTTCATGTACTTGCTCGGGATGTAGTACTCGTGGCCGCTCCAGAACGCCTTCGACTCGGCGATGCCGCCGGGGTCGCCCTGCGCGATCACCTCCGCCTTCGTGACCGGCCGGCCGTCGGGCGAGGCGAGGGTCCGCTGGACCGCCTCGTTCTCCACCGCATGGGCGGTCGACGGGCCGGTGGCCTGGATCTCGGCGCGCACCTCGGCGGCGACCTGCGCGTGGCTCTCGCCCTTCGCGGCCCAGGCGTCGATGTGCTGGCCGCCGCCGACGACGCCCTCGGCGGCGACCGTGGCGACCTGGTCGGCGGTGATCCTCCCCGTCTCCAGGTCCTGCTCGAACGTGCCGCGCAGGAGGGAGGAGGCGAGGGCGGACTGCTCGAGGTGGGCGGGTGCCGCCTGGGCGGCGTCGCCGGCACCCAGGCCGAAGAGCATGACGGCCGAGGCGGTGGCCGTTCCGCGCACGACGACGCCGGCCGGCCCCCGGGGGACCGGCCGGCGTCGCCGCGCGACGTGCCGCGCTACTGCACGCGACCCGCGTACCGGTACCGGAAGCCGTCGGCGGCGGTGACCACCACGTCGTAGTAGCCCCACTCGTCCACCGGCCAGTCCACCGTCGTGCTGCGGCCGGGCTTCACGGTCTCGTGGCGCTCGCGCGTGATGAAGTCCTCGGCCGTCAGCGTGTAGCGCACCGAGGGCGTCCCGTCGTTCGCGAGCGTGAGGCGCAGCACGGGCTTGCGGCCCGGGACCGTCTCGGCCGAGACCCGGGGCACGGGGACGTCGTCCGTCCCCGCCGCGATCACGGTGCCGGCGAAGCGGCGCAGGAACCGGTCGGGCCCGTAGACGCTGAAGTCGTACGCGCCGGCGTGCGCCGAGCTCTCCCACGTGTAGGCCGCCTTCCCGTTGGCCGCCACCGTGAAGGGCGTCGACGCGAACGGCAGCGCGATGTTCGGGAAGACCTGGTGGGAGACGCCCTGCGCGCCGCGGTTGCGCATCGTCAGCGTGATGCGGCCGGATGCCCGGTCCACCTCCACGTCGGCGTCCTGCCGGTAGGGGAGCGGGCGGTGGCGCATCCGGCCCTCCTCCTGCGCGGGCATCCGCTGCGCGCCCACCGCGGGCTCCTGAACGGGCGGCTTCGCCATGTCGGCGTCGGCCGCCGCGACGAGCGCCTGCGTCGCGGTCAGCGGCAGCACCTCGCGGGCGGACGGGATCGAGAAGTCGGGGTGCGCGAAGTCGAAGCACGACGTGAGGTCGCCGGAGATCGTGCGGCGCCAGTCGGAGATGTTCGGCTCGCGGACGCCCGTCCAGGTCTCGAGGAACCGGATCACCGAGGTGTGGTCGAACACCTGCGAGTCGACCCAGCCCCCGCGGCTCCACGGCGACACCACCGTGAGCGGGACGCGCGTGCCGTAGCCGATGGGCAGGCCGTCGACGTACTCGTCGGGCGTGCCCGGCTCGGCCAGCGGCGGCAGCTGGTGGTCGAAGTAGCCGTCGTTCTCGTCGTAGTTGATGAGGAGCACCGTGCTCGCCCAGGTGTCCGGGTTGCTCATGAGCGCCTGGATCACGGCGTTCGTGTAGTGCGCGCCGTAGTCGGGGCTGGCCTTCGGGTGCTCGCTCCAGCCGTACGGCGCCACGACGTACGACACCTGCGGCAGCGTGTTCGCCGCGGCGTCCCTCCCGAACTCCTCGAGCAGGTGGGTGACGTCGAGGCCCTTGCCGGAGTCGGGCTTCCAGCCGTCGTGGAGCCCGCCGTCGAGCGCGAGCTGGCGCGTCGCGGGATCCGACGAGGCGAGCGCCTCGTGGTAGCGGTGGAACAGCCAGAGCGGGTTGTCGCCGTAGTCGCCGACGTAGGGGTGCGTGCCCTCGTCGCCGACCTCGTCGTTCGCGTAGGTCCTCCAGGTGATGCCCGCCTCGCGCAGCCGCTCGGGGTAGGTCGTCCAGCCGAAGACGGGCGCGTAGTCGTCGGGGTTGTCGATGGCGGGGCCGCCGGCCTTCCCTCGGGGGTCGATGGTCCCGGTCCACTGGTAGAGGCGGTTCGGCGTCGTCGGACCGATGAGCGAGCAGTGGTAGTGGTCCGCGATCGTGAACGCGGAGGCGAGGGCGTGGTGGAAGGGGAGGTCGTCCTTCGTGAAGTAGCCCATGGTCTGCTCGCTCTTCGCGACCACCCAGTTGTCCCAGGCCCCCTCGTTCCAGGCCTGGTGCCCGCCCTTCCAGGAGTGGTCGAGGCCGCCGGCGCCCTGCGCGTTGAAGCGCGACGAGTCGAGCGGGAAGGGCAGCATGCGCCCGCCGTCGGGGCGGCTCGCGTCGGGCTGCGCGAAGACGGTGCCGCCGCCCGGGAGCTCCACGGCCTGCTTGTCGCCGAAGCCGCGGACTCCCGGCAGCGTGCCGAAGTAGTGGTCGAACGAGCGGTTCTCCTGCATGAGGATCACGACGTGCTCGACGTCCCGGATGGAGCGGGTCAGGTCCCGGCGGGTGGCCGCGGTCGCCGCGCCGGGTGCGCCGGTCGCGGATCCGGCGGCGACGCCGGCCATGATCGCGGCGGCGCCGCCGAGCAGGACGGCGCGGCGGCTGACGCCCGGGCGGATCCCGGTGCGGTACGGGCGCGAGGGGTCGAGCGGGGGCGCGGCGTCGACGCCCGCTGCCGGGTCGATGCCCGCTGCGGGGTCGTTACCCGCCGCGGGGTCGGCGCCCGCTGTCGGGTCGATGCCCGCTCCGAGGTCGACGTCGGGGGCGTGCTCTTCGGGCTTGGAGGTGCTCACGGTGACGGTCCTTCTTCCTGGATCGTGCCGCACCCGGCGGGCGGGGGATCCCGCGGGGCGGCGACGTGGAGGGCGCGCGCCGTCGCGGGGTCCCGCACCGACGCGTGCTCGGCTCGACGCGGGGGATCCCGGCGGGTCGCGCCCGGGAGCGTCGATGCCAGGCGCGATCCTCCCCGCCCCAGGGGAACAGCGGGTCGCCCGACGCGACATCCGGCGGAATGCCTCCTGAACAGCGGGATCGTTCCCCATCCCGGCGGGCGTCGTCGGCGCGCCCCGCGGCGCCGCGTCGGAGGCTGCCCCTCAGGCGGGCCAGACCGGCCGGAACTGGATGCTGATCCGCGGCCCGACCGCCTTGGCCGTCTTGAGGATGGCGTGCTCGTGCGTGCGCTGCGCGCTGCCGCCCATGACGACGAGGTCGCCGTGCCCGAGCGGGAAGCGCCGCACCTCGCCGCCGCCCTTCGGCCGCAGCGACAGCGTGCGCGCGGCGCCCACAGAGACGATGGCGACCATGGTGTCGCGGTCGATGGCGCGGCCAACCCGGTCGCCGTGCCACGCGACGCTGTCGTCGCCCGTGCGGTAGAAGCACAGCCCCGCGGTCTCGAGCACCTGCCCGGGGGGCCGGCCGTAGTGGTCGTTCAACGCCGTGCGGGCCTCGTCGAGCACGGGTGCGGGCAGGGTCGCGCGGGGCCCGAACCACGACAGGAGCCGCGGCACCTCGACGGTGCGGCCGTGCATGAGCCGCGTGTCCGCCGTCCACTCCACGTCCTCCACGAGGCGCTCGAACAGCGCGTCGGAGTCGCTGACCCACCCGGGCCGGATGTCGAGCCACGCGCCCTGCCCGAGGTCGAGCCGCTCGACCTCCGCGCCGAGCGCGCCGAGGGACGGCTCCGCCTGGAGGTCGTCGAAGAGGGAGGCCTGGAACGCGATGCTCATGCCGCCACCATAGCCCGGATGTTCGAACGCATGTTCGAACGCCCGGGCGCTGGGGAGAGCCCGGTCAGGCTGCGGGGCAGCGGGATCCTCGGCGGCCGGCCCACGTGAGCGCGAGCGTCAGCGCGCAGATCATCGCCGCGATGACGACGACCCAGACCGCGACCGTGCCGTATCCGCCGCCGCCCGTCGCGGGATCCAGGAACGGGTACGGGTAGTAGGTCGCCGCCCCCGTGACCTCGTTGCCGGTGAACGGCCCGCGGGCGAGCGTGACCGCGACCCAGACCAGCGGGAAGATCACGACCCGGCCGACCGCGCCGAACCCCAGCGGCCGGCGGTCGGGCGCGAGCAGCCAGTCGGCGAGCACGAGCAGCGGCACGACCACGTGCAGCACCTCGTTCGACCAGGGGAGGTTGCCGCCGGGGATCGTCGGCAGGCCGCGCAGCAGCAGGTTGTAGACGATGCCGGTGGTGACCATGTACGTGGTCGCGGCCAGCCGGAGCGTCGTCCAGCCGCGTCCCGGCACGGGCGCCCGTCGCAGCAGCCGGACGGCGCCGACGCCCATGACCACGGCCGCGAGCAGGTTCGACTCGATCGTGAAGTACATGAGGAAGTCGATCGTCTTGCCCCAGATCCCCTCCACGCCGATGCTCCGCCAGTACGAGGAGCTGACGACGTACTGGCTCGTGACGGCGACCAGGACGGTCAGGGTGGTGAGGAGGCGGACGACGGCCCAGGTGATGCGCACGTCCCACCGTCGCACACCCGGGTGCCACCGGGGATCCCCCACCCGGGGACGCGTCGCCCCCGGGCCTAGGCTGGCGGGATGCATGGTGAGTACAAGGTCCCCGGCGGCAAGCTCGTCGTGGTCGACCTCGACGTGACCGACGGCCGCATCTCCGACTTCCGCCTGGCGGGCGACTTCTTCCTGGAGCCCGACGACGCGCTCGAGGCCATCGACGGGGCCGTCAACGGCCTCGCCGAGGACAGCGACGCCGCCGCGATCGCCGCCGCGATCCGCCGCGCGCTCCCGCCGCAGGCCGTGCTCCTCGGCTTCTCGCCCGAGGCCGTCGCCGTCGCGATCCGCCGCTCGCTCGCCCGCGCCACGAACTGGGGCGACTACGAGTGGGAGGTCATCCACGACCGCGCCTACCGGCCCGTCGAGCAGATGGCGCTCGACCAGGTGCTCGCCGAGGAGGTCGGCGCCGGTCGCCGCAACCCCACGCTCCGCATCTGGGAGTGGGACCAGCCGGCCGTCGTCATCGGCAGCTTCCAGTCGCTCCGCAACGAGGTCGACGCCGAGCAGGCCGCGGCCCACGGCTTCGACGTCGTGCGCCGGGTCTCCGGCGGCGGCGCCATGTACATGGAGGCGGGCGCCGTCATCACGTACTCGATCTACGCGCCCGTCGACCTCGTGCAGGGCATGACCTTCGCGGACTCCTACGCCTACCTCGACGAGTGGGTGATCACCGCCCTCCGGTCGCTCGGGATCGACGCGTCTTACCAGCCGCTCAACGACATCACGAGCCCCAGCGGCAAGATCGGCGGCGCCGCGCAGAAGCGCCTCGGCGCCGGCGCCGTGCTCCACCACGTCACCATGAGCTACGACATGGACGGCGAGAAGATGGTGCAGGTGCTCCGCATCGGCCGCGAGAAGATCAGCGACAAGGGCATCACGAGCGCCGCCAAGCGCGTGGATCCGCTCCGCAGCCAGACCGGCATGAGCCGCGCCGACATCATCGAGCGCATGAAGGACACGTTCACCGGCCTCTACGGCGGGAAGCCGGGTCAGGTCACGCCCGAGGAGTGGGCCAAGACGCGGCAGCTCGTGGAGGACAAGTTCCAGACGCCGGAGTGGCTCACGCGCGTCCCCTGATCGGAGACTGTCCGCCTGGCGAAGCGCCGCTGTCCGCTCGGCGTCCCGGCTGTCCACGAGGCGACGCGGCCACCGTGAGCGGGCGTCGGCGCGCATAGTGTCGCCACGTCGTCCTTCCGGCCCCGCGGGGCCGAGCGGCGACGGCGGTCCGATCGAACCTCGCGTCGAGGCTCCGTTCGCGACCGCGGGCGACGGGGCGACCCGTCGGGGGGGGAGCGGACTCGCGGGGCGCATGCGTGCGCCTCGCGAGCGGACCCGCTCAGCCCCGCTCGAGCAGCTCCCGGTAGTCGGGGTGCTCGTCGATCCACTCCGCGACGAACGGGCACGCGGCCACGACCGTACGGGATCCGCCGCGCACGTCATCGAGCGCGGCGCGCACCAGCTCGCCGCCCAGGCCGCCGCGCCGCTTCGCGGGGTCGATCTCGGTGTGCGTGAAGACGATGCGGTCGCCCTGGATCAGGTAGTCCGCGAAGCCCGCGCGCTCGCCGTCGAGCCACAGCGTGTAGCGCGAGCCGTCGGGGTCGTGGGTCACGTCGACGCTCATCCCGCCACCCTAGGCGCGGCGTCGCGCGGAGTCGATCCGCAGGGCGTCGGGTTACCCTGGACGAGCCCGGGACCCGGGTCCCCCCTACCTCCCGGAGCAGCACGTGATCGCCGACATCCGCCGCCGCAGCATCCTCGCCGCCGCGCTCGCGGTCCCCGTGACCGCGGTCCTCGCCGCCTGCACGCGCCAGGAGCCGGCGCCGCGCGCGACCGCCGGCGGAGCGGCCGACGGCGAGTCGTCCGCGACCTCGCCCGCCGTCTCCGCGGTCGAGCCCGCGACGCTCTCCGTGTCGGGCGGCCAGACCGTCACGCTCACGGGCGCCGGCCTCTCGTCCGCCACCGCCGTCATGTTCGCGGGCGTCGCGGGCACCGACCTCGAGGTGGACGGCGACGGATCCGTCACGGTCACGGCGCCCCGCTCCGCCGACTACGAGGACCGGTCCGCCGACGTCCAGGTCATGGCCGGGGACGCGCCCCTCACCACCGTGACCGCCGCGTACGCCGCCCAGACGCCGGTGGACGCGCAGCTCCAGTACGCGCTCGCCCACTGGGACGCCTACAACCTCGAGGAGTACGGGAACTTCAACCCGTCCGGCGGCGACTGCGTCAACTTCGTGAGCCAGACCCTCATCCAGCGCGGCTGGGAGATGACGACGGAGTGGCACAACCGCGGCGGCGGATCCGACTGGACCTACGCGTGGATCCACGTGCCCACGTTCGACAGGTGGCTCGCCGCGAACGCGTCTACGCTCGGCGTGACGCGCCTCGAGCTCGCGGACCGCGACCGGCTCAAGGTCGGCGACATCGTCATCTTCGACTGGAACCGCAACGCCTCGCCCGACCACACGCAGATCGTCTCCGCCATCGAGCCGAAGGACGGCGGGAACATCGTGAAGATGGTCGGCCACAACCTCGACAACGACTACCGCGACCTCGACGAGACCATCACCACGGAGCACCCGGGCGCCGAGGTCCACTTCTGGAGCGTCTCCTAGCCCACGTCGTCGAGCCCGCGGCCGACCCGCAGCAGGCGGTCGACGAGGAGCACGAGCAGCACGCCCGCCGCGTAGGCGGCGAGGTCGACGGGGTCGTACCCCGTGCCGAGCAGCAGGCGGCAGAGCGGCACGTGCAGCGCCCAGATCGCGGGCCACCCGGTGATCTGCAGCAGCTCGATCCCTGTGCACCACACCAGCACGGCCGCGCCGTGCACGACGGTGTCGACCCGCGGCATCACCGCGATGAGCGCGAGGTGGATCGCGGCGGCGTAGAAGACGTCCGGCCACAGCCCGCGGCCGTCCGAGTGCGTGACGACCATGCCGGCGATGACGACCGCGAGCAGCGACGCCAGCGCGACGATCCGCCGACGCGCGTGGCCGTCCGGCAGCCGCACCTGCCTGTCGACGACCGGCGCCGCCCCGGCGGGACCGTCGGCGGGGTGCATCGACGGCTCGTCCCAGACGAACGCGTCCACATCCCCGGAATGGCGCATGTCCCCAGCGTAGGCACCGCGGATGCGAACGCGCCCCGTGCCGCGTCCTCCCGTCAGGCCCCGAGGGCCGCGTCGACGATCCGCTTGGCCTCCGCCTGGACCGCGTGCAGGTGGTCGAGGCCGACGAAGGACTCCGCGTAGATCTTGTAGACGTCCTCGGTGCCGCTGGGGCGCGCGGCGAACCACGCGTTCTCCGTGACGACCTTGACCCCGCCGACCGCGGCGCCGTTGCCGGGCGCGGTGCTGAGCTTGGCGATGATGGCGTCGCCCGCGACCTCGGTGGCGGTGATCGCGTCGCCGTCGAGCTTGCCGAGCGTGGCCTTCTGGTCCTTGGTCGCGGCGGCGTCGACGCGCTCGTAGACCGGGTCGCCGAAGCGCTCCGTGAGCTCGCGGTAGATCACGCTCGGCGTCTTGCCCGTGACCGCGAGGATCTCGGCGGCGAGCAGCGCGAGCAGGATCCCGTCCTTGTCCGTGGTCCAGACGCTGCCGTCCATGCGGAGGAAGCTCGCGCCGGCGGACTCCTCGCCGCCGAAGCCCACGGATCCGTCGATGAGGCCGGGCACGAACCACTTGAAGCCGACCGGCAC
Source organism: Clavibacter michiganensis (assembly GCF_002151125.1). Lineage (GTDB taxonomy): Bacteria > Actinomycetota > Actinomycetes > Actinomycetales > Microbacteriaceae > Clavibacter > Clavibacter michiganensis_C. The sequence continues at coordinate 362,863 of NZ_MDJZ01000016.1, forward strand.
CTCCCAGAGGCGGCGGCCGAGCGACTCGGCGACCCGGTCGATCACGCTGGAGGAGACGAGCGTCTTGCCGACGCCTGCGTCCTCGCGCCAGTGCGGGCGGTGCGCGTAGAGGTAGTCGATCGCGACGGCCAGGTAGTGGTTCGGGTTCATGAGCCCGGCGTCGGGGGTGACGATGCCGTGCCGGTCGGCGTCGGCGTCGTTGCCGGTGAGGATGTCGAAGTCGTCCTTGCGCGCGAGCACGCTGGCCATCGCGGAGGAGGAGGACGGGTCCATGCGGATCTTGCCGTCCCAGTCGAGGGTCATGAACGACCACGCGGGGTCGACCTCGGGGTTCACCACCTCGAGGTCCAGGCCGTAGCGCTCGCCGATGGCCGCCCAGTACTCGACGGACGCGCCGCCGAGGGGATCCGCGCCGATGCGCACGCCCGCCTCCTTGATGGCCGCCATGTCGATGATCGAGCCGAGGTCGTCCACGTAGTGCCCGAGGAAGTCGTAGCCCTCGACCCGCGCGCGCGCCTCGTCCAGGGCGACGCGCTTCACGTCGACGAGGCCGCCCGCGATGATCGCGTTGGCGCGCGACGCGATCCAGCCGGTGGCGTCGGAGTCGGCCGGGCCGCCGTGCGGCGGGTTGTACTTGAAGCCGCCGTCGGCGGGCGGGTTGTGGCTGGGGGTCACGACGATGCCGTCGGCCACGTCGTCGTCGCCGTGCGCGTCGTCGCGGTTCCAGCGGAGGATCGCGTGCGACAGGGCGGGGGTGGGGCACCAGGAGTCGCGCGAGTCGGCGAGCACGCGCACGCCGTTGGCGACGAGCACCTCGAGCGCCGTGTCCTCGGCGGGCTTCGAGAGCCCGTGGGTGTCGCGGCCGATGAACAGCGGTCCGGTGATGCCCTGCTCGGCCCGGTACTCCACGATCGCCTGCGTGATGGCGAGGATGTGGTCCTCGTTGAACGCGGTCTTCAGCGAGCTGCCGCGGTGGCCGCTGGTGCCGAACGCCACCTTCTGCTCCGGATCCTCCACGTCGGGGTGGAGGTCGTGATAGGCCCGGATCAGCTCGTCGAGGTCGACGAGGTCGGACGGGAGGGCGGCGGTGCCTGCGCGGTCATGCATGGATCCATCCTGGCACCGGCCCCCGCCGATTCCCATCTAGGGTGCAGGCATGCCCGAGACCCCCCGACCCGACGAGACGTACAGCTACCTCGGCCCGTCCGGCACCTTCACGGAGGCCGCGCTCACGCAGGTCGAGGCCGCTCGCGGGCGCACCTGGCGCGCGGTGAACAACGCGTCCGAGGCGCTCGCCGACGTGGTGTCCGGCACGTCGGTCGCGGCCATGATCGCCATCGAGAACTCGGTCGAGGGCGGGGTGACGGCCACGCAGGACGCGCTCGCGAACATCCCCGGCCTCCGGATCCTCAGCGAGCACCTCGTGCCCGTCTCCTTCGACCTCGTCGTGCGACCCGGCACGGCGCTCGCCGACGTGCGCACGGTCGCCGCGCATCCCGTCGCCTACGGCCAGTGCCGTCGCTTCCTCGAGCGCGAGCTGCCGACCCACGGGCACGTGCCCGCGACGTCGAACGTCGCCGCGGCCATGTCGCTCCTGGACGGCGGGACCGCGGACGCGGCCATCGCGCCGCCGCGGATCACGGAGAGCCAGCCGCTCGAGGCCGTCGCCCGCGGCATCGGCGACAACCCGAACGCCGTCACGCGCTTCGTGCTCGTCGGCCGCGCCACCACGCTGCCCGCGCGCACCGGCGCGGACAAGACGAGCCTCATCGTCGAGCTGCCCGACGACCGGGCCGGATCCCTGCTCGACATGCTCGAGCAGTTCGCCACCCGCGGGGTGAACCTCACCCTCATCCAGTCGCGGCCCATCGGCGACGAGCTCGGCCGCTACCGCTTCGTCATCGACGCGGAGGGCCACGTGCACGACGAGCGCGTGGCCGACGCCCTGCTCGGGATCCGCCGCTTCAGCCCGCGCGTCACCTTCCTCGGCTCGTACCCGCGGGCCGACGGGGCGCGGAGCACCTACCGCGAGCGGTACGAGGACGACGTGTTCCTCGAGGCGCGCGACTGGCTGCGCGGCATCGTCTCGGCCGAGCCCGGCGCGGGCGCGGACGCCTGATCACGCCCGGTCGCGGTCCACGTCCTTCGAGCGCGCGCCGGTGGCCCGGCTGATCAGGTGCAGCACGACGCCGACGGCCACGAGGATCGCGCCGAACAGCCACACCTGACCGCTCTGCTGGGTGAGCAGCAGCACGCAGGAGAGCGTCCCGAGCACGGGGACCGCGGTCCAGACGCGGAAGTGCGCGTGCTCCACGCGGTCCTTCCGCAGCACCAGCACGGCGACGTTCGTGCTGATGAAGACGAACAGCAGCAGGAGCACCACGGTCTCGGCGAGCGTGCCCACGTCGCCGACCGAGGTCAGCGCGACGGCGACCAGGGTGGTGACGACGATGGCGACCCACGGCGTCCGCCGGTTCGGCAGGACCCTCCCGAGCACGCCGGGCAGGAGGCCCTGGTCGGCCATGCCGAAGGTCACGCGGCTCGCCATGATCATGGTGAGCAGCGCGCCGTTCGCCACGGCCACGAGCGCGATGAGGCTGAAGACCCACCCCGGGATGCCCACGCCGGTCGCCTGCACCACCGCGAGCAGCGGGCCGGTCGACTCCGCGAGCTCGTCGGGGGAGAGGGCGGCGGAGCTCGCGAGCGCCACCAGCACGTAGACGACTCCCGCGGTGGCGAGCGATCCGAACAGCGCCTTCGGGTAGACGCGGCTCGGATCCCGCACCTCCTCGGCCACGTTCGCGCTCGTCTCGAACCCGACGAACGAGTAGTAGGCGACGATCGCGGCCGACAGCGTCGCGAGCGCCGCGTCCGACCCCTCCGGGAACTCGGTCACGCGCGACACGTCGCCGCCCCCGCCGCCGAGCATCACGGCCACGACGACGATCACGATCACGAGGCCGCTCAGCTCGATCACGGTCATCACGACGTTGCCGCGCATGCTCTCCGTGATCCCGCGCGCGTTGAGCGCCGCGACCAGGAGCAGGAAGACGATGGCGGCGGGGATCCGCGGCACGTCCATCACGGGGGCCAGCAGGGTCGAGAGGTACTCGCCGGCGAACGCGAGCGACAGGCCGGCGGCGCTGACGACCCCGGCCGCGAGCATCGAGAAGCCCACCAGGAACGACACGATCGGGAGCCGGAAGGCGCGCTCGGCGAAGATCGCGGCGCCGCCCGCCTTCGGGTACTTGGTCACGAGCTCGGCGTAGGAGCCCGCGGTGAGCAGCGCGAGCAGCAGCGCGACCACCAGCGGCACCCAGAGCGCGCCGCCCACGTCCTCGGCGAGCGTGCCCATGAGCGCGTAGATCCCGGCGCCGAGCACGTCGCCGAGGATGAAGAGGAACAGCAGCGGGCCGGTGATCGCCTGCTTCAGCTTCGATCCGCCGGCGGGTGCGCCCGCGTCGGCCTCGGTCGTGGTCGCCATGTCCGTTCCTCTCCCCTCGGTCGCCGGGTCGGGTGCCCGGCGGGCGCGCTCGTGCGTCCCCTCCCGACCCTGGCCCGGTCGCGCGTCGGCGTCCGGGGGCTTGACGCCCGGCCGCCTCCGACCCGCTTCGTTAGAGTGACGGGGTGATCGATCCGCAGACCCTCCGCGACCATCCCGACCTCGTCATCGCCTCGCAGGAGCTGCGGGGTGCGTCCGTGGAGGTGGTCGACCAGGCGGTCGCCGCCGACTCCGAGCGCCGCCGGGCGATCACCGAGTTCGAGGGCCTGCGCGCCGAGCAGAACGCGCACGGCAAGCTCGTCGCGAAGGCGGACAAGGCCGACAAGCCGCGCCTCATCGCCGAGGTGCAGGAGCTGAAGGCCCGCGTCACCGCCGCGCAGGAGCGCGCGCAGGAGGCCGAGGCCGCGCTCGACGAGGCCATGCGCCGGATCCCGAACATCGTCGTCGACGGCGTCCCCGCGGGCGGCGAGGACGACTGGGCGCTCATCCGCGAGGTCGGCGAGAAGCCGACGTTCGACTTCGAGCCCCGCGACCACCTCGAGATCGGCGAGATCCTCGACGCCATCGACATGGGCCGCGGCGCCAAGGTGTCCGGCGCCCGCTTCCACTTCCTCAAGGGGATCGGCGCGCAGCTCGAGATCGCGCTCATGAACTTCGGCCTGGCCCGTGCGCTCGAGGCCGGCCTCGTGCCGCTCATCACGCCCACGCTCGTGAAGCCCGAGATCATGGCCGGCACCGGCTTCCTCGGGGCCCACGCCGACGAGGTCTACCGCCTCGACGACGACGACCTCTACCTCACGGGCACGAGCGAGGTGGCGCTCGCCGGGTACCACGCCGACGAGATCCTCGACCTGGCCGACGGCCCCGTCCGCTACGCCGGCTGGTCCACCTGCTATCGCAAGGAGGCGGGCTCCTACGGCAAGGACACCCGCGGCATCATCCGCGTGCACCAGTTCCAGAAGCTCGAGATGTTCTCCTACGTCGACCCCGCCGACGCGGAGGCCGAGCACGAGCGCCTCCTCGCCATGCAGGAGCGCATGATGCAGGACCTCGGCCTCTCCTACCGCGTCATCGACACGGCGGCGGGCGACCTCGGATCCAGCGCCGCCCGCAAGTACGACGTCGAGGCGTGGATCCCCACCCAGGACGCCTACCGCGAGCTCACCTCCACCTCGAACTGCACGACGTTCCAGGCCCGCCGCCTCGGCACGCGCTTCCGCGGCGAGGACGGCCGCACCTCGCCCGTCGCGACGCTCAACGGCACGCTCGCCACCACGCGGTGGATCGTCGCCATCCTCGAGACCCACCAGCAGGAGGACGGCTCGGTGCGCGTGCCCGAGGCGCTGCGCCCCTACCTCGGCGGCCTCGAGACGCTGACGCCCGCCACGGCGAAGGCCGCCCGATGACCCCGCGCGTGACCGACGCCGACCGCCTCCTCATCGCCCTCGACATCGACGGCACCCTCCTCGGCGAGGACGGCTCGCTCGACGAGTCCGTCATCCGCGAGGTGCGGCGGATGGAGGAGATCGGCCACCTGGTCATGCCCTCCACCGGCCGCTCGGTGGCCGACACCCTGCCGATCGTCGACCGCCTGGGCATCCACCCGCGGTACATGGTGTGCTCGAACGGCGCCATCGTCCTCGAGCGCGACGCGGACGCCCCCACCGGGTACAGCCGCCGCTTCGTCGAGACCTTCGACCCGGCCGACGTGCTGCAGAGGATCCGCCCGCACCTCGCGAGCGGCCGCTACGCCGTCGAGGACGAGGAGGGCGTGTACCTCTGCTCCGGTGGCGACTTCCCCGCGGGCGTGCTCGAGGCCAACGGCCGCCACGTCGAGTTCGAGGAGCTCCTGCACGTGCCCGCGACGCGCGTCGTCGTCATCTCGCCCGGCCACGACCTGGAGGACTTCCAGGACGTCGTCGAGCGCATGGGCCTGCACCGCGTGAGCTACTCCATCGGCTGGACGGCCTGGCTCGACATCGCGCCCGACGGCGTGAACAAGGCCACCGCGATGGAGCGCGTGCGCGAGCTGCACGGGATCCCCCGCACGCGCGTCATCGCCATGGGCGACGGCCGCAACGACATCGAGATGCTGGAGTGGGCCGGCGAGCACGGCCGCGGCATCGCGATGGGCCAGGCGCCCGCCGAGGTCATCGCGGTCGCCAGCGAGGTCACGGGTCCCATCACCGAGAACGGCGCGGCCGCGGTCCTCGCCCGCCTCTGACGCGCGCGAGGATGGAGGCATGACCCGTACCGGCCCCTCCGCGATCACCGCCCGCTACGCCGTCGTCGACGGCGACCGCTCCCTCGCCTTCCACGAGGAGGAGGTGGGGGAGCCCGCGCCCGACCAGGTCGTCGTCCGGATCCGCTACACCGGCGTGTGCGCCACCGACACCCACGCGTGGGCCGCGGCCGGCTTCGTCCCCGCCGCCGTGTTCGGGCACGAGTGGACCGGCACGGTCGTCCGCGCGGGCGCCGACGTGACCTCGGTCGCCGAGGGCGACCGCGTGGTCGCCGGCGTGGGCCCCGCCTGCGGCACCTGCGCCATGTGCCGCGCCGGCCACGGCGACACCTGCGACACGGCCTTCGCGGAGGCCAACGGGATCTCCGACGGCGCGCCCGCCCACGGCGCCTTCGCCACGCACGTCAGGGTCTCGGCGCGCCGCGTCGTGCGTGCCCTCGACGGCCTCACGGACGAGCAGCTCGGCCTCGTCGAGCCGACCGCCGTGACCTTCCACGCCGTCCGGCGCGCGGGCCAGGGCCTGGGCGACGTCGTCGTCGTGCAGGGCGCCGGGCCGATCGGGCTCCTCACCGCGCAGCACGCGCGCCACGCGGGCGCGGGCGTCGTCGTGGTCGTCGAGCCGTCCGACGCGCGCCGCCGGGCCGCGACGGAGCTCGGCTTCGCCGAGGTCCACGAGCCCGGGCAGGGGTTCCGCGACCGGCTCCTCGAGCTGACCGACGGCCTCGGCGCCGACGTGCTCTACGAGTGCACGGGCGCCGCCGCCCTTCTCCAGCCGAGCGCCGAGCTGGTCAGGCGCGGCGGCACGCTCGCGCTCCTCGGCTACCCGATGGCCGCGTCCGAGGTGTCGTACGGCGACTGGCAGAGCCGCGAGCTCACGGTCGTCGGATCCCTCGCGTACACGCACGGCGACTTCCTCGGCGCGATGCGCGCCCTCGCCGACGGCTCCGTCGACGTGGTGCCGCTCGTGACGGGGATCCTCTCCCTCGACGAGCTGCCGGCCCTCCTCGCCGAGCTCGACGGGGGCAGCACGCGGCACGCCAAGGCCCTCATCGAGCCCGGTCGCTGACACCGCGGGCTGCCCGCCTCTGACGCGCGGCGGCGACCGATTCCCCACCTGGGGAGAGTTCAGCCCGCTCTGATCCCCCGCGTGCGAGAGTGGCGCCTCCCGCGCGGTCACCCGGCCGCACCACCGCGGGCCGACCGGCCACCGGTAGGATCCTGATCGATCGCACGTCGCCCGCCACGCGGGAGCGCGCGCATCGGGAGGGCTGTCCGAGCGGCCGATGGAGCCAGTCTTGAAAACTGGTGGGCAGAGATGTCTCGTGGGTTCGAATCCCACGCCCTCCGCCCGGAGAGGATCCGCATGAGCGACGCGCCCCTGCGCCCCCGAGGAGCCGCGAAGGTCCCCGTCATCGCCCGCCACGGTCGGCTGCGCAAGGCGACGGCGACCCGGGCCCTGCTGAAGGGCACCGCGATGGCGCTCGCCGTGCTGGCGGTCAGCGGCTTCTCCGTCGTCACCATCGCCGCGTGGGACCTCAACAGGTCCGTCCAGGCGAACACCGTCGACATCAGCGACGGCACCGAGCAGACCACGGTCGGAGTCGGCGCGCTCGACGGCGGCTTCAACGTGCTGCTCGCCGGATCCGACACCCGCCAGGGGCAGGGTGACGGCTACGGCAAGACCGACGGCGCGCTCAACGACGTGAACATGGTGCTGCACGTCTCGGCCGACCACTCGCAGGCCACCGTCGTCAGCCTGCCGCGCGACATGGTCGTGCCCATCCCCGCCTGCGAGCGCAGCGACGGATCCGGCACCGCACCGGCCATGTCCGCGGCGCCGCTCAACTCGGCGCTCTCCGACGGCGGCCTGCCGTGCGTCGCGAAGACCGTGGCGCAGTTCACCGGCCTCGACATCCCGTACGCCGCGCTCATCGAGTTCAACGGCGTCATCGAGATGTCCAACGCCGTGGGCGGCGTGCCCGTGTGCCTCGCGAGCCCGCTCAAGGACAAGCGCACCGACCTCGACCTCCCGGCCGGCGAGAACACGCTGCAGGGCAAGGAGGCGCTCCAGTTCCTCCGCACGCGCCACGCGGTCGGCGACGGCAGCGACCTGGCCCGCATCAGCAACCAGCAGGTGTTCCTGTCGGCGCTCGTGCGCACCATGAAGCAGTCGAGCACGCTCTCGGATCCCACGCGCGTCTACGGCCTCGCGAAGGCCGCGGTCGACAACATGCAGCGCTCCACGTCGCTCGACTACCAGACCATGGCCTCCATGGCGCTGGCGCTGAAGGACATCCCGCTCGACCAGGTGCGGTTCCTGCAGTACCCCGGCACGACGGCGGGCACCGGCGTCTACGCCGGCAAGGTCCAGCCGCTGAAGGCCGACGGCGACCAGCTCATGCAGCTGCTGAAGGCCGACGCCCCGTTCGAGGTCAAGGCGGGCAACACGGGTCTCGGCGCGGTGGCGGAGCAGCCGGCTGCGCCGACCCCGGCCCCGTCGGCATCGCCCAGCGCCCCCGCGGCGGACGGCGGATCCCAGCCGGCGCCCTCGGCGCCCACGGTGCTTCCCGAGGCGATCACGGGCACGGACGCGGGCACGGTCACGTGCTCGAAGGCGTTCGGGTGATGCGCGGCACCGGATCCCGATGAGGGCGACGGGACCCCGCCGCACACCCTATGCAGCGGGGACCCGTCTATCTCGTTCAGCTTTCGACCCGAATCCTCCGCCGGACGAGAATCTCGTGTTCTCGCCCACGGGGGGCTCGCGACGTCGTCGCGTGCGTGAGGGTGAGCGGCGCCGGTTCGGGGGATCCGGGGCCGCGGCCACGTGGGCGAGCGGGACATCTCTGGGCTGACACAGCGACACGCGCGGGGTAAGCCGGTCGGGTCCGGCACACGCGTCGACACCGACACTACGTGTCCGTCGAATGGGGGACAACCGCGCCGCACCCCCCGTTCGGGCGCGTACCCCGGTGGGCGGGGATGTGAGCATGCCGCCGCGTCCGGTACAGTGGACGGGAACGTCTGGAGACGTCGCATAGTTCGGCCTAGTGCACCACCCTGCTAAGGTGGAGTACCCGTATGGGTACCGTGGGTTCAAATCCCACCGTCTCCGCCATCTCCTCCCGGTCCGTCACCGGTCCCCGCGCTCGCCGGCCATGGCCCAGGTGGGCGTCCCGGACCGATACGCTCCTCGGATGGATCGCCAGATGCTCGACCAGCTGTCGACGGGCCGTTCTCGGCGCGACGTGCAGGCCATCCGCGACACGCTCTCCGCGCTGTCGCCCGGGGGCGTGGTGAGCGTCGTCATCCGCTCGCCGCGCTACGGGCTGTACGCCGTAGACGGCGCGGTGCGGACGGGCGCGAACGGCCAGCTGTCGGTCGCGGACACCTCGCTCAGCGCCGCGGGCGAGATCCAGGGCCTCGCTCCGAGGGCCGCGGACGAGGGAGCGACCCCGACGGAGCTGCCCTCCTCGGTGGCGGGCCTCGCCCATGGCGTCGCGGTGCGCGTGACGTTCGACGAGCCCGCCTACGGCCCGTTCCACGTCACGGGTCCGCTCACCGCGGGCGACGACGCGTTCCTGCTGGTCGGCAACTGGATCGTCGTCGACGGCGACCGGTTCGCCCCGCGGGTCGTCGGCGTCGAGGTCGCCGACGATCTCGAGGTCCATCCCGCCAACGTCCCTCCGAAGCGGCCGTCGGCCGAGGACCCGGGCGCGCCGGTGCCCGGGCTCGCCGCCTAGCTCCGCGAGGGCCGCGAGGGCCGGGGCGTCGTCGCCGGGCTCGACCCGGCCTAGCATCACCCCCATGAGCGACACGTTTCCCGACGCGCCACGGCCGCCGGATCCCGACCACGGCTCGGGCACCACGCTCGGCCTCATCGCGCGCGAGGCGAACGTGTCGATCGGCACGGTCAGCAAGGTCCTCAACGGCCGCAAGGGCATCTCGCCCGCCACCCGCGCGCGCGTCGAGGAGCTGATGGAGCTCCACGGCTACAGCCGTCGCGGGGCCGAGCGGCCGCACGGCGCGCTGCTGGAGATCGTGCTCGAGGTCGTCGACACGGGCTTCTCCGTCGACCTGCTGCGCGGGGTGTCGGCCGTCGCGCGCGAGCACGCGCTGAGCGTCATCGTCACGGAGCACGGGCGCGACACCGCGCTCGACGGCGACTGGATGGCGGGCGTCATGCAGCGCCGGCCCATGGGCCTCGTCCTCGTCTTCTCCGACCTCGCGCCCGCGCAGAAGCGGCAGCTGCGCAGCCGCGGCATCCCGTTCGTGGTGGTGGATCCCGCGGGGTCGCCCGCCGCGGACGTGCCCGCCGTCGGATCCACCAACTGGGAGGGCGGCCACGCCGCGGGGGAGCACCTGCTGGGGCTCGGGCACACCCGCATCGGCGCGATCAGCGGCCCGCCGCACCGCCTCTACTCGCGCGCCCGCATGTCCGGGTTCCGCAGCGCGCTCGAGGCGGCGGGACCCGCGGTCTCGCTCGTCGAGGTCGAGGGCGACTTCGGCCGCACCGCCGGGTACCGCGCGGGCGGCGAGCTGCTCGACGCCGCCGAGCGCCCGACCGCGATCTTCGCCGGCAACGACGAGCAGGCGCTCGGGCTGTACGAGGCGGCGCGCGAGCGGGGGATCCGCATCCCCGACGACCTGTCCGTGCTCGGCTACGACGACCTCCCCTTCGCCCGCATCGTCTCGCCCGCGCTGAGCACGGTGCGCCAGCCGGTGCGCGAGATGGCGGAGGCGGCGGCGCGCATGGTGCTCAGGATCCGCGAGGGGCGCAGCGACGAGCCCACGCGCCTCGACCTCGCGACGGCGCTCGTGGTGCGCGCCAGCACCGCGCCGCCCGCCGACGCGGCGACGGGCACCGTGTCGTCGGCCGAGTGAAACGTTTCGGATCGCGCGCACCCTGCTTGCCCCGGCCGACCGGCGGTGCGTAGCGTTCGACGCGTGCCCGGCGGTCGTCCGGGCGCTCCCGACGAAGGAGTCGCACGTGACGCAGATCCCCCGCACGCCCGCCCGCCCGCACCGCGGTCGCCCGACCGGGACGGCGCTCGCGTGACCGCCGCCCGCCAGGCCCTCGTAGTCCGCGGCGGCTGGGACGGCCACATGCCCGTCGAGACCACGGGCCTGTTCATCCCGTTCCTCGAGGAGAACGGCTTCGAGGTCCGGGTCGAGGACGGTTCGGCCGTCTACGCCGACGCCGACGTCATGGCCGCGACCGACCTCATCGTGCAGGCCAACACCATGACGACCATCGAGCCGGAGGAGATGGCAGGCCTCCGCGCGGCCGTCATCGCCGGCACCGGCATGGCCGGCTGGCACGGCGGCATCGCCGACTCGTACCGGAACACGGCCGACTACCTGCACATGATCGGCGGCCAGTTCGCCCACCACGCCGGCAAGGACCCCGCCGAGCGCACCGGCGAGCAGTCCGACAACTACATCCCGTACACGGTCGAGATGACCGAGCTCGGGCGCACGCACGAGATCACGCAGGGGATCGCCGACTTCGACCTCGTGACCGAGCAGTACTGGGTCCTCAGCGACGAGTACAACGACGTCCTCGCGACCACGACGCAGACCGTGCGGCCGTGGGATCCGTGGCACCGCCCGGTCACCGCGCCCGCCATCTGGACCCGCCAGTGGGGCGAGGGCCGCATCTTCGTCTCCGCCCCCGGCCACCGCATCGAGGTCGTCGAGGACCCGAACGTCCGCACCATCATCGAGAGGGGCCTCCTGTGGGCAGCACGCTGAAGCACGACGACGACGCGATGACCCTCGGGATCATCGGCGTCGGGAAGATCAGCGAGCAGTACTTCGCCGCGTTCGAGACGCTGCCGGGCGTGCGGCTCGTGGCCGTCGCCGACCTCGACCTCGACCGCGCGCGCACGGTCGCCGAGGCCCAGGGCGTGGACGCGCTCAGCGTCGACGACCTGATCGCCGACCCGCGCATCGACGCGGTGCTCAACCTCACCATCCCCGCCGCGCACGCCGAGGTGGACCTCCGGGTGCTCGAGGCGGGCAAGCACGTCTACGGCGAGAAGCCGCTCGCGCTCAGCCCCGAGGAGGCCGAGCCGATCCTGCGGCTGGCGGAGGAGAAGGGTCTCCGCGTCGGATCCGCGCCCGACACCGTGCTCGGCACCGGGATCCAGACCGCGCGCGCCGTGCTCGACGCCGGCACGATCGGCCGACCGGTCGCCGCGAACGCCTTCTGGGGCGCGCCCGGCCACGAGCTCTGGCACCCGGCTCCCGCCTTCTACTACCAGCCGGGGGCCGGACCCCTCTTCGACATGGGTCCGTACTACCTGACGGCGCTCGTGACGCTGCTCGGCCCGATCACGCGCGTGCAGGGCGCCTCGCTGCGGTCCGACCGCGTGCGCTCCGCCGCCTCCGACCCGGAGGCCCGCGAGATCCCCGTCACCGTCGACACGCACGTGAGCGCCGTGCTCACGCACGCGTCGGGCGCGGTGTCCACCGTGACCATGAGCTTCGACATCTGGGCCACGCGGATCCCGAACATCGAGGTCTACGGCACGGCCGGCACGCTCTCCGTGCCGGACCCCAACCACTTCTCCGGGCAGGTGCAGGTCGCCACGTCCGAGAACCGGGAGTGGACCGACGTCGAGCCGAGCGCCGGCTTCGTCGACGCGGGCCGCGGCTGCGGGCTGGCGGAGATGGCCGACGCCATCCGTCGCGGCGTGCCGCACCGGGCGTCCGGCGAGCTCGCGTTCCACGTGCTCGAGGTCATGGACGCGATCCTCGACCCCGACGCGACGGGTGAGATCCGGAGCACCGTGGAGCGCCCGGAGGCCGTCACGCTGGGGCAGCCGGGACGCTCCGGGGACTGATCCCGAGGTCGTCCGCGATCAGGTAGTGGGCAGCCTTCCACAACCCCGGTCGACCGCCGTTCCCGAGGCCCCCGGCGGACTAGCCTGACGCCGTGACCCGCCACTTCTCGCAGTTCCTCTTCGCGCCGTACGGCGACGGAGAGGGACTGCGCGCGGTCGAGGAGGGCGAGGGAGACGAACGGTTCCTCGGCGTCGATGAGCCCGGGGAGCCGCAGGCGGACGCCACCGATCCCGCCTCCTGGCCCGCGCTCACGGCCGTCGAGTGGCCGCTCACGCACCGGCCGTTCGACGACGACGACGAGCCGGAGATCGCGGACGGCCACTTCGCGCCCGCGGACGAGGATCCGGACGCCGAGGCGCAGGAGGAGGCCGCGGCGCACGCCGCCCGCGCCGCGCTCCTCGCCGAGGTCTACGGCTGGCCCCACCGCGCCATCTGACGCGGGTGAGGCCGCGCTCCGGGCGCGCGGGCGCCCGCCGAGCGCCGCAAGCCGTGCCTACGCGCCGGCGAGCACCGCCCACGAGTGGCCGGGCACGCGGCCGTCGCCGCCCACGTCGCCCGCCTCGCGGCCGTCGGTCGACCCGGCGACCTCCACCGGCTCGTCCCCGAGGTTGAGCACGAGCCGCAGGGCCTCCGGCGATCCGGGCGCGACGCCGCCGGCCGCTCCCGTCCCCGAGGGGCGCAGCGTGATCGTGAGCGCGGTGTTGGTCAGGCCGGACGTCTCCAGGCGCGCGTCGACCAGCCAGGCGTGCCGGCGCCGGAGGCCCACGAGCTCCTGGTGGAGGCTGCGGATCCGCGCGGCCCCGTCGTCGTCGTGCAGCTCCTCGGGCGAGGCCGGGTACTCGGGGCGCACGGCGTCGTCGCCGCCCGCGCGGTCCTCCTTCACGCCCGTCAGGCCGCGCTCGTCGCCCGCGTAGATCGAGGGGATGCCGGGGAGGAGGAAGAGGAGGGCGGTCGCGTGGCCGAGGTGGCGGGGATCCACCGCGGAGGCGATGCGCGTCACGTCGTGGTTGCCCACGAACGTCTGCGGCGTGAACGACGGCAGCAGCTCGGCATGGCGCGTGAGCGTCCAGTCGAGCTCGAAGAGGTTGAGCTCCGCGATGGAGTTGCGGACCGACTTCCACAGCTCGTAGGCCGTGATCGAGTCGATGGTCGACTCGGCCCGGTAGCCGACGTAGTCGCCGTGGATCATCTCGCCGACGAACCACGCGTCGGGGTGGCGCTCGCGGACGCGGGGCAGCACGGTCGCCCAGAACGACGCGGGGACGGCGTAGGCGGCGTCGAGGCGCCAGCCGGAGACGCCGCGGTCGAGCCAGTGGATCATCACCTCGGCGACGTGCGCGCGCACCGCCTCGGAGTCGTGGTCGAGCGTGACGAGGGCGGCGTGGCCCTCGAAGCCGACGGGCTCGCCGGCCTCGTCCCAGCGGAACCAGGACGCCGCCTCGGATCCCGGCCCGTCGGCGAGCGCCCGCACGAACATGGGGTGGCTGCGGCCGACGTGGTTGAAGACGCCGTCGAGGAGCACGCGCACGCCGCGCGCGGAGGCGTCGGCCACCAGGGCGTCGAGGTCGGCGTCGTCGCCGAGCCGCGGATCCACGGTCAGGTGGTCGCGGGTGTCGTAGCCGTGCGTCTCGGAGTCGAAGACCGGGCCGAGGAGCAGGCCGTTGGCGCCGAGGTCGACGAGGTACGGGAGCCAGGCGCGGAGGCGGTCGAGGCGGTGCTCCGGCGCCGCGTCCGGGCTGGCGGAGGAGGAGCCGTCGGGCCCGGCGAGGTCCTCGCGGGTCTGCGGCGCGCCCGTGAAGCCGAGCGGGTAGACGTGCCACCAGACGACGTGATCGGTCCAGGATGCCAAGGGTCGCTCCTCGCGGTTCGGGTCGATCCAGCCTAATGAGCGGGGGTCGGGGCGGCCGGCAGCCGGGCTCCCTCGGACAGCGGCAGGGTCGCGGCGGGCGGTCCACGGCGCGGATTCGCGGGGCGGCCCCGCAGCATGTAGTCTGTCTCCCGGCCTGATCGCCGCTCGCGGAGATCATCGCCGCACGACTGCGCCCGTAGCTCAACGGATAGAGCATCTGACTACGGATCAGAAGGTTGGGGGTTCGAATCCCTCCGGGCGCACAGCATCCTCCGGATGCGCACCTCTGGTTGAGACAGAGTGAGACGGCCCGCCACTGGCGGGCCGTTCTCGTCTCCCGCGTGGCGTCCCCGTCAGCGCGTCGTCGCGAGCGGCTCCACCACGCCGTTCTCGTACGCCCAGATCGTCGCGTGCAGGCGGTCGCGCACGCCGAGCTTGTCGAGCGTGCGGCTCACGTGCGTCTTCACGGTCGTGGGCGCGAGGAACAGGCGGCCGGCGATCTCCGCGTTCGAGAGGCCGCGCGCCACGAGCACGAGGATCTCCCGCTCGCGCGCCGTCAGCCGCCCGAGCTCCGCGGCGACGCCGCCGGTGCCGCGGGTCGGGCGACCGTGGTCGAGGAGCGCGCTCACGGGGCCGGCTCCTCGGCGGGAGCGGGCGAGGGCGCGGACGTCTCGGCCGGCGGCGACGCATCCGGTGCGACGGGCGGCGACGGCGTCGGGGTCGTCCCGGGATCCGGGTCGAGCGGCAGGGCCTTCGCGAACGGCGGGCGCACCACCGTCTGGCTGCCGTCGATCGTCCCGGTCACGAGGGCGGCGTCCGCGCCGCCGAGGGGGAAGACGTTCCATGCTCCGTCGGCGGGGGTGACCGGCTCGCCCGTCGCGGGATCGATGGCCGCGCCTTCCGTCGCGTAGGAGCCGATGGTCGTCAGCGGCTCGCCGTCCTGGTCGAACAGCTGCACGCGATCGAGGAGGTCCCCCTCCGCGTCGTACGCGAAGAGGTTGGTGACCTGCTTGCCGTCGAGGAGGAGACCCGGCTGCTCGTAGCTCGTCCCGTACGAGGACTCGTCGACGTACCCGGCCTCGGTCCCGTTCGTGATGGCGAGGGGGATGAGCACCAGGAGCGCGAGGGCGGTGGCGGCGCTGACCACCGCTCGGGTCGTCCGCATGATCGGGTTCGGGGCCCACCGGCCGCGGCCCCACTGGATGCTGACGGCGGTGATGCCGATGAGCAGCAGCCACCCGATCGGACCGCCCGGGATCAGCTCGAAGCCGCCGGCGCTCCCGAACAGCACGGTGAGCGCGAGCACCGCGCACTGGTACCCCGCCCACGCCCGCAGCAGCCACCACACGGGGCGGAAGGTGAGGAGGAGATCCAGGATCGCGGAGAGCTCGCGGTTCGCGCGCACGGTGCTCAGCGTCTGGCGCCCGGTCTCCTCGATGCGCTGCCGCAGCAGGGCGACCGGCGAGGCGGTCGACGTCTCCGTGACGCGCTCCGGCAGCCCCGCCGAGCTGCGCAGCTCGTCCGCGTAGCGCGCGGGGTCGCCGAGCTCGAGGGCGCCGTTGTGATCCGCGGCCTCCTCCTGCAGGTCGGCCTCGAGCCCGCCCGTGAGGTCGTCGACGTCCTCCGGGTCGAGGTCGGCGAGCCGGGCGCGGACGGCGGCCGCGAAGGCCTGGATGCGGGTGTCGAGGGTGGGGTCTGCGGTGTTCACGGCTTTTCTCCGATCGTGCGGACGTTCACGGATGCGGGCACGGGGCCCTCGCCGGTGCCGCCGGCCTTCCGGGTGCGGGGGGTCGGCGCGGGAGACGGCTCGCCGAGGAGCCCGCTCATGGCCGTGGCGAAGGCGGCCCAGGTGGCGCGCTGCCCGGCGAGCAGCTCGCGGCCCTCGGGGTTGATGGCGTAGTACTTCCGGTGCGGTCCGCCCTCGGACGGCACCACGTAGCTCGAGAGCGCGCCGGCCGCGTAGAGGCGGCGGAGCGTGCCGTAGACGGAGGCGTCGCCCACGTCGCCGAGGCCGGCGTCGCGGAGGCGCCGGACGATGTCGTAGCCGTACCCGTCGTCGTGCTGCACCACGGCGAGCACCGCGGTGTCGAGCGCGCCCTTGAGCAGCTGCGTGGTGTCCATCAGTCGGCCTCTCTCATGCGTCGCACAGTATCACGCACTGCGCGGTAGCTCGGAGTGCCGGGCAGGGCGGCGTGTCCGGCGTCGGCGGCCCACGTGCTCGCGTGCGCCGCCCCCCGCCCTCGTGCGCGCGATGGGCCCGGTGCTACCGTCGGGCATGCCCATCGTCCTGGAGGCCCTCGGCCGCGTCCTCGCTCTGGTGGGCGACGTCGTGCTGGGCGGCGCGGGCGTCACTCCCGCGATCCTCCTCGCGGCCCTCCTCGGCGCCGCCTCCGTGG
Organism: Clavibacter michiganensis; assembly: GCF_002151125.1. GTDB lineage: Bacteria > Actinomycetota > Actinomycetes > Actinomycetales > Microbacteriaceae > Clavibacter > Clavibacter michiganensis_C. The sequence continues at coordinate 379,701 of NZ_MDJZ01000016.1, forward strand.
CCGCCGCGGTCGCGCTGGTGCGGATCGCCGTCGCGCGCGGCCTGGTCGGATCCGCCGCGCCGCCGCTCGGCCCGGACGAGGACGTCGACCTGCCGGTGCTCGTCTCCTCGAGCGATCCGGACGCGGACGGGCACGAGCGCTCCCGGGCGCCGGGTCGCCGGCTGCAGGTCGTCGTGCCTGCGCCGCTCCCGGCCGCCTGACCGCGGCCTGCAGGGGTCATCCGCCGCCACCGCGCGGCGTGGACCCGGCGTGCGCCCGCATGCGACGACCAGACGGACCCCCTCCGCTCTCGTCGCAAGGAACCCCGTGGACCCCACATCGATCGCCCCCGTCCGAGCCGTGCTCGACGGGCTGTCCCAGCTCGTCGTCGGCCTCGCCGACCTGATCCACCCGCTCGCCGGCGCCTCCGCGACCGGCGTGGCCGTCATCCTGCTGACCCTCGGCGTGCGGGCCCTGCTCGTGCCGGTCGGCGTCGCGCAGGTGCGCGCCGAGATCCAGCGCCGTCGCATCGCCCCCGCGCTCGCCGAGATCCGCCGCCGGCACGCCGGGAAGCCCGAGCGGCTGTCGCGCGCGACGCAGGAGCTCTACGCCCGGGAGGGCGCATCTCCGCTCGCCGGCTGCCTGCCGACGCTCGCCCAGGCGCCCGTGCTCGCGGCCGTCTACGCGCTGTTCGCGCACGCGCGCATCGGCGGCGAGGCCAACGTGCTGCTCGCCGCGCCGTTCGCCGGCATCCCGCTGGGGTCGAACGCGGTGGCGGCGGCCGGGATGGGCGTCGCGTCGCTCGTCGTCGCGGTCGTCGTGCTCGGGCTGCTCGCCGTGGTGATCGAGGTGCGCCGCCGTGCCGACCTGCGGTTCCAGGGCCCGCCCGCGCCGGCCGATCCGGCGCTCCCCGGGATGGTCGGCATGATGCGCGTGCTGCCGTTCGTCACGGTCGTCTTCGCCGCGATCGCGCCGCTCGCCGCGGCGCTGTACCTGCTCTCGAGCGCCGCGTGGACGCTCCTCGAGCGGGCGGTGCTGAGGCGGCTGCTCGGCTGCGGGGCCTCGCGTGGGCCGGCACCCGCGTGATCCGCCGGGCCTGCGCCGCGCACCCGGTCTGCGAGGATCGAGGCACACCGAGCCGGGAGCCGCCATGACCTCCACCCCCGCGGGCGCCGTCGCCCTGCCGCCCACGCGCGTGACCTACCCGGCGGGATCCGTCGCCTCCGAGGGCACGGTCCTCCGCGTCGACGACCTGGCCGACGGCACGCGCGCCGTCGTGCTCGACGCGACCGCGTGCCACCCCGTCGACGCGGCCTGGCCCGACCAGCCCGCCGACCGCGCCGTGCTGCGCGTGCGCGGCGCGGGCATCGAGGTGCTCGACTGCCTGGTCGGCGCGGCGTCGACGGATCCCGCGGGGGACGCCGCGCTCCACGTCGGCGCCGACGTCCCGGTCAAGAAGGGCGCGGACGGCTGGTCGTTCGTCGCCGTGCACGTCGTGCCCGGCGACGCCGACGTCCGCGCGGGCGACGCGGTCGAGGTCGCGGTGGATCCCGAGCACCGCCGCGCCCTGAGCGCCGGCCACACGGGCTGCCACCTCGCCTCGCTGGCCCTCGACCGCGCGCTCGCCTCCGCGTGGACCAAGGACGTGCCGGAGGACGCGCTCGGCGCCCCCGGCTTCGACGCCCTCGCCATCGGCACCTCGCGCATCGGCCCGTGGTCGTCGGTCGACACGTACCGCCTCGGGAAGTCGCTGCGGAAGAAGGGGTTCGTCCCCGCTGCGCTCCTCGACCGCCTCGACGATGTGCGCGCCGAGGTCGACGCCACGCTCGCCGGGTGGGTCGCGTCGGGCGCCGCCGCGCGGATCGAGCGCGAGGGCGACCTGCTCACGTCGCGCCGCTCCTGGGTGTGCGAGCTGCCGGACGGCACCGCGCGCATCCCCTGCGGCGGCACCCACCTCACGGGTCTCGGCGAGCTCGCGTCGGTCGCGGTGGACCTCGAGGTCGAGGAGGCCGACGGCGCCGTCGTGGTGCGGATGCGCACGACCTGCACGCCGGCCTGACGCGCCCGGTCCGGGGACGCCGGTATCCCCGCACCTCCCATGTCGGGTAGCGTTAAGGAGTGCCGTCCGGCCGACCGGCATCCTCGGTCCGGCGACGGCGCGGCGATGGAAAGTGGTATCGAACGTGGCAGCATCCCCCGCGACGAAGTGCTCGGTCTGCGGAAAGGCGAACCCCGTCGGCATGGCCACGGGCAACATCCTCGACCACGGTCGCAATCACGAGCGGTGCCCGGGATCCGGGAAGCCGCCGGCCGTGTCGACCAAGCCCGCCTCGGCGGCCGCCAAGTCGGGCACCGCCCCGTCGCGGAAGCCCGCGAGCGACGCCGCGAAGCGCGAGCCCAGCCGCAAGACCACCCCGGCCAAGGCCGCCGGCCCCACCCGCGGCGTCACCGTGCGCCGCGTCGAGGTCGACACCGAGCGCCTGCGCCTCCGCGAGGAGAAGCTCGAGCGGATCCGCGTCCAGCGCGAGGAGGCGGCCCGCCGTCGTCTCGGCGACTACATCGTGCCGCTCGACGCCGACGGCCAGGAGGCCCCGGAGGCCGACATCACGCTGGAGACCATGGACGACGAGGCGCAGGCCACGGTCGAGCCGGGAGCATCCACCGAGGCCGACGTCGCGCCCGCCGAGGACGCGAGCGTCGACGCCGAGAGCGGCCGCCCCTGACGCCCAGCGCGTAGCGTGGCGCTCATGACAGAGCAGTCCACGGACCAGCCCACCACCCACCTCGGACGCACCGGCGTGGAGGTCTCGCGCCTCTGCCTCGGCACCATGATGTTCGGCGCCTGGGGCGAGACCGACCACGAGAAGTCGATCCGGGTGATCCACCGCGCCATCGACGCGGGGATCACCTTCATCGACACCGCCGACATCTACGCGTACGGCGAGTCGGAGGAGATCGTCGGCAAGGCGATCGCGCAGTCCGGCCGCCGTGACGACCTCGTCCTCGCGACCAAGTTCTTCAACGGCATGAAGCCCGAGGCCAACTTCCGCGGCGGATCGCGACGCTGGATCATGCGCGCCGTCGAGGACTCGCTGCGCCGCCTCGGCACCGACTACATCGACCTGTACCAGATGCACCGGCCGGACGAGCACACGGACATCGAGGAGACCCTCGGCGCGCTGACCGACCTGGTCACGCAGGGCAAGGTGCGCTACATCGGGTCGTCGACGTTCCAGCCGAGCCAGGTGGTCGAGGCGCAGTGGGCCGCCCGCGAGCGCGGCACCGCCCGCTTCGTCACCGAGCAGCCGCCGTACTCGCTGCTCACCCGCGGCGTCGAAGCGGACCTCCTGCCCACCACCCAGCGGCACGGCATGGGCACGCTCGTCTGGAGCCCGCTCGCCGGCGGCTGGCTCTCGGGCAAGTACCGCAAGGGCCAGGACATCCCGAAGACGCACCGCAACGACCGCGACCCGTCGCGCTACGACCCGTCCGACCCGAAGTTCGAGGCCGCCGACCAGCTGGGCGCCCTCGCCGACGAGCTCGGCGTGCCGCTCGTGCACCTCGCGCTCGCGTTCGTGCTGCGGCACCCGGCGGTCTCCAGCGCGATCATCGGCCCGCGCACCATGGAGCAGCTCGAGTCGCAGCTCGACGCCGCGACCCTGGAGCTCGACGCCGCGACGCTCGACCGCATCGACGAGATCGTGCCGCCCGGCCTCAACGTGAACCCGGCCGACACGGGCTTCTCGAACTACTGGCTGGATCCCGCCCGCCGTCGGCGCTGACCCGCGCGCCGCCGGGAGCCGATCCCCTCCATCCGCGGAGGGCCGGCTCCCGGTCGGCGCCGATCCGGTCCCCGTAGGGTCGGGGCATGAACCGCCGCACCCGCGAGCCCGTGTACGGCACCGCCGTCACCCTGGGGCGCGCGCTCTTCGGATCCCTCCGCCTCCGCCTGGTCGCCGACGGACGGGACCGGATCCCCGACACCGGCGGCGCCGTCATCGCCATGACCCACTTCGGCTACCTCGAGTTCGCGCTGGTCGAGTGGGCGACGTGGCTGCACAACCGCAGGCGGATCCGCTTCATGGCGAAGAGGAGCGTGTTCCACAAGCCCGGCGTCGGCTGGGTGATGCGCCGCATGCGCCACATCAGCGTCGACATGACGGCGGGCGCCTCGGCCTACGCCGACGCCGTCGCCGCCCTGCGCGCCGGCGAGCTCATCGGCGTCTTCCCGGAGGCGGGCGTGAGCGCGTCGTTCCGCGTGCGCGAGCTGAAGACCGGCGCCGCGCGGCTCGCCGCCGAGGCCGGGGTGCCGATCGTGCCCGTCGCCGTGTGGGGCGGCCACCGGCTCCTGACGAAGAACCGCCGCATCCGCATGCGCGACCGCATCGGCGTGCCGGTGCACGTGCGCGTGGGGGAGCGGATCCCCGTGGCGCGGGATGCGGATCCGCGCGAGGTCACCGACGCCCTGCGCCTCGAGCTGCAGGAGCTGGTCGACGAGCTGCAGTCCACGTACCCGGTGGACGGCCGCGGCGCGTGGTGGCAGCCGCGGCACCGGGGCGGCACGGCGCCGACGCCCGAGGAGGCCGCGGCGGCCGACGCGGAGCGCGACGAGCGGCGGAGGCGGCGCGCCGAAGGACGGTGACCGGCGGACGGCCGGGGAGATGAGACCGGCCCGGGCCTTCGAGGCCCGGGCCGGACTGCGCACGTGAACGTCTGTTACCCGCAGACGAACCGGCTGGTGCGGTACCGCTCACCCGAAGAGCCGTACCGGATGCTTACACGGTAGCCGCGCACGCTGACGATCCCCCGACCTGCGCGGGAATGTACCCCGGACTGGGGGGAAGCGCCTGTGTCCGTCGTTTGGGGGACCCGCTACAGTTCCGGATCCTTGGAGGGCGGGTCAGACCGGCTCGGCCCGGGGGGAGCGCTCGAGGCCGGGGGCGGGCGGGGCGGTGGGATCGGCGTCCACCGCGTGGATGCGGTTCCCGGCGTCCACGTGCACGACGCGCGGCTCGAGCGCGCGGGCCTCCTCGGTGGTCATCTGGCCGTACGCGATGAGGATCACCACGTCGCCGACGTCCACGAGGTGCGCGGCCGCCCCGTTGATCCCGAGCACGCCGCTGCCGCGCTCGCCCGCGATCGTGTAGGTGTCGAGCCGCTGGCCGTTGGTCACGTCGACGATGCTGACGCGCTCGCCCACGAGGATGTCCGCCGCGTCGAGCAGGTCGCGGTCGACCGTGACCGAGCCGACGTAGTGCAGGTCGGCGTGCGTCACCGTGGCGCGGTGGATCTTCGCGGTCATCATGGTGCGCAGCATGCGTGGTCCTCTGCTCTGGCGGCGTCCGTGCAGGCCGGGGCGGAGCACGGTGATCGCTCGGGCGATCAGGGAGGGGAACGCGCGCGAGCGGTCGGATGTTCCGGCGGGCGCCGGATCCGCGGCCGCGCGAGGCCCTCGGCGAGTGTACGAGACGCGCTCCCGCCCCACCGCACGCGCGTGCTGGCAGGCGTCCCGGGTCGGCGCGGCCTAGGCGCGCCGCCGCGCACGGGCCACTCTGGGGGAGGGGATCCGACCCGAGCACACCACGGAGGCACCAGTGGCACGACGAGACACGGCCGGCACCATCCAGGATCGGCCCGACGAGGAGGACGCGCGCAAGCCCGACTCCCCGACGGAGATCGAGAAGCCGTCCTGGAAGTACGTGCTCCGCAAGACCATGCGCGAGTTCGGCTCCGACCAGTGCACCGACATCGCGGCGTCGCTCACCTACTACGCGGTGCTGTCGCTGTTCCCGGCGCTCATCGCGATCATCTCCCTGCTCGGCGTGTTCGGGCAGGGCGGGTCGACCGTGGACGCCGTGATGGACGTCGTCCGGCCCATCGCGCCGGACGCGGTCGAGCTGCTGGGGCCGGTGATCCAGGGCTTCGTCGAATCGCCCGCGGCCGGCTTCGCCCTCGTCTCCGGCGTCGTCCTCTCGATCTGGTCCGCGTCCGGCTACGTCGGCGCCTTCAGCCGCGCGATGAACCGCATCTACGAGATCCCCGAGGGCCGCCCGTTCCTCAAGCTCAAGCCCATGCAGCTCGCCGTCACGGTCATCGGCATCGTGATCCTGCTGATCTGCGCGCTCATCATCGCGATCTCCGGACCCGTCACCGACGCCATCGGCAGCGCGCTCGGCCTCGGCCCGACCGTGCAGATCGTCTGGTCCATCGCGAAGTGGCCGGTGCTCGCCTTCGCGATCGTCCTGCTCATCGCGATCCTCTACTACGCGACCCCGAACGCGAAGCAGCCGAAGTTCCGCTGGATGAGCATGGGCGCCGCGATCGCGCTCCTCGTGCTGGTCGTCGCGAGCGTCGCCTTCGCCTTCTACGTGACCAACTTCTCCAGCTACGCGAAGAACTACGGCGCGCTCGCCGGTGTCGTGGTGTTCCTGCTCTGGCTCTGGATCGCGAACCTCGCGCTCCTGTTCGGCGCCGAGTTCGACGCGGAGCTCGAGCGCGGCCGCCAGCTGCAGGCGGGGATCGCCGCGGAGGAGACGCTCCAGCTGCCGCCGCGCGACACGAAGGTGAGCGACAAGAAGGCCGCGGCGGAGCGCGAGGACGTGAAGCGCGGCCGCGGGATCCGCGAGCGCCATGACCGCGCGGAGCGCCTCGGCGGCGGGGGCGACCAGGGCGACGGCGCCTGATCCGACCGGCTCGGGGCCCGCGCGGATCACGCGCAGGGCCCCCCGGGGTCAGCGGTCCTTGACCACGTCGTACGCCGCGAGCGCCCGCTGCCGCGACTCCTTGAGATCGACGATCGGCGCCGGATACGCCGCCAGCCCGCCGTCGGCCGCGTCGTCGGCGTCGTCCTCGGCGCTCGCGACCAGGTCGCCCATCGACTTCCACGGCTCATGCACGACGTCGCGCGGCGCATGCGCGAGCTCGGGCACGTAGGAGCGGATGTACTCGCCCGACGGGTCGAACTTCTGCCCCTGCAGCACGGGGTTGAAGACGCGGAAGTAGGGGGCGGCGTCGGCGCCGGATCCCGCGACCCACTGCCAGCTCGCCGCGTTGTTCGCCGCGTCCGCGTCGACCAGCGTGTCCCAGAACCACTGCTCGCCGTGGCGCCAGTCGATCAGCAGGTTCTTGATGAGGAACGACGCGACGACCATCCGCACCCGGTTGTGCAGGTGCCCGTCCTTCCACAGCGCGCGCATGCCGGCGTCCACGAGCGGCACGCCGGTCTCGCCACGCTGCCAGGCGCCGAGCGTCTCGTCGCGCGGCTCCTCCCACGGGAACCCGTCGAAGCGGGGCGTGAAGTTCCGGGTCGCGAGGTCGGGGTGGTGGTACAGCAGGTGGTAGCTGAACTCGCGCCAGCCCAGCTCGGAGAGGAACTTGGTGGCGTTGACCTCGTCGCCGCCCACCTTCTTCCCGCGCGTGCGCTGGATCCGGTGCCACACCTGGAAGGGGCTCACCTCGCCCCAGCGCAGGTACGCCGACAGCCGCGAGGTCGTCATCGCCGCGGGCTCGTCGCGCTGGGCCGCGTAGTCCTCGAGCTCGTGGTGGACGAAGTCCTCGAGGCGCTGCAGGCCGGCCGCCTCGCCGGGATCGCACGCCTCGCGGAGACCGGCTGCCCAGTCCGGCGTCGTGGGCAGGAGCCCCCAGCCGTCGAGGTCGTCGGAGCGCGGCGGCTTCCGCGGCGCGTCGAGCTCGCGCGGCGCGGGCAGCGGCCTCCGCGGCTCCTCCCGCTCCTGCGCGGTCTTCCAGAACGGCGTGTAGACGCGGAACGGCTCGCCCTGCTTGTTCGCCACCGTCCACGGCTCGACGAGCAGCGACCCCTGGAAGCTGCGGACGTCGAGGCCGCGGTCGCCGAGGTCCTTCTTGATCGCCGTGTCGACGGCGATCTCCGCGCCGCCGTAGCGTCGGTTCCAGAGCACGGCGCCCGCGCCGACCTCCTGCACCAGGTCGTCGATCACGTCCGCGGCCTTCCCGCGGCGCAGCACCAGCGGCGAGCCGAGATCCCGGAGCGACTCGCCGAGCCGCGAGAGGCTCATGTGCAGCCACCAGCGGGCGGCGCCGCCGAGCGGGCGGATCCCCTCGCTCTCCTCGTCGAGCACGTACAGCACCGCGATCGGCTCGCCCCGCTCGACGGCCGCGTGCAGGGCCGGGTTGTCGGCCACGCGGAGGTCGTCACGGAGCCACACGATGGTCGGGCCGTGCGCCTCGGCGGCACCCTCCCGGTCGGCGGATCCGCGGTCGGGGGCGTCGTCGTCGCTCATGCATCGAGCCTAGGACGGCGCCTCGCGGGCGACCGGGCCGTGGTCGCTGCGCGCACGGAGCCGGGCGGCACGTAATATCGCACATGGCAGTGCGCGTCCGTCCGGGTCCGACCGCCGTTCGTGACCCGCCGTCGTCGAGAGGCCCATGCGCAACGAGAGCACGCCCCTGCCCCCGTCCGAGGACCCCGGTCGGACCCCGCGCGACGCCGTCTCGGTCGTCGTCGTGGCGGGCGACGCCGGATCCACCATCGCGCGCACGCTGTCGTCGATCCTCGGTCAGACCCGCCCGCCGGAGCGCGTCGTCGTCGTGGTCGCCGGGAGCCGCGACGACACCTTCGCCGTGGCCCGGACCTTCAACGGGCGTCACGCGCACGCGGATCCCGGCGCCGGTCCCGCCAGCACGGCCGTCACGGTCATCGACCGCGGCCCGCGCGAGAGCTCGCTCCGGTCGGCCTACGGCTTCGCCCTCCGGTTGGTCGGCGACGAGGGCCGCGTGCTGCTCGTCTCGCCCGACGCGGAGCTGGAGCCCCGCGTCCTCGAGCTCCTGTGCGACGCGCTCGAGCGGGACCCCGATGCCCGCTCGGTGTCGGCCGGCCTGGATCCGCGACCGAGCGGCTCCCGCGGCCCCCTCGCGGGCGCGCTCCGGCTCCTGCAGCGCCACTGGGCCATGGGCGCCGTGGAGACCGGGGCCGACCTCGGCCTGACCGGCCCGGTGCCGTTGGCTCCCGCCACGCTCCTCCGCTTCCCCGCGCGCGACCCGGCCTCCCCGTCGGCCGCTCCCTCGGAGGGCGTGCTCGCCGCCCTCCTGGCCGGCGACGACCGTTCCGCCCTCGTCCCCGGAGCGCGCGCACGCGTCGACACCTCCGTGACGTGGGGCGCGATGCGCGAGCGCCGCGACCGATGGGGTGCCCACGTCGCCCGGTTGACGCGGGGCGGGTCGGCCGCCGACGTCGGCGACCGGCGTCGCGCGCGCCTGGCCTCCCTCCGCATCGGCGTCGGCCCGGTCCTCCGGTTCGTCGCCTACGCGCTCGTCGCGGTGTACCTGGTGGCCGCGGGCATCCAGGGCATGCTGGAGCCCGCGTGGTGGTGGGCCCTGCCCGTGGTCGTGCGGCTGCCGCTGCACATCCGCACCCTGCGGCGGATCCGCGAGCGCACCGCGGCGGACGTGGTCTTCGGCGCGACGTTCCTCCCGCTCGAGGCGGCGGAGGCGGCGTACGGCGTCTCCCGGATCCGCGACGGCCTGCACCGGGTGGCCCCTCGCAGCCGCCGACGTGGTCCCGCCGCGGCCGAGACGGTGCCGCCGTTCTCGGCGGTGGACGCCGTCGCCGCGTCGGTCGCGGGCGTGGTGGTCGTCGCCGTCCTCGTCGCGGCCGAGCTCGGCGGTCCCGCCGCAGCCGCACTCACGACGGCGGTCGGCTGGGCGGCGTGCATCGTGACCGCGGCCGACCTGGTCATGTCGCTCCTGCGCCTGCTGGTCGCCCGCGGCGGCCCGTTCGCCCGCCCGATCGCGGCGGAGGGATCCGGGGCCTAGGCCTCGGCGACGCTCCCGCGCAGCTTGTCGGTGAGGGTGCGCAGCGTGTTCAGCTCCTCGAGGGTGAGCGCCCCTCCCACGGTCGAGGCGATGGACTCCATGTGCACCCGGGCGACCGCGCGGAAGGCCGCGTCGCCGGCGTCCGTGAGCCGGACGATGGTGGCCCTCCCGTCGCTCTCGTCGCCGCACTTCACGACGAGGCCGCGCGTCACCAGCCGGTCGATGAGGCGGCTCACGCTCGGCTGGGTGAGGAGCACGTGCTGGTTGAGGTCGCGGAGGCGGAGGCGCCCTTCCGGCTGGCGGGAGATGTTGAACAGCACGTCGTACTCGTTGAACGAGAGCTCGCGGCTGGGGAACTCGGCGCTGAGGCGTCGCATGACGCTGACCTGCGCCCGGAACAGCGACTCCCAGGCCCGCACGGCGTCCGCTGTCTCGCCCACCAGGTCTCCTCGTCCGGTGCGCATCGCGATGGGGATCGGGCGCACGCTGTCGAGGGGAAGTCTACTGAGCGTCACCGGGGAGCATCCGGAGGGGCCTGCGCCGGACATGCCGGAGGGGCCTGCGCCGGACATGACTGAGGGCCGACCCCAGAGGCATGGGGCCGGCCCTCTCCCTTGCACCAGGAGTGTCCTGCAATCACATTCCGTCTCCACCGCCACAGCAAACGGTGGGGACGAGAAGACTGTATAACGATCCCGTAACGCCCCGCTACCTGGAATCGACCCGATGTGCTGGGAGATCGCCCACAGCTCCGCAAGGGCAGGCTGAGCGCCCGAGCCGAGCTCAGAACAGGTCGGGCGACTGCGTGCTGGCGTGGTTCACGGCGACGTCCGCGTGCCGGTCGAACCGGTAGCCGGCGCCTCGCACGGTGCGGACGATCTCCTCGTAGCGGCCGAGCTTCGAGCGCAGGCGGCGGATGTGCACGTCGATGGTGCGCTCGTTCGGCACGTCGTCCTCGTCCGCCGCGGACCACAGGGAGGCGATGAGCTCGGAGCGCTCGATCGTGCGGCCCTCGCGGAGCACCAGGTACTGGAGGAGCTCGAACTCCTTGTAGGTCAGCGGGGCCGCCTCGCCGTCGAGCACGACGCGCTTGCGGGAGAGGTCGACCGTCACGCCGCTGTCCGTGCGGTCCTCGTCCTCGGGCTGCTCGCGGTGCTGGGCCACGGCAGCCGGATCCTGCAGGGCGAGGCGCACCACGTCGATGTCGCGGCCGCCCGCTCCCTCGGGAGCGAGGGCGACGGCGGCGTGGGTCTCGACGCCCGGGGCCAGCTCGGCCGCCAGGCGCTTGAGCGCGGCGACGACGGTGCCGAGGTCCGTGCCGGCGGATGCGGCCTTGAGCTCGTCGAGGCCGACGTAGATGGCGAAGCCGCGTGCCTCGGTGCCCTCGGGCACGGCGCGCAGCCGTGCCGGGCGAGCGGGGGCGGTGGTCGGCTCGGCGACGGCTGCGGTGGTGGCGGGGGAGGGAGCGGCCTGCGCCCTGCGGAGCGGCGCGGCCGCACGGAGCACGGGGGCGGCGGGAGCGGAACGGAGGGGGGTGCGGGCGGGATCGATGGTCGCGAGCGACATGGCGGGAGTCCTTGTGATGATGCGGGTGCGGCGCAGCTGGAGTGCGCGGGACCTCGGGGGAGTGCGAGACGCCTCAGGGGGCGGATGCGCCGGTGACGGCGAGGAGGGTCGGCGACGGACGCGTCGCGGGACCGCTCGGGCGAAGGCGGCGGGTCAGGCCGACATTCGACAGGACATCGCGACACGGCCGGGCATCATCATGCCGGCGACTCCCGAGGCCTCGGAGGAGGTCAGGACGTGCGCGTTCAGAGTCATGGTGAGAGCTTGCACGGATCCGTGCGCCCGTGTCAACAGGAGGAGCCGGAAACGTGCGGGACGCGCAGGAATCGTGCGCGAGCGCACATCGGCGCCCGTCCCCGAGGGGAGCGGGCGCCGGAGAGGAAGAGCGCGCGGGTCAGTGCGCGGCGGTGCCGTACAGGCGGTCGCCCGCGTCGCCGAGGCCCGGGATGATGTAGCCGACCTCGTCCAGCTTCTCGTCGAGCGCGCCGAGCACGATGGTGACCTCGCGGCCTGCGGTCGCCTCCTCGACGGCCTTCAGGCCCTCGGGCGCGGCGATGAGGCAGATGCACGTGACGTCGACGGCACCGCGGTCGAAGAGGTACTCGATGGCGGCGATGAGGGATCCGCCCGTCGCGAGCATGGGGTCGACCACGAAGCACTGGCGGTTGGAGAGGTCCGTGGGGAGGCGCTCGGCGTAGATGTCCGGCTGCAGCGTCTCCTCGTTGCGCACCATGCCGAGGAAGCCGACCTCGGCGCTGGGCATGAGGCGCATCAGGCCGTCGAGCATGCCGAGGCCGGCACGGAGGATGGGGACGACGAGCGGCTTGGGGTCGCTGAGCGTCAGGCCCTCGGCGGGCGCCACCGGCGTCTGCACCGTGATGGTCTCGACGCGCACGTCGCGCGTGGCCTCGTAGGCCAGCAGCGTGACCAGCTCGTCGGCCAGGCTGCGGAAGACGGGGGAGGGGGTGGTGCGGTCCCGCAGCGCCGTCAGCTTGTGCGTGATGAGCGGGTGGTCGGCTACGTGGACTCGCATAGGCTCCATTCAATCAGCAAGGGGGAACGCGATTGGACCTGCGCGTGCCCGGCGACTTCGATCGCTGGATGGCCGTGGCGCTCGACGAGGCCCGGGCCTGCGGGGCCACCGGCGACGTGCCCGTGGGCGCCATCGTGGTGGATGCGTCGGGCGCCGTCATCGGGCGCGGGCGCAACCTCCGGGAGGCGCGCCAGGATCCCACCGCGCACGCCGAGGTCGAGGCCCTGCGCGAGGCCGCGGCGACGACCGGTGACCGGCATCTCGTGGGCACGACGCTCGTCGTCACGCTCGAGCCGTGCGTGATGTGCGCCGGGGCGATCCTCGCGGCGCGGGTGCCGCGGGTCGTGTTCGGCGCGTGGGACGAGAAGGCGGGCGCCGCGGGATCCCTCTACGACGTGCTGCGCGATCGTCGGCTGCCGCATCGCGCGGAGGTGTTCGCGGGCGTCGCCGCGGACGAGTGCGCCGCGCTGCTCGACGCGTTCTTCGCGGAGCGTCGCGCCGGCGCCTGATCCGCCGTCCCCGAGGTCAGCCCGGGCAGCCGCGGCACTCGCGTCCCCGATGCGGCGGCTGCGGGTTCCGGCCTCCGCTGTGTCGGTTCCCCGTGCTGGTGCGCCGGCGCTCCTGCGACGCGGCGTCCGGGCGGGAGCCGGCCGGGGCGATCCTCGCCGTGGCGCTGGCGCTGGCGCTGGCGCTGGCGGGAGCAGGTCGGGCCTCGGAATGCGCGGCCCCGGTGGCGGTGAGGATCAGCCCCAGGGCGAGGGCTGCCGCTGCTGCGGCCTTCGTCGCGTGCGTCATCGGCGCTCTCCTCAAGCGGTCGGGCATCGAGCGGAGCGCTCGAGCATCGGACGCGGGCGGAGCGCTGGGCCCCGTCCGCCCGCGATGGTCGCAGGGCGGGACGGAGCGGAGCGCGCGCAGTGCACACCGCGAAGCTGCGGCTCGTCGCGGGCTGCGCCGGGTCAGCGCGTGGCGACCCGCACGTCGGGCTCGAGGTAGATGACGCGGGCGACCGGGACGGCCTCGCGCACGCGGCGCTCGATCGCGTCGATCCCGGCGGCCACGTCGCCCAGCGAGCTCGTGGCGGGCATCGCGATCTTCGCGGCGACGAGCAGCTCGTCCGGGCCGAGGTACAGCGTCTTCATGTGGATGATCGACTCGGCCTCGTGGCCGGAGGTGATGGCCGCGCGGATGGCCGCGAGGTCCGGCTTCGAGGCGCCCTCGCCGATGAGGAGGCTGCTCATCTCCACCCCCAGGATCACGGCGACCACCACGAGGAGCACGCCGATGAGCAGGGTCCCGATGCCGTCGTAGATGCCGTCCCCGGTGATGATCGAGGCCGTCACCCCGAGCAGGGCGAACACGAGGCCGGAGAGCGCGGCCGTGTCCTCGAGCAGCAGGACGGGGAGCTCGGGGCTCTTCGCGCGGCGCACGAACTGCGTCCACGTCTGCGTCCCGCGCAGCGGGTTCGACTCCTTGATCGCGGTGCGCAGCGAGAACGACTCGAGGGCGATGGCGATGAGCAGCACCACGATGGGCAGCCACGGCACGTCGAGCGGCTCGGGGTGCTCGATCTTGTGGATCCCCTCGTACAGGGAGTACACGCCGCCGACCGAGAACAGGATGATCGAGACGATGAAGGCGTAGACGTAGCGCACGCGGCCGTAGCCGAAGGGGTGCTCCTCGTCCGCGAGGCGCTTCGCGCGCTTGCCGCCGATGAGCAGCAGGATCTGGTTGCCGGAGTCGGCGAGCGAGTGCACGCCCTCCGCGAGCATCGAGGAGGACCCCGAGAAGAAGGCGGCGACGAACTTCGTGATCGCGATGCCGACGTTGGCGATGAGCGCGGCGAATATCGCCTTGCTGCCGTGGGATTCGCTCAAGGCGGGACCTCCTCGACCGGCGTGGACGGCTCGGGCCGCCCGGGCGCGCATGCCCCGGTCGACTCAGCCTAGCCACGCGCGAGGGGCCGCCGACGGCCCCGTCCGGGCGACGCCCGGTCCCTAGGATCGAGCCATGCCCGACGACTCCCGCCCCGCCCCGTCCGCTCCCGATCCCGCCGTCGTCCGCCTGCCGTCGCTCGCGATGCTCGGCACCGGATCCATGAACGGCGCCATCCTCGGCGGCCTGCTGCAGCCGGGCGTCGAGGTCGACGGCGACGTGCGCGTCACGACCCGGTCGGCCGCCAGCGCGGCGGCGCTCGGGCAGCGGGACGGCGTGCAGGCGTCCAGCGTCGAGGAGGACGCCGACGCGAACCGGCGCGCGGTCCGCGGGGCGCGCATCGTGATCGTGGGCGTGAAGCCGCACATGGTGCCCGACCTGCTGCGCGAGATCGCGGGCGACCTGGATCCCGGCGCGCTCGTGATCAGCGTCGCCGCCGGCGTCACGATCGCCACCTTCGAGTCGCTGCTGCCCGCGCACGTGTCCGTCGTGCGCTCCATGCCGAACACCCCGTCGCTCGTCGGCCGCGGGGTCGCGGGCCTCGCCGCGGGCACGCGCTCCAGCCCGGAGGACCTGGCGGTCGCCCGCGCGGTGTTCGCGACGGTCGGCGACGTCGTCGAGGTTCCCGAGGAGCGCATCGACGCGCTCAGCACGATCTCCGGATCCGGTCCCGCCTACGTCTTCCTGCTCATCGAGGAGCTCACCCGCACGGCGGAGTCGAAGGGGTTCACGCCGGACGAGGCCCGCGTCCTCGTGCAGGGGACCTTCCGCGGCGCCGTCGAGCTGCTCGCCGCGTCCGACGACGAGCCCGCGGAGCTCCGTCGCCGGGTCACGAGCCCGAAGGGCACGACCGAGCGGGCCGTCGAGGTGCTCCAGGCGGCGGACCTCTCCGCGCTCTTCGACCGCGCGACCGACGCCGCGCTCGCCCGGGCACGCGAGCTCGCGGCCGGCTGAGCGCGCGCGCGGCGCGCGGCGGGGACGGGCCGGTCAGGAGAGCGAGGCGAACCTCTCGATGTCGGCCGACGTGCCCGACACGATGATGAGGTCGTGGTTCGACACCAGCGTCTCCGAGGTGGCGTAGGTGAACGGCTTGCCCGGCGTCTTCACGCCGACCACGGTGATCCGGTAGCGCCGCCGGACGGACGACTCCTGCAGCGTCATGCCCCGGATCGGCTTCGGCGGGTACATCTTGGCGAGCACGAAGTCGTCGTCGAACTCGATGAAGTCGAGCATCCGGCCGGAGACGAGGTGGGCGACGCGCTCGCCGGCCTCCGCCTCCGGGTAGATGACGTGGTTCGCGCCGATGCGCTCGAGGATCTTGCCGTGCGACTGGCTGATGGCCTTGGCCCAGATCTGCGGGATCTTGAGGTCCACCAGGTTGGCCGTGATGAGCACGCTCGCCTCGATGGACGAGCCCACCGCGACGACCGCGATCGAGAAGTCCTTGGCGCCGAGCTGCTGCAGCGCCTCGATGTTGCGCGCGTCGGCCTGCACCGCGTGGGTCACGCGGTCCGACCACTTCTGCACGAGGCCCTCGCTCGCGTCGATCGCGAGCACCTCGCGGTCCAGCCGGGCGAGCTGCCCGGCGGTCGCGGCGCCGAAGCGGCCGAGCCCGATGACGAGCACGGGGGCGTTGTGGGGGATGCGTTCGCCCATGGGGGGCCTCTCTGATCCGGTCGTCCGGGGTGGGTGGTGGATGGGGCGCCGGCTCAGCCGACGATCGGCCGCTCCTCGGAGCGCTGGAAGAGCTGGCGGCGCGTGCTCGCGGCGAGGGCCGCCGCGAGGGTCACGGTGCCGACGCGCCCCAGGAACATGGTGGCAGCGAGCACGTACTTCGCGGGATCCGTGGCCTCGGCCGTGAACCCGGTGCTGAGGCCCGAGGTGGCGAACGCGCTGATCGCGTCGAAGAGCACGTAGTCGAGGCGCTCGCCGGATATCTGGAGGAGGACGATGCTGCTGAGCGCCACGGTCGTCGCGCCCCAGAGCACGATGCTGACCGCGAGGCGGAGCACGTCGCTCGGGATGCGGCGCTCGAACACCTCCATCGACTCGCTGCCGCGGGCCTCGGCGAACGCCGCGAGGAACAGGATCGCGAGGGTGGTGACCTTGATGCCGCCGGCCGTGGACGCGGATCCGCCGCCGATGAACATGAGCATGTCGGTGACCAGCAGGCTCGCGTTCCCGAAGTCGGCCATGTCGAGCGTGGAGAAGCCGCCGGAGCGCGTCATCACCGAGAGGAACAGCGCCTGGAAGCCGTGCTGCACGGGATCCATGAGCGCGAACGTCTTCCTGTTGTCCCACTCGAGCACGACGTACGCGAGCGTGCCCAGCACGATGAGGATGAGCGAGGTCCAGAGCGTGAGCTTCACGTGCACGGAGAAGCGCCGCGGCTTCCGCCACCCGCGGTACACGGCGTAGATGACGGGGAAGCCGATGCTGCCGAGGAAGACGCCGATCATGAGCAGGCTGAGGAACCAGTAGTCCTGGTGGTACAGCTCGAAGCCGGCCTCGCTGAAGACGAAGCCCGTGTTCGTGAACGCCATGAGCGAGTAGTAGAAGGAGTCGAGCGCCGCCTGGCCGACCGGGATGCCCTCCAGCAGGATCCGCGGGAAGAGCAGCGCCGCGATGGACAGCTCGATGACGAGGGCGCTGATCGCGACCGTGAGCAGCAGCGTGCCGATCTCGCCGAGCTTCACGGCCTGGCCCTCGGCGACCGGACCGTGGTGGATCCGCAGCGGGTTGCTGTCGCTCGCCGCCATGAGCCGCGCCTTGAGCCCGAGCCGGCGCGACACGATGAGCCCCATGATCGACGCGAGCGTGAGCACGCCGATGCCGCCGATCTGCACGCCCAACGCGATGAACGCGTGGCCGAGCGGGGTCCAGTAGGTCGCCATGTCGACGGTCGCGAGGCCCGTGACGCAGATGGCGGACACGGCCGTGAAGAGCGCGTCGGCGAAGGGCGCGTGGTCGCCCGTGGAGGTCATGCCGGGGAGCATGAGGATCGTCGTGAGCGTGAGGACCAGCGTCGCGAAGATGAGGATCGCGAATCGGGCGGGCGTGGAATGCGCGAAGTAGTCGAGGAAGTCGCGGATGCGCCCGAGGAGGGGACGCCCGTGATCCGGCCTGACGCGCATGGTCCCCTGTCCGCTTCCGGAGCCGTGCGCCCCGGATCGTCATGGTACTGCGAGCACGGGACGGAATAGCCTTCGGGGATGGCTGACATCTTCGACGTCGTGGCGGATCCCACCCGGCGCGACCTCCTCCGCGTGCTGCTCGACCGACGCGCGGTGCCCGAGGCGCCCACGGGGGAGATCAGCGTCTCGGAGCTCGTGCAGACGCTCGGGATCAGCCAGCCGACCGTGTCGAAGCACCTGCGCGTGCTGCGCGACATCGGCCTGGTCTCCGTGCGGGAGGAGGGGCAGCACCGCTACTACCGCCTCGAGCCCGCGCCGCTGGAGGCGCTGGACGCCTGGGTCGCGCCCTTCGTCGGCGACGGCGACGGTGGTGTCGACGACGGGCACGCGGATCCCGACACGGGACTGCTCGGCGGCGGCCTGTCGGCGGACCCCGACGGGGACGACGACGGCGACCCGGCCGGCTACCCGTTCGCCGCGTCCCTCGGCCGGATCTGGGCCGACACCCGCTACCAGGCGGCCGCCGCGGTGCACGACGCCACGCGCGTCGCGGGCAGCGCGGGGCAGGCCGGGCTCGGCCGTCTGCGCGGCCGGAAGCAGGGGAACGCGCGGGACGCGTGATGCGGGATGTGACACGATGGACAGGCGTCCATCCGCACCCCTAGACTCGCGCACCAGCGCCCGCATCGCGGGGGCAAGAGGTCCGTGAGCCGGTCACGCAGAACGAGGAGTCGATCCGCCCATGTCGCGTGACCTGTCCGACGTCCGATTCCTCACGGTGGCCGAGGTGGCCGAGATGATGCGCGTCTCCAAGATGACCGTCTACCGCCTCGTGCACTCGGGCGACCTGCCCGCCATCCGCTTCGGCCGCTCCTTCCGCGTGCCCGAGTCCGCCGTGCTCGCCGCCATCGACCCGTCGAACGCGCTGCCCGGCCAGCCCGGCGAGGCGTCGCGTCACTCCGGCATCTCGGATGTCGGCTAGACTCCTCTGAGGCTATTTTCCGCGGGTCCTCAGCACCCGCGTGTTCCGTCCGGCAACAGATGAGGTGCCCCTATGGGTTCAGTGATCAAGAAGCGTCGCAAGCGCATGGCGAAGAAGAAGCACCGCAAGCTGCTTCGCAAGACGCGCCACCAGCGTCGCAACAAGAAGTAGAGCGGACGCGCCCACGAGGGCGCAGGACGTGATGGAGAGGACGCCGACCCGGCGACGGGGCGGCGTCCTCTCCGTGCGTCCGGGGGTGCGCGCTGCTCGACCAGCGGCGTCGGGGATCCGCGGGCGTCAGCGCCCGGTGGATCCGCCCGCCCGGGCGGCCTCGCGGCGCACCCGCCTCCTCGCCTCCCGGATGCTCGCGCGTCGCAGCCGCATGGACGGCCAGCCGGATCCGCGCGCATGGGCGGCCAGCGCCTGATCCGGGTTCACGACCACCGGGTGCCCGACGAGCGTGAGCAGCGGGATGTCGTGCCGGGAGTCGGAGTACGCCCAGCACTCGCGGGCGTCCGCGCCCGTGCGCGCGAGGAGGCCGCGGGCGGCGGCGGCCTTGTGCGCGCCGTGCAGGAACTCGCCCTCGAGGCGGCCCGTGTAGGCGCCGTCGCTCACCTCGAGCGCGCTGCCGAGCGCGCCCGTGAGGCCGAGGCGACGCGCGATCACGTCGGCCAGGAACGACGGCGACGCCGTGACGAGCCAGACCTGGTGGCCCTTGGCGAGGTGCTCCTGCGCGAGGCCGAGCGTCTCCGGCCACACGGCGTGCGCGGTGTGCCGCTCGTATATGTCGTCCGCGAGGCGGGCCATGTCGGCGACGGTGACGCCCGTGACGACTTCGAGGCCGCGGGCGCGCGCCGACGCGAGGTGCCGGTCGTTCTCGCCGCGCGCCTTGAAGCGCGCGTGCTTCCATCCGGCGCCCGCGATGTCGCGCACGGTGAGGAGGCCGGCCGCGCGCAGGCCGCGCACGAGGTGGAACACGCTCGCGCCGTGGATCAGCGTGTTGTCCACGTCGAAGAACGCGAGGATCGGGGTGCTCGCCTGGTCGGCCATGATCGCCTCAGCGTAGGCGACGCTCCTGCGCGCGGGGCCCGGGCTGCACCGCTCCTGCCCTCGCCTACGCTGGGCGGATGAGCGCAACGGTCCTCACCCTCGTCGGCAAGCCCGGCTGCCACCTCTGCGACGACGCGCGCGAGGTCGTGTCCCAGGTGCTCGGCGGCCTCGACGCAACGCGCGCCGCCGAGGTGACGCTGGAGGAGCGGAGCATCCTCGACGACCGGGCCCTCGCCGACCGCTTCGCCGAGGAGATCCCGGTGCTCCTCATCGACGGGCGCGTGCACAACTACTGGCGCATCGACGCCGACAGGCTCCGGCGGGCGCTCGACGCGCGCTGAGCCCGGCGCCGCCGCCCGCGGATAGGGTCGTCGCATGACCCTCCGCCATGTCGTCTCCTGGAAGCTCGCCGACCGCGATCCCGCCGCCCTCGATCGGGACGCCACGCGCATCCGCGAGGCGCTCGAGACGCTGCCCGACCTGGTGCCCGGGATCCGCTCGTTCCAGGTGGGACGCGACGTGATCGGATCCGCGCGCAGCCACGATCTCGTGCTCATCGCCGACTTCGACGACCGGGCCGCGCTCGACGCGTACGACGTCCACCCCGAGCACCAGCGCGTCGCCGCGTTCGTGCGGAGCCTGGTGGGATCCGCGGCCTCGGTCGACTTCGAGGTCTGACCGGACGGCCGGTCCCCTCGACGGCTCCCGCCGCCCTCGGCGCATGCGGGAGGATGTGCGGATGGGGGACGCGGTCGAGGTCGAGCGGGTGTCGGTGGTCGTCGACGGGGTCCCGCTGCTGCGGCCGACGGACCTCGCCGTCGCATCCGGCGAGGCCGTCGCGGTCACCGGCCCGAACGGCGCGGGGAAGACCACGCTGCTGCGGGTGGTCGCCGGGCTGACGCGGCCGAGCGCGGGAACGGTCCGCGTCGCCGGCCGGGCGGTCGACGAGCGCGACCCGGCCTTCCGGCGCGCGGTGTCCGGATCCATCGGCCACCCGCCCGTGGCGCGCGACCTGACCCTCGCCGAGCACCTCGCCGTCATCGCCGCGTCCTGGGGGATGGACGCGCAGGCCGCCCGCGACCGCGCGGCGGCGCACCTCGAGCGGTGGCGGCTCGCACCTCTCGCCCGGCGCTTCCCGCACGAGCTGTCCAGCGGCCAGTCCCAGCTGGCGGCGCTCGCGATGGCGACCGTGCGGCCCCACGACGTCCTGCTCCTCGACGAGCCCGAGCAGCGGCTCGACCCCGACCGGCTGCAGCTGGTGATCGGGATCCTCCGCGCCGAGCTCGACGACGGCCGCACGCTCGTGCTCGCGACGCACAGCCCGGTGCTCCGCGAGGCCGTGGCGCACCGGTCGATCGCGCTCGTCGGCGACGCCGCGTGAGCACGAGGCGCGTCCTCCGCACGGTCAGGGCCCTCCGGCTCGAGCGCGGCGGGGCCTCGCCGACGGACCTCGCCTACACCGTGTACGCGGTCGCGCTCACGGTGCTCATCGTCGGGATCCCGGTGCTGCGCGCCATCGTGCTGGAGCTCGCGGAGCCGGTCGCGGCGGCGGCGCTCCGCGCCCACGGGCCGACCGCGGCCGCGGCGGTCGCGGGCCTCGCCGCCACGGCGCTCCTCGTCGCCGGCGGCGCACGCGGCCCGGCCCTGCTGTCCCCGTTCCTCACCGCGACGCTCGCGGGCAGCGGGTTGCCGCGCGCGGCCGTGCTGGGCC
The DNA here is from genome assembly GCF_002151125.1 of Clavibacter michiganensis. Classification (GTDB taxonomy): domain Bacteria; phylum Actinomycetota; class Actinomycetes; order Actinomycetales; family Microbacteriaceae; genus Clavibacter; species Clavibacter michiganensis_C. The sequence continues at coordinate 400,877 of NZ_MDJZ01000016.1, forward strand.
GCCCGTTCGCCCGCGCCGTCGCAGGATCCGCCGCGCTCGCCGCGCTCGTGGCGCTGCTGCCCGGCCTCGCCCTGCTCGTCGCGGGCGATGCGGATCCGGGGCCGTTCGCCGCGTGGACCGCGGGCGGCGCGCTCCTCGGGGTGATCCTCGCGGGCTGCTGGCTCGCGGGCCAGCGGCTGGGCGCGGGCGGCCGGGCCGTCGGGGGAGCGGCGCTCCTCGGATCCACCGCCGTCGCCGTGCTCGTGCCGAACGCGATCGTGCCGTGGACCGCCGTCCGCGCGCTCTTCCCGGGCCCCGGCGCGTGGCCGCCGTCCGCGGGAGCGGGGACGGCGCTCGGGACGCTGGCCGCGCTCGCCCTCGCCGTGCTCGCGGCCGCGCCGGCGATCCTCGGCGGTCTGCGCGGACCCGAGCTGCTCGCGCAGTCCCGGCGCTGGCAGACGGCGACGACCCTCGCGACCACGGGCGACCTCGCGATGGCCGCGGGCGGGTTCCGGCCCGTGCCGCGGATCGGGCGCGGCTGGGGCGCCGTGCGCGGCCGGTCGACGGCCGCCCTCGTCGTGTGGCGCGATGTCGTCGGCTCGCTCCGCACCCCCGTCCGCGCGGCGGCCGCGTGCCTCGGGGTCACGGCGTCCGGCGGCCTCCTGGCGGTGTCGCTGGGCGGCGCGGGCACCGGGCTCGTGATCCCCGCGGTCGGCGCGGCGCTCGTCGGGTTCCTCGCGCTCGGCGTGTGGGCGGACGGCTTCCGGCACGTCGTCGACGTCTCGTCCGCGCCGCCGCTCTACGGGATCCCGACCGGGCGCCTGCTCCTCCTCCACGCCGCGCTCCCCGCGACCGCCGGGGTCGTGTGCGCGCTCGCGGGAGCCGGGATCGCCGCAGCAGGCGGGGCCGCCGTGGCCGGCGGGGCGGGGGTCGGCGCGCTCGTCTGCGCTCCCGCCGTCGCGCTGCTGCTCGTCGCCGTCCGCGCGTTCGACGTGGCGAAGGGACCGCTGCCGCTCGAGGTGATGGCGCCCGTGGTCACCCCGGCCGGCGACGCGTCCGCGCTCGTGATCGCAGCCTGGCAGGCCGACGCGCTCCTGGTGGCATGCGGATCCGTGCTCGCGGTCGTGTCCGCGGTCCAGGCGGTCGGACCGGCGGGAGCCGCGCTCGCGCTGCCGGTGGGCGCCGGCGTCGCCCTGCGGACGCGGCACCGGGTCCGGGCGGGTCGGGCCTAGCCGCGCGGTCGGGCCGCGTCGAGGATCCGCACGGCCTCGTCGGCCGGGACCGTCCAGGTGATCGTCGCGGTCACGCGCGCGACGCCGTCGTCGGAGACGTCCGTGCCGGCGAAGTCGACCTGCACGTCGCGCACCTCACGGCTGATGGCGGCGGCGGACTCCGTGGCGGCGAGGATCGCCTCGTCGTCGTAGGGGAGGTTCGTGAGGGCCATGGTCGTCCTTGGGGTGCGGGGTGCGGGGTGTGCGTGGTCGGGATGGCGGCGCGTCACTCCGGGGGCGGCTCGGCGCGCGAGGTCGATCCGGGCGGCGGCTCGGGCAGCAGGTGCAGCCCGGATCCGGTGTTCGCGCTGTCCATGAGCAGATCCACCCACGCGGGGTTGATCGCGGGAGGGCGGCTGCCCGAGAACCGGAAGTGCAGCGGCAGCTCGGGCGCGACCCACACGGTGCTGCGCCCGTCGCCCTCGGAGGCCGGGTACTTCCAGGAGAACGCGAAGCTCTCCTTCCGGCGGAGCTTGTTGAGCATCACGATCTGCAGGTGCGCGAGCGCGCGGTCGTCGATGGTGGTGCGGGTGGTGCTGTCGAAGATCAGCTGGCCCATGCCGGCGCTCCTCCGTGTCCCGTCCTGGTGCCCGTCGAGGGCGGGGATCCCGGGGATCCCGCGGCTTCCACGGCTCGGCGACCCGCGGGTGAGGGCATCGAGTGGTGGTGCAGATATTACGGCACCGGAGGAATAACAGGCCCTCCGGAGGGTGCTCCCGTCACCCGACGCCATCCCGGCGGCTGCCCGCGTCGAGCACGGCGAGGACGGCGACGGCCACCTGCCGCGGGGTGCGTCTGTCGGTCGCGATCTCCGTCTCGTCGAGGTCCGCCGCGCGCAGCCGCGCGGCCAGGTCGGCATGGCGGGCCAGGTGCCAGTCCCGCGCGGCCCCGCGGTCGGCGTCGTAGCGGGACCGCAGCCGCGCCTCGACGGTCGCGGGCGATGCGCTGAGGCGCACGCACCGCACGTCGATCCCCAGCGCGTCGCGGTACCGCTCGAGGTCGGCGCGCTCCGCCACCACCCCGCTGATCACGAGCTGCCGGGGCCCCGCCTCCTGGAAGAGCGCCCACGCGGCGGCCATGGCCCGCGCCTCCACGACGACGTTCTCCGGATCCCACGACGCGGGCGGCCACGACCGGTGGAACCCGTCCACGTCCATCAGGCTGAAGGGCCGCCCGGCCTCGGCGAGCAGGTCGCCGACGTGGTCGAGCACGGCGCTCTTGCCGACGCCGTAGGTGCCGTTGAGGAGGAGGGCGGGTGGGCTCGCGTCAGCCATTCGAGCAGGTCTCCTCCGATGCCGTCTGGCCCGTCACGCCCTCGGGGAGCACGGCCGGGGCCGACGCATCCGCGGAGGGCTGCGCGCCCGCGCCCGCGTCGGGTGTCGGCGTGGTCGGCGCCGGGGCGGGGGCCTCGGGGGCCGCGACACCATCGCCGGTGCTCCCCGGCGCAAGGGTGAAGTCGGCGTCGGCCGCGATGAGGCGGATCATCTCGTCGCCCTTCGCGACGTCCTGCGCCACCCGCCCGCTCTCCAGCCGGGTGCTCGGGTACTGCACGAACGTGAACCGGTCGAGGGGGATGTCCTTGACCGTGAGGGCCAGCGACGCGATCGCGGCCGGGCTGTCGAGCGAGGTCGACAGCACCATGTTGTCGATCGCGGCGCGCGCGATCCCGTAGACCTTGGCCGGATTCGTCAGCGTGTCCGTCGATGTGATGGTGCGGAGCAGGGCGCTGAGGAACACCTGCTGGTTGCTGATCCGGTCGATGTCGCTGCCGTCGCCCACGCCGTAGCGGGTGCGGAGGAACTGGACGGCCTCGCGCCCCTGGAGCGGGTGGATCCCGGGCTGCAGGTCGAGGTCCGTCTTGGGGTCGTGGAGCCGCTTCGCGATGCACACGGGCACCCCGCCGACCGCGTTCGACATGGCGACGACCCCGTTGAACTGGATGACGCCGCCGTAGGGGACCTCGAGGCCCGTGATCGCCTCGACGGCCCGCACGACGCAGGGCAGCCCGCCGCGCTTGAGGGCCACGTTGATCTGCACGCCCGAGGACGCGGGCTCCTCCGAGCCGTCCGGACGGGCGCAGGCCGGCATGTCGACGAGCATGTCGCGTGGGAAGGAGACGACGGTCGCGCGCGTGTGGTCCTCGCTGATGTGGAGGAGCATCGTGACGTCGTTGAGGTTGCCGGTCTGGACGTCCTCGCCGGTGCCGTAGCCGTCGCCCTGGCCCTCGCGGGTGTCGCCGCCCACCAGCAGGATGTTCGCACCCCCGTCGATCCCGCCGATGGACGGCGGAGGCGCCTGCCCGTCCCCGATGTCGACCGCGTTGGCCTGGACGGTGCGCGCCAGATCCCACGCGGCGAAGGCGGCGACGGATCCGGTGCTCACGACCGCGACGGCGGCCACCGCCGCGGCGGCGAGGACCGCGGTGCGCACCCCGCTCGGCTTCCGCAGCCGACCGTGCCGGGCGATGCCGGACGCGGTGCGCCGGTCGTGACGCGTCTCCTGGGACATGCGGGCTCCTCGGTGCGGCGGGCAGGCGGACGCCCACCTGGACGACCCGGTGACCGCCACGCTACGGACCTCCGCGCGGCGGCGGTTCCCCCGAGCGATGTACATCGCGCCCGGTGCGGACCGCGCACGCGGAACGGCCCGACCCCCTGCTGAGGGGATCGGGCCGTCCGATGGAGCGGGACCTACGGGGCGAGCCGGTTCGGACCGCGGAAGAGGTACGTGACCTCGCGCAGGTTCGACTGGTGCAGCAGCAGCATCAGCACGCGGTTGAGGCCCATGCCGAAGCCGCCGTGCGGGGGCACGCCGTAGCGGAAGAAGTCGAGGTACGAGCCGAGCTCCTCGGGGTCGAGGCCCTTCTCGCGCGCCTGCGCCTCGAGCACGTCGACGCGGTGCTCGCGCTGCGCGCCCGTGGTGATCTCGACGCCGTTCCAGATGAGGTCGTAGCTGTTCGTGATCGTCGGGTCCTCGGCGTTGCGCATGTGGTAGAACGGCCGGATCGTCGACGGGTAGTCGGTGAGGAACACGAACTCGTGGCCGAACTCCTCCATCACGTGCGCGGCGATCTGGCGCTCGCCCTCGGGGTCGAGGTCGTCGTCGGCGCGGTCGATGACGTGGCCGCGCTTCGCGACGATGTCCTTGGCCTCGAGCAGCGGGATCCGGGGGAACGGGATGCTCGGCACGGTCACCTCCACGTCGAACAGCTCGCGGATCTCGTCGCCGTGCTTCTCCTTCACCGCGGTGAGCGCGGCGACGATGAGCTCCTCCTGGAGCCGCGCGACGTCCTCGTGGCTCTCGATCCAGCTGATCTCCGCGTCCACCGACGTGAACTCGGTCGCGTGGCGCGAGGTGAAGGAGGGGTCGGCGCGGAACGCCGGGCCGACCTCGAACATCTTGCCGAAGCCGGCGGACTGCGCCATCTGCTTGAAGAACTGCGGGCTCTGCGCGAGGTACGCGACGCCGTCGAAGTAGTCGACCTTGAACAGCTCGGCGTTCGACTCGGAGGGCGTGGCCATGAGCTTCGGGGAGAAGACCTCGATGAAGTCGTGCTCGACCCAGTAGGTGCGCAGCGCGTGGACGAGCGTGGTCTGCACGCGGAAGATGAGCGAGTTGCGGGGCGCGCGCAGGTCGATGAAGCGCCAGTCGAGGCGCTTGTCGATGGAGGAGTCGGCCGCGATGGGCGTCTCCGGGATGGCCGCGGCCGCGACCTCGATGCCGGACAGGCCGATCTCCAGCCCGCCGAGCTTCACGCGCTCGTCGTGCTTGAGCGTGCCGGTGGCGGTGAGGAACGTGCCGGCCGCGAGACCCGAGATGGTGTCGGCGGTCTGGTCCTCGTCGCCCTGGCGCTTGTAGGTGAGCTGCACAGCGCCAGACTCGTCGCGGAGGATCACGAACTGGATCTTCTTCTGATCCCGGACGGTCTCGACCCAGCCGGAGACGGCCACGTCCCCGTCGTCGAGGGCGGCCAGGTTCTTGATGAGGGTGCGGGTAGTCACGGTCGTCGAGTCTATCCGCGGCCCCCGGCACCCCGCGCGCCCGGCGGCCGCCTAGCCTGGTGGCACGGCCACGCGACGGGCGGGCCCCGGCGCCCGACGCGGCGCGACCAGCGCAGGGGAGACGCCATGCAGATCGACCTCAACAGCGACCTGGCGGAGTCCTTCGGCCGCTGGACCCTCGGCGACGACGACGCGATGCTCGACGTCGTCTCGAGCGCCAACGTGGCCTGCGGGTTCCACGCGGGGGATCCGGTCGTCATGCTGCACGCGCTCGAGCGCGCGGCCCGGAACGGCGTGGCCGTGGGCGCGCACGTGGCGTACCGCGACCTCGCGGGCTTCGGCCGCCGCGACCTCGACGCGTCGCCCGCCGAGCTCACGGGCGACGTGCTCTACCAGCTGGCCGCGATCTCGGGGATGGCCCGGACGGTCGGCGCGCGCGTCTCGTACATCAAGCCGCACGGCGCCCTCTACAACCGCATCGCGCACGATCCCGTGCAGGCGCAGGCCGTGGTGGACGCGGTCGTGGCGCTGGACCCGACGCTGCCCGTGCTGGGCCTCCCCGGCTCCGAGATCCTGCGTCTCGCCGAGGCCGCCGGCCTGCCGACGCGCGTCGAGGCGTTCACCGACCGCGCGTACACGCCCGAGGGCGCGCTCGTGTCGAGGCGCCAGGGAGGATCCGTGATCCACGACCCGGCCGAGGTCGCGGCGCGCTCGGTGCGCATGGCGACGGAGGGCACGGTCGTGGCGATCGACGGATCCGTGGTGCGGCTCGACCCCGACTCCCTCTGCCTGCACAGCGACACCCCCGGCGCCGTGGGGCTGGCCCGCGCGGTGCGCGACGCGCTCGAGGCGGCGGGCGTGGCGATCCGGCCGGTGCCGGACGCGGGCGCGGGCGACGCCGCCGACGTTCCCGCCGCCGACCACCGCGCCCTCCCCGCCCGCGACCGGCGCGCCCTGTGACCCTCCGGCTCCTGCCGTGCGGCGACGCCGCCGTCATGCTCGACCTCGACTCGCTCGACGAGGTGCTCCGCCTCCAGCCCGTGCTCGACGCCACGCGGCCCCGCGGCGTCGTCGACATCGTGCCGGGCGCGCGCAGCATCCTCGTCACGGTGGATCCGCACGTGCTGCCGCTCGCCGCCGCCCGCTCCTGGGCGCTCGCCGCCCGACCCGCGGACGAGGCGGGCGCCCGCGGCGGCGACGCGATCGAGATCGACGTGCTCTACGACGGCGAGGACCTGTCCGACGTGGCCGCGCTCCTCGGCATCGGCGAGCGCGAGGTCGTCGAGCGGCACACCTCGGGCGTCTGGACGGTCGCCTTCGGCGGCTTCGCGCCCGGCTTCGGCTACCTCGCGGGCGTCCCCGGCCTCGAGGTGCCGCGCCGCACGTCGCCGCGGCCGCGGGTCCCCGCCGGCGCCGTCGCGCTCGCGGGCGAGTTCAGCGGGATCTACCCGCGCGTCTCGCCCGGCGGCTGGCAGCTCATCGGCACCACGCGCGCGGTGCTGTGGGATCCGGAGCGCGAGCAGGCGGCGCTGCTGCAGCCCGGATCCGCCGTGCGCTTCCGCGAGGTGACGGCGTGAGCGGCGAGGCGGTCCCCCGCCGCGGCCGCCGCGCGACCGTCGGCGCCGCGGCCGGTCTCGTGGTCGAGCGCACCGGTCCGCTCATGCTCGTGCAGGACGCCGGCCGACCCGGGCACGGCGGCATCGGCGTCTCGCCGTCCGGGGCCCTGGATCCGCGCGCCCTCGCCGACGCCAACCTCCTCGTCGGCAACGACGCCGGCACCGCGGGCCTCGAGATCCTGCTCGGGGGCGCGGTGCTCCGCGCGACGGCGGCCGTGTGGGTCGCGGTGACGGGCGCGGTCGGCCCGCTCGTCCGCACGGCGGGGCGCGCGTCGCGACCGGCGCCCTACGCCGCGGCCGTGCTCCTCGACGCCGGCGACACCCTGGAGATCGGTGCGGCGGTCGCGGGGATCCGCTGGTACCTGGCCGTGCGCGGCGGCGTCGACGTCGCGCCCGTCCTCGGCTCGCGCGCCACCGACCTGCTCTCGCGGGTGGGGCCCGCGCCCGTCGCGGTGGGCGACGTGCTGCTCGCCGGGCCCGCGCCCGCCCGGCCCGTGCCCCCGGTCGACTCGCTCGCCGTGTCCGCGCCCGCCGACGGCGAGGTGGTGCTCCGCGCGACCCCCGGCCCGCGCCTCGACTGGTTCGCCGACGGATCCTGGGCCGCGCTCCTCGACGGCGCGTGGGAGGTGACGGCGGAGGCCGACCGCGTGGGCGTCCGCCTCGACGGCGAGCCGCTCGAGCGGCGGATCCCGGGCGAGCTCCCCAGCGAGGGCGTCGTCACGGGCGCGCTCCAGGTGCCGCCGTCGGGCCGGCCGATCCTGTTCCTCGCCGACCACCCGATGACGGGCGGCTACCCGGTGATCGGCGTGGTCGCCCGCGACGACGTCCGCCTCGCCGCGCAGCTGCGCCCCGGCCAGCGCATCCGCTTCGCGTGAGCGGACGCGCCGACCGGGGCGCGGCGAGTGCGGCGGGCGGGCCGCCCGTGGATCAGAAGCGGCCGGGGCCGTACATCTGCATCGTCGAGGTGAAGGCCTCCACGAACTTGACGATGGAGATGAAGGCGACGATCACGTTGAGCCCGGCCCAGACCCAGATCGGCGACAGCGCGTTCGCGGGCGCGCCCTCGATGCGGCGCCGGACGACGATGGAGCGGCCGATCAGGTAGACGCCGCCGACGACGGGGATGAACGCCCACGCCCAGTGGAAGGGGCGCACGATGCCGCGGCGCGTGAGGTCGCGCCAGTCGACGTACGCGAGGGCGACGGATCCGCCCCACACGAGGAGCTGGACGAGGCTGCTGACCGCCTGGGCGACCAGGGCATCGGGCCGCGGACCACGCGGGTCCATGTCGAGGGCTCCTCGGTAGTCGACGTTCAGCGCGAGCACGAGGGAGACGACCGGCAGGGCAGCCAGCACCCAGATGGCCCAGGTGGACGGCGACGTGGACGCCGGCACCTTCGGCGGCGGGGTGGCGGCGTACGGCTGCTGCGCGTACCCGGCCTGCGCGTACGGCTGCTGCGCGTACCCGGCCTGCGCGTACGGCTGCTGCGGAGCCTGCTGGCCGTAGGCGGGCGGCGCGGCGGCCGGGGCCTCCGGGGGCACGTGGCCGCCGGCGGGAGCGGAGGCGGGCGACGGCGCGGTCCCGGCCGGGAAGGCCGCGGCGGTGGCTGCCGGCGCGTCCGCGAGGTGGTCGGTCCAGCGCGTGCCGTCCCACCAGCGCAGGCGGTCGGATCCCGCGGGGTCCGCGTACCAGCCCGCGGGCGTGGAGGGTGTTCCGGTCGAGTCAGTCACGAGGTGCTCCTAGGAGAGGTGCGGGATGGCGTCGAGGGCGTCGGACGCGCCGGGGCGCGGACGCTGGACGTCAGACTACCCACGTCGCGCGGGAGCCGCGCCGTCCCGCGGGGCACCCCTCACGAGGCGTCGAGGCGCCGCGCGAGGTACGGCGCCGTGCGGCTCCCGGGGGTGTCCGCGACCTCCCGCGGCGTCCCCTGCGCGACGATCCGCCCGCCCTGTTCGCCGCCGGAGGGCCCGAGGTCGATCACCCGGTCGGCGTCCGCCACCACGTCCATCTCGTGCTCCACCACGACGACGGTGTTGCCCGCGTCCACGAGCCCCTGCAGCTGGCGGAGGAGGAGCACCACGTCGGCCGGGTGCAGGCCCGTCGTCGGCTCGTCGAGCAGGTAGAGGGTGTGCCCCCGCGGCGCGCGCTGCAGCTCGGTGGCCAGCTTGATCCGCTGCGCCTCGCCGCCCGACAGCTCCGTCGCGGGCTGGCCGAGCCGCAGGTAGCCGAGCCCCACGTCGCGGAGGGTCGCGAGGGCGCGCGCGGCGAGCGGCACGTCGGCGAGGAAGCCGTGCGCCTCGTCGACCGTCATGCCGAGCACGTCCGCGATCGACCTGCCGCGGTACTCGACCTCGAGCGTCCCGGGCTCGTACCTGGCGCCGTGGCACGTGGGGCACGGCCCGTAGGAGCCGGGCAGGAAGAGGAGCTCGACGGTCACGGATCCCTCGCCCTGGCAGGTCTCGCAGCGCCCGCCCGCGACGTTGAAGGAGAACCGGCCGGCGCCGTAGCCGCGGGCGCGCGCCTCGTCGGTGGCGGCGTAGGTGCGGCGCACCGCGTCGAACAGCCCGGTGTAGGTGGCGAGGGTCGAGCGCGGCGTGCGGCCGATGGGGCGCTGGTCCACGGACACGAGGCGGTCCACCGCGTCCGCGCCCTCCACGCGCGCGATGCGCGCGGGGCCCGACGCGTCGTCGCCGTCGTCCGCGTCGTCGGAGGCCTCGACCACCACGCGGTCCGGTGCGAGGGAGGCCCGCAGCAGGTCGGGCAGCACGCGGCTCACGAGGGTCGACTTGCCGGATCCGGAGACGCCCGTCACCGCCACCATCACCCCCAGCGGGATCTCCACGTCGAGGTCCACGAGGTTGTGCAGCGTCACGCCGGTCGCGCGGATGCTCCCGGTCGGCGTCCGCGGCGTCCGCTCGACCCGCGGCGGCGCGAGGTCGGGGAAGAGGTGCGGACGCGTCGCGGAGTCCACGGCGTCGCGCAGTCCCTCGACGGGACCGCTGTAGACGATGGATCCGCCCGCCTGCCCCGCGCCCGGGCCGACGTCGACGATCCAGTCGGCCCGCCGCACCACGTCCATGTCGTGCTCGACGACGAAGACCGAGTTCCCGGAGTCGCGCAGCTGCTCCAGCACCTCGAGCAGCGGCTCGGCGTCGGCCGGATGCAGCCCCGCCGACGGCTCGTCGAGCACGTAGACCACGCCGAACAGGCCCGACCGCAGCTGCGTCGCGAGCCGGAGCCGCTGCATCTCGCCGGGGGAGAGCGTGGTGGTGACGCGGCCGAGGCTCAGGTAGCCGAGGCCGAGGTCCACGAGCACGGCGAGGCGCGCGACGAGATCCGTCGTGATGGTCACGGCCACGTCGCCCATGCGGTCCGTCGGCGCGATGGCCTGCGCGAGGTCGGCGAGCGTGAGCGCGTTGAGCTCCTGGATGCTGCGGCCCGCGAAGGCCACCGCGAGCGCCGCGGGCGTGAGGCCGCTGCCGCCGCACCGCTCGCACGTGCCGGAGACCATGCGCGCGAGCGCGCCCTCGCGGAGGCGCGGGCTCGGCGAGTCCGCGAGCGTGTGCAGCACGTAGGAGCGCGCGCTCCAGAAGCGGCCCTTGTAGGGCTTCGCCACGCGGTCGCGCTGCGGCGTGATCTGCACCACGGGCTGCTCCTCCGTGAAGAGGATCCAGTCCCGGGACTCCTGAGGGAGCTCCCGCCACGGCACGTCCACGTCGTAGCCGAGCGCGATCGTGATGTCACGCAGGTTCTTGCCCTGCCAGGCGCCGGGCCAGGCGGCGATGGCGCCGTCGCGGATCGAGAGCGACGGATCCGGCACGAGCGACGCCTCGGTCACGGTGTGCGCGACCCCGAGGCCGTGGCACACGGGGCACGCGCCCGCGGCGGTGTTGGGCGAGAAGGCGTCGGAGTCGAGGCGTCCCTGGCCGGCGGGGTACGCGCCCGCGCGGGACATGAGCATCCGCAGCGAGTTGGAGAGCGTGGTCACGGTGCCGACGGTCGAGCGCGTGCTCGGCGCCCCGCGGCGCTGCTGCAGGGCGACCGCGGGCGGCAGCCCGGTGATGCTCTCGACGTGCGGCGTCTGCTCCTGCCGGATCAGCCGGCGCGCGTAGGGCGCCACCGACTCGAAGAACCGGCGCTGGGCCTCGGCGTACACGGTGCCGAACGCGAGCGACGACTTCCCGGATCCGGAGACGCCCGTGAAGGCGACGATCCGGTCCCGCGGGATGTCGACGTCGACCTCGCGCAGCGTGTTCTCGGACGCACCTCGCACACGGACGAAGCCGTCGGAGCGGTCGTCGGGCGATGCGGCGGGCGGGTGGATCTCGGAGGAGGGCACCTGCTCGACCCTATGCCCGCTCGCGCGCCGCCGTCGGGGCGGGGCAGCCGCCTCCCGGAGGTGCTATCGATGCCCGCGCGCTCCGGAAGCGCCGCCGGGAAGCGCCGCCGGACCGCGTCGTCGATCAGCCGAGCGCGCCGCGCGCCTCCTGGAGCGTGGGGAAGTCGCCCACGTCGCGGCCGAGGCGGTCGGTGACGTGGAAGCCCACGCCCCAGCGCTCCTCGGAGAGCCCCGCGAACTCGTCGCCGCGTCGGGCGACCCAGAGCCCCGCGGCGACGGGGGACCAGCTGATGCGGGGGACGTCGGTCGGACCGGGTGCGGTCTGCGTGAGAGCCATGGCTCCTCCTTCTCCGCGGCTCGTCGTCGAGTCCGCGCTGTGTCGTCGGCGACGGGGGATGCGCGTCGCGACGCCCCTATGGGGTGGACCTTGACTGTATGCGCACTAACGACTAGTGGGCTCTCTTCCGGGCGGATCCGGAGCTTCGCGGTGCGCGGGCGGACATCGGACCGCCCGTGCACGACGGAGGGCCGCCCGCGCGATGCGGACGGCCCTCTGGTGACGCGGCGTGATCAGCCGCGGATGTACGTCTCCAGCTCCGGGATGCGGAGCTTCGCGAGCACCTTCTTCTCGATCTGGCGCACGCGCTCGCGCGTCACGCCGAGCTGCTGGCTCACGAAGGCGAGCGAGCGGGGCTCCAGGCCGGCCAGGCCGAAGCGCATCCGCACGACCTCGGCGTCGCGCTCCGCGAGCCCGTCGATGAGGCGCGTGACGTGCGCGGCCATGAGCTGCTGCGTCACCACGTCGATCGGCTGGGTGACGTCCGCGTCCTCGATGAGGTCCGCCATCTCCGTGTCGCCGTCGCCGCCGCTGCCGCCCACGAGGACCTGCAGGGACATGGGCTCCTGCGCGCGGTCGAGCAGGTAGCGCACCTTGGTGACGGGCGTGTCCGACTCGCGGGCGATCTCCTCCATGGAGGGGTCGCGCCCGAGCTCCACCGCGAGCTCGCGCTGCACGGCGTTGATGCGGTTGATGTGCTCCACGGTGTGCACCGGGATCCGGATGGTGCGGCTCGTGTCGGCCATGCCCCGGGTGATGGACTGCTTGATCCACCAGGACGCGTAGGTCGAGAACTTGAAGCCGGCCTGGTAGTCGAACTTCTCGACCGCCCGGACGAGGCCCATGTTGCCCTCCTGGATGAGATCCAGGAACGGCAGGCCGCGGCCCGTGTAGCGCTTGGCGATGCTGACGACGAGGCGCAGGTTGGCGTTCACGAGGTGCTGCTTGGCGCGCATCCCGTCGGAGGCGAGCGTCTGGTACTCGCGGCGCTCGGACGGGGAGAGGTCGGTGCGGGTGTCGAGCACCTCCTGCGAGAGCACGCCCACCTCGATGCGGCGGGCGACGGTGACCTCCTGCTCGGCGGTGAGCAGCGGCACGCGGCCGATCTGGCGGAGGTAGTCCTTGACGGCGTCGGTGCTCGCGCCGGGGGTCACGAGCGAGGGCTCGGGGAGGTCGGAGTCCGCGTACGGATCGACGGGACGAACGGACTCGACCTGGTCGAGCTCGGTGTCGGTGCTGGTCTCGGCGGCCGTGGGCCTGGTCGGTGTCATCGTCATGGTGCCCGTTCCTTCCGTGCCGTCGCGGACGGCATCGTCATGCGGGCCCGCGTCCGTTCGACGGGGGTCTCTGCGAGGTCCCGTGGTCCACGGGGCTCTCGCCAGAGGCCGGATCACGACCTCGAGCACCTAACTTAGCGTGCGATTCCTTTGGGGCCCAAACGTTTGTATACACACGTAACATCCGGTCAGAACCGGTCTCGAGAGGCCGGCCCCCACCGGTGCGCACAATCGTATTGGGGGCGAATGATTAGCGCAGGGGGTTGCGTCGGATCCTCGGCGGTTGTACATCTGCCCGCCACCTACACTTGACGCGTGGTCGCCTCACGAATCCATCTCGTCCGCCATGGCGAGGTGCACAACCCGCACGGAGTCCTCTACGGACGGATCCCGGGATACGGCCTCTCCGAGCTCGGCCACCGCATGGCGGACGCCGCCGCTCGCGCGCTCGAGGAGGAGGGCGCCCCCGTCAACCGCGTCATCGCCTCGCCGCTCCAGCGCGCGCAGGAGTCCGCGGCGCCGTGGGCCGAGCGCTTCGCCCTCCAGGTCGCGACCGACGAGCGCGTCATCGAGCCCACCAACCGCTTCGAGGGATCCCGCTTCCCCTCGCCCGCGCGCCTCGCGCGCTCGCCGCGCCTCTGGCCGCTCGTCGTCGACCCGGTCAAGCCGAGCTGGGGCGAGCCCTACCGCTCCATCGCGGCGCGCATGGCGGAGGCGGTCAAGGCCGCGTACCGCTCCGTGCCCGACGGCGACGTCGTCATCGTCAGCCACCAGCTCCCCATCTGGATGGTGCACCTGTCCCTCGCGGGCGAGCGCCTCTTCCACGACCCGCGCCAGCGCCGCTGCGCGCTGTCGAGCATCACCACGGTCGAGCGCGTGGGCGACCGCTTCGTCGAGACCGGCTACATCGACGCCGCGGCTGGGCTGTCCGATCTCGCCGTCGACCAGGGAGCGGTGTGATGCCCGGCATCCGCCGTCGCACCGTCCTCGCCGCCGTCGGGTCCGCGCTCGCCGCGGTCGCGCTGACCGGCTGCACGCAGGATCCCCTCGCCGCCGAGTTCCGCGCCGGCGACAACAAGAGGTACATCGCGGGCGACGGCACCTTCACCGAGGTGCCGCTCGGCGAGCGCGCCGCTCCCGTCGACTTCTCCGGCACGCTGTCGGACGGCACCGAGATCACCTCCGCCGACTACCGCGGATCCGTCACGGTCCTCAACTTCTGGTACGCCGAGTGCCCGCCCTGCCGCCTGGAGGCGAAGGACCTGCAGGCCGCGAGCGAGGAGCACGCGCCCGACGGCGTCAGGTTCCTCGGCGTCAACACCCGCGACCAGCGGCCGAACGTCGACTCGTTCGACAAGACGTACGGCATCACCTACCCGTCCGTCCTCGACGTCGAGGACACCTCCATGCAGCTCGCGTTCGCGGGCACCATCGCGCCCAACGCCGTGCCCGCCACCCTCGTGCTCGACCGCCAGGGGCGCGTCGCCTCGCGCGTGCTCGGGCAGATCGACCCCGGGGTGCTCCGCACGCTCGTCTCCGACGCCGTCGCGGAGCCGGCCGGCTAGGTGGACCAGATCCAGAGCGCCCTCTCCGGCCAGCTCCTCGTCGCGGTGCCGCTGGCCCTGCTCGCGGGCCTGGTCTCGTTCGCGTCGCCCTGCGTGCTGCCGCTCGTGCCCGGCTACCTCGGGTACATCGGCGGCATGGCCGAGGCGAAGGGCGGATCCGCGACCCGTCGCCGCCTGCTCCTCGGCACCGCGCTGTTCGTGCTCGGCTTCTCCGCCGTCTTCATCGTCACGACCCTCGTCTCGGCGACGGCCGGCTTCTGGCTCATGCGCTGGCAGGACGTCATCACGCGGATCCTCGGCGTCGTCCTCATCGTGATGGGCCTCGTCTTCACCGGCCGTCTCGGGTTCCTCCAGCGGCAGGTGAAGAGCTCGTGGCGTCCGGCGACCGGTCTCGCGGGCGCGCCGCTGCTCGGCGTCGTGTTCGGCATCGGCTGGGCGCCGTGCATCGGCCCGACCCTCGCCGTCGTCATCTCCATGAGCCTCACCTCGGCCGACGCGGGCCGCGGCGTGCTGCTCGGCGTCGCCTACTGCATCGGGCTCGGGGTGCCGTTCCTCCTCGTGGCGCTCGGCCTCGGCTGGATGACGCGTACCGTCGGGTTCCTCCGCCGCCACATCCGCACCGTCAACCTCGTCGGGGGAGCGCTGCTGATCCTCGTCGGCGTGCTCATGGTCTCCGGCCTCTGGTCGGCGTGGATGCTCCAGCTCCAGGGGGTGATCGCCTCGTATGTCCCGGCCATCTGACCACGTCGACTCCCCGCGGCATGCGCCGCGCGAGGGGGCGCCCATCGCGCAGCCCAAGCTCGGCCTCCTCGGCACGCTGCGCTGGTTCTGGCGGCAGCTCACGAGCATGCGCACGGCGCTGTTCCTGCTGCTGCTGCTCGCGTTCGCGGCGATCCCCGGATCCCTCGTGCCGCAGCGCAGCTCCGATCCGAACGGCGTCACGCAGTTCCGCGCGGACAACCCGGACCTCTACCCCGTGCTCGACAAGCTGCAGGTGTTCGACACCTACAGCTCCGTGTGGTTCTCCTCCATCTACCTGCTGCTGTTCATCAGCCTCATCGGCTGCGTCGTGCCGCGCGCCAAGCACCACTTCGACGCGCTCCGCCAGGCGCCGCCCAAGACGCCCGCGCGCCTCTCGCGCCTCGCCGGGTACACGACGCGCACGACCACGGCGGATCCCGTCGACGCGATCCGCCAGGCGCGCGCGCTGCTCAAGCGCCAGCGGTACCGCACGGTCCTCGTCGACGACGCGTCGGCCGCGGGCGGCGTGCTGTCCGTCTCCGCGGAGCGCGGCTACCTGCGGGAGACCGGCAACCTGGTGTTCCACTCGGCGCTCGTCGGGATCCTCGTGACGGTCGGCATCGGCGGCGGCTTCGGCTACTCCGGGCAGAAGGTGCTCGTGGAGGGCCAGTCCTTCGTCAACACGCTCTCGACCTTCGACTCGTTCAACCCGGGCCGGTTCTTCGACGACTCGGCGCTCACGCCGTACCGGGTCAAGCTCGACGCGCTGCACGTGGAGTACGAGCAGGAGAACCCGAACGCCATCGGCCAGCCGCTCGACTTCACGGCCGACGTGACCGCCGACGTGCCGGGCGGCCAGCCGCAGGAGCGCGAGGTCAAGGTCAACGACCCCCTGGCCATCGGCGGGACCGACATGTACCTGCTCGGCAACGGCTACGCGCCGCACGTGACGGTGCGGGATCCCGAGGGCACGGTCGTCTACAGCGCCGACGTGCCGTTCCTGCCGCAGGACGCGAAGCTCACCTCGCTCGGCGTCGTCAAGGTGCCGGACGGGCTGCGCGAGCAGGTCGGCATGCTCGGCTTCTTCTACCCGACGCAGGGCGCGGAGAAGGCGCCGTTCTTCTCCTCCTACCCCGACCTCGACAACCCGCTGCTGACGCTCAACGTCTACACGGGCGACCTCGGGATCGACGGCGGCGTGCCCACGTCGGTCTACACGCTCGACACGGGGGACCTCACGCAGCTCACCGGCGGCACGACGGGCGTCCAGTCCCTCCAGCTCGCTCCCGGCCAGACGATGGACCTCCCGGACGGGCTCGGCAGCGTGAGCCTCGACTCCGTGCCGCGGTTCGTCTCCTTCGACGTGCACCACGATCCGACGCAGCGCTGGGTGCTGCTGTTCGCGATCCTCGTGCTCGGCGGCCTGCTCACCTCCCTCTTCGTGCCGCGTCGGCGCGTGTGGGTGAAGGCGGTGCCGCAGGCCGACGGATCCACGACCCTCGAGTACGCCGGGCTCGCCCGCGGCGAGGACCCCACGCTAGAGGCCGCGGTCGCGGCCCTGGCCGACAAGCACACGGCGGGCCTCTCGCCTGCCGCGGTGTCAGATGCGGAAGTTAGGCTCCACTCGTGAACACGGCCATGCTCGACGACGTCTCCCTCATCGCGCTCCTCGTCGCGATGGGGCTCTATGCGGCCGCGTTCATCGCGTTCGCCCTCGACCTGGCGCGGCGCTCCGGGCTCGTGGCGGACGCGGCCACCGCCGCGGCCCGCCAGCCCTCCGCCGTGGGCGCCACCGCCGCCCGCCGCGGCGGCACCGCCACCATCGAGCGCGAGCCCGCGTCGTCGGGCCGCGACCGCGCCGCGACCGGGCCGGACGCGCCCGTCGCCGCCGGCCGCTCCCTCAGCCTCAACGTGGCCATGGTGCTGCTCGTCGTCGGCTTCGTCGCGCACGCCGTCGCCACCGTGCTCCGCGGCCTCGCCGCCTCGCGCGTGCCGTGGGCCAACATGTACGAGTTCGCCATGACGGGCACGCTGCTCATCCTCAGCGTCTACCTCATCGTCCTCACGCGCCGCGACCTGCGCTTCCTCGGCACCTTCGTCACGGGGCTCGTGCTCATCCTGCTGGGCGTCGCCGTGGTGCAGTACCGCGTCGAGGTGGCGCCGCTGCCGCCGTCGCTGCAGTCGTACTGGCTCGTGATCCACGTGTTCGTCGCCGCGCTCGGCACGGGCTTCTTCGCGCTGGCGTTCGCGCTCTCGGGCGTGCAGCTGCTGCAGTTCCGGCGCGAGTCGCTCGCCGCCGGCGCGCAGGCGGCCAAGCTGCGCTTCCTCGCCACGCTGCCCGACTCCGTCACGCTCGAGTCGATGGCCTACCGCCTCAACATCGTGGGCTTCATCTTCTGGACCTTCACGCTCATGGCCGGCGCCATCTGGGCCGAGCGCGCCTGGGGCCGCTACTGGGGCTGGGACACCAAGGAGGTCTGGACCTTCATCATCTGGGTGCTCTACGCCGGGTACATCCACGCGCGCGCCACGCGCGGCTGGCGCGGGTCGCGCTCGGCGTGGCTCGCCATCATCGGGTTCTCCGCCGTCATGTTCAACTTCGGCGTCGTGAACGTGTTCTTCAAGGGCCTGCACACCTACAGCGGGCTGTAGGCGCCGCGCTCGCGCGGTCTCCCGGCCGCCGTCTCAGGCGCGGGCGAGCACGGCGTGCGTGCGGCGGATCCGGTCGAGCCACCACGCGCGGCGGTCCGCATCGGCCGCGTGGGCGTCGAGGAGGCGACGATCCGGCGTCACGCGGCGCACGGGGATCCGGCCGTCCACGGGTACCAGCGGCTCGGCCGTCACGTCCTCGACGAAGAGCGAGACCGTCCCGAGGCCGCAGTCGTAGGGCAGCTCGGGGATCGCGGCGGCCAGGTGCGCGGCCATCGCGATCCCGACGCTCGTGTCGAGCGCGCTGGAGACCACCACCGGCAGTCCCGCCTCCTCCGTGATCCGCAGCGCCCGGTGGATCCCGCCGAGCGGCTGCGCCTTGATGACCAGCAGGTCGGCGGCGCCGGCCCGGGCGACCCGCAGCGGGTCCTCGGCCTTCCGCACGCTCTCGTCGGCGGCCACCGGCACGCCCAGGTGGCGGATCCGCTCGCGCAGCTCGGCGAGCTCCTCCACCGACGCGCACGGCTGCTCTGCGTACTCGAGATCGTGCTCGGCGAGGGCGTGGATCGCGTGCTCGGCCTCGTCGACGTTCCAGGCCGCGTTGGCGTCGATCCGCACGCGACCCTCGGGCCCCAGCAGGCGGCGGACCTCGGCCACGCGCGCCACGTCGTCCGCGAGCACGGTGCCGCGCTCGGCGACCTTGACCTTCGCGGTGCGGCAGCCGGGGAAGCGCGCCAGCACCTCGGCGACGCGCGACGCTTCCACGGCGGGGATGGTCGCGTTCACGAGCACGTGGTCGCGTGAGCGAGCGGGCGGCGCGGTCCAGCCGAAGTCGATGGCGGCGGCGAGCCAGGCGGCGGACTCCGCGTCGTCGTACTCGACGAACGGCGAGAACTCCGTCCAGCCGAGCGGGCCCTCGAGGAGCACGGCCTCGCGCACGTCGAGTCCTCGGAAGCGCGTGCGGAGGGGGAGGGCGACGACGCGGGCGGTGGCGAGGAGGTCGTCCAGGTCGGGGAGCATGGATCCAGCCTCGCACCCGCGGCCGGTCGCCGGGGCGCCGCCTAGGCTGGACGCATGGTGAAGCAGGTCTCCGACATCCACGATCCCACCCGCTGGCGCGACGTGCCCCTCGCGGAGGGCTTCACCGACATCACCTACCACCACGACCTCACGGGCCGCATCGCGCGCATCGCGTTCGACCGCCCCGAGGTGCGGAACGCCTTCCGGCCTCGCACCGTCGACGAGCTGTACCAGGCGCTCGACGACGCCCGCCAGGATCCGCGCATCGGCGTGGTGCTGCTCACCGGCAACGGGCCCAGCCCGAAGGACGGCGGCTGGGCGTTCTGCAGCGGCGGCGACCAGCGGATCCGAGGCCGCGACGGCTACAAGTACGGCGAGGGCGAGACCGCGGCGGGCGTCGACCCGGCCCGGGCCGGGCGCCTGCACATCCTCGAGGTGCAGCGCCTCATCCGCTTCATGCCGAAGGTCGTCATCGCGGTCGTGCCGGGTTGGGCCGCGGGCGGCGGGCACTCGCTGCACGTCGTCTGCGACCTCACGCTCGCCTCCGCCGAGCACGGCCGCTTCAAGCAGACCGACGCCGACGTCGGCTCGTTCGACGGCGGGTACGGATCCGCGTACTTCGCCCGCCAGGTCGGCCAGAAGGCCGCGCGCGAGGTGTTCTTCCTCGCCGAGGAGCACAGCGCCCAGCGCATGCACGAGATGGGCGCCGTCAACCGCGTCGTGCCGCACGCCGAGCTCGAGGCGACCGCGCTGGAGTGGGCCGAGACGATCCTCGGGAAGTCGCCCACCGCGATCCGCATGCTCAAGTACGCCTTCAACGCGGTGGACGACGGCATGGTCGGCCAGCAGGTGTTCGCGGGCGAGGCCACGCGCCTCGCCTACGGCACCGACGAGGCCGTCGAGGGGCGCGACTCCTTCCTCGAGAAGCGCGCGCCCGACTGGTCGCCGTACCCGTGGCAGTTCTGATCCGCGCGGCCCGGGTCCGCGCGGCCCGCGTCCCGTGAGGCCGCTCGAGCGCCTGACCGCGACGGGCGCCGACGTCGTGCCGCACCTCCGCGCCGCGCTCGCGGGCGACGGCCCGGCCCTGCTCGCCCGGCCGCTCGACGCCGTCGTCGCGGCCGGGGACCCGCCGCCGCCGGCCGAGGTCGAGCGCCGCGTCGCGCTCGTCGTCGAGACGTCCGGCACCACCTCGCGGCCCAAGCGCGTGGCGCTGTCCTCGGACGCCCTGCTGGCGAGCGCCGCGGCGTCGCAGACCGCGCTCGGGGCGCCCGGGCGGTGGATCCTCGCCCTCCCCACCCACTACATCGCGGGCCTCCAGGTGCTCGTGCGCTCGATCGCGGCCGGCACCGCGCCGCTCGTCCTCGGGCCCGGGAGCTTCGACCCGCGCGCCTTCGCCGAGCTCGCCGCGTCGGTGGACGCCCGCGTCGCCGGCTACACGTCGCTGGTGCCGACGCAGCTGCACCGGCTGGTCGAGGCGGCCGAGGGCGGGGAGCGCGACGACGCCCGGCTCGTCCGGGACGCCGTCCGGCGCCTCGACGCGATCCTCGTCGGCGGCCAGGCCACCCCGCCGCACCTGGTCGACCGCGCGGCCGAGCTGGGGTGGCGCGTGGTGCGCACCTACGGATCCAGCGAGACGGCCGGCGGCTGCGTCTACGACGGCGTCCCGGTCGGGACGGCCGAGGTCGCCGTGGTCGACGGCCAGGTGGAGCTCGCCGGCCCGATGCTCGCGGAGGGCTACCTCGGCGACCCGGCCGCGACCGCCGCCGCGTTCGGCGAGCACGACGGCCGCCGGTGGTACCGCACGGGCGACGGCGGCGAGCTCGTCGGCGGCGTGCTGCGCGTCACCGGACGGCTCGACGACGTGGTCATCTCCGGCGGCGAGAAGCTGCGGCTGGCGGCGGTGGAGGAGGCCGTGCGCTCGCTCGCCGGCTGGGATCCCCGGCTGGGCGAGGCCGTCGCCGTGCCCGGCGAGCACGCGGGCTGGGGGCAGCGGCCGGTCGTGTTCGTGCCGGGGCCGGTGGATCCGGGGCTCGCCGACCGCGTGCGCGGCGAGCTCTCACGGCGCCTGGGGCGCGTAGCGGGGTCGACCCGCGTCCGCGGCATCGAGGGGATCCCCGTGCTCCCCTCCGGCAAGCCCGACCGGCGCGCGCTGCGCACCGCGGCGGACGCCGACGCCGACGCCTGAGCCGCATCCGGACATGACGAGGGGCCGGATGCTCGGCACCCGGCCCCTCGCCTCTCGTGAGGATCGCTCCGCGAGAGCTCCTGTCGGAGCTACTTCTTGAAGACGTCCTTGATGTTCTCGCCGGCCTGCTTGGCGCTGGCTCCGGACTGCTGCGTCTCGCCCTCGGCGACCTTGCTGTCGTCGCCGGTGGCCTTGCCGAAGGCCTCCTTGGCCTTCCCCGCGAGCTTCTCGCCGGTGTTCTGGGCCTTGTCGTCTGCACTCATTCGCACTCCTTCGTTCGGTGGCTGGGACGAGTCCGACGCTACGCCCGCCCGCGCCCATCGTCACCCCGCTCCCACCGGACGCACGGGCGGGCGGCCCGCGGGATCCCGCGCCCGCCGTGGGAGGATGGGTCCATGGCCACCCGCACCCCCGACGCCCGCGCGAAGGCCCTCCTCTCGTGGCTGATCCTCGCCGTCGGCGTCGTCATCGCGGCCTTCACCGTCGCGATCCTCGTCGCCGCCGTGCAGGCGGACGGCGTGGGCGAGGTGACCGGCACGCTCGTCGCGGGAGGCGTCGCGACCCTGGTGGCCGCGATCGCGTTCGTCGACCAGCGCCGCAAGGTGCGCGCGACGCGGACGACCGAGCTGTCCGCGGGACCCCGCACGGACGCCGGGGCCGGGGACGCGGCCGCCGAGGACGACGCCGTCAGTCGATGAGCCGGAGCGCCACGAGGCGCTCCAGCGCCTCCTGGCCGGCGGGCGGGCAGCGGTCCGCGTCCTTCGATCCCACGAGCTCGACCTCGGCCACCTCGCCCGACGCCACCGGCTCCTGCCGGGTCCCCTCCCGCGGCTCCGCGCGGTAGACGGTCATGCTGACGAGACGCCCTTCGTGCGCGCCGTGCGCGTCGGCCAGGACGGTGAAGAGGTCCTCGATGCTGGCGGGATCGATGTCGAGGCCCACCTCCTCGGCGGCCTCCCGGACGAGCGCCTGCCGCGCGCCCTCGCCGGGCTCGATCTTGCCGCCGGGCAGGTAGAGCACGTCCTGCCCCGCGACGCGCACCATCAGGACGCGGCGGTCGCGGATGAGGGCGAGCGCCGCCACGCGCAGCGGACGCTGGTCGGGGGTGCGGCGTCGCGCGGCGGCGCCGT
Organism: Clavibacter michiganensis; assembly: GCF_002151125.1. Lineage (GTDB taxonomy): Bacteria > Actinomycetota > Actinomycetes > Actinomycetales > Microbacteriaceae > Clavibacter > Clavibacter michiganensis_C. The sequence goes on from NZ_MDJZ01000016.1 coordinate 422,988, forward strand.
CGGGGCCGTCGGCGCCGAGCTCGTCCAGCTCGTCGAGGTCGTCGAGGTCGTCGTCATCGTCGTCGTCGAGGACGGGGACGACGGGGCGTCCCGCGGGGCCGGGGGTCGATGTCACGCGGTCCTCCTACAGTCCGTCGAGGCTCGTGCGAGCCGCCCACTCGACGTCGAGCAACGCCACGACCACGGTATCGGCCCAGGCTCCCCGCACCCACCGGTCGTGCACGAGGAGCGCCTCCCGCCGCATGCCGAGCCGCTCGGCCAGCCCGAGCGCCGTGGCGTCCGCCGCGTCGACCCGGCACGCGACGCGATGCACGCCCGCCTCGGCGAACGCGAGCTCGAGGATCCGGTCGGCCGCCTCCGCCGCGAGGCCCGCGCCCCGCACGTCCTCGTGCAGGACCACGCCGAGCTCGGCCTGCCGGGCGCCGGGATCGCGCAGCAGCAGGTGCACCTCGCCGACCACGCGCGCCCAGCGCTGGCCCTGCGCGGGCAGCTCGATCGCGAGGGCGAGCCGGTCGCCGACCTCGGCCAGCCGGGTCCAGCCGAGGCGGTCGGCGAGCATGCGGCCGGGATCCGCCGCGGATCCGGCGAGGTGGGGCCGTGCTCCGGGGGAGGACGCGTAGGCGTCGAGCTCGACCACGTCGTCGGGCGTGAACGGGCGCAGCACGAGCCGGGCCGTGCGCACGGGACCGCGCACCTCGAACGGGTCGAGCGCGGGCAGGCCGCCGTCCACCGGGATCCCCCGGATCAGGCCGTCGCGGGCGGCGTGGCCGCCCACTCGTCGGCCAGCACGGCGTAGTAGAGGCTGTCGACCCACTCGCCCTTCACGAGGTGCTCCTCCAGGAAGTGCCCCTCGCGGCGCATGCCGAGGCGCTCGGCCATGCGCGCGGACGAGGTGTTGCGGGCGTCGAGCTGCGCGAGGACACGGTGGGCGCCCGCGCGCTGGAAGGCGATGTCGAGCATCGCGCGACTGGCCTCGGTGGCGTAGCCCCGGCCGGCGAAGTCCGGGTTCATGACCCACCCGACCTCGAGCTGTCGCGAGGCCGCGTTGCGGAGCAGGAGCGAGACGTCGCCGACGACCCGGCCGGATCCCGCGCGCGGGTTGAGGCTCGGCTCGTCCGGCAGCTCGACGGCGAGCCCGAGGAAGTCGTTCGACTGCTCGAGCCGCGTCTTCCGACGGCGGGCGGCGAGGTGGCGCTTCGAGGCCTCGCGATCGCGGAGCGGCCAGAACATGTACTCGACCACGTCGGGCCGGCGCTGGATGTCGGCGTAGTCGTCGAGGTCGTCGGCCGTGTACGGGCGGAGCACCAGGCGCTCGGTGCGCACCGGCTCCGTCATCCTGAGCGGCGCGTCGAGGCGCGGTCCGCGGAGGATGCGCGGCCTCACGACGCCTGGCCCGCCTCGGCCGCGCGCGGCAGCGCGACGGCGACGGGGGAGGACACCGCGGCGGGCATCTCCACGTCGAGGCCGAAGAGCGCCTGCACGGCGTCGACGACGCGCGCCCCCTCGCCCTGGCGCGCGAGCTCTCGCGCGCGGACGGACGGCTGGTGCACGAGGACGCTCACCAGGTGCCGGAGCGCCTTCTCGGTGGCCTCGGAGGAGTCGCCGCGCTTGCGGACCCGCTCGAGCTCGCCCTCGAGGACGTCGAAGATGTGGGTGCGCAGCGCCACGACCGCGGGGGCCACCTCGTCCTCGGCGCTCGCGGCGCGGAACTCGGCGGCGGCCGTGCTGACGATCTCGCGTGCGTCGTCCGTGGCGGTGAGGTCGCGCAGCGGCGCGTGCAAGCTGATGGTCTCGAGGTCGAGGAGCTCGACGCCCTCGACGGTGACGACGTCCGGATCCACGTTCCGGGGGAGCCCCAGGTCGATGACGAGGCGGCGGCGCCCGTCGCCCGACACGGCGGCGGCGCCCTGCATGTGGTGCGCGGCCAGGACGGCCGTGGGTGCGGTGCTGCAGGTGACGACCATGTCGGACGCGGCGAGGGCGCGGAGCAGGTCGCGGCCCTCGACCGCGGGGATCCCGTGCGGGCCGGCGAACTTCTGCGCCCGGCCGGAGGGGGAGTAGACGTGCACGTCGACGACGCCGCGGTCGCGGAGCGCGGCGAGGCTGGCGCCGGCGTAGGCGCCCGTGCCGACGAGGAGGACGCGCGTGGCCGACCAGTCGGCGATGCGGCTCTCGGCGAGGTCCAGCGCCAGGCGGACCATGGACCGGCCGGCGCTCTGCAGGCCCGTGCGGGTCTTGACGCCGCGCGACGTGTTCGACGCGGTCTGGAAGAGGCGCTCGAGGCCCGTGCTCGTGGTGCCCCCGGTGCGGGCGCCCTCGAGGGCCCGGCGCACCTGGCCCGCGATCTCGCCCTCGCCGACGACGACGGACTCGAGGCCGGAGGAGACGGCGAAGAGGTGCTCGGCCACCGCGTCGCCGCACTTCACGTCGACGCTGCCGCGGACGTCGTCCCGGTCGATGCCGCTGGCGCCGCTGACCACGTCGACCGTGGCCTCGACGGCGAGGGCGCGGGCCGCGGTGAGGGGCTCCTCCACGTCGAGGTAGGCCTCGAACCGGTTGCAGGTGGCGAGGACGACGGCCCCCGCGATGAAGTCGTTCTGCTTCATGAGCGTGCCGGCGACGGAGGGTGCGGCCACGGACAGCTTCTCGAGGACCTCGAAGCTGGCGTTGTGATGACTCGCCGTCAGACATATGAGCACGCTCCATGGTAAACCTCCCCGCCGTGTGCTCGGGGCCGGTGAGGGTGCCCTGCCCAGCGACCCGCGGGAGCGCGTCGCCGTCCGCGCGCCTCCCCAGCCGAGCGGGCGCGCAGGCGGGGGATGCGATGATCTTCCCCGTGATCACGCCCAGCTCCTCCGCCGCCTCCGCGCCCTCGTCCGCCGCCGTCCCGCTCCCCGCGGAGCACCCGCTCAACACGCGCACCGCGTCGTCCCTCCTCGTCGAGGCGTACCGCGGCCGTCGCGGCGAGCGCGCGCCGGTGTGGTTCATGCGCCAGGCCGGCCGGTCGCTCCCCGAGTACCGCGAGCTGCGCGTGGGCACGCGCATGCTCGACGCGTGCCTCGACCCGGAGATGGCCAGCGAGATCACGCTGCAGCCGGTGCGCCGCCACCACGTGGACGCGGGCATCTTCTTCAGCGACATCGTGATCCCGCTCAAGCTCGCGGGCGTCGGCGTCGACATCGTCGCGGGTCGCGGCCCGGTGCTCGAGAAGCCCGTGCGCACCGCGGCCGACGTCGCGGCGCTGCCGTCGCTGGATCCCGCCGCCCTCGAGCCCATCCGCCAGGCCGTCGCCCGCACGGTCGCCGAGCTGGGCGACACCCCGCTCATCGGCTTCGCGGGCGCCCCGTTCACGCTCGCCGCCTACCTGGTGGAGGGCGGGCCGAGCAAGGACCACATCGCGGCCCGCGGCCTCATGCACGCGGATCCCGACGCCTGGGACGCCCTCATGCGCTGGTGCGCCGAGATCACGGGCGTCTTCCTGCACGCGCAGGTCATGGCCGGCGCCTCCGCCGCGCAGCTCTTCGACTCGTGGGCCGGCGGCCTCTCGCTCGCCGACTACACGCAGCGCGTCGCCCCGGCGTCCGCCCTCGCGCTCGACCACGTGCGCACGATCACCGCCGCGGACGGCCGCACCGTCCCCCTCGTCCACTTCGGCGTCGGCACCGGCGAGCTCCTCGGCGCGATGCACGACGTGGGCGTCGACGCGGTCGGCGTCGACTGGCGCATCCCGCTCGACGAGGCGTCGCGCCGGCTCGGCGGATCCGTGCCCGTGCAGGGCAACGTCGACCCGGCGCTGCTCGCCGCGCCGTGGCCGATCCTGGAGGCGCACGTCCGCGACGTGCTCGAGCGCGGGAAGGCGGCGCCGGCCCACATCCTCAACCTCGGCCACGGCGTGCCGCCGGAGACCGACCCGACCGTGCTCACCCGCGTCGTGGACCTCGTCCGTGAGTAGCGACCCGCGGCAGGCAGCGGGCGAGGTCGACCCGACCGACGTCGTGGTGATCGGCGGCGGCGTGGGCGGCCTCATCGCCGCCCGGACGTGCGCCCTCGCCGGCAAGCGCGTGATCCTCGTGGAGGCGTCGCCCGCGCTCGGCGGCACCGTCGGATCCCACGTGGTCGACGGCCTCCGCCTCGACAGCGGCGCCGAGAGCTTCGCCACCCGTCGCGGCACCGTCGCCGCCTTCCTCGGGGAGCTCGGCCTCGCCGACCGCATCGTGCAGCCGAACCCGGACGGCGCGTGGGTGCAGCTCGCCGAGCGCGCCATCCAGCTGCCGCGCACGGGCCTGCTCGGGATCCCCGCGCACCCCTTCGACCCCACCATCGTCACCGCCATCGGGCGGGCGGGCGTCGCCCGCGCCAAGGCCGACCTCGTGCTCCCCGCCGCCGTCGGCGCGAAGGAGCGCACGCTCGGCGGCCTGGTGCGCGCCCGCATGGGCGACCGCGTCGTCGACCGCCTCGTCGCCCCCATCGTCTCCGGCGTGCACAGCGCCCACCCCGACGAGGTCGACGCCGACGCCGTCGCACCAGGGCTCCGCGCCGGCCTCGCCGAGCAGGGATCGCTGGGGCGGGCCGTCGCGTCCATGCGCGCGGCGTCGCCCGCGGGATCCGCCGTCAGCGGCGTCGTCGGCGGCGTGCACCTGCTCGTCGACGCGCTGGTCGCCGACCTCGCGCGCCTCGGCGTCGACGTCCGCACGTCGCTCGCCGTGGACTCCGTGCACCGGCACCGCTCCCACGAGGGCGCGGCCGCGTCCGACGACTGGCACGTCGAGCTCGCGGACGGCCGCGGCATCGACGCGGCCGGCGTGGTCGTCGCGATCCCGGCGGCCGGGCTCATCCACCTCTTCACGGGCCTCGCGCCCCGCGCCGTCACGGAGGGCTGGCCCGAGCCGTCGTCCGTCGAGCTGGTGACGCTCGTCGTCCGCGCGCCCGAGCTCGACGCCGCGCCCCGCGGCACGGGCGTGCTCGTCGCGGCCGACGCCCCGGGCATCCGCGCCAAGGCCCTCACGCACGCCACCGCCAAGTGGCCGTGGCTGAAGGACCTCGCGGGCGACCGCCACGTCCTCCGCCTCTCCTACGGGCGGGCCGGTGGTGACGACGACACCGCAGGGCTCCCCGACGACGAGCTCATGGGCGTCGCGGTGCGCGACGCGTCCGCGCTCCTCGGCGTCGACCTGGCCGGCCGCGTCACCGGATCCGCCCGCGTGCGCTGGACCAACGCGCTCCCGTTCGCCGCCTCCGGGCACCGCGAGCGCGTGCAGGCGGTGCGCGACGAGGCGGCCGAGCACCCGGGCCTCGAGATCACGGGATCCGCCGTCGCGGGCACCGGGCTCGCCTCCGTCGTGGCCGACGCCCGGGCCGCAGCGGCGCGCGTCCTGGCCCGCTGATGCGCCGCCGTCGCTCCGCCTGGCCGGGCACCGCCGGCCCCGCCGCCCCCGACCACGCGCGTGCGCCGGAGGGATACGCTGAACGGGCGTGTGCTGCACGTGCCCCCTCAACGATCGGAGATCTCCCATGAAAGGCAAGCTTCTCTTCGTCGCCGGAGCCGGTGTCGGCTACGTCCTCGGCGCCCGCGCCGGACGCAAGCGCTACGAGCAGATCCGCACGAACGCCAAGAAGGTCTGGGACGACCCGAAGGTCCAGCGCCAGGTCGACAACGCGGCCGGCTTCGTGAAGGACCACACCCCCGACGTCGCGCACGCGGTCGTCGGCGGCGCCAAGAAGGTCGTCGGCACGGTCACCGGCGGCAAGAAGGACTCCTCGAGCGGATCCGCTCCCTCGAGCGCGTCCAGCAGCTCGTACCCGACCATGGACCCCGCGTCGCCCGAGCCGAACGGCTCCGGCACCTCCCGCTGACCCGCAAGCCCATCCCCAGGAGGGAAACCCGCATGACGGATCAGGATCTCAATCCGAAGAGCAAGCGCTCGCTCGTCCGGCTCGTCGCCGACCTGCCGACGCTCATCGTCCAGCTGATCAAGGACGAGATCGAGTCGTTCAAGAACGAGCTCGTCTCCAAGCTCAAGCACGCGGGGATCGGTGCCGGCTTCCTCGTCGTGGCCCTGTTCTTCGCGTTCATCGCGTTCCTGGTGCTCGTCGCCGCCGCGATCCTCGGTCTCTCCGAGGCGTTCTCGCCGTGGCTGTCCGCGCTGATCGTCGCGGGCGTGTTCCTCCTCATCACGGTGGTGCTGGCGCTGCTCGGCATCCGCTGGCTCAAGAAGGGCGTCCCGCCGACGCCCGAGGAGACGGTCGACAGCCTCAAGGAGGACGTCGACGCGGTGAAGGGGACCGGCAAGTATGACCACTGACCGCCCCCGCCCCACGGGACCCCGCTCCCGTACCGAGCTGAAGCTCGACATCCAGCACACGCGCGAGGAGATCTCCGCGACGCTCGACGCGCTCGAGTCCAAGCTGAACGTCCGCCGCCGGGCGGAGGACGGCATCGCCGACCTCCGCCGCCGCATCCGCCGCACGGCCGACGAGGATCCGCTGCTCCTCGTGGCCGTCGGGGTGGGCGCGGTCGTGGTCGTCGGTGGCCTCGTCTGGGCCGTGGCCCGCGCCGCGCGTCGCTGACCCGGCCGTTCGAGCGTCCGTCGTGGCACAGGGGGAGCCCGCGCGTCCGGGCCGCCGAGAGGGACGTGATCCGGAGGCGCTCGGCGCCCACCCGCTGATGCTGCCGGGGCTCGTCGGGCTCGGCGGCTCGCTGCTGCTCCTCGTCGCCTCGTTCGTCGTCGGCCACGCCCCGGCCGAGTCGGGGCTCTCGCGCACGGCCGTCATCGGCGCCCTCCGGGTGTCGCCCCTCGCGACGAGCGTCGGGTCGCTCGCCGTCGTCGTGGGCGGCCTCCTGCTCACCTCCGGATGGCTCCTCCTCGGCGCGCTGCTGCCGCGCCTCGGCGCCTCGGGGCTGCGCGCCACCCTGCGGCTCGCGGTCCTCTGGACGGTGCCGCTCCTCTTCAGCGTGCCGCTGTTCAGCCGCGACATCTACTCGTACATCGCCCAGGGCCGCGTCCTCGGCGCCGGCCTCTCGCCGTACGAGCACGGGCCCGCCGTGCTGCCCGACTGGCGGAGCACGGGCGTGGATCCGCTGTGGGCGCACAACCCCGCGCCCTACGGCCCCCTGTTCCTCGCGATCGAGCGCGTCATCGGGGAGATCGACGAGGCCCTCGGCGTGGAGGTCGCGGTGCTCGCGGCGCGCGGGGTCGCCGTCGTGGGGGTCGTCCTGATGGTCGCATGCGGTCTCCGGATCGCCCGGCGCCGGCGCATCGACCCCGTGCGGACGGCGTGGTTCCTCGCCGCGAGCCCGCTCGTCCTCTTCAACTTCGTGGTGGCCGCCCACAACGACGCGCTCATGATGGGCCTGCTGGTCGCCGGCCTCCTCGCCGCCATCGACTCCCGCCCCGTGCTCGGCGTGCTGCTCGTGACGGGCGCCGTGGCGGTCAAGCCCATCGCGCTCCTCGCCCTGCCGATCGTCGCCATCGTGCACGCCGAGATGCGGGCGCGCCGCGTCGACGACCGGGCGCCGGAGGGCGTCGCCGTCGACGGATCCGCGGGCGGCGTCGTCGGCCTCCGCCCGCCCACGCGCGACCCGCGCGTCTGGGCGGCCTGGATCGCGTCCGGGATCGCCGCCATGGCCCTCCTCGCGCTCGGCGGCGAGCTGCTCGGCGTCGGCCTCGGCTGGATCTCCGCCCTCTCGAGCCCGGTCTCCGTCGTCTCGTGGTTCATGCCGTTCGGCGTGGCCGCGGGCGCGTTCGGCCCGCTGGTCGACGCGCTCGGCGGTCCGGGCGGGGCGGTCGAGGGCGGGATCAAGACCGCCGGCATCCTGCTCGGGTTCGCGGGCGCCGCGTGGTGCATCCTCACGAGGCGCACGCTCTCGGGGGAGGCGCGCCTGGCGCTCGCGTTCGCGTGCGTCGTCGCGATGTCGCCCGTCGTGTACCCCTGGTACGGCCTGTGGGTGCTCGTGATCCTCGCCGTCGTCGGCATCGCGGACGGCGCGGCCATGTCGCTGGCCGTCTCGGCGACGGTGTTCCTCATCGGCGTCAACCTCCTGGAGCCCATGGCCGTCGTCCACACCGTCGCCTCCGGCTGGCCGCGCCTGCTGGTGGTCGTGGTGGCGGTCGTCGGGATCCTCGGGGTGCTCGCGCCGGGGCTGCAGGGGCTCGCGGGCACGGATCCGTTCCGGGCCCTGCGGGCGCCGCGCCACCACTTCTCCGCCACCCGGCAGCCCCCGGCCTGACACGCGCCGCACCGCGACGTCGCTCCGCACCGTCGCGCGACGAGGGCTCGGGAATGCGCGCGACCGCCGCGGACGTTCCCCCGGGACACCACCGACGGGAGCTCGACCATGGACACCGACCTCGACTGGCACGACCTGATCCGTCGCGCCCACAGCGGCTTCGCCGACCGCCTCGGCGCGGTCACCGACTGGACGGCCCCGACGCCCGACGTCGAGTGGGACGTCCGCGAGCTCGTGGCGCACGTCGTCGAGGAGCAGCAGTGGGTGCCGCTCCTCCTCGCCGGCCACACCGCCGAGACCGGGAAGCCGCTCATCCGCGCGCTCGACGACGACCTCGTGGCCGAGTGGGGCCGTTACTCCCGCGAGGCGCTCCAGGCGTGGGAGGGCGTGGATCCCGAGCGGCCCGTCGTGCTGTCGACCGACCGCGTGCCCGCCCGCGAGTACCTGCGCGAGCAGCTGTCCGACGTCGTGATCCACGGCTGGGACCTCGCGCGCGCCACCGGTGCCGACGAGCGCATCGACGACGAGCTCGTGCGCGCCACGTGGACCGTGTTCGCCCCGCAGAAGGACACGCTCGAGGCAAGCGGCCTGTTCGCGTCGCCCGTGCCGGTCGCCGAGGACGCCCCGCTGCAGGTGCGGCTGCTCGCGCTGACGGGCCGCGACGCCCGGTAGCCCGGGAATGATCTGACGGGCCCCCGCCCGATGCGAGGGCGGGTCTCCACGAGACGTACCATGGGGATCATGAGCATCCCGGCTGCCGAGTCGGCGGCATCTCAGGTCCCCCCGATCGAGTCCCCCGGAGAGGCCCGTCCTGACGACGGGTCGACCCCCGAGGCATCCCCCAGCGGATACGCCCTCTGGGCCGTCCTCCGCCGCGATCCGCAGCGCCCCGACGACCTCGACGGCCGCGAGGTCCCCGGTGCCGTCGACGAGCTCGACGGCATCGTGGCCATCGTCGAGGCGGAGGGCGTCACCGTCCGCGGCTTCTACGACGTCTCCGGCATGCGCGCCGACGCCGACCTCATGGTCTGGATCCACGGCCCCCAGATGGAGACCCTGCAGTGGGCCTTCCGCGAGATCCGCCGCGCGCGCCTCGTCCGCGCGCTCATCCCGTCGTGGAGCGCCGCCGGCGTCCACCGCGACGCCGAGTTCAACCGGGCCCACGTCCCCGGCTTCCTCCGGGGCGAGGAGCCGCGCGACTGGCTCTGCGTCTACCCCTTCGTCCGCTCCTACGAGTGGTACCTGCTGCCTCCCGAGGAGCGCGGGCGCATGCTCGCCCAGCACGGCCGCCAGGGCGCGGCCTTCCGCAGCGTCATCGCCAACACGGTCTCGTCGTTCGGCCTCGGCGACTACGAGTGGATCCTCCCGCTCGAGTCGAACGAGCTCGTCGACCTGGTCGACATGATGCGCGACCTGCGCAACACCGACGCGCGCCGTCACGTGCGCGAGGAGGTCCCGTTCTACACGGGCCGCCGCATCACCACCGCCGAGCTCGTGGAGGTCCTCCAGTAATGGCCGCAGTCAACCTGGGTCGCAAGCCCGCCCCCGCCACCGACGCCCCCCGCGCGCCCGGCGCCCTCGTCTCCGCCGCGAGCGAGGCCGCGAAGATGGGCCCGGCGCACGTCGAGGAGCCCGTCGCGTACGACGCGATCCTGCTGGCCTCGTTCGGCGGCCCCGAGGGTCAGGACGACGTCATCCCGTTCCTCCGCAACGTCACCGCGGGCCGGGGGATCCCGGAGGAGCGCCTCGAGGAGGTCGCCCACCACTACCGCGCGTTCGGCGGCATCAGCCCCATCAACGAGCAGAACCGCGAGCTGAAGGCCGCCCTCGAGGCGCGCCTCGCCGAGCGCGGCATCGACCTGCCCGTGCTGTGGGGCAACCGCAACTGGGGCCCGTACCTAAACGACGCGCTGCGCGAGGCCGAGGAGAAGGGCTACCGCCAGCTCATCGCCGTCGCCACGAGCGCGTACAGCTCGTACTCCTCCTGCCGCCAGTACCGCGAGGACTTCGCGGACGCGCTCGAGGACACGCAGCTGCAGGGCGTCGTCCGCATCGACAAGGTGCGCCAGTTCTTCGACCACCCGGGCTTCGTCACGCCGTTCATCGAGGGCACGCGCGACGGGATCCGCGACGTCGTCGCCCACTTCGAGGCCGAGGGCGGCGAGCCCGTCGACCTGTCGAAGGACGTCGAGATCCTCTTCTCCACGCACTCCATCCCGTCGTCGGACGCCTCGAAGTCCGGCCCGGCCGAGCGCGGCTTCGACGAGGACGGCGCCTACGCCGCGCAGCACCTCGCCGTCGCCGAGGTCGTGATGCACGAGGTGAAGCGGGAGCTCGGCATCGACCAGGACGTCCCGTGGCAGCTCGTCTACCAGTCGCGCTCCGGCCCGCCCTCGATGCCGTGGCTCGAGCCCGACGTGAACGACGCCATCGGCGAGCTGCCCGCGCAGGGCCGCCGCGCCGTCGTGATCGTGCCCCTCGGCTTCGTGAGCGACCACATGGAGGTCAAGTGGGACCTCGACAACGAGGCCACCGAGTCCGCCCAGGAGAACGGCCTCTACTCGGTGCGCGTGCCCACCCCGGGCGTGCACGCCGCGTACGTCGACGGCCTCATCGACCTCGTGCTGGAGCGCCGTGACGGCATGAAGGCGGCCGACCGCCCCCACATGACCGACCTCGGACCCTGGTACGACGTGTGCCGTCCGGGCTGCTGCGAGAACGTGCGGCTGGGCTTCAAGCCCGCCGTCTCCGGGCTGGCACCGTGACGGACGGTCCCACGACGTCGGCTCCGACGACGACGCTCCGCATCGGGACCCGGGGGAGCGCTCTCGCCCTGGCCCAGACGCGGGCGATCGCCGCGGAGATCACCGACGCGTCGGGACTCGAGGTCGAGCTCGTGCCCGTGACCACGCACGGCGACACGTCGCGCGAGTCGCTGTCGAGCCTCGGCGGCACGGGCGTGTTCGCGAGCGCGCTCCGGGAGTCGCTCCTCCGCGGCGAGTGCGACCTCGTGGTCCACTCGCTCAAGGACCTGCCGACCGCGCCGTACGCCGGCCTCACCGTGGCGTCCGTGCCGGTCCGCGAGGATCCGCGCGACGTGCTCTGCGCGCGCGACGGCCTCACGCTGGCGACCCTGCCCCGGGGCGCCCGCATCGGCACCGGATCCCCGCGCCGCCGCGCGCAGATCCTCGCCGAGCGCCCCGACCTCGAGGTGGTCGACATCCGCGGCAACATCGACACCCGCCTCTCCCGCGTGACCGCGGGCGACCTCGACGCCGTCGTCCTCGCGGCCGCCGGCCTCGAGCGCATCGGCCGGATCGACGCGGCCACCGAGCACCTCGACCTCGACCGCTGGCCCACCGCCCCCGGGCAGGGCGCGCTCGCGCTCGAGATCCGCGCGGAGGACGCCGAGACGCACTCGGTGGTCGGTCGCGCCGTCGAGGCCGTCGACGACCCCTTCACCCACGCCGCGGTGCTCGCGGAGCGCGGCGTGCTCGCCGCCCTCGAGGCCGGCTGCGCGGCGCCCATCGGCGCCTGGGCCACCGTCACGAGCGCCCGCCTCGCCCTCACCGCCGTGGTCTACCGACCCGACGGCACGCAGCGCATGGCCGCGAGCCACGAGCTCGACACAGCGGGGCTCGACCTCGCGCAGCTGGGCGCTTCCGCCTCCGCGCTCTCGGGGCCCGTGTCCCGCGAGCTCCTCGACGCCGGAGCGGCCGATCTCGCGCCGCTGGGAGGGACCCGATGACCTCGACAGACCAGAAGCCCCTGAAGGGCTGGCGCGTCCTCGTGCCCCGCGGCGGCCCATGGGGCGACGGGGTCGCCTACGACCTCCGCGCGCAGGGCGCCACGCCCGTCGTCGCGCCCATGATCAACTTCGCGGCCACGCAGGACGGGCAGGCGCTCGAGTCGGCCCTCGCCGACCTCGCCGCCGGATCCTTCGACTGGCTCACCGTCACGAGCGCGACCACGGTCGACGTGCTCTCGTCGCACCGCGCGGTCGTGCCCGAGGGCACGCGCATCGCCGCCGTCGGGGAGACCACCGCCGCCGCGCTCGTCGCCGCCGGCTACACCGTCGACTTCGTCCCGTCCATCGACTCGTCGGCCACGGCGCTCCTCGAGGAGTGGACCGAGATGGCCGCCGGGTCCCCGCGCCGCCGCGTGCTCACCCTCCGCTCCGAGATCGCGAAGCCCACGCTCACCGACGGCCTCATCGCGCGCGGGCACGACGTCCGCTCGGTCGTCGCGTACCGCACCGTGGGCGTGCCCGTCAGCGACCGGATCCGCGAGGACGTCGCCTCCGGCCGCGTCCGCGCGATCCTCGTCACCTCGGGCAGCGTCGCCGAGCAGGTGCACCAGCAGCTGGGCGAGGTGCCCGACGGGGTGCTCATCGCCTGCATCGGGCCGCGCACCGCGAAGGACGCCCGCCGCTCGGGCGTGCGCGTGGACGTCGTCGCGTCGGAGCGGTCCGCGGCGTCGCTCATCCAGTCCCTGGTCGAGATCGCCCGCCACGAGGAGCCGCGACCCGACACCGCGGGGAGCCCCGCCCTCGCCGACCTGCTCGATCGGAGCTCCACCGAATGACCTCCCCCTACTACCGCCCGCGCCGCCTCCGGACCTCCCCGGCCATGCGCCGGCTCACGGCCGAGACGCGCCTGCACGCCGCCGACCTCGTGCTCCCGATGTTCGTGCGCGAGGGCCTCACGGAGGCGTCGCCCATCACGTCGATGCCGGGCGTCTCCCAGCACTCGCTCGACAGCCTGCGGCGCGCGCTCGTCGAGGCCGCGGAGGCCGGCATCGGCGGCGTGATGCTGTTCGGCGTGCCCTCCGTGCGCGACGCCGAGGGCTCCGGCGCGAGCGACCCCGACGGGATCCTCAACGTCGCCACGCGCGTGGCCGTCGAGGAGGTCGGCGACGCGCTCGTCGTGCAGACCGACCTGTGCCTCGACGAGTTCACCGACCACGGGCACTGCGGCGTGCTCGACGCGGACGGCGTGGTCGACAACGACCGCACGCTCGACCGCTACCGCGCGATGGGCCTCGCCCAGGCGGAGGCGGGATCCCACCTGCTCGGCCTCAGCGGCATGATGGACGGCCAGGTCGGCGCCGTGCGCGAGGCCCTCGACGACGCCGGTCACCATGACGTCGCGATCCTCGCCTACGCGGCCAAGTACGCGTCCGCCTTCTACGGCCCCTTCCGCGAGGCCGTCGACTCCCAGCTCGTCGGCGACCGCCGCACCTACCAGATGGACAACGGCAACCGCCGCGAGGCCCTGCGCGAGGTGGAGCTCGACATCGAGGAGGGCGCCGACGTCGTCATGGTGAAGCCCGCCATGAGCTACCTCGACATCCTCGCCGACGTCGCCGCCACGAGCAGCGTGCCGGTGTGGGCGTACCAGATCTCCGGCGAGTACGCGATGCTCGAGGCCGCCGCGCAGAACGGCTGGATCGACCGCGAGCGCGCCATCGAGGAGAGCGTCCTCGGCATCAAGCGGGCCGGCGCCGACGCGATCCTCACCTACTGGGCCGTCGAGCTGGCCGAGCGCCTCGCCCGGCGCTGAGCCAGCCCCCGCACACCTCTCCCGGCGCGGATCCGCCACCGGATCCGCCGCCCGAACCGAGCGCGACACCGCCGCGCACCGAAGGACTCACCGTGACCCACTCCCAGGACCTCTTCGACCGCGCACGCGACGTCATCCCCGGTGGCGTGAACTCGCCCGTCCGGGCCTTCGGCTCCGTCGGCGGCACGCCCCGCATGATGGTGAAGGCCTCCGGGCCCTACGTCGTCGACGCCGACGGCGTGGAGTACGTCGACCTCGTCAACTCGTGGGGCCCCGCGATCCTCGGCCACGCCCGCCCCGAGGTCGTGCGGGCCGTGCAGGACGCCGCCGCCCTCGGCCTCGGCTTCGGCGCGACCACGCCCGCGGAGACGGAGCTCGCCGAGCTCGTCACCGAGCGCGTGCGCGTCGCGGGCGTCGACGGATCCCCGGACCGTCGCCCCATCGAGAAGCTGCGCCTCGTGTCCACCGGCACCGAGGCCACCATGACGGCGATCCGCCTCGCCCGCGGCTTCACCGGCCGCGACCTGCTCGTGAAGTTCGCCGGCCACTACCACGGCCACTCCGACAGCCTCCTCGCCGAGGCCGGCTCGGGCGTCGCGACGCTCGCCCTGCCCGGCTCCGCGGGGATCCCCGAGGCCATCGCCGCGCAGACCATCGTGGTGCCCTACAACGACCTCGGCGCCGTGCGCGAGGTCCTCGCCGAGCACGGTCCGCGCATCGCGGCCGTGATCACGGAGGCCGCCGCCGCGAACATGGGCGTCGTGCCGCCGCTCCCCGGCTTCACCGCGGAGCTCGCGCGCCTCACCCACGACAACGGATCCCTCCTCATCTCCGACGAGGTGCTCACCGGCTTCCGCGTGCACCCGGCCGGCTACTGGGGCCTCGACAACGCAGGCCTCGCCGCCGACCACCCCGACGCGTGGACGCCTGACCTCGTCACCTACGGCAAGGTCATCGGCGGCGGCCTCCCCGTCGCCGCGCTCGGCGGCCGGGCCGACGTGATGGACCACCTCGCGCCCCTCGGCCCCGTCTACCAGGCGGGCACGCTCTCCGGGAACCCGGTGGCGGTCGCCGCGGGCCTCACGACGCTCCGCCTCGCCGACGCCGACGTGTACCGCGCGCTCGACATCGCGGCCGACATCCTCATCTACGCCGTGGAGCTCGCCTTCGACCGCGCCGGCCTCGCCTACTCGGTGCAGCGCGCGGGGAGCCTCTTCAGCTTCACGTTCGGCACGCCGCCCGAGCACGGGATCACCGACTACGCCACCGTGCAGGCGCAGGAGACGTGGCGCTACCCCGCGTTCTTCCACTCCATGCTCGATCAGGGTGTGAGCCTGCCGCCGTCGGTCTTCGAGGCGTGGTTCGTCTCGGCCGCGATGGACGAGGCCTCGCTCGACCGCGTGATCCGCGCGCTCCCCGCCGCCGCCCGCGCGGCCGCCGCGGCCACTCCGCCGGCCTAGCCCGACCCCGCGCACGACGGGAGGCCCGGCCGAGCGGCCGGGACTCCCGTCGTGTCGGCGGGCGTCCGCCGTCGCGCCTGCGTCAGAGCGTGATCGCCGCGAACCGCTCCAGCTCGACCCAGCCGTCGCGGCCGTCCGCGGGCGTGCCCGGTCGGGCCGTCGCGGGCACGCCGAGGCGGTCGGCCGCCGCGAGCTGCGCCACGTCGTAGCCGGTGAGCGCGCCGATCTCCGCGACCGCCACCTGGTAGGTGCGGTACGGCCCGAGCTCCGGCGCGTCCGCGGTGGCCGGCCGCCGGTCGAGGTCGCCGAGCTCCGGCGCCTGGTCGAGCAGGTAGGCGGTGGCGGCGAGCTCGTCGCCCGAGGCCCAGGCCGCGATCTTCCAGAACATCAGCGGGATCCGCACGCCGCGGTACACGGGGTCGTCGTCGGAGAAGACGGGTCCGGTGAAGACGGTCATGAGCCGGTCGCCGAGGTCGGCGTTGCCGAGCACGTAGTCCTCGAGGCCGAGCCACAGCTCCTTCGACTGGTTGAAGTCCGCGGCCTGCGGCGCCGCGTTCGTGTAGACGAAGGTGTCCGCGCTCGCGCGCGCCGCCTCCGCGATGTCGCCCCACACCGGATCCCGCCGCCGCACCAGGTGCCCGCGGTCGATGTCGTTGCGCGCGTACAGCTCCGGGCCGCACTGCTGGTCCTCCGGGAGCCGCGGATCCAGGTGCCAGTCGTCGGTGCGCTCCACGTCGACGAGGCGCGCGCCGTCGATGTTCACGGCCGTGAGCGCGGCGAGCCGGCGATCCGTGTCCATGAGCACCGTGAAGTGCAGGTAGTCGAGCCGCACGGGCCGCGCGTCGGCCGGGGCCTCGGGCAGCGGGAGCGGGATGGGCAGGAAGTCGAGGTCGTAGCCGTCCATGACCGGAGCCTATTCCCGGCCCCGGACGCCCGACCGGGCCGCCGGGTGGACGCCCAGGGGACGACGGCCGACCAGCCGGGGCGGGCGCGCGTGCGGAGGGACGGGCCCGCGGCGGGCGGGGATCAGGCCCGGCGCAGGGGAGCGGTGGCGCGTCCGCGCGCGAGCTCCGCGAACACGTCGGTGGTGAGCCGGTACGCGTTCTCGACCTCCGCGACGACACGGGCGCGCTCGTCGTCGTCCCACGGGACCTGGTCGAGCGCCTCGCGGTAGGTGCTGCAGAACCGGCGGGGCTCCGCGATCTCCGCGAAGAGGTACAGGCCGACGCCGTTCGTGTCGAAGCCGAACTGGCGCTGCAGGAGCGAGCGGAGGAGCCGGCCGCCGGAGAGGTCGCCGAGGTAGCGCGTGTAGTGGTGCGCGATGAAGCCGCCGACCCAGACGGACGCGACCTGCTCGATCCGCTCGACGTACGCCGCGGTGCTGGCGAGCGGCCGCACCACATCGCGCCAGTCCGGCCCGACGAGGAAGTCGAGGTCGGCCTCGATCGCGGGGAGGCGCGTGAGGCGGGGGCTGATGAAGCGCGCGGCCACGGGATTCGCCGCCATGCGCCCGGTCGCCGCCTCGATGGCGCGGTAGACGAAGTAGTGCTGGGCGACGAGGGCGACGTAGTCGTCGCGGCAGCCGCGGCCGGTGACCAGCGCCGTCATGAACTCGTCCGCGTCCTGCGCCTCGGCGCGCGGTCGTGCGCGGTCGCGGAGGGCCTCGGTGAGGGAGACGACGGTCATGATGTAGGTGAGCCTAACCTCATCCGCTGCCCCTGCGGAAGAGCGCGACAACCGGGCCGGGTGAGCGGCCGGCGGGATCTCAGGAGGCCGCGGCGAAGAAGACGAGGCCTAGCAGTGGCGGCACGCCCTGGATGAGCGCGGGGACGAGGTACTTCTTGCCGGTGCTCGCGATGATGATCGACGCCAGCACCATGCACGCGGTCGTGAACAGCACGAGCGTGAGGCCGGCGGGGACGTTGCCGACGAAGTAGAGGATCAGCCCGAGCCCGGCGCCCAGCGCGAGGAAGAGGTTGTAGAAGCCCTGGTTGTAGGCCCACGGCTTGATGACGAGCGCCTTCTCCTGATCGGCGACGCCGAAGCGCTTCCAGGCGAACGGCTTCTCGAACCAGACGCTCTCGAGGAGGAAGAAGAACACGTGAAGCAGGGCCGCGAGCCCGACGAAGATGGTGCCGGTGGCGGCGACTGCGGTCATGATCCCTCACTCCGGCGGCATCGTGCCGCATCGCGCCCAGGGTAGCGCGGGCGGACGCCGCGGCGGCGCCCGGTCGGGCCCGGCGGGCGCGTGCCGTGGGGTCAGGCGCGGACGTCCACCACGACGCGTCCGCTCGAGGCGCCCGCGAGGATCCGCTCGCCCGCGGCGATGGCGCCGTCCAGCGGGACGGTCGTCGTGATGGAGTCGAGGAGGGCGGGGTCGAGGTCGGTCGCGAGCCGGCTCCACGCCGCGCGGCGGAGCGCGGGCGGCGCCTCGACAGAGTTGATGCCCGCGAGCGTGACGGCGCGGAGGATGAAGGGGAGGACGGTGCCCGGCAGGTCCGGGCCCTGCGCGAGTCCCGCCGCCGTGACGACGCCGCCCCATCGGGTCTGCGCGAGGACGTTCACGAGCGTCGCGCTGCCGACGCTGTCGACGGCCCCGGCCCAGCGGATCCGCTGCAGCGGCTTCCCCGCGTCGCCGAGCTCGGAGCGGTCGATCACGTCCGCGGCGCCGAGCGCGCGCAGCCGGTCGCCGAGCTCGTCGACTCGGCCGGTGCTGGCGACCACGCGGTGGCCGAGGCGCGCGAGGAGCGCGACCGCGACGGATCCGACCCCGCCGCCCGCGCCCGTGACGAGCACGTCGCCGGATCCGGGCTCCACGCCGCCGCGCTCCAGCGCGAGCACCGAGAGCATGGCCGTGAACCCGGCCGTGCCGATCGCGGCGGCGCGCGACGCGGACATGCCCGCGGGCACGCGCACCAGCGCCTCAGCCGGGACGCGGACTCGCTCGGCCAGCCCGCCGTCGCGGCTCTCGCCCAGGCCGGCGCCGTTCAGGACGACGAGGTCGCCGGGGGAGAAGGCGTCGGATCCGCTCGCCTGGACCGTGCCGACCGCGTCGATGCCCGCCACGAGCGGGCTCGTGCGCGCGATGCCGGGCCGGCCGCCGAGGAGCATGCCGTCCTTGTAGTTGACGCTGGAGAAGAGGACGTCGAGCGCGACCTCGCCGTCGCCGGGCCCGTCGGCACCGCCCGTCGCCTGCTCGTCGGGGAGGTCGCGCAACGCGACCCCGATGCCCTTCGTGCCGTCGTCGGCGACGGTCTGCTCAGCTACGAGCGCGCGGTACGTCATGCCGTCACGCTACGCCCGGGCGCGGCGGCGCCGCGAGCGACGGCGTCGGACCCGGATCAGCCGAAGAGGATCGCGGCCTCGTCGTAGCGGTGCTGCGGCACGGTCTTCAGGCGGCCGAGCGCCTCCTCGAAGCCCACGTGCACGATGTCGGTGCCGCGCAGCGCGACCATGCGGCCCCAGTGGCCGTCGCGCACGCTGTCGACCGCGGCGAGGCCGAGGCGGGTCGCGAGGACGCGGTCGTAGGACGACGGGGTCCCGCCGCGCTGGATGTGGCCGAGGGTCGTGGCGCGGGTCTCGATGCCGGTGCGCTCCTCGATGATCGGGGCGAGCTGCTCGCCGATCCCGCCGAGGCGCGGGCGCCCGAAGGCGTCGAGGCCGCGCTCGCCGTGCGCGTCCGACGCGTGCTCGGGCACGAAGCCCTCCGCGACGACCACCAGCGGCGCGCGCCCGCGGTCGTACGCGGAGCGGACCCACGCGATGATCTCGTCCATGGACGTCTTCTGCTCGGGGATGAGGATCGCGTGCGCGCCGGCGGCCATGCCGGAGTGCAGCGCGATCCAGCCGACGTGGCGGCCCATGACCTCGGCCACCATGCAGCGGCTGTGCGAGTCGCCCGTGGTGCGGAGGCGGTCCATGGCGTCGGTCGCGATCTGCACCGCGGTGTCGAAGCCGAACGTGTAGTCGGTGGCGTCGAGGTCGTTGTCGACGGTCTTGGGGACGCCGACGATCTTGAGGCCCGCGTCCGTGAGGCGCTTCGCGGCCGCGAGCGTGCCCTCGCCGCCGATGGCGAGGATCGCGTCGATGCCGAGGCGGTCGAGGTTCTCCTGGATCCGCTCCACGCCGCCGTCGCCCTCGAACGGGTTGGTGCGGCTGGTGCCGAGGATCGTGCCGCCCTGCTTGCCGATGCCCTGGATGTCGCGGCGCGCGAGCGGCATGACGTCGCCGTCGACGACGCCCCGCCAGCCGTCGCGGAAGCCCACGAACTCCTGCTTGTGGATGGTCGTTCCCTTGAGCACCGCCCCGCGGATCACCGCGTTGAGTCCGGGGCAGTCTCCGCCTGAGGTGAGGATTCCGATGCGCACACGTCCATCATGGGGCACGGCCCGCTGCTCCGGCCGAGGCGGGCGGACCGGTATCACGCCTCCGCCTCCTCGAGCCGCACTGGGGAGGGGACGCGGTCGAGGCGCTCGCGGCTGAACACTTGGTCCGCCGTCGTCAGCGCGAGGCCCATGATCCCGGCGCGGTCGCCGAGGTCGGACGTGCGGATCACCAGCTCCCGGGTCGCGAGCGGGTGCGTCCGCAGGTACACGCGCTCCCGGAGGCCGGACATGAGCACCTCGCCGCACTCGCCGAGCTGGCCGGAGATCACGATCATGCGCGGATTGAGGATGTTGACGAGGTCGGCCACGGCCTCGCCGAGGATCCGGCCCGCCTGGCGCACGGCCTGCGTCGCGCGCATGTCACCGCGGAGGACTCCCGCGGTCACGTCGGCCACGTGGCGGATGGACGGGTCCGCCTCGGACAGGTCCCGTACGAGCGCCCAGCCGCCCGCGTACGCCTCGACGCAGCCCGAGTTGCCGCAGCGGCAGGGGAGCGGGGACGTGTCGACGCCGTCCGCGACCGCCCGCGTGTGCCCGACGTCGCCCGCCGCGCCGACCGCGCCGCGGATCGTCTGCCCGTTGAAGACGAGGCCGGAGCCGATGCCCGTGCCGAGCTTGAGGCTGATGAGGTCGTCCGCGCCATGGTGGTGGGCCTCGGCCCGGGCCCGCGCGTTCGCGTCGTTCTCGATGACCACGGGCGCGTCGGGGAAGGACCCCTGGAGGAAGCCGGCGATGTCGAAGCCGTCCCACCCGGTCATGATCGGCGGGTTGCGCACGCGACCGGCGGCGAACTCGACCGGCCCGGGCACGCCGATCCCGATGCCGACGACGCGGCCGTCCGACACGAGGCGCTCGAAGGCCGCGACGACGAGGGAGAGCACGGCCGCCGGGCCGTCCCAGACGTCGACCTCGATCGTCTCGCGACGCAGCGGCGTGCCGCGCAGGTCGCACGCGGCGGCGATGAGGCCGCTCGCCCCGATGTCGGCGGTGAGGAGGACAGGGCCGTCGAGGTTGACGGCGAAGACGGTGGAGGGGCGCCCGCCCGTGGACGCGCCGCCGGACGTGGGCACCAGCAGCCCGCGCTCGACGAGCGTCGCCAGGCGCTGGTTCACCGTCGACCTGCTGAGGCCCGTTCGCTCCATGACCGCGGTTCGCGACAGCTCGCCGTGCTCGCGGAAGAGGGCGAGGACGTCGGCCAGGTGCGCCGCCTGCTCGGTCTGCTTCATCGGATCCCCCGCTCATCGCCCCGCTCGTCGTACCGATCGTAGCCTTTCCAGTGTCCGCGTCACGCTGGGGACGAACTTTTGTGTTGCACTAATACGAAAGGCTCGCTAGTTTGCATCTAGCGGCACGCAGTGGTGCCCCATATCTCCGAGGATGAAGATGACCCACACCAAGTCGGCGCGTCGGGCGCTCACGCTCCTGGTCCCGGTGACGGCCGTCGCGCTGTCCCTCGCCGCCTGCTCCGGCGGCTCGACCGGCGAGGCCGGCGCCGCGGGCGGCAGCTCCAGCACCAAGGTCGCCGCCGTGATCAAGGGGCTCGACAATCCCTTCTTCCAGGCGATGGAGGACGGGATCCAGGACACGGCCGACGCGGAGGGCGTCGACGTCTCCATCCAGGCCGCCGCCGACATCGGCGACACCACCGGCCAGGCCGACAAGCTCACCGCCCTCGCGGGACAGGACCTCGGCTGCCTCATCGTCAATCCGATCAGCGGCACCAACCTCGTGCAGGCGCTCGCCGCGGCCTCGGGGAAGACCATCGTCAACATCGACAGCCCGCTCGACCCGGACGCCGTGTCCGCTGCGAGCCTCGACGTCGCGACGTACATCGGCACCGACAACGAGGCCGCGGGCGGCAAGGCCGGCGACTTCCTCAAGGGGTCGCTGCCGGCCGGCGCGAAGGTCGCCGTCATCGGCGGGATCTCCGGCGACGTGACGAGCGCCGCCCGCGTCGACGGCTTCACGGCCGCGATCGGATCCGACCTCGACGTCGTGCAGGAGGCCGCGGCCGACTGGAAGCGCGAGGTCGCGCTCACCAAGGCGACCGACATCATCGC
This sequence comes from Clavibacter michiganensis, assembly GCF_002151125.1. GTDB lineage: Bacteria > Actinomycetota > Actinomycetes > Actinomycetales > Microbacteriaceae > Clavibacter > Clavibacter michiganensis_C. The sequence goes on from NZ_MDJZ01000016.1 coordinate 444,681, forward strand.
GGCGGAGCCCGACGTCGCCGCCTTCTTCGCGGCGAACGACGACATGGGCCTCGGCATCGTCAAGGCGGTGGAGAACGCCGGGCGCACCGGCCAGATCCAGGTCGTGAGCGTCGACGGCAACAAGGACGCCCTCGAGAGCGTCGAGGCCGGCGGCCTCACCGCGACGGTCGCCCAGTACCCGTTCGCCATCGGCCAGCTCGGCCTGCAGGCCTGCGAGGTCGCGACCTCCGGCGGCACCCTGCCCGCCGACGTGGAGTCGCCCACCGCGCTCGTGACGACGGACAAGGCCGCGGACGCCATCGCCGCGTTCCCGCAGCCGTTCGAGGAGTTCGACAACCCCCTCACGGAGCTCCTCCCCGCGAAGTGACCCGGTGCGGCGCTCCACGGGAGCGCCGCACCCTCCCTCCCGCCACCCGCCCGCTCCGGCGCGGTGGCCCCTTCCGGCGCGCCGCGCCGCGCCCGCACCGCCGAGCCCCACGGAGATCCGCATGACCATCGCCCCCACCCGCGCCCCGCGCAGCGACACCGCCCCAGCGGCCCGGCTCCCGCAGCTGCGCCAGCTCTCCTTCTGGGCGGAGAACGCCGCCCCCATCGGCCTCGTCGCCCTCGTGATCGTGTTCTCGATCCTCACGCCGACGTTCCTCAGCCTCGGCAACGTCAAGGCGATGCTCGTCGCCGCGGCGATCCTCGTGATCCTGTCCGTCGGGCAGTCGTTCGTCATCACGACGGGCGGCATCGACCTCTCGATCTCTGCGACCATGACGGTCGGCGCCGTCGGCTTCGGCATCGGCTGGGGCGCGGGCTGGGGCTTCTGGCCCTCGGCGCTCGCCGCCCTCGCCTTCGCGGGTGCCATCGGCGTGATCAACGGCCTGCTCATCGCGAAGGGGAAGGTCACCGACTTCATCGCGACCCTCGGCACGCTCTCGGTCGCGACGGGCCTCGCCCTCATCGCCTCCGACGGCAAGCCGATCACCGTGGGGAGCCCGGAGCTGCTGCGCCTCACGACTGGGTCGATCGGGATCGTCGGCTACCCGATCATCCTCGCGGCCGTCATCGGCGTCATCGCCTGGATCGTCATGTTCCGCACGCGCTTCGGCCTCCACGTGCAGGCGGTCGGCGGCGACGAGGAGGCGGCCGTCGCGAACGGCATCGCGGCGGGACGCGTGCGCATCGCCGTCTACGTCATCGCGGCGGGGCTCGCCGGCATCGCGGCGCTGCTCCTCGTGGCGCGCGTCGGCGCCGCGGAGCCCGCCATCAACACGCAGTACCTGCTCAACTCCATCGCCGCGGTCGTGCTCGGCGGCGTGAGTCTCACGGGCGGCAAGGCCAAGATCGTCGGCCCCATCATCGGCGCTTTCCTCCTGACCGCCCTCACGAACGGCCTGACGCTGCTCGGCGTCTCGCAGTTCTACCAGCCGCTCGCGGTCGGCCTGGTGGTCGTCCTCGCCGCACTCATCACGCGCTACCAGAAGAAGTGAGCCCCTCCATGACCGACGACATCCTCCTCGAGGCCCGCGACATCACGAAGTCCTTCGGCGGCGTCCACGCGCTCAAGGGCGCGACCATGCGGATGCGCCGCGGCGAGATCACCGCCCTCATCGGCGACAACGGCGCCGGCAAGTCCACGCTCGTGCGCTGCCTCTCGGGCGTCCACCCGCCGGACTCCGGCACCATCACGCTCGAGGGCGAGGCCGTGTCCTTCGGCACGCCGCTGCAGGCCCGCGACGGCGGCATCGAGACGGTCCACCAGACCCTCGCCCTCGTCGAGGACCTCACGGTCTGGCAGAACTTCTTCCTCGGCCGCGAGCTCGTGAAGGGGATCCCGGGCATCCGCTTCCTCGACAGGGCGAAGATGCGCAAGACGGCCCAGGACCTCCTCGGCGACCTCGCCGTGAACGTGCCGCCCGTCACGAGCCGGGTGCGTCGCCTGTCCGGCGGACAGCGCCAGGCCGTCGCGATCGCGCGCGCCGCGGGCTGGGGGAGCCGCATCGTGATCATGGACGAGCCGACCGCGGCGCTCGGCGTGCAGGAGACCGCGCGCGTCGAGAAGATCATCCTCAAGCTCCGCGACTCCGGCGTGGCCGTGCTCCTCATCAGCCATAACTTCGACCAGGTGATGCGCCTCAGCGACCAGGTCTGGGTGATGCGAGCGGGCCTCGCCGTCGCCGAGCGCCGCACGACCGAGACGTCGGGCCCCGAGCTCGTCGAGCTCATCACCGGCGCGAAGGCCGCGTGATGCGCGAGCCGCTCCGGATGCACCGTACGTCGCCCGCGCGGACGTCGCCGATCGGGGTCCACGCCGGCCTCCTCACGCCCGACTGGACCCCAGGGTCCGCGCGGCGCGCGATCGCGACGGCCGCCGGCATCGGGTACGACCTCGTGGAGATCCCCGCGCCCGGCCAGGACGACGGGTCGGCCTCGGCGGCGGAGACGGCGGCGCTGCTCGACGAGCACCGCATCGACGCGGTCGTCTCCCTCGCGCTCGATGCGGCCTCCGAAATCCACACCGCGGATCCGGCCGCCTCCGCGCGCGGGGAGGCCCGGCTCTCGGACGCCGTGCGGTTCGCGGCCGGCATCGGCGCGGGGTACGTGGGCGGCGTCACGCACTCGGCCATGCGCAAGAACCTCCGCCGCGGAGGCCCGGCCGAGCGGGCGAACGTCGTCCGCGTGCTCCGCGACGTCGCGGCCCGCGCGGCGGCCGACGGCATCGTCGTCGGCCTGGAGTACGTGAACCGCTACGAGAGCAACCTCCTCAACACCGCGGCGCAGGCCGTCGCGCTCATCGAGGAGGTGGGGGCCACGAACCTCGTCGTGCACCTCGACGCCTTCCACGCCCACATGGAGGAGGTCGACCTCGCGAGCGCCGTGCGCGACGCCGGCGACCGCCTCGCGTACATCCACGCCTCGGAGAACCACCGCGGCGAGCTCGGCACCGGCAGCACCGACTGGGACGGCCTCCTCGCCGCACTCCGCGCGGCGTCCTTCGCCGGGCCGCTGACCGTCGAGACGTTCTCGCCGGCCGTGCAGGGCGCGGCCGTGGCCGACGACATCGCGCTGTGGCGCGAGCTCTGGTCGGACCCCGTCGCCGTCGCGACCGCGGGCCACCGGTTCCTCGCGGATCGGCTCGACGCCGTCCCGCCCGCCCGCGCCGTGGCATCCGCGGCGACCCGCGCCTGATCCCATCCACCCAGAAAGCAGGAGAACCATGCCCACCAACGCACTCGGAGTGCACGCCCTCGTCTTCGCCGGCGGCACGACCCCGGACGAGATCACCTACACGGTCGAGCAGACGAAGGCGGCCGGCTTCGACCTGCTCGAGCTCTCGCTGCACGACGTGGTCAACCTCGACACGGCCCACGCGAAGGCGGCCCTCGACGCGGCGGGGCTCGGCATCGTGTGCTCGCGCGGCCTCGCGTTCTCCGCCGACGTGTCGAGCGAGGACCCGGAGACCGTCGCCCGCGGCGCGCAGCTCCTCGCCGACAGCCTCGACGTGGTCGAGGCGCTCGGCGGCACGCACTTCACGGGCGCGCTCTACAGCGCCCTCGGGAAGTACGGCGCGCCCCTCTCGGCGAAGGGGCGGGACAACGTGGTCGGTGTGCTGACCGACCTCGCCGCCGACGCGGGACGACGCGGGATGACGCTCGGGCTCGAGATCTGCAACCGCTACGAGACGAACGTGATCAACACCGCCGCCGACGCGCTGCGCCTCGCCGACGACATCGGGGCGGACAACGTGCTCATCCACCTGGACACCTATCACATGAACATCGAGGAGGACGACCTCGCCCGGCCCGTGCGACTCGTCGGCGACCGGCTCGGCTACGTGCACATCGGCGAGAACCACCGGGGCTACCTCGGCAGCGGGCACCTCGACTTCACGACCTTCTTCCACGCCCTGGCGGAGATCGACTACCGCGGCGCCATCACGTTCGAGTCGTTCTCGTCCGCCGTCGTCTCGCCGACGCTGTCCAACGACCTCGCCATCTGGCGGAACCTCTGGGACGACGGGCCGGCCCTCGCCCGCCACGCGGGGGACTTCCTCCGCGCCGGGCTGGAGGGCAGCCGTGCCGGCGTCTGACCTCGACGCCCTCGCGCGCCGCGCTCTCGGCCTCGCGCAGGGCGGCCGCCGCGCGATCCTCGCCATCGCGGGCAGCCCCGGGGCCGGCAAGACGACGCTCGCGCGGGCGCTCGTGGCGCGGGTCGACGTGCTCGCGGGCGAGGGCACCGCCGCGTACGTGCCCATGGACGGCTTCCACCTCGCCAACGGCACGCTCGACCGGCTCGGGCGCCACGACCGCAAGGGCGCGATCGACACCTTCGACGGCTGGGGCGTGCTCGCGCTCGTGCGGCGGATCCGCGCGGAGACGGACCACGTCGTCTACGCGCCGTCGTTCGACCGCGCCGTCGACGAGGGCGTGGCGGGGGCCATCGCCGTCGAGCCCGCCGCCCTGCTCGTCGTGGTCGAGGGCAACTACCTGCTCGTGGACGAGGATCCGTGGGGGCTGCTCCGCGCGGAGCTCGACGAGGCGTGGTTCTGCGCGACCCCCGCCGACGCGCGGTTCACCCGGCTCGTCGACCGGCACACGGCGGGCGGCCGCGCCCCCGACGCCGCGGCGGCGTGGGCCCGTGACGTCGACGGGGCGAACGCCGTGATGATCGAGGAGACGCGCGCCCGCGCCGACCTCGTGGTCGACGGGACGGCCGCCGGCGTGCCGGAGGCGGTCGCCGGCTAGCGCGACCGACGCCGGACGCGCGACGGCCCGGACCCCGCGGGGCCCGGGCCGTCGTCGCGCGCGGCGGGCGCCGATCAGAGCTCGACGGTGCCGTGCTCCCCGACGTCCTTCGGGCGCTCGCCCGTGATGGCGGCCTTCGCGTACTTGATGAGCGCGACGGGCTTCGGGGTGTCCTGGTACCAGTACTCGGCGGCGTCGGCGTGGACGCGGATCAGCGCGACCGTGGGGTCGGCCTTCCCGCCCTCGAACCAGGCCTCGGCGCCGGTCGACCACAGCTCGTCGATGCGCGCGCGGTCGCGGGTGATCTCCGCGGTGCCGGCGATGGAGAGGAACCCGTCGCCGGACTGCAGCGACACGTTGACCTGGTCGTCGGCGCGGATCTCGGCGGTCTTGTCGCTCGGGTCCTGCGTGAAGAACCAGAGGTCGCCGTCGAAGTCGCGCTCCTGGCTGGCGAGCGGGCGGCTGACGAGCTGCCCGTGCGCGTTGACGGTGGTGAGGAGCGCGATGCGGGCGCCCTTGACGAGCTCGGCGACGCGCGCGCGGTCGTCCTGGTGGTCGTTCGTGGTGTCGGTCATGCGGCCGACGCTACGCGCGCCCGGCGCGGCCGAGGAGGGTCGGCGGCCGTGCGTACCCTGAGGGGATGGACCAGGGCGGCGCGGAGGTGACGGCGCCCGACGCGCGAACGACGTACCGCCCCGACCGCGAGGTCGACCTCCGGTTGGTGCTGCGCCCGCTGTTCCGCGGGGTCGTGGATCCCACCTGCCGCTGGGACCCGGCCCCGCCCGGCTCCCGACGCGTCGGCGTCTGGCGGACCGCCCGCACGCCGCTCGGGAACGCGTCGCTCCGGCTGGATCCGCGCCCCGACGGCGGCATCGACGCGCGCGCCTGGGGCCCCGGCGCCGAGTGGGTCGTCGCCGGCGTGCCGGAGCTCCTCGGCGAGGGCGACGACTGGTCCGGGCTCGACGTCTCCGCGCACCCGCTCCTCCGCGACGCGCACCGCCGCCTGCCCGCGCTCCGGCTGATGCGCACGAACCACGTGTTCGAGGCGATGGCGTCGGCGGTGCTCGAGCAGAAGGTCACGGGGCTGGAGGCCCGGCGCGCATGGCGGCAGCTGATCCTCGCGCACGGCGAGCCCGCGCCCGGGCCCGTCCCGGTCGGCATGCGCGTGCTCCCGTCACCCGAGCGCTGGCGCCTCATCCCGTCGTGGGAGTGGCATCGCGCGGGCGTGGATCCGAAGCGGTCCCGCACCCTCATCGCCGCCGCGACCTCGGCGGCCGGCCTCGAGCGCACGCTCGCGCTCGGCCGGGGGAGCGAGGAGATCACTCGGCGCCTCCGCTCGATCCCGGGCGTCGGCATCTGGACGGCGGCGGAGACCACGCAGCGCGCCCACGGCGATCCGGACTCGGTGAGCGTCGGCGACTACCACGTGCACGACACCGTGGGGTGGGCGCTCGTCGGCCACGCGGTCGACGACGACGGGATGCTGGAGCTGCTCGAGCCGTGGCGCGGGCACCGCCAGCGGGTGATGCGGCTCATCGAGGCGAGCGGGTTCCGGAAGCCGCGGTTCGGCCCGCGCATGACGGTGCAGGACCACCGCGCGCACTGAGCGCCGCGGCCCCGCACGCCGGATCAGCTGTCGGCGGTGATGCCCTCGGGCAGGTCCGCGCCGGCCTTCGTGAGCGCGTCCACGAGGTCCTGGCCGGCGACCGTCGTGACGATGTCGCCCTGGATCCGCAGGGTCGGCGTGCCCGTGACGCCCGCCGAGGTCGCGTCGGAGGTGTTGCCCGTGATCCACGACGAGTACTTCCCCTCGGCCACGCAGGTGCGCGCGGCGTCCGAGGACACGCCCTCGGTGGTGAGCCAGGTGACGAAGTCGGCGTGGGTCCACGAGTCGGTGATGGTCGAGTGGTTGTCGAAGAGCGCCGAGTGCACGGCCGGCCACTTGTCGGGCTCCTCGGCCAGGACGCATGCGGCGGCGCTGCCCGCGACCTGCCCGTACTTCGTGACGATCTGGATGGGGTGGTACACGATGCGCACCTGGCCCGTGGCGGCGATCCGGTCGAGCAGCGGGCCGGTCTCGGCCTCGTACTGCGCGCAGTGGGGGCAGGAGTAGTCCTCGAAGACGTCCATGGTGACGGGGGCGTCCGCCGCGCCGACGCTGACGCCGGTGGGCTCGGTCGCGATGCGCACCTGGTCGCCGGTGGACAGCGCCGCGGTCGTGTCCTGGACGGGGCCCGCGGCGCTCGCCGCCTGCGACTGCCCGAGGAGGTAGACGCCGCCGGCGATGGCCGCGATGACGACGACGAGGCCGCCCGCGACGGAGAACTGGGTGATGAGGCGGCGGCGCTTGCGGCGCCGGTCGTCGAGGGCCCTCTCGATGCGTGCCTTCTCGCGGATCGCGCGTACCTTCTCGTTCTCATGCCGGGCCATGCGGACGATCCTAGGGAGCCGCCCGCTCGTGCCCCTGGGAGGCGCCACAGCGCGCGGTACGGATAGGCTCGGCGGGTGCCCGAAGACGTGTCGTACTCCCCCCGCCTCCCCACCGGCCAGCAGCACGAGCTCACCGCGGAGGTGGACGGCCGCTCCCAGCGCATCGTGATCGCGGAGGTCGGGGCCGCGCTCCGCGTGCTCCAGGTCGACGGCGTCGACCTCGTGCAGTCCTACCCCGACGAGGCCCGTCCCCCCTTCTGCAGCGGCATCGTGCTCGCCCCCTGGCCCAACCGGATCCGCGACGGCGTCTGGGAGCGGGACGGCGTCACCCACCAGCTCGACATCACCGAGGTCGACCGCGAGAACGCGATCCACGGCCTCCTCGAGAACGCGCCGTACCGCCTCGCGGAGCGCGACGACGTCTCGATCACGCTCGCCGCCGACGTCCACCCGCAGCGCGGCTACCCGTTCGCCCTGGAGACGACCGTGCGCTACGAGCTCACGGGCTCCGGCGTCCGCGTCACCCACGGCATCCGCAACGTCGGCTCCGCGGACGCGCCCGTCGCCGTCGGCACGCACCCCTTCCTCCGCGTCGGCGACGTGCCCACGGAGGACCTCGAGGTCGTCATCGACGCGCCCACCCACATCGAGGTGGATCCCGTGCGCCTCAACCCCACGGGCGTCCAGACCCCGGTCGAGGGCACCCGCTACGACCTGCGCCAGGGCGTCCGCGTGCGCGACGCGCAGCTCGACGACGCGTGGGCCGACGCCCGCGTGGTCGACGGCGTCACCCGTCACGGCGTGCAGGCGCCCGACGGCCGGCGCACCGAGATCTGGGCCGACGGCGAGTTCACCTACTGGCAGGTCTTCGTGACGCCGTGGTACCCCGTCGCGGACGGGCACGTCTGGGCGGTCGCGGTCGAGCCGATGACGGCGCCGGCCGACGCGTTCAACTCGGGCGACGGCCTCATCACGCTCGCGCCCGGATCCGAGTGGTCCGGCACCTGGGGCATCGACCTGCACGACTGACCGCGTGGGGAGGCGTCCCGTCTGGGCGCGGCCTGGGAGCCGTGGTCGGAATCCGAAGGGGGCGGGGACGCGCGGCGCGGACCGTCCTAGCGTCGGAGCATGACCGACACCACCGCGACCACCGCAGCCCTCGACTCCATCACCGGCGTGCACCACGTGCGCCTCTCCGTCACCGACCTCGCCCGCTCGCGCGCGTTCTACGAGGGCGTGCTCGGGCTCACCCCCGCCATCGAGAGCGAGGGCGACCCGGCCGATCCCGCCGTGCGCGAGGACCCGTCGCAGTACTTCGGCGGCGTGATCTACGGCGTCGGCTCGCAGCTGCTCGGCCTCCGGCCGATCGAGGGCGACGGCTCCGCGTTCGACCCCGCGGCCCGCGGCCTCGACCACGTGAGCCTCCAGGTCGGCTCGCGCGACGACCTCGTCCGCGCCGCCGCGCTGTTCGAGGAGCGCGGCATCGCCCACGGCGAGGTCATCGACCTCCCCGGGGGCATGTCGATCCTCTCGGTGCAGGACCCGGACGGCATCAACGTCGAGCTCGTCGTCGCGGGCTGATCCGCGCCGGCGGCCCGGCCCCGCCGGTCGCACGCATTTCCCCGGTTGCGTAGCATCTAGGCAGATCACGGAGCGGTGCACGGCACCGGTCGAGGAGGACGCGATGACGACGACGGATCCCCTGGCGCTCGAGAGCCAGGTCTGCTTCCAGGCGGTGGTCGCGGCCCGCACGGTCGTGGCCGTCTACCGGCCGATCCTCGAGCCGCTCGGCCTCACGCACACGCAGTACCTCGTGATGCTCGCGCTCTGGGAGCGGGACGAGCGCTCGATCTCCGACCTCGGGTCCACCCTGCAGCTCGAGCCCGCGACGCTCACCCCGCTGCTCAAGCGCCTCCAGGGCGCCGGGTTCGTCGACCGGGCCAGGAGCCGCGCCGACGAGCGCATCGTGGTGGTCTCCCTCACGACCGCCGGTCGCGACCTCCGCGAGCGCGCGCTCGACGTCCCCGCGCGGGCCGCGGAGCGCACGGGCCTGACCGTCGCCGAGCTCGAGGCCCTGCGCGACGCGCTCGACGACGTGGTGGGACGGCTCACCGGCGCGCTCGACGAGGACGAGGCCGCGGCCTGATCCCGCGGCGTCCCGTCACGCATCCGCGTCGAAGGGCGTCCAGCTCGCGTCGGACACGCGCGTCGTGCCGTCGACGGCCTCCACGGTGAGGCCGGCGCCGTCGAGCGTCCCGACCGTCGCGGTCGTGAGCACGGCGGCGTCGCCGTCGACGAAGACCTCGAGCGTGCAGTCGTCCACGACGACGTCGAGCGTGACCGGATCCCCGTCCGCCGCATCCGGGAGCGGCGCCGTCGCCGGCCGGTCGTAGGCGTCGGGCATGATCCCGTCCGGGTCGTCGTCGCGCACGACGAACGCCTGCCGGCGCTCCGCGTCGTAGCCGACCGTGACGGTGCCGCCCTCGGGGGAGGCGAGGCGCACGCGGGTCTCGCGCGCGGGATCCGCCGGGTCGGGCGTGAGCGCGAGGCGGAGGCGCGACGGGCCGTCCGGGGCGTCGGCGAGCGGGGTCGCGGCGTCGACGCGCGCGTCCGGGATGGGCCGGGCGTCGCCCTCGCGCGCGGACAGGGCGTCGAGCGGGGCCGAGCGCAGCGCCCAGCCGTCGCCGTCGGGCACCAGATGCAGCTCGCGCACCAGCGACTGGCCGCCGCCCGAGCCGCCGTCCCGCAGCGGCAGTCGTCCCGCGTAGGCCCAGCTGCTCGTCCAGCCCATGGCGTAGCGGCGGGTGGGCGCGGCGCCGTCGGCCGGATCCGCCCACGTGACGCCCGCGTAGAAGTCGCTGCCCGCATCGAGCCAGCGGGGTGCGTCGTCGTCCGGGACGAAGCGCTCGCCGTCGAAGTCGCCGACCCAGTACGCGTAGCCCGTCCCGCGGCCCTGGTCGGCGCCGTCCGCCCCGACCCCGAGGACCCAGCGCACGCGGCCGGGCTCCTCGGCGCTCGCGATCGGGAACACGTCCGGTGTCTCGAGCGTGCCGAGGTCGTCGCGCGCGAAGTCGGAGCGGTAGTTCCAGTGGACGAGGTCGGGCGACGTGTAGAAGCCGATGCGCCGGCCCTCCGCGAGCGCCATGCTCCACCGTCCGTGCTCGGCGTCCCAGACGACCTTCGGGTCGCGGAAGTCGGGGCCGCCCGGGTTGTCCAGGACGGGGTTCTGCGCGTACGGCTGGAACCGGTAGCCGCCGTCGGTGGAGGAGTACAGCGACTGCCGCTGCACGCCGTCGGACTGCTGCGTGAGGATCGCGATGACCGTGCCGGCGCCGAGGCCGGACGTGTTCGCGGTGTCGACCACGACGCTGCCGGTCTCCGCGTCGCCGAGCGGGGTGTCGTACTTGTCGATGGCGACGCCCTCGTCGTGCCACGAGACGAGGTCGGCGGACGTGTAGTGCCGCCACGAGGATCCGTTGCCGCCCGGGTGGTCGGCGTTGACGAGCGCGTAGGCGTGCCAGACGCCGTCGAGCAGGAAGGGGCGCTGCGGGTCGTTCATGAACTCGCCCGACGGGCGGATGTGGATGCCGTCGTCGGCGGCGCGGGGCGCGGGCGGCGGGGGCGCGACGGGTCCGCGGTCGGCGCCGGTGATGCCGCGCACGGCGACGACGAGGGCGACGACCAGGAGGATCGCGACGGCGGCGACGAGGGCGCGGCGATGGCGGCGGGCGAGGGGGCGGATGCGGTCGCGCACGCGCGCGGCGATGCCCGCGGCGGGCGGGCGCGACGGGGCTGCGGTCATGTCGTCGGACTCCTCGCGGTGCGGCGTTCGGGGGCAGACGGGTGGCGGAGCGGAGCGGGAGAGCATGCACCGCCGCACGACCGAGCTGCGACGGTACCGGCTCCGACGGGCCGCGTCCACCCCGTTCGGGGGACACGCCCGGGATCCCTCCCCACCCCCGAGCGGGGGCACGCCGGCCGCCGCGGACCCCCTATGCTCGCCGACCGGGGGAGCGTGCACCGCGCGTCGCGATCGGACTCATCGACACGAGAACGAGAGTGAGAACAGGTGACCAAGAGAATCAGACGCGGGCTGTCCGCGTCCGCCGCGGCGACCCTGGTGGTGGCGTCCGCGCTGCTCGCCGGCGGATCCGCCCAGGCCGCGGGCACGACGCCGCCCCGGCCCACCGTCCACACGCAGGAGGCGTACGCGCCCGAGGACGACTTCACGGCCCACTGGACCCGGGCGGACGCCAAGCAGATCGCGAAGCTGTCCGATCCGACCGCGCCGCCCCGGCAGAACTCCATGCCGGAGGCGCAGACCATGCCGCAGGTGCCGGAGGACTTCCCGTCCATGACCGACCAGGCGTACGTGTGGGACACCTGGCCGCTCACGGACTCGTCCGGCCAGACCTACAGCGTCGACGGCTACGACGTGATCTTCGCGCTCACGGCCCCGCGCACCCTGTCGTTCGACGACCGGCACACGTCCGCGAAGATCGGCTACTTCACCCGGCCCACGGGGATCCCGGCGGAGCAGCGGCCCGAGAACGGCGGCTGGACCTACCAGGGGAACGTCTTCGGCGACGGCGTGACGGACGGCATCTTCCCCGACCAGTCGTTCACGCAGCAGGCCGAGTGGTCGGGATCCGCGCGGATCATGGCCGACGGCACGGTCAAGCTGTTCTTCACCGACGTGGCGTTCTACCGCGACGCGAAGGGCCAGGACGTGAAGCCCGCCGACCCGGTGATCTCGCTCAGCGAGGGGCGCATCGAGAAGGTGGACGGCGCGGTGAAGACCGCCGGCTTCGAGACGGTGACGCCGCTCCTGCGGCCCGACGGGCAGCGGTACCAGACGAAGGACCAGAACCCGTTCGTGAACTTCCGCGACCCGTTCACGTTCACGGATCCGGACCACCGGGGCAAGACGTACATGGTCTTCGAGGCCAACGTGGCCGGGAAGCGCGGCGAGCAGCAGTGCGACGAGACCGACCTCGGGTACCGGAAGGGCGACCCGAAGGCGGAGGACCCGAAGGAGGTCACCGCCACCGGCGCGAACCTGCAGATGGCGTCCATCGGCCTGGCGGTCGCGGACGACGCCGACCTCACGAAGTGGCACTACCTCGATCCGCTCCTCGAGTCGGCATGCGTCACCGACCAGACCGAGCGGCCCGAGGTGATGATCCAGGACGGCAAGCACTACCTGTTCACGATCAGCCACCGGTCGACGTTCGCCAACGGCATCGACGGCCCCGAGGGCGTGTACGGCTTCGTGGGGAACGGCCTCCGCAGCGACTACAAGCCCATGAACGGCGGATCCGGCCTCGTGCTCGGCAACCCGACGAACCTGAACTACGCGGGCGGCACCGCGTACGCGCCCGACTACAACCAGACGCCGGGCGCGTTCCAGGCGTACTCGAGCTACATCCTCCCGGGCGGGCTGGTGGAGTCGTTCATCGACGCGGTGGGCTCGAAGGACTCGTTCCGCCGCGGCGGGACGCTCGGGCCGACCGTGAAGCTCGACTTCGACGGCGACACCTCGGAGCTCGACCGGGGCTACGGGGACGGGGGGCTCGGCGCGTACGCCGACATCCCGACGACACGGGTCTTCGACCCGGCGCACCCGCCGCAGTAGGGCGAGGCGCGGCGGCGGCGGCGGGCGTCCCGCCGTCGCCGCGTCCTCCCGGGCCGCTCATCTACACTCGCTGGCGATGCCCGCTCCGTCCCCGATCCCGCCGCGCGTCCAGCGCGTGATCCGGGGGCTCGCCGCATCCACCACCGCCACGTTCGTGGCCGCCCTCTTCCACGAGGCCGGCGGCGGGGCCGCTCCGGCGTGGGGCGTCGTCGCGTTCGGCCTCGCGCTCGCGTCGCTCGCCGCCATCGCGCTGGCCGGCGCGCGCACCTCGCTGTGGCGGCTCACCGCGGCGGTGGGCGTCAGCCAGCTGCTGTTCCACGGTCTGTTCACGGCGGCGGGCGACGCGACCGGCCGGGCCGTCCCGGCGGATCCGCACGCGGGCATGGGGCACGGCACGACCCCGCTCGCGCTCCCGGGCCTCGATGCGCCGGCGACCGGGGCGACCGGGGCGTCGGGCCTGCTCGATCCCGGCATGCTCCTCTCCCACGGCGCCGCCCTCGTCGTCACCGTGCTCGCGCTGCGCCACGGCGAGGCCGCGATCCGGGCGCTCCTCGCGGCCTCCGCGCTCCGTGTCGTGCTCGCGCTCGCGATCCCGTTCCTCCGGCCCGAGGGGCGACGCGGCACCGCGCTCGCCCGGGCCCTCCGCGCCCCGTGCCCGCTGCGCGACCTCTGCGCCCGGCTCGGCCGCCTGCGTCACCGCGGACCGCCGCGCACGCACCAGCTCGCCCTCGCCCTCGCCGCGGCCTGACGCGCCGGCCGGATCCCGGCCTCCCGCGCGAGCCCGCTCGCGCCGCGGACGCGATGCCCGTGCATCGCCCGCCCCTCCCTCTCCCCACCGGACGCCGGCACCGCCGCGTCCGCTCTCGGGGCCGCCCTGCGCGGCCCGGAACAGGACATGCCATGACCCGCTCAACCCTCCCCGCCTCCCGCCGCCGGATCCTCCGCTCGGTCACCGCGCTCGTCGGCGGCGTAGCGCTCGCCGTCGCCGTGCCGCTCGCGGCGTCCGCGCACGTGCGCGTCTCGCCCGACCAGGCGGCCGCCGGCAGCTACAGCACGCTGACCTTCAAGGTCCCCACCGAGTCCGCCACCGCGACCACCACGAGCGTCACGGTCGACCTGCCGAAGGACACCCCCTTCTCGAGCCTCTCCACCGAGCCCGTGCCCGGCTGGACCGCGAAGGTCACGACGGAGGCGCTCGACACCCCCGTGAAGACGGACGACGCGACCATCACGGACGCGCCCGTCGAGGTGACCTGGACCGCCGACGACGGCGTGGGCCTCCGGTCCGGCGAGTTCCAGCGCTTCACCGTCTCGGTCGGTCCCGTGCCCGACACCGGCAGCATCATGCTCCCGGCGCACCAGGGCTACTCGGACGGATCCGTCGTCGACTGGGACCAGGCCACCCCGGCGTCCGGCGAGGAGCCGGAGCACCCCGCCCCCACGCTCTACGTCGACGACGCCCCGCCCGCCGACTCCATGAGCGCGATGACGACCACGCCCGCGCCCGACGCGTCCGTCACGACGGCGTCCACCGACTCGGTCGCCACGAACAGCGCGGTCGCGGTCGGCCTCGGCGTGGGCGGGCTCGCCCTCGGCGCGGTCGCGGTCGTCGTCGCGGTCTTCGCGCTCACCCGGGTGCGCCGCGAGGGCGGCGGCCAGGCGTGACGCCCGGGGACCGGATCCGCGTCCGCACCGGCCGACGCCCGCTCCGGCGGCTCGCCGCGGCGGTCGTCGGCGCCGCGCTCGCGACGGGCGCGCTCGCCTTCGTCGGGCTCGCGCAGGGGAGCGGCCCCGACGGCGCGCTGTCGGCGTCCGCGCACAACTACCTCGTGTCGAGCTCGCCCGCGGCCGGATCCACGATCGACGCGCCGCCGTCGGAGGTCACGCTGACCTTCAACGACGTGATCCTCGACCTCGCGGCCGCGGGCGGCGCGGGCGGCGACGGCGGTGAGGCCGGCGACGCGTCGACCGGGTCCGCGCCCGCAGGCGGCTCGTCCGTCGTGCAGGTGACCGGGCCCGACGGGCAGGGCACGCACTTCGAGACCGGCTGCGCGACCGACTCCGGGCGCGCGGTCACGGTGCCCGTGGCGCTCGGCGGATCCGGCGAGTACACGGTCACGTGGCGCGTGGTCTCGGCGGACGGGCACCCGGTCTCCGACTCGATCGCGTTCACGTACCAGGCGCCCGCGGGCGCGACGGCGTCGGCGGGCACGCCCGACGGGCCCGGCTGCGCGGCGCCGCAGGAGGGGGCGGCCGGACCCGGCGCGACCTCGTCCGGCGAGGACCCGGGCACCGCGGCCGGCCAGGAGCAGGGCATCGCGCCCTACCTCGGCGTCATCGTCGGCGTGGGCATCGGGATCGTCGTGCTCGCGGCGGCCGCCGTCGTGCTCATCGTGGTGACCGGACGGCGGAAGCCCGCCGGGAAGGCGGCGACGGGCGAGGCCCAGGACGACGCCCGGCTCGCGGACGGCCCGCCCGCCGGCTGACCGCTCGCGCCCCGCGACGACGGGCCCGGATCCCGTGCGGATCCGGGCCCGTCGTCGTCCGCGCCCGGTCGAGCGCGCGATCCGGGTCAGCCCGCGCCGGGCCCCATGGTCTCGACCGCGCGCGCGAGGGCGTCGCGGCAGGCGCGGATCCCCGGCCGGTCGAGGCTGCCGACCCGCGACGACGTGAAGACGGTCCGCCGCGGCGAGCCGGGCAGGCCGATGAGCCGCACGTCCGGCTCGCGCCCCGCCCAGACGAGGTCGGGCAGCACGGATGCCGCGTGCCCGCCGCGCACGAGGTCGATGTGCGCCTGCAGGTCGGCCGTGACGTACCGGACGTCCGGCTCGAAGCCCGCGACCCGGCACACCTGCTCGGCGAAGTGGCGGGACGCGGTGCCCGCGGGCTCCATCACCCACGGCAGGCGGCGCGCGTCCGAGATCGAGCGGACGTCGTCGCGGCCGGGCGGGAGGCCGAGGCGGAGCGGATCCACGCACAGCTCCTCGCGGTCGAGGTCGGCCGGCCGCGGTGCCGCGTGCGCCGGGTACTGCTCGGCGATGACGAGGTCGTGGTCGCGCGCCCACACGTCGTGGAGGCCCGACTCGGGCTCGCGCATCGTGATCTCCACCCGGAGGTCCGGGTAGTCGTCGCGGAGGATCGTGAGCGCGGGCGGCACGAGCGCGAGGAGCGCCGACTGGAATGCGGCCACGCGGATGGTGCCGGACACGTTCGCGAGCGACGCGTTCACCTCGGTCTCGGCCCGCTCCAGCCGCTCGAGCAGCGCGGTCGTGTGCTCCACGAGGATCTCGGCCTGCGGCGTGAGCACCACCCGCCGGCCGACGCGGCGCAGCAGCGTGACGCCCGCCTCACGCTCCAGCTGCGAGAGCTGCTGCGACACGGACGACGGGCTGAACGAGAGCGCGTCGGCGACCGCGCCGATCGTGCCGCGGAGCTTGAGCTCGCGCAGGAGCCGCAGCCGTCGCATCTCGAGCACGTGCGCCTCCCCGGGATCTCAGGCGAGCGTGGAATCATCGGCAGGACCGCACGATGATCATCGGAAACGTTCAGCGCATCCGATGAGAGCATGGTCGCACACTGGGAGGACGCGCCCGCAGCGCGGCCGACGACGGGGCCGAGGCCCACCCGAGACGAAGAGGTTCCCGCATGACCGCCGAGACCGCATCCGCCCCCGAGACCGCCGCGATCCCGACGGGCACCGGCGCCTCCGCCCCGGACCGCGACGACCTCGCCGACCGCTCCGTCGCGCTCGTGCGCACCTGGCTCGCCGAGGCGGCGCAGCACCCCGCGGATCCCTCCGCCGAGCGCCTCGCGGGCGTCCTCAAGGACGAGAACGGCCTCGACTTCACCATCGGCTTCGTCGACCGCGTCGTGCGGCCCGAGGACCTGCCCGTCGCCGGCAACAGCCTCGCCGCGCTCACCGCCAAGACCCCCGGCTTCCTGCCCTGGTACATGCAGGGCGCGATCCGCGCGGGCGGCATCCTCGGCCCGGTCCTCCCGCAGGTGGTCGTCCCGGTGGCGCGCCGCGTGCTGCGCGAGATGGTCGGGCACCTCATCGTCGACGCGACGAGCGACAAGCTCGGGCCGGCGATCGAGAAGCTGCGCGAGAACGGATCCCGCCTCAACCTGAACCTGCTGGGCGAGGCCGTGCTGGGGGAGAAGGAGGCCGCTCGCCGCCTCGCCGGCACGCGCGAGCTGCTCGCCCGCGACGACGTGGACTACGTCTCCATCAAGGTCTCGAGCGTCGTCTCGCAGCTGTCGATGTGGGCGTTCGACGAGGCCGTCGACAAGGTCGTCGAGCGGCTCACCCCGCTGTACGAGCTGGCGTCGAAGGCCGCCACCCCCAAGTTCATCAACCTCGACATGGAGGAGTACAAGGACCTCGACCTCACCATCGAGGTGTTCACGCGCGTGCTCGACCAGCCGCAGCTGAAGGACCTCGAGGCCGGCATCGTGCTCCAGGCCTACCTGCCCGACGCGCTCGCCGCGCTGCAGCGGCTCACCGCGTGGGCGCAGGAGCGTCGCGCGGCGGGTGGCGCGCCCATCAAGGTCCGCATCGTCAAGGGCGCGAACCTCGCGATGGAGCAGGTCGACGGCCGGATGCACGACTGGCCCGTCGCCACCTGGTCCACCAAGGAGCAGACCGACACGCACTACAAGCGGATGCTCGAGCACGCGCTCGCCCCGGCCGCGGCCGACGCCGTGAAGGTCGGCGTCGCCGGGCACAACCTCTTCGACGTCGCGTACGCGTGGCTCCTCGCCGAGGATCGCGGCGTCACCGACCGGATCGAGTTCGAGATGCTGCTCGGCATGGCGACCGGCCAGGCCGAGGCCGTGAAGCGCACGGTCGGCGGGCTGCTGCTCTACACGCCCGTGGTGCACCCGACCGAGTTCGACGTGGCGATCTCGTACCTCATCCGCCGCCTGGAGGAGAACGCGAGCCAGGAGAACTTCATGTCGGCGGTGTTCGAGCTGAGCACGTCGAGCGAGCTCTTCGCACGCGAGGAGTCGCGGTTCCGGGCATCGCTCGCCGGCGTCGACGACGCGATCCCGGCGCCGAACCGCACGCAGGACCGCCGCTTCCCGCCGGAGCTCGACGACGTGGATCCGCTCGCCGAGCCGGAGACGCCGGAGGAGCCCGAGGACGAGGTCGACCCGCAGCTCACGAGCGTGGTCATGGGCTTCACGCGCGGCTCGCTGCTCACGCCCGACGCGCTCGTCGACCCCGACGCGTCCGCGACGCCGTTCCACAACGCGGCGGACACGGATCCGGCGCTGCCGACGAACCGCGCCTGGGGGCGGGAGATCCTGTCGCGCGTCGAGGCGTCGCGGCTCGGCGTCGCGACCATCGAGGCCGCGCGCATCGACTCCACCGACCAGCTGGACGACATCATCGACGGCGTGCGCACGGCGGCCGCGACCTGGGGCGCCCGCCCCGGCGAGCAGCGCGCCGCGCTCCTGCACCGCGTGGGCGTCGCCATCGAGCGCAACCGCGCGCGCCTCATCGAGGTGATGGCGTCGGAGACCGGCAAGACCATCGCCGAGGCGGACCCCGAGGTCAGCGAGGCCGTCGACTTCGCGCACTACTACGCCGAGCGCGCCCGCGACCTCGACCGCGTGCAGGGCGCCCGGTTCGTGCCGTCGCGCGTCACCGTGGTGGCGCCGCCGTGGAACTTCCCCGTCGCGATCCCCGCGGGCAGCATGCTCGCGGCCCTCGCCTCCGGCAGCGGCGTGGTCGTCAAGCCCGCCGGCCAGGCCCGCCGCTCCGGCGCCGTGCTCGTCGAGGCGCTGCGCGAGGCCGGCGTGCCGCGCGAGCTGCTCGCGCTCGTCGACGCGGGCGAGGCCGAGTTCGGCGAGCACCTCATCTCGCACAAGGCGGTCGACCGCGTGATCCTCACGGGCGGCTACGAGACCGCCGAGGTCTTCCGCTCCTGGCGCTCGGACCTCCCGCTCCTCGCCGAGACCAGCGGCAAGAACGCCATCATCGTGACCCCGAGCGCCGACCTCGACCTGGCCGCCGCCGACGTCGTGAAGAGCGCCTTCGGCCACGCCGGCCAGAAGTGCTCGGCGGCGAGCCTCGTGATCCTCGTGGGCTCGGTCGGGAGGTCCCGCCGCTTCCTCACCCAGCTCACCGACGCCGTGTCGTCGCTGCGCGTGGGCTACCCGGCGGATCCCACCACCCAGATGGGCCCGATCATCGAGCCCGCCGCGGGCAAGCTCAAGCACGCGCTCACGCAGCTCGGCGTCGGCGAGAAGTGGCTCGTGGAGCCCGAGGCGAAGGACGAGACCGGCCGCCTCTGGTCGCCGGGCGTGCGCGACGGCGTGAAGCCCGGGTCGTACTTCCACCTCACCGAGTTCTTCGGCCCCGTGCTCGGCGTGATGCGCGCCCGCACCCTCGAGGAGGCCATCCGCTTCCAGAACGCCATCCCCTACGGGCTCACCGCGGGCCTGCACAGCCTCGACGCGCGCGAGCTCGAGCAGTGGCTCGAGACCATCGAGGCGGGCAACCTCTACGTCAACCGCGGGATCACGGGCGCGATCGTGCAGCGCCAGCCGTTCGGCGGCTGGAAGCGCTCGTCGGTCGGATCCGGCACGAAGGCCGGCGGCCCGAACTACCTGATGGGCCTCGGGTCCTGGGTCGCGGACGCAGGCCGGCACTCGAGCTCGCTGCACCTGCGCGGGCTCGCGCCGCGGGTCACGGAGCTCATCGAGTCGGCGCAGCCCGCCATCCGCTACGAGGACTTCGACCTCGTCCGCCGCTCGGCGCTCAGCGACGCGGTCGCCTGGCACGACGAGTTCGGCCAGGTGAAGGACCCGAGCGGGCTCGGCGTGGAGCGGAACCTGTTCCGCTACCGGGCGCTGCCCGTCACGGTGCGGCTCACGGAGTCGGGCGCGCTCGCCGACCTGCTGCGCGTGCTCGCGGCCGGGCGCCTCGCGTACGCGGAGATGCACGTGTCGGTCCCGGGGATCCTCCCGGCCGGCCTCGGCCAGGTGCTCGACGACCTGCCGAGCGTGCACGTGACCATCGAGACGGACGAGGCGTGGCTCGCCCGGGTCGCCGCGTCCGGCATCGCGACGGAGCGCGTGCGCCTGGTCGCCGCACCGGAGTCACGGCTCGTGGAGGCGCGGGCCCTGTCCGACGCGCTCCGCGGAACGCCCGACGTCGCGGTGTTCGCCGACGAGGTCACCGCGGCCGGCCGCGTCGAGATGCTCACGTTCCTGCGCGAGCAGGCGATCAGCATCACGGCCCACCGCTTCGGCAACCCGGACGACTGGAGCGAGGCGGTCATCTAGGCCCCGCGGTCGGGGTGCGCGCGTCGTGCGCGGACCCCGGCCGCCCACCGGCGTGCGCGGGCGCGTCCCGCCTGCCACCATGAGCGCATGGACGAGGCCGGGGCGATCGCGCGCGCCACGGCGATGCGGGACGCCGGGGAGCGGGCCACGGGGATCCAGTCGCTGCGGACGCGCGTCGAGCGGAACCCGACCGAGCTCGAGGCCCGGCGGATCCTCGCGGAGTGGTACCGCGACGACGGCACGCACGACCAGGCCGGTCGCTGGGGCATCGTGCTCCCCGGCTGGACCACCACCTACGAGCGCGACCGCACCGCGCGCCTGTTCGCGGCGTCGTACCCGGTCGGCGGGGACGTGCGTGCGTTCCTGCACCTGCCCGCGGGGCCGATGCCGCCGGACGCGGAGCTTCTGGTCGCGCGGATCCCGGTGCAGCGGGAGCTGCTGGGGAGGAGGGCGCACCCGCCGGACCCGGGACCGCCCGTCGTGCCCTCCGGTCCGCTGGACGGGTACGCGCCGGTCCTCGGAGGCATCGCCGCCCTCGTGCTCCTCGTCATCGTCGGCGTGACGTTCGTCGGCGTCCTCGTCGGGGTGCCCATGGGCGGCTTCACGCGCGTGGCCACGATCGGGGGCGTCGCGATCCTCGTCGTCGCGATCGTCGTGGGGCTGCTGAACGCGTCCCTCGCCGCGTGGCGATCCACGGCCGAGGAGGGCGGCCCGTCCGTCGTGCCCCCGGATCCGCGGGAGCCCGGCGACCCCGGGCGATCGTGACGCGCATCCCGGTCGACGTCGTGCTCGTCGCGCGCGTGCCGGTCGACCCGTCCGCCGACCGCGCCGACCGCACCGCCGCCGGCCGCGCCGCGCTCCGGGCGCTCGCCGCGGAGCTCACCGGCGCGGATCCCGCCGACGTCACCGTCCGCGCCCGCTGCGCGACGTGCGGCGGGGCGCACGGGCGGCCGGTGCTCGGCGGATCCCGCGCGCTCGACGGCCTGCACGCGAGCGTCGCGCACGCGGGTGCGTCCGTCGTCGTCGCGGTGAGCGCCGAGGGCCCGATCGGCATAGACGCCGAGCCGCGCGACCGGGAGGCGCCGCCCGGATCGACGCTCGCGGAGTGGGTCCGCGTCGAGGCCGTGCTGAAGGCCGACGGGCGCGGGCTCGCGGTCGACCCGGCGCGGGTCCGCTCCGCGCCGGCGCCCTCGGACGGCGACGGACTCGTCGCCCGGATCGACGGCGAGGACGCGCGCTTCCGCGTGCGCGACGTGGACCTCGGCTCGGATCTCCGCGCGGCCGTGGCGCGTCGCGAGGCACCCGGCGCGGGCGACCCGCTGCGGATCCGCGTGCACGCGCTCCCGCTCGCCTGACCGCCGCGCGCTCCCGGCGGCCTGACCGCCGCGCCGTCGCGTGAACTCGGCGTGAACTCACGTCTGGCCAGGTATTTCCCCACCTGAGGCCGTTGCAGACTCGTCCGCGTCCCGCATCGACCCCTGCCCGGAAGGCGACCATGACCACCCGCGCCCGCTTCCTCACCACCGCCCTCGCCCTCGTCGGCGTCGCCTCCCTCGTCACCGGGTGCGCGGCCACCGGCGCCTCCGGATCCGAGTCCGACGCGGGCGGATACGCCGTCGACTCCGGCACGCTCGTCTTCGGCGTCGTCCCCGACTCCGCGGACACGGAGACGAACTACCAGCCGCTCATGGACTACATCGCGAAGGAGACCGGCAAGGAGGTCGAGTACCACGAGAGCACCGACTACGCGGCGCTCATCGAGGCGTCCATCGCCGGCCAGATCGACGTCGCCAGCTTCTCCGGCCTCACCTACGTCACGGCCACGCAGAACGGCGCGAAGCTCGACCCGATCTCGTCGATCATCACGGCCGAGGGCCAGGAGCCCGGCTACTACTCCGAGGCCATCGTGCCCAAGGGCAGCCCCATCACCTCGCTCGACGGGATGAAGGGCAAGAAGGTCTGCTTCGTCGATCCGTCCTCCACCTCGGGGTACCTGTTCCCGAGCGCCGAGCTGCTGAAGGCGGGCGTGGATCCGACGACGGACGTGACTCCCGTGTTCGCGGGCAAGCACGACGTCAGCGTGCAGAAGGTCGCCGAGGGCAAGGAGTGCGAGGCGGGCTTCGCGGAGGACAGCGAGGTCGCGAAGTCGGACGCCGTCACCGTCATCGGCAAGGTCGTGGTGCCCGGCGCCCCCATCGTGGAGTCGGACGCGCTCCCGGACGACGTGAAGCAGCAGCTGAAGGACGCGCTCTCCGACGTGACCGTCGACCAGATGGTCGCCGCGGGCGTCACGAGCGCCGACACCCCCGAGTTCCGCAGCGTGTTCTACGCGACCACGCCCGTCGACGACGCGTACTACGACCAGGTGCGCGAGACGTGCGCGACGACGAAGTCCGCCCAGTGCCAGAAGAAGTAGCCGGATCCGCGGTCGGCGCGGTCGTCGAGGCCGGCCCGGTCGTCGAGGTCGCGGGGCTCACCAAGCGCTTCGGGTCGACGACCGCGCTCGACGGGGTGTCGCTCGAGGTCGCGCGGGGCGAGGTCGTGGTGCTCCTCGGCCTCTCGGGATCCGGCAAGTCGACGCTCCTGCGCCACCTCGACGGGCTCGAGCTGCCGACCGCCGGATCCGTGCGCGTGCTCGGCGAGGACGTGCCGGGGCTCCGGGGCCGCGCGCTCCGCTCGCTGCGCGGCCGCGTCGGCGTGATCTTCCAGCAGTTCGAGCTCGTGCCGTCGCTCACGGTGCTCGAGAACGTGCTCACGGGCGCGCTCGCCGAGCTGCGCGGGCCGCGGCTGGGCCTCTGGACGTACCCGCGCGCGCTCCGGCTCCGGGCGCTCACGCACCTCGACCGCGTCGGGCTCCTCGACCGCGCGTACCAGCGCGCCGACACGCTCTCGGGCGGGCAGCAGCAGCGGGTCGCGATCGCGCGGGCGCTCATGCAGGACCCGCGGATCCTCCTCGCCGACGAGCCCGTGGCGTCGCTCGACCCGGAGTCGAGCGACCAGGTGATGGCGCTGATCCGCGAGATCGCGGCCGAGCAGGGGCTCACGGTGCTGTGCAGCCTGCACCAGGTGGACCTCGCGATCGCGTGGGCCGACCGCATCGTCGGGCTCCGGCACGGGCGCGTGGTGCTCGACACCCCGGCGGCCGGGCTGTCGAAGGCCGAGGTGATGAAGGTCTACGGGCGGGTCGCGACGACCACGGCGGAGCCGTCGGCGGTGGCGGACGAGCTGCTCGCGGGATCCGGCGCGGCGGCGGGCGCCGCGGGTGCCGCCCCGGGTGCCGCGGCGGGCCACGGGCGATGACCGCGACGCTCTCCCGCGCGAGCGCGACCGAGGCGGCGGCTCCCGCCGGGGAGCGCGGCGGCGACGTCGCCGCGCGCGCACCCCGGGCGCGTGCATCCCGCGCCCGCCTCGCCGCGTGGATCGTGCTCGGCCTCATCCTCGCGGCCGCCGTCGCCGCGCTCGTGTCCGTCGACATCTCCATCCCGCGCATGGTGCAGAGCTGGGGCAACGCGGAGCGGTTCGCCGGGCGCATCGGCGCGCTCACGCTGCCCGAGCCCGCCGACCTCCTGCGGCTCACCGCGCAGACGCTCGGCTTCGTGATCACCGGCACCGTGCTCGCGGCCGTGCTGTCCGTGCCGGTCGCGGTGCTCGCGGCGTCGAACACGTCGCCCGGCCCGGTCTGGCAGGGCGGCGCGCGGTTCGTCGGCGTGCTCGCGCGCAGCGTGCCGGACGTCGTGCTCGCCATGGTCTTCGTGCTGATGTTCTCGCTCGGGTCGCTGCCGGGCATCCTCGCCATCGGGATCCACTCGGTCGGCATGCTCTCCAAGATGTTCGCCGACGCCATCGAGCAGATCGACGAGGGGCCGCGCCTGGCGATCCGCGCGGCCGGGGGCTCTCGCCTGCAGGAGCTGGCCGCGGGCGTGCTGCCGCAGGTGGCGCCGTCGTGGGTGGCGAACGTGCTGCACCGCAACGACATCAACCTGCGCGGGTCGGTGATCCTCGGCTACGTCGGTGTCGCCGGGCTCGGCCTCCAGATGTCGTACGCGTTCAAGGCGCTCGACTACGGGCGGGGGCTCGGGCTCGCCGCGGTCATCTTCGCGCTCTGCGTGGTGATGGAGGTCGTCTCCGCCGCCGTGCGCGCCGCGATGCTCGGGGCCGGCGCCGCGCGCGCGCGGCCGATGGACCGGCTGCCGCGGCGGCTCGTCCCCGGGCGCGCGTCGGCGGGCTCCGCGGATCGCGCGCGTCCGTCGTCGACCGGCCCCGCGACCCCGGCCGAGGCGCTCCGCCGGCCCTGGACGCGCCCCCGGGTGAGCACGACCGTGGCGCTCGCCGTCGCCGGGCTCGTGCTCGTCGGGTCGGTGCTCGTGAGCGACATCACGTGGTCCGACCTCGGTACGTCCTGGGCCAGGGTCCCGCCGGTCGCCGCCCAGCTGTGGCCGCCGGACGCGGGCGCGTACGGCTGGCCTGTCCTCGTCGGCGCGATGGGCCAGACCGTCGTCATCGCGCTCGCCGCGGCCCTGCTGACGCTCACGGGATCCGCGGTGATCGGCGCGCTCGCCGCCCGCAACGTCGCGCCCGGCCCCGGGATCCGCGGCGCCGCCCGCCTCGTGCTCGTCGCGGTGCGCGGCGTGCCCGAGCTGATCCTCGCGATCGTGCTCATCGTCATCAGCGGCCTCGGCACGCAGGCCGGCACCATCGCGCTCGCGGTGGGCGGCGTCGGCCTCCTCGGGAAGCTCGTGGCGGACTCGCTCGAGGAGGTGGATCCCGGTCCCGAGCGCGCCCTCACCGCCACGGGCGCCACCCGTCCGCAGGTGCTCGCCGCCGCGACCCTGCCGCAGGCCGCCCGGGCGATGCTCGGGCACGGCTTCTACCTGCTCGACACGAACATCCGCGCGGCGACCCTCCTCGGCATCGTGGGCGGCGGCGGCGTGGGCTACTACCTCCTCAACGCGAGCGAGGGCGCCCGGTACGGCATGGTCACGGCGATCGTGCTGATGATCCTCGCGACCGTCCTCGTGGTCGAGGGCCTGGCCGTCTGGATGCGGCGGGTGCTGCGGTGACGGAACGCGCGGACGTCGTCGTGGTCGGCGCGGGCATCGTCGGGCTCGGCGCGGCGTACGCGGCCGTGCGGCGCGGGCTCTCCGTGGTCGTCGTCGAGCGCAGCGCGGAGCCCGCGGGCGCGAGCGTGCGGAACTTCGGGCACGTGGGCGTCACGGCGCAGTCCGGGGACGCGCTCCGGTACGCCGTGGCCGCGCGCGGGCTGTGGCTCGGGCTCGCGCGCGACGCCGGGTTCGGGATCCGCGCGGCCGGCGCCCACGTGGTCGCCCGGCATGCCGACGAGCTCGCGCTGCTCGAGGCTGCCGCGGCCGCGATGCCCGCCGACGGGCCGCTCGGCCCGGACGCCGTGCGCGTGGTCGACGCCGACGGGATCCGCCGCCTCGCCCCGGTCCGCGACGCCGACGTCGTGGGCGGCGCGGTCCTCGCGCGCGACCTGCAGGTGGATCCGCGCACGGCCGCCCCCGCGATCCGCCGCCACCTCGCCTCCCTCGGCGTGCGGTTCCTGCTGCGCACGCAGGTCGGCGCCGTCGCCCCGGGCCATGTCGCGACGAGCCGCGGCCGCATCGACGCGAGCACCGTGGTGGTCGCGGTCGACCACGACGTCGACCGGCTGCTGCCCGAGCTCGCGGAGGAGCGGGGCGTGGAGCGGTGCGCGCTCGACATGCTGCGCGTGCGGATCCCGCTGGCCGCGCCGCTCGACGCGCCCCTGCTCACCGGCTGGTCGCTCGTGCGGTACCGCGCCTTCGCGACGCTCCCCGAGGCCGCTGCGGTGCGCGCGCGGCTGCACGCCGAGCGGCCGGACCTCGCGAGGATCGACCTCAATCTCATGTGCACGCAGCAGCCCGACGGCACCGTGATCCTCGGCGACTCGCACAGCCGATCCGCCGCGCCGCCGCCGTTCCAGGACGAGGCGACCGCCGAGCTGATCCTCGCGGAGGCCGGCCGCCTGCTCGGTGCGCCCGCGCGCGTCGTCGAGCGGTGGCAGGGCGTCTACGCGACCGCCCCCGAGGAGTTCCTCGTCGCGGAGCCGATGCCCGGCGTCGTCGCGCTCGCGGCGACCACGGGCATCGGCATGACCTGCGGGCTGGGGCTCGCCGAGCTGGAGCTCGCGGCGCGGTTCGGGGCGGCGCACGCGGATGCGGTCGATCACCCGGGCGTGGGCGTCTGGCCCCTCCGCCGCCCCACCCCGCCCGGGGGCGCCGTCCACCCCGCGGAGAGGCCCTCATGACCGCCGTCCGCCCCGCATCCGCCGCCGAGCCCTCCCCCGCGCCGCGCGACCTCGCGCTCGACGGCATCGAGCTCGTCGTGCTCGACATGGCAGGCACGACCGTGCGCGACGACGGCGTCGTCGAGGCCGCGTTCCGGGGCGCGGCGGAGCGCACGGGCCTCGCCGACCGGATCGACGGGGCCGAGGCGATCGCGTACGTCCGGCGCACGATGGGCCGCTCCAAGCACGACGTCTTCCTGCACCTGTGCGGAGGCGACGCCGCCGAGGCCGCGCGCGCCACCGCCGCGTTCGAGGACGCCTACGCGGAGATCGTCGCGACCGACGGCGCCGAGCCGATCCCCGGAGCGGAGGACCGCATCCGCCGGCTCCGCGCCGACGGCCGCCGCGTGGCACTCACGACCGGATTCGCGCCCGTCACGCGCGACGCGATCCTCGACGCCCTCGGCTGGCGCGACCTCGTCGACCTCGCGCTCTCCCCGGCCGACGCGGGCCGCGGCCGCCCCGCCCCCGACCTGGTGCTCGCCGCGGCGCTCCGGATCGGCGTGAGCTCGATGTCCGCCGTGGCTGTCGTCGGCGACACGGCGAGCGACGTCGCCTGCGGCCGCGCGGCGGGCGCGGGACTCGTGGTCGGCGTGCTCACGGGCGCGCACGACCGCGCGGCGCTCGCAGCGGCCGGGCCCGACGCCGTGCTCGACGACGTGACGGGCCTCCTGACACTGACGCGCTGACGGGCGGCTTCCGGCGGTTCAGCCGTTCTCGTCCTGGTCGAGGACGAACTCCGTGAAGCCGGGGACCGTGAACGAGAGGTGCCCGTGCTTGTTCGCGTCGACCAGGCCCTTGTCCAGCAGCTTCTGGCGGGCGACCGAGATGGCTCGGGTGGTCGTCCCCAGCTCCTCGGCCAGGGACCCCCTCTTGACGTCCTCGCCGCCGAGATGCGCGATCGCCACCAGCATGTCCTGCTGTCGAGGGCTGGCCGACCTCCAGCGCGCCGTGAATAGCGTGCGCATCTCCGCATCCACCGTGGGCAGCGCCGCCAGCACGTCGGGGAGCGTGATGGCGTCGATGGGTGTCAGGCCGTCTTGTCCGAGCCGGGTCGCAGCCGCCCGCCAGGCCGCGTCACCGATGAGCTGGACCTTGTACGGGTATCCGCGCGATTCGGTCACGCTGAGGTCGAGGGCGTCCATCTCCCAGGAGACGCCGGCATCGCGGGCCGTGGCATCGAGCGCTTCGCGTGCTCCTGCGCTGGAGAGGCCGTGCATGGGTTGGAAGCTGAATCGCTCGCTGAATGTCACCGCCTTGTTGATCTTCACGGGCGCACCGGGCAGACCGACCGCGAAGAGCGCCGCTCGCGGTTGGTCAGGGTCGGACGCGCGGAGCGGGCTCATCTCCTGCCAGGCGTATGCGACAGTGCGCAGGCTCTCGGGATCCGCCTCCTGGATCTCATCGATGAGGATCACGATCCCGGCGTCGCCGTCGTGGATCACCGAGGCCAGTGCGGCGCGGAACGCCTGCTGGAGCTGCTTCGCGGATGCGGCCGCGCGCGTGCGCTCGGGAGCCACGGTGACCCCGACCTGTGCGATCCCGGGCACGCCGATCGTGAGCGTCGCGGAGTCGATGGCCTCCAGGGCGGCCCTCCGGCTGCGGGTGCCGGTGCCGACGATCCGCTTCAGCTCGGCGAGGAGCGAACGCACCAGGTCCTCGTTCGGGTCCGCGGTGATGAGCACCGTGCGGACGTCGTATCCACCGAAGATGCGTTGCGCCTCCCGGAGCAGTGACGTCTTGCCGATGCCGCGAGGGCCGTGGTCGACGTGCACGCGGGGGACGAACTGCCGGTCCGCCTTGATGCGCTGCGCGGCCTCGCGGAACTGCTGCAGCTTGTCCGCCCGTCCGGGGAGGTTCGGGGGCACGGATCCGGGCGTGTACGGGCTCAGCGATTCGCTGGGGTGGCGCTCATCGACGTTATACATCGGGCCTAAGTATAAGCCCGATGGTCGTCGAGCCGGTCGCTCTGCGTCAGCGTCAGCGCCGCCCCACCCGAGGAAGCGCCGGCAGCGGCGCGTCCGCGAGCCACGCGCGCAGCAGCGCGCCCGCGTCGCCGGCGGCGGCCACGAGGTCGTCGGTGGTGCGCGGATCCGTCCACGCCGGATCCGTCCAGGTGAGCAGCAGCTCCCGCCACGCCGCGTCGCCGAGCGTCAGCCGCAGCGCGTGCACCGCGAGGGCGCCGCGCTTGTAGACGACGTCGTCGAACATCGACTCGGGCCCGGGATCGCCGATGCCCATCTGCGTGCCGTACCGGTCGAGGCGCGTGTGGTGCTGGCGCGCGAGCTGGTCCGCGGTCGCCCCGCCGGACTCCTCCGACCACAGCCACTCGGCGTAGCAGGCGAAGCCCTCGTTGAGCCAGATGTGCTGCCACGATGCGAGGCCCACCGAGTTGCCGAACCACTGGTGCGCGAGCTCGTGGGCGACGAGCCGCTCGGATCCGCCCGTGCCGTCCGCGTGGTTCGAGCCGAGCACGGCCATCGCCTGCGCCTCGAGCGGGATCTCCAGCTCGTCGTCGGTGACCACGACCCGGTACTCGTCGAACGGGTACGGCCCGAACAGCGTCTCGAAGAACGCCATCATGCGCGGCACGGGCGCGAGGTCCTGCAGCACGCGCGCCTCGCGCGGCTTCGGGTACGCGAACACGGCCTGCGTGGATCCGGCGGGCACGCGCCGCTCGGAGTACCGGCCGATCTGCACGGTCGCGAGGTACGGCGCGGTCCGCGCGTCCTGCTCGTAGGTCCAGGTGGCGCGGCCCGAGCGCTCGAGGCGGGAGACGAGCCGGCCGCTCGCGATGACGGAGTAGTCGACCTCGCACGCGACGCGGATCCGGAACGTCGCCCGGTCGTCCGGCCGGTCGTTGCAGGGGAACCAGGTGGACGCGCCGCTCGGCTGCGAGGCCACGAGCACGCCGTCGCCGAGCTCCTCCCAGCCGAGGTCGCCCCAGGTGGTGCGGCGCGGGCCGGGTTCGCCCGAGTAGGAGACGTCGACCGTGAAGGTCGCGCCCGCGGGGACCGGCGCGGCCGGGGTCACGACGAGGCGCCCGCCGCGCTGCACGTGCCGGGTCTCGCGGCGGCCGTCGACGCGGACGTCGCCCGCGCGGAGGCCCGTGAGGTCGAGCTCGAACCGGGGGAGCGGCTCGCGCGCCACGGCGGTGATCACGGCGCGCGCCTTGAGGCGGTTGCGGGCGACGCGGTAGTCGAGGTCGAGGTCGTAGCGCTCGACCGCGTACGCGGAGGATCCGACCTCGGGGGTGTAGTCGTCGCCGGACGCGGGGCCGGCCGTGGCCCTCACGGGCGACCGGCGGTCGCGCGTGCGGCGGTCTCGGCGGTCTCGGCGGTCTCGGCGGGAGCGGTGGCGCTCGCGGGCAGGTAGCGGCCGGTCTTCACCTCGCGCCACGGGCCGATCGGGTTCCCGCTCCAGCGGCTCGCCTCGGGCACCAGCTCCCCGCGCATCACGAGGCTCGCGGGTCCCACGGTGGCCTGCGGGCCGATGCGCGCCGCGGGGAGGATGACGCTGTGCGGCCCGAGGGTCGCACCGGCGTCGAGGGTGACGGTGTCCATGCTCATGATCCGATCATGGAACAGATGCGTCTGCACGACGCACCCGCGGTTGACCGTCGAAGCGTCCCCCAACGTCACGAGGTCGGCCTCGGGCAGCCAATGCGAGTCGCACCAGACGCCGGATCCGATGCGCGCGCCGAGGCTGCGCAGCCACCAGACGAGCGCGGGCGTGCCGGCGGCCGACGACGCGAACCACGGCGCCGCGACCATCTCGGTGAAGACGTCCGACACCTCGCTGCGCCACACGAACGACGACCACAGCGGGTGCTCCTCCGCGCGGATGCGGCCGATGAGGATCCACTTCGCCGCCGTCGAGACCGCCGCGGCCACCGCGCCGGCCACGAGCAGCACGACGCCGCCGAGCAGGAACGCGACCAGCGGGCCCCACGCCTCGGTGAGCGCGGCGAGCGTCACGAGCACCGCGAGGCCGATCGCGCAGGTGATGAGCACGGGCACGACGCGGAGCAGCTCCCACAGGATCCGCGCCACGCGCAGCCGCGTCGGCGGCCGGAACGTGCGCGAGTCGTCGGCCGCGGCGACCGTGCGCCGGAGCCGGACGGGCGGGGAGCCGAGCCAGGAGGATCCCGACTTCGACTTCGTGGGCGCCGCCGAGAGCACGGCGACGAGGCCGTCCTTGGGCACCTTGTGGCCCGGGCCCGCCATGCCGGAGTTGCCGAGGAACGCGCGCTGGCCGATCTCGGCGCGGGCGACGCGCATCCACCCGCCGCCGAGCTCGTAGCCGGCGACGAGCGTGTCGTCGGCGAGGAAGGCGCCGTCGCGGATCGTGGTCATGGCGGGGATGAGCAGCACGGTCGACGCCTCGACGTCCTTGCCCACGCGCGCGCCGAGCAGCCGCAGCCAGACGGGCGTGAACAGGCCGGCGTAGAGGGGGAAGAGCACGGTGCGGGCGAGGTCGAGCAGGCGCTCGGTCGACCACAGCTGCCAGCCGACGCGGCTGCGGACCGCGTGGATGCCCTCGCCGACGCCGAGGCCGAGCAGGCGCACGGATCCGACCACGAGCAGCGCGAGCACGATCCCGGTCACGAGCGCCGCGGGCACGAGCGCGCCGAGGCCGCGCCACCACACGTCGCCGAGGTCGGCGGATCCGCGGATCGCGGCCGCGAGGATCCCGCCGCCCGCGACGAACGCGACCACCGGCACCAGCGCGGTCGCGACCGAGGCGGCGCCGTACGCCGCGACCCAGCGCGTGTTGCGCGGCGGCCGGTGGTCGGGCCACCAGACGCGGGCCTTGCCCTCGCGCGCGGCGGGGGATCCGGCCCAGCGCTGACCCGACGGCACCCGCCCGAAGACGGCCGAGCCCGGCGCGATCTCCGCGCCCTTGCCGATGCGCGTGCCCGGCAGCAGCGTCGAGCGCGTGCCGACCGTGGATCCCGCGCCGATGCGCACGGCGCCGACGCGCACGGTGTCGCCGTCGATCCAGTACCCGGAGAGGTCGACCTCGGGCTCGACCGAGGCGCCGCGGCCGATGCGGAGCATGCCCGTGACGGGCGGCAGCGTGTGCAGGTCGACGTCGTCGGCGATGCGCGCGCCGAGCGCCCGCGCGTAGTAGGTGATCCAGGGTGCGCCCGCGAGCCCGACCGCGCCGATCTGCTGCGCGATCTGCTCGGCCAGCCAGAGCCTGAGGTGCCAGCGGCCGCCGCGCGGGTGGTCGCCGGGGGTGAGGCCGCGGAGGAGCAGGCGCGCGGCGACCGCGGAGATCGCCATGCGGCCGAACGGCGTCGCGAAGAGGAGGAGGCCCGGGATCAGCAGCCCGAGCGGGACGGACGGCAGCGCGTCGAACCCGCCGAGCGGGCGCAGCAGCGCGCTCGCCGTCAGCAGGAGCGCGAGCCAGCGGAGGCTCTGCAGGGCGAGGAGGGGCGCGCCGAGGAGGGTCTGGATGCACTGCGTGCGGCGCGGCGTGGGCCTCACGTCCACGCGCGGGCCGCTGCGCTCCGCCCGCGGCGCGCGTCCCGCGATGGCGGCGTGCATGGCGCCGAGGCGCGGGTGCGCGTAGACGTCGGCGACCGTGAACTCGGGGTCGAGGGTGCGGATCCGGGCCACGAGCTGGGCCGCCGACAGGGATCCGCCGCCCAGGTCGAAGAAGTTCGCGTCGGCGCTCGCCACGGGCGTGCCGAGCGCGGCCGACCACATCTCCGCGAGCGGGCGGAGCTCGGCGTCGAGGTCGGCTCCGTCGTCGCCCGCGGCGCCCGGGAGCGGCCACGGCAGCGCGGCCTTGTCGACCTTGCCGGAGGTGCGCGTGGGCAGCGACCCGACCACGCCGATGAGCGGCACGAGCGCGGCGGGCAGCGCGACGCGGAGGCGCTGCACCGCGTCCTCGCGCGAGAAGGTCGCGGGATCCCGCGGCACGAGGTACCCGACGAGCACCGGGTTGCCCGCGCCCGTCATCTGCACCGCGACCGCCGCGCCCTGGACGTCGTCGAGGTCCTGCAGCGCCGCCTCGATCTCGCCCAGCTCGATGCGGCGTCCGCCGACCTTCACCTGGTCGTCGGCGCGGCCCTGGAACACGAGGCCATCCGCCTCGAAGCGCACGAGGTCCCCCGAGCGGTAGGCGCGGTCCCAGCCGAGCGCGGGGAACGGGGCGTACTTCTCGGCGTCCTTGGCGGGATCCAGGTAGCGCGCGAGCCCGACGCCGCCGATGATCAGCTCGCCGACGCCGCCCTCCGGCACGCGCGCGCCGTCGGCGTCGACGACCGCGAGGGTCCAGCCGTCGAGCGGCAGGCCGATGCGCACGGGACCCGGCCCGCCGAGCGGCGCCGCGCAGGCGACGACGGTCGCCTCGGTCGGGCCGTACGTGTTCCACACCTCGCGGCCGTCGGTGGCGAGGCGCTGGCCGAGCTCGGGCGGGCAGGCCTCGCCGCCGAAGATGAGCAGCCGCACGTTCTCGAGCGACTCCGCGGGCCACAGCGCCGCGAGCGTCGGGACGGTGGACACGATCGTCACCCCGTGCGTCGTGAGCCAGGGCCCGAGGTCCATGCCGCTGCGGACGAGGCTGCGCGGCGCCGGCACGAGGCACGCGCCGTGCCGCCAGGCGAGCCACATCTCCTCGCACGACGCGTCGAACGCGACCGAGAGGCCCGCGAGCACGCGGTCGCCGGGGCCGATCGGCTCGTCCTGGAGGAACAGGCGCGCCTCCGCGTCGACGAACGCCGCGGCGGAGCGGTGGGAGACGGCGACGCCCTTGGGGGTGCCGGTGGACCCGGACGTGAAGATGATCCACGCGTCGTCCTCGGGCGCGGGCGGCGCGACGAGCGGGAGCGCGGAGGTGGAGGCGTGCGCGGCGGCGGCGGGGAGGATCCGGAGCGCGGCTGCGGCCTCGTCGGCGGCCGTCTCGGCGGCGTCCGCGGCGTGCGGCGCGTACTCGCCCGTGCCCGTGACGGCGCCCGCGACGCGCGCCTCGCCGAACACCAGCCGCGCGCGCTCGTCGGGGTCGTCCGCGTCCACCGGCACGTACGCGGCGCCGGCCGCGAGCACGCCGAGCACGGTGATGTAGAGGTCGCGGGAACCCGACGGCATGCGGATCCCGACCCGGTCGCCCTTCCCCACGCCCGCCTCCCGCAGCGACGCCGCGACCTGCACCACGCGCGCCATGAGCTCGCGGTAGCTGAGGGCGCCGTCGCCGTCCTGGATGGCGGAGGCGTCGGGGTGGGCGGCGACCGTCGCCCGGAGCACGTCGACGAGGGTGCGCGGCGGCGTGACGGCGTCGGCCCGGTCGAGCACGCGCTGGGCGTCGGCCTCGGCGGTGCCGGTGGACCCGGCGGGAGCGCTCGGGAGCCGGGCGTCGTCGTGCGGCGTCGCCGCCTCCGGGGAGGACTCGGGCATGTGGTCTCCGTTCGGATCGTGCGGCGTCCGTACTGTCGGGCCTCCGGGTGAACGGGAGGTGGAATCGCGGCGACCCGGCGTCGCCGCCGGCGCGCGATCCGTCACCCGGCCGCGAGCGCCTCGTCGACCACGCGCCGGGCCTCGGCGTCGGCCACGCCGAGGCGTCCGGCGAGCTGCGCGTAGGCGACGGCCGCCGCCCGGAGCGCCTGGGGCACGTCGTCCTGCGCGGCGACGAAGGATCCGGCGCGCCCGCGCGTCTCGATCACCCCGTCGGCCTCGAGCTCCTTGTATGCGCGGGCGACGGTGTTCACCGCGACGCCCGCCTCCTCCGCGAGCGCCCGCACGGTCGGCAGCCGCGCCCCGACCGGCAGCTCGCCGTCGGCGGCCCGGCGCGCGATCTCCGCCCGCAGCTGCTCGTAGGGCGGGGTCGCGGAGCCCGGGTCGATGCGGTAGCCGGGCGCGGGATCCATGCGCCGAGGCTAGCGATGCCGGGGCGGCTCGCCCGCGCGACATGCACGGCGGCGCGCGCTCGGGGCGCCCGGGCGGGGCAGGATGGGGGAGCGGCACGCACGGCCGCCGACAGGAGGATCCCGCATGTCCGAGCTCGAGCTGATCACGATGTGGTCGCGCGCCCGCAAGCAGATGATCACGAGCCAGCTCGGCCCGATCCTCCTGCTCACCTCCACGGTGGTCCTGCTCCGCACGGGCCTCGCCGACGCGGACCTCGGCACGCGCCTCGCGGCCGCGCTCATCCTGCTCGCGACGGGCGTGCTCGGATCCGCCGTGCAGTTCTCCATCAGCTCGCAGGCCATCGCCATCGCCCGCGACCTCCGCGACCGGGGCGCGACCTCGCACGCGGCCCGCGCCGTCGTCGCCTCCGAGGGCATCACGAACCTGATCCGCTACGTGATCCCGGCCCTCTTCGTCGTCATCTACGTCGTGATCCTGGTGGCGCTGTTCTCCTGAGCCGCGTCGCCGGGCGCTACTCCAGCGTCCGGTTCACCAGCCGCGACAGCACGATCGCGCTGCGCGTGTGGTCGACGTTCGGGGCGAGGCGCACCTTCTCGAGGGCGTCCTCGAGGCTCGGGATGTCGCGGGAGCGGATCCGGACGATGGCGTCCGCGTCGCCCGTGACGGTGCCCGCGTCGACGACCTCGGGCACGCCCTGCAGGATCCGGCGCAGCTCGTCGGGCGCGACCGTCCCGCGGCAGAACAGCTCCACGTAGGCCTCGGTGCTCAGGCCGTCGACCGCCGGGTCGACCTGGATGGTGAAGCCGCGGATCACGCCGTCGGCCACCAGCCGGTCGACCCGCCGCTTCACCGCGCTGGCCGAGAGGCCGACCGTCCCGCCGATGTCGCCGTAGCCGGCCCGCCCGTTCTGGCGGAGGAGGTCGATGATCCGGTGGTCCAGGTTGTCCATGCTCCGACCCTATGGCGGGATCGTGCGTGGGACCCGGGCCCCACGCGCGGAATCCGCGTGGCCACCGGGTGAACGGGCGTGATCCGCGTGCCAGGCTGTGCGGAAGGCGTCCCCTCGGGGCTCTGGGACATCGTCCGCCTCCACGACCGCGCCAGCCGGCGCGCCGCACGAAGCAGGAGCACCATGCCCTCCACCCTCTCCCGATCCGCGGACGACACGTCCGCCCGCACCCCCGTCGCCAAGCGCGTGCTCATGTGCCGGCCCGACCACTTCGACGTGGTCTACAAGATCAACCCGTGGATGGATCCCGCCATCCCGACCGACACCTCGCTCGCGGTGCGCCAGTGGCAGACCCTCCACGACACCTACGTGGGCCTCGGCTTCCAGGTCGACCTCATCGACGGGATCGCGGGCCTCCCGGACATGGTCTACGCGGCCAACGGCGGCTTCACGCTCGACGGCATCGCGTACGGCGCGGCCTTCCAGCACGCCGAGCGCCAGCCCGAGGGCCCGGCGTACATGGACTGGTTCCGCGAGGCGGGCTTCGACGTGCGCGTGCCCGAGGAGATCAACGAGGGCGAGGGCGACATCCTGCTCGTCGGCGACACCATCTTCGCCGGCACCGGCTTCCGCAGCGACAGCACCAGCCACGCCGAGGTGGCCCGGATCTTCGACCGCGAGGTCGTGACCCTGCGCCTCGTGGACCCGAGCTTCTACCACCTCGACACCGCGGTCGCCGTGCTCGACGACACGAACATCGCGTACCTGCCGGGCGCCTTCGACGCCGCGAGCCTCGAGGAGATCGACCGCCGCTTCCCCGACGCCGTCGAGGTGAGCGCCGAGGACGCGTCGATCCTGGGCCTCAACTCCTACAGCGACGGGTACAACGTCGTCATCGCCGAGAGGGCCGTGGGCTTCGAGCGGTCGCTGCGGGAGCGCGGGTACAACCCGATCGGCGTCGACCTCTCCGAGCTGCTGCTCGGCGGCGGCGGCGTGAAGTGCTGCACGCTCGAGCTGCGACAGTGACGAACAGGACGGATGAGGGAATGACCGACACCATCGACCGTCCCGCCGGATCCGACGCCGGCGCCCTGGCGATCCACGCCGAGGAGGCGCACGCCGCGCACAACTACCACCCGCTGCCCGTCGTCGTCGCGTCCGGCGAGGGCGCGTGGGTGACGGACCTCGACGGACGGCGCCTGCTCGACTGCCTCGCCGCGTACTCCGCGGTGAACTTCGGGCACTCGCACCCCGAGCTCGTGCGGGTCGCGACCGAGCAGCTCGGGCGGATCACGCTCACGAGCCGCGCCTTCCACAACGACAAGCTGGGCCCGTTCGTCACGGCGCTCGCCGAGCTCGCGGGCAAGGACATGGTCCTGCCGATGAACACGGGCGCCGAGGCCGTGGAGTCGGGGATCAAGGTCGCGCGCGCCTGGGGCTACCGCGTGAAGGGCGTGGCCGCGGGCCGCGCAAAGATCATCGTGATGGCGGGCAACTTCCACGGGCGCACCACCACCATCGTCAGCTTCAGCGACGACGAGGAGGCGCGCGCCGACTTCGGGCCGTTCACGCCCGGGTTCGTCACCGTGCCCTACGGCGACGCGGCGGCGCTCGAGGCGGCGATCGACGCGGACACCGTCGCGGTGCTCGTCGAGCCGATCCAGGGCGAGGCCGGCATCGTCGTGCCGCCCGAGGGGTACCTCGCCGACGTGCGCCGGATCTGCACGCGCGAGCGGGTGCTGATGATCGCGGACGAGATCCAGTCGGGCCTCGGCCGCACGGGCGCGACGTTCGAGTGCGACAACGCCGACGTCGTGCCCGACCTGTACCTCCTCGGCAAGGCGCTCGGCGGCGGCATCGTGCCCGTCTCCGCGGTCGTCGGGGACGCGGACGTGCTGGGCGTCATCCAGCCGGGGCAGCACGGATCCACGTTCGGCGGCAACCCGCTCGCCGCGGCCGTGGGGCACGCGGTCGTCGACATGCTCGCGACGGGCGAGCCGCAGGAGCGCGCGCGTCGCCTCGGCGCCGTGCTGCACGCGCGGCTCGCGGACCTCGTCGGCCACGGCGTGCTCGAGGTGCGCGGCCGCGGGCTCTGGGCCGGCATCGACATCGACCCGGATCTCGCCACGGGACGCGCGGTCTGCGAGCGGCTCGCCGAGCGCGGCGTGCTCGCCAAGGACACGCACGGCTCGACGATCCGGCTCGCGCCGCCCATCGTCGTGGAGGAGGAGGACCTCGTCTGGGCCGTCGGCCAGCTCGCCGAGGTGCTCGCGGAGCTCGGGGCGCGCTGAGCGCTCTCCGCGCCGATCGGATCCGCGCCCGGCCGCCCTACGACGCGGCCGGGCGCGACGTCGTCCGGGGCGCGGCCGGCGCGCGCGTCGCGATGGCGACCCCGGCGGCCACGCACACCACGACGATCGCGCCGAGCTGCACCGGCGCGAGCGTCTCGCGCAGCACGATCACGCCGAGGATCGCGGCGACCACCGGGCTGAGGCTCGTGAGCACGGCGAACAGGCGCGGGGTGATGCGGCGGAGGATCACGGTGTCGAGCGAGTAGGGCACCGCCGACGAGAGCAGGCCGATCGCCACGAGCAGGCCGAGGATCCGCCCGTCGATCGCCGCGACGTCGAGCGTGAGGAGCGCCCACGGCACCAGCACGACGAGGCTCACGATGCTCGCGACCGCGATCCCCTGGAACCCCGGCAGCCGTTCGGCCACCCGGCGGGTGAAGACGATGTAGCCCGCCCAGGTGACGGCGGCGGTCGCGCCGCAGACGAGGCCGAACGCGTCGATCCGCCCCTCGAGCCCGGTGAGCACGACGACGCCCGCGGCTGCCACGAGCGCGCACGCCGCATCGAGGAGCCGGCGCGAGGCGAGCAGCGCGATCGACAGCGGCCCGAGGAACTCGATGGTCGCCGCGATGCCGAGGCCCAGCCGGTCGACGGCCGCGTAGTAGGAGAGGTTCATCAGCGACAGCGCGAGGCCGAGCATCACGGCGGGCACGAGCTGCGCGCGCGTCATGCGGTGGATCCGCGGCCGCGCCACCGGCAGCACGAGCGCCGCCATCATCACCTGCCGCGCGGCGACCACGAGCACGGGGCCGACCGCGGGGATCACGAGGCCGGCGAGCGAGGATCCGAAGCTGACGCTGACGATGGTGCCGACCTGCAGCGCGGCGCCCGCGGCGGTGGTGCGGGCGCCCGGCGTCGCGGGGGAGCCGGCGGCGGCCGTCGCGTCGGCGACCGCGGCCTCGACGCCGGCGGGGGTGGTGCCGGGGGCGGATCCCGGGTGCGCAGCCGCCGGGTCGACGGGGTCCCCGGGGCTGGTCACCTCGCGAGCGTACCGACGCGGGGGACGGGCGACCGCGCGGGGGCGACCGGGATCGCGCGGCGGATCAGCGGACGAGGTCGCCGAAGGGCTCGCGGGGCGGCGGCAGCCGGCCCGCGGCCGTGAGGACCGCATCCTCCAGGGAGTCGGCGAGGTCCTCCCACCGGTCGTCGCAGGCGTCGCAGCCGCAGGGCGGGAACGCCTCGGCCATGCGCCGCCCGGAGTGCAGCAGCACGCCGGGGAACGAGGTGTACTCGAGCGCGAGCGTCCGGCCGGTCCCGTCACGCGGCGCGAGGCGGACGGAGCGGACGGCGTCGGGGTGCGGATCCGCGAGGGACGGGTCCGCGCCCTCCACGACCGTCACCTCGTGCGTCGCGGCGAGGTGCGCGACGAGCGCGTCGGCCACCGCGTGCAGCGGCGCGAACCGCTCGAGGTGCGACGTGCGCGAGTACGCGTCCTCGGGCGGACCCTCGGCGTCGTCCCACCGCGATCCGTAGGCGACGCCGGCGTCGTCGAGCGCGGCCGGGGCGTCGATGGCGGGGCGGACGTAGGCGGCCATGTCCGGAGGGTAGCGATCGGCCGCGCGGAGGCGCACGCCCCCGAACGGCCGATCGGGGACGCGTCGCTCAGCGGACGGCGGCCCGCTCCTGCACCCGGGTCCGCCGGTCGAGCGGGAAGCGCGCGCCCGGGCGGGCGAGCAGCGTCGCGCAGTCGGGGCCGGCGGCGTCCGCGGCGTCGGCGAGGATCCGCGGGGCGAGGGCCTGGTCGGCGATGTGGCTCACGAGGAGCGTGCCGACCCCCGATCCCGCGGCGACCGCGCCCGCGCCCGCGCCGGTCAGGTGCCCGTGGCCCTCGAGCTCCTGCGGCGTGGCCGTGAGGTAGGTCGCCTCGCAGACGAACAGGT
This sequence comes from Clavibacter michiganensis, assembly GCF_002151125.1. Classification (GTDB taxonomy): domain Bacteria; phylum Actinomycetota; class Actinomycetes; order Actinomycetales; family Microbacteriaceae; genus Clavibacter; species Clavibacter michiganensis_C. The sequence continues at coordinate 484,151 of NZ_MDJZ01000016.1, forward strand.
CCGCGTCGTGCGCGGCGGCGCGGAGGCCGGGGCAGTCCGAGGTGTCGCTCGAGAACGCGACGGTCGCGCCGGTCTCCCGGTCCGCGAAGCGCAGCGACGCGCTCGGCACGGCGTGGTGCGCGGCGAACGCCGTGAGCAGGAGGCCCGGCGCGACCTCGAACGGGGTCGGCGTTGCGAGGTCGAGCCCCCGCACGTCGAAGGCCTGCGCGAGCGGGGCCTGCAGGGTCGGCACGGTCGGGATCCCGATGAGCTCGTCGAAGGACGCCACGTAGTCGAGGCTCTCGGCGGGCAGGTGCAGGGGCACGCGGCGCGCGCGCGGCCGCGGGAACTGCAGGCGGAACGCGAGCGCGCCGAGATCCAGCGCGTGGTCGGCGTGCCGATGCGTGACGACCACGGCGACCAGGTCGTCGAGGGCGCCGCGCTCCGCGAGCTCGCGCACGATGCCGGGACCGCAGTCCACGAGCACCGAGCCGTGCGGGCCGCGGAGCAGGTAGCCGCTGGCGGCGGATCCGGCGACGGGCGCGGTCGCGGCGACGCCGAGGATGTCCAGGGTCCAGGTCATGCGCGTCGTCCTCTCGTACGCGATCGGCCGGGCGCGGGCGCGGGCGGCCAGGGGGATGCGGGGGAGGCGGCCGGGGATGCGTGCACGGTCGTGCCCGGCGCGTCGAGGCGCAGGTGCACGGCGTGGCCCGGCAGGTGCGGGGCGGCGCTCGACACGGTGAGCTCGGTGCCGTCGACCGCGCCGGATCCGTCGCCCACGAGCCGCAGCCGGAGTGCCCACGACGATCCGCGCGGCTCGACGTCGACGACCACGGCGGGGCGGGATCCGGCGACGGGCCGCTCGTGCAGGCTCGCGCCGCCGATGGGCCGGACCACCGCGAAGCACGCGCCCTCCGCCGGCACGTCGCCGTCCGTCGCGAACGCCGCGACGGGCATGCGCCAGTCGTCCGCGAGGACCAGCTCGCCGTCGGCCACGAGCGCGGGCAGGGCCGCGGCGCCGGCGACGAACTCGGCCACGAACGGATCCGCCGGCCGGCTCCACACGCCCTCGACCGTGTCGCGCTGGATGAGCCGCCCGTCGCGCATCACCGCGACCTCGTCGGCCAGCGCGAGCGCCTCGGCCTGGTCGTGCGTGACGATGATGGTGCAGCAGTCCGCCTCGGCGAGCAGGCGCCGGAGGTCGCGGCGCATGCCGTCGCGCAGCTGCGGGTCGAGCGCGGAGAGCGGCTCGTCCAGCAGCAGCACGCGCGGGCGGATCGCGAGGGCCCGGGCGAGCGCGACGCGCTGGCGCTGCCCGCCGGAGAGCTGGGCGGGGGAGCGGTCGGCGTACGCGGTCATGCGCGTGAGCTCGAGCGCGTGGTCCACCCGCTCGTCCCGCTCGGCGCGCGGCACCCGCTGCGCGCGCAGGCCGTACGCCACGTTGTCGCGCACGCTCAGGTGCGGGAACAGCGCGTAGGACTGCGGCACGTAGCCGATGCGGCGGCGCTCGGCGCGGAGCCGGGTGGCGTCCTCGCCGTCGAGGTGGAGGGATCCGCTCGACGGCGTGAGCAGCCCGGCGATGAGCCGCAGCAGCGTGGACTTGCCGCATCCGCTCGGCCCGACGAGCGCGAGCACGCGGCCGGGTGCGACCTCGAGGCTCACGTCGGCGACGGCCTGCGTGGATCCGTAGCGGTGCCCGATCCCCTCCAGCCGCAGCGCGGGGACGGGGGCGGCGGCGGTCGCGGGGGCGGCCGGGGCGTCGAGGACGGTCATGCGTTCTCCTTCCGGGAGAGGGCGTTGCGCGCCAGCAGGGCGTCGGCGACGGCGGCGGGCACGAGGGCCACGCCGAAGAGCAGGGATCCCGCGGCGCCGAGCTCGAGCCGCTGGGTGGTGAAGGCGGAGTAGAGCGCGAACGGCGCGGTCTGGTTGGCGGGCGGCACCACGAAGAAGCTGAGGTTGAACTCGCCGATGGAGAGCGCCGCGGCCATGAGGAGCGCGGCCGCGAGCGGGAGGCGGATGGCCGGCAGCGTGATCGTCAGGAGCCGGCGCACGGGGCCCGCACCCAGCGTCGCGGCCACGCGCTCCGCCTCGATCAGCTCGGCCGACGCGAGCGACGGCACGAGCCCCGCCACGAGGAACGGCAGCGCGATGAGCAGCTGCCCCACCACGAGGAGGGCGCCGCTCGTGCGCAGGTGCGGATCCGACGCGGCGAGCGCGAGCCCCAGCGCGACGCCGGGCACCGCGAGCGGCAGCATCGTGATCTGCCGGACCGCGGCACCGCCCGGCACCAGCCGGCGGGCGAGCGCGTGGCAGAGCGGCAGCACGACGACGAGCGACAGCACGAGCACGACCGCGGTCACGGCGAGCGTCGGGCCGACGCGCGGGCGCAGCAGCTCCCACGCCATGGCGTACCAGTCGGCGGTGATCCCGCCCGCGAGCGGCCCGCGGGAGGCGTCGGGCGAGACGGACACGACGACCGTGCCGAGGATGGGGACGAGCACGAACGCGACGCACAGCGCGAGGGCGGCGGGGCCGACGCGGTCGCGGTGCCCGGGGCGGCGGCTCACCGGATCCCCCGGCCGGCGACGACGGGCGCCATGGCGGGATCGACGGCGGACGACGCGGCGGCGGCCCCGGGCGGCACGGCGACCGGCGCGACGGACGCGACCAGCGCATCGGATGCGCCGCCCGACCGGGCACCGCGCCCGTCGACGATCCGCGCCCCGACCGCGCACAGCACGAGCGACAGCACCGCGAGCAGCGCCAGCACCACGGAGAGCGCGGCGGCGAGGCCCTGGTCGCCCTGGTTGTAGAGGGCGTCCGCCACGTCGAGCGGCAGCACGCGGATCCCCTCCGAGAGCGTCGCGGCCGTGCCGTACGCCCCGAGCGAGGTCGCCATGCAGACGCCGGCGGCGGCGAGGAGCGGCCCGCGCAGCAGCGGCATCGTCACCGACCACGCGACGCGCGCCGGGTAGGCGCCGAGCGAGGCCGCGACCGCGGTGAGCTCGGGATCCAGCCCCGACGCCGCGCCGCGCAGCGTGCCGATCACGCGCGGGATGCAGAAGTACACGTACGCCGCGGCGAGCCCGCCGGCCGTGTACGCCCAGCGCCCGCCGGGATCGCCCGTGACGGCCTCGATCGCCTGCGAGAGCAGCCCGTTGCGGCCGAGCATGACGATCACGAAGAAGCCGATGACGATGCCCGGGAACGCGAGCGGGAAGACGAGCACGGCGTCCACGAGGGCGGAGGTGCGCGGCCCGGAGCGGGCGAGCGTGATGGCGGCGGGCGTGCAGATCGCGAGCGTCACGATCGTGACGCCGGCGGACAGCAGCATCGTCGTGACGAGGGAGGCGCGGAGCCGGTCGTCGGTCACGAGCGCCGCGTAGTTGTCGAGCGTGAGCCCGCCCTCGCGCACCCCGAGGACCGTGCGGTGCAGCGAGTCGATCACGAGACCCGCGAGGGGCCGCAGCAGGAACCAGACGAGGAGCGCGAGGGCGGGGAGGGCGGCGACGAGGCCGCCCCAGCCGACCCGGAGGGGTCGCGTGGGCACGGTCTAGCGGACCTCCGCCTGGTACTGGGTGACGAAGGCGGCCTGCGCGTCGGCGAGGGCCGCGTAGTCGACGACCTGCGCGCGCGCGAAGTCCTCCGCGCTCTCCACCTCGTCGGCGATCTCCGCGGGCACCTCGCCCGAGATCGGCCGCACGTAGCCGCCGGCGAGCGTCGACTGGCCGTCCTCGGAGAGCAGGTAGTCGAGCCACTGCTTCGCGAGCTCGGGGTGCGGGGCGTCCTTCACGAGCGCCGCGATGTACGGCACCTGGAGGGAGCCCTCGGCGGGGATCACGACGTCGAGCGGGGCGCCGTCGTTGTACTTGGCCGCGTAGCCGTTGAAGTCCGCGTCGATGAGGATCGGGATCTCGCCCTGCACGACCTTGGCCGTGGCGGTCTGCGCCGGCGTGACGGCGCCGTTCGCCTTGAGCTGCCGGAGGTAGTCGATGCCGGGGCCGAAGTCGTCGATCGTCCCGCCCATGGCGAGGTTCACGGCGGCGGCGACCGAGTAGCCGACGGCGGCCTGCGAGGGGTCGAGGTAGCCGGTCATGCCGCGGTACTCCGGCTCCAGGAGATCCGCCCAGCTGGTCGGGCAGGGGAGGTCGCCGAGCGCCTCGGTGTTGCAGATGAAGGCGATGGCGCCCGTGTGCACGGCGAACCAGCGGCCCTCGGGGTCCTTGAGCCCGTCGGGGATGGCGTCGAACCCGGGCGGCTCGTACGCCTCGGTCACGCCGGCCTCGACGGCCTTCGGGCCGAACGCGATGCCGAGGTAGACGGCGTCCGCCTGGGGCGCGGCCTGCTCGGCCACCAGCGCGGCGAGCGCCTGGCCGGAGTTCTTGCTGTCGCTCGGGGCGGCGACCGACCGCTCGGTGCCGAACTGCGCGAGCAGCGCGCCGAAGTTCGCGAACGAGGAGGGGGAGTTGTAGGTGATGAGCGTGCCGGCCGAGGTGTCGCCGGAGCCGGCGGCAGCGGGGGATCCGGTGCCGGTGCTGGCCGAGGTGCAGCCGGCCAGGGCGAGCGCGGCGACGGCGGCGATGGCCGTGGCGGCGACGCGGGTGCGGAGCAGGGACATGCGGGTGGGCCTTTCGTCGAGGATGACTAAAACGTTAAAGTCGTCGAGCGGCCCGCTCCGGTCCGCGACGTGAACGCCGCCTTAACGCCTGCGGTCGCACCGGTCCGTCACGCGGCTCCGGCCGATGCGCGGGCCCCGAGACGCTAGGAATGACGGATGACCCGCGACCCCGCCCCGCGCCGACGGGTCTCGCTCACCGACGTCGCCCGCGAGGCCGGCGTCTCGGCGACCGCGGCGAGCTTCGCGCTCAACGGGCGGTCGGGGGTCGGCGAGGTCGTGCGGGCGCGCGTCAAGGAGGCCGCCGCGCGGCTCGGCTACGTGCCGTCCACCTCGGCGGTCGCGCTGCGCACCGGCCGCTCCGGCGCGGTGGGCCTCCTCATCCGCAACATGCGGAACCCCTTCTTCCTCGACGTCATCGACGGCTTCGACGCCACGTGCGCGGCGGCCGGGCTGGGCGTCGTCATCGGATCCGCCGACTACTCGCCCGCGCGCGAGGCCGAGCTCGTGGCGACCTTCGCGGCGCGCGGCGTCGACGGGCTCGCGCTCGCGCCCATCGGCGGGGGGAGCGCGGCGGCCGACTGGGACGGATCCACCGGCAAGCCCGTCGTGCTCATCAACGGCGCCCGCCACGCGCCCGGGATCGACGCGAGCCGCGTGCACGTCGACGGCGAGCAGGCGGTCGCGCAGGCCATGGAGCACCTGGCGGAGCTGGGGCACCGGCGCATCGCCATCGTCGCCGCGCCCCGCGACCGCATCGCCGACGACGAGCGGGTCGCGGCCTTCCACCGGATCTGCGCCGAGCGCGGCCTCGCCCCGCGCGTGATCGAGACGGCCATGCAGCACGACGCCGCCGTCCAGGCGCTCACGCGCGCGCTCGCCGAGCCCGCGGCCACCCGGCCCACCGCGATCGTGACGAGCAGCGACTACCTCGCGACCGCCGTCTACTCGGCCGCCGCGACGGCCGGGCTCCGGATGGGCGTCGACGTCAGCGTCGTCGGCCACGACGACCTCGGCACGAGCCGCTTCCTCGCGCCGGCGCTCACGACCATCGCCGTCGACCGCACCGCGCTCGGCGCCGCGGCCGCCCGTCGGCTCATCGAGCGGCTCGACGGCGGCGAGGCCGGCACCACGGTCGTGCCGACCGCGCTCGTCGCCCGCGCGTCGACGGGACCCGCGCCGGCGGGCGGATCCGCCTAGCGCGGCAGCGCGTTCCCGTCGGCGTCGAGGTGGTCGCGCCAGCTCCGCTTCGGCTCCCAGCCGAGGAGGCGGCGGGCCTTCGCGGTCGAGATGCCGGAGGAGTCCACGCGCTCGATCGCCCGGAGCTCGATGGCGTCGCCGTAGTGCCGCTTCAGCTCGGCGGCGAAGTCGTGCCCGCCCGCGTTGTCGGCGGCCGCGATGTAGAAGACCTCGTGGCCGGGCAGGTCGGAGGCGACCGACAGCACGATCGCGTCGGCCAGGTCGTCCGCGTCGATGTAGCTCCAGAGGTTCGCGGTGAGCACGGAGGCGTCCCGCACCTGCTTGCCGAGGTTCGACGCGTAGTTGTCGTCGTTGTGCACGGTGCTCGGGCGGAGCGAGATCACGCGGATGTCGGAGCGGCGCACGGCCGCGTCCATCAGCTGCTCGCCGAAGGCCTTGGAGAGCGCGTACGGATCCTGCGGGTGGAGCGGGTGCTCCTCGTCCACGGGCGCGTAGTCGGGCAGGAACGGCCGCTCGGGGAAGAAGTTGCCGACGATGCTCTCGCTCGAGATGTTGACGAAGCGCGGCACCCCGAAGCGCACGGCGGCCTCGATCAGGTGGAACGTCGACATGAGGTTCGTCTGCAGCACCACGTGCGCGGGGTTGCCCGTGGGCTGCGGGATCGCGGCGACGTGCACCACGGCGTCCATGCCGGCGACGACCGCGAACGCGTCACCCTGGTCGGTGAGGTCGGCCATCACGTAGCGGCCCGGCACCACGACGCCGGCGTCGAAGACGGGACGCACGAGGTCGACGCCCGTGACGTCGTGCCCGGCGGCGACGAGCGCCTCGACGGCGGCGCGGCCGACCTTGCCGCGGGATCCGGTGACGAGGACCTTCACGACGCGGCCCCGTCCTGGGGAGCGTCGGCGGGCGCCTTCATCACGACGGGGACGAACGGGTCGTCCTCGATCCGCTCGGCGAACCACGTCTCGTCGACGTAGCCCTCGGACCACAGCTTCAGCGGCGTCGCGACGGTGGGCGTGAACAGCTCCCACCGGGTCCAGAGGCGCGCCTCCTCGGTCATCATCCGGCCGACCTCGCGGGTCCAGCGGACGACGACGTGGTCGGCGGGCAGCAGGCGCTCGAACGCAGCCTGCGCCTCGGCCAGGCGGGCGGACCTGGTGCCGTCGCCCGAGACCTGCTCGGCGCTGAGGGCGAGGACCAGCGTCCAGGTCGTGCTCTGCAGCTCGGCGTCGCGGGGGACGACGGCGTCCGGCGCGGGGGATGCGGGGGAGGGGTCGGTGCTCATTCGGCGTCTCGCTTCTCGTGTCGATCGAGTCTGTCACGCGGGGTCGCGCGCGTCCGGAGCGCCAGGTGCACGAGCACGCCCGCGACGAGCGCGCAGAACGCGGCGCCCAGCCCGCCGACCGTGATCCCCGACGCGGCCACCACGAACGTCGCGACCGCGGGCAGGTGCGCACCCGGATCCCGCACCGCGGACGCGAGGCTCGACGCGAGCGACGGCGCGAGCGCGAGCCCGGCGGCAGCGGCCACCACGCCGGCGGGACCCGCGACGATCACGGCCGCGAGCGCCGCCGAGGCCAGCCCGAGCACGAGGTTGGTCCACCCGGCCGTGCTCGCCGCGCGCCACCGCTCGTGCGTGTCCGGATGCGCGGACGGCGCCGCCGAGAGCGCGGCCGACAGGGCGGCCAGGTTCACGGCGTGCCCGCCGAACGGCGCGCTCACGAGGGTCGCGGCCGCGGTGGTCGTCATCGCGGCCCGCCACGGCGTCTCGTAGCCGAAGCTCGCGAGCACCGCGACGCCCGGCAGGTTCTGCGACGCCATCGTCACGACGAAGAGGGGGATCCCGAGCGCGACCGCCGCCGCCATGGTGAACACGGGCGCCGTCAGCTCGATCCGCGGCACGAGCTGCGCGAGCTCGAGCGTCGTCCCGGGCGCGGGCCCGGCGACCGCGAGCGAGATGCCGACCACGACGAGCGCGGCGGCCAACGCGGTCGGGGCCGCCCAGCGCGGGGCGAGGCGGGCGGCGACGAGCCAGGCGAGGACCACGGGCAGCACGACGAGGGGCGTGGCGACCGCCGCCGTCACGGTCGCGACGCACAGGGGGAGGAGCACGCCCGCGAGCATCGCGGCGGCGACGCTCGCCGGGATCAGGCGCACGAGCCGCCCGAGGAGCGGCCACAGCGCGGTCGCCAGCACGAGGATCCCGCACACGAGGAACGCGCCCACCGCGGCGGCCCAGCCGCCCTCGACCGCGCCGGTCCCGATGAGCAGCGCGGCCCCCGGCGTCGACCAGGAGAGCGTGATCGGCCGGCGGAAGCGGTGCGCGAGGAGCACGGTCCCGAGGCCCTGCGTGACGCACAGCGCGAGCAGCCCGGATGCGGCCTGGGACGGCGATGCCCCCACCGCCGTGAGGCCCGTGAGCACGACCGCGGACGTGCCGGCGAACCCGACGACCGCGGTCACGATGCCCGCGCCGCGCGCCTGGGCCCGGCCGCCGGGCGTCTCGATGGCCGTCATGCGCGCTCCCGACCGGACGCGGGTCGTCCTGCGGCCCGATCCTAGGGTCCGGCTGTCCCCCCAGGATCCCGACGGCTGTTTCCTCACCCGAAGAAACAAAAGTTGATGGTGGTGTTCCTGCACATTTCGGCTACCGTCGAAAGGACCGCGCTCCACCGACCTCGACGAGGCCCGCCATCTCACGCTCCGCACGCACCGCCCGCCCCGTCCCCGGACGCCCGCGGAACGCGACCGCGCCGCGCCTGCGCATCGCCGCCGTCCTCGCCGCATCCGGCCTCCTGCTCGGCCTCGGCGTCCCCTCGGCGCAGGCCGCGGAGGAGTACCCCACCTGGTCCGAGGTGCAGGCCGCGCGCTCGAGCGAGCAGGCCACCTCCGACCAGGTCACGCGCATCACGTCCCTCATCTCCGGGCTCTCCGCCGAGGTCGAGGCCGCCACGGCCCTCGCCCTGCAGCGCGCCGACGAGCACGCCGCCGCGGTGGATGCGCTCGACGAGGCCACCGGCGAGCTGGAGGCCCTCGAGTCCAAGGCCGCCAGGGCCCAGGAGGAGGCCGACGAGGCCAAGCGCCAGGTCGGCCAGCTCGTCGCGCAGCTCGCCCGCAGCGGCGGCGGCAGCGACGTCTCCCTCCGCCTGTTCACGAGCGGCGGCGAGGACGCCGACGTCCTCCTCGCCCGCATGGGCACGGCGACCAAGCTCGCCGACCGCCAGGACACCGCCTTCACCATCGCCGTCACCTCCGCCCGCACCGCCGAGTCCCTCGGCAAGCAGGCCTCCGTGGCCAAGGAGGCGCTCGCCGTCCTCGCCGCCGACGCCCAGGCGAAGCTCGAGGAGGCGTCCGCGGCGCAGGCCCGCGCGGATCAGGCGCTCGCCGAGCAGGAGGCCCGCAGCTCCGAGCTCCAGGCGCAGCTCGCCACGCTCCGCGACTCCCGCATCTCCGTCGAGGAGGGCTTCGCCATCGGCGAGCGGAAGCGCCAGGAGGCCGCGGCCGCAGAGGCCCGTCGCCAGGCCGAGGCCCGCGCGGCGGCCGATATTA
>NZ_MDJZ01000017.1 GCF_002151125.1 Clavibacter michiganensis
GGATCATCACCCGCCAGAACAGCTCCGGAAGCTTTTCGCTCCCCGCCCGTTCCGGCGACAAGAGGAGACATTACGCGGACCACCCCACCCCCGCAAAACAACCCGCATCCCGGGCGTGTCGCGACGGTCGCGCGCCGACGGTCCCGCGGACCGTCGGCTGCGACATCAGTGGAAGAAGTGGCGCTCGCCCGTGAAGTACATGGCGACGCCGGCCGCGCGGGCCGCCTCGACGACCTCCTCGTCGCGGACCGAGCCCCCGGGCTGGACGACGGCGCGGACCCCGGCGTCGAGGAGGACCTGCAGCCCGTCGGCGAAGGGGAAGAACGCATCCGAGGCCGCGACCGACCCGGCCGCACGTTCCCCTGCGCGCTGCACGGCGAGCTGGCAGGAGTCCACCCGGTTGACCTGGCCCATGCCCACGCCGACGGACGCACCGTGGTGCGCGAGCAGGATCGCGTTCGACTTCACCGCGCGGCAGGCCTTCCAGGCGAACTCGAGGTCCGCGAGCGTCTGGTCGTCGACGGGCTCGCCGGTCGCCAGGGTCCACGACTCGGAGAGCCGCGTGCCGTCCGTCGGGAACACGTCGCCGGACTGCACCAGGTAGCCACCCGAGATCTGACGGGCCTCGAGCTCCTCGCGGTGGTACCCCTCCGGGAGGGTGAGCAGCCGCAGGTTCTTCTTCGTCTTCAGGAGCGTGAGCGCGTCGTCGTCGAACCCGGGGGCCACGAGCACCTCGGTGAAGATCTCCTTCACCGTCTCCGCCATGCCGAGCGTGACCGTGCGGTTCGCGGCGATGACGCCGCCGAACGCCGAGACCGGATCGCAGTCGTGCGCGCTGCGGTGCGCGGCGGCGATCGCGTCGACCGCTCTCGGGGCCGCGACGGCGATGCCGCAGGGATTCGCGTGCTTGATGATGGCGACGGCCGGCTCCCGGAAGTCGTACGCGGCCCGGACCGCCGCGTCCGCGTCGACGAAGTTGTTGTAGGACATCTCCTTGCCGTGCAGCTGGACCGCCTGGGCGATGCCCGCGCCGTCGGCCCGGCGGTAGAGCGCCGCGTCCTGATGGGAGTTCTCGCCGTAGCGGAGCACCTGCGCGAGCTCGCCGCCGACGTCCCAGCTGTCGGGCCAGGTCGTGTCGCCGTCTGCGGCGACGGACCCGCCCCCGACGACCGCCGATCGGAAGTAGTCCGCGACTGCGCGGTCGTAGTCGGCCGTGTGCGTGAACGCCGCCGCCGCCAGCCGCCGCCGCTGCTCGAGGGTCGTGCCCCCGGAGCCGACCGCCGCGATCACCTCGTCGTAGCTCGACGGGGACACGACGATGGCCACGTTGGCGTGGTTCTTGGCCGATGCGCGCACCATGGCGGGGCCGCCGATGTCGATCTGCTCGATGACGTCGGACGCCGGGGCGCCCGAGGCCACGGTCTCGACGAACGGGTACAGGTTCACGACGACGAGCTGGAACGGCGCGATGCCCAGCTCGGCGAGCTGCACCTCGTGCGACTCGAGGCGGAGGTCGGCCAGGAGTCCGGCGTGCACCGCGGGGTGCAGGGTCTTCACGCGCCCGTCGAGCGACTCCGGGAACCCCGTGACGTCCTGCACCTGGGTCACGGCGAAGCCCGCCTCCGCGATGGTGCTCGCCGTGGAACCGGTGGAGACGATCTCGACCCCGGCCTCGGCGAGCGCCCGCGCGAGCTCCAGCAGCCCGGTCTTGTCGCTGACGGAGACGAGCGCGCGTGCCACCCGGATCCCGTCTCGATCGCGGAACAGGGACGGGTCGTGACGGGGTCCGCTCATGCCGGGGACAGCTCCTTGAGGTCGATGGTGCCGAGGGAGATGGCGCGCACCGTGTCGACGAGGAGCCTGCGCTCCACGACCTTGATGCGCTCGTGCAGGGTGTGCTCGGTGTCGCCGGGTTCCACGGGCACGCGCTCCTGCGCGAGCACCGGCCCGGTGTCGACCCCGGTGTCGACGACGATGATGGACGCCCCGGAGCTCGTGGCCCCGGCCGCGATGGCGTCGCGGACGGCGTGGGCTCCCGGGAACTCGGGGAGGTACGCCGGGTGCGTGTTCACGATGCGGGGCGCGAAGGCCTCCACCGCGCGCGGCGGGAGGAGGCGCATGAAGCCGCTGAGGACCACGAGGTCGGGCTGCCAGCCGGCGATGGCCGCGGCGAGCTCGTCGCCCCAGGCCGCGCGGTCGGGGAAGCTCGCGAACGGCACGGTGAAGGTGGGGATGCCGCGCTCCTCGGCGAAGGCGAGCCCGTCCGCGTCGCGGTCGGCGCCGACGGCGATCACCCGGGCGGGGTAGTCCGCGTGCTCGGCCGCCTGCAGGAGGGCGTGGAGGTTGGTCCCGCTGCCGGAGATGAGGACGACCACGTTGAGCACGGCCACAGCCTATCCGCGTCCCTCGACGCTGCGCCGGACAAGGGGGGCCATGAGCCCGGACACGAACATGCCCGCCACGGAGGCGACGCCGATCTCGAGGAACGCGACCAGGAGGATCCACCCGGCAGCCGGACCCACGTCCGCCAACCGGCCGGGGCCCGCCGCGCCTCCGGACAGGACCGCCAGCAGGGCGAGCGCGCCTGCGCCGACGAGGCCCATGCCGAGACCCGCGATGAGGAACCACGGCCAGCGTCGCGCCTCGGGCTCGGGGATCCGCGCCACCCGCGGCGAGAGCGCGACCGCCGCGACGAAGGACACGACCACGGGGACGAGGATGCCGAGGTAGCCGAGGTCGAACGCCCCCTGCGGCAGGACGCCCAGCACCGGCACCGACGGGATGGGGCCGACGGCCGTGCCGAGCGGCGAGATGGACGAGCCGGTGCCGAGCGCGAAGCCGGGCCCGATCAGCCAGGACGCCGCCCACATGACCAGGTTCGGCAGGAGCGCGATCTGCGCCAGCGTGAGCGCGACGCCGCCGACGATCCCCGTCTGCAGCGTCTCGTAGAGGGTGATCACGGTCGCGTACTGCAGGCCCAGCAGCACCGCGACCACGACGGCGGAGATCGCCACGACGGCGAAGGCCGCGGCGGCTCCCCCGCGGACGGCCGTCCCGGCGACGGAGACCGCGCCGTCCGGCAGGCGGTCGAGCGCATCCCGCGCGCTCCGGATGGCGCCGGCCGCCCGGCCCGACGACAGGGACGCGCCCCACCGGGCTGCCCGCGCGCGGTCGACGCGGGCGACGCCGCCGATGAGGAGGCCGAGCGCGAGGACCAGGGTCGGCAGGATCGCGCCCCGCGCGATGGCCGGCGCGATGCCCTCGTGCTGGACCGCGAGCGCGAGGCCGAGGGACAGGAGGGCCGTCGTGACGACGGCGGAGACCGCTCCGACGCCGGGGTGGTCGGTCTCGACGATGCGGCGTCCGGCGCGGATCCCGAGGAGCAGCGTGAGGAGGGCGAACCCCAGGGGCGCGAGCGTGAGCGCGAAGGGCGCGTCGACGGGCGGCAGGCCGAGGGCGGTCGCGAGCGACGGATCCAGCGACGCCGCGAGCGGCACGCCGTGACCGAGGAGCCAGAGGTCGACGGCCGTGCGTGCGAAGACGCCCCAGTCGACCTGCAGGTCGTACTGACCGGCCCAGAGCGCGGTGAGCGGGACGAGGGGCAGGGCGACGCCGACCCCCACCACCAGGAGCGCCTCGAGTGCCGCGAACAGGGCGGTTGCGTGTCGGTTCATGCCTCGACGACCCTACCGGCCGGGTCCCGCGCGACCGGTCCGAGCGCGGGCGCGCCGGGGCATCCGCCGGTCGATCCGACCGGGGAGGAGCCGCGGGCGTGACGACGGCCCGCATCCACCGGGGATGCGGGCCGTCGTCGTGCGCGCGAGCGCATCGTGCCTACAGGGCGGCGAAGACCTCGCGGAGGAGGTTGGCCGTCTCGGTCGGCGTCTTGCCGACCTTGACGCCCGAGGCCTCGAGGGCCTCCTTCTTGCCCTGCGCCGTGCCGCTGCCGCCGGACACGATGGCGCCGGCGTGGCCCATCGTCTTGCCCTCGGGAGCGGTGAATCCGGCGACGTAGGCGACGACCGGCTTGGTGACGTGCGCCTTGATGTACTCGGCCGCGCGCTCCTCCGCGTCGCCGCCGATCTCGCCGATCATGACGATGGCGCGCGTCTCCGGGTCGGCCTCGAACGCCTCGAGCGCGTCGATGTGCGTCGTGCCGATGATGGGGTCGCCGCCGATGCCGATGGCGGTCGAGATGCCGAGATCGCGCAGCTCGAACATCATCTGGTAGGTCAGCGTGCCCGACTTCGACACGAGGCCGATGGGGCCCGCCTCGGTGATCGTGGCCGGGATGATGCCCGCGTTCGACCTGCCGGGGCTGATGATGCCGGGGCAGTTCGGGCCGACGATGCGCGTCTTCCCGCCCGTGCTCTTGGCGTGCGACCAGAACTCGGCGGAGTCCTTGACCGGGATGCCCTCGGTGATGACGACCGCGAGCGGGATGGCCGCGTCGATGGCCTCGACCACCGCGCTCTTGGCGAATGCCGGCGGGACGAAGATGACCGACACGTCGGCGCCCGTCTCGGCCATGGCCTCGGCGACCGAGCCGAAGATCGGGAGCTCGACGCCCTCGATCGTGACCGTGCTGCCCGCCTTGCGCGGGTTGACGCCGCCCACGACCTTGCTGCCGGACGCGAGCATGCGACCCGCGTGCTTGGTCCCCTCGGAGCCCGTGAGGCCCTGGACGATGATCCTGCTGTTCTCGTCGAGAAGAATCGACATGTACCTGTTCCTGTTCTCTCTCGGGAGTTAAGCGGCGGCCAGCTCGGCGGCCTTGTCAGCCGCCTCGTCCATGGTGCCGACGACGGTGACCAGGGGGTGCGCGCGCTCCTCGAGGATGCGGCGGCCCTCCTCGACGTTGTTGCCGTCGAGGCGGACGACGAGCGGCTTGGTGGCGGCGTCGCCCAGCTTGTCGAGCGCGCCGACGATGCCGTTCGCGACCGCGTCGCACGACGTGATGCCGCCGAAGACGTTGACGAAGACGCTCGTGACCTGCTCGTCGCCGAGGATGACGTCGAGACCCGCGGCCATGACCTCGGCCGACGCTCCGCCGCCGATGTCGAGGAAGTTCGCGGGGCGCACGCCACCGTGCGACTCGCCCGCGTAGCTGACGACGTCGAGCGTGGACATGACGAGCCCCGCGCCGTTGCCGATGATGCCGACCTGGCCGTCGAGCTTGACGTAGTTGAGGTCGGACTCCTTGGCCTTGGCCTCGAGGGGATCCGCGGCGGCCGCGTCCTCGAGGGCGGCGTGGCCCTCGTGACGGAAGCCGGCGTTCTCGTCGAGCGTGACCTTGCCGTCGAGGGCGATGACGTCGCCGGACTCGGTGAGCACGAGGGGGTTGACCTCGACGAGCGTCGCGTCCTCGTCCCGGTAGACCCACCAGAGGCGCTCGAACACGGGCGCCACCTTGGCGATGAGCTCCTCGGGGAACGAGGCGGCGCGGGCGATCTCCTCGGCCTTCGCGGCGTCGATGCCGGCGACCGGGTCGATCTCGATGCGGGCGAGCGCCTCGGGCCGCGTGACGGCGAGCTCCTCGATCTCCATCCCGCCCTCGTAGCTGGCGAGGCAGAGGTACGAGCGCTCGGCGCGGTCGAGGAGGATCGAGAAGTAGAACTCCTCGGCGATGCGGGCACCGGCCGCCACCATCACGCGGTGCACGGTGTGCCCCTTGATGTCGAGCCCGAGGATGCCCTCGGCCGCCTCGAACGCCGCGTCGGCGCTCTGGGCGACCTTGACGCCGCCGGCCTTGCCGCGGCCTCCGGTCTTCACCTGCGCCTTCACGACGACGGTGCCGCCCAGCTTCTCGGCCGCGGCGCGCACCTCCTCGGCGGTGTCGGCGACGATCCCCGGGAGGACCGGGACGCCGTAGGACTCGAAGAGGTCCCTGGCCTGGTATTCGAAAAGATCCACGCGTGTCATCCCATCCGCACCCGCGCCAGGCGGTTACGTGCGTCGTTCGAGGCTGCGGTGCCACGACCGTCTGGTGGCGGCACCCGGTGTGTTGCGGCTGGTCGACGCGCGTGCCGCCCACAGGGTGGAACGGTCCGCCGCGTCGACGACCGTGGAGAGCCTATCGGGTCGCGGGTCGGCCGGCCCGGGGGCGTTCGGGCCGTGCGCCGACGCGCTATCGGCGGCCCTGGGGAGGGAGACTGGGCGGATGACGCCGAGGCCGCATCCCGCCCGCCGACCGGGCGGCGCCATCCGGGACATCGCGGGCGAGGGGATCCTCCTGGCGGCCGGAGCGCGGGCGATCCTCCTCCAGGTCGCCGACCCGTCCGTCGCCCGCGGCGTCGCCGAGCACAGCGACTTCGCGTCCCGGCCCCTCGACCGGCTGGAGGGCACGCTCGGCTACATCTACGCCGTCGTGTTCGGCTCGCCCGCGGAGGTCGCGCGCGCGCGGCGGATCGTCGGTCGCGCTCACGCTCCCGTCCGGTCGGCGGTCCCCGCGGCGGACGGATCCGCCCCCGCGTACAGCGCCTACGACCCCGAGCTGCAGCTGTGGGTCGCGGCGACGGTGTACCAGTCCGCGATCACCATGTTCGAGCTCTGCTTCGGTCCGCTCCCGGAGGAGTCCGCCGACAGGATCCACCGTCAGTACGCCGTCCTCGGCACCGCGCTGCAGGTCCCGGAGGAGCTGTGGCCCGCCGACCGCGCGGCCTTCCGCGTCTACTGGGACGAGCGGATCGCGACCCTCGAGCCGACGGCCGACGCCCGGCGGGTCGCACGGACGCTGCTGGACCCCCGGGACGGACCCCCGGCGATCCGCGCCGTCATGCCGTTCGTCGCCCTCGTGACGGCGGGTCTCCTGCCGCCACGGATCCGGGCGGGCTTCGGGATGAGGTGGGACGCGCGCCTCGAGCGCCGCTACGCGCGCCTCCTCGCGCCCGTCCTCGCCGTGTACCGGGTGCTGCCGCGCGCCGTCCGCGAGGCGCCCCGGTCGGTGATCACGCGCAGGTACCGTCGGCGCAGCCCGGGATAGCGGACGCCCGGGCCGCTCCTGCACAGGCCGGCGGGCACCGGTCCCGTCCCCGGCTCCTCGCGCGGGGCACCCGATCGGATCCGGTGCGCCGCACTGTGCGGCCATGACATGGATCACCTCGGCCCCTCCCTCCTCCTCTCCCCGACGGCACGACCGCCCACCACGGCGGCCGCGCGCTCCCCGGCTCGTGTCGGCGCTCGTGGGCGTCGGCCTCGCGCTGGGCTTCGCGGCGAGCGCCGCGCCTCCCGCGCAGGCGCTGAGCGCGGTCTCCCACGGCGTCGGGTACTCCTCGGGGGCGGACGGACGCTGGCTGGGCTCGTACCGGATGGACGACGGGCGGCTCGGCTTCTGCATCGATGTCGGGCTCGCCGCGCCGCCCGGCCACGCGTACGCGCCTGTCGCGGACGCGGGCACGTCGCCCGACGACCGCGCGCGGCTCGCCTACATCTCCCGGCGATGGGCCGGATCAGCGGATCCCGACGACGCCGCCGCCGGTCAGCTGGCGACGTGGAGCATCACCGGACTGGGAGCGCATGACCTGTCCTGGTACGCGGCGCGGGCCGGCGATCGTGCCGCCGCCGTCGAGTCACGTGCCCGGGAGATGCTGGCCGAGGCCGGATCCCGCGCCTCGCGCTCCGCGACCGCGGCCGCGACCGTGGCGCTCGGGGACGACGGGCACGGCACCGTGCGCGTGGACCTGCGCGCCGACCTCGTCGCGAGCGGGCAGACGGACGTCCCCGCCGGATCGCAGACGGGCACGGTCTCCCTCACCGGCGCCGTGTTCGACGACGGGAGCACGACGGCGCAGGTGGCGAACGGCACCCCGATGGCGCTGCGGGCGACGGGATCCGCCGCGGCGCTGCATGTGACGGCGAGCGCCGTCTTCACCTCGCTCCCCTACGGCGACGTCCTGGACGCGGTGGGCGACGGCGGCGCGTCCCAGCGGATGATCCTGGCCCGCCCCGCGGATGCCCGGGCCGAGGCGAGCGCGGACGCGCAGGCCCCGAGCCCGCTCCCCTTCGCGCCGCGCGTCGTCACCCGCACGTCGCAGTCCGTCGCGGGGATCGGCGACGAGCTCTCGGACGCGCTCAGCGTGTCCGCCGACCACGCGGCGCCCGCCGACCACGGCAGGCCGGCCACCTCCGACGGCTGGGGGCTGACCCGCCGGGAGGACGGCAGCCTGGTGCCCGTGCCGGTCATCGTCCGCAGCCGGCTGCTCGGGCCCTTCCCGGAGCAGGTCGGGCCCGAGCGCGACGACGCCCCCGCCGACGCCCCGCAGGTGTGCGAGGTCGCGACGCGCGTCGACCGCGGTCCGGGCGACTACGCCTCGCCCGCCTGCCGGCTCCCGTCCGGCGGCTTCTACACCTGGGTCGAGTCCATCTCGCCGGACGACACCGCGATCCCGGACGGACGAGCGCGGGTCCTGCCCTGGCGGTCGACCTTCGGCGCCGCCACCGAGACGTCGCAGGTCCCGCAGCCGCCGCGGATCACGACGACCATCGGGGCCCGGGAGATCACGACGGGCGACTGCCAGACCGACACGCTGCACGCGGCGTCGTTCGTCGGGGTCGGCTCCGTGCCCGTGCACGTCCGCCTCGCGGGTCCGTTCCCGACGGCGCCCGCCGACGGCGAGCCCGTGCTCGTGCCGGACGACGGCGGCGCGGCCGGCCTCGCCTCGGACGTCGTCCTCACCGGCGACGGCGACGTGACCACGCCCTGCATGCGCGTCTCCTCGCCCGGCTGGTACGTCGCCGTGCTCGACAGCCCGGGCCGACCCGCCGGGGATGCGGACGGGGCAGCCATCGCGCCGTTCGCCGATCACGTGGCGCACGCCGGCGAGACGTTCCACGCGGCCCCTCCGCCGGCCACCGACGTCCCCGCACCGCCCGCGCACGCCCAGCTCGCGATGACGGGCGGGGCACCCGGGATCGACGTGCCGGGTCCCGGTGGGACCGAGCGGGTGGGCGCGCAGCAGCTCGCATGCGCAGCGGCGACGATCGGCGCACTCGGAGCCGTGGGAGTCGGCATCCGCCGCACCGGCCGTCGCCGCGGGATCCCTAGAGCTTCTCGATGGGCGCGATCTTGATGAGCAGCCGCTTGCGACCCGCCGGGCCGTCGAACTGGACCTCGGCGATGCGCTTGCGTCCCTCGCCCGTGACGCCGGTCACCCGGCCGTCGCCGAAGTCCGTGTGGCGGATGCGGTCGCCGAAGGCGAGCTCGAGGTCGCCGTTGTCGCGCACCTGCCCGGTGACCGTGTTGGCCCACTGGGTCTTGGGGCGAGGAGGCGGCGGCAGGGCCGGGTCCTCGAATCCGCTCGACGAGCGGGATCGGCCCCCGTAGCCGCCTCCCTCACGCCGGGCGTTCAGGGCGCGGGGTTGCGTGCCGCCGCGCGAGGTGGCCATGCCCGGCGACTGCTTCCAGTCGATGAGCTCAGCCGGGATCTCCTGCAGGTACCGGCTCGGCATGGCGACGTTGACCTCGCCGAACTGCGCCCGCGTCATGGCGAGCGAGATGAAGAGGCGGCGACGGGCGCGCGTGATGCCCACGTAGAACAGGCGCCGCTCCTCCGCCGGTCCGCCGGGCTCGTTCGCGGACATGCGGTGCGGCAGCAGGTCCTCCTCCACGCCCGTGAGGAACACCGAGTCGTACTCGAGGCCCTTCGCCGTGTGGAGGGTCATGAGGGACACGGTGCCGCTCGAGTCGTCGAGCTCGTCCGCCGCGGCGACGAGCGAGACCTCCGTGAGGAAGTCCACGAGCTGGCCCTCGGGGTTGTTGCGCGAGAACTCCTTCGTCACGGCGACGAGCTCCTCGACGTTCTCCGCGCGGGCCTCGTCCTGCGCGTCCTTGCTCGCCCGCAGCGCCTGCACGAGGCCGCTCTTCTCCAGCAGCGTGGTCACCAGGTCGCCGACGGAGGTCCGTCCTTCCGGCCGCTCCGGATCCAGGAGCAGCGCCACCTCGTCGAGCATCCGCGAGAGCGCGAGGATCGCCTGCGTCACCTTGGGTCCGAGGCCCAGCTCGGATGCGCGGCGCATGGCCTCGCGGAAGGTCACGCCGTGCGACTCCGCGAAGTTCGCGAGGGCGGTCTCCGTGGCCGGGCCGATGCCCCGCTTCGGGGTGTTGAGGATGCGGCGCAGCGCCAGCACGTCCGCGGGGTTCGCGACGGCGATCAGGTACGCCATGGCGTCCTTGATCTCCGCCCGCTCGTAGAACTTCGTGCCGCCCATGATGCGGTACGGCACGGCCGAGCGGATCAGGATCTCCTCGAGCGCCCGGGTCTGGGCGTTCGTCCGGTAGAACACCGCGATCTCGGAGTACGCGGTGCCCTCCTCGTGCAGCTTCTGGATCTCGTCGGCGACGAACTGCGCCTCGTCGTGCCCCGAGTACCCCGTGAAGCCGACGATCTTGTCGCCGTCGCCGATGGAGGTCCACAGCTTCTTGTCCTTGCGGTCGAAGTTGTTCGAGATGACGGCGTTGGCGGCGGTGAGGATGTTCTGCGTCGACCGGTAGTTCTGCTCGAGGAGCACGACCCTCGACTGCGGGAAGTCGCGCTCGAACTCGGTGATGTTGCGGATGTCGGCACCGCGGAAGGCGTAGATGGACTGGTCGCTGTCGCCCACCACGGTGAGCGACGCCCCGTCGATCCCGCCCATCCCGTTCGTGGACATGCGCGTGTCGACGGGCACGTCCTCCGGCGCCACCGCGCGCGTCAGCTCGCGGATGAGGGAGTACTGGGCGTGGTTCGTGTCCTGGTACTCGTCCACCAGCACGTGCCGGAACCGCCGCTGGTAGAGCGCCGCGACCTTCGGGAACGCGCGGAAGAGGTAGACGGTCTGCCCGATGAGGTCGTCGAAGTCGAAGGCGTTGGCGGCCGCCAGCGAGCGCGTGTACTGCCGGAAGATCTCCACGAACATGGCCTCGGCCGGATCGTTGAAGTTGGCCGTCCGCGCGAACGTGTCCGCGTCCGACAGCTCGTTCTTGAGCTTCGAGATGCGGCCCGACACGGAGGAGACCGTGAAGCCGAGCGTGTCCGCGTCGAGCTGCTTGATGATCCGCTTGATGAGCACGCGGCTGTCGGCGGAGTCGTAGATGGTGAAGTTCTGCGTGAAGCCGAAGGCCTCCGCCTCCCGGCGCAGGATGCGGACGCACGCGGAGTGGAAGGTCGAGATCCACATGCCCTCGGACGCCTGGCCGAGCAGCGACTCGACGCGCTCGCGCATCTCGGCCGCGGCCTTGTTCGTGAAGGTGATGGCGAGGATCTGGCTCGGCCACGCCTCCCGGGACTCGATGAGGCTCGCGATGCGGTGGGTGAGCACCCGCGTCTTGCCGGAACCGGCACCGGCGACGATGAGGAGGGCGGGACCCCGGTACACGACGGCCTCGCGCTGCTCCGGGTTGAGGCCCTCCAGCAGCGGATCCTCGGGGGCTCCCGACCCTCCATCGGCACCCGACCGGCCGTCGAGGATGATCGGGGTGCTGGAGGGGCGAAGGGCGGCGGGGTCAGCACTCATGTCGGCATCGATCCTAGGCGCTGCCCCCGACGCGCGACCGGGCTGAGCAGCGAGCCAGCGAGCCGAGCGGTGTCCCGTCCGACGGGCCGGCGGGCGAGCCGACCGGGCCGACCGGCCTCGGCGCCGGAGCCCCGCCTCAGCGCACGACGGCCGCCGCGCGCCCCCCGACGAGCGCGACCGCGAGATCCGGGTGGTCGGCGAAGACGCCGTCGACGCCCGCGTCGAGGAGCCGGCCCCAGTGCGCGCCGTGGTCGCCGTGCGCCGACTTCGGCCCGGGCCCGCGGAGGGGCCGGGGCAGGAACGCGTTCTCGGGGCGCAGCGTCCAGGTGAAGACGGTCAGGCCGACGCGGTGCGCGCGCTCGACGAGGTCGGAGACCGGCGCGGGTGAGGATGCCCCCGCGCCGTCGGGTGCGCGGAACCCCACGGCCGGGCAGATCCGCTCGACGCCCACGCTGATTCCGTCCACCTCCTCGGCGAGCGCCGCGAGACCCCCGTCGGTCAGCTGCTCGTCGAACGTGACCGCGGCGTCGCCGTGCCGGGCGACCTCGTCCACCGCAGCGCCGCGTCCCTCGAGGAGGTACACCAGACGCGCCTCCACGCCGTGCGCCCGGACGCGCAGGAGCGCATCCCGCTCGAAGGACTCGATCGTGAGGCGCGATGCGTCATCCGCCCAGCCGTGCGCGCGGAGGTCGCGGGCGAACAGCTCGTCGAGCGGCAGGCCGAGCGCGGCGAAGTGCGTGGCGTGCTTGATCTCCGCGACCATGCCGAGCGGACGTCCGTGGCGCGCCGACTCCTGGTCGATGATCCGCAGCAGGTCGGGCAGCGAGAGCACGGTCTCCTCGTCGTCGTGGGTCGCGCTGTCCGGCCGCACCGCGGGGATCCGCTCCCGGCAGCGGAGCGTGCGGATCTCGGCCCACGTCATGTCCTCCGTGAACCAGCCGCTCCGCTCGACGCCGTCGACGAGCCGCGTGGTCCGCCGGTCGGCGAACTCCGGCCTGTCGGCCACGTCGGTCGTGCCGGCGAGCTCGTTCTCGTGCCGGATGACGAGCACGCCGTCCGAGGAGGCGACGAGGTCGGGTTCGACGGCGTCCGCGCCCTGCGCGAAGCCGAGCCGCACGGCGGCGGCGGAGTGCTCGGGGCGGTAGCCGCTGGCTCCGCGGTGGGCGATGACGAGGGGGCGGGGGCGAGGGGCGTGGTCCACGCGGGGGACGCTACATGCGCCAGGTGGACGGCGAGCGCGTACTCATCCGAGGAAATACACGGCCCGGACGAGTGCTCTCCCAGCCTGGTCAGCTAAATTGGCCCACGATCACGTTCAACCACCATTGAGAGTAGAAGGACCATGGCCAACCCCACGTTCTCCAACAACCCGGTCTTCAACGGCCGGGGTGCGACGCCCACGAGGGATGTGACCCCGGAGAGCCTCGACGAGCTCTACAACCGCCCGTCGGCGACCTCGGCCGAGACCGACCGCATGACCTTCGAGGACACGACCGTCAAGACGGTCAGCCTGCTCGCCATCGTCATCGTCCTCGGCGCCGTCGCCTGGCTCTCGGGACCGCTCGCGCTCCCCCTGGCCATGCTCGGCGCCATCGGCGGCCTCGTGCTCGGCCTCGTCAACTCCTTCAAGAAGGAGCCCTCCGTCCCGCTCATCGTCGCGTACGCGGCGTTCGAGGGGCTGCTCGTCGGCGGTCTCTCGTACTTCATCGACTCCATGTACCCCGGCGTGGCCACGCAGGCCGTCCTCGGCACCGCGGCTGTGTTCGTCACCGTCCTCCTGCTGTTCCGCAGCGGCAAGATCCGTGCGTCCGCGAAGGCCACGAAGATCTTCCTCATCGCCATGGTCGGCTACGGCCTGTTCTCGCTCGTCAACTTCGGCATGATGATCTTCGGGGCTACGGACAACGCCTGGGGTCTTCGCAGCGAGCCGATCTTCGGCATCCCGCTGGGCTTCTTCCTGGGCATCCTCGCCGTGTTCCTCGCGTCCTACTCCCTCGTGATGGACTTCGACTTCATCCAGCGCGGCGTGCGCGCGGGCGCACCCCGCAAGTACGGCTGGACGGCGGCCTTCGGCCTCATCGTCACCATCGTGTGGCTGTACGTCGAGCTGCTCCGCCTGTTCGCGATCCTGCGCGGCAACGACTAGCACCACCGCAGGTCCCCGGCACAGCACCGCGGACCGGCAGCACGACGAAGGCCGCTCCCCGAGGGGAGCGGCCTTCGTCGTGTCAGCGCCGGGGCGCCTGAGGGAGGATCACTCCCACTCGATGGTGCCCGGCGGCTTCGACGTCACGTCGAGCACGACGCGGTTCACGCCGTCCACCTCGTTCGTGATGCGGTTCGAGATGCGCGCGAGCACGTCGTACGGCAGGCGGGTCCAGTCGGCGGTCATCGCGTCCTCGCTGGACACGGGGCGCAGCACGATGGGGTGGCCGTAGGTGCGGCCGTCGCCCTGCACGCCCACCGAGCGGACGTCGGCGAGCAGCACCACGGGGCACTGCCAGATCTCCTGGTCGAGGCCCGCGGCGGTCAGCTCGGCGCGCGCGATGGCGTCCGCCTTGCGCAGCAGCTCGAGGCGCTCGGCCGTGACCTCGCCGACGATGCGGATCCCGAGGCCGGGGCCGGGGAACGGCTGGCGACCCACGATGACCTCGGGCAGGCCCAGCTCGCGGCCGATCGCGCGCACCTCGTCCTTGAACAGGGTGCGGAGCGGCTCGACGAGCTCGAACTTCAGGTCCTCCGGCAGGCCGCCGACGTTGTGGTGGCTCTTGATGTTCGCGGTGCCCGTGCCGCCGCCCGACTCGACCACGTCCGGGTAGAGCGTGCCCTGCACGAGGAAGCGGATGGGCTCGCCGTCGGCCTTCGCCTCGAGCACGAGAGCCTCGGCGGCGCCTTCGAACGACCGGATGAACTCGCGGCCGATGATCTTGCGCTTGGCCTCGGGATCCGTGACGCCCGCGAGGCCGTCGAGGAACTGGTCCGCCGCGTCGACCGTGACCAGCCGCACGCCCGTGGCCGCGACGTAGTCCTCCTCGACCTGGCGGCGCTCGTCCTGGCGGAGCAGGCCGTGGTCGACGAAGACGCACGTGAGCTGATCGCCGACCGCGCGGTGCACGATCGCGGCGGCGACCGCGGAGTCGACGCCGCCGGAGAGGCCGCAGATGACGCGGGCGTCGCCGACCTGGGCGCGGATCCGCTCGACCTGCTCGGCGATGACGTTGCCGCTGTTCCAGTCGCCCGGGATGCCGGCCGCGCGGTGCAGGAAGTTCTCGAGCACGGCCTGGCCGTGCGCGGAGTGCTTGACCTCGGGGTGCCACTGCACGCCGTAGAGGCGGCGCTCGTCGCTCGCGAACGCGGCGACGGGCGTGGACGCGCTGGAGGCGAGCACCTCGAAGCCCGCGGGCGCCTTCGACACGGAGTCGCCGTGGCTCATCCACACCGTCTGGTCGTCGGGCTGGCCGTCGAGCAGGGTGCTGCCGGGCGTGAGCGTGACAGCGGTGGATCCGTACTCCCGCTGCCCGGTGTGCGCGACCTCGCCGCCGAGGGCGCGCGCCATGACCTGGAAGCCGTAGCAGATGCCGAGCACGGGGACGCCGAGGTCGAGGATCCCCTCGTCGAGGCCGGGCGAGCCCTCCTCGTAGACGCTCGACGGGCCGCCGCTGAGGACGATGCCGGACGGGTCCTTCGCGCGGATCTCCTCGGCCGTGATCGTGGACGGCACGATCTCCGAGTAGACGTTGGCCTCGCGCACGCGGCGGGCGATCAGCTGCGCGTACTGGGCGCCGAAGTCGACGACGAGGACGGGACGCTGGTTCGTGGGGTTGTCGACGCTCAAGTGGTGGCCTCCGTGGTGGTGGTCGGGTCGATGGGTCGGGCTTCCGCGTCGTCGCGGTCGTCGGCGGCGGGCACCTTGCGGCGCGGCGCCTCGAGCTCCGCGATCGTCTCCCGCACCCGGCGGGCGATGCGCGCCTCCACGACGAAGGAGAGGAACGGCACGACGCCGCCCGCGGCGATGAGGATGAAGCGCGTGAACGACCAGCGCATCTTCTGCCAGAGCAGGAAGTCGCTGATGAGGTAGACCACGTAGATGTTGCCGTGGACGATCTGGATCAGGAGGCTCAGGTTCGTGCCCGTGAGCGTGTCCGCCGGCGACAGCGCGAGGAAGCCGGACGGGCCGTTGAGCTCCAGCTCGTAGCCGGCGCCGGCCAGGTACTGCAGCGACCCGTCGACGAACTGGAAGCCCGGCAGGTACTTGATGCCCATCTCCACGACGAGGAGGAGGAGGAACGCGCCGGTGATGAACGCCATGACGCGGTAGAAGCCGAGGACCCTCCGGATCTGCGGGATGTCGGAGCGCTTGAGTCCGTAGGCCATGCGTGGATCCTACCGGTCGGCGTCTGCGCGGCTCCCGGGCCGGCGCGCGTCGACGGCGTCGTCGCGGCCGCCCTCGGGGAGCGGCTCGTCGTCGTCGTCCTCGTCGTCGTCGTCGTCCTCGTCCTCGCGGTAGCCGGGCTGCTCGCGGGTCCACGTGTCGCGGACCGTCCGGTACCAGATCACGATCGCGAAGATCGCGAAGACCGCCCACTCGGCCGCGTAGAAGATGTTGAGCCAGTTGAGCTGCACGGCCTCGCTCGGCGGCGGCGAGTCGATGGACGCGAGACCCGCGACGGGCTCGGACGCGACGATGAAGCCGTTGTAGACGTCGCCGACGTCGCCGGGCCAGAGGTTGATGAGCGCGGCGGTGCTGAGCCGGGTCATGCGCTCGGGGTCCTGGCCCTCGCCTGGGGGCTCGGGCTGCTCGCTCGGCAGGAAGCGGCCGACGACCTCCTGGACCCCGGTGGGCGATCCGTCGCCCGCGTTCAGCGATGCGGCGACGCCCGCCGCCGCCTCGTCGGTCGGGGCCCAGCCGAGCGCGACCGGGACGCTGTCGGGCAGCGCCTCGGGCGCGGGATCCGCGGGGGCGCCGTCGTCCGTGATGGCGAGGTGCCCCACGACCCAGGCGCCCGTGCGGCCGGCGTTGAGCCGGTCGGAGACGACGACGAAGTCGCCGGGGACGAGGGCACCCTGGACGGTCACCATGTGCCCGGCCGACCGGTCGGTGACGTAGCCCTGCGGCTCGACCAGCGTGCCGAGCGGCAGCGCCGTCTCGGTGTCGCGCTCGATGACGACGCCCGACTCGACCGCGCGCGCCAGCTGCCACTGGCCGAGCGCGGCGAAGCCCGCAGCGATGACCAGGGCGAGCGCCAGGAGCGCGACCGAGCGAGGGCGGCGGGCGACCTGGCCGATCGTGGGTCCGGGGGCGGCGGGGCCGCCCGGGCCGGATCCCGCTGGCGCGGCGTCGGGACGCGCGGCGGCGTCGGGGCGGGGGTCGGGTGCGTGCGTCATCAGTAGTCGGGTTCCCGTTCGCGGGTGGGTGGTGTCCAGGTGTCGTGGTCGGACTGCTGGCCTGCCTGCTCGGCGCGGCGGTCGGGGGCGGGACGCGGGGCATCGGGGTCGGCGTCGCCGGCTGCGCCCGCGGCGGGCCGGTCGCGCGCGCCCTCCGCCTCGGGGCCGGTGCCCGGCGTCGTGCCGCGCGCCGCGGTTCCCGGCCGGGCTCCCGCCGCCGCGAGGCCGTCGTCGAAGGCGTCGGCCGGCACCTGCTCTCCGCGCTCGGCCGCCTCGAAGAGCGCGAGCGCGCCGGCCCGCTCGGCGTCGCGCGCGGCCTTCTCGACCGCGCGCTTCGTGGCGGAGCGGTACCGCGTGGGCAGCACGGCCGTGCCGATGCGCACCGAGTTGGCGGCGAGCAGCGGACCCATGATCGCCATCACCAGCACGTAGAGGCCCGCGAACGGCTGGATCCGCTCGTCGAGCCCCGCCGACAGCGACAGCGTCGCGAGGATGAGCGCGAACTCGCCGCGGTTCTGCAGGATGAAGGCCGTGTTGATGCCGGCCTGGGCGCCGTACCCGTTGAGCCACGCGACGAACTGCCCGGCGATGAGGTTCAGCGTGAAGGTCATGACCACGGCGAGGAGCACCGGGACGACGACCGTGGGGAACTCCCCGGGATCCAGCGCCAGCCCGAAGTTCAAGAAGAAGAACGCGCCGAAGACGTCGCGCAGCGGGATGGCGATCTGCTCGATGCGGTTGCGCACGCGCGTCGCGCCGAGCACGAGGCCGATGAGGAACGCGCCGATGGCGTCGGTGACGCCGAGCACCTCGCCGATGCCGCCGAACATGATCGCGAGCCCGAAGAACAGCACGGTGAAGAGCTCGACGTCGCGCGTGCGCAGGAACCGCGACAGGAACGCGCCGCCCTTCCGCGCCACCGTGAACATCACCACGAGGAAGGCGAACGACACCGCCAGCTGGCCGACCACCGCCCAGGGCTCGGTCTGGCCGCTCAGCACGACCGACACGATCGCGAGGTAGACGGCGATGAAGATGTCCTCGACGACGGTGACGCCGAGGATCATGGGCGTCTCGTCGTTGGCCAGGCGGTTGAGCTCGATGAGGAGCTTGGTGACGATGGCGCTCGAGGAGGTCGCCGTCATGCCCGCGATGATGAGCGCCTCGCGCGTGCCCCACCCGAGCGCGAAGCCGAACGCGAACCCGACGCCCATGTTGATGAGGACGTACGAGCCGCCGGAGACGATGAGCTTGCCGGCGTTGCCGAAGAACTCGTCCTGGTCGAACTCCAGCCCGAGGTTGAACAGCAGGAGGATCAGGCCGAAGACGGCGATGAGCTCCATGTCGCCCGAGGCGAAGTCGAGCGGGAACCAGTCGACGTTCGGGCTCGCGAGGAGCCCGACGAGCATGTAGATGGGGATCGCGGGCAGGCCGATGCGCTTGCCGAGCTGGCCGAACGCGTAGGCGAGGACGAACAGCAGGCCGAGGACGATGAGGTCGTGGCCGTGGTGCACCCGCTACCCTCCGTCCGGCGCGGAGCCGGGCGCGGGACGGTGCGGGAACTCGCCCGTCCGGTAGAACGCGAAGGCCTTGGCGACCTTCTCGGGGGATCCGGCGACCACGAGCGTGTCGCCCGGGTAGACGGTGAAGTCGTCGGACGGCGCGGGATTGGCGGACTCGCCGCGGACGACGGCCACGACCGTGAGGCCGACGACCCCGCGCGAGGCGAGGTTGCCGAGCGCCTGGCCGGCGATGTGGTCGTCGTAGTCGACCGTGAACCAGTCGATGCTGAGGCCGGGGATCTGGTCGAGCTTGTCGATCGACTCCGTGATGCGCGTGCCGCCGAGCAGCTCCGCGAGGGTGTGCGCCTCGTCCTCGCTCAGGCGGAGCGAGACCTTCTGCGTGTCGGGCCCGTCCTGCTCCTCCGAGAAGGTGATGAGGTCGCTGTGGCCGGAGCGGTGCGCGATGACGCCGACCTTGCCCCCGTCGTCCGTGATGAAGGTGTGCAGCACGCCGACACCCGGCAGCTTGACGCGACGGACCTCCGCCATGCGCGCACCTCCCTCTTCCTGTGGATCACAACGCGGGCCGTGCCCCGGGTGTTCCCGCCCGAGGACGGACGACCGGCGCTCGGGTGGACTGCCTACTTGCCGTACGGCGCGACGACGACCTCGACGCGCTGGAACTCCTTGAGGTCGGAGTAGCCGGTGGTGGCCATGGCGCGGCGCAGCGCGCCGACCAGGTTGGCGCTGCCGTCGGCCGTGGTGGACGGGCCGTAGAGGATCTGCTCGAGCGGCGCGACCTGGTCGACCCGCACGCGGTGGCCGCGGGGCAGCTCGGAGTGGTGCGCCTCGGCGCCCCAGTGGAAGCCCTGGCCGGGGGCGTCGGTCGCGCGGGCGAGCGTGGAGCCGAGCATGACCGCGTCGGCGCCGACCGCGATGGCCTTGACGATGTCGCCCGAGCTGCCGAGGCCGCCGTCGGCGATGACGTGCACGTAGCGGCCGCCGGACTCGTCCATGTAGTCGCGGCGAGCGCCGGCCACGTCGGAGAGCGCGGTGGCCATGGGCGCGTGGATCCCGAGGGTGGAGCGCGTGGTGGACGCCGCTCCCCCGCCGAACCCGACGAGCACGCCGGCCGCGCCCGTGCGCATGAGGTGCAGGGCCGCCGTGTACGTGGCCGCGCCGCCGACGATGACGGGCACGTCGAGCTCGTAGATGAACTTCTTGAGGTTGAGGGGCGCGGCCGCCTTCGAGACGTGCTCGGCGGAGACGGTGGTGCCGCGGATGACGAAGAGGTCGACGCCGGCCGCGACCACGGTCTCGTAGTGGTCGGCCGTGCGCTGGGGGGAGAGGGCAGCCGCGACGACGACGCCGGCCGCGCGGATCTCCGCGATGCGCGCCGTGATGAGCTCGGGCTTGATCGGCTCGGCGTAGATCTGCTGCATGCGGGCGGTGGCCGACTCGGGCGGCAGCGAGCGGATCTCCTCGAGCAGGCGCTCGGGGTGCTCGTACCGGGTCCAGAGGCCCTCGAGGTCGAGGACGCCGAGGCCGCCGAGGCGCCCCATCGCGATGGCCGTCGCCGGGGAGACCACGGAGTCCATGGGCGCCGCGAGGAACGGGATCTCGAACTGGTACGCGTCGATGGACCAGGAGACCGACACGTCCTGCGGGTCGCGCGTGCGCCTCGACGGGACGATGGCGATGTCGTCGAACGCGTACACACGGCGGGCCCGCTTGGCGCGGCCGATCTCTACATCACTCACCCGCACAGCCTAGCGGCGGGCTCCTGCGCGACCGGCCCCCGCCCGGATCCGGGCGCACCGAGGAGCCGGCGCGCGCGGCACGCCGCTCGGGCTCCACGCCCGCGTGCAGCAGGAGCGCGCGCACCCGCCCGGCCGCCAGGACGTCCCTCTCGGTCGCGTCGACGATGCGCCACCGCCCGCCTGCCCGCAGCCCCGCCGTCGGAACGTGGGCAGCGGCGGACGCGACCGGCCGCTGGCCGGTGATCCGCAGGCCGACCCGCTCCCCCGGCCAGGCGAGCGCGAGCCGCCCGTGGCCCTGCACGAGCACCCCGACGGCCGGTCGCGGGAGCCCCGTCTCCTCCGCGACGCCGCGGGCGACCGACTCGGCGGGACCGGCCGCCGCGCCGTCCGCCGCGTCGACCAGTCGCCCTGCGCGCCGGCTCCACGGGCCCGGCCCTCGCAGCTCCCGCTGCGCGTGGAGCTCCGCGTGGGTCGTGGCTACCGCCCGCCCGGCCGCGAGCGCGGCGTCGAGCGCGACCAGCCCGTGCGCGAACCAGCCCGGCGCAGGGACCGCGGCCGTGCGCACGGCGAGCACGGCCGCATCGTGCGACGCCGCGAGCGCCGTCGCCGCGAGCCCCGGGAGGCGCACGCCGTCAGCGGCCAGCACGAGCGCCGAACGCCCGCCGGAGGGATCCCGCACGATGCGCGTCCCCGCCCGGCGACCCGGAGGCAGACCCGGCACGTCGAGCAGCGTCACCTGCTGCGGCCACGGCGCGAGGCGGGGCAGGCCGTGGACGGCCGCCGCCGACGGGCCGCCGAGCACGATCGGCGCGACGGAGACCCGGACCAGCGCGCGGATCCGCAGCAGGTGCCGCTCCCGCGCCGACACCCCCTCCCAGGAGACGCGCTCCACGTGGATCCCCGCCCGCAGCCGCACCAGCTCGCCGCGCGCCTCGGCCCGGGCGACGGCGGCCGCGGCCGCGCGCTCCTCCGCGCCGACGGGATCCGCCGGGGACGCGGGCGCGCTCCCCGAGAGGATCAGCGCCACCGCGGGTGGCCCGAGCGCCGTCGCCTCGAGGGGATGGGAGGCGGGCGGCGGGGGCGGTGGCATGCGTGCAGTGTCGCGCCCGGGCCGGCTCGGGGATCCGCCCGACCGAGAACCGCCGGACGCGCGTCCGGAGACGCGCCCTGTGAGGGAGAGCCCGGACGCACGAGGGGCCGGTGCGCACGGCACCGGCCCCTCGTCGCCACCGCGCGGAGGCCGCGCGGCTCACCGCATCAGCGCCGGTAGTTGGGCGCCTCGACGACCATCTGCACGTCGTGCGGGTGCGACTCCTTGAGCCCGGCCGCGGTGATGCGCACGAAGCGCCCGCGGTCCTTGAGCTCGCCGACCGTGCGCGCGCCGACGTAGAACATCGACTGCCGCAGGCCGCCCGTGAGCTGGTAGACGACGTTGGCGAGGGACCCGCGGTAGGGCACCTGGCCCTCGATGCCCTCGGGGATGAGCTTGTCGTCGCTCGGCACGTCGGACTGGAAGTAGCGGTCCTTCGAGTAGGAGGTCTTCGAGCCGCGGGTCTGCAGGGCGCCGAGCGACCCCATCCCCCGGTAGCTCTTGAACTGCTTGCCGCCCACGAACATGAGGTCGCCGGGGCTCTCGTCGCAACCGGCGAGGAGGCTGCCGAGCATGACGGTGTCGGCGCCCGCGACGAGCGCCTTCGCGATGTCGCCCGAGTACTGGAGGCCGCCGTCCGCGATGACGGGGATGCCCGCGGCACGCGCGGCGAGCGATGCCTCGTAGACCGCGGTGACCTGGGGCACGCCGACGCCCGCGACGACGCGCGTGGTGCAGATGGACCCGGGGCCGACGCCGACCTTGATGGCGTCCGCGCCCGCCTCGATGAGCGCCTGCGCGCCCGAGCGGGTGGCGACGTTGCCGCCGATGACGTCCACGTGGGCGGACGCCGGGTCGGACTTCAGGCGGCGGATGATGTCGAGCACGCCCTTGCTGTCGCCGTTGGCCGTGTCGACCACGAGCACGTCGACGCCCGCGTCGACCAGCGCCATGCCGCGCTGCCAGGCGTCGCCGAAGAAGCCGATGGCCGCGCCGACGCGCAGGCGTCCCTCGGGGTCCTTCGTGGCGTCCGGGTACTGCTCCGACTTGTCGAAGTCCTTGACGGTGATGAGGCCGCGCAGCTTGCCGGCGTCGTCCACCAGCGGGAGCTTCTCGATCTTGTGCTCCGCGAAGATCGCGATCGCGTGGTCCGGGTCGATGCCGACGCGGCCCGTGATGAGCGGGGTGCGGGTCATCACGTCGCGCACGAGCGTCGTGGCCGCCTGCACGGGCGAGACGAAGCGCATGTCGCGGTTGGTGATGATGCCGACCAGCGTGCCGTCGGACTCGACGACGGGGAGGCCGGAGACGCGGAACTGGCCGCAGAGCGCGTCCACCTCGGCGACCGTCGCGTCGGGGCGCGTGGTGACCGGGTTCGTGATCATGCCCGACTCGCTGCGCTTCACCTTGTCGACGAAGGCGGCCTGGTCCTCGATGGAGAGGTTGCGGTGGATCACGCCGAGCCCGCCCTGGCGTGCCATCGCGATCGCCATGCGCGCCTCGGTGACGGTGTCCATCGCGGAGGAGAGGAGAGGTGCGGCGACGTCGATGTTGCGGGTGAGGCGCGAGGTCGTGTCCGCCTCGCTCGGGATGACGTCGGTGTGCCCCGGCAGGAGCATGACGTCGTCGTAGGTGAGGCCGATGACGCCGAACGGGTCGGACTGATCCAATTTTCCTCCAGGGGGATGAGAGGCGGATGGTGGAGCCGGGGGACCGCGTCGGCAACCGGTGTCTCGATGTTAACGGCCGCGATCCCGCGCTATTCCCGCCGTAGCACGCCGCCACGCGGCACAGGCCGGAAACATCCAGGACATAATCAGCACGTACTGTCAACCAACGTCGTCCTGACGGTAGTCGCGGCGCCTGCGCGGAACTCACCATCCGCCGGCTCCCCCTATGGAGGTCTAGTGATAGCCACTGGTTCGGCCGGAGCACGCGCGCAGCGCTTGTGGGCCCTGATTCTCGCGGTGGCTTTCGCCTGCACCGCACTTCTCCTCTCGGCCCCGGCGGCCGCCCACGCGGATCCACGCGCGGCGCCCCAGGCCGTCGACCCGGCCGCGGCCGAGCAGTCCCTGCTCGTGTGGGTCCGGGCGGATGCCGACAAGACCGGCATCGCCGGGGTCACCGTGACGGTCTCGGGCGGCGGCGGCGACGCCACCGGCACGACCGGTCCGGACGGCAAGGCGGAGGTCGGCCTCAGCGCGCCGGGCTCCTTCACGGTCGAGGTGGACGAGTCGACCATCCCCGAAGGGGCCGGCGTCCCCCGCGCGGGCTCCAGCCCCCGGGAGATCGACGTGGCGGCGGGGAACAAGAACGTCCCCGCCTTCTTCTTCATCTCCCCGGACGGCGCGGCGGCCGGATCCGCTCCCGCGCCGAGCGCCAGCACCGGTGCGGGCACGGGAACCTCCACCGGCGGCGAGACCGCCGCGCCGGACACGGAGACGGGCACCGTCACCGCCACGGCGGAGCCCGTGACCGAGAACAACTTCTGGAAGATCTTCTGGCCCAAGGTGGTGACGGGCCTGATCTTCGGCCTGCTGCTCGCCCTCGCGGCGATCGGCCTCTCCCTCATCTACGGCACCACGGGGCTCAACAACTTCGCGCACGGCGAGCTGGTCACCTTCGGCGCGCTCATGGCGTACCTCTTCAGCAACGTGCTGGGGCTCAACCCGGTGCTCGCGATCGTGATCACAGTGGTCCTCGGCGGGGCGTTCGGGTTCGCGCAGGACGCGGCGATCTGGAAGCCGCTGCGGAAGAGGCGCCTCGGGCTCGTGCCGCTGATGATCGTCACCATCGGCCTGTCGCTCGCGCTGCGCTACCTCTTCCAGTTCATCTTCGGCGCCGACCGCCTGACGCTCCCCAACAGCCCCGCGCCGTTCCTGGTGGTCGGGCCGGTGAGCCTCAAGTTCACTGACGTCGCCGGCGCGATCGTCTCGATCGTGCTGCTCCTGGCGGTCGCGTACGTGCTGCTGTACACGAAGATCGGCAAGGCCACCCGCGCCGTGTCCGACAACCGCTCGCTCGCGGCGGCGTCGGGCATCGACGTGGAGGGCGTGATCCGCGTGGTCTGGATCGGCGGCGCCGCGCTGGCGGCCCTGTCCGGCGTCTTCATCGCCTACTACCAGTCGCTGCGCTGGGACACGGGCGCGTCCATCCTGCTGCTCGTCTTCTCCGCCGTCGTCCTGGGCGGCCTGGGGACGGCGTTCGGCGCGCTCATCGGCTCGATCGTGATCGGCGTCTTCATCAACGTCAGCACCATGGTCCTGCCCGAGAACATGAAGTACGTGGCCGCTCTCGTGGTCATGATCGTCATCCTGCTCATCAGGCCCCAGGGCATCCTGGGTCGGAAAGATCGGATCGGTTAGCCGCGCATGAACTCCAACTTCATCTTCCTGGCGCTCGGCGAGATCTTCTCGCCGACCACCGCGGCGTACGCGCTCGCGACCGTCGGCCTCGTGATCCACTTCGGCTTCACGGGCCTGCTCAACTTCGGCCAGGCCGGCTTCATGGCCATCGGCGGCTACGCGTTCGCCATCACGGCGGTCATGTACGACTGGCCCGTCTGGGCGTCGCTGCTCGCGGCGATCGTCGCGTCCACGGTGTTCGCGCTCATCCTCGGAATACCGACGCTCAGGCTCCGGGCCGACTACCTCAGCATCGTGACCATCGCGGCCGCGGAGATCATCCGGTTGAGCGTCAAGACGCCCGAGTTCTCGGACGTCACGGGCGGCTCCGAGGGCATCAACGGCGCGGCCATCGGCTTCAACGAGCTGAACCCGCTGCCCGAGGGCCGCTTCGGCGCGGGCGTGCTCACCTACTCCTCCGACCAGTGGTGGATCCGCATCGTGGGCTGGGGCCTCGTGGGCATCGCGTGCCTGCTGGTCTTCCTCCTCATGCGCAGCCCCTGGGGCCGCGTGCTGAAGGGCGTGCGCGAGGACGAGGACGCGGTCCGCGCGCTCGGCAAGAACGTCTACTCCTACAAGATGCAGGCGCTCGTGCTCGGCGGCGTGTTCGGCGGGCTCGCGGGCGTGGTCTTCATCCTCCCGAGGTCGCTGCAGCCCGACAACTACGGCACGCAGCTCACGTTCTTCCTCTACACGATCATGCTGCTGGGAGGCGCTGCCACGATCTTCGGGCCGGTCATCGGCTCGATCATCTTCTGGGTCACGCTGTCGCTCTCGGACGGCCTGCTCAGCCTCGCGGTCACGAACGACTGGCTGCCCATCTCGAGCACCCAGCAGGGCCCGATCCGCTTCATCATCGTGGGCGTCGCGCTCATGCTGCTCGTGATCTTCCGACCACAGGGCATCTTCGGGAAGAAGAAGGAGACGCACTTTGCCTGACAAGACCCCGGTCTCGGCCATCCTCGACGGCGATGCCGGTCCGGGCTGCGCCAAGAAGGACCCCATCATCGTCGCGCACGGCGTCAGCCGGCAGTTCGGCGGCCTGAAGGCGGTCGACGTCGACCATCTCGAGATCCCCCGCGGCTCCATCACGGCCCTCATCGGCCCGAACGGCGCCGGCAAGACCACGTTCTTCAACCTGCTGACCGGCTTCGACAAGCCGAACACCGGCACGTGGGAGTTCTCGGGCAAGGACCTCGCCGGGATGAGCGCGTTCCGCGTCGCCCGCCTCGGCATGGTGCGCACGTTCCAGCTCACCAAGGCCCTCGGCGGCATGACGGTGCTGGAGAACATGCGCCTCGGCGCCACCGGCCAGGGCGGCGAGAGCTTCTTCGCCGCGCTGATCCGCCCCCTCTGGAAGAGGAAGGAGGAGGAGATCACCGACCGCGCGCGCACCCTCCTCAAGAAGTTCAAGCTCGACGCCAAGGAGGAGGACTACGCGGACAGCCTCTCCGGCGGCCAGCGGAAGCTCCTCGAGATGGCGCGCGCGCTCATGACGAAGCCGGATCTCGTGATGCTCGACGAGCCGATGGCCGGGGTCAACCCGGCGCTGACGCAGTCGCTGCTCCACCACATCCTCGACCTCAAGACCGAGGGCATGACCGTGCTGTTCGTCGAGCACGACATGCACATGGTCAACGAGATCGCGGACTGGGTCGTCGTCATGGCCGAGGGACGCATCGTCGCCGAGGGCCCGCCCTCGACCGTGATGAGCGACCCGGCCGTCATCGACGCCTACCTCGGCGCCCACCACGACACCGACCTCGGCACCCTCACGGGCCAGCGCGAGGTGGCGAAGGACATGGAGTCCGACCTCGTCAAGGACGAGATCGAGAAGGAAGCGGCAGACAAGTGACGACAGAGCGGGTCCTCCAGACCACCGACCTCCACGCGGGCTACCTGCCCGGGGTCAACATCCTCAACGGGTGCAACGTCCACGTCGACAAGGGCGAGCTGGTGGGCATCATCGGCCCGAACGGCGCGGGCAAGTCCACGCTGCTGAAGGCCATCTTCGGGCAGGTGAACATCCGCGGCGGCAGCATCGAGCTGAACGGCCAGGACATCACGGGGCTCAAGGCCGACAAGCTCGTGTCGCGCGGTGTCGGCATGGTGCCGCAGAACAACAACGTGTTCCCCACGCTCACCATCGACGAGAACCTGCAGATGGGCGCGTACCAGAAGCCGAAGATGTACAAGGAGCGGCTCGCGTTCGTCACCGACCTGTTCCCGGAGCTCGGCAAGCGGCTCAAGCAACGCGCCGGATCCCTCTCGGGCGGCGAGCGCCAGATGGTCGCCATGTCGCGCGCGCTCATGATGGATCCGACGGTGCTGCTGCTCGACGAGCCGAGCGCCGGCCTGTCCCCCGTGCGCCAGGACGAGACGTTCATCAACGTGGCGCAGATCAACCGCGCGGGCGTCTCCGTGATGATCGTGGAGCAGAACGCCCGCCGCGCGCTCCAGATCTGCGACCGCGGCTACGTGCTCGACCAGGGCAAGGACGCGTACGAGGGCCGCGGGCGCGAGCTCATGAACGACCCGAAGGTGATCGAGCTGTACCTCGGCACGCTCGCCGCCGACCAGGAGAAGGCCAAGGCGGCGCCCCAGCCCTGATCCCGACCCACGCACGACGCGACGCGGCATCCCCTCGGGGGTGCCGCGTCGTCGTATGCGCGGGTCGGGCTCTCGCGGGCGGCGACCGCGCAAGCAGGGCGGACCGGGGCACCGGTCCACCCACCGCGGCAGCGTGGGTGCACGGCCTCCTGACCCGGTGCCAGCCGCGTCCTCTCTCCGGCAGGCTCGCACGCCCGCTGACCGTCATCCTGCGCCCTGGCGAGCACGCGAGCGGAGCCGCGCCCGCGCACGCCGAAGGGCCCGGTCCATGCGGACCGGGCCCTCAGCCGTGCGTGGTGCGGGTGCTAGTCGAGCTTGCCGTAGACCTGCTCGGAGAAGGTGCGCGTGTTGCCCTCTCCGTACTTGTAGACGGAGACGTACGCCTCGGTCGGGTCGCCGTTCTCATCGAACGTGATCGGGCCGGAGAGGCCGTCGTAGTCGATGTCGGTGCCGGCCTCGATGAGCTCGGCGCAGTCCGCGAACGACTCGCACTTCTCCCCGCCCTCGGAGACCGACTGGAGGTTGTCCTTGATGGTGGCCCCGTCGGTCGCCCCGCCCTGGAGCGCGGCGAGCGCGAGGAGCACGGTGCCGTCGTACGACTCCGCGGAGTAGCTGAACACCGAGAGCTCGGGGTCCCCGTCGGCCTTCACCATGTCCTGGAGACGCTGCTGGAAGTCCTCCTTCGCCTCGACGCCGGGGTTCGTGAACTGCGCCCCCGCGATGTCGACGTTGGTGTCGTCCTCGGTGATGACGCCGTAGTTGCCGTCCGTGCCGTAGAAGTTGTTGAAGTCGAAGCCCTTGGACGCCAGCTGGTCGGCGATGGTCTTGATCTCGTCGAACGAGATCACGACGAGCGCGTCGGGGTTCGGCGCGAGCACCGAGGTGATGGCGCTGTTGAAGTCCGTCGCGGACGGCTCGAAGACGCTCTCGGCCGCGATGGTGGCGCCGCCCTCCTCGAGCGTCTTCTTGATGTTCTCCTGGAGGCCCGTGCCGTAGGCGTCGTTCATGTAGAGGATCGAGACGTTGGTCTTGCCGTCCTGGAGGATCTTGGTGCCGAGGATGCGGCCCTGGAGCACGTCCGACGGGGCGGTGCGCCAGAAGTAGCCGTCGTCCGCGTAGTCGGTGAAGTCGGGCGAGGTGTTCGCCGGCGACAGCTGCACGACGCCGGCCTGCGTGACCTGGTCGATGAAGGTCTTCGAGACGCCGGAGGACGCGGCGCCGACGATGGCGCTGTTCCCGTCCGCGATGAGCGAGGTGGCCGACTGGCTCGCGATGTCGGTCGTGGTGTCGCCCGAGTCCTTGTCCGTGACGGTGACCTGGATGCCGGCGGCAGCCTCGTTGATGTCCTGCTCCGCGAGGTGCACGCCCGCGAACTCGGGCGGGCCGAGGACCGCGAGGGAACCCGTCTGCGGCAGGATCGTGCCGATCTTCAGGTCGAGGTCGCCCGACTCGGTGGTGCCGCCGCTGGTGCCGCCGCCGGAGCAGCCGGCGAGGACGAGGGCGCCGGCCGCCGCGATGGTGATCGCGCTGAGGGCCGTGCGGGCGGGTCGTGAGCGGGAGGCCGAAGCCCTGCCGAATGCGCTCATGGTGCTCCTTATGGATGTGTGTGGTGATGCTCGGGAATGTGATGCATGAGGCACGCGAATGCGCGCCTCGCCTGGTGCGACCCTATGGCGCGGATGAGACGGGCACAATGCATCGGCATTTCCGTCGTGTAACGCGACCCGATCGTTACCATTCGGAGAAAGCGCGACGGGATCCGAATCAGATGCCCTCGACGACCGCCGGATCCCTCTGCACGGGCACCCGGGTCGAGATGCGGCGGCGCGACACCCGGAGC
Source organism: Clavibacter michiganensis (assembly GCF_002151125.1). GTDB lineage: Bacteria > Actinomycetota > Actinomycetes > Actinomycetales > Microbacteriaceae > Clavibacter > Clavibacter michiganensis_C. The sequence continues at coordinate 29,082 of NZ_MDJZ01000017.1, forward strand.
ATGTCGACCGTGAGCAGGACGAGCGCCGCCCACACGATCGCGAAACCCGCCCAGCGCTCGGGCGGCATGGCCTCGTGCATCACGAAGACGCCGAATCCGAATTGCAGGAGCGGCGCCAGGTACTGCGTGAGCCCGATCACCGAGAGGGGCAGGCGCCCGGCGGCGAACCCGAAGAGGAGGAGCGGCCCGGCGGTGACGACGCCGGTGCTGACCAGCAGGAGCGTGTGCCCGAGCGAGACCGTGCCGATGGTGAGCCCGGCGCCCGCGCCCGTGATCACGAGCATGGTCGTGGCGGCGGGGACGAGCCACGCGGTCTCGAGCGCCAGGCCCGAGAGCGCGTCCGCTCCGCCGCTCACGCGCTTCTTCACGAGCCCGTAGAGCCCGAAGGACCCGGCGAGCGCGAGCGACACCCAGGGCAGCTGCCCGTAGCCGATCGCGATGACCGCCACGGCCACCGCGGACAGGCCGACGGCCGCCGACTGCAGCGGACGGAGGCCCTCGCGCAGGAGGATCACGCCGAGCAGCACCGTGACGATCGGGTTGATGAAGTAGCCGAGCGCCGTCTCGACCACGTGGCCGGAGAGCGTGCCGTAGACGTAGACGGTCCAGTTGACGAGGATCAGGTGGCCGGCGAGCCCGAGACCGAGCAGGATCCGCGGCCGCCGGACGATGGCGACCACGCGCGACCAGCGCCTCGCGGCCGTGATGACGAGGGCGCAGACGACGAGCGAGAAGAGGATCCGCCAGCCGACGATCTCGAACGCGCCCGCCGGCACGAGGAGCAGGAAGAAGACGGGAAGGACGCCCCACAGCCCGTACGCGCCGACCGCGGCGATGAGGCCGGTGCGGGTCGAGGACTCGGGGGCGGGGCGCGTCACCTCACGAGGCTAGCGGCGCGGCGGGTCGGCTGCCCGCGGCGGGCGGTGCCCGCAGCGGCTCGGTGCCCGCGGCGGCCCAGCTCCCCTGATGCACCCGGGCCCGGACGCACGGGAGCCCGGCCGAACGCGTCGGCCGGGCTCCCGGGTGGTGCGGTGTCGCTGGTGCGGAGCGTCAGCGCTCGATGACGGCGAGCACGTCGCGCGCCGAGAGGACGAGGAGGTCCTGGCCGTCGTACTTGACCTCGGTTCCGCCGTACTTGGAGTAGATGACCTTGTCGCCCACGGCGACGTCGAGCGGGACGCGGTTGCCGTTGTCGTCGATGCGGCCGGGGCCCACGGCCACGACCTCGCCCTCCTGCGGCTTCTCCTTGGCGGTGTCGGGGATGACCAGACCAGACGCGGTGGTCTGCTCGGCTTCGACCTGCTGGATGACGATGCGATCCTCGAGCGGCTTGATGGAGACCGACACGGTTGACCTCTTCCTTCGTGACTAAGGGACAAGACTTCGTTGGCAATCTCCCGGGGAGAGTGCCAGGTGAGATTCTACGGGCCGCGCTTGCACTCGCGCAACGCGAGTGCCAATCCGCGCGGAGGCGCCCCGGTACGGTGGGCGGATGGATCAGACCGACCTCCGCGAGGTGCTCTCGCTCGAGGGGCTCCGCCTGCTCGACTCCCTCCCCGCGCCCGCGCCGGGGGACGACATGGTGCGGATGGTGAGCGCGCTGCGCGGCGAGGGACACTCCCCCGCGCTCGTCTCCGCCGTCCTCACGCAGTCGCGCCTGCGCGCGAAGGCCAGGGGCAAGTTCGGCGACTTCGCGGAGCGCATGCTCTTCACCGAGGCCGGGCTCGAGCAGGCGACGCGCCTCCCTGTCGCCGCGCAGCACGCGGGGCGCTTCCAGCAGGCGGGCGTCGCGCACGTGGCCGACCTCGGCTGCGGGATCGGCGGGGACGCGATGGCCATGGCGGCCATCGGGATCCGCGTCACGGCCGTCGAGCGCGACGAGGTGACCGCGGCGGTCGCCGGCTGGAACCTGGCGCCGTTCCCCGAGGCCGAGGTCGAGCAGGGCACGGCCGAGGCGTTCGACGCCGGGCGCGTCGACGGCGTGTACCTCGACCCGGCCAGGCGCACGGACGGGCACTCCTCCACGCGCCGCATCTCGGATCCGGACGCGTACTCCCCCACCCTCTCCGCCGCGTTCGAGCTGGCCGCCGGACGGGCCGCGGGCATCAAGCTCGGGCCGGGCCTCGACCGCGACCTCATCCCCGCGGAGGCGGAGGCGCAGTGGGTGTCGGTCGACGGGCAGGCCGTCGAGATGGGCCTGTGGTTCGGGCCGACGCGGCGCGACGGCGTGCGGCGGGCGGCGCTCGTGATCGGCGGCGGGACGCAGGCGGAGCTCACGGCGGCGGCCGACAGCGAGGACGCCGAGCTCGGCGAGCTGGGCGCGCACCTCTACGAGCCGGACGGCGCCGTGATCCGCGCCCGCCTCATCGGCGACCTCGCGCGCTCGCTCGACGGGCGGATGGTCGGCGAGGGCATCGCGTGGATCACGTCCGAGCGCGAGCAGGCGACGCCGTTCGCGCGCGGCTTCCGGGTGCGGGAGGTGCTGCCGCTCGACGAGCAGCGGCTCAAGCGCGAGCTGCGGGCGCGCGGGATCGGGACGCTGGAGATCAAGAAGCGCGGGGTCGACGTGGACCCGGCCAGGCTGCGCACGCGGCTGCAGCTGAAGGGCGACGGCTCGGCGACGCTCATCGCGACGCGGGTCGGCGGGCGGCGCGTCGCGATCCTCGCGGACCGGCACGGGGTCGCCGCGGGCTGACGCCTGCGCGGCTCCCGCACACGACGACGCGGCCGCCCCCGAGGGGACGGCCGCGTCGTGTCGTGCGGGTGGTGCGGGTTACGGCGCCGTCGGGATCGGGGTGCCGTTGATCTCGCCGGTCTGGATCGCGGTGTTCACGAAGACGACGACGAACAGGACCACGAGGATGCTGACCAGCACGCCGACGATGCCGGTGATGATGCCGGTGAGCCAGAAGCCCTTGGTGCCGGGGTTGCGCTTGCGCGCGAGGACACCCGTGATGATCGCGGCGATGCCCACGAAGAACGTGAGGAACCACAGCGGCAGGGACAGCAGGACGGAGACGATGCCGAGCACCATCGACGTGATGGCGAGGCCCTTCTTGGGCGCACCGCCCTGGCCGGGCTGGTAGGGCGCCGCGTAGGGCGAGTCGGAGCCGGCGGCGGGAGCGGCCGGGTAGGCGGGCTGGCTCGGCGCGGGCGGGAAGCCGTCGTTGGAGCGGTCCGGGTTCTGCGGATCGGTCATTGTCGTTCCTTTCGTCCCTGGGAACATACCGTGATGCGTGCCCCGGGATTCTCCCGTTCGGGAAATAGCCGCGAAAGGTCCCCGCAATGGGGGCGCCGCGCCGCTCAGCCGACCTGGACGACGGTGACGGGCAGCGTCGAGTCGGCGCCGAACGCGAGACCGGACGGCGCGCGGCCCGACGCGATGAGGCGGGCGCCGAGCGCCGCGATCATGGCCCCGTTGTCGGTGCAGAGCGACAGGGGCGGGATCCGCAGCTCGATGCCCGCGGCGGCGCACCGCTCCGCCGCGAGCTCGCGGACCCGCGCGTTCGCGACGACGCCGCCGCCGAGCAGGAGGCGCGGGATCCCGTGGTCGACGCACGCGGCGACGGCCTTCGTGAGCAGCACGTCGACGACGGCCTCGCGGAAGCTCGCGGCGACGTCCGCCACGGGCACGGGCTCGCCCGCGTCCTGGCGCTTCTCGACCCAGCGGGCGACCGCGGTCTTGAGCCCGGAGAAGGAGAAGTCGTAGCGGTGGCGCTCCATGTCCTTCGGGAGGGAGAGGCCGCGGGGGAAGCGGATCGCGCGCGGGTCGCCGTCGGCCGCGACGCGGTCGATGTGCGGGCCGCCGGGGTACGGCAGGCCGAGCACGCGGGCCACCTTGTCGAAGGCCTCGCCCGCGGCGTCGTCGATGGTCTCGCCGAGGAGCTCGACGTCGTCCACGAGGTCGCGCACGAGGAGGAGCGAGGTGTGGCCGCCGGAGACGAGGAGCGCGATGCTCGGCGTCTCGAGCGGGACGCCGGGGCCCCCGTCGGTGCTGAGGAGGTCCGCGCCCACGTGGCCGACGAGGTGGTTGACGCCGTGCAGGGGGATGTCGAGGGCCACGGCGAGCGCCTTCGCCGCGCCGACCCCGACCATCAGCGCGCCCGAGAGGCCCGGGCCCGCGGTGACGGCGATCGCGTCGAGGTCACGCAGGGCGACGCCCGCCTCGGCGAGCGCGGCGTCGATCGCGGGGGTCAGCGCCTCGAGGTGCGCGCGGGCGGCGACCTCGGGCACGACGCCGCCGTAGCGGGCGTGCTCCTCCATCGAGCTGGAGATGACGTTGGCGAGGAGCGTCTGGCCGCGGACGATGCCGATGCCGGTCTCGTCGCAGGAGGTCTCGATGCCGAGGACGAGGGGGCCGGCGTCGGGGTCGTCGTCCGTCCCCGCGTCCGGGGCCGGCTCGTCATGCGCACCGGATGCGGCGCCGGCCGGCGCGTCGCGCGGCTCCGTCGGCTCGGGCGGCGCCTCGGACAGGGCGACCCGCATCACCACGGCGTCGACGTCGTCCGGCTGGTAGTAGTGCGGGCGGACGGCGATGGGCTCGAACCCGAGCGAGGAGTACAGGGCCTGTGCGACCGGGTTGTCGGCGCGCACCTCGAGCAGGACCTCGCGGGCGCCGCGGGCGTGCGCCTGGGCGACCAGCCGGGTGAGGAGGGCCCGGCCGATGCCGCGTCCCCGGCTGCCGTCCGCGACGGCGATGGTCTGGACGTCGGCGGCGTGCGCCCCGCGCGGGCAGGAGAGGCCGGCGTAGCCGAGGATCCGGCCGTCCGTCTCGTCGACGGCGACGACGTACCAGCCGTGGCGGGCCGTCAGCTCGCCGCGCATCGCGTCGGCCGACCAGGCGTCGGAGACGAACGTGGTGGTCTCGAGGTGCATCAGCGCGGGCAGGTCGGCGACCTCGGCGGCGCGGAACAGGACGCTCACGAGGTGACCCGCTTGGGGCCCGCGGAGAGGGTGACGTCGGGCGAGCGGAGGTAGAGCGCCTCGTCGGCCGCGAAGGGCAGGTCGAGCTCGTCCATCCGGCGGGCGACCTGCGCGAGGGCTGCCGCGCGCACCCCGGCGGCGTCGACGCGGTGGTCGGCGGAGGGCACGTCGTCGGGCTTGCTCAAGCCGGGGCCCGCGGTGCGCTCGGCGACGCCGCCGTCGACGGGGGCGCGGTAGACGGACCAGTACAGCTCGCGGCGGCGCGCGTCGGTGACGACCACGAGGGATCCGGTGCCGCCCGACGCGTAGTGGTCGTGGGCGACGGCGTCGTGGCTGACCACGGGGATCACGCGCACGTCGAGCCCGGTCGCGAGGACGCGGGCCGCGGCGATGCCGACGCGGAGGCCGGTGAAGGGACCGGGGCCCATGCCCGCGACGACGGCGCGGACGTCGCACCGGTCGATGCCGGACGCCGTGAGGCACTCGTCGAGCAGCGTGCCGATGACCTCGGCGTGCCGCATGGTGTCGGCCTCCTGGCATTCAGCGAGCACGCGGCCGTCGGGGTCGATGACGGCGACGCCCGTGCCGGCGGAGGTGTCGATCGCGAGGAGCACTGGACGAGTCTAGGCGTGGGGGCGCGCGCGGAGCCGCCGGATGCGGACGGTGCGGGGCTCGTCGGGGGCGGCGTCCGGATCCCGGTCGGCGTCCGCGTCGTCGGACGCGTCGGGATCCCCGTCGCCGGCGCCCGTGGGCCGCGCGATCCGGAGGTCCCACCACTGGTCCGCGACGCCGTCGAGCTTGCCCTCGCCCCACTCGACCACCACGACGGAGCGCGCGAAGTCGATGTCGAGGTCGTCGAGCTCGCGGGCGTCCGCCAGGCGGTAGGCGTCCACGTGCACGAGCGGCGGCCCGTCGACCAGGCTCGGATGCGTGCGCGCGAGCACGAACGTCGGGCTCGTGACGGGACCGCGGACGCCGAGCCCGTCGCCGAGCCCGCGGGTGAACGTGGTCTTGCCGGCGCCGAGCGGGCCGGACAGGACGACGAGGTCGCCGGCGCCGAGCTCGCGCGCGACGGCGCGGCCGAGCTCCTCCATGTCGTCGGTGGTCGCGACGGGGACGAGCTCGTCGGAGAGGACCTCCTCGGCCGGCCCGTCGCCGCCCGCCCGCTCGTGCAGGTGCACCCGATCGACGCGCGGACCCACCCGGGTCACGATCTCGTCGCCGATGGTCTCGGCCCAGCCGGCCCACTCCTCGGCCGTGGGCTCGCCGCGGTCGCCGGGGCCGAGGATCACCGCGGTGTCGCCGACCTCGACGGGCAGGTCGCCCACGTCGAGCACGAGCTGATCCATGGCGATGCGGCCGGCGACGGGGAAGCGGCGGCCGTTCAGGAGCACGGAGGCGCGCGGGGCGGCGATGCGCGGGATCCCGTCGGCGTACCCCAGCGGCACGAGCGCGAGCGTCGACGGCCCGGTCGTCCGGTGGTCGAGCCCGTAGGAGACGCCGTGGCCGGCCGCGACGCGCTTGACGGAGACGACGTCGGCCTCGAGCGTCATCGCCGGGATCAGGCCGAGGTCGCGGCCGGAGCGGTCGTCGAAGGGCGAGATGCCGTAGACGGCGATGCCGAAGCGGACCATGTCGAAGCGGGCGGCGGGCAGGCGGATCCCAGCGGAGCTCGCGGCGAGGTGCTTCTCCACGGGCCGCGCGCCGAGCTCCTCGGCGACGCGCACGGCCTCGTGGAAGCGCGCGAGCGCGGCGTCGTCGTCCTCGGGCGAGGCGTCGGCGAGGTGCGACCAGACCGCGTGCAGGGTCAGCTCGCCCGCGGCGTCGGCCGCGACCGCCGCGCGCACCAGGTCGGGCCACGCTTCCGGCGTGGCGCCGTTGCGGCTGAGGCCCGTGTCGGCCTTGAGGTGCACGCGGGCGCGGATCCCCGTGGCGCGTCCCGCGGCGGCGATGCGCTCCAGCTCCCACAGCGCCGAGACGCCGAGGTCGATGCCCTCCTCGACCGCCTGGCGGAAGTCCGTGTCGACGCCGTGCAGCCAGGCGAGGAGGCGGGCCGTGATGCCGGCGCGGCGGAGCTCGACGGCGGATCCCACGTCGAGCACCGCGAGGCTCTCGGCGCCGGCCTCGAGGGCGGCGCGCGCGACCTGGAGGGCGCCGTGCCCGTACGCGTCGGCCTTCACGGCGACCATCGTGCGCGCGGGGGCGGCGAGCGCCGCGAGCGTGCGGACGTTGTGGCGGATGGCGTCGAGGCCGACCACGGCGCGGCGGCCGGGCGACAGGGGTGCGGGGACGATGTCGCTCACGCGCCGTACCTCCGGGTCACGCGGCCGGCCACGCGCGTGACGATCTCGTAGCCGATGGTGCCGGTCGCCTCGGCCCACTCCTCCACCGCGGGGGCGCCCGTCGCGGGATCCCCGAACAGCACGGCGTCGTCGCCGACCGCCACCGGGGTGCCGTCGACGACGCCGTCGCCCACGTCGACCACGAACTGATCCATCGCGATCCGGCCGCTCACGCGGAAGCGGGCGCCGTGGATCGCGACGGGCGCGCGGTTGCTCGCGAGCCGAGGCACGCCGTCGGCGAAGCCGAGCGAGACGAGCGCGAGCGTGGTGGCGCGGGTGGTGCGGTACGTGTAGCCGTAGGAGACGCCGGTGTCCGCGGGCACGCGCTTCACCGCGACGACGCTGCCGACGAGGGTCATGGCGGGCACGAGACCGAGGTCGGCGGACGTGACGCCGTCGAGCGGCGAGATGCCGTAGATCCCGATGCCGAGGCGGACCATGTCGAGGCGGGCGTCCGGCACGCGCAGGGCGCCGGCGGTCGCGGCCAGGTGGCGGATCCCGGGCTCGAGCCCCGCGGCACGCACCACGTCGACCGCGGCGTGGAACGCGCGCACCTGGGCCAGGTCCTCCTCCTCGCCGGCGTTGGCGAGGTGGCTGAAGACGCCGCCGAGGTGGATCGCGCCCTCCGCGACGAGCGCGGCGACCTCGGCGACGACGCCCGGCCACTCCGCCGGCGTCACGCCGTTGCGCCCGAGGCCGGTGTCGACCTTGAGGTGCACCTCGGCGGGGCGCCCGAGGCGCCGCGCGGCGTCGGCGACCTCGCGCACCTGGCGCAGGCTGTTGAGCCCCAGGTCGACGCCGGCCTCGATCGCCGTCGCGAAGTCCGCGCCGGGCGCGTGCATCCAGGTGAGGATCGGCGCGCCGATGCCGGCGGCCCGCAGCGCGAGCGCCTCGCGGACGTCGACCACGCCGAGCCGGTCGGCCCCGCCCGCGAGCGCGGCGCGCGCCGACGCGACCGCGCCGTGCCCGTAGCCGTCGGCCTTGACGACCGCCATCACGAGCGGCGCGCCCGTGGCCGCGCGCAGCGTGCGGACGTTCGCGGAGATCGCGTCGGCGTCGATGCGCGCCTCGCGGCGGAGGGCCGTCGGCGCCTGCAGCGTGGCCTCGTCCGTCATGCGCCCTCCCCCTCGGTCACCACGAACGCGGTCGCGAGGCCGGCGTCGTGGCTCATGCTCAGGTGGATCCGCGTCACGCCCCGGGCGGCCGCGACCTCGGCGACGACCCCGGCCACCCGGAACGACGGGTCGCCGTGGTCGTCGCGCACGACCTCCATGTCCTGCCAGCTGATCCCGCCGGGTCCGCCGAGCGCCTTGATCAGCGCCTCCTTGGCCGCGAACCGGGCCGCGAGCGAGCGCACGGGCAGGCTGCGCTCGGCGGGCGCGAACAGGCGCGGCACGAGGCCCGGAGTGCGCTCGGCGCTCCGGGCGAACCGCGCCACGTCGACCACGTCGACGCCGATGCCCCTGATCACGCGCGGCCGGTCACTCGACCGTGACGGACTTCGCGAGGTTGCGCGGCTGGTCGACGTCGAGTCCCTTGGCCGCGGCGAGCTCCATCGCGAAGATCTGCAGCGGCGTGACGGCGAGGAGCGGCTCGAACAGCGGCGCGGCGAGCGGGATCGGGATGACCTCGTCGGCGTGCGGCAGCACGAACGCGTCCCCCTGCTCGGCGATCGCGATGACGCGGGCGCCGCGCGCGCGGATCTCCTCGATGTTCGAGATGACCTTCTTGTGCAGCGCGAGCTGGTGCGTCGGGCTCGGCACCACGACGAACACGGGCTGGCCCGGCTCGATGAGGGCGATGGGCCCGTGCTTCAGCTCGCCGGCCGCGAAGCCCTCGGCGTGGATGTACGCGAGCTCCTTGAGCTTCAGCGCGCCCTCGAGCGCGACCGGGAAGCCGACGTTCCGCCCGAGGAAGAGGACGGCGCGCGTGTCCGCCATCCACTTCGCGAGCTGGCTGATCTTCTCGCCCTGCTCCACGACGGTGGCGAGCTTCTCCGGGATGGCGAGGAGCTCCTCCGTGTTCGCCACGATCTCGTCGGCCGACAGCGTGCCGCGGATCCGCGCCAGGTGCAGCCCGAAGAGGTACAGCGCCGCCACCTGCGCGACGAACGCCTTCGTGGACGCCACGGCGACCTCGGGGCCGGCGTGCGTGTAGACGACGGCCTCCGACTCGCGGGGGATGGTGGCGCCCTGCGTGTTGCAGATCGACAGCACCCGGGCGCCGGCCTCGCGGGCGAACCGCACGGCGAGCAGCGTGTCCATGGTCTCGCCGGACTGGCTGATGGAGATCACGAGCGTCGTCGCGTCGAGCACCGGGTCGCGGTAGCGGAACTCGTGCGCGAGCTCGACCTCGACGGGCACGCGCGCCCACTTCTCGATGGCGTACTTGCCGAGGATCCCGGAGTACGCGGCGGTGCCGCACGCGACGATGACGATGCGGGAGATGTCCGCGAGGTCGGCCTCGCCGATCGCGTCGAGGTCGGGCAGCACCACGACGCCGTCGACGATGCGGCCGCGGAGGGTGTTCGCGACGGCATCCGGGCCCTCGCTGATCTCCTTCGCCATGAAGCTCGACCAGCCGCCCTTCTCGGATGCGGAGGCGTCCCAGGCGATCTCGAACTCGTGCGTCTCGACGGGCGCGCCGTGGAAGTCGGTGACGGTGACGGAGTCCGGGCGGATGGCGACCATCTGGTCCTGCCCGATGGCGACGGCGCGGCGCGTGAACTCCACGAACGCGGCGACGTCGGATCCGAGGAAGTTCTCGCCCTCGCCGAGCCCGATGACGAGCGGCGAGTTGCGGCGGGCGCCGACCACGAGGCCGGGCTGGTCGCGGTGCACCGCGAGGAGCGTGAACGCCCCCTCCAGCCGGCTGACCGTGTTGCGGAACGCCTGCTCGAGGTCGTGCGTGATGCCGTACTCGCGCCCGAGCAGCTGCGCGGCGACCTCGGTGTCCGTGTCGCTGTGGAACTCGTAGCCGTCCGCGAGGAGGTCGTCCTTGAGCTCCGCGAAGTTCTCGATGATCCCGTTGTGGATGAGGGCGAGCTTGCCGTCGTCGCCCAGGTGCGGGTGCGCGTTGCGGTCGGTGGGGCCGCCGTGCGTGGCCCAGCGTGTGTGGCCGATGCCGGTGGATCCGTTGGGCAGCGGCGACGCCTCCAGGTCCTCCAGGAGGCGGTCGAGCTTGCCCGCGCGCTTGCGGACGCCCAGCGTCCCGTCCGCGTCGAGCACGGCCACGCCCGCGGAGTCGTATCCGCGGTACTCCAGCCTCCGCAGCCCTCCGAGGAGGACCTCGAGGCTCCTGGCCTCACCGACGTAACCCACGATTCCGCACATGGGGCCCGAGTTTACCGTCGGGGATCCGCGTTCCCCTGCGCGGCCCGCGCGCCGGGCGCGCCCCGCCGACCGCCCGACCCGCCCGACCCGCCCGTAGGATCGATCCGACATGCCAGACACCGCGACGGGATCCCCGACGAGCCACGCCCACGTCTCCCCCTTCGTGGAGATCGCCCGTGCCGACTGGGCGGCCCTCGCCCCCGCCACGCACCTCCCGCTCCGGGAGACCGAGCTCATCCAGCTGCGCGGGATCGGCGACCGGCTCGACATGCGCGAGGTCGAGGACGTCTACCTGCCGCTCAGCCGCCTGCTGAACCTCTACGTCACGGGCACGAAGAAGCTGCACCGCGACACGAGCGCGTTCCTCGGCGAGCGGGCCAAGAGCACGCCGTTCGTCATCGGCGTGGCCGGATCCGTGGCGGTCGGCAAGTCCACCGTCGCCCGCCTGCTCCGCGAGATGCTGGCGCGCTGGGACGACACCCCGCGCGTCGAGCTCGTGACCACCGACGGCTTCCTGCACCCGAACGCGGAGCTCGAGCGCCGCGGCCTCATGGAGCGGAAGGGCTTCCCGGAGTCGTACGACCGGCGGGCCCTGCTGCGGTTCGTCACGCAGGTCAAGAGCGGCGTGCCCGAGGTGCGCGCGCCGTTCTACTCGCACCTCGCCTACGACATCGTGCCGGGCGCCGAGGTCGTCGTCCGCCAGCCGGACGTGCTGATCATCGAGGGCCTCAACGTGCTGCAGCCGGCGGCGTCCGGCGCGAAGCTCGCCGTGAGCGACCTCTTCGACTTCTCGATCTACGTGGACGCGCGCACCCACGACATCGCGCAGTGGTACGAGGAGCGCTTCCTCAGCCTCCAGCGCGGCGCGTTCAGCAACCCGCGCTCGTACTTCCACCGGTACGCGGAGCTCAGCCCGGCCGAGGCCGTGGAGCGCGCGCGGCGGATCTGGTCGACCATCAACGAGCCGAACCTCGAGCAGAACATCCGCCCCACCCGCTCGCGCGCGACCCTCGTGCTGCGGAAGGACGCCGACCACTCGGTCGCGAACGTCCTGCTGCGCAAGCTCTGACCCGCGCGGTCGGCGCCGCGGTCGGCGCCCGGGCTAGATGGCGAGGCGCTCGGTGACGAGCGCGGCGAGCTCCTCGGCGTGCCGCTCGGCGGTCGCCTGGTCGGCGGCCTCCACCATCACGCGGATCATCGGCTCGGTGCCCGACGCCCGCATGAGGATGCGGCCGGTGTCGCCGAGCTCGGCCTCCGCGCGCGCGACGGCGGCGTTCAGCTCGGCGTCGTCGCCCACGCGCTCGCGGTCGACGCCGCGGACGTTGATCATCACCTGCGGGTAGACGGTCATGACCGAGGCGAGCTCGCGGAGGCTCCTGCCGGTCGCCGCCATCTCGCCGAGCAGCTGGATCCCCGTGAGGATGCCGTCGCCGGTCGTCGCGTGCTCCGCGATGACGAGGTGCCCGGACTGCTCGCCGCCGAGGGAGTAGCCGCCCTCGTTCATGGCCTCGAGCACGTAGCGGTCGCCGACGCGCGTCTGCAGCACCGTGATGTCGTTCTCGGCCATCGCGATGCGGAGGCCGAGGTTGCTCATCACGGTCGCGACCAGCGTGCGCTCGACCAGCAGGCCGCGGCGGGCCATGGACAGCGCGAGGACGGCCATGATCTGGTCGCCGTCGATGATGGCGCCGGTGTGGTCGACCGCGAGGCAGCGGTCGGCGTCGCCGTCGTGCGCGATGCCCACGTCGGCGCCGTGCGCGAGGACGGCCTCGGCCAGGAGGTCGAGGTGCGTCGACCCCACGCGGTCGTTGATGTTCATGCCGTCGGGGTCGTTGCCGATGACGGTGACGCGGGCGCCCGCGTCGGTGAAGACCTCGGGGCTGATGCCGGCCGCCGCGCCGTGCGCGCAGTCGAGGACCACGTGGATCCCGTCGAGCCGGTGCTGCAGCGTGCCGAGGAGGTGGAGGACGTAGCGGTCCTCGGCGTCCGCGAAGCGGCGGATGCGGCCGACGTCGGCTCCCGTGGGGAGCAGGACGGGCTCGCTGAGCTGCGCCTCGATGCGGTCCTCGAGCTCATCGGCGAGCTTCCGTCCGCCCGCGGCGAAGAACTTGATCCCGTTGTCGGGAGCGGGGTTGTGCGACGCGGAGATCATCACGCCGAAGTCGGCGTCGAAGTCCGCGATGAGGTACGCCGTGGCCGGCGTCGGGATGACCCCGGCGTCGAACACGTCGACGCCGGAGCTCGCGAGGCCGGCGGCCACGGCCGCCGCGATGAACTCGCCGGAGACGCGGGGATCCCGGGCGACGACCGCGACGGGTCGTCGTCCGGAATCCCGGGCGTCCTGGCCGAGCACGTGCGCGGCGGCCTGGGCCAGGCGCAGGGCGAGGTCCGCGGTGATGGTCTCGCCGTTGGCGAGTCCGCGGACGCCGTCCGTGCCGAAGAGCCGGGGCATGGCTGCCGGTGTGCCCGAGCGCCTTAGCGCTTCGAGAACTGCGGCGCCTTGCGGGCCTTCTTGAGTCCGGCCTTCTTGCGCTCCTTGACGCGCGCGTCGCGGCTGAGGAAGCCGTTCTTCTTCAGCGTCGCGCGGTTGTTCTCCTCGTCGATCTCGTTGAGGGCGCGGGCGATGCCGAGGCGCAGGGCGCCGGCCTGGCCGGAGGGGCCGCCGCCGGAGATGCGCGCGACGACGTCGTAGCTGCCGAGGAGGTCGAGCACCTTGAACGGGTCGTTCACGAGCTGCTGGTGCAGCTTGTTGGGGAAGTAGTCCGCGAACTCACGGCCGTTGACCGTGATGCTGCCGGAGCCGGGGACGAGGCGCACGCGGGCGATGGCCTGCTTGCGTCGTCCGACGGCGCCGCCGGACACGTTGAGGACCGCGCGGGGGGCCTTGGGGGCCTCCTCGTTCGGGGTCTCGGTCGAGAAGCTCTCGGGAGCCACGTCGAGGGAGTCTGAGATCTGAGCCACTGGGTTCGATTCCTTCTGAGGTCTTTGGTCGTCGCTGTCGGCAGCCGGGGCTACTGAGCGACCTGGCCGAGGATGTACGGGGTGGGCTGCTGGGCAGCGTGGGGGTGCTCGGGGCCCGCGTAGACCTTGAGCTTCTTCAGCTGCGCCGCACCCAGCGAGTTCTTCGGCAGCATGCCGCGGATGGCCTTCTCGACCGCGCGCGTGGGGTGCTTCTCGAGCATCTCGACGTAGGTCATCGAGGAGAGGCCGCCCGGGTAGCCGGAGTGGCGGTAGGCCAGCTTCTTCTCGAGCTTCTGGCCCGTCAGCGCCACCTTGTCGGCGTTGACGATGATCACGAAGTCGCCCATGTCCATGTGGGGGGCGAACGTGGCCTTGTGCTTGCCGCGCAGCAGCGCGGCGGCGTGGCTGGCGAGACGGCCGAGGACGATGTCCTGGGCGTCGATGACGACCCAGTCGTGCTGGACCTCACTGGCCTTGGGGGAATAGGTGCGCGTCATTGATCTGACTGCCTTCTTTTCGAGGTGAGATGGTCGTGGATCCCGCTCCGTGGGCGTTCTGACGAGAACGCATCCGGTGGAGGGCTCAACCTTGTACGTCGTCGCACGCGGACGTGCAGACAACCGGTTCAGAGTACGCGATCCCGGCCCGTCAGGCAATCCCGGGCGTGTCGGCCAGCCGGGCGAGGTCGCGCGCGGCCACCTCGGCGCCCTCGGACACCGGATCCACCTCGTGCGCGCCGCGCCGTGCCCGGGTGATCTCGTTCCGCGCCGCGAGCTCCTCGTCCGGCGGGTAGCCGACGCGCTCGAGCACGAGGCCCCGCGCGGGCATCACGGTGAACTCGCTCGTCCGCTCCCGCAGCTCCAGCAGCTGGCGCAGCCGGGCGACGCCCACCCTGCCGGCGGCGGCCGCGACGCACGCGCCGACGAGCGCACGCACCATGCTGTGGCAGAAGGCGTCCGCCCGCACGACCGCCTCGAGCGCGCCGTCGGCCGCCCGCGTCCACGTCAGCACCTGCAGGGTGCGGATGGTGGACGCGCCCTCACGGGGCTTGCAGTAGGCCGCGAAGTCGTGGAGGCCGAGGAGCGCGTCAGCCGCCTCCTGCAGCACGCGCGGGTCCAGCGCCGCCGGGACCTCGACCGTGCGGTGCCGCTGGAGCGGGTCGCGGGGGCCGGAGGCGTCGGAGATCCGGTAGCGGTACGCCCGCCAGGTCGCGGAGAAGCGCGCGTCGAAGCCCGCGGGCGCGGGCGCGCAGGCGAGCACGACGACGTCGGAGCGCGCGCCGAGCACGCCGTTCAGCCGGCGCGCGAGGGCGGCGGCGGCGCGCTCCGCGGACGGGACGTGCGGCGGCCGACCCGCGTCCGCGTCGGCCGCACGGCCCCGCGGCGCCCGGTCGAGGGAGGCGATCTGCGCGTCCGCGAGGTCGAGGTGGGCGACCTGGCCGGTCGCGTGGACGCCCGCGTCGGTGCGGCCGGCGACCACGAGCGTCGGCGCGGGAGGCGTCCGGGCGAGCAGCTGCGCGAGCGCGTCCTCGAGGACGCCCTGCACGGTGCGGAGACCCGGCTGCTTGGCCCAGCCGGCGAATCCCGTGCCGTCGTACGCGACGTCGAGGCGGACGCGCGCGCCGCCGTCCTCCGTCATCGGGCGGCGGATCCCCGCGGCCGGGTCGTCCCGACCTCCCGCTCGTGCACGGCCGTGCGCGTGGCCTGCGTGAACCCGACGTGCTCGTACAGGTCGAGCGCGCCCGTGGGGCTGTCGTAGTCGACGTCGAGGACCGCGCGCTGGAGGCCCTCGGCGCGGAAGCCCGCGAACGCCGCCGACAGCAGCGCCTGGGCGAGCCGGCGGCCGCGGAACTCGCGGCGCACGCCGACGAGGCCGATGTACGCGGACGAGTAGCCGGCGGCTTCCCAGTGGTCCGGGTACACCTCCGCCAGCGCGAAGCCGGCGACGACCGCGTCCTCGCCGTCACCGGTCACCGCGATGACCGACAGGTCGCCGCGCGCGGTCGGCAGCGACAGGAACGCCTCCCAGCGCTCGACGCTGATGGGCTCGGATCCCCAGTGATCCCGGAACACCTCGTTCTTGGCCTGGCGCGTGCGCTCCCACCACTCGCGGGAGACCGGGATCAGCCGCAGGCCCTCGGGGGACGGGACCTCGGGGAGGTCGGCTGCGAGGTCACGGTGCATCTCGACGAAGTAGCGGCCGATGCCGAACCCCCGCGACGCGAGGAGCGCCGCGGCGCCCGCGTCCTCCGCCCGGGCCTCGGTCGACAGGCGCGTCGGGACGGGCTCCTCGACGTGCGCGGCGGGCTGGGCGACCGCGAGCTTCTGCGTCGCCCGGGCGATCTGCCAGTCGAGCAGGCGTCCGCCGATGCCCGTGCGCCGGAGGTCGGGTCGGACGGCGCCGGAGACGTCCGCGCGCACGACGGCCTCGTCGTCGGGCTTGACGATCGCGTGGCCCTCCGCGGCGAGGCGGCCGTCGGCGTCCACGGCCACGATGCCGTCGCGGGCGACGTCCACGTAGGAGAACCCGAGCGCCATGGCGATCTCCTCACGGGAGGCGCGGTACTCGGGGTGGTCGGCGTCCGCGACCGCGCTCTGCAGCTCCACGAGCGCATCGACGTCGTCGAGCGACATGGCGCGCCACGTGATGCCGTCGGGGCCCTCGGGGAGCGGGATCGCGGTGGTGGAGGAGGCGTCGTCCGGCATGGTCGTGCTGCTGTCGGTCATCCGTCCAGGGTAGCGGGGCGCCGGCGGCATCTCCCGAGCCCTGCGGCGGACGCGCGAGAGCCCCCGTCGCGCGGGGCGACGGGGGCTCTCGGGTGATGCGGGCGCTACTTGTCGGACTTCTCCGCGGCGTCGGCCTCGACCTCGGCGGCGGCCTCGTCGGTCGCCTCCGCGGGGGTCTCGTCGGTGTGCTCGACGGCGTCGGTCTCCTCGACGGGGACCTCGGACTCCTCGGCCTCCACCTCGGCGACCGGGGCCGCGGCGGCCGGAGCCGTCGCGGTCGTGGTGCGCGAGGAGCGGACCTTCGGGGTCACGGGCTCGAGCACGAGCTCGATCTGCACCATGGGGGCGTTGTCGCCCTTGCGGAAGCCGAGCTTGGTGATGCGCGTGTAGCCGCCGTCGCGCTCGGCGACGAGGGGCGCGATCTCCGTGAAGAGCTCGTGCACGACGCTCTTCGAGGGGATGATCCCCATGACGCGGCGGCGGGCGTGCAGGTCGCCGCGCTTGGCGAACGTCACGAGGCGCTCGGCGACGGGACGCAGGCGCTTGGCCTTCGTCTCGGTCGTCTTGATGGACTTGTGCTCGAAGAGGCTCTGGGCCAGGTTCGCGAGCATGAGGCGCTCGTGCGCCGGGCCGCCTCCGAGGCGGGGACCCTTGGTGGGCTTGGGCATGGTCTTGTCTCCGTAGGTGTCGAAAGAAGGCGTACGGCCGAGGCCGGACGGATCAGTTGGTGGTGGTCTCGTCCTCGTCGTAGCTGTAGTAGTGCGCGCCGTCGAAGCCGGGGACGGCGTCCTTCAGCGACAGACCGAGCTCGACCAGCTTGTCCTTGACCTCATCCACCGACTTCTGTCCGAAGTTGCGGATGTTCATGAGCTGCGTCTCCGAGAGGGCGACGAGCTCGCTGACGTTGTTGATGCCCTCGCGCTTGAGGCAGTTGTACGACCGGACCGAGAGGTCGAGGTCCTCGATGGGCATCGACAGCTCGGAGCTGAGGACGGCGTCGACCGGCGCGGGGCCGATCTCGATGCCCTCGGCGGCCGAGTTGAGCTCGCGCGCCAGGCCGAACAGCTCGGTGAGCGTGCGACCGGCGGATGCGATGGCGTCGCGCGGCGTGATGGCCGACTTCGTCTCGACGTCGACCACCAGGCGGTCGAAGTCGGTGCGCTCGCCGGCACGGGTGGCCTCGACGCGGTAGGTGACCTTGAGCACGGGCGAGTAGATCGAGTCGACCGGGATCTGGCCGGCCTCGCTGAACTCGCTGCGGTTCTGGGTCGCGGAGACGTAGCCGCGGCCGCGCTCGATCGTGAGCTCCAGCTCGAACTTCGCCTTCTCGTTGAGCGTGGCGATGACGAGCTCGGGGTTGTGGATCTCGACGCCGGCCGGAGCCGAGATGTCGGCAGCCGTGACCTGGCCCGCACCCTGCTTGCGCAGGTACGCGGTGATCGGCTCGTCGTGCTCGCTGGAGACGACGAGGCCCTTGATGTTGAGGATGATCTCGGTCACGTCCTCCTTCACGCCGGGGACGGTGCTGAACTCGTGCAGCACGCCGTCGATCCGGATGCTGGTGACGGCCGCGCCGGGGATGGACGAGAGGAGGGTGCGGCGGAGCGAGTTGCCGAGCGTGTAGCCGAAGCCGGGCTCGAGCGGCTCGATGACGAACCGCGAGCGGAACTCCGAGATCTGCTCCTCGGTGAGGGTGGGGCGCTGCGCAATGAGCACTGTGTTGTTTCCTTTCGGCGAGGCGACCGATATATGACGCCTGCGATGCCCCCCGGGTGGCGGCCCGGGCGGGTAGAGATTTGGTCGATCGGACACACGGCGGATCGGCCGACGCCGTCCCCTCCTGGTGGAGCGGGACGGCAGCGGCCGATCAGCGCGCGCTAGACGCGGCGGCGCTTGGGCGGGCGGCAGCCGTTGTGCGCCTGCGGGGTGACGTCGTTGATCGAGCCCACCTCGAGGCCGGCGGCCTGGAGCGAGCGGATCGCGGTCTCACGGCCGGAGCCGGGTCCCTTGACGAACACGTCGACCTTCTTCATGCCGTGCTCCTGCGCCTGGCGGGCGGCCGACTCAGCGGCGAGCTGCGCGGCGAACGGCGTCGACTTGCGCGACCCGTTGTAGCCGACGACGCCCGAGGACGCCCAGCTGATGACGGCGCCGGTCGGGTCCGTGATCGAGACGATGGTGTTGTTGAAGGTGCTCTTGATGTGGGCCTGGCCCACGGCGATGTTCTTCTTGTCCTTGCGGCGCGGCTTGCGAACAGCCGACTTGGGTGCTGCCATGGAATTCTCCTGTGTCTACGGGTGGCGAGGCGCGGGCCGAGGCCTAGCGCGCCTTCTTCTTGCCGGCTACGGTGCGCTTCGGGCCCTTGCGGGTACGAGCGTTGGTCTTCGTGCGCTGCCCGTGGACAGGGAGGCCGCGGCGGTGGCGGATGCCCTCGTAGCTGCCGATCTCGACCTTGCGGCGGATGTCGGCGGCCACCTCGCGGCGGAGGTCGCCCTCCACCTTGAAGTTCCCGTCGATGTAGTCGCGGAGGGCGATGAGCTGGTCGTCGCTCAGGTCCTTGACGCGGATGTTCTTGTCGATGCCGGTGTCCTCGAGGGTCTTGACGCTCGAGGTGCGGCCGACGCCGTAGATGTACGTGAGTGCGATCTCGACGCGCTTGTCGCGCGGGAGGTCGACGCCTGCTAGACGTGCCATTGAGGCTTCTCCTGGTGATGGATGGAGGTCTGCAGCAGAGCCTGTGCATCGGCCTCCGACCGATGGTGTCCCCCGGATCCCTCAGGACCCCGGCTTCCGGCGCTGCTGTCGTGCTCTTCTTATGTGGTGCGGTGGTGCCGTGCGATCGTGCTGACTAGCCCTGGACCTGCTTGTGTCGCGGGTTCTCGCAGATGATGCGCACGCGGCCGTTGCGTCGGATGACCTTGCACTTCTCGCAGATCCTCTTGACGCTGGGGTTGACCTTCATGATGCTTCCTTGCTTTCGTTCTCGCTGGCCTCGTGCCTCCGCGGATGCGGGGCCGTTCCTTCGCAGCAGGCCTACTTGTAGCGGTAGACGATCCGGCCGCGGGTGAGGTCGTACGGGCTCAGCTCCACGATCACGCGGTCCTCGGGGAGGATGCGGATGTAGTGCTGACGCATCTTGCCCGAGATGTGGGCGAGGACCTTGTGCCCGTTGCTCAGCTCAACGCGGAACATCGCGTTCGGCAGAGCTTCGACAACTCCGCCTTCGATCTCGATGACGCCGTCTTTCTTGGCCATATACTCACTGTCGCTAGAGGTGGTGTCTGCTGTTCGTGCGGATGCGCATCATGGTGAAGCGCAGGTGCCCGTGGCACGCCGGGAGGCGGCTGAGCACCAAGGGTCGAGAGTACGGCATCCCCGGGCGTGTCGCAATTCTCCCCGCGTGTCGCGGGCGGATCCGCGGATCCTGCGCTAGCGGGACGCACGACGGGCCGGACGGTCACCCGCCCGGCCCGTGCTGGTGCATCCGCTACGCGCGATGACGCGGGGCGCTCCGGTGGTCCGCCTGCGCGGCGTCGACGAGGGCGACGAGGTCGGCGGTCAGCGGGTGCTGGTCCGTGAGACCCGTCACGCGCCGCACCAGGTCGGCGGCCGTGTCCGTCGCGAGCAGGCCCTGCAGCTCGAGCGCCTGCGGGTCGCCCGCCGGGTCGAAGCGGAGCGCCTGGCCCATCGCGCGCACCAGGGCGTCGTGCGGGAGGCCGCGCTCGGCGAGCTGCGACGCGGGGCCGACGAACCGCTCCTCGCGGGAGAGCTTGCGCAGCGGCTGGCGGCCGACGCGCTCGACGGTGTCCGCGAGCGCCGCGTTGGCGAAGCGCGCGAGGTTCTTCTCGCGGTACGCCGTCTGCTCGGCCTCGTCGAGCCCGTGCTTCGCGACGAGCAGCGCGCTCGTCTCCTCGAGCACCTGCCGCACCTCGTCGGCGACCTCGGGGATCGCCATCGCGTCCGACTGGCTCACGGCGCCGCGCGCGTACCCGTGGTAGGCGACGGTCGCGTGGCCGGTGTTGACCGTGAAGAGCTTGCGCTCGATGTAGGGCGCGAGGTCGTCGACGAACGTGGCGCCGGGGATCTCGGGCACGGCGTCGCCGAACGGCGCGCGCTCCACGACCCACTCCGAGAAGTCCTCCACGGTGACGTCGAGGCCCGCCGCGGGATCCTGGTTCGGCACGATGCGGTCGACGGCCGTGTTCGCGAAGACCGCGCGGGTGAGCGCCTCGGCCTCGTCCCCGAGCGCGGCCTGGATCTCGGCGCGGAGCGTGTCCGTCGCGTTGATCGCGTTCTCGCACGCCATCACCGCGACCGGGCCGAGGTCGGCGGACCGCGCGCGGAGGCCGGCGGCGATCGCGGGCGCGACGAAGCGGAGGATGTTCGGGCCGACCGCGGTGGTGACGACGTCGGCGGTCGCGATCTCGGCGATCAGCGCCTCGCCGTCGGCCGCGCTGTCGATCGCGCGGAAGCCCGTGACGGTCCAGTCGCGCGCGTGCGGCCCCACCTCGGTGACCCGGTAGGAGTCGGCGGAGGCGAGGTGGCCGATGAGCTCGGCGTTGACGTCGGCGAACACGACCTCGTAGCCGGCCTCGTGCAGGATCAGCCCGACGAAGCCGCGCCCGATGTTGCCGGCGCCGAAGTGGACGGCCTTCACGCCTCGTTCACCTCGGCGAGGAGCGCGTACAGCGCCTGGGCGTCGGGGGCGTCGAGGAGCTTCTGCACCTCGTCGTCGTCGCTGAAGATGATCGCGATCTTGCTGAGGATGTCGAGGTGCCCGTTGTCCTTGCCGGCGATGCCGACGACGAAGCGGACCTCGTTGCCCGCCCAGTCGATGGGGGCGTCGTAGCGGACGAAGGAGAGGGCGGAGTCGAGGATCGTGTCCTTGCCCTCGTTGGTGCCGTGCGGGATGGCGAGCAGGTTGCCCATGTAGGTCGAGACGGTCTTCTCGCGCTCGAGCATGGACCCCTCGTACTCGGGGGTGACGGCGCCCGCGGCGACGAGGATGCCCGCCGCCTCGGCGATGGCCTCCTCCACGCTCGCGGCGGTGCCGCCGACGCGGATCTGGGCGGGTTCGAGGACGTTCGACATGTTGCTCCTGACGTGTGTGCGGGGTGCGGGGCCGGGCCGTGCCTTCCAGCATGGCCCGGCCCCCGCGACTGCGGTGGTGCGGCGGGTCCGCCTCGAGGGCGGACCCGAGGGGATCAGCCCTCCGAGCGCTGCTTCTGGACCAGCTCCACGATCTCGTCGTAGCGCGGCGAGTTCATGAAGTTGTCGACGGAGACGTGCTCCGAGGACGGGCTCTTCTGGCGCGCCCGGTCGGTGAGCTCGCGCTGGGTGATCACGAGGTCGGCCGTGCCGTCGAGGGCGGCGATGGCCTTGTTGACGACCGTGACGTCGGTGACGCCGGCCTTCTTCATCTTGTTGCGGAGGACCGAGGCTCCCATGGCGGACGAGCCCATCCCGGCGTCGCAGGCGAAGACGATGTCCTGGATGCGGGTGGCCGTGGCCGTGCCGCCGTCCGTGCTGGACGCGCCGTCGGAGAGGCCGCCGACCGTGCCCGCGGTGCCGGTCTCGGCGCCGAGCCCGGAGAGGATCGAGGACTCCTTGCCCTTGTTGGCCTGCGTGGCCTGGACCGCGGCGCCGAAGTCGCCGGAGCCCTTCTTGCCTGTGCGGAGGATGACCGCCGCGACGACGAAGGTGACGGCCGCGGAGATGATGACCGAGAGGATCACGCCGAGGAAGCTGTTGCGCTCGGTCTGGCCGAGCACGGCGATGATGCTGCCGGGCGAGGCGGGGCCGCGGAGGCCGGAATCGAACGCGACGTTGGTCGCGACGCCCGAGGCGCCACCCGCGATGACCGCGAGGAACAGGAGCGGCTTCGAGAGGACGTACGGGAAGTAGATCTCGTGGATGCCGCCGACGAACTGGATGAGGATCGCGCCGGGGGCGGTGGAGCGGGCAGCGCCCGCGCCGAAGATCGCGAACGCGAGGAGCACGCCGAGGCCGGGGCCGGGGTTCGCCTCGAGCAGGAACAGGATGCTCTTGCCGTTCTCGAGCGCCTCGGTCGTGCCGAGCGGGGTGAGGATGCCCTGGTTGATGGCGTTGTTGAGGAACAGCACCTTGGCGGGCTCGATCACGATGCTCGTGATGGGCAGCAGGTTGTTGTTCACCAGGAAGGCGACGCCGTCGCCGAGGCGGGCGGTGATCCAGGTGATGACGGGCGTGAGGAGGAAGTACGCGCCGATCGCGAACACCGCGCCGAGGATCCCGGCGGAGAAGTTGTTGACGAGCATCTCGAAGCCGGGGCGGATCCGGTCGATCCAGAGCCGCTCGATGACCTTCAGCAGGTACGCCGCGAGCGGGCCCGTGATCATGGCGCCGAGGAACATCGGGCTGCCGCCGTCGAAGTACGGGTCGCCGACGGTGCCCGCTATGACGCCCATGGTGGCGATGCTCGCCACCACGCCGCCGCGCGTGTCGTAGACCATGCGGCCACCGGTGTTCGCGATGAGCAGCGGGAGGAGGAAGAACAGCACCGGGTTGACCAGGCTGGCGAGATCGGCGTTCGGCAGGTAGCCGTCCGGGATGAACAGGGCCGTGAGGAGGCCCCAGGCGATGAACGCCGCGATGTTCGGCATGATCATGCCGCTGAGGAACGTGCCGAACTTCTGCACGCCGGTGCGCACGGACTGTCCCGTGCTGCGGGTGGGTGACGTCGTCGTCATGGGGGTGGTGCTCCTGTCGTGGTGGTGGCGGGCCTGCTGCGGCCCGCCGTGCTGCGGTGGTGGGGGATGTGCGGTGGTGCGGTGGAGAGGGCCGTGCGGGTGGTCGGCGGTGCGGGTCAGACGGTGGCGGACGCCGACGCCGCGGTGACCGCGGCGCGCGCCTCGACGGCGCTGTCGGCGGCGAGGGCGACGGCGGCCAGGGCCTCCGCCTCCTCGCGCGTGTGGAGGGCGAGCTCGGCGCGCACGTCGGCGAGGGCCGCGGGCGACATCGAGAGGCTGGTGGCTCCGAGGCCGACGAGCACGACGGCGAGCAGCGGGTCGGCCGCCGCCTCGCCGCAGATCCCGACGGGCTTGCCCAGCGCGCGGCCGGCGGTGCCGACCTCCTGCACGAGGCGGAGGACGGCGGGGTGCCACGGGTCCTGGAACGCGGCCACGGACCCCAGCAGCCGGTCGGCCGCGAGCGTGTACTGCGTGAGGTCGTTGGTGCCGATGCTCGCGAAGTCGGCGTTGGCGAGGATGCGGTCGGCCAGGAGCGCGGAGGACGGGACCTCCACCATCACGCCGACGGTCGTGAGGCCGAGCTCGCGGCCGAGGGCCGTGAAGTAGCGCGCCTCCTCGACGGTCGAGACCATGGGCGCCATGACCCACAGGTCGGCGTCGGTGGCGGCGTCGGCCTGCGCGAGCGCGGTGAGCTGGTCGCGGAGGATCTGCTCGTTGGCGCGGAGGGCCCGGAGGCCGCGGAGACCGAGCGCCGGGTTCTCCTCGTCGGCGTCGTTGAGGAAGCTCAGCGGCTTGTCGGCGCCGGCGTCGAGCGCGCGGACGACGACCTTCTGTCCGGGGAACGCCTCGAGCAGGCGCGTGTAGTGCTCGCGCTGCTCGTCGACCGTCGGCGCGCTGGTGGCGTCGAGGAAGAGGAACTCGGTGCGGAAGAGGCCGACGCCCTCGGCGCCCTTCTCGACCGCGTCGGCCGCGCCGTCGGCGGATCCGAGGTTGGCCAGCAGGGGGATCGTCGTGCCGTCGGACAGCGCCCCCGGTCCGGTGGGCACGTCGACGCGTGCCTTCCGGGCCGCGATGGCGTCGCGCGCGGCGGACTCCTCCTCGGGCGTCGGGTCGACGGTGACGGCGCCCGTGAGCGCATCGACCACGACGGTCTCGCCGTCGGCGAGGTCCTTCGCGTCCGCGACGCCGACGACCGCGACGATCGCCTTCTCGCGGGCGAGGATCGCGGTGTGCGACGTGGGTCCACCGTCGGTCGTGATGAGCGCGAGCACCTTGTCGAGGTCGAGCAGCGCGGTGTCGGCAGGGGCGAGGTCGCGGGCGACGAGCACGAACGCGTGGTCGGGATCCGGGACGCCCGGCGCGGCGACGCCCTGCAGGTGCGCGACGACGCGCTGGGAGACGTCGTCGAGGTCGGTGGCGCGCTCCCCCATGTAGCCGCCCATGCTGAGGAGCAGGTCGCGGAAGCCCGCGAACGCCTCGTG
Organism: Clavibacter michiganensis; assembly: GCF_002151125.1. Taxonomy (GTDB): domain Bacteria; phylum Actinomycetota; class Actinomycetes; order Actinomycetales; family Microbacteriaceae; genus Clavibacter; species Clavibacter michiganensis_C. The sequence continues at coordinate 53,575 of NZ_MDJZ01000017.1, forward strand.
CACGGCGCGCTCGGCGGTGCGGCCCGTGGCGAGGCGCGCGGCGATGTCGTCGACGAGCGTCGGGTCCTCGGCCATGAAGGCCTGCGCCTCGAGCACGTCCTTCGCGGCGCCGCCGGCCTTCTCCCCGCGGATGCGGATGTCGGCCGCGGTCGCGGCGAGCGATGCGCTCACGCGGATGCGCTCCTCGTCGGCGGTGAGGGTGCTCGGGGTGTCCGCGGGCTCGGGCAGCGGGTCGGGCATGCGGATGACGGGACCGACGGCGGATCCCCGGCCGATGCCGATGCCGTTCAGGGTGCGGGAGCTCATGCGGCGTCCAGGTCGGACTCGAGGAGCGTCGCGAGGTCGGTGACGACCTGCTCCGCGTTCTCGCCCTCGGCCGAGACGACGACCTCGTCGCCCGTGTCGACGCCCAGGGAGATCACGCCGAGGATGCTGGCGGCGTTGACGCTGCGGTCGCCCTTGGCGAGCTGCACGGGGATCCCGGCCTTCGCGGCGGCCTGCGTGAACAGCGAGGCGGGGCGGGCGTGCAGCCCGTGCGACGAGGCGATGGTGACGGTGCGTTCTGCCATGGTGGCTCCTTCGGTCGGCCCCGTCGTCGGGGCCCTGGTGGCGGTCATCGTGCGGTGCTGCGGGTCGTGCGGGGGCGGCGCGGGCGCCGGGTTCAGGCGACGGGCGGGGATCCGCCGAGAGGGCGGCCGTGCAGCCCCGGCGCGAGGCGGAGCGAGCGGGCGCCCTGGCGCATGGCGGCGACGGCCCGGTCGAGCGCGGCGCGCGCGCCCTCGGGGCGGGAGGCGTCGGCGTCGAGGAGGACGGCGGTCGCGCCCTCGTCGGCGGCCGCGGCGCGCACGGCCTCGAGCCGGTCGGCGAGGTGCGCGCCGAGGAGGACGACGTCCATGCCGGCGGCGTCGAGGCGCACCTGGGCGAGGGATCCGGCGACGGCCTCGATCTGGAGCCCGTCGGCCTCGGCGAGGGCGCGGAGGCGCTGGGCGAGGAAGGTGCTGGATGCGCCGGAGCCGCAGACGACGAGGATCCTCCCGGTCATGCTGTGCCTCCTCGCGTCGTCGCTGGTCGTCCCATCGTGCTCCGCGGAGGGAGCCCGGTGCCAGCAGATCCTCTTCCGCGGGGTAGGAAGACGACGCCCCCGTGCGCCCGAGCGGGCATCGCCCGCGGGTCCGGATGGTTGACTCGTCCGTACACGGGCCCCGCTCCGACCGCCATCCGCGGTCGCGAGCCGCCGCGCAGGGAGACGACGATGCTGAGCGACAACCAGGAGAGGCTGCTGGACTACCTGTCCACCGCCGACCGCTGGGTCGAGGCCGGCGAGCTCGCGGACCGCCTCGGCGTCACCACGCGCAGCGTCCGCACCTACGTCCAGGCGGTGCGGGAGCGCTCGACCGTCGGCATCGCCTCCTCCCCCGACGGCTACCGCATCGACGCCGGGAGCTACGCGCGGCACCTCGGGGCCCGGATGTCCGCGGATCCGCAGGGCACGCCCCGGGACCGGCTGCACGCGCTCGTCCGCCGCCTCGGTGACGCGCCCGACGGCCTCGACGTCTTCGCTCTCGCGGGCGAGCTGCACGTGAGCGAGTCCACGGTCGAGGCCGACCTCCGCAAGGTGCGCGCGCTCGTCGAGGACGCCGGGCTCGCCCTCCGCCGCACCGGCTCCACCGTCGTCCTCGAGGGCTCGGAGCGCGACTTCCGCCGCCTGCTGTCGCGCATGTTCCGCGACGAGAGCGCGCAGGGCTTCCTGCCGCTCGAGACGGTGCAGCGGGAGTTCGCGTCCGACTCGCTCCGCGCCTTCAAGACGGACCTCGTCCGCGAGCTCACGGAGGGCGGCTTCTTCGTCAACGAGTACGGCGTCGACAACGTGCTGCTGCACGTGGCGATCGCGGTCGACCGGCTCGCGCGGTCGCCGCGGCGGCCGGACGGCGACGCGGATCCCGCCGCCGGGGGCGCGCTCGACGCCGAGCACGCGCACGTGCACGCCTCCTCCGAGGACGCCTCCTCCGAGGACGCGTCCGCCGTGCCCGCCGTCGACCCCACCGCCCTGGCGATCCGCGAGGTGCTCGCCCGCCTCCTCGCCGCGCACTTCGACGTGCCGGTGCCGGCCGGCGACGTCGCCTACCTCGCGTTGCTCGTCCGCACGCGGGTCGTCACCCCCGGCAACGAGCAGTCGCTCGCCACCGTGATGCGCGAGCACGTCGTCGAGAGCGACCTCGACGTGGTGCGCGCCATCGTCCGCCGGGTGAAGCAGGAGTACCTGGTGGACCTCGAGGACGAGGACTTCACGGTCCGCTTCTCGCTGCACCTCGGCAACCTCGTGGCCCGCGCCGCCGACCGGTCGTTCTCCCGCAACCCGCTGGCCCGCTCCATCAAGACCAGCTACCCGATGACGTACGAGATCGCGGTGTTCATCGCGAGCGAGGTGCAGCGGAGGCGGGGCATCGCGATCAACGACGACGAGATCGCCTACATCGCCCTCCACGTGGGATCTCACCGGGAGCGCGTCGCCCGGCGCGACGACCGGGTCGCGTGCGCGCTCGTGTGCCCGAACTACTACGACCTGCACCAGATCATGCGGCAGCGCATCGAGCAGGCGCTCGGGGCGGACATCAGCGTCGACGCGGTCGTGACTCGCACCGACGTCGATGCGGACGTCCTCGGCGTGCAGCTCGTGATCGACGCGACCGGCACGCGTCCGCCCGGCGATGACGTCGTGGTGGTCCAGCCGCTGCCGACGCCCGACGACATCGAGTCGATCCGCCGAGCCGTCGCCCGCGTCCGCCGGCACGCGCGCCGCAGCTCGATGAAGCACGACCTGCTGCGCTTCCTCGACGAGTCGCTCTTCTTCCGCGACCTGCACGCGCCCGACGAGGAGGCGATGATCCGGCTGCTCGGTCAGCGGATGGTGGAGCAGGGCATCATCGAGCCCGAGTACATCGACGGCGCCATCGAGCGGGAGCGCCTCTCGTCGACCGCGTTCACCGACACGCTCGCCGTGCCGCACTCGCTCGCCATGACCGCGCACCGCACGGCCATCGCCATCGTGGTGAACGACGAGGCGATGCAGTGGGGCGGCAACCGCGTGCACGTCGTCGCGCTCGTCGCCTTCAGCGCGAGCGGCCGCACGAGCTTCCAGCACGTGTTCGACCAGTTCGTCGAGGTCTTCTCCGACCACCGCGACGTGCAGGCGATCATGCGGGCGTCGGGATCCCACGGCTCCTTCATCGAGGAGCTCGTGCACGTCATGGACACCTGACCGGCCCTCTCCCGGGTCCGGCGCTCCCGCCCTGCGCTCAGCGGCGCGGGCGCCCGGCGATCAGGGCGCGACGGGCGTGACGCCGAGGGGGACGAGTCGCGAGGCCCCGCCGTCTGCGAGCGTGAGCACCCAGATGCCGCGCGCGTGCACCGCGACGCTGTGCTCCCAGTGCGAGGCCATGCTGCCGTCGACGGTCGCGACGGTCCAGTCGTCGTCGAGGACGCGCGTCTCCGCCTCGCCGTCGGTGATCATCGGCTCGATCGCGACGACGAGGCCCGGCTTCACCGCGGGGCCCTTGCCGCGCACGCGGTAGTTGAAGACGGGCGGATCCTCGTGCATGCTCCGGCCGATGCCGTGGCCCGTGTAGTCCATGACGATGCCGAACGACCCGGCCGCCTCGACGCTCTCCTCGACGGCCTCGCCCACCTCGTTGAGGTGCGACGCGGTCGCGAGCCGGGCGATGCCGGCCCAGAGCGCATCCGCCGTGACGCGGGACAGGCGCTCGCGGGCCTCGACGACGTCGGGACGCGCGGGATCCGGCACCACGACCGTCATGGCGGAGTCGCCGTTCCAGCCGTCGATCTCCGCGCCGCTGTCCACCGAGACGATGTCGCCCGGCTGCAGCACGCGGTCGCCGGGGATGCCGTGCACGACCTCGTCGTTGACGGAGACGCACACCGTGTGGCGGTAGCCCGGCACGAGCTGGAAGTTCGAGCGCCCGCCGAGCGCGCGGATGGCGGCGTCGGCGGCGACGTCGAGCTCACCCGTCGTGACACCCGGGGCGATGAGCTCGCGCACCGCGTCGAGGGACGCGGCGGTCGCGAGGCCGGGCGCCACCATGCGGCGGATCTCGTCCGGGGTCTTGTAGATCCCCGGCGTGCGGCGGAGCGCGCCCACGTCTCTACGCGCGGCCGGCGTCGGAGGAGGGACGGACGCCGCGACCGGAGAGGGCCGTGCGGATGCGCGCGGCGACCTCGTCGATCTCTCCCAGCCCGTCGACCTCGAGGAGCAGCCCGCGCTCGCGGTACACCGCGATGAGGGGGCTGGTCTCGCGGACGTAGACCTCCTGTCGGTGGCGGATCTCGGCCTCGCCGTCGTCGGCGCGGCCCTGCTCCTCGGCGCGGCGGGTGAGCCGGGCGACGACCTCCTCCTCGTCCGCGACGAGCTGGATCACGGCGTCGAGCTCCTGGCCCCACCCCTGCAGCAGCTCCTCCAGGTACGCGACCTGGTCGAGCGTGCGCGGGTAGCCGTCGAGCAGGAAGCCCCCCTGCGCGTCCTCCTCCTGGAGGCGCGCGGTGATTAGCCGGTTGGTGAGCTCGTCCGGCACGTAGTCGCCCGCGTCGACGAGAGCCTGCACCTGCTGGCCGAGCTCCGTGCGGTCCTTGATGTTCTGCCGGAAGATGTCGCCCGTGGAGACGTCCGGGATCCCGAACTCCTCCGCGATGCGCTTCGCCTGCGTGCCCTTGCCCGCACCGGGCGGGCCGACGATGAGGAGCCGGGTCACTTCAGCAGCCCCTCGTAGTGCCGCTGCTGCAGCTGCGAGTCGATCTGCTTCACCGTCTCGAGGCCGACGCCGACGACGATCAGGATGCTCGCGCCGCCGAACGGGAAGTTCTGGTTGGCGCCGACGAGCGACAGGGCGATGAGCGGCAGGAGCGCGATGAGCCCGAGGTACAGCGAGCCCGGCAGCGTGATGCGCGTGAGCACGTAGTCGAGGTACTCCGCCGTCGGGCGTCCCGCGCGGATGCCGGGGATGAAGCCGCCGTACTTCTTCATGTTGTCGGCGACCTCCTCCGGGTTGAAGGTGATGGCGACGTAGAAGTACGTGAAGCCGACGATGAGCAGGAAGTACATCGCCATGTAGAGCGGGTGGTCGCCCGTGGTGAGGTTGTCGGTGATCCACTGGACCCACGGCGCCGGCGGCTGGCCGACGGGCGGCTGGTTGAACTGCGCGACCAGGGCGGGCAGGTACAGCAGCGACGACGCGAAGATGACGGGCACGACGCCGGCCATGTTCACCTTGATGGGGATGTAGGTGTTGTTGCCGCCGTAGGTGCGGCGGCCGACCATGCGCTTGGCGTACTGGACGGGGATCCGACGCTGCGACTGCTCGACGTAGACGACGGCGGCGACGACGAGGAGCCCGACCAGGATGACGAGGGCGAAGACCTCCCAGCCGCGGCTCTGCTGGATCGCGAGGAGCGAGGTGGGGAACGCGGCGGCGACCGACGTGAAGATGAGGAGCGACATGCCGTTGCCGATGCCGCGCTCGGTGATGAGCTCGCCCATCCACATGATGAGGCCGGTGCCGGCGGTCATCGTGATGACCATGAGCATGATCGCGTACCAGGCGTCGTTCGTGATGAGCTGCGTGCAGGCGCTGACGTTGGTCTGGCCGAAGAGCGCACCGCTGCGCGCGACCGTGATGAGCGTCGTGGACTGGAGCACCGCGAGGGCGATCGTGAGGTAGCGCGTGTACTGCGTGAGCTTGGCCTGGCCGGACTGGCCCTCCTTGTAGAGGGTGTCGAAGTGCGGGATGACCACGCGGAGCAGCTGGACGATGATCGACGCCGTGATGTACGGCATGATGCCCAGCGCGAAGATGGAGAGCTTCAGCAGCGCTCCGCCGCTGAAGAGGTTGACGAGCTCGTAGAGGCCCGAGGTGCCCTGGTTCGCCGCGAGGCACGACTGCACGTTGGCGAAGTCGACGAACGGCGCCGGGATGAAGGATCCGAGGCGGAAGAGGGCGATGATGCCCAGCGTGAACCCGATCTTGCGACGCAGATCGGGGGTGCGGAAGATCCTGACGACGGCGCTCAACACGGAGGGTGTCCTGCTTTCTGTGGGAGGTCCGCCGGGAGGCGGGGGTCGGGCCGACCCGATGCGGCCCCAGGTGCCGGTAGGGGCGGTCGGTTTCCCGACCGCCCCTCCCGTGCGTCCTGCAGTGCTACTTGACGGAGCCGCCTGCTGCGACGATCTTCTCCGCAGCGGAGCCGGAGACCTTGTCGACAGCAACCGTCAGCTTAACCGAGATGTCGCCGTCCCCGAGGACCTTGACCTTCTCGTTCTTGCGCACGGCACCCTTGGCGACCAGGTCGCTCGTGGTGACGTCGCCGCCGTCGGGGTAGAGCACGGCGAGCTTCTCCAGGTTCACGACCTGGTACTCGACGCGGAACGGGTTCTTGAACCCGCGGAGCTTCGGGGTGCGCATGTGCAGCGGCATCTGCCCACCCTCGAAGCCGACGCGGACCGTGTAGCGGGCCTTCGTGCCCTTGGTGCCACGACCCGCGGTCTTGCCCTTCGAGCCCTCACCGCGGCCGACACGCTGGCGTGCCTTCTTGGCCCCGGCGGCGGGACGGAGGTGGTGGACCTTGAGGACCTGCTCGCGCTTGACCGTCTCCGTCTGGCCGACCGTGGTCGTCTCAGCGGAGGCGGCGGCGGCCGCAGGGGCCTTCGCGGTCTTCTTGGGTGCGGCCTTGGGCGCCTTCACAGGCGCCTCGGCCGACTCGTTCTTCTCAGCCATCAGTCGATCTCCTCCACCTTCACCAGGTGCGCGACGGTGTTGACGTAGCCGCGGTTCTGGGCGTTGTCCTCTCGGACCACCACGGCACCGATGCGACGGAGCCCGAGGCTCCGCAGGGTGTCGCGCTGGTTCTGCTTCTCGCTGATCTTGGACTTGATCTGCGTCACTCGGAGCTGAGCCATCAGACACCTGCCTTCGCGTCGGCCTCGGCACGCTGGGCGCGGAGGATGCGGGCCGGGACGACCTGCTCCAGCTCGAGCCCACGACGAGCTGCGACGGCGCGCGGCTCCTCGAGCTGCTTGAGCGCCTCGACCGTGGCGTGCACGATGTTGATCGTGTTCGACGAGCCGAGCGACTTGCTCAGCACGTCGTGGATGCCGGCGCACTCGAGCACCGCGCGGACGGGGCCACCGGCGATGACGCCGGTACCCGCGGACGCGGGACGCAGGAGGACGACTCCGGCGGAGGCCTCACCCTGCACGGCGTGCGGGATGGTCAGGCCGATGCGGGGGACGCGGAAGAAGTTCTTCTTCGCCTCCTCGACCCCCTTGGAGATGGCGGTCGGGACCTCGCGGGCCTTGCCGTAGCCGACGCCGACCAGTCCGTTGCCGTCTCCGACGATCACGAGCGCGGTGAAGCTGAAGCGACGACCGCCCTTGACGACCTTGGACACGCGGTTGATGGTGACGACGCGCTCCAGGAACTGGCTCTTGTCGGCATCACGGCCGCCGCGGCTGTCGCGGCCGCCCTGGTTCCGGTCACGCCCGCCACGACGGCCCTCGCGGCCCTCGTTCTGCGCGGGTGCGGTGGACGCCGCGGTCTCGACGGGCGTCTCCGCCACTGCCACGACCTCGGGCTCCTTGTTGTTGTTCTCGGCTGCGCTCACAGGCTCAGACCACCCTCTCGAGCTCCTTCGGCGATGGCCGCGACGCGTCCTGCGTAGCGGTTGCCACCACGATCGAATACGACGCTCTCCACGCCGGCCGCCTTGGCGCGCTCGGCGACGAGCTCGCCGACCTTGCGCGACTTGGCGGTCTTGTCGCCGTCGAACGTGCGCATGTCGGCCTCGAGGGTCGACGCGGACGCGACGGTGTGACCACGGCTGTCATCCACGACCTGCACGAAGACGTGACGGGCCGAACGGGTGACGACCAGGCGCGGACGCAGCTCGGTGCCCTCGACCTTCTTGCGCAGGCGTGCGTGCCTGCGGCCGCGGGCGGCGGACTTGCTTTTTCCTCTAACTCCGAGAGCCATGATCACTTACCACTCTTTCCGGCCTTGCGGCGAACGTTCTCGCCGGCGTAGCGGACGCCCTTGCCCTTGTAGGGCTCGGGCTTGCGAATCTTGCGGATGTTGGCGGCCGTCTCGCCGACGAGCTGCTTGTCGATGCCGACGACGGTCATCTTGTTGACGCCCTCGACGGTGAAGCTGATGCCCTCGGGCGCCTCGACGTACACGGGGTGCGAGAAGCCGAGCGCGAACTCGACGCCCTTGTCCTTGATCGCGACGCGGTAACCCGTGCCGACGATCTCGAGGCCCTTGGTGTAGCCCGTGGTGACGCCGATGATCTGGTTGGCGATGAGGCTGCGCGTGAGGCCGTGGAGCGAGCGCGACTCGCGCTCGTCGTCGGGACGGGTGACGAGCACCTGTCCGTCCTGGACCTCGGCGCGGATCGGCTGGGCGATGGTGAGGCTCAGCTCGCCCTTGGGGCCCTTGGTCGTGACGACCTGGCCGGTGACGGTGACGTCGACCCCTGCGGGGACGTCGATGGGGAGTCTTCCGATGCGGGACATGTCGTTACCACACGTAGGCGAGGACTTCCCCACCCACGCCCTTCTTCGCAGCCTGGCGGTCCGTGAGGAGCCCCGAGGAGGTGGACAGGATGGCGACCCCGAGGCCACCGAGGACCTGGGGGATCTCCGCGGACTTCGCGTACACGCGGAGGCCGGGCTTCGACACGCGCTTGATGCCCCGGATGGAGCGCTCGCGGTCCGGGCCGAACTTGAGGCTGAGCGTCAGCGTCTGGCCGACGCGGGCGTCCGCGACGTCCCAGCCGGCGATGAAGCCCTCGGACTTGAGGATGTCGGCGATGTGCGACTTGAGCTTGGAGTGCGGCATGGAGACCGTGTCGTGGTGCGCGGAGTTCGCGTTCCGGAGTCGGGTCAGCATGTCAGCGACCGGGTCGGTCATTGTCATATCTGGTGGTGCCTCTCTCGCCTGGTTTCGTTCATCCGGACACGGATGACGACCTGTGGTGGTGGCGGCGCCGGGCGGAGGTGCCCGGCGCCGATCGTGCGGTGGTGCTGGTCGTGCGGGTGGTGCTGGTTACGGCGTGTTCTCGGGCGTCTGGAACGGGAAGCCGAGCGCCTTGAGCAGCGCGCGCCCCTCGTCGTCCGTCCGAGCGGTCGTGACGACCGTGATGTCCATGCCGCGGACCCGGTCGATGCGGTCCTGGTCGATCTCGTGGAACATGGACTGCTCGTTGAGACCGAACGTGTAGTTGCCGTTGCCGTCGAACTGCTTCGGGCTGAGCCCGCGGAAGTCGCGGATGCGGGGCAGGGCGAGGGACAGCAGCCGGTCGAGGAACTCCCACATGCGGTCGCCGCGCAGCGTCACGTGGGTGCCGATGGCCTGGCCCTCACGCAGCTTGAACTGGGCGATCGACTTGCGGGCCTTCGTGACCTGCGGCTTCTGGCCCGTGATCTTGGTGAGGTCGGCGACCGCGCCGTCGATGATCTTGCCGTCGCGAGCCGCGTCGCCGACGCCCATGTTCACGACGATCTTCGTGAGCCCGGGCACCTGGTGCACGTTCGTGAAGCCGAGATCAGCGGTCAGCTGGCTGACGATCTCGGAGCGGTACTTCTGCTTCAGGCGCGGGAGCTGCGTGCCCTCGGCCGTGCCAGCGGTTGCGGTGTCGGTCATTGCTAGAGGTCCTTACCTGACTTCTTGGCGTAGCGGACGCGGACGGTCTTGGAGACGCCGTCCTTCTCGACCTGCTCGGTCCGGAAGCCGACTCGCGTGGGCTTCTTGGACTCGGGGTCGACGAGCGCGACGTTGGAGATGTGGATGGGCGCCTCGACGGTCTCGATGCCGCCGGTCTTGGAGCCGCGCTGCGTCTGGCCGACGCGGACGTGCTTCGTGATGAAGTTCACGCCCTCGACGACGACGCGGTTGCGCTCGACCAGGACGGACAGGACGCGGCCCTGCTTGCCCCGGTCGCCGCCCTTGGCCTGCGTGCGACCCGTGATGACCTGCACGAGGTCACCCTTCTTGATGTTCGCCATGACTAAATGACCTCCGGTGCCAGCGAGATGATCTTCATGAACTTCTTGTCCCGGAGCTCGCGGCCCACCGGTCCGAAGATGCGGGTGCCGCGGGGCTCCCCGTTGCTGTTCAGGATGACGGCGGCGTTCTCGTCGAACTTGATGTACGAGCCGTCGGGACGGCGCGTCTCCTTCTTGGTGCGGACGATGACGGCCTTGACGACCTCGCCCTTCTTGACGTTTCCGCCGGGGATCGCGTCCTTGACGGTCGCGACGATGATGTCACCGAGGCCGGCGTAGCGGCGACCCGAGCCACCGAGCACGCGGATGGTCAAGATCTCCTTGGCACCCGTGTTGTCGGCGATCTTGAGGCGGGATTCCTGCTGAATCACTGTTGCTCCTTATCCAAGCAGCCGGGGCTACTTGGCCTTCTCGAGGATCTCGACCAGGCGCCAGCGCTTGGAGGCGCTGAGGGGACGGGTCTCGTTGATCAGGACCAGGTCGCCGATGCCGGCGGTGTTCGCCTCGTCGTGCGCCTTGACCTTGGAGGTGCGGCGGATGACCTTGCCGTACAGCGGGTGCTTCACGCGGTCCTCGACCTCGACGACGATGGTCTTGTCCATCTTGTCGCTGGTGACGTAGCCACGACGGGACTTGCGGTAGCCGCGGTCGGCCGTCGCGGTGTCAGCCGTGTTCTTCTCTTCGGCGTTCGCCATGATCAAGCCTCCTCAGCCTTCTCGGTGACGGCGGCGTCGTCGGCCTTCGCGGCCTTCTTCGTCGCCTTCTTCTTCTCGGGCTTCTCGGGGACCTCGACGGGGACGGGCGTGGCACGGATGCCCAGCTCGCGCTCGCGGATGACCGTGTAGATCCGAGCGATGTCGCGCTTGACCGCGCGGAGGCGGCCGTGGCTGTCGAGCTGACCGGTGGCCGACTGGAAGCGCAGGTTGAACAGCTCCTCCTTGGCCTTCTTCAGCTCTTCGACGAGTCGCTCGTCCTCGAAAGTGTCCAGCTCGACGGGGGCGAGCTCCTTGGAACCGATCGCCATTATGCGTCGCCTTCCTCGCGCTTGATGATGCGTGCCTTGAGGGGCAGCTTGTGGATGGCCCGGGTGAGCGCCTCGCGCGCCGTGACGTCGTCGACGCCGGCGAGCTCGAAGAGGACGCGACCCGGCTTGACGTTCGCGACCCACCACTCGGGCGAGCCCTTTCCGGAACCCATGCGGGTCTCGGCGGGCTTCTTGGTGAGCGGGCGGTCGGGGTAGATGTTGATCCACACCTTCCCGCCGCGCTTGACGTGACGCGTCATGGCGATTCGAGCGGACTCGATCTGGCGGTTGGTGACGTAGGCGGGCGTGAGGGCCTGGATGCCGTACTCACCGAACGACACGGTGGTGCCACCGGTCGCCTGGCCGGAACGGCCGGGGTGGTGCTGCTTGCGGTACTTGACTCGACGGGGGATCAACATGGTTACGCCTCAACTCCTGCTGCGGCGACCGGCGCTGCCTCGGCGGCCGGCGCGGTGCGCGGCGCGTTGGTGCGGCGATCTCCGGTTCGACCGTCGGAACGGTCGTTACGACGCTCGGGGCGCGACGACTTCTGGTTCGCCTGCTCGCGAGCGAGATCCTTGTTGGTGATGTCGCCCTTGTAGACCCAGACCTTCACGCCGATGCGGCCGAAGGACGTGCGGGCCTCGTAGAAGCCGTAGTCGATGTTCGCGCGGAGGGTGTGCAGCGGCACGCGGCCCTCGCGGTAGAACTCCGAACGGCTCATCTCGGCGCCGCCGAGGCGGCCGGACACCTGGATGCGGACGCCCTTGGCGCCGGCGCGCTGCGCGCCCTGCAGGCCCTTGCGCATCGCGCGGCGGAACGCCACACGACCCGCGAGCTGCTCGGCGATGCCCTGGGCGACCAGCTGCGCCTCGGCCTCGGGGTTCTTCACCTCGAGGATGTTCAGCTGGATCTGCTTGCCCGTGAGCTTCTCGAGGTCGGCGCGGATGCGCTCGGCCTCGACGCCGCGGCGGCCGATGACGATGCCCGGGCGGGCCGTGTAGATGTCCACGCGGACACGGTCACGGGTGCGCTCGATCTCGATGCGCGCCACTCCGGCGCGGTCGAGGCTCGTCTTCAGCATGGTGCGGATGCGCACGTCCTCGGCGACGTAGTCGCTGTAACGCTGCCCCTTCTTCGTGCTGTCCGAGAACCAACGCGACACGTGGTCGGTCGTGATCCCGAGACGGAACCCGTACGGGTTGACCTTCTGTCCCATTACTTGCTCGCCTTCTTCGTGGTCGTCGCCACGTCCGCCTCATCCGGCGTCGCGAGGACGACCGTGATGTGGCTGGTGCGCTTGTTGATACGGAATGCGCGACCCTGTGCGCGCGGCTGGAACCGCTTGAGGGTGGTGCCCTCGTCCACGAACGCCTTGGCGATGTAGAGGTCCTGCTCCGCGAGGAAGCTGTTGGACGCGTCGGCCTTGACCCGCGCGTTCGCCATGGCCGAGGCCACCAGCTTGTAGATCGGCTCGCTCGCGCCCTGCGGCGCGAACTTCAGGATGGCCAGGGCCTCCTCGGCCTGCTTGCCACGGATCAGGTCCACGACACGACGGGCCTTCTGGGGGGTGACGCGGATGTGACGCACGCGTGCGATCGACTCCACCATTTCTCTCCTCCTTCTCGTCGCCGCGCTAGCGGCGACGACCCTTCTTGTCGTCCTTCACGTGGCCGCGGAAGGTGCGCGTGAGCGCGAACTCGCCGAGCTTGTGTCCGACCATGGACTCCGTGACGAACACGGGGACGTGCTTGCGACCGTCGTGCACCGCGATGGTGTGACCCAGCATCGCCGGGATGATCATCGAGCGGCGCGACCAGGTCTTGATCACGTTCTTGCTGCTGGCCTCGTTCGCCGAGATCACCTTGCGGAGCAGGTGGTCGTCGACGAAGGGGCCCTTCTTCAGACTGCGTGGCATCTTCTACAACTCCTACTTGCGCTTCTTGCCGGCGTTGCGGCGGCGAACGATGAGCTTGTCGCTGGGCTTGTTGATGTGGCGCGTGCGGCCTTCCTTCTGGCCCCACGGGCTGACCGGGTGGCGTCCACCGGAGGTCTTGCCCTCACCACCACCGTGCGGGTGGTCGACGGGGTTCATCGCGACACCGCGGACGGTCGGGCGGACGCCCTTCCAGCGCATGCGGCCGGCCTTGCCCCAGTTGATGTTCGACTGCTCGGCGTTGCCGACCTCGCCGATGGTCGCGCGGCAGCGCGCATCGACGTTCCGGATCTCGCCGGAGGGCAGGCGCAGCTGGGCGTAGGGGCCGTCCTTCGCCACGAGGCGCACGGAGGCGCCGGCGGAGCGGGCCATCTTCGCGCCGCCGCCGGGGCGGAGCTCGATGGCGTGGATGACGGTACCCGTCGGGATGTTGCGCAGCGGCAGGTTGTTGCCGGGCTTGATGTCGGCCTGGGCGCCCGACTCGATCTTGTCGCCCTGCTTCAGCTTGTTCGGCGCGAGGATGTAGCGCTTCGTGCCGTCGATGAAGTGCAGGAGCGCGATGCGCGCCGTGCGGTTGGGGTCGTACTCGATGTGGGCGACGGTCGCGATGACGCCGTCCTTGTCGTTGCGCTTGAAGTCGATCACGCGGTACTGGCGCTTGTGGCCACCACCGATGTGACGGGTCGTGATCCGACCCTGGTTGTTGCGGCCACCGGTCTTGGAGAGCGGGCGGAGCAGCGACTTCTCGGGCGTCGAGCGCGTGATCTCCACGAAGTCGGCGACGGACGAACCGCGACGACCCGGGGTCGTGGGCTTGTACTTGCGAATAGCCATTGGTGTTTTCCTAGTCCCGGTCTCAGCCGACAGTCGTGAAGATGTCGATGGAGCCCGACTTGAGGGAGACGATGGCGCGCTTGGTGTCCTTGCGCTTGCCCATCCCGAACTTGGTCCGGCGGGTCTTGCCCTGCTTGTTGAGCGTGTTGACCGACGCGACCTGCACGCCGAAGATCTTCTCGATCGCGAGCTTGATCTCGGTCTTGTTCGAGCGGGGGTCCACGATGAACGTGTACTTGCCCTGGTCGATCAGGCCGTAGCTCTTCTCGGAGACGACCGGCGCGATGATGATGTCGCGGGGGTCCTTCTGGGTGGCGCTCATGCGGCAACCTCTTCCTTGGCCGTCTTCGACTCGACGAACGCGTCGAACGCGCCCTTCGTGAAGACGATGTCGTCGCTCACGAGCACGTCGTACGCGTTGAGCTGGTCGTAGGACAGCACGTGGACCGTCGGGATGTTGCGCACGCTGCGGAGGCTGACCTCGTCGGTGCGCTCCAGGACGATGAGGACGTGCTTGCTCGTGGCGATGCCGTCGAGCAGCGCGACCACGGTCTTCGTCGAGGGGACGTCTCCGGCGGAGAGGCTCTCGATGACGTGGAGGCGGGCGCCGCGCGCGCGGTCGGAGAGCGCGCCGAGCAGAGCCGCGGCGATCATCTTCTTGGGGGTGCGCTGCGAGTAGTTGCGGGGCGTGGGTCCGTGGACGATGCCACCGCCGGTCATCTGGGGGGCGCGGATCGAGCCCTGACGAGCGCGACCGGTTCCCTTCTGCTTGAACGGCTTGCGGCCGGCGCCGGAGACCTCGCCGCGGCCCTTGGTCTTGTGCGTTCCCTGGCGCGCCGCGGCGAGCTGGGCGACGACGACCTGGTGGATGAGCGGGACGTTGGTCTGCACGTCGAAGATCGACGCGGGCAGGTCGACGGAGCCGGTGACTGCACCGGTCGCGTCGAGGACGTCGAGCTGGGTGTCGGTAGCCATGACTACTTCCCCTTCACTGCGTTGCGGACGAAGACGATGCGGCCACGCGCGCCGGGCACTGCGCCCTTGACGAGCAGGAGGCCCTTCTCGGCGTCCACGCTGTGGACGACGAGGTTCAGCACGGTGACGCGCTCGCCGCCCATGCGACCGGCCATGCGCATGCCCTTGAAGACACGGCTGGGGGTCGAGGAGGCGCCGATGGAGCCGGGCTTGCGGTGGTTGCGGTGCGAACCGTGCGAGGCGGAGACGCCCTTGAAGTTGTGGCGCTTCATGACGCCGGCGAAGCCCTTGCCCTTGCTGGTGCCGACGACGTCGACCTTGGTGCCGGGCTCGAAGGCGCCGACGGTGATCTCCTGGCCGAGCGTGTACTCGGCGAAGTCGGCCGTGCGGACCTCGGTGAGGTGGCGGCGCGGCGTCACGCCGGCCTTGTCGAAGTGACCGGTGCTCGGCTTGTCGGCCTTGCGCGGGTCGATCTGGCCGTAGGCGATCTGGATGGCGCCGTAGCCGTCGACCTCGGGCGTGCGCACCTGGGTGACGACGTTCGGGGTGATCTGCACGACGGTCACGGGGATGAGCTTGTTGTTCTCGTCCCACACCTGCGTCATGCCCAGCTTCGTGCCGAGCAGACCGGTGAAAGTCCTGTTAGCGGTAGACATGGGTTCCCTTAGAGCTTGATCTCGATGTTGACGTCGGCCGGGAGGTCGAGTCGCATGAGCGAGTCGACCGCCTTCGGCGTCGGGTCGACGATGTCGATCAGACGCTTGTGCGTGCGCATCTCGAAGTGCTCGCGGCTGTCCTTGTACTTGTGGGGGGAACGGATCACGCAGATCACGTTCTTCTCCGTGGGCAGCGGCACCGGGCCGACGACCGTGGCGCCCGCGCGGGTCACCGTGTCGACGATCTTCCGGGCCGAGGAGTCGATGACCGAGTGGTCGTACGACTTAAGTCGGATGCGGATCTTCTGTCCCGCCATGTGTGACTCTCTCTCTTTCGTGCGTCATGCGGCCTCGGACCGTATTGGACGCGTGTGTCCCTCGCTCGGTGCGCTGCGCCTGATGGCGCGTCGCCTCCGTCGTGCACCCGGGCGCGCATCGTGGGACGCGGCCTCGGGCAGCTCGTGCACCCGCCCGCATGCGGGCGCGGACGAGCGGTGCTCATCCGGTGGGTGTCGTGTGCCTCTGCTCTGCTGCCCGCGGCCTAACCTGCTCCGGGAGCGACGTGCGCTCCGGGCGGCTATGCACTGCCTGGCAGTGATCCGACGTCTCGCGCGCAGGGCGGCGTGCGTCGGAATGTTGAACTAGAAGAGTTTGTCATAGTCCGGCCATGCGTGCAACCCGGGCGTGTCGCGCTCGCACCCCCGTGTTTCCGGGGCTGGCGGCGCCCCGAGGGGAGGCGCGTGGAACCCCGTCCCGCTCACCGGAACAGCAGGTTCCGGAGCTCCGTCTCCCCCGAGGCGAGGCGGTGCGGGTCGATGGTCCGGCCGTGCGCGTACTCGTCGACGAGGCGCGGATCCACGTAGCTGTTCTTCGCGATGGTCGGGGTGTTGCTCAGGACCTCCGCGGCGTCCCGGTAGGCCTGCGCCAGCGCGCGCTGCCGCTTGGCCTTCGTCTCCTCCGGTCCGTGCTTCGCGAGGCTGATCGCGGCGGCGACGGTGCCGTGCAGCGTGCGGAAGTCCTTCGCGGTGAACTCGCCGCCGGTGCGCTCGCGTACGTACTCGTTGATGTCGGCCGCGCCGAGCGGATGCCACGCGTCGCCGTCCTCGTACGCCAGCAGCCGCGCGTTCGGACCCCGGTCCTGCAGCCCCCGCACGACCTGGACGAGATCGCGGTCGCGGATGTCGCTCGACCACTCCTGGCCGCTCTTCGCGGGGAACTCGAGGTGGACGGTGTCCTCGTGGACCGTCACGTGGGAGCAGAGCAGCGTCGACAGCCCGTGGCTGCCGTTCGACTCCGTGTACCGCTCGCTGCCGACCCGGAGGCTGCCCGTGTCGAGCATCCGGAAGCCGGCGGCCAGCGCCCGCTCCCGCGTGTACCCGTCCTGGCGGAGGTGGATGGTGACCTGGCGACGGGCGGCCGGCAGCGACTCGGCGAGCTGCAGCGCGCGGTCGAACTTGATCCGGTCCTTCTGCTCGCGCCAGGTCGGGTGGTAGATGTACTGCCGGCGGCCGGCGCTGTCCATGCCCGTGGCCTGCACGTGGCCGTTCTCGTACGGCGCGATCCAGACGTCGGTCCACGCCGGCGGGATGCCGAGGTGCTCCATGCGCGCGCGGAGCGCCTTGTCGGTGACGCGGTTCCCGTCGGCGTCGAGGTACGTCCAGCCCTTGCCGGCCCTCTTGCGGGTGTAGCCCTTGCCGGTGGCGTCGCTGCGCCGGAGTCTGACCATTGATCGAACCTACGCGTCCCGCCGCCGTCGGTTAGTGCACGATGCGAGGGCTCCCGGCCAGCCGTGACACATCGAGCCCCCTTAACGGCCGACAGGGCCGGGCCATGACGGCCCGACCCTGTCGGAGGTGGTGCTGGTCGTGCTGGTGGAGCTGTGCTACTTGACGATCTTCGTGACCGTGCCGGCGCCGACGGTTCGGCCACCTTCGCGGATGGCGAAGCCGAGGCCCTCCTCCATGGCGATCGGCTGGATCAGCGCGACGTTCATGTCGGTGGTGTCGCCGGGCATGACCATCTCGGTGCCCTCGGGCAGCGTGATGACGCCGGTGACGTCGGTGGTGCGGAAGTAGAACTGCGGACGGTAGTTCGCGTAGAACGGGTTGTGACGCCCGCCCTCCTCCTTGGAGAGGATGTACGCGGTGCCCTCGAAGTCCGTGTGCGGCGTGACCGAACCCGGCTTGACGATGACCTGGCCGCGCTCGACGTCCTCGCGCTTGGTGCCGCGGAGCAGGAGCCCGCAGTTCTCGCCGGCCCAGGCCTCGTCGAGCTGCTTGTGGAACATCTCGATGCCCGTGACGGTGGTCTTGACGGTGGGACGGATGCCCACGATCTCGACGTCCGAGTTGATGGCGAGGGTGCCGCGCTCGGCGCGACCCGTGACGACGGTTCCACGACCGGTGATCGTGAAGACGTCCTCGACGGGCATGAGGAACGGCTTGTCCTTGTCGCGGACGGGCTCCGGGATGGACTCGTCGACCGCGTCCATGAGCTTGACGATCTGCTCGACCCACTTCTCGTCGCCCTCGAGCGCCTTGAGGCCGGAGACCTGGACGACGGGGGCGTTGTCGCCGTCGAAGTCCTGGCTGGAGAGCAGCTCGCGGACCTCGAGCTCGACGAGCTCGAGGATCTCCTCGTCGTCGACCATGTCGGACTTGTTGAGCGCGACGAGCAGGTACGGCACGCCGACCTGCTTCGCGAGCAGCACGTGCTCACGCGTCTGCGCCATGGGGCCGTCGGTGGCGGCGACCACGAGGATCGCGCCGTCCATCTGGGCGGCGCCCGTGATCATGTTCTTGATGTAGTCAGCGTGACCCGGGGCGTCGACGTGAGCGTAGTGACGCTTGGGCGTCTCGTACTCGACGTGCGAGATGTTGATCGTGATGCCGCGCTGGCGCTCCTCGGGAGCGGAGTCGATGGACGCGAAGTCGCGCTGCACGTTGGTCGCGGACGGGAACTTGTCCGCCAGGACCTTGGAGATCGCTGCCGTCAGCGTCGTCTTGCCGTGGTCGACGTGACCGATCGTTCCGATGTTGACGTGCGGCTTGGTCCGCTCGAACTTGGCCTTACCCACTGTGGGTCCTCCTCAGGACTCGGTTGCGGGGCGTCCGGTCGTTCCCGGACGCCCTGCGTGTTGGAGATCTTGCTTATGGTACTGAAACGGCGGATGCCGCTCGAACTGGAGGGCTACTCGCCCTTGTTCTTCTGGACGATCTCGTCGGCGACAGCCTTCGGGACCTCGGCGTAGCTGCCGAAGCTCATCGAGTACACCGCGCGGCCGGAGGTCTTGCTCCTCAGGTCGCCGACGTAGCCGAACATCTCCGACAGGGGGACGTTCGCGGTGATGACCTTCACGCCGCTCGCGTCCTCCATCGCCTGGATCTGCCCACGACGGGAGTTCAGGTCGCCGATGACGTCGCCCATGTACTCCTCGGGCGTGCGGACCTCGACGGCCATGAGCGGCTCGAGCAGCACGGGCTTCGCCTTGCGCGCGGCCTCCTTGAAGGCCATCGAGCCGGCGATCTTGAACGCCATCTCCGAGGAGTCGACGTCGTGCGCGGCGCCGTCGAGCAGCGTCGCCTTCACGCCGACCATCGGGTAGCCGGCGAGGATGCCGACCTGGAGGGCGTCCTGGATGCCCGCGTCCACCGAGGGGATGTACTCCCGGGGGACGCGACCGCCGGTGACCTTGTTGTCGAACTCGTAGGTCTTCTCCGCGGTCACCTCCATGGGCTCGATCTTGATCTGGATCTTGGCGAACTGGCCCGATCCACCCGTCTGCTTCTTGTGGGTGAAGTCGTGCTTGTCGACGGTGCCGCGGATGGTCTCGCGGTACGCGACCTGCGGCTTGCCGACGTTCGCCTCGACGTTGAACTCGCGCTTCATGCGGTCCACCAGGATGTCGAGGTGGAGCTCGCCCATGCCCTTGATGACCGTCTGACCGGTCTCCTGGTTCTGCTCGGTGCGGAAGGTCGGGTCCTCCTCGGCGAGCTTCTGGATGGCGACACCCAGCTTCTCCTGGTCGGCCTTCGTCTTCGGCTCGATGGCGACCTCGATGACGGGCTCGGGGAACGTCATCGACTCGAGGACGATCTGGTCCGTCGGGTCGCAGAGCGTGTCGCCCGTGGTCGTGTCCTTGAGGCCGATGACCGCGTAGATGTGACCGGCGGTGACCGAGTCGACCGGGTTCTCCTTGTTGGAGTGCATCTGGAAGATCTTCCCGATGCGCTCCTTCTTGCCCTTGGTCGAGTTGATGACCTGCGAGCCGCTCGCGATGTGACCCGAGTAGACGCGCACGTAGGTGAGGCGACCGAAGAACGGGTGCACCGCGACCTTGAACGCGAGCGCCGAGAAGGGCTCGGTCGAGTCCGGCTTGCGGATGATGACCTTCTCCTCGTCGCGCACGTCGTGGCCCTCCATGGGGGGCACGTCGAGCGGGCTGGGGAGGTAGTCGATGACCGCGTCGAGCATCGGCTGGACGCCGCGGTTCTTGAACGCGGAGCCGCAGAGCACGGGGTAGATCTCGCTGTTGACGGTGAGCTTGCGGATGGCGGCCTTGATCTCCGCCACCGTCAGCTCCTCGCCGCCGAAGTACTTCTCGAGCAGCACGTCGTCGGTCTCGGCGACGGTCTCGAGCAGCTTGGCCCGGTACTCGTCCGCCTTGTCCTTGAGGTCCGCGGGGATCTCCTCGATGTCGTACTTCGCACCGAGCGCGACGTCTCCCTTGGAGTCGCCCCGCCAGGTCAGCGCGCGCATCTCGACGAGGTCGACGACGCCCTCGAAGCCGCCCTCCGCGCCGATGGGCAGCTGGATGACCAGCGGCTTGGCGCCGAGGCGGTTGATGATCGTGTCGACCGTGAAGTAGAAGTCGGCGCCGAGCTTGTCCATCTTGTTGACGAAGCAGATGCGCGGCACGTCGTACTTGTCGGCCTGGCGCCACACCGTCTCGGACTGGGGCTCGACGCCCTCCTTGCCGTCGAACACGGCGACCGCGCCGTCGAGGACGCGGAGCGAACGCTCCACCTCGACGGTGAAGTCGACGTGCCCGGGGGTGTCGATGATGTTGATCTGGTTCTTGTTCCAGAAGCACGTCGTCGCGGCGGACGTGATGGTGATGCCGCGCTCCTGCTCCTGGGCCATCCAGTCCATCGTGGCGGCGCCGTCGTGGACCTCGCCGATCTTGTGAGTGATGCCCGTGTAGTACAGGATGCGCTCGGTGGTGGTGGTCTTGCCGGCATCGATGTGAGCCATGATGCCGATGTTGCGGACCTTGTTCAGGTCGGTGAGCACGTCCTGTGCCACAGGTTCCTCCGAAAGGGGTTGGTGGTGCTGTCGAACGAGGTGGTCGACTACCAGCGGTAGTGCGCGAAGGCCTTGTTCGACTCGGCCATCTTGTGGGTGTCCTCGCGGCGCTTGACCGCGGCACCGAGGCCGTTGGATGCGTCGAGGATCTCGTTGGTGAGACGCTCGGTCATGGTCTTCTCGCGACGCGACTTGGCGTACGTCGTGAGCCAGCGGAGCGCGAGGGTGTTCGCGCGGTGCGGCTTGACCTCGATCGGCACCTGGTAGGTGGAGCCACCCACGCGGCGCGAGCGGACCTCGAGGGCCGGTCGGACGTTGTCGAGCGCCTTCTTCAGCGTGACGACGGCGTCCTGGCCGTTCTTCGCGGCGACGCCGGCGAGGGCGTCGTACACGATCTTCTCGGCGAGGCCCTTCTTGCCGTCGAGCAGGATCTTGTTGACGAGCTGGCTGACGATCGGCGCACCGTAGACGGGATCTGCGACGACGGGGCGCTTGGGGGCGGGACCCTTGCGAGGCATTACTTCTTCTCCATCTTCGCGCCGTACCGGCTGCGAGCCTGCTTGCGGTTCTTCACGGCCTGCGTGTCGAGCGCGCCGCGGACGATCTTGTAGCGGACGCCGGGCAGGTCCTTCACGCGACCGCCGCGGACGAGCACCATGGAGTGCTCCTGGAGGTTGTGGCCCTCACCGGGGATGTAGGCCGTGACCTCCTGGCCGTTGCTGAGCTTGACGCGGGCGACCTTGCGCAGGGCCGAGTTCGGCTTCTTGGGCGTGGTCGTGTAGACGCGGGTGCAGACGCCGCGCTGCTGGGGGTTCGCCTTCAGGGCGGGCGCCTTGGTCTTGACGACCTTGGGCGTGCGGCCCTTGCGGACCAGCTGCTGGATGGTGGGCACTACGGGACTCCTCGATGCTGCACGGTGACAGCGGGTTGATGGTCAGCATTCGAGCCCTGAGAGCGGGATCGAGTTCAACTGGACCCGCGCGTCCGCCGACCACGGGAGTGGGAGGCGCCGGCGGGTATGCCGTGGGGGCCGGCCGAATGGACGAACCCTGAGCGGTGCGCTCCTGGTGGGCCCGCCCGCACCGACTTCACGGCACGACACGAGCGCACGCCTGAGCGCACACCCCCGCAACGATACAGTTCCGCGACTCGCCGGTCAAACGGTGGACGAGGGGCCGCGCGCCGCCAGGGCGACGGCGCCGAGCCCCAGCAGGGCCGAGATCCCGAGCACGGCGATGCCGAACGGATCCACCAGATGGCGCACGGCGAAGGCCAGGCTGGCGAACACGTCCGCGCCGCCGACGAGGTAGACGACCGCGCCGACCACGCCGTAGGCGAGCCACGCGCCCGCGCCCCAGCCGAGCACGGGCAGGACGGGGATCCGCCTGTCGCGGTCGGCCTCGCGCGCGGTGCGGACGAGCCCGCCGGCGAACACCAGCGTGGCGCTCACGACCATGACCGGCCCGAGGAGCACGCCCGCGTCCCGCTCGGGGATCACGTCGTCACCGCCGAGGAGGGCGACGAAGCCGAACACGCACACGACGAGCGCGACGTGCATGACGGCGGCCAGGAGGGGGATCACTCCCCCAGCCTGACACGCGTCAGCGGTGGTCCGGCTGCTCCTGGAGCTTCCGGTCGTACTCGGCGCGGGCCTCGACGTTCTTCGCCTTGACCCGGCGGCCGCGGGCGCTGATGCCGGCGCCCAGCCAGGTGACGAGCTCGCGGGCGAGGAAGCCCGCGAGGATCCCGTCGGGGAAGGTCACGGTGCGCTGCAGCAGGAGCGCCTGCTCGGAGGGGGCCAGGTCCATGACGCCGCCCTGGAGGAGGCGGGTGCCGACGTAGGCGGCGTAGACGAGGATCGCGACGGGCAGGCCGCCGAGGACGAACGCCCACCACTTGCCGCGGTTGACCAGGAGCGCGAGCAGCACGAAGAGGACGAGGAACGCGATGGTCGGGACGTAGAAGACGGGCGACAGCAGGTAGCGGCCGAAGACGTCGCCGAACGCGTCGGGGTTCCGCACGGAGGCCAGCAGCGCCGTGCCGAGCGAGTAGAGCAGGGCGAAGAGGATGGCGGCGACGACGGCGATGAGCACGCCGAAGCCGCGGTTGCCGCGCTTCTCCGGCGGGACGGGGGCCTGCACGTAGATGGGCTGCGACTGCGACTGGCGCGCGGCCTCGTCGTCGCGGGCGCGACGGTCGCGCTCCTCCCGCTCGCGGGCGTCCGCCTCGCGGGCCTCGCGCTCGCGGCGCTCCCGGTCCTCGACGTCGCGCTGGCGGGCCTCCGCCTCGCGGGCCTCGGCCTCACGGGCCTCGCGCTCGCGGTCGTCGCGCTCACGGGCCTCGGCGACCCGGGCGTCGGACTCGCGCTGCTCGCGCTCGCGCGCCTCGCGGTCCTCGTCGCCCGGGGCGACGAACGCCGTCTGGTCGAAGGTCGAGGTGTCGGAGCGCGCGGAGTCGGGGCTCCGGTCGGCGGGGCCGTCGTCGAAGGCGGCGGCGGCGCGCTCGTCCGGGGTGCGGGGATCCAGCGGCTGGTCGGCCTCGTCGGGCTGTCGGTGCGGGGCGGGCCTGTCGTCGGTCATGGCTCGAACCTACCTCGGCGTCGCGCCGCGGCCGGGGCGGCGTGCCGGGGAGCGCCGAGATGACCGCGCGCGGCTAGAAGGGCTCGAGGAGCCGCTGGAGGAACCGGCGCGTGCGCTCCTCGGCCGGGTGCTGCAGGATCCGCGACGGGTGCCCGCGCTCGACGACCACTCCCCCGTCCATGAAGACGACCTCGTCGGCGACCTGCCGGGCGAAGGCGAGCTCGTGCGTGACGATCACCATGGTCCAGGCCTCGTCGGCGAGCTCCTTGATGACGCTCAGCACCTCCCCCACCAGCTCGGGGTCGAGCGCCGAGGTCGGCTCGTCGAACAGCAGGATCTGCGGCCGGAGCGCCAGCGCGCGCACGATCCCCACGCGCTGCTGCTGCCCGCCGGACAGCTGGAAGGGATGCTGGTCGCGCTTGTCGGCGAGGCCCACGCGGGCGAGCAGCTCCTCCGCCTCCCGCGTGGCCTCGGCGACGGGCCGCCGCTGCACCTGCACCGGTCCCTCGATGACGTTCTCCAGCACGGTCCTGTGCGGGAACAGGTTGTACTGCTGGAAGACCATGGCCGAGCGGTCGCGCAGCGCGAGCAGCTCGCGGTGGCGCGGCTTCGCGGCGAAGTCGACGCGCAGCGGGCCGGTGGTGCCGGCGCGGGAGTCGGCGTCGGCCGCGGCGACCTCGACCACGCCCTGCTCGGGCACCTCGAGGCCGTTGAGGGAGCGGAGGACGGTGGTCTTGCCGGATCCGCTCGGGCCGATGAGCGCGGTCACGCCGCCGCGGAGGACCTCGAGGTCGATGGAGCGGAGGACCTCGTTGTCGCCGAACGACTTGCGGAGGCCGCGGACGGTGAGGACGGGCTCGCCGGTCGCGCGCGGGGCGCGGGCTGCGGGATCAGTGGGCGACATACCGGTCGAGCCTCCTCTCGAGGCGGGTCTGCGCGAAGGAGAGCACGAGGCAGACGAGCCAGTAGATCAGGGCGGCCTCGAGGTACAGGAGCATGTACTCGAAGGTCGACGACGCGATGAGCTGCGCCTGCTTGAAGAGCTCGGTCACGAGGATCACCGAGGCGAGGGACGTGTCCTTCACGAGGCTGATGAACGTGTTCGACAGCGGCGGCACGGACACGCGCGCGGCTTGGGGGACGATGATCCGGCGCAGCGTCAGCGCGCGGGACATGCCGATGGTGTGGCCCGCCTCCCACTGCCCGCGCGGCACCGAGAGGATCGACGCGCGGATGATCTCCGCCGCGTAGCCGCCCACGTTCACCGACAGGGCGATGACCGCGCTCGGCCACGGCGGCAGCACGACGCCGATGGACGGCAGGCCGTAGAAGATCACGAACAGCTGCACCAGGAGCGGGGTGCCGCGCACGACCGAGATGTAGAAGCGCGCGATCCCGGACACCAGCCGGTTGCCGTAGAGGCGCATGAGCGCGAGGCCCAGGGCGATGGCCAGCCCCAGGGCGAACGTGACGAGGGCGAGCGGGATGGTGCCGCGGATCGTCTCGAGCGCGAGCGGCCCGAAGGACGACCAGAACAGGTCCCACTCCCTCGACATGCGATCCCCTCGTCTCGTCCTCGTCCGTCAGCGTACGCGGCGGGCTACTGCGAGACGTCCGCGCCGAAGTACTCCTCGGAGATCGACGCGAGCGTGCCGTCGGCGCGGAGGTCGGCGAGGGCCTGGTCGACCGCGGCCACGAGGTCGTCGCTGCCCTTGCGGAAGACGAGCGCGCTGAGCGACGGGTCGTCGGTCTCCGCGGCCACCTGCAGGTCGGAGTCGCCCTGCTGCTTCTGGTAGTCGAGGAGCGTGAGGCGGTCGTTGATCGTCGCGTCGACGCGGCCCTGCTGGAGGAGCGTGACGGCCTGGGCGAAGCCCTCGACGGCCTCGACCCGGGCGCCGCTCTCGGTCGCGAGCTCGTTCCAGTTGCTCGTGAGCGACTGCGCGGTGGTCTTGCCGGCGAGGTCGGCGAACGAGGAGATGCCCGAGTCGGAGCCCTTCACGATGATGACGCCGGGCGAGACCGTGTACGGCTCGGAGAAGTCGTAGACCTGCTCGCGCTCGTCCGTGATGGAGATCTGGTTGGCGATGACGTCCCAGCGCCCGGCCTCGAGGCCCGCGAAGATGCCGTCGAACTGGGTCTCCTCGAAGACCGGCTCCACGCCGAGCTTCTCGGCGACCGCGGTCGCGACCTCGACGTCGTAGCCCGTGAGCGCGCCGGAGCCGGATCCCTCGTGGAAGGAGAACGGCGAGTACGTGCCCTCGGTGCCGATGACGAGCTCGCCCTTGGCCTGGACGTCGGAGAGGCTCGTCGCGGCGGCGGGGGTGCCGGAGGTGCCGTCCGCGGATCCCGTGCCCGCGTCGCCCGAGGCGCAGCCCGCGAGGCCGAGGGCGGCCGCGGCCAGGAGGCCGGTGAGGGCGAGGGAGGTACGGGGGCGGGAGCGGAGCGTCATGGGGGTCCTTGCGGTCACGGCGGATCCCCGGTGCGGGATCGCCTCGTGCGGGTGATGCGTGGGCGGTGCTGCGGCGCCTCGTCCCGGAAGCCGTCCGGGTACGCCGACCGCCATGGTCTCAACGCCGTCGCCGTGTCGGTATTCCCATGTCGTCGCATGACGGACGCCGGTCGTCGGGCGTACCGCCCGGCGGCTAGAAGAGCGGCTCGGGATCCGTGCCGTCACGGCCGTCGGGCACCGGGCCGATCTCGCCCTCCAGCTCCTGGAGGCGCAGGTTGACGAAGCGGTCGAGGGCCTGCCGGATGACCGGCGCGAGCGGTGCGAGCTCGCCCGCCATCGCGTGGTCGATCACGCGCTGGACCTCCTCCTCGCGCTCCCCGTAGTCGACGAACGCGGGCATGCCGAAGGGGTGCTCGCGGTAGACGGGCCCGCGGGTCTCGCGGTACAGGCTCTCCCTGGCCTCGCGCGCCGCCTCGGCGCGCGCGACCTCGAGCGCGGCGATGAGGGGGTGGATCGCCGTGTGGGGCGCATCCCGGGGGATGGCGTCCTGCTCCGAGAAGGGCGAGGCCTCGCAGGCGGGACAGGAACCGGATCCGCCGCTCGGCCCCGTCGGGGTCTCCGTCGCGTAGCGCAGGGCGTGCGCCCGCCACGCCAGGACCACGTCCTCCAGCATCCGCACGACGCCTCCTCGCATCCCCGGGTCGGCCGCCGCCGGGTCCCGCCCACTGTATCGCCGCGACGGCGCCCGGCCCCGCCCCGCGGTCGCGGCAGGCGCCCGGGGACGAGGAAAGGCCCCGGGGACGAGGAAAGGCCCCGGGGACGAGGAAAGGCCCCGGGGACGAGGAAGGGCCCCGCCGGAGCGGGGCCCTTCTCGTCTTGCGCTCACGCGCCGGCGTTCCTAGTTGTAGGTGCCGGGCGTGTAGTCGTCCGAGCTGAAGCTGTCGAAGTCGACGAAGCTCAGGTCGGACTCGTTGAACACCGACTCATCCGTGAAGATGCGGTTCGGATAGCGCTCGGCCTTCGCCTCCTCCGTCGCGGTGACGGTGACGTCGCGGTACTTCGCGAGCCCCGTCCCGGCCGGGATCAGCTTGCCGATGATGACGTTCTCCTTGAGGCCCATCAGCGGGTCGGACTTGCCCTCCATGGCGGCCTGCGTGAGCACGCGGGTCGTCTCCTGGAAGGACGCGGCCGACAGCCACGACTCGGTCGCGAGCGAGGCCTTGGTGATGCCCATGACCTCCTGGCGGGCGGAGGCGGTCTTCTTGCCCTCCGTCAGCGTGGCGCGGTTGACCTCGTTGTAGCGGGCCCGGTCGACCAGCTCACCGGGGAGGAGGTCCGTGTCGCCGTGCTCGACGACCGTGACCTTGCGCAGCATCTGCCGCACGATGACCTCGATGTGCTTGTCGTGGATCGGGACGCCCTGCGAGCGGTAGACGCCCTGGACACCGCCCACGAGGTGCTTCTGCACCTCGCGCACGCCCTTGACCCGGAGGACCTCCTTCGGGTCGATGGCGCCGACGTGCAGCTGCTGCCCGAGCTCGACGTGCTGGCCGTCCTCGACGAGGAGGGTCGCGCGCTTGAGCACCGGGTAGATGTGCGGCTCGTCGCCGTTGTCCGGGGTCAGGATCACCTTGCGGCTGCGATCCGTGTCCTCGATCGTGATGCGACCGGCGGCCTCCGCGATGGGCGACGCACCCTTGGGGGTGCGGGCCTCGAAGAGCTCCTGCACGCGGGGCAGACCCTGCGTGATGTCATCCGCCGATGCCACACCACCGGTGTGGAAGGTGCGCATCGTGAGCTGCGTGCCGGGCTCGCCGATCGACTGGGCCGCGATGATGCCGACGGCCTCGCCGATGTCGACGAGCTTGCCGGTGGCGAGCGAGCGGCCGTAGCAGGCCGCGCACACGCCGACGGCGGACTCGCAGGTCAGGACCGAGCGCACCTTGATCTCGTGCACGCCGGCAGCGATCAGGTGGTCGATCATGACGTCGCCGACGTCGCTGCCCGCGGGGGCGACGACCTCGCCGGCCTCGTTGACCGCGTCGGCGGCCAGCGAGCGGGCGTACACCGAGTTCTCCACGTTGGAGTCGCGGACGGACGAGCCGTCAGCGGCCTTCGTGGCGATCGGCAGGTCGAGACCGCGACCGGTGCCGCAGTCGTCCTCGCGGATGATGACGTCCTGCGACACGTCCACCAGACGACGGGTGAGGTACCCGGAGTCGGCGGTGCGCAGCGCGGTGTCGGCCAGTCCCTTCCGAGCACCGTGGGTGGAGATGAAGTACTCCGCCACCGTCAGGCCCTCGCGGTACGAGTGGACGATCGGGCGGGGGATGATCTCGCCCTTCGGGTTCGACACGAGGCCGCGCATGCCGGCGATCTGGCGGACCTGCATCCAGTTGCCTCGTGCCCCGGAGGACACCATGCGGTTGATGTTGTTGTCGGCGGGGAGGTTGTCCTCCATCGCCTTCGCGACCTCGGCGGTGGCCTTGTTCCAGATCTCGATGAGCTCCTGACGACGCTCGGCGTTCGTCGTGAGGCCCTTCTCGAACTGGCCCTGGACCTTGGCGGCCTGCTTCTCGTAGCCCGACAGGATGGCCGCCTTGGAGGGCGGGGTCAGCACGTCGGAGAGGGCGACCGTGACGCCGGAGCGCGTGGCCCAGTAGAAGCCCGCGTCCTTGATCCGGTCGAGCGCGGCCGCGACCTCCACCTTGGGGTACCGCTCGGCGAGGTCGTTGACGATCTCGGAGAGCTTGCCCTTGTCGGCGACGGCCTCGATGTAGGGGTAGTCGACCGGCAGGGTCTCGTTGAACAGCGCGCGACCGAGGGTGGTCTCGAGCAGCACGGGACCGACCGTCTTGCCCTTCTCGTCGAGCTCGACGCCCTCGGGCGCCTCGCCCTCGCCGAAGTAGATGTCGTGCAGGCGGATGCGCACCTTGGCGTTGAGGTCCAGCGAGAGCTGGTCCTTCGCCAGGATGGCCTCGGCCACCGAGCTGAACGCGCGACCCTCACCGGCGACGCCCTCCTTGAGGGTGGTCAGGTGGTGCAGGCCGATGATCATGTCCTGCGTGGGCAGGGTGACCGGGCGTCCGTCCGACGGCTTGAGGATGTTGTTCGAGGCGAGCATCAGGATGCGCGCCTCGGCCTGGGCCTCGACCGACAGGGGCAGGTGGACGGCCATCTGGTCGCCGTCGAAGTCCGCGTTGAACGCGGCGCAGACGAGCGGGTGCAGCTGGATGGCCTTGCCCTCCACGAGCTGGGGCTCGAACGCCTGGATGCCCAGGCGGTGGAGCGTGGGCGCGCGGTTGAGCAGCACGGGGCGCTCGCGGATGATCTCCTCGAGCACGTCCCAGACCTGTCCGCGGCTGCGCTCGACCATGCGCTTGGCGGCCTTGATGTTCTGGGCGTGGCTCAGGTCGATCAGGCGCTTGATGACAAACGGCTTGAACAGCTCGAGCGCCATCTGCTTGGGCAGACCGCACTGGTGCAGCTTGAGCTGCGGTCCGACGATGATGACCGAGCGGCCCGAGTAGTCCACGCGCTTGCCGAGCAGGTTCTGGCGGAACCGGCCCTGCTTGCCCTTCAGCATGTCGCTGAGGGACTTGAGCGCGCGGTTGCCGGTGCCCGTGACGGGACGACCGCGGCGGCCGTTGTCGAACAGCGCGTCGACGGCCTCCTGCAGCATGCGCTTCTCGTTGTTGACGATGATCTCGGGGGCGCCGAGATCCAGCAGACGACGGAGGCGGTTGTTGCGGTTGATCACGCGGCGGTACAGGTCGTTCAGGTCGCTGGTCGCGAACCGGCCGCCGTCGAGCTGCACCATCGGGCGCAGCTCCGGCGGGATGACCGGGACGACCTGCAGCACCATCGCGGCCGGCGAGTTGCCGGTGGCGAGGAAGGAGCTGACGACGCGCAGGCGCTTGATGGCGCGGATCTTCTTCTGGCCCTTGCCGGTGGCGATCTGCTCGCGGAGCAGCTCCCCCTCGGCCTCGAGGTCGAAGGCCTCCAGGCGCTTCTGGATCGCCTCGGCGCCCATGTGGGCCTCGAAGTAGATGCCGAAGCGGTCCTGCAGCTCGTGGAAGACGGCGTCCTCGGGCTTGAGCTCGCCGACCTTGAGGCTGCGGAACTCCTCCCAGACGCGCTCGAGACGGGAGATGTCCTCGTCGAACGCCTTGCGCGTCTGACCCATCTCCTTCTCGGCGCCGTCCTTCGCGCGGCGCTTCTGGTCGCTCTTGGCGCCCTCGGCCTCCAGCGCGGCCAGGTCGGTCTCGAGACGCCCGAGGCGCTCGGCGATCTGGCTGTCGCGCTGGTCCTGCAGGGTCTTGATCTCGAGCCGGAGCTCGTTCTCGAGGCCCGGCATGTCCTCGTGGCGAGCATCCTCGTCCACGCTGATCACCATGTAGGCGGCGAAGTAGATGACCTTCTCGAGGTCCTTCGGCGCCATGTCGAGCAGGTAGCCGAGGCGCGACGGGACGCCCTTGAAGTACCAGATGTGCGTGACGGGCGCGGCGAGCTCGATGTGGCCCATGCGCTCGCGGCGGACCGCGGACTTGGTGACCTCGACGCCGCAGCGCTCGCAGACGATCCCCTTGAAGCGCACCCGCTTGTACTTGCCGCAGGAGCACTCCCAGTCGCGGCTGGGTCCGAAGATCTGCTCTCCGAAGAGGCCGTCCTTCTCGGGCTTCAGCGTGCGGTAGTTGATGGTCTCGGGCTTCTTGACCTCACCGTGCGACCAGCGGCGGATGTCGTCGGCCGTGGCCAGGCCGATCCGCAGCTCATCGAAAGTTGTTACGTCGAGCAATTTTCCTTCTCTCCTTGGAAAGCTTCGAGTCGAAAGTCTTGAGCGGGCTTAGATGTCGTCGATGCTGGACGACTCGAAGCGGGTGGAGATGTTGATGCCGAGCTCCTCCGCGGCGCGGAACACCTCGTCATCCGTGTCGCGCAGGCTGACCGCCTGGCCGTCCGCCGAGAGGACCTCGACGTTCAGGCAGAGGGACTGCATCTCCTTGATCAGGACCTTGAAGGACTCGGGGATACCCGGTTCCTGGATGTTCTCGCCCTTGACGATGGCCTCGTACACCTTCACGCGGCCGAGGATGTCGTCCGACTTGATGGTGAGGAGCTCCTGCAGCGCGTACGCGGCGCCGTAGGCCTCGAGCGCCCAGACCTCCATCTCGCCGAACCGCTGGCCGCCGAACTGGGCCTTACCGCCCAGGGGCTGCTGCGTGATCATCGAGTAGGGACCCGTCGAGCGCGCGTGGATCTTGTCGTCCACCAGGTGGTGCAGCTTCAGGATGTACATGTAGCCGACCGAGACGGGCTCGGGGAACGGCTCGCCGGAGCGGCCGTCGAACAGGCGCGTCTTGCCGCTGGACCCGATGAGGCGGTCGCCGTCGCGGGTGACCGTCGTCGAGTCGAGCAGGCCGGCGATCTCCTCCTCGAGCGCTCCGTCGAACACCGGGGTGGCGACCTTCGTGCCGGCCGGGGCCTGGCGCGCGTGGTCCGGCAGGCGCTCGGCCCACTTCGGCTTGCCCTCGACCTCCCAGCCCTGCTTGGCGATCCACCCGAGGTGGGTCTCCAGGACCTGGCCGAAGTTCATGCGGCCGGGGATGCCGAGCGGGTTGAGGATGACGTCGACCGGGGTCCCGTCGGCGAGGAACGGCATGTCCTCGACCGGCAGGATCTTGGAGATGACGCCCTTGTTGCCGTGACGGCCGGCGAGCTTGTCGCCCTCGGTGATCTTGCGCTTCTGCGCGATGAACACCACGACGCGCTGGTTGACGCCCGAGCCGAGCTCGTCGTCGCCGTCCTGCGAGTCGAAGACCTTGACGCCGATGATCGTGCCCTGCTCGCCGTGGGGCACCTTCAGGGACGTGTCTCGGACCTCGCGGCTCTTCTCGTTGAAGATCGCGCGCAGCAGGCGCTCCTCGGCGCTGAGCTCGGTCTCGCCCTTCGGCGTGACCTTGCCCACGAGGATGTCGCCGGGGCGGACCTCGGCGCCGATGCGGATGATGCCGCGCTCGTCGAGGTCGGCGAGCAGCTCCGGGCTGACGTTGGGGAGGTCGCGGGTGATCTCCTCCTTGCCCAGCTTCGTGTCGCGCGCGTCGACCTCGTACTCCTCGATGTGGATGGAGGAGAGGGTGTCGTCCTTGACCAGGTTCTGGCTCAGGATGATCGCGTCCTCGAAGTTGTGGCCCTCCCACGGCATGAACGCGACGAGCAGGTTCTTGCCGAGCGCGAGCTCGCCGTCCTCCGTGGCGGGGCCGTCGGCGATGACCTCGCCGGCCTCGATGCGCTCGCCGGCCGAGACCAGGACGCGGTGGTTGTAGCTCGTGCCCTGGTTGGAGCGGTCGAACTTGCGCAGGTAGTAGGTCTGCGTGCCGCCCTCGTCGAGCTGGATGGTGACGACCTCGGCCGACACCTCCTGCACGACGCCCGAGGCGTCGGCGGTGAGGACGTCACCGGCGTCGATCGCCGCGTAGCCCTCCATGCCGGTGCCGACGAGCGGGCTCTCGCTGCGCAGCAGCGGGACGGCCTGACGCTGCATGTTCGCGCCCATGAGGGCCCGGTTCGCGTCGTCGTGCTCGAGGAACGGGATGAGCGAGGTCGCGACCGACACCATCTGGCGCGGGGAGACGTCCATGTAGTGGACGTTCTCCTTCGCGACGAGCTCCACCTCACCGCCCTTGGGGCGGACGAGGACGCGGTCCTCCGCGAAGCGGAAGTCCTTCGTGAGGGGCGCGTTGGCCTGGGCGACGAGGAACTCGTCCTCCTCGCTGGCCGTGAGGTAGTCGATCGTGTCCGTGACCACGCCGTCGACGACGCGACGGTACGGGGTCTCGATGAAGCCGAACGAGTTGATGCGGGCGAACGACGCCAGCGAGCCGATCAGGCCGATGTTCGGGCCTTCCGGGGTCTCGATGGGGCACATGCGGCCGTAGTGCGACGGGTGGACGTCGCGGACCTCGACGCCGGCGCGCTCACGGGACAGACCGCCCGGGCCGAGCGCCGACAGGCGGCGCTTGTGGGTGAGACCCGCGAGCGGGTTGTTCTGGTCCATGAACTGCGACAGCTGGCTCGTGCCGAAGAACTCCTTGATCGCGGCGACGACGGGGCGCACGTTGATCAGGGTCTGCGGCGTGATGGCCTCGATGTCCTGCGTGGTCATGCGCTCGCGGACGACGCGCTCCATGCGGGACAGGCCGGTGCGCACCTGGTTCTGGATGAGCTCGCCGACCGCGCGGATGCGGCGGTTGCCGAAGTGGTCGATGTCGTCCACGTCGAGGCGCAGCTCGACGGGCTTGCCGTCGCGCGTGCCGTCCATCTTGGTCTCGTTCGCGTGCAGCGAGACGAGGTACTTGATGGTCGCGAGGATGTCCTCGACCGTGAGCACCGAGTCGGTGAGCTGCTTGTCGATGCCGAGCTTGCGGTTGATCTTGTAGCGACCCACCTTCGCCAGGTCGTAGCGCTTCGGGTTGAAGTAGAAGTTGTCCAGCAGCGCGCGGGCGGCCTCGGCGGCGACCTGCTCGCCGGGACGGAGCTTCCGGTAGATGTCCTTGAGGGCCTCCTCCTTGGTGAGGATGGAGTCCTTCTCGAGCGTGAGCTCGATGGACGCGACGCCCTTGAACTCCTCGAGGATCTGCTCGCTGGTGAGGCCGAGGGCCTTGAGGAACACGGTGACCGACTGCTTGCGCTTGCGGTCGATGCGCACGCCGACCTGGTCGCGCTTGTCGATCTCGAACTCGAGCCAGGCACCGCGCGACGGGATGACGCGGGCGGAGTAGATGTCCTTGTCGGAGGTCTTCTCCTGCTGGCGCTCGAAGTACACGCCGGGCGAGCGGACGAGCTGGGACACGACGACACGCTCGGTGCCGTTGATGATGAACGTGCCCTTCTCCGTCATGAGGGGGAAGTCGCCCATGAAGACCGTCTGGGTCTTGATCTCACCCGTGAGGTGGTTCATGAACTCGGCCTCGACGTAGAGGGGAGCGGAGTAGGTCTTGCCGCGCTCCTTGCACTCGTCGATGGAGTACTTCTGCTCCTCGAGGTACGGGTTCGTGAACCCGAGCTGCATGGTCTCGCCCAGGTCCTCGATGGGGGAGATCTCCTCGAAGATCTCCTCGAGGCCCGAGTTGAGCGCCAGGTCGGTGCGACCCTGCGCGGTGCCCTCCTCGACGCGCTTCTTCCATGCGTCCGAGCCGACGAGCCAGTCGAAGCTCTCGGTCTGCAGGGCGAGGAGGTCGGGGACGGTGAGGGTGTCAGTGATCTTCGCGAACGAGAGCCGCGATGCGTCGCGACCGTTCTGGGGAGTGGGAGTTGCGTTGCGCGCAGCAGCCAAGGAAATTACCTCCGTGGGCCCCGTCGGGCTCCGATGTCGTCGATACGCCGAGACCGACCCGGGACGTGACCCTGGCCGATCCTGATGGAGTTGCTCGCCACACCTCGCGGGATGGGCTCGGGATGGACCCGAGCGCACACGATGACCGACCGCAATATGAAGGCAAAAGGGAGTGGGAGCGCAAAGGATCACCATACGGGTCGCGACGCGCCATGTCCAGCGGAATCTTGCATCCCCGGCGTGTCTCGGTGTATAACGTCCGGTCGCCCTCTCGGACGGGCTCCTCGCCCGCGTAGCCTTCCCGGCATGAGCGCTCCCTGGCACGTGTCCCCCGGCGGCCCCTCGCACGTGCACGTGGCGGGCGACGTGGAGATCCGGAAGTCCTCCGTGGGGTCCATGGACAACGACGCGTACCTCCTCACCGACCTCGACTCCGGCGAGCGCCTGCTCGTCGACGCGGCGGCCGACGTCGACCGGCTGCTGGGCCTGGTGGCGGAGCCGGATCCCGTGGGCCGCCTCGCCGTCGTCGTCACCACGCACGGGCACGCCGACCACCACGGCGCGCTCGCGGCCGTGCTCGACGCGACCGACGCGTCGTCCGCCGTGGGCGACGCCGACGCGGGCGACCTGCCCGTCGACCCCGACCGGCGCCTCGCCCACGGCGACCGGGTGGCGTTCGGCGGCGTGACGCTCGAGGTCGTCGCGCTCCGCGGGCACACGCCGGGGAGCGTCGCGCTCGTCCTGGAGCCGGGCGACGGCAGCACCCACCTCTTCACGGGCGACTCGCTCTTCCCGGGCGGCGTCGGGAGCACGCAGGGGGACGCGGGCCGCTTCCGGCAGCTGATGGACGACGTGGAGGAGCGCCTGTTCGCGCGCTTCCCCGACGACGCGCACGTGCACCCCGGGCACGGCGACTCGACCACGCTCGGCGCGGAGCGCGGATCCCTCGCCGAGTGGCGCTCGCGCGGCTGGTGACGGGTCGCCCGGCGGCCGGGCCGCGGCGCAGGGCGGACGCCTAGGCTGAGGAGATGCCCGAGCACCCGTCGACCGTCCTGTCCCTGAGCGGGCACCGGGCCGTCATCGAGCCCGACCGGTTCGTGCCGGGCGCGTACCAGCTCGTGGTCGACGGCACGCCCCAGTCGCACGTGAACATGGACGACCCGGGCGAGCTGTTCTTCGAGTACGTGCAGCGCATGGGCCACGTCATCGACCTCGTCGGCGATCCCGGCCAGCCGATCACGGCGCTGCACCTCGGCGCCGGCGCGCTCACCATCCCGCGGTACGTCGAGGCGACCCGGCCCGGATCCCGCCAGCAGGTCATCGAGCTCGAGCAGGACCTCGTGGAGCTCGTCCGCGAGCACCTGCCGTGGTCCCGCAAGGCCTCCATCCGGCTGCGCTACGGCGACGCCCGGGAGGTGATGGGGCGGCTGCCGCAGGGGCTCCGCGGATCCGTGGACCTGGTCGTCGTGGACGTCTTCAGCGGCGCCCGCACGCCCGCCCACATCACGAGCCGCGAGTTCCACGCGGAGGCCGCCGCCTTCCTCGCGCCCGGCGGGATCATGACGGTCAACGTCGCCGACGGCCACGGGCTCGCGTTCGCGCGCGGGCAGGCCGCGACGATCCAGGACGTGCTGCCGCACGTCGCCGCGCTCGCCGAGACGCAGGTGCTCAAGGGCCGGCGCTTCGGCAACGTGGTCTTCGCCGCGTCCGCCACCCCGCTGCCGCTCGACTTCGTGCCGCGCCTGCTCGCGGGCGGCCCGCATCCCGCCAAGGTCGTCGAGGGACGCGAGCTCGCCGACTTCATCGCGGGCGCGTCCGTCGTCACCGACGCCACGGCCGTCCCGTCCCCCTCCCCCGCCCGCAGCATCTTCCAGACCAAGCCCTGACCGGCCCCGGGCACCGACGCCCGCCGATCCACCGGAGTCCCCATGAACCGCCGCTCCCGCTCCCGCCCGGCGCGACTCGCCGCGCTCGGCTTCGCCGCCCTCATCGCGCTCACGGGCTGCACCAACGACGACGGGTCGCCCGTCGACGTGTCCGCGACCGAGCCGCCCGCGCCGAGCCCCACGAGCACGGACGCCGCGTCCGCGGGCGTCGCGCCGTCGGGCACGCCGACGCAGATCGCGGCCGACCTCGTGTCGCCGTGGTCGACGGCGCAGCTGCCATCCGGGGCGCTGCTCGTGAGCGAGCGCGACACGTCGCGGATCGTCGAGGTGCTCGGCGACGGCAGCACGCGGGTCGCCGGGACGATCGCGGGCGTGGGCCCGCAGGGCGAGGGCGGCCTGCTCGGGATCGCCCTCCGCGAGGTCGACGGCGGCACGCAGCTCTACGCGTACTTCACGAGCGACACCGACAACCGCATCGTGCGCATGGACGTGACCGGCGAGCCCGGGTCCCTGGGGCTCGGCGCGGCCGAGGACGTCGTGACGGGGATCCCGAGGGACACCACGCACAACGGCGGCCGCATCGCGTTCGGGCCGGACGGCATGCTCTACGCCACGATCGGCGACGCCAACCTGCGCGACGCCGCGCAGGACCCGGTGTCGCTCGCCGGCAAGATCCTCCGCCTCACCCCCGACGGCCAGGGCGCCGAGGACAACCCGACGCCCGGATCCCCCGTCTACTCGCTCGGGCACCGCAACCCGCAGGGCATCGCGTGGGACGCG
This sequence comes from Clavibacter michiganensis, assembly GCF_002151125.1. Classification (GTDB taxonomy): domain Bacteria; phylum Actinomycetota; class Actinomycetes; order Actinomycetales; family Microbacteriaceae; genus Clavibacter; species Clavibacter michiganensis_C. Next base: position 90,399 of record NZ_MDJZ01000017.1, read on the forward strand.
GACGGCAACCTGTGGTCGTCCGAGTTCGGCCAGAACACGTGGGACGAGCTGAACCTCATCACGCCGGGCGGGAACTACGGCTGGCCGGTCGTGGAGGGCGCGAGCGACGACGCGGCAGCGGACGCGTACATCGACCCGGTGCGGCAGTGGGGCACCGACGAGGCGAGCCCGAGCGGCATCGCGGTCGTCGGCGACACGATCTTCATGGCGGGCCTCGGCGGCGAGCGCCTCTGGGTGATCCGGCCCGGCGCCGTGGTCACCGACCCGATCGCCGACGACCGCGTGACCGAGTTCTACACGGGCGAGTTCGGGCGGATCCGGGACGTGCAGGCGGCCCCCGACGGGTCGCTGCGCATGCTCACCGGCAACACCGACGGACGCGGCACCCCGCGTGACGGCGACGACAAGCTGCTCCGGGTCGAGCTCGTGCCGATCCAGGCGGGATAATCTCTTCCTCGTGACAGGCACCGCGATCATCATCGGCTACGACAGGGACACCCTCCGGGAGAAGGTGGACCTGCGGGCGGCCGGCGAGCGCCTGGACGAGCTGGAGGCCCTCCGCAGCCTCTCCGCCATCACCGAGAAGGTCGCGCTGCTGCGCATGCTCGGCCGCCTCGACGAGGCGTGGGACATGGCGAACGCGGCCGTCCGGCAGGCGCGCTTCACGGGCGACCGGGAGACGCTGCTCGCGTGCCGCATCCGCCGCGCGCAGGTGCAGCAGTACCAGGGCAAGCTCGACATCGCGCTGCAGGACCTCGGCGGCTGCGTCGACGAGGCCCGCGCGCACGAGTGGTACGCGCTGGAGGCGTTCGCGCTGCAGCACCGCGGCAAGGTGCACTTCGACCGCGGCGACTACCGCCTCGCGCTCGGCGACTTCGAGGACGCCTACACGCTGCGCACGCGCGAGGGCCTGCCGAGCGACCAGCTGGAGAGCTCGGCGCTCGCGATCGACGTCGCCAAGGAGCGCATCGCCGCCCAGCCCGCGTGATGGGTCCCCTCGCCTGCCGGCCGACGGCGGTCGGCCGTGGCTGACCTCGCCCGCGTGCGCGTCTGGGCCGACGCCCTGATCGCCCTCCACCTGGATCCCTCGTGGACGTTCGCCTTCGACCACGCCCGCACGCGCGCCGGCGCCTGCCACTACGGCGAGAAGCGCATCACCGTCTCCCGGCATCTGGCCGGGCGGTTCGAGGACGACGAGATCCACCAGGTCCTCCTGCACGAGGTCGCGCACGCGCTGGCCGGATCCCGCGCGGGGCACGGGCCGGAGTGGAAGAAGACGGCGGCCGGGCTCGGCTACGAGGGCTCGCGGCTGCACTCGGGCCGGGTCGCGGAGGAGCTCGCGCCGTGGGTGGGCGCGTGCTCGGCGGGACACGCGCACTTCCGCTACCGCAAGCCCACCCGGCCTCTGGCGTGCGGGCTGTGCTCGAAGCGGTTCGACGCCGCGCACCTGATCACGTGGACGAAGCGCGACGTGCCGTCGGCCACCACCGCCGCGCCCGCTCGGGTGCCTGACCGCCGCGAAGGCGCCGCGTGAGCCGGGCGCCGGGATCCGAGCGGCCGACCGGCCAGTGGATCGACGACCCGGACGGGCTCCGCTGGTTCCTCGACACGGGCGCCGTGAGCCTCGACCTCGCCTACACGGGCGCGCTCGGGGATCCCGAGCCGCGCGAGACGCTGCCCGACGCGGCGGCCCTCGGCGCGTGGCTGAGCGACCACCTCGCGCCGGTCTCCGAGCCGACCGAGCGCGACCTCGCCGACGCCCGCACGCTCCGGCAGGCCGTCGGCGACATCGCGGCCGCGATCGCGGACGGCGGCGAGCCCTCGCCGCGTGACGTCGACGTGCTCAACCTCTACGCGGCGACGCCCGACCTCCCGCCCGCGCTCGACGGCGGATCCCGCCAGGCCGGCCGCGCGCTCGCCCGGCCCGCGCAGGCGCTCGCGTCGGCGGCGCGCGACGCGGTGGCGGTCTTCGGCGCCGGATCCGAGCGGATCCACCGCTGCTCCGCCGACGACTGCACCGTGCTCTACCTCGACACCACACGCTCGGGCACGAGGCGCTGGTGCTCGATGCGGCGCTGCGGCAACCGCGCGAAGGTGCGCGCGCACCGCGCGAGGCAGCTGCGGGAGCGGCGGACGGGGATCCCGGCGCGCGTGGCGCCGCTGCGGCCCGCATCCGCGGAGACCCCCGGGGACGACGACGGCCCGGGGGCCTGAGCCCCCGGGCCGTGCGCGCGGATCCGCGTCACTCGCCGACGCGGACCTCCTTCCAGAACGCGACGTAGCCGCTGTAGTCGCGGCCGACGCGGTCGAACGACGACGGGATGGGCGTCGGGTACGACCAGGCGCGGTCCTGCAGCACGGTCTCGCCGTCCTTGACGGAGTAGTACTGCGTGTCGCCCTTCCACGGGCAGTGGTACGGCGTGGCGGTCTCCGCGAGGAGCGACATGTCGACGCTCTGCGGCGGGAAGTACCAGTTGCCCTCGATCTCGATGAGCTCGTCCTTCGGGGCCTCGGCGACGGTGACGCCGTTGATGACTGCCTTCATGTGATGACCTTCCGGTTGCGCGGCGTCGTCACGGGTGCGGCGCCTGGTGCACAGGGGAACACGCGTCCCGGGGCGCCCATTCCGGGCGTTCGGCGAGCGGTCGGGGAGCGGACGGCCGGCGGCGGCGCGCGGACTCAGGCGTCGCGGTGGAGGCGGTGCACGACCACGTCCGCGGGACCCGCGGCGAGCGCCTCGGCGACGAGCCCGTCGTGCCCCGCGGCGGCGAGCCGGCGCGCGGAGACGCTCGCGGTCACCAGGTGCCCGACGGCAGGCCGGAGCTGCTGGTACGCGGCGCACACGACGGCGGCCTCGGGCGACGCCGCGTCGATCCCCAGGGCGGCGAGCGCGTCGACCACGGCGCCCGCGGCGAGCTGGTCCTCGGCGCAGGCGCGCCAGGATCCGTCGGCCTCGACGGTGCCCGCGGCGACGACGGCCACGTAGGCGCGGCGGCCGAGCGCGGTCTGGAGGGCGAGGATCCAGTCGGCGACGGCGGGCGCGTCGGCGAGGCCGGCGCTCACGACGGCCGGGCGCGCGGGCATGGTCGCGAGGACCTCGTCGCGGCGCGCGGCCGTGGGCGGCGGGACGGACGGGAGGGCGTCGACCCAGACGATGACGTCGGCGCCGGTCACGATGCGGCGGGCGCCGGCCACGCCGCCGTCGAACCGCACCTGGTAGCGGGCCTGCGTCGACGGGTCGGGGTGCGCGGCGTCAGCGGAGGAGGTCACGATCCGATGCTACGGGCGTCCACGGGCCGGTCCCTCCGCGTATGACGCGGCGCGACGGCTCGGGCGCCCCGCGGCGCATGGCCTGGCGGATCACCTCGAAGTCGTCGCGCGTGATCTCGAGGAGCCCGGGCGCGAGCTTCCTGCCCCACTCGAGGGAGTCGCGCGTGAAGTCGAGCACGGGGACGAGCGGGCGGATGGGCGCGTCGACGGCGCCGAGGTCCCAGTCCATCCGGCGCCGCCACGGCCGCCACTCGCCCACGCGGCCCTGGTACGGCGCGGCGTCGGCGACCCGGCCGATGGCGGTGAAGGAGCGGAGGAGCTGCCCGTCCGGGTACGACTCGCGCGGCGAGTAGTAGACGAAGCCGTCGGCCTCGCCGAGCCGCTCGACCGGTTCGCGGGCGCCGCGGTTGACCTGCGCGATGCCGAGGTCGAGGCCGTCGAGCACGCGGTCGCGCGAGACGACGCCCACCCAGTACCTGATCATGTCCGTCCCATCCTGTCCCACCGCGGCCGGGCGGCGGACGCGGCCGGACGATCCCCCAGCCGCGCGGAGCATGCTGGGGCCATGCGCGTGCTGCTGAAGACCATCCTCGACTGCGATCCCGACGCCGCCTGGCGCGCGCTCCACTCGCCCACCGTGATGCGCGAGGTCGCGGGTCCGCTCGTCGACTTCGTGCCGTTGGAGGACGGCGGCTTCCCGTCGAGCTGGGACGGCCGCGAGCACGTCGCCGTGATGCAGGCCGGCCCGTTCGCGGCCGGACGCCAGGGCATCCGGCTCCGCGACATGAAGCCGCGCGTCGAGGGCGTCCGCATCGTGCGGGACGACGGCCACGGGCTCTCCGGCCTCATGGCGATCCCCACGAGCATGCGGCACAGCATGGCCGTCTCGGCGGATCCCGCCGGACCCGACGCCGACGGCCGCGTGAAGACGCTCTTCCGCGACCAGCTCGAGTTCGAGGCGGGCCTCCTCGGCCCCGCGATGTGGCCGACCTTCTGGGCCTTCTGGCAGTGGCGCGCGTTCCGCCTGCGCCAGCTCGCGCCGACGTGGGCGTACGACTGGGAGCCGGAGGCCGACCCCGCCGCGGACGGCGCACCCGCCGACGACGCCCGGGCCGACGACGCGGGGCTGTCCGCCCGCTGACGGCCCGCGCCCGAGGGGGGCGCCCCGCGCGGCCCGACGCGTACGGTGTCCCCATGCCCTCCGCCGTCACCGCCCTCCACGTCGCCGACTGGCGCCGCCGCACGCACGAGATGTACGCGGAGGTGCGCTGGGTCGCGCAGACGGATCCCGCCGCCGCCCACGCGCTCTGGCGGCGGACCCGCGACGACATGTTCCGCAGCCACCCGGCCACGCCGCTCCTGCCCGTGCACCGCGACGGCTTCGACCGGCTCGACGTCGCGGAGTACGACCCGGCCTGGCGGTTCGAGCTGGAGATCCACGACGACCGCGGCGACGAGCGCCACGAGGTCGAGACGGGCACCGACGGCGTCGTCCCCTTCGAGCTGCTCGGATCCGTGCACCTCCCCGCGGTCGACGGCCGCGAGGCCGGCAGCCTCGACGTCTGGCGCCTCGCCAGCTACGGGGGCGGCCTGCACCTGCCCGTCAAGGACGCGTCGCACCGCCGCGAGGGCGGCACCTACGGGGGCGGCCGCTACCTGCTCGACACGGTGAAGGGATCCGACCTCGGCCAGGGCTCGCCCGGCTCGATCGTGGTCGACCTCAACTTCGCCTACAACCCGTCGTGCGCCTACGACCCGGCCTGGGCCTGCCCCCTCGCGCCGGCCGGCAACGTGCTCGACTTCGAGGTCCCCGTGGGCGAGATGGGCTTCTCCCCGGCCTGACCTGCTACGGTGGCAGAACTTGCGAGCACATCACCGTGCTCCCTGCGTCGAGAGAACGCGTTCCCTCCTCACCCCGATCAGATCGCCGCACAGGCCGACGGGGCCGAGTGACATCTTTCTTTTGGCGAACGGATGCGCCCATCGGCGCCTTCGCCATCCTCCGCTTCCGTGCCTCGAGAGCACATCCCGAGAACGCACACCGGGGCGGACCCCTGCCTGGAAGGCAACTCCCCCGAATGACCACTGACACCTTCGGCGCGCTCGGCGTGCCCGCACCCCTCGTCTCCGCCTTGACAGCGAACGGCATCACGACGCCGTTCCCCATCCAGGTGGACACGCTCCCCGACACCCTGAACGGCCGCGACGTGCTCGGCCGCGGCAAGACGGGCTCCGGCAAGACGCTGGCGTTCGCCATCCCGATGATCGCGCGCCTCGGCGGCGGACTCGCCGGCGGCCGCCGTCGTCCGGGCCGCCCGCTCGGCCTCATCCTCGCGCCGACCCGCGAGCTCGCCACGCAGATCACGGCCGCCATGGAGCCGCTCGCGAAGGCGTACGACCTCACCACCACGACGATCTTCGGCGGCGTCTCGCAGCAGCGCCAGGTCGCGGCCCTCAAGGCCGGCGTCGACGTGGTCGTGGCCTGCCCCGGCCGCCTCGAGGACCTCATGAAGCAGGGCTTCGTGAACCTGGACGCCGTGGAGATCACCGTCCTCGACGAGGCCGACCACATGGCGGACCTGGGCTTCCTGCCCGTCGTCACGCGGATCCTCGACAAGACCCCGAACACCGGCCAGCGCATGCTGTTCTCCGCCACGCTCGACAACGGCGTGGACAAGCTGGTCCGCCGCTACCTGCACGACCAGGTGCTGCACTCCGTCGACGAGGCGAACTCGCCCGTCGCGGCCATGACGCACCACGTCTTCGAGGCGACCGACGTCGAGGCCAAGCGCCTCCTCGTCCAGAAGCTCGCGGGCGGCACCGGCCGCCGCATCCTCTTCATGCGCACCAAGCACCACGCGAAGAAGCTCGCGAAGCAGCTCACCGACGCGGGCATCCCGTCGGTCGACCTGCACGGCAACCTCTCGCAGGTGGCCCGCGACCGGAACCTGGCCGCGTTCTCCGCGGGCGACGTCAAGGTCCTCGTGGCCACCGACGTCGCGGCGCGCGGCGTGCACGTCGACGACATCGAGCTCGTGATCCACGTCGACCCGCCGGCCGAGCACAAGGCGTACCTGCACCGCTCGGGCCGCACGGCGCGCGCGGGCTCCGCGGGCGACGTCGTCACGATCATGCTGCCGGCGCAGCGCAAGGACGTGCAGCTCCTCATGCGCAAGGCCGACATCCACGTCACCCCGCAGCAGGTCACCGAGTCCTCCCCCGCCGTGGCCGAGCTGACGGGCGCCGTCGCGGCGTACGTGAAGCCCGCGCCGCGCGAGACGAAGTCGGTCCGCGAGTCCACCCAGCGCCAGTCGCAGGGCGGCCGCGCGAACGGCGGCGGGCGCTCGCAGGGCGCCAACGCGCAGCGCAAGCGCGCGGCCCGCGACGGCGCACCCGTCGGCGGCGGTCGTCGTGAAGGCGCCGCATCGGGTCGCCGCGACGGCGCCTCGGGCGGACAGCGCGGAGGCGCGCCCCGCAACTTCAGCACCTCGTCCGAGGGCTTCGGCGGCGGCTCGTCCGTCGGCACCGCGCGTCCCCGCCAGGAGCGCCCCGCAGCCTCCGGCGGCGCATCGGCCGGTGGCCGCGAGCGCACCCACCGCCGGGTGAGCAGCGGCCGCTAGACCGCACGGCGCGCATCGCGCGCCGGCATGGCATCGAGGGCCCCCGTCCGCGGACGGGGGCCCTCCGTCGTCCCCGGACGGGCCGCCGACTACGCGTCCGTGCCCCGAGTCCCCGCAGCTGAGGCACCACCTGGGGACGGTCGCGGGGACGCTCGGCGGCATCCGGTTACGGTGTGCCAATGACACGCGCCGCCCTCGCCACCCGTGGCCCGTACCGCAAGGGCGTGGAGCGCAGGGAGCTCCTGATCCGCACCGCCATCGAGGTGTTCTCCGAGCAGGGCTATCGCAGCAGCTCGCTGCGCGAGATCGCCTCACGCGCCGAGATCACGCCGGCCGGCCTGCTGCACCACTTCAGCGGCAAGGAGGAGCTGCTCCTCGCCGTCCTCGAGCGCCGCGAGGAGAGACTCGCCGCCGCCATCGAGCTGCACCGGCCCCGGAGCGTCGCCGAGCACGCGGCCGTGGTCATCGCCGACGGCGAGCAGAGCGTCTGCCTCACGCGCGTGATCGCCGTCGTCTCGTCGGAGGCGTCCGCCGCCGGCCATCCGCTGCACGATCTCTTCCGCGAGCGCCGTGCCCGCGAGCTCGACCGCATCACGTCGGGCGTCATCGTCGACCAGGCGCGCGGCCTCATCGACCCCCACCTCGACCCGGCGGCCGCGGCCGCCGTCGTGCTCTCCGCCATGGACGGGCTGCACGTGCAGCGCAGCTACGGCGTGGGGGCGGGCGCGAGCCAGGCCTTCGAGGACCTCCGCCGGCACTACCTCGAGCCGCCGGAGTTCGCGGAGCGGGCCGCCGCGGTCTGAGCCGACGGCACGCGCGGCGCGGCTAGGGCAGCACGCCCACCGAGGCGAGCGCCGCGCGGAGGAGCGCGCCGCGGCCGCCCTCCATGTCGGCCGAGACGGCGTCGGACGCGGCCTCCTCGGGCGTCATCCACGTGATCTCGAGGGCGTCCTGGCGAGGATCGCACGTGCCCGTCACCGGCACCACGTACGCGAGCGAGACGGCGTGCTGCCGGTCGTCCGTGTACGGGCTCGCGCCGGGGAACGGGAAGTACTCGGCGACCGAGAACGGCGTCGGGCTCGCGGGGAGCTGCGGGAACGCCATCGGCCCGAGGTCCTTCTCGAGGTGGCGGAAGAGCGCGTCGCGCAGGGTCTCGCCGTACATCACGCGGCCCGAGACGAGCATGCGGGTCATCTGCCCGGTGACCGTGGCGCGCAGCAGGACGCCGATGTCCTTCACCCGGCCCATGCCGTCGACCCGCACGGGCACGGCCTCCACGTAGAGGAGGGGCAGCCGCTGCCGGATCTGCGCGAGCTCCACGTCCGACAGCCAGCCGGAGTTCGGGTCGGGGATGTTCGGGTCCGGGGTGCGAACGGTCATGGTCCATTGTCACCCACGGCCGGAGCGCGCCGACCACCCGGCGCGCGGACCGGCTGACGGGGACGGGTGCCGGACCCGCTGCCGGGGACGGATGCGAGGATGGGCGGGCCGGACGACCCGCACCCACCGAACAGGACACCGTGACCGCTCTCCCGCTGGATCCCGACGCCGTCCTCTGGTCGGCCTCGTCCGCCGAGCTCGCCGACCGCCCGCTGCTCGTGCTGCTGCACGGATACGGATCCCACGAGGGCGATCTCTTCGGGCTGTCGCCGTACCTGCCGCTCGGGCCCGTCGTCGCGTCGCTGCGGGCGCCGATCGCGCTGCAGGGCGGGCACGCGTGGTTCCCGATCGTCCCCGGATCCACCGGCGACGACCCGGATCCGGAGGCCGCCGACGCCGCCGGGCAGGGCGTGCTCGACTGGCTCGACGCGCTGCCCGTGCCGCCGCGCTCGGTCGGCCTCCTCGGCTTCAGCCAGGGCGGCGCGACGGCGCTCCAGCTGCTGCGGCTCGCGCCCGGCCGGTTCTCCTACGCGGTCCAGCTCAGCGGGTTCTCGGTGCGCGGGGAGCACGCGGGCGACGCAGCCCTCGCGGCCGCGCCGACGCCGGTCTTCTGGGGCCGCGGGACGGCCGACCAGGTGATCCCCGACCAGGCCGTCGCGCGCACGGCCGCGTGGATCGGCGGCCACACCGACCTCACCGAGCGCATCTACGAGGACCTGCCGCACTCCGTCTCCGCGCCGGAGCTCCGGGACGTGTCGGCGTTCATCCGGGAGCACGCCGGCTGACGCCGGGCCCGGCCGACCGGGCGGTCGTCCGGCGAGCGCCCGGCCCGCCCGGTTGTCTGTGGGGCGGAGGAGGATGGGCAGATGGATCCCGTCCTCGCGCGCTTCTCCCCGGCCACCCGGGAGTGGTTCGAGGGCGCGTTCCCCGGCCCCACCGCGGCGCAGACCGGTGCGTGGGAGGCCGTGCAGAAGGGCTCGCACGCGCTCGTCGTGGCGCCCACCGGATCCGGCAAGACGCTGGCGGCGTTCCTGTGGTCCATCGACCGGCTGGCCTCGCGGCCCGCGCCGGAGGATCCGATGCGGCGCACGCGCGTCCTCTACATCTCGCCGCTCAAGGCGCTCGCGGTCGACGTGGAGCGCAACCTCCGCTCGCCGCTCGTGGGCATCGTGCAGACCGCGAAGCGGCTGGGCGCCGAGCCGCCCGAGGTCACCGTCGGCGTGCGCTCGGGCGACACCCCGGCGGCCGACCGGCGCTCGCTCGCGAAGACGCCGCCGGACATCCTCATCACCACGCCCGAGTCGCTGTTCCTCATGCTCACCTCGGCCGCGCGCGAGACGCTCGCGGGGGTAGAGACCGTGATCGTCGACGAGGTGCACGCGGTCGCGGCCACCAAGCGCGGCAGCCACCTCGCGCTCTCGCTCGAGCGGCTGGACGCGCTGCTGGAGAAGCCGGCGCAGCGCATCGGGCTGTCCGCCACCGTGCGGCCGCCCGAGGAGGTGGCGCGGTTCCTCGGCGGGCGCTCGCCGGTCTCCATCGTGTCGCCGCGGAACACCAAGGAGTTCGACCTGCGCGTCATCGTGCCGGTCGACGACATGACCGAGCTCGGCACCACGGCGCCGCTCGAGGGGTCGGCGGCGCAGGGGGATCAGCCGCAGCAGGGATCCATCTGGCCGCACGTGGAGGAGGGCATCGTCGACCTCGTGCTGCAGCACACGTCGTCCATCGTCTTCACGAACAGCAGGCGGCTGGCCGAGCGGCTCACGGCCCGGCTCAACGAGATCTACACGGCGCGCATCGAGGACGGGCGGATCGACGCGGAGGGGAACGCCGTCGCGGGCGCATCCGCGGAGGCGGCCGAGGCCGTGCCCGTGCTGGCGGGGGCCGGGGCGCTCACGTCGGCCACCTCGACCACGACGGGCGGCACCGCCGACGCCACCGCCTTCTCCGCCACGCGGCGCGCGCCCGCGCGCCCGCCCGCCGAGGTCATGGCGCAGGCCGGGAGCACGGAGGGCGCGGATCCCGTGCTCGCGAAGGCGCACCACGGATCCGTCTCGAAGGAGCAGCGCGCGCTCATCGAGGACGACCTGAAGTCCGGGCGCCTGCGCTGCGTGGTCGCCACCTCCAGCCTCGAGCTCGGCATCGACATGGGCGACGTCGACCTCGTGGTGCAGGTGGAGGCGCCGCCGTCGGTCGCGAGCGGGCTGCAGCGCGTCGGCCGCGCCGGGCACCAGGTCGGCGAGGTCTCGCGCGGCGTCATCTTCCCCAAGCACCGGGCCGACCTCATCCACTCGGCCGTCGCCGCCGAGCGCATGGCGAGCGGGCAGATCGAGTCGCTGCGCGTGCCCGCCAACCCGCTCGACGTGCTCGCGCAGCAGACGGTGGCGGCCGTCGCGCTCGAGTCGGTGGGCGTCGAGGAGTGGTTCGACATCGTGCGGCGGAGCGCGCCCTTCGCCACGCTGCCGCGCTCGGCGTACGAGGCCACGCTCGACCTGCTGAGCGGCCGCTACCCGTCGGACGAGTTCGCGGAGCTGCGGCCCCGCATCGTGTGGGACCGCGACGAGGGCACCATCGAGGGGCGGCCGGGCGCGCAGCGGCTCGCGGTCACCTCCGGCGGCACGATCCCGGATCGCGGACTCTTCGGCGTGTTCATGGTCGGCGAGAAGGCGTCGCGCGTCGGCGAGCTCGACGAGGAGATGGTCTACGAGTCGCGCGTCGGCGACGTGTTCGCGCTGGGGGCCACGAGCTGGCGGATCCAGGAGATCACGCACGACCGCGTGCTCGTGACGCCGGCGTTCGGCGAGCCCGGCAAGCTGCCGTTCTGGAAGGGCGACGGGCTCGGCCGGCCCCTCGAGCTCGGCCGCGCCATCGGGGCGTTCGTGCGCGAGCTGTCCGGATCCGCGGTCGACGACGCCCGAGCCAGGGCCGGCCGCGTGGGCCTCGACGACCGCGCCGTGAACAACCTGCTCGCGTTCCTCGACGACCAGAAGAAGGCCACCGGCCACGTGCCGAACGACCGCACGCTCGTGGTGGAGCGGTTCCGCGACGAGCTGGGCGACTGGCGCGTGGTGCTGCACTCCCCCTACGGGATGCAGGTGCACGCGCCGTGGGCGCTCGCGGTCGGCGCGCGGGTCACCGAGCTGTACGGCATCGACGGCGCGACCATGGCGAACGACGACGGCATCGTCGTGCGCATCCCCGAGACCGACGGCGAGCCGCCGGGAGCGGACCTCTTCGTCTTCGAGCCCGACGAGCTCGACGCCATCGTCACGCGCGAGGTGGGCGGATCCGCCCTGTTCGCGTCGCGGTTCCGCGAGTGCGCCGCCCGCGCGCTCCTGCTGCCGCGCTACAACCCCGGCCGTCGCTCGCCGCTGTGGCAGCAGCGCCAGCGCGCGTCGCAGCTGCTCGACGTGGCGCGGAAGTTCCCCGCGTTCCCGATCGTGCTCGAGACCGTGCGCGAGGTGCTGCAGGACGTGTACGACCTGCCCGCCCTCACGTCGCTCGCGAAGGACATCGAGGCGCGGCGGATCAAGATCGTCGAGACCACCACGGAGGACGCGTCGCCGTTCGCGCGCAGCCTCCTCTTCAGCTACGTCGGCGCGTTCATGTACGAGGGCGACAGCCCGCTCGCCGAGCGCCGGGCGGCCGCGCTCTCGCTCGACGCGGGGCTGCTGTCCGAGCTGCTCGGCCGGGCGGAGCTGCGCGAGCTGCTGGATCCCGCGGTCATCGCGCGCACCGAGCTGGAGCTGCAGCGCACCGCGCCCGACCGGCGCGCGAAGGGCCTGGAGGGCGTGGCCGACCTGCTGCGGATCCTCGGGCCGCTCGACGCAGGCGAGGTCGCCGCGCGGCTGGAGCCCGACGAGGCCGCATCCGCCGCCGACCACCTCGACGCGCTCGTCACCGGCAGGCGCGCGCTCCGCGTCTCGTTCGGCGGGCGCGCGCGCGTCGCCGCCATCGAGGACGCGAGCCGTCTCCGCGACGCCCTCGGGGTGCCGCTGCCCATCGGCACCCCGCTCGCGTTCGTCGAGCCCGTGGCGGATCCCCTCGGCGACCTCGTCGGCCGGTACGCGCGCACGCACGGCCCCTTCACCATCGCGGACGCGGCCACCGCCATCGGGCTCGGATCCGCCGTCATCGCCGATACGCTCGCGCGCCTCGGCGCCCAGCGGCGCGTGGTCGAGGGCGAGTTCCGGCCGGGCGCCTCCGGCAGCGAGTGGTGCGACGTGGAGGTGCTGCGGCGCCTCCGCAGCCGCTCGCTCGCGGCGCTCCGCAGCGAGGTCGAGCCGGTCGAGCAGGCGGCGTTCGCGCGCTTCCTTCCCGCCTGGCAGCACGTCGCCGGGGCCGATCGCGAGCGCGGGCTCCGCGGGGTGGACGGCGTGCTGCAGGTCGTCGAGCAGCTGGCCGGCGCGCCCGTGCCCGCCTCCGCGTGGGAGACGCTCGTGCTGCCGGCCCGCGTGCGCGACTACACGCCCGCCATGCTCGACGAGCTCACGTCCACGGGCGAGGTCATCTGGTCGGGCGCCGGCACGCTCGCGGGCGCCGACGGCTGGGTCAGCCTGCACCTCGCCGACCAGGTCGCGCTCACGCTGCCCGAGCCCGACGCGCACGACACCGACGAGCTGCAGCGCGAGGTCCTCACCACGCTCGGCACGGGCGGCGGCTACTTCTTCCGGCAGCTGAGCGACGCCGTCGGATCCACGGACGACAAGGCGCTCGTCACGGCGCTGTGGGACCTCGTCTGGGCGGGCCTCGTCACGAACGACACGCTCTCCCCGCTACGGGCGCTGCTGGCGGGCGGATCCACCGCGCACAAGACGCCGCAGCGGGCGCCGCGCGGGCGGATGTACCGGGGCGGGCGCATGCCGCGACCCGACATGCCCACGCGCACCGGGCCGCCGACCGCGGCCGGCCGCTGGTCGATCGTGCCGCTCGCCGAGACCGACGCCACCGTGCGCGCGGCCTCCACGGCCGAGCTGCTGCTGGAGCGGTACGGCGTGGTCACGCGCGGGTCCGTCATGACCGAGCGCGTGCCCGGCGGCTTCGCGCTGACCTACAAGGTGCTCGCCGGGTTCGAGGACACCGGGCGCGCCCGGCGCGGGTACTTCATCGAGACGCTCGGTGCCGCGCAGTTCTCCACGGGCGGCACGGTCGACCGGCTGCGCGGGTTCACGCGTGATCCGGACGCGGGCGAGCGGGCGCTGAACGCGCTGGCGCTCGCGGCCACGGATCCGGCGAACGCCTACGGGGCGGCGCTGCCGTGGCCGCGGCTCGACGGGTCGGGCGGCGGATCCGACGCGGGCGACGGCGCGGGCGGCGGGCCCGGGGATCCGGCCGAGGACGCCGTGGGCGCGATCGCGGCGGCCGGCAGCGTCGACGCGCGCGGCGAGCGCCCCACCGGGCACCGCGCGGGCCGCAAGGCGGGCGCGCTCGTGGTGCTGGTCGACGGCGAGCTCGTCCTCTACGTGGAGCGCGGCGGCAAGACCGTGCTGCAGTTCGACGACGACGAGGCCGTGCTGCGTGCCGCGGCGGAGTCGCTCGGCGGGATCGTCCGGCGCGGCGGGGTCGCCAAGCTCGCGATCGAGAAGGTCAACGGCGCGTTCGTCCTCGGCACGCCGCTCGGCACCGCGCTCCAGGAGCACGGCTTCTCGGCGACGCCGCGCGGGCTGCGGATGCGGTCGTGAGCGGGCGCACGGGCGCCGGAGCGAGCGCGATCGGGCGCGCGAGCGCGACCCCGCCGACGGGATCCCCGCGTGCCTGAGGGCGACACCGTCTACCGCACCGCCGCGCACCTGCACGAGGCGATCGGCGGCCGGGTGCTGACGCGCAGCGACTTCCGCGTGCCCCGGTTCGCCACCCTCGAACTGGCGGGCGAGGAGGTCGACGAGGTGGTGAGCGTCGGGAAGCACATCCTGCACCGCGTCGGCGACGTCACGATCCACAGCCACCTCAAGATGGAGGGCTCCTGGCACATCTACCAGCACGGCACCGCGTGGCGGCGGCCGGCGTTCGAGGCGCGCGTCGTGCTCGAGACGGCGGGGCGCGTGACCGTGGGGTTCTCGCTGGGGGTGCTGGAGGTGATCCCCCGCGACCAGGAGCACACCGTGGTCGGGCACCTCGGTCCCGACATCCTGGGGCCGGACTGGGGCGACGCGGCGGCCGAGGAGATCGTGCGCCGCATCGCCGCGCAGCCGGAGCGGCCCATCGGCCTGGCTCTCCTCGACCAGCGCAACGCCGCGGGCATCGGCAACGTGTACCGCGCCGAGCTCTGCTTCCTCCGCGGCGTGCTGCCCACCCGGCCCGTCGGGGAGGTGCCGGACCTGCCCGCGATGGTCGCGCTCGCGCGCCGCACCATGCGCGCCAACCGCGACCGCATCGAGCGCACCACCACGGGCGACCTCCGCCGCGGCCGCACCGACTGGGTCTACGGCCGCAAGGGCAAGCCGTGCCTGCGGTGCGGCACGCGGATCCAGCAGGGCCAGCTCGGCGACCCCGTGCGGCCGGGCATGGGCTCGCAGGACCGGGTCACCTACTGGTGCCCGCGCTGCCAGACCTGACGCGCGGGCGCCGGCGGCTCAGTCCCGGGTCGTCGACGCCGACGGCAGCTCGGGCGCGGGCTCGCCGCCCGCCGCGATGCGCGCCTCCTCCTTGCCGAGCACCGAGTGGCGGCGGCCGTAGAGGAAGTAGACGGCGAAGCCGAGCGCGAGCCACACGAGGAAGCGCACCCAGGTCAGGGTCGTGAGGTTGAGCATCAGCCACACGCAGAGCACGGCCGAGAGGATCGGCAGCCACGGCATGAACGGCACGCGGAACGACGCGCGGATGTCCGGGCGCTTCTTCCGCAGCACGATCACCCCGATGCTCACGAGCACGAACGCCGACAGCGTGCCGATGTTGATCATCTCCTCCAGCACGCCCACGTCCGTGAAGCCGGCGAGGGCCGCGACCACGACGCCCGCGATGATCTGCACCCGCACCGGCGTGCGGCGCTTGGCGCTCGTGCGGCTGAGCCCGCGCGGCAGCAGGCCGTCGCGGCTCATCGCGAAGACGACGCGGGCGAGGCCGAGCAGCAGCACCATCAGCACGGTGGTGAGTCCGAGCAGCGTGCCGATGGAGATGACCTGCGCCGCCCATCCGGCGCCCACTGCGGTGAACGCGGTCGTGAGCGACGGCTCGTCGGCGTCGGCGAGCACCGTGTACGGCACCATGCCGGTGAGCACGAGGGTCACGAGCACGTAGAGCACGGTCACGACCGCGAGGCCGGCGAAGATGCCGCGCGGCAGGGTGCGCTGCGGGTCCTTGACCTCCTCGGCGCTCGTGGCCACGACGTCGAACCCGATGAACGCGAAGAACACGAGCGAGGCGCCGGCGAGCAGGCCGTAGAGGCCGTACTGCGTGGGCTCCTGGCCGCTCGCCCATGAGAAGAGGGACTGGGTCCAGACGTCGGCGGACGCGCCCTCGGCCGGACGCTGCGGCGGGATGAAGGGCGAGTAGTTCTCCGCCTTCACGTAGAACGCGCCCACGACGATCACGAACAGGACGACCGCGACCTTGAGCACGGTGAAGACGCTGGAGACGCGGCTGGAGAGCTTGGTGCCGAGCACCAGCAGGACGGTGAAGATCGCGGTGATGAGCACGGCGCCCCAGCTGATGCCGAGCCCGAAGACCGTGATGGTGGACGGGATGTCGAGCCCGGCGAGCTTCAGCGCCGACTCCAGGTAGATGCCCCAGTACTTCGCGATGACCGCGGCCGCGGTGAGCATCTCGAGGATGAGGTCCCAGCCGATGATCCACGCGAGCAGCTCGCCCATGGTCGCGTAGGTGAACGTGTACGCGCTGCCCGCGACCGGCACGGCGGACGCGAACTCGGCGTAGCACATGATCGCGAGGCCGCACGTGACGGCGGCGAGCACGAACGCGAGCGTCACCGACGGGCCCGCGTAGTCGCCGGCCGCCTTCGCGCCGACGGAGAAGATGCCGGCGCCGACCGCGACGGCGACGCCCATCAGCATCAGGTCCCAGGTGCCGAGCGACCGGGTGAGGCTGCGCTCGCCTCCTGCGGCGTCGGCCAGCGACGACTCGATGCTCTTGGTGCGGAACAGGCTCATGGGGCGTCCGTTCGGGTGAGGCGGCGGGGAACGGGGATCGAGCCTACCGGCGGGCGGGCGGCGCCCCCGTCCGAGGGCGCTGCTCCGTGCTGGTGCGGATGCGCCGGGCATCGACACGCCCGGCCGACGGAGAAGCGGGAGAAGCGCCGAGGAGAAGTGCTCGCCCGACCTAGGCACCCTCGAGGAGCAGTGCTTCTCTGGAGGAGCGGTCAAGCAGCGTGCCGCATCCGTCCCATCACCGGAGGGTCCTGAGTGACCGACACGCTGCGCTCGCGCGCCCTCGCCGCCGCCCCGCCCGCCGCCCGCGGAGCCGCCTCGCGGGCATCCGCTCCCCGGATATCCGCCGCGGCCGCAAGGACGGCCCCGCTCCCCCGTCCCGCGGCCCTCGCGCCCGAGGCAGCCCTCGCGCCGGAGCTCACGGCGGCCCGGGACGAGAAGCGCCGGGTGACGCACGACCGGTTCGTGCGCGCCGCCGCCGCGGCCGCGGATCGCGCGGGAGACGCCGAGCGCCGGCGGCTGCACGACCAGATCGTGCTCGACCACCTGGAGCTCGCCGACCAGCTCGCCCGCCAGCACTCGGGCCGCGCCCACGACTGGAGCGACCTGCGCCAGGTCGGCTACCTCGGCCTCGTGAAGGCCACGCGCCGCTACGACCCGGGCTTCGGGGCGCCGTTCGTGTCGTTCGCGATCCCCACCATCTCCGGCGAGATCAAGCGGCACCTGCGCGACAACGGCTGGGTCGTGCGCCCGCCGCGGCAGGTCCAGGAGCTGCGGCACGCGCTGCTCGCGGTCGCGCCCGCGCTCACCCAGCGCCTCGGCCGCACCCCCACCGACGACGAGCTCGCCGCGCACACCGGACACGCGCGCGAGGACGTGCGGGAGGCGCTCGCGGCGCACTCCAGTCTCCGGCCCGCGTCCCTCGACTTCACGGTGCACGAGGACGAGGGCACCTCCCTCGCGGACACCCTCGGCGACGACGACCCCGGCTACGCGCGCGCCGAGCGCACCGTGCTGCTGGACGCGGCGCGCGGCATCCTCAGCGACCGCGACCGGCGGATCCTGCACCTGCGCTTCGTCGACGAGTGCAGCCAGTCGGAGATCGCGGCCGAGCTCGGCGTGACGCAGATGCAGGTGTCGCGGCTGCTCGCGCGGATCCTCGGGGCGCTGCGGGCCGAGCTGACCCGCGGGGAGGCGGAGGCCCTGCCGGAGGTGGCGCCGCTCGCCGCCGTCTCGCCGATCCGGCCCCGCGGGGTCGACCGCCGCTCGGCCTGAGGCAGAACGCGAGAGCCGACGGATCCGCTCAGACCTTCGGCAGCGCGCCCGTCTGCACCACGCGGCGCGCGACCTCGACGAGCTTCACGTTGCCGTCCTGCGAGTGGCGGCGGAGCACCTGGAACGCGCGCTCGGCGTCGAGCGAGAAGCGCTCCATCAGGATCCCCTGGGCCTGCCCGATGAGCGTCCGCGACTCCATGCCGCGCTCGAGGTCGTCGGTCGCGTCCCAGGCGGCGAGCGCGACGCGTGCATGCAGGGCGATCTCGCCCGCGACGGCGCGGTCGCGGGCGTCGAGGGGTCCGGTGGCCCGGTGCAGCGCGACGGCCCCCGCCGCGTGGCGCCGGGGATCGGGTGCGTCGGCCAGGGGGATGCGCAGCACGTCGTCGGCGTCGGCGGGATCCGGCGTCTCGAGCAGCGCGCCGAGCACCGGCCCGCTGTCCCCCGCCACCACGACGCCGGCCGCACGCGGCAGGACGACCGCGGCGCCCGTCGCCGAGGTCGACTCGAGGAGGGCGGCGAGGATCCGGCCGAGGCACGCGGTGCGGTCGCGCGCCGCGTGCACGGCGGCGACGACGTCGGCGGGCAGCTCCGAACGGTGCTGGTCCATGGGCTCCTCCCGGTCCGGAGGGGCGTCGGCGGCGCGGAGCGGGACCGCCCGCAACCCGCGGCACCGCGAGGACACGCCGAGCCCCGGCTCGTCCGTTCGAGTATCGCACCATGGATTTGTGTGCAAAGCCTTTGCCGCGGACTCTCGGGGAGCCGTCGGGAATGGCCGCGGGGGCACCCGCCCGGCGGCGACGCAGGCCCGCCTGGCATGCTCGATGCATGGCCACACTCATCCGTCCCCGCCGCGGCAGGATCATCGCCGGCGTCTGCGCCGCCCTCGCCGACCGCTTCGGCATCAGCCGCTTCCTCGTCCGCCTGCTGTTCGTGATCTCCATCGTGCTGCCGGGCCCGCAGGTCCTGCTCTACCTGATCCTCTGGATCGTCTTCCCCAAGCAGCGATGACCCGACCCGGGCCGCCGGGCGTCGGCGACCCGGGATCGTCCCGCGCCGGAAACGCCCCCGCAACACCCGGTTCCCAGACTGGGGAGACGCCTCTCCCCCGTCTGGATGGATCCGCATGCCCGCTCGTCGACGTGCCCGTGCCCGGATCCGCGTCGGCGGTCGCGACCTCGCCGCGGCCGCGCTCGCGGTCGGCCTCGCGGCGGGCGGCGTGATGACCCCGGGCCCCGTCCCGGCATCGGCCGCCGCGGACGCGGCCGCACCCGCGGCGCCCGCCCCCGCCGTCGTCGACCTGGGCGTCGCGGACGCGGTCGCGCTCCTCGAGGCCGGATCCACCACCTCCGTCGACCTCACCCGCGCCTACCTCGCCCGCATCGACGCGTACGACGACGCCGGTGACGACGGACCGGGCCTGAAGGCCGTCATCACCACCAACCCGGACGCGCTCGCGACGGCCGCCGCCCTCGACGCGGAGCGCGCGGCCGGCACGATCCGCGGGCCGCTGCACGGGGTCCCGATCGTCGTGAAGGACAACCACGCCACCGCCGACATGCCCACCACGGTCGGCAGCGCGGCGCTCCGCGATTACCGCACGACGGCCGACTCCACCGCGGTCGCGCGGTTGCGGGCGGCCGGGGCGATCATCCTCGCGAAGACGAACATGTCCGAGTTCGCCTGGCACGGGACGTACACGCTGAGCTCCGCGCGCGGCCGCACGGCGAACCCGTACGACCGGTCCTGGAGCGCGAGCGGATCCAGCGGCGGCACGGCGGCGGCGGTCGCGGCCGCGTACGCGCCGGCGGGCCTCGGCACCGACTCGTGCGGATCCATCCTCGGACCGGCCGCGCACCAGGGGCTCGTGGGCTTCCGGCCGACGATGGGCCTCACGAGCACGTCCGGCGTCGTGCCGCTGTCGCCCCGGCAGGACGTCTCGGGGCCGATGACCACGACGGTCGCCGACGCCGCGCTCCTCATGGAGGTGCTCGCGGGGCGCGACCCGGCGGATCCGCTCACGGAGATCGCCGACCAGCAGGCCACCGACGCGTACGTCGCCGGCCTGTCGACCACCGCGCTCGCCGGGAAGCGGATCGGCTGGGTGCGCTGGGACATCGCGGAGGACCCCGAGAAGCCCGGCCTCGCCGAGACGGCCGCCGTCATGGAGCAGGCCGTGCGCGACCTGGAGGCGCAGGGCGCCGAGGTCGTCGAGGTGCCGCTCACGCGGGAGTTCGTGGAGCAGACGCTGCAGAGCGGCGGCTGGCGGGACATGCGCCCGGCTATCGACCGCTTCCTCCGCGAGACGCCCGCGACCTGGCCGGCGCGCGTCGCGGCCCGCACCGAGCCCGCCGACGTGCTCTCCTTCGCCGACGTGATGGCCGACCGGCCGAGCGCGCTCACCGACAGCGACATCGCGTACTTCCTCAGCCACGAGGACATCCCGAACCCCGAGTACGAGCGGTCGATCGCCGAGCAGGACGCGGGCAAGGCGGCGATGGACGCGTTCTTCGTCGAGCAGGGGATCGACGCGCTCGCGATGCCGACGAGCGCCACCAGCGCGACGGCGGACTGGGCGGGCACGACGTTCTGCGACGTCGGCGCGAACACGGGGATCCCGACGATCTCGGTGCCCGCCGGATCCACGTCCACCGGCGCGCAGGTCGGCCTCGAGCTCGCCGCGCCCCGCAGCCGCGACGGCGACCTGCTCGCGATGGCCTACGCGTACGAGCAGGCGACGCGGCACCGGGTCGCGCCCGGGACGACGCCGGAGCTCGCGGCCGTCGCGGATCCCGCGGACGACGCCGCGACCGCCGAGGACGACGCCGAGGGGACGGCCGCCGCGAGCGCGGACGACGCCCCGGCCGCCGCCGCCCAGCCCCTAGGTGCCGCGCGCATCGACGGCATCGGCGTCAACACCCTCGCGGAGAACCTCGCCATCGCCGCGGGTCTCGCGCTCGTCGGCGGGATCGCGGTCGCGGTCGGCCTCGTGCGCCGACGCCGGGGATCCGTCGCGCGCCCCGGCTGATCCTCTGGGAGTCCCCGCCGGACCCTGGGCGTGTCGCGCGCCGCTCGGCAGGCTGGAGGGACGACGACGAAAGGACTCCCCATGACCGACGTCTCCTCCCAGGGCCCCGCCGACGGCGACGACCGCGAGGTCCTCACCAACCGCCAGGGCCACCCCGTCTACGACAACCAGAACCAGCGGACGGTCGGCGCCCGTGGCCCCGCGACGCTGGAGAACTACCAGTTCCTCGAGAAGATCAGCCACTTCGACCGCGAGCGGATCCCGGAGCGCGTCGTCCACGCGCGCGGCGCCGTCGCGTTCGGCTACTTCGAGGCCACCGGCATGTGGGGCGACGAGCCCGTCGCGAAGTACACGCGCGCGAAGCTCTTCCAGGAGGCCGGCAAGCGCACCGACGTGGCGATCCGCTTCTCCACCGTGATCGGCGGCCGCGACTCCTCCGAGGCCGCCCGCGACCCGCGCGGCTTCGCCGTGAAGTTCTACACGGAGGACGGCAACTGGGACCTCGTCGGCAACAACATGGGCGTGTTCTTCATCCGCGACGCCATCAAGTTCCCCGACGTGATCCACTCGCTGAAGCCCGACCCCGTCACGTTCCGCCAGGAGCCCGCGCGCATCTTCGACTTCATGTCGCAGACGCCGGAGTCGATGCACATGCTGATGAACCTGTTCAGCCCCCGCGGCATCCCCGCGGACTACCGCCACATGCAGGGCTTCGGCGTGAACACCTACAAGTGGGTGGACGCCGACGGCGGCACGAAGCTCGTGAAGTACCACTGGATCCCGAAGGTCGGCGTCAGCAGCATGACCGAGGCCGACGCGGCCGTCGTGCAGGGCGGCGACCTCGGCCACGCGTCGAAGGACCTCTACGAGGCCATCGAGCGCGGCGACCTCCCGGAATGGGAGCTCCGCGTGCAGCTCATGGACGACGGCGACCACCCCGAGCTCGACTTCGACCCGCTGGACGACACGAAGGTGTGGCCGGAGAACGACTTCCCGCCGAAGACGGTCGGGAAGATGGTGCTCGACCGGAATGTGACCAACCACTTCGCCGAGAACGAGCAGCTCTCGTTCGGCACCGGCGTGCTCGTGGACGGCCTCGACTTCTCCGACGACAAGATGCTCGTCGGCCGCACGTTCTCCTACTCGGACGCGCAGCGCTACCGCGTGGGCCCGAACTACCTGCAGCTGCCGGTGAACGCGCCGCAGCACGCGAGGGTGGCGACGAACCAGCGCGACGGGCAGATGACGTTCCACCAGGACCACGGCGGCCAGAACCCGCACATCAACTACGAGCCGTCGATCACGGGCGGGCTCCGCGAGGGGCAGTACCCGACGCACGACGACCAGGGTCCGGAGATCACGGGCCGGCTGACGCGCAAGCGGATCCCGCTGACCGCCGACTACCTGCAGGCCGGCCAGCGCTACCTGCTCATGGAGGGCTGGGAGCGCGACGACCTGGTCGCCAACCTCATCGACCTGATCTCGCAGGCGGCGCGCCCCGTGCAGGAGCGCATGCTCTGGCACTTCTACCTCGTGGAGGACGACCTGGGCCGCCGCGTGGGCGAGGGACTCGGGATCACGCTGGACGAGGTCAAGGACCTGCCGCCGCTGCAGTCGCAGACGCTGTCGGAGGAGGAGCAGGCCCGCCTCGCGAACCTGGGGCACAACGGGACGCGGGACGTGACCGGCCTCGTGATGACGCACTGCGTGCCGGACGCGCGGCGGAACCTGGTCGACGCGGCGTAGCGCTCACGACCTGAGACGCCGAGAGGGGCGGGCGGCCATCGGCCACCCGCCCCTCTCGCGTGCGCGGATGCGGATCCGGTCAGCGCTTCCCCGGCTTCACGAGCGAGACCGTGCCGTCGGCCGTGACGACGACCTTCGCGGACATCGCCGCCGGGAGGTCGATGCGCTGCCAGCTGCCCTCGGTGCCCGCGTCGAGCGGCTCGCCCGAGTCGATCGCGGTGAGCGCGAGCACCTGCCGGCGCTGCTCGGGCGTGAGGTCGGGGTGGCTGGAGATGAGGAGCGACTCGGCGCCGGTGGGGACGGTCATCGGCTCACCCTCGTTCCCGACGAGCGGGAAGCCGTAGCTCATGCGCTGCTCGTAGACCTTGAGCGCCTGCGCGGTGGGCAGGTACGGCTTGTCCTTCGCGATGCAGACGGCGAGCGCGGCGCCGCACTTGGCCTCGAGCACCGTGCGCAGCTCGGTCGACGCCTGCTCGAACAGCGTGCGGAACGACGGGTCGGACCAACGGCGCTCGACGATCTTCTGGCCCATCATGCGGCCGGCCATCACGTCGAGCGGGTAGTGCGCGCCCATGATGATGCGGTTGTTCCCGGCGTCGGACGCGCGGGCGAGGATCTGCGGCGCGAGCTCCGGCAGCATCGTCGCGAGCGCCGTGCCCTGCCAGGACGCCTGCGAGGTGTGGCCGCTGGGGTACGAGCCGTCCCGGCCGGCCCACGCGTTGCCGTTCGGCTTGTCGCGGTACTTGAGCTTGAGCGGGAACGCGACGTAGGGACGCGGGTTGTCGAAGTACGTCTTCACGGGGTTGGTGGAGGAGTACTTGCCGACGAGGCCGCCGTTCTTGGCGAGCAGCGCATCCGTCTTGGGGAGCTGGCCCGCCTCGCGCGCCGTGCGGTAGATCTCGCCCAGGTCCTTGCCGAGACCGTCGGACATCGTGATGGACATGTCGGCGTACTGGTCGACGATCGCCCGGGCCGACTGCGCCTTCGTGGCGGCCTGGTTGATCGTGATGGTCTTCTTGTCGTTCAGCTTCATGATGTCGGGCCGGTCGGCCTTCAGCGCCGTGAACGAGTCGAGCATCGGCACGAAGTCGTAGGTGCTGTTCGACGGGTAGGGCGCGTCGAGCACGGCCTGGTCGAAGGGCGCGATGGCCGGGGCGGTGGTGCTCGAGGCGGGGGCGTCGGCGGCAGTCGCGGCGGTGACGCCGGTGCCGGTGAGCAGCAGGCCGAGGATCGTGGTGGTCGACAGCAGCGTCGCGGTGCGGGCGCGGGGGCGCCGGAACGGGGTGGGGATGATCGTGCCTCTCGTCGGACGGGCGGGCGGCCGGGCGGCCTCGGGCACCGTAGGCACCGCGCGTGACGCGGGTCACTCCGAGAGGTGGAGCGGAGGTGGCCGGGCGGTGCATGCGCCCGGCCCCCTCACCGCCTCAGCCGCGTGAGCGCAGGACCCACTCGCGCACGAGCGGCTCCAGCGTCATGCCGCCGCCCGCGCGGATCCGGTCGACGGCGCCGTCGGGGCCGCGGTGTGCCGTGACCTCCTCGCCGACGGACCCGAACCCCTCGCCCTCGACGATGCGCGCCGAGGAGTCGCCCGTGCGCTCGAGCACGTCCACGGAGTCGAGCGGGTGCTCGGCCGTCGGGTCGATGCGGAGGAAGCGGTCGCCGACCACCTGGAAGTCCTGCAGGCCCCACACGTTGCCGAAGCGGCCGGCGAAGGGCGCGTCGACCGCCGCGCGCTCGGCGTCGGTGGCGGCGGAGTCGGCGAGCAGCAGCTCGAGCACGCCCGTGCTCAGCGCGGACGCCGGGCCGTCGATGGCGTTGGTGAGGACGGTGACGGCCCAGCCGCTCGCCGGATCCACCGCCGTGCGCGTGATGTGGCCGGGGTACCCGCCCGAGTGGCCGACGACCGTGGCCTCGTGCGCGCCGGATCCGACGCGCTCGATGATGAGGCCGTAGCCGTAGCGGCGGGGGCCGGCCGGATCCTGGCTGGTGCCGTACCGCGGGCGCTGCTGGATCCGCTTCGACGCGGCCGAGATGAGCCGCTCGTCGTCGGGGAGCACGAGCGCGGAGAAGAAGGAGACGAGCTCGGAGGCGGTGCTCGTGACGCCGGTTGCCGCGGCCATCGCGCGCGTGTCGACGTGCGGGAGGACGGTGCGCTCGCGGGAGGTGCGGAGCGAGGTGGACGCCGCCGCGTACTCGTCCGCGCGCTCGGGGACGTATTCGGCCGTGGTGTCGCGGAGGCCGAGCGGCGCGGCGATCCGCTCGTCGAGGTAGTCGCCGAAGGAGAGACCGGACGCCGACTCGATCACGAGGCCGAGCAGCGCGTACCCGACGTTCGAGTAGTTGAACGCGGTGTCGGGTGCGACCTTCGCGACGCCGGGCGTGGTCGCGACGGCGAGGAGCTGCGCGCGGTCGGGGAACGGGCCGGAGTGCTGCCAGTGGTCGCCGTCGAACCCGTCGCGGAGCACGCCCGCGCCGTGCTCGAGGAGGGAGGCGACCGTGACGTCGGCGAGCTCGGATCCGGCCTCGGCCAGCTCGGGCACGTGCGCGGCGAGCCGGTCGTCGAGGCGGAGGGCGCCTCGCTCGGCGAGCTGCAGGATCGCGGTCGCCGTGAACGACTTCGAGTGCGAGGCCACGCGGAACAGATGCGCGGGCGTGAGCGGCGCGTCGGTGGTGGGATCCGCGACGCCGAACGCCTCCGACAGCACGACCTCGCCGTGCCGGGCGATGGCGACCTGGGCGCCGGGGACGCGGGTCTGCCAGACGCGGTGGTCGAGCCAGGTGCGGACGTAGTCGAGGATCTCGGTCATGCGGGGGCTCCGGCTCGTGTCGGGGACGGTGTCGTCGTCGGTGTTCGCGGGGATGCGCGACCGGTCGCTCGGCTGGCGGGCGCCGACCTCCGGGACGCGTGTCGCCCGTCGGACACTACGCGAGCGGCCGTGGCCGGCCGGGGAGCCGCCCTCAGCGCGGCGGACACCGATCGGGCGCTCCGGCGGGTACGGCATGTCCGCGGACCGAAGCATCCGGCCCGCCCGCTGTGCACCCGCTGGACCGGGAGGACGTCGCGCGGGCCCGTCTCGTCCACTGGACGACGGACCACCGCCACCGACCAGGAGGAGCGAGCCATGCGCGAGACGACCCGAGGACCACGATCCGAGGTCAGCCGATGAGCGCGCGCGTCAACGGGGCCGTGCGTCGCCGCCGCCCGCGGGCCGTGTGGGCCGCGACGCTCACGGGCGCCATCGTGTCCGCGGTCGTGGTCGTGGGCGTGCTGCTGCCCGTGCTCGGGCTCGTCGGCGCGGCGGACGCGACCACCGCGGGACAGCTCGACGTGCCCGTGGGCCTCATCGCCCTGGGCATCGTGATCTCGTTCGGCGTGGGCCTCGCCGCGCTCGCCGTCGCGGCCATGACCCGCAGCGGCGTCGTCGCGTGGATCGCGGCGGTGTCGACCGTCGTGGCGACGCTCGTGGGATCCACGTGGCCGCTCGTCGCCACCACCATCGCGAGCGTCGACCAGGTGCAGGACGCGATCCCGTTCGTGCAGGACCTCATCGGCCGGGTGCTCGGCGGCTGACGAGGCCGCCGCCCGGCGCCACCCCGGACGCACGAGCGGCCGCTGACCCGAGGGTCGGCGGCCGCTGCGATGCACGGGTGCGACTACTCGCGGACGAGCACCAGCTCGGAGAGCGGCAGACGCGAGCGCGGCGCGGTCTCGCGCTCGGCGAGCGGGCCCTCGAGCGCGTCGGCGGGGGCGACCGTGCCGACCGCGGTGACGGTGAGCGGCTGGAGGTTCTCGGGCAGGTCGAACGCGGCGGACAGCCTGTCGAACTCGACGCCGGCCATCTGGTGCGTGTGGAGGCCCTCGGCCTGCGCCTGCACGGAGAGGTGGGCCACGGCCTGGCCGAGGTCGTACGCGGCGTAGGGCCGCTTCTCGCCCTCGACCGTGGAGGTCTCGGCGATCGCGACGATGAGCGCGCTGGCGTTCACGGCCCACGCGGCGTTGAAGCCGACGAGCGCGTCGACGATCGTGTCGAACGCGTGCGTGCCGCGGCGGGCGACGATGAAGCGGCGCGGCTGCTGGTTGCTGCCGGACGGCGCCCAGCGCGCGGCCTCGAGCAGCGCATCCAGCTGCTGGTCGGAGACGGTGGCGGCCTGGTCGAAGGAGCGCGGGCTCCAGCGGGCGTCGAGCTCGCGCACGATCGGCACGACGGTGTCGGCGGTGCGAGCGGTGGACGCGGTCGTGGTGGTGTCGTCGGTGAGGGTCATGGTCGTTCCTCCGGTCGGGGCTGGGATCGGCACGCCGTCGGGCCTCGCGATCCACAATGCCGCGCGGAGCCCGGCTATTCCTCCGTGACGCGAGGACGGCCGGGCTCCCGACGGGACGGCGCTACCCGGCCGACTGCTCGGCCAGCGGGTCGCGCACGTCCTCGAAGAGCCCGGACTCCGCGGATCGGCCCGCCGCCTCCATGAGGGCGAGGCTGCCGAGGTTGTCGCGGCCGCTGGTCTCGGGCGGCGGGCCGCCGAGGATCGAGAGGGCGAAGGCGCGCAGGCCCGCGGCACGGCCCTTCAGCGGCAGGGTCTCGAGGTCGAGCTCGCGCTCGGCGCCGGTGGCGTCGCGGATCCCGACCCGGTCGGCCGAGACGCCCTCGCCGCGGCTCGTGAAGGTCAGCTCGCCGTCCTCGCCGGAGATGCGCCACTCGCCCGCCCACGGCGTGACGGGTCCGCGGTGCAGCCAGCTGCCGCGGTAGTCGACGATGAGGCCGCCCTCCAGCTCGATCACCATGCTCGCGACCGCCGGATCCCGGTAGTGGCTGAACGACGGGCGGCTGGTGCGCGCGAACACGCGGACGGCCTCGCGACCGGTGACCATGCGGATCAGGTCGAAGTGGTGGATCGCCATGTCGTTGATGATCGGCTGCGGGAACCGGTAGTGCGGGTAGTCGTCGGGCTCGTCGTTGTCCCACTGGCGGAAGTCGATCTCGATGGTCGCGACCTCGCCGAGCGCGTCCGCCGCGAGCAGCTCGCGCACCCGGCGCGGCGCCGGGTACCAGCGGTAGTTCTGGCTGACCTGCACGATGAGCCCGAGCTCCTCGCCGCGGCGGACCACGGCGGCGGCCTCGGCGGTCGAGTTCGCGAAGGGCTTCTCGACGATGACGTGCTTGCCGGCCTCGAGCGCCTCCAGCGCGAGCGGCGCGTGCGTGACGGCGGGCGCGGTGATGATGACGGCCTCCGCCTCCACCGCGGCGAGCGCGTCGGCGAGCGAGGCGAACGCGACCTCGGCGGGGAGGCCGAGCAGCGCGCGGACCCTCTCGCGGGTGGGCTCGCTCGGATCCACGATGGCGGCGACCTCGATCTCGGCGACGGCCGGGACCGCGTTGCGCGCCCAGTCGCCGCCCCAGCCGCCGAGGCCGACGTGGATCACGCGGACGCGGGGGCCGTCGTAGGCGGGCGGGGTCGACGCGGCGGACGCGGCTGCCTTCTTCGCGGCGCTCATCGGGCGAGGAACCAGTCGCGCGGGTGCTCGTCGGCCGTGAGGTCGGCGCGGCCGTCCACGGGCGCGACCCAGCGGGCGGCGTTCGCGAGCACGCGGCGGATGTCGGGGTGGTGGTACACGGGGTACTCCTGATCGCCGGGCGAGAAGTAGAAGACCCGGCCGCGGCCCCGGTGGTACGCGACGCCCGAGCGGAAGACCTCGCCGCCCGCGAAGGTGGAGAGGAACACCTCCTCGTCGGGGCGCGGGATGTCGAACTGCTCGCCGTACATCTCCTGCCGGTCGATGACGATCGGGTGCGGGACACCGGCGGCGATGGGGTGCTGCGGCGCGATGGTCCAGACGAGCTCGCGCTCGCCGTCGTTGCGCCACTTCAGCGAGCACGTCGTGCCCATGAGGCGCGTGAAGACCTTCGAGTAGTGGCCGGAGTGCAGGACGACGAGGCCCATGCCGGCGTGGACGTGGCGGATCACGCGCTCGACGACCTCGTCGGAGACCTCGCCGTGCGCGACGTGGCCCCACCAGTAGAGGACGTCGGTGGCGGCGAGGCGCTCCTCGGTGAGGCCGTGCTCGGGATCCTGCAGCGTGGCGGTGCTCACGGACGCGTCGTCGCCGAGCAGCTCGCGGAGGCCGTCGGCGACGACCCGGTGGATCCCGTCCGGGTAGTGCGACAGGACGGTCGCGTCCCCCCGGCTCTCGTGCACGTTCTCGTTCCAGACGACGATGTCCATGGCGCTCCTCATCGGGCGGGGGTCGGGGGTTCGGGACGCGCGCCGCCCGGGTCGGGCCCGAGATCGGCCGTGACGCGGCGGATGCCCGCGCCTACGATCGTACGCATGCCCCGCGCCGATGCGGGCGACCCGGAGGACGCATGGACGCCATCGCCGACGACCACGGAGCGATCCGATGATCGGGCCCACCGACAAGGCCGTGCACGCCTGGTCCCTCGACGGGACGCTCGGGCATCCGCGTGTCCCCGGCCCGGACGGATCCGGCTCCGTCACCCGGGCGGCCGGCGCCCTCGACCTCCTCGACCTGCCCGCCGAGCTCTCGCGCCGCGGGTACGCGGGCGTGCAGCTCGCCCACTTCCAGCTGCCCACCCGTGACGCCTCCTACCTGGAGGAGCTGCGGTCGTCGCTCGAGTCGTCCGGCATCGTGCTCGACGCGTTCCTCGTCGACGACGGCGACCTCACGCACCCCGCCGACGCCGACCTGCACGAGCGGTGGATCTCCGAGCGGCTCGACGACGCCCTCGCCCTCGGCGCCGACCACGCCCGCGTCGGCGCCGGCCGCAGCGCGCCCACGCCCGAGCTCCTCGCGTCGAGCGCGCGCCGGCTGTCGCGGCTCGCGGATGCCCACACCGGGATCCGGCTGGTCGTCGAGAACTGGCGCGAGATGATGCCCGACGCGGACGCCGTGCTCGCCCTGCTGGAGCAGGCCGAGGACGTGCGCCTCCTCATCGACCTCGGCAACTGGACCATGCCGGACAAGCACGAGCAGCTCGCCCGCATCGCCGAGTACGCCGTCACCTGCCACGCCAAGGCCCACCGCCACGAGGACGGCCGCCTCGACGACGTCGACTACGCCCGCTCCCTCCGCATGCTCCAGGACGCCGGCTTCACGGGCGCGCTCGCGATGGTGAACGAATCGAGCCGGCCCGACGGATCCGACGAGTGGGACGGCCTCGAGCAGGAGCACGAGGTGGTGCGGCGGGTGTTCGGCTGATCCCGGCCGGAGCTCAGCGCCCGGCTCAGCCCGCCGGCTCCTCGTCCGCGGCGACGGACTTGTGCACCGCGAACTGCGTGCGGTGCAGCTCCTCGTAGCGCCCGCCCGCGGCCAGCAGCTCGTCGTGCGTGCCGCGCTGGACGATCGCGCCGTCCTCGACCACCAGGATCATGTCGGCGCTGCGGATGGTGGAGAGGCGGTGGGCGATGACGAGAGCCGTCCGCCCCTCGAGCGCCGCGCTGAGCGCGGCCTGCACGGCGGCCTCCGACGTCGAGTCGAGCGCCGCCGTCGCCTCGTCGAGGATGACGACGCGCGGGCGGGCGAGCAGCAGCCGGGCGATGGTCATCCGCTGGCGCTCGCCGCCGGAGAGCCGGTAGCCCCGCTCGCCGACCATGGTGTCCAGCTGATCCGGGAGGGAGCGGATGAGCGGCTCGAGCCGCGCGCGCCGGACGGCGTCCCAGACCTCGTCGTCCGTCGCCTCCGGCCGAGCCAGCCGCAGGTTGCTGAGGATCGTCTCGTGGAACAGGTGGCCGTCCTGCGTCACCATGCCGAGGCTGTGCCGCATCGAGGCGAAGGTGACGTCGCGGACGTCCGCCCCGGCGAGGCGCACGGCCCCGCTGTCGACGTCGTACAGGCGCGAGAGCAGCTGCGCGATCGTCGACTTGCCGGCACCCGACGTGCCGACGAGGGCGACCGTCTGCCCCGGCTCGATCCGGAAGGAGACGCCGTGCAGCACCTCCTCGCCGCCGCGGGTGTCGAGCGTCGAGACCTCCTCGAGGGAGGCGAGCGACACCTTGTCCGCGGACGGGTAGGCGAAGCGGACGTCGTCGAACTCGACCGCCACCGGACCCTCGGCGACGGCGACGGCGTCCGGCTTCTCCCGGATCAGCGGCTCGAGGTCCAGCACCTCGAAGACGCGCTCGAAGCTGACCACCGCGCTCATGATCTCCACCCGCGCGTTCGCGAGGCTGGTCAGCGGCGCGTAGAGGCGCGTGAGGAGGAGCGCCAGGGTGACGACCTCGCCGGTGTCGAGCTGGCCGCCGAGCGCGAGGACGCCGCCGAGGCCGTAGACGAGCGCGAGCGCGAGGGCGGAGACGAGCATCAGCGCGGTGAAGAAGACGAACTGCAGCATCGTGCTCCGGACCCCGATGTCGCGGACCCGGGCGGCGCGGACGCGGAACTCCTCGGACTCCTCATCGGGGCGGCCGAAGAGCTTGACGAGGGTCGCGCCGGGTGCCGAGAAGCGCTCGGTCATCTGCGTGCTCATGGCGGAGTTGTGGTCGGCGGCCTCGCGCCGGAGCGCCGCGAGGCGGCTGCCCATGCGGCGCGCGGGGATCAGGAAGATCGGGAGCATGATCACCGCGAGGACCGTCACGAGCCACGACGTGCTGAGCATGACGATCAGGGTGAGGATCAGCGCCACGAGGTTCGTGACCACGCCGGAGAGCGTGCCGCTGAAGGCCTGCTGCGCGCCGATCACGTCGTTGTTGAGGCGGCTCACGAGGGCGCCCGTGCGCGTGCGGGTGAAGAACGCGATCGGCATCTTCTGCACGTGGTCGAACACGGCGGTGCGGAGGTCGAGGATCACGTCCTCGCCGATCCGCGCCGAGTACCAGCGCGTCACGAGCGACACGGCGGCGTCGGCCACGGCCACGAGGGCGATGACGAGGGCGAGCCCGACGATCGTGCCGACCTCGCCCCGCGCGACGATGACGTCGACCACCCGGCCGGCGAGCACCGGGGTCGCCACCGCGAGGAAGGCGCCGACGACGGACAGCGCGATGAAGACCACGAGCTTCGCCCGGTACGGCACCGCGAACGTCAGGATCCGCCGCACGGACTCCCGCGAGATGCCCTGCCTGCCGTCCCGTGCGCTCGAGATCTTGTAGAGCGAGCTCCAGGCCGCGCCTTCCATGCTCATGGTGGTTCCTCTCGTGGGCGCCCCGCTCGGTGCGGGAAGCGGGCCGCCGGGGCTCGGGATGCTCCGCGGTGGCGGCGACGGACCGGACGGCGTCCGGAAGCGGCCCGGCCGTCGACATCGTCGTCGGCGGCGGACTCACGGACCTCGCTCGCGCGCCGATCGGCCCGCCGACGCGCGCCTCCCCATCATGCGCCTCCCCGGCGGCGATCACGCCCTCACTGGTCGACCGCGGCCTTGCACGCCGGAGGGGCGGGCCGCCTCCTCGGCGACCCGCCCCTCCTCGTGCTCCACTACCGGCGGTCCTCCGGAGCGCGCCAGCGCGTCCAGGGTTCGCCCGGCCGTGTTCAGCGGCGCACGGACTTGCGGCCGCCGACCTTCACGTAGATGAGCAGCACGATGATCGAGCCGATGATCGAGCCGATGATGCCGGCGGGCTGGAAGAAGCCGTCCATCGCGTCCTGCTGGAAGATGAGGAACGCGAGGAAGCCGCCGACGAACGAGCCGACGATGCCGAGCACGATGGTCATGAGGATCGACATGCTCTGGCGTCCGGGCACGACCGCGCGGGCGATGAATCCGGCGATCAGGCCGATGACGATGAGGCTGATGATGAGTCCGAGCATGGTGATCTCTCTTCTGTGCGAGCACGTCAGGAAGACGCGCGGTGGTGCCCGTTCGGGGCGATGACTCCAACCAACCACCCTGCGGGGTGTGGCAGCACACCCCTGGGGGTGGGATGGTGGATCCATGCCCGCCACCCGCACCCGCCCCGTCACGATCGCGCTCGTCGACGACTACGACGTGGTGCTGAAGGGCCTCGCCCACATGTTCGACGACTACCGGGACCGCGTGATCGTCGCCGAGATCGACGCGAACGCGGCCCTCTCCGACGAGATCGACATCGTGCTCTACGACTCGTTCGCGCAGCCGGAGTCGGATCACCACGAGATCGCGGAGCTCGTGCGGAACCCGCGCGCGCACAAGGTGGTCGTCTACACCTGGAACTTCCAGCCCGAGCTCGTCGCCGACGCCCGTCGGCAGGGCGTGCACGGCTACCTCTCCAAGGCGCTTCCCGCGCGTGAGCTCGTGGAGGCACTCGAGCGCGTGCATGCGGGCGAGCCGTTCTTCATGGACGCGCCGGCGCGCACCGCGAGCGCGGCGGCCCTCGACTGGCCGGGCAAGCGCGAGGGCATCACGGACCGCGAGTCGGAGATCCTCGCGCTCATCACGCAGGGCAAGAGCAACCAGGAGGTGGCGGCGCTCACGTACCTCTCCCCCAACACGGTGAAGAGCTACATCCGCTCGATCTACCGGAAGATCCAGGTGCAGAGCCGCACCCAGGCGGTCATCTGGGGCGTGGGCCACGGGTTCAGCCCGGATCACCACCGGATCGACCATTGGCTGGGCGGGCCGTAGGGCGGGACGCCAGCCGCGCCTGCTTGCATGAGCGCATGATCCCCTCCACCTCCTCCCGGTTCCGCAAGTCCGTGCCCAAGGCGAAGGCGGGAGACCGGGTGGCGGTGCTGAGCCCCGCGTTCGCCGCGCCGGCCGTCGCGCCCGAGGTGCACGAGCAGGCGATGCGGCGGCTGCAGGAGGCGACCGGGCTGATCCCCGTCGAGTACCCGACCACCCGGCGGCTCGGCGCCAGCGCCCGCGACCGCGCCGCCGACATCACGGCCGCGTTCGCCGACGACTCCATCCGCGCGATCGTCTCGACCATCGGCGGCGACGACCAGGTCACGGTGATCCCGCACGTCGACATCGAGGAGCTGGCCCGCAACCCCAAGCCCTTCCTCGGCTACAGCGACAACACGAACCTGCACAACCTGCTCGCCGGGCTCGGCATCCCGAGCTTCTACGGCGGATCCACGCAGGTGCACCTCGGCGCCGGCCCCGGCATCGACGACGTGCACCTGCGCTCGCTGCGCGCGGCGCTGATCGAGGGCGGGGAGCTGGAGATCACCGAGCCCGGGGAGTCGGAGGACTTCGGGGTCGACTGGACGGATCCTCGCGCGCTCACCGAGCACGGCGAGCGGTCGGCGACCGAGTCGTGGAAGTGGGCCGGGCCCGCGACGACGGTGGAGGGGCCGACGTGGGGCGGCTGCATCGAGGTGATCGACCAGATCGCCATGGCCGGGCGCATGCCCGAGGCCGCCAAGCTCGAAGGCGGGATCCTGCTGCTCGAGACGAGCGAGGAGGTGCCGTCGGCCGCCAGCGTGAGCCGCTGGGTGCGCGGGCTCGGCGAGCGCGGGATCCTCGCCGTCGTCGCGGGCGTGCTCGTGGCGCGGCCGGTGACCATCGTGATGGGCCAGCCCGTGCCGTCGCCCGAGGAGCGCGCGCGGCTGCGGGCCGAGCAGCGCGACACCGTCATCGAGCAGATCGCCCGGTACAACCCGCGCGCGGTGGTGTGCGTGGGCGTGCCGTTCGGGCACACGCGACCGCAGTGGATCCTGCCCCACGGCGGGACGGTGCGGCTCGACGGGGCGGCGAAGACGGTGTTCGCGGACTACAGCTGACGCGCGCCGGCGGTAGCGGCCAGCTGCGCTTCGCGGCGGATCAGTCGCGCGGCTCGCCCGTGAGCGGCCGGATGACGCGGTGGCCGTCGAGGGAGCGGGCCGCCTCCAGGACGTGGGCGGGCGTGATCGCGAGGAGGGCCGGATCCGGGATCGCCGAGAAGGTGTCGCCGAGGCGCTGCGATGCATCGGTCAGCACGATGTGCGGGCCGGACGCGGGCGGGCCCCACTCCTCGGGCGGGGCCGGGCCGAAGATCACGACCGAGGGGATGCCGTAGGCGGTCGCGAGGTGGGCGGCGCCGGTGTCGGCGGAGATCACGAGGTCGGCGGCGGCGATGATGCCGGCGAACGCGTCGAGGGCCAGCTCGCCGGCGAGCACGGTCTCTGTGGGCATGCCGGCGATCGCGGCGACCTCGAGGGCGCGCTCGCGCTCCTTGTCGGATCCGGTGAAGACCACCGTGCGGCCCTCGTCGGCGAGCGCGCGGGCGACCTCGGCGAAGCGGTCGACGGGCCACTGGCGGGATCCGTACGCGGCGCCCACGTGGATCACGACGGCGTGCTCGGCGACGGGCGGCTCGGTGGGCAGGAGGATGCCGACGTCCTCCGGATCCGCGGGCATGCCGTGCCAGGAGACCAGCCGGGCCCAGCGGTAGCGCTCCAGGACGTGGTCCTCCCACGCGGGGCCGTCGGCGGCGGGCATCCCGTCCAGCTCGGGCGCGGCGTGGCCGAGGGTGCGGTGGGGGCGCAGCTCGTGGAGGAGGGTGCGGCTCTCGATGCCGG
Source organism: Clavibacter michiganensis (assembly GCF_002151125.1). Classification (GTDB taxonomy): domain Bacteria; phylum Actinomycetota; class Actinomycetes; order Actinomycetales; family Microbacteriaceae; genus Clavibacter; species Clavibacter michiganensis_C. The sequence goes on from NZ_MDJZ01000017.1 coordinate 125,244, forward strand.
CGCCGTGTAGGTTGATCGCGAGGTCGACCGTGCCGGGCTCGCGCGCGATGGGGTGGTCGAAGCCCTGCTGCGGGAGGTGCTCGTCGACCATGCCGAGGAGCTTCACGACGGGCGCGAGCCAGCCGGTGGTCGCGAGCGAGATGCGGGCGTCGGGGTGCGCGCGGCGGATGGCACGGAGAGCGGGGACGGCCACGAGGATGTCGCCGAGCTTGATGGCGCGGAGGACGAGGATCTCGGCGGGGGCGTCGGGAGCGGGCACGGCGTCGGGAGCGGCGCTGGCGCCGGGGATCTGCATGGGTTCCAGCCTGGCAGAGGAGCGGAGCGGCGGTCGGGGCGGAGGCAGACCGCCCGGGTCAGACCGCCCGCGCCCGCCGGATCAGCCGCGACACGATGAACCACACGACGAGCAGCGCGATGATGCCGACGGCCGCGTACGAGATCAGGCCGCTCCACTCCTCCAGCACCGGGCGGATCGCCGGGCCGAACGCGAAGCCGAGGCCCACCCAGATGGCGTTCCAGGCGCCGGATCCGATGATCGTGTAGAGCGAGAATCGCCAGATCGGCATGCGCTCGATGCCCGCGGGGATGGAGATGAAGGAGCGCACGAGCGGCACGCAGCGACCGAGGAGCACGGCGGTGCCGCCCCAGCGCTGGAAGAACGCCTCGGCCTTGTCGAAGTCGGCGTAGTCGAGCAGCGGGATCCGGCCGACGAGCCGGCGGGTGCGGTTCCGGCCGAGCGCGGCGCCGATCGCGTACCAGATGAGCGCGCCCACGAGCGCGCCGATCGTGGCCGCGGCCCACGCGCCCCACGCGTTCATCCGGCCCTCGTAGGCGAGGAAGCCGGCCACCGGGAGGATCGCCTCGGACGGGATCGGCGGCACGAACGTCTCGATGAGGACGGCGAGGCCGACACCCACCTCCCCCAGCACCTCGATGAGGGAGAGGACCCAGCCGACGAAGCCGTCGTATCCCTCGCTCGGGTGGATCGCTGCGGGGATCGCTGCCTGGATGGCGCTCATGCGGCCTCTCGTTCTCTCGGGGGGTCGGGCGTCGTGGTGCGTGGACGGCAGGGCCGTGGGATGCGCGGCCGTGGACCGCGTGCGGGCGGCGCGGATGGCACACCCCCGATCCGCGAGCTTAGGGAATGCGATTCCACAACCGCTGAATCGGCGGTGGTCCGTGCGGCGGACGGCCATGGATCCGCGGGAGGACGACGGATCCGCGGGGACACGAGAGGCTGGATCCGCGGCGCGCGCCGCCCCGCCCGACCGACGCCCCGCCTGACTGACGCCCCCTGCTGAGGAGCCCCGCCGTGATCCACCCCGCCCGCGCCACCGTCCGACCCGCCCAGCCCGCCCGCTCCGCCCGGCCCGCCCGCCTCCCCCTGGCCGCGACGCTCACCGCCGCCCTCCTCGCCGGATGCGCGGCTTCCCCGGCCGAGGCCCCGACGGCTCCGCCCGCGTCCGCGTCGGCCGCGCCGTCCGCATCCGCCGCACCCGCCGTCGACCAGGCCGCCGCGGATGCCGCCTTCGCCGCGCTCGAGGAGCGCTTCGGCGCGCGGCTCGGGGTGCACGCCGTCGACACCGGCACGGGCGCCGAGGTCTCCTGGCGCGCGGACGAGCGGTTCGCGTACGCCTCCACCATCAAGGCGCCGCTCGCGGCCGCGCTGCTCGACCGCGTCGGCGTCGACGGGATGGAGCGCGCCGTGCCGATCGAGGCGGCCGACATCCTCGAGTACGCGCCCGTCACCGAGACCCGCGTGGGCGGCACGATGACCCTCCGCGAGCTGGCCGACGCGGCCATGACCCGGAGCGACAACACCGCCGCGCACCTCCTGCTCGAGGCGCTGGGGGGCCCGGCCGAGCTGGATGCGGCGCTCACGGCCCTGGGCGACGACACGACGGTCGTCTCCCGCACCGAGCCCGACCTCAACGAGGCGACTCCCGGCGACGACCGCGACACCACGACCCCGCGCGCGGCGGCCGCGTACCTCCGCGCCTACGCACTCGGCGACCCGGGTGCGATCGCGGATCCCCTCGACGACGACGAGCGCGCCCTGTTCACCGGCTGGTTGAAGGCGACGCAGACCGGCGCGACGCTCGTGCGCGCCGAGCTGCCGGCGGACTGGACGGTCGGCGACAAGTCGGGCCTCGGCGCCTACGCGAGCCGCGGCGACATCGCGGTGATCTGGCGGTCGGACGCCGCGCCCATCGTCATCGCCGTGCACTCCGCGAAGGACCAGCAGGACGCGGATGCCGACGACGCCCTCATCTCGGGCGCCGCGAAGGCCGCGGCGGAGGCGCTGGGCGCGCTCGGCTGACGGGCGCGGGCCGGCCGGATCAGCGCCCGCCGTCCTCCGCGAGCAGCGCCAGCGCCCGGGACAGGTCGGCGACGGCCTGCTCGGCGGCCCGGTCGGCGCCGTCGTCGCGGCGCGCGAGCCAGGCGCCGACGATCCCCTGCATGCCCGCGACCGCGAGGGCCGCGCATCGCCCGGCGCGCGCGTCGTCGAGGCCGGCCGCGGCGAACCGGCGGCGCGTCTCCTCCACGTAGCGGCCGTGCTCCCAGGCGGGCAGGTCGGCGAGCGCGGGGATCCGCTGCACCGCGGACGCCAGGTCGAGCAGCACGCGCTGGCGGTCGGGCTCGCGGCGCACCCGGTCGAGCTCGGCGCGGAGGGTCGCGGCGACGACCTCGCCGAGCGGCGCACCCGTGGGATCCTCGGCCGCCTCCAGCTGCGCGACGACCGCCTCGACCTCCTGCCGCAGCAGCGCGCCGAGCAGCTCCTCGCGGACGCCGAAGCAGTAGTGGAAGGCGCCGTGCGCGAGGCCGGCCTCCGCGGTGATCGCCCGCGTGCTCGCTCCCGCGACGCCCGTGACGGCCATCACGCGCACCGCGGCGTCGAGCAGCTCGGCCCGCCGGGCGTCCCGGGACCCGTACGCGCGGGTGCTCTCGGAGGCGGCCTTCATGGGAGAAAGCTACCAACCGCGGAAGATTCGGCCACCTGGCCCAATCACTTGTCTAGCGTCGGGGCATGAGCACCGACCGCCCCGCCGCCCCCGCCATCCGCACCGCCCGCGCCGCCGACCTCGAGGGCGCATCCGCGGTGCTCGCCGAGGCCTTCGCGGAGGATCCCGTGATGCGCGACTTCCTCCCCGCCCACGGCGACCGACGCGCGCGCCTCGCGCTCCTCTTCGCCGCGCTCATGCGGAGCGGGCCGCTGGCCGCGGGCACCGTCGACGTCGCGGTCGACGCCGACGGGCGGATCCTCGGCGCGGCCGTCTGGGAGGCACCGGGCGGCGTCCCGGCGCACCGCCTCCTCCTGCGCGCGCCGCTGTTCCTCCGCGCGCTCGGGATCCGCGGCGTGCTGCGCGCCGCCGGCCACCTCGCCGCCATGCACCGGGCCCGGCCGGGCCTGCCGCACTGGTACCTCGCGGAGGTCGGCGTGGGGTCGGCCGCGCGCGGGCTCGGCGTCGGATCCGCGCTGCTCGCCCACGGCCTCGCCCGCGTCGACGCGTCGAGCGCCCCCGCCTACCTGGAGTCGTCGACCGAGCGCAACCGCGCCCTCTACCGCCGCGCCGCGTTCCTCGAGCTGGGCCTGATCCCGGGCCTCGCGTCATCCCGCCCGGCGGCGATGTGGCGTCCGGCGGGGGTCGCGGGCGCCTGATCCCGCGCGCGCCGCGGTCACGCCATCGAAGTACAGCGCGTCCGTGCACATGCGTCGCCGGGCTCACGACCACGACTCATTCCCCATGACGCCAGCAGCGCTCTCGACAGGCGATCGCGCGGCTAGTATCCTCGACCATGTAGCGCCCCAGGACCATTCGACTCCGGTCGGACTCCTGGGGCCATCGTCGTTTAAGGAGCGCGATGATCGACCCCGCGACACTCCCCGCGCTCCCCTCCCTGCTGAGCGCACCGAGGTTCGCCCGTTATCGAGACCGCTATTCGGGTGATGTCGGCCTGGCGCTCCGCCTGTATGCGTGGAACATGGAGCTGACAGCGGCGTGCTGGGGTCCCGTCAGCGTGGTCGAGGTCGTGGTCCGGAACAGCATCCACGACGCATTGCGACGCGACCGTCGGGACGACTGGTGGGAGGAACCGCACGTGCGGCTCCTGGATCGAGAGCGCTTCGCGATCTCCGCCACGATCGAGAAGCTGCGGCGACGCGGAGTCGACGCGCCGACGCCCGGACAGATCGTGGCGGCGACGAGCTTCGGGCTGTGGGTGGGCCTGACCGATGCCGGCCTCCCACGCCACCCGCTCTTGAGCTACGAGACAGCTCTCTGGCAGCCGCGCATCCGGAAGGCGTTCCCACACCTCGGGACGGTGAGGCGGAAGGAGCTGCACCGGAAGCTGGACGGCATCCGCGTCTTCCGCAACCGGCTCGCCCATCATGAGCCGATCTACGCGGCGCCCATCCCGCGGATCCTCGCCGACATGATCGACATCGCGGGCTACGTGCACGCGGATGCCGCTACCCTCATCGACGGCGCCCAACGCGTCGAGTCCACGATGGCGCGGATGCGGGCGGCCGTCGGCTCAGGCGAGTGCTGCATCTGACGCCCCTCGTGACATCTCCCCGCCAGCGTCGCCCGCCGGCGCCGCACTGGGGGACGATGGATCCATGACCCTCAGCGCCGACGGCACCCTCACGGACGGGCGGGCGCTGATCGGCCCGGTCGAGGCCCCCGCCCTGCACGTGATGACGTACAACATCCGCCGCCTGTTCGCGCACTACCGACCCGGCAGCCCCGACCGCTGGGCGGACCGCGAGCCGCTCCTCGCCGCGCTCCTCCAGCGCGAGCAGCCCGCGCTCCTCGGCACGCAGGAGGCGATGCCCACGCAGGGGCGCGCCCTGTCGCACGCACTCGGGCGGCACTACCGGCGGATCGGGCACGGCCGCAACGCCGACGGCCACGGCGAGGGCTGCCCCACCTTCTACGACACGCGCCGGCTCGAGCTCACGAGCTGGCGGCAGGTCGCCCTCTCGGACACTCCCGCGGTCGCCGGATCCCGTAGCTGGGGCAACATGGTGCCGCGGATCGCCGTGGTCGCCGACTTCACCGACCGCGCGACGGGCCTCCCGCTGCGGCACGTGAACACGCACTTCGACCACCTCTCGCGCCGGTCGCGCGAGGCGAGCGCGCGGATGATGCTCGAGATCGTCTCCGAGGTGCAGGCGCCCACGATCGTGGCGGGCGACACGAACGCGGGCGTCGACACCGAGCCGCACCGGCTGCTCGTGGAGTCGGGCGCGCTCGTCGACGCGTGGGACGGCGCCCGCGAGCGCCTCACACCCGAGTGGGGCACGTGGTCGAACTACAAGGCGCCGAAGCGCACGACCCGGCGCATCGACTGGATGCTCGTCACGCCCGACATCGAGGTGGAGCGCGTCGGCATCAACACCACGCGGATCGGCGGGCGCGCGCCGAGCGACCACGAGGCGCTGCAGGCGGTGGTGCGGTGCTGACGGATCCGACCGCGCCGACCCCGCCGGACGCACCGACCCCACCCGAGGACGTCGCGGCCTTCGCCGGGCTGGCCGGGCTCACCTTCCTGCAGCCGCCGCGCGGGATCACGGCCGTGCTCGCCGACGTCGTCCGCGTGATCGGGCTGCTCACGTTCCTCGTCTCCGTGTTCGCGTGGACGGGCACGACCTCCGCGATGTTCGCGCTCGCGCTGCTCGGGCTCGTGGCGCCGCGGGGGCTCGGGGCGAGGCCCGGGCTCGACCTCGCCATCGGGATCACGACGCTCGTCTCCGCCGCCAGCAACCGGCTCGACCTGTACGAGCGGCTGCCGTGGTGGGACATCCCCGCGCACCTCGTCACGACGGCCGCGCTCGCCGCGCTCGTGATCCTGCTGGCCGACCGCGCCGGCGTCGTCGTCGACCGGCGGCCGCTGCCCCTCGGGATCCTCAGCCTCACGGTGGGCCTCGCGCTCTCGGCGCTGTGGGAGCTCGGCGAGTGGGCGGGGCAGGCATGGCTCGACCCCGCGATCCTCACCGGCTACGACGACACGATCGGCGACATGGCGGTCGGCGGGCTGGGGGCGCTGCTGATCGCGCCGCTGATGCCGATGCTGCTGGCGCGGTCGCGGTGGATCGCGGAGGCGCCCGCGCGCTGACGCCGTCGGGCGGCCCCACCCGCCCGCGCCCGCGCCCGCGCCCCCATTGCCGCGCCCCCGCCCGAGGGCGCTGCTCCTCCCCGTGCTGGGGCGCTGCTCCTCCCGCGTGCGGAGGAGTGTGACGGCACGAGGAGAAGTGCTCGGGGCCGGGTTTGGGAGGAGGAGCAGTCGGGTACGTGCCCGACATGCGCTCGCCCGGGAACGACCTCGAGGCCGTCCTGTTCGACCGGGACGGCACGCTCGTCGTCGACGTGCCGTACAACGGGGATCCGGCGCTCGTCACGCTCATGCCCGGCGCCCGCGAGGCGGTCGACGCCGTGCGCGCCGCGGGCCTCCGCGTCGGCATGGTGACCAACCAGTCCGGGATCGCGCGCGGCCTCATCACGCGTGAACAGGCCGACGCCGTGAACGCGCGCGTGCAGGAGCTGCTCGGCGCGTTCGACCTCGTGCTGCTGTGCCCGCACGGATCCGCCGACGGCTGCGACTGCCGCAAGCCCGCGCCCGGGATGGTGCTCGAGGCCTGCCGGACGTGGGGCGTGGATCCGTCGCGCGTCGCGGTGGTCGGCGACATCGCGGCCGACATGGGCGCCGCCCGGAACGCGGGCGCCCGCGGCGTGCTCGTGCCGACGCCCGTCACGCGCGAGGAGGAGGTGGCCGAGGCGGAGCTCGTGGCCCCGACGATCCTCGACGCCGTTCACCTCCTCATCCACGACCCCGCACCCCGCCGCGTGCTCGTCGTGCGGCTCGACTCCGTCGGCGACGTGCTCATCTCCGGACCCGCGGTGCGTGCGGTCGCCGCTGACCCGGGCGTCGAGGTCCACCTGCTGTGCGGGCCGCGCGGCGCGTCCGCCGGCCGGCTGCTGCCCGGCGTCCACGCGGTGCACGTGTGGGACTCGCCGTGGATCTCCTCCCCCGCGCCCGCCGCCGACGCCGCCAGCGTCGACGCGCTGCACGCGATCCTCGCGGAGGTCGCGCCCGACGAGGCCGTCATCCTCACGTCCTTCCACCAGTCGCCGCTGCCGCTCGCGCTGCTGCTGCGGCTCGCCGGGGTCGGGCGGATCACCGGCGCGAGCGTCGACTACGCCGGATCCCTCCTCGACGTGCGCCTGAAGCCCGGCGAGGACCTCGACGAGGACCAGCCGGAACCCGAGCGCGCCCTCGCGATCGCCGCGGCGGCCGGGCACGCGCTGCCCGCCGACGACGACGGGCGCCTCACCGTGCTCGACGCCCCGTTGCCGTCCGACGTGGGAGCGCTCCTCCCCGACGGCCCGTTCGCGCTCGTGCACCCGGGCGCCGCGGTCGGTGCGCGCTCGTACCCGGCCGACCAGCACCGCGACGCGGTCGCGCTCCTCGGCGGGCGCGGGATCCCCGTGGTCGTCACGGGCGGACCCGACGAGCGGGACCTCACGGCGCACGTCGCCGGATCCACCGCCCTCGACCTCGGCGGCCGCACCGACCTCGCGGGCCTCGCCGCGCTCATGCGCCGCGCCGCCGTGCTCGTGAGCGGCAACACCGGGCCCGCGCACCTCGCGGCCGCGGTGGGCCTGCCCGTCGTCAGCCTGTTCTCGCCGGTCGTGCCGCCGATCCGCTGGGCGCCGTACCGCGTGCCCGTGATCCTCCTCGGCGACCAGGACGCGGCGTGCCGGCTCAGCCGCGCGCGCGACTGCCCGATCCCGGGGCACCCGTGCCTCAGCGGGGTGTCGCCGGCGGAGGTCGCCGACGCGGTCGAGCGGCTGCTCGCGACCAGCGGGCCCGGAACCGACCACGCGACCGAGCGCGCCGCGGCGGACGACGCCGCGCGGCGCGCCACGCCGGCCGCCCGCACCGCCCGATCCAGCGCGGGGGTGCCCGCATGAGGATCCTGATGTGGCACGTCCACGGCGGCTGGACCGACTCGTTCGTCCTCGGATCCCACGAGATCCTGTTCCCCACCACGGAGGCGCGCGACGCCTGGGGCCTCGGCCGCGGCGGCCGCGCCTGGCCCGCGAGCGCGCGCGAGGTGGATCCGTCGTCGCTGCACGAGACGCACGTCGACCTCGTGCTCCTCCAGCGCGTGGCCGAGATCGACGAGGCGGAGCGCCTGCTCGGGCGCCGCCTCGGCACCGACGTGCCCGCCGTATTCCTCGAGCACAACACCCCGCGCGGCGCCCCGACCGAGACCGTGCACGCGCTGGCCGATCGCGACGACATCCCGGTGATCCACGTCACGCGCTTCAACGCGCTCATGTGGGACACCGGGATCGCGCCCGCCACCGTCGTCGAGCACGGCGTGCCCGACCCCGGTGCGCTCTACACGGGCGCCTCGCGGTCGTTCGGCGCGGTGATCAACGAGCCCGTGCGCCGCGGCCGCATCACCGGCACCGACCTCCTTCCCGCGTTCGCGGCGGTCGCGCCCGTCGAGGTGTTCGGCATGGGCACGGATCTGCTGCCGGGCGCCTTCCCGACGCTCGACGGCCGGATCGTGCCGCGCGGCGACCTGCCGACGGCCCGGATGCACCCCGAGCTCGCCAAGCTCCGCGCCTACATCCACCCGCACCGCTGGACCTCGCTCGGCCTGTCGCTGCTCGAGGCGATGCACATGGCGATGCCCGTGCTCGTGCTCGACGCGACCGAGGCGTCGCGCGCGGTGCCGCCGGACGCGGGCGCCATCTCCTCCGACCCGGCCGACCTCGTGCGCGCGGCCCGACTGCTGCTCGCGGATCCCGACGAGGCCACCCGCCGCGGCCGAATCGCCCGCGAGGCCGCGCTCGCCCGCTACTCGCTCGGCCGGTTCCTGCGCGACATGGACACCGCGCTGCACGACGCGGTGGACGCGACCAACCGGCGGCGCGCGCATCGCCGGGCCGGCGGATCCACCGCCCCGCCGGACGCCGGCGCGACCGCGGACGCGCACGACACGCACCCCCTGCCCCACCCGCTCGACGAGAGGACGACACGATGAGGATCGCCATGATCTCGGAGCACGCCAGCCCGCTGGCGACGCTCGGCGGCGTCGACGCCGGCGGCCAGAACGTGCACGTCGCGGCGCTGTCCGCGGCGCTCGCGGACGAGGGCCACACCGTCACCGTCTACACGCGCCGCGACGACCCGGCGCTCCCGGCACGCGTCGCCTTCGCGCCCGGCGTGGAGGTCGTGCACCTCGACGCCGGTCCCGCGCGAGCGGTGCCCAAGGACGAGCTGCTGCCGCACATGGGCGAGCTCGCCGACGGCCTCCTCGCCGACTGGCGCACCGCCCGGCCCGACGTGGTGCACAGCCACTTCTGGATGTCCGGGGTCGCCGCGCTCGACGCCGCCGCGCGCCTCGCCGCCTCCCCCGCGGGCGCCGCCGCCGCGCCGCCGGTGCTGCACACCTTCCACGCGCTCGGGTCCGTGAAGCGCCGCCACCTCGGCGCCGAGGACACGAGCCCCGCCGCGCGCGCCGAGCTGGAGCCCGGCGTGGGCCGCCGCGCCGACGCCGTCATCGCGACCTGCTCCGACGAGGCCGCAGAGCTCGTGCGCGCGGGCGTCGACGCGGCCCGCATCACCGTGATCCCGTGCGGCGTCGACATCGAGCACTTCATGCCCCGGTCCGACGACGGCGACGGCGACGCCGCCGACGCCGACCGCCCCATGCGCGTCATGGTCGTCGGCCGCCTGGTGCCGCGCAAGGGCGTCGACCTCGCGATCGAGGCCCTCGGGATCCTCGCCCGCCGGGGACGCACCGACGTCGAGCTCGTCGTCGTCGGCGGTTCCGGCGACGCCGCCAGCGGATCCGACGACCCGGAGGCCCGCCGCCTGATGGACGCCGCCCGCGCCGCCGGGGTCGCCGACCGCGTGCGCCTGCACGGCCGCGTCTCCCAGGCCGACATGCCCGCCGTGATGCGCACCGCCGACGTCGTGGTGTGCGCGCCCTGGTACGAGCCGTTCGGCATCGTGCCGCTCGAGGCGATGGCCTCCGGCGTGCCCGTCGTCGCGTCCGCGGTCGGCGGCCTCACCGACAGCGTGGTCGACGGCGTGACGGGGATCCTCGTGCCGCCGCGCGATCCCGCCGCCATCGCGGACGCCCTCGGGGAGCTGCTCGCGGATCCCGCCCGCCAGCGCGCGCTCGGCCGCGCCGGCCGCGACCGCATGGAGCACGGCTACGCGTGGTCGACCGTCGCGGCGCGCACCGCCGAGGCGTACCGCGGCGCGATCCAGGCTGCCGCCCCCGACGACCTGCCCGCCGACCCGACCGTGGTCGACGCGCACCTCGACGCGCTCGGCCCGGTGCTCGACGACCTCCGCCGGCACGCGCCGCGCCTCACCGCGTGGGGCCGCGAGATGGCCGACCGCATGAGCCACGGCGCGCGCCTGCTCGCGGCCGGCAACGGCGGATCCGCGGCCGAGGCCCAGCACCTCACGAGCGAGCTGGTCGGCCGGTTCGACGGCGACCGGCGCCCGTTCTCCGCCATCGCGCTGCACTCCGAGTCGTCGGCGGTGACCGCGATCGGCAACGACTACGGCTTCGACGAGGTCTTCGCCCGCCAGGTGCACGCGCACGCGCGATCCGGCGACATCGTCGTGCTGCTGTCCACGAGCGGCCGCAGCGAGAACCTGCTCCGCGCCGCCGCGGCCGCGCGCGCCGCGGGAGCGACCACCTGGGCGATGACGGGCCCCGGCCCGAACCCGCTCGTGGAGGCGTGCGACGAGTCCCTCGCGCTCGACGGCCCGTCGGCCAACGTGCAGGAGGCGCAGCTCGTGGCCGTGCACGCGATCTGCCGCTCGTTCGAGAGCCGGCTGAAGGCGAACGACCGGGCCGCGGCGCGCGCGTCGGCGACGGCGTCGGCGTCGGCCGCCACCCTCTCCGCGTCGGCCGCCGCGTCCGTCTCCGGGAGCACCGTCTCCGAGAGCGCCGCGTCCGTCCCCGTCACGGTCGCCCCCGCGTCCACCACGGCCGAGCCCGCGGAGGTGCCGGCATGAGGATCGTCGTGGTCGGCGACGTGCTGCTCGACGTCGACATGACCGGCGCCGCCCACCGCCTCAGCCCCGACGCGCCCGTGCCGGTGATCGAGGTCGAGGAGTCGCTGCCGCGCGCGGGCGGCGCGGGCCTCGTCGCGACGATGCTCGCCCGCGACGGCCACGACGTGCGCCTCGTCACCGTGCTCTCCGACGACCGCCACTCCGCGACCCTCCGCGACTGCCTCCAGCGGATCGACGTGGTCGCCGGCCCGTCCGGCGCGCCCACGCCCGTGAAGACCCGCCTGCGCGCCGACGGCCACGCCGTCGCCCGCATCGACGAGGGCTGCGCGCCGCCGCCCACCCCGGCCGCGACCGACCAGATGCTCGACGCGATCGCCACCGCCGACGCCATCGTGGTCGCCGACTACGGCCGCGGCGTCACGCGCGATCCGCGCCTCCGCGCCGCCCTCGACGCGCGCGCCGCCGAGGTGCCGCTCGTGTGGGATCCGCACCCCGCGGGCGAGCCGCCCGTCCCGAACACCGCGCTCGCCACCCCGAACCTCGCCGAGGCGCGCGCGTTCTCGGGCGTCGCCGGGCGCGACGTGTCCGCGGCGGCCGACGCCGCCCGGATCCTCCAGGAGAGGTGGGGCGTGGGCACGGTCGCCGTCACCATGAGCGAGCGCGGCGCGCTGCTGGTCTCAGCTCCCGCGCCGGGCTCGGCCGGCGGATCCATGCCCGTCATCGTCCCGGCCCCGCTCGTCGCGACCGGCGACCCGTGCGGCGCGGGCGACCGGCTGGCGGCCACGGCCCTCGCGGCGCTGGCCGGCGGATCCACGGTGGACGACGCCATGCGCGACGCCGTCGCCTCCGCCGCCGAGTACGTGGACGCGGGCGGCGTCGCCACCCTCGTCGGCCCGCCCGCCGCGCGCCCCATCGGCGGCCACGCGGCGAGTGCCCTCCAGGTGGTCCGCGCGACCCGCGCCGCGGGCGGGACCGTCGTCGCGACGGGCGGCTGCTTCGACCTCGTGCACGCCGGCCACGCCCGCACGCTGGCCGCGGCCCGCGCGCTCGGCGACTGCCTGGTCGTGCTCCTCAACTCGGACGACTCGGTGCGCCGCCTCAAGGGACCCGAGCGCCCGATCATGACCGAGGAGGACCGCGTCGACCTCCTCATGTCGCTCGGCGTCGTGGATGCGGTGGTGCTCTTCTCGGAGGACACCCCCGAGGAGGCGCTCCGCTCCATCAAGCCCGACCTCTGGGTCAAGGGCGGCGACTACCGCGCCGAGGACCTCCCCGAGTCGGCGGTCATCGCCGAGTGGGGCGGCCAGGCCGTGACCGTGCCGTACCACCCCGGCCGGTCCACCACGAAGCTCGCCGGCGCGCTCGCCCGCGTCGGCTGAGCCCGACCCACGACCACCGAATCCCCGGTACCACCGCGCCGACCACGCGCGATCCGCTCCACGGAAGGAACACCCATGACCGACTCCCCCCGCCCCAGCACCGGCCGCGTCCTCATCACCGGAGGCGCGTCCGGGCTCGGCGCCGCGGTCGCGCAGGCGGTCCTCGCGGCCGGCGGCGAGCCCATCGTGCTCGACCTCGACACCTCGAGCGTCACCGGCATGGAGGCGCACCGCATCGACGTCTCCGACACCCGCGCCACCGAGGCGCTCGTGGCGCAGATCGCCCGCGACCACGGCGGCCTCGACGCCGTCGTCACCGCCGCGGGCATCGACCGCTGCGGCCGCCTCGTCGACGTCGCCCCCACCGAGTGGGAGAAGGTCATCGGCGTGAACCTCATGGGCACCGTCGCCGTCGTCCGCGCGGCGCTGCCGTTCCTCACCGAGTCGCACGGCCGCGTCGTCACCGTCGCGTCGTCGCTCGCCATCAAGGCCGTCTCGGATGCGACCGCATACTGCGCCTCGAAGTTCGGCGTGCTCGGCTTCACCCGCGCGCTGGCCGCCGAGACGAAGGGCGAGGTCGGCGTGACCACGCTGATCCCCTCCGGCATGAAGACGCACTTCTTCGACGACCGCGACCCGAAGTACAAGCCCGGCTCCGACGCGAACCTCAACGACCCGGCCGCCGTCGCCGACTCGGTGATGTTCATCCTCGGCCAGCCCCGCGGCTGCGAGATCCGCGAGCTCGTCATCACCCACGAGCTCGAGGACAGCTGGCCGTGATCCGCGGCTGATCCGCGCCACCCGCGCATGAGATGAGCCCGGCCCCGCATAGCGCGGGGGCCGGGCTCGTGTCGTCTTGTCTCGCCGTGCCGCGGGCACCCGAGCATCGCCTGACCGTCCGGCCGTGAGCGGACATCGGGCGCTCTCGCGGGGCGAGCGCCGCATAGGTTCCAGGGAGCGGACATCCGCAGAGACTTGGACACCATGCAGCACCACCCCCGCCCCATCCGCCTCGCGACCACCCTCCTCCTGGGTCTCGCCCTCACCGCCGGGATCCTCACCGCGGCATCCCCCGCCAGCGCCGCGACCGGCCAGGCCCCCACCGTCGCGAGCGCCGCTCCGACCGTCTCCGACGCCCGGCTCCGCTTCGGCGTCGCGACCCCGGGCGGTCCCACCGCCGGCGGTGAGCTCGACCAGGTCGCCGCGCAGGTCGGCGAGAGCCCGAGCATCGTGCTCTCCTACTCCGACTTCACGCAGGCGCCGCCCATCCAGGCCCTCGACTCCGTCGCCGCCCGCGGCGCCGAGACGCTCCTCACCTGGGAGCCGTGGAAGGCGGGCGCCGGCACCGACCAGCCCGCGTACTCGAACGCGAGCATCGCCGCGGGCGACCACGACGCGTACCTCCGCCAGTGGGGATCCGAGCTCGCCGCCTGGGGCGGACCGGTCTACCTCCGCTACGCGCACGAGATGAACGGCGACTGGTACCCGTGGGCCGACGGCGTCGACGGCAACGCGCCGGGCTCCTACGCCGCCGCGTGGCGTCACGTGCACGACGTCGTCGCCGCACAGGGCGCGAGCAACGTGCGCTGGGTGTGGACGCCGAACGTGCCGTACACCGGATCCACCGCGCTCGCCGGCCTCTACCCGGGCGACGCGTACGTCGACGTCGTCGGGCTCGACGGCTACAACTGGGGCACCGGGGTCGCCGGCCACGCCTGGGTGTCGCCGGGCGACCTGTTCGGCACCGGCCTCGAGCGGCTCCGCGCCATCGCACCGGGGAAGCCGATCGTCATCGCGGAGACCGCGTCCTCCGAGATCGGCGGATCCAAGGCCGACTGGAACCGCGACCTCGTCGCGTTCCTGCACGCCCAGCCCGACGTGCTGGCCTTCGTCTGGTTCGACATGGACAAGGAGGCGGACTGGCGCATCGGCAGCTCCGCGCCCTCCGCCACGGCCCTCCGTGACGCGCTCGCCGCCCGTCGGGTCTGATCCGCTCCGGCCCTCCATCGGATCCCGTCGCTCGGCGGACATCCGATGGACGGACGGTGCCGAAGAACATACGCTTGCATACATCCGTCGGGGGAAGGACCCAATCGCCATGCCCACTCGTCGCCGCCTGAAATGCGCCGTCGTCACCGCGGTCGCACCCGCGGTCGTGACCGCCACCGTCCTCGTGGCACCGGCGGCCGTGGCCCGCACCGCCGCGACGCCGGCAATGCCCCCGGCACCCGCTGCGATCGTCCTCTCCGTGGCCTCCGGGCCGGTCGGCACGGCCGTGACCGTCACCGGCACGGGCTTCCCCGCGAAGAAGGCCGCGGTCGTCGCCGCCGGATCCAGCGTGAAGCGCATCACGACCACCGCTGCCGGCCGCTTCACCACCGCCATCGCGATCCCGCGCACCGCGCTGTCGACCATCCGGATCACCGCGACCGCCGGCGCCCGCAAGGCCGCATCCACGTTCACGGTCACGAAGGCGAAGACGAGCGGATCCGCCCGCGTCGCCGCCCCGACGCCCGCGCCCGCCCCGACGCCCGCTCCGACCGCCACCCCCGCGCCTGCGCCCGCGCCCGCGCCCGCGCCCGCCGCATCGTCCGCATCCGCCGCGTCCGCCGCCCCCGCCATCAGCTCCGCCCGCCTCCGCCTCGGCCTCTCCACCCCCGGCGGCCCGACGGCGAACGGCGAGCTCGACGCCGCGTCCGCCACCCTCGGCGAGAGCCCGTCCATCGTGATGAGCCACGTCGACTTCACGCATCCCGCACCCGTCGCGGGCCTCGCGAGCGTGGCCGCGCGCGGCGCCGACAGCCTCGTCACGTGGGAGCCGTGGAAGGGCGGCGCCGGCGTCGACCAGCCCGCCTACGCGAACGCGCGCATCATCGCGGGCGACCACGACGCCTACATCCGCTCGTGGGGCGCCGACCTCGCGAAGCACGGCAAGCCCGTCTACCTCCGCTTCGGCCACGAGATGAACGGGAACTGGTACCCGTGGTCGGACGGCGTCAACGGCAACGCGCCCGGCTCCTACGTCGCCGCGTGGAAGCACGTGCACGACCTCGTCGTCGCCCAGGGCGCCACCAACGTGAAGTGGGTGTGGAGCCCGAACGTGCCGTACCCGGGATCCACCGACATCGCCTCGCTCTACCCCGGCGCCGACCAGGTCGACGTCGTCGCCCTCGACGGCTACAACTGGGGCGCGGTCGCCGGCCAGCGCTGGACCTCGCCCGCCGACCTCTTCGGCCCCGGCATCGCGCAGCTCCGCGCGGTCGCGCCGGGCACGCCGCTCGTCATCGGCGAGGTGGCGTCGAGCGAGACCGGTGGATCCAAGGCCGCCTGGAACCGCGACCTGGTCGCGTACCTCCAGGCCCAGCCCGACGTGCTCGGCTTCGTGTGGTTCGACTTCCAGAAGGAGGAGGACTGGCGCATCGACAGCTCCGCCTCCGCGGCCGCCGCGCTCCGCGACGCGCTCGCCCTCCGGCGCGGCTGAGCCGCCGTGCCTCCGGTCAGTGCCTAGGGCGCGCCCAGGCGTCGCCCAGCCCGCTCATGGTCGAGGACCGATCCCGGCACCTACGCTCTGACCTGCGCCCGCCCGACCCGACGGCGACGCGCGCGATGAGGAGGCGGTGGTGACCCGAGCCCACCGGCGGCGCGAGACCGCGGTCGCCCTCGCCGCCGTGCTCGTCGGCCTCGCGATCCTGCCGGCGCCTCCCGGATCCGGCGTCGAGGGGGGCTTCGCCCAGCTCGACCGCTACGCCGCCCTCACCGAGGCGCAGGCGCAGCGGATGATCGCCGCGCACCCGGCGCTCGAGCTGGAGGTGATGGACGCGTCGCCCGAGCGCGTCGTCTCGTGGTGGACCTCCAAGGACCGGAAGCACCAGCGGGCGCTGATCCGCAGCTCGCCCGAGCTCGTCGGCAACCTCGACGGCGTCGACTACGCCTCGCGCGACCAGGCGAACCGCCGCGAGCTCCGCGCCGAGCTGCGCACGGAGCACGAGGCGGTCACCGCCCACCCGGACGACGCCGACGCGCGCAACCGCCTCGCCGCCCTCACGGCGATCCGCGCCGCGCTGCACCCGAAGGCCGGCGCGGGCGGGGGCGTCACGCCCCAGCGCATGCTCGTGTCGCTGACCCACCGGGATCCGCCGCTCGCCGCCATCGCGGTCGGCGACCTCGACACCGCGCGCCAGGTCGCCTTCACCGTGCCCGGCATGGGCACCTACACCGACGACATGCAGCTCTGGACCGAGACCGCGCAGAACGTGTTCGACGCGCAGTCGGCCGTGGGCGCCCCGGCCGCGCACGCGGTGGTCGCGTGGGTCGGCTACCGCACGCCGCCGCCCGGCGTCGACGCGACGCTCGGCGACTACGCGGAGCGCGGCGCCCCGCTGCTCGCGAGCGAGATCGCGGGGCTGCACGCCGCCCGGCGCGGCGGCGACCTGTCGTCGGTGAGCGTCATCGCCCACTCCTACGGATCCACCATGGCCGCCGACGCCCTCGCCGCCCGCGACCTCGGCGTCGACGCGTTCGTGATGCTCGGCTCGGCCGGCGTCGAGGACGGCATCCCGGACGCGCGCCACCTGCACGCCCGCCACGTCTACGCGGGCGAGGCGTCGGACGACGACGAGGCGGAGTGGGGCCGCCTCTCCCGGCAGGATCCGCGCGCCCCCGCGTTCGGCGCCACCGTCATCTCCGTCGACGGGGATCCCGCGCGCGGCCTCCTCCCCGTGACCACCCACGCGCCCGTCCTGCACTCCCCGTGGAACGACGACCCGGACTCGCGCGCCTGGACGACCATCCGGGATCCCGCCCAGCGCGCCGCCGAGTTCGCCGCCCACGAGGAGACGTACGGCTACCTCGACGCGGGCACGGAGTCGCTGCGGAACGCGGCCATCGCGACGACGCCGCACGCCACCGAGCGGCTCACCACCGTCGGCTGATCCCGCTCCGCGCCGCCGCGCTCACGCGCTCACGCGCTCACGCGCTCAGACGCTCGCGCGCTCCGCGAGCGACGCCCGCCGCAGCTGCTCCACGTCCGCGTGCACGTCGTCGACGCGCACCTCGGCCACGTGCGACGGGTCGTGCGCGCAGCGCTCCGCGGTCCACCCGACCTGGGTCACGTCGACGCCGCAGACGGGGCATCGGGTGGTCCACCCCAGGTGGATCCGGTGCCGGGTGCGCCCGAAGGCCGCCGCGTTGATCACGTTGCCGAACCAGAACACCCCGACCGTCCGCGCGCCGACCGCCTGCGCGAGGTGGCGCGGGCCGCTGTCGTTGCCGAGCACCACGTCGGCGTGGGTGAAGAGGCCCGCGAGCTCGCCGAGGGTGAGGGAGTCGGCGAGCGAGGTGATCCGCTCGGCCCGCTCCGCGGCAAGCCCCTCGCGGCCGAGCGCGACGATGCGGTCGGCGTCGGCGGCGTCGGTCGCGTCGCCCACGACGACCACCTGCGCGTCGTCGGCCGCGGCCCGCCGCGCGACCTCGGCGAACGACTCGACCGGCCAGCGGCGGCGCGGGTCGGTGGCGCCGGGGTGGATGACGACGAGTCCGCCGGGCGCGCCCGTCACGCGCTCGCCCGCCGCGGACCGCTCGGCGTCGGTCACCTCGACGACCGGCTCGAGCTCGGCGATGGGCGCGCCCGCGAGCCCCGCGACCTCGAGCCCGCGCAGCACCTCGTGCTGGTAGTAGACGTACGGGATCACGCGCTCGAGCCGCTCGGCGTCGTCCGTCGCGGTGCCCACCGTGTGGCGCGCGCCGAGGCGCAGCAGGAACGGGTTCGAGTTCCGGCCGCCGCCGTGCACCTGCACCGCGAGGTCGAAGCGGCGCGCGCGCATCCGGGCGGCGAAGGCCTCGATCTCCTCCGGGTCGGGATCCGTGCCCGGCACGTCCCGCACGCCGTGCGCCACCGGCAGCACCTCGATCTCGTCCGGCCCGCCCGGCCGACCGCCGAGGAGCGCGCGATGCAGCGGCGTGCCGAGCAGCGTGATCCGCGCGTCCGGGTACGCGGCCCGGAGCGCGGCGATGGCGGGCAGCGCGAAGATCAGGTCGCCGAGCCCGCCGCCGCGCAGCACGGCGATGGATCGGACGTCGGGGAAGGTCTCGTGGAGCGGGGCGACGACGGGCACGGGCGGCCTCCAGATCGGGCGGTCGGGTCCCCCGTCCCGTTCCCCGCGGCGGCCGTGTCGAAACGGCGCCGGCGGATCAGCGCGCGTCGGCCCGCGGCGCCCCCGCGCTCGCGCGCACCACGAGGCGCGTCGGCACGATGCGGTCGCCGGACGGCTCGCGCCCCTCGAGCATCTCCAGCAGCACCTGCATGGAGCGGCGGCCGATCTCCGTGAAGTCCTGGTGCACGGTCGTGAGCGGCGGCCAGAACGAGCTCGACTCCTCCGTGTCGTCGAAGCCGACCACGCTGATGTCGCCCGGCACGTCGCGGCCGAGCTCGTGCAGCGCGTGCATGATCCCGAGGGCCATCTGGTCGTTCGCGGCGACGATGCCCGTGATGTCCGGGCGCCGGCCGAGCTCCTGCCCGATGCGGTAGCCGGACCGCGTGGTCCAGTCGCCCTGCGCCGGATCCTCGGGCGTGAGCCCCGCGTCGACCATGGTCGCGCGCCACTCGGCCGCGCGCCGGGCCGCCGAGTACGAGGTGGACGGGCCGGCGACGTGCACGATCGCCGTGTGCCCGAGGTCCAGCAGGTGCTGCGTGACGAGGCGCGTGCCCTGCTCCTGGTCGGTGTCGACCACCACGAACGGGTCGCCCGCGTCGGAGTCGATGATCACCACGGGCAGCCCCACGGGGATGATCACGTCCGCCCGGTCGAGCATGTGCGCCTCGATGATGATGACGACCCCGTCGACCGCCTCCTCCTGCAGCCGGCTGAACGCCCCGGCCACCTCGCCCTCGGTCGGATGCGGCACGGGCATGAGCGTGATCGTGTACCCGGCGCCGGACGCGGCCGTGACGATCGCGTCGAGCGTCCGCATGTTGCCGAGCGTCGAGAGGGTGAACATGATGATGCCGATGCTGCGGAAGCGGCCGGTCTTCAGGGCCCTGGCCGCGCTGTTCGGCCGGTAGCCGAGCTCGGCCATCGCGTCCACCACGCGCTGACGGGTCGAGGCCTCCACGTTCTGCGCGCCGTTGGACACGCGGGACACCGTCTGGGCGGACACGCCGGCGTGCGCCGCAACGTCCGCCATCGACACGGTGCGGCCGCCGGGCGTGCGCCGGCCACCCGACTTGACGGCCGACGGTGGAGATGTCATGGTTGCGAGCATCACAGATGTTTGCGCAAACACCCAATCCTCCCGAGGTGGGTGACCGGCCTTTCGAAACGGCCCGGCAGCGCGGAGATCCCCCGACGAAGTGGAAGCACATGACGACGATGTCGACCTCGGCCACCCGGCCGAAGGCGCCCGACGCGGCCCGCCCGAGCGGTCCCCCGATGCGACGCGACAAGCGACGCTGGACCGGACTGGGCTTCGTCGCCCCGTTCCTCGTGGTCTTCCTCGTCGTCCTCATCGCCCCCGTCGGCTACTCGATCTACCTCAGCCTGTTCCAGGAGCGGATGATCGGCGGCAACTCGTTCGTCGGCATCGCCAACTACACGCAGGCGCTCAACGACCCGAACTTCTGGGACGCGCTCGGCCGCGTCGCGCTGTTCCTCGTCGTGCAGGTGCCGATCATGCTGTTCATCGCCCTCTTCGCGGCGCTGGCCCTCGACTCGGCCCGCCTGCACTTCACGGCGTTCTTCCGCATCTCGATCTTCCTGCCCTACGCCGTGCCCGCGGTCGTCGCGGCCCTCATGTGGGGCTTCATCTACGGCAACCGCTTCGGCCTCGTCGGCAACGTCGAGCAGGCCACCGGCTGGGACCTGCCCGACCTGCTCTCGCAGAGCTGGATCCTCGCGTCGATCGGCAACATCGTCACGTGGGAGTTCGTCGGCTACAACATGCTGCTGTTCTACGCGGCCCTCCGCGTCATCTCGCCGGACCTCTACGAGGCCGCCGAGCTCGACGGCGCCGGCCCGTTCCGCATCGTCACCGGCATCAAGCTCCCCGCCATCCGCGGCGCGCTCGTCATCGGCGTGATCTTCTCCATCATCGGCAGCTTCCAGCTCTTCAACGAGCCGAACATCCTGCAGACGCTGGCGCCGAACGCGATCAGCTCGTACTTCACCCCGAACATGTACGCGTACAACCTGTCCTTCGCGGGACAGCAGTTCAACTACTCCGCCGCCATCGCGATCATCATGGGCGTCCTGACGATGGTGGTCGCCTACGTGGTGCAGCTCGTCGGCACCCGGAAGGACAGCTGACCGTGTCGACCCTCACCGGAACCCCCCTCGCCGCGCCCGACGCCGGAACGCCCATGAAGGACGCGCCCGCCGACAGGACGCCCAAGCGCCGCCGCTCCGCCGGCGCCCCGCGCGAGCGCCGCAGCATCGTGCTCACGCTCGTCATGGCGCTGCTGCTCATCTACTCCGTGCTCCCCCTGTTCTGGCTCCTGGTCAACTCGACCAAGACGCAGGACGCGCTGTTCAGCTCGTTCGGCCTCTGGTTCTCGGGCGACTTCGCGCTGTGGGACAACATCCAGGGCGTGCTGACCTACGGGAACGGCGAGTTCGTGCGCTGGCTCGGCAACACGCTTATCTACGTGGTCGTCGGAGCGGGCGGCGCCACGCTGCTCGCCACCCTCGCGGGCTACGGCCTGGCGAAGTTCGACTTCCCCGGCAAGAAGATCGTGTTCGCGGTGGTGCTCGGCGCCGTCGCGATCCCCGGCACGGCCCTCGCGGTGCCGACCTTCCTGCTGTTCAGCCAGATGGGCCTCACGAACACCCCGTGGGCGATCATCCTGCCGTCGCTCATCAGCCCCTTCGGGCTGTACCTCATCTGGACCTACGCGGTCGACTCGGTCCCCGAGGAGATCCTCGAGGCGGCCCGGATCGACGGGTCGAGCGAGATCCGCACCTTCTTCACGATTAGCCTCCGGCTCCTCAGCCCCGGCCTCATCACGGTGCTGCTGTTCTCGATCGTCGCCACCTGGAACAACTACTTCCTGCCCCTGATCATGCTGAGCGACTCTCGCTGGTACCCCCTCACCGTGGGCCTCAACCAGTGGAACGCGCAGTCCACCACCGTGGGCGGCCAGCCGATCTACAACCTCGTCATCACGGGCTCGTTCCTCGCGATCATCCCGATCGTGATCGCGTTCCTCTTCCTCCAGCGCTACTGGCAGTCCGGCCTCTCGGCCGGCGGCGTCAAGGCGTAGTCCCCCAAGCCCCACCTCGCACCACGGCTCGTCCCCTCACCACCACGAAGAAGTGAAAGGCACCACCATGTCCATCTCGTTCCCCCGCAGGGCGAAGCGCGCCATCGCGCTCGGCCTCGGCATCGTCCTCGCGGGCTCGCTCGCGGCGTGCTCCTCCGGATCCGGCGGCGCCAGCGCCGACTCCGCCTCGGCCGACGACCTCGCCACGGCCCTCGACACCGAGTCCTCCATCACCGTCTGGGGCTGGGCCCCCGCGATCGAGCCGATCGCGGAGGCGTTCGAGAAGGAGCACCCGAAGATCACGGTCGACGTGCAGAACGTCGGCACCGGCGCCGACCAGTACACGAAGCTCCAGAACGCCATCAAGGCGGGCAAGGGCGCCCCCGACGTGGCGCAGATCGAGTACTTCGCGATCCCGCAGTTCGCGCTCGGCAAGTCCCTCGCCGACCTCTCGGGCTACGGCTACACGGACCTCGAGGACCAGTTCACTGCGTCCACCTGGAACGCGGTCACCGAGGGCGACGCCCTCTACGCGCTGCCGCAGGACTCGGGCCCCATGGCGATGTTCTACCGCCAAGACGTCTTCGACAAGTACCAGATCGCCGTCCCCACCACGTGGGACGAGTACGTGGCCGCCGCGGAGAAGATGCACGCCGCCGACCCGAACCAGTACATCACCAGCGACTCCGGCGACGCCGGCTTCACCACGAGCATGATCTGGCAGGCCGGCGGCAAGCCCTACAAGGTCGACGGCGACAACGTCACCATCGACATGCAGGACGCGGGCGCCAAGAAGTACACGGCCATGTGGAACCAGCTCGTCGAGAACGGCTCGCTGGCCCAGACCCCCGGCTGGACCGACGAGTGGTTCCGCGGCCTCGGCGACGGATCCATCGCCACGCTGATCACCGGCGCCTGGATGCCCGGCAACCTCATCGCCCAGGCGGCCGAGGGCTCCGGCCAGTGGCGCGTCGCCCCCATGCCGCAGTACACCGCGGGTGACACCGCGACCGCGGAGAGCGGCGGATCCTCCATCGCCGTCATGCAGCAGTCCGAGAACAAGCTCGTCGCGGCCGAGTTCGCGAAGTTCACCACGGCCGACGAGCAGGGTCGCCAGATCTCGTTCGACGCCGGCGGATTCCCGTCCACCACGGCGGACCTGAACAGCTCCGAGTTCCTCGAGGAGACGCCGGAGTACTTCGGCGGCCAGAAGATCAACCAGGTGCTCAGCGAGGCCTCGAAGAACGTGGTCCCGGACTGGCAGTACCTGCCCTTCCAGGTGTACACGAACAGCATCTTCAGCGACTCGGCCTCGGCCGCGTACTCCAACGGCACGTCGCTCGACCCCGTCCTCGAGGCGTGGGGCAAGGCGGCCGCCGAGTACGGCCAGCAGCAGGGCTTCACCGTCGACGTGAAGTAGCACCACCGGATCGACCCGAGGGGAGGTGCGACGCGAGTCGCGCCTCCCCTCTCCCATGCCACCCCCGCACACAGAGGACACGACGCATGCCCGGCCTTCCCGCCACCTCCGCCCGCTTCCGCATCGGCGCCGACGACTTCGAGCTCGACGGCCGACCGCACCGCGTCATCGCGGGCGCCCTCCACTACTTCCGCGTGCACCCCGACCAGTGGGCCGACCGGATCCGCAAGGCGCGGCTGATGGGGCTCGACACCATCGAGACGTACGTCGCCTGGAACGCCCACTCGCCCGAGCGCGGCACCTTCGACACGTCCGACGGGCTCGACCTCGGCCGCTTCCTCGACCTCGTGCACGCGGAGGGCATGCACGCGATCGTGCGCCCCGGCCCCTACATCTGCGCGGAGTGGGACGGCGGCGGGCTGCCCGGCTGGCTGTTCGAGGATCCCGCGGTGGGCGTCCGCCGCAGCGAGCCGCTGTACCTGGCCGCGGTCGACGAGTTCCTCCGGCGCGTGTACGAGATCGTCGCGCCGCGGCAGATCGACATGGGCGGGCCCGTGATCCTCGTGCAGATCGAGAACGAGTACGGCGCGTACGGCGACGACGCCGAGTACCTCCGCCACCTGGTCGACCTCACGCGCGAGTCCGGCATCATCGTGCCGCTCACGACCGTCGACCAGCCGACCGACGAGATGCTCTCCCGCGGCAGCCTCGACGAGCTGCACCGCACGGGATCCTTCGGCTCGCGCGCCACCGAGCGCCTCGAGACCCTGCGCCGCCACCAGCCCACCGGCCCGCTCATGTGCAGCGAGTTCTGGGACGGCTGGTTCGACCACTGGGGCGAGCACCACCACACGACCTCCGCGGCCGACGCCGCCGCCGAGCTGGACGCGCTGCTCGCCGCGGGCGCGTCCGTCAACATCTACATGTTCCACGGCGGCACGAACTTCGGCTTCACGAACGGCGCCAACCACAAGGGCACGTACCAGTCGCACGTCACCTCGTACGACTACGACGCCCCGCTGGACGAGACCGGATCCCCGACGGAGAAGTTCTTCGCCTTCCGCGAGGTGATCGCCCGCTACCGGTCGGTGCCCGACGAGGTGCCCGCGCAGCGCGGCGACGCGCCCGCCTTCGAGGTCGCCTTCGACGCGGCCGTGTCGCTGGCGGACCTCGTGCCGGACGCCGCCGCCTGGCGGGCGACGGACGCCGTGCCGTCGATGGACCGGCTCGGCGTCTTCCGCGGGTTCGCGCTGCACCGGGTGGAGCTGCCCGCGTCGCCGCGCACGCGCGTGCTCGCGTTCGGCGAGGTGCGCGACCGGGCGGTCGTCTCGGTCGACGGGGTGCGGGTCGGCGTGATCCAGCGCGACCAGCACGAGACCGCGATCGCGGTGCCGCCCGGCCGGATCCTCGAGGTGCTCGTGGAGGACCAGGGCCGCGTCAACTACGGCGTGCGGATCGGCGAGGCGAAGGGCCTCATCGGGCCGGCGACGCTCGACGGCGAGGAGCTCACCGGGTGGGAGAGCGTGCCGCTCGACCTCGGGGCGATGGCGGCGTCGGTGGTCGCGGCCGCGACCCTCGCCGTGGCGCCGACCGCGCCGGTCGCCGTCCTCGACGGTCCCGTGCTCGCGCACGCGTCCTTCGAGATGGACGCGCCCGCCGACCTCTTCCTCGACACGCGCTCCTGGGGCAAGGGCGTCGCCTTCGTCAACGGCTTCGCGCTCGGCCGCTACTGGACCCGCGGGCCGCAGCACACGCTCTACGTGCCGGGCGCGCAGCTCCGCGCGGGCCGCAACGACCTGGTCGTCTTCGAGACGGGCGCGGCGGCGGATCCGGTCGTGGCGTTCCTGGCGCAGCCGGAGCTGGGGCACCTGGAGTCGTGATCCGCGCCTCCGTGTGAGGGACGGGAGAAGTGGGTACGGGCCGGGTGGCGCGCGAGCGCCACCGCCCGCGCACCCGTGCCGGGCCGCCGACCCGCACGAGGAGAACGATGACCACCGACACCGCACTCGACATCGACGGCCTGATCGACCCCGAGGACACCGAGGCCGGGCCCGGGACGCTGCGGATCACGGATCCGCGCGACGGGTCGCGCGTGGGCGACATCGACGCATCCACCCCCGCCGAGGTCGACGCCGCGGTGCGCCGCTCGGTCGAGGCCGCCGCCGCGTGGGCCGCGACGCCGCCCGCCCAGCGCGGCCAGGCCGTGCGCCGCGCCGCCCACGCGCTCGCCGAGCACGCGGAGGAGCTCGCCGAGCTCAACGTGCGCGAGACCGGCAAGCCGCACGGCGACGCGCTCGGCGGCGTCGGCGCGGGCGTCGACACGCTGCTGCAGTACTCCGAGCTCGGGCCCGTGCACCGCGGGCGCAGCCTGCTCGGCACCCTGCCGAACGTCGACTTCTCGGTGCCGCGGCCGCGCGGCGTCACGGTCGCGCTCACTCCGTGGAACGACCCGGTCGCGGTGGCCGCCGGCATCATCGGCGCGGCGCTCGTGATGGGCAACACCGTGATCCACAAGCCCAGCGAGCGCTGCCCGCACACCGGCGAGCTGCTCGGCCGGGTCCTCGCCGAGGCGCTGCCGGACGGCGTGCTCGTCTCGGTGGTCGGCGGCGGCGACGTCGGCGACCAGCTGGTCGCGCACGAGGACACGCGCATGGTCGCGCACGTCGGATCCACCGCCGCGGGCGAGGCCATCGCGCGCCGCGCCGCCGGCACCCCCACCCACGTGATCCGCGAGAACGGCGGCAACGACCCGCTCCTCGTCGACGCCGGCGTCGACCCCGCCTGGGCCGCCGCCCAGGCCGCCCTCGGCTCCTTCGCCAACGCCGGCCAGATCTGCACCTCGGTCGAGCGGATCTACGTGCACCGCGACATCGCCGACCGCTTCACCGCCGCGCTGGTCGCGGAGGCCGAGCGCTGGAACTCCTCCGGCGACCTCGGCCCGCTGGTCGACGAGCGCATGCGCAACGCCGTGCACGAGCAGGTCGCGGAGGCGCTCACCGAGGGCGCCCGCGCGCTCGTCGGCGGGCGCGTGCCCGACGGCCCCGGATCCCGCTACCCCGCCACCGTGCTCGTCGACTGCACCGCCGACATGACCGTGATGACGGCCGAGACGTTCGGCCCGGTCGCGGCCGTGCAGGTCGTCGCCGACTTCGACGAGGCGCTCGCCCGCGCATCCGACGACCGCTACGGGCTCGCCGCGAGCGTGCTCACGGCCTCGATGGAGCACGCCCAGCGGGCGGCGGCCGAGCTGCCCGTCGGCACGATCAAGGTCAACGGCGTCTTCGGCGGCGCACCCGGCGGCGCCGCGCAGCCCCGCGGCCGCAGCGGATCCGGCTTCGGCTACGGCCCCGAGCTCCTCGACGAGATGAGCACCACGACCGTCGTGCACCTGGGGCTCCCCGTGCTCGACGCGGGCGACGCGCCGGCCGCCACCACCCCGGCCGAGGACGCCTCCGGCTCGGTCAGCACCGACGCGGACGACGCGCGATGACCAGCGAGCTGCGCGGGATCATCGGCCTCCTCGCGGAGCGCCGCCCGACCGTCACGGTCATCGGCGACGTGATCCTCGACGAGTGGTGGCGCGGCCACAGCGACCGGATGACCCGCGAGGCGCCGGCGCCCGTGGTGGACGTGACCGAGCGGATCCAGTCGCTCGGCGGCGCCGCGAACACCGCCGTGAACCTCGCGAGCCTCGGCGGCACCGTGCGGATGGTCGGCCTCGTCGGCCAGGACGCCGCGGGCGACCGCGTGCGCGACCTGCTCGCGGCGGCCGGCGTGGACGTCACCGGCCTCGTGCACTCGCCGCGCCTGCGGACCACCACCAAGACCCGCATCGTGGGCGACGACCAGGTGATCGTGCGGGTCGACGACGTGCACCGCGGATCCGTCCATCGCGACGACGCGCGCGCCCTCGCCCGCGCCGCCCTCGAGGCCACCGCCGGCGTCGACGCCGAGATCGTCTCCGACTACGGCACGGGCACCCTGCACGGCGTGGTGCTCGAGTCGCTCGCCGCGCGCGAGCGCCGCCCCGGGCTGACCGTGGTCGACGCGCACGACCCCGCGATCTGGGCGCCGCTCCGGCCCGACCTCATCACGCCGAACGCCGGCGAGGCCGGCCGGCTGATCGACCGGCCGCTCGCGCGCGACGAGGACCGGGCGGCCGTGGTCG
This sequence comes from Clavibacter michiganensis, assembly GCF_002151125.1. Classification (GTDB taxonomy): domain Bacteria; phylum Actinomycetota; class Actinomycetes; order Actinomycetales; family Microbacteriaceae; genus Clavibacter; species Clavibacter michiganensis_C. The sequence continues at coordinate 152,522 of NZ_MDJZ01000017.1, forward strand.
CGGGGCTCGGCGACCGGATCCTGGCCGCCGCCGCATCCGCCACCGCCGTGGTCACGCTCGACCGCGACGGCACCGTCGTGCTCGGCGCGGGCGAGCCGTACCGCACGCGCGCGCACCCGGTGCCGGAGAAGCAGGCGTCGGGCGCGGGCGACACGTTCGTCGCCGCCCTCACGCTCGCGCGCGCCGTCGGCCTCCCGCTCACGGTCAGCGCCGACTTCGCGCAGGCCGCGGCCGACGTGGTCGTGCGCCTGCCCGGCACGTCGGTGTGCTCGGCGGCGACCCTCGCGGATCACCTCGGCGAGACCCGGTCGCGCACCGTGTCGCAGGCCGAGCTCGTGGACCTCGTGGCGGCCGAGCGCGACCGGGGCCGCCGCATCGTCTTCACGAACGGCTGCTTCGACGTGCTGCACCGCGGCCACACCACCTACCTGCGGCAGGCCAAGCGGCTCGGCGACGTGCTCGTGGTGGCGCTCAACAGCGACGACTCGGTGCGGCGGCTGAAGGGATCCGACCGGCCGGTGAACACCGCCGAGGACCGCGCGGGCGTGCTGGCCGAGCTGTCGTGCGTCGACGTGATCACCGTCTTCGACACCGACACCCCCATCCCGCTGCTGGAGGCCGTGCGGCCCGACGTCTACGCGAAGGGCGGCGACTACACGCCCGAGATGCTCGACGAGACCGACGTGGTGCGCGCGTACGGCGGCGAGGTGTCGATCCTCGGCTACGTGCCGTCGCAATCGACGAGCTCGATGGTGGACCGGATCCGCGCCTCGGCACCCGACCCCGGCTTCACCCGGCCCGCGGGCACCGCGACGTCCGCGCCGGTGCCGGACCAAAACGCCGGTCCTGGCTCGAAAAGCGAACCATCTCAGATCAGCGGTGACAGCGCAGGGATTTAGGCTTGACTAAGTCGATGGCAATGAGTTGATCGCGTGTGTGTAACTTTGAGGACATTGTCGATGATTTCACGCGCACACATAGTGATGGACCGATTGGCCACAATGAGGTGCCACATGGTCATGGCATGCTTTGACTAGACCTGTTGAACGACGAGGCTTTCCGCCACCCTCGTCGTTGGAGTAAAGCCGTTCTCATCTCATCTTGGCCCAGACCCCCCCTTCGGGGCGAAGTCTTTACTACTACTTGCGTCTTCACTACAATTTCTTCGTATGACCGACGACGCATTCAGTGTCTTAGCTGATAAAATGACTCAACATGTAGCTACCACCTACAGCATGCTGCTCGACCTTCTTGACAATAAAGCTCGGCCCGGGTCGGAAGCCGCTCGAACGTTAGACGAGCGAGGATTAGTGCCCGAACTCGACTTACTTAAAGCAAATCATGACGTTTTACAAGCGGCCCGGTCGGCCTATGACCACCTGAACGCCTTTGCTTCCGCGCTACAGAGCGTGAACCAGGGCGGATGGGCTTACGGATCCTTAGCGAGGGCTTCTGCGGAGGGCTTTGGAAGGGCGCACTTCTTACTTTCCCGGGAGTCGGCGCTTGATATGTATTACAGATATATGCGCTCAAAGATTCGCGCAGTGTCATTCTTGGCAAATGAGCAGTACAAGACCTACGCTCCAGAGTGGGGCGTCAACGCCAAGGAAGTAGGGGAAGCGTGGGGAGCAGAGCTCGCGGCCCTAGGAGGGCAAGATTCCTACCCGAATAAAACCATCACGCCACCCATGCTAGCAAAAGCCGTACTGACTCTTCCGGAAGAGGATCGATCGTCTAGTTACTATGCCATGATGGCTTCACTATCGCACTCCGAAAGGCCGGGCACCGACTGGCTAATTGAGGAGGCGCTACATAGTGACCATGCACTTGTTTTTCACCCTCCTGGGTTAACTGTCAATATCGAGCAATATCTCACTCCTGTATTCTTCGCCAAAACAAAGGTGATGCTACCCCTGTGGGAGTACTTCGGCCTAGGTCCTGACGAGTTTTCACATTGGCGTGAAGAATGTATCGATATTGCCAGGTTCGCAAATGACATCTGGTACCCAGATAATGATTTTTCTGCCGAGCATTAGAAATGCGCCGACTGCGGCCTTTTACATCTCCAATTGCGTGGCCCGGAGCTCCCCGTAAGTCACCATGGGGCCCTGTTCACTGCTCTCCCTCGGGTGTCAACTTGACACGTGGCCGCCGCGGAAGCCGGTCGCTCTGATCCACCGACGAGAGGACACCCCATGGCCATCAACCCCATCGAGCTCCAGAAGCACCTCAGCGGCCTCGACTACCCGGCCTCCAAGGACGCGATCGTGAAGAAGGCGGAGGAGTCGGGCGCCGACTCCGACACCCTCGACGCGCTCCGCGGCATCGCCGACACGGAGTACGACGCGCCCACCGCCATCAACGCCGCGGTCTCCGACGCGAGCTGATCCGGCTCCACGCAGGATGCGAACGGCCCCGGCCCTCCTCGCGAGGGCCGGGGCCGTTCGTCTGTCCGGCTGTCCGGCGCGCGGCTCAGCGGCGCGCGGCTCAGCGGCGCGCGGCTCAGCGGCGCGCCGCTCAGCGCCCGGCGCTACGCGGTGAGCGCGTGATCCCGCGGCAGCTCGGCCGCGACGGTGGCGAGCGCGTCGTCGAGGCTGCCGAACCAGTCGCAGAGGCCGGGCACGGGCCGCATCCGCATGAGCTCCACCCGGTGGTCGTGCTGCTGCACGTAGGCGAGGAGGCGGCTCGCGTCGGACTCGGGGATGCGCGCATCGCACACCCGCCACTCCGTGCTGCTGAGCGCGACGACCTCGAGGCGTCCGTCGATGTGCTGCATGGGCCCCCTTGTTCTCCGCACGGGGAAACGCCCCGTCCGCACGACGGTAGGTGTGGCGACCGACGACGACGACGCCCGCGACATGAACCGTCAGTTGCCGGGACGCGGCGACTCTCGGGAGGAGGGGCGGGCCACGCCCCTCAGGGCCGGTACCGCTGCGGCCTGTCGAAGCCCATGGGGTCGCCGTTCGACGGGTTCTGGCCGCTGCCGCCGAGGCGGACCTTGCCGAGCACGTAGAGGATCCGCATCAGGGCGCGGCCGAGGAGGCGGAGGGCGGTCATCTCCTGACCGTATCGGCGCCGCGCGCGGGCCCGCCAGGCACGGCGACGGACGGGGGCGCGGCATGCGAACGCGACGATGCCGGACGAGGGACGGCCCCGGCCCTCGCGATGAGGGTCGGGGCCGTCCGGTCGGGATGCGGGACTACTGGCCGAGCTTCTGGTCGGCGACGTCGCCGGCCTTCTCCGCGGCGCCGTCGGACTTGCCGCCGGTCGCGCTGCTGGCGGCGTCCTGGCCCTTGTCGATGGCTCCGTCCGTCGCCTGCTCGCCCTTGTCGCTGTCGATGAGTCCCTTGGCCTTGTCTGCGAGATCCGCCATGTGCGCCTCCTGTCGTCTGCGTCGCGCCCCGCTGCTGCGGGGTGCACCTCCACCCTGCTCCCATCCGGCCGGTGCGACCGGGCGGTCGAGGATGCGGGAGGCTGGATCCATGGACCACATCGACCCGCGCCGCCTCGCCGCCGTGCTCGCCGACACGGAGATGCGGGCCGCGTACGCGCGCGTCGTGCTCGGATCCGGCCTCGACGACGCCCTCGCGCACCTCTCCCCGGCGCGACGGAAGAAGGCGCAGGCCTCGCTCGTCGGCTCCGGCCTCGTGGCGGTCGACCCCGACGGCACCGCCTCGGCGCCCGACGCCGTCTTCCGCGCGATCCTGGCGCAGCAGCCCGCGACCCCGCCCGCGCAGGGCGTCGAGCGCTTCCTCCGCGACGGCCGCATCGCCCAGTGGCCGGCCTCCCCCGCCGACCTCGACGCGCTGCTGCAGCACGTCGTCGCCCGCGTGCTGGAGCCGGACGAGGTGCTCGACGAGAAGGCCCTCACCGAGCGCCTCGTCCGCCTCACCGACGACCACGCGCTGCTCCGCCGCCACCTCGTGGACGCGGGCCTCGTGCTGCGGACGCGCTCGGGATCCGAGTACGCCCGGGCCGACATGACGCCCTCGACGGACGAGCCTCAGGCGCCGCCCGCGTAGCGCACGCACACCGCCGACACGTCGTCGCCGAGGGTGCCGCGCGCGGCGGCCTCCGCGGCCGCGTCCGCGATGCGGCCCACCGTCTCGGCGGCGTCCGCGGCCGTGCGCACCAGGTCGATGAGCGGCGCGATCGAGTCGAGGGATCCGTCGAAGAGGTCGAGCGCGCCGTCGGTGAAGGCGAGGAGCCGGTCGCCGGGGCGCAGCTCGTCCGATCCGGCCGCCCACGTGGCATCGGGCACGACGCCGAGCGGCAGGCCGAGCGCCGGCAGCATCTCGTGCCCGCCGTCCGCCCGGATCAGCACCGTGAGGCCGTGGCCGCCGTCCGCGTACGCGAGGCGCCCGGTGGATCCGTCGATGCGGCAGTGCAGGAACGTCGCGAACGTCTCGGTCGCGTCGAGGTCGGACTGGAGCTGCGCCTGCACGGCGGTGACCGTGCGCGCGGCGTCCGGCCCGCGGTGCGCCTGGAAGCCCGAGCGGACGGCCGACGCGAGGATCGCCGCGCCCGCGCCCTTGCCCATCACGTCGGCCATGGTCACGTGCAGCCCGTCGGGATCCTCGCCCCAGGAGTAGAAGTCGCCGCCCACGCCGCGCGCCGGGATGCTGATCCCGGCGAGGTCGAAGTCGGGCCAGAGCGGCCGGTCCACGGGCAGGAGCCGCCGCTGGACGTCGCCCGCGAGCTCCTCGTCGCGGCTGTCACAGAGCTCGCGCTCCACCCACGCGCCCATCTCGTCGAGCAGCTTCTCCTGCGCGGGGGCGAGGTCGCGCGGCTCGGTGTCGACGAGGCAGAGCGTGCCGACGGTCTGGCCGCCGGAGAGGAGCGGACGGCCCGCGTAGAAGCGGATGTGGCGGGGGCCGGTGACCGTGGTGCGGTCCGCGAAGCGCACGTCCTGGGTCGCGTCCGGCACGACGAGGATCTCGGGGCTGCGGATCGTGACGTCGCAGAACGACTGCGAGCGGTCGGAGAGCAGCGAGACGCCCGCGGGCTGCGGCGACTTCGTGAACTGCTCGACGGAGTCCACCAGGTTGATCTCGGCCACGGGCACGTCGAACAGCTCGCGCGCGATGCGGGTGACGCGATCGAAGCGCTCCTCCGCGGTGGATCCGACGAGCCGCAGGTCGTGCACGGCGCGCAGCCGCGCCTCCTCGGCGGTGCCGTGCAGCGCGTCCGCATCGCGGGTGGCGCGACCGGCCGGATCCGAACCGCCCTGGCGCGCGACGGGCTGCTGCATGACCATGTGTCCCCCTGCGAGTGTCCCGGGCCCGGTCGCGCCGGGCGGTGGCCGCCCGCCGCACGATCCCCCCGGACCGCGGCGCCTGCTTCGAGTGTATGCGCAGGGGTTCGGAGCCCTCCCCGGTTCGGAAGGCGCCGTGGCCCACCCGATGCCGCCGTCGCGCATCGGGCGACCGGCCGTCACGCCTCGCGGCGCAGCACCACCACGGTCACGTCGTCCGGGTTCGCCTGGCTGGCGGCGAGCGTCGTGATCCGCTCCACCAGCTCGTCCGCCGACGCCGACGCGCGCGCCAGCTCGGCGACCCGGTCGACCGCGCGGAGCGTGCCGTCGTAGAGGTCGAGCACGCCGTCGCTGAAGGTGACGATGAGGTCGCCGGGGCCGAGCACGACCTCGTGCGCGCTCCAGCCGCCGCCCGGGACACCGACCGGCAGGTCGGTCGACTCGAGCCGCTGGTGCGTGCCGTCGGCGCGCACGAGCGCGGAGAGCCCGTGGCCGGCGTCCGCGTAGAGGACGGTGTGGTCCTCCGCCCGGACGCGCGCGTGGAAGACGGTCGCGAAGGACGCGGCGCCGCTGAGCTCCGCGGTGAAGCAGTCGGCCGTCCGCTCGAGGGCGGCGACCGGATCCGGCACGTTCTTGGCGCTGCGGACGACCGCGCGGGCGGTGGCCGCGATGATCCCCGCCCCGACGCCCTTGCCCATCACGTCGCCGAGGGTGAACGCCAGGCCCTCCTTCACCGGGTACCAGTCGAAGAAGTCGCCGCCGACGGCCTTGGAGGGCAGGCACGCGCCCGCGACCTGGTAGCCGGCGAGCGGGGCGGTGGTCTGCGGCAGGAGCGCCTGCTGCACCAGGGACGCCCGGGCGAGCTCCTCCTCGCTGAGCCGCTCGCGGTGGCGCGACGCCTCGAGGCTGAAGCGCGTGCGCCGGGACAGCTCGTTGACCACGAGCGCCGCGACCGCGAAGGCCAGGGCGCTGAAGAACCCGCGCCACAGCTCGTTCGCGTTCTGCGCGCCGAGGTCGAGGAGGAGCGGCAGGCCGAGGGACACGTAGACGCCGACGAAGGCGACGAGCACGTTCCAGCGGCTCGCGTTGAGGCTGAACCAGACGACCGGGAGGATCACCAGGGATCCGAAGACGGACACGTTCTCGCCCGTCCCGATCCGCAGCATGCCGACGGCGAGGAAGTCGAGCGCGGGCACGACGACGGCGTAGCGCGCGAGGTCGCGGCGGAGGGAGACGAGGACCGCGAGCGCGGTGGCGACCGCGAGGATCCCGCACGACACGAGGAGCGCGCGCGGCGCCGTGACGCCGAGCGACGGCACGGCGAGGCTGGTGAGCACCGCGAGCACGAAGAGCACCAGCATCGGCAGCTGCTTGAGCACGGGGGTCGGGCCGGACGAGCCGGCGGATCCCGTCCGGACGGCCGACTCGGGGATCCAGGCCACGCGGCCGACCCACGCGGGGAGCGAGAGCGCGGGCAGCCGTGGCGCGCGCGCGGGCGAGGACATCAGGACGCCTCGGGCTCGATCCGGGTCCGGCGGACGCTCCACACGTTCTCGCCGCCGACCCGCTCGTAGGTCAGCTCGTCGCAGAGCATCTGCACCATGGCGAGGCCGCGACCCGACTCGGCGTCGACGCCGGGCATCTCGCGCGGGGCGAGGCGGAAGTCGCCGGGCTCGGATCCGTCGCGCAGCCGCGCGCTCATCTGGCCGTCGTCGACCGTGACGCTCACCACGCACGAGACGCCCTGACCGTGGTCGGCGTGCTCGATCACGTTCGACGCGAGCTCGATGAGCGCGGTCTCGAACGCCATCCGGTCGAGCGCGCCCACGTCGGGGCGGTCGTCCCACAGGCCGGCGACGAGCTCGTGGACGGCATCCACGTCGTCGGGCGGGGACTGAAGGGTGAGGCTCCTCGTCGTTTCAGTCACGGTAGGCCGCCTCGGCCGTCGGCGTGGAGACGAGCACGCGGTCGAGGTTGGAGAGCTGCAGCACCATCGCGACCTGCGGGCCGGGCGCCGCGATGCGGAGGTCGCCGCCGGCGTCGCGCGCCGCGCGGAGGCCCGCGATGAGGGCGCCGAGGCCGGAGGAGTCGATGAAGTCGACGCCGGCGAGGTCGATGACGACCCGCTGGGGCGCGGGATCCAGCGCGTCGTGGATCGCCTGGCGGAGCTCGGGCGCCGCCGCCATGTTGAGCATGCCTGTGGCGGTGACGACGGTGACGTCGTCCTCTCGTCGTGCGGTGGCGGTCGTGAGCGCCATGCGTCCCCCCTCGGGTGGTGTCGTGCGCCGGCGTCGTCATCCCCCGATGCGGCCCGCGGGCGACGCCGGTCCCGCGCGGTCCCCCGCCCGGATCCCCTGCCTCCGCCGCGCTCATCCTCTCATCCCACGCGCGAGGAAATACGATGGATCCGGCGCCCCGTCGCATGTCCGCGTGGCGCATCCGACCGGCGGGATCTTCGACGCCCGGATACTGTGCGGCTGACCCGCACGCACGAGCACGGCCGCACCGGCCGCACGAGGAGAGACCGTGTCGACCGCACCCGAGCACGTCCCGACCGAGCGCCGCATCACCCGGCTGGCGATCGAGACCTCCGTCGCGCTGGCGTGGAACGCCGAGGGCGCGATCCGCGGGCTGCCGCCGCTCGCGTGGCAGCTCGGCGGGCCGTGGGAGGGCGTGCACTTCTCGGGCGACGCCGACGCGTACGCGCCCGAGGTGCGCCGCGAGGTCATCGAGTCGTGGATCGCCGGGCTGGGCCTCGCCGACGCCATCGACCTCACCGACGGCCCGCTCGCGCGCCGCGGCGACGACATGGTCTGGACGGGCGTGCTCGACGAGGTCGTGTTCGAGCTGCGCTACCCGGCGGACTGCGCGGATCCCGGGGACGCGGACGCCTAGCCGGCCGGAGCGCCCCGCTCGCGCCACCCGGATCCGTCGCGCTCCAGCTCGATGAGCTGCCCGTTCGCCCACACCAGCGACCGCGTGAGCGCCGGCGAGCGGCCGAGCGCCGTGAGGTAGAGCACGCGCAGCAGGTAGCCGTGCGCGACCACGAGGGTGGTGCGCGGATCCGCCGCCACGTCGTCGAGGACCGCCCGCGCCCGCACCGCGGCGGCGGCCCACGTCTCGCCGCCGGGCGCCGCGGGCTCGCCGTCGTCGCCCGTGAGCCAGGCCGCGAACGCCTCCCCGTGCACGGGCCCGCGGAGCTCCTCGCGCGTGATCCCCTCGAAGCCGCCGAAGTCGAGCTCCACGAGCTCGGGCCGCGGCTCGGGCGCGACGCCCGGCGCGACGCCCTGCTCCTGCAGGATCCGCGCGGTGCTGCGGGCGCGGGCGAGCGTGCTCACGAGGATCCGCTCCACGCCCTCACCGGCCAGCCGCGCCGCGAGGGGCGCCAGCTGCTCCGCCGCGTCGTCGCCCACGTCCACGTCGGTGCGCGAGTTGTAGCGGTACTCCCGGTTCCAGGGCGTCTGCGCGTGCCGGGTGAGGAGCAGGCGCGCGGGCGCCGCCGGGGGTGTCTGCATGCCTCCATCCAACCCGGATGCCACCCGCGGCTGTGCGCCTCCGCTGCGCCCGGCCATCCGGCGCGACGCCGGACTAGCGTCGGAGGGGATGACCAGGAGCCGGACCCGCGCCGCGTCGCCCGCGGTCCGCGTCGCCTTCGCCGCGGCGAGCGCCGCCTACCTCGTGAACTGCGCCATCGGGATCGCGGCGGCCACGCGGATCCTGCCGCCCCGTCCGGAGCTCCGCCTCCACCACCGCGCGTACGTGCTCACGAGCGCCCTCACCGCGGTCGCGCTCGCGTCGCCGCTCTGGGCCGGATCCGCCGCGCGCCCCGCCGCCGTCCGCGCCGCCCGCGCGCTGGCCCCTGCCCTGATCCCGCTCGCCGCGCTCCCCCGCGTCGGCACCCGCACCCGCCGGCACCCCGCCGTCGCCCTGACCGCCGCCCCCTGGTTCGCCCGGGGCGCCCTCGCCACCTGGAGAGACCCATCGACTTCCTCGACGTCCTGAGAGCCCGGCGGACCACCAACGGCGCCTTCCTGCCGGATCCCGTGAGCGAGGAGCACCAGCGCCTCCTCATGGAGGTGGCCGGCCGCGCGCCCTCGCAGCTCAACAGCCAGCCCTGGCGCTTCGTGCTCGTGGAGGAGCGGGACACGATCGAGCGGATCGCCGAGATCAGCGGCGAGAGCATGACCGAGACGATGTCGAACGGCACGTTCTTCGAGCGCTACAAGCACTACTTCCGCTTCTCGCAGGAGGAGATGGACGCGCGCCGCGACGGCATGCTCTTCGACAGGCTGCCCGCGCCGCTGCGCCCCTTCACGAAGCAGGCGTTCACGCCGCGCGGCCAGAGGCTCATGAACTCACTCCGGGTCCCGCAGACGCTCGGCCGCGAGAACCGCAAGCTCGTCGCCGGCAGCCCGCTGCTGATCGGCGTGATGCTCGACCGCGCCGAGGAGCGCCCCGAGTCGCTCGCGGGCTTCTACTCGACGTTCTCGATGGGGGCGGCCATGGAGAACGTCTGGCTGACCACGGGCGCGATCGGCATGGGGATCCAGTTCATCTCGTTCCCGATGGAGATCCGCGAGCAGTGGACCCGCGTCGAGGAGCTGCTGCGCGTGCCGCCGGAGCTCGAGCTGAAGGCCGTGTACCGGCTCGGCTACCTGCCGCCCGAGGCCCGCCGCCCCGCGATCGACTGGTCGAGCCGCGAGCGCAAGCTCCCGTCGCAGTACGTGTTCCGCGGCACGTGCGAGACGCCGCAGGAGGGGTGGGACGAGCCGGCGCAGGGCTGAGCACGCGCCTCGTTCTGGGGGCGCGGGTGGGCGCCTGCCGGGAGCTGGCCGTGGGCCCGCGCCCATAGGGTCGGAGCATGGCCGAGGGGACGTGGGTGCGGATCCCGCCGCCGAGCTACGTGCAGCGCCTGATCATGGGCGGCATCTGGCTATTCGTCGCGACCTACCTCGGCTGGCGGCCGGCGGCCTGGCTCGGCGTCCGGCTCGAGGAGCGCATCGGCGGCGGCTGGATCACCGTCGCCGCGGTCACCGTGGTCGGCGTCGCCGTGCTGGGCGCCCTGGTCCTCCTCGTCGTCACGCGCCTCACCCCGGGCCTCGACATCGACGCGGACCGCGGCCTCCTCCGGCTCCGCGGCCGGGAGCGGCCGTTCACCGACCTGGTGGCCGCGCGCGTCGAGCAGCCGCAGATCCCGCCGGAGTCGCGCTACGACAAGCCGAGGAAGCGACCGCGGAAGGATCCCCTGGTGCTCCGCCTCGACCTCGCCGGCAAGCGGCGCTTCCGCGTGATCCTCGCGATCGGGCCGGAGGACTCCCTGTCTCCGGAGCGCACGGCGGCGCTCGTGGCGGCGGTGCGCGGATCCCGCATCCAGGCGCCCACCGCGTCCTACGACCCCGACGGCCGCTTCACGCACCTCAACTTCCCCGGGAGCCTCGACATCGAGCAGACGGTCCGCCTGCTGGAGGACCCGCAGCACGCCCGCACGCTGCCGCGCTGAGGCGCAACCGCCGTCAGACCCGCAGCGAGAACGCCGCGAGTTCCTGCTCCGCGTGCGGCGCGAAGCCGAGCGACCGGTAGAAGGGGTGCGAGCGGTCGCCGTCCTCGGTGCCGCCCGCGTCGGTGGTGAGCACGAGGAGGACGCCGGACGGATGGCTCGCGCGCACGTGCTCGACGAGCGCGCGGCCGACGCCGCCGCGCTGCCGGTCGGGCCGCACGAGGAGGTCCTGCACGTAGCAGACGGTGACCCCGTCGCCCACGGTGCGGACGAGGCCGACGAGGCGGCCGGCGTCGTCGCGCGCGGTGGCGACGAGGTCGGATCCGGCGAGCGCCCGCTCGAGCCGCGCGGGGTCCCCCGTGTAGACGGTCCAGCCGACGGACCCGTAGAGGTCGAGCAGCTCGTCGCGGGCGGGGATCTCGTCGGCGAGGCGGGTCACCCCCACACCGTAACCGCCTGTGCACTCGGCGCACGGCCGAGGATCGCCCGTCGATACGGTCGCGGTTCCACCCGCCATCCCCTCCGACGAGAGCTGTCCATGCACCAGTCGCGCCATGCCTGCACCTCCTCATCTCGCCGGGCCCGATCCGGGTCCCTCGCCATCGCCTCGCTGGCCGTCGCCGCCATCACCGCGGGCGGCCTCGGAGCCGCCCTCCTCGCCCCGGCCAGCGCGTTCGCCGCCACCGCCACCGTGGGCCTCGGCACTGCCGCGTCGTACTCGGTGCTCGCCGGCCAGGGTGTCACCAACACCGGCCCCACCACGCTCTCCGCGGATCTCGGCACCAGCCCCTCCGGCTCCGTCACGGGCTTCCCGCCCGGCGTCGTGGGCGGCGCCACGCACGCGGCCGACGCGGCGGCCGGCCAGGCGCAGTCCGACCTCACCACCGCCTACGACGACGCGGCCGGCCGCCCCACCACCGCCGGCGTCCCCGCCGACCTCGTCGGATCCATCCTCACCCCGGGCGTGTACACCGCTGCCGGCCCGCTCGGCCTCACCGGCACGGTCACGCTCGACGCGCAGGGCGACCCCTCGGCCGTCTTCGTCATCCAGGCGCCGTCGTCCCTCACCACGGGCTCGGGCAGCCGGGTCTCGCTCGTGAACGGCGCCCAGGCCTGCAACGTGTTCTGGCAGGTGTCGAGCTCGGCGTCGCTCGGCACGGGCTCCGGATTCGCGGGCACGGTGCTCGCCCTCACGAGCGTCTCCGTCGGCACGGGCGCCACGGTCGACGGCCGCATGCTCGCCCGCAACGGCTCCGTCACGCTCGACGACGACGCGTTCGTCTCCTCCACGTGCGGCACCGCCACCTCGCCCGTCGGCTCCGGCACCACCCCCGTCGTCACCCCGACCCCGGCGCCCACGCCGACCCCCGCCCCCACGGCCACGCCGGCGCCGTCGCCCACCCCGCCGGGCGGATCCACCGGCGGCGGCACGGGCGGCACGACCGGCGGATCCACGCCCACCCCCTCGCCCACGCCCACCTCCGGCGTGCCGTCGTCGACCACGCCCCCCGGCGACGTGCCGCCCCCGAACCACCACCTCCCCCGCACGGGAGGCGACGGCGCCCGCCTCGTCATCGAGCTCGCCCTCGGCGCGGCGGCCCTCGCAGCCGGTGTCGTCGCGGTCATCGCCGTCCGCACCCGCCGCCGACGCCGCTGATCCCCCCGCACGACCGGACGCCCGCGCTCCCCGAGCGCGGGCGTCCGTGCGTCCGCGCCCACCGGGGCTGCCCACCGCGGATGCCCGCCGGACGCGCCGCCGACGCCCGCCGGACAGGCGCCGGATCCCCCCTCGGACGCGAAGGAGAAGCAGTTGTAGGGTCGGCAGGAGGAGCGGCGCCGCTCCGATCCACCAGTCGACGAGGACCACCATGACGACGACGAGCCGCCCTGCGCGAAGAGCCTCCGCCGACCGTCCGCCCCGTCCCCGCCGGTCCCGCATGGCCCGCCGCGAGGCCGTCGCCGGCTACCTCTTCATCAGCCCGTGGATCATCGGGTTCCTCGTCTTCACGCTCGGCGCGATGGTCTACAGCCTCGTGGTGTCGTTCAGCGACTACAACCTCGCCACCGACGTGGCCACCCCGGTCGGCACCGAGAACTACGAGCGGCTGTTCACGGATCCGCGGGTCGCCCTGAGCCTCGGCAACACCCTCTTCTACGCGATCCTCGCCGTGCCGTTCGAGGTGTGCCTCGCGCTCCTGCTCGCGATCCTGCTCGCCCGCCTCGGCCGCGGCGCCGGCATCTTCCGCACCCTCTACTACCTGCCCAAGATGACCCCGACGGTCGCCACGGCGAGCGTCTTCCTGCTGCTGCTCAACGGCAACACGGGCGCGGTCAACCAGGGGCTGGAGGCGATCGGCATCGACGGCCCGCAGTGGCTCATCGACCCCGACTGGGTGAAGCCGTCCATCGTCCTCATGACGCTGTGGGGCGTGAGCGGCACCATGGTGATCTTCCTCGCGGCCCTCAAGGACGTGCCGCGCGAGCTGTACGAGGTGTCCTCGCTCGACGGCGCCGGACCCGTGCGGCAGTTCTTCGCCATCACCGTGCCCATGATCTCCGGCGCCATCTTCTTCAACGTCGTCGTGCTCACGATCGCCGCCCTGCAGGTGTTCGACCAGGCGTACCTGCTGTTCTGGCGCGACCAGACGAACGCGTCGCCCGACTCGTCGCTGTTCTACGGCGTCTACCTGTTCCAGCAGGCGTTCCGGTCGTTCGACTTCGGGTTCGCGGCCGCGATGGCGTGGCTGCTGTTCGTGATCGTGCTGATCATCACGCTCATCCAGGTGAAGCTGAGCAACCGGTTCGTCTACTACGAGGGGGACCGCTGATGGCCGTCACCGACCGCACGCCGGACGCCGCTCCGACGCCCGAGGCCGCACCCGCCGCCGCCACCGGGGATCCGCGCATCGCCGCCGCCCTCACCCCGCTCCCGTCGCGGGATCCGCTCCGCCGCCGCACCGACCCCGACCGCGGCCGCCGCGTGCGCTCCCGCATCGGCCGCGCCCTCATCACGGCGTTGCTCGTGGGCTTCGCGCTCCTGTTCCTCTACCCGTTCGCGTGGCTGCTCGCGGCGAGCCTCAAGCCGCGCGGCGAGGTGTTCGACAATGCGCTCTGGCCGCGCACGTTCACGCCGCAGAACTACGTCGAGGTGTGGGAGCAGCTGCCGCTCCTCGGCTGGATGGGCAACAGCCTGGCGATCGCGCTCCTGTCCGCCGCGCTCGTGTCGATCTCGAGCGCGCTCGTCGCGTTCGGCTTCGCGTACTTCCGGTTCCCGGGGCGGAGGATCCTGTTCGGCCTGGTGCTCGCGACGATGATGCTGCCGGGCGCCGTGACGATGGTGCCGCAGTTCCTCATCTGGAAGAACCTCGGGCTCATCGGCACGTGGATCCCGCTGTTCGGCATGAACCTCTTCGGCTCCGCCTTCTACATCTTCCTGCAGCGCCAGTTCTTCCTCGGGCTGCCGCGGGAGCTGTTCGAGGCGGCCCGCCTCGATGGCGCCAGCTACTTCGGGATGTTCCGGCGGATCGCGCTGCCGCTGTCGATCCCGTCGTTCGTCATCATCTTCATCTTCGAGTTCCAGGCCAGCTGGAACAACCTGCAGGCGTCGCTCATCTACCTGAACGCCGGCAGCGTCGAGGGGTTCACCGTGCCGCTCGGCCTCTCCTACGCGATGACCGCGTTCAGCCCGACCAACGGCGGCCAGGGCGACTACCAGCTCGTGATGGTCGCGGCGCTCCTCGTGACCCTGCCGATGCTCGTGCTCTTCGCGTTCGGACAGCGCTACTTCGTGGAGGGCATCGCCACGCAGGGCCGCAAGGGCTGATCCGCGCGGCGGTGGCGGCGAGGTCAGCTCCCGGTGTCGACGACCTTGAGGCCCACCACGCAGCCGACGAGGCCGAGCAGCAGCAGCACCTTGACGACGCTCGCGGGCTCCTCCCCGGTGACGATCGCGTAGGTCACGGTGAGCGCGGCGCCGATGCCGACCCACACGGCGTACGCGGTGCCCGTGCTGATCTCGCGCATCGCGTAGGCGAGCCCGACCATGCTGAGCACGACGGCGACGCCGAAGACGATCGACGGCCCCAGCTTGGTGAACCCGGCGGACTTCCCGAGGGCGGTGGCCCAGACGGCCTCGAGCACCCCGGACACGATGAGGACGATCCACGACATGACGACTCCTTGCGGCCAGTCTTGTCGCGTTCCGGGTACTGATCCCTCGTCCGGGAGCGCGGGAAGGCGCCCGGTCCCCACGGTAGCCGGGCGCCCTGATCACGCCATGTGCACGTCAGCGGCGGATCAGCGGGCCGCCTGCTCGTAGGCCCGCATGGCCGCGGTCTGCGCGTCGCCGAGCGCCTGCTCCGGGGTCTTGTCGCCGAGGAGCGTCGAGGCGACCGCGTTCTGCAGCTCGCTCTGGATCTGCTGCCCGGCCGGCGACCCGCCGATCGAGCGGCCCTCCGCCACCACGTCGTAGTACGTCGCGATGGCCTGGTCGATGCCGTCGTCGCCGCTCGGCACGACGTGGGCGTCGCGGATGGCCTGGTCGGCGGCCGGGGACCCGGTGAACAGGCCGGTGTAGATGCCGCCGTTCTCGGCGACCGTCTCGGCGCGGACGTCGCCCGCGGCCTCCCACGCCTCCTGGCCGGTGAGGTCGAGCATCCACGCGCAGGCGGCGTCCTTATTGGCGGCGCCCGCGGGGATCACGAACGCGGATCCTCCGGCGACCGCGAACGGCTCGCCGTCCTGGTCGCGGAAGGGCACGGCCGAGATGTCGATGTCGTCGCGGTAGGGCGCGACCACGTTGAGGTACCACTGGGCGTCGATCTGCGCGCCGACCTGGTCCTTCACGAACTGGTTGCCGTCGCCGAAGGTGTCGAACGCGTCGCTGAAGCTCTTGCCCTTGGCGTAGCCGCCCTGCGCGTCGGACAGCTCCTTCAGGAACTCGAGGCCGGGCAGGTTGGCTTCGTCGTCGAGCGTGGGCTTCCCCTCGTCGTCGACGAGCTGGCCGCCGAAGCCGAGCATCCAGAGCGCGGCCTGGCTGGTGGGCACCGCGTCGAGGCCGAGCACGGAGGGGTCGCCCCCGGACTCCTGGTAGACCTTCCCGACCGCGTCGAGCAGCTCGTCGGGCTCCGAGGTGTCGAACTGCTCGCCCGAGACGCCGGCGGCGCCGAGCACGCGCTCGTTGAGGAGGATCGCCGGCGGTTGGAAGAACTGCGGCACGGCCCAGATCGCGTCGTCGTACCGGATGTCGTTCGTGACGGACTCGTAGAAGCGCTCCTCCGGATCCACGTCGTTCACGGAGTAGCACTCGTCGAGCGGGAGGATGAGGTCCTGCGCCGCGTAGGTCGCCACGAACTGGCGGTCCATCTGAACGACGTCCGGGGTCTGCCCGCTGGCCACGCGGGTGGTGAACTTCTGCGCGTCGAACGCGGTGGAGTCCAGGTCGACCTCCACGTCGGAGAGCGCGTCGGCCGCGTGCGCGAGGCGGGCCTCGCCCACGTCGTCCGCGCCGTCGAAGGCCCAGGCCTTCAGGGTGCCCGTGGCCTCCGTGGTGAAGGAGGCGTCGGCCGCGCCGGTGCCGCCGGTCCCGCATCCCGCGAGGAGCGTCGCCGTGGCGGCCGCCGCGATGACGGCGAGCGTCCTGTGTGTCCTGGTCATGTGGATCCCTCCGAGCGCACCGGGCCTCGTCGCCCGCTCCTCGAACGTACGCCGCTTCTCCTGTCGCGATCCGGGCCGTTCGCGCACCGGCCGGGTCAGGAGAGGAGCAGCTCCACCATCGCGTCGCGCGCGCGGGCGCCCTCGGGGATGGGCATGAGCGGGTACACGTGCAGGAGGTTCGGCTCCACGTGGATCCGCACCGGGTGCCCGACCGCCGCCGCCTTCCGCTCGAAGGCGCGCGCGTCCGCGAAGAGGATGTCGTGCGTGCCGGAGAACACCGTCACGCGGCCGAGGCCCGCGAGGGATCCGTGGATCGGGCTGACCCGCGGATCCTCCACCGGCAGGTCGCCGCGCCACGACTCCACGGCCGCGCGCATGCCGTCGACCGCGAGCCACGGGTCGGTGGGCTGGATGCGGGCGATGAGCGGATCCGTGAACGACAGGTCGAGCGCGGGCGAGATGAGCACGACGTCGCGCGGCGCGGGCACGCCCCGGTCGCGGAGGACCATCGCGGTCGACAGCGCGATCTGCCCGCCGGCCGAGTCGCCCATCAGCGTGACGTTCCCCGCGCCGGCCTCGGCGACGAGCGCCTCCGCGAGGTCCGCCGTGCGCGCGACGACGTCGGCGGCCGTGGCCGACGGGACGAGCGGGTAGATCGGCACGGTGAAGGTCGTCCCCGAGCGGCGGGCGAGCCCTGCGACCAGCCACCAGTGGAACGGGCTGATCTCGTGGGTCCAGCCGCCGCCGTGCGCGTAGAGCGCGCGCCGCCCGGAGGCCGGACCTGCGGGCGCCACCTCGTAGACGTGCCAGCCGCCCTCGACCCGGGCCGTGACCCGCACCCCGCGGAGCAGCGGCGGCGGCGCGAACGCCCCCGGCCTCACCACGCGCCGCCGGGCGCCGCCCATCGTGCGCGCGGGCGACGCGAACTCCCGCTGGCCGCCCATCAGGGCGATCGCGGGCGGGGCGAGGCGGGACAGCAGGCTGCGGCGGGTGCGCGTCATGAGGGGGTGTGCCCGGATCCGCTCAGCTGGCGGGGCTGTACCACTTGGAGACCAGGTGGTCGGCCTCCACGCGGCGGATGGTGCCGGAGTGCGAGCGGAGCACGATGCTCGAGGTGCGGATCATGCCGCGGTGGCGCGTGACGCCCGCGACGAGCGCGCCGTCGGTGACGCCGGTGGCCACGAAGTAGGCGTTGTCGCCGGTGACGAGGTCGTCCTGGTCGAGGATCCGGTCGAGGTCGTGGCCGGCGTCGATCGCGCGCTGCTTCTCGACGTCGTCCTTGGGGGCGAGGCGGGACAGGAGCACGCCGCCGAGCGCCTTGATCGCGCACGCCGTGATGATGCCCTCGGGGGTGCCGCCGATGCCGACGCACATGTCGATGCGGCTGTCGGGGCGGGCCGCGTTGATGCCGCCGGCGACGTCGCCGTCGAGCAGGAGGCGGGTGGAGGCGCCGGCCGCGCGGATCTGCGCGATGAGGTCGGCGTGCCGGGGCCGGTCGAGCACGGCGACCTGCATGTCCTCGACCGCGAGGCCCTTCGCGTCGGCCAGCGCGCGGATGTTGTCGCCGATGGGGCGGTCGAGGTCGACGACGCCGCGGCCCTCGGGGCCGGTGACGAGCTTGTCCATGTAGAAGACGGCCGACGGGTCGAACATGCTGCCGCGGTCGCTCACCGCGATGACGGAGAGGGCGTTCATGCGGCCGGCGGCGGTGAGGCTCGTGCCGTCGATGGGATCCACCGCGATGTCGCACGCGGGGCCGAAGCCGTTGCCGACGTGCTCGCCGTTGAAGAGCATCGGCGCCTCGTCCTTCTCGCCCTCGCCGATGACGACGAGGCCGTCGAAGGCGACGGTGCCGAGGAACTTGCGCATCGCGTCGACCGCGGCGCCGTCGGCGGCGTTCTTGTCGCCCTTGCCGATGAAGGGGGCGGAGCGGATGGCCGCGGCCTCGGTGGCTCGGACGAGCTCCATCCCGAGGTTGCGATCCGGATTCGAGTAGTTCTCCTCGGTCATGTGGGGTCCTCCCGTAGAGACGTGCGCGGGCGGCTCCGTCGACTCCGCAGGTTCGTCGTCACGATCCTACGGCGGGGGTGCGGGCCTTCCAGCCGCCGCCCGCGATGTACCGGACCATGACGTTGAGGGTGGCGACGAAGGGCACCGCGAACAGGGCGCCCGCGACGCCGCCGACGTACGAGCCCGCCGCGACGGCGAGCACGACCGCGAGCGGATGCACGTGCACGGCCCCGCCCATCACGAGCGGCTGCAGCACGTGGGACTCGAGCAGGTGCACGCCGATGACGGCGGCCAGCATGATGACCGCCTGCAGCGGCCCCACGAACACCAGCGCGATGACGACCGCGAACGCGCCCGACACGATGGCGCCGACGACCGGGATGAAGGACGCGAGGAACACGAGGACCGCGATGGGGATCGCGAGCGGGAGGCCGAGGATCCACGCCGCGATGCCGATGCCGACCGCGTTGCCGGCGGCCACGAAGATCTGCACGCGCGTGAACGCGGAGAGCGTGCCCCAGCCCGCGCGGCCGGCGCCGTCGATGGCGGGACGCGCGCGGCGCGGGAACACGGAGACGGCGAAGCGCCAGATGCCGCGGCCGTCGATGAGCACGATGACGATGGTGAAGAACGCGAGGAGGGCGCCCGTGACGAGGTGGCCGACGCCGAGCCCCGCGTCGAGCGCGCCGGTGAGCAGGGCCTCGCGGCTGTTCTCGAGGGCCGTGCCGGCGGAGGCGAGCAGCGCGTCGTAGTCGGACGGCACCACGTTGAACGGCGGCTGCGCGAGGAGGTCGCGGACGGACTCGAACCAGTCCATCGCCTCGCGCTGCAGGGTGGGGATGCCCGTGCGGATCTGCGTGACCAGCAGGAGCACGAGCCCCGAGATGACGACCGCGGTGCCGACGAGCGTCGCGGTGATGGCGAGCCACGCCGGCCACCGCCGCTTCCGCAGCGCGCCCACGAGCGGCTCCAGCAGCGCGCAGACGAGGAGGCCGACGAGGAACGGGATGACCACCTCCTTGACCGCGACGAGGATCCACACGGCGGCCGCCACGGCGAGGCCGATGACGAGCAGGCGCCACGACCACTCGGCCGCGAGCAGGACGCCGGGCGGGAGGGCGCGATCCCCGGGTGCGGGTGCGGGTGCACGGTCGGGTACGGCGGCGGGCTCGCGGCGGCTGGGCATGGACGGGCTCCGATCACGTGGAGGTGGACGTCCCCGCCACGGGTCGCGGGTACGGCGCCCATCATGCACGCGGCCGACGGATCGGCGCGGCAGTTCGAGGCGCACGTGAGCATGAGCCCCCTGGCTGGATGCGCGACGTGCACCGGCCGCGCACGACGAAGGGCCCCGGTCTCCCGGGGCCCTTCGCGCGGATCCCGGCGGTGCGCGAGGCGCGGTGCCGGATCCTGCTGGCGGTGGCGGTGGGATTTGAACCCACGGTGGAGTCTCCCCCACACACGCTTTCGAGGCGTGCTCCTTAGGCCGCTCGGACACGCCACCGGGATCGAGTGTAGTACAGGGCCGGGCGGGACCCGCACGGGCGGCGGCGGGCGGATCGCGACGGCCGACGAGCAGTCGGGCATCAGCCCCGCCCGCCGCCGCGGATCAGCGGGCGGTCGTCAGCTCGGGCACCGTCAGCGGCACCCCGACACGCGCCGGCGCCGTCGCGGGGCCGGCCGCGCGCGGGACGACCACGGGTGCCGCCGCGTCGACCACGCGGATCCCGCGCACCTCGACCGCGCCGGGCACCGGGACGACGACCAGGTCGCCCGCGGCCACGTCCGCAGGCAGGCGCACGGCCGCGCCGCTGATCTCCGCGGGCCGGGCCGCGGCGGTCGACGCCCGGCCGATCAGCCGCGCCTCCCCCCACGCGCAGACGAGGCCGGCGATGTCCGCGTCGACGAGCATCGCGCGCGGGGTGTCGGCGGTCGCGGGAGCGACGGCGAGGATCCGCAGCACGACCGCCGAGGCCGACGCCGTCCGCGACGCGCGGCCGCTGCTCCCCGGCTCGACGGCCGCCGCCGTGGTGGCGCACGGCGTGCCGCGCTCCGCGGCGAGCGCGACGAGCGACACGTCGCCGACGCGCAGGTCGGTCGTGGTGGCCGCGGTGCCGCTGGGCCAGAGGGCGGCGGCGAGCGGATCCGGGATGCTGCGGCGGAGCGACGGGAGGATCGCGGTGAGGGTCATGGCAGCAGGTCTACCGCCGTGGACGGCGACGGCGGCCCGCCCTCACGGAAGCCGTGCGCCGGGGGCGGCGACCCTCACGGGATCCGCACGCCCGAGCACGGGACGACGCGCGCGGCACGCCCCGCGAGAGGGCATGCTCGAGGGACCCCGTCCGCCGCATCCCGAAGGAGACGCATGCCCGAGAACCGCGACCCCGCCCTCCCCTGGCTCCTCTTCGACATCGGCGGGGTGCTCATCACCCGGCCCGACGACATCGGCGCGCTGAGCCGGGCGCTGGATCCCGCGGGCGTCACCGGCGAGGACGCCGAGGCGCGCGTCCGCGACGCCTTCGACGCTCACCGCGAGGCGTACGACCGCGGCGGGAGCGCCCGGGAGTTCTGGGACGCCGTCGCCCGGGACTCGGACGCCCCCGTCCCCACTGACGACGGGCTCGCCGAGCTCGTCGCGATCGAGCAGCGCCGCTGGGGATCGCCGGACGACGAGACGGTCGCCGCCCTGGATCGCGCCGTCGCCGCGGGCTACCGCCTCGCGATCCTCTCCAACGCCCCGCACGACCTCGCCGACGTGCTCGAGGACCCGGAGGGCTGGGGCGCGCGCTTCGACGTGGTGCTGGTCAGCGCGCGCATCGGGATGGCGAAGCCCGACGCCGACGTGTGGCCGCTGGCCGTGGAGCGCCTCGGCAGCCCGGCCGAGCGGATCCTGTTCGTCGACGACAAGCCCGCGAACGTCGACGCCGCCCGCGAGGCCGGCATCCACGCCCACGTCTGGGAGGGCCTGGAGACCCTCGACCGGATCCTCGACGGCACGCTCGCCTGACGCCCCGCTAGGCAGTCGGCCCGGATCCGCCCGAGCGGCTAGCGCGCCCCGGCCTCCAGCGTCACGCGACCCTCCACGATCCCCGCCGCGATCGCGGGCAACGCCGTGCTGGTGCTCCGGGCCTCCGCGCGGATCAGCCGGAACGCCTCGTCCATGTCGACCCCGTGCGTGTGGGCGATCACGCCCTTGGCCTGCTCGATGACCACACGGCTGTCGAGTGCATGCCGGAGCTGGTCGTGCACGACGGTGCTGTCGCGGATCGTCCGCTCCTGCAGCACGCTGATGGTCGCCACGTCGGCGAGCGCCTGCGCCGCCGTCGCGTCGGCCTCGTTGAGCGCGCCCTCGTGCTCGCGGAAGAGGTTGAGCGAGCCGATGACCTGCCCGCGCAGCCGCAGCGGGATCGCGTGGACGGACACGTAACCGGCACCCTGCGCCTCCGCCGAGAAGGCCGGCCAGCGGTGGGCGATCTCGCGCACGTCGGCGACGGACACGACGCGGCCCGTGCTCACGGCCTCGACGCACGGGCCCTCGCCGACCTCGAGCTGCATCAGCCCGACCAGCCGGCTCTTCTCGCTCGTGGACGCGACCACCTCGAGGTGCTGGGCGTCCGGCCCGATGATGATCCCCGCCGCGCTCGCGTCGAACAGGAGCGTCACCTGGTCCACGAGCGTCTGCAGCAGGTCGAGCACGTCGAAGTCGCCCACGAGCGAGTCGGCGAGGCTGACGAAGGTGTGGACGAGCAGCTCTTCCCGGGTCTCCGGCATCGGCGTGGTTCCTCTGGGTCGATCGGGCGTTCGGTGGTGGTGGTGGCGATGGTGCGGGTCAGCGGTCGGGGCCGAAGTCGAGGACGCGGCCCACGACGTCCTCGGCGACGTCGCGCAGGCTGCGGCCGGTGGCGAAGGCGTGGCCGCGGAGGACGAGGAGCGCGTCGGCCGGCAGGATCCCCATCTGCGCCACCACCATCCCGGTGGCCTGGTGCACCTCGCGGCGCGAGTACCGGCCTCCCCAGGATCCAGTGTCCTCCTGCGGACGCTCGGCGGCCAGGAGAGCGCGGCGGAGGACCTGTCGGGCGACGATCCGGGACAGGGTGGTGGCGTCCACCACCTCCTGGTCGGAGATGTCGCGCGGGGTGCGGGAGTAGAGGTCGATCGCGCCGAGGTCGAGCCCCGCGACCACGAGCGGGAACGCGAAGACCGCGCCGAGCCCGGCGGCGTGCATGGCCTCGCGGGCGAGCGGCCAGGTCGTGCCGGCGGATCCCTGCACGTCCGGCTCGAGCACCGGTCTGCGCGTGGCCAGCGCCTCCCAGCACGGTCCCTCGCCGAGGTCGAGCTGGATCTCGTCGAGCCGTGCCGCACGGTCGTCCGACGCGCAGACGGTCTCGCTGCCGAGCGGATCCCCGAGGGTGGAGACCGCGGCGCCGCTCATGCCGGTGGCGGCGACGAGGGGACCGCAGAGGTCGGATCCGGCGGCGGTCGCGTGCTCGAGCGCGAGGACGGCGGCGGAGTAGCGGGCGCGGTCAGCCACGGGGATCCTCGCGAGGTGGGATGGTGCGCATGTCGCTCCCTCCGCCCGTCGACGGGCACCGGGGTGCGAGCCGCGCCGGCATCCGCCCGCGCTCGGCAACCCTATCGCCGCGCGCGCCGCCCGCTCCCACCCGCGCGTGCGAGGTCGGCCGTCGCGACGGGGATGATGGAGGCATGACGCAGTCCCCCGACGCCCCCGCCCGCCGCGACGACGAGGAGGGGGCGCCGGCCACCGCCTCCGGGGAGCGGTCCCCCGAGCGCGCGACCGTCGGGATCCTCGGCGCCGGCAAGGTCGGCACCGTGCTCGCCCGCCGCGCGATCGCCGCCGGGCACCCCGTGCTCATCTCCGGCTCGGGGGATCCGTCGCGCATCGCCCTCATCGTCGACGTGCTCGCGCCCGGCGCCGTCGCCACCACGTCCGCGGACGCGGCCGCCCGCGCCGACGTCGTGATCCTCGCCCTCCCCCTCGGCAAGCTGCCCTCCGTGCCCGTCGCACAGCTCCGCGGCAAGCTCGTCGTCGACGCCATGAACTACTGGTGGGAGGTCGACGGCCACCGCGACGACCTCGCGAACCCCGCCTCCTCCACGAGCGAGCTCGTCGCCGACTTCCTCCCCGACTCCACGGTCGTCAAGGCCTTCAACCACATGGGGTACCACGACCTCGACGAGGGACCCCGGCCGTCGGGTGCGCCCGGCCGCAAGGGCATCGCGGTCGCGGGCGACGACGACGCGGCGCGCGCGACGGTCGCGGCGCTCGTGGACGCGTTCGGCTTCGACCCCGTCGACATCGGCCCGCTCAGCGCCGGCCGCGTGCTGGAGCCCGGCCGCTCGCTGTTCGGCGTGAACGTGGACGCCGACGAGATCCGCCGCCTGGTGGCGCTCGAGTCGGCGGACGCGTCGCGCTCCACCTCCTCCGCCGCCGAGTAGCGAGCGCGCATGGACATCGGCGGCTCCCTCGGCGAGATCACGCTCACGGTCGCGCTGCTCATGATCCTGGCGGCGCTCGCGGCCGGCTGGATCGACGCGGTCGTGGGCGGAGGCGGCCTGCTGCAGCTGCCGGCGCTGCTGCTCGTGCCGGGGATCACGCCGGTGGAGGCGCTCGCGACCAACAAGCTCGCGTCGCTGTTCGGCACGTCGACGAGCGCGGTCACCTGGTACCGGCGCACGCACCCGGATCTCCGCACCGCGCTGCCCATGGCCGTCGTCGCGCTCGCGGGCAGCTACGGCGGCGCGAGCCTCGCGGCGCTGCTGCCCGCGTCGGTGTTCAAGCCGCTGGTGGTGGTCGCGCTGATCATCGTCGCCGTCGTGACCATCGCCCGCCCGAAGCTCGGCGACGTGGCCGCGCTCCGGCACACGGGGCGCAAGCACCACGGAATCGCGGCCCTGCTCGGCGTGGTGATCGGGTTCTACGACGGCCTCATCGGACCCGGCACGGGCACCTTCCTGATCATCGCGCTCATCACCGCGCTCGGCTACGACTTCGTGCTCGCGAGCGCCAAGGCCAAGATCGTGAACGTCGCCACGAACCTCGGCGCGCTCGCCTTCTTCATCCCGCAGGGCCACGTGCTCTGGGCGCTCGCGCTCGGCATGGGCGTCGCGAACATGGTCGGCGGCTACGCGGGATCCCGCATGGCGGTCGCGCGCGGCAGCCGCTTCATCCGCATCGCGTTCATCGTGGTGGTCGCGGTGCTCATCGTGAAGGTGGGGTCGGACGTGATGGCGGAGTGGGCGGGGTGATCTCCCCTTCGCTGGCCTGGTGCCGCTCGCCGACCCCGTGAGAAGGTCGGGCATGCCCCGCACCGCACGCGCGCCCCGCGTCCTCGGTCTGCTCGCCGCGACGCTGCTCGCGTCGGTCTCACTGAGCGCATGCACGACGTTCGGCTACGCATGCAACGAGCCCGGCTACGCGAACACCCTCGACGTGCAGGTCGTCGGATCCGAGGAGGCCGTCGCGCAGGTGGTGCTCGTGCGCATGTGCGACGAGGAGGGATGCTCGCAGACGCTCGAGCAGTCCCGCCTGCCGGCCATCCCGGAGTCCGACCTGCCGGAGCACATGGCCACCGCCACCGGCCCCGGCCGCTGGACGATCGCGCGGGGCATGACGACCCCGGCGCAGGCGACGATCACCGCGCTGGCAGCGGATGGGACCACCGTGACCGAGGTGACGCCCGAGCTCTCCTGGAGGCCGGTCGATCCCTTCGACCGGTGCGAGGGCCCGAAGACCGCCGGCACCGTCGACCTCTCCGTCGCCGACTGACGGCCGCGACGCGCAGGCTCCCCGCATGCCCATCCTCCCGAAGGACCGCGACCCCGCCCTCATCACCGTGCGCCGCGGCGGCACGCTGAGCGACGACGACCACCGGCTGCTCGCGACGTGGGCCATCGCGTGCGCGGATCACGTGCTGCCGCTGTTCGCGGCCGAGCGGCCCGACGACCCGGTCCTCCGCGCGACGCTCGAGCTCGCACGCGGCTGGGTGCGCGGCGAGGTGCCGATGACGGAGGCGCACCAGCAGGCGTTCCGGGCGAACGCGGCCGGGAAGGGTCTGCCGGATCCCGCGCGCTTCGCGGCGCTCGCGACCGGCAGGCCGTGGCGGTCGCGCACGTCGCGGCGCACGACCTCGGCGCCGCGGCCTACGCGATCCGCGCGGCCACGGCCGCCGCGCCGCCCGCCGAGCGGGACGCCGCCCGCGACGCCGAGCGCGCCTGGCAGCGCGAGCGGATCCCCGCCCACCTCCGCGTCGCCGTCCTCGCCGACCAGCGCGCCCGCAGCGCGATCTGCTGGGGCGCGTTCGACGACCTCCTCTGACGCCATCGGCATCGCAATCCCAGGCTGACGAGCGCCCCGCCGGGCACCCGCGTAGGAGTGTCGTGAGGTTCCCCCCGCCCCCGTGAGGGAACCGTATGGATGCGTGAGGGCGCCCGCGCGCGAGGTGTCTAGTGGTGCCTCGTGCCCCGCCGGGCACCCGCGTCCGACCGGCCGCGGCACCCCTCACCGGAGGATCCCCGTGCTCGACCTCGTGTACATCGCAGGCGTCATCGTCCTGTTCGCCCTCGTCGGCCTCGTCGGCCGGGGGGTGGAGAAGCTGTGATCACCTCGTTCGCCGACGCGGCCGGCCTCGCCGCCGCCGTGCTCGGCATCGCCTCCGTGGTGTACCTCGTGTACGCCCTGATCCGCCCCGAGCGGTTCTGATGGACGCGCTCGCCGGCATCCTCCAGGTCGCGTCCGTCGTCCTGGTCCTCGTCCTCGTCCACCGCCCGCTGGGCGACCTCATGGCGCGCATGTACGAGTCGCGCCACGACTGGCGCGTCGAGCGCGGCATCTACCGCCTCATCGGCGTGGATCCCCGCTCGGAACAGACCTGGCCCGCCTACCTGCGCGCGGTGCTCGCCTTCTCGCTCACAGGCGTCCTCGTCGTCTACGCGATGCAGCGCCTCCAGGCGTTCCTCCCCTACGCGCTCGGCCTCCCCGCCGTGCCCGAGGGCCTCTCCTTCAACACGGCCGTCTCGTTCGTCACCAACACGAACTGGCAGTCGTACTCGCCCGAGGCGACGATGGGCTACACGGTCCAGCTCGCCGGGCTCGCGGTGCAGAACTTCGTGTCGGCCGCGGTCGGCATCGCGGTGGCCATCGCGCTGGTCCGCGGCTTCGCCCGCACGCGCAGCGGCACCATCGGCAACCTGTGGGTCGACCTGATCCGCGGATCCCTCCGCCTGCTCCTCCCCCTCTCGCTGGTCACCGCGGTGGTCCTCATCGCCGGCGGCGTGATCCAGAACTTCGCGGGCTTCCAGGAGCTGCGGACCCTCGCGGGCGGCACGCAGACCATCCCCGGCGGGCCGGTGGCCTCGCAGGAGGCGATCAAGATGCTCGGCACGAACGGCGGCGGGTTCTTCAACGCGAACTCCGCGCACCCGTTCGAGGACCCAACCGCGTGGACCAGCGCGTTCCAGGTGCTGCTGATGCTCGTGATCCCGTTCTCGCTCCCCCGCACCTTCGGGCGCATGGTCGGCGACACCCGCCAGGGCACCGCGATCGCGGCCGTCATGGCGACGATCTTCCTGGCCTCCTTCACCGCGCTCACGATCTTCGAGCTGAACGGCGCAGGCTCCGCCCCGATGGCCGCGGGCGGCGCGATGGAGGGCAAGGAGCAGCGCTTCGGCATCGTGCTCTCGACCCTGTTCGGATCCACCTCCACGCTCACCTCGACCGGCGCCGTCAACTCGATGCACGACTCGTACACGGCGCTCGGCGGCATGATGCCGATGCTCAACATGATGCTCGGCGAGGTCGCCCCCGGCGGCGTCGGCTCCGGCCTCTACGGCATGCTCGTGCTCGCCGTGATCGCGGTGTTCGTGGCGGGCCTCCTCGTCGGCCGGACACCCGAGTACCTCGGCAAGAAGATCGGGCCGCGCGAGATCAAGCTCGCGAGCCTCTACATCCTCGTCACGCCGATCCTCGTGCTCACGGGCACCGCGCTGAGCTTCGCGATCCCCGCGGTCCGCGCGGACGTCGAGGGCACCTCGATCCTCAACGGCGGCCTGCACGGCCTGTCGGAGGTGGTCTACGCGTTCACCTCCGCGAGCAACAACAACGGATCCGCGTTCGCCGGCCTCACCGCGAGCACGCCGTGGTTCGCCACGGCGCTGGGCGTCGCGATGCTGCTCGGCCGGTTCCTGCCGATCGTGCTCGTGCTGGCGCTCGCCGGATCCCTCGCGGCGCAGGACCGCATCCCCACCACGGCGGGGACCCTGCCCACCCACCGGCCGCAGTTCGTCGGCCTCCTCATCGGGGTGACGGTCATCGTGACCGCTCTCACCTACTTCCCCGTTCTCGCGCTGGGTCCCCTGGCGGAAGGGCTCGCATCATGACCGTCCTGACCACCCCCGAGGCGCCGGCCGCACCGGCTCCCGCATCCGGGACCGCGACGCGCGCCCGGGCCATCGACGCCCGGCAGCTCGCCGAGGCGCTCCCCGGCGCGTTCCGGAAGCTGGATCCGCGCCTCATGTGGCGGAACCCGGTGATGCTGATCGTCGAGGTCGGCGCCGCGTTCACCACCGTCCTCGCGATCGCCGAGCCCTTCACGGGCGGCGCGGGATCCTCCGGCGGCAGCGCCGTGCCCGCGACCTTCACGGCCGGGATCGCCCTGTGGCTCTGGCTGACCGTGATCTTCGCGAACCTCGCGGAGTCGGTGGCCGAGGGCCGCGGCAAGGCGCAGGCCGACAGCCTGCGCAAGACCCGCACCAGCACCATGGCGCGCGTCGTCGCGTCCTACGACCAAGCCGCGGATCCGGGCGCCGAGCGCGCGGAGCTCCGCGAGGTCTCGAGCGCGGACCTCACGCTCGGCGACACGGTCGTCGTGGTCGCCGGGGAGTCGATCCCGGGCGACGGCGACGTCGTGTGGGGCATCGCCTCCATCGACGAGTCGGCCATCACGGGCGAGTCCGCGCCCGTCGTCCGCGAGTCCGGCGGCGACCGCAGCGCCGTCACGGGCGGCACGCGGGTGCTGAGCGACCGGATCGTCGTGCGGATCACCTCGAAGCCCGGCGAGACCTTCGTCGACCGCATGATCGGCCTCGTCGAGGGCGCGTCGCGCCAGCGCACGCCGAACGAGATCGCGCTGAACATCCTGCTGGCGAGCCTCACGATCGTCTTCGTGGTCGTGGCGCTCACGCTCAACCCCATCGCCTCCTACTCGGCGGCGACCGTGAGCGTGCCGGTGCTCATCGCGCTGCTCGTCTGCCTGATCCCGACCACCATCGGCGCGCTGCTCTCCGCCATCGGCATCGCCGGCATGGACCGGCTCGTGCAGCGCAACGTGCTCGCGATGTCCGGCCGCGCGGTCGAGGCCGCGGGCGACGTGACGACGCTGCTCCTCGACAAGACCGGCACCATCACCTACGGCAACCGCCGGGCCAGCGCGCTGGTCGCGGTGGACGGCGTCGGCGCGGAGGAGCTCGCCCGGGCCGCGGCCATGTCGTCGCTCGCGGATCCGACGCCCGAGGGATCCAGCGTCGTCGACCTCGCCCGCGAGCAGGGCGTGGACACCGCGTCCCTCCCCCGCGGGATCGACGTGCCGTTCACGGCGCAGACCCGCATGTCCGGCGTGGACCTGCCCGACGGCACGGTCGTCCGCAAGGGGGCCTCGTCCGCGGTCATCGCGTGGCTCGAGGAGGGCGGCCGCCGGCTGCCGTCGTCGCTGCACGCCGAGCTCATGGAGACCGTCGAGTCCGTCTCGAACGGCGGCGGCACCCCGCTCGTCGTCGCGACGAAGGACCCCGCCGGCACCGGCCGCGTGCTCGGCGTCGTGCACCTCAAGGACGTCGTGAAGGACGGCCTCAGGGAGCGCTTCGCGGAGCTGCGGGCGATGGGGATCCGCACGGTGATGATCACGGGCGACAACCCGCTCACCGCCCGCGCCATCGCGGCCGAGGCCGGGGTCGACGACCACCTCGCGGAGGCGACCCCCGAGGACAAGCTCGCGCTGATCCGCAAGGAGCAGGAGGGCGGGCGGCTGGTCGCCATGACCGGCGACGGCACCAACGACGCGCCCGCGCTCGCGCAGGCCGACGTGGGAGTGGCGATGAACACGGGCACGTCGGCCGCGAAGGAGGCCGGCAACATGGTCGACCTCGACTCGGACCCGACCAAGCTCATCGACATCGTCCGCATCGGCAAGCAGCTGCTCATCACCCGCGGCGCGCTCACCACGTTCTCCATCGCCAACGACATCGCCAAGTACTTCGCGATCATCCCCGCGATGTTCACGGGCGTCTTCCCGCAGCTCGCGGTGCTGAACGTGATGCAGCTGCACTCGCCGGCGTCCGCGATCCTCTCCGCGATCGTCTTCAACGCGCTGATCATCGTGGTGCTCATCCCGCTCGCCCTCAAGGGAGTGAAGTACCGGCCGCTCAGCGCCTCGAAGGTGCTCAGCCGGAATCTGCTCGTCTACGGGGTCGGCGGCGTGGTCGCGCCCTTCGTCGGCATCAAGCTCGTCGACCTCGTCGTCAGCCTGATCCCCGGCTTCTGATCCCCTCACCGCACACCAGACAAGGAACCCCATGCCCTCCCCCCGCCAGTCCCTCCGCACCGCCGGCGTCGCCGTCCGCGCGATGGCCGTCCTCACCGTCGTCCTCGGCGTCGGCTACACGGCCGTCGTCACGGGCATCGGCCAGCTCGCGCTCCCCGCGCAGGCGGACGGCTCGCTCGTCTCCGCCGACGGGCAGGTCGTCGGCTCGTCGCTGATCGGCCAGTCCTTCCAGGACTCCGACGGCGCCGCCCTCCCGGAGTGGTTCCAGTCCCGGCCGTCGGCCGCGGGCGACGGCTACGACGCGTCCGCGTCCACCGGCTCGAACCTCGGCCCCGAGAACGCGGACCTCGTCGCCGCCATCGAGGAGCGGAAGGCCGCGATCGCCGCGTCCGACGGCGTGGATCCGGCCGCCATCCCGGCCGACGCGCTCACCGCGTCGGCCTCGGGGCTCGATCCGCACATCAGCCCGGAATACGCTCGACTCCAGGTGGCGCGCGTCGCCTCGGCCCGGGGGATCCCGGAGCAGGAGGTCGCGCGCCTCGTCGACGAGCACGTGCAGGGCCGCGACCTCGGGTACCTCGGGGAGCCGACCGTGAACGTGCTCGAGCTGAACATCGCGCTCGCCGGCCTCGGCGGCTGACGTCCGCACCACGCGGGCACGGGAAGAGAAGACATGAAGCGCGGTCGACTGCGGGTGCTGCTGGGCGCGGCGCCCGGCGTGGGCAAGACCTACGCGATGCTCGAGGAGGGCAGGCGTCTCGGCGACGAGGGCGCCGACGTGGTGGTCGCGGTCGTGGAGACCCACGGCCGCGCCGCCACGGCCGCGATGCTCGAGGGGCTGGAGATCCTGCCCCGGCGCGAGGTGTCGCACCGCGGGGTGGAGATCACCGACCTCGACGTGGACGCCGTCATCGCCCGCCGTCCGACCATCGCGCTGGTCGACGAGCTCGCCCACACCAACGCGCCGGGCGGCCGGAGCGAGAAGCGCTGGCAGGACGTGGACCTCATCCGCGACGCCGGCATCGACGTGATCTCCACCGTCAACATCCAGCACATCGCGTCGCTCAACGACGTGGTCGAGAAGATCACGGGCGTGCCGCAGCGCGAGACGATCCCCGACCGCGTGCTCCGCGAGGCGCACCAGATCGAGGTCATCGACCTGGCGCCCGAGGCCCTGCGCGACCGTCTCGCCGGTGGGCGCGTGTACCCGGCCGAGCGGATCGACGCCGCCCTCTCCCACTACTTCCGGCTCGGCAACCTCACGGCCCTCCGCGAGCTCGCGCTCCTCTGGCTCGCCGACGAGGTCGACACCGCGCTCGCCGCCTACCGCGACGAGAAGGGGATCGACGCCCGGTGGGAGGCCCGCGAGCGCGTGGTCGTGGCGCTCACCGGCGGACCCGAGGGCGAGACGCTGCTGCGGCGCGGCGCCCGGATCGCGGCCCGGTCGGCCGGCGGCGAGCTGATGGCCGTCCACGTCTCCAGCCAGGACGGGCTCCGCTCCGGCAGCCCGGAGGCGCTCGCGAGCCAGCGCGCGCTCGTCGACACGCTCGGCGGCAGCTACCACCAGGTCGTCGGCGACGACATCCCGCGCGCGCTCGTCGAGTTCGCGCGCGCCTCCAACGCCACGCAGCTCGTGCTCGGCGTGAGCCGCCGCAGCCGGCTGGCCGCCGCGACCACGGGGCCCGGCATCGGCGCGACCGTGATCCGCGAGTCCGGCGACATCGACGTGCACATCGTCACGCACGCGGCGGCGGGCGGGCGCTTCCGGCTGCCGCGGATCCGCGGCGGCGCCCTCAGCATCCGCCGCCGGATCCTGGGCGCCCTGCTCGCGCTCGGCGGCGGCCCGCTGCTCACCTGGCTGCTCTCGGCCACGCGCTCGGACGACTCCATCACGAGCGACGTGCTCTCGTACCAGCTGCTCGTGGTGCTCGTGGCGCTCGTCGGCGGGATCTGGCCGGCCCTGTTCGCGGCCGTGCTCTCCGGCTTCACGCTCGACTACTTCTTCATCGATCCCCTCTACACGATCACGGTCGACGAGCCGCTGCACATGCTCGCGCTCGTGCTCTACGTGGTCATCGCGCTGCTCGTCAGCTGGATCGTCGACCAGGCCGCCCGCCGCACCCGCCTCGCCCGCCGCGCGGCCGCGGAGGCCGAGCTGCTGGCGACGGTCTCGGGATCCGTGCTCCGCGGCGAGGGCGCCGTGCACGCGCTCGTCAGCCGCACCCGCGAGGCGTTCGGCCTGCAGGGCGTGAAGCTCGTCGACCGCGGGGAGACCATCGCGTGGGACGGCGTCGTCACGGGCGCCGCCGCGACCGACGTGGCCGTGGGATCCCGCGCCGTGCTCACCCTCTACGGCGACGACCTCGAGGCGTCCGGCCGGCGCCTGCTCCGCGTCATCGCCGCGCAGCTCGACGCCGCGCTCGAGCACCGCGACCTCTCCGACACCGCCCGCGAGGTCGGCCCGCTCGCCCAGACCGACCGCGTGCGGACGGCCCTCCTCTCCGCCGTCAGCCACGACCTCCGCCGCCCGCTGAGCGCCGCGACCGCGGCCGTCACCGCGCTCCGCTCCCCCGGCATGGCCTGGGCCGACGGCGACCGCGAGGAGCTCCTCGCCACCGCCGAGGAGAGCCTCGGCACGCTCGCCGACCTCGTCACCGACCTCCTCGACGTGAGCCGCGTGCAGGCCGGCGTGCTCGGCGTCCGGCTGATGGACGTCGACCTCGACGACGTCGTGCTCGCCGCCCTCGACGAGCTCGACCTCGGTCCCGCCGACGCCGTGCTCGACCTCGCACCGGACCTGCCGGGCGCGGTCGCGGATCCGGGCCTCCTCCAGCGCGTGGTCGTCAACCTGCTGAGCAACGCCGTGCGGCACGCGCCCGCGGGCGTGCCGGTGCGGCTCAGCACGAGCGCGTTCGCGGAGGCGGTCGAGATCCGCGTCGTGGACCACGGCCCCGGCGTCGCGCCCGAGCGCCGCGACGACATGTTCGTGCCGTTCCAGCGCCTCGGCGACACCGACAACGCGTCCGGCCTCGGCCTCGGCCTCGCGCTCTCGAAGGGCTTCACCGAGGGGATGGGCGGCACGCTCACCGCCGAGGACACCCCGGGCGGCGGGCTCACGATGGTGGTCGCGCTGCCGGCGTGCCGGGCGGGCGTCGCACCCGTCGCGGACGCTCCCCCGACCGCATCGGAGGTGACCGCGTGAGGATCCTCATCGCCGACGACGACCAGCAGATCCTGCGGGCGCTGCGCATCACCCTCACGAGCCTCGGCTACGAGATCCTCACGGCGGACGACGGCGCGGCCGCCATCCGCCTGGCCGTCGCCGAGAAGCCCGACCTCTACATGATCGACCTCGGCATGCCGCGGCTCGACGGCGTCGAGGTGATCCAGGCGCTGCGGCTGTGGTCGACCGCGCCGATCCTCGTGGTCTCCGGCCGCTCGGGCGCCGCCGACAAGGTCGAGGCCCTCGACGCGGGCGCCGACGACTACGTCACCAAGCCGTTCTCCATCGACGAGCTGCTCGCCCGGATCCGCGCCCTCGGCCGCCGCGCCGCCCCCGACGAGGACCGCTCCGCTGTCGTCGCGTTCGCCGACGTGACGGTCGACCTCGCGGCCCGCGTCGTCACGCGCGGCGACCAGCGCGTGCGCCTCACCCCCACCGAGTGGCAGGTGCTCGAGCTGCTCGTGCGGAACCCCGACCGGCTCGTCTCCCGCCAGACCCTCCTCACCGAGATCTGGGGCCCGACCCACGTGAACGACAGCGGCTACCTCCGCCTCTACGTCGCGCAGCTGCGCAAGAAGCTCGAGCCGGATCCCGCGCACCCGCGGCACCTGCTCACCGATCCGGGCATGGGGTACCGGTTCGTGCCGGCGGGGGCGGGGCGGGCGCCGGAAGCCGAGTAGCGCACGGCGTCGCGGCGGCCAGCCGGCACCCGGATCCGCGAGCGTATGCTCCCGTGGTGCCCCAGAGATCCACCCGCTCCGCCCGTCCCGCCGCCGTCATCGCTTCCGCCGCCGCCGCGCTCGGCGGCCTCACCGCCGCCGCCCTCGTGGTGCCGCGTCGGTTCGAGGCCGGCCGCCGCGAGCGCGCCGTGGTCCTCAACGAGACGCTCCCCGTGAACTCGGCCTGGTGGCGCGAGCACGCGAAGACCGAGGGCGACCTCCTCTACGTGGCGCTCGGTGACTCGACCGCGCAGGGCATCGGCGCGAGCCGTCCGGTGAACGGCTACGTCGGGATCCTCGCCGACCGGATTCGCGCCTTGAGCGGCCGCACGGTCCGCACCGTCAATCTCAGCGTCTCGGGCGCCCGCGTCGCCGACCTCGTGGAGTACCAGCTCCCCCGCCTCGCGAAGCTGCGACCCGACGTCGTGACCCTCGCGATCGGCGCCAACGACATCGCCGCCTTCGAGCCGGTCGCGTTCGAGCACGACCTCGGCCGGATCCTCGACGCCGTCCCGCCGACCACCGTCGTCGCCGACCTGCCGTGCTTCCACTTCCCCGCGAGCGAGCGCAAGGTCCGGGTCGCGAACGAGATCGTCCACCGCCTCGCCACGGATCGCGGCCTGCGCATCGCGCCGCTGCACCGCACCACCCGCCGCCAGACCGCCGTGCTCGCGATCACCCAGGCCGCGGGCGACCTCTTCCACCCGAACGACCGCGGCTACCGCGTCTGGGCGAGCGCGTTCCTGCCGTTCCTCCCGGCGACGGTGCGGGCGCTGGAGGTGGCGGGACGCTGAGGCGCTCGCGTCCGCCCGGGCTGCGTCCGTAGGGTGGATCCATGGCCGACGACACCCCCGACGCCCGCTCCACCGGCACGCTCTGGCTGGTGATCGGGCTCGTCTCGGGGGCCATGCTCGTGACCGGCGCCGTCGTCTCGCCCTGGATCTCCGCGGCCGCCTTCGCGCTGTCCGTCTTCCTGTACGTGCGCGTCCGCGGCCGCGACCGCGCCCTCGCGCCACCGCCGACCGGCACGCTCTGGTTCGTGGTCACGCTGATCGTCGGGGCGCTGCTCATCACGGGCACCTTCGACCCGCCGTGGGTGGGCGCGGCCGCCCTCGCGGCCTCGCTGCTCCTCTACATCCGCGCGCTGGCCCGCCTCACGGCCCGGCCTGCGGCGGACCCGGATCCCGGCGACTGATCGGCCGTCCGTGTCAGCACGCCGGGCACCCGCCGTCCCCGGGTGCCGAAGCCGGGTCAGCGGACGGCACCCCCGACCCACCGGCGAGGCACCGCCGCCCGACTCGGCACCCCGAGCCGGCTCCGTAGCGTCGGCGGCATGACCCGCGCACCCCGCACCACCAGCAGCCGGCCCGCCGCCTCCGCCCCCGCGCGCACCCGGGTCACCTTCCCCCACGCGATCCACGCGGAGCTGCTCAAGCTCGCCACGCTCCGCTCCACCCGCTGGACCGTCGCGCTGGTCGTGCTCGCCGGAGTCGGCATGAGCGTCATGGCATCGCTCGTCGCCGACCCGCTCCCCGCAGGATCCTCGTCGTCGACCGCGGACGCGGGCACGGCGGCGATCCTCGCGACGCCCCTGCTGCTCAGCCAGATCGTCGTGGGCGTGCTCGGGGTCCTCGCGATGGGCTCCGAGTATGCCAGCGGCACGATCGCCTCCACCCTCGCCGCGGTGCCGAACCGCCTCGAGGCGCTGTCCGCGAAGGCCCTGGCGGTCGCGCTGGTCGCGTTCGCCCTCGGGGTCGTGCCCGGACTCGCCGCCTACCTGCTGACCATGGGCACCCGCGCCGACCTCGGCTACGACGGCAGCCTCGTGTCGCGGGGCGTCGCCGGGCCGCTGCTCGGATCCGGCGCGTACCTCGCGATGATCGCCCTGCTCGGGCTGGCGCTCGCGACCCTCACGCGCAGCGGCGTCGCGGCCATCACCGCGTTCATCGCGATCCAGCTCGTGCTCCCCACCTTCATCGGCCTCGTGCCCGACCTCGGCGGCGTCCCGGCGTACGACCTGCTGCTCACGACAGCGGGCCGGATCCTCACGG
Source organism: Clavibacter michiganensis (assembly GCF_002151125.1). GTDB lineage: Bacteria > Actinomycetota > Actinomycetes > Actinomycetales > Microbacteriaceae > Clavibacter > Clavibacter michiganensis_C. The sequence continues at coordinate 188,486 of NZ_MDJZ01000017.1, forward strand.
GCACGACCGGCAGCATCGCCCCACCGCCCGTGACCGGCCTCGAGGTCGCGGTCGTCGCGGCCTGGATCCTGATCCCGGCGACCGCCGCGACCCTCCTCTTCCGCCACCGCGACGCCTAGCGCCGGCCGGTCCTGCGGTGTCGGTGCCCGCCGGTAGAGTCCCCCGCATGGCCCGCACCCACTCCACGTACCGCTGCTCGGAGTGCGGGTGGACCACGCCGAAGTGGGTCGGACGGTGCGCCGAGTGCCAGAGCTGGAACACGGTCGCCGAGGTGTCGCAGACGCCCGCGGCCGCCGGCCGGGTCACCACGCTCACGCCCGCCGGATCCAGCCAGGCGCGCTCGATCATGCACGTCGGCACCGCGTCGGCCAGCCACCTGCCGAGCGGCGTCGGCGAGCTCGACCGGGTGCTCGGCGGCGGCATCGTGCCCGGCGCGGCCATCCTCATGAGCGGCGAGCCCGGCGTCGGCAAGTCCACGCTGCTGCTCGAGGTCGCGGCGCGCGCCGCGGCGAAGGGCGCGAAGGTCCTCTACGTCACGGCCGAGGAGTCGGTCGCGCAGGTGCGCATGCGCGCCGAGCGCACGGGCGGGCTGCAGGAGTCGCTCATGATCGCGGCCGAGACCGACCTCGGCACGATCCTCGGCCACATCGAGCAGGTGTCCCCGGATCTCCTCATCGTCGACTCGGTGCAGACCGTCTCCAGCAGCACGTCGGACGGCCTGCCCGGCCACCCGGGCCAGGTGCGCGAGGTCGCCGTCACCCTCATCCGCGTCTGCAAGGAGCGCGACCTGCCGCTGCTCCTCGTCGGCCACGTCACGAAGGACGGATCCATCGCCGGCCCGCGGCTCCTCGAGCACCTGGTCGACGTCGTGTGCCAGTTCGAGGGCGACCGGCAGACGTCGCTCCGCTTCATCCGCGCGCTCAAGAACCGCTTCGGCCCCACCGACGAGGTCGGCTGCTTCGAGATGGCGGGCGACGGCATCGTCGAGGTGCCGGATCCGAGCGGCATGTTCCTCTCGCGCGGCGTCCACTCCGTGAGCGGCACGTGCGTCACCGTCGCGATGGAGGGCCGCCGCGCTCTGCCCGTGGAGGTGCAGGCGCTCGTGGTCGACACGAAGGCGCCGCAGCCACGCCGGGTCGTCAACGGGGTCGATGCGTCGCGCGTCGCCATGCTCCTCGCGGTGCTGGAGAAGCGCGCCAACGTGCGGCTCTCGGATCGCGACGTCTACGTCTCCACGGTCGGCGGCGTGCGCCTCACCGAGCCCGCGGCGGATCTCGCCATCGCCGTCGCGCTCGTCTCCGCCGTCAACGGCAAGGCCATGCCGCACGACCTCGCGGCGTTCGGCGAGATCAGCCTCGCGGGCGAGATCCGCGGGGTCACGTCGGCGCCGCAGCGCGCGGCGGAGGCCCGACGGCTCGGCTTCACGCAGATCGTCGATGCCGAGTGGGGGCCGCTGTTCTCGGCGCTCGGCCGCGCGTTCTCCCTCGCGAAGGGCGAGCGGGAGAAGGAGCTCGACGAGGCGTTCTGATCCGTCGCGGGCGCGTCAGCTCGAGACGGGCGCGTCAGCCGGCGACGGGCGCGTCCTGGCCGTGCTCCCGCACGTGCGCCACGGCGTCCTCCACCACGTGCGTCACGTGCGTGTCGGCCACCTCGTAGTGGGCGATGCGCCCCGTGCGCTCCACGTTCACCAGACCCGCCGCCCGCAGCACGCGCAGGTGCTGCGACACGAGCGGCTGCGACAGCCCGGACTCGGCGACCAGCTCCGTCACGGTCATCTGCCGCGCCGCCAGCAGACCCAGCAGGCCCAGGCGCGCGGACGACGACAGGACCTTGAAGAGGTCGGCGGCCTGCTCGAAGCCGGCGGGTGGGTAGGTCACCTGGTCGATCCTAGGGCGAGGGAGACGGGCGGCCGGTCGCGGACATGACGACGGGGACCGGGCCGGAAGGCCTGGTCCCCGTCAGGATCCTCGCGCGTCGTCGCGCGTCGTCGCGCGTCGGATCAGTGCTCGTCGTAGTGGTCGCCGTGCTCGGCGTGCTTGTGGCCGTCGTGGACGAAGTCCACGTGGTCCTCGTGCGTGACGGTCTCGTGACCGCAGTCGGCGCCGTGCTGGTGCTCGGCGACGGTGTGCTCGGCGTGGGTCTCGGTGGTGTCGGTCATGGTGCGTCCTTCCGTGGGTGGAGCATCAGGATGACAGACGCATGCATGGATTGCAATGGATGCATCCAATCGATAACCGGGATCATGAGCGCGCACGGACGGGCGCCGCGGCGCCGGTCAGTACAGCAGGAACGACTTCGGCTCGGCGCTCTTCACGCCGGCCACCTCGACCGACAGCGTGTAGGTCGCGCCGCCGGCGGGGACGGCCGGGCGCTCCTTCTCCTCGCACGTGGTGGTGGAGGAACGCTGGCGCGACCACTCGAACGGCGACGACGTCTGCGGCGTGCGGGCGGCGAGCTCGACCTGCGCGTCCTCGGCGCCCGTCTGGCAGTCGGTCGACTTCCAGTACACGTCGGATCCGCTCGAGATCGTGAACACCTGCGTGGTCGTCCCGAGGTTCGCGGTGCAGGGCTCCATGCCCGTGTTCGTCACGGTGAAGGAGAGCTTGGGCAGCACGCCCTCCTTGTAGGAGGCGGCGTCGGTGACGGGGGTGACGGTCAGCTGGCCCGCGGCGCAGGATCCGTCGGCGTTCGTCTCCGTGCCGGCGCTCGCGCTCGGGGTGGGCGTCGGCGTCGCCTCGGGGGCGGCGCCCGCGTCGTCGGCGGCGTCCGCGCTGGGCGTGGCGCCGGGGGCGGCGGTGTCGGCCGCGCCGCGGCCGAGGTTCGAGACGATGATCACGATCACCGCGATCACGGCCACCACGACGAGCAGCGCGAGCAGGCGGCGACGGCGGTACACGGCCGCGGACGGGCGGCCTCCGGGCGAGGTCGAGGACATGAGCACAGGCTACGGTCGGGCGCGCGCCGGGCCGGGTCGGCGCGCCCGCCGCCCACGTCCCTCGGGGGATCCGGGGCCCGGGCGGACACCGGAGGGCCGGGTCAGAGGGCCTTGAGCATGCGCGTGTTGCCGAGGGTGTTCGGCTTCACGCGCGAGAGGTCGAGGAACTCGGCGATGCCCTCGTCGTGCGAGCGGAGCATCTCGTAGTAGATCTCCTGCGCGATGATCGACTCCGCGACCTCGTGGTAGCCGTGGCGCGTGAAGAAGCCGACCTCGAAGGTCAGGCAGAACAGGCGGCTGAGGCCGAGCTCGCGCGCGTCGTCCTCCAGGCGCTCGAGGATCGCGTGGCCGACGCCGGTGCCACGCGTGTGCGGGGCGGCCGCGAGCGTGCGGATCTCGCCGAGGTCCTCCCACATCACGTGCAGCGCGCCGCAGCCGACGACCTCGCCGGACGCGTCGACCGCGACCCGGAACTCCTGCACGTTCTCGTAGAGCACGACGAGGTCCTTGCCGAGGAGGATCCCCTCCATCACGAGCGGCTCGACGAGCTGCTGGATCCGGGGCACGTCGCCGGTGCGCGCACGTCGCACGGTGACGCCGCCTGCGGGCTCCGCGGACTCGACGACGACTGGCTCTGCGCTCACGATGACGACCCTCTCGATCCGCGGCTCGGGCGCCCGGATCAGGGGTCCAGCCTAGCGACGGGCGTCTCCCGCGTCCGGGGCGGTCGGCTCGGCGTCGGGCGGTTCGGCGCCGGGCGCGAGCCGCGCGATCATCCGCGGCGCGATCCACGCGATCGCCACCACGCCGACCACCGCCCGCAGCCCGGCGAACACGAGCACCCACCACCCGACCCCGTCGCCGCCGACGATGAGCGCGATCCCGATCACCACGAGCGCCGCGTCCGCGACGAACGGCACGCGCAGCCAGAACATGAGGCGCCGGACGGGATCCATGTCAGCCGGCCGCGATCGGGCCCGGCCGGTCCGCGACGGGCGCGCCCGACGGCGGCGCCCAGCGGTCGGACGGCGCATCGGCAGGCGCGCCCGACGCGACCCGCGCCTCCGCCGCACGCCGCTCCACCGGCAGCCGCACCCCGAAGACCGTGCGGCCCGGCTCCGACTCCACCCAGACCGCGCCGTGGTGCGCCGACACGATGGCCTGGGCGATGGCGAGGCCGAGGCCGGTGCCGCCGGTGGAGCGGGCGCGGGATCCGTCGCCGCGCACGAAGCGCTCGAACAGCGAGGCCTGCAGCTCGGACGGGATGCCGGGGCCGTCGTCGGTCACGCGGATCACGGCGTGCGCGTCCGCCCCGGCGCCCTCCACGGCGAGCGACGCGACGACGCGCGTGCCGGCCGGCGTGTGCGTGCGGGCGTTCGCGAGCAGGTTGACGACCACCTGGCGGAGCCGTGCGTCGTCGCCGGGGACGGTCACGGAGTCGTCCGGCAGGTCGAGGTCCCAGTCGTGGTCCGGGCCCGCGGCGCTCGCGTCGCCGACCGTGTCGAGGAGGATGCGCGTGAGGTCGACCGGATCCGACTCCAGCTCGCGCCCCTCGTCGAGGCGCGCGAGCAGCAGGAGGTCCTCCACGATCGTGGTCATGCGCACCGACTCCGACTCGATGCGCGACAGCGAGTGCGTCACGTCCTCGGGCAGCTGGTGCGGGCCGCGGCGCGTGAGCTCGGCGTAGCCGCGGATGGAGGCGAGCGGCGTGCGCAGCTCGTGGCTCGCGTCCGACACGAACCGCCGCACCTTCGCCTCGCTCGCCTGCCGCGACGACAGCGCCGCCGCGACGTGGCCGAGCAGTCCGTTGAGCGCGGCGCCCACGCGGCCGACCTCGGTGCGCTCGTCGGTGTCGGACTCCGGCACGCGCGCCTCGAGGGCGACGTCGCCGCGGTCGAGCTCCAGCGCGGCCACGTGGGTCGCCGTGTCGACGACCCGGTCGAGCGGCCGCAGCGCGCGGCGCACGATGACGGCGCCGAGCACGGCGGCGAGGGCGAGCGTGAGGGCGGCGACCACCGTGATCACCAGGACGAGCTGCTCCACCACGTCGTCGGCCGGCTTCGTCGGCAGTCCCGTGACGATGGTCGCGCCCGAGGACGAGGTGTCGCCGACGAGCCGGTAGCTGCCGAGCGCGCCGCCGAGGTCGACCGTGCGCGGGACGCCGTCGGTGGGCACGCTCTGCAGCTGCTGGCTCTGGCGCTCGGTGAGCTCCACCGCGCCGGCGCCGCCGGGCTCACCCTGGGCGGCGGAGCGGTCGGCGATGTAGCCGCCGGAGACGACGCCGTCGATGATGGTCGCGCTGATCGTGCCGACCTGCTGCCCGAACGCGCCGAGGCCGCCGGGAGGGGCGCCGGGGAAGCTGCCATAACCGCCCGGATCCTGGTCGACGAAGCTCTGCGACCGGGCCGCCGTGGCCTGCAGCTGCTGGTCGACCTGCTGCATCAGCGACGCCCGCAGCGCGAGGATGCTCACCGCGCCGATGAGGATGCTCGCGAGCGCCAGCAGCCCCACGACGCTGAGGACGAGGCGGCGACGCAGGGTCATGCCGCGCGCCGCGGTGGCCAGTCGATCGCGCAACGGCGGGGCACCATGCTGCCGCATCCCCTCCGGCTGCGTCCCCTGCGGCTGCGTCACTCCGCGGCCTTGAGCATGTAGCCGCTGCCGCGCACCGTGTGGATCATCGGGTTCCGCCCGGCGTCGATCTTGCGCCGCAGGTAGGAGATGTAGATCTCGACCACGCTCGACTTGCCGCCGAAGTCGTAGCTCCACACCCGGTCGAGGATCTGCAGCTTGCTCAGCACGCGGCGCGGGTTCCGCATCAGGTAGCGCAGCAGCTCGAACTCGGTCGCGGTGAGCTCGATCGGGTCGCCGGCGCGGGCGACCTCGTGGCTGTCCTCGTCGAGGGTGAGGTCGCCGACGCGGATCACGGGGTCGACGGTGTCGCTGACCACGAGGGTCGAGCGGCGGATGAGGCCGCGCAGCCGGGCGACGACCTCCTCGAGGCTGAACGGCTTGGTCACGTAGTCGTCGCCGCCGGCGGTGAGGCCGGCGAGGCGGTCGTCGAGCGAGTCCTTCGCGGTGAGGAACAGCACGGGGATGTCCTCGGCGTCGGCGCGCAGGCGCGAGAGCACCTGGAGCCCGTCGAGGTCCGGCAGCATGATGTCGAGCACCACGGCGTCGGGCTTGAACTCGCGGGCGGCGGCGAGCGCCTGGTGCCCGTTCTCGGCCGTGCGGATCTGCCAGCCCTCGTAGCGCAGCGCCATCTGGAGCAGGTCGGTGAGCGACGCCTCGTCGTCGACGACGAGCACCCGGATGGGCGACCCGTCGGCGCGGGTGAGGCGGGGCTGCGGGGCGGCGGCGGGCTGGAAGCCGGAGGGCGTTGCGGTGGTCACGGGATCCATCATCCGCACGTTCCTATGAGACGTCCATGAGGCGGCCATGGAGCGACTGCGGCGGCTCCGGGACGACGACGGGCCCGGGACGACGACGGGCCCGGCGCGTGGTGCGCCGGGCCCGTCGTCGATGCGGGGTCGTGCGGACGGCTAGTGCTTGTCCTCCGTCGCGCGCGTCACGGTCTCGCCCTCGACCGTCTTCCGGTCGCCCTTCTCCTTGTCGCCGCGGGTCTTCGCGAGGCTCGCGACGGTGGCGACCGCGATGGTCGCGCCGATGAAGAGGAGCGAGAACCAGATGGGGATCTCGGGCGCCCACAGCATCGGCTCGCCGCCGTTGATGAAGGGCAGCTCGTTGACGTGCATCGCGTGCAGCACGAGCTTCGCGCCGATGAACGCGAGGATGACCGCGAGGCCCTGCGACAGGTACACGAGGCGCTCGAGCAGGCCGCCGATGAGGAAGTACAGCTGGCGGAGCCCCATCAGCGCGAAGGCGTTCGCGGTGAACACGATGTACGCCTCGTTCGTGAGGCCGTAGATGGCGGGGATCGAGTCGAGCGCGAACACCAGGTCGATGAAGCCGATCGCGACGACGCACAGGAACAGCGGCGTGACGAAGCGCTTGCCGTCGATCTTGGTGGTGAAGCGGTCGCCGACGAACTCGTCGTGGACGGGGAGGATCCGGCGTGCGACGCGCACGAACAGGTTGTCCGCCGCGTTGCCGCCGTGGTCGCCCTTCAGCTGCTGGTACGCGAGCACGAACAGCAGGGCGCCGAAGATGTAGAAGACCCAGGAGAAGTTCTCGATGAGCGCGGCGCCGAGCGCGATGAAGCCGGCGCGCATGATCAGCGCGATGACGATGCCGATCATCAGCACCTTCTGCTGGTACTTCCGCGGCACGGCGAACCCGGTCATGATCAGCAGGAACACGAACAGGTTGTCGATCGACAGGGCCTTCTCGGTGAGGTAGCCGGCGAAGTACTCGCCGCCGTATCCCCAGCCGCTCGTGAAGCCGATGCCGACGCCGAAGAGCAGCGCGAGGCCGATGTAGAAGGCCGACCAGCGGGCGGACTCGCCGATGGTGGGCTCGTGCGGCTTGCGCACGTGGGTGAAGAACTCGTAGACGAAGAACGCGATGGTGACCGCGATCGTGATGAGCCAGGTGGTCGTGGTGATGTTCACGGGGGTCTCCGGTGATGAGGCCGACGGGAATCGGGGACGGCTGGGTGGCGCGCGGACTCGACCATGATCCCATGCGGGATGTCCTCACACCGGGGAAATGCCTGCGCCTACGCTCCGCGGATCGTCCGTGCCGCGCGCTGTGCGCCGCCGCGTCAGGTCAGGCTCGGCGCCTCGAACGGGTACGCGACGTAGGCGAACCGGCGCGAGTCCGGCGCCCAGCTCGTGACGTTGATGGTGCCCTGGCCGCCGGGGAAGGCGGCGAGGTCGCGCGTGCGGTGGCTCTGCCGGTCGATGACGCGGAGGATCACGTCGCGGTCGGCCGGATGCCCGAGCGTGCCGGGCGGGAAGCTCAGGTAGACGATGTGCTCGCCGTCCGGCGACGGGTGGGGGAACCAGTTGACGCGCTCGTCGGACGTGAACTGGTGCGTGTCGGTGCCGTCGACGCGCATCGTGAACAGCTGCGCGTGGCCCGGCGCGTCCGACCCGCGCTCGGAGTTGAAGTAGAGCCAGCCGCCGTCGGGCGAGAACTCGACGCCGTCGTCGGGGAAGCCGTCGTCGGTGAGCTGCGTGGTGGGGCCGCCGTCGACGGGCACGAGGTGGATGTTCGTGGTCCACTCGCCGCGCGCGTCGACCTGGCCGCCGATGACGCTGAGCATCGAACCGTCGGGCGAGACGCCGTGCAGGTAGTTCTTGAAGCCGAGCGCCGGATCCCGATCGGCCGTGATCCGCCGCCCCTCCCCGCCCGCGCCGTCGTTCCAGAGGACGTCGTAGAGGTGGCCGTCGCGGCCGGAGACGTAGACGTGCGCGCCGTCGGGCGACATGACGTGGTCGTTGTTGATGGGCGGGACGCCGCCGAGGTCGACCGCCTGGAAGTCGACGGCGGGCTCGGGCAGGTCCGGATCCGGCTCCTCGGCGTCGGGCGCGGGCAGCCGCCACAGCCCGCCCTCGGCGTTGACGACGAGCCAGCGGCCGTCGGGCGTCCAGTTGGGCGCCTCGATGTGCAGCACGGCCGACTCGGCGACCATGCGCTCGGCGCCCGTCTCGACGTCGACGACGAGGAGGCGGGCCAGCTGGCCGTCGCGCAGCGTCACGCGGTGGTTCCGGTGGGCGCGTCGTCCCGGTTGTTCGCGAACGCCGAGTCGAAGAGGTTGTCGGGCGTCGGCCAGAGGAGGGAGCGCACCTGCGCGAGGGCGTCGGGGGCGCCGTGGAGTCGGTCCATCCCCGCATCCTCCCACTCGACCGAGACCGGGCCGTCGTAGCCGATGCTGCGCAGCGCCCGGAACGCCCGCTCGAAGGGCACGTCGCCGTGGCCGACGGAGACGAAGTCCCAGCCGCGGCGCGGGTCGCCCCAGCCGAGGTGGGATCCGAGCCGGCCGCCGCGGCCGTTCGAGGTGCTCACCTTCGTGTCCTTGGCGTGCACGTGGTAGATCCGGTCGGCGAAGTCGAGGAGGAAGCCCACCGGGTCGATGTCCTGCCACATCATGTGGCTCGGATCCCAGTTGAGCCCGAAGCCGGGGCGGTGCCCGATGGCCTCGAGCGTGCGGCGGGTGGTCCAGTAGTCGTAGGCGATCTCGCTCGGGTGCACCTCGAGCGCGTACCGCACGCCCTCGTCGTCGAACACGTCGATGATCGGGTTCCAGCGGTCGGCGAAGTCCTGGTAGCCCGCGTCGATGACCGACGCCGGCACGGGCGGGAACATCGCGACGTACGGCCAGATGCGGGATCCGGTGAAGCCCGTCACGCGCGTGACCCCGAGCCCGGCGGCCGCCTTCGCCGTGAGCTTCAGCTCCTCGGCGGCGCGCTGGCGCACGCCCTCGGCCTCACCGTCGCCCCACACCTTCGAGCGGAGGATCGCCTGGTGCCGGAAGTCGATGGGGTCGTCGCACACGGCCTGGCCGGTGAGGTGCTGCGAGAGCGCGGACACCCGGAGGCCGTGCCGCTCGAGGATCTCGAGGCGTCCGCGGAGGTACGCCGGCTCCTCCGCCGCGCGCCACACGTCGAGGTGCTCGGCGGAGCACGCGATCTCGAGGGCGTCGAAGCCCCAGCCGCTCGCGAGCCGGGCGACCTCCTCCAGCGGCAGGTCGGCCCACTGGCCGGTGAAGAGCGCTACGGGCGTGGTGATCTGGGGCATGGTTCCCTCTCGTCGACGGTGACGGGTGATGTGCGGTGCGGTGGCGCGGCCCGGTGACGGCGCGCGGGATCCACGCTACACACCGGGCCGCGCCCGCTCACGGGTGGGCGTCAGCGAAAGTTCGCCGACTGCGTGCGCTGGTAGCCCGCGAGGGTGATGCCGCCGAGGAGCAGCGCCCAGGCCGCGAGGAGGAGCAGCGGGATCCCCGTCGCGGCCGTGTCGTGCCGGGCCGCGGCGCTCGTCAGCGTGCTCCATGCGCCCGTCGGCAGCAGCACAGTGAGGGACTCCCACGGGGTGCCGCTCGTGTCGCCGCCCGTGAACAGGCCGCCCGCGAAGGACAGTGGCAGGTACACGAGGTTGGCGAGGCCGAGCGCGCCGCGGGCGGGGAACCAGTAGCCCATCGCGAGCCCCAGCAGCGCCATCGGGACGGCGCCGGCCACGACGGCGAGCGCGACGGCGCCGAGCGTCGGCGCGTCCACCCGGACGCCGCCCGCGAGGACCCCGACGGCGACCACCGGGATCACGAACGCCACCCCGAAGACGCACGCGACCGTGAGCTTGGCCGCGAGCCGGATCCACGCGGGCACCGGGGCCGTGAACAGCCAGCGCTCCCACGGCGATTCCCGGGCCGACGCGACGCCGACCCCGAACTGGAACGTCACCGTGCCGAGCACCGAGAAGAGCACGTAGCCGAGCAGCACGCTGAGCCTCGCGCTCGGCGGACCGCCCTGCGGCAGGCCGACGACCGCGTAGATGAGCACGGGGTACGCGAGGAGCGGCAGCACGAAGGCGGGCATGCGCGCGTTCTGCGCGAGCTCGCTCACGACGTGGGCGCGGTAGATCGCCAGCCGGCGGCGCGCGGTGGGGCGGGTCGGGGTCGTCGTCGGCGCGGCGGTCATCGGGGGCACCCCACGGGACCCTCGGCGCCCACGGGACCCTCGGCGCCCACGGGACCGCCAGCGCCCACGGGACCGCCAGCGCCCACGGCATCCGCGGCGCGCGACGGTTCCCCGGGGATCGCCTCCGCGCCGCCCGCCAGCACGCGCTCCACGATCTCGCCGAGTCCCGGCTCGACGACCGTGATGGCCGGCTGCGGCACGGCGGCGAGCACGAGCCCGGCGACGACGTCCGAGCGGTCGGTGTCGATGACCCACCGGATCCGCTCGAGGCCGCGGGGCTCCTCCCCCGCCTCGGGCACCGCGCCGCATGACCGCAGGCGCCGCGCCTCGGCGGCGGTCGCGTCGAAGCCGACCCGCCGCACGCCGGTCAGCCCGCGGAAGTCGGCGGCGGTCCAGTGCCCGACGACGCGACCGTGGTCGAGGCAGACGACGGTGTCGGCGAGCGCCGCCACCTCCTCCATGTCGTGCGACGCGAGGAGCACGGTGCGCCCGGAGTCGCGGACCGCGGCGATGGCGTCGCGCACGGCGGCCCGACCCGGGATGTCGAGCGCCGCGGAGGGCTCGTCGAGCACCACGACGGGCGTGCCCGCGCCCACGACGCAGGCGAGGGCGACGCGTCGGCGCTCGCCTCCGCTCAGCCCGCCGGTCTGGCGCGCCGCGAGGCGGTCGAGGTCGAAGCGGTCGATCGCCGCGGCCGGCGTGAGCGCGCCGGCGTGCGGCACGAGGGCGAGCGCCAGCACCTCGCGCACCGTGAGGTACTCGGGGAACGCGAGCGCCTGCGGCATCACGGCGACCAGCGCCGCCGTGGGCCCGCCGCGCCGCACGTCGTGGCCGAGCACGCGCGCCCGGCCCGCGTCCGGGCGCCGGGTGGCGGTCAGGACGTCGATCGCCGTCGTCTTGCCGGATCCGTTCGGCCCGAGCAGGGCGTGCACGAGCCCCGGTGCGAGCGAGAAGGACGCGCCGTCGAGCGCGCGCGTCCGACCGAAGGTGCGCGTGATCCCGTCGAGCTCCACCGCGTCAGTCATGCGACGCCTCCTCCCGCGCCAGGCGCCGCGCGCCCGGCTCGGCGCCGCCGAAGGAGATCGCGTACAGGGACGACTGCGTCACGCCGTCGAGTCCGAGCACCGCGTCGAGCTCGTGGTCCACGAAGCCGACCCAGCCGAGGACCGGCAGCCCGAGCGCCGTCGCGACCAGGAGCGCGTTCTGCCCCACGTGCCCGGCCTCGAGCAGGGTGAGCCGGTAGCCGCGCAGCCCGTACTTGCAGCGGGAGCGCTCGAAGCTGCCCGTGATGACGACGGTCACCGCGGCGGTCTCCGGGATGGGCGCCATGAGCGAGGGCGCTGCCCGGCGGAAGCGCGCGAGCCGCCCGTCGCGGTCGAGCCCGGAGACGTCGACGAGCGTCTCCTCCAGGGGGTCGAGCTGGTGGATCCCCGGCTCGAGCCCCACGACCGACCGCGCGACCACGTGCAGGTCGAGCGGGTACAGCCCGCCGCCCGACGGGACGAACCGACCCGGCGTGCCGCCGCCCCGCGGGCCGTACGCCAGCCGCAGCACCGTGGCGAGGTCCGCGAGATCGACCGGACGCCCGAGCGTGCGCGGATCCGCCGACCGGCGCGCCGCCAGCGTCGCGCCCAGCTCGTGCCGGAGCGGGAGCGCACGCGGCAGCGGGAGCGCGGGGAGCAGCCGCGGCGCGGAGGTGGCACCGCCCGGGCCGGCGTCCGCGACGCCCTGGGCCTCCTGTGCCATCTGGTGCGCGTACCGGACGTCGGTCCAGCCGGGGTGGGTGATCCGCGTGATCTTCGACGCCTCGTGGAAGTCCTCCGCGGGGTCGCCCGCCTGCCGGTCGACGGCGCCTCCGACGCTGAAGATCGGCCCCACGCTCCCGAGGGACCGGGCGGACGCGGCGCCACCGGGATGCGCCGGGGCGGACGGATCCGTCGGGGCCGCCACCCGGTCGGGTGCGGCGTCGGTCTCGATGGTGCTCATGGGATCCTCCTGGTGCTGCGGGCGGTGGGCCGGACGACGCCGGCGGGGACGCGGGCGCGGGCGGTCACGGGAACGGGTGCGGGACGGGGACGAGGTCGGCCGGCCCGTCGAGGGCGGGCCCGTCGCGCCACCGCCGGTAGAGGCGCGGGTGCCCGAGGAACCGGGCCGCGTGGACCACGTCGAGCGCCACGAGGTCGGGGCTGAGCGCCCGCACCACGTGGAAGCCGGCGGCGCGCACCTCGGGGGCCGTGATCTCCGTGAGCAGCACCTCGATGCCCTCGCGATCGAGCCCGGTCACCACCGCGGCCCAGCTGGCCGGGCCGCCGACGGCTGCGACCCGCTCGTCCGACGCGTCGAGCGCGGCGGTGAGACCGCGTGCCGATGGGCGGCAGTGCAGCCGGATGTGGTCCTCGAACTCGACCACGTCCGCCGGGTCGATCGTCGGCTCCGCCAGCAGCCGCAGGCACCAGTTGTGCGTGTGCAGCGCCTCGCGGACCGCGTTGAGCACGGCCCGGTCGAGCCGGAAGTCGGCCGCGCAGCCCACCGCGACCCCGATCCGGTCGCTGCGCATGACGGCCAGCAGCACGGGCACGTCGGCGGCCGCGTCCAGCACGCGCACCGTGAACGACGCGCCGAACCGGCCGCACAGCTCCTCGAGGCGCTCGAGCTCGCGCAGCGTGGCGGCGGTCAGCCGGGGGCTGCCGCGCCAGTCGAAGGCCGGGGGCGTGGATCCGCGCAGCCACATCCGCTGGAACGCGTCGCGCTCCACGAGCTCGAGCACGGCGCGGCCGGCCGCGAACCCGAAGTGCGGCCCCGCCGCGACCCCGGACGACGTCGCCGGCTCCACGTGCGGCTCGCGGTGCCCGTCGGCCCGGTGCGGGTCGTCGAACACCACGAGCTGCGCGGGCACGTGCACGGTCGCGCCGCCGTGCAGGGAGCGCGCCGGCATCCAGGTGAGGAGGTCGCCCTGCTCGGCGCGCTCGTAGTGGAAGGACGGATCCTCCCGCTGCGCGGGGTGGAAGCGCTGGAAGGCGTCCGGCCCCACCTGGCGGGCGTCGGCGCCGAGCGGCGCGCACAATCCGCCGGGCGCGCCCGCGAGCGACATGCGCTCGACCGCCTCGCCGATGCAGGACCGGCGGGCCTCCAGCCGGGATCCGCCGGGCCCCATGCTGAAGCGCTCGGACGGCGTGCCGGTGAGGAACTCCGTGTCGGCGGACCGGCCCGAGTACAGCGCGTCCGGGATGGCGTCGGGCGTGAAGGCCATGGGATGCGCGTGCTCGACGAGGCCGGTGTACGGGCTGACGACGCCCGCGCCGCCGCGGCTCATGCCCGCCACGGCGAGACGATGCCCGCGTAGGGACGGGGACCGCACGTGCCGCAGCGCGCGACCCGGAAGACGGCGTGCGCCTCCGCCTCCATGACCTTGGGCTCGATGACGAGCACGGTGCTGGCGACGAGCCAGTCGTGCGCGTGGATCCACCGGGCGGCGTAGCGCGCGGCGAACCCCGCCGTGATGGCGTCCAGGCTCGGGTCGCGCGGCACGACGGCGACCGCGTCGGCCGCCGCGGCGTGGTCCGCCGCGAACGGCGTGGTCGACGCCCAGCGCAGCGCGACGCACTCCAGGCACGGCCCCTCGCCCGGGACGATCACCGGCCCGACGAGCTGGAACCGGCCGTCGAACGGGTGCACCGGGAGCCACGCGCGACCGGCGGCGTGCATGCGCGCCCCGACGTCGCGGAGGACCGACCGGGATCCGGCCGCGATGACCAGGTCGGCGTCGGCCTCGTCGCCGAGCTCGGCCGAGGGGAGGGCCTCCGCGAGGCCCGTGAGCAGCGAGGGGATCATGTCGCCCACGAGCGCCACCTGGGCGGGCGAGGCCGGATCGCGCACGGGCCCGAGCCCGGTGCGGTCGCCGCCGTTGCGCCGCGCCTCGTCGAGGACGTGCGCGAGCTCGTCGGGCACGGATGCCGCGGAGCCGGCCGGCGCCCCGACCACGACGTCGCGCAGCACGAGCTCGTCGACCAGGCGGGCCACCGCCGGGGCGTGGGCGGCGAACGCGCGGTCGACGTCGGCGCGCGTGAAGGGACGGGAGAGGAGACGCGACACCGCGGAGACGGCGTCGCCCGAGGGCAGCTGCAGGGAGACCAGCTCACGACCCCCGAGGAGGTGGAGGGTGTCCTCCACCTCCCCGGCGGCGTAGCGGGGACTCACCGAGTACGTGGTCGACGAATCCATGCGCGGGCGATCAGCGAGGCTGCTGGTGGCCGCTGCCGCTCGACGAGCACGTCGTGCTGCAGCACAGCGTGACGTCGCCCATCACGAGCTCCTCCTCCGCGCCGCGGTGCGTGATGGTGAAGCCGAAGGCCTCCGCCAGCAGCGCGTCGGACGTCTCGTGGCCTCCGGCCGCGGGCGCGACCTCGGGTGCGGTGGTGCGCGACGGTGCCGGGGCCGCCGTCTCCATGAGCAGTGACATTGCCGTTCCTTCCTCTGGGTGGGTGGGACGACGTCTTTCTAGCACGATCCTCCGTGCCCTGGGCAGATGCGCATCACCTGTTGACAACCGGTCCGGATCGCGGCACGATCCGCCCGCGTCGGGGCCGTCCGGGTCGGATCCGGCGCGTACCCTGGAGCCCGTGACGGACGAGATGCTGGCCTTCCCCTGGGAGGACGACCTCGCCCCCGCCGCCCCCGCGCCGCCCCCTCCCCCGCCGCACCTGACGCGCATCGTCGCCCACTCGTCGGATCGGGTCGCCTGGCTCCGCGCCCGCAGCTTCGGCATCACCGCGACCGACGTCGCGCGCCTCGCGACCGACGCGTCGCTGCAGGCCGTCGCGCTCGAGAAGCTCTACGGATCCGGCTTCGGCGGCAACCGCTACACCGACCACGGACGGGAACGCGAGCCGGAGATCGCCCGCTGGGTCGAGGCGGAGCACGGCATCGTGCCGAGCGCGCACCTCTTCCACGCGCCGGGCCAGCGGCGCCACCTCGCCACCCCCGACGGCGTGGGCCTCCGCGCCGACGGCCGGCTCGAGCTCGCCGAGATCAAGACCACCGCGAAGCCGTGGCGCAGCATCCCGCGCAACTACCTGCGCCAGATCTGGTGGCAGCAGTACGTCCTCGGCGCCGAGCGCTCGCTCATCGTCTGGGAGCAGCACGTGGACTTCGTGCCCGTGCACGACATCCCGAAGTGGAAGTGGATCGACCGGGACGAGGCCGAGATCGCCGCGCTCGTGGCGCGCGCGAACGACCTCATCGCCCTCATCGTGCGGATGGCCAACGCACCGGCGGGAGCCCGCGGCCTGGCCTGATCCGGCTGCCACCCGCCCGACACCGCGACCGCTCCCGCGCATTCTTCTCGCCCGGGGAACACCGCGGAAACACGCCCGACTCACTCGGCGACTTCACTGGACGAGCGGGGGCCAGTGGGATCCACCATGTCGCCGCGTTCCGAGGAGGGGTCGCACGATGAGCCAGGTCGTCCAGTCGAGAGCCGGCGTCGCCGCCGAGGCCGAGCGGGACCGGGCGGCCGCCGCGGTCGCCCTCGCACCCCACGGCGAGACCATGCGCGCGGTCGTCGTGACGGAGACGGGCGGACCCGACGTGCTGCACCTCGCCGACGTCCCGGTGCCGCACCGCCTCGACTCCGAGGTGCTCGTCAAGGTCGTCGCCGCGGGCGTCAACCCCATCGACCTCCGGCTCCGCGCGGGCGAGCCCGGCGGCCCGACGCTCGGCAGCCTGCCCGCGGTCCTCGGCCGCGACTTCAGCGGCGTCGTGGTCGAGTCTCCCTACGAGGACCACGCGCTGCATCCGGGCGACGAGGTGTTCGGCCTCGCCATGGTGCCGCGGATGCCCGGCAGCTACGCCCCCTACATCGCCGTCCCGAGCGTGAGCCTCGCCCGCAAGCCCGCGCGCCTCTCGCACGTCGAGGCCGCCGCGACGCCCGTGAGCGCCCTCACCGCGTGGGGCATGGTCGTCGACATCGGCAAGGCGCACGAGGGCCAGGTCGTCCTGATCCACGCGGGCGCGGGCGGCGTCGGCCACTTCGCGGTGCAGTTCGCCCGCCACTTCGGCGCCCGCGTCGTCGCCACGGGCTCGCCCCGCAACGTCGACTGGCTGGCGGAGCTCGGGGCGGACGAGGTCATCGACCGGACGCAGGTCCGCTTCGAGGACGTGCTCGCCGACGTCGACGTCGTGATCGACCTGGTCGGCAACTGCACGGACGACACCGGCACCCGATCCCTCCAGGTCCTCCGCCGCGGCGGCCTGCTGGTGAGTGCGCCCGTGCGGGGCTGGCCGACCCTCGTGCAGGACGCCCGCGCGGCCGGCGTGCGCGCGACGCACTACGAGGTCGCACCCGACGGCCAGACCCTCGCGGTGATCTCGCGCCTGCTGGAGTCGGGCGACATCAAGGTCTACGTCGACGAGGTCTTCGACCTGGAGGACGCGGCCGAGGCGCACCGCCACATGGAGAGCGGCCACGCGCGCGGCAAGGTCGTGCTCAACGTGGCGCGGGGCTGACCGCGGCGACGGTCGCGGGCGCGCTCGACGTGGCGCGCAGCCGATCCGGGACCGCCCCGCGCGTCAGGCCGTCGCGACGAGCGCGCGCTCCATCACGTGATCCGTCTCCACCGCGTCCGATAGCCGGAACGACCGCGTCCCGACGATGCGGAAGCCGCTGCGCTCGTAGAAGCGGATGGCGCGCGCGTTGTGCTCGTTGACGCCGAGCCAGATCCCGGCCCCCGCATCCCGTCCGCTCTCGCCGGCGAGCTCGCGCGCGATCCGCAGCGTCTCCGCCATGAGCGGCCGCGCGACCCCCACGCCGTGGGATCCCGCCTCGACGTACACCTTGCTCAGCTCGATCTCCGGCCGCAGCCGCAGGGCGCCTGCCACGTCGGGATCGGCCGGCGGCGCCGCGACGACCATCGTGTACCCGACCGTCTGCCCGTCGACCTCGGCGACCACCACCCGGCGCGCGGGATCCGCGAGGTGCGCCCGGAATCGCGCGGGCGAGAGCACGGTCCGGATGTGCTCCGCGATCGCCTCGGCCGTCGTGGTCGGCGGGCACGCGAGCGCGAAGGTGCGGGCCGCGAGCGCGGCCACGTCGTCCGTGTCCGCGGGCGCGGCGACGCGGAGGGACGGGGCGGAGGGGGCGACGGCGGGATCCGGGATGCTCACCCTGGAGAGCCTAGGCAGCCGAGACCCGCGGGAACGAAGGAAGGGCCCGCCGAGGCGGGCCCTTCCTGTGCTGCTGGTCGTGCGTGCGCTTCCGCGCGGTGGGGCTAGATGGAGTTGACGTCCACCGGGATGCCGGGGCCGAAGGTCGTGGAGACCGTGGCCTTCTGCACGTAGCGGCCCTTCGAGGAGGACGGCTTGAGGCGGACGATCTCCTCGAGCGCGGCGCCGACGTTCTCCGAGAGCTGCTCGGGCGAGAAGCTCGCCTTGCCGACCACGAAGTGGACGTTCGCGTGCTTGTCGACGCGGAACTCGATCTTGCCGCCCTTGATGTCGGACACCGCGCGCGCGACGTCCGGGGTGACCGTGCCGGTCTTCGGGTTGGGCATGAGGCCACGCGGGCCGAGCACCTTGCCGAGACGACCGACCTTGCCCATGAGCTCGGGCGTCGAGACGGCGGAGTCGAACGACGTGTAGCCGCCCGCCACCTTCTCGATGAGCTCATCGCCGCCGACCTCGTCGGCTCCGGCGGCGATGGCCGCCTCGGCCGCGGGGCCCGTCGCGAAGACGATGACGCGAGCGGTCTTGCCGGTACCGTGAGGAAGGATGACGGTGCCGCGGACCATCTGGTCTGCCTTGCGGGGGTCGACGCCGAGCTTGAGCGCGACCTCGACGGTGCTGTCGAACTTGCTGGAACCGGTCTCGCGCGCGAGCTCGACGGCCTCCGAGGCGGTGTACGCCTTGGTGAGGTCGATCTTCTCGGCTGCGGCCCGGTAGGCCTTTGACTTCGCCATTCGTGTCTCCTGATTCGAGAGTGCGGTTGATGTGAGCCTGGCCGGCTCTCCCGCGTGATGCTGGAGCGGATCCCGGACGGGATCCACTTGGGTGGTGGAGGCTAGGCCTCGACCGTGATGCCCATGGAGCGGGCGGTGCCGGCGATGATCTTCGCCGCGGCGTCGATGTCGTTGGCGTTGAGGTCGGCCTGCTTCTGCTCGGCGATCTCGCGGACCTGGTCCATCGTGAGCTTCGCGACCTTGACCGTGTGCGGCGTGCCCGAGCCCTTGGCGACTCCGGCGGCCTTCTTGATGAGCTCCGCTGCCGGGGGCGTCTTCAGGATGAACGTGAACGTCCGGTCCTCGTAGACGGTGATCTCGACGGGGATGACGTTGCCGCGCTGCGACTCGGTCTGGGCGTTGTACGCCTTGCAGAACTCCATGATGTTGACGCCGTGCTGTCCCAGCGCCGGCCCGATGGGCGGTGCGGGGTTGGCGGCGCCGGCCTTGATCTGCAGCTTGATCAGACCCGTGACCTTCTTCTTCGGTGCCATTTCTCTTCCTTCTTCTTGATTGCTAGATCGAGCGGGCCGCGCGGCCCGACCGCCTAGAGCTTGGTGACCTGGTCGAAGCTGAGCTCGACCGGGGTCTCGCGCTCGAACAGGGAGACGAGCACCGTGAGCTTGCCGCTCTCGGGCTTGATCTCGCTGATGGAGCCGGGGAGGCCCGCGAACGAGCCCTCCTTGATCGTGATGGTCTCGCCGATCTCGAAGTCGACCTCGGCGGCGATGACGCGCTGCGCCTGGCCGCCCTTGGTGGGCTGGCCCTTGACCTGCGCCACCTCCTTGATCTCGACGAGGCTCTTCAGCATGGAGAAGGCCTCCTCGAAGCGGAGGGGCGTGGGGTTGTGGGCGTTGCCGACGAAGCCCGTGACGCCGGGGGTGTGGCGGACGACCGACCAGCTGTCCTCGTTGAGGCTCATGCGCACGAGCACGTAGCCCGGGATGCGCACGCGGTTGACCATCTTGCGCTGGCCGTTCTTGATCTCGACGACGTCCTCCATCGGGACCTCGATCTGGTAGATGTCGTCCTCCATGTTGAGCGACACCATGCGGTTCTCGATGTTGCTCTTCACGCGGCGCTCGAAGCCCGCGTAGGAGTGGATGACGTACCACTTGCCCGGCTTGGAGCGGAGCTCCTTGCGGAAGTCCTCGTAGGGGTCGACGTCGGCGGCGTCCTCGGACGCGTCGGCGTCGGGCACCAGGTCGGCCTCGGCCTCGGCGATGTCGTCGGCCGTGGCGGGCGTGACGTCGGCGGGCTCGAGGGCCTCCTCGGCCGCCTCCTCCTCCGCCTCGTCGTCGGTCGCCTCGACGGCGGCCTCGGCCTCGTCGGGCGAGTCGACGTCGAGCGCGTCCTCGACGACCGCGTCGGCCTCGGGGTCCTCGACGGACTCCATCGCGTCGAGCGCCGCCGTCAGGTCGGTCTCGACGGTGTCGCCCTCGACGTGCAGGGCGGTGTGCTCCGCCGCGTCCGAGCTCTCCTCGGAGGACTCGATGGCGTGGCCCTCCTGGACCTCGTCCACCTCGGAGGACTGCTCCGCCGCGGGGGCGAGGTCGACGTCGTCGCGCTTGCTCTCAGCCAATGGATCTACTTCCCTCGTTCTTCGTCGTGCATTGCCGTTCGTCGTGCCGTGCTGCTCTCGGGCACCGGGCCGCGCTCCTGCGGGGATCCGCCGCGCTCCGGCCGCTCGTGCTCCGCGGCGCCCGGATCCGTGGATCCTCTGCGCCGCCCGCCCTCCGGCCCGTGCCGCCTCCGCGTGGAGGCCCTGGTGCTAGGCGCCGTTGCCGAACACCACGATGGCGAGGTACCCGAACAGCTGGTCGAGGAGCGAGACGATCACCATCATGACGATGACGAAGGCCAGCACCACTCCCGTGAACGTCAGCAGCTCCTTGCGGGTGGGGGTGACCACCTTCTTGAGCTCCTGCACGACCTGCTTGATGAAGAGCACCAGCCGGGCGAAGGGGTTGCGTCGCGCGTCCCGCTGCTCGCGAGCCTGCGCGACGATCTCCTCGCTCGGCTCGTCGACGATCTTCCGCGCCACGCGTGGGTCCCTTCCTGCATTGCTCGGCTGCGCCCGGAGTTCGGGCGAGCCGCGATGTCACGCGCCCGGGGACCCGTTCCATCTAGCAGGGCGGACAGGACTCGAACCTGCAACCTGCGGTTTTGGAGACCGCTGCTCTACCAATTGAGCCACCACCCTCTGCGTCGACACCCGCCTGCCCCTGCGCTCCTCGACCGTGCGAGCACGGTGGGAAGAAGGCGCGGAAGAGCATGGCGGAGATACCGACCCGGACGAGTGTACCAGCATCCGCGGGCACCCGGTCGGGCCGGCCGCCGAAGCGACCCGGCGGCCCCGCGTGGCGCCCGGCCCGCATCCCTATGCTCGTCAGCATGGCCGAACCGCAGAGCACCGTCCCCCTCAGCCGCGTCTCCACCCGCATCGGATCCATCGCCGAGTCCGCGACCCTCAAGGTCGACGGCAAGGCCAAGGCCCTGCAGGCCGCCGGACGCCCCGTCATCAGCTTCGCCGCGGGCGAGCCCGACTTCCCGACGCCCGACTACGTGGTCGAGGCCGCGGTGGAGGCGGCGCGGGATCCCCGCAACCACCGCTACACCGCCGCCGCCGGCCTCCCCGACCTCCGCGAGGCCATCGCCGAGAAGACCCGTGCGTCGTCGGGCCTCGACGTCGGCATCGACCGGATCATCGTCACCAACGGCGGCAAGCAGGCCGTCTACCAGGCGTTCCAGACGCTGCTCGACCAGGGCGACGAGGTCCTCGTGCCCACGCCCTACTGGACCACCTACCCCGAGGCCATCCGACTCGCGGGCGGCGTGCCCGTCGACGTCTTCGCGGGCGCCGACCAGGGCTACCTCGTCACCGTCGAGCAGCTCGAGGCCGCGTGGACCCCGCGCACCAAGGTGCTCCTCTTCGTCTCGCCGTCGAACCCCACGGGCGCCGTCTACTCGCGGGAGCAGACCCGGGAGATCGGCGAGTGGGCCGAGTCGAAGGGCCTCTGGGTCATCAGCGACGAGATCTACCAGGACCTCGTCTACGACGGCGCCGAGGCCGCGAGCATCGTCGACGTCGTGCCGGCGTTGGCCGACCGCACGATCCTCGTCAACGGCGTCGCCAAGACCTACGCCATGACCGGCTGGCGCGTCGGATGGATGGTGGGACCCGCCGACGCCATCAAGGCCGCCGGCAACCTGCAGTCGCACCTGTCGTCGAACGTCTCGAACGTCTCGCAGCGCGCGGCCGTCGCGGCGCTCCGCGGCCCGCGCGACACCGTCGACCGGATGCGCGAGGCCTTCGACCGCCGACGCCGCACCATCGTCGCCGAGCTCGACGCCATCCCCGGCTTCGTCACGCCCACCCCGCAGGGCGCGTTCTACGTCTACCCCGACGTCACGGGCCTCTTCGGCCGCGACATCGACGGCGTCACGCCCACCACCTCGCTCGAGGTGGCCGACGTGCTGCTGGAGAAGGCGGAGGTCGCCGCGGTGCCCGGCGAGGCGTTCGGCCCGAGCGGCTTCCTGCGCTTCAGCTACGCGCTCGGCGACGACGCGCTGCTCGAGGGCGTGCGCCGGATCCGCGACCTGCTGGCCTGATCCGCCGCCCGGACCGAGCGGGTCGGCCCGCCCCTAGAGAGACAGGCCGACCAGCACGGGCTCGGGCTGCAGGATCACGCCGTGCTCGCTCATCACGCGGCCCTGCACGTAGCGCGCGAGGGCGGCGACGTCCTCCGCGGTCGCGGTGCCGCGGTTGGTGAGGGCGAGCGTGTGCTTCGAGGAGACGGCCGCACCGGATCCCGGCAGCCGGAACCCGCGACGCACACCCGAGCGCTCGATGAGCCACGCGGCGCTGAGCTTGACGCCCGCGGGCTCGCGGCGGCGGCGCGCGGCGGCCTCGCGCTCGATCGCGTCGGCGACCTCCCACGCGTCGCCGAGCGGCACGACGAGGTCCTGGGGCGGGTCCTCCTGCGGCCAGCGCGGGGCGTCGGCCGGCAGCGTGCGCGCGAAGGCGGCGCTGACGATGGGGTTCGTGAAGAAGGACCCGGCGCTCCAGGTGTCGGGATCCGCGTCGTCGAGCACCATGCCCTTGGACGCGCGGAGCGCCAGCACGGTCTCGCGCACGCGCGCCACGGGAACGCGGTCGCCGAGCTCCACGCCCAGCGCGCCGGCGAGCTGCGGGTACGCGACGGGCAGGCCGAGCGCGTCGGGGCCCTCGCCGCGGGTGAGCGCGAAGTCCACCGAGAGCACCACGCCGACCCGGCCGCGCTTGAGCGACGACGTGCGGTAGCCGAGGCCGAGGTCCGCGGCGCCCAGCCGCTCGACCTCGCCCGTCTCGTAGTCCAGGAAGTCGACGCCCTCGAGCACGTCCGCGACCTCCTGGCCGTACGCGCCGATGTTCTGCACGG
This sequence comes from Clavibacter michiganensis, assembly GCF_002151125.1. Classification (GTDB taxonomy): domain Bacteria; phylum Actinomycetota; class Actinomycetes; order Actinomycetales; family Microbacteriaceae; genus Clavibacter; species Clavibacter michiganensis_C. The sequence goes on from NZ_MDJZ01000017.1 coordinate 211,434, forward strand.
GGGAGGCGCCGGTGGATCCGGGGATCCCGGACAGCGCCTCGAGGCCCGCGAGGCCGTCGGCCACCGTGCGGGCCACGAGCGCGTCCCACGGCTCGCCCGCCTGCACGCGCACGAGGACGGTGCCGTCGGCCCGCTCCTCGCCGACCTCCACGCCGCGGGTCGCGATGCGGATGACCGTGCCGGCGACGCCCTCGTCGGAGATGAGGGAGTTGGATCCGCCGCCGAGGACCATCCAGTCCTCGCCCACGGCCCAGAGGCCGAGGAGGGTGTCGACGAGCTCGTCGCGCTCGCTCACGGTCACGAGCTCCTCCGCCGGCCCGCCCACGCGCAGCGTGGTGAGCTCGGCGAGCGGCGCGTCGCGGTGCGTCTCGATCGTCACGGGGGCCCTACGCCAGCCGGACCTGCGCCTGCGCGCGGCCCAGCACCGTCTTGCCCTCGACCGAGACGGCGATGTCGATGCGGACGGTCCCGGCCTCGGCGTCGATGGCGCCCACCTTGGCGACGACCGTCAGGGCCTGACCGTCGGCGGGATCCACCACCACGGGGCGCGTGAAGCGCACGCCGTAGGAGACGATGCGCGACGGATCGCCCGCCCAGTCGGCCACGGGCTGCACGGCCTGACCCATCGTGAGCATGCCGTGCGCGAGGACGCCGGGCAGCCCGACCGACGCGGCCACGTCGTCGCGGTAGTGGATGGGGTTGAAGTCGCCCGACGCGCCCGCGTAGCGGACGAGGGAGTCGCGCGTGAGGTGCAGGGACCGCTCGGCGACGACGTCGCCCACGGCGAGGTCGGCGAGGACGGGCACGGCGCCGGCCGCGGCGCTCACGCGTCGTCCCCGCGGACCACGAGGGTGGAGACGGCCGTGACGACGTGGGCGCCGGATCCGTCGACCATCGCGGACTCGGCGGTCACCATCGCGTTGCCGCCGAGGGTCGCCACCTTCGTGACGGTCAGCGTCGCGGTGAGCTCGTCGCCCGCGACCACGGGCCGCGAGTACGTGAAGGCCTGCTCGCCGTGGACCACGCGGCTGAAGTCGATGCCGGCGTCGGGCTCCGCGAGCAGCTGCGCGAGCGTCGCCTCCTGCACGACCACGGGGAAGGTGCTCGGCGCGACCACGTCGGCGTGGCCCGCGGCACGCGCGGCCTGGGGGTCGAGGTGGACGGGGTGGGTGGCGCCGACGGCGCGGGCGAACTCGCGCACCTTCTCGCGTCCCACCAGGTACGGGGCGGCGGCGGGGAGCACGCGGCCCTGGAGCTCTGGATTCACTGGCACCGGACGATCCTACGCGGCGGCCGTCCGCGCGCCCGGGCGGACGGGCGACCGCCGGGCATGCGAGAGCCCCGGCCCCCACTCCTCGTGGGGACCGGGGCCCGGGTCCGCGATGCTGCCGCTGCGGCGTCAGCTGCCTACTGGCAGGAGTCGCACTGCAGGAGCTCCATGGGGTCGACGGGGATCGCGTAACCGCCGACGGTGTCGTTGTTGTCGTAGTCCATGGGTGCCTCCCGTTGTGTCTGGTCGGGAACCGCCGGTGCGGCTCCTCAGGTCTCGTGGCTCTCGCCCCGATGGCCTCCGGATCCGCGTCTTCGCGAGGATCCGGTGTGCTCGGCCACCCGGTGGGGCGGTGAGGTTCTCCACTATATAACCCGAACTACAGACCTGTCATTCCACTACATCTAGTGTTTCGGCGTGTCGCGGCGCCTTCCGCGTCGTCATGCGGATCCGGGCAGGCGAGCGTGATCCCGCGTCCGCGTCGGCCCGGCGTGTCGCCTCGATCGAGCTCCTCGGCGGGTGCCGGGACGGCCGGTCGCGACCCGTCGGGCCGAGCCGCACGGGACGCACGAGGGCCGCCGCGAACGCGTCGCGGCGGCCCTCGTGCGCTCGGGGCGCGGGATGCGGATCAGGCGTCGCCCTCGCGGGCCTCCTTCTCCTCCTCGGACTCGCTCGCGGTGTAGTCGCCGCCGGCGGCTGCCTCGCGGCGCTCCTCGTCGTGCGCGTCGGGGACGGGGTTGCCCTGGGTCTTGTAGAGCACGTCGTCGTGCTCGGCGCCCGTGGCGTGGTCGGGGTGGTCGGGGGATTCGTGATGGGTCATGCCCGGAGGCTACGCCGTGGCCGGGGACGCCGGAAGGCCGGGCGCCGCGGGAGGACACGCGGGCAGAGGAAAGGCCCCGGAACCTGGCGAGAGGTGTCCGGGGCCTATCGAGGAGGACGGATCCGTGTGAGGACCCGCGCTTCCGTAGCGGGAGCGGGACTTGAACCCGCGACACCACGATTATGAGCCGTGTGCTCTAACCACCTGAGCTACCCCGCCATGACCCTCGTCGTCGACCGCGGCCGACTGAGGTATCGAGCCCCCAGTGAGGATTGAACTCACTACCTCTTCCTTACCAAGGAAGTGCTCTACCAATGAGCTATGGGGGCGTGCCCGGGCGCGTCGGAGACGCGCTGGAACCATACGACGATAGCAGGTCCGGGACCGCCCGCGAGACGCGTGACGGCCCCGGACCGGGGCACGGCCGACGGGCGAGCGGAGGATCAGACCGCGGACAGGTCCCGGAGCTCGCCGGCCGTCAGCTCGAGCTCCACCGAGGCGAGGAGGTCCGGCAGCTGCGTGAGGTCGCGCGCGCTCGCGATGGGCGCGGTGACCGAGGGCTGGGCCCGGAGCCACGCGAGCGAGACCGTCGTGACGGAGACGCCGTGGGCCTCGGCGACCCGGTCGAGCACCTCGAGGAGGGCACGGCCGTGGTCGTCGTAGTACTTCGAGGCCGTGCCGGCGCGGGGGCTGTCGACCTCGGAGCCGCGGTACTTGCCGGTGAGGAACCCGCTGGCGAGGCTCGAGTACGGGGCGGATCCGATGCCCTCGCGGACGAGCAGGTCGGCGAGCTCCCCCTCGTAGTCGTCGCGGGCGACGAGGTTGTAGCGGTTCTGGAGGACCTCGAAGCGGGCGATCCCCTCCCGCGCGGAGACGTCGAGCGCCGCCTGCAGGCGCTCGGCCGTGAAGTTGGACGCGCCGATCGCGCGGACCTTGCCCTCGGCGACGAGCTCGGCGAGCGCCGTCACGGTCTCCTCGATCGGGGTGTCCCGGTCGTCGACGTGGGCGTAGTAGAGGTCGATCGCGTCGACGCCGAGCCGGCGGAGGCTGGCCTCGACGCCGCGGCGGACGCTGTCGCGCGACGTGCCCTTCGCGGCCTCGTGCGCCCCGACCTTGGTGGCGATGACGAGGCCGTCGGGCCGGCCGCGCGACGCGAGCCAGCGGCCGATGATCTCCTCGGACTCGCCGCCGGAGTTGCCCGGCTTCCACGCCGAGTAGACGTCGGCGGTGTCGACGAAGTTCCCGCCGGCCGCCGTGTAGGCGTCGAGGAGCTGGAACGAGGTGGCCTCGTCGGCCGTCCATCCGAAGACGTTGCCGCCGAAGGACAGCGGGAACACCTCCAGGCCGCTGGATCCGAGGGGCACGCGTGCGGGGTCCGTCATTGCTGATCTCCTTCGTCCGGTGATGGGGCGGTGGCCGCCCCCTTCCCCAGCGCGCGCCGTCGCCCGGCTATTCCGCGCGCTGCCGCATCCGGGCTCGGCCCGGCGGCCCGCGGGCCCGGGCGGCCGTGCGCTGCGCGGGACCGCTCGGGGGCCGTCACCTAGGCTCGATGCATGACTTCGCCTGCTCCCACAGCCCCGACCACGGCTGCCCGGGACGACACCTCGGCCCATCCCGACAGCACCCCGCAGCACGGCACCGGATCCGAGTGGTGGCGCACCGCCGTCATCTACCAGATCTACCCGCGCTCGTTCGCCGACTCCGACGGCGACGGCATCGGCGACCTGCCCGGCATCACCGAGCGCCTGCCCGCGCTCCGCGAGCTCGGGGTCGACGCCGTGTGGCTCTCCCCCTTCTTCCTCTCGCCGCAGAACGACGCCGGCTACGACGTGGCCGACTACTGCCAGGTGGATCCGCTGTTCGGCACCCTCGACGACTTCGACCGGATGCAGCGCCGCGCGCACGAGCTCGGCCTCCGCGTGATCGTCGACATCGTCCCCAACCACACCTCCTCCGCGCACCGCTGGTTCCAGGAGGCGATCGCCTCCCCCGCCGGCAGCGAGGAGCGCGCGCGCTACATGCTCCGCGACGGGAAGGGCGCCGCCGGCGAGCTGCCCCCGAACAACTGGGAGTCGATCTTCGGCGGGCCGGCCTGGTCGCGCCTCACCGAGCCCGACGGCACGCCCGGCCAGTGGTACCTGCACCTGTTCGACTCCTCGCAGCCGGACCTCGACTGGACGAACCCGTGGGTGCGCGAGCGCTTCCGCGAGATCCTCCGCTTCTGGCTCGACCGCGGCGTCGACGGCTTCCGGGTCGACGTGGCGCACGGCATGGTCAAGGCGCCCGGCCTCCCCGACTACACGCCGCCCGAGGGCCAGGGCAGCATGGGCGGCGCCGGCGGCGTGGACGACCAGCCCGCTCCCCCGCCGCCGTACTTCGCGCAGGAGGGCGTGCACGAGATCTACCGCGAGTGGCGCGAGATCTTCGACTCCTACGAGGGCGACCGCGCGATGGTGGCCGAGGCGTGGGTCGAGCCGCTGGCGAAGCTCGCCGACTGGGTCCGCCCCGACGAGATGCACCAGGCCTTCAACTTCAGCTACCTCGAGACGCCGTGGGACGCCGCGGCGCTCCGCCGCACGATCGACGCGTCGCTCGCGACCTTCTCCTCCGTGGGCGCGCCGAGCACCTGGGTGCTCTCGAACCACGACGTGGTGCGGCACGCGAGCCGTCTCGCGCTCTCGGGCGAGAACCCGCAGGGCGTCGGAGTCGGCCCGCGGTCGACCGTGACGGTGGACGAGGAGCTCGGCCTCCGCCGCGCCCGCGCCGCCAGCGCGCTCATGCTCGCGCTGCCCGGCAGCGCGTACGTCTACCAGGGCGAGGAGCTCGGGCTGCCCGAGGACATCCGGCTGCCGGACGAGGCGCGCCAGGATCCGACCTTCCACCGCACCGCGGGCGAGCGCTACGGCCGCGACGGCTGCCGCGTGCCGATCCCGTGGGAGGCCGGGAAGCCGTCCTACGGCTTCAGCGACGGCGACGCCAGCTGGCTGCCGCAGCCCGACGACTGGGACCGGTTCGCGCGCGACACCGAGCAGGCGGATCCCTCCTCCACCCTCTCGCTCTACACGGAGGCGCTGCTGCTGCGCCGCGAGCACGGCCTCGCGCTGGGCACGCTCGAGTGGATCACCGCCCAGGGCGACGACGTGATCGCGTTCGCGAGCGCGGGCGTCACGGTGATCGCGAACCTCGGTGCCGCGTCCGTGCCGCTGCCCGAGGGGCGCGTGCTGCTCGCCAGCCGGCCGCTCGACGGCGACGCCGTGCCGTCGGACACGACCGTGTGGCTGATCCGCGACTGACCGCACGGCCGTCCTCCGGACGCGACGACGCCCCCTGGCCTTCGGGCCGGGGGGCGTCGTCGTCGGTGGAGCGGGTCGGCTAGTTCGCGTGCTCCTGGAGCCAGGCGAAGGGATCCACCGCGGTGCCGTCCGCCATGCGGATCTCGAGGTGGAGGTGCGGGCCGGTGGACGCGCCCGTGTTGCCGACCTGGCCGATCTGCTGGCCGACCTTGACCGGGTCGCCCGCCTTGACGCGCAGGGACCCCGGCAGCTGGTGGCCGTAGACGCTCGTGACGAGCTGCCCGTCGATGACGTGGTCGATGACGAGGTGCACGCCGAGGCCGGTGTCGCTGTTCACGGCCTCGCGGACGACGCCGTCGGCGATCGCCTGGATCGGCGCGCCCATGCCCGGCGCGAAGTCGACGCCCTGGTGGTTGCTCGAGCAGCCGTTGGAGCAGGGCGCGATGCGCTTGCCGAAGACGCCGCTGATGGGCACGCCCGAGGCGAAGGGCCACTGGATGGTGCCGTTGATGTCGTTCGTGAAGGCGCCCGCGCCCTTCGACGTCTGGGCCAGCATGATCTGCTGCGGCGTCGTGGCCGTGAACGCGTCGTCGGTGCCGCCGACGACCCGCGCCTCGGGGGCGGCGGAGAGCGCGATGCTCTGGCTGGGGACGGAGGTGGCCGGGGAGTCCGTGACCACGGTCGCCTGAGCCATGTCCTGGCCGGTGAGGAACGCGGAGGACGGCAGCGAGGTCGCGATGGTGACCGTCGCGACGAAGGCCATGGTGAGCAGCGTGAGCCCGCGCGACGCATTCGAGCGACGGCGGCCGGCGGCGGCCTCGGGCGCCGGGGCGGCGAGGGCGGGGCGCGTGGACGCGGGGACGCGGCGTCCGCGGATCCGGGCGTGCGGGGCGGCGGCGGGGACGCTGGCGCGCTTCGCGGGCACGTACGAGGAGCGGCGCGACTCGGGCGCGGCGGCCTGGGCGGCGCGGATGCGACGGGCGCGGGTCGCGAGCGTGACGGCCTCCGCGACGGCGGCCTGCTCGGCCACCGCGGGGAGGTGCGTGGTGGGGACAGCGGGCGCCTCGACCGCGACGTGGACGATGCGGGGAGCGGGCGCGGGCTGCGCCGTCGCGACCTGCTGCTCGGTGGGCGCGGGCTGCGCCGTCGCGACCGGGTCCGCGTGCTGCTCGACCGCGGCGTCCGCGGGAACGGCGGGCTCGGTCGCCGGCGGGGCGTCGGCCGCGGGCGCGGGTGCGGATCCGGCCTGGGCCGCCTCGGCCGCCCGGCGCTCGGCCTCGCGCCGCTCGCGTCGCGTCGGGTACACGGCCCCTGCGGTCTCGTCGGGGGTCAGCACGAGGGCCGCCGGACGGAGGGCTGGGGGGCACGCGAGGCGTGGAGGACGGACAGGATCGGAGGACTCCTAGTGCGAGGGACAGGTGCTGCGCGGTGCCGGCCGACGGCGGTCGGGGCGTGCGCGTACGACCGGTTCGTACCCGGTCGTCGTGTAACGGATCGGTAAAGGCTAACCGCCGGAAGGGATTCGCGCCACCCGGGGGATGCGCGGGAGGGCCTTCTGGGGCTATGCGCGCGGGCGCTCCAGCCGCTCCTCGAGGGCGCGCGCGAGCTCCGGATCCGCCGCGATCAGGAGCTCGGCGGAGGCGGGTCCGCCGTCGATCCCGGTCACGCGCGCGCCGGCCTCGGCCGCGATGAGGGCGCCGGCCGCGTGGTCCCACGGCTTCAGCCCGCGCTCGAAGTAGGCGTCCGTCCGGCCCGCCGCCACGTCGCAGAGATCGAGCGACGCGGCGCCGATGCGGCGGATGTCGCGCACCTCGCCGAGCAGGTCGGTGATCACGCGCCCCTGCTGCATCCGCTTCTCGGCGCCGTAGGAGAAGCCCGTGCCCACGAGCGCGAGGGACAGCGGGACGCCGGCGTTGACGGCGAGCGGACGGCCGTCGAGCGCGGATCCGCCGCCCGCCGTCGCCGTGTAGACCTCGCCGAGCGTCGGGTTCACCACGCAGCCGGCGCGGGCGGTCCAGGTGAGCGGATCCGCCTCGCCCTCGACCACCGCGATGCTCACGGCCCACGCGGGGATGCCGTAGAGGAAGTTGACGGTGCCGTCGATGGGGTCGACGACCCAGGTGAGGCCGGACGTGCCCGACGTGCCCTCGGACTCCTCGCCGAGGAAGCCGTCGTCGGGGCGCACGTCCTGCAGGGCACGGCGGATGAGGTCCTCGGTCTCGCGGTCCGTGTGCGTGACGATGTCCTCGGGGCTCGACTTCGAGGCGGCGACCTCGACGCCCTCGCGGCGGCGGCGGAGCGCGAGCTCCCCGGCGCGGGTGGCGATGTCGCGGGCGATGGTCAGGAGCGCGGTGTCACCGGGGGTCGTCATGCGTCCAGCCTGCCAGAGGGGCCGCGGCGGCCGGGCGGGATCCCGGGGTCAGGCCGGCGACGCCGCGGCGCGCTCGTCGGAGGTCGGTGCGGCGGCCTCGCGGAGGCGCTTCCGCTCGATCCGACGGGCGTTCCAGAGCAGGACGACGCCGAGCACCATGAGGCCGCCGGCCGCGAGCAGCGCCCAGGCGCCGCCGACGTGCGTCGTGATGAGCGCCGCGACCAGCGCGCCGAGCCCCATGCAGACGATCGCGCCGATGCGACGGGCCCAGGCGGCGCCGGTCCCGCCCGCGACGCGGCTGTCCGACGACAGGTTCACCATCGTCATGGTGACGACCACGGTCGAGAGGTCGCGCAGCCCGATGCTCTTGACGGCGGCCGCCTGCGCGCCCAGCAGCAGCGCGAGGAAGCCCGTGATGGCGATCATGATCCCGGTGTCGAGCGTCCCGACCGCGAGCCAGACGACGGCGAGCGCGAGGGTGAGCAGGGTGCCGGTGACGAGGATCCAGACGGAGGAGCGCGGCAGGTGCACGTCGGTGGGCGCGCGCCGGGTGATGCGCGACGCGATCACGGCGCCCAGCATGAAGGCCACGAGCGCCACGATGTTGTTGAGCACGGGGATGTCGGCGACGCCCACCAGCCCGAAGCCGATGAAGAGGACGTTGCCGGTCATGTTGCCGGTGAAGACGCGGTCGAGCGCCAGGTAGCTGACGCCGTCGATGGCGCCCGTCGCGGTGGTCATCACGAGCAGGGCGGCGATGTAGGAGCCCTCGGGCCAGGGACGGGACACGGGCGGATCTCCTCGGGGCTCGGGCGGCGGTCGCCCCAGGATACGGGCGGCCGCGCGCGGCGGATCCTCGCGGCCGTCGTCGACCGTCAGCCGGCGGGACGCGCCGCGCGGCTCAGGCGCTCGCCTCGCGCGTGGCGCGCGCGGCGGCCGACGCGAGCCGGGACACCTCGTCGTCGTCGAGCACGAGCCGCGCGGCGGGCATCAGCTGCCGGATCTGCCGGGCCGTCCGCGCGCCGACCAGCGCGCTCGCGATCCCGGGCCGCCCGAGCACCCACGCGATGGCGACCTCGGCGACCGTGACGCCGCGCATCCGCGCGACCTCCTCCGCGGCCCGCACGGTGGCGTGACCGGCGGGCGACATGTACTGCTCCGCGTCGAGCGCGCGGGCCGACGGCACCGCGGGCGCGCCCGGCAGGTACTTGCCCGTGAGGAAGCCCTTGGCGAGCACGCTGTGCGCGACGAGGCCGACGCCCTCCTGCCGGACGACCGCCTGCAGCCGCCCCTCCGTGCGCTCGCGCGCCAGCAGGCTGTACTCCTCCTGCACCACGCCCACCGGGACCGCCCCGGATCCGTGGGCCAGCGCCAGCGCCTGCTCCAGCCGGTCGGGCGAGAAGCCCGAGACGCCCACGAGCCGCGCCTTGCCCTCCTTCACGAGGTCGGACAGCGCGGCGACCGTCTCCTCGAGCGGGGTGCGGGTGTCGTCGAGGTGGGCGTGCACCACGTCGACGCGGTCCGTCCCGAGGCGGCGGAGCGACGCGTCGACCCCGCGGCGGATGGAGTCGGCCGACGTGCCGGGCGCGTCCCGGCTCTTGCCGACCTTGGTGCCGACCACGACGTCGTCGCGGCAGCCGCGCGCGGCCAGCCAGCCGCCGATGATCGCCTCCGACTCGCCGCCCGCGTGGCCGGGCACCCACTGCGAGTAGGAGGACGCGGTGTCGACGAACGTGCCGCCCTCCTCGCGGTAGGCGTCGAGGATCGCCCATGCCTCGTCGCGGTCGGCGGTCCAGCCGAAGCCGCTCGTGCCGAGGCCGAGGGTCGAGACGACGACGCCGGACGTGCCGAGGGCGCGCGTGCGTGGGCCGGGGGCGGCGGGGAACATCGGTGGTGGATCCAGGTCGTCGGGCGCGCGGGCGACTCTGCCGGCGCGGGCGGGCCCCGACGGATGCGGCGGGGCAGACGAACGGCCCCGTGCGAGCGGGGCCGTTCCGTGCGGTGGCGAGTGAGGGATTCGAACCCCCGAAGGCTGAGCCGTCTGATTTACAGTCAGATCCCTTTGGCCGCTAGGGTAACTCGCCATGCGCACCCGACCTGTGTGATCACGGACCGGAGACGCTCGTCGATGATAGCGGTCGCCGCCCCGCGAACCGAAATCGCCCGGCCGCCGCCCCCGTGGGCCCCGCGGCGCGCGTCCCTTAACATGGTCGGCATGGCAGATTCCTCGTTCGACGTCGTCAGCAAGGTCGACCGCATGGAGGCGGACAACGCCGTCCACCAGACCCAGAAGGAGGTGGAGCAGCGCTACGACTTCAAGAACGTGGGCGCCTCCATCGAGTGGAGCGGCGACACCATCCTCATGAAGGCGTCCAGCGAGGAGCGCGTGAAGGCGATCCTCGACGTGCTGCAGACCAAGATGATCAAGCGCGGCATCGGCCTCAAGAGCCTCGAGGAGGGCGAGCCGTTCGCCTCCGGCAAGGAGTACCGGATCGAGGTCACCCTCAAGCAGGGCATCGACCAGGCCAACGCGAAGAAGCTCGGCAAGATCATCCGCGACGAGGGCCCGAAGAGCATCAAGAGCCGCGTCGAGGGCGACGAGCTCCGCGTCTCGAGCAAGAGCCGCGACGACCTGCAGCAGACCATCGCGCTGCTCAAGGGCGCCGACGTCGACCTCGACCTGCAGTTCGTCAACTTCCGCTGATCCGCGGGGGCTCCGGGCGCGTGTCCGTCGAGCCCCCCCCGCCCCGTCGGCCGCGGGACGCCCCGGATAGACTCCGGCTGATGGAAGCCTCGATGACCACCCTCGTCCTCGCGGGGATCGCGGTCGTCATCGACTTCATCGTGCGCGTGGTGGCCCTGCTGGTCATCCCCCGCAACCGCCGGCCGTCGACCGCCATGGCGTGGCTGATGGCGATCTTCTTCCTGCCGTACCTCGGCATCTTCCTGTTCCTCCTCATCGGCTCGACCCGGCTGCCGAAGCGGCGCCGCGAGAAGCAGCAGGAGATCAACCGGTTCATCATCGAGTCGACCGAGGGCATCGAGCGCGTCACGCGCGAGCACTCGTGGCCGAGCTGGCTCGACTCGGTCGTGGAGCTCAACCGCACGCTGGGATCCATGCCGCTCGTGGGCGGCAACCGGGCGAAGCTCTACAGCCACTACGACGAGTCCATCGCCGCGATGACCGCGGAGGTGGAGAAGGCGACGCGCTACGTGCACGTCGAGTTCTACATCCTCGCGTGGGACGTCACGAGCGCCCCCTTCTTCGACGCGCTGGAGCGCGCGGTGCAACGCGGCGTCACCGTGCGCGTGCTGCTCGACCACATCGCCTCGCTGCGCGCGCCCGGCTACAAGCGGACGACGCGGAAGCTCACGGCCATCGGCGCGGACTGGCACCTCATGCTCCCCGTGCAGCCGCTCCGCGGGCGCTACCAGCGGCCGGACCTCCGCAACCACCGCAAGGTGCTCGTGGTCGACGGGCGCGTGGGCTTCATGGGATCCCAGAACATGGTGCACCGCAGCTACAACAAGGTCGTCAACCGCAAGCGCGGCCTCAAGTGGCAGGACCTCATGACCCGCCTCGAGGGCCCCATCGTGAGCGGCCTCAACGCGATCTTCATCACCGACTGGTACGCGGAGACCGACCAGCTGCTCGTGCGCGAGACCGAGCCCATCGAGATCGCCGCCTCCGACGTCGACGAGGAGCTCGACTGCCAGGTCGTGCCCTCCGGCCCCGGGTTCCCGGGCGAGAACAACCTGCGGCTGTTCAACGCGCTGCTCTACTACGCGCAGGAGCGGATCGTCATCACGTCGCCGTACTTCGTGCCCGACGACTCGATGCGGTACGCCATCACCACGGCCGTGCAGCGCGGGCTGTCGGTGGAGCTGTTCGTGAGCGAGATCGGGGACCAGCCCGTGGTCTACCACGCGCAGCGCTCGTACTACGAGGAGCTGCTGAAGGCCGGCGTGCGGATCTGGATGTACCGGGCCCCGTACATCCTGCACAGCAAGCACTTCACGATCGACGACGACGTGGCCGTCATCGGGTCGAGCAACATGGACATGCGCTCGTTCAGCCTCAACATGGAGGTGTCGCTCATGGTGCGCGGCCCCGGCTTCGTGCGCGAGATGCGCCGGATCGAGGACGGCTACCGGCAGCGCAGCCGCGAGCTGACGCTCGACGAGTGGAGCCGACGCACCCGCACCAGCACGGTGCTCGACAACCTGGCGCGCCTCACCTCGGGCGTGCAGTAGGCGCGAGCCCGCGGAGCGGATCAGTCGCGGTCGGGCGCCTCGTCAGCGTGCTCGGCGGCCCGCTCCTGCGCGGTGGCGCGGTCGAGCACGTCCTGCAGGAGGTCGCGGAGGGCCGAGTCGCCCGTCTCCTCGCCCGCGATGTCGCGGCGGACCTGGTCGCCGACCCGCCAGATCACGGGGAGCATCTCGCGCCCGGTGTCCGTGAGGCCGACCGAGAGCCGACGCTCGTCCGTTGTGTCGCGGAAGCGCGTGACGTAGCCGAAGACCTCGAGGCGCTTGAGCAGCGGCGAGAGCGTGCCCGGGGTGAGGTGCAGCTTCTCGGCGAGGTCGACGACCGCCTGCGGCTCCTCCTCGTCGAGCGCGAGCAGCACGAGGTACTGCGGATGCGTCAGGTTGAGCGGCTGCAGCAGCGGCCGGTAGAGCGAGACCACCGCTCGCGAGGCGGCGGCCAGGAGCACGCCCGTCTCGTCCTGCAGCAGTGTGAGCGATCTCTGTGCCATGTCTCTCTCCTCTGGCTCGTCAGTACGTCGATGCCGGGGTCTTGGACACTTCCTCCACCGTACGCCTGTCGGGGCGAGGGGGACCGCGCGTACAGGCAACCATCGGCCGGGGTCGTCGCACGCTCATGCGAGCGTACGGGGAGCGGACACCACGACGAGCGCGCCCAGCACGAGCCACGGGCCGAACGGGACCGCGGTCGACGCGTGGGCGCGGCTGGCGACGAGCAGCGCCGTGGCCGCCACGCCGCCGAGCAGCGTGCCCGCGGCGAGTCCCAGCGCGACCTGCGCGGCACCGAGCTGGCCGAGCGCGAGGCCGACGACGCCGGCGAGCTTCACGTCGCCCGCGCCGAGGCCGCCGCCCGTCGCGGCCCGGAGGAGCGCCAGCAGGAGGAACGCGCCCGCGCCGCACGCCGCGGCCTGGACGAGGAGACCGGATCCGCCGTCGACCAGCGCGAGCGCGGCCGCCGCCACCGCCGCGGGGCCGGTGGCCCGGTCCGGCAGGCGGTGCGCGGCGAGGTCGGCCAGGACGAGCACCGGGCCGACCGCGACGACCAGGAGCGCCACGGGGATCCGCGCGGGCGGCGTCTCGGCGACGACGGTGGCCGCGAGGATGCCCGTGACGAGGGCGGCGACGACCGCGGCGGCGCGGCCGAGGCCGGGGAGCGGATCCAGCGGGCGGGCGTCGAGGCCGTCGGGGCGGCGGCCTCCCGCGAGGGCGACGCGGGCGAGGGCCGGGGAGGCGGCGCCGACGGCGGCACCGGCGAGCCCGGTCGCGACGAGGAGGACGGGCGAGGCGTCGGGGATCACGCGGCGACCCTAGAGGGAGCGGCCCGGCCGCGAGGGGACCCGGCGCGCGGCTGGGGACGGACGACGGACGGGCGACCGCGGGAGGACCGCGGACGCCCGTCGGCGTCGATCAGGGGATGCGGATCACACGGACTGGCGTGTGCGCGACGCCTCGAGCATCTCGTCGCGCTCGACCACCTTGATGCGGGCGCGGCCGTGCGGCTCGCCCAGCGCGATCTCGTGCTCGTCGAGCGCGTGCCACCCGGCGAGGTCGGTGTACTCGATGCCGCGCTCGGTGAGGAGGTCGACGATCGCCTGCTCCTCGGGCGCCCCGGGGGTCCACCAGTCGCCCTGGTCGTTGAGCACGTGCGAGACGGTCTCCATGGCGTCGGACTTGGTGTGCCCGATGAGGCCGATGGGGCCGCGCTTGATCCAGCCCGTGGCGTAGACGCCGGGGATGCGTGCGTTGTCCATGTCGAGGACCTGGCCCTCGTGGTTCGGGATGACGCCGCGGCGCTCGTCGAACGGGATCCCGTCGACGGGCGAGCCGAAGTAGCCGACCGCGCGGTAGATCGCCTGCACGGGCACGTCGCGGAACTCGCCCGTGCCCTCGACGCCTCCGAGGCCGTCGGGGCGCGTGCGCTCGATGCGCAGGCCCGCGACGCGCGGCTCGGCGTCGTCGGACGCGAGCACCTCGGCGGGGCGGGAGTAGAAGTGCAGGTGCAGGCGGCGGGACGCGGTGCCGGCCGCGCGCGTGCGCCACTTCTCCAGCACGCGGCTGATGACCATGACCTGCTTGTTGGTCTTCGCGGCCTCCTCGGCGGCGGGATCCACGCCGAAGTCCTCGTCGTAGACGACCACGTCGACGTCGGGCACCTCGCCGAGCTCGCGCAGCTCGAGCGGCGTGAACTTCACCTGCGCGGGTCCGCGGCGGCCGAAGACGTGCACGTCGGTGACGGGCGAGCGCTTGAGGCCCGTGTAGACGTTGTCCGGGATCTCGGTGGGCAGCAGGTCGTCGGCGTGCTTGGACAGCATGCGCGCCACGTCGAGCGCCACGTTGCCGTTGCCGATGACGGCGACCTCGCGCGCGTCGAGCGGCCAGTCGCGCGGGAAGTCGGGGTGGCCGTCGAACCAGTTGACGAAGTCGGCCGCGCCGTAGGAGCCCGGCAGGTCGATGCCGGGGATGTCGAGCTCGGCGTCGCGGATCGCGCCCGTGGAGAAGATGACCGCGTTGTAGTGCTCCTGCAGGTCCTCCAGCGTGATGTCGCGGCCGTAGTCGACGTTGCCGAAGATGCGGATGTCGCCGCGGTCGAGCACGTCGCGCAGCGCGTTGACGATGCCCTTGATGCGCGGGTGGTCGGGCGCGACGCCGTAGCGGACGAGGCCGTACGGCGCGGGGAGGCGCTCGAACAGGTCGATGGAGACGTCGAACTGCTTCTCGGCCTTCAGGATGATGTCGGCCGCGTAGATGCCCGCGGGCCCTGCGCCCACGATGGCCAGCCTGAGCTTGGTCACTGGTGTCTCCGGTTCGTCGTCGTCCCCGTGCCGGCCGTCGGGGGCGTGGTGGTGCGGATCCCCGCGAGAGCCGGCGGGGACGAGCGTCAGCTAGCGCGTGCGCTCGACGATGGTGTCGGCGAAGCGCGTGAGCGCCTTCTTGACCGGGCCCTCGGGGAGCGGGGCGAGCGCCTCGACCGCCTCGGCGGCCCAGCGGTGCGCCTCCGCGATGGTGCGGGCCGTGACCTCGTGGTCGCGGAGCTCGGCGATGGCCGCCGTGAGGTCGGCCTCGGACTCGGGCGTCTCCTCGTGCTCGACGTCGCGCTGGATGCGGGCGAGCAGCGTCGCCGCGTCCTGGTCCGTGGCCGCGAGGCGGGTCAGGTAGAGCAGCGGGAGCGTGGAGACGCCGGCGCGGAGGTCGGTGCCGGCGAGCTTGCCGGTCTCCTCGGGCTGGTCGGCGAGGTCGAGCACGTCGTCCACGAGCTGGAAGGCCACGCCCGTGCGCTCGCCGAACGCCAGCACGGCCGACTCGAGCTCGGGATCCGCGCCGGAGTAGATGACGCCCATCTGCGCCGCGCAGGCGATGAGGGAGCCGGTCTTGTCGGCGAGGACGTCGAGGTAGTGCTCGATGGGGTCCTGGTCCTCGCGCGGGCCGATGGTCTCGTGCAGCTGGCCGAGGACGAGGCGCTCGAACGTGGCGGCCTGCAGCCGGATGGCGCGGGGGCCGAGGTCGGCGACGATCTTGCTGGCGCGGGCGAAGAGGAGGTCGCCCGCGAGGATCGCGATGGAGTTGCCCCAGACGGCCTGCGCGCTCGGGACGCCGCGGCGCATGTCCGCCTCGTCCATGACGTCGTCGTGATACAGCGAGGCGAGGTGCGTGATCTCGATGGCGACGGCCGCGTCGACCACCTGCTGCGTGTTGCCCTCGCCGAGCTGGGCGATGAGGAGCGCGAGCATCGGGCGCACGCGCTTGCCGCCCGCGTCGAGCAGGTAGCGGGTGGTGACGTCGGCCACGTCGTCGGCGAAGCGCACCTCGCGGAGGAGCTGCTCCTCGACGAGCGCGAGCCCGTCGTCGATGCTGCGCGCCATCCGGCGGTCGCCCGAGGACGAGAAGAGGCGCTCGGTGATGCTGGCGTGGGAGGCGACGGAGGTGCCGCGGCGGGCGAGCGGGATGCTCGGACTCATGTTCGGCGTCCTTGTCTGTGGGTTCACGCGCGGTCAGGACGCGGCGGGACGGGGAGCGGCGTGACGGCCGGCCGGCTTGACGCCGCGGTGCAGCGCCACGATCCCCGCAGTGAGGTTACGGTGCTCGACCGACGCGAATCCAGCCTCGCGGAGCCACGACGACAGCGTCTCCTGGTCGGGCCAGGCCTGGATCGACTCGTTGAGGTACTCGTACGCGCTGGCGTTGGAGCTCACGAGCTTCACGAGCGACGGCGCGACGGCCTTCATGTAGAGGTCGTAGCCGCGGCGGACCAGCGGGACGGGCGGCGTGCTGAACTCGCAGATGACGATGCGGCCGCCGGGCTTGAGCACGCGGAGCAGCTCGTCGAGGCCCTTCCGGGGCTCCACCACGTTGCGGAGGCCGAAGGAGATGGTGACGGCGTCGAAGGAGTCGTCGTCGAAGGGGAGGTCGGTGGCGTCGGCGTGCACGAACTCGATGCGCGGGTTCCCGGCGTGACGGCGGCGGCCGACCTCGAGCATGCCCTCGGAGAAGTCGGCGGCGACCACGTGGGCGCCGGATGCGGCGAGCGCCGCGCTCGAGGTGCCCGTGCCGGCGGCGAGGTCGAGGATCCGCTCCCCGGCGACGGGGGCGACGGCCCGCGTGGTCGCGACGCGCCACAGCTGGTCGTTGCCTACCGAGAGGAGGGTGTTCGTGCGGTCGTAGGCGCTCGAGACCTCGTCGAACATGGCCGACACCTGGCCGGGCTTCTTGCTGAGGTCTGCTCGCATCACGCGGTCAGTCTATTCGGGCGCGCTGGGCACGCGGTGGGCGGCGGCCGGATGCCCAGGGGCCGATCAGAGGACGGGGGCGGCGGGCGCCGGGCTGGGGCACCGGGGGCCGTCGCGGGCCCCGGGGAGGCCCGGATCCCCGGCGGTAGGCTGGCATCCGTGACCGCATCCCGCGTCCGAGCGCTGCTCGTCGACACCACCCCCGTCGACTCCATCGCCCGGCTCGTCCCCCTCCTCGACGCCCGGCACCCGCTCCTGTGGCTGCGGCACGGATCCGGGATGGGCGGCATCGGCGAGGCCCTCCGGCTGGAGTTCCGCGGGCCCGACCGCGTGCGCGACGCCGCCGCCGCGTGGCGCGAGGTGGCCGCGGCCGCGACCGTGACGGACCCGCTCGGGATCCCCGGCACCGGCCTCATCGCGTTCGGCGCCTTCGCGTTCGCGGACGACTCGGAGGCCGCGAGCGTCCTCGTGGTGCCGCGCGTCGTCGTCGGGCGGCGCGACGGGGTGTCGTGGGTGACGCGGATCCGGCTGGCCGACCAGGAGGCCGGCGACGTCGCCTCCCCGCTCGACGCTCTTGCGGCGGGCTCCGTCCCCGTGCCCGAGCGCTCCGGCGCCGAGTACCGCCTGCACCTGCGCCCCGGATCCATGGGCCCCGACGACTACGAGGCCGCCGTCGCGCGCGCCGTCGCCGCGATCGACGCCGGCGACCTGCAGAAGGTCGTGCTGGCGCGCGACCTCATCGGCCGGCTCCCCCTCGGCGGCGACCTGCGCCTCGCCCTCAGCCGCTTCGCGCTGGGCTACCCCGACTGCTGGACCTACGCGGTCGACGGCCTGATCGGCGCGAGCCCCGAGACGCTCGTGCGCGTCGGCGGCGGCACCGTCGGCGCGCGCGTGCTCGCCGGCACCGTGTCGCGCGGCACCGACGCGCGGGCCGACGCGGCGGCGGCCGCCGGCCTCGCCGCGAGCCCCAAGGACAACGAGGAGCACGCGTTCGCGCGCGACAGCGTGCTGGACGCCCTCCGCCCGCACAGCCGCGACCTGTCGACGACCGACGCGCCCTTCACCCTCAAGCTGCCGAACCTGTGGCACCTGGCGAGCGACGTCACGGGCACGCTCGGCGACGGATCCTCCTCGCTCGACCTCGTGGGCGCGCTGCACCCGACGGCCGCGGTCGCCGGGCACCCGACGGCCGCCGCCCTGTCGCTCATCGCCGAGCTGGAGCCCGCCGACCGCGGGCGCTACGCCGGCCCGGTCGGCTGGGTCGCGGCCGACGGCGACGGCGAGTGGGCGATCGCGCTGCGGGGCGCCCAGGTGGATCCGTCCGGCGCCATCGTCGCGCACGCGGGCGCCGGCATCGTCGCGGGGTCCGACCCGGAGCGCGAGCGCGCCGAGACGGCCATGAAGTTCCGGCCCGTGGTGGAGGCGCTCGGCTAGGTCCGGAAGACGAGGATCACTCCCTCGTCGGACGCGTGCCCGCGCGCCGGCGTGCTCGACTCGGACGATGACCGCATCCGACCGCACCCTCCCGATCGACGGCCTCGTCAACGCCCGCGACCTCGGCGGCATCCGCCTCCGGGACGGCGGCACGACGCCCACCGGCGCCTTCGCCCGCTGCGAGGACGCCGACCTCATCGCCGACGCCGGCTGGGAGCGGCTGCGCGAGCTCGGCTACCGCACGGTGCTCGACCTCCGCCAGCCGGCCGAGCGCGCGCGGGACACGCATCCGCGCCCCGGATGGATCCACGTGGTGCACGTCGACCTCGACGGCCTCGACGACCACCCCGCGTTCTGGGTGCCGTACTGGGACACGGGCCTCGTCGGCACCCCGCTCTACTACCTGCCGCACCTCGCCGAGCTGCCGGACCGGGCCGGCGCCGCGCTGCGCACGATCGCGCACGCCCCCGCCGGCGGCGTCCTCTTCCACTGCGGCGCCGGTCGCGACCGCACGGGCCTCGTCGCGCTCCTCCTGCTGCTCGCGGCGGGCGCGGAGCAGGACGACATCGTCGACGACTACCTCGAGTCCATCCGTCGCGGCCCCGAGCGGTCGACGAACACCGGCCAGCCCGACATGGAGCCGGCGATCGAGGCCTTCCTCGCCGAGCGCGGCACCACGAGCGAGGCGGCGTTCCGGGAGGCGATGGCGGGGATCGACCTCGACGCGCTCTTCGACGCGGCCGACCTCACCGGCTCCGAGCGCGAGCTGCTGCGCACGTGGCGCGGAGCGATCCCGGCCTGACCGCGGAGCGGCGCGGGCGCGGGTCCGCTACCGGGCCAGCGGCACCTCGATGAGGAGCGGCGCCTCGGACGCGGTCGTGAGGGCCGCCTCCAGCTCGCCGTGCGTCGCGGCGCGCAGGTACGCCCATCCGTAGGCGCGGGCGAGGCCCTCGAGGTCCACCCGCTGCGGGGTGAACATCACGCGGTCGACGGCGTCGGGAGCGGCCGTGCGGGAGACCTCGAGGCCGTCGAAGATGGTGCCGCCGCCGTCGTTGCCGACGACGACCTGGATCCGGGGCATACGCTCGCCCGTGCCGATGAGCAGCGAGCCGACGTCGTGCAGGAGCGTGAGGTCGCCGACGAGCACCCGCGTGATCCCGGCGGCCGCGCTGCCGGATCCCGCCTGCGACGCGAGCGCGATGCCGAGGCCGGTGGAGACGGTGCCGTCGATGCCGGCGAGCCCGCGGTTGGCGTGCACGCGGACGCGCTTGCCGGGGAGCGCGCGGTCGGCCTCGCGGATGAGGCGCGACGCCCCGAGCACGAGCCGGTCGTGCGGCCAGGTGGCCTGCCACAGCGCGCGCACGAGGTGGCGGCGGGTGACGTCGGCGCGCACGGCGGCGAGCTCGGCGCGCGCGAAGTCCCGGCGCTCGGCGGGCGTGGTGCCGGAGGGCAGCAGCGGCGCGGACTCGGCCGCGGTGGCCTCGTCGAGGATCGCGCGGCTCGCCTGCACCCAGGTGCCGAGCCAGCGGCGGGCGTCGGCGGGATCCTCGGGCTCGCCCACCACGCGCACGGCGGCCGGGTGGGCGGTGACGCGGTGGCGCGGGTCGTAGTCCTCGCCGCCGGTGGATCCGACGACGATCGCCTCCACGTCCTCGCGCCCCACGAGCAGCGGGACCTCGCGGGTGAGCGTGGGGTGGCCGAACACGATGACGCGCTCGACCCGGTCGCCGAAGCCCTCGCGGGCGAGCAGCTCGCGGAACGAGACGACGAGGTTCGGGCCGAAGTGGGATCCGCTGGAGATCTCGGCGGCGAGCGGCCAGCCGCCGGCGCGCGCGAGCTCCTCGGCGGCCTCGCCCGCGGCGTGCCCGGCGACGACGAGCGTGCGCGGGCCGTGCGGGAGGTCGAGGACGTCGGCGGCGGGCGCCGTGTCGGCGGTGTCGGCGACCGAGGCGGCGGCCCGCGCCTCCGCGACGGCGTCCGTCAGGTCCGGCACGGCGACGGACAGCGGATCCCGGAACGCCACGTTGACGTGCACGGGTGTGCGCCCGTCGCGGGCCCGGCGGTACGCGTCGCGCGCGAGACCCGCGTCGCGCGCGAGGTCGTCGTCGGTCTCCTCGGGCGCGGGCACGTCGACGCACGCGACCCGGTCGCCGAACATGCCGGGCTGGCGGGTGGTCTGGTTGCTCGCGATGCCGCGGAGCTCGGCCGGGCGGTCGCCCGTGACGAGCAGCATCGGCACGCCCGAGTGCCAGCCCTCGAGCACGGCCGGGTGCAGGTTCGCGACGGCCGTGCCGGAGGTGGTGATGACGGGCGCCGGGCGGCCGGACTCGACGCCGAGGCCGAGCGCGAGGAACCCGGCGGCGCGCTCGTCGATGCGGACGTGCAGGCGCACGCCCTCGACGCGCTCCAGCTCCGCCGCGACGAGCGCGAGGGCCTGGGAGCGGGATCCGGGGCAGAGGACGACGTCGGTGACGCCCTCGCGCACGAGCGCCAGCAGCATCGCGAGCGCGCGATCCGTGGACGGGTTGCCCGTGCGGGGCGAGGTGGAGGACGGCTGGTGGGCGAGGTGGGAGCGGGTCTCGATCACCGGCGGTCAGGCGTCCCGGCGGCCGGGCGCGCGGTCGTCGTCGTCGCGGTTCGGCCGGGTCGGGCCGCCCGCGGTGCCGGGCTCCTGCGGGTCGTCGGGACCGGTGCCGTCGCTGTCGAGGTCGGCGAGCTCCTGCTCGAGGCGGCGGATCCGCTCCTCCTCCGACCGGGTGCGGCCGAGGCCGGAGAGGAAGTCGGGGTCGTCGTCCGGGCCGAGACGGCGGCCCGACGCACGGGCCAGGTCGGTGCGGTCCTTGCCGACGGTCAGCCACAGGATGCCGCCGATGACGGGCACCAGGACGACCACCGCGATCCAGGCGGGCTTCGGGAGACCGCGCATGCGGGTCCGCGGCGTCAGGGAGGTGTCCACGATGACGAAGACCGTGAAGAACACGATCACGACGGCGAGACCGATCAGCAGGCGGGGCATCTCCCGATGGTAGCTCCGCAACCGGGGAGGACGCCGGGCGTCCAGCGAGCGGGAAGAGGGCGCGGGCCGGACCCGGGCTGGGCGGTGGTGCACCCCACGGGCGAGGGGCCCGCACAGGCGCCCGACCTATGCTTGCCCGGTGAGTTCCCGTCGCTACTGGCTCGTCTACACCGTCGTCCGCATCCTCCTGTTCGCCGTCCCGTTCGGGCTGGTGGTCGCCGTGAGCCCGGACTTCTGGCCGCTGGCCGCCGTCATCGGCGCGGTGGTGTCGTTCTGCGGGTCCTACATCTTCCTGCGCAAGCAGCGCGAGGCCATGGCGGCGGATCTCGCGGCCGTCGCCGCCGGGCGCCGCAAGCCCGTGGAGGACGACGACTCCGAGGACGCCGCGGTCGACGCGGCCGAGCGCCGGGCGCGCACGGCGGGTGCCCCGGACGTCGCGACCGGGGTCGCGGGCACGCCGGGCGCCGGATCCGCCGACACCGCCTCCGCGGCCCCGCGCGCCGACGGCGAGGCCGAGCGCAGCTGAGGCGCGCGGGTCAGGCCGGGTCCGCGGAGCCGTCCCGCTCCAGGGGCACGTAGGCGACCCACCGGCCGCCCTTCGACGGCGTCGTGTCGCGCACCGCGGGCGGCGTGGTGCGGGTCGACGGCGTGAGGCGACCGCTGTCGAGCACGAGGTACCTCTCCCCCGCTCCCGCGTCCGCGTCCGCGATCGCCCGCGCGACGCGGGCTGCCAGCGCGGCGGCCGCCCGCTCGGGATCCGCCGCCGTCCGCTCCGCCCACCACGCGCCGAGTGCCGCGTCGACCACGAGGACCGCTCGACGCCGGGCGCCCTCACGCTGCCGCAGGGCGAGCAGCCGGGGGTCGTCGGTGGTCCAGGTCTCGTGGTCCGCGGCGAGCGCCCGGACGAGGTCGGGATCCGCCGCGCTCAGAACGCGAACGCGGCGCCGAGCCCCAGGCCGAACGTGAGCGCGGCCATGCTCGTGAGCTGCAGCGACAGGATCAGCTCCTTGGGGGTGCGTCCCGTGCACGCGATGATCGCGGCCGGCAGCGCCAGCACGAGCGTGAACAGCACGAGCAGCGCCTTCGGGTAGAAGAGGAAGAAGAAGACGACGATGCCGTAGGCGACGGCGATCTCGATGCAGTAGACGATGCGCGAGCCGCGCGGGCCGAGCCGCACCGCCAGGGTGCGCTTGCCGACCTTGCCGTCCTGCTCGATGTCGCGGATGTTGTTGACCATGAGCACGGCGCACGCGAAGCCGCCGGCCGCGACGCCGCCCAGCCAGCCCTCGCCCGTGATCCGGCCGATGAGGATGAACTGCGTGCCCGCCGTCGCGACCAGGCCGAAGAACACGAAGACGACGACGTCGCCCAGCCCGGCGTAGCCGTACGGCTTCTTCCCGCCCGTGTAGAAGTAGGCCGCGACGATGGCGACGGCGCCGACCGCGAGCAGCCACCAGTGACCGGTGATGAGCACGATCACGAGCCCGGCGACCGCCGCGAGGCCGAAGAACGTGAGCGCCACCGTGAGCACGGTGCGGGGCTTCGCGGCGCCGGATCCGGTGAGGCGGGCGGGGCCGACGCGCACGTCGTCGGTGCCGCGGACGCCGTCGGAGTAGTCGTTGGCGTAGTTCACGCCGATCTGCAGCAGCACCGCGACGGCGAGGCAGAGGAGCGCGAGGCCGAGGTCGAGGCCGTCGGGTCCCATCGCGCGCGCGGCGCCCGTGCCGATCGCGACGGGGGCGACGGCGAGCGGGAGGGTGCGGATGCGGGCGCCGGAGATCCAGTCGCCCGCGGTGGCCTTCCGCACCTGCGCGGGGTTGCCGGAGCGGGCCTTGGCCGGGGATCCGGGACGGGTCCGTGCTGCGGACGAGGGGGCCTGCCGGATGCGCTTCTTCTTCTGTGCCACGAGGGGCGATCCTACGCGCCGGGCCCCTGCCCGACCGCGCCGGGCGATCGGTCCGCACTCGGGCGGGCGGCCGACGCGCGACCGGGCAGGCCCGCGGGACGACCCGGGCGGCCGGCGGCTAGCGGCTGCCGCCCACGGGCGACGGCGCCCAGCCGTCCGCCGGGCAGTTCCAGCGCATGATCGCGTGGCGGCCGTGCTCGAAGCCGAGCTCGCTGAGCGTGGAGGTGGAGAGGGTGAGGATGCCGCCGGCCTCGGCGGGCAGGCCGACCCACGCGACGGCGAGGGACCGGATCACGTGGGCGTGCGCGACGAGCAGCACGTCCTGGCCGGACTCGAGCACGGGCAGCACGCGCTCGAGCACCTGGAGCACGCGGTCGCGGACCTGCTGGGACGTCTCCCCCGGGGTGTCGCCCGCGGGGACGCCGTCGGTCCAGAGGTCCCAGTGGCCGCGCTCGGACTGGATATCGGCGGTCGTGCGGCCCTCGTACGCGCCGTAGTCGAACTCGACCAGGCGGTCGTCGACCTCGGCCTGGTCGCCGTAGCCGATGAGCTCGGCCGTGCGCTGCGCGCGCGCCCGGGGGCTCGCGAGCACCAGACCGAACTCCGTGCCGGCGAGCACCTCGCCGACCGCGCGCGCCTGCTCCTCGCCCGTCTCGGTGAGGGGGATGTCGGTCGTGCCGGTGTGGCGCCCGTTGACGCTCCACTCGGTCTGACCGTGGCGCACCATGACGATGCGGCCGCGGACCTTCTCCTGCCACTCCGGGGTGCCGGGGATCTCCGCGCGCGCGATGGCCGCATCCACCTCCGCGTAGACGGGCGCGACGTCGTCGCGGGCGAGGCGCTTGGCGGTGGCGGGGTTCATGCCGGTCATGCGGGGGTCTCCTCCGTCGTCCGGGCGGGTGGCGGACGACAACCGACTCTACGCCCGGGCGGATCCGCGGCCGATGGGCGACGGGATCCGCGGGGCTCAGTGCACGTGCTCCAGCAGGTCGAGCCCGACCACGCCCAGGGCGTCGCGGACGGCGAGCCGGGCGCGGAGGTCGGCGTCGTCGAAGTGCACCATCACCGCGTACGCGACCGCGCCGCGCGGCCCGCGGAGCACGCCCGCCTCGGCGCGCACGCCCGCGTCGACACCCGTGCAGTCGACCAGCGCCATGCCGTGCTCGCCGCCGCGGCCCACCGGCGCATCCAGCCCGAAGGAGGCGGCCACCAGCGACCGGTCGGTGTTGAGCGCGAGCCAGCCGACCACGCGCGTGCTCGTCTCCTCGTCGACGACCTCGCCGTGCACGAGCGAGGCGAAGAGCGACGCGAGCTCGCGGGCGGATCCCACGGAGAGCTGCGGGGCGTCGTCCGGCCCGCGGGTGCCGCGCGCCACGTCGAGCAGCGCCGTGCGGCGGAGGCCGAGGGACTCGGCGCGCGTGCGGACGGCGTCGAGGCCGACGAGACCGAGGAGCGCGTTGGTCGCCGCCGCGTCGCCGGTCGCGCCGACGAGCGACGCGAGGTCCGTGACGGGCAGCGACGGCACCACGAGGTGGCGCCAGAGGCCCGCGGTGCCGCCCTCGTCGTCGGGTCCGCGGTCGACGAGGTGCAGCGGCGAGAGGTCGCCGCCGGTCATGCGCGCGGAGAGCTCGATGAGGAGGAGCACGCGGCCGAGGCCCGCGGCGGGCAGGGCGACGTGGTCGTCGACCTCGAGCACGACCTCGCCCGAGTCGAGGTCGATCGCGCGGGCCGCGACGCGCATCCCGTCGAGGGCGAGGCCGCCGAGCGCGCGGAAGGCGGGGCGGAAGCCGTCGGTGGGCTCCTCCCCCGCGTGGCGCGCCGGACCGCCCCCGGCGTGGCGGGGGCGGCGGCGCGGATCCTCGCCGGCGGCGACCATCGCGCGGCGCGTCACCAGATGGTGACGCGGGCCCCCTCGTCGAGCCAGAGGCCGTCGCCCGGCTGCACGTCGAACGTGTCGTAGAACGCGTCGATGTTGCGGACGATCTGGTTGCAGCGGAACTCGTTCGGCGCATGGGGGTCGATGGCGAGCAGGCGCATCACCTCGGCGTCGCGGCCCTTCTGCTGCCAGGCCTGCGCCCAGGAGAGGAAGAAGCGCTCGGCACCCGTGAGGCCGTCGATGACCGGCGGCTCGGCGCCCTCGAGCGAGAGGAGGTACGCCTTCCACGCGATGGACAGGCCGCCGAGGTCGCCGATGTTCTCGCCGATCGTGAGCGCGCCGTTGACGTGGGGCGCGTCCTCGGCCGTGAGCTGCGCGGGCACCAGGGCGTCGTACTGCTGGATGAGGGACGCCGTGCGCTCCTCGAACGCGGCCCGGTCGGCCGGGGTCCACCAGTCGGTGAGGCGGCCGTCGCCGTCGTAGCGCGAGCCCTGGTCGTCGAAGCCGTGGCCGATCTCGTGGCCGATGACCGCGCCGATCGCGCCGTAGTTCGCGGCCGGATCCCGCGCCTCGTCGAAGAACGGGAACTGCAGGATCGCGGCCGGGAACACGATCTCGTTGAAGCCGGGGTTGTAGTACGCGTTGATGGTCTGCGGCGTCATGAACCACTCGTCGCGGTCGAGCGGGGCCCCGATCTTCGCGAGCTCGCGGCGCGTCTCGAACCGGGCGGTCGCGCGGACGTTGCCCACGAGGTCGGTCGGGTCGATCTCGAGCGCCGAGTAGTCGCGCCACGTGTCCGGGAAGCCGATCTTCGGGGTGAACTTCTCGAGCTTCTCGAGCGCCCGGCCGCGGGTCTCCTCGGTCATCCAGTCGAGGCCGGAGATGGACTGCCGGTACGCCTCGACGAGGTGGCCGACGAGCACGTCCATCTCGGCCTTCGCGGTGCGGGAGAAGTGGCGGTCGACGTAGATGCGGCCGATGGCCTCGCCCATGGATCCCTCGACCAGCGAGACGCCGCGCTTCCACCGCACGCGCTGCTCGGGCGCGCCCGTGAGCGTGCGGCCGTAGAAGTCGAACGACGCCTCCGAGAAGGCCTTGGGGAGGAGGGCCGCGTTGGAGCGGACGACCTGCCAGGTGAGCCAGTCGCGGAGCGCCGGGACCTCGGCGTCCGTCAGCAGCGCGCCGAGGCCCTCGGCGAACGACGGCTCGCGGAGCACGAGCTCGTCGAGCGCGGCGGCGGGCGCCTCCAGGGCGTCGCGCCAGACGTCGAGGTCGGCGCCGGCGGCCTTCGCGACGAGGTCGCGGAGGTCAGCCCAGGTGACGAGGTTGTAGGTGGCCTGGCTGTCGCGGGTGCGGACGTTGTCCCAGTGGGCGGCGGCGATGCGGGTCTCGAGGTCGAGGATCCGGTCGGCGCGGCCGGCGGGATCGTCCAGCTCCGCCAGGCCGAGCATCCTCTCGACGAAGGCGCGGTAGGCGTCGCGGACGGCCGCGTGGCCCGCCTCGCGGTAGTAGCTCTCGTCGGGGAGGCCGATGCCGCCCTGCTCGACCTGGACGATGTAGCGCTCGGGGTCGCCCGGGTCGTTGTCGACGAAGAGGCCGAGCAGGCCGCTGACGTTGGTCTGCTCGAGGCGGCCCAGGGTCGCGAGGAAGGACGGGACGTCGGCGACGGCGGCCGCCGCGTCGAGCTGGTCGCGGATCGGCTCGACGCCGAGGCGCTCGACGCGCTCCTCGTCCATGAAGCTCGTGAAGAGGTCGCCGGTCTTCCGCTCCTCGGTGCCGGGCTCGGCGTCGACGGCCTCCTCGATGATCACCCGCACGGCGTCCTCGGCCGCCTCGGCGAGCTGGTGGAACGAGCCCCAGCGGGCCTTGTCGTCGGGGATCTCGGTGCGGTCGAGCCAGCGGCCGTTCACGTGGAGGTAGAGGTCGTCCTGCGGCCGGACCCCCTCGTCCAGCTCGTCGGTGCGGATCCCGGTCGGAGGTGTCTCGGCGCTCATGGGCATGAGCCTAGGCGCGTCGACCCTGCCGCCGCCGGGAGCCTGCGGCCACGGTGACAAGCGCGCTTGACACTCCCGGGGTGTCAAGCTAGCTTGTCATCCATGCGCAGCGAGGTGAGGGAGCTCCGGACGGCGGCCGGCCTCTCCCAGCAGGCCCTCGCCGCGGAGCTCGGCGTCTCCCGCCAGACGATCAACGCCATCGAGACGGGCCGCTACGACCCGTCGCTCGCGCTCGCCGTGAGGACGGCCCGCTTCTTCCACCGATCCGTCGAGGAGGTCTTCCATGTCGAAGACGACTGAACGCCGCGGGATCTCCCGCGTGAACGTGATCCTGGTGTCCGTGTTCGGCGCCGGTGCGTTGATCTGCGCGGTGACCGGCAACGTGCCCGGAGCGGTCGTGCTGACCGTCTTCGGCGTCCTGGGCCTCGCGGGGGCCCTGTACGCGGCCCGGCCGGGAGCACGCGACGTCACCAGGATCAACGGGCTGGAGTACCGCGACGAGCGGGACGGGCGCCTGGCGCAGCAGGGCTTCGCGGTCGTGGGGGTCGCGGCGCTCGTCATCTCGGTCGCGGCGTTCGTGGTCACGACGCTGATGGGCCGGATCGACTGGTTCATCTGGGGGCAGACGATGGCGCTGGCCATCGTGTGGGGCATCGCGAACTCGGTGGTCGTCCGCCGCAGCTGACGCAGCGCGCACCGGACCGCCGCCGGATCCGCCCCGCGAAACGCCACCGCAACACGGCCTCGCTACGCTCGCGGATCGGGGCGTCTCCCCACACACCCGCGCGGAAGCAGGCGAGCATGGCCCGACAGATCTGGACCCTCCACGGCGACGGACGGGCGGTGGACGCCTCCGCGGTCGTCGGCCCCGGCGAGCGCCTCACCTGGCCGCGCACCGTCGGGCTCGGGATGCAGCACGTCGTCGCGATGTTCGGCGCGACGTTCCTCGTGCCGGTGCTCACGGGCTTCCCGCCCACGACCACGCTGTTCTTCTCCGGGATCGGGACGATCCTCTTCCTCCTCATCACGAAGAACCGGCTGCCCAGCTACCTCGGCTCCTCGTTCGCGTTCATCGCGCCGATCCTCGCGGCCAACGCGGCGACGGCCTCGGGCGGGGGCGGCATCGGAGCGGCCCTCGCGGGCATCGTCGCGGTGGGCGTGATGCTGGCGGTCGTCGGCGGCATCGTGCAGCTCACCGGCACCGGCTGGATCGACGCGCTGCTGCCGCCCGTCGTCGCCGGCGCGATCGTCGCGCTCATCGGCTTCAACCTCGCCTCCGCCGCCCGCGACAACTTCGTCGTCGCGCCCGTGACGGCGACCATCACGCTCGCCGCGGTGATCCTCTCGACCGTGCTGTTCCGCGGGATCCTCGGCCGGCTCTCCATCGTGCTCGGTGTGGTCGTCGGGTACGTCGTGGCCGCGATCCGCCAGGAGATCGACTTCTCGAAGATCGAGGCCGCCGCGTGGATCGGGCTGCCCGAGTTCCACGCGCCCGAGATCACGCCGCAGTTCTGGTCGCTGCTGCCCGCGTTCCTGCCGGTCGTGCTCGTGCTGGTCGCCGAGAACGTGGGCCACATCCGGGGCGTCGCGCAGATGACCGACGCGAGCGTCAACAAGCTCACGGGCCGCGCGCTGCTGGCCGACGGCATCGCGACCGTGCTCGCGGGCCTCGGCGGCGGATCCGGCACCACGACCTACGGCGAGAACATCGGCGTGATGGCCGCGACGCGCGTCTACTCGACCGCCGCCTACTGGGTCGCCGGCGCCTTCGCCGTGCTGCTCGGCCTCTCGCCCAAGGTCGGCGCGGTCATCAACACGATCCCGCCGGGCGTGCTCGGCGGCGTGACCACCGCGCTGTACGGCCTCATCGGGATCATCGGCGTGAAGATCTGGCTCGACAACAAGGTGGACTTCTCGAAGCCCGTCAACCAGCTCACCGCGGCGACCGCGCTCATCGTCGCGATCGCGCCCTTCACCTTCACGCTCGGCACCGTCTCGTTCAACGGCATCGCGCTCGGCACCATCGCGGCCATCGTGATCTACCACGTGATGCACACGGTCGCGCGGCTGCGCGGGACGGACTAGCGGGCAGCGGCCGCCCACCCTCGGCCCGGCGTCCGCGGGTGATCCCGCCCCGCGCGGAGGCGGTCGACGGGATCCCGCCCGTCAGGAGCGCGGCGCCGCCCCACCGAGGGCGGCGAGCACGTCGTCGGAGGTGGCGACCGCGCCGAACACGCCGCCCTGCATCGTGACCATCCGGAGCGCCGCCTCGTGGTTCGCCGGATCCGTGGCGCCCGTGCAGTCGGACAGCACCAGGCACTCGTAGCCGCGGTCGTTCGCCTCGCGCATGGTCGTGGAGACGCAGACGTCGGTCGTGATGCCCGTGAGGATCAGCCGGTCGATGCCGCGCGAGCGCAGCAGCAGGTCGAGGTCGGTCGCGTAGAAGGCGCCCTTGCCCGGCTTGTCGATCACGGGCTCGCCCGCGAGCGGGGCCACCTCGGGGACGATCTCCCAGCCGGGCTCGCCGCGCACGAGGATCCGCCCGCACGGGCCGACGCTCCCGATCTCGGCACCCGCGCGCTCCGACCGCCAGCGCTTGTTCGCGGGCAGGTCGGAGAGGTCGGGGCGGTGGCCCTCGCGGGTGTGGATCACCGTCATGCCGAGCGCCCGCACCCGCGCGAGCAGGCGGGCGGTGGGCGCGAGGCCGGCGCGGGTGAGGGCGAGGTCGTAGCCCATGCGGTCGACGTAGCCGCCGACGCCGCAGAAGTCGACCTGCCAGTCGATGCAGACCACGGCGGTGCGGGCGACGTCGACGGCGCCGTCGTAGGGCCAGGCGTACGGATCCGCCGCGACGGCCGTGGTGCCCGCGACGGTCGCGGGCACGGTGACCGCGCTCACGAGCGGGCCTCCCCCGCCTCGACGGCCGCGCCGAGCGGGGCGCGCGCCCGCCCAGCGGCGTCCGCGACGACGAGCACGACCGCGCCGACGACCATGCCGACGACGGCCGTCGACAGGAAGTCGGCGTACGCGTGGGCCACGAGCGCGACCGCGGCGCCGACCGCCCAGCCGACGAAGGCGGGGGCGCGCCAGGCACCGCGCGCGCCGACGGATCCGGCCGCCGCGCGTCGCGGCGCGAGCACCAGCTGGTCGACGATGAGCACGACGCCGATGGGCGGCACGATCACGCCCAGCAGGTTGAGCCACGTCTCGAAGTACGACCAGATGCCGGCGACCGCGAGGACGACGCCGACCGCGCCGAGCACGAGCGTCGTGCGGCGCATGCGCATCCCGGTGAGCTGGCTCCAGCCGACGGCGCCGTTGTAGAGGCAGTGGGCGCACACGGATCCGAGGTTCACCACCACGAACAGCACGGCGAGCGGCACCAGCGCGCCGCCCTGCGCGACGAGGATGCCGAGGAAGTCGCCGCCCGCCGTCCCCGGCTCGGCGGCGCCGCCCAGCGCGACGACGAGGCCGCCGACCGCCAGCGCGACGGCGTTGCCGAAGGGGAACGCGGCGAGGGTCGCGAGCACGGCCTGCCGACCCGAGCGCGCCCAGCGCGTGAAGTCGGCGGTCATGGTGCCCGAGTCGGCGAAGAGCGCCACGACGAGGGTCACGGCCGCGCCGAAGCTGAGCGCACCGGCTCCCGCCGCGGGCGCCGTCTGCAGCTCGGCGCCGCCCGGCCGCGTCGCGACGATGACGACGGCGACCGCGCCGAGCACGAGGTACAGGGGCGCGGCGACCACGCCGATCCAGGAGAGCGCGCGGATGCCGAGCAGCGTGACCGCGACGAAGAGGAGGCCGGCCGCGAGCGTGGTGCCGGTCTGGTCCCAGCCGAGGCTGCCGTGCAGCGTGGATCCGGTGAGCCCGGTCTGGAACGCGAACCAGCCGATGACCACGGTGGCGAGGAAGCCCGCCGGCACGACGTACCCCTTCGCCCCGAACGTGCGCATGGCCATGAGCGCGAAGCTCTCGCCGCTGCGGCCGGCGAGGTAGCTGAGCGCCCCGACGTAGACCATGAGGACGAGGGTGCCGACCGCGATGGCGCCCATGCCCGGCCAGAAGCCGAGCGAGTGGACGACGAGGCCGCCGAACACGGCGCAGGTGAGGATCATCGGGAAGCCGAGCCACACGGCGGCGACCGAGGCGGTGCGGCGGCGGGCGTGCGGGGGCACGGGCTCCGACTCGTACTCGGAGAAGGCGGCGCGCGCGTCGGGGTCGGGCTCGGGATCGACGGCGGTTCGCGCGGCCGGCGGAGCGGCGGGGTGCGACATGGGGCCTCCTCGGCGGGTCAGGGACGCCGGTGGGGATCCGGCTGCGTCCTATAGGAACAGGGCGCCGCCACGCGTGCGTTTCTACCGTGTTTCCGGGATGTGAAACACGTCTGGGTGGTGGCTCGGCCGCGGATCCTATAATCGGACGGTGCCCGCTCCCGCCCTGGTCCCCGCCCGTCTCGGCGCCGCGGAGCGCGTGCGGGTGATGCTCGAGGAGGAGATCCTCGGCGGCGTCATCGCCCCCGGATCCCGCGTGAAGGCCGACGAGGTCGCCCAGCGGATGGGGACCAGCCACATCCCCGTGCGCGAGGCGCTGCGGGCGCTCGAGACCGACGGCTGGGTCGTGCACCGGGCGCACGAGGGCATGTCGGTGCGGCCGCGCGTGCTGTCCGAGCTGGTGGACCTCTTCGAGGCGCGCGCGCTCGTGGAGCCGCGGGCCGTCGAGCTCGCCGCGGGACGCCGGACGTCGGACGACCTCCGCGAGCTCGAGCGGGTGATCCGGCTGCAGGAGCGGAGCGCGGATCCCGCCGACCTCGCGCGCCTCAACCACGACTTCCACGTGGCCCTGGCCCGCGCCGCGCACAACAGCGCGCTGGCCGAGGTCGTCGTGTCGATGTCGAAGCACGTGCGCTTCCACTACCTGCCCGCCGCGAGCGCGCGCAGGCCCGACTCGCTCGCCGACCACCGCGAGCTGCTGGCGCTGGTGGAGCGGCGCGAGGGCGAGCGCGCGGCGGATCTCGCGCGCCGGCACATCGACGCGACGCGCGTGGACGCGTGCGCGGCGCTCGAGGCGCTGCTCCGCGAGGAGGCCGCGGCGGCCGCGACCGCGGGCTAGGCCTCAGAGCCCGAGCAGCCGCTCCAGCGCCGGGTCCTCCAGGGAGTCGAGCACGAGGTCCGCGCCCGCGTCGCGCAGCTCGTCGGCCGAGTAGTGGCCGCTCGCGACGCCCACGGCGGTCGCGCCCGCGTCGTGCGCGGAGGTGATGTCGTTCGGGGTGTCGCCGACGACGAGGACCTCGCCGCGCGCGGGCTCGGCGCCGCGGAGGGTGCCGGCGGTGGCGATGGCCCGGCGGACGACGTCGACGCGGTCGGGCGCGTCGGATCCGTAGGCGCCGAACACGAAGAACCGGCCGAGCCGGGCGGGCTCCATCTTCGTGCGGGCCGCGCCCTCCATCGCGCCGGAGACGACGCCGAGCACGACGCCCGCGTCGGCCAGCCGGTCGAGCAGCGCCTCCGCGCCGTCGAGCACGCGGTAGCCCTCGGAGACGCGGATGTCGTCGGCGAGGTGCCGGAGGTAGGAGGCGTAGAGGCGGGCGAGCTCGGCGGGCTCGGGATCCCGGCCCATCACGCCGCGGAACGTGGCGGCGCCGACCTGCGGATCCGTCTCCCCCGCCGACGAGTGCTCGCCGATGTCGGCCGCGACGTCGTGCACGTCGCGGAAGGCCATGGCCCAGCTGCGGGTGCCGGATCCGCCGGTGTGGATGAGGGTCTCGTCGATGTCGAAGAGGACGGCGGGCGGGAGGGGTGCGGTATCTGCCATCCGTCCATCGTGCTCCGGCGGACCTCCGCGCGACCTGCCCGAGGTCAGGACCGGCGCGTGCGCAGCCGCTCGGTGGTGCGGGCGATCACGCGCAGGCTGTCGATGAGGGTCGCGATCTGCTCGCGGCTGAGGTCGGCGAGCACCTCGTCCTCGTCGGCGACGAGGCGGCGCATCGCCCGGTCGACGCGCTCGATGCCGAACGGCGTGAGCACCACGAGCCGGCTGCGGCCGCCCGCCGGATCCTCCTCGCGCGTGATGAAGGAGCGCGCGGTCAGCCGGTTCACCCGGTGCACGAGGCTGCCCGTGTCGGTGCCGAGGCGCTCGGCGAGCCCGGCGCGCGTGAGGCCCGCGTCGCCCTGCTGGCGGAGCACGGACAGGAACTCGAACTCGCTCGTGGTGAGGCCCTCGGCGGCGAACGCGCCCTCGCGGATGCGCTGCATCTGCGGCAGCAGGCGCCGGAGCCTGGACACCACGTCGAGCGGCGCGAAGTCGACGTCGGGCATGGCCGCACCCCACGCGTCGATCACCAGGTCGACGTCGTCGTCATCCTTCATCGGGACTCCCACCGTCGCGTCCACGCTACCCGGGCTCCGGCACGTCGCGGGCCGGTCCCGCGGCGACGGCCGATGCCGCGGGGCGTCGCGGACGGTGGATCCGGGAGCGGGCTCCGGCAGGATGTGCGCATGACCCGGCCGCTCCCCCTGCCCGACCGCCCGCTGGTGCTCGACGGCGGGCTCGGCACGCTGCTGGAGGCGCGCGGGCACGACCTCACGGATCCGCTGTGGAGCGCTCGCGTGCTCGCCGACGAGCCCGACGCGGTCCGCGCGGCGCACGCCGAGTACTTCCGCGCCGGGGCGGACGTGGCGATCACGGCGTCGTACCAGGTGGGCTTCGAGGCGTTCGCGGCGCGGGGGCTGAGCGCGGCCGACACGGAGGCGCTGCTGCGGGCGAGCGTGCGGCTCGCGGCCGAGGCGCGGGACGAGGTGGCGCGCGACGACGCGGGCGCACCGCGGGACCGGTGGATCGCCGCGTCCGTCGGCCCCCACGGCGCCACGCTCGGCGACGGCTCGGAGTACGCGGGATCCAGCGGGCTCTCGCGGGCGGAGCTCCGCCGCTGGCACGCCCCGCGGTTCGCCGTGCTCGCCGACGCGGGCGCCGACCTGCTCGCGTGCGAGACGATCCCGAGCCTCGACGAGGGCCGCGCCCTCGTGGACCTCGCGCGCGGCTCGGGCGCGTCCGCGTGGCTCGCGTTCACGGTGGCCGGCGGGCGGCTGCGGTCGGGCGAGCCGATGGCCGAGGGGTTCCGGCTCGCCGAGGAGGCCGACGAGATCGTGGCCGTGGGGATCAACTGCGCGCACCCGGAGGAGGTGCCCGCCGCGATCGCCGCGGCCCGGAGCGTGACCGACCGGCCGGTGGTCGTCTATCCGAACTCCGGCGAGCGCTGGGACGCGGTCGCGCGCGCCTGGGGCGGCGACCCGGCGCTACCCGATGTGGGCGCGTGGATCCGGGCGGGCGCGTCCCTCGTCGGCGGCTGCTGCCGGGTCGGGCCCGACGAGATCCGGCGGATGCGGGACGCGCTGGGCTGAGGCCGCGCGCACGACGACGGCCCGCCCCGCGAGGGGACGGGCCGTCGTGGCGTGCGGATCCGCCTCGGGCGCGGATCCGGGCGGGATCAGGCGCCGGCGACCGCTTGGCGGAGGCCCTCGGCGAGCGACGCGGTGGGGCGGCCGAGCAGGCGTGACAGGTCGCCCGTGGTGTCGTCGAGCTGGCCGGCGCGCGTCGCGGCGTCGAGGCCCACGACGAAGCCGACGGTGCCCTCGTCGAGGCCGGCGTCGCCGAGGATCCGCGCGTGCTCCTCCGCGGACACCTGCGACACGGGGACGGGCTGGCCGAGGATCCCGGAGATCGCCTCGGCGAGGTCGTCCTGCGTCCAGCGCTGGTCGCCCGCGAGCTCGAGGGTCCGCCCGGCGAGGGAGTCGTCGAGGGCCGCGACCGCGGTGGCCTCGGCGAACTCGGCGATGGTGGCGCTCGCGACCACGCCGTCGCCCGCGCTCGTGAGGAGACCGCCGGACTGCTTCACGGAGTCCACCGTGCCCGCGTAGTTCTCGGTGTACCAGCCGTTGCGGAGGAGCGTGACGGGCACGCCCGAGGCGGCGAGCACCTCCTCGGTGGCCTTGTGCTCGCCCGCGATGAAGAGCTCCGTCGTGGTGGCGCGGAGGACGCTCGTGTAGAGGATCCGGCCGACGCCCGCGGCCTTCGCGGCCTCGATGACGGTGGTGTGCTGCGGCACGCGCTGGCCGACCTCGCTGCCGGAGACGAGCACGAGCGTGTCGCCGGGCTGGATCGCGGCGGTGACGCTCTCGGCGTCCGTGTACTCGAGGCGCGCGGTGCGCACGCCCTGCGCCGCGAGGTCGGCGAGGGCCTCGGGGCGGCGCGCGGTGGCGAGCACGTCGGAGGCGGCGGCGCCGCGGGCGAGGAGGGACGCGACGATGCGCGATCCGAGGCGGCCGGTGGCGGCGGTGACGACGATGGTCATGGGATGCCTTTCGAGTCGATGGTGTGCGGTGCTGCCGGGGACAACGGCCCCGCCGCCGAGTACCTTCCCACAGGGAGGTACCCACTTTCCGGTAAGTTGGGTGGATGCCCGACATGAGCTTCCGCGTCACCCGCGAACGACCCGGCGTGACCGACGGCCGATACCCCGCGAACTGCCCGTCGCGCACCCTGCTCGACCACATCACCAGCAAGTGGGGCGTGCTCGTGCTGCTCGCGCTCGGCGAGCGGTCGAGGCGCTGGGGCGAGCTGCGGCGCGAGGTCGAGGGGATCAGCGAGAAGATGCTCGCGTCGACGCTCCGCACGCTGGCCGACGACGGGCTCGTCCTCCGCGAGGCGCAGCCCACCATCCCGCCGCGCGTCGACTACCGGCTCACCGAGCTCGGGCACGAGGTGAGCGCCCGGCTCGTGCCGCTCATGGACCTCGTGATGGACGTCACCGAGGACACGTCCCCGCTCGCGTCCCGCCGACCCTAGGCTTGTCCCGGCAGCCGAGGGACCGGCGCCGACCCGCCTCGCGCCACGGCGCCACCCGGCCAGAGAGAGACCGACGATGCCCTCCCCGTCCGCGCCGACGCTGTCGCGCACGCCCGCCCCGACCCGCGACGTCCGCCGCGCGCGCGTCGCCGTCGGCATCCTCTTCTTCACCAACGGCGCGATCTTCGCGAACCTGCTGCCGCGGTACCCGTCGATCAAGGCGGAGCTCGGGCTCGCGAACCTCGATTTCGGGGCCGCGGTGGCGGCGTCGCCGCTCGGCGCGCTCATCGCGGGGCTCGCCGCGGGCGTCCTCATCCGCCGGTTCCGCTCGGCCCGCGTGGCGGTCGCGGCGACCGTGGTGGCCTCCATGGGGATCCTCCTGGCCGGCCTCGCGCCCGGCTGGCTCGTGCTCGCGGGCGCCCTGTTCCTCGCGGGCGCCATGGACTCCATCACCGACGTGGCGCAGAACTCCCACGCGCTCCGCGTGCAGCGGCTGTACGGGCGGTCGATCATCAACTCCTTCCACGCGGTGTGGTCCATCGGCGCGGTCGCCGGCGGGCTCATGGGCGCGGCCGCCGCGCAGATCCGCCTGCCCCTCGTCGTGCACCTCTCCATCTCGGCGGTCGTCTTCAGCGCGCTGGCCGTCGCCTCGCTCGCGTGGCTGCTGAAGGGGCCGGAGCCGGAGCCCGGCGAGGGCGGCGCCGCGCACGCGCACGCGCCGGATCCCGAGGGCGACTTCGCGCGCGCCGCCTCCCCCCGCGCGCTCGGCCTCGTCGCGAAGTACGGCGTGCTGCTCGCGCTCGTGATCATCGCGTCCGGCGGCGCCATCGTCGAGGACGCCGGCAGCACCTGGTCGGCCATCTACCTCTCGCGCGATCTCGGATCCTCGGCGTTCGTCGCCGGCCTCGGCTTCATCTCGCTGCAGGGCATGCAGTTCATCGGCCGGATGCTCGGCGACCGCATGGTCGACCGCTTCGGGCAGCGCGCCATCGCCCGCCTCGGCGGCGTGCTCGTGCTGGTGGGGATGGGCGCGGCGCTCGCGTTCCCGAGCATCGTCGGCACGATCGTCGGGTTCGGCGTCGCGGGCTTCGGCGTCGCGACCCTCATCCCCGCCGCCATGCAGGCAGCCGACGAGCTGCCCGGCTTCAAGCCCGGCACCGGCCTCACGATCGTCGGATGGCTGCTGCGGCTCGGCTTCCTCGTCTCGCCGCCCGTCGTCGGCGCAATCGCGGACGCCTCGTCGCTCCGCTTCGGCCTGATCTTCATCCCGGCCGCGGGGCTCCTCGTGCTCGTGTTCTCGCGCGTGCTGGCGACGCGGAGGGCGCACCCGGCGGCGCAGGCGGCGCCGGGGACGGGACCCGCCGCCTCCTCCTAGGGCGACCGCACGCAGATCCGCTCCGAGCGCCTCGTCGCCCTGCCCGTGCGGACCGACCGCCGAGGGCCCCCCTCCCCCGGGGCATCCGGATGCTCCCCCCGGGGTCCGCGTGCGGATCCGTCGGCCAGCCGGCATCACCCCGCGCGAGGGGCGGTGGCGAGCAGCGGGCGAGTGGATGCGAACACCTGCGGTCCGCGTGGTTTCCGCATCACGATCGGGTAACGTACGCCGAGTACCCGCGGCGACAGGAAGGAGTCCGCATGGTCACCGTGTCGACTCCGACCCTGCACGACCGCCTCGCGGCGACCCCGTTCCTCGGGCTCCTGGTGAAGCTGGTCGCCCTGATCGCGGTCGTCGTGGGCCTCGTCGTGATGAGCCCGACCGCGCAGGGCTGGGGTGAGTCCCCGGGTACGCCGCATGTGCATTCCGCCGGTGACCTGCATGCCCACGGCACCGGCCACGGTGTGGGCGACAGCCGCCCCGACATCGCGATGGAGCCCGCCTTCGTCGCCGAGGCGTCCGCATCCGACTTCCCCTCCGCAGCCATGCTCGGCGGCGTGGTCCTGGTGGCATCGGCCACCCTCATGCTCCTCGGCGCCCTCGGCCTCGCCCTCCTCCGGATGCTCCGCCTCGCCCCTCACGTCGACGACCCGCTCGGTCGTCGAGTCCTTCCCCGCATCGCGTCCGACGGCGCGTGGTCGCCGGCCCCGCCCTCACCCGCCTCGCTGTCCGTCTTCCGCATCTGACCCGTCCTGCATCGACCAGAGACCCGGGCTGATCCGCGGCGCCGTGCGCTGCACGGATCCGGCCCTGCCATCCCGATCGCATGGACAGGACGAGACAGACGATGAAGAACACCACCCCCCTGCTCGGCGCCGGCGTCGCCCTCGCGGCCGCGCTGACGCTGACCGGCTGCGCCACCAGCGGCGCCGAGACGACACCTGCGACGAGCGCCTCCGCGCCCGCCGAGGCCACCAGCACGCAGGTCAACGCTGCGGACGAGATGTTCGTCCAGATGATGCGCCCGCACCACGAGCAGGCCATCGAGATGAGCGACATGCTCCTCGGCAAGACCGGCATCAGCCCCGAGGTGACCGCCCTGGCGACGGAGATCACGGAGGCGCAGGTCCCGGAGATCGAGCAGCTGTCCGGCTGGGCGGACCGGTGGGGCATCGATCCGATGTCCGGCATGGACCACGGCATGGCCGGCATGATGTCCGACTCCGACATGCAGGAGCTCGACGCCGCCGAGGGTGCCGAGGCCGAGCGGCTGTTCCTCACCCGGATGATCGAGCACCACACCGGTGCCATCGAGATGGCGCAGACCGAGATCGACGACGGCCAGGACCTGGACGCCATCGAGATGGCCGAAGGCATC
The DNA here is from genome assembly GCF_002151125.1 of Clavibacter michiganensis. Lineage (GTDB taxonomy): Bacteria > Actinomycetota > Actinomycetes > Actinomycetales > Microbacteriaceae > Clavibacter > Clavibacter michiganensis_C. The sequence continues at coordinate 249,992 of NZ_MDJZ01000017.1, forward strand.
GTCGCCACGCAGGAGGACGAGATCTCCCGCATGCGCGCGCTGCTCGACTCCTGACGTCCGCTCCTCCTCTTCCGCTCTCCGCGGCGCAGACGGCCGCACCGTGATGCCGTCATGCCCGCCTGCACCCTGAAAGGCCCCAGTGCACACCGAGACACCCTCCGCGCACGGATCGAACGGGCGCCGTGCCCGCGTCGCGCCGCCGGCTCGCGTCACCTCTCCTCGACGCGCGACGTTCGAACAGCCCGAACCCGCCCCGATCGCCCGTCGGCCCCTCACCTGGCAGCAGGAGGCACGCCGCCGCGCCCGCACCATCCAGGCGCACACCACGCCGGCGACCGACGCGCGGCGCAGCAGCACCAGCCCGTGGAAGACCGCGCTCGGCGCGATGCTCGCCGCCGGCGCGATCGCCGTGACCCACGGCCTCCCCGCCTACGCCGTTCCCGACGACATCGCCGGCGGTGCCGTGACCGTGCACGACCCCGCGACCGGTGAGATCCAGACCCTGCAGGTGGACGGAGCCGCGTACACCGTCACCAGCGAGCCCGGCTTCTCCGTCACGCTGCCGCCGCCTCCGCCGCCCCCGCCCGTCGTCCCCGTCCAGACGCTCGGCACCACGTCCGGCGCCGGCGCCGCGCCGTCCGCCGTCCCCGGGGGCACCGAGGTGCGCTGGCCGATCCCGTCGTCGATGCGCATCTCGAGCCCCTACGGCCCACGTGCGTCGCCGTGCTCGGGCTGCTCGTCCAACCACCAGGGCCTGGACTTCGACCCCGGGAACGGCGCCGGCATCCAGTCCATCGCTCGGGGCGTCGTCCGACAGGTCGTGAGCTCGAACTCGGGGCTCGGCGTCCACGTCGTCATCGATCACGAGGTCGACGGGACGCGGATCAGCAGCACGTACGCCCACATGCAGTCCGGATCCGTCCCCCTGCGCGCCGGCCAGGTCGTCGAGGCAGGCACCCCCGTGGGACGGGTCGGCACGACCGGTGCCAGCACCGGCCCGCACCTGCACTTCGAGCTCGCCTACGGGTCCACGCGCATCGACCCCTACCGGTGGCTCAGCACCCACGTCCGATGAGCCCGAGTCCCTGCGGGCCCCCTCCCGGCGGGCCCGCACGGACCTCGACCTCGCCCGCCGATGCGGAGCGCTCGCCCTCCGACGACGCTCAGCGGCGCGGCCCGCACTCGCGCACGGATCCGCTCACGGGCTCCTGCGAGTGCGGGCGCCGGAGCGGGCCCCCGCGGGAGAGTGGGCGCACATCGCCCGGCGCACGCCGCCCGCCGCGCCACCCGAGAGGATCGCCATGCCGACCGACCTGCCCGGAGGGCTCTTCCCCCTCGCCGACGACCTCACCGTCACGCGCTTCGGCTACGGCGCCATGCAGCTCGCCGGGCCGCGCGTGTTCGGGCCGCCCGCGGATCCGGACGCCGCCCGTGCCGTGCTGCGCGAGGCGGTCGCACTCGGGATCACGCACATCGACACGGCCGACTTCTACGGGCCCGGCCACACGAACGCGCTCATCGAGGAGGCGCTGTTCCCGTATCCCGAGCGCCTGCACATCGTCACGAAGGTCGGATCCCTGCGCGACGCGAAGGGCCGCTGGCCGCAGGCGCTCTCCGCGGCCGAGCTCCGCCAGGCCGTGTACGACAACCTCACGCACCTGACCCTCGACGTGCTCGACGTCGTGAACCTCCGCGTCGGCGCGTTCGACAGCCCGACCGACGGATCCGTCGAGGAGCCGTTCACGGCCCTGGTCGAGCTGCAGCAGGAGGGCCTGATCCGGCACCTCGGCGTGAGCAACGTCAGCCCCGCGCAGGTGGCCGAGGCCCGAGCCATCGCGCCGATCGTGAGCGTGCAGAACCACTACAACCTCGCCCGCCGCGACGACGACGCCCTCATCGACGAGCTGGCCGCGGACGGCATCGCGTACGTGCCGTACTTCCCGCTCGGCGGCTTTTCGCCGCTGCAGTCGGAGACGCTGGCGCGCGTGGCGGCCGATCTCGGCTCCGCGCCGCTGCCCGTCGCGCTCGCGTGGCTGCTGCAGCGGTCGCCGAACGTGCTCGTGATCGCGGGCACGTCGTCGGTCGAGCACCTGCGCGAGAACGTGGCGGGCGCCCGGATCCGACTGCCCGAGGACGCGCTCGCGGAGCTGGAGGGCATCGGCGGCTGAGCCGGATCCTGGTGCCCCTGGCGCACCGCGGCTAATGGTGTTAGCTTATGGCTATTCCCATTAGCCACTTCGGAGGACGACATGATCCAGGCACTGAGCATCGGCGCGGAGACCCTCGCCTACGACCTCGAGGGCGACGGCCCGCTCGTCGTCCTCGCCCACGGCATGGGCGACAGCCGCCGCTCCTACCGCTTCGTCGTGCCGGCCCTCGTGGCCGCCGGCTACCGCGTCGCGAACGTCGACATCCGCGGCTGCGGCGAGTCGAGCACCGGCTGGACCGGGTACAGCCGCACCGACATCGCCGGCGACCTGGTCGCCCTCGTGCGCCACCTCGGCGGACCCGCCGTGATCGTCGGCCAGTCCATCAGCGGCGGCGCGGCGACCATCGCGGCCGCCACCGCGCCCGACCTCATCGCCGGCGTCGTCGAGCTCGCGCCCTTCACGCGCGCCCAGTCGGCCGACCTCCGCGGGCTCCTCCGCGTGCGGACCCATCGCGCCGCGACCGTGCAGCTCGGCCGCGTGCTCCTCACCGGCAGCCTCACCGCGTGGATGCGGTACCTCGACCTCGCGTTCCCGACGAAGCCCGCGGACTGGGACTCCGAGAGCTCCCTCATCCGGAGCGCCCTCACGCGGCCCGAGCGCATGGCGACCCTGCGCGCGATGGCGAAGATGAGCCCGGCCGACGCCGGCCGGCAGCTCGCCGACGTGCGCTGCCCCGTGCTCGTGGTCGAGGGGAGCGCGGATCCCGACTGGGCCGACCCCCGCGCCGAGGGCGAGCGGATCCTGGCCGACCTGCCCGCGGGCCTCGGCGAGCTCGCCGTGATCGACGGCGCCGGGCACTACCCGCACACCGAGACGCCCGACCGGGTCGTCGACCTGCTGCTGCCCTTCCTCGACCGCACGCTGCGCACCGCGACCCCGGACTCCCGTGCCTAGGGCCGGCCTCGACGCCGCCGCCGTGACCGAGGCGGGCGCGACGCTCGCCGACGAGATCGGACTCGACCGGCTGAGCATGGGCGCCGTCGCCGAGCGGCTCGGGGTGCGGACGCCGTCGCTCTACAAGCACGTCGAGTCGCTGGCGGACCTCGTCCACCGCATCGCCGTGCTCGGCGCGACCGAGGTGGCCGCGTCCATGGGCGACGCGACCCGCGGCCGGGCGGGCGTGGACGCGCTCGCGGGCGCGGCGCACTCGTTGCGGGACTACGTGCGGCAGCACCCCGGCCGGTACGCCGCGGGCGTGCGCGCCCGGCCCGTGGGAGACGACGACCCGCTGATCCCCGCCCGCGACCGCACCCTCGAGGCGCTCGGCACCGTGCTGCACGGGTACCGGCTCGACGAGGCCGACCGGATCCACGCCCTCCGCACCCTGCGCAGCGTGCTGCACGGCTTCGCCACGCTCGAGGCGTCCGACAGCTTCCAGATGAGCACCGACATCGAGGAGAGCTTCGCGTGGGTGCTCGACTTCATCGACCGGGGGCTCCGGGACCGCGCGTGACCCGTGGCGCGACGGCTCAGGTCGCGGCGGTCCGCTCGGCGGCCTCCGCCGCGGCATCGGCCACCCGCCGCAGCGCCGCCAGCACGGCGCGGACGGGCGCCTGCGCGAGCGCGTCCGGGCGGGCGAGCACGTCGACGTGGCGCACCAGCGTCGCGCCGACGACCGGCCGCAGCACCAGCCCGTCGACCGCGAGCGGGGCGCCGGTCGTCCGGGGCATCACGGCGATCGCGTCGCCGCTCCGCACGATCTGCGCCGCCACCGAGAACTCGTTGACGCGGTGGACGATGCGCGGCGCCTGCCCGATCAGCGCGCCCAGGTGCTCGAGCACGCCCGCGAGCGGGAACCCCGCGTGGGTGGAGATCCACCGCTCGTCGCGGAGCGCGTCCGGCGCGATGCCCGAGGAGGCGGCGAGCGGGTGCCCGGCGGGCAGCGCGATGTCGAGCGGCTCCACCAGGAGCGGCACGACCACGAGCCGGGCGGTCGGCCACGACGGGTCGTGCGGGAGGCGGTGCGCGACGACCAGGTCGTGATCCGCGGTGAGGCCCGCGAAGTCGCCCTGCGCCACGTCGGCGTCGGCCAGCGCGACGCGGACCCCGGCGGCGGATCCCTCGGCCCCCGCCAGCTCGGCGAGCAGCGGTCCGAACAGCGCGAGCCCGGCGCTGTGGAACGCGGAGACGCGGACGGCCCGGGAGTCGTGCTCGAGGAACGACCCCACGGCGTCGCGGGCCGCGGCGAGCGCCTCGTCCACGCGCACCGACGCCGCGGCGAGCGCCTCCCCCGCCTCCGTGAGCACCAGGCGCCGACCGCGCCGGGTGGTCAGCGGCACGGCGACGCCGGCCTGCAGCGCGGCGAGCTGCTGCGAGACGGCGGACGCGCTCACGTGCATCGCGACCGCCACGGCCGCGACGCTGCCCCGGTCGCCGAGCTCGCGGAGGAGGCGGAGGCGGGCGGGATCCATGAGCACTGTCTAACGCATCGATGAAGACGATGCCCGTCAATCTTCCGGGTCGACTGCCGGAAAGTGGGGGCGTGACCTCCCGCACCCGCCCCGAGCCCGTCGTCGACCTGCTGCTCCTGGCCGTCGCCGCGGTCTGGGGCGCGAGCTTCCTGGCGGCCAAGGACCTCGCGGCGGAGACGGGCGTGCCCGCGGCCGTCGCGCTGCGCTTCCTCGTCGCGGCCGTCGCGACCGGGCTCGTCTGCCTGGCCCGGCGCGAGCGGCTGCCCCGCGGTCGCGGCCTCCTCATCGCGGCGGCGCTCGGCTGCTCGCAGGCCGCGGTCATCGGCCTCGAGACCTGGGGCGTGCACCTGACGAGCGCGACCAACGCGGGCCTCCTGATCAGCCTGGCGCTCGTGATGACGCCCGTGCTCGAGGGCGCCGCGTCGCGCGCGTGGCTGCCGCGGTCGTACTTCGTCGCGGCGGTCGCTGCCGTGGTCGGCGTCGCCCTGCTCGTCTCCGAGGGCGGGTTGCGCGCGCCGACGCCGGGCGACGGGCTGGTGATCGCCGCGGCGGTCGTGCGGGCCGTGCACGTCACCGCGAGCGGGCACCTCACGCGCGGGCGGAGCGAGGGATCCCTCGGCGTGGTCCTCGTGCAGATGGGCGTGTGCGCGGCCCTCTTCTCCGCGATGGCGGGGCCCGACCTGCCCGCCGCGGCCGCCTCGCTCGACGCGCGGGGCTGGGCGGGCGTCCTCTTCCTCGGGGTGCTGTGCTCGCTGTTCGCGTTCGCGGTGCAGCTCTGGGCCGTGCGGCGGACCTCGGCGTCGCGGGCGAGCATCCTCATGGGCACGGAGCCGGTGTGGGCGCTGCTGGTGGGCGTCGTGGTCGCGGGCGAGGCGATCGGGCCGGCGGGCGCGTGCGGCGCCGCCCTCATCGTCGCCGCGAGCTACGCGGGCCAGGCGATCGAGCGTCGGCACCGTGCGTCCGTCGACGCCGCCCTCGCCGGATCCCGCGAGAATGGGCGCATGCCCCAGCCCGACGCGGTGCCGACCGTGCGCCATCCCGCCGCATGACCGCCCCCGATCGCCGCTTCCCGCGCCGCGTCTACCGCGAGGGCGTCGAGCCCGACGTGCGGTTCACGCTCGCCAACGAGCGCACGTTCCTCGCGTGGATCCGCACCTCGCTCGCGCTCCTCGCCGGCGGCGTCGCGCTGGAGGCGCTGGCGCTCGGGCTGCAGCCGGGGTTCCGGCTCGCGGCCTCGCTCGTGCTGATCGTCGCCGGGATCACCGCGCCGGCGCAGGCGTGGATCGGCTGGATGCGCACCGAGCGCGCCCTCCGCCGCGACCGCCCGCTGCCCTCCGCCGCGCTGTCCCTGCCCCTCGGGATCGCCGTGGTCGCCGCCGGCGTGCTCGTGCTGCTGGGCGTGCTGACGGCGTGAGCGCCCCGGATCCGGCCGCGCACCCCTTCGACCCCGGCCTCCAGCCCGAGCGCACCGCCCTCGCCTGGCGGCGCACGGCGCTGGCGCTCGTGGCCGGATCCCTGCTCGGGCTGCGCGTGCTCCCGGCGCTCCTCGGTCCGGCCGGCATCGTGGTCGCCGCGGTCGGCGTGGCGGCCGCCCTCGTTGTGCTCGCGACCGCGCACCGCCGGTACCGGCGCGTGCACCGGATCCTGACCTCCGGATCCACCGGGCCCGGCACCGAGGCGCTCCCCGGCGGCGCGCTCCCCGCGCTCGTCGCCGCGCTCACCGCGTGCGTGGGCCTGGCCGCGCTCGCCCTCGCGCTCACGCGCTGAGCCGGCGGCGGATCCGGGGCGCACCGCCCTACGCGGCGGACCCCAGCAGCTCGCGCACGTAGTCCTCGTAGGACCGGGGCGCATGCCCGAGGATCGCGCTGAGACGCTCGATGGCCTCGGGGCTCCCGACGAGGCCGTCGCGCTGGAAGCCGGAGTACATGCGCTCGTAGTCGTACACGAGCCAGGGGGGCATGGAGGCCAGGGACGCCTCGCGCCAGGCCGCCAGGTCGTCTCCTCCGTAGGTCACGGTCGTCCCGAGGGCCTCGGACAGGGCCGCGGCCGTCGCCTCACCGGTCCACGCGGTCGGGCCGGCCACGTCGATCGGACCGGCGAGCTCCGTCCCCGGGGTCAGGGCGCTCACCGCGACCTCCGCGATGTCGCGCACATCGACCCGTGAGACTCCCGCCCCGCCGAGGGGCTGCGGGTAGACGCCATCGCGGATCGCGTCGAGGTACCAGACGTCGTTCTGGAAGAAGTTGTTGACCCGGAGGAAGCAGGCCTCGACGCCGCTCTTCTCGAGGAGGGACTCCACCGCGAGCTTCGCGGAGTTGTGGGGCACCTGCGGCGCCCGGTCGAGGTCCTGGACGGACAGGTAGACGATCCGGCGGACCCCCGCCGCCACGGCGTGGTCCACCGCGACGGTCGTCTCGTACAGCTCGGTGCGTGTCCCCGTCAGGGCCAGGAACATCTGCTGGACACCCTCGAACGCCGGCATCGCGTCGTAGGGATCGCCCAGATCGCCGACCACGCCCTCGACGCCGCCGGGGAGGTCCGCGAGCCGACGCGGGTCGCGGCTCATGACCCTCAGCCCGGTCATCCCCCGGCGGAGGGCTTCGGCGATGACGGCCGAGCCGACCGTGCCGGTCCCGCCGATGATCAGGGTTCGTGGATCGCTCATGGTGATCCTCCTCGTCTGCTCCATCGGTGCGCGGCGCAGGGCCCGCTGCCGCCTGCCGAGGAAGGGTGTCGCCGGCAGACGCGTCACGGAGGACGGCGCTGACCTGCTCGAGCACCGCCGCCGAGAGGGTCCCACTCGGCGGTTCGATCGATTCGTTCGCGTCGACGCTACGCCGCACGCGGGAGCCGGATCGCACGGCCCCGAGCACCGGTACCCTGCGCCCTGCGCCCGCCTCAGGCCGTCGGCATCCGCAGCAGCGCGCCGTGCTCGCGGCAGGTGGCCGCGGCGATCGCCATGCAGGTGCGGAGCATCGCCTCGCCCTCCGCGGGCGTGCCGGGCGCACCCCGGCGCGCGATGGCGTCGGCCGCGGCGGCGAGGCACGCGTCGCCGGCGCCCATGGTGTCGACGACGGGCCGCGGATCCGGCGTGATGCCCGCCGCGACCACCGCCCCGTCCTCGAGCTGCACGGAGGCGCCCCGGGATCCCTCGGTCGCGAGCACGAGGCGGCTGCCCGCGTCGTGGAGCGCCGCGCGCGCGTCGGCCAGCGCGCCCAGGCCGAGGAGCGCGGTGTCGTCGTCGCCGATCTTCACGAGCAGCGACTCCGCCGCCGCGCGCGCGAACCCGGCGCGGAACCGGGCGGCGTCGTGGAGCATGCCGGCGCGCGGGTTCGGGTCGACGAGGAGGCGCGCGCGCGGATCCCGCACGGCGGCCAGCAGCTCGTCGGCCTGCTCGTGGTCGTCGTAGGGGAAGCAGCTGACGACCACGAGCGACGCCGCGTCCAGCGCCGCCCGCTCCGCGTCGCCGATGCGCACGCGCCGGTTCCACGCGGCCTCGTTGAAGGAGTACCGCGGCTCGCCGTCCTCGCGCTCGCTGACCGCCACGGAGGTGCCCGACGGGCCGACCGTGGCGATCAGCTCGACCCCGTGCGCGTCGAGCTCGGCGCGGATGCGGGCGCCGTGCGCGTCGTCGCCGACCATCGCGACGAGCTGCACGCGGTGGCCGAGGATCGCGAGGCCGACGGCGACGTTGAGCGCCGCCCCGCCGACGAAGGCGGTCTCCTCGCCGTCCTCGCGGATGAGGTCGATCAGGGCGTCGCCGACGACGACGATGGGCTGGTCATCCATGGACGGGGACCTCTCCGGAGCCGCGGACGATGAGCGTGGTGGGGACGACGACGGTCCGCGCGGGGCCGGTGTCGCCGTCGAGCCGGGCGAAGACGCGCTCGGCGGCGGCGTGGCCGATGCCCGACGGGTCCTGCGCGATCACGGTGACGGCCGGATCCAGCAGGGCCGCCATGGGCAGGTCGTCGAAGCCCACGAGCGCGATGCGCCGCTGGGCGTCGTGCCGCCGGAGGGCCGTGATCACGCCGATGGTGATGAGGTTCTGCCCGCTGACGATCGCGGTCGGCGGCTCGGGCAGGGCGAGCAGGCGCTCGGCGAGCGCAGCGGCCACGCGCTCGTCGGACGCGCCGTCGAGCACGTGGCCGGGCAGCACGGGCAGGCCGCGCCGGCCCATCTCGTCGACGAAGCCGCGCTCGCGCTCCCGGGCCGTGGAGATCCCCGGCCGGTCGCCGAGGAACGCGATGCGGCGGTGCCCCCGGTCGGCGAGGTGCGCCACGGCCCGGGAGACGCCGTCCGCGTTGTCGACGATGACCGCGTCGGCCTCCAGCCCGACCGGCACGCGGTCGACGAACACGAGCGGGGTGCCGCGCGACGCCGCGACGCCGAGGTACGCCTGGCTGGGCGCGATGGTGGTGAGGATGAGCCCGTCGACCCGGCGGGCGAGGAACGCGTCGACGGAGGAGCGCTCGCGGTCGGGGTCGTCGTCGAGGCTCGAGGCGAAGACGGCGACACGGCGCTCCCTCGCCACCTCCTCGACGGCGCGGTGCACGGCCCCCGAGAACGGGTTGGCCACGCTGCCGACGAGGAGGCCGAGCGTGCGGGTGCGCCGGTCGGTGCGGCGCAGGCTGCCGGCGTGGAGGTCGGGCTGGTACTGCAGCTGCTCCACCGCGGCCCGCACCCGCTCGGTCATCTCCGCGGAGACGTTGGGCTCGCCGTTGACGACGCGCGAGACGGTCTTGATGCCCACGCCCGCGAGGTCCGCCACGTGCTTCATCGTGGGGCGGGGCGCGGCGGGCGGCGCTCCGGGCGGTGGTGACGCCGTCATGGATCGGTCTCGCTCTCTGCGCTATGGGGCGACCCTAGCCGCTCGCACCCGCCGGAGCCGCTCCCGACGACGTCGCCTTCGCCGTCACCCGCGGATCAGCGCGCCGAGTACCCGCCGTCCACCAGGTGGTAGCTGCCCGAGACGAAGGACGCGTCGTCGCTGAGCAGGAACAGCACGAGCGCGGAGACCTCCTTGTCGGTGCCGAGGCGGCCGGTCGCGTGCTGGCTCTCGAGGAACGCGAGCGCGTCGGCCGAGAGGGAGGAGCGCACGAGCGGGGTGTCGATGAAGCCCGGGCCGACCGCGTTGGTGCGCACGCCGCGCGCCGTGTACTCGAGCGCCGCGACCTTGGTGAGGCCGACGAGGGCGTGCTTGCTCGCGACGTAGGCCGCGTTCTGGGCGAAGCCGACGGATCCGAGCACCGAGCTCATGTTGACGACCGCGCCGCCGCCCGCCTCCACCATCGCGGGCAGCTCGTAGCGGAGGCCGTAGAAGACGCCGTCGAGGTCCACCGCGCGGGTGCGGTCCCACGCCGCGATGTCGTACTCGCCGATGTCGGCCGCGGGCGCGCTGATCCCCGCGTTGTTCACCGCGAGGTGCAGGGCGCCGTAGGTGGTGACCGCGTGGCCGACCGCGGCCTCCGAGTCCTCCGCCTTCGACGTGTCCTGGCGGAACGCGGTGGCCGTGCCGCCGGCGGCCTCGATCTCGGCGACGACGCGCTCGGCCGCCTCCAGCCGGATGTCGGTGACGACGACCGACGCGCCCTCCGCGGCGAGCGCGCGGGAGATCGCGGCGCCGATGCCGCTGCCACCGCCTGTCACGAGAGCGGTCTTCGTGTCGAACCTGGCCATGGGGATCCTCCTCGGGTGTCGGCGACGCGGATCCGCGCCGCACCTCGACGGTACGCCCGCGCGATCCGGCCATCCCCGGTTCACCCGGCGTCCACCCACGAGTCGGGGGCGCGCCCGGGGGCGTCAATACCTTTCGAGTGTGATGCGTCCGCCGTGCCCGGAGGAGACGCCCGAGATCGATGGAGACCCCACATGACCCTCACCCGTGAGACCCACCACCGGCTGCTGCCGATCCTGTCGCGCGATCCCCACGCCCGCGGCAAGCGCAGCACCGTCACCTGCCACCTCAAGTGCGACGACGCGTGCACGAAGCCCGTGCCGAACGTCACCGACAACGCCTACTTCCGCGACATCGCCGGCCGCGCCCTCTCGCGCCGCACGCTGCTCGGCGGCGCGGGCGCCGGTGCCCTCGCGATCCTCGTGGCGCAGAACGCCGCCGCCCCCGGCGCCGAGGCCGCCGCCGCGCAGGCCGCGTCGAACCTGCCCTTCACCCCGATCACGCCCGTCGACGCCTCCGTCGACCAGTTCGACGTGCCCACCGGGTACCGCTGGGCGCCGATCATCCGCTGGGGCGACCCGATCTTCAGCTACGCCGACGACTTCGACGCCGACAACCAGACGGCCAAGCTCGCGGCGCGCCAGTTCGGCTACAACAACGACTACGTCGACATCATCCCGGTCAACTACCGGAACAAGGAGGCGCTGCTCGTCGCCAACCACGAGTACACGAACGAGAACATCATGTTCCCGCCCGCGGCCGACGACGCCGAGCGCGACGAGCAGCGCCGCATCGGCAAGGCCTCGCACGGCATGTCCGTCGTCGCGCTCCGCCGCAAGACGGTCGGCCAGCCGTGGACCTACACGATCGGCCACCACCGCAACCGCCGCATCACCGCGGACACGCCCTTCACCGTGACCGGGCCCGTCGCCGGATCCGCCGCGCTCCGCACCAAGGACGACCCCAAGGGCACCACGATCCTCGGCACCCTCGGCAACTGCGCCGGCGGCACCACCCCGTGGGGCACCGTGCTCTCCGGCGAGGAGAACTTCAACGGCTACTTCCGCACCGCCGGCACCTCCGCCGCCGACAAGCGCTACGGCCTCGCCGACAAGGCCACGGGTCGCGGCTGGGAGTCCATCGACCCCCGCTTCGACGCCCGCACCCCCGGCTACGAGAACGAGCCGAACCGCTTCGGCTACATCGTCGAGGTCGACCCGTTCGAGCCCGGCGAGGCGCCCGTCAAGCACACCGCGCTCGGCCGCTTCAAGCACGAGGGCGCGAACGTCATCGCCGGCACGAGCGGCCACGTCGCCGCGTACATGGGCGACGACGAGCGCTTCGACTACCTCTACAAGTTCGTCTCGCACGACACGATGGTCACCGGCACCTCGCGCCAGGACCGCCGCAAGAACAAGCAGCTCCTCACGCGCGGCTCGCTCTACGTGGCGCGCTTCACGGGCGACTCGCCCGTCGCGGAGATCACCGGCACCGGCCAGCTCCCCTCCGACGGCCAGTTCGACGGCATCGGCCAGTGGATCCCGATCGCGGTCGACGGCGTCTGCCCCGTCCCCGGCTTCACCATCGAGGACGCGCTCATCCGCACCCGCCTCGTGGCCGACGCCGTGGGCGCGACCAAGATGGATCGCTGCGAGGACGTGGAGCCCAGCCCCATCACCGGCAAGATCTACGTCGCGTGCACCAACAACACCGACCGCGGCAAGGCCGGCAAGGAGGGCGCCACGGAGATGAACCCGCGGACGACCAACCGCGACGGCCACATCGTCGAGATCACCGAGGACGGCGGCGACCTCCGCTCCACGACCTTCACGTGGAACCTGCTCCTCGTCGCGGGCGACCCGGCGAAGAACGAGTCCACCTACTTCGCGGGCTTCCCGAAGGACAAGGTCTCGCCCATCAGCTGCCCGGACAACGTCGCGTTCGACTCCGAGGGCAACCTCTGGATCTCCACCGACGGCGCCCCGAGCACCATCGGCCTCAACGACGCCCTGTTCAAGGTGCCGCTGGAGGGGTCCGAGCGCGGCCACGTGCAGCAGTTCCTCTCCGTGCCCACCGAGGCGGAGACCTGCGGCCCGGTCATCCACGACAAGGAGGGCATGGTCTTCGTCGCCGTGCAGCACCCGGGAGAGGACGGCTCGTTCGCCGAGCAGCACTCCTTCTTCCCGGACTACGTGCCCGCCGGCGCCACCCCGCCCAAGGGCGCCTGGCGCGGACCGCGTCCGTCGGTCGTCCAGGTGTGGCGGGGCTGACCTGCGCAAGCTGCTCGCGGGGTGACCCGCTGAGCTGATCGGGGGGCCGATCGGAGGGCCGGGGCGTGCGTGCGCCCCGGCCCTCGCGCATGGCCGGTCGCCGCACGCGGCCGGCCGCCGGCCGAGGCCGGGGCTAGCGTCGGGATCATGACCGACCGCCCCCAGGATCCCGACGACGAGGCCGCGTCGGCCGCATCGGCTGCCGCGATCGAGGACGAGCGCTGGCTGGTCGTCGACGGTCGGCGCTGGCCGCGCACGGATCCGTCGCTGCCGGCCGACATGGTCGACGCGCTGACGTCCCACCTCGGCCGCGGGCGCTCGGGGGTCCGCACGGCGAGGCGCGCGGGAGACGACGACGCGGTGACGGCGGCCCGCGAGCGGATCGGCCTCGCGAAGCACGGCCTCGGCGAGCGCGGCCCGCGCTGGTGGGACGAGCCGGAGGACGCGCGGCTCGAGCGGGCGCGCGAGGCGCTGCGGGAGCTCGACGCGCTCGACGACCCGGCGAGCTGACGCGCGTCCGTCGGCCCGCGGGCCAGGCTGGACGCATGCAGCCCTACTCCGCGCTCCCCCTCGTCCGCGCCCGGCAGATCGCGGCCGACACCGCGGCGCTCGCGGGCATCGTCGTGTCGGTGCTGATGGGGATCGCGGTGGCCGCGCTGATCCGCCCGCTCGGCGACCTCGGCCGCAGCATGGAGACCTCGGGCACGCGGCTCAGCGGCGCGATGACCGACGCCGCCGACGCGCTCGGCGGCCTGCCGCTCGTGGGCGACGCGGCGCGCGGGCCGTTCGAGGACGCGAGCGGCATCGGATCCGGCCTCGTGCAGGCCGGCCGCGACCAGCAGTCGCTCGTCGGGACCGTCGCGCTCGTGCTCGGCCTGCTCGTGGCCCTCGTGCCGATCGCGTTCATCGTGCGGTACTGGCTGCTGCGCCGGATATCGTTCGCGCGCCGCGCGGCCGTCGCCCGCTCGCTCGCCGCGACGCCCGGCGGCACCGAGCTGCTCGCGCTGCGGGCGCTCTCGTCGCGGAAGCCCGCGGCGCTGCTGAAGGCGCACCCGGATCCCGTCGCCGCCTGGCGCGCGGGCGACCCGCGCGTGGTCCGCCAGCTCGCCGACCTGGCGCTCCGCGACGCGGGGGTCTCCACGGGGCGGTGATCCCGGGGACGGCGTGGTCGGGGTGACGACCACCCCGCACGAGGAGCATCCTCGAAGCCATGTCGCCTCTCCTCCTGGCCGGTCTCGCCGGCCTGCTGTCCGGGCTCTCGCTCGTCGTCGGATCCCTCGTCGCGTGGTTCGTGAAGGTCCCGCGGGAGGTCGTCGCGCTGGTGATGGCGTTCGGCGCCGGCGTCCTCATCTCGGCGCTGTCGTTCGACCTGGTCGACGAGGCGGCGACGAGCGGCGGCGTGATCCCCACCCTCGGCGGCTTCGTCGCGGGCGCGGTGGTCTACGTGGTGCTCGACCAGGTCCTCGAGCACGGCGGGTTCCGGAGGAAGCACCACGGGAAGGCGGGCGGCGGAGGCGGCACCGGCGTGGGGATCGCGCTCGGCGCCCTGCTCGACGGCGTGCCCGAGACGGCCGTGCAGGGCCTCAGCCTCACGGGCGGCGGCGCGCTGAGCATCGGCGTGCTCGTCGCGGTCGTCATCTCGAACTTCCCCGAGGGCATGTCCAGCACCGCGGACCTCAAGCGGAGCGGCCGGAGCGCCCGCTACGTGTTCGGGCTGTGGAGCGGGATCGCCCTCGTCTGCGCCCTCTCCGCGCTCGGCGGGTATGCCCTGCTCGGAGGCCTGCCGGAGAGCGGGCAGTCGGTGGTGATGGCGTTCGCGGCCGGCGCGATCCTCGCCATGATCTGCGACACGATGATCCCCGAGGCGTTCCGCAAGGCGCAGGCGCTCACCGGGCTCGTGACGGTGCTGGGCTTCGTGGCGAGCTACGCGGTGCACCAGGCGGGGTGAGATCCGCGGTGCGACCGCCGGAGGGCGGCGTCGGCCGTCAGTCCTCCGGGGCGGGGTCGCGCGGCGACGCGTTGAAGCGATGCAGCATCGCGGCGAGCTGCTCCACGTCCTCCACGTCCCAGGCGTGGAGCCTGTTCTGCAGGCGCACGCGCGTGCGGGCCCGGACCTCCGCGAGGCGGTCCTCGGCGCGGGGCGTGAGGCTGAGGATGGTGGAGCGGCGGTCCTCGGGATCCGGCTCGTCCCGCACGTAGCCCTCCTCGCGGAGCACCCGCAGATGGCGGCTGACCGAGCTCTTGTCCATGAGCAGGCCCGTGGCGACCGCGCCGGCCGACGACGGCCCGGCCTGGCCGAGCCAGCGCGCGACGGCGAAGGCGCCGGGCTGCAGCCCGGGGTGGAAGATGGCGGCCTGCTCGAGGCGGAGCGAGCGGATCGACACGAGGACCTCGCCCAGCTCCGCGGCGACGGAGGAGACCGCGGCCGAGCGGTCGTCGGCGGCGGGCGCGTCGGCGGTTCCGTGGATCACGGGGAGACCCTAACCGACGCGGATCCGCATCCCCGCCGCCGAGGCCCCGCCGCCCGGTTCCGGGCCCTGTGAGCTCCCCTGGTAGCCTCGTCCGCGCAGGCGGGGACGACGAAGGCGAGCCACATGACCGACGACACGCACGAGACCGGCCCCCAGGGCGGGGGCACGTCCGAGCCCCCCATCCTCAGCCGACGCGAGCTGCGTCGCCGCCAGCAGGAGATGGAGCAGAACCGGTCCTCCGGCGACTCCGGCGACGCGCACCGCTGGGTGGATCCGTTCCCCGCCGTGCCCCGCACCTCCGAGGGCGGCCTGTTCGGTCCCGACCGCGTGCGTCCCGGATCCCCCGCCGCCGCTCCCGCTGAGGGCACGTCGTCCGGCGACGACGAGGCCGACGGCATCGACGACCTGGTGCCCGGCGCCCCCGAGGGCTCCGAGACCGAGGACGAGGACGTGCGCACCGACGGCGTCGAGGTCGTCGGCACGCACGCGTTCGACGAGCTGTTCGTCGACGACGAGCGCGAGGCCGAGGTGGATGCCGCGGAGGACGCGGACGACACCGCCGAGGAGCTCCCCGCGCCCGCGCAGGACGACACCGCCGCCCCCTCCGCGTTCGACGCGGTCGTCGCCCCGGCGGTCGGATCCGCGTGGACGGTCCCCGCGCCCCACGTCGTGAACGCGCACCCCTTCCGCATGCCGCTGCGCCCGTCGACCGAGGTCGAGGCCGACTCGGCGGTCGTCCCCGGCACGGACGACGGCGCCTCCTCCGCGCAGGCCGCCGCCCCGCACGCCCCGATCACCCCCGCGGGCCCCGAGCCCGTCGCCGCGCCCGAGCCCGCCGCAGCCCCCGAGCCGACCCCGGTCGCGTCGCTCCCGGCCGCTCCCGACGAGGACGAGGTTCCCGCCGACGCCCGCCGCCCCGGCACCGACCTCACGGCGTTCCCCGACGCGGATCCGCAGCGCTACGCCATGCGCACCCCGCGCGCCGACGCGGCGTCGAGCGCCCTCACCCTCTTCCCCGAGCAGACCGGCCAGCGCGCGCCGCGCGGCCCCGCGATCGCGCGCACGGGCTTCCGCGGCTTCGTGAACACCGTCACGGGCGGCGTCTTCAAGATCGGTCCCGGCGCCGAGGAGGCCGCCGCGAACGCGGAGGTCGCGCGTCGCGAGGGCGACGAGCGCATCATCCGCCAGGCCACGTGGTCGCGCGCCGTCAGCGTCCTGGTCGCGAACCGCAAGGGCGGCGTCGGCAAGACGCCCACCTCCCTCATCCTCGGCGGCGTGCTCGGCTCCGTCCGCGGCGGATCCGTCGCGGTGGTCGAGGTCACCGACGATCCCGGCGCGCTCGGCTACCGCGCCGAGGGCCAGCCGCAGCGCGGCCTCGGCGAGCTCGTGCGCGACCGCGACGAGATCCACAGCGCCGGGCAGCTCGCCGGCTACACGGCGCCGCAGACGAGCTTCGCCTCCGTCGTCGCGTCCGTCGGGCCGCGCCGCGAGCTCACGGGCGACGACGTGATCGGCGTCTCCCGCCTCATCGACGAGTACTACGCGATGCGGGTCATGGACTCCGGGAACCAGCCGTCGTCGTCCGCCTTCCGCGGCGCCATCGAGGTCACCGACGTGCTCGTCGTGCCCGTGCTCAACGCGGGCGACGCGGTGCTCGAGGCCGTCGCGCTGCTCGACTTCCTGCGCGAGCTCGGCGGGCACGCGGCCATGCTCGCCGACAACGCCGTCATCATCCGCCTGCACGACGGACGCCCGGAGGATCCCGCGGTCGTCGCGCGAATCGACCGCATCCTCGACGACGCCCGACCGGCGCAGATCTTCACGGTCCCGTACGACGCGCACATCGCGGAGCGCGGCCCGATCTCGCTCGCGTCGCTCGACCCCGTGGTCGCGCGCGCGTTCACGGCGGCGACCGCCGGGGTCGTGCAGCGCCTGGCGCACGCGGTCCGCTGACGGACGCGTCCCAGCCCGCGGCCGGATCCGCCGGCCGCGGCCCGCGGATCCGCCGCCCGCTCGACCGCGAGATCCTCGCGCTGGCGGTGCCGGCGCTCGGCGCGCTCGTGGCGGAGCCGCTGTTCCTCCTCACCGACACCGCGCTCGTCGGGCACCTCGGCAGCGCACCGCTCGCCGGGCTCGGCATCGCGAGCGTGATCCTGCAGACGATCGTGGGCCTGCTCGTCTTCCTCGCGTACGCGACGACGCCCACGGTCGCGCGGCGGCTCGGCGCGGGCGACCGGCCGGGGGCGATCCGCGCGGGCATCGACGGCCTGTGGCTCGCGCTCGCGCTCGGGGCCGTGGTGCTCGTGCTGGGCCTCCTGTTCGCGGATCCGCTCGTGCGCGCCCTCGCCGACACCGGCGGCGCCGACGTCGATCCCATCGCCACCGCCGCCGTGGTCGACGCGGCGCGCACCTACCTCGGCATCTCGCTCGCCGGGATCCCCGCGATGCTCCTCGTGATCGCCGCGACCGGCCTCCTCCGCGGCCTGCAGGACACGCGCACCCCGCTCGTCGTCGCCGTCTCGGGCTTCGCGGCGAACGCGGCGCTGAACGCGCTCCTCATCTACGGCCTCGGGTTCGGCATCGCCGGATCCGCGTGGGGCACGGTCATCGCGCAGTGGGGCATGGCCGCGGTCTTCGTCGTGATCGCGGTGCGCGCCGCCCGCGCGACCGGCACGACCCTGCGGCCCGGCATCCGCGGCGTCGCGCGCTCGGCGGCGTCGGGCGGCTGGCTGCTCGTGCGCACGGCCTCGCTCCGGGCGGCGATCCTCGCGACGGTCGCGGTGGGCGCGGGCCTCGGCGTGACCGGGCTCGCGACCCTGCAGATCGCGCTCACGCTCTTCTCGACCGTCGCGTTCGTGCTCGACGCGCTCGCCATCGCCGGCCAGGCGCTCGTCGGCCACGGCCTCGGCGCCGACGACGTGCCGCGCGTGCGGGCCGTCGCCCGCCGGCTCGTGCAGTGGGGCGTGGGCCTCGGCGTGATCCTCGGCTTCGTGCTCGCCGCGCTCTCGCCGCTGCTCGGGCCGGTCTTCACGGGCGATCCGGGGATCCACCGCATGCTCACCGCCGTGACCCTCGTGCTCGCGGTGGGCCTGCCCGTCGCCGGGTACGTGTTCGTGCTCGACGGCGTGCTCATCGGCGCCGGCGACGCCCGGTACCTCGCGCTCGCCGGGCTCGTGAACCTCGCGATCTACGCCCCCGCGCTGATCCTCGTGGCCTGGCTCACCGGGACCGGCCGCGTCGCCGCCACCCCCGCGCTCCTCGCGCTGTGGGCGGCCTTCGGCCTCGTCTACATCGGCGCGCGCGCCCTCACGCTGGGCCTCCGGGCGCGCGGCGACCGGTGGATCGTCACGGGGGTCGCGCGGGCCTGACGCGCTGCTTCTGGTGAGCCCCTTCACCCCGCTTAAATAGCCATGTTCAGTCCGCCCCAACGCCAGGGTGATGCTCCAGCGACCTTCGCTATACGCACCCGTACTGGGGGCTCCCAACCAGACTGCATCCAGGCAAGCTCTTCATAAGGGCGCGTCGAAGTACGCCTCCGCTCGCCACAGAAGGATGCCGTGCGAAACACAAACCTGCCTGTCGCCAAGAGGAACTCTCTCTGGTGGACATGGATCGCCCCAGCCATAACTGCCATCCTTTCGATCGGCGGCAGCTTGGCTCTCGGCTACGCCTTGCGTGCCACGGAGCCGCTAGGCGAACCGCTCTTGACCCTGGGCATCATAGGGACATTTGGTGGCATCGGCCTGGGCATTGCCGTGCAAGCGAGTAGCAAACGCAATGAGACCAAGCGCGCCAAAGGCATAACGCTGTTTAACGACTCCCTCAGCTCCATTCACTCCGCGCTGAGTACGCTACTCAAATCTAAGCGCGGCAACGAAGAACGCAAAGTGTTTTTTGATGCCATTGTGCACGGCGCTGACAAATTGTTTTCCTTGGAGGGCGTCCGGGTGTGCATATACGAGCTTGACTCAAGAGAGTCCGAAGACGGCCCCGTGGGTGACGACGAGTATCTACGACTTGTTGGCAAGGGAGGGCGGGCTGATCTGGCAAGAGAGTCGTTCGAGAACACTTCTCCTCATGGAAAGTCTGCCATCAATGCCGCCAAGGGAACGGGCGCGATTTGCGTTCATGATCCAGACAATTCGGATCATGTTGTAAAACGGGAACCTAACGCCTCCTGGAAGTCCTTCTTCTTGATCCCACTCCGGGGCTCAGGTTCATCCCGAGGCATGCTGACTATTGATACGCGGGGCAGGACACGGTTTACTGCGGAGGATGTCGCTGTAGGCCAGACCGTCGCCAGACTAGTTGTCCTCGGAATGGAAGAACTTGTTGAGGCGGCGACTGAAACACGTCCCGAAGTAACGCGAGCCGTCTCTGATCTGGGACTTTCTCGCAGTCAGTAAATTTATTTGTATAATTAGCAATAACGTGTATACTCAGATTACACTTAAGAAGGAAAGGGATGGCTATGGCAAATGTCCACGATGTTGCGGCATTTATTACGAGTCACTTCAGCCAAAACATCTCCACAATGAAGCTTCAAAAACTGTGCTTTTTTGCGCAGGGGTGGTCTCTTGCGCTACAGGAAAAACCGCTTTTCGAGGAAGAATTTCAGGCCTGGAGGGGCGGACCCGTCTGCTACCCACTATTTGAGAGGCACAAAGGTCGCCGTGACGTGTCGTCTTGGAACGGCAACGCGAACAGTCTAACCAAGCCCGAGCAGCGCGTCATAGAGGCTATGCTGAGTAACTTCGCCGCACTTTCGGGTCTTCAGCTCAGCGAACTTACTCATCAGCCCGGAACACCCTGGAGCACGACGCGATCTGAGCACAACGTTCCAGAGGGCGCGCCATCAAGAGCAGTTATAACTCAAGAACTGATGCGCGATTACTTTACCGAGACACTTACGCCATCTCGCTGAAGGGCTTCGAAGGGGCAATATAGGCTTGGCGGGCTAAGTCGGCTGCGATGTGTCACGCTCCGCAGAAAGTTTGCGTGATATAGGGGTAAGCCCATTAGTACATCGCGAGCGGGCCCGACCGCGTCGGCCCCGGGAACGCGCGGTCGAGCTCCGCGAGCGTCTCCTCCGGGATCACCAGGTCGAGCGCCGCGCGGTTCTCGGCGACGTGCGCGGCCGTCGCGGCCTTGGCGGTCGCGAAGACGTGCGGGGCCTGGCGGACGACCCAGGCGAGGGCCAGCTGGCCCGCGCTGACGCCGAGGGGCTCGGCGAGGGCCGCGAGCGTCGGATCCGTCGCGAGCCGGCCCTGGTCGAGCGGCGAGTACGCCATGACGGGCATGCGGCGCGAACGCGCCCACGGGATCACGTCGCGCTCGGGCCCGCGCTGCGCCAGGTTGTACAGCACCTGGTCGGTCTGCGCCTCGGTGCCCCCGGGGATCGCGGCCAGCTCGTCGAGGTCGACGGCGTCGAGGTTGCTGACGCCCCACGCGCGGACGAGGCCCTCCTCCACGAGCTCCTGCATGGCGGCGACCGTGTCGGCGAGCGGGTGGGATCCGCGCCAGTGCAGCAGGTAGAGGTCCAGCCGGTCTGTGCCGAGGCGCGCGAGGCTGCGGCGGGCCGCCTCGCCCGTGCCGCGGCGGGACGCGTTCGACGGCAGGACCTTGCTGATGAGGAAGACCTCGTCGCGGCGGCCGGCGATCGCCTCGCCGACCAGCTCCTCGGATCGGCCGCTGCCGTACATCTCGGCGGTGTCGATCGCGGTGAGCCCGGCGTCGATGCCGGCGCGCAGGGCGTCGAGCTCGGTCGCGCGGGCCGCGGGCTCGTCGCCCATGTTCCAGGTGCCCTGCGCGAGGGCGACCGCGCTGCGGCCGTCGGGGAATGCGGTGCGGGGGATCTCGGTGTCAGCCATCGCTCCATCCTGCGCCGGTCGGGCGCGGACGTCACTCGACCGTGAACGTCACCACGTAGGCGGCGCACGACGACTCGCCGTCATCGCAGTCGTCGAACGCGCTGCCCCGGATGCTCACGTACGCCGGTCCCGCACGCAGCTCGGCGGGCACGACCACCTCACGGCGGAACGATCCGTCGGCCGCGACCGCGAACCCCTCGCCCTCCACGAAGGTGCTGCTGCCGTCGTCGGCGAGCGCCTCGGACGCGATGCCGATCGTGTAGGTGCGGCCGGATCCGTAGCCCAGGTCGCAGTCGACGGCCGGGCTCGAGACGGTCACGGTGCCGCCGGGCGCGACCGTCTCGGGCGACGCCGTGAGCGGAGCGGGCAGGCAGCGATCCGCCGTCACCGCCCTGCACCCGGAGAGCCCGCCCATCAGCAGGATCGCCGCGGTCGCGCCCGCCGCCGCCGCGCCGCCACCTCCCCCGTCACCGCGGGTCCGCGTGCTCCGGCGGCCACACCACCGAGAAGCGCTCGAAGACGATCTCGTCGTCCTCCGACCACGCCACGCCGCGGGCCGCGCTCACGCGCTCCCAGTAGACGCGGTGCTGCGTGCGCCAGCTCTCGAGGGACAGGTCGTCCTCGCCCTCGTCGCGCGCGAAGGCGGCGTCGGCGCTCGTGAAGGGGCCGATGCGGAGCTCGGTGCTGCGGATCACGATGCGCGGCGTCCCGGTGCTGTCGCAGGCGATCCAGTGCGAGCCGATCCGCGGCACGTCGTCGCCGCGCGCGAGGAAGTCGGCGACGAGCTCGGCGGTGGCGCGCTTCCGCCCGGACAGCACGATCCCGAGCAGCTCGTCGGCGAGGCGTGCGTGGTCCCCGAAGTGCTCGACCGTGTGCTCGGGCCCGGCCGCGACGGCCTGCGGGTGCGCGACGGCGTACGCCTCCCACATCCGGGCGGCCGCCGGGAGGTCGGGCGGGGAGACGGGCGCGGTCGCATCGCTCATGGATCCGATGCTCCCACGCCGGTCGACGCCGGCCGGCGTGCGCCGACCGTCAGCGCGCCCGCGCCACGAACACCATCACGCGCGACGACTCCGTGAGCGGTCCGCGCGCGAAGTCGCCGTGCACCGCGTCCACGTCGAAGCCGGCCGCCTCGAGCTGGGCGGCCAGGGTCGCGCGGTCGCGGAAGGCGAAGGGCTGGACGTCGGAGACCACCTCGCCCGTCGTGACGAACCGGCTGCGGAAGACCACCCGGACGGATCCGGGGCCCGTCTCCTCCACGTCCGCCCACTCCTCCAGCGGGCCGTGCGCCGTGTCGCGCGTGGTGGCGGGCCCCGCCCAGCGCTCCCATGCGCGATCCGCGGGGTTCCGGCTCTCGAAGGTGAGCGTGCCGCCCGGGAGGGCGCGGCGCAGGTCGGCGAGGGTGCGGATCCACTCGGGATCGGGGATGTGCTGCACGACGTTGCCGGTCAGGAACGCGATGTCGAAGGGGCCGGCGGGGAGGGCGCGGCTGTCGCCGTGGATCCACTCGACCGCGTCCCCGCCGCGCCGACCTCCTCGGCGAGCGCCCGGTCGAAGTCGTGGTCGGGTCCGTCGGGGTTGTCGCCGTCGTAGAGCGCGACGAGGCGGGGATCGAGGTCGGGCACGCTCCGACGGTATCGGGGGGCGTCCACCTATCCGCTCCCTGAGGCTCGCAGCCGACCCGCCGGGACCGCCACGTACCGTGAGGAGATGACCGCGTCCCCGCTGCCCGCGCTCCTCGAGACCGCCCGGCTGCGGCTGCGGCCGCTCGGCCCGTCCGACGTCGACGTCGTGCACCGCCTCTGGGCCGAGCGCGACCCGCGCCATCCGCCGCACCGCCGCATCGACGCCGAGGGGCGCCCGTCGCGCGACGAGGTCCTGGACCGCCTGACGGTGCAGGCGGAGGAGTCGCTCCGCACGGGGATCGGGCTGCTCGCCGTCGAGCGGCGGGACGAGCCGGGCGTCGTCGGGTACTGCGGGCTGGTCGTGGGCAGCGCGTCCGTCGAGGAGCCGGAGATGGCCTTCGAGCTGCTGCGCGACGTACACGGCCGGGGCATCGCGACGGAGGCGGCGTGCGCCGTCGTCGACGCCGCGCGCGCGACCGGCCGCACCCGGCTGTGGTCGACGGTCCGCCGATGGAACACCGCCTCCTTCCGCGTTCTGGAGAAGGCGGGCTTCGCGGAGAGCGGTCGCGTCACGACGGATCCCGAGCACGGCGACACCGTGTGGATGACCCGCGACCTCCGCGATCCGTCCGCCGACGGCACCTAGCCCGCCCGCAGCTCCCAGCGGATCTCTCCCTCGACGCGCACGTCCGTCGGCGCGAGCCCGAGCCGCCGGGCGACGGCCTGCGACGCCGCGTGATCCGGACGGATGTTCGCCCGGACGGTCCCGACGCCGCCCTCCCGCAGCCACGCGACCACCTCCGCCGCGCATTCGGCGGCCGCGCCGGATCCCTGCGCCGCGGTCCCCACGAGCCACGCGACCTCGGCCGCACGCGCCCCGGACTCCTCGGTCACGGTGGCCTGCACGAACCCGGCCGCGCGTCCCGAGGAACGGTCGCGGAGGATCCACACGAGCCACCGCGCGGACCCGTCCGGCGAGCGCCCCGCCGCCTGCCGCGCGAACCGGGCCTCGAGCACGGCGGGCGTCGGCGGCTCGCCCCCGGTGAAGCGGTACAGCGCCGGATCCGCCAGCACCCCGACCATCTCCCGCGCGTGCGCGACCACGAGCGGCTCGAGCGCGAACCGCGCCGTGACGAGCACGGGGGCCGGCGACGTCGTCATCGCCCGAGCCTGCCACGCGTCGGGCCGACCCACCCGGCGACGCCCGCCGCCGCACGCGCCGATACGCTGACGACGTGACCCCCCGCGGCGCCCCGACGCCCTCCGCATCCGCCGCACCTGCGTCCACCCTCGCGGTCCCCGGCGGCCGCCGCGTCGCCGTGCAGTTCGCCGCGATGGGCACGGTGTGGGGCGCGAGCTTCCTCTTCATGAAGGTCGCGCTCGAGGGCGTCTCGTTCGGCCAGGTCGCGTGGACGCGGCTGGTGCTCGGCGCCATCGCGCTCGGCCTCATCGTCGCCTGGCGCCGCCTGCCGCTTCCCAAGGAGCGCGTCGTCTGGCTGCACTTCGCGGTGGTGGGCGTCGTCGGATCCGCCATCCCCTACTCGCTGTTCGCGTGGGCCGAGCAGCACGTCACGTCGGGCGTCGCGAGCATCTACAACGCGACCACGCCGATCATGACCGCGCTCCTCGCGACCCTCGCGTTCCGCGTCGAGAGGCTCGGCCGTCGTCAGCTCGCGGGCATCGCGCTCGGCATCGCGGGCGTCGTCGTGATCATCGGACCGTGGCGCCTGGCCCCGTCCGCGGAGGCCGCCGCGTCCGGCGAGCCCCTGCTGGAGCTGGCCGGTCAGCTCGCGTGCCTCGGCGCGGCCGTCTGCTACGGGATCACCTTCAGCTACCTCCGCCGCTTCCTCACGCACCGCGGCATGCCCGGCGTCGTGACGGCCTTCATGCAGATCGGCATGGGCGCCGCCGCGATGATCCTCGCCACCCCGTTCCTCGCGACCGGCCCCGTGTCGCTCGACCTCCCCGTGGTGCTCAGCCTCGTGGCGCTCGGCGTGGTCGGCACCGGCCTCGCCTACCTCTGGAACATGAACGTGCTCCTCGCCTGGGGCCCCACCGCCACCTCGACCGTCACGTACATCACGCCCGTGGTCGGCGTCGCGCTCGGGATCCTCGTGCTCGGCGAGACCCTGCACTGGAACGAGCCCGCCGGCGCCGTCCTCGTGCTCCTCGGGGTGCTCCTCTCCCAGGGGCTGCGGCGCGGCGGACGCGGATCCGCCGCCCGTGCCGCCGCTACCGCCGCACCGGCCGCCGCCTCGGACTCCGCCGCGACGCGCACCCCGCCGACGCCCGGATAGGCTCGCCGGGTGCGTCTCGTCATCGCCCGCTGCTCCGTCGACTACGCCGGCCGCCTCAGCGCGCATCTCCCCCTCGCCACCCGCCTCCTCATGGTCAAGGCCGACGGGAGCCTCCTCGTCCACTCGGACGGCGGCTCCTACAAGCCGCTCAACTGGATGAGCCCGCCCTGCACGATCGTCGAGATCGAGCCCGACGACGACCAGGCGCTCGCGGGCGTCCGCGAGATCTGGCGCGTCGTGCAGCCGAAGACCGCCGACATGCTCGTCGTCTCGATCCACGAGGTGCTGCACGACACCGCGCACGACCTCGGCATCGACCCGGGCCTCGTGAAGGACGGCGTGGAGGCGCACCTGCAGAAGCTGCTGGCCGAGCAGATCCACCTGCTGGGCGACGGCCACGAGCTCGTGCGCCGCGAGTACATGACGGCCATCGGGCCGGTCGACATCCTCGCGCGCGACGCATCCGGCAGGTCCGTCGCGGTGGAGCTGAAGCGCCGCGGCGACATCGACGGCGTCGAGCAGCTCACGCGCTACCTCGAGCTGATGAACCGGGATCCGCACCTCGCGCCGGTCACGGGCGTGTACGCCGCGCAGGAGATCAAGCCGCAGGCCCGCACGCTCGCCGAGGACCGCGGCATCCGCTGCCTGCTCCTCGACTACGACGCCATGCGCGGGATGGACGACGGGCACTCCCGCCTGTTCTGATCCGGTCTCGGGGCGCTCGCGGCGGGCACCCGATCGACCCTCGTAGGGTGGGCGGGTGACCGCACCCGACACGTCCACGCCGTCCCCCGTCGCGGGCTCCGCGCCCTGGAGCTGCATCCTCTTCGACCTCGACGGCACCATCACCGACTCCGCCCCCGGGATCACCGCGCAGCTCGCGAGGACGCTCGTCTTCATGGGCCTGCCCGTGCCCTCCCCCGCGCACCTGCTCGAGTACGTGGGCCCGCCCATCCTCAACTCGTTCCGCGACCTCGCCGGCATGGACGACGCCGCCCAGCAGCGCGCGCTCGCCCACTACCGCGAGGGCTACGCGGGCGGCGGCGTCTTCGACAGCTCGGTCTACGCCGGCGTGCCCGAGGTGCTGCGCGCGATCCACGCCGCCGGCATCCCCCTCTCCCTCGCCACCAGCAAGCCCGAGTCGCAGGCCCGCCGCGTGCTCGACCACTACGGCCTCACCGACCTCTTCGCCGAGATCTGCGGCGGGAGCGAGGACGAGGTGCGATCCGCGAAGGCCGACGTCATCGACGAGGCCCTGCGTCGGCTCCGCGCGGCGGGCGTCGACCTCGGCAACGTGGTGATGGTGGGCGACCGCGAGCACGACGTGCTCGGGGCCGCGGCCCACGGGATCCCGACGGTGATGGTCGGCTGGGGATACGGCGGCCCGGCCGAGGCCGCGGGCACCATCGCGGTCGTCGAGACGGCCGCCGACCTCGAGGCGATCCTCGTCCCCGCGGCCGCGCGACCCGCCGCCTGAGCCCCCGACTCCGAATCCCTCACAAGCAGGAGCCTTTCCACAGATCCGGCTGCAGACCCCCGTTCGCCCCGGGGTTAGCAACACGGAGTGACAGAATGACCCGCGGAGGAACCATGTCAACACCGCAGGACCTGCAGGACCCGCTCGCGCTCGACAGGCAGGTCAGCTACTCGCTCGTCGTCGCCGCCCGCAGCGTGACCGCCCTCTACCGACCCATCCTCGACCCGCTGGGGCTCACCCACCCCCAGTACCTCGTGCTCCTCGCCCTCTGGGCGCGCGGGCCCCGCTCGGTCAAGGACCTGAGCCACGAGCTCCAGCTCGACAGCGCCACGCTCTCCCCGCTCCTCAAGCGGCTGGAGGCCATGGGCCACGTGTGGCGCGTGCGCCGGGCCACCGACGAGCGCGTGCTGGAGATCGGCCTCACCGACCAGGGCCGCGAGCTCCGCGAGAAGGCCGTCGCCATCCCGCAGCAGATCCGCGACCGCCTCTCCATGACGGAGGAGCAGCTCGAGAGCCTGAAGGGCGTGCTGAGCCAGGTCATCGACAACGCGAAGGCGCTCCCCGAGACCATCTGAGCGGATCCGGCCGCCCCGCATCACCCGCACCACCGCACCACCCGATCGGAGCGCGACCAGTGAGCGACACGGTCCGCGCGGTGCTCCTGCTGGAGTGCTACGTCACCGTCACGCTCCTGGCGCCGCTCCTCCTCGGGCGGCTGCCCCTCGTCGCGCAGCGGCCCGTCGCGATGCTCGCCGCCTGGCACGGGTTCCTCGTCACGGCGGTGCTGAGCCTCGGATCCGGGCTCGGCCTCCTCATCCACCAGGGCGTGTCGATGCAGGCGGGCGGCGGCCCGGTGCAGGATCCCGCGCCCGTCGCCGCGATCCCGCTCGCCTACGTGGCCGCCGGCGTGCTCGGCGTGCTGCTGTTCCGCATCGTGGAGGAGGGCGGCCGCGTGGTGCGCGAGGCGAGGCAGCGCGCGGGCGAGGTCGCGACGCTGCTGCTCGCGTCCCGGCCGTACCGGGTCGCCGGGCGGGATGCGCGCCTCGTCGAGTCCGACGTGCCGCTCGCCGCCCTCTCCCCCGCCACCGGCGTGATCCTCCTCACCACCGAGGCCCGCGCCCGCCTCGACGACGACGAGCTCGCCGCCGTCCTCGAGCACGAGACCGCGCACCTGGAGCAGCGGCACGCGCTCGCGGTGCGCATCGCCCAGGTCTCCCGCGCGATCCTCCCGGCCCTCCCCGCGAGCCAGCGCCTGGCGCTCTCCACCACCATCGCGATCGAGTTCATCGCCGACGACCACGCGGCGCGCGTCTCGGGGCCGGACACGGTGGCCGCGGCGCTCGTCAAGCTGGATCCCGACGGCGGCCTCTCCGCCCTCCGCGCCGACCGCATGCGCCACCCCCGCGGCGGGCACCGGGTGGCGCTGCGGCTGCTGTGCGCGGTCGCATGCGCGCTGCCCGTGCTGCCGCTCGTCATCGTGCTGCTGCCGCCGGCCTGAGCCGGCCGCCCGCGCCGCCGGGCCGGCCGGGCCGGCCGGGGCCGTGCGCTAGGGTCTCCTCTCGAAGGGGAGTAGTCCCCCCGGCCTCCGCGCCGGACGGCGATGCGTCGACATGCTGGCCCCCGGGCCCGGTGCATCACCCGCCACGAGCACGGTTCACGGTGGGCGGACGAGACCTTCGGCCAGACGAACGACAGGTGCGCACGCGCGCCGTCGCGTCGGCCGGAGACCCCGCGGGTCCCGGTCGTCGCCCGACCGGAGGACCCATGACCACCATGCCCCCTGCCCGAACGCCCGATCCGACGCCCGCCCAGGTGCGCCGCTGGCGGCAGTACCTCGCCGACGAGCGCGCCGAGGCCGCCGTCTACCGCGACCTCGCCGGCCGCCGCACGGGCGAGGAGCGGGAGATCCTGCTCGCCCTCGCGGAGGCCGAGGGCCGCCACGCCGACCACTGGATCGAGCTGCTCGGCGACCGCGTCGGCAAGCCCGTCCGCGGCGACATCCGCACCCGCGTCCTCGGCCTGCTCGCCCGCCGCTTCGGATCCGTGTTCGTCCTCGCGCTCGCGCAGCGCGCCGAGAGCCGCTCGCCGTACGCGGACGACGCCGACGCCACCGACGCGATGGCGGCCGACGAGCGCGTGCACGAGGAGGTCGTCCGCGGCCTCGCCACCCGCGGCCGGATGCGCCTCTCGGGCACCTTCCGCGCGGCCGTCTTCGGCGCCAACGACGGGCTCGTGAGCAACCTCGCGCTCGTCCTCGGCATCACGGCCACGGGCGTGTCCAACGGCGTGATCCTCGCCACGGGCCTCGCGGGCCTCCTCGCCGGCGCGCTCTCCATGGGCGCGGGCGAGTTCGTGTCCGTGCGCTCCCAGCGCGAGCTGCTCGAGGCGTCGGCCCCGGATCCGGGTACCCGCGACGCGCTCCCCCACCTCGACGTCGACGCCAACGAGCTCGCCCTCGTCTACCGCGCCCGCGGCATGACGGAGGAGGAGGCGCTCGCGCACGCCGACGAGGTGCTGCGCGACCTCGCCGCCGAGACCCGGCCGATCCCCGTCACCATCGCGGGCGTCGCCGCCGAGGACGACCACGAGAGCGTCGGCACCGCATGGGGCGCGGCGATCTCGAGCTTCTGCTTCTTCGCGTCCGGCGCCGTGATCCCGGTGCTCCCCTACCTCTTCGGCCTCCAGGGCCTCGCGGCGCTCGCCCTCGCGTGCGTGCTCGTGGCCATCGCGCTGTCGATCACGGGCGCGGTCACCGGCCTCCTCTCGGGCGGGCCGCCGCTGCGCCGCGCGGGACGCCAGCTGCTCATCGGGTTCGGCGCGGCCGGGGCCACCTACCTGCTGGGGCTGCTCTTCAACACGCAGGTCGGCTGATCCGCCCGCCCGCCGCTCCCGGGCGGCGGGGCCGGACCGCCGCAGCCGATACGGTTGACGGCATGGCTGACGGAGATGACCCCCGCCGTCGCGAGGACTCCCTCGCGACGCGCATGAGCGACGCGGTGTCGCGCACGAGCGAGCGGGAGGTCGCCCTGCGGGCGATGGGCCTGCTCGACGGCCTGTACGAGGGCGACGACTTCCTGCTCCTGGTCGGCGGACGCCACGCCCGCGGGATCCTCAACGGCGCGCCTCCTCTCTACTGGCCCGAGGCCTGGGGCGCCCGCGCGCTGCTCAACGCCTGGACCCCCGAGGCCGCGAAGGTCGTCGAGAAGAACCTCACCAACCGCGCCTGGCGCGTGCGCGAGGCGTGCGCGAAGGTCGTGGCGGCCCGGCAGCTGCCGCTCGTCCGCGCGCTCACGGTTCTGGTCACCGACGAGAACGCCCGCGTCCGCGGTGCCGCCCTCCGTGCCCTCGGCGCCGTCGGCGGTCCGTCCGACGAGGACGTCATCCGCCGCGCGCTGACCGACCCCGACACCTCCGTCCGCGTCGCCGCCCACGACGGCCTCGAGGCCCTCGCGGCCCGCCACGACCAGGTGCTCTCCCCCGCGGGTCGGCACGCGGCCGCCGCGGCCGAGGCGGGCGCCATCACCGTGGACGTCGACGAGGACGCGGACGACGTCAGCGACAGCGACAGCGACGCCGAGGACGACACCTCGGACGCCGACCGCTCCTAGGCCCCGGGCCGCTCCGCGGGATCCCTCGGCAGCGACGCGAGGAAGTCCTCGACGAGGCCGGCGAAGAGATCCGGCCGCTCGATCTGGGGCATGTGCCCGCAGTCGGGGATGAGGCGGGTGCGCGCGTCGGGCAGCTCGCGCGCGACGGCCGCGAGGTGCGCGGGCGGGAGGATCCGGTCGCGGTCGCCCCACACCGCCAGCACCGGCAGGCCCGAGAGCCGCACGCTCTCCACGAGCGGCCGGCGCCACCGCGAGCTCACGCCGCGGACCGTGCCGAGGTCGCGCGCGATGTCGAGCATCGTGGCCGCGTGCGTCGGCCGGGCCGAGAGCTCCTGCGCGTGCCGCACGCGCTCGTCGGTCGTGAGCGCGGGGTCGTGGAAGATCGTGCGCGTCGAGCGCCGGGAGTTGCCGGGCGTCGGGCGCATGAGGAGCGTCGCGAGCGGGTCGAACGCCAGCATCCGCAGCCCCACCGTGACCCCGCGGCCGAACCCCGCGCTGTCGGCGAGCACGAGCGCGCGCACGCGATCCGGGTGGCGGGTCGCGAGGGTCATCGCGACCGCGCCGCCGAGCGAGTTGCCGACCACCGTCACGGGACCGGCGACCCCCGCCGCGTCGAGGTAGGCGGGCAGCGCGTCGGCGAGCGACTCGAGCGTGGTGTCGCCGTCGACGGGATCCGACCAGCCGAACCCCGGCAGGTCGAGGCTGTGCAGCTCGTGGCCGACGGAGAGGCGGGCGTGCTGCTCGTCCCAGTCCTCGAGGCTGCGGCCGATGCCGTGCAGGAGGAGGAGCGGGTCCCCGGAGCCGGTCACGCGGTGCCGCACCTGCCGGTCGCCGACCCGGATCATCGCGGTCCCCGGGGCCCGGAGCGGATCGACGTCCCCGGTTCCGGCCATGCCGCGACCCTATCGAGATCCCCCGTGCGAGGGATTCCTGCGATGTCGGGAGGAGGTGCGACGATGGAGGGGCTGCGCATCGCAGCGCCCTTCCCCGTCGCCCGGAGCCACGAGCCCCGCCCGACGTGCGGCGGTCCCCGCAGGCCGCCGATGAGCATCAAGGAGCGACACGGCATGACGATCTTCGAGCAGATGGAGTCCGAGGTCCGGAGCTACAGCCGCGGCTGGCCGGTCGTGTTCGACCGCGCGGTGGGCAGCGAGATGTTCACGGCCGACGGCGACCGCTACCTCGACTTCTTCGCGGGCGCCGGCGCGCTCAACTACGGGCACAACAACGCGGGGCTCAAGCAGAAGCTCGTCGACTACATCCTCCGCGACGGCGTCACGCACTCCCTCGACATGTTCACGGAGGCCCGCCGCGACTTCCTGCAGACCTTCCAGGACGTCATCCTCCAGCCGCGCGGGCTCGACTACCGCAT
The DNA here is from genome assembly GCF_002151125.1 of Clavibacter michiganensis. Classification (GTDB taxonomy): domain Bacteria; phylum Actinomycetota; class Actinomycetes; order Actinomycetales; family Microbacteriaceae; genus Clavibacter; species Clavibacter michiganensis_C. The sequence goes on from NZ_MDJZ01000017.1 coordinate 281,280, forward strand.
CATGTTCCCCGGCCCGGGCGGCGCGAACGCGGTCGAGGCGGCGCTGAAGCTCGCGCGCAAGGTCACCGGCCGCACCACGATCGTGCACTTCACCAACTCGTTCCACGGCATGACCGAGGGCGCGCTCGCGGTCACCGGCAACGCGCTCAAGCGCGGCGGCGCCGGGCACCCGCTGCACCACGCGGTCGCGGTGCCGTTCGACGGCTACCTCGGCGGCGAGACCGACAGCCTCGCGTACTTCGAGAAGCTCCTCGACGACTCGGGCTCGGGCTTCGACAAGCCCGCCGGCGTCATCGTCGAGACCGTGCAGGGCGAGGGCGGCATCAACGTCGCCAGCGCCGAGTGGCTGCGGAAGCTGCGCGAGCTGACCGCGCGTCACGGCATCGTGCTCATCGTCGACGACGTGCAGATGGGCTGCGGCCGCACCGGCGGGTTCTTCAGCTTCGAGGAGTCGGGCATCGTCCCCGACATCGTCACGCTCTCCAAGTCCATCGGCGGCTACGGCCTGCCGATGGCGCTCACGCTGCTGAAGCCCGAGCTCGACCAGTGGAAGCCGGGCGAGCACAACGGCACCTTCCGCGGCATCGCGCCCGCGTTCCTCACGGGCGCCGAGGCGCTGCGCCTGTACTGGGCCGACGGCGAGCTCGAGGCGTCCACGCTCCGCAAGGGCGAGCGGATCCACGAGGTCTTCACCGAGATCGCCGCCTCCGCCCCCGAGATGCAGCTCAAGGTGCGCGGCCGCGGCCTCGCGCGCGGCATCGAGTTCCCCTCGGGCGAGCTCGCCGGCGCGGTCTGCCGGGCGGCGTTCGAGCGCGGCATGCTCATGGAGACCAGCGGCGCCGGCGGCACGGTCATGAAGGTGCTGCCCGCGCTCACCATCACCGACGAGCAGGTCGAGGAGGGGCTCGCCATCATCCGCGAGGCCGTCCGCGAGGTGCTCGGATCCACGAGCGAGGAGCTCGCGGCCGACGAGGTGCCGCTGCCGGTGGTGGTCGGGAGCTGATCGGCTCCTCCGCATCACCTCACGGCCCGGTCCCGCATGCGCGGTGGCCGGGCCGTCGCTCGACTCAGGCCACGGGCGTGGTGTCCTGCACCGCGATCTCCGCGACCACGACGGACGCCGACGCCGGCATGGTCGGGTAGTAGTTCTCCCGGAGCTGCTCGGCGAACCTGGCCATGTCCGTGCCCGGCGGCTGATGCGCGTCCTCCGGCGTGAGATCCGCCAGGAGGTGCCGCCGCACGGACGTGACGCGCCCGGCCAGTGGGACGGCGGTGGGGTGCTCGTCGAAGACGAACGTGGCCGGCCCGACCCGCAGGTCCTCCTGCCAGCGCACGGTGGTGACCTTCTCGCCGCTCACGATCGCGTCGTGGTGCTTCCGGTGGAAGCGGATCACCTGGGCTCCTGCGTCGGACATCCGTCGAGCCTACGGGCGCGGCGCGTGCTCGCGGCCGGTCAGCGGCGCGGGACGGCGCGGTCCGGCTCGTCCTCAGGGCGGCCGGCGTACCACTCGTGGAACTCCGCGCACCGGCCGTCGGCGTCGAACCGGAGGAACCAGATGTTGTCGTACGCCGTGACGACCTCGTCGCTGTCCGACGCGAAGAAGACGGTGCGCCCGTGCGCGACCGCGGTGTCCCCCTCGAGGATCACCGGGTGGTACTCGGCCTCGAAGCGCTCGCCGACGAAGGCGTCGCGCTCGGCCATCCACTCCGCGACGATGGCGGCGCGTCCCGTCGCGCGGATCTCGAACGGGTAGTGCCACACCGCGTCCTCCGACCACAGGGCCGCGATGTCGGCGGGGTCGTAGGAGCGCCAGGCCGCGACGTACGCGTCGAGCCAGCTCGACACGGCCGCCCTGCTGATGTCGGCGCGCGGGACGGAGCGGGGCGTGTGCCAGCCGAGGCGATCGAGCGGGGAGGTCATCGGGAGAGCGTACGTCCGACCGCCGACGTCAGCGCGGCCGCAGGATCCGGTACCGGTGCTCCGGGCGACCGGTGGATCCGTAGTTGAGCTGCACGTCGACCACGCGGTCGCGGGCGAGGGCGCCGAGGTAGCGCTGCGCGGTGGCGCGGGAGACGCCGACGCGCTCCGCGATCTCGGGGGCGCTGAGCTCCGCGTCGGATCCGGAGAGCGCGTCGAGCACGGCCTGTTCCGTCGCCGGGCGTTCGCGCGCGGAGACCCGGCCGGGCCGCAGCGCGTGGATGGCGCGGTCGATGCCCGCCTGGTCGAGCGGGCGGTCGGTCGCGAGCCCGGCGCGGAAGGCCGCGTAGGCCGCGAGGCGCGCGGTGAGCAGCTCGGGCGCGAACGGCTTCACGAGGTAGGAGACGGCGCCCCCGCGGAGGGCGCGGCGCACGGTGGCGGGGTCGTCGGCGGCCGTGACGAGGATCACGTCGGGCTCGATGCGCCGCACCAGGTCGACGCCGCTGCCGTCGGGCAGGTACGCGTCGAGGAGCACGAGGTCCGGGCGGGACGTGTCGAGCACGGCGAGCGCCGCCCGCACGCTGCCCGCGGTACCAACGGCGCGGAACCCGGGCGCCTGCTCCACGATGCCCTCGTGCAGGCGGGCGATGCGGAAGTCGTCGTCGACGATGAGGACGGTGAGGTCGTCGGTCATGCGCGGGCTCCGTGGGGGTCGGGAGTGTCGGGGCGGTCGGGGTCGTCGGCGGGGGCGGGCGGATCCGCGTCGGGCGGCTCCACGACGCCCGCGAGGCGGGCGCAGAACACGGCGCCGGCGTCAGCACGAGGCGGCGGGCCACCGGCATCCGCGACCCACACGTCGCCGCCGTCGCGCCGGGCGATGTCGCGCACGAGCGGCAGGCCGAAGCCGAGGCCGTGCGCGGGATCCGACCCCCCGCGGCCGTCGGCACCGCGGCCGTCCGCGCCACGGCCGTCCGCGCCGCCGTCGCCGCTCTCGGCGCCCGCCGCCACGGCCTCCGCCGCCGCGCCCACGTCGTCGGGCCGCCGCTGGAACACCCGGCCGGCGTCGGGTCCCGCGAGCCCGTCCCCGGAGTCGGAGACCGCGAGGTGCAGGTCGGCGCCGTCGTCGAGCGCCTCCACCTCCACCCACCTGTCGGCGCGGGATCCGCGGACGGCCGCGTGCATCGCGTTGTCGACCAGGTTGCCGAGCACGGTGGTGACCTCCTCGGGCCGCACGAGGATCCCGCGGACGAGTGTGCCGGGCCCGACCCGCAGCGCCACGCCCCGCTCCTCCGCCTCCATCGCCTTCGCGCCGAGGAACGCCTGCAGGTACGGCTCGTCGACGAGCCCGGCATCGACCGTCGGGAACGCGACGGGCCCCTGCTCGAGCACGCCCGCGAGGTAGGCGTCCGCCTCGTCCACCCGGCCGGTCGCGACGAGGCCGCGCACGACGTGGAGGCGGTTCGCGAACTCGTGCCGCTGGACGCGCAGCGCCGTCGACATCGCGGTGACGGCGGTGAGGCGGCGGCTCATCGCCTCGATGTCGGTCTCGTCGCGCAGCACCATCACGGTGCCGAGGTCGCGCCCGTCGCGGTCGACGCGGGCGACGTCGACGAAGAGGAGCCGGTCGTCGACCACCGCGCGCAGCGACGGGGATCCGGCGGCGGGTCCCGAGGACGCACCGGCCCGCGCCTCCGCGACCGCGTCCCGCAGCACCGGCGCGACGCCGAGGTCCGCGAGCGTCCGGCCCACCGGATCCACCAGGCCCAGAAGCTCGGCGGCCCGCGGGTTGCAGACGGTCACCCGGCCGTCGGTGCCGATGCCGAGCACGCCCTCGCCGACGCCGGAGAGCACGGCCGCCTGGTCCTGCACCAGGCCCGCGAGCTCGGACGGCTGGAGGCCGAAGGTGAGGCGCGCGAGCCGCCGCGAGAGGATCCCGCTGGCCACGGCCCCGACGCCCAGCGCGAGCAGGGCGACAACCGCGATGGCCGCGACGTCCACGCCGATGGAGTCGCGCACGGTCGCCGCCGCAAAGCCGACGCTGACCTCGCCGACCACGCGTCCGGACCCGTCGCCCGCGGCAGCACCCGCGCCGGCACCGCCCTCGAGCGCCCGCACCGGCACCTTCGCCCGCGCCGACTCCCCGAGCGTGCCGGTCGCCCACGTCACCTCCTCGCGCCCGGCGAGCGCGACCGTCGGATCCGTGCTCACGCGCTGCCCGAGCTCGGACGCGTCGGGGTGCGCGAGCCGCAGCCCCCGGTCGTCGGTGACCACCACGAAGAGCGCCCCCGTCCGCGCGCGCACAGCCTCAGCCGTGCGCTGCACGGGCCCGTCGGCCAGCTCCGCGGCGGTGGCCGTCGCGGGATCCGCGGTCTCGCTCGTCACGGCGGCCCGGAGCGCGGGGTCCTCGGCGGCCGTCCGCGCGATCGCGAGCGCCGTGGCCTGCGCCTCCTCGCGGTTCTCCGAGGAGCTCAGCAGGCCGTACGCGACGGTCGCGATCCCCACCACCACGAGCACGACGAGCAGCTGGAGGACGAGGGACCGCCGGGCGAAGTCGAGCCCCGCCCGTCGTCGCCCCGTCGCTCGATCCACCTAGTGAGCATAATGCGCAGAACGTCGTCTACGTGCACTATCGCGGGGAAGCGGCACAAGCGCGACGGGACACGGACGCCGACCTAGCGTGTGGTGTTCAGCCGGGCGTCCCGCCCACCGACGAAGGAGTCACACGTGCTGGTATTCCTGGGCTTCGCCATGGTCCTCACCTTCATGGCGCTCATCATGACCAAGCGGCTCACGCCCATGGTCGCCCTCATCCTCGTGCCGACGATCTTCGGCCTCTTCGCGGGCGCCGGGCTCGGCATCGGCGACATGGTCATCGAGGCGCTCGGCGACCTGGCCCCCACGGCCGCGCTGCTGATGTTCGCCATCATCTACTTCGGCATCATGATCGACGTCGGCCTCTTCGACCCGCTGGTGCGCCTCATCCTCCGCGTCGCGGGCGGCGACCCGGCGAAGATCGTGCTCGGCACGGCGATCCTCGCGGCCGCGGTCTCGCTCGACGGCGACGGTTCCACGACCTTCATCGTCACGACGGCGGCCATGCTGCCCATCTACCGCAAGCTCGGGATGAGCCCGGTGGTCCTCACCTGCACCGCGGGCCTCGCGAACGGCACGCTCAACATCGTCCCGTGGGGCGGCCCGACCGTCCGCGCGGCGGCGGCGCTCAAGGTCTCGCCGACCGACATCTTCGTGCCGATGATCCCGTCGCTCCTCGTGGGCATCGCGCTCGTCTTCATCTTCGCCTGGACCATGGGCCTCCGCGAGCGCAGCCGCCTGGCCGCGCTCGGCGAGGCGCGCGCCGAGGGCGGCCTCGACGCCGCCGGCGGCTCCGGCTCCGGCTCCGGCGGATCCGCGGGCGGCTCCGGCTGGTGGCGCGCCGGTCGCGGCGCCCCGGCGACCCCGCGCGGCGGCCTCATCACGATGGCCCCGTCGCTCGTCCGCGCCGAGACGGCCGCCGTCTCCACGCTCGGCACGACGATGCTCGACCCCGACCGCGACACGCTGCGCCCGCGCCTCATCTGGTTCAACCTCGGCCTCACGATCGTGGTGCTCGCGCTGCTGATCATGGACCAGCTGCCCCTCGCCTACGTCTTCATGGTGGGCGCCGCGGTCGCGCTGATCGTCAACTTCCGCGTCCTCAAGGACCAGGGCGAGCGCATCGCGGCGCACGCGCCGAGCGTCGTCGGCGTCGTGTCGATGGTGCTCGCGGCGGGCGTCCTGATCGGCGTGCTCAACGGCACCGGCATGGTCTCGGCGATGTCGGCCTGGCTCGTCACGATCATCCCGGACGCGCTCGGCCCGGGCCTCGCGGTCATCACCGGCGTGCTCAGCATCCCGATGACCTTCTTCATGAGCAACGACGCGTTCTACTACGGCATGCTCCCGGTGCTCGCGGAGAGCGCCGCGAACTACGGCATCGACCCCGTCGAGATGGCGCGCGCCTCCATCACCGGGCAGCCCGTGCACCTGCAGAGCCCGCTCGTGCCGGCGATCCTGCTGCTCGTGTCGCTCGCGGACGTGAACCTCGGCGACCACCACCGCAAGGTGCTGTGGCGGGCCGTGCTGGTGTCGCTGCTGATGCTCGCGGTAGGCGTGCTCACGGCGGCGATCCCGATCTGATCAGGGGCTCCCGAGCGGAGCGCGCACGCGGAGGCCGGGCGGCCCGGGGGAGCGCCCGGCCTCCGCGCGTGCGGGGGCGGCGCGTCCGGGCGTCGCCCGCTCCGGCTAGGAGACGCGCCTGGCGACCTGGTACCCGGCGTCGGCGTAGACGATCTCGTACGTCGTGCCCGCCCGGGTCGCCTCGCCGTACTGGTCGGCGTCGAGGGCGCCCTGGCCGAGGCCGCCGCCGACGGTGTCGATCACGACGTACTGCGGCGCCGGGTTGCCGGGGTTGCCGAGCCAGTAGACCTCGTGGTCGTCGACGAGGTACGACATGAGGCCGATGTCGCTGAGGACGGACGCGCCCGCCGGCACCTGGTCGAGCGCGGCCTGCGCCTGCGCGGCCCGCGGCGACGGCTCCCAGATGGTCGGCTTCGCGAGCTCGGCCATCGGCGAGCGGAAGGACAGGGCGACCGCGGCGATCGCGAGCACCGGCACCGCGAGGCGGGACGCCGACGCCAGCCAGCGCTGACGACCGGCCCGGGCGCGGACCACGCCGTCGATCGCGGCGGCGAACACGATGGGCATGAGCACGGCGTCGTAGTGGTAGCCGGGCGCCCAGTACGACTCGGTGGGCGAGAGGAAGCGCCAGGCGAGCGTCGGCACCACGAGGAGCAGCAGCGGCGAGCGCAGCGCGATGAGCGCGCCGGCCAGGACGAGGAAGGCGACCGTCTCGAGCTTCGGCACGGCGAACAGGCCCACGAGGGTGCCGAGCGGATCCGCGACGACGCCGCCCGCGTCGAGCTTCGACGCGTAGTCCCAGCGGGCGTCGCGGTTGAAGGCCGGGAGGATCACGGTGGTCGCGAGCACGAACCAGGCGACGCCCCAGCCGGCGAGCGCGATGCCGACGCGGCGGTCCATGGTGAGGGCGATGATCGCGCCGAGCACCGCGACCGTGAGGCCGAGGTCCTCCTTCACGAACACGAGCGGCACGGCCCACGCGGCGGCGGCCATCGCGCGGCGGGCGATCACCGCGTCGAGCGCGAAGGCCAGCAGCGGCAGGGCGAACGCGATCTCGTGGAACTGGAAGGCGACGGCGCCCTGGATCCCCCAGCTCAGCCCGTACGCGGCGGCCACGACGATCGCGCCCCACCGGCCGACCACGCGGCCCGCGAGCCGGCCGACGCCGACCACCGAGATCCCGATGAGGACGGCCTGCACCACGAGCAGCGCGAAGGCGTGCGGCCAGATCGCGTAGACCGGGCCGAGCAGCACGAGGATCGGGTGGAAGTGGTCGCCCAGGAGGTTGAAGCCGTCGCCCTTGATGGAGACGAGCGGCATCTGGAGGCGCGAGTAGTCCTGCGCGAGCTGCGTGAAGATGCCGGTGTCCCACGACTTCACGGTGAAGCGACGCCACTCGAGCGCCGAGAACAGCACGTAGACGGCCGTGACCAGCGCGGCGACGACCACGGAGCCGACCGTGCCGGGCACGCGGGATCCGGTGATCGGGGCGGGCAGGGCGGTCGCGGGATCCGGCTCGGCGGATGCGGCGTCGGCGGCGTGGCGGCGTCGGGCCGTGTCGTTCGTGCGGGTCACGGAGGCAAGGGTCTCACGCGGGGCCGTGATGCCGGCCGCGGGATCCCCGGCACCATCCGCTCAGCGCCGGTCGACGCCGGCGCGCGGTCGGGCGGATCGGCTCAGCGACGCGAGCGGCCGCCGTCCTGGCGCTCGCGCTCGGCGGCCATGGCGGCTCGGCCGGCGTCGCGGTTCTTCACGCGGATCTGCTCCTCGCGCACCTCGGCCTGCGTCGCGCGCTCCTGCACCAGCCACTGCGGCGGCGCCTGGAGCAGCTCCTTGATCTGGGCGGTGGTGAGCGCCTCGTCGACGCCGGCGCGGGCGAGGCCCGCGATGGAGACGCCGAGCTTCCCGGCGATGACCTGGCGCGGGTGCGGGCCGTCGCGGAGCAGCGTGGCCAGCCACTCGGGCGGGTTCGCGGTCATCTCGGCGAGCTCGGCGCGCGACGGGGTCGACTCCTGGAACTCCACCGGGGTCGCCGGCAGGTGCACGCCCAGCTTCTTCGCCGCGGTCGCGGCCTTCATCGTCTGGCTGGATCCGTCGCTCGTCATGTGCCCAGGGTACCGTCGGGGCCCCGGGCGCCCTGCACTAGCCTGGATCGGACCCGCCGCCGCTCACCGCGCCACCACCGAGCGGGCCATCGAGGGGACTCCCGTGGACGCCGACCCGACCGCCCTCCGGCACTTCGCCGCCGTGGCCGACGAGCTGCACTTCGCCCGGGCCGCGAAGGCCCTCAACGTCTCGCGCATCGCGGTCAGCCGATCCATCCTCGACCTCGAGGCGCTCTGGGGCGTCGAGCTGTTCGTGCGCGACGACGGGCCCACGCGCCTCAGTCCCGCGGGCGAGGCGCGCCTCGCCGAGGCCCGGGCCGCCATCGCCGCGGACGACGCGCGCCTCGCCGAGGAGGCCGCCGCCCCGCCGCGCGGGCTCGTCGTCGCGATCGTGCCGGGCGTGACCATCGCCAAGTGGACCCGCGCCTGGGACGAGCGCGTCGCCGACGTGCCGCTGCGCGTCGTGCCCCTCGCCGCGCCGGACGCGGCGCCCGCCCTCGTCGACGGATCCGTGGACGTCGCCTTCCTCCGCCTGCCCGTCGACGGCCGGGGCCTCACGGTCGTGCCGCTCTACGGCGAGGTGCAGGTCGCGATCCTGCCCAAGGAGCACGCGCACGCCCGGGCCGACGCGATCTCGGTCGTCGACCTGGCGGAGGACCTGCTCCTGCAGCCGGCCGACGCCGTGCCGGGCTGGCCGGGGCGCATCGCGGGCGCGGATCCCGGCCCGATGCCCGACGACGTGACGGCGGCCGTCGAGCTGGTCGCCGCCGGCGTCGGCGTCGTCGTTGTGCCGCACGCGCTCGGCCGGCTGCACGCGCGCAAGGACGTCGTCGCGGTGCCGGTGCACGACCTGCCCGAGACGCGGATCGCCGTGGCCTGGCGCGAGGGCGACGCCTCCCCCGACATCGAGGAGCTCGTGGGCATCGTCCGCGGGCGCACGGCCGCGAGCTCCCGGTCGCAGCGCGACGACGACGAGCGCGACCGCAGGAAGCCGACCGCGGCGCAGAAGACAGCCCGCAAGGCCGCGGGCAAGCCGGGCGCCGCGGGCGCGAAGAAGCCCACCCCGAAGGGCGGCGGCAAGCGCACTCCCCCGCCGCGCGGCCAGCGGCGCGGGCGCTAGGGACGCGAGCGGCGGATCCGGCCGGGTCGGCTCAGGCCGCGCCGCGCCGCGCCTGCAGGTCGGCGATGACGCGGCCGGTGTGCTCGCCCCAGCGGCGGTACATCGACGCGTAGCGGAACTCCCCGCCCTCGAAGTCGACGGGTCCCGCATCCGGCAGCTTCACCGACGTGACCTGCGGGAACCGCGCGCAGACCTCGGCCTTGCGCTCGGAGAGGTACATGGCGTGATCCCGGAAGAGGCCCCGCACGAACGCTCCGGCCTCCACGTACTGCGCCACCTGCGGCACGTCCGAGACGAGCACGATCGAGTTGTCGGCGGTCTGCTCCACGAGGTGGTCGAGCAGGTCCTCGAGGCGGTGGACCCAGGGGGTGATGCGCGCGAGCTCCAGCGCGTCGGCGACCCCGGGCATCACGAGCACCACGTCGTAGCGGTGCAGCTCGGTGATCTGCCGGACGGCCTCCTGCGTGGCGGTGAGGTGCTGGTCGGCGAGCGGCACGGTGCGCCACTCGACGCCGCGGCCCGTGATCGCGGCCAGCGCCCTCGCCGACTGCGCCGCGACGCCCTCCGCGTGCGTGCGCAGGCCCACGCCGGATCCGCCGATGCCGCCGAGCGCGAGGATCCGGTCGGGATCCGGCCCCGGCACCACGCCGACGGGCGCGTCCGTGGGCACGGTCGCGGTCAGCGGGGTGGGGATGCCTCCGCGCAGGCCGGCCGCCACGAACGGGCGCACCGTCTGGTGGAGGAGGCGGATGGGCGGTGACATGGGCTCCTGGGGATCGCGGGGCGCCCGTCCGTCATGCGCCGAGCACCCCCGTGTCGGACGCACAGCATATCGTCGTCCTCGAGCACGGCCGGGTGCTCGCGCCCCCGTCCCACCACCTGGAGCACCGATGACCCGCGAGCCCGAGCCCCTCATCCACCACCCGCACGCCCGCTTCCACCAGGGCGCCTGGCGCGTGCAGGTCGCGTCGCAGCCCGTGCTCGGCTACGTCGTGCCCACCGTGCGCACGCCCGGGGCCGCGACCGTCTTCGAGGTCTACGCCGACGCGGTCGACGACTCGGGCCGTCGCGTCTGGGTCTCCACCGCGGTCACGCTCGAGGCCGCCATCGCGTGGATGCGCGAGCACGACATGGAGCTGCTCTCCTTCGCGGGCGAGCACGCCCGCCGCCGCCGCGAGCTCGTCCCGGGGATGATGCCCACGCACTACTGACGGCGGCGGGCGTCAGGCGCTCGTGAGCCCGTACGCGATGAGGAGCATGGTCACGACGAAGCCGGAGAGGAAGTTGAGGCCGAGGAAGCGGCGCCAGCCGCGGTTCGCGGCTCCCGCGTCCTCGTCGCGGATCGACCAGAACGGCGCCGTGCTGAGGATGTACGGGATCACGAGCACGGCCGCGATGATCCCCGGGAAGCCCGTGAACAGCATCGCGACGCCGGCCGCGCCGTAGGCGAGCACGGCGATCCGCACGGTGACGGCCCCGCCGAGCACGGTCGCGATGGAGGAGATCCCGCCCTCGCGGTCGGCCACGATGTCCTGCACGGCGCCGAACGCGTGCGAGGCGACGCCCCACAGGAAGAAGGCCGTGAGGATCGCCCAGAGCGCGGGGGTGAACGTCCCGCCCGCGAGCACGATGCCGTAGACCGCGGGGGACGTGAAGTGCGTGCTCGAGGTGAGCGAGTCGAGCACCGGGCGCTCCTTGAAGCGCAGGCCCTTCAGCGAGTAGGCGATCACGGCGAAGACGCTCACGGCGAGCACGGCGACGCTGGCCGCGGATCCCACCGCCACGAGGTAGACGAGGAACGGCACGTTCGCGATGAGCACCGCGACGAGCACCGGCCGGTGCATGGCGCGCGCGAGCACCGCGCCCTCCACGCCGCCCTTGCGCGGGTTCCGCATGTCGGACTCGTAGTCGAAGACGTCGTTGATGCCGTACATCGCGAGGTTGTACGGGATGAGGAAGTAGAGGGTGCCGAGTATCGCCGTCAGGTCGAGCTCGCGCGTGACCGTGAGGTACGCGGCCGCGAACGGGAACGCCGTGTTGACCCAGGAGAGCGGACGCGACGACAGCGCGATGGTCCGCAGCATCCCGGCGGCACCCGGCCGCGTGCGCACGTCACCCATGCGCTTCGATGCCGGACACGCGGCGGCGCCGGCGCAGGAGGTACCAGACGGCCGGCAGCAGCACGAGCGCGGCGATCGCGTAGGCGAAGTCCTCGATGGGCGCGTACCCGAGCATGAGACCCACGAGCTTGTCGGGGTCGTAGCCGACGAGGCCGACCTTGATCATGAGGTTGTCGAAGATCAGCGTCATCACGAGCAGGATCGCGACGGGCATCCGCCGGTACCAGTAGTACTCGGGGTAGTCGAAGCGGCTGGATCCGTACGGCTCCGCGGCCGCCTCGCGCAGCAGCAGGCGGCGGAACAGGAACCCGACGACCGCGACGGGGATCAGGAACAGCAGGTCGAGGACGAGGTAGCTCATCGGTTCGCACGCTCCCTCGCCCGGGCGACGTGGTGGTCGGCGAGGCGGCTGAACCCGTTGACGAGGTTCATCGTGAGGTAGCAGAGCAGCGTGAGGAAGAAGACCTCCTCGAGCGGCAGCTCCGGGCCGACGAGGATCCCCGTCATGATCGATGTCTCCCCGCGGAAGAAGATGCCCTTCGAGATGCCGGCGATGTCCCAGAGCAGGAAGAACGCGACGCCGATGAGGGTCGTGAGGGCCGCGGCCGTGCGGTCGCGCCAGAAGAACAGGCGCCAGCGCCGGTCGACGAGCATCATGCAGCCCAGCGACACGAGCAGCAGCACCAGGTAGACGAGACCCATCAGACCACCGGGCGGCCGACCGTGCGCACGAGCGGCTCGGCGCCGGGGCCGGTCGACGTGTCGCCGCGGAGGCGCTTCACCAGGATCTCCGCGCTGATGAGGCACATGGGCAGGCCGATGCCGGGGATGGTGGATCCGCCGGCGTAGTGCAGCCCGTCGACCCGCTTGCTCGTGTTGCCGGCGCGGAACATGGCCGACTGCGTGAGCGTGTGGGCGGGCCCGAGGATGGTGCCCTTCCACGAGTGCAGGTCGGCGGCGAAGTCGCCGGGGCCCGAGGTGCGGCGGAGGACGATGCGCTCGGCGAGGTCGGGGATGCCGGCCCAGTCGGAGATCTGCTGGATGGCGCGGTCGGCGATCTCCTCGACGCGCGCGTCCCCGGCGCCGTCGATCCCGCCGCGGCCGATGGTCGGGTCGGCGGGGATCGGCACGAGGATGAAGACGTTCTCGTGGCCGTCGGGCGCGACCGAGCCGTCGGTGGCGCTGGGCTTGCAGACGTAGATGCTCGCGGGATCCGGCACCGAGGTCGTGCCGCCCTTCGGCGGGAAGATGCGGGAGAAGTTCTCGTCCCAGTCCTCGGTGAACAGCAGCGTGTGGTGGTGCAGCTCGGGCAGCTCGCCCTTCACGCCGAGGTAGACGAGCACGGCGCCGGGGCCGGCCGTGGCCTTGTCCCAGTACGACTGCGGGTAGGTGCGGAACGCCTCGGGGATGAGCTCGGTCTCGGTGTGGTGCAGGTCGGCGGTGGAGACGACCACGTCGGCCTCGAGGGTCTCGGTTCCCGCGTCGGTGGTGATCTGCACGCCGCGCGCCCGGGCCCGCCCTGCCCTCGTCGGCTCGGTGAGGATGCGCGAGACGGGGGCACCGGTGCGGATCTCGACGCCCTCCGCGCGCGCGACCCGCTCGATCGCGTCGATGACGGTGATGAGGCCGCCCTGCGGGTAGAGCACGCCGTCCTCGAGGTCGAGGTGGCTCATCAGGTGGTACATGCTCGGCGCGAGCTTCGGCGAGGAGCCGAGGAACACGGCCGGGTAGCCGAGGATCTGGCGGAGGCGGCGGTCCTTCACGTAGCGCGCGACGTGCGTCTCGAGCGGCGTGAGCAGCAGCTTGCCGAGGGTGCCGGTGCGGGTGACGACGTCGCGCTTCAGCAGCGGCCGGTAGTCGGCGAAGGTCGTGTAGAGGAACCGCCTCTTCGCGACCTCGTAGACGTCCTTCGCGGAGTCGAGGTAGCGGGCCATCGCGGGGCGGGATCCGGGCTCGACGCTCTCGAACAGGTCGAGGTTCGCCTCGCGGGAGTCGCGGATGTCGATGGGCTCGGGATCGCCCTCGAAGAGCACGCGGTAGCCGGGGAGCCGCACGAGGTCGAGCTGCTCGGCGGCGCTCGTGCCCATGAGCTTGAAGAAGTGGTCGAACACCTCGGGCATGAGGTACCAGCTGGGGCCGAGGTCGAAGCGGAAGCCGTCCCTCTCCCAGGAGCCCGCGCGGCCGCCGACCTCGTCGCGGCCCTCGACGAGGGTGACGCGGTAGCCGTCGCGGGCGAGGAGCGACGCGGAGGCGAGGCCGGCGATCCCGCCGCCGATCACGATGGCGGTGGGTGCGGTCATGGCGCTCTCCTGCTGCTCGGGGTCGGACGGGGCGGGCTGGGATGCGGGAGCGGGGCGCGCGGCGTGCACGCGGGGCGCGCGGGAGCGGCGCACGAGGCGGCCGTCGACGCCGGACGGCTCGGCGCCCGCGGCGGCGGCTAGCGCGATGCGGGCCTTGACCGGATCCGGCACCCGCACGCGCGTGCGCACCAGCTCGGACGCGGGGGTGTCGCGCAGCCGCACCGCGAGCTCCGCGAACAGGCCCTGCGCCAGCGCGACGGCGCGGCGGCTGGAGGCGGGGAGGTCGGGGATCACGGCGCCCGACATGCGGAGGTCGTGGTCGATGTCGTCGAGGATGCGCTCCTTGTCGGCCTCCGAGAAGGTCGCCACGTCGACGCCGGGGAAGTAGCTGCGGCCGAGCGCGCCGTGGTCGGCGGCGAGGTCGCGCAGGAAGTTGACCTTCTGGAACGCGGCGCCGAGGCGCCTGGCGCCCTCCTCGAACCGGATCCGCTCGGGCCGCGTGGTCGCGTGGCCGACCAGGAACGCGCGCAGGCACATGAGGCCGACGACCTCGGCGGATCCGTACACGTACTCGGTGAAGGAGGTGGGCGTGTGCTCCATCCGGCGCAGGTCCATGCGCATGGAGGCGAAGAACGGCGCGGTGAGCTCGGCGCCGAAGCCGGCGCGGCGGGCGGTGATCGCGAAGGCGTGCACCACGAGGTTGGTGCTGTAGCCGCGCAGCATCGCGTCCTCGGTCTCCTGCTCGAGCGCATCCAGCAGGGCCTCGACGTGCGCGGGATCCACACCGGCACCGGCCGCGGCGCCGTCGACGATCTCGTCGGCCACCCGCACCAGCGCGTACACGTTCTCGATGTGCTGGCGGACGTCCGCCCCGAGGAGGCGCGACGCGAGGCCGAAGGAGGTGGAGTAGCGGCGGATGACGACGGAGGCCGTCTCCTGCGCGACGCGGTCGTACTTCTCCAGGCCGGTGGGCGCCTCGGGGGCGGCGGGCCGACGGCCGGGCAGGCGACGCGTCATCGGATGCGCCCGAGCACGGACTCCGCGACGGGCGCGAGCTCCCGGCGGAGCGCGTCCGGCACGACCGGGTCCTCGAGGCGCGCGCACGCGGCGACCGCGAGGTCCCGCGCGACGCCCTCGGCGTACGCCCGCGCGCCCGAGCTCTCGAGCACCGAGCGGACGAGCGCGGCCTCGCCGCGGGAGAGGTCGTCCTTGCCGACGAGCGAGCTGATCTCGCCCCACTCCGACGAGCGGACCGCGTGCGCGATGAGCACGGTGCGCTTGCCCTCGCGGAGGTCGCCGAGGTTGGTCTTGCCGGTCTCCTGCTCGTCGCCGAAGACGCCGAGCACGTCGTCGATGACCTGGTAGGCGATGCCGATGTCGCGGCCGAAGTCGCCGAGCGCGGCGACCACCTCGGGGCGCGCGCCCGCGAGCACGGCGCCCGCCTGGAGCGGCGCCTCGAACGAGTAGACGGCGGTCTTCAGGCGCTCCATGCGGAGGATCTCCTCGACGCTCGGCACGTCCGCGGTGAGCGAGAACTCCACGTCGATGAGCTCGCCCGCGGCCGACGCGAAGACGGCGTCGTCGAGGATCTCCATGAGGTGCGACCGGGTGAGGTCGCGCACGCCGCTCGCGTCGATGAGGCGGTACGCGTTGACCAGCGCCAGGTCCCCCGCGATGACGGCGGCCGACATGCCGCGGTGCTCGGCGAGCGGCTGGGGCAGGCCCTGCGTGGTGGCGATGTCGCGGTAGGCGCCGGAGACGTTGGGGCCGCCGCGCCTCGTGAAGTCGCGGTCGATGACGTCGTCGTGGACGATGAGCGCGGTGTGCAGCATCTCGAACGCGGCGCCGACGTGGGCCGCGGCCTGCACGTCCTGGCCGCCGAGGCCGTCGTACGCGGCCATCACCATGCGCGGGCGGAAGCGCTTGCCGCCGGCCGTGTTGGACTCGAGCGTGCGCCACAGCTTCACGTACTCGTCGCCCATGGCCTCGGCCCGCACGAGCGACCTCGCGAAGAACGCGTCCAGCACGCCGTTCACATGGGCCTGCCTCGATGTGGAGACGGCAGCGAGGTTGGTGGCGTCCACGGATGAAACCTAACATCGTGGGGGTAACGGAAAGCAGGGAGCGCATGTCACAGCACACCGAGCTCGTCGTCCTCCTGGACGACGACGGCGAGACCATCGGGACGGCGCCCAAGGCGACGGTCCACACCCGCGACACCGCGCTGCACCTCGCGTTCTCGTGCCACGTGTTCGACGCCGAGGGCCGGATCCTCGTCACCCGCCGCGCCATCGGCAAGCTCACCTGGCCCGGCGTCTGGACCAACTCGTTCTGCGGCCACCCCGCCCCCGGCGAGGACATGCTCGAGGCCGTGCACCGCCGCGCCGAGCAGGAGCTGGGGCTGACGCTCGCGTCGGTCGAGCTCGTGCTGCCGGACTTCCGCTACCGCGCCACCGACGCCGCGGGCGTCGTCGAGAACGAGATCTGCCCGGTGTTCCGCGCGGTGGCGGCCACGCCGGTGGATCCGCGGCCCGAGGAGGTCGGCGAGTTCCAGTGGGTGGATCCCGAGGAGCTCATCCCCGCGGTCGCCCACACTCCGTGGGCCTTCAGCCCGTGGCTCACGCTGCAGCTGCCGCTGCTGTACCCGGAGCACGCGGCGCACGTCGGGCTCGCGGACGCGGTGCCCGCCGCCTGATCCGCGCACCCGTCGACACGAGGGGCCCGGCCGCATGACGCGGCCGGGCCCCTCGACGTGGTGCGGACGGGATCAGCCCCAGAAGGCGCGGATCTCCTCGGCGAGCCGCTCGGCCTGGCGGCGGCCCGCCTCGGCGGACGCCTTGCGGGTCGAGAGCAGGAGCGAGTTCTCGCCGAAGGCGGCCGTGCTCTCGGCGTCGGCCTGGATCACGAGCACGTCGGCCCGGCCGCGCAGCTGCTGGACGACGCCCGGGAGCGTCGGGCCCATGCCGCTCTGCGGGGCCTCGGGGCCGCAGGCGATGACGAGGATCCGCTCGTGGTCGGCGACGACGTCGGCGTTCGTGCCGGAGCGCATGCCGCCGTCCATGTAGGGGCGGCCGTCGATGGTGACGGGCGGGAACACTCCGGGCACGGCGCAGCTCGCGGCGGACGCGCGCACGAGGTCGGCGCCGGACTCCTCGTCGAAGACGGTGAAGCGGCCGGTGCCGGCGTCGACCGCCGTGATGCGGAGGTCCTTCTCGGGCCAGTCGCGGATCGGCAGCAGCTGGCCGATGCGCTCGACGCTCGCGGCGTCGTCCACCTCGGGGTCGTACTCCTCGAGCGCCAGCTCGCCGATCCTCTGGCGCGTGGGGATCTCGCCCGCCGTGCTCGCGACGCCCTCGCCGATGACCTCGACGGTGCGCGCGAGGTCGCGGCTGCCGGTCGGCTCGGCCATGCCGGCGACGTCGACGAAGTGCTCGTCGTAGGCGGCGTCGATGGCGCCCGCGCGCAGGTTGATCGCGACGACGGATCCGGCCGAGGTGCCGACCACCGTGTCGGCCGCGTCGAGGTCCACGCCCGCGGCGATGAGGCCCGAGAGGAGCCCGGTCTCCCACGCGATGCCGGCGACGCCTCCGCCGCCGAGGACCAGTCCCCGCGTCGGCGTGGTCGTGTCCCGCTCGGTCCCGGTCATGGTCCTCCTCTGCCGCGCGCCGTGAGGCCCGCGTGCGCGTCGTGGTGGTGGTGGATGCGGGTCCATCATCCCCGAACACGGTGGACGCCGCCCGAGCGCCGGGTGCACGCGCGGTGGACGGGGACGGGATCAGCGGGCGGCAGGCGTCTCGGCGGCGGACCCGGGACTCGCGGCCGCCTCCGCGGCGGTCCCGGCGCCCACGGGACCCGCGGCCGCCTCCCGGTAGACCTCGCGCACCTCGCCGAGGAACCGCATCACGGCGGCGCGCTCCTCGTCGGTCAGGGCGTCCGCTGCGCGCGCGACGCCGCCGATCATGGGCATCAGCTCCGCCATGGCCCGGCCGACGGAGGCGGGCCGCGGGACGACGACGACGCGGCGGCGGTCGTGCGGGTGCGGTCGGCGGTCGACGTGGCCGACCTCGACGAGCCGGTCCACCACGAGCGTCGCGGCGGCGGTGGAGACCCCGAGGCGGCCCGCGAGCTCGGTGGGCGACAGCGATCCCTCCTGGATGAGGTGCTCCATCGCCTTCATGTCGGTGGGGTTGACCTCGAGCACGCCGCCGAGCCGGCGCTCGAACCCCGCGGCGAGGCCCAGCACGTCGCGGAGGATCCGGCCGAGCTCCCCGGCCTCCCCCGCCTCGGCGGGGACGCCCGCGCCCGGTGCCGGCAGAGCCGCGGTGGCGTCCGGATCGGAGCGGGGACGGCGTCGGGGCATGCCCGCATCGTACGCCCGAGGTAGCTAAGCCGCTTGATCATCAGTAGGCTGACGATCACCGCACCCCTGGAGGACCCGTGAGATCCATCGCCCGCTTCGTCAGCGCCCGCCGCACCGCCTGGACGGCGCTCGTCATCGCGGCCGCCGCCGTCGCCGCCCTGTTCGCCTTCCTGCCGAAGGGCGAGGCGGACGCGTTCCCGCCCTCCGGCCTGCCGGAGTCGAGCCAGGCGCGGCACGTGGGCGAGCTGCTCGAGCGGTTCCCGAGCGCGGACACGACGGTCGGGATCCTCGTGTTCAGCCGGGACGGCGCCGCCCTCACCGAGGCCGACAGCGCCGCGATCGCCCAGCGCGCCGAGGCCCTGGCCGCCGGATCCATCGCCCCGCAGGCCGTCGTCCCGCAGGCCAGCGACGACGGCCGCGCCGCGCTCGTCGCCGTGCCGCTCGACGCCTCGGAGGCCGCCGACGACGTCGCCGGGACCGCCGACGCCCTCCGCGCCACGGCCTCGGACGGCCTGCCGGACGGACTCGTCGCGCAGCTCACCGGCCCCGTCGGGTTCCAGGCCGACATCTCGAACGCGTTCGCGGGCGCCGACCTCCGGCTCCTCATCGTGACGGTGCTCGTGGTCGCGGTGCTGCTCATCGTCACGTACCGCAGCCCCGTGCTCTGGATCGTCCCGCTCGTCGTGGTCGGCGTCGCCGACGGGCTGGCCCGCGTGGTCGTCACGGCGCTCGCGGAGCCGCTGGGGATCACGATCGACGCCTCGATCGGCGGGATCCTCTCGGTGCTGGTCTTCGGCGCCGGCACGAACTACGCGCTGCTGCTCGTGGCGCGCTACCGGGAGGAGCTGACGCGCCAGGAGGACCGCCACGCGGCGATGCTCACGGCGGTCACGAGCGCGGGACCCGCGATCGCGGCGAGCGGCGGCACGGTCGCGCTCAGCCTGGTCACGCTGCTGCTCGCCGAGCTCTCCGGCAACCGCGCGCTCGGCTTCGCGTGCGCGATCGGCGTGCTGATCGCGATCGCCGCCGCCCTCCTCGTGCTGCCCGCCGCCCTCGTGGTCTGCGGGCGGGGCCTCTTCTGGCCGTTCATCCCGCGCGCCGGCACGGACGCCGACCACGGCGGGAAGCCGGGCGCCTGGCGACGGCTCGGGCTCGGCGTCCGGCGTCGCCCCGCCGTCGTGGCCGTCGTCGCCCTCGCCGGCGTCGGCGTGCTCGCGCTCGGCCTCGTCGGCGCGCGGGTCGGCCTCGCGCAGACGGACCAGCTGCTCGGCGACCCCGAGTCGGTCGCGGCCCAGGAGGTCGTCGACGCGTCCTTCTCCGCCGGCCTCACGGCGCAGACCGTCGTGCTCGCGCCGGATGCGGCGGCCGCCGACGCGGTCGCCACGGCCGAGTCCGTCCCCGGCGTCGCGAGCGCCACGGCGGGCGAGTCCGCGGAGGGCCGCACCCGCATCGACGTGCAGCTCGACGCCGAGCCCGAGAGCGCGGCGGCCTTCGCGGCCGTGCAGGACCTCCGCGACGCGTACGCGGACGCACCGGGCGCGGAGTCCACGACGCTCGTGGGCGGCAGCGACGCCACGGCCGCCGATACCGCCGCGTCGTCCGAGCGCGACCAGGGGCTGATCATCCCGATCATCCTGGCCATCGTGTTCGTGATCCTCGGCCTGCTCCTGCGCTCGCTCGTGGCGCCGGTGCTCCTCATCGCGACCGTGCTGGCCACGTTCTTCGCGAGCCTCGGCGCCGCGAACGTCCTCTTCCAGCAGGTGCTCGGCTTCCCCGCGTTCGACGCGAACGTGGTGCTGTTCGCGTTCCTCTTCCTGGTGGCGCTGGGGGTCGACTACAACATCTTCCTCGTGACCCGGGCCCGCGAGGAGCGGCGCCTGCACGGCACGCGCGAGGGCATGGTGCGGGCGCTCGCGTCGACCGGCGGGGTGATCACGAGCGCGGGCATCCTGCTCGCCGCCGTCTTCGCGGTGCTGGGCGTGCTGCCCGTGGTGGCGCTCACGCAGATCGGCGTCATCGTCTGCATCGGCGTGCTGCTCGACACCCTCGTGGTGCGCACGCTGCTGGTGCCGGCGCTGGTCTTCCTCCTGGGCGACCGGTTCTGGTGGCCGTCGCACCGCCCCGGGCGGCACGAGGCGGCGTCGACCGGGGATCCCGTCGCGGCCTGAGCGACCCCTGAGGACCCCCGCGCATTTATGGCACCGCGTGCCACAATGGTCGGGCCGGCGACGAGGCCGGCCCGACAGCGAGGAACCACATGACCCAGGACCAGCAGTTCAGCGGACGCACCGCCATCGTCACCGGAGCGGGCAGCGGCATCGGCCGGGCGGCGGCGCTGCGCTTCGCCCGCGAGGGCGCGCGCGTGATCGCCGCCGACGTCTCCGCCGAGCGCCTCGACGCGCTCGTCGCCGAGCACCCCGACCTCGACCTCGTGCCCGTCGTGGGCGACATCACCTCCGAGGACGGCGTGCAGGCGATCGTCGCCGCGGCCGACGGGCGGGTCGACGTGCTCGCGAACGTCGCCGGGATCATGGACGGGTTCCTGCCCGCCGCCGAGGTCGACGACCGCACGTGGGACCTCGTGTTCGCGGTGAACGTCACGGCCGTCATGCGCCTCACCCGCGCGGTGCTGCCGCTGATGATCGAGGCCGGGAAGGGCGCGATCGTCAACATCGCCTCCGAGGCCGCGCTCCGCGGATCCGCCGCCGGGCTCGCGTACACCGCCTCCAAGCACGCGGTCGCCGGCATGACCAAGAACACGGCCGTGCTCTACGCGGGGCAGGGCATCCGCGCGAACGCCGTCGCCCCCGGCGCGACCAACACCGCGATCGAGGCGCCCATGCGCTCCGAGCACGCCGGCCGAGTGATGGGGCCGATCATGCAGACGATCGTGCCGGCGCCGGTCGAGGCCGACGAGATGGCGAACTCGGTGATCTGGCTCGCGAGCGACCAGAGCAGCAACGTGAACGGCGTGATCCTCGCGTCCGACGGCGGCTGGTCCGCGATCTAGCGGGCGCGGCGCCGCTCCCGGCCGCTCCCGGCCGCTCGCGTCAGCGGACGGCGCCGGGGAGCGCGAGCGCGCGGACGGCCCGGCGGATGGACTCGTCGGGCCGTTCGTCGTCCGAGCGCGTCGCCCACCAGAGCAGCGCGGTGTGGCTCGCGGAGGCGAGCGCCTCGGCGACGGCGGCCGCCTCGAGCGTGCCGCGGAGATCCGGCAGCGCCGTCGCCACGAACTCGGCGAGCGCGGGCGAGGCGGAGGTGATGCGCGTCGACGACCGGCTGTGCAGGTCCGGGTGCGCGTCGATGATCCGCAGCCGCACGCGCGTCATCCCCACGTCGAGGAAGCGCGGGCCGAGCGCGCCGACGAAGGCGTCGGCGTACGCCTCCCCCAGCGGCCGGTCGCCGGGGCCCTCGGCGAGGAGCCGCTCGAGCTCCGCGCCGACGACGTCCGCCCCCGCCCAGACCAGGTCGGCCTTGCTCGGGAAGTACCGGAAGAGGCTGCGGCGGCCGACGCCCGCGGCCTCGGCGATGTCGGCCATGCTCACGGCGTCGTAGCCGCGCTCGGCGAACAGGCCGATGGCGACGCGGGCGAGGTCCTGCGCGTCGATCGCCGCGGGTCGACCGGGGGTCGCGCGCTCGGGCGGCGGGGTCGACGGCATGACCGGAATGCTATGCCCGGGGCGCCCGCCCGAGAGCCGCGGACGAGCCGCGAGCGCGCCGCCCGCGCTGGCGAGGCGCCCGGCCGCGTGGCACGGTGGAGGCATGAGACTCGCCGAGGCGCTGATGGAACGGTCCGACCTGCAGAGGCGCATCGAGTCGCTGCGGGGCAGGATCCAGGCGACCGCCCGATACCAGGAGGGCGAGGATCCCGCGGAGGACGCGGCGGCGCTCCTCGCCGAGGCGGGCGACGAGATCGACCGGCTCGCGGCGCTCGTGACGCGGATCAACCTCACCAACACGGCCGCCCGCCTCGACGACGGCACGCCCCTCACCGCGGCGCTCGCCCGGCGGGACGCGCTGCGGACGCGGCACGGGATCCTCACCGCGGCCGCCGACGCCGCCTCCGGTCGAGCAGGCGCGAGCGCCGCCGGCTACGCCCCGCGGCAGATGCGGAGCGAGCTGCGGCAGATCGCAGCGCTGCCCATCCGCGAGGTGCGCGACCGGGCCGACGACACGGCTCGGGAGCTGCGGGAGCTCGACGCCAGGATCCAGCGCGCGAACTGGGAGGTGGAGCTCGTCGGGGAGGCCGACGGGACGACGGAGTAGGGGCGAGTCGGTAGTCGTCCGGAGCGGGCACACCCCGGCGGATCAGCGGGCAACCTGATCCCCTGTGGCGCGGAGGGCAGCGCACCCGGCGAGAGCCGAGCACACGTCAGCCCCGCACCTCGCACCGGGAACGGTGCACGGGTACAGCTCACCACCACGTGCCGGTCGGACGACGAGGGAGGGTTCGGGGACCTCGCCCCCCCCTGCGTCGGGCCGCCGGCGTCATCCCGCGCTGTGCCGGTAGTCGAGCATGTCGAACGCCGTCACGTGGCAGGACGCCGCCTCGCCCCGTCCCGATGCGGTGTCCTCCGCCAGGATCCGGTCCGCCACCCGTAGCCGGCAGGAGACGGTGCCGCCCGCCTCGCCGAGCACGGCGGTGACGCTGAAGTAGTCGCCGGCGGAGTAGGCGGCGTCGGTGAGGTAGACGTCGTGCTCCTGGGTGAGGGGGAGGTCATCCGCCGGCTCGTCGCGGTACTCCCCGTTCAGCCCGCCCAGCCAGATCGTGCGCACCTGCGGCGCGCTGCCGGTCAGCTCGACGGTGAGCGTGACCGGGTAGACGACCTCGGGGGTGCCGGGCGTGGTCGGCACCGGACTCGACGCGCCCTCCGGGGGCGACGGCGGGTACGTGTCGAGCACCAGGCCGACCAGCGTCGTGATCGCGATCACCCACGCCGTCAGCGCGACGACGTTGAGCGCGAGCCCCGTGATCGCGAGGGGACGGGAGTTCCGTCGGCGCTTGCGGGTGAGCGCGAGGATCCCGAACACCGCCCCCAGCACGGCGAGGAGCCCGGTGACGAGATCCAGCACCGGCACGAGCGCGCCGACCAGCGCGAGGACCGCGAGCACCACGGCGGTCCACGCGGCCTCGTTCCGTCCGCGCACGGGGGCGGCGGGCGGAGACGGCGATGCCGCGGCATCCGGTGGGGGCGTCGCGGGCCCGTACGGGGTCTCCGGGTCGGCTGGCCCGTACGGGGTCGGCTCCGTCACGCCGTGGCCATCACGTCCGGCGGACGGGTGCCGCTCATGCGCGTCGCCCGTCTCAGCCGACGGCCGCGCGGACCTCGGCGGCCGTCACGACGCAGGCGGCGCGCGCGGCCGATCCCGAGGACGTCTGCTCGGTGAGCACGTTCCCGCCCACGAGGACCCGGCAGGTCACGTCGCCCTCCTCGGCGCCGCCCGTGCCGACGAGGATCAGGCGCTCGTCGTCGAACCCGCTGCCCTCCGGCAGCACGACCTCGCGCGTGAACGGCAGCGGCTGGGCGTCGGCCTCCTCGGCGCCGAACGCCTCGCCGACCAGGCTGGTCCACGCGGCGCTCACGGCGGGCACGGTGCCGGTGAGCTCGTAGGAGACGGTCACGTCGCCTGTGGCGGATCCGTCGTCCGGCGTCTCGACGCCCTGCGGCTCGGGCAGGGGCACCGGGCTCGTCGAGGAGCGCGAGTCCTCGACGGCGTCGCCGATGACCGCGGCGAGGCCCACCGTGTAGACGATCGCGAGCACGATCGAGAGGATCAGCGCGATCACGCTCACGACGAGGCCGCCGAGCGCCATGCCCTTGGGCCGGTCCCGGAGGACGAGGCCGATGATCCCGAGCACGATGCCGACGATCGCGAGGAAGCCCGAGACGTAGTTGAGGAGCGGGATGACCGCGCCGATGAGCGACAGCACGCCGACGATGAGCGCCGCGAGCCCGACGCCGTTGGACGTCTTCCGCTCGCGGGGTGCGCTGGTGTCGGGCTCGGGGGCGTAGCTGAAGGTCATGCATCGACCCTGCCAGGGATCCGGGCGGATCCGGCCGCCGCGGGGTCACGATCCCGCGACGGCCGCCGCCCGAGGCGTCAGGCCAGGACGTCGGCGACCGGCGTGAGCGGCATCTCGAGCGCGGCGGCGACGTGCGGGTTCGTCACGTGCCCGTCGTGCACGTTCAAGCCGAGCGCGAGCGCGGGATCCTCCGCGAGGGCCCGCTTCCACCCCTTCTCGGCGAGCGCGATCACGTACGGCAGCGTCGCGTTCGTCAGCGCGCGCGTCGAGGTCTCCGGCACCGCGCCCGGCATGTTCGCGACGCAGTAGTAGACGCTGTCGTGCACGTCGAAGGTCGGGTCGTCGTGCGTGGTCGGGCGGGATCCCTCGAAGCAGCCGCCCTGGTCGATGGCGATGTCGACGAGCACGGAGCCCTTCTTCATCGTCGCGACCATCTGGTCGGTCACGAGCTTCGGGGCCTGCGCGCCGGGGATGAGGACCGAGCCGATCACGAGGTCGGCGTCCTTCAGCTGCGCCGCGATCTCGTAGGCGGAGGACACGCGCGTCTGCACCTGCCCGCCGAAGCGGATCTCGAGCTCGCGGAGCCGGGGGATGGAGAGGTCGATGATCGTGACGTCGGCGCCCATGCCGAGCGCGTTCGCCGCCGCGTGCTCGCCCGCGACGCCGCCGCCGATCACGACCACGCGCGCCTTCGGGGTGCCGGGGACGCCGCCGAGGAGGATCCCGCGCCCGCCGGCCGCGCGCATCAGGTGGTACGCGCCGACCTGCGTGGAGAGCCGGCCGGCGACCTCGCTCATCGGCTGGAGGAGCGGCAGCTGGCGGTTCGGGAGCTGCACGGTCTCGTACGCGATGGCCGTGGTGCCGGAGGCGACGAGCGCGTCCGTGCAGGGCCGGGACGCCGCGAGATGCAGGTAGGTGAAGAGGGTCTGGCCGGCGCGCATGCGCGGGTACTCCTCGGCGATGGGCTCCTTGACCTTGAGCAGCAGATCCGCGGCGCCCCACACCTCGTCGGCCGTGGCGACGATGGTCGCGCCCGCCTCGACGTAGTCGGCGTCGGTGATGCTCGACCCGAGTCCCGCGCCCTCCTGCACGAGCACCTCGTGACCGCGGCGCACGAGCTCGTGCACGCCCGCGGGCGTGGCGGCGACCCGGTTCTCGTTGTTCTTGATCTCGGTGGGGATCCCGACCTTCATGCGCGTGCTCCGTCTCGTCTCCCCGCGAGGTGCGGCCGGCGGCAGCGATGCAGGAGGGCGAGACTCATGGTGGCCATCGTGCGTTTCGAACGCGTGAACTCCGTAGGATCGTCGGCACGGATCGCCTCGCCTGCGCGATCCTTCGCCCCGATAGCGAGGATGACCGATGCCGACGAAGGAAATGCGGGCGCCCGAGCCGCTCGACCAGGTGGATCGCACGCTCGTCGCCCTCCTCCGGGCCGACGCGCGCACCCCGAACAGCCGCCTCGCCGAGCAGGCGGGCATCGCGCCGTCGACGTGCGTGACCCGGGTGCGCGGCCTCGTGGAGCGCGGCGTGATCACCGGCTTCACCGCCACCATCGACGCCGACGCGGTGGGCGTGGGCCTGCAGGCGCTCATCAGCATCGCGATCCGCGCGGGCGCCCGCCACGAGATGGCCGCGTTCGCGTCCGAGATGCGTGAGCTCGCCGACGTGGTGCAGCTCTTCTTCCTCGGCGGATCCGAGGACTTCATCGTCCACATCGCCGTCCGCGACAGCGACCACCTCCGCGACTTCGTCCTCCAGCACCTCTCGGCGCACCCGGCCGTGGCGTCGACCCGCACGAGCGTGGTGTTCGACCACCACTACTCGGGGCCGGCGGTGGGGGATCCGGCGGACTAGCGTGCTGGACGCTCAGCGGATCGCGTGCCCCGGGTGCTCCGCGTCGTAGCGCTCCCGCGACTCCGCGATGCCCGCGCGCTCCGCGAGCGCCCAGTCGGCGAGGGCCTTCACGAGGTGCGTGAGCCGGCTGCCCGACGGCGTGAGCGCGTACGAGACCTGCGCGGGCACCGTCGGGAAGACCGTGCGGATCACGAGGCCGTCGCGTTCGAGGCGGCGGAGGGTGAGCGTCAGCATGCGCTGCGAGATCCCGTCGATTGCGCGCTGCAACTCGCGGAACCGACGCTCGCCCGACGCCAGCTCGACGACGACGAGCACCGACCAGGTGTCGCCGACGCGGTCGAGCACGTCGCGGATCCCGCAGTCGGGGTGATCCTCTCGGCCGCAGGGTTCGAGGTCGGCGGTCACCGTGGTGTGCGTGAGTGACACGGAAGTGCCTCCTTGTGAGGGGTCGGGGGTCGCAGCACGCTCGGTGACGTCACCGAATCCGAACCACGAGAGGTGGATCCATGATCCTCGTCACCGGCGCCACGGGCCAGCTCGGCTCCGCCATCCTCCAGCACCTCCGCGCGACCGGGGCTGACGCGATCGGCAGCAGCCGCTCCGGCGCCGCCGGGATGCGTCGGATCGACCTCGACGATCCCGCGACCGTCTCCTTCGTCGGCGTCGACACCCTGGTGCTCGTCTCGGCGGGCGAGGCCGAGGACGACGTCGTCACCGCCCGGCACGACGCGGCGATCAGCGCCGCCGAGCGTGACGGCGTCGGCCACGTCGTCTACACGAGCGTGGCGGCGGGCGGGGATCACCTCGCCTTCGCGCTGGCGCACCGCTGGACGGAGCGGCGCCTCGCACGAAGCAGCGTGCCGTCGACCGTGCTGCGGAACGGCCTGTACGCGGAGCTGCTCGGGGCGCTGCTGACCTGGCGCGGATCCCGGCTGGAGTCGGCCTTCGGGGACGGCGCCCTCGCGGCCGTCGCGCGTGGCGATCTCGCGGAGGCGGCGGCTGTCGTCGCCCGCGATCCGCAGGCGCACGCCGGTCGGTCGTACGACCTCGTCGGTCCGGCCATCACGGCCTGCGCGGTCGCCGACCGGGTCGGTGCGCCACTGGATCGGATCGACCTCGCGGCACGACGGGCGTCCTACGAGGGCGCCGGGCTCAAGCCGTTCCAGCCGGCGATGCTGATGTCGATCCACACGGCCGTCCGGCACGGCTTCCTGGCGGAGTCGAGCGGCGACCTCGCGATGCTGCTCGGCCGGGCGCCCTCGGACGCCGTGCAGGTGGCGGCCGATGCCGCCTCGGCCGCGCGGCCGGCATAGGGACGTGGATCCCACCGAATGCGCCGACGGCGGGCTACCCGCTGGACGGCCTGCCCGCATCCCGTGACACTGAGCGCATGCCGCTCGTCGCCGTCTCCCCCCATCCGGACAGCGCGTGGATCGCCTGGTCGTTCGCGCACTCGCTCGAGAGGGTGTGGGCGGCTCTCACGGAGCGGGAGGCGATCGCCCGGTGGCTCGGCGAGGTCGTCGAGTGGGACATCCGGCCCGGTGGGACGCTCGTCGTCGACCACGGCGAGGGCGCCCGATCCCGCAGCGCGGTGCTCGAGGCCGACCCGCCGCGTCGGCTGACGATGACGTGGGACTTCCCGGACGAACCGGCATCCCACGTGGCGATCACGCTGCGCGCTTCCGAGGACCGCGCGGTGCTCGAGCTCGTCCACTCCGGGCTCGCGGAGCTAGCGGAGTCGTACCGCATCGGCTGGATCACGCACCTCACCTACCTGGAGGCGGCGATGGCCGGCGTGCCGCTGCCGGCGTCGCAGTTCTGGTCGCTGCACGAGACGCTGACGCGCGGACTCGGCGGAGGATCAGCCGCGCCCGACCGACCCGAGACCGTATGCATCTGCGGCTCCATGCGCTTCCCGGCCGAGATGCGGGATGCCGCGCACGATCTGGCCCTCGCGGGCGTGATTGTCGTCGCGCCGGCGGATGCGGGCGGCCCGGTCGACGAAGAGCAGAAGGCGGTGCTCGACGCCCTGCACCTCCGGAAGATCGACCTGGCGGATCGAGTGCTGGTCGTGAACCCGGGCGGGTACGTCGGGGAGTCGACGCGCAGGGAGATCGCCTACGCCCGAGCGGCGGGCAAGCCGGTCTCCTTCACCGACCCGACCTGAGCCGCAGCGATCGGGCTACTCCCCCGACTGCCCCGCGTCGGTGACCGTCACGTCGGTGTGCACGAAGTTGAGGTGCGAGCGTGAAGCGGTCGGGCCGCGCTGGCCCTGGTAGCGGGAGGCGTACTCGCCGGATCCGTAGGGCTTCTCGGCGGGCGACGACAGGCGGAAGAAGCAGAGCTGGCCGATCTTCATCCCGGGCCAGAGCTTGATGGGCAGCGTCGCGACGTTCGACAGCTCGAGCGTGACGTGGCCGGAGAACCCGGGGTCGATGAAGCCGGCGGTGGAGTGCGTGAGGAGGCCGAGGCGGCCGAGCGAGCTCTTGCCCTCGAGGCGCGCGGCGACGTCGTCGGGCAGCGTGACCAGCTCGAAGGTGGATCCGAGGACGAACTCGCCCGGGTGCAGGATGAACGGCTCTCCCGGCTTCGACTCGATGAGGCGCGTGAGCTCGGGCTGGTCCTCGGCGGGGTCGATGTAGGGGTACTTGTGGTTGTCGAACAGCCGGAAGAAGCGGTCGATGCGCACGTCGATGCTCGCGGGCTGCAGCATCCCGGGGTCGTACGGATCGAGGGCCACTCGTCCGGCGTCGAGCTCGGCGGTGATGTCACGGTCGGAGAGGAGCACGGCAGGAGCCTACCGGGGGCTGGGTGGCGCCCGGCCGGACTCTTGCTAGGCTGTGGTCTCGACCCGGCTTCTGGCCGGTCGCGCGAGTGTAGTTCAATGGTAGAACTTCAGCTTCCCAAGCTGATAGCGCGGGTTCGATTCCCGTCACTCGCTCCACACGAGAGTTTCTCTGTATCACAGCTGGTGCCCGCATAACCAGGTCGACTTGCCACTAGCGCTACCGCGTAAGCGCAGACAACATCTTGCGGAGTGCTTTCAGTGTCGACGGCAGCCCTCGGGCATCAACACCATCTACAGCACCCACTAATGCTCGTTGCTGCTTAATGGCTTTCTTGTTTGTGACAAGGAGGTCG
The DNA here is from genome assembly GCF_002151125.1 of Clavibacter michiganensis. GTDB lineage: Bacteria > Actinomycetota > Actinomycetes > Actinomycetales > Microbacteriaceae > Clavibacter > Clavibacter michiganensis_C. The sequence continues at coordinate 310,399 of NZ_MDJZ01000017.1, forward strand.
TATTCTGTCGGGCTACCTCCGAGACCGATGGCAGCACACAGTGCCACTCGTGTGCTCAAGCTTCCCACAATATCCATTTCTATAGACCGCTTAAAGCAAACAAAATCGACCGCCTCCAGCATTCGTGCCGCCTCCTGATGATCGGCATAAAGCGCGTCGAGGAGTCGTAATTGATCGACTGGTTCTGGAAACAGGGTGGCGGCCAAGGAGTCTGATTTAAGTTCCTTTCTGTACACGGCATAACCCTTTGCATCGCGACTCTGATCCAGCTTGTCGTTGACATAAGGCAAAAAATAGTCCTTGTCTACAACGTAGGTGGACCCGATGCCAAGTGCTTGCAGTAGATGATACATATAGGGAATGTTTGGAACGCCATCAAGCGGCATCACCGACACATTCGCGTCATCAAGCGGCCTTGCCGCTTGCGCCAAAATTGTTTGTATGACCAAGGCATCGATTGGACTTTCAGTAACGAGAACATGATCCGCGAAGAAAAACTCCGAGTTGCGTCGCTTGTGAAATTTGTAGTAGTTGTCGCGATCCAATCCATTCGCGACGAAAAAGTCCGAGGCTAACTGGGCAACTTCCGTTTCAACAGCCCTTGTAGCGGACGCAAATCGACGGCATAGAACCACTTCCTCGTGGTCCAGAGCGTCAATCATAGTTGCCGAGTGTGTCGTAAAGACAACTTGTAGACCCGTACCTCGAAGGTGCTTAATCAGTTGCGACTGGGCTTGCGGGTGCAGATTTTGCTCTGGCTCCTCGAATCCTAGTACGTAGGCGACTTGACTTATTCGCGCTAAATAAGAGTAGAGAGAAAAGACAGCCATGCTTTGCGTGCCGCTGCCCGAATCTTCCAGATCGACGACTCGGTTGCCCTCTTTTACCTGTAGCGCAAGATTACGGAGTAGTAGTGAATAATCCGGGGCAATAGCGTATTTCAGCGCGTACTCGAATTCACCGGTAAGGGGAGTCGCTCGACGTAGCTCCGCTAGCAGCGGATCCAGCGACTGTTGCTTTACACGCTCACTGAGGGCTTTCACCTTTGGCGTAATATGATCTCGCTGGCGAGTTGCAGTAACGGACGCATCGATCACGTTTGCCATCAGCGTCCCGGGCCCCCAACCCGCTACAGCATGATCGCGCCTAACCGGAACAAATACATACGAGATATGCCGTGCTAGTTTCGAATGTAGATCTTCTTCCGCAGGCTGCCAGGTATTGCCGTTCATGACGCTCCATTGAGGCGTTTTTCTAAACCGAAGCTTTGCGCGAACGTTGCCTTGACTATCTCGTGGCAACTTTAGCGAGGACGGCACATCACTCATGGTCACATCTATAGTTGCGAACGAGGAGGGCTGAAACGAGTGCTGACCACTTTCAAATGCTGAACGCTCCTGGTCAAAATTGAAGAATGCATTGAGCGCCCGAAGTATTGAACTCTTTCCGGCGCTATTCTGACCAACGAGAGCCACAGCATCCCGTATGTCGATTTCAGCCGCACGAATCGATCGGAAGTTATTGATGACGAGAGAATGGAGCCTCATATCGCCAATCTAGCTGATCAAGCTGCCGGCGGGCGTCAACGCATGCGGACTCGCATCAGACCCGAATTGGGGACTAGCTATTTTAAGTCAGAAGTATTAACGACTGCGCCTCCTGCACCAAGCGTAGATACTGCAGGTGCGGGTGCCGCTTACGTCACTCGGCAGCACTTATTGCGCAACCTGGCCGGCGACGCAAAGTCTGCTGTGGCGCCCCCCCTGACTAACCCACTGCGCTGCTCACCTCCGCCAGCAGCGACGCCATGCCCGCCTCCGCCGTCGCCGCATCGCCGTCGCGAATCGCATGCGCCACCTGCTCATGGGTGTCGAGCGCATGCGGACGCGGCGTCCGCGGCATCAGCCCCTGGTGCGTGCGACCGCTGAGGACCTCCGTGATCACCTCGCGGAGGGCGCAGAACATGTCGTTGCCGCAGGCCTCGAGGATCAGGTGGTGGAACTCGATGTCGGCGGCGAGGAAGTCGACGAGGGCGCCGGCCTCGCCGAGGCGACGGAGATCCACCGCGAGCTCGGCGATACGCGTGCGCTGAGCAGCGGTCGCATTGCGCGCAGCCAGTGACGCCGCGACCGGCTCGACCGCGCGGCGCAGCTGGGTGAGGGAGCGGAACTGGTCCGAGCGGCCGGGGCCGGTGAGGCGCCAGCGGATGATGCGCGGGTCGTAGACGTTCCAACGATCAGGGCCCTGCACCACGAGGCCCACGCGGCGCTTCGGCACGATCAGCGCCATCGCCTCGAGCACGCGCACGCAGTCGCGCACCACCGTGCGGGAGACGCCGAAGCGCTGCTGGAGGTCCTCGATGGTGAGGCGGCTGCCCTCGGCGAGCGCGCCGTCGACGATGTCGCGGCCGAGCGCATCGATGATCCGGGTGGCCATCACCTCGGCGGCGGGAACCGGAGCGGCAGGAGTCGCGGCGGCGGGACCCGAAGCGGAGGAGACCGCGGCGGCGTTCGCCGATGCCGGGGTGGGCGCTGACTGCGTCGTCATGGTCCTCTCCGGGTGCGCGTCGGCCAGGTGGTCGATCGGTCAACCATAGGTCGGGCGGGGGCGCGGCCGAACACCTCACCCAGGAAAGGTGTTACCTTTCTCGGCACGGCGACCCGTCGCCGTCCGCATCGACCGACAAGGGAGTCCGCATGCCCGCACGTCCGCGCCACATCGTGGTGATGGGGATCTCCGGATCCGGCAAGACCACGATCGCCACCGCCCTCACCGAGCGGCTCGGCTGGACCTTCGCCGAGGCGGACGAGTTCCACCCCGAGGCCAACATTGAGAAGATGACGGCCGGCACCCCGCTCACCGACGACGATCGCTGGCCCTGGCTCCGCGCCATGCGCGACTGGATGACCAGCGAAGCCGAGGCCGGCCGCAGCACCGTCGTCACCTGCTCGGCGCTGAAGCGCTCCTACCGCGACCTGCTCGGCGAGGCCCAGGGCGAGGTGCACCTCGTGCAGCTCACCGGCGACACCGAGCTGATCCTCGAGCGGATGAAGACCCGCAGCGGCCACTTCATGCCGGCCTCGCTGCTGCCGTCGCAGATCAGCACGCTCGAGCCCCTCGCGGACGACGAGCACGGGCTGCTCGTCGAGAACACGGGCACGCCCGCCGAGGTCACCGAGCGCATCGTCCGCGAGCTCGGGCTCGACGCCCGCTAGACCGCGCCCGCCCGCACCGCTCCCCCGCATCCCACCCGCACCACCACCGCACACCGCACGTTCGTCAACGGAGAGAACATGACCATCGAAGACTGGACGCAGACCCTCACCGCGGGTCCGCTCCTCCTGATCGCCGCGGGCGCCATCGCCGTCCTGCTGTTCCTGATCATCGCGCTGCGCGTCCACGCGTTCGTCGCCCTGATCCTCGTGAGCCTCGCCACCGCGTTCGCCACCGGGATCCCGACCTCGCAGATCGTCACCGTGCTCGTCGGCAGCTTCGGCTCCACCCTCGGCACGGTCGCGCTGCTCGTCGGCCTCGGAGCGATGCTCGGCCGCCTGGTCGAGACCAGCGGCGGCGCGAAGACGCTGGCCGACACCCTGATCCGCATCTTCGGCGAGAAGCGCGCCCCCTTCGCGCTCGGCGTCGCGTCGCTGCTCTTCGGGTTCCCGATCTTCTTCGACGCCGGGCTCGTCGTGATGCTGCCCATCGTGTTCTCGGTGGCCCGTCGCCTCGGCGGCGGCGTGCTCCGCTACGGCCTCCCCGCGGCCGGCGCCTTCTCGGTCATGCACATCTTCGTGCCGCCGCACCCCGGCCCCGTCGCCGCATCCGAGTTCTTCGGTGCGAACGTCGGCATCGTGATCATCGTGGGCCTCATCGCCGCGATCCCCACCTGGTACGTCACCGCGTACCTCTTCGGTCTCTGGGTCGGCAAGAAGTACGTGCTGCCGATCCCCTCGATCCTCGGCCAGGCCGACGAGCACGCCGAGTCGAACCCGCCGAAGTTCGGCACCGTGCTCGCCGTGCTGCTGCTCCCGCTGATCCTGATCTTCCTGAACACCGGCCTCAACGCCGCCTCGACCGGCGGGATCCTCCCCGAGGGCACGAGCGACGAGGCCTGGTACCAGGTGCTCCGCACCATCGGCGAGACGCCCGTCGCCCTGCTCATCTCGCTGCTGTTCGCGGCGTTCATGCTCGGCCGTCGCCGCGGGATCGACAAGTCCGCGCTCGAGAAGACGCTCGAGTCGGCGCTCGGCCCGGTCGCGTCCGTCATCCTGATCACCGGCGCCGGCGGCATGTTCGGCGGCGTCCTCCGCACCAGCGGCATCGGCGACGCCCTCGCCGACGTGCTCGGCGACCTCGGCATCCCGATCATCCTGGCCGGCTTCCTCATCGCGGCGATCCTCCGCATCGCGCAGGGATCCGCGACCGTCGCCCTCACCACCGCCGCGGGCCTCATCTCCCCGGCGATCCTCGCGGGCGACTACAACACCTTCCAGGTGGCGGCGCTCGTCGTGGCGGTGGCCGGCGGATCCGTGGTCGCGAGCCACGTGAACGACTCCGGCTTCTGGCTCGTCGGCCGCTTCTTCGAGATGGACGTGAAGACGACCCTCAAGACCTGGACCGTGATGGAGACCACCATCGGCCTGATGGGCTTCGCGATCGCGGCGGCGGTGTTCGGGGTGGCGTCGGTCGTCTGACCCGGTGGAGCGGGCGGCGGTCCCCTACTACCGTGGGGAGCGCTGAGCAGCACGATCATCCGACTCCGATCCGAGAGGGCCCCAGGGAGATGAAGCGCGAGGAGAAGGCCGCGGCGCGCGCCGTCGGTGCCGGCGAGCTCGTCGACGCGATGCGGATCACCAGGTGGTGCGGGTCGTGAACCGCTGGCTCCGGGCCCTCGCGCCGCTCCTCCTGACACTCCTCGCGATCGTGACCTTCCTCACGATCGATCGCATCCTCGGGATGCTCCTCATCGTGGTCGCCCTGGCCGTCGCGTTCCTCTCCGGCCGGGCCGTGCTCGGGCGGGTACCGACGCGACCCGAGGGCGACATCGACGCGCAGGAGGTGCGCGCCTACCGCGAGAGCCACCCCGGCACCTCCATCGGAGACGCGGCGACCGCGGTGGGCCGGGACCGCAGCTGACGTCGCGCGGGGCGCAGCATTCAGGCGGCCCGCGCCTCCGGCTGGCACCGCGGGCACCACCACGCCCGCCGCGCTCGCTCGCTCGTGCTCCCGGGATCGTCGACGCCGATCACCGTCGTCCCGCAGCGCAGGCACGGCCGGCCCGCGCGGCCGACGACCCAGTGCGTGCGGCCGCGGCGGGGGTCGCCCGTCGTGATCTGGTACGCCGCCGGCACCGTCGCCGAGCGCCGGAGGGAGCGGGCGGCGAGGTCGACCAGCGACGGGAGATCCACGTCGCGGACCCGCGTCGCCGGGTGCACGCCGCGCAGGAAGCCGATCTCGTTGACCCAGAGGTTGCCGAGGCCCGCCATCGGGCGCTGGTCGAGGAGCGCGGCGCGGATCGTGTCGTCGGGGCGGGCGGCGAGGCGGGACACGGCGAGCGCCGGATCCCAGTCGTCGCGCAGTGGATCCGGCCCGAGGTGGCCGATGGCCGCGCGCTCGTCGCGGGTGGGGATCAGCTCGACCACCGGCAGGTCGATGCCCCAGAGGGTGCGCCCGTCATCGAGGCGGAGGCGCACGCGCACCTGGTGCTGGATTCGCTGCGGCACGCGCTTGCCCGCGGCCGTGACCGTCCACGAGCCCTGCATGCGCAGGTGCGTGTGCAGAGTGGTGGCGTCGTCGAGCCGCATGAGCAGGTGCTTGCCGTGCGTGTCGAACCCGGTGATCCGCCGCCCGCCGAGCCGCGCGCCCGCCCGCGCGCCGGACCGGAGCTCCCCGTCGGAGATGAGGGCGCCGCCGACCTGCGCGCGGAGCCGTGCCGCGAGGACGAAGACGGAGTCACCCTCGGGCATGGGTCGACGGTAGTCCCGGGGGGCGGTGAGCGGACAGCGGCTACCGCGGGGCCGTCTCCGATGCGCTGACCGGATGCGGCGAGAGCGCGAGCTCGCGGGTCGCATCCGCAAATCGCCGTAGACCGCGTTGCGACCGGACGATGTAGGGCGTCATGGCGAGCAGGAACACGCCCAGGGCGACGAATACGAGGAGGAACCAGCCCTCGAAGAGCCCGCGGAAGATGCTCGGTACGACGATCCCGATGAAGACGAGCCCGCTCTGCGCCATGAGGAACGGTTGCGAGACGCGCGTCACGGCCGCCACCCGCGCGGCCCGCCACTCGAGATCCGGCGCGAGCGGGCCGCCCTTGCCGAAGACGCGGCGGTTGATCGCCTTGCGGTCCGGGATGCCGAGGTCGCGAGTGATGGGCGCCGCGGCGAGCTGCGCCGGGAAGGCGACGACGAGGGAGGTGAAGCCGGCAGCGAGGAACGAGAGCTGCACGATGAACGCCCACGTCTCGTCGAAGCCCTCACCGGTCGTGAGGGCGAGGACGCCGGCGAACATGGTCGTCACGACGAGCCCGATCACGAACGCGAGGAGGACCGCCCGCCACTTCCTGCGGATCACCTCCGGGCTCCACCCGAGATCCGGCGAGGCGGCGTTTCCGGGTCCTGTCGTGGCCCTGTCGTGCTCCCTCCGGTACGAGGCGAGGCGCGCACGGTGGCCGAGGATCCCTCCCGCAGCCGCCATTCCGACGAGACCGAGCAGGAACCCGACGACGATGAGCACGGGAGTCCCCGCGATGTGCGCCGCGACCGCGTGGAGCACAGCCATCGCCGCCGCCACGCCCCCGAAGATGAGCAGCCGGATCGGGCGCGCAGTCGAAGCGGCCTGCGCACGCAGCGGGCTCTGGACGACGAGGAGCCCGACTCCAGCCGCCAGCCCCACGGCGATCGTGCCGGCCATCATCTGCACGACGAGGACGACGATCGGGGGATCCTCCGGCACGTCCACGAATGTCAGGAACATGCCGACGAAGAGGAGCACGAAGGTGCCGAGGCCCAGCAGGGCCAGCACAGTGATCAACAGCGCCGTGCCTCGCCTGGGCGCGTTCGAGCCGGATGATGCCTGGTCGGTGCCATGTCCGCTCATCCCTCGAACGTATCGGCCCGGCATCGCCCGCCCGGCCGCCGGGTGGCCCCCGTTCGAGCCGGACGCCCCTCCCCACATGAACTCCCGCTGGATCCTCCCCGCTCCCCCGCGCGCCCGCTGCCGCCGCCCGCGCGACGGGCCACACTCGATCCACGAACCCGAACCCGACAGCCGCGCGCCACCGCGGCGAAGGAGCCCCATGAAGATCACCGGCCGCACCGTCCTCATCACCGGCAGCACCTCGGGCATCGGCCGCGGGCTGGCCGAGCGGTTCCACGCCGCGGGCAACCGCGTCGTGATCGCGGGCCGCCGCCTCGAGCTGCTCGAGGAGATCACCGCGCAGCACGACGGCATGGCCTCCGTCGTGCTCGACGTGGCCGACCCCGCCTCCATCACGGCCGCGCGCGACCAGCTCGCCGCCAGCCACCCCGACCTCGACGTGGTGATCACCACGGCCGGCATCATGCAGCCCGAGGACCTCCAGGATCCCGCGCACCAGGCTACGGCCGAGTCGATCATCACGACGAACCTCCTCGGCACGATCCGCACCATCGACGCGTTCCTTCCCGGCCTCCTCGCGAGCGACGAGGCGACCCTGATGACCGTGTCCTCCGGCCTCGCGTTCGTGCCGCTGCCGGCCACCCCCACCTACTCCGCCTCGAAGGCGGCTGTGCACTCCTACACGCAGAGCCTCCGCGCGCAGCTCGCCGACACGTCCGTCGAGGTGGTCGAGCTGGTGCCGCCCAAGGTGCAGACCGCGCTCATGCCCGGCCAGCAGGACGCGGGCGACGCCATGCCGCTCGAGGACTTCCTCGACGAGGTCATGGGGATCCTCCAGGCCCGCCCCGAGGACGAGGAGGTCCTCGTGCAGGACGTGCACGGCCTCCGCTTCGCCGAGCGCGACAGCCGCCACGACGAGATGCTCGCGCTCCTCAGCGGGCGCTAGCGGCGCCGGCGGCCGGCGGCCGGCCGCCGGCCGCAGCCTGCGGCGCGTCAGCTGCTCTGCCGCACCACCAGCGTGGTCGGCATGAGGGTCAGCGGATCCACCGCCTCCCCGTCCACCAGCCGCACCAGCACCTCGGCCATCTTCCGCCCGAACTCCTGGTTGGGCTGGCGCACGGTGGTGAGCGGCGGCACGGCGGACTTCGCGAAGTAGTCGTCGTCGAAGCCCACGACCGCCACGTCCTCGGGCACGCGCAGCCCGTGCTCGCGCAGCTCCGCGTACACGCCCGCGGCCATCTGGTCGCTCGCCGCGAAGACCCCGTCGACGGGCTCGCCGCGCGCGAGGAGCGTGCGCATCGCGTCGGCGCCCGACGCGGGCGAGAAGTCGCCGTACGCGACGAGCGTCGGATCCAGCCCCGCCCCGGTCATCGCCTCCCGGAACCCGCGCAGCCGGTCGATCCCCGCCGGCATGTCCTGCCGGCCCGCCACCGACGCGATGCGCGTCCGCCCGCGCGCGATGAGGTGCTCGGTCGCGAGCCTGGCGGCGCCGACGTTGTCGACGTCGACCGTGGGCGCATCGCGGTCGTCGTCCCGCAGCGGCCGACCGGCGAACACCACCGGGAGCCGGTCCCGCAGGCCGCTGAACGTGGCGTCGCCCGAGTGGTGCGAGACCACGAGCACCCCGTCGACGTTTCCGCCCAGCAGGAACCGCCGGGTCTTCTCGGCCTGCGCGGGCGAGGAGATGAGGAGCGTGAGCGTGTACTCGGTGGCGGCCAGGTGCGTCATCGCGCCCTGGATCAGCGCCGAGAAGAACGGATCCGCGAACACCCGGGCCGTCTGCTCCGGCATCACGAGGGCCAGCGCGTTCGTGCGACGCCCGGCGAGCGAGCGCGCCGCGCGGTTCGGCACGTAGTTGAGCTGCGCGATCGCCGCGTTGACGGCGGCGACGACGTCGGGCGCGACCCGGTCGGATCCGTTCACCACCCGCGAGACCGTGGCCCGGCTGACCCCGGCGAGCGCGCCGACCATCTCGAGGGTGGGCGAGTGCTGCTCGGGGTTGGCGGCCACGGTCCCCCTCATGTCGGTGCTCGTCGGATCAGGCGCGGCGTGGATCAGGACGAGTGTACGGGCGGGCCCCCGCCCCGCTCCCGCTCCCGCCGTGATCCCCCGCATCGGCCGCGACCCGGGGGCGCGGCATAGGCTCGCGGCATGTCGACGACGATGCCGCCCTCGCCCGTGTCCACCACCGCAGTCGAAGGCGACGCGCCCGATGACGCCCGCCCCGTGCGCTTCGGCGTGATCGGCGCCGCCGGCATCGCGACCTCGGTCGTCCCCGACATGCTCCTCGTCCCCGGCGTCGAGGTCGTCGCCGTGCACTCCCGCACCCGCGCGAGCTCCGAGCAGCTGGCGTCGGCGTGCGGCATCGCCCGGATCCACGACACCCTCGAGGCGCTCCTCGCCGATCCCGCGGTGGACGCCGTCTACGTCGCCACCCCGCACACGCTCCACCGCGCGCAGGCCGAGGCCGCCCTCCGCGCCGGCAAGCACGTCGTCTGCGAGAAGCCCGCCACCACCACGGCCGCGGACACCCGCGCGCTCGTCGAGCTCGCCCGCGCGGAGGGCCTGCTGTTCCTCGAGGCGCTCTGGATGGCGTTCTCCCCCGGCTACCTCGCCGTCCGCCAGGCCATCGCGGACGGCCGCATCGGGGATCCGCGCGCGATCTCCGTGGCCTTCGGCTTCGTGACCGAGGAGGGGAAGGGCCGCCTCTGGGACCCGGAGGTCGGCGGCGGCACGCTCCTCGACATGGGCGTCTACCCGCTCGCCTTCGCGCACGGCCTGTTCGGCGCGCCCTCGTCGGTCGCCGCGGTCGGCACGGTGATCGCCGGCGGCGTCGACACCGAGGTCGCGATCCTGCTCGGCTGGCCCGACGGCCGCCAGGCGACGCTCGCCTGCTCGCTCGTCGCCGCCCTGCCCACGGGCGCGACCGTCAGCGGCACGGCCGGCCGCATCGAGGTGGATCCGCTCTTCCTCGCCTCGCGCGGGCTCACGGTCGTGCCCGCCGACGGGGATCCCGAGCGGCAGGAGCACGAGATCGAGGGCCGCGGCTACGCGCCCATGTTCCGGGCGGCGCGCGACGCCGTCCGCGCGGGCTCCGTCGAGTGCGCGGAGATGCCGCACGCGGCGTCGGTGGACCTCGCCGAGCTGATGGACGGGATCCTCGCGGAGATCGGCGCGCGCTGACCGGACCCCGCACCGGCACCCTCCGAGGAGACGTCCGAGGTCGCCGTCTAGGGTCGCCCGGGAGGCACGCGCCTCCGCCCTGCGGCACGTCGACGGAGACAACCCGACCGGAACGACCCCGAAGGAGAACACCATGACGCACGTCCTCGTGCTCGTCGGCAGCCTGCGCGCCGGCTCCACCAACCAGCAGATCGCCGAGGCGGCGCTGCGCCACGCCCCCGACGGCGTGACCCTCGACATCCACGCCGGCCTCGACCGGCTCCCGTTCTACAACGAGGACGTCGACATCGAGGGATCCGTGCCCGCCGACGCCGTGGCCTTCCGCGACGCGATCGCCGCCGCCGACGCGCTCCTCGTGATCACGCCCGAGTACAACGGCACGATGCCCGCGGTGCTGAAGAACGCGATCGACTGGGCGTCGCGCCCGTTCGGCGCGTCCGCCCTGGCGGGCAAGCCCGCCGCGGTCATCGGCAGCGCATTCGGCCAGTACGGCGGCGTGTGGGCGCAGGACGAGGCCCGCAAGTCGCTCGGCATCGCCGGCGCGCGCGTGCTCGAGGACGTCAAGATGGCCGTCCCCGAGTCGGTCGTCCGCTTCGCCGAGCGCCACCCGGCGGACGACGCCGAGGTCGTGAAGCAGCTCCGCGAGGTGCTCGACGCCGTGCGGTCCTCGGCGACCGCCGCCTGAGCCCACCACGCCGACCGGGGCGCCGCACGCCCCACACATGACGACGGCCGCGCCCCTGAGGGGACGCGGCCGTCGTCATGCGCCTGAGAGGCTACGGCTTCAGCACCACCTTGATGCAGCCGTCCTCCTTCTTCTGGAAGATCTCGTACATGTGCGCGGCCTCGCTGAGCGGCACGGAGTGCGTGACGAGGTCCATGACGCCGAGCGGGTCGGACGGGTCCTCGACGAGGGGCAGCAGGTCCTCGATCCAGTACTGGACGTTGCACTGGCCCATGCGGATCGCGATCTGCTTGTCGAAGAGCGACTTCATGGGCAGCGGGTCGGCCTCGCCGCCGTAGACGCCCGAGATGGAGACGGTGCCGCCGCGGCGGACCGCGTCGAACGCCGTGTGCAGGGCCGCGAGTCGGTCGACGCTCGCGGTGTCCATGACCTTCTGGGCGACGGCGTCGGGCAGGAGCCCGGCGGCCTTCTGCGCGAACGAGGCGACGGGGCTGCCGTGCGCCTCCATGCCGACGGCCTCGACCACGGCGTCGGGCCCGCGGCCGTCGACCATCTCGCGCAGCTTGTCGGCCACGTCGTCGGTGAGGTCGAGGGTCTCGATGCCGTGGCGCTCGGCCATGGCGCGGCGCTCGAGGACGGGATCCACCGCGATGACGCGGTAGCCCAGGTGCTTGCCGATGCGGGCCGCGAACTGGCCGACCGGGCCGAGGCCCATGATGCCGAGCGTGCCGCCGTCGGGCACGTTGGCGTACTGCACGCCCTGCCAGGCGGTGGGGAGGATGTCGCTGAGGAAGAGGTAGCGCTCGTCGGGGAGCTCGGAGTTCACGACGATCGCGTTCACGTCGGCGAGCGGCATGCGGAGGCGCTCCGCCTGGCCGCCGGGGATGGATCCGTACATCTCGCTGAAGCCGTACAGCGCGGCGCCGCTGCCCTGCGCCTTGACCTGCGTGGTCTCGCACTGCGTGAAGAGGCCGCGGTCGCACATGAAGCAGTCGTGGCAGGCGATGACGAAGGGGACGACGACGCGGTCGCCGACCTTGAGCTTCGTGACGGCGCTGCCGACCTGCTCGACGACGCCCATGTTCTCGTGGCCGAGCACGTCGTCCTTCTCGAGGAACGGGCCGAAGACCTCGTAGAGGTGGAGGTCGGATCCGCAGATGGCGGTCGAGGTGATGCGGATGACCGCGTCGGTGTCCTGCTCGATGACGGGGTCGGCGACCTCCTTGACCTCGACGTCGTGGGTGCCCTGCCAGGTGAGTGCCTTCATGGTGCTCCTTCTGCTCTCGGGCGCGGATCCTCGTGGGACCCACGCTCGTCCACACAACGCCCTCCGGGGCTGTCCGCCAAGCGAACGCCAGAAGTCGCCCAGGGAGCGCGGACCCCCGGGCGCGCCGGATCGGGACGCGGCCGGCACGGCGAGCGGGCGCTCAGACGATCCGCCCCGGGGAGTCGGTCGTCCACGACACGACCGATCCGGGGCGGATCTGGAGGGCCGATGACGACGGTCCGGACTGCATAGGAGGACTCTCGACAACCCTCAAGCGCCCGAGCCCGCGACGGCCTCGTGCGGCCAGTGTGCTCCGCGGGTGGGGAAATCGACAGGGGTCCGTCATGTCTCCCGGCGGATCCCCGGGATCGGGCGGCTCAGACGTCCCAGCCGTGGGCGCGCTGCACGTCGCGGAGGGCCGCGGCGGCGTCGTGCTCGCCGTAGGGCAGGCGATCCCAGTGGATGCCGGTCGCGGAGATCCAGCCGAGCTCGGTGAGCGCGACGGCGAGGTCCTCGATGTAGAGGGCCACCGCGTCGTCGGTGCCGCAGATGGCGTCGCCCGTGATGGACCAGCCGAAGTAGCCGGCCACGAAGCGGGCCTGCTCGGTCGGGCTGCGGTCGGGACCCTCGCGGCGCATCGGGATGGACTCGCTGGCGGAGGACTGGACCAGATCACCCCCGTCGTCGGTGCCGGTGTCCTGCATCGCGTCCCCCATCCGAGATCACGCGTCCAGCGCGACCTGCGCTCCCACGATGACAGCCGCGCGAGCACGGCCCCAATGGGACCCGGGGGGTTGACACGCGCGTCCGCCCGCGCCTAGGCGGGGGATGGGGTCGCGCTCAGCGCGCGTCGTCGCGCAGCTCGTCCTCCGGGGGCTCGCGCATGATGAGCAGGCCGCCGGGGCTGTTCGCCGTGGTCATGAGCGCGTCCACCCACTTGCGGTTGATGGGCGGCACGCGGCTGCCGTGGTACTTGAACACCAGCGGCAGCGAGTTGTGCATCCAGATGGTGGTGCGCCCGTCGCCCACCTCGACGTCGTCGCGCCAGGAGAAGTAGAAGTTCTCCCCGCGGCGCAGCTTCGCGCCGATGACGAGCTGCAGGTGCGCCAGCAGGCGGTCGTCGAACTCCGCCGTCAGCGTCGAGTCGTACTTGAACGTGCCCATGATCGATCCCGTGTCCCCCTCATGAGCTCTCGGGCCCCGCGCCGACGGAGAGGGGGCCAGAGAGCGGCGCTGAGCTTCGGCCGTGCCCACCCACTATGCCAGCGTCGCCGACGATTTCCGGCTCGTCCGGCAGAGGGACGCGCATGTGGTAGTGGACGGAGGCTGGGGAGGGGCCCGGTCGGGCGGCCGCGCGCGGTTCGGGCCCGACGACCGACGCGCCCGGCCCGACGCGCTCCGCGTCTGTCAAGGGGGTAGGCGCTCCGCCCCGGTGCGGCGGACGGTCGGTGGAGAGCCGCGATCGAGCCGACCGCGCCGCCGACGACGAGGAGAGACCCCTCCATGTTCTTCCACAAGCAGGAGCTGCAGCACAGCGCCACCCCCGACAAGCCCGACCCCATCTACGCCCGCCACCTCCAGGAGGTGCTCGGCGGCCAGTACGGCGAGATCTCCGTGGCCATGCAGTACGGCTTCCAGTCCTGGAACTCGAAGCTCCCCGGCAAGTACCGCGACATGCTCTACGGCATCGGCGCGGAGGAGTTCGGCCACGTCGAGATGCTCGCCATCATGATCGCCAAGCTGCTCGAGACGGCACCCGTCGAGGCGACCGAGGACGCCATGAAGGACCCGACGCTCGCGGCGGTCATCGGCGGCGGCGACATCCAGCACGCCATCGTCGCCGGCGCCGGCGCGCGCCCGGTCGACAGCAACGGGAACCCGTGGCAGGGCTCCTTCATCACCGCGAGCGGCAACCTGCTCGCCGACTTCCACGCCAACGCGAACGCCGAGATGCAGGGCCGGATCCAGGTGGCCCGGCTGTACCACATGACCGACGACAAGGGCGTGAAGGACCTCCTCTCCTTCCTCCTCGCACGCGACACCATGCACCAGAACCAGTGGCTCGCCGCCATCGCCGAGCTGCAGGCGGAGGGCACGGAGCAGCTGCCCGTCCCGGGTGACTTCCCCGTCGAGCTCGAGGAACGCGACGTCTCGTACCAGTACCTCAACTTCTCCGACGGCCCCGCCGCCGCCGAGGGCACCTGGGCGTCCGGCCCCGCGCCGGACGGCAAGGGCACGTTCACGTACCACGACGGCCCGACCACCTCGGTGCCGATGCCCGCGCCGCCCCTCGGCAACCCGCTGCTGCACGGCACGATCCCGCCCAAGGACCCGGGCATGCTGAAGAAGGCCGCGAGCGCCGTGAAGGACGCCGTCACGCCCGAGTGATCCGAGACGCACGACCGGGCGGTCGACCCCACGCGGGTCGGCCGCCCGCCCGCGTCCGTGGCGAGGACGCTGCGACGCGGATCCGCCGCACGCGTGCACCCCGCGCGGGCGCCCCGACCGAGAGGACCGCATGATCCGCACCGGCACGCCGCCCCGACCCTCGTCCCCCGTGCTCACCCGCGACGTGGCGCCGGGCGTGCACCTGCTCGCCCACGCGCACGTGAACCTGTACCTGCTGGAGGGCGAGGACGGCGTCACCCTCGTCGACACCGCGTTCCCCGCCACGTGGCCGCACCTGCTGCGCGCGCTCGGCGCCATCGGCCGCACGCCCGACGACGTGCGCGCGATCGTGCTGACGCACGGGCACTTCGACCACGTGGGATCCGCCGCGCGCGCCGCCCGCGAGCTCGGCGTGCCGGTGCACGTGCACCCGGGCGACGCGGCGATCGCCCGCCACCCCTACTCCTACCGCCGCGAGCGCACGCCCTTCGTCTACCCGCTGCGGTTCGGCCGGGCGATCCCCGTGGTCGCCGCGATGGCGGCCGCCGGCGCCCTGCGCGTCGAGGGAGTGGAGGCCACCGCGGACATCGCCGCCGGGCCGCTCGACGTGCCCGGCCGGCCGATCGCGATCCCCACCCCGGGCCACACCGACGGCCACGTCGCGCTGCACCTCCCCGACCGCGACGCGCTCATCACGGGCGACGCGCTCGTGACGCTGGATCCCTACACGGGCCGCACCGGCTGCCGCATCGTCGCGGGCGCCGCCACCGCGGACAGCGGCCGGGCGCTCCGCTCGCTCCGGTCCCTCGAGGAGACCGACGCGCGCATCGTCCTGCCGGGTCACGGCGCGCCCTGGACCAACGGGATCCGCGCCGCCGTCGCCGCGGCCCGCGCCGTGGGCCCGTCGTGACCGGCCTGCGCAGCGGCTGTGCGGATCCGGCCGGCCCGGTCGCCGGGCGCGGACGGTCGTAGGGTCGGGTCATGACTGATTCGACGTACACCGCACAGCTGGTCGGCCCCGACGGCACGGAGGAGACCGAGGTCGAGCTCATCAACGGCGAGCCCGTGAAGAGCTTCGTCCGCGCCACCTCGCTCAGCGAGGAGGAGGTCGTGTGGGAGCTCGACGCCGACGCCGACGGGTACGTCTACCGTCCCGCGGGCATCCCGGGCGCCGACTACTCCTGATCCGCGGCTGGACCACGGCCCCTCGCACGCGAGGGACCCGGGTGTCCACCCCCGACCTTTCGTACACGAATGGTCGGGGGTGCGCGTAGCGTCCGAGGCACGCCGGGTGGGGATCCCCGTCCGGCGGAGACGCACGGAAGGAACCACCATGAGCACCCCGGACACCCCGCGTCACGACGCCTCCGACGACGGGCGCGACCGCGTCGGCCGTGACGACCGTCGTCATGGCGATGACCGTCGCGACCACGTCGACCGCGATCCCGGCGCCGTCCCCGCCGGCGCCGTCCCCGCCGCCGGGCACGACTCGCTCCGCCAGGACGTCCTCGCCCGCGAGAAGGACCGCTTCGGCGGCATCAAGTTCGGGTCCGCCTTCTTCGGGTGGCTCACCGCGACCGGCACGGCCGTGATCCTCACGGCGCTCGTCGCCGCGACGGGCGCCGCCGTCGGGCTCGGCCAGGCCGGCGGCGACACCGGCCAGGCCGCGGACGCCGCCGCGCAGAACGCCGACACCGTCGGCTGGGCCGGCGCCATCGCCCTCGCCGTCGTGATCCTCATCGCCTACTACTGCGGCGGCTACGTGGCCGGCCGCATGGCCCGCTTCGACGGCGCCAAGCAGGGCCTCGCCGTGTGGCTGTGGGCCGTCGTCATCGCGATCGTCGTGGCCGTGGTCACCGCGATCGCCGGCTCGCAGCTCGACGTGCTCGGCAACGTGAACGCGTTCCCGCGCATCCCGGTCGGCGAGGGCGACCTCACGGTCGTCGGCATCGTCACCGCCGTCGCGGTCGCGCTCATCAGCCTGCTGGGCGCCGTGCTCGGCGGCCTCGCCGGCATGCGCTTCCACCGCAAGGTCGACCGCGTGGGCCTCGGCCGCTGATCCGCAGCTGACCGCCTCCCGGAGCGGCCCGTCCTCACGCGAGGGCGGGCCGCTCCGTCGTCGGGGCTGGAGCCGTCGGCGTCCACGCCCCCGACCGGCCGCGCCGCCACCCCCGCCGTAGGATCGAGGCCCAGCGTCCACGTGAGGAAACCCGCATGAGCACCAGCCCGTCCACGCCCGCGACCGACACGGCCGCGATCGCCCGCATCATCGACCACACGCTCCTGAAGCCCGAGGCCACGCGCGCCGAGGTCGCCGCGCTCGTCGCCGAGGCCGTCGAGCTCGGCACCTACTCCGTGTGCGTCTCGCCGTCGATGCTCCCGCTCGAGGTGCCCGCGGGATCCGAGCTCAAGGTCGCCGTCGTCTGCGGCTTCCCCAGCGGCAAGCACCACAGCGAGGTCAAGGCCGCCGAGGCCGCGCTCTCGATCCGCCAGGGCGCCGACGAGGTCGACATGGTGATCGACGTGGGTGCCGCCCGCGAGGGCCGCTTCGCCGACGTCGAGGCCGACATCCGCGCCGTGCGCGAGGCCGTGCCCGCGCCGGCCGTGCTCAAGGTGATCATCGAGTCCGCCGCGCTCGACGACGACCAGATCGTCGCCGTCTGCCAGGCGGCCGTCGCCGCCGGCGCCGACTTCGTCAAGACCTCCACGGGCTTCCACCCCACCGGCGGCGCCACCGTGCACGCGGTCGAGCTGATGAGCCGCACGGTCGACGGGAAGGCCGGCGTCAAGGCGTCCGGCGGGATCCGCACCCACGAGACCGCCGTGCAGATGATCGAGGCCGGGGCCACCCGCCTCGGCGTCTCGGGCAGCGCGGTCGTGCTCGCCGGTCCCGTGCAGACGCCCGAGAACGGCGCGCTCGGATCGAGCGGCTACTGATGACGGCGGACCGCCGCGCCCACCTCGCTGACCTCGGCCGCTACATCCAGGCCTCCCCCTCCTCCTTCCACGCCGTCGCGGAGGCCGCACGCCGCCTCGACGCCGCGGGCTTCACGGCCCTCGACGAGCGCGACGCCTGGCCGGTCGAGGCCGGACGGCGCTACGTCGTCCGCGACGGCGCCATCCTCGCCTGGATCCAGCCCACCGGCGCGCACGCCACCACGCCCTTCCGCGTGGTCGGCGCCCACACCGACTCCCCCGGCTTCAAGCTCAAGCCGAAGCCCACCATCGGATCCGACGGCTGGGTCCAGGCCGGCGTCGAGGTCTACGGCGGCCCGCTCCTCAACTCGTGGCTCGACCGCGACCTCGAGCTCGCCGGCCGCCTCGTCACGCGCGACGGCCGCCGCCACCTCGTCCGCACCGGCCCGCTCCTGCGCTTCCCGCAGCTCGCGGTGCACCTCGACCGCGGCGTCAACGCGGAGGGGCTGCGGCTGGATCCGCAGCGCCACATGTCGCCGATCCTCGGCACCGGCTCCCCCGCGGACGCCGACGTGCTCGGCCACCTCGCGCGCCTCGCGGGGCTGGCGGCCGACGACGTGCTCGGCTACGACGTGGGCGTCGCCGACACCCAGGCGCCCGGATCCCTCGGCCTCGACGGCGAGCTCTTCGCCGCCGGCCGCATGGACAACCTCAGCTCCGTGCACGCGGGCCTCGCCGCGCTGCTCGAGCTCGCGGCCGCCGCGGACGACGACGCGGACGCGCCCATCGCGGTGCTCGCGGCCTTCGACCACGAGGAGGTCGGATCCGCGACCGCGTCGGGCGCCGCCGGCCCCGTCCTCGAGGACGTGCTCGGCCGCATCTCCGCCGGGCTCGGCGCCGGCTCGGAGGAGCGCCGCCGCGCGTTCGCCTCCTCCTGGTGCCTCTCCGCCGACGCCGGCCACGCGGTGCACCCGAACCACCCGGACCGCCACGACCCGGCGAACCGGCCCGTGCCGAACGGCGGCCCGCTGCTGAAGATCAACGCGAACCAGCGCTACGCGACCGACGGCGTGGGCGCGCGCGAGTGGGCCCTGGCCTGCGAGCGCGCGGGCGTGCCGTTCCAGGAGTTCGTCTCCAGCAACGCGGTGCCGTGCGGCTCCACCATCGGGCCGATCACGGCGACGCGGCTCGGGATCCGCACGGTCGACGTCGGCATCCCGCTGCTCTCGATGCACTCGGCCCGCGAGCTGTGCGGCGCCGACGACCCGGGGCACCTCGCCGCCGCGGCCGCCGCGTTCCTCCGCCCGACCGGCTGAGGCGACGCCACCGCACCGCACGCACGCACGCACGCACGACCGAGGGCCCGACGCGATCCGCGCCGGGCCCTCGGTCATGCTGCGGGGATCAGCCCCCGAACGACGACAGCAGCGCCCGCATCTTCGTGAGCTGCTCGCCCTGCGCGGCCGACATGGCTTCGGCGAGTCCCAGCGCCTCCGTCGAGGTGCCGAGCTGCGACTCCCCGTCGGCCAGCTCGATCCCGGCCTGGTGCCGGGAGATCATCCCCTGCAGGAACAGCCGGGCCGCATCCGTGCCGGACGCCGCCTTCAGCACCTGCAGCTCGGAGTCGAACGCGGTGTCGCTCATCGCCTCGATGTCGGCCTCGGACGCGGCGCCGCCCTCCGTGCCCTCGGCGCTGCCGTCCTCGGATCCGCCGCCGGCCGCGACGCCGCCCGCCTCGTCGCGGTCCTCGGTGCCGTTCGCGCCGGATCCGCCCTCCTCGCCCGACCACTCCTCGGCGAGCTGCGCGAGCGTCCTGGCCTGCGGGCCCTGCTCGTCGCGGATCTGCACGGCCAGCTCCTCCGCTCCCGGCGGCAGGTCCTGCACCTCGAGCGCGGCGACGGCGAGCTCCACGGATCCCGCGGCGTGGTCGCCCATCTCCTCGGCGAAGGAGAGGTCGGCGCGGTTCCAGCCCTGCGACTCGGTCTCCGAGGGAGCGGCCGCGTCGGCGCTCGGGCTGGCGGCGTCCTCGGGGGTGCGCGGCGGAGTGGAGCAGCCGGCGAGACCGGCGGCGAGGACGATGGCGGTCGTGGCGGCGGCGAGGCGGTAGCGGTATCCCATGCGACGATCCTCCTCCACGGCGCGGCGTGTGACGGCCCGACGATAGGTTCTCCCCATGCCCGAGATCGTCGACCTGCCGCATCCCGGCGTCACGCTCGAGTTCGGCGAGCCCGGGAGCCCCGTCGTCGTGCTCGTCCACGACGACCACGGGCGCCTCCCCTGGCTCGACCAGTACGCGCTCGCGCTCGCCCGTGCCGGCTTCCACGTGCTCGTGCCCGACCTCTACGACGGCCGCGCCACCCTCGACGACGGCCTCGCGGAGGGCCTCGCCGCGCAGCTCGACGTGGGGTTCGCCCTCGGCACGATCCGCGACGGCATCGACTCGGCCCGCGCCCGCGGATCCCAGCGCGTCGGCCTCGTCGGCTTCGCGCCCGGCGGGTGGCTCGCGCTCCTCGAGGCGCAGGACGGCGGCGCGGACGCCGTGGTCGCCTACTGCGCGAGCCTCGGGCCGCAGGAGCACGGCGTCATCCCGTGCGCGGTGCTCCTCCACCTCGCCGAGCACGACGACTGGATCGACGACCAGCGGCCCGAGGCGTTCATCGGCCGCCTGCGCGAGCACGGCACCCCCGTCACCTCGCACACCTACCCCGGCACGTACCCCGTGTTCCCGAACGCGAGCCTCCGCGACCGGGTCGATCAGGGCGCCGCGGCCCTCGCGTACCGGCGCACGGAGGCCTTCCTCCTGGATCATCTGGGAAACCCGTGACCGTTCAGTGCCGCGTCGTCACCAATCCGGGCGCGGAGGCGGTACGAATGGAGAGAGCCTGGGAATGTCCCGGCTCTTCCCTACCAGTGGAGGCACCATCATGAGCTCGTCCCCGAACCGCCTGCTCGGCACCGTCTTCGGCGCCGTCTACGTCCTCGTCGGCCTACTCGGCTTCCTGTTCCCGCCGCAGAGCGGCGGCTTCTTCTCCTCCGACGGCGGCCTGCTGCTCGGGATCTTCATGGTGAACCCGTTCCACAACGTGGCCCACCTCCTCATCGGCGCGGCCCTCCTCATCGGAGGCCTGTCCAGCGTCGCGTCGGCCAAGGCCGTGAACTCCACCATCGGATTCGCGTACCTCGCGCTCGGCGTCGTCGGCTTCTTCCTCGTGAACACCGACTTCAACATCCTCGCGCTCAACACCGCGGACCACTTCCTGCACCTCGGCAGCGCCGTCGTGCTGCTGATCGTCGGCCTCGGCGCCGAGAAGGGCGTCCGCAACCGCGCCGCCCGCGCCGCCTAGGCAGCACCACCGCCGCGCCGCTGCAGCGGGCGCGTCCGCATCACCGCACGATCGCATCACCGCACCACAGCACGCAGCACCGCATCACCCGCGGCGCCCGGGACGACGAAGGGACCAGCACGTGTCACTGCTCATCCGCCACTGGCTGGCCCTCGCCGCCCTGGGCGCCGCGCTCATCCACCTGGCCGTCGGCGCGGGATCCCCGCCCGCGGCCATGGTGGCCCTCCTCCTCATCGGCCTCGCCGAGGGCGCCTGGGCCGTCGCGGTCCTCCGCTCCGACCGCCTGCCCGCGCCGGGCTGGGCCGTCGTCGGCGCGCTGGTCCCGGTCGCCGGCTGGGCCCTCCTCGTGACGGCCGCGGTCGTCATGTCCGCCCCCGGCATCACGAGCGACCTGCCCGCGATCCCCATGCTCGCCGCCACCCTGCTCGACCTCGTGGTCGCCGCGGTCGTCGGGCGCCACCTCCGATCCCGCGCCGAGTCCGACGCCCAGGCCGTGTGCACGGCCGTCGAGGCGACGTTCCCCGCGGAGGCCGCGCTCGTCGGATCCGGCGCCGCCCGCCCCTCCGACGGGTCCGCCATCCCGGCGGCGGCGACCGCGTCCGTCGCCCCCGCCGCCCGGACCGCCGCGGCGCCCGAGCCCACCGGCGGCCGCTACCTCGTGGGCGTGCTCGTCGGCGCCTTCGTCGTCGCCGGGCTCGTCACGCCCGCCCTCTCGCTCACGCGCGCCGGCGAGTTCGCCGTGCCGCACGGCCAGCACAGCACCGTCGACCTCGACGGCATCCAGGGGGAGCACTCCGGCCACTGAAGCCGGGCGGGCGGCCCGCGGGAGGGTCGCGTCAGCTCGCGGGCGCGACCGCCGGTGTCACGCGGATCCGCGTCGCCTCGCTCATGAACCGCCGCACGTTCTCGTCGACGATGATGTCGCCCGGCCGCAGCGGCCGCGTGAGGTACAGGCCGCCGATGTCGGTGATCCGGCTGAGCGCCACGTACGTCTGCCCCGGGCTGAACACGCGCGCGCCGAGGTCGACGATCGCCCGGTCGTAGGTCTTGCCCTGCGACTTGTGGATGGTGACCGCCCACGCGAGCCGCAGCGGGAACTGCGTGAAGTCGGCCACCACGTCGCGCCGCAGCTGCTTGGTGGTGGGCGAGTACGAGTACTTGTGCTTCTCCCACGTGACCGGCTCGACCTCGTGCACGACGCCGTCGAGCTCCACGTACACGTTCGTGTCGATGCGCGTGACGACGCCGACGGATCCGTTCACCCAGCGCTGGTCGACGTCGTTGCGGAGGAACATCACCTGCGCGCCGATCTTGAGATCGAGCTTCTCGTCGGCCGGGTAGGTGCGTCCGCCGAAGTCGCCCGTGACGTCCGCGGTGGCGGTGAGCGACTTGCCCGGCAGGCGCTTGAGGGCCTCCGCGTTGATCCGGTTCACGGTGTCGTTGCGCGTGGCGAGCGTGATGGCGCCGTCGGTGGGCGCCGGCCGCGCGCCCGCGGCGTTGAGGACGCCCGCGATCTCGGCCGTGACCCGCCCGTGGCGCACGGCGTTCAGCATCTCCTTGAACGCCTCCTCGTGCTGCCGGTGGATCTCGGTGAGCTCGTAGATCCGCAGCTGCGCCTCCTCCCACACCTTCGCGTCGAAGAACCACATGGAGCGGTAGCGGTCGGCGAAGTAGGCGCGCTCGTCGCCGTCGCCGGGCACGGGGGCCAGCTGGTAGGGATCCCCGAACAGCACGACCTGCACGCCGCCGAACGGCACGTCCTTCTTGTGCCGCGCCTGGCGGAGGCTGCGGTCGATGGCGTCGACCAGATCCGCGTTGACCATGGAGACCTCGTCGATGACGAGCGTGTCGATGGTGTTGAGGAGCTTCCGCAGCTCGCCGGTCTGCTCGATCTCCTCGTCGGCGATGACGCCGATGGGCAGCTTGAACAGCGAGTGGATGGTCTGGCCGCCGACGTTGAGCGCGGCGACGCCCGTGGGCGCGCAGATGACGATCTGCTTCTCGGTGTTCCACGACAGGTGCGTGAGGAGGGTCGACTTGCCGGTGCCGGCGCGGCCCGTGACGAAGATGTGGTCGCGCGTCCCCTCGATGGCCTGGAAGACCGCGGCCTGCTCCGGGGAGAGGGGGACCGTGCTCACGCGGGGCTCCTGGCGGGTCGGGGACGGGAGGGTGCGCGTACGGCGGCGGCGGGCGCCGCGTGATGCGCACTCGAATCTACCCCGGCGCCCGGCCCGGGAGACGTCGATGCCCCGCCCGTAGGATGATCCGCATGCCGAGCCCCGCCGTCGACGCGCGCGGCGAGCTGCGTCGGGCCGTCGTCGTGTGGTCGCTGCTCGCGGCCCTCCTGGTCGGCGCGTTCCTCGGCACCGTCGGCGCGCTCAACCAGGGCACCTTCAGCGCCCACGGGTTCGTCCGCTCCTACCTCGACGCCCTCGCTCGCGAGGACAGCCGCGACGCGCTCTCCACGCCCGGCGTCACGCTCCCGGACGCGGGCAGCCGCGCCCTCCTCGACGCCCGCGCGCTCCCCGGCCTCACGGACGTGGAGCTCGTGTCGGACGAGCCGGCGGGCGGCGGCGAGCGCGCGGTCACGTACTCCTACACGCTGCCGTCGGGGCCGGGATCCACCGAGTTCCGCGTGCGCGAGACCCCGGCCGCCCTCGGCCTCTTCGCCCGGTGGGAGTTCGCGACGAGCCCGGTCGCCTCCGTCGACCTCGAGCTGCGGCACGCGTCCACGTTCACGGCCAACGGGCTGGCCGTCTCCGCGACGCCGGGCGGCGAGGCCTCCGAGGGCGCGGGATCCACGTACCTCGTGCTCGCGCCGGCGTCCCTCGCGCTCGACCACGCGTCCCAGTACCTCCAGGCCGAGGACGCCGAGGTCGCCGTCACCGAGCCGGGCAGCGTCGTGCCCGCCCGCGTCGACGCCGAGCCGACCGACGACCTCGTCGCCTCCGTGCAGTCCGAGGTCGACGCGTACCTCACCGAGTGCACGACGCAGGCGGTGCTGTACCCGTCCGGCTGCCCGTTCGGGAAGACCATCCGCGACCGGATCACCGCGCCGCCCGTGTGGAGCATGACGGCCCTGCCGGAGATCACCCTGCAGCCCGCGAGCGACGACCCCGCCGACCTCGACTGGGTGGTGCCGCCGACCGTCGGCACCGCGCACATCCAGGTGCCCGTCCGGTCGCTCTACGACGGCAGCGTGAAGGACCTCGACGAGGACGTGCCGTTCAGCGTGAGCTGGCGCGTGAGCGTGGACGAGACGTCGGGCGTGCGGATCCAGGGGCTCTAGCCGCGAGTCGCTGTCCGCTCGCGGCCACCCTCACGCGGTGTCACGGTGCGATGCCGGGGCGGCAGGGCCAGGATCGGGATCCATCAGGGTCCGTGCGACCGCGGGGATCCGTCACCCGAGGAGCGCCCCCATGTCCGCGATCATGACCCCGTACCTGTCCTTCCGCGACCAGGCGGCCGACGCGCTCCGCTTCTACCGGGGGATCTTCGGCGGCGAGGTCGAGACGACGACCTTCGGCGAGGGCGGCATGGCACCCGATCCGGCCGAGGCCGACAAGGTCATGCACGGCCGGCTGGACTCCGCCGCGGGCTTCGTGCTGATGGCGTCGGACACCCCGGCGTCGATGGGCGTGCCGAGCGGATCCGCCATCACGCTCTCCCTCTCCGGCGACGACGAGCCCGTGCTGCGCGGCTGGTGGGACGCGCTGACCGCCGACGGCACGGTGGTCCTCCCCCTCGAGGTCGCTCCGTGGGGCGACCGGTTCGGGATGTGCACCGACCGCTACGGGATCGACTGGATGGTGTCGATCGCGCAGCCGGCGGCCGCGGCCTGATCGCGCGCCGCCGGGCGGCCGCGCTCAGGACCAGCGGCCGCCGCGCGGGACGATGAGCGGCGTGTGCGAGACGGGATCGTCGATCACGAGGCAGGGCAGGCCGAAGACGTCCTCGACGAGCTCCGCGGTGACGATGTCGCGCGGGGCGCCCGAGGAGATCACGCGGCCGTCCTTCATCACGATGAGGTGGTCGGCGTAGCGCGCGGCGTGGTTGAGGTCGTGCAGCACGGCGACGATGGTGCTGCCGTCGCGGTGCAGGTCGGCGAGGAGGTCGAGCAGCTCGATCTGGTGGGCGATGTCGAGGAACGTCGTCGGCTCGTCGAGCAGCAGCACGGGCGTCTGCTGGGCGAGCGCCATCGCGACCCACACGCGCTGGCGCTGGCCGCCGGAGAGCTCGTCGACGTGGCGGGCCGCGAGATCGGCGATCCCCGTCGCGGCCATCGCCTGCTGCACGGCGTCCTCGTCGGTGGGCGTCCACTGGCGGATGAGGTTCTGGTGCGGGAACCGGCCGCGCGACACGAGGTCGGCCACCGTGATCCCGTCGGGCGCGATGGCGCTCTGCGGGAGGAGGCCCACGATCCGCGCGACCTCCTTGGCCCGGTACGACGTGAGCGGTCGGTCGTCGAGGAGCACGCCGCCCGCGGTGGGCGCGAGCAGGCGCGCGAGCGCGCGGAGCAGCGTCGACTTGCCGCACGCGTTCGGGCCGACGATCACGGTGAACGAGCGGTCGGGCACGGCGACGTCGAGCCCCTCGGAGATCACGCGCCGGTCGTAGGAGAGGGTGACGCCCTCGGCGCGCAGGCGCGGGGCCGCGGGCGCGGCAGGCGGGGCGGGCGGCGGTGCGGCGGCGGCCGGCGCGGCGGTGGCGGTCTCGTCCACGGGTGGACCTCCCATCGGGTCGGGGCGGGCGGCGTCAGGCACGACGCGCCGCCTCGCGGATCAGCAGCGCGATCAGGTAGGCGCCGCCGACGACGACCGTGACGATCCCCACGGGCACCGTCCCCGGCAGCGCGTGCTGGGCGGCGGAGTCGGCGGCGAGCAGCAGCAGGCCGCCCGTGAGCGCGGCCGGCACGAGCGGCAGGCCGGCGCTGCGGGTCAGCCGGCGGGCGATCTGCGGGGCCGCGAGCGCGACGAACGCGATGGGCCCGGCGGCGGCGGTCACGATCGCGGTGAGGGCGACCCCGAGGATCAGCAGGGCGAGGCGCGTCGGCTCGGCGCGCACGCCGTGGGCGCGCGCGGCGTCGTCGCCGAGCTCGAGCTGCCGCAACGGCGCGGACAGCAGCAGGATCGCCGGCGCGAGCACGAGGAGGGCGACGAACGCGGGCAGCGCGCGGTCCCAGCCGACGAGCGCGAGGGATCCGGCACCCCAGATCGACGCGGCCATCGCGACCTCGGTGCCGGCCTTCAGCAGCAGGAACGTGTTGACCCCGTGCAGGACGGCCGTGACCGCGATGCCCGTGATGATCAGCCGGAACCCCTGCACGCCGCCGCGGTACGCGAGCAGGTAGACGACGAGCGCCGTGCCGAGCCCGCCCGCGAGCGCCCCGACCGCCGTGGGCAGGAACGACGCGCCCGCCAGCGTCGTCACGATGAGCGCGCCCGTGTAGGAGCCCGTCGAGAACCCGATGATGTCGGGCGATCCGAGCGGGTTGCGCGTGAGCGACTGGAAGACGGCGCCCGCGACCCCGAGCGCGGCGCCGAATGCGAGCGCGGCCAGCACGCGCGGCAGCCGCCACTCGACGACGATCGTGGTGGCGAAGGAGCCGTCGGGCAGCGCGATGGCGCGGATCACCTCGGGGACCGTGAGCGGGAAGTCGCCCGTGCCGAGCGCCACGAGCGCGAGCGCGACGATCGCGACGGCGAGCGCGGCGCCCACGAGCACCTCGCGGCGCTGCAGCCGGATGCCGACGACGGGCAGGCGCACGGTCCCGGGGATGCGGGCGCCGGGGATTCGGGCGGCGGGTCGGCGGCCGGCGCGGGCGGGCGCGCTCACAGCCCCGACGCCCTCTGCCGGCGCACGAGCAGGATCAGCACGGGCGCGCCCAGCACGGCCGTCACGATGCCCGCGGGCAGCTCGGCCGGCCGCAGCACGATGCGGCCCACGATGTCGGCGGCGAGCAGCAGCACAGGCGCGAGCACGATCGTGTACGCGAGGATCCAGCGCTGGTCGGGCCCCACGATCCAGCGCGCGATGTGCGGGATCATCAGCCCGACGAACGCGATCGGCCCGGCCATCGCGGTCGCGCCGCCCGCGAGCAGCGTCACGGCGACGACGGCCACCGCCCGCACGACCACCACGTTCGCCCCGAGGGACCGCGCCAGGTCGTCGCCGAGCGCGACCGCGTCGAGGCTCCGGGCGATGACGGCGGCCAGCAGCACGCCCGCCCCGAGGAAGGGCGCGACCGGCAGGAGCGCGTCCCAGCCGCGGTCCTGCAGCGAGCCCGACTCCCACGCGCGCATCGCGGTGAAGCCCTGCGGGTCGGCCAGCAGCATCCCCGAGGTGATCCCCGCGAGCACGGCACCGAGGGCGACGCCGGCGAGCGTGAGGCGCACGGGATCCCCGCCGCCGCGCCCCGCGGATCCCACGACGTAGACCACCACGGCCGCCACGAGCGCCCCGGCGAAGGCGAACCAGAGGTAACCGCTGACGGCGGTCACGCCGAGCACGCCGGTCGCTATGGCCACGGCGAACGCCGAGCCGGCCGTCACGCCGAGGATCCCGGGATCCGCCAGCGGGTTCCGCGTGACGGCCTGGATGAGCGCGCCCGCGACCCCGAGCGCGAGGCCCGCGGCGAGGCCGACGAGGGTGCGCGGGATCCGGAGGTCGAGGATCACCACGAGCTCGGCCGGGTCGCGCGGGCGTCCGGCGAGCGCGTCGACGACGGCGCCGAGCGGGATGTCGCGCGAGCCCACGGCGACGCTCGCGAGGCACGCCAGCACGAGCACGCCGAGCGCGAGTAGGAGGCCCGCCGAGCGCGAGAGCCCGCTCCGCGCCCGGCCCTCGGGGGCGTCGGGGGCGGAGGCGCGCGCGAGGACCCGGAGCGACATGGCGCGGCCAGCCTACCGTGCCCTTAGGTTAGGCTGCCCTTGCCTGACGGGATCCACACCGGACCGTCACCCCACACCCGAGAGGCCCCGCACCATGAGGTTCCCCACCACCGGCTCCGCCGTCGTCGCCCTCGCGGTCGCGACGCTCGCCCTCACCGGATGCACCGCCTCCTCCGACCCGGGCGCCTCCGCCCCGCCCGCGTCCGGATCCGCGACCGGCGCCTTCCCGGCCACCGTCGACACCAAGTTCGGCGAGGTGACCGTGCCGAGCGAGCCGAAGCGCGTCGTCGCCCTCGGCTGGGGCGACGCGGAGACCGCGCTCGCGCTCGGCGTGCAGCCCGTCGGCGCGTCGGACTGGCTCGGCTTCGGCGCCGACGCGGACGGCGTGGGCCCGTGGGCGCAGGGCCTCTACACGGAGGAGCCGCAGCTCATCGAGACGCTCGAGCCCTCCTACGAGGCGATCGCGGCGCTGAAGCCGGACCTCATCCTGGACACGAAGAGCTCCGGCGACCAGGACCGCTACGACCGCCTCTCGCAGATCGCCCCCACCATCGGCGTGCCCGAGGGCGCCGACAGCTACCTCACCGACATGGAGGACCAGGTCGACATGGTCGCCGAGGCCCTCGGCCGCGAGGACCAGGGCGACGCCCTCCTCGAGGCCGTCGACCAGCGCTTCGACCAGGTCGAGGCCGCGCACCCCGACTGGGAGGGCAAGACGGTCACGGCCGCCACGAAGACCAGCGAGGGCTGGGGCGCCTACGTCGAGGGCAGCGAGCGGGTCGCGTTCCTCGAGCGGCTCGGCTTCGCGCAGAGCCCGACCATCGCGGGGATCCCCGCGAACGCCGGCGGGTTCTCGGTCGACATCTCCTCCGAGCAGCTCGACCTGCTCGACTCCGACGTGATCGTGGCGTTCCCCATCTTCATCGACAAGTCCGTCATCACCGACGACCCGCTGTGGCAGGCGATCCCCGCGGTCGCCGCCGGCCACTCCATCGTCCTCGACGGCGACGTCTCGTCGGCCTACTCGATCGGCACCACGCTCGCCACCGGGTACGCGCTCGACCAGCTCGTCCCGCTGCTGGAGACCGCCACGTCCTGACCCGGCATCGTCTCCACGGCAGAGGGCCCGTCGCGCACGCAGCGCGGCGCGCCCTCGTCGTCCCCGGCCGCGGCATCACGGGCCGCGGAGCCCCGGCACCGCGGAGCCCCGTGCCTACGTGTCGAGCATCGCCGTGAGCGCCCGCCGGTAGTCCTCGAAGGCGCGGCGCCCGACCGTCGTGAGCGCCAGGTACGTCACCGGCTGGCGGCCCTCGTGCGTCTTCCGCACCTCCACGTAGCCGGGGTCCTCGAGCTTCCGGAGGTGCGTCGACAGGTTGCCGGCCGTCATGTCGAGGATCTCCTGCAGCCGCGGGAAGGACAGCGACTCCCCCGCGTCCAGCGTCGCGAGCGCGGCCACGATCCGCAGCCGCGCCTGCGCGTGGATCACGGGGTCGAGGTCAGCCAAGGCGGGCTCGCAGCGAGCCCCGGGCGCGGGCGCTCATCACGGCCAGCGCGATCCCCGTCACGAGGTACGACCCGCCGCCGAGCACCGCCATCGCGAGGTAGTTGCCGGGGTAGCCGAAGAAGGGCGCCGCGAGCGCGGCCACCACGAGGATCGACCCGAGCAGCAGCGACGAGCGCGAGTGGAACAGCGCCGCGGTCGACAGCAGCATGAGCCCGGCGACGAACGAGAAGCCCGACGGGTAGAAGATCGCCATCATCGCGCTGCTCGCGCCGTTGAACGCCAGCCCGACGCCGAGCACGTAGACCGAGGTCATGGCCACCGACCAGCTGATCCCGTACACGCGTCCCTGCCAGCGCGTCTCCCCGGTGGTGGCGAGGCCGGAGGAGCCGCGGATCCCGAGCACGATGCTCACGACGCTGGATGCGAGGATGAGCCCCGCGAAGATCCCGACGGCGACCGGCAGCGGCAGGCTCACCGCGTCCGATCCGTCGATGAGCCAGAGGGCCGTGTAGCCGAGGATCCACGCGACGCCCCAGCAGACCTCCATCACCCAGACGAACGAGGTCTGCGCGTCGACCGCGACCCGCCGCTGGTCCTCCATGAGCGCGTGCATCTCGCGCGGGTCGGGCGCGGGCCCGTCGTCGTCGACCGCGTCCTGGTGCATCGTCGTGTCCATCTCCGCCTCTCCGCGGACGACCCTCGCCCGCCGGGCTCCCGCCCTCGCTACTTTGTAACGCAAACTGCTTTGCCGTGTCAATGGATTTCACGGATGCGGTGGACGCCACGGTCGTCCGCCATCATCGAGGGATCGCGCGCCACCACCTGCGCGCGCCGGGAGGAGACCCATGAGCACCCGCACCCCCGCTGTCCCCCCGGCCGCCGGCGTCGCCTGGATCGCCGCCGCCGTCGTCTACGTCGGCACCGAGGCGATCGCCGCTTCCGCCTTCCCCGGTTACAGCTACTCCGCCAACTACATCAGCGACCTCGGCGTCCCCGACGTCGCCGTCTTCCAGGGCCGCGCCATCGACTCGCCGCTGCACGCGGTGATGAACGCGGGCTTCATCCTGCAGGGCGTGCTCTACCTGCTCGCCGCCGTGATCGCGACCCGCGCCCTCCGCGCCGGCCCCCGCCGCGCCTTCCTCGCCCTCGCCGCGATGCACGCCGTCGGGATCACCGTGGTCGGCCTCATCCACGGCAGCGCGTCGAGCGCCGCGAGCGGCATCGGCTGGATGCACGTGGTCGGCGCGGGGATGGCCATCATCGCGGGCAATGCCGCCTCGATCGTGGCGGGCTTCGGATCCGGCCGCATCGGAGCCGCACGCGCCTTCCGCGTCACCAGCGTGGCCCTGGGCGTCGTCGGCCTCATCGCGCTCGTCCTGCTCCAGACCCTCGGCGGGTCCGACATCGACGGGATCTGGGAGCGCGGCTCGGTCTACACGGTCACCGCGTGGGAGCTGACGGCGGGTATCGCCGTGCTCATGGCCGCCCGCCGTCGCCGCGGGAGCGCGCGCGACTGACCCGCGCCACCGGTCGCACGGGGGTGTCAGCGCCGCTCGGCCGCCTGCAGCGCCTCGAGGTTCCGGTTGTACGCCTCGAGCTCGGCATCGCCGTCGCGGTCGGCCTTGCGGTCGTACCGCACGGAGTCTCGCTTGTCGCTCTTGCTCCACATGACGGCCGTGACGATCGCGAGGATCACCGTGGGGATCTCGCCGATGCTCCACGCGATGCCGCCGCCGGCCTGCTGGTCGGCCAGCGCCGAATCGCCCCACGGCCGCCCCATCGCGCCGAACCAGTCCGCGAGCAGCAGCCCGGTGCCGGTCATGAGCGAGAGGCCGAAGAACGCGTGGAACGCCATCGTCGCGAGCAGCAGCAGCAGGCGCATGGGGTAGGCGAGGCGCACCGGCATGGGATCCACGCCGATGAGGTTCTGCGTGAAGAGGTACCCGACGATGAGGAAGTGCACGATCATCCACTGGTGCCCGATGTGGTCGGTCGTGGCCCAGCTGAACAGCGGCGAGTAGTAGAAGACGAGGAGCGATCCGGCGAAGAGCACGGCAGCCACGATCGGGTGGCCGACGAAGCCGGCGAACCTCGAGTGCACGGCCATGAGGATCCACTCGCGTCCGCCGCGGCTGCCGTCCTGCCGCTTGCGGATCGCGCGCATCGCCAGCGTCACCGGTGCGCCCGGTACGAGCAGCAGCGGGATCACCATGGCGAGCACCATGTGCGCCAGCATGTGCGAGCTGAAGAGGTACTTCTGGTAGACGTTCACGCCGCCGTTGGTGATGTAGAAGAGGCCGACCATGCCCGCGACCCAGAGGATCGAGCGGTGCAGCGGCCAGGCGTCGCCGCGCTTGCGGAGGCGGTGCACGCCGGCGAGGTAGAAGAAGACCCCGAAGGCGCAGAGCAGGATCCAGAGCAGGTCGAAGTTCCACTCGGTGAGGTAGCGCATGGGCGTCAGCTCGGGCGGCAGGGGCTCGCCGGTGAGGATCTGCGCGGGCGTCGGATCCGGCAGCTGCGTCGCGACGACCTGGCTCACGGGCGGCGCCGTGCGGGCGAGCGCCGCGGCCACGCCCGACGCGACGCCCATGAAGGCGAGCTCCGCCGTGACGAGCCACCAGAACGGGCCGCGGGCCGACGATCCGCGCTCCTCGAGCCGCCCGATGAGCACGCGCCGGTACGCGGCGCCGAACAGGCCGAGCGCCAGCAGCGCGGCGACCTTGATGAGAACCAGCAGCCCGTAGGCGGTCAGCAGCCGGTCGAGCGACCCGACCCGGATCTCCGCGCTCACGTACCCGGACGCCGCCACCACGACGAAGCACACGAGCGCGACCGCCGAGTACCGGCGCAGCACCGGCACGAGCCGGTCGCCGTCGAGCTTCGAGCGCAGCAGCACCATCGTGAGCAGGCCGCCCAGCCACACTGCGGCGAAGACGAGGTGGAGGCCGAGCGCGTTGACCGCCGCGTCGTGACCCTCGGTGCCGCCCGCGTGACCCTGCTGCGCCATGGGCACGAGGCCGCCCACGGCGATCACGAGCACGAAGGCGATGGCGGTGTGGTTCCGCACCGCGAAGCACAGCACCGTGACGGTCGCGGCGATGAGCGTGGTCGCGAGCCATGCCTGGCCCACGGAGATCTGCGTCAGAACCAGACCGAGGCTCGTCCCGAACTCCGAGCTGAAGGAGAAGGGGGTGCCGGAGACGCTGAGGAAGGTGAAGAAGGCGGTGATCGCGGAGGCGACCGTCCAGAGGGCCGCACCCGCGGCGGCGATGTCGAGCGCGCGGCCGTACTCGGCGCGCTGGCGCGAGAGGGCGAACGCGGCGAGCAGCAGCGCGCCGATCGCCGTCGCCGCCGAGATGTTGACCATCATCTTCGCGGCGGGCAGGCCGTAGCGGACCACGGGGCCCGCGTCCTCGAGCAGCTGCGGGGCGGCGCCTCCGCCGATGGCGAGCGCGGCCAGCAGCGAGAGGAACGCGACGAGGAGGAGGGCGGAGGGCCCCGCGACGCGGAGGAGTCTGGGCATGAGGGGATCAGCCTAGCTCGCGTGTCCTGACGGCCGGCTGGCCGCCGGCATCGGCACGAAAGCGGCGATCGGCGTGCCCCGGGGACGCGACAGCGGGGACGCCGACCGGAGTCGGCGCCCCCGCTGGGCGTGTGGTGAGGAGGACTACTTGACGGCAGCCTTGAGCTTGCTGCCGGC
The DNA here is from genome assembly GCF_002151125.1 of Clavibacter michiganensis. Taxonomy (GTDB): domain Bacteria; phylum Actinomycetota; class Actinomycetes; order Actinomycetales; family Microbacteriaceae; genus Clavibacter; species Clavibacter michiganensis_C. The sequence continues at coordinate 343,374 of NZ_MDJZ01000017.1, forward strand.
GGAGACCTTGACGCCCTTGGACGCCTTGATCTCGAGGGGCTCGCCCGTCTGCGGGTTGCGGCCCGTGCGCGCGGCGCGAGCCGTCTGCTCGAACGCGACCCAGCCCGGGATCGTGACCTTCACGCCGTCGGCGACGTTGGTCGCGACGGTGGAGAAGAGCGCGTCCAGGACGCCGTTGACGGCGGCCTGGCTCTGGCCCGACTCCGCGGCGACGGCGGCAACGAGCTCGGTGCGGTTGAGTGACTTGTCAGCCATGTGTGTCCTCCTCGGACCTGGTGCCGTTCTTCGCGAGCGGCCGTGTGGTGGATGGTGTCTGTCTACGTCAGCGGACCGCTCGAGCCGATCGAGGCCATCAGCGGTCCGTTCGGCCGTACGGCCGCTTGGAACCTACCAGCTGGACTTCGTGATGCCCGGAAGCTCGCCGCGGTGGGCCATGTCCCGGAAGCGCACGCGGGAGATGCCGAACTTCGACAGGTTGCCGCGGGGGCGACCGTCGATGCCGTCGCGCTGGCGCACGCGGACGGGCGAGGCGTCGCGCGGGAGGCGCTGGATGCCGGCGCGGGCCGCCTCGCGGCTCTCGTCGGTGCCGTTCGGGTCCACGAGGGCCTTCTTCAGCTCGAGGCGCTTCGCGGCGTACCGCTCGACGATGACCTTGCGCTGCTCGTTGCGGGCGATCTTGCTCTTCTTGGCCATGGTTAGCGCTCCTCGCGGAAGTCGACGTGCTTGCGGACGACCGGGTCGTACTTCTTCAGCACGAGGCGGTCGGGGTTGTTGCGGCGGTTCTTGCGGGTCACGTACGTGTACCCGGTGCCTGCCGTCGAGCGGAGCTTGATGATCGGACGGACGTCCTGCTGCTTGGCCATTAGATCTTCACCCCACGACCGAGGAGGTCCTTGACGACGGACTCGATGCCGCGGGCGTCGATGACCTTGATGCCCTTCGCGGAGAGCGTGAGCTTGACGTTGCGACGCAGCGAGGGGACGTAGTACGTCTTCTTCTGCACGTTGGGGTCGAAGCGGCGCTTGGTGCGCCGGTGCGAGTGCGAGATGTTGTGTCCGAAGCCGGGGACGGCGCCGGTCACCTGGCAGGTTGCTGCCATGGTTTCCTCCGTAGGTACCGTAGGGCGAGACCGCCCTACCCAAGATTTCTTGTCGGCACGCCGGGACCCCGGATCTCGGTGAGGAGGGGGATCGGCGTACATGCGAGCGGATGAGCCGCTCGGCCAAGGATCGAGGCTACGCGACGACACGCCCGGCCGCAAGCCGAGGGCCCGGAATCATGCGGATGCGGGGGTGCCCGACGGGCTGACCGCGACCTCGGCCGCCGCCTCGGCCGCCCGGCGCGTGCACTCGGCGCAGAGGCCGAACACGTCGACCACGTGGCTCGGCGCGGTGAAGCCGTTGCGCGCCGCGACGTCGTGCGCCCAGGACTCGACCTCGTCGGCCGCGATCTCGACGGTCTTCCCGCAGACGCGGCAGATGAGGTGGTGGTGGTGGCCGCCCGTGGCGCACGTGCGGTACAGCGCCTCGCCGTCGGGCGACTGCAGCGAGTCGGCGTCGCCCTCGGCGGCGAGGTCGCCGAGCGCGCGGTAGACCGTGGCCAGGCCGATGGGGGATCCCGCGTCGTGCAGCCGCGCGTGCAGCCGCTGGGCGCTCACGAACTCGGTGGAGGCGTCGAGCGCCTGGCGCACGGCCTCCCGCTGCCACGTGTTCCGCTTCATGCCCGTGCCCTCCCGGCGGGCGATCCTCCCCGCCCCGCCAGGGTACGCGTCCCGCCCGACGTGCCGCTGCGCGCCCGGAGGGCGTCGACGCCGCGGCAGACCAGGTAGATCGTGAACGAGATGGTCGTGACGTACGGGCTGATGGGGATGCTGCTGCCGAGCGCGAGCATGATGCCGCCCACGATGCTCGTGAGCGCGAACAGCACGCTGAGCGACACGACCACGCGCGGCGTCGACGAGACGCGCATCGCGGCGGCCGCGGGCGTGACCAGCAGCGAGAGCACGAGCAGCGCGCCGACGATCTGGATGGAGACCGCGGTGCCGAGCCCGAGCAGGATCATGAACACGATGGACAGCGTCCGCACCGGGACGCCGCGGGCGGCGGCCACGTCAGGGTCGACGCTCGCGAACATCAGCGGCCGCCAGACGACCGCGAGGCCGACGATGACCACGGCGCTGATGGCGACGAGGTAGCCGAGCTGCGGGTTGTCGACCGACACGATCTGCCCGGTGAGCAGGCCGAACTTGTTGCTCGCGCGGCCGTCGTAGAGCGCGAGGAAGAGGATGCCGAGCCCCAGGCCGAACGGCATGATCACCGCGATGATCGAGTTGCGGTCCTTCGCCCGGGTGCCGAGCACGCCGATGGCGATCGCGGCGATGAGCGAGCCGACCAGTGAACCGCCGACCACGTTGACCCCGAGCAGCAGCGCCGCCGCCGCTCCCGCGAACGACAGCTCGCTCACGCCGTGGACGGCGAACGCGAGGTCGCGCGTCATGACGAAGACCCCGATGAGGCCGCCGACGACGCCGAGCACGGCGCCCGCGATGATGCTGTTCCGCAGCAGCGCGACGAGCGCGCCGTAGTCGGAGAAGTCGAACAGGCGCGACCAGACGTCGCCCGCGTCGGCGAGCAGGTGGATCACGCGGCCCTCCCGTCGGAGGAGGAGGAGGACGAGGAGGCACTGGCGCCGTGCACGCCGTGCGGCCCGTGGTCGCCGTGCTCGTCGTGCTCCTCGTCGTCATGCGAGTGGTGGCCGTGCGGGTCGTCGGTGGCGCCGACCACGACGACGCGGCCGCGCACCCGCACCACGTCGACGGGCGTGCCGTAGAGCGAGCTCAGCACCTCGGAGTCGAGGACCTCGTCGGGCGTCCCGATGCGGAAGCGCCCGCCCACGAGGTAGAGCACGCGGTCGACCATGTCGAGCACGGGGTTGACGTCGTGGGTGACGAACACGACCGCGGCGTCGGTCTCCCGGCGGTGCCGGTCGATGAGCTCGCTGACCACGCGCTGGTGGCCGAGGTCGAGGCTGAGGAGCGGCTCGTCGCAGAGGAGGAGCCGCGGATCCGACGCCAGGGCCTGGGCCACGCGCAGCCGCTGCTGCTCGCCGCCGGAGAGCGTGGCGACCGGGGCGTCCGCGTAGGCGGTGGCGCCGACCGCGGCGAGCAGCTCGTCGACCCGGGCCCGCTCGGCCCGCCGGCCGACCGGCAGCCCCCAGCGGTGGCCGGTGACGCCGAAGCCGACGAGGTCGCGCGCCCGCACGGGCGTGGCCGCGGTGATGAGCTTCTGCTGCGGGATGTAGCCGATGCGCCGCGCACCGCGGCGCACCGGCTCGTCGAGGAAGCGCATCTCCCCCGACGTGAGGCGCTGGGCGCCGAGGACGGACTTCAGGAAGCTGGTCTTGCCGGATCCGTTCGGGCCGAGCACCGCGACGAACTCGCCGGGCGCCACGTCGAGGTCGAGTCCGCTCCACAGGGTGCGAGCGCCGAACGCGAGCGTCGCGTCCCGCAGGCTCAGGACGGGTGCGCCGGTCACGATCCCCGGATCGCGGAGGCCACGGCGTCGACGTTGGCGGTCATCCACTCAACGTACCCGCTGCCCGCGGGCAGGTCGGCGGGCAGGGTCTCCGTGACGGGCACGACCGGGACGCCGGCGGCGTTCGCGGCGGCGACCACCTGGTCGGTCGTGGCGCCCGTGGTCTGCGCGTTGTAGACGAGCGCGGCGACCTGCTTCTCCGAGAAGAGCGCGAGGGTCTCCTTCAGCACGTCGGCGGGCACGTCGGTGCCCTCCTCGATCGCCTCGCTGAACTCGTCCGGCGTGCGGTTCTCGAGGCCCATGGCGGTCGTGAGGTAGAGCGGCACGGGCTCGGTGATGGCGACGCCCTTGCCGGTGGCCGACGCCTTCGCGTCCGCCTCGGCCGACGCGATGCCGTCGAGCTTCGCGGTGAAGGCCTGCTCGTTGGCCTCGAACGTCGCGGAGCCGTCGGCGTCGGCCGTGGAGAACGCCTGCTCGATCTGCTCGGCGAGCTTCTTCATCGTGGGCACGTCGTACCAGACGTGCTCGTTGAACTCGCCCTCGGCGGGCTCCTGATCGTAGCCGGAGATGTCGGCCGCGTTGAGGAGGACCGGGGTCTGCCCGCCCGGGAGGGCGTCGATCATCGTGTCGACGAAGTCGTCGTAGCCGCCGCCGTTCTGGATCACGACGTCGGCCGTGGAGAGCGCCAGCTGATCGCGCGAGGTGGCCTGGTACTCGTGCGGGTCCTTGTCGGGGCTGTCGATGATCGACGTCACCTTCACGTCGTCGCCGCCGATCTGCTTGGCGATGTCGCCGTAGACGTCGGTCGAGGCGACGACCTCGAGCGTGCCGCCCGCGGTCGAGGATGCCGACGCGTCGTCGGAGGAGGAGCCGGATCCGGAGGCGCAGCCCGCGAGCGGGACGGCGAGGAGCGAGACGGCGAGCAGGGCGGTGAGGGGGCGACGGTTCATGGATCCGACGATACGGTATTGATAACCGGTATCAGGACCACGACGCCCCCGCTGTGGAGTCGCGGCACGCGCCTCACTCGAGGAGCAGCGCCGGCTCCTCGATGATGCTCGCGACGTCCGCCAGGAAGCGGCTCGCGACATCGCCGTCCACCACGCGGTGGTCGAAGCTCGCGCCGATGGTCGTGACGTAGCGCGGGCGCACCTCGCCGTCGACGACCCACGGCTTCTGCTTGATCGTGCCGAGCGCGACGATCGCGACCTCGCCCGGGTTGAGGATCGGCGTGCCGGTGTCCATGCCGAAGACGCCGATGTTGGTGATGGTGATGGTGCCCTGGCTCATGTCGGCCGGGCTCGTCTTGCCGTCGCGGGCCGTGAGCGTCAGCTGCTCGAGCGCGCGGGCGAGCTCCAGCAGCGACATCGCCTGCGCCTCCTTGACGTTCGGCACCACGAGGCCGCGGGGGGTCGCGGCGGCGACGCCGAGGTTCACGTAGTGGCGGACGATGATCTCCTGGTCGGTCCACGAGGAGTTGACCGTGGGGTTCCGGCGGACGGCCCAGATCATCGCCTTCGCCATGATGAGCAACGGCGAGACCTTCACGCCCGCGAAGTCGGTGGACGCCTTGAGGCGCTTGACGAACTCCATCGTGCGGGTCGCGTCGACGTCGACGAACAGGCTCACGTGCGGCGCCTGGAACGCGCTCTGCACCATGGCCGCCGCGATGACCTTGCGGACGCCCTTGACGGGGATCCGCTCCTCGCGCGAGTCCGGCCACTCGGGCGTCTCGATGTTCTTGAACACGCTCGCCTGCTGCGCGGTGCGGATGACGTCCTCGCGCGTGATCTCGCCGACGAGCCCGGTGGCCTCGACCTCCGCCAGGTCGACCTCGAGGTCCTTCGCGAGCTTGCGGATGGGGGGCTTCGCGATGATCGGCGCGGCGGATGCGGCCGGGACGGAGGCGGGGCGGGGGGCGCGGGCCGCCGGGGCTCCGGCCTGCGCGCCCGGACGGGCGGCGTGAGCGGCGTCGCCCGGCTCCGCGCGGCGACGGCGGCTGGCGACCTTGCCGACCGTGCCGTAGCCCACGAGGACGGCGCCGGACGTCTCCTCGGCGGCGGGCGCGGGCGGCGCGACGGGCTCGCGGTTCTCGATGGCCGTGTCGTCCTCGATCACCGTCTCGCCGGGCAGCGCCATCTGGGCGGGCGTCTCGGCGGGCGCGGACAGGCTCGGCGAGCCCTGCGCGATCGCGATGATGGGCGTGCCCACCTCGACCGTCTGACCCTCCTGCACGAGCAGCCCCGAGACGGTGCCCTCGAACGGGCTCGGCAGCTCCACGAGCGACTTCGCGGTCTCGATCTCGACGATCACCTGGTTGAGCGCCACCTGGTCGCCCGGCTGCACGCGCCACGAGACGATCTCGGCGTCGATGAGGCCCTCGCCCACGTCGGGCAGGGTGAACTCGGAATCAGCCATCGTGCGGTCCTCTTCTCCGTGCCGCTCAGGCGGCGGGGCGTCTAGTAGGCGAGCGAGCGGTCGACGGCCTCGAGGATGCGGTCGGCATCCGGGAGGTACAGCGTCTCGAGCTTCGCGGGCGGGAACGGGGCGTCGAAGCCGGAGACGCGGATCACCGGCGCCTCGAGCGAGTAGAACGCGCGCTCCGTGACGGTGGCCGCGATCTCCGAGCCGACCGACACGTGGCCGGGCGCCTCCTGCGCGACGACGAGCCGGCCGGTGCGCTGCACCGACTCGAGGATGGGGCCGTAGTCGACGGGCGACAGCGAGCGCAGGTCGACGACCTCGACGCTCGTGCCCTCCTCGGCGGCGAGCTCGGCCGCCTGCAGCAGCATCGCGACCATGGCGCCGTGACCGACGAGCGTCACGTCGGTGCCGGAGCGGACGACGCGGCTCTCGTGCAGGCCGATGCCGGGCGCCGAGAGGTCGACCTCGCCCTTCGGCCGGTAGCGCGCCTTGGGCTCGAAGAACATGACCGGGTCGTCGCTCCGGATGGCCTCCTGGATCATCCAGTAGGCGTCGTGCGGCGTGCTCGGGCTGACGACGCGGAGGCCAGGGGTGTGCGCGAAGTACGCCTCGGGGCTCTCCTGGTGGTGCTCGATGGCGCCGATGTGGCCGCCGTAGGGCACGCGGATCACGACGGGCATGCGCACGGCGCCCTCGTGCCGGTTGGTGATCTTGGCGAGCTGGCTCGTGATCTGGTCGAAGGCCGGGTAGATGAAGCCGTCGAACTGGATCTCGCACACGGGGCGGTAGCCGCGCATCGCGAGGCCGATGGCCGTGCCGACGATGCCGGACTCGGCGAGCGGGGTGTCGATGACGCGGCGGTCGCCGAAGTCGCGCTGCAGGTGCTCCGTGATGCGGAAGACGCCGCCGAGCGGGCCGATGTCCTCGCCCATGAGGAGCACCTTGTCGTCGTCCTCCAGGGCCTTCCGGAGACCGGCGTTGAGGGCCTTCGCCATGGGCATGCTCTCGATGCCGGCGGGGGCGCCCGTCCTCGTCGTCGCGGCGTCGTCGGATCCGGCGGGGGTGGCCGCGCGGTCGATGGTGTCGGTCATCGGTTCCCTCCCAGGGAGGCCTCGTAGCGCTCGAGCCACTCGCGCTGCTCCGTCGTGACGGGATGCGGATCCGAGTAGACGTGGTCGAAGATGCCGGGCAGCGCGGGGCTCGTCAGCTCGATGGTGCGGCGGCGGACGTCGGCGGCGAGGTCCTTGGCCTCCTCGTCGATGCCGTCGAAGAGCGACTGCGGCGCGCCCTGCTTCCGGAGGTACGCCTCGAGCCGGGCGATCGGGTCCTTCGCGACCCAGCCCTGCAGCTCGTCGTCGGTGCGGTACTTCGTGGGGTCGTCGCTCGAGGTGTGCGCGCCGACGCGGTAGGTGAGCGCCTCGATGAAGGAGGGGCCGCCGCCGTTCCGCGCGTCGTCGAGGTGCTTGGCCGTCACGGCGTAGCTCGCGAACACGTCGTTGCCGTCCACCTGCGTGCTGGGCACGCCGAAGCCGCGCGAGCGGAGGTAGAGGGGCGTGCGCGACTGCGTCGAGACGGGGACCGAGATCGCCCAGTGGTTGTTCTGGAGGAAGAAGACCTGCGGGGTCTGGAAGCTCGCGGCGAAGACGAACGCCTCGCTCACGTCGCCCTGGCTGGTGGCGCCGTCGCCGTAGTAGGCGATGACCGCGGTGTCGCGATCGGGATCGCCGGTCGCGACGTCGCCGTCGAACGCGACGCCCATGGCGTAGCCCGTGGCGTGCAGCGCCTGCGAGCCGATGACCAGCGTGTAGAGGTGGAAGTTGGCCGCGGCCGGATCCCAGCCGCCGTGCGTGACGCCGCGCATGAGGCGCACGATGTCGACCGGGTCGACGCCGCGGATGAGCGCGACGCCGTGCTCGCGGTAGGCGGGGAACACGTGGTCCTGCGGGCGGGTGGCCCGACCGGATCCGACCTGCGCCGCCTCCTGCCCGGTGCTCGGCGCCCAGAGGCCGAGGTGTCCCTGGCGCTGGAGGTTGGTGGCCTCGAGGTCGAACGCCCGCGTGAGGCGCATGTCGCGGAGGAAGCCGCTGTGGTCGTCCTCCGTGAGTCGCTCGAAGTACGGGAGGAACTCCTCGGCGGAGTCGCTCGGTGCGAGCTCGCCCGCGGGGGTCAGGAGCTGGACCGTCACATCGCTTTCCGGCATCATCCCAACCTACCGGCGCGCCGGGTGGCCCTCCGGCAGGCCCCGGACAATTCCCGCCGACGCGTTCAGTAGCTTCCGGACAGAGGCGGGCTCGCCGATCGTGACGCGGATCCCCTCGGACCCGAACGCCCGCACCACGAGCCCGACGGCCGCGAGCTGCGCCTCCACCTCCGCCGTCTCGGCGCCCGTCGCCAACCAGACGAAGTTGCCGTGCGGTCGTGGGACCGCCCAGCCCTGCTCGGTGAGCGCGCGCCAGGCCTCGTCGCGGTCCCGCGCGAGCACGGCCACCCGGTCCAGGAGCTCGTCCTCGTGCTCGAGCGACGCGAGCGCCGCGTGCTGGGCGTGGCCCGTGACCGAGAGCGGGATGGCGGCGGAGCGGGCGGCGTCGAGGATGCGCGGGTGGCCCACGGCGTAGCCGATGCGCAGCCCCGCGAGGCCGTAGGCCTTCGAGAAGGTGCGGAGGACGACGAGGTTCGGGTGGTCGGCCAGCAGGCGCATGCCGTCGAGGGCATGCTCCGGGTCGACGAACTCGCCGTAGGCCTCGTCGAGGAGCACGAGCACGTCGCGAGGGACGGCCGCGAGCAGGCGCTCGAGGTCGGCCTGGCTCACCAGCGTGCCCGTGGGGTTGTTCGGCGTGCAGACGATGACGACGCGCGTGCGGTCCGTGAGGGCCCGGATCATGCCGTCGACGTCGTGCGAGTGGTCCGGCAGGTTCGGGACGGGGACGCCCGTGGCCCCGGCGACCGTGATGAGCGTGGGGTAGGCCTCGAAGGAGCGCCAGGCGTGGAGGACCTCGTCGCCCGGACCCGCGGCTGCCGTGATGAGCTGCGAGAGGATCGCCACGGATCCGGCCCCCGCGTGCACGTGGTCGACCGTGACGCCGAAGCGCTCGGCGAGCGCCGTGCGCAGCAGGGTCGCGCCGGCGTCGGGATAGCGGTTCACGTCGCGCACCTGGTCGATGCGCGCGAGCACCGAGGGCAGCGGGTCGAAGGGGTTCTCGTTGCTCGAGAGCTTGAAGTCGTCCTCGCCGGCGGGCTTGCCCTGGCGGTAGGCGATCATGGCTGCGATGGCGGGACGGAGACGCACGGGGGCAGCGGCGTCGAGGCTCGCGTCGGCCGAGGCGGGGGCGGGCGCGGTCGCGGGCGCGGGGATCGCGGGGGCGGTGGGCGGCGCCGTCTGCGCGGGTTCGGGGGTCACCGGGCGATTCTACGGTCGGGTCGCCGCCGCGCCCATGGCCAGCCGGGGTGGCGTCTGCGAGGATCGCAGCATGCCCCGATTCCTCGTCCGCGTGGTCGTCAACGCCGTCGCGCTCTGGCTCACCACGCTCATCGTCTCCGGCACCATCGTGACCGCCTACGAACCGGGCGACACCACGGCCACCGTGCTCACCTACCTGCTGCTCGGCGCGATCTTCGGCGTCGTGAACGGCGTGATCGGCACGGCCATCCGGATCGTGGCGTTCCCCCTCTACATCCTCACGCTGGGTCTCATCGCGCTCATCGTCAACGGCCTGCTGTTCCTCCTGGTGGGCGCGATCTCCGACGCGCTCGGCTTCGGCCTCACGGTCGAGGGCTTCTGGTGGGGCGTCCTGGGGGCCCTGCTCATGGCGCTGTTCAGCTGGCTCGTGGGGCTCGTGCTCCGACCGGTGACCGCGAGGGGCTGACCCGCGCGTCACATCCCACCGCCCGACGCGCGCGACGGGGCGAGGTGCCCCCGCTCCGCCCGGTAGAGGTGGGATGCGATCGGCGTCGCGCCGTCGAGGAAGCCGTGGAGCTCGTCGCGCGCCCGGGCCAGGAGCGGTGAGCGCGAGGCGTCCATCTCGTCCGCCGTCGCCCGGTACGTGCCGAGCTCGTGCGCATCGAGGGGAGCCGCAGGCGCCGTCGGCCCGAACGCGGGCGTGCGCACCACGACGTCGTCGCCCGCGTCGCCATCGGACGGACGCACGCCCCCGAGGGCGGGCACGGGGTCGTCGGTGTGCTCGACCGCCACGCCGTCGATCCCCCGGCGCAGCGGCAGCTGCCCGACCGGGGAGCCGAACGTGAGCTCGTGGGTGACGTGGAAGCCCGGTGCGTCGCCCACCGATCGCGCGAGGATCCCGCCCATCGAGTAGCCGACGACGTACACCTCGTCGTCGGCGGTCGCTCCGGCCTCGCGCAGTGCCGTCTCGGCGGCGTGGACGGCGGACCCGCCCTCCGTCGCGAGCGCGGCGGCCGCCGAGGCGGGTCCGAAGTCCTCGCGCCCGGTGCGGGGATCCAGGGTCACCATGCCGCCGAGGTAGGCCACGAAGCGTCGGCTCCCGTCCGCGCCTCGGTACTCCTCCACGCGCATCTGGGCCTGGCCCGGCACCGGGTCGGGGATGCGGTCGGCCAGCTCGCCCAGGCTGGTCGGCGCCGACCGCAGCGCGTCGGTGCCGACGCGGACGGCGGCCGGCGCGTCGCGCAGGAGGCCGACGGCGCCCAGCGCGGCGAGGATGCCCGCGGTCGTCTCCCGCACGCCGTCGTCGCCGGCCGGGAGGCTCGACAGGAAGCGCGTGGCCGAGGCCGCGACGTCCGAGACGGCGTCCCGGGTCACGGCGGGCAGCATGATCCGGCCGGGCCCCTCCGGATGGACGGCGAGGATGCTGGCCAGACCCAGCAGCCGGAGCACGTCCGTCACCGGCCGGAGGATCGCGCCGGGCACGCCGCCCTCTCCCCATCCGCCGTCCGTGGCAGCCCCGCCCGACGCGGATCGCACGCAGCGGTCGACGTCGCGCTCCCCGTCCGCGTACTCGGCGGCGGCGCGGCGCAGGTCGACGGCGAGCGCGCGGGCGTCGTGGGCGGCGGACGCCAGGATGCCGCGGGGCGCGTCGAGGCCCGCGTCGTGCTCGCCCGTGACGGTCGCCACGAGGGGCGGCAGGGCGAGCGCGCGGGCGTGCTCGTCCAGCCGTCCGCCCGCCTCGTCGAGCCGCGCGGCGATGCGCGTGAGGTCGTCCGTCTCGACAGCCGTGCCGCCCCCCACGGTGACGGCGAGGCTGGGGGATGCGCCGTCGGTCACGAGTGCGAACCCGGGCAGCCGGGTGCGGATCCCGCCGTGCGCTGCGCGTCGTGGAGCAGGGTCCCGGCGAGCGCCACCCGACCCGCGAGGTCGTCGAGCGCGCGCGTGAAGGCGTCGTGCGCGCGACCGGACCACGAGGGGTCGTCGCGGTACGCCCCGATGTCCCGGTGCGTCTCCGCCACGGCGTCGGCGAGGACGGCGAGCGCGTGCGCCCGCGTCCGCGCCTCGGCCCGCAGCTGCCCGGGCGTGCCGCCGCCCGGCCCCGCCCCTCCGCGCGGATCGCCGCCACCCGCACCGCCTGCGCCCGCCTGCTCCTGCATCGCGTCCCCGTCCTCTCCCGGTCGACCCGCATCGTGCCGCGACGCGCGAGAGGAGCCCCGCCGGGCGCCGCATCCGGGGGACGGGGACGGGACCGGGGATGTGGGGAGGGATCGCAGCCGACAGAATGAGCGCATGGGAGCCCCCGACTCTCCGGTCACGACGGCGCCACCCGTCTTCCGGATCGCCTTCGTCTGCACCGGCAACATCTGCCGCTCCCCGATGGCGGAGGTCGTCTTCCGCGACCTGGTGCAGCGGGCCGGCCACGCGGATCGCGTCTCCGTGACGAGCGCGGGCACGGGCGACTGGCACGTGGGCGAGCAGGCCGACGCGCGCACACTGGCCGCGCTCGAGCGGCGCGGCCTGTCGGGATCCGCGCACCGCGCCAAGCAGTTCGACCCGGACACCCTGCCCGACCTCGACCTGGTGGTCGTGTTCGACCGCGGCCAGGAGCGGACGCTGCGCCAGTGGGCCCGGACGGAGGCGGACCGGGCGAAGATCCACCTGCTGCTGTCGTTCGACCCTCCACAGGCGCACCTGCGGGACGTGCCCGACCCGTACTACACGGACGCGGCGATGTTCGATCGGGTTCTTGGGATGATAGACCGAGCCGCCCGGGCCCTCCTCGCGCAGGTCGAGCCCGGCATCCGTCCCCCCAGCTAGGAGATCCCCCCGCATGAGCCCGTTGCCCCCGCAGGTGCTGAGCCCCCTCGACGGCCGCTACGCCCCCGTCGTCACCGAGCTCGGCGAGCACCTCTCGGAGGCGGGGCTCAACCGGGCGCGCGTCCACGTCGAGATCGAGTGGCTCATCCACCTCACCGACCGGTCGCTCCTCTCCTCCTCGCCCTTCACGGACGCGCAGAAGGCGGCGCTGCGCGAGGTCGTCGCGGGCTTCGGGCAGGAGCAGATCGACGCGCTCGCCCGCGTCGAGGCCGTCACCCGCCACGACGTGAAGGCCGTCGAGTACTTCGTGCGCGACCGCCTGGAGGAGCTCGGCCTCGGGCACGCCGCCGAGCTCACGCACTTCGCCTGCACGAGCGAGGACATCAACAACCTCTCCTACGCGCTCGTCATCGACCGGGCGGTGCGCGAGGTCTGGCTGCCGAAGCTCGTCTCCGTCATCGGCGCGCTGCGCGAGCGCGCCCTCCTCTTCCGCGACGACGCCATGCTGTCCCGCACGCACGGGCAGCCGGCGACCCCCACCACCCTCGGCAAGGAGCTCGCGGTGTTCGTGCATCGGCTCGAGCGCCTGCGGGCCGACGTGGAGGACGTCGAGGTGCTCGGCAAGTTCAGCGGCGCCACCGGCACGTTCGCCGCGCACCTCGCCGCCGACGCGGACGTCGACTGGCCCGCCGAGTCGCGCGCGTTCGTCACGGGGCTGGGCCTCGTGTGGAACCCGCTCACGACCCAGATCGAGTCGCACGACTGGCAGGCCGAGCTCTACACGCGCATCGCGCACGTCAACCGGGTGCTGCACAACCTCTGCACCGACGTGTGGACCTACATCTCCATGGGCTACTTCCGGCAGATCCCGCAGGCCGGCGCCACCGGGTCGTCCACCATGCCGCACAAGATCAACCCCATCCGGTTCGAGAACGCCGAGGCCAACCTCGAGCTGTCGGACGCGCTGCTCGACTCGCTCGCGTCCACGCTCGTCACGTCGCGCCTGCAGCGCGACCTCACCGACTCCACGACGCAGCGCAACGTCGGCGTGGCGCTCGGCCACTCGCTGCTGGCGCTCGACAACATCGGACGCGGCCTGCTCGAGATCGACGTCGACCGGGCGCTGCTCGCCTCCGACCTCGACGCGAACTGGGAGATCCTCGGCGAGGCCATCCAGACGGTCATCCGCGCGGAGATCGTGGCGGGGCGCAGCTCCATCAGCGACCCGTACGCCGTGCTCAAGGAGCTCACGCGTGGCAAGCGCGTGGGACGCGACGAGATGCGCGCGTTCGTGACCGGGCTCGACATCGGGGATCAGGCGAAGGCGCGGCTGCTCGAGCTCACGCCCACCGGGTACGCGGGGCTGGCGTCGCAGCTGGTCGACCACATCCTCTGAGGCGGGACGAGGTCGGCCTCGGGGCGCATGCTCCGGGCCGGCCGCGGCCGGTCACGGGAAGCGGCGCCGCTCGCGACGAGCGCGGCCGGGTCAGTGCCGCGTGGGCCGGTCCGGGTGGTCCTGCTCGTCCATGTCCTGCAGCTCGTCGCGGTTCGGCTTGAACGACAGCGCGAGCATGGCGAGCATCACGAGCGCGCCGATGAACGCGACGCCCGTGAAGACGATCACGACCGTCCAGCCCTGGCCGTCGGCGGGTCGAGTGCTGAGCGCGACGATGACGCCCACGAACGCGGCGAGGGCGCCCGCGATGCCGAGCAGCTCGGCGGGGCGCATGCGGTCCTTGCGGATGTTGGAAGTCACGGTCAGCTCGCGCTCTCGGTGGTCCGGGGGGCGTCCGCCGCGGAGGTCGCGGTGGGCGTTGAGGTGCCCCATTTCATGCTCAGTGCGGCGATGACCAGGAAGACCCCGACGATCGCCGCGTAGGCGCCCAGGAGGCCGACGGCCACGACGGGCGCGGTGAGCTGTCCCTCGCGCTGCTCGACCCCGCCGTACTGGACGACGAGGTCCGGCGGCACCAGGAGGAAGGCGACGGCGAGCACGACGGTGAGCGCGCCGGTGGTGATCGCGTCGGAGGCGCCGGGCGCGCGACCGCGCGAGCGCAGGCCGGCGACGAGCTCCAGGAAGCCGGTGATCGCGGCCCAGACGCTGACGACGTACAGCAGGACGAGGACGCCCCCGTCGCGGGCGAGCAGCGCCGCGACGCCGGCGACGACGGTGAGCGCGCCCTGCACGACGGAGCCCGTCCGCAGCCGGGCGGCGGGCCCGCGGAGGGCGCGCGCGCCGAGGCCGGCCGTGATGGCGCCGGAGAGGATCGCGAAGACGCCGAACGCCACGAGGCCGAGGGCCGGCGAGTGGTCGCTGGAGAAGGTGATGAACACGGCGAGCGCCAGGGCGGGCAGTGCGCGCAGGAGGAGCACGGGCCAGTACGCCGCCCGGAACGTCAGCTCGTCCTCGGACACGGCAGCCTCTCTCTCCATCCGGGCCAGCCTACTCGGTGGGTTCCTGGGCGGATGCTCGGCCGGAGCCCCGCGACGACGGCCCCGTCGAGCTGGCCTAGGCTCGGTGGGTGACGAGTCCCCTCCCCCGTCTGGCCGCCGCGGCGGCCGGTGCGGTCGTCGGGCTCGCGTTGGTCTGCGCCGTGGGCGTGGCCTGCGGGATCGTCTACGCGAACCGGGCGTTCTAGGACGCGGCAGCCGGGACGTCGTCAGCGATGATGCGCGACCCGGGTCCGCCCGTCCACGGCCGCCTCGCGCCGCAGCCCCACCGCCCGACCGCGCGCCGCACCCGCCCCGCGCCCCTGACCGCAACCGGATCCGCAGACCGCGACCCGCAACCGAGAGGCCCCGCCGTGCCCCAGCCCGAGACCGCGCCGCGGCCCGCCTCCGTCGACGGGCGGACGCACGACGGCGGCCCGACGCGTTCTGGCGGCCCGGCGGCCGGCGGCTTCATCCCCGTCGACCGCGCCGTCGTCGCCGCCCCCGAGGGCGCCAAGGCCGCCCTCGCCCGCCGCGACCGGCTCGCTCTCGGCATCGACATCGGCGGCACGACGCTCAAGGCCGGCATCGTCGACGTCGCCACGGGGATCCGACTCACCGAGCGCATGACCGTCGCGAAGCCCGTCGGCGGCGAGCCCGAGGACATCGCGGACGTGATCGCGGAGATCGTGCTGGAGCTCACGCCCGAGGAGGACCTGCCGGTGGGCGTCGGCGTCCCGGGCATCGTGCGGCACGGCATCGTCCGCTCCTCCGCCCACATCTCCGACCGCTGGCTCGGCATGGACGCGCGCACCGCGATCCGCGAGCGCAGCGGGATCGACGTGCTCACCGTGAACGACGCCGACGCCGCCGGGGTGGCGGAGCTCGAGTACGGCGTGCT
The DNA here is from genome assembly GCF_002151125.1 of Clavibacter michiganensis. GTDB lineage: Bacteria > Actinomycetota > Actinomycetes > Actinomycetales > Microbacteriaceae > Clavibacter > Clavibacter michiganensis_C. The sequence goes on from NZ_MDJZ01000017.1 coordinate 358,876, forward strand.
GCAGGGCCGCGGCGGCCTCGTGATCCTCACCACCCTCGGCACCGGCATAGGCACGGCGCTGCTGCACGACGGCACGCTGATCCCGAACAGCGAGCTGGGCCACGTCCACATCGACGGCGGCGACTACGAGATGCAGGCCGCGTTCTCCGCGGTGCGGCGCGAGGGGCTGACCTTCGAGGAGTGGGCCGCGCGGCTGGAGCGGTACTACCGGCACCTCGAGTCGATCATGTCGCCCGACCTCATCGTGGTGGGCGGCGCGGCGGCGCACGAGTTCGCGCGCTTCGAGGGCTTCCTGCACCTCGACACGGAGATCATCGCGGCGAGCCGGGGCAACGACGCCGGGCTGGTCGGCGCGGCGCTGCTCGCGCACCGGGCGGGCGTCGCGCCGGACTGATCCGGTCCGCTGCTGCGGGGCGGGACGTCGCACGGCCCGGGCCGACGTGACCGGACCCGGCCCGGCGGACGCGGCCGACCGGACCGCTCACGCCCCGTCCGGCAGACTGGCGCCATGAGCACCGCCGCTCCCCGCCCGCTGCGCGTCGTCGTGTCCCCCGACTCGCTGACCGGATCCGCCACCGCCGTCGACGCCGCACGGGCCCTCCGCCGCGGCTGGCTGCGCGCGCGGCCCGGCGACGACGTGGTGATCGCGCCCATGGCCGACGGCGGGCAGGGCACGCTCGACGTGCTCGCGGCGGCGGTCCCGGGCGCACGCCGCGTCCCCGTCGGCGTCACCGGGCCCGACGACCGGCCGGTCGACGCGCACTGGCTCCTGCTGCCCGACGGCACGGGCGTCGTCGAGATCGCGTCGACGAGCGGGATCACGCTGCTGGATCCGCTCCGCCCGCTCGGCGCCCACACCCGCGGGTTCGGCCAGGCGATCCGCGCGGCCCTCGACGCCGGCGTCCCGCGCCTGCTGCTCGCGCTCGGCGGCAGCTCGTCGACCGACGGGGGCGTGGGCGCGCTCCAGGAGCTCGGTGCGCGGGCCCTCCGCGGCGACGGATCCGCGGCGGACGACGGGGGCGGCGCCCTCGCGGGCATCGCGACGCTCGACCTCACGACGCTCCGGACGCTCCCGCCCGGCGGCGCCCTGATCCTCGGCGACGTCGACGCGCCCCTCACCGGACCCGCGGGCGCCGCCGCCGTCTACGGCCCGCAGAAGGGCGCGACGCCGGCGGACGTGCACGCGCTCGACGCCGGCCTCGCGCACCTCGCCGGCCTCCTCGGCGTGGATCCGGCCACCCCGGGCGCGGGCGCGGCCGGGGGCACCGCGGCGGGCCTCCTCGCGTGGGGCGCGGTCGCGGGATCCGGATCCGCGGGCGTGGCCCACGCGATCGGGCTGGCGGAGCTCGTCGCGGGCGCCGACGTCGTGATCACCGGCGAGGGCCGCTTCGACGCGCAGTCGCGGACGGGCAAGGTCGCCTCGCGCGTGCTCGACCTCGCGCGGGAGCACGAGATCGCGGCGATCCTCGTGGCCGGCTCCGTCGCGGCGCCCACCGACGGGTTCGCCGCCGTGCGCTCGCTCGCCGACCTGGCCGGATCCGTCGACGCCGCCCGCGCCGACGCCGCGACGTGGCTCGAGCGCGCCGCGGAGGACGTCGCGCGCGGACGGGCGTGGATCGGCTGAGCCGCGCGCGCGTCAGCTCCCCGCGACCGCCATCCGCCGCTGGAGCGCGCGGTACTCCCCCGCGACGTCCTCCGCCGCGACGTCCCACGTGCGTCGTGCCGCATGCGCCCGCGCCGACGCCGAGAGCCGCGCGAGGGCGGGCCGGTCGGCGAGCAGGTCGCGGATCGCCCGGGCCCAGTCCGCGGGATCCCGCGACGGCACGAACACGCCGCTCACGCCCTCCCGCACCGAGTCGACGAGCCCCTCCGTCCGCGACGCGACGACGGGCGTGCCGCACGCGGCCGCCTCGAGCGCCACGAGCCCGTAGGTCTCCGCCGCCGACGGCATGAGCGCGAGGTGCGCCCCGGCGAGCGTCCGCGCGGTCGCGGCCCGGTCGAGCGCGCCCGCGAAGACGACGTCGTCCTCGAGGCCGAGCGAATGCACGAGCGCGTGCAGGCTCGCGGCGTACGCGTCCCGGCCGGGCGAGACGCCGCCGGCGATCACGAGCAGGGGCCGTGTCGCGGGCTCCAGCAGGGCGAGGGCCCGGAGCGCGACGTCCTGCCCCTTGAGCGGCTGGATCCGCCCGAGCAGCACGATCCGCGCCCGCCCGCCGCCGTCGCGGCCCGACGGCTCCCGCAGGAACGCCCCCTCCACGCCCGGCGCCACGACGTGCACGGCGGCGGGATCCGCGTCGTACTCCTCCACGAGCAGCCGCTTCTCCGACTCCGCGGACGCGACCACGAGGTCCGACGCGCGCACGAGCCGCCCCTCGTCCGCGAGCCGGGCCGCCGGCTCCGGGGTGTCCCCCGCCACCAGCCGCCGGTTCTTGCCCGCGGACACCGAGTGCAGCGTCAGCACGTGCGGCACGCCCCAGGCGCGCGCGACCGGCAGCGCCGCCACGGCCGACAGCCAGTAGTGGGCGTGCACGACGTCGGCCGGCGGCAGCGCGGCGAGCGCGTCCGCGAACGCCCCCGTGATCCCGGGCAGCTCCTCCTTCGCGAGCGGGCCGGCCGGCCCCGCGCGCAGCGACACCAGCTCCACGCCCGGCGCGACGTCCCGCACCTCGGGGTCCGCCGGATCCGCGGCCCGCGTGATCAGCCGCACCTCGTGCCCCTGCCGCCCCAGGCTCCGCGCGAGCTCCAGGAGGTAGACGTTGAGCCCGCCGGCGTCGCCGGTGCTGGGCGTCTGGATCGGCGACGTGTGCAGCGAGACGAACGCGATCCTCATGAGCCCGATCCTACGAGCGGTCGTCCGGCCGGGCCGCGGGAGACGGCTCGGGGGCCTCCGCGCCGACCCGCCGCCGCGCCGACGCCGCCCGGACGGGGGCGGTGCCCCGACGCCCCCGATCCGGGAGAATGACCGGATGCGGTCACCCGGCCGCACCCCGCCCACCCTCTCCTGACCCGGGAGAGCCCGTCTGGAGGCACGCATGACGCGCCCTGTCGGCCCCGCGACCATGCAGATCGGCGAGCTCGCCGAGCGCACCGGCCTCTCGCACCGCACGCTCCGCCACTACGACGAGACCGGGCTCCTGCGCCCGTCCGGCCGTTCCGACGGCGGCTTCCGCCTCTACACGGACGAGGACCTGGAACGGCTCCTCCTCATCCGCCGGATGAAGCCGCTCGGCTTCTCCCTGGAGGAGATGATGCGCCTGCTCGAGGTCTCGGACGCCCTCGACGCCGCCGGGCCGGACGACGACACCGCGTCGCTCCGTGCGGACCTCGCCGCGTTCGTCGTGGACGCCGAGGAGCGCCGCCGCCGCCTCGCGGAGCACCTCGCCATGGCCGACGAGTTCCTCGACCGGCTCCGCGCGCGCTGACCGGCGCGGCCCGCGGGCCCTGCCCGGCGCGGACCCTCACGTGACGGCCTCGTACCATGGGGAGGTGTCGACCATCACCCCTCCCCGCGCGCCCGCCTCGGCGTCCGCCTCCCCCGTGCTCCGCGAGGCGTCGCGTCGTCGCACCTTCGCCGTCATCTCCCACCCCGACGCGGGCAAGTCCACGCTCACCGAGGCGCTGCTGCTGCACGCGCACGCCATCGGATCCGCGGGCGCCGTGCACGGCAAGCAGGGCCGCAAGTCCACGGTCTCCGACTGGATGGACATGGAGAAGGAGCGCGGCATCTCCGTGAGCTCCGCCGCGATCCAGTTCACCCACCGCGACACCGTGATGAACGTCGTCGACACCCCCGGCCACGCCGACTTCTCCGAGGACACCTACCGCGTGCTCTCCGCGGTGGACGCCGCGATCATGCTCGTCGACGCCTCCCGCGGCCTCGAGACCCAGACCATGAAGCTGTTCGAGGTGTGCCGGCAGCGCCGCATCCCGATCATCACCGTCATCAACAAGTGGGACCGCCCCGGCCGCGAGCCGCTCGACCTCATGGACGAGATCAAGGAGCGGACGGGCCTCCTGCCCACCCCGCTCACCTGGCCGGTCGGCGAGTCCGGCGCCTTCTTCGGCGTCGTCGACCGCTCCACCGGCGAGTGCGTGCACTTCACGCGCACGGCCGGCGGCGCGAGCATCGCCCCCGAGACCCGCATGTCGCCCGAGGAGGCCCTGGCCGCGGCCGGATCCGCATGGACGGACGCGGTCGAGGAGAGCGAGCTGCTGCACGAGGAGGGCCAGGACCACGACGAGGAGTCGTTCCTCGCCCGCCGCACCACGCCCGTGCTCTTCGCGGCCGCGGTGCTCAACTTCGGGGTGACCCACATCCTCGACGCTCTCGACGCCATCGCGCCCGCCGCGCAGCCGCGCCCCGACGACAAGGACCGCACGCGCCCCGTCGAGGAGGACTTCTCCGGCTTCGTCTTCAAGGTGCAGTCGGGCATGAACACCGCGCACCGCGACCGCCTCGCGTTCATGCGGATCTGCTCGGGCGTCTTCCACCGCGGCATGACCGTCACGCACGCCCAGACCGGCCGCCCCTTCGTCACGAAGTACGCGCAGCAGCTCTTCGGCCGCGAGCGCTCCACCGTCGACGACGCCTACCCGGGCGACGTCGTGGGCCTCGTCAACGCCTCCAACATCCGCGTCGGCGACACGCTCTTCGACGGCGCGCCCGTGACCTTCCCGCGCCTCCCGCAGTTCGCGCCCGAGCTCTTCCGCGTGGTGCGCTCCAAGGACACGAGCACGCACAAGCAGTTCCGCAAGGGCATCGAGCAGCTCGACCACGAGGGCGTCATCCAGGTGATGCGCTCCGACCTCCGCGGCGACCAGGCACCGGTCCTCGGCGCGGTCGGCCCCATGCAGTTCGAGGTCGTCGTCGAGCGCATGACGAACGAGTTCCGCGCACCTCTGCGGATGGAGCCGCTCGAGTACCAGGTGGCGCGCATCACCGACGCGGCATCCGCACCGGCCCTCGCGAAGACGATCGGCGTCGAGGTCCTCGTCCGCTCGGACGGCACCCACATCGCCCTGATCACCACCCCGTGGCGCCTCAAGGCCATCGAGCGCGACAGCCCCGAGCTCACCCTCGTCGACGCCGCGACGGCGCTGCCGGACGCATGACGGCGGACGTGTGATCCCGCGGAGCCGGTCGTGACCCCCTCAGCCGGTCACGACAGGTCGAGCGCTGATCCGAGCCGTACGAGCGTGACCTCCATGACCGGTCACGACCTCGTGGACGCGTCCGTCGGCACCGACGCGTCGGCCATCTCCTCCGGGGCCGTCGGCCGGGACGGGGGCGCGCATGCCTCGGCCATCGTCGTGCTCGGCCCCGCCATCGACGCCCAGACCCGCTGCGTCCACTACGGATCCGCCCTCGACGTCGTCGCCCTCCGCGCCCCCTGCTGCGACGCCTGGTACCCGTGCCACCTCTGCCACGCCGCCGTCGCCGACCACCCGCTCGAGGTGATCCCGCGCGCCGAGCACCACCTGCCCGCCGCGCTCTGCGGCGTCTGCCGCGCGACCATGAGCGTGCCCGAGTACCTCGCGGCCGATGCCTGCCCGAGCTGCGGCGCCGCCTTCAATCCGGGCTGCGCCGCGCACGCCCACCTCTACTTCGCACCCTGAGCCCCTGCTCGGCGCGCGCGTCCGCCGTCGCCCACGAGCTCCCCGCGCCGTTCCGGATCGCGGCGGACGGCCCGGACGCCGACACCAGCCGCGGAAGGAGCTACCCGCCCGCCGGCATGTCCGCGAAGCGCGAGAAGTGCCCGTGGAACCCGACCGTGATGGTGCCGGTCGGGCCGTTGCGGTGCTTGGCGACGATGAAGTCGGCCTCGCCCGCGCGCGGGTTGTCCTTCTCGTAGGCGCTCTCGCGGTGCAGGAGGATGACCATGTCGGCGTCCTGCTCGAGCGATCCGGACTCACGGAGGTCGGAGATGGCCGGCATCTTGTCGGCGCGCTGCTCCGGCCCTCGGTTCAGCTGCGACAGCGCGATGACGGGAACCTGCAGCTCCTTCGCCATGAGCTTGAGCGCACGCGAGAACTCGGAGACCTCCTGCTGGCGCGACTCGACCTTCTTGCCGCTCGTCATGAGCTGCAGGTAGTCGATGACGACCAGCTTCAGCCCGACCTTCTGCTTGAGCCGGCGGCACTTGGCGCGGATCTCGACGAGCGTCATGTTCGGGCTGTCGTCGATGTAGAGCGGTGCGTCGTTGATGCGGCCGCGGGTCTGCGCGATGGTGGTCCAGTCCCGCGCGTCAACGGTGCCCTTGCGCATGCTCTGCAGGGGCACGGAGGCCTCGGCGGAGAGCAGGCGCATCGCGATCTCGCTGCGCCCCATCTCGAGGCTGAAGAAGATGGAGGGCATGTCGTACTTGATGCTCGCGGCCCGGGCGAAGTCGAGCGCCAGGGTCGACTTGCCGAGCGCGGGGCGCGCCGCGACGATGATGAGCTGGCCGGGGTGCAGGCCGTTCGTGAGCGCGTCGAGGTCGGCGAAGCCCGTGGGCACGCCGGTCATCTGGCCGTCCTTGCCCTTGGCCGCCTCGATCTCGTCGATGGCGACGGTGACCGCGTCCGTCAGCGGCACGTAGTCCTCGGCCTCGACGCCGCCCGTGACGCCGTAGATCTCGGCCTGCGCGTTGTTCACGAGGTCCACGACCTCGCCCTCGCTGGCGTAGCCCATCTGCACGATGCGGGTGCCGGCCTCGACCAGGCGCCGCAGCACCGCCTTCTCCGCGACGATGGACGCGTAGAAGCCCGCGTTGGCCGCCGTGGGCACCACGCTCGTGAGCGTATGGAGGTAGTCGGCGCCGCCGGCCCTGCTGAGCTCGCCGAGCTTCGTGAGCTCGTCGGTGACCGCGATGACGTCCGTCGGCTCGCCGTGGGAGTACAGCGACAGGATCGCGTCGAAGATGATCTCGTGCTTGGGGATGTAGAAGTCGATCGCCCGCACCTGCTCGACCGCGTCGGCGACGGCGTCCTTGCTGAGGAGCATGCCGCCGATGGCGCTCTGCTCGGCGAGGAGGTCGTGCGGCGGCGTGCGCTCGTGGCCGGCGCGCTTGTCGCGCTCGTCGCGTTCGCCGGCGAGACCCAGATGGGCGATGGACACGTGCGGCTCCCCTCGGACGGCTGGGCGGATGCGCCCGCACGACCGTTCTAGCTCGGACCTCCGACACCGCCCGGGACGGGGTCGACCGGACCGCTCACGGGTCCTCTCGCGACCCGTTCGACGGGCGCTGCCCCACGATATGGATCGACCCCCCACGGCACCAAATGCGCCTGTGGACGAGGGTGTGGACAAAGTGGGCGAAACGCCGGGGATCGTGTGGAGTACCTGGGGATGGGCCTGTGCACTACCGGCATATTTCAGGACGGAATGCAGTTCTGACCAGGGCCTAGAAGTTCCACACCCGATGTGGGAAAACTAGTCTGCACCAGGGCTTGAGAGTTCGTCTGCTAGGGCCGGGCCTGTGGATGGGCCTGGGGATCCGGTGCCCTCTGACCGGCCGGTTAACCGCCGATGGCGGTGGGCTCCAAGAGCCCACCGCCATCGATCTCGTGCTGCGTTACTTCGCGGCGACGACCTGCAGGCTGATCGTGGCGACGATGTCGTCACGGAGCCGGATCGTGGCCTCGTGGTTGCCCGTGGCCTTGATGGCGTTGGGGATCTCGATCTTGCGCTTGTCGACCTGGCCGATGCCCGACTCCTCGACCGCCTTGGCGATGTCGGACGTCTTGACGGAGCCGAAGAGGCGCCCGCCCTGGCCGGCCTTGACGGTCAGCTTGACGATCTTGGCCTCGAGGCGGCTCTTGAGGTCCTGCGCCTCCTCGATGGTCGCGTGCTCGCGAGCGGCACGCGCGGCCTTGATCTGCTCGATCTGCTTCTCGCCGCCGCGGCTCCAGATGACCGCGAAGCCCTGGGGCACGAGGTAGTTGCGGGAGAACCCGTTCTTGACCTCGACGACGTCTCCGGGGGAACCGAGGCCGGAGACCTCGGTCGTGAGGATCACTTTCGACATTCCATTACCCCTTAACGGCCGGAGCCGGCGTAGGGGAGAAGTGCCATCTCACGCGCGTTCTTGACTGCGCGCGCGATGAGGCGCTGCTCCTGCACCGAGACACCGGTGATGCGACGAGCGCGGATCTTTCCCCGCTCGGAGATGAACTTGCGGAGGGTGGCGACATCCTTGTAGTCGATGACGCCGACGCGGATGGACTTCGCCGGGGCGGCGTTCTTGCCGCCCTTGGCTCCGCGGAGAGGCTTGCGGCGGTCGCCGCTGCTCTTTCCAGCCATGATTCTTCCTGTCTTTCGTACGTAGTGCGACGAGCCCTAGAAGGGCGTCTCGTCGTTGAAGTTGCCGGGGTTGGACCAACCGCCGTCGCCGCCGCCGGAGTTGCCACCGGAGCTCGCGGGGGTGCCCCACGGCTCCTCGGCCACCTGCTGCTGCTGGGGCTGCCCGCCGCCGAACTGGCCGCGGCCACCGCCACCGGAGTTGCCTCCGCCGGAGTTGCCGCCACCGCCGGCCGCGCGCGTGACCTGCGCGGTCGCGTAGCGGAGCGAGGGGCCGATCTCGTCGACCTCGAGCTCGATGGAGGTGCGCTTCTCGCCCTCCTTCGTCTCGTACGACCGCTGCTTGAGCCGGCCGGTCGCGACGACGCGCGAGCCCTTCGTGAGCGAGGACGCCACGTGCTCGGCGAACTCGCGCCACACGCTGGCACGGAGGAAGAGGGCGTCGCCGTCCTTCCAGTCGTTGCTCGCGCGGTCGAAGGACCTCGGCGTGGATGCGATGGTGAAGTTGGCTACCGCCAGCCCGTTCTGCGTGTACCGCAGCTCCGGATCACTGGTGAGGTTGCCCACGACCGTGATGATGGTTTCGCCGGCCATCGACTACTCCCCGGTCTTCTCGCTGGAAGCAGCCTGCGCTGCCGGCTTGCCGGGCGTCGCCGGAGCGGCGTCCGTGGCGGGAGCCGGAGGTGCGGCGTCCGCGGCCTTGGACGTGGCGGCTGCCTTGCGGGCGGCCTTCTCGTCGGCGAGCTTCGCGGCGGAGGCGACCATGGCCATGGCCTCCTCGGCACGCAGCACCTTGGTGCGCATGACGGCCTCGGAGAGACCCAGCTGGCGGTCGAGCTCCTGCGTGGCCTCGCTCGTGGCGGTGAGCTGCACGACGGCGTAGATGCCCTCGTTCTTCTTGTTGATCTCGTACGCCAGTCGACGACGGCCCCAGACGTCGACGTTGTCGACGGTGCCACCGCTGGTGCGGATGACGTTGAGGAACTTGTCGAGACTGGGAGCGACGGTGCGCTCATCGATCTCGGGATCCAGGATCACCATGAGTTCGTACTGATGCGTCACTAACCCACCTCCTTCGGACTTGAACGGTCGCAGACGATCTGCGACAGGAGGGTATGTGCATCTGTCCGCGCGGGGCAGGGGAATCCCGTTGCCGGGCGGACAACCTCGCAAGACTACCGGATGGGGAGGGGTCGCACCAGGCCGCGTGGCGCCGTGATGCGGATCAGGCCCGCTCGGCGGCCCACCACGCGACGAGGCGGCGCTCGGCCTCGTCCTCCGGGAGCGGCCCCTCGTCCAGGCGCAGCTCGAGGAGGAAGCGGTAGGCGCGGCCCACCACCGGGCCCGGCGGCACGTCGAGGACCCGCATGATCGCCTCGCCGTCGAGGTCGGGCCGCACGGCCGCCATCTCCTCCTGCTCGGCGAGCTCCGCGATGCGGGCCTCGAGGTCGTCGTAGGCGAAGCCGAGGCGGTCGGCCTTGCGGCGGTTCTGCGTGGTGACGTCGGCGCGCGTGAGCATGTGCAGGCGCTCGAGCTCGGGGCCGGCGTCGCGGACGTAGCGGCGCACGGCGGAGTCGGTCCAGCCGCCCTCCGTGTAGCCGAAGAAGCGGAGGTGCAGCTCGATGAGGCGGGCGACCGACGCGATCGTGTCGTTGTCGAACCGGAGGGCGCGGAGGCGGCGCTTGGCCATCTTGGATCCGACCACGTCGTGGTGGTGGAAGGTGACGACCCCGCCGGGCTCGAGCCGGCGGGTGGACGGCTTGCCGATGTCGTGCAGGAGCGCCGCCAGGCGGAGGACGAGATCCGGCGCCTCGCCCGGGTGGCGGGAGCGCTCGTGGTCGATGGCCTGGTCGAGCACCTGCAGGGAGTGCTGGTAGACGTCCTTGTGGCGGTGGTGCTCGTCGGCCTCGAGCTTCATCGCGGGGAGCTCGGGCAGCACGTGCTCCGCGAGGCCGCCCTCCACGAGCAGGTCGAGACCCGCGCGCGGCTCGGGGGTGCGCAGCAGCTTGGAGAGCTCGTCGCTGACGCGCTCGACCGAGATGTCGAGGATCCGCGGGGCCATGTCGCGGATGGCGGCGAGCGCGGCGTCCTCTAGGCGGAAGCCGAGCTGGGACGCGAAGCGGACCGCCCGCATCATGCGGAGCGGATCGTCGCCGAACGAGACCTCGGGCGCGACGGGCGTGCGGAGCACCTGGGACAGGAGGTCGTCGATGCCGCCCGACGGGTCCACGAGCACGACCTGCGGCAGGCGCACGGCGAGCGCGTTCACGGTGAAGTCGCGGCGGACGAGGTCCTCCTCCAGCGAGGAGCCGAACTCGACCTCGGGCTTCCGGGAGACGCCGTCGTACTGGTCGGTGCGGTAGGTCGTGATCTCGACCTGCTCCCCTCTCACGCGCGCGCCGATCGTGCCGAACGCGCGGCCGATGTCCCAGTGGGCGTCGGCGACGGGCTTCACGATCTCGAGGATGCGGTCGGGCCGCGCGTCGGTGGTGAGGTCGAGGTCGGTGGCGGCCCGGCCGAGGAAGGCGTCGCGCACCGGTCCGCCGACGAGGGCGAGCTCGTGGCCGGCCTCGTGGAAGGCGCGCGCGAGCACGGCGACCGGGGGCGATGCGGCCAGCTCGCGGAGACGCTCGAGGGCCTGTGCGACGCTGTGCATGGTCGGACAGTCTACGGCGGGACAGCCACCCGCATCCGGCGTCCACGGCGAGCGCACACGGGTCGCGCGGGGCCGGCGCTTTAGAATCGCCAGATGCACGCCGCGCCTCGAGACGACGCCGGCCACACCCGCACGGACAGAGCCCTCCGGCTGATCCGGCGATCCGCCCGACGCACGATCTCCACCCTCGTGTGCGTCACGGTCGCCGCCGGGACGCTCGCCGCCGGGACGGCCGCGGGTCCGTCGACCCCGGCGCACGCGGCCACAGAGGGCGTGACGCTCACCGTCACGCCCTCGGCCGAGGGGAGGCTCGCCCCCGGCGAGGACCTCGCGGTCACCTTCTCGGTGGTCAACGCGACGGAGTCCGCGGTGCCGGCCGGGCGCATCGACCTCGACCTCAACCGCACCGTCCTCGACACCCGCGCGAAGCTCGACGGGTGGCTCGACACGGCGTCCACGGACGCGAACACGCGCACCGGCCCGCGCATCGGCCGCGCGGACACCCCGGAGGTGCCCGCGGGCGGCACGGTCGACGTGTCCCTGACGGTGCCGTCGGCGACCGTGGCGCTGCAGGGCAGCCGCGGCGGCTTCGGGCCGCGCGGGCTCACGGCGGAGCTCGAGGCCGGCGGCGCCGACGTGGCGACCGGTCGCGGGGCGGTCGTGTGGAGTCCGGGCACAGATCCGGCTCCCGTCCCGGTCGCGGCCGTCATGCCGCTCACCGTCCCGCCGAGCGCCTCGGACTTCGTAGACGCCGAGGCCCTGGCGACCTACACGGCGCCGACGGGCACGCTCACGCGCCAGCTCGACGCGGTCGACGGCCGGCCCGTCGCGGTGGGCATCGATCCGAGGATCATCGCGTCCATCCGGATCCTCGGGGCCGACGCCCCCGCATCCGCCGTCGAGTGGCTGCAGCGCCTCCGCGAGATGCCGAACCAGACCTTCGAGCTGGCATGGGCCGACGCCGACGTCGCCGTGCAGGCGCAGGCGGGTGCCGCGACCCTCCTGACGCCCACGGACTCCACCTACGCCGTGCAGGCGAGCCGGTTCGCGGCGCCGGGCTCGAGCCCCGCCCCGAGCCCGACGCCATCCGAGACCCCCTCGGCCACGGAGTCCCCCGCCGCGAGCGGCACGCGCGACGGATCCGCCGTGGCCGGGGCCGCCACGGCGTCCCCCGCCGAGACGGTCGACCCCTCCGAGCCCGAGCCGAGCCCGGCGCCCACCACGCCGGCGCTCGCACCCGTCCCGAGCCTCGCCGACCTGACCGCCTGGGACTACACGATCTCCGGCGTCTCCTGGCCCGCCGCCGGCACCGTCACGTCGAACAACCTCGGGGTCCTGGCCGCGAGCGGCACCACCACCGCGGTCCTCGCGAGCGGCGACGTGCAGTCCACGAGCTCGGCGCCCGTCGGTGCGACCGGGAACGTCGGCGACATGACCGTGCTCGTGACGGACGCGCGCGTCTCCGCCCTCGTCGACCGCGCGCTCTCCGCCGAGACGGACGAGGCGTTCGGGATCGCGCTGGCCCAGCTCTCGGCGACGCTCGCGGCCGACGCGCGCGCTGCCGACGGCCACGTCGTGGTCGCGGGCCTGGAGCGCGGATGGGCGGCCTCCGGCGGGCGCCTCGGGCAGCTGCTCGACGCGATCCAGGCCCTCCCCTACAGCGACACCGCCGAGGTGGGCACGGCTCTCGGCAGCGCACCCACGTCCCTCCAGGTCGTGGACCACCCGGAGGACCCGGCACGCGTCCAGCGCGTGGCGGACGCGATGTCGCTCGAGGCGCAGGTCGCCGCGTTCGCCAGGGCGGTCGAGCGCCCCGAGCTCGTCACGGGGCAGCAGCGGATGCTGCTGCTCGCCACCCTCGCCAACCGCTGGCGCGACGACCCGGATGGGCAGCTGACCGTCCAGGACGGTTACACGGCCCAGGCCGACGGACTGCTGGGGTCGGTCGCCATCACCACCCGTCAGAACACCGTCATCAGCGACACGACGAGCCTCCTCATCAACGTCAGCAACGAGCTCGACCAGGCCGTCACCGTGCGGCTGTCGATCATCGCGGGGAGCGGCCGGATCCGCGTCGACGACTCCGCGCTCGTGACCGTCCCCGCGCACGGCAGCGCGTCGGCACGGCCTCCCATCACCTCCATCTCGAACGGCGACGTCGTCGTCACCGCGCGGCTCACGACCGAGGACGGCTCCGTCCAGATCGGCGAGAGCGCGCCCGTCGAGCTCTTCATCCGCGCCGGGTTCGAGGCCGTCGTGACGACGCTGTTCGTCGCGGCCGTCGCCCTCCTGTTCGGCTTCGGCCTGTTCCGCAGCATCCGCAAGCGCCGCCGCGCCCGCGCCCGGCAGCTCGCCGGCCTGCCCGAGGAGATCGATGACTGACCGGATCGCGCCGCCTGCAGCCACTTGGGGCGCCGCGTGACCGCCGCCCCCGCTCCCCGCGGCGGCATCGGGCGCGCGTCCGCGCTCCTCGCCTCCGGCACCTTCGTCTCGCGCATCCTCGGCTTCGTCAAGGCCATCGTGCTGCTGCAGACCATCGGCGCGACCCTCGGCAGCTCCAACGCCTTCTCGAACGCGAACCAGCTCCCGAACAACATCTACGTGATCATCGCGGGCGGCGTCCTCAACGCCGTGCTCGTCCCGCAGGTCGTGCGGGCGGCGAAGCACGCGGACGGCGGCGCCGGCTACATCAACAAGCTCGTGACCATCGCGATCGTCGTGCTCGGCGGCGTCACGATCCTCGCGACCGTCGGCGCCCCCGTGATCTCGCGCCTCTACGCGGCGACGCTGCCGCCCGACGTCTTCGCGCTCGTCGTCGCCTTCGCCTACTGGTGCCTGCCGCAGATCCTCTTCTACGGGCTCTACGCCGTGCTCGGCGAGGTGCTGAACGCGCGCGGGTCCTTCGGCCCGTTCACGTGGGCACCCGTCCTCAACAACGTCGTCGCCATCGCCGGCCTCCTCGTCTTCCAGGCGATGTTCGGATCCGGCAGCCGCCCCGTCGACGACTGGAGCCTCGACAAGATCATCGTGCTGGCCGGATCCGCGACCCTCGGCGTCGTCGCCCAGGCGCTCATCCTCTTCGTGTTCTGGCGCCGCGTCGGACTGCGGTTCCGCTTCGACTTCGCCTGGCGCGGCGTCGGCCTCGGCACGGCCGGCCGCCTCGCCGGATGGACCTTCGGCATGCTCGTCGTCACGCAGCTGGCCGGCATCGCGCAGTCGAACGTGGCGAACATCGCGGCCACCTCGGACAGCCCGTCGAGCACCATCCTGCTCAACGCGTGGCTGTTCTTCATGCTCCCGCACTCGATCTTCGCGGTCTCCATCGCCACCGCGTACTTCACGCGCATGAGCACGCACGCGGGCGAGGGCGACCACGACAGCATGCGGGCCGACCTCTCCTCCGCCGTCCGGCTCGTCGCCCTGATGACCGTCCTCTCGACGGCCCTCATCGCCGTGCTGGCGGGACCCGTGGCGCGCGTGATGGTCTCGGGCGACATCGGCGAGGTGCGCGGCTACGGCGTCGTCCTCATCGCCTTCATCCTGGGGCTCCCCGCGTTCAGCACCCTGTTCGTGCTGCAGCGCGCGTTCTACGCGCTCTCGGACACGCGCACGCCGTTCCTCATCCAGTGCGCGCAGGTCGTGCTGTTCATCGCCGGCGCGCTCGTCATCTCGCAGCAGCCCGTCGAGCTGATCGGCGTCGGGCTCGCGGTGCTGCAGACCGTCACCGTCACCGGGCAGGCCGTGCTCGCCGCCGTCCTCCTCCGCCGGCGCATCGGCCGCATCGACGGTCGTCGGATCCTCCGCAGCGCCGTGCGCTTCGCCGTCGCCGCGGTGCCGACCGCGCTCGTCGGCATCGGGCTGCTCGCCCTCGTCTCGGGCGGCGCGTTCGAGGGGATCGGCGTCGCGTCGAAGGGGCAGGCGCTCCTCGTCGGGATCCCGCTCGCCGCCGTCATGACGGCCGTCTACCTCGCCGCCCTGGCCGCCATGCACTCGTCGGAGCTGCAGCAGCTCGCGGGCCCCGTGCTGCGCCGCATCCGCCGCCGCTGACCCGCCGCGCCGAGGGCGTCCTGCCCCGCGCGGACACGTCTCCGGGCCCGCGCCCCCGCCCGGTGGAGGTGGAGGAATAGCCGCTACCGTGGGTCTGTTGCAGAGGTGAGCGGGTGCCGGGAAGGCGCCCCGCCGAGCAGTGGAGGAGAAGCCGTCGTGCGTCAGATCATCATCATCGGTTCGGGTCCGGCCGGGTACACCGCCGCCATCTACGCCGCGCGCGCCAACCTCACGCCCCTCCTCATCGCGAGCTCGGTCGAGGCCGGCGGCGAGCTGATGAACACCACCGAGGTCGAGAACTACCCCGGCTTCACCGACGGCATCCAGGGCCCCGACCTCATGATGGCGATGCAGGCGCAGGCCGAGCGCTTCGGCACCGAGGTCGTCCTCGACGACGTCACGTCCGTCGAGCTCACGGGCGACGTCAAGCGCGTCACGCTCGGCAACGGCGACGTGCACGAGTCCCTCGCGGTCATCGCCGCGACCGGATCCGCGTACCGCAAGCTCGGCCTCCCCGCGGAGGACCGCTTCAGCGGCCACGGCGTCTCGTGGTGCGCCACGTGCGACGGGTTCTTCTTCCGCCAGAAGACCATCGCGGTCGTCGGCGGCGGCGACAGCGCCATGGAGGAGGCGACCTTCCTCACGCGCTTCGCGGAGAAGGTGTACGTGATCCACCGCAAGGACACGCTGCGCGCCTCCAAGATCATGCAGGACCGCGCGTTCGAGAACCCCAAGATCGAGTTCGTCTGGAACGCGCAGGTGGTCGACATCACGGGCGGCGAGAAGGTCGAGGGCGTCGTGCTCGAGGACACCGTCACGGGCGAGCAGCGGCCGCTCGCGCTCGAGGGCCTCTTCATCGCCATCGGGAACGACCCGCGTACGCACCTCTTCCACCAGCAGCTGGAGCTCACCACCGAGGGCACCATCGCCGTCGAGGGCCGCTCCTCGCGAACCAACCTGCCGGGCGTCTTCGCCGCCGGCGACGTCATCGACCCCACCTACCGCCAGGCCGTCACGGCCGCCGCGTCGGGCACGGTCGCGGCGCTCGACGCCGAGCACTTCCTCGCGTCACTGCCCGACACCCTGCTCGACGCCGCTTCCGACGGGCCGGACGGCCCCGCGGGTCACGGCGCTCCGGCGGCCGGCAGCGCGGTGGATCCTGACGGCGAGCTCGTCGGCGCCGAGCACCAGTAGAAACGGGCGCGACGCAGCGCCCCACCGACAGCGAAGGCCCCGGGATCCGCCCGGGCCACCGAACCACACGAAGGAGCACTCATGTCCCACTCCCGCGACGTCACCGACGCCAGCTTCCAGGCCGACGTCCTCGACGCCGAGAAGACCATCATCGTCGACTTCTGGGCGCCCTGGTGCGGCCCCTGCAAGGCCGTCTCCCCCGTCCTCGACCAGATCGCGGCCGAGAACCCCGGCATCGAGCTCGTCAAGATCGACGTGGACGACAACCCCGAGATCGCCATGAAGTACAAGATCACCTCGATCCCGGCCATGAAGGTCTTCCAGAAGGGCGAGGTCGTCAAGACCGTCATCGGCGCCAAGCCGAAGCCGGCCCTCGAGCAGGAGTTCGCCGAGTTCCTCAAGTAGCACCCGCTCGCGCCGTTCGTGCGACGAGCACCACCGGAGGGCCCGGCACCGCGAGGTGCCGGGCCCTCCGTCGTCCCGCCGTCACCGCCGGCCCGGCTGACGGTGACCCACGGGGATCCCGGCCGCCGCCCGTTAGGCTGGTCGGCAATCGGACAGTGAGAGACGTGACGTGACACCTGCAGGCAGCCCCCGCGAATCCGCGGGCACCAACCTCGACCCCTGGTTCCCCCACTACGCGGAGAGGACCTCCGGCCTGAGCGCCTCCGAGGTCCGCGCCCTCTTCGCCGTGGCCTCCCGCCCCGAGGTCGTCTCGCTCGCCGGCGGCATGCCGTTCGTCTCCGCCCTCCCCCAGGAGCTCATCGTCACGGCGATGGAGAAGGTCATGCGCGAACGCGGCCCGGTCGCGCTGCAATACGGCGGCGGCCAGGGCACGCCCGAGCTCCGCGAGGACATCCTCGAGATCATGGCGCTTGAGGGGATCCGCGGCAGCGTCGACGACATCGTCACCACCACGGGCTCGCAGCAGGCCCTCGACCTCGTCACCAAGCTCTTCATCGACCCGGGCGACGTGATCCTCGCCGAAGCCCCCAGCTACGTCGGCGCCATCGGCGTCTTCCGCAGCTACCAGGCCGTCGTCGAGCACGTCGTGATGGACGACGACGGCCTCGTCCCTGAGGCGCTGCGCGAGGCCATCGCGCGGATCCGCGGCGAGGGCCGCACCATCAAGTTCCTCTACACGGTCCCCAACTTCCACAACCCGGCGGGCGTCACCATGTCGGCCGCCCGACGCCCGGAGATCCTGGAGATCTGCCGGTCGAACGACATCCTCGTGCTCGAGGACAACCCCTACGGCCTGCTCTGGTTCGACCGGCCCGCGCCGGACGCCATGCGCAGCCTCGACGACGAGGGCGTCATCTACCTCGGCTCGTTCTCCAAGACGCTCGCACCGGGCTTCCGGGTCGGCTGGGCGCTCGCCCCGCACGCGATCCGCGAGAAGCTCATCCTCGCCCAGGAGTCGGCGGTCCTCTCCCCCAGCTCCTTCAGCCAGCTGATCATCTCCGAGTACCTGCACGCCTCCGACTGGAAGGGCCAGATCGACACCTTCCGCGGCGTGTACCGCGAACGCCGCGACGCCACGCTCTCCGCCCTCCAGGAGCACCTGCCCAGCCTGTCCTGGACAGTCCCCAACGGCGGCTTCTACGTCTGGCTGAAGCTCCCCGAGCAGCTCGACTCCAAGCAGATGCTCCCCCGCGCCGTCACGGCGCTCGTCGCCTACACGCCGGGTACCGCGTTCTACGCCGACGGGCGCGGCCGGGATGCCATCCGCCTGTCGTTCTGCTACCCGACGCCCGACCGGATCCGTGAGGGCATCCGACGCATGGCGGGCGTGATCGACGACGAGATGGACCTGCTCACCACGTTCTCGGGCACGGGCGCGCTCTCCTCGCGTCCCACGACCTCGGTCGTCACACCGCCGCCCGACATCGACTGACCCTCCGCCACCGCGTCCACGGACACCGACCGCAACCGGATCGAGCATCATGACCGCACACGAGCCCCTCTCCGTCGTCGTCCTGGCCGGCGGCATCTCCCATGAGCGCGACGTGTCGCTCCGCAGCGGTCGTCGAGTCGCGGATGCGCTGCGCGGTGCCGGCGTCCAGGCCTCCCTGCGGGATCCGGACGCCACGCTCCTCGACTTCCTGCGGGACACGCCGCCGACCGTCGTCTGGCCCGTGCTGCACGGGGCGAGCGGCGAGGACGGTGCGCTCCTCGGTCTCCTGGAGCTCGCCGGCGTCCCGTACGTCGGCTCGTCCGCGCGATCCGCGCGGCTGGCCTGGGACAAGCCCACGGCGAAGGCGCTGGCCGAGTCGGCCGGGTTCCGGACGCCGCGATCCGTGACCCTGCCGAAGGACACGTTCCGCGAGCTCGGGGCGGCTGCCGTGCTCCGTCTGGTGACCGAGGCGATCCCCGCCCCCTATGCCGTCAAGCCCGCGCGCGGCGGCTCGGCGCAGGGCGTCACGATCGTGCACGACGCCGATGCCCTCCCCCGCGCGATGGTCGACGCCTACACCTACGGCGACGTCGCCCTCATCGAGCAGCTGGTCGAGGGCACTGAGGTCGCCATCGGCGTCCTCGACACCGGGGACGGTCCGACGGCACTCCCCGCCACGGAGATCGTCCCGACGTCGGGTGTGTACGGCTATGAAGCGCGATACAACGCGGGCCTGACCCGCTTCTACACTCCCGCCCGCATCTCCGCCGGAGCGACATCAGCGGTCGCGGAGACGGCGGTGGGGATCCACCGAGCCCTGGGCATCGGGCAGATGTCACGCGTCGACCTCATCATCGATGCCGCCGGCGAGCCGTGGTTCCTGGAGGTCAACGTCATCCCCGGTCTCACCGAGACCTCGTTGCTTCCCCAGGGGCTCGCGGCGGCGGGCGTCGAGGTGGGCGATCTCTACCGTCGGCTCGCGGAAGCGGCGCTCTCCGCTGCAAGCGGTCGCTGAGACCCCACCAGCGCGTACCGCGCGAGCAGACCGCTCCGTGCGCCCTCAACGCGCCTTCAGCTCGCGTCGGCGTCCGGCACGCCCATCTCCTGGGCGATGCGGGTGAGGTCCCCCACGGTCGCGAAGTCGATCACGATCTGCCCCTTCTGCGCCGACATCGTGACCCGCACGCTCGTGTTCAGGTGATCCCCGATGCGTTGCGCGGTCTCGTCCAGGTGGGCGTTCCGTGCGCTGCTCGCGCTCTTGCGCGGCTTCGCGGACCTCTGGCCACGCTGTGCGGCGGCCTCGGCCGCGCGCACGGAGAGATCCTCGTTGACGATCTTCTCGGCGAGATGACGCATCGCGTCCTCGTCTCCCGACGACAGGATCGCACGCGCGTGCCCGGCCGAGAGGACGCCAGCGGCCACACGGTGCTGCACGTCCTCGGGCAGTCGCAGCAGTCGGATCGTGTTGGTGATCTGAGGCCGTGAGCGTCCCAGCCGTTGGGCGAGCTCGTCCTGCGTGATGGCGAAGTCAGCCAGCAGCTGCTGATAGGCGCTCGCCTCCTCGAGGGGGTTCAGCTCCGAGCGGTGCAGGTTCTCGAGCAGCGCGTCGCGGAGCATGGACTCGTCGGCCGTGTCCTTGATGACGGCGGGGATGCTGTCCAGCCCGAGCTCCTTGGTGGCCCGCAGGCGCCGCTCCCCCATCACGAGCTCGTATCGGGCGCGACCGTCGACGTCAGCGCCCAGAGGGCGTACGACGATGGGCTGGAGGACCCCGTACTCCCGGATCGACACCATGAGCTCCTGGAGCTCGTCCTGACGGAAGTCCGTCCGCGGCTGCTGGGCGTTCGGCGTGATGTCCGCGGGGTCCAGGTTCGCGAGCCTCGCGCCCGGGACGGCGACGAGCTCGGGTTCGACATTCGTCGCCCGCGCCGTGTCGGAGCCGCTCTGCACTCCGCTGGGCGCACCCGCGCCGATGCTGTCCGGGAAGAAGACGTCGACGGGCCTGCTGCGCTCGTCGGACGTGGGGATGAGGGCGCCGATGCCGCGACCCAGGCCGGTTCTCTTGGTTGCCATTACTTCGGGGCTCCTCGGTATGCGATCTCGGCCGCAGCTTCCAGATAGGACAGCGCGCCGGGTGAGTTGGGGTCGTAGCTGATGACGCTCTGCCCGTAGCTGGGCGCCTCGCTGATGCGGACGGAGCGAGGAATGAGGGTCGTGAGCGTCTGCTGGGGGAAGTGCTCGCGGACCTCGGCGGCCACCTGCTGCGCGAGGTTCGTTCGTCCGTCGTACATGGTCAGGAGGATGGTCGACATGGCGAGATCCGGGTTCAGGTGCTTCGAGATCAGCTCGATGTTGGAGAGCAGCTGGCTGAGCCCCTCGAGGGCGTAGTACTCGCACTGGATCGGGATCAGGACCTCCTTGGCGGCGCTGAAGGCGTTGATGGTCAGGAGCCCTAGCGAGGGCGGGCAGTCGATGAGGACGTAGTCGAAGTCGCGTCCACGCTCGGACGCCAGGAATGCGTCCAGCGCCAGTCGCAGTCGGCGCTCTCGATGCTCGAGATTGACGAGCTCGATCTCCGCACCTGCGAGGTGGATGGTGGCTGGCACGCAGAAGAGAGTCTCGAACTCCGGACTGCCCTGCACGGCGTTCTCGATCGGAGAGCCATTCACCAGCACGTCGTAGACGCTCGTCAAGTCACTGGAGCGATCAGCACCCAACGCCGTAGACGCGTTCCCTTGGGGATCCAGGTCGATGACCAGCGTGCGGGACCCGGACTTCGCCAGTGCGGCAGCCAGGTTCACCGTGGAGGTCGTCTTGCCGACGCCCCCCTTCTGGTTGGCGATGGTGAAGACGCGCGTGATGGCTGGCCTCGGTAGGACGAGTCCCGCCAGCGCCTTCCTCCGTCGGCTGGTCTCAGAGAGTTCACGCGCGATGGGGCTCAGGTCATCATCCATGAGCAGCTCCTGATCCGAGTTCGCCGGTCATGTCGGTGTGCTGTCCGGCGTCATGTTTCACGTGGAACATGGGGGCCAGCCCCGTGGTATGTACAAAGAATACCTGGCTGATCGGGCTTTCCTCTCCCTGCGCCGTTGTCTCGACCCTCATGCGAGACGCGCTCGAATGACACGGGTGACCTCATCGACTTGCCCTGATCCCAGCGTGAGCACCTCCACGTCCTCGAGGTGGAACTTGCGGATCGCCTTGCCGGCAGCCTCGACCTCACGCTCTGCATTGGCGCCCTTCATGAGCACCAACTCGCCTCCGGTGCGTACGAGCGGAACCGTCAGCGGGATCAGCTTCGCGAACGCGCTCACGGCCCGCGCCGTCACCTGGTCCAGGGTGAACTCCTGCCCCACCTCCTCGGCACGCGCTCGTCGGACGGTCACATTCTCGAGCCCGAGATGCGCCACCTGCTCCACCAGCCATGCCACCCGTCGCTCCATGGGTTCGATGAGCACGAAGTCGACCTCCGGCCGAGCGACGGCGAGGACCAGACCCGGCAACCCCGCCCCCGTGCCGATGTCACCGACGATTCCGGGACGAAGGAGAGGGGCGACCAGTACGGAGTTGAGGATGTGGCGCGACCACAGGCGCGGAGGTTCGAGGGGGCCGATGAGTCCCAACTCCTCCCCCCGCTCGCCGAGCTGCGAGGCGAACTCGCGAGCCACGTGGATCCGGTCTCCGAAGAGGGTCTCAGCCACCGCCGGCTCGCGCTCGATCATGGCGTGCTGAGGCATCGGAATCCATCCTGTGATCGGTCGTGCAATGCGATGAGAACAAGCCAGTGCGTCGTGAGATCAGCTGCGCAGGCGCGTCCGCAAGCTTAGCCGCGAATCGCGCCGTTCTCGATCACACGACCGAACGCTCCTCGCCGATCCCGGCTGCTGACATCAGCGTCCGCGAGCATGTTCCACGTGAAACCGTGCTTGAACGACATCGCGTCGCGGCCCGAACTCGAGTGCCCGTGTGATGTGAAAGGTAGAGGGTCGGTATGGCAGGCCGCCCCGGCGTTTCACGTGAAACATCAGATGACCGCCGCATCGGCCGCTCAACCCACATCGTCATGGGAGCCATCTGCCACTCGTCCAATACGACACCCTGCACGACACGCGATCGCCTAGGTACCCGGTCGCCGACTCGATGGTGCGCACAAGTACCCTTCGGATCAGGCTCGACGGCTGCCTACGCGGATGAGTAGCTGCTCAGAGAGGCGGCGACTCATCTCCCCAGGAACGGTCGGTTGAAATGATACGTCCGTACTACCAAGACCGACGAGACCGCTTCGAGCATTCGACGAACGAGAGAGGCCCGGTCCAACAGGACCGGGCCTCATCGCATGTCATCGCACGCGGATCACGCCTTCGTGATCACCGTGTGTCGGTCGCGACCCTCACCCTCGGATTCGGACGTGTACCCGCGCTCGGCCACGATGTCGTGCACGAGCTTCCGCTCGTACGAGGACATAGGCGGAAGCGATGCGCTTGCCGAGCCCGCCGAGATCCGCTCGATGGCCCGATCCACGAGCTGCGCGAGCTCGACCTGACGTGCATCCCGCGACCCGCCCACGTCGAGGATCAGACGACTGAAGACACCGGTCTTGTTCTGCACCGCGAGTCGGGTCAACTCCTGCAGCGCCGTGACGGTCTCCGGGTTGGAGAGCAGTCGCAGGTCCTCGGAGTCCGCCGCGTCGACGGACACGTACGCCCGGCCGCCGCGCTGATCGATGTCGATGTCGCCATCGAGGTCGCAGATGTCGAGGAGCTCCTCGATGTAGTCCGCGGCGATGTCGCCCTCGTCGACTCCGCTGACGCCAGCCTTGGCCACCCCATCGACGGCCTCCACATCGACGCCCACGGCAGTAGCCAACCCCTCGTCTTCGACGACTGAGGCGGGCGCGATGCCCTGGTCCGAGACCTCCCTCGCCTCGCTCATCGGCTCTTGGACCCCGCCTGCTTCTTCGCGCGGTTCTTCCCGACGGGCTGCTGGCGCTGCGCCGGCTTCCGCTCCTCGACGACGATGGTGGACGACTCGGCAGACTCCTCAGGTGCGACGAGCTTGCCCTTGCGGGCCAGGCGCGCTTCACGCGCGCGTGCGGCCTCGCTGCCGGGAGTCGGCATGTTGCGGATGACGAGGAACTGCTGGCCCATGGTCCAGAAGTTCGAGACGAGCCAGTAGAACATCACGCCGAGCGGGAACGCGATCCCGGAGACGGCGAAAACCAGGGGGAGGATGTACAGCAGGATGCGCTGCTGCTTGAACATCGGGCTGGCCTTGGTCTCCTCGGACATGTTCTTGGCCATGATCTGCAGCTGCGTGATGAACTGCGATGCGCTCATGAGGATGACCATGACGGTGGCGATCACGATGACGGTGATGTTGCCGTTCGCAGTCGAGATGGCCGACTGCAGGGGAGCCCCGAGGAAGGAGGACTCCCCGAACGAGCGCGAGAGCTGGTCGTTGAGCAGGCCGATGCCGGGCAGCTCCTCCACCGCCGCGCGGTGCAGGACGGAGTACAGGGAGAAGAAGATCGGCATCTGCAGCAGCAGGGGGAGGCAGCTGCTCAACGGATTCGTGCCGGTGTCCTTGTACAGCGCCATGGTCTCGCGGGACATGGCCTCGCGCGAGAACTGATCGCGCTTGCCCTTGTACTTGTCCTGGATCTTCTTCAGCTGCGGCGCGACCTCCATCATGCGGCGCTGGTTCTTGATCTGGCGGACGAAGATCGGGATGAGCGCCGCACGCACCACGAGCACCAGGCCCACGATGGAGAGCACCCACGTCGCGCCGTTGTCGGGGTCGAGTCCGAGGGTGGTCCAGAGCGTGTGGAAGCCGACCAGGATGAGTTCGATGACCCACTTGATCGGCCACAGGATCGTTCCGAGGAAGTCCATGAGGTTGTCGTTAGCCCTTTCCGTGGCTGGGTGCGACGACGAATCCGAGCCTCGTGCGCCGGTACTGCTGGACCCGACGAGCGGGGACGTCGTCGATGCCGCCTTCCGCCCAGGGATGGCACCGGCATACGCGCCAGGCCGCGAGGAATCCGCCACGGAGGAGCCCGTGCTCCTGCACGGCCTCCAGGCCGTACGCGGAACAGGAGGGGTAGTACCTGCACACGTCCCCGTAGAGCGGGGAGACCACCCGCCGATAGAGGCTGATGACGGCGATGGCGGCGTTCCGCGGCGCCAGGACGACGGAGGTCACTGCCCTCTTCATATCGTCCTCACGACCCGCGTCACGGCTGACGCGATCTCCTCCTGCAGGGTAACCCACGGAGTCGTCTCCATGCCTGGCAGTACGCGGATCACGACGGACAGGCCGGACGGCAGCGTCGGGAGCAGGCCCGCGGACACCGCCTTCAACCGGCGCCGGACCAGGTTGCGGGTCACGGCGTTGCCGACCTTCTTCGAGACGATGAACCCGAAGCGGGTCGGATCATCCGCGGAACCGACCAGCACGGACACGACCGCCGTGCCGGTCGTCGACCGGCGTCCCCGCCTGACCACGGTGCGGTAGTCCGCACCGCTCGTCACGCGGTTCCGCCGAGCGAGCACGTGCTACGCGGAGAGCTCGGTGCGTCCCTTGCCACGGCGGGCGGCGAGGATGGCACGGCCGGCACGCGTGCGCATGCGGAGGCGGAAGCCGTGCTTCTTGGCCTTCTTGCGGTTGTTCGGCTGGAAGGTGCGCTTGCTCACGGTGAGTCTCCACTCAGGTTGGTCCACGGGGCCGACGAGTGCGGCTGGGAAGATGGGGCAGCCTCGAGGGGCTGGGTCAACTGCCTAAATCTACGGGCCGGGCGGCCTGCGGTCAAACCCGCGGGCGGGATCGTGATTATCCACACGGACCGGCCATCCGCCCGTATCGACATGCCGCCATCGATAGGGTCGATTTGTCCTGATCTCCGACAGTGGCTACCGTGTGGCGTGGCCGCGACGCGTCGGGGATCGCCCGCGCGGTGCTGACGGCCCGTTCGCACACAGGGTGGATAACCCTGTGAGTAACTATGCTGTCCGCGGTCGCGGTACCCGGATGGTCCGCACCCTCGGAGCCTCCGGGGACGGACGCCGCACGCATGACCGCGACGCCCTTCCAGCGTCGACAGCAGTCCGCGCACCGAGTGGCGGCCCCGGCACCAGCCGAGGGACCGAGCCTGGTGACGGCAGATGGGGAAACATGTCCGACCGCTCCGACCCGACGCACGCGATCTGGCAGAAGGTGCTCTCCGCCCTCACGGCGGACGACCGGATCACCCCGCAGCTGCACGGGTTCATCAGCCTGGTGGAGCCGAAGGGCGTCATGACCGGCACCCTCTACCTCGAGGTCCCCAACGACCTCACCCGCGGGATGCTCGAGCAGCGCATCCGCGTACCCCTCCTCAACGCGATCGGCTCGCTCGACGAGGCGGCCGGCGTCAGCAACTTCGCCATCGTGGTCAACCCGGAGATCGCGCAGGACGCCTTCGCCCAGCATCCCGAGCCGGCCGCCGAGCAGCCGTACATCGAGACCCCGACGATCACGGCGCCCACGGACAACCCGGGTCTCCCCGCATCGCCCTCACGTGGCGACTCGCGCCTCAACCCGAAGTACGGCTTCGACACCTTCGTCATCGGCGGATCCAACCGCTTCGCGCACGCCGCCGCGGTCGCCGTGGCCGAGGCTCCGGCCAAGGCGTACAACCCCCTGTTCATCTACGGCGACTCGGGGCTGGGGAAGACCCACCTGCTGCACGCGATCGGCCACTACGCCATCAGCCTCTACCCGGGCATCCGGGTGCGGTACGTGAGCTCCGAGGAGTTCACCAACGACTTCATCAACTCGATCGCGAACAACCGGTCGTCGCTGTTCCAGTCGCGCTACCGCGACAACGACATCCTGCTGATCGACGACATCCAGTTCCTCCAGGGCAAGGACTCCACCCAGGAGGCCTTCTTCCACACCTTCAACACGCTGCACGACCACAACAAGCAGGTGGTCATCACGAGCGACCTCCCGCCGAAGCACCTCACGGGCTTCGAGGACCGCATGCGCTCGCGCTTCGAGTGGGGCCTCATCACCGACGTCCAGGCGCCCGACCTCGAGACGCGCATCGCGATCCTCCGCAAGAAGGCCCAGAGCGAGAAGCTGCAGGTGCCGGACGACATCCTCGAGTACATGGCCACCAAGGTCACGTCGAACATCCGCGAGCTCGAGGGCACGCTGATCCGGGTCACGGCCTTCGCGAGCCTGAACAAGACGCCCGTGGACCTCGCGCTCGTGCAGACGGTGCTCAAGGACCTGATCACGCTCGACGAGGACAACGTCATCGCGCCGGTCGACATCATCAACCACACCGCTGCCTACTTCAAGCTGACGGTCGACGACCTGTACGGCTCGTCCCGCTCGCAGGCGGTCGCCACCGCGCGGCAGATCGCGATGTACCTGTGTCGGGAGCTCACGAACCTGTCCCTGCCCAAGATCGGCCAGCTGTTCGGCAACCGCGATCACACCACCGTCATGTACGCCAACAAGAAGATCACCGAGCTCATGAAGGAGCGGCGGTCCATCTACAACCAGGTGACCGAGCTCACGAGCCGCATCAAGCAGAACCACCGCTACGGCAAGATGTGACGCTCCCGGCACGCGCTCCAGCGCGCGTGCACGAGACGGGGAACGCAGAAGGGGTCGGACCACGGGGTCCGACCCCTTCTGCGTGCGTGGGAGCCGTGGTGCCCTCCCCGCTCGGACGTTCGACCGCGGTGCGGTCGCTGGTGACGGTCCGCAGCCGTCCACGAAGGGGGGCACGGCCTCCGATCCGGCCGCATGCGCCGTTCCCCACAGTGTGCACAGAGTGTGGATAACTGTGGAGAACCGCCGGAGCGGATGTGGGTCCGAGGACCTCGCCTGTGGAACCGGCCCCGTCGCGTCGTCGTCGTTCCGCCGAGTCCCCAGGCCGCTCCACACCCGTCCCACAACTTCCAGACGTGTAGTTCCCTCTCGACGACCGGGACTCCGGGAGTTGTCCACAGATTCCACAGCGGTTAAGACTATTGATCCTTAAACCCTTCATTGGATGTCGCCCAAGAACCTCAGGGTGTGGAGGGATCCGAGGGGGCCGGCGTCCCTCGCGGCACGGCTAGCATTGAGCGACAAATCTTCCGCTCATCGAGGGGTCCACAACGTGAAGTTCCAAGTCAACAGGGACGTCTTCAGCGAGGCGGTGTCCTTCGCCGTGAAGCTCCTGCCGCAGCGCACGACCCTCCCGATCCTCAGCGGAGTGCTCATCGAGGCGACCGAGGACGGACTGACGCTGTCGTCGTTCGACTACGAGGTCTCGGCACGGACGCAGATCCAGGCGGACATCGAGGAGGCCGGGCGCGTGCTCGTCTCCGGTCGCCTCCTCGCCGACATCGCCAACCGCCTGCCGAACGCTCCGGTGCGGTTCACGACCGAGGACTCCAAGATCACGGTCTCGTGCGGATCCGCCCACTTCACGCTGCTGAGCATGCCCGTCGAGGAGTACCCGACGCTGCCCCAGATCTCCGAGCAGTCCGGGCTGCTGCCTGCCGAGCAGTTCGCCGCCGCGGTGTCCCAGGTCGCGGTGGCTGCCTCGCGGGACGACGTCACCCCCGTCATCACGGGCGTCCAGCTGGAGGTGGGGGAGACGAGCCTCGGGCTCATCGCCACCGACCGCTACCGCGTGGCCGTGCGGGAGATCGACTGGGACGGCGGCGACTCCACGGGCGACGGCACGAGCCGCACCGCGCTGGTGCCCGCCCGCACGCTGCAGGAGATCGGCAAGACCTTCGGCCACAGCGGGACCATCTCCGTCGCGATCACGGACACCGACGATCGCCAGCTCATCGCGTTCAGCGCCGACAAGAAGACCGTCACGTCCCTGCTGATCCGCGGCAACTTCCCGCCGGTCAAGCGCCTCTTCCCCGAGACGGTCGACAACTACGCGGTCATCAACACCGCCGACCTGATCGAGGCGACCCGGCGCGTGCAGCTCGTGCTCGAGCGCGAGGCCGCGCTGCGCTTCACTTTCACGATCGACGGGCTCACCCTCGAGGCCATCGGCTCCGAGCACGCGCAGGCATCGGAGAGCATCGACGCCCTCCTCACCGGCGTCGACACCGTGGTGTCGTTGAAGCCCCAGTTCCTGCTGGACGGCCTCGGCGCCGTCCACTCCGAGTTCGTCCGCCTCTCGTTCACGAAGACGGACAACCCCAACAAGCCCGGCCCCGTGCTCATCACGAGCCAGTCCTCCAAGGACCAGGCCGGCGCTGACAACTACCGGTACCTGCTGCAGCCGAACCTGCTGCTGCGCTAGACCGCGATCAAGGAGAGAACATGCACATCGGACTCGTCGGACTCGGCAAGATGGGCGCCCGCATGCGCGCGCGCCTCGAGGCGAACGGCATCGAGGTGACCGGATACGACACGAACCCCGACGTCTCCGACGTGGCCACCCTCGCGGACCTCGCCGCCGCGCTCCCCACCCCGCGCCTCGTCTGGGTGATGGTCCCGGCCGGCAAGGTCACGCAGAACGTCGTGGGCGACCTCGCCCGCATCCTCGAGCCGGGCGACCTCGTGATCGACGGCGGCAACTCCAAGTTCACGGACGACTTCGCGCACGCCGGACTGCTCAAGGAGAAGGGCATCGACTTCGTCGACGCCGGCGTCTCGGGCGGCGTCTGGGGCCTCGAGAACGGCTACGGCCTCATGGTCGGTGGCCCCGAGGAGCAGGTCCAGCGGGCCATGCCCGTGTTCGACGCCCTGCGCCCCGAGGGTCCGCGCGAGGAGGGCTTCGTCCACGTCGGCGACTCCGGCGCGGGTCACTACGCGAAGATGGTCCACAACGGCATCGAGTACGCGATGATGCAGTCGTTCGCGGAGGGCTACGAGCTCCTCGCGGCGCGCAAGGACATCATCAAGGACGTCACGGGCACGTTCGAGGCGTGGCAGCGCGGCACGGTCGTGCGCTCCTGGCTGCTCGAGCTCCTGGTCAAGGCGCTCAAGGAGGACCCGGGCTTCGAGGACATCGAGGGCTTCGTGCAGGACTCCGGCGAGGGCCGCTGGACCATCGAGGAGGCGCTCGACAACGCCGTGCCCATGCCCGCCATCAGCGCGTCGATCTTCGCTCGCTTCTCCTCCCGCCAGGAGGACTCCCCGGCCATGAAGGCCGTCGCGGCGCTGCGCAACCAGTTCGGCGGCCACTCGGTGCAGAAGAAGTCCTGACCACCGGATGATCGTCCGTCACCTCTCCCTGGGTGACTTCCGCAACTACACCCGCGCGGACGTCGAGCTCGTTCCCGGTGCGACCCTCTTCGTGGGCAGCAACGGGCAGGGCAAGACGAACCTGGTGGAGGCGCTGGGCTTCCTGAGCACGCTCGGGTCGCACCGCGTCTCCACCGACCAGGCCCTCATCCGGCAGGGTGCGGAGTCGGCCGTGATCCGCGCGCTGCTGCAGCACGCGGGCCGGGAGCTGCGGGTCGAGGTGCAGATCAACCGATCGGCGGCCAACCGCGCGCAGGTCAACAGCACGCCCACCAAGCCGCGCGAGCTGCCGCGGTACTTCTCGAGCGTGCTGTTCGCCCCGGAGGACCTCGCGCTCGTGCGCGGGGATCCGTCGGGCCGCCGTCGTCTGCTCGACCAGCTGCTCGTGCTGCGCGCTCCCCGGCTCGCCGGCGTCCTGTCGGACTACGACCGGGCGCTCAAGCAGCGGAACACCCTGCTCAAGTCGGCCCGTGCGCGGGGGATGAAGGCGGATCAGCTCGGCACGCTGGACATCTGGGACGAGCGTCTCGTCTCCATCGGCTCGCAGATCATCGCGGCGCGCGGCGCATTGGTCGAGGCCCTCCAGCCGGAGCTCGCGCGTGCCTACCTCGCGGTGGCGGGATCCGACCACGGCCCGTCCGCGCGTCCCGAGCTGAGCATCCTCGCGGACGACCCGGGGGAGGACGACGTCGTGGACGAGACCGGCGCCCGTGACGGGGGGAGGTTCACCCGGACCGAGGACGTGGTGCCCGTCTTCACGGCCGCCCTCGCGCGGATGCGTCCCCGCGAGCTCGAACGGGGGCTGACCCTGGTCGGCCCGCACCGCGACGACGTGCTGTTCCGGCTCAACGGGTTACCGGCGAAGGGCTACGCCAGCCATGGGGAGTCGTGGTCGTTCGCGCTCGCGCTGAAGCTGGCGTCGGCCGAGCTGCTCCGGCGCGAATCGCAGACGGGGGACCCCGTGCTGATCCTCGACGACGTGTTCGCCGAGCTCGACCAGGCCCGGCGCGGGCGGCTCGCGGAGGCCGTCACGGGCTTCGAGCAGGTGCTGATCACGGCCGCCGTGTTCGAGGACGTGCCCGAGCACCTGGCGGCGAACGCCGTGCACATCCGGGCGGGCGAGATCGTCGATGCTCCGGCCACCGCTCCGGCGCCCGACGACGAGGACGGGGGAGCGGCGTGATCCCCCGCGCTCCCGACGGCGGCCCGATGCCGGAGTCCGAGGCGGTCGCCGTCTACCGTCGATTCCGCCGGGTGTTCGGCGACGCATCCGTGCGATCGCCGTCCGCTCGCAAGCGCCGCGAGCAGAAGGCCGGCAGCTCGCCGTTCCAGCCGGGACGGGATCCCGACTCCCTCGGGAACGTCATGGACTCCCTCACCTCGCGCATGGGCTGGACCTCCTCCCTGTCGCAGGCCGAGCTCATGGCGGCGTGGACGACCATCGCCGGCGAGGAGACCGCCGTCCACTCCTCCCCGGTCGGCATCGAGGACGGCCTCCTCACGGTGGAGTGCGAGTCGACGGCGTGGGCGACGCAGCTCCGGCTGATGCGCGTGGAGATCACGACGCGCATCGCCGAGCGCTTCCCCGACGCGGGCATCCGGTCGATCCGCTTCCAGGGGCCGAACGCCCCGTCCTGGAAAAAGGGTCCCAGGTCGATCCCAGGGCGGGGTCCGCGCGATACCTACGGGTAGGGAGGCGAATCAGGTCACCCCCGCCACGAACGCGCCGCAGCGGGCCGGATAGAGAGGTGCGGAGCGTACTACTGCGATAGAATGAATGGTCGCCCGCAGTCCGAGGACGACGGCCGCCGGATCACCTCGTGATCGATGCGCGACCGCCGTCGGACAGGGGCGCGTCGACGCGGCAGGAGCCACCACTTCATGACATCGGATGCCTCACAGGACCTCCCCGACGACTCCACCCCCGACGAGGTGGAGATCGAGGAGACGCACAACGACTCCGACCACATCACCCGCCAGCAGGTGAGCAACGACTACGGCGCCAACGAGATCCAGGTGCTCGAGGGCCTCGAGGCCGTGCGCAAGCGACCCGGCATGTACATCGGGTCCACCGGCCCGCGTGGTCTGCACCACCTCGTGAGCGAGATCGTCGACAACTCCGTCGACGAGGCCCTCGCCGGGTTCGCCAGCGACATCCAGATCACGATGCGCAAGGACGGCGGCATCCGCGTCGTCGACGACGGCCGCGGCATCCCCGTGGACATCCACCCCGTCGAGGGCATCTCCACCGTCGAGCTCGTCCTCACCAAGCTGCACGCCGGCGGCAAGTTCGGCGGCGGCGGATACGCGGTGTCCGGAGGCCTGCACGGCGTCGGCAGCTCCGTGGTGAACGCGCTGTCCGAGCGCCTCGACGTCGAGGTCCGTCGCCAGGGCGCCGTGTGGCGCCAGAGCTTCACCATCGGCGTCCCGGACGCACCTCTCCAGAAGGGCGAGGGATCCGTCGAGACCGGCACCACGATCACCTTCTGGCCGAGCCGCGAGATCTTCGAGACCGTCGAGTTCGACTACGACACCCTCCGCGCTCGGTTCCAGCAGATGGCGTTCCTCAACAAGGGCCTCGCCCTGACGCTCCACGACGAGCGCGCCGGGGATCCCGCCGAGCACCGCACGGAGAAGTTCCTCTACGAGCGCGGTCTCGTCGACTACGTCGAGCACCTCGTGAAGGCCAAGAAGACCGAGGTCGTCAACGCCGACGTCATCGCCTTCGAGTCCGAGGACACGGTCAGGAAGATCAGCCTCGAGGTCGCGATGCAGTGGACCACCTCCTACACGGAGAGCGTGCACACCTACGCGAACACCATCAACACGCACGAGGGCGGCACGCACGAGGAGGGGTTCCGCGCGGCGCTCACCACGCTCGTCAACCGCTACGCGCGCGAGAACAAGCTGCTCCGCGAGAAGGACGAGAACCTCACGGGCGACGACGTGCGCGAGGGCCTCACCGCGGTCGTCTCCGTCAAGCTCGGCGAGCCGCAGTTCGAGGGACAGACGAAGACGAAGCTGGGCAACACCGAGGCGAAGGCCTACGTGCAGCGCATCGTCGGCCAGCAGCTCGGCGACTGGCTCGAGAAGAACCCGGCGCAGGCGAAGGACATCATCCGCAAGGGGATGCAGGCGTCCCAGGCACGGCTGGCCGCCCGCAAGGCGCGCGAGCAGACCCGGCGCAAGGGCCTGCTCGAGTCGGGCGGCATGCCGGGCAAGCTCAAGGACTGCCAGAGCAAGGACCCGGCGCTCAGCGAGGTGTTCCTCGTCGAGGGCGACTCGGCCGGTGGATCCGCGGTGCAGGGGCGCAACCCCACGACGCAGGCGATCCTTCCGCTGCGCGGCAAGATCCTCAACGTGGAGAAGGCCCGCCTCGACCGCGCGCTGCAGAACAACGAGGTGCAGTCGATGATCACCGCCTTCGGTGCGGGCATCGGCGAGGACTTCAACGCCGAGAAGGTCAGGTACCACAAGATCGTGCTGATGGCCGACGCCGACGTCGACGGCCAGCACATCACGACGCTGCTGCTCACGCTGCTGTTCCGATACATGCGCCCGCTCATCGAGCTCGGCTACGTGTACCTCGCGCAGCCGCCGCTGTACCGGCTCAAGTGGTCGAACGCCGAGGACCAGTACGTGTACACGGACGCCGAGCGCGACGCCCTGCTCGTGCACGGACAGCAGAACGGCAAGAAGCTCCCCAAGGACAACGGCATCCAGCGCTACAAGGGCCTCGGCGAGATGGACTACAAGGAGCTGTGGGAGACCACCATGGACCCCGCGACGCGGACGCTCATGCAGGTCACCCTCGACGACGCCGCCGGCGCAGACGAGACCTTCTCCACCCTGATGGGGGAGGACGTCGAGTCCCGCCGGAACTTCATCCAGCGCAACGCCAAGGACGTCCGGTTCCTCGACATCTGATCGACGGCGCGGCGGCCCCAGCGCACGCGGGCCGCCCGCCGGAACCGACTCCACGAACCATCGACCTCTGAACAGGACCTCCATGGCCGACGACACCACTCCCGATGACGAGCAGGGCACCGGAGCGAACCCGGGCGATGGCCAGGCTCCGTCGAGCGACGACGCCCTGCCCCAGGAGGGGGTGACGACGGCGTCCTCCGCCGCAGCCGCCTCCGACTCGCTCCCCGCCATCGTCGACCCGGACGCCACCGTCGTCGTCAGCCACGACCGGATCGCCCAGGTCGACCTCCAGCTCGAGATGCAGCGCTCGTTCCTCGACTACGCGATGAGCGTCATCGTGCAGCGGGCGCTCCCCGAGGTGCGGGACGGGCTCAAGCCCGTGCACCGGCGCGTCATCTACGCCATGTACGACGGCGGCTACCGACCCGACCGCTCCTTCTTCAAGTCGGCCCGCGTGGTCGGCGAGGTCATGGGCCAGTTCCACCCGCACGGTGACTCCTCCATCTACGACGCGCTCGTGCGCCTCGTGCAGCCGTGGAGCCTGCGGTACCCGCTCGCGCTCGGACAGGGCAACTTCGGCTCCGCCGGCAACGACGGCGCGGCGGCACCCCGCTACACCGAGACCAAGATGGCGCCGCTCGCCATGGAGATGGTCCGGGACATCACCGAGGACACGGTCGACTTCCAGGACAACTACGACGGCCGGACGCTCGAGCCGCAGATCCTGCCGTCGCGCTTCCCGAACCTGCTGGTCAACGGATCCGTCGGCATCGCGGTCGGCATGGCCACCAACATCCCGCCGCACAACCTCCGCGAGGTCGCGGCGGGCGCCCAGTGGCTCCTCGCGCACCCCGACGCGGACCGGGAGGAGCTGCTCGAGGCGCTCCTCGAGCGGATCAAGGGCCCCGACTTCCCGACGGGCGCCCAGGTGCTCGGCACCAAGGGCATCATCGACGCGTACCGCACGGGCCGCGGATCCATCACGATGCGCGCGGTCGTCGCGGTCGAGGAGATCCAGGGCCGGGTGTGCCTCGTCGTCACCGAGCTGCCGTACCAGGTCAACCCCGACAACCTGGCGATCAAGATCGCCGAGCTCGTGAAGGACGGCAAGCTCGGCGGCGTCGCCGACATCCGCGACGAGACCTCCGGCCGCACCGGCCAGCGCCTGGTGATCGTGCTGAAGCGCGACGCGGTCGCGAAGGTCGTGCTGAACAACCTCTACAAGCACACGCAGCTGCAGGAGAACTTCGGCGCGAACATGCTCGCCATCGTCGACGGGATCCCGCGCACGCTCGCGCTCGACGGGTTCATCTCGGCATGGGTCGACCACCAGATCGAGGTCATCGTCCGGCGCACGCAGTACCGCCTCAACGAGGCCGAGGCGCGCGCGCACATCCTGCGCGGCTACCTCAAGGCGTTGGACGCCCTCGACGAGGTCATCGCGCTCATCCGCCGTTCGGAGACGGTCGAGGTCGCGCGCAGCGGGCTGATGAAGCTGCTCGACATCGACGAGCTGCAGGCCAACGCCATCCTCGAGATGCAGCTGCGCCGGCTCGCAGCCCTCGAGCGCCAGAAGATCCAGCAGCAGGCCGCGGAGCTCGAGGAGCGCATCGCCGAGTACAAGCACATCCTCGCGACGCCGTCCGTGCAGCGAGAGATCATCAGCACGGAGCTGCAGGAGATCACCGACAAGTACGGAGACGACCGGCGCACGGAGATCATGCTCGGCTTCGACGGCGACATGAGCATGGAGGACCTCATCCCCGAGGAGGAGATGGTGGTCACGGTCACGCGGGGCGGGTACATCAAGCGCACGCGCATCGACAACTACCGCAGCCAGCACCGCGGGGGAAAGGGAGTCCGCGGCGCCCAGCTGCGTGCGGACGACGTGGTCGAGCACTTCTTCGTCACCACCACGCACCACTGGCTCCTCTTCCTCACCGACAAGGGGCGCGTCTACCGGGCGAAGGCGTACGAGCTGCAGGAGGCCGGCCGCGACGCCAAGGGCCAGCACGTCGCGAACCTGCTGGCGATGCAGCCGGACGAGGAGATCCAGCAGGTCCTCGACATCCGCGACTACCAGGTGGCGCAGTACCTCGTGCTCGCCACCCGCGACGGCCTGATGAAGAAGACCGCTCTGACGGAGTACGACACGAACCGCACGGGCGGCATCATCGCGATCAACCTCCGCGACGGCGACGCCCTCGTGTCGGCGCTGCTCGTGGACGAGGACGACGACCTGCTGCTGGTCTCGCGCAAGGGCATGTCGCTGCGGTTCTCCGCCGACAACTCCGCGCTCCGTCCCATGGGCCGGTCGACCTCCGGCGTGAAGGGCATGACGTTCCGCGGGGACGACACGCTGCTCAGCGCCTCGGTCGTCGGCGAGCAGGGCTACGTCTTCGTCGTGACCGAGGGCGGCTTCGCCAAGCGCACCGCCGCGGATCAGTACCGCGTGCAGAACCGGGGCGGCATGGGCATCAAGGTGGCCAAGCTGCAGGACGCCCGAGGGGACCTGGCTGGGGCCCTGATCGTGGCCGAGGAGGACGAGATCCTCGTCGTGCTCGCGAGCGGCAAGGTGGTACGGTCTGTCGTGGCCGAGGTCCCGGCGAAGGGCAGAGACACCATGGGTGTCGTGTTCGCCCGGTTCGCGGACGACGACAGGATCATCTCACTGGCCAAGAACTCCGAACGCAACCTGGTGGTCCCCGAAGCTGCGCCCGACGCGTCCGACGGTACCGCTGCTGGAAAGGGAACACCCGATGAGTAGTGTCGCCGAGAAGCTCGCGAAGAAGTCGTCGCGAGCCACCACCACCAAGCAGGTGCGTCTCAAGCTCGTGTACGTCGACTTCTGGTCGGCGCTGAAGCTCGCGTTCCTCTTCTCCGTGGTGCTCGGCATCATCACCGTCGTCGCCACGTTCCTCATCTACGTCGTCCTCCAGACCACGAACGTCTTCGGGACGGTCGACCAGCTCTTCCAGGAGGTCTCCGGATCGGCCGACTTCTCGCTGCAGGACGTCTTCGGCCTGGGTCAGGTGCTCGGCTTCGCCATCGTCGTGGCCGTCCTCAACATCGTCGTCGGCACCGTGCTCGGTGCCGTGGCCGCGCTGCTCTACAACCTGAGCGTGCGGATCACGGGCGGCGTCCTCGTCGGCTTCACCAACGCGTAGCCGATTGGGAGAAACGGGCAGGCGTACGGTAACGTGTACCTGCCCGATGGGGATATAGCTCAGTTGGTTAGAGCGCTTCACTGATAATGAAGAGGTCCCAGGTTCAAATCCTGGTATCCCCACCAACACCCCCGGATCCGCGTGATCCGAGGGCATGGCGGGCATCGAGTCGGTAGGTCGCACGGCGATCCGAGGCTCGCCGATCGGGGTCATAGCTCAATTGGTAGAGCGCCTGCTTTGCAAGCAGGAGGTCCGGGGTTCGATTCCCCGTGACTCCACATCTCGCCCGGTCTCGGGCCCCACGTGCTCGCCGAACTGGTGCTCGAGCCGCTTCCGTCCGCTCCGTGGGTACGACCGACGAGCCGCGCTCGCGGGGACGCGGCAGCATGACGAAGGCCCGGACACCTCTCGGTGTCCGGGCCTTCGTCGGATGCGGCGCGGCGATCAGCTCGCGGGCTGGTCCTTGGCGGTCGTGTCGACGGCCTCGGGCTCGTCGTCGGCGATCCACAGGTCGTCGTCCGCGCGGAACGTCTGGTACAGCGCGTAGCCGACCCCGCCGACCACGACGACGCCGAGCGCGATGAGGGCGACTCCGCCGAAGCCGAGTCCCTTCTTCGCCGGCGCGACCTGGGGCACGTAGCGGCCGACGTACGAGCGGCCGTTGTCGACGTAGTGCTTGCCGAACTCCTGCGCCTTGGAGGAGACCTTGCCGGCCTTCTTGACGGCGTCCTTCACCTGCTTGCTGTTGCGGATGCCCTCGGTGGCGGCGACCGCGGATCCGGCGGCACCGGCGACGGCAGGGAGGACCGTGTGCGTGAAGCCCTTGTACGCCGAGTCGGCTGCGGTGCGCACGCGGTCGGCGCCTGCCTCGTAGCCGGGACGGATGTGGTCGTCGACGCCGCGCTTGACGGCGGGGACGACGTGCTGGTCGGAGAGCTTGCGGGCGGTGTGCGCGGCCTCGGCCACGACGACGTTGGCCCGGTCGAGGACCTCGCGCTGCTCCTTGAGGACGGCGGCCGCGTGGGTGCGGAGCTTCGCCAACTCCTTCTTGTTCTTGCGTGACAGACCCAAGGGGACCTCCATCGGTGTGATTTCGCCAGGAATCCCAGTCTGGCACGGGTGCCTCTGCGGGCAAACACGATGGACCCTGTGCGTCCGCCGAGTCCCAGCTCCGCCGTGAGACCATTGCTCCATGTCTGCGCACACTCACGTCGCCACCATGACGACCAACCACGGCACCATCGTCCTCAACCTCTTCGGGTCCCACGCACCCCAGACCGTCGAGAACTTCGTCGGCCTCGCCACGGGCGCGAAGGAGTGGACGCACCCCCAGACCGGGAAGAAGTCGACCGACCCGCTCTACGACGGCGTCGTCTTCCACCGCATCATCAAGGACTTCATGCTCCAGGGCGGCGACCCGCTCGGCCAGGGCACCGGTGGCCCCGGCTACCAGTTCGACGACGAGATCAGCCGCGACCTCGACTTCTCGAAGCCCTACATCCTGGCCATGGCCAACGCCGGCACCCAGGGCGGCCGCGGCACGAACGGCTCGCAGTTCTTCATTACGACCGCTCCCACCACGTGGCTGCAGGGCAAGCACACGATCTTCGGCGAGGTCGCCGACGACGCATCCAAGAAGGTCGTCGACACGCTCAACGCCGTCCCGACCGACGGCCGCGACCGTCCCCGTGAGGACGTCGTGATCGAGAGCGTCACCGTCGAGAAGGTCTGATGACCGACTCACCCCGTACGGCGGCCGACCGCTGCTACCGGCACCCCGACCGGCAGAGCTTCGTGCTGTGCCAGCGATGCGGGCGGACCATCTGCCCCGAGTGCCAGACGCCGGCCGCCGTCGGGGTGATCTGCCCGGAGGACATGAAGGAGCAGCGCCGCACCGCTCCCCGTTCCCGGGCCTCGTTCGTCACGCGGATGTCGCGGAGCTCCGCGCCCGTCGTGACGTACGGGATCATGGCGCTGTGCGGCGTGGTCTGGATCCTCCAGGTGCTGCCCGTCGTCGGTGCGTACGTGACCACGTCGCTGTGGTTCGCGCCCGTCTACGGCAGCGTCGCCTCCGGGGCGTACGAGCCCTGGCGCATGCTCACGAGCGCCTTCACGCACTCGCCCGACAGCATCTTCCACATCCTGCTGAACATGCTGTCGGTCTTCGTCTTCGGCCGCGTCCTCGAGCCCATGCTCGGCCGCGCCCGCTACCTCGCCCTCTTCGTGATCTCCGCGCTCGGCGGATCCCTCGCCGTCGAGGTCATCGGCGCCGCCATGGGTGAGCCCCTGCAGGCCGTCGTCGGCGCGTCCGGCGCGATCTTCGGGTTCATGGGCGGTTACTTCGTGCTCGCGCGCAAGCTCGGCGGCAACGTCGGCCCCCTCCTCGGCGTCATCATCCTCAACCTTCTCCTCGGGTTCGTGGTGCAGGGCGTCTCGTGGCAGGCGCACGTCGGCGGACTCGTCACGGGCGCGCTCGTGGCGCTCGTGCTCCTCCGCACGCGCGACGCCCGTCAGCGCGGCGCGCAGATCGGGTCCCTCGTGGGTCTCGCGGCGGCGATCCTCGTTGCAGCGGCCGTCTTCCCCGTCGCCCTCTGACCACCTCCGGGTGCCCGGTTCGTCCCCTCGGGGCGACGGCCTCGCCGTGCCCTGGCCCGGAGGATCCCCGCGATCCGCGATCGGAAGTGGTTATCCACAGGCCAGTCCACAGTGGGGATAGTTACACGCGTGTCATTAGGGCCCGACGGCGGGGCGTGGCATCCGGTCACCGGACAGGTCCTCGACGGACCGATCGCAGCGCTCGCGGGCTTCCGCTCGTAACCTGCGCCGCTGGCGAGGCACTGCGGCGGACGCCCCGCACTTGTCCACATGTGTGGAGGCTTGTGCACAGGGGAGCTGTGGACAACCGCCGAGCAGCGCGAGCCGGCCGGGGAGCAGAAGAGCCCGCCACCAGGAGACGGTGACGGGCTCTCGTGATCGCGCTGAGGTCAGCGCCACCTGGTGGTCATGAGGAAGCCGACCAGGATGAGTCCGAAGCCGATGAGGATGTTGCCGACGCCGAGGTCGGGGATGGGGAAGGCGTTGAGGCTGACGTAGTAGACGATGAGCCAGGCGAGGCCGACCAGCATGAAGCCGAACATGATGGGCTTGAACCACACGGGGTTCGGGGCGTCCTCGTCGCGCACGCGTTCCTGGCGGGAGGGTCTCGTCGTCTTGTCGCGGGCCATGCGGTGATTCTAGCCGTACCCTCCTCCACCGGGCCGGGAGGACGCCGGGCTCCACGGGGCGTCCGTGGCGGCGGTCCGTCCATGCTGGCCACCTACAATCGGCACATGAGCGCACAGGATCCCGCCCCCTCCCGCCGCGCCGCGCGGCGCCGCGGACGCCGGGGCGACGCTCTGCTCGGCACGGTCGGCGTCCTGGGCGAGCTGCTCCTGACGGCCGGCGTCCTCATCATGCTGTTCCTGGGTTGGCAGCTGTGGTTCAACGACATCGTGGTCAGCAACGGGCAGCGCGACCAGGCCCTGGAGAACAGCCGGAGCTGGGCCACGAGCTCTCCGGACGCCGCGGAGTCGCCGGACCCGGCGGCCTCCCCCGACCCGGCCGCCTCGCCCGCCTCCCCGGGAGATCCCGTCATCAGCGCCGCGCCCACGACGGACGCCACCGACTTCGGCAACATCTACGTCCCCCGGTTCGGGTCCGACTACGTGGTGCCGGTCGCGACTGGCGTCGGCCTCGGCAGCGTCCTGAACCACGGCAAGGTCGGGCACTACCGCGAGACGCAGATGCCCGGTGAGGTGGGCAACTTCGCCGTGGCCGCGCACCGCACGACGTACGGCAAGCCCTTCAACCAGATCACCGACCTCCGGGTGGGAGACGCCATCGTCGTGGAGACGCAGGACGGTTGGTACACGTACCGCTTCCGTACACTCGAGTACGTGAAGCCCACCGGAGTCGACGTGCTCGAGGAGGTGCCCCAGGCACCGGACGCGCAGCCCGGGGACCGCATCCTCACCATGACGAGCTGCAACCCGCTCTTCTCGGCCGCCGAGCGCGTGGTGGCCTACAGCGTCTTCGAGTCCTGGCAGCCCCGTTCGGATCCGGCCACACCCGCGGCACTGGCCGGCACGTCGTTCGCGAAGGCGGGCTGAGCGTGTACGCGGCCTTCTGGCGCATCCTGCCCGGCCCCGTGTGGATCCGGCTGCTCATCGTCCTCCTGCTGCTCGCCGTCGTCCTCTTCTCCCTCGTCACCTGGGTCTTCCCCTGGGTCGACTCCATCGTCAACACCCAGGAAGTCACGGTGCAGCAGTGACCCGCGTCCTCGTCATCGACAACTACGACAGCTTCGTCTACACGCTCAACGGGTACCTCCAGCAGCTGGGCGCCGAGACCGTGGTCATGCGCAACGACGACCACGCCGCCGCCGACATGGCAGGCGTCATCTCGGAGTACGACGCGGTGCTCGTGTCGCCCGGGCCGGGCAAGCCGTCAGAGGCAGGCGTCTCCATCCCGACCGTCACGGCGGCCCTCGCGTCCGGCACGCCGCTGCTCGGCGTGTGCCTCGGGCACCAGGCCATCGCGGAGGCGTTCGGGGCCACGGTCACGAACGCCGAGGAGCTCATGCACGGCAAGACGTCGCTGGTCACGCACGACGACGGCAAGTTCTACCTCGGCGTGCCGCAGCCGTTCACGGCCACGCGCTACCACTCGCTCGCGGTCGTGGACGGCACGGTCCCGTCGGACCTGGTGGTCACGTCCCGCACCGACGGCGGCGTCATCATGGGCCTGCGTCACGCCGCGGCACCCATCGTGGGCGTGCAGTTCCACCCGGAGTCGGTCCTCACGGAAGGCGGCTACCGCATGCTCGGCAACTGGCTCGAGGGAGCCGGCCTCGCGGGCGCGCGCGACACGTCCTCGCGGCTCTCGCCGCTCGTCCACGTGGCCTGAGCCCGCGGGCGGATGACCACAGGCGGCTCCGCGGTCGCGCTGACGGCGGAGCAGGCGGGTCAGCCGCGCGAGGGATCCGGGCTCGGCGTGCCCGGGGCTCCCGGAGCGGGCGTCGGAGTGCTGCGGACGGCACCCGTGCAGTAGGTGAGGCCGACGGTGGAGCGCTGCGCGACATCCCCCGGGGGCACCGACTGCTGGCTGACGGGGGAGCCGTCGGCCCGGCCGCACGAGGGGTCGCGTCGCGTCGTGACGGTCAGGTCCGACGCCTCGAGGAGCTTCTGCGCATCGGCCAGGGGCTGACCGAGCACGTCGGGCAGGGCCACCTGTCCGTTGGACAGGACGAGCTTGACCGCGGAGCCCTGGTCCACCTGCTCGCTCGATGCCGGCTCCGTCTGCATGACCACGCCGTCCGGGACCGTCGGTGAGGACTGGCGGACGACCTCGCCCACGGTCAGCCCCGCCGACTCGATGCTGGCCGTGGCCGCGCCCTCGTCGAGGTTCATGACGTTCGGCACCTGGACCTCGGGCGGACCGGAGGAGACGAACACGTCGATCTCGGTCTTGGAGGCGACGTTCTCGCCCGCGTCCGGATTGGTGCGGAGCACGATGCCCTCGGCGACCGAGGTGCTGGGCTCCTCGCGCTCGAGGGGAACGAGGTCGGCCTCCTCGAGCGCGGCGGCCGCGCTGGAGTACGTGGAGCCCGTGACGTCCGGGACCGTGGGGCTGATGTCGGGCGGGCCGATGGAGCTGAGGCTCGTGACCCAGATGACCACGGCGATGAGGATCACGACGACCACGGTGACGCCGGCCCAGATCCACGGGACCGGCGGGCGGCTCTGCGTGCGGACGGTGCGGTCGTCGTCGACGCCGAGCTGACGGAGGGCCTGCTGGGAGGAGGACGGGCCGGCCGGGGCGCCGAAGAGCGTGGCGCCCACGTCGTCGGTCGGCGCCTCGCGGGGGGCGAGCGTGCCCGCGGCGGCGTGGTCGAGATCGGTGCGGAAGTCGGCCGCGGTCTGGAAGCGCGCGTAGCGGTCCTTCGCCATGGCATGCAGGACCACCTGGTCGAGCTGGGGGGAGACCGCCTCCTGGACGGTGCTCGGCGCGACGGGCGTCTCGCTCACGTGCTGGTAGGCGACGGCGACGGCGGTGTCGGCGCGGAACGGAGCCTGCCCGGTGAGCATCTCGAAGAGGACGACGCCGGCGGAGTAGAGGTCGGTGCGCGCGTCCACGGACTCGCCCTTGGCCTGCTCGGGGGAGAAGTAGCGCGCCGTGCCGAGGATCGCGGTGGTCTGCGCGATGGTGGCCGACGTGTCGGACACGGCGCGGGCGATGCCGAAGTCCATGACCTTCACCTGCCCGGTCGCCGTGACCATGACGTTGCCCGGCTTGATGTCGCGGTGCACGACGCCGGCGCGGTGCGAGTACTCGAGGGCGGTGAGCACCTGGCCCATGATGCGGACGGCCTCGTCCGGGTCGACCGGACCGTCGGCGATGACCTCCTTGAGGAGCCGGCCCTCGACCCGCTCCATGACGATGAAGGGGACGGTGTGCGATGCGCCGTCCTGATCCGTCACGACGTCCTCGCCGGCGTCGAAGACCCGCACGATGGTGGGGTGCGACATGCGCGCGGCGGCCTGCGCCTCCTGGCGGAAGCGGCTGCGGAAGGCGGGATCCTCGGCGAGGCCCCGGCGCAGCACCTTGACGGCGACGCGGCGGCCGAGGCGCGAGTCGACGCCCTCGAACACGTCGGCCATGCCCCCGCGACCCAGCAGCGCCCCGACCTCGTAGCGGCCGCCCAGCACACGCGTGTCGGTCACGGACTGCCTCTCGTCGGGATCGGGATTCGGACGGGGATGAGCTTACCGGGGCCGTGCTGGGGATCCGGGCGAGCGCCGAGGCACGCACGGGGGGCCGCCGACCCGTCGTCCGCCGGCCCCCGAGACGAGCTCGGGTCAGGGGTTCCGGTGGGAGCTGGAGACGAGCGAGCGCTCGTCCGTGCGCCCCGGCGCGGGGGTCGGCGCCATGCCGGTCGTGCCGCCGTCGCCACCGCCCGTGCCGCCGCCGCCGTTGCCGCCGCCTTCGCCGCCG
The DNA here is from genome assembly GCF_002151125.1 of Clavibacter michiganensis. GTDB lineage: Bacteria > Actinomycetota > Actinomycetes > Actinomycetales > Microbacteriaceae > Clavibacter > Clavibacter michiganensis_C. The sequence continues at coordinate 402,327 of NZ_MDJZ01000017.1, forward strand.
CCCGCACCGCCGGAGCCGCCCGGGGCCGCTTCGACGGTGACCGTGACGGTGCTGCTGTACGGCGACTCGTTGGTGCCGCAGATGGCGAGGTACTTGACGGTGAACGTCCCGGGACTCGTGCCCGCCTTGATCTCGCCCGAGGTGGTCTGGGCGTTGGTCGGGTTGGTGCTGCCGCCCCAGGTGCCGGTGGCGCCGCCCGAGACCGAGTCCGCCTGGACCTGGTACCCGTTCAGCGTCTGGCCCGCGGGGCAGGAGTAGGCGGGCCAGGAGATGTCCACCGACTGGCCGGCGCGCACGGTCGACGGCGTCACGGTGGGCGTGCCCGGGGCCGCCGTGGGCAGGGTGGGCGCGCCGTAGGCGGTGATCTGGATGGTGGCGCCCCTCGCCACGCTGCCGGTGGGGGTGATGGCCGTGACGCGGCCCTCCTCCTCGCCGGACGGCGCGGCGCTGCCGGTGACGACGGTGACCTTGAGGCCGAGGGCCTCGAGCTCGCTCGTGACCGCCGCCTGGTCGCGGCCGAGGTAGTCGTCGCGGTTCACCTCGACGGTGCTCGCCGTGGGGGACGGGGTGGGGGTCGGCGAGGGGCTGGCGCTCGGCGACGGCGACTCGCTCGACTCGACGGGGGCCGGGGCCGCGTCGTCGGATGCGCGGTTCCCGTTGAGGGCGATGGCGCCGGCCACGATCGCGCCGATCACGAGGAGCGCGACGACGACGAAGATCCAGATGGCGCGCTTGCGGGCACGCGGCTCCTCGGGCTCCTCGTCGTCCTCGTCGTCGAAGACGAGGGGAGCAGCGGCGCCGGCGCGAGGAGCGGAGGAGAGGACGGTCGTCGCGCCCGTGTCGGCCGCCCGGCGGCCGGACGGCATGAGCTGCGTCGCCTGCGTGGGCGTGCCCGGATCCGCCAGCCCGGCGGCGCCGGCGACGGCCGCGACGGCGATGGTGGCGGTGGCCACGTCGCCCCGGCGGAGCGCCTGCGCGGCGCGCGCCAGGTGCGCGGCGCTCTGCGGTCGGTCGGCCGGCTTCTTGGCGATGCACGACATGACGAGGTTGCGCACGGGCTCGGCGACGGTGACCGGGAGCTCGGGCGGCTGCTCGTTGATCTGCGCCATGGCGATGGCGACCTGCGACTCGCCCGTGAAGGGGCGGCGGCCGGCCAGGCACTCGTACGCGACGATGCCCATCGAGTAGACGTCGGTGGACGGCGACGCCGGGTGGCCGCTCGCCTGCTCCGGCGAGAGGTACTGCACGGTGCCCATGACCTGGCCCGTGGCGGTGAGCGGCACCTGGTCGGCGATGCGCGCGATGCCGAAGTCGGTGATCTTGACGCGGCCGTCGGGCGTGATGAGGAGGTTGCCCGGCTTGATGTCGCGGTGGACGAGCCCGGCCTGGTGCGCGGCGTGGAGGGCCAGCGCCGTCTGGCCGATGATGTCGAGCACCTTGTCGGTGGACAGCACGCGCTCCCGCTCGAGGATGGTGGAGAGCGCCTCGCCCGGGACCAGCTCCATCACGAGGAAGGCGCTGCCGTCCTCCTCGCCGTAGTCGAAGACGTTGGCGATGCCCTCGTGGTTGACGAGCGCGGCGTGGCGGGCCTCGGCGCGGAAGCGCTCGAGGAACCCGGGGTCGCCGAGGTACTCGTCCTTCAGGATCTTGATGGCGACCTTGCGCCCGATGACGAGGTCCGTGGCCTCCCACACCTCGCCCATGCCGCCGATCGCGATGCGATCGCCGAGCTGGTAACGCCCTCCGAAGGTCAGTCCGCTCGTGGGTCTCATCTGTCCAGCACCGCCTCAATCACTTTCTTCGCCACGGGGGCGGCGAGGGTGTTCCCCGAGCCCGATCGTCCTCGTCCGCCGCCGTCCTCGACCAGGACCGCGACCGCCACCTGCGGGTCGTCCGCCGGTGCGAAGCCGGTGAACCAGAGGGTGTAGGGGTCGTCGGCGCCGTTCTGGGCGGTGCCCGTCTTGCCGGCCACGTCGACGCCACTGATTCTCGCATTGGTCGCGACGCCGCTCTGGACGTTGTCGATCATCATCCGCGTCATGGTGTCGGCGGTCTCCTTCGAGATCGGATCGGCGAAGCGGCTGGGCGAGAAGCCGCTCAGCTCGCTGAGGTCGGGGTTGAGGACGCTGTCCACGACGCTCGGCTCCATGACCTCGCCGCCGTTCGCGATGCCCGCCGTGACCATCGCCGTCTGCAGCGGCGTGGCGCGGACGTCGAGCTGGCCGAACGCCGACTGCGCCGTCTGCGCGTCGTCGAGGTCGGGGGAGAACACGCTCTTGGCGCTGGCCATGGGCACGCCGATGGACTGCCCGTAGCCGAACGCGTCGGCCATGCGCGCGATGCGCTCCGAGCCGAGGGCGATGCCGAGCTGCGCGAACGGGATGTTGCAGCTGAGCCGCAGGGCCGTCGCCAGCGTGACCTCCGGCTCGGGTCCGCACGCCCCCTCGCCGGCGTTGGTGATGACCGTGCCCGTGCCCGGGAGCGTGAAGGTGGCGGGGTTGGGCAGGAGCGAGTCGGGCGTGTACTGGCCGGACTCGATGGCGGCGGCCGCGGTGATGAGCTTGAACGTGGATCCGGGCGGGTTGAGGCTGTTCACCGCCCGGTTGATGAGGGGGTTCGACGGGTCGGCCAGGAGGGAGGAGTAGCTCTGCTGCACCGCCTCGCGGTCGTGCGAGGCGAGCGCGTTCGGGTCGTACCCGGGCTTGGAGACCATCGCGAGGATGCGGCCGGTCTTCGGCTCGATCGCGACGACGGATCCCTGCAGCGACCCGAGCGCGTCGTACGCCGCCTGCTGCACCTGCGGGTCGATCGTCAGCTCGACCGAGGCGCCCTTGGGGTCCTGCCCGGTGAACGTGCGCGTGAGGCTGTCGAAGAACTGGGTGCCGCTCGTGCCGCTGAGGACGTCGTTCATCGAGTCCTCGAGGCCGGTGGACCCCTGGCCGAGCGTGTAGTAGCCGGTGACCGCGCTGTAGAGGTCGGGCTGCGCGTAGGTGCGGAGGAACTTGTAGCGGTCGTCGACCGGGACGGAGGAGGCGATGGGCGTGCCGTCGACGAGGATCGAGCCGCGCTCGGCCGAGTAGCTGGCGATGATGGTGCGGCTGTTGCGCGGATCCGCCTGCAGGGTGGGCGCGGAGATCACCTGGATGACCGACGCCGCGACGAACAGGGCCACGAACATGGCCAGGACGAACACGGAGACGCGCTTGAGCTCGCGGTTCACGACTCGACCACCAATCGGGGCTGGTTGCGGACGGTGTCGGACAGGCGGAGGAGCAGGGCCGCGATGATCCAGTTGGCCAGCAGCGAGGACCCGCCCGCCGCCATGAACGGCGTCGTGAGGCCCGTGAGCGGGATGACGCGGGTGACGCCGCCGATGACGATGAACACCTGCAGCGCGATGACGAACGACAGCCCGATGCCGAGCAGCTTGCCGAAGTCGTCCTGCCCGGCGAAGCCGATGCGGAAGCCGCGGGAGACGAGGAGCAGGTAGAGGGCGAGGATCGCGAAGACGCCCGTGAGGCCGAGCTCCTCGCCGAGGCTCGCGAGGATGAAGTCGCTGTTGGCGAGCGGCGTGAGGTTGGGCATGCCCTCCCCGAGGCCGCGCCCGAAGAGTCCTCCGTCGGCCATGCCGAACAGGCCCGTGACGAGCTGGTAGCTGCCGCCGTCCGCGCCGTACACGGCGGGGTCGAACGGGTTCAGCCAGGCGTCGACGCGGCCGCCGACGTAGCCGAGCGTGCTCGCGCCGTACGCGCCGCCGAGGAACAGGACGGCGCCGAGGATCACCCAGCCGATGCGGCCCGTGCTCACGTAGGTCATGACGATGAAGAGGCCGAAGTAGAGGAGCGACGTGCCGAGGTCGCGTTGGAAGACGAGGACGCTCATCGACACGGCCCAGACCAGGAGGATCGGGCCGAGGTCGCGGACGCGCGGGAAGCGCATCCCGAGCACCTTCACGCCCACCATGGAGAGGCTGTCGCGCGCCGTGACGAGGTAGCCGGCGAAGAAGATCGCCAGGCAGATCTTCGCGATCTCGCCGGGCTGGAACGAGAAGCCGCCGATGTGGATCCAGACGCGGGCGCCGTTGATGTTCTGGCCGATGACCGGGAGCATCGGCAGCAGCAGCAGGATCAGCCCGACGAACATGGCGATGTAGCGGTAGCGCTGCAGGACGCGGTGGTTCTTCAGCAGCACGATGACCGCGAGCGCGCACACGATGGCGAGGCCGGACCAGGCGATCTGCCGCACGGCGACGCTCTCCCAGCCCGAGAGGCCGCCGGCGAGGTCGAGCCGGTAGATGGCGGCGATCCCCAGGCCGTTGAGCACGGTCGCGATGGGGAGGATGAAGGGGTCCGCATCCGGCGCGAGCCAGCGCAGCGCCACGTGCATCCCGAGCACGAGGACCGCGAGGCCCGTGGCGGGGATGAAGAAGCTCTGGTCGAACGCGCCGAGCACGCCGAGCTGGACGAGGTACAGGGCGCCGCCGTTGATGACGGAGGCCAGCACGACCAGCGCGAGCTCGAGGTCGCGGAGCCGGCGGGGGACGCGGATCCGCGGCACCTTGGGAGCGCGCTCGCGGGCGCGCGCCGGGGCGTCCGCCACGCCCGCCCTAGCCACCCGCGGCCTCCTGCAGCCGGTTGACGATCTCCTGGGCGCCCGCGAGCGAGTCGGCGTTGATGGTCTGCTCGACCTGCTGGCGGTAGAAGGGCTGGAGGTCGTCGACCTGCACCTCGGTGCGCGCGTAGACGTGGGAGAGCTCGATCGGGCCGATGGTCTGCTGCACGCCGTTGTAGACCGCGACGGTGCCGTCGGCCTCGCCCACGTAGTAGCGGGACTGGGTCCAGCGGTAGCCGAGGACGCAGGCGAGCACGAGGCCCGCGAGGATCAGCGCGACGCCGACGAGCCACGTGACGCGGCGGCGGAGCGCGCGGCGCTTGTCCTCCGCGATGAGGGCCTCGAGGTACTGGTCCGACTCGGGCTCGAACTGCGCGTCGCGTGCGGCTGTGGACGCGCGCAGCGGGTGCAGCAGGAGCGACGGGATGCGGACGGCGCGCTTCGCGGGCTCGTCGCCGAACGCGAGGGGCTGCGACGCGGATCCGACGAGCACCGGCTCGGGATCCGGACGGGATGCCGCGGCCTCGTCGTCCTCGTCGAGCACGTCGACGACGACGACGGTGACGTTGTCGGGGGCGCCGTGGTCGAGCGACTCCTTCACGAGCGCGTCGGCGACGGTCTCCGGCGTGCCCGCGGTCGCGAGGATCTCGGTGATCCTCTCCTCGGTCACGTAGCTGCTGAGGCCGTCCGAGCAGAGCAGCCAGCGGTCGCCCGTGTGCGTGTCGAGGACCTGGGTGTCGACCTCGGGCGCCGCGTCGACGTCGCCGAGCACGCGCATCAGCACGGAGCGGCGCGGGTGGACGAGCGCCTCCTCCGGCGTGATGCGGCCGCTGTCGACGAGGCGCTGCACGAAGGTGTGGTCGGCGGAGATCTGGCTGAGCTCGCCGCGGCGGAAGAGGTAGATGCGCGAGTCGCCGATGTGGGCGATGGCGACATGGCGGTCGACGCGGGCGAGCGCGCTGACGGTGGTGCCCATCCCGGTGAGCTCGGAGTGCTCGAACACGGTCTCGGCGAGGAGCTGGTTGGCGGCGACGAGGCCGGCCTGGAGCGCGAACTCGGCGTCGTGCGCGGACGCGTACGGCTTGTCGGCCTCGACGATGCGCGTCAGGGCGACCGCGGAGGCGACGTCGCCGCCCGCGTGCCCGCCCATGCCGTCGGCGACGACGAAGAGGTGCCGCCCCGCGTAGCCCGAGTCCTGGTTGTTCGACCGGACCTTGCCCACGTGGGAGACGGCAGCGGCCTGCGTCACTGTCGCCACGCCGCTACCGCCTGAGCTCGAAGCTGGTCGCGCCGATGCGGATCGGCGTGTCGAGCGGCACCTGCGTCGGGACGCTCACGCGCTTGCCGTCGAGGAAGGTGCCGTTGGTCGAGTCGAGGTCCTGGATCATCCACTCGTCGTTCCAGAGCAGCAGGCGCGCGTGGTGGGTGGACGTGTAGTCGTCGCGGATCACGAGGCCCGACTCGCTCGAGCGGCCGATGGTGAGCGGCTCGGTGCCCAGCGGGATCTCGGTGCCGGCCTTCGCGCCCGAGGTGATGACGAGGTGGCGGGCGGTGGAGGTGGTGGCCTTCGCGCGGGACGGCACGGCGCCCGAGTTGGCGCCGGACGGCATCGTCGAGATGGGCGGCGGCTGGACGGCCGGCTGGGCGGCGCGGGGCGGGGCGGCGGCGGCCGCGGCGTACGGCGACTGCGGGAACGGGGATCCGCCGGCGGAGCCCGTGTCCTCGCGGAGCTTGCGGACGCGCTGGCCGAACAGGTCGGAGCGCAGCGCGTAGACGATGCCGAAGACGAAGAGCCACAGCACCGCGAGGAACGCGAGGCGGAGGACGAGGAGGGTCAGCTCGGTCACGACGCTCCCCAGAACCCGTCGTCGTGGCGCTGTCCCGGGGCGCCGCGACCGCCGCGCTCCTCGGTGGCCTGCGGCACGACGCGGAAGGTGATGGCGGTGCGGCCGATGCGGATGACGGACTCCGGCGGGAGCGGCGCCTTCGTGACGGGTGCGCCGTTCAGCTCGGAGCCGTTGGTGGAGCCGAGGTCGCGGACCTGGGCGCGGGATCCGTCCCACGCGATCTCCACGTGGCGGCGGGACGTGCCCGGGTCGTCGACGGTGATGTCGGCGTCGCTGCCGCGGCCGATGACCGTGCGCCCCACGGGGACCGGGTGGCGGGTGCCGGCGACGTCGACCACGGGCATCCACGTGACGCTGCCCTCGGCCGTGCGGCTGTCGATCTCGAGCACGCCCTCGGAGATGGCCTCGTCCTCGCGGAAGCCGACCTGCACGGCGCCGGCGAACTGGTACCCCTGCGAGGAGGCGTGCTTCTCGACCGCCTGGCGCAGCTGGTCGGTGAGGGGGGTGCCGATGCTCGCCATGCGCTCGGCGTCGGCGTGCGAGACCCGGAGGGTGAAGGAGTTGGGCACGAGGATGAGGTCGCGATCGACCACGGCGGCGTGGGTGTCGAGCTCGCGCCGCAGCTGCGCGGCGATCTCCACGGGCTGCAGGCCGGACTTGAAGGTCTTCACGAAGGCGCCGTTGACGGCGCGCTCGAGGCCCTTCTCGAAGTTGTCCAGGATTCCCACGTGTGATCCGTCCTCGCGCGGTCCTTCCGCGGATGAATAGTGCGATGTTAGCCAACTCGCGAGGTGCTGCCCTGGACACCGGCCAGGTGGCGGGTGCGCGTGGGGCGCTCGCGGCGTCGTCGAGAGGGCCGCGGAAGCGCCCGCCTCGCCCCGCGGCGGCGCGGGATCGGGTCCGCGGCGTGATAATGTCGTCCGGTTGGCGCGAGTGGCGGAATTGGTAGACGCGCACGGTTCAGGTCCGTGTGTCCGTGAGGACGTGGGGGTTCAAGTCCCCCCTCGCGCACCAGCAGGCAGGAGGCCCCCGGGATCACCCGGGGGCCTCCTCTCGTCTCCGGCGGCATCGCCGGCGCCTCCGCGCCAGCCGATCGGCGGACGGGGGCAGCCGAAGGGCGGAGGCATCGGATCCCGCGGCCGATGCGGAGGCGCGTGGGCGCTCCGCACGCTGGGGACGTGACGCACCCGACGCTCGCCCCCGCCTCCCGATCGCTCCCCGTCGACCGCCCGCCTGCGGTGGCTGCCGGCGCGGCTCCGACCACCTCGTCCGGCGCTGCCGCCGTCGCGTCCGGTGCGCTGCGCGCCGTCGGCCGCGCCGTCGCCCGCCATCCGCTCGCGATCCTCGCGGTCCCCGCCGGGAGCGCGTGGATCGGCCTCATGGCCGGCCTCGGCGAGCTCGCGCACCCGGCCGCCACCGCGATCGGCGTGGCCGTCACCGTCATGGTGCTGGCCTGGTCGGAGACCCGCATCGGGATCCTGCGCACGGCGCTCGTCGCGGCCCTCGGGTCGCTCGCGCCCGTCGCCGTCGCCTCCCTGCTCCTCGCCGCGGGCGTCGCGGTCGGCGACTGGTACTCGCAGGTCGACGCGGCCGACCGCCTGTGGGCGCCGTCCGTCGTGCTCGTCGCGGTCGCGGCGGCCGCCAGCCGGGGACTCGCGCCCGCCCACCGCGAGGGGCTCCGTGCTGCCGTGCTCGCGGCCGTCCTCGCGGGGCTCCTCGCGGGCGGCCACGGGGTCGACCTCACGCGCGGCGTCGCGCTCGTCATCGGGCTCGGCCTCGGCCGGATCCTCGTGCCGCTGTCGCCCCGCCCCGCCTGGCAGGACCAGGCCGCGTCCAGCGCCCGCGTCGTCGCCGCGACCGTGCTCGGCACGGTCACGCTCAGCTGGTGGATCGCCGCCGTCTCCGGCGACGCCGTCGGGGTGCTGAGCGCGATGGGCTCGCTCCTCGATCCCGGCCCCACGGTCGCGGTGATCTGCGTCCTCATCGTCGCCGTCGCGCTCCTGCTCCGCGGCCGTCGGCTCGGGCTCGTGCTCGGGATCGCCGCGCTGCTGCTCGTGACCGGCCTGCTCGCCTGGTACGACACGGTCATCCCGCTCGCCGAGGACTGGTTCGCCTTCCCCGTCTCCTCCTGGAGCGACGTCGAGCTGCCCGTGCTCGTGCTGACGACGTGGATCGTGCCCGCCGCGGCGCTCGTCGTGCTCGTCGCGCGCCGCCGGTCGTTCGCCAAGCGCGCGGTCGCCGAGGAGCGGTCGGCCGGGCGCGACCGGGTCCTCGCGCAGCTGATGCGCTCCGACGCCGGATCCCTGGGGTTCATGGGCACGTGGTCCGGCAGCAGCCACTGGTTCGCCGCCGACGACGACGACCCGGCCGCCCGCGGGGCCGTCGCCTACCGCGCCGCGCACGGGGTGGCCCTGACGGTCTCGGATCCGCTCGCCTCCGCGGACGACGCCCCCGCCACGATCCGCGCCTTCGCCCGGCACTGCTCCGCCCGCGGCCTCGTGCCGGCGTTCTACAGCATCCACTCCCGCCACCTGCCGGTGTTCGCCGAGCTCGGCTGGAGCGTCACGCCGGTCGCCGAGGAGGCCGTGATCGACCTCCCCGGCTTCTCCACCTCGGGCAAGCGGCGGCAGGACCTGCGCACGGCGACCAACCGCGCGGCCCGCGACGGCGTCGACGCGCTGTGGGGCACCTATCGCGGGCTCCCGGATGCGCTCCGCGGCGCGGTCGACGCGCTCAGCGGCGACTGGGCCGACGCGAAGGCGCTGCCCGAGATGGGCTTCACGCTCGGCGGCCTCCGCGAGCTCGACGACCCCGAGGTCCGGATGCTCCTCGCGGTCGACGCCGCCGGGCGCGTGCACGGCGTCACCAGCTGGCTGCCCGTCCACCGCGACGGCCGCCTCGTCGGCCGGACGCTCGACGTGATGCGCCGCGGTGCCGACCCCATGCCGGGCGTGATGGAGTTCCTGATCGCGACCGCCGCGCGCGCCTTCCAGGAGGAGGGGCTCGAGACGCTCAGCCTGTCCGGCACGCCGCTCGCGGGCGTCGGGACGATGCGGCCCGGCGGCGCGGTCGACCGGGTCGTCCAGCGCCTGCTCACGGCGACCGGCCGGGTGCTCGAGCTGTCCTACGGCTTCACCTCGCTGCTGCGCTTCAAGGCCAAGTTCGACCCCCGCTACGAGACGCTGTGGCTCGCCTGCCCCACGGCGGCGGACCTCGCGCCGATCGGGCGCGCGCTGACGGCCGCGTACGTACCGACCCTGCGGATCCGCCAGCTGGTGGGCGCGCTGCGGGCGGCCCGGGACGCGGCCCGTGCGCGACGCCGGGCGGCCCGGACCGCCGGGCGCGCGGCACGGGGCGCTAGCCTCGGCCATGCGGGGGACCGCGTCGCCGCGACCGGCGTCGGCGGCGGATCCACCGGCGGGAGGCGGGACGCGTGAGCCACGGATCGGACGCCGGCGTCGACGCCTCCTCGACGGGTCCCGTCGTGAGCGTCGTGGTGATCGACGACGAGGCGCTCGTGCGCTCCGGCATCGCGATGGTGCTCGGCGCGAGCCCGCGCATCGCCGTCCGGGCGGCCGTCTCGAGCGACGCCGCCGTCGCGACCGTGCGGGAGCACGCGCCCGACGTGGTGCTCCTCGACATCCGGATGCCCGCGCCGGACGGCCTCACGATCCTCGCCGAGCTGATGGCGGAGCCGCGACCGCCCGCGGTCGCGATGCTCACCACGTTCGACACCGACGACCAGGTGCTCGAGGCCCTGCACCGCGGGGCGTCGGGCTTCCTGCTGAAGGACACGGATCCCGAGCAGCTCGCCCGCCACGTGCTCACGCTCGCGTCCGGCGGGATCGTGCTCGCGCCCGGGCTCCGGCGCGGCCGCCTGTTCCGCTCGCCCGAGGAGGACGCCGAGCGGGCGCGCGTCGCGCGGCTCGGCGAACGCGAGACCACCGTGCTGACGGCGCTCGCGCGCGGCCTGTCGAACGCCGAGATCGTCGCGGAGTGCGGGCTGACGCTCGGCACGGTGAAGGAGACGGTCAGCTCGATCGTGCAGACGCTGGGCGTCGGCTCGCGCGTGGAGGCGGCCGTCGTGGCCGACCGTGCCGGGCTCGTGCCGCGGACGTGATGCGGCGATGCGGGTGACCGCCGCCGACCGGATCCGCGCGGCCCTCGTCGACCTGCTCGTCGCCGGGGTCGCCACGGTGGTCTCCTACGGGTTCCTCTCCGCCGCGCAGTCGTCGGGTGAGGTCGCCGCGGGGATCGCCGCCTGCCTCGGCCTCCTGCTCCGCCGCCGCTGGCCGTGGCTGAGCGTCCTGGCGGCGCTGCCCGCCTTCTCCGTCGGCATCGCGTACGTCCCGCTCATGGTCGCCCTCTTCGACCTCGGCGTCTCGCGCGCACCGCGGTGGCAGGTCGCGGTGGCCGCGGGCGGATCCGTCATCGCCTACATGGCGCCGCTCTGGCCGCCGGAGGACCCGGGATTCGTGATCGAGCCGCTCGTCGACGCGACCATCTACACGGTCGGGCCGGCGCTGCTCGGCGCGTTCCTGCGGGAGCGGCGGACGGCGGCGGCGCAGCTCGTGGAGCTCCGGGACGCGCAGTCGCTCGGGCAGCGGCAGGCCGCCGAGGTCGCGCTCGCGCGGGAGCGCGCGGTGCTGGCGCGGGAGATGCACGACGTCGTGTCGCACCAGGTGAGCCTCATCGCCGTGCAGGCCGGCGCGATGCAGGTGGGCGCGGCCGACGAGCGCTCCCGGGAGGCCGCGCGAACCATCCGCGGGCTCAGCACCGTGACGCTCGAGGAGCTGCGCGGCATGGTCGAGGTGCTCCGGGCGGCCGGCGGCGAGCGGCGGGAGCTCGCGCCGCAGCCGACGCTCCAGGACGTGCCGGCGCTCGTGGCGGCCAGCGGGATCCGCGCGACGACCGACCTCGACCTCCCCGCCGACCTGCCCGCCGCCGCCCAGCGCGCCGTCTACCGCACGGTGCAGGAGGGGCTCACCAACGCGCGGAAGCACGCGACCGGCGCGGCCGTGCGGATCACCGGGCGCCTGGACGCGGGCGACGTGGTGGTGGAGGTCGACGCCGGGCGGGCGACCCTCCCGCTGCTCGAGCTGCCGAGCGGGCGCCACGGGCTCACCGGCCTGCGCGAGCGCGCGCAGCTGCTCGGCGGGAGCCTGACGGCCGAGCAGCGCGCCGACGGATCCCACCTGCTGCGGCTGCGCTTCCCGCTCTGAGCCAGGTGGGCCGGTCGGCGCCCGCGCGACTCAGCGGCCGGCCGTCGAGGAGGAGGGGACCGCGGCCGGCTCGGCGTCGGTCGCGGGCTCGGGGCCGGGCCAGATGGTCCACGCGACCGCCCAGATCGTGCAGATGCCGAGGAGGACGGTGAGCCGGCCGATCCAGTCCCCGAGCGCCTCGGTGCGCGCGGCGTCGCCGACGGACGCGATGGCGGCGAGCAGCAGGGCGCAGGCGATCGCGTAGGCGAGGACCGTGAGGATCCAGAGCCGCCACTCGTGGCGCACCTTGGCGCGGCCCGACGCGGGCGGGCGCACGGGCGCGGGGCCCCCGGCGAACCGGTGGGCGAAGCGCACGTCGAGCCAGCGGAGCATCGAGTGGCCGAACGCGACGGATCCGCCGAGGTAGGCGGCGGCGAGGCCGTGGGTCCAGTCGGCGGTGGCTCCGCCGCGGAGGTCGATGGTGACGGCGACGAGGAGCACGAGATCCACGAGGGGCACGCACGCGAGCAGCACGGCGCCGAGGCGCGGGCGGCGGAGCGCGTAGCGGACGGCGAGGCCGGCGGCGAGCACGGCCCAGAAGCCGATCTCGCAGGCGATGATGACGGCGACGATCATGCGGCGGGCCCCCTCGGCGCTCGGCTGGTCTCCACCGCATCGACGGGCCGGCCGGAGCCCGCGCCCCAGATGAGGGGCGGCGGACGGGCCGGCCGGTCCCGTGGGTCAGCCCTGTCGCGCCTTGTTCCGCGGGTTCAGCTTGTTGATGACGAAGACGCGGCCGCGGCGGCGCACGACCTGCGCGCCGGGGAGCTTCTTCAGGGCCTTGATCGAGTTGCGCACCTTCATGGCGGTGGTCCTTTCGTGAGAACAGTTCTCAATAGACTACAGCCATGCCCGCTCGCGACCACCTGCCCCTGCCCGCGTACCCCCGGCCGCCGTCGGGCGTCGTCCTCGTGGTGGGCGAGGGATCCGGCCTGCGCCAGGTGCTGCGGGACGCCGTCGAGGACGTCGCGGCGACGCTGCTCGTGCTGCCGCCGGAGGAGGCGGATCCGGTCGAGCCCATCGCGCGGTTCCTCGACGACCTCGCCGGGCGCGGGCCGGGCGTCGAGGCCGTGGTGGGGATCCCCGCGATCGCGGACGCGCGCGCGACCGGGATGCAGCTCGACCTGCTGCTGCGCCGCGAGCACGAGCTGCAGCGCGCGTGCGGCGGGGCGGGATCCGGCTTCGGGCTCCGCCATGTCGTCTCGGTCGTGCCCGCCGACCGGCTGCAGGCGATCGCCTTCGGCCGGATCGACGACGCGTTCGACGAGGCCGAGACGCTCGTCGACCTCGTGGAGTACGCCACCGTGGTGGTGCTGACCGGCATGGCGCGCGTGCCGCTCGAGTCGCGCGGCTCCCTGCTCGCGCTCGTGCGCCGGCTCGCCCCGCGCGCCGCCGTGCTCGACGCCCGCCGGCCGCTCGCCCTCGACCGCTTGCCGCGTTGGGGCGACGTGGCGGGCCTCGCGGCGTCGGCGGGGTGGATGCGGGAGCTCACCGCCGCGGGCGTCGCGTCGCGGCCCGCGGAGATCGACCGGCTGGACGGACCCGTGGGATCCGTCGTCGTGGGCGATCCGCGGCCGCTGCACCCCGAGCGGCTCGCGCGGGCCGTGGAGGAGGAGCTGCGGCCCGACCGCGCGGGCCTCGTGCTGCGCTCGAAGGGCTTCGTGTCGCTGGCGTCGCGGCCGGGCGAGGTGGGCGGATGGTCGAGCGTGGGATCCATGCTGACGCTGCAGCCGACCGGGATCGACCCGTGGCAGGAGGGGGCGCCGCACGGCACGGAGATCGCGTTCTTCGGCGTGGGGCTGCGGCCGGCCGTGCTGCGGCGGGCGATCGGGCGGGCCGTGCTGACGGGGGAGGAGCTCGCCGCGGGGCCGGATGCGTGGGCCGGGTACGCGGATCCGTTCCCCCGGGTCGACGCGGACTGAGCCGGCCGCGACCCGGCGCCTGCGGGGCGCAGGCACCGGGCGCGCCCACCCCGCACGCGCGGCGCGCCCGGCCGCCGGCGATCGTGACGGTCCGCCGAGAGCGGATGCGCGCGGCTGGTCACTGCTCGGGTCGCGGCGTTCAGTGGGGAGGTGAAGCAGAACCGCACCGCGGCGGGCCCGACCCGCGCGACCCGTACGAGCACGAGCACCCGCACCGCGCACGACCGCACCGCCGACGAGCGGCCCGCCGCCGAGGATCCGGCCATCGTCCCCGAGCCCGCGCCCGGCCCCGAACCCGAGGACGCCCTGCGCGTCGCCCGCGAGTCGTTCGGGTGGGACGAGCTGCACGACGGCCAGGTGCGCACGATCGGCCCGCTCGTCCGCGGACGCGACGCGCTCGTCGTGATGCCCACGGGCTACGGCAAGTCCGCGATCTACCAGGTGGCGACCGTGCTGCTGGACGGCCTGACCGTCGTCGTCTCGCCGCTCATCGCGCTGCAGGCCGACCAGGTGCAGAACCTCGAGGACGCGCCCGCCGCGCCGCCGGCCCGCGTGATCAACAGCACCATCCGCGGGGCGGCGCTCGAGGAGGCGTGGGCGACCGTGGAGGAGCCGGGCGCGCGGATCGTGTTCCTCACGCCCGAGCAGCTGGCGCGCGACGAGGTCGTCGAGCGACTGGTGGCGCGCGGGGTGTCGCTCGTGGTGATCGACGAGGCGCACTGCGTCGCGGCGTGGGGCCACGACTTCCGGCCCGACTACCTGGGGCTCGGCGGCGTGATCGACGCGCTCGGGCACCCGCCGACCGTCGCGATGACGGCGACCGGATCCACGCCCGTGCGCACCGAGGTCGAGGAGCGCCTCGGGCTGCGCGACCCGTTCGTGCTGTCCAGCGGGTTCGACCGGCCGAACATCCGGCTCGAGGTGCGGCGGCACACGGAGGAGTCGGAGAAGCGGCGCGCGATCGTCGCGCACGTGGTCGAGCAGACGCAGCCCGGCCTCGTCTACGTGGCCACGCGCAAGGACGCCGAGGACTACGCGGACGAGATCCGCGAGGCCGGCCTCCGCGTCGACGCGTACCACGCGGGCCTGCCCGCGGCCGAGCGCGAGCGCGTGCAGACCGCGTTCCACGAGGACGCCGTGGACGTGGTCGTCGCGACGAGCGCGTTCGGCATGGGCATCGACAAGCCGACCGTGCGGTACGTGATCCACGCGGCGCCGCCCGAGTCGGTCGACGCGTACTACCAGGAGGTCGGGCGCGCGGGTCGCGACGGGGAGCCGGCCGTGGGGATCCTGCACTACCGCGCCGAGGACCTCGGCCTCCGCCGCTTCTTCGCGGCGCGCACGCCCCGGCCGGCGAGCCTCCGCGACGTGTACGCGGCGGTCGCGGTGGCGGGTGTCGACGGGCCCGTGCGACCGGCCGCGGTCGCCGAGCGGGCCGGGATGTCGGCGCGCACGGTCGGCGGCGTCCTCAACCTGCTCGTGGACGCGGGCGTGCTCGGATCCGACCGCGACGGCGCGTTCGTGCGCGAGGAGCTGGACCCCCGCGAGGCCGCCGCCCGCGCGAAGGGGGTCGCGCAGGAGCGCGAGCGCATCGAGGTGTCACGGCTCGACATGATGCGCGGCTACGCCGAGACGCAGCAGTGCCGCCGCCAGTTCCTGCTCGGCTACTTCGGCGAGGACTCCCCGGAGCGCTGCGGGAACTGCGACGCGTGCGACCGGCTCGAGGCGGGCGACGCGCACGACGCGGCGATGGGCGAGGCGGCCGCGGACGCCGAGGTTCCCACGGCCTCCGCCGATGACCCGTACTCGCCGCAGTCCGCCGTCACCCACGCCGAGTGGGGCCCGGGCACGGTGATGAGCGCGGAGGACGACCGGATCACCGTCTTCTTCGAGAAGGAGGGGTACCGCGTGCTGTCGCGGCGGATCGTCGAGGAGGGCGAGCTGCTGCAGCCGGCGTGAGGCGCGGGGCGCGGGGCGCGGGCGCGGTGCCGCACCGCGGCCGCCCGCCCCGTCAGTCCAGCCGCACCTCCCGGCCGCTCGCGGCTGACGCGTAGACGGCCTCGAGGATCCGCGCGAGGTGCAGCCCGTGCGCGGCGGGCGCGACGGGGGCGATCTCGCCGCGCACCATCCGCACGAACGTGTCGATCTCGACCTGGAAGCCCTCGTCGAGGTCGAACGACAGCGCGTCGATGTTCGGCGTGATCTCCACGGCCGTGTCGTGCAGCTCCGTCGTGATCCGCAGCTCCGGCTCGAGCGTCGCGCCGCCCTTCTCGCCGAACACCTCGAACGACTGGCTGTCGCGGCCGTGCAGCGAGTACGAGGTCTCGATCGCGAGCACCGCACCGGAGGCGAAGCGCACCACGGCGCCCGCGAGGTCCTCGACGGGATCGTCGGACGGCGTCTGGTCCGCGCTGAGGTAGCGCGTGAGGCCGCGGAGGTTCGTGCGGCTGCCGAGCCGCGAGAACGTGTAGCCCGTCACCGCGACGGGCTCGGGGAAGTCCATGAGCCAGAGGGCCATGTCGAGGAAGTGCACGCCGAGGTCGATGAGCGGGCCGCCGCCGGAGACGGAGCGGTTCGAGAACCAGCCGCCGGGGTCGCCCGCCTGGCGGAGGAACACGGCCTTCGCGTAGTACAGCGGGCCGAGGTCGCCCGCGTCCACGAAGCGCTTGAGGGTGACGGCGTTCGAGGAGTGGCGGCGCACGTAGCCGACCTGCACGGATCCGGCGCTCGCCGCCTCGGCCGCGACGATGGCCTCGGCCTGCGCGACCGTGACGGCCATGGGCTTCTCGAGCAGCACGCTCTTCCCGGCCTCGAGCGCGGCGATCGCCACCTCCGCGTGGGTGTCGTTGCGCGTGCAGACGCTCACGGCGTCGATCTCGGGGTCGGCGACGAAGGCGCGGAAGTCGGTGGCGACGAGCGTCGCGCCGTGCTCGACGGCGCGGGCCGCGGCGCGGTCGCCGTCGATGTCGCAGATCCCCGCGACGACGACGCCGGGGTTCCGCGCATACGCGGCGAGGTGGAGGCCGGCGATGGTGCCGGCGCCGACGACGCCGATGCGGACGGGGGCGGCGGGCGTCGCGTCCGCGGCGGGCGCGCTCATCGGGAGACCTCCGCGGCGAGGCGCTGCGCGGCGGCGAGGCCCTGCGTGAAGCCGGTCATCGGATCCTCGAGCCCCTCGAACTCGATGGAGACCGGGCCGTCGAAGCCCGAGCCCGCGACGAGCGCCAGGAGCGGGCCGATGGGGAGGTCGCCGGATCCGACGACCGCGCCGCGGATCCCGCGCCCGCCGAGCGTCGTCATCCACGTGTCGTCCGGCGGCACGTCGCGCACGTCGAAGTCCTTGAGGTGGACGACGGCGGCGTGGGGGAGGAGGCGCGGCACGGCGGTGAGCGGGTCCTCGTCGACGCACAGGGAGTTGCCGACGTCGAGCGTGACGCGGAAGGCGGGACGGTCGACGGCCTCGACGAGGCGCAGGATCCGGTCGCTCGCGTTCATGCTCATGCCGTGGTTCTCGACCGTGGTGGCGATGCCGAGCGTCGCCGCGTGGTCGGCGAGGTCGCGGCAGACGGGCACGATCGTCGCGAACGCGCGCTCGAACGCGTCGTCGTCGGCCTCGCGCCAGGACCACGCGAACACGTCGTGGCGGAGCAGCGGGATCCCGAGCTCGTGCGCGACCCGGAGGTGCTCGTGCAGCCGGGCGACCTGCCCGTCGAGGTCGGGGTCGAGGAAGTCGGCGCCGACCGCGTAGTTCGCGAGCTCGACGCCGCGCTCGTCGGCGCGGGCGCGGATCGCGGCGACCAGCTCCGGATCGTCGACGAGCTCGCTGCCGAGGCCCGCGATCGAGATCTCCAGGTGGCTGGCGTCCGAGTCGGCCACGAGGTCGACCACGTCGGGGACGGTCAGGGTGCCGGCCTCGAGGGCCGGGGCGAACGTGTAGGAGCTGACGCCGATGCGCATGGGCGGCCTTCCGGTTCCGGCGGCCGGGCGGTCGGCCGTGCCCTCACGCTAGGTGCGGCGCGGGCCGTCGCCCCGGGCCGGCCGTTCCTTCGCCGCCGGTTTAACGGAGACGTAACCGCCGGCCGCCGGGGCGCGGGGACCCCGTCCATATGGTGGGAGGACCCGGCAGGAGGGCGGCGCTCGCCGACCCGCGCCGGACGGAAGGGATCCCATGCCGCACCGCCCCCGGATCGTCTCGCTCGGCATGTCGCTGGAGGCGAGCGTGTACTCGCCCGCCGTGACCCGCGTCGACCAGTTCGTGCGCACCGAGGGCGACGCGTACCTCGCCCGCTACCCGTTCCTCGCGCCCGGATCCCCGCTCCGTGAGCGCACCGACTGGACGGCGCTGCCGCACTTCCGCGCGATCCCCGGCGGCCCCGTCCCGGCCGACGACCACCGCGCGATCGTCGACGACCTCCTCGGCGCGCTCGAGCGGACGCTGCGCGAGGACGGCCCGGTCGACGGCGTGCTCTACGACGTGCACGGCGCGATGAGCGTGATCGGCACGGACGACCCCGAGGGCGTGCTGGCCGGCCGGATCCGCACGCTCGTCGGCCCCGACGCGATCGTCTCGGCGACCATGGACCTGCACGGGAACGTCACGCCGCTGCTCGCGAGCTCGGTCGACCTCATCACCTGCTACCGCCTCGCGCCGCACGAGGACGCGCTCGAGACCGTGGAGCGCGCGGTGCGGAACCTCGTCGACCGGCTGACGGGGCCGAGGCGTCGGGAACCGGTGGCGACCGCGTGGGTGCCCGTGCCGATCCTGCTGCCGGGCGAGAAGACCAGCACGCGCGACGAGCCGGCGAAGGGGCTGTACGGGCGGATCCCGGGGATCACGGCGCGCGACGGCGTGATCGACGCGGGGATCTGGATCGGCTACGCGTGGGCCGACGAGCCGCGCAACCACGCGGCCGTGGTCGTAACCGGCGACGACGCGGAGGTCGTCGCGGCGTCCGCCGAGGATCTGGCCGCCGAGCTCTGGCGCGTGCGCGACGACTTCGCCTTCGTGGCGCCCGTCGGCACGCTCGACGAGTGCCTCGACCGGGCCGTCGCGAGCGCCGCGCGGCCGTTCTTCGTGAGCGACTCGGGCGACAACCCCACGGCCGGCGGCGCGGGCGACGCCACGGGCACCCTGCGCGCGCTGCTCGCGCGGCCGGAGATCGCGTCGGGCGCGGTCGAGGCGGTCTACGCGTCGATCCCGGATCCGGGTGCCGTCGCCGCGTGCGTCGCGGCCGGCGTCGGGGGGCGCGTCGACGTGCGGGCGGGCGCGCTCGTCGACGACACGGTGGCGCCGCCCGCCGAGATCCGCGGCACGGTCGAGCACATCGCCGAGGGGGATCCCGCGGCCGACGTGGAGGCGGTGGTGCGCGTGGGCGGCCTGCGCGTGATCCTCACGGCCCGGCGGAAGCCGTACCACCTGGAGGCGGACTTCACGCGGAACGGCATCGACGCGAGGGCCGCCGACCTCGTGGTCGTGAAGATCGGCTACCTCGAGCCCGAGCTGCACGCGATGGCGGCCGACTGGATGATGGCGCTCACGCCCGGCGGCGTCGACCAGGACCTCGCGCGGCTGCCCCACCACCGCATCGTCCGGCCGATGGTGCCGTTCGACGAGGTGACGGGGACGCCCGATCTCTCCGCCCGCATGATGACGCGCCCGATCTGACGGCGCGGGACGCGGGGCTCAGTACAGCCGCGCCAGCGCCCGCCGCAGGCACAGCTGCCCGATGCCGAGCACGCCCGCGTCCACGCCGGCCTCGCTCTGCTGGATCCGCAGCGTCGTCGTCGCGAGCGGGTGGCAGCTCTCGTAGAGCTGCGAGCGGATGGCGGCGACGAACGGCTCGACGGTCGACAGCATCCCGCCGATGACCACCACCTCCGGGTTGAAGAAGTTGACGACCGCGGCGAGGGTGTCGCCGACCGTGCGCCCCGCCTGGCGCAGCTGCGTGGTCGCGCGCGCGTCGCCGTCGTGGGCGAGCCGCACGGCGTCGGGCAGGTCACGCACGGGGGCTCCCGCCGCGCGCAGCCCCGCGACGACGCCCGCGGCGCCGACCACCGTCTCCAGGCACCCGCTGTTGCCGCAGTTGCACGGGATCCCCGCCGCCGCCGCGACACGCACGTGCGCGATGTCGCCCGCCAGCGCGGTGGCGCCGCGGTACACGTGGCCGTTGATGACGATGCCGCAGCCGACGGACGCGCCCGCCTTGAGGAACAGCATGCTGCCCACCCGCACGCGGGATCCGGCGGCCCGGCGGTCGAGGGTGGCGTGCTCGCCGAGGCCCATCATGTTGGCGTCGTTGTCGACCACGGCGACGGCGTCGAACTCGTCCGCGAGCCAGCCGACGACGTCGAAGCGGTGCCAGCCGGGCATCGAGGCGGGCGACTCGACCATGCCGCGCGCGGTGTCGACCGGGCCCGGCAGGCACATGCCGACGCCGCGGACGACGGGGTCCCCGGACTCCGCGACGAGCGCCCGCAGCGCCGTGGCGACCAGCGCGAGCACGCCGAGCGGGCCGGCGCCGATGTCGATGGGGATGGTGCGCGCGTCGACGATGGTGCCGGACATGCTGAGGAGCGCGAGCCGGGCGTGGCTGCGTCCGAGGTCGGCGGCGAGCATCACGCCCGCGTCGTCGCGCAGGTGCAGCACGCGCGGGCGGCGGCCGCCCGTCGGGTCGCCGGATCCGCGCTCCTCGACGAGGCCGGAGCGCAGCAGCTGCGTGATCTTCCCCGTGATCGTCGACGGGGGCAGCCCGAGGGTGCGGGCGAGGTCGGCGCGGTTCGTGGCCGAGCCCGTGGCGATCATGTAGAGCAGCGCCGACGCGGTCTCCCCGGCGATCTCGCTGTCGGGGACCTGGCGGCGGATCCGCGGCGGCGGCGGGGGCAGGCGGCCTCCGCCGAGCAGGCGCTCGGGCGGGCGCGCGGCGGGTGGTCCGGGCGGACCCGGCGGACCCGTCGGCGGCGGGACGGTCATCCGCCGACGACCGGCGCGGCGGCCGCGCTCGCGAGGGACGCGGGCACGGCGGCGTCGCCGTCGGCCGCCTCCGGAAGGCGCCCGGCGATGAGCGCCGACGCGATGACGCCGGCCTGCCCGCCGAAGCGCGCGGCCACCACGAGCGGGCGGCGCTGGAACGTGAGGAGGGAGTCGAGCCGCTCGCGCAGCGGCCCGAGGAGCTGCTCGCCCGCGCGGGACAGCCCGCCGGCGACCACGACGACCTCGGGGGAGAGGATCGCCGTCAGCTGCGCGAAGGCGAGCGCCAGCGCGTCGATGCACGCGTCGACGACCCGCTGCGCGACGGGATCCCCGTCGGCCGCGGCCCGGAACACGCGCGCCGACCCGCCCTCGGCGCTCGCGCTCCCGGTCGCGCGGGCGTACGCGCGGGCCACGCCCTGGGCCGAGGCGACGGTCTCGAGGCAGCCGGATCCGCCGCACGCGCAGCGGACGCCCGCGTCGGATCCCACGGGCGTCGTGCGCATGTGCCCGAGCTCGGCGCCGCGGCCGCCCGCCGTGTAGAGCCGGCCGTCGACGAAGACGGCCGCGCCGATCCCCGTGCCGATCGACACCACGACGGCGTCGCGGGCGCCGCGGGCCGCGCCCATCTCGAACTCGGCGACCCCGGCGCCGCGCGCGTCGTTGCCGAACGCGACCGGCAGCCCGGTGGCGTCGGCCAGCAGGTCGCGCATGGGCACCTCGCGGAGTCCCACGTGCTCGGCGAGCACGACCACGCCGCGGTCGTCGTCGACGACGCCGGCCACGTGCACGCCGATCGCGGCGGGCGCGGCCCGCGGGTGGTCGCGCGCGGCGTCCGCGACGGCCGAGGCGAGCGCGGCGACCAGCGCGTCGGCGTCATGGGTGGGCGTGCGGATCGAGCGGGTCTCGACGACCTCGCCGCGCGCGTCGACGACGGCGATCTTGACGTCCGTGCCGCCGATGTCGAACGCGATGACCGGCCGGGCGACCCGCAGCTCGAGCCGCGGGAGGTCCGTCACTTGACCGCGCCCGCGGTGAGGCCCGTCGCCATGCGCTTCTGCACGATGAGGAAGAGGATCACCACGGGGAGCGCCATGAGCGTCGATCCTGCCATGATGCCGCCCCAGTCGGTCTCCTGCATCTGGCCCCGGAAGCCCTGCAACCAGAGCGGCAGCGTGCGGCTGTCGTCGGCGGAGAGCGTCACGAGCGCGAGCGTGTACTCGTTCCAGGCGGCCAGGAAGCTGAAGATGCTGGAGGCGACGAGGCCGGATCCGAGCAGCGGCAGCGTCACCCGGCGGAACGCGCCGACGCGGCTGCAGCCGTCGAGCATGGCGGCCTCCTCGAGCTCCACGGGGATCCCGTCGACGAAGCCCTTGAGCACCCAGATCGTGAACGGCACGTTGGCGGCGAGGTACAGGATGCTCAGGCCGAGCACCGAGTTGAGCAGGCCCCAGCCGTCGAGCATGCGGTACTGCGAGATGAAGAGCGCCTCCGCGGGGATCATCTGGATCACGAGCACGGCGACGATCATCGAGGTGCGCCCCCGGAAGCGGAACCGGCTGAGCGCGAACGCCGCGACCACGCCGAACGCGAGCGAGCCGGCCACGACGACGAGCGCGATGAGCGTGCTCATCCGCAGCGCCGACCAGAAGCGGCCGTCGCCCAGCACGCGCGCGAAGTGCTCGACCGTGCCGCCGAGGGGGATCCACGTGGGCGTGCGCGACGACAGCTGCTCGGAGGTGAGGAAGGCCGCGTCCACCATCCAGTAGACGGGGAACAGCCAGACCAGGCCGAACGCGATCGCCACGATGTCGAGCGCGACGCGGCCGGGGGAGCGGCGGCGGCGCGCGCGGGGGGCGCGGGAGGCGGGCGGCGCCCCGGCGGCCGACGCGGCGGGAGGCGCGGTGGCGGCGTCGGCGGCGGTCGTCGTGCGTGCGATGGTCGCGGTCATCGGCCGTCCCCCTCGGTCAGGAGCGCTCGGATGTAGCGCCAGGTGAGCAGCAGGCTGACGGCGAGCATGACCATGGCGGCGGCCGAGGCGACGCCGTAGTTCCCGCCGGAGAGCCCGATCTGGTAGACGAACGTGCCGAGCACGTTCGTCTGGTCGGTGATGCCGCTGCTCTGCTGCAGGATGTGGATCTGCGTGAACACCCGCAGGTCCCAGATCACCTGCAGCAGGCTCACGAGCAGGAGCACGGGGGCCACGGACGGCGCCACGATGTGCACGAAGCGCTGGCGGCCGTCGGCGCCGTCGAGCTGCGCGGCCTCCATCATCGACTCGTCGAGCTGCGTCACCGACGCGTAGACCATGAAGACCACGAGCGGCACGCTCATCCACGTGATGAGGAGGCCCGCCACGACGAAGAACGTCACGGGGTCCGAGAGCCAGTTGTAGCCCACCATCCCCTCGGCGCCGAGCCGGCCGAGCACGTAGCCGACGACGCCGCTGCGCGGGTCGAACAGCAGCTGGAACACCTGCAGCGAGCTGAGCACGGGCATGGCCCAGGCCACGAGCATGACGATCTGCACGCTCACCGCGATCGACCGGCGCACCTGCGTCAAGAGCATCGCGCCCGCCGTGCCGACCACCACCGTGGCGGCCGCGCACGCGAGGCAGAAGCCCACCGACCGGCCGAGCGAGGCCCAGAAGGCCGGATCCCCGAGCACCTGCGCGTAGTTGTCGAGCCACACCAGCTCGGGCGCCTGCCCGAACTGCTGCGCGAGGCCGAAGCGCTGGAACGACATGATCACCTGCCGCGCCAGCGGGTAGCCGAGGCCGACCGCGACGATCGCCATGGCGGGCAGGACGAGCACCCACGCGAGCCGGCGCTCGGTCCGGGGGCTGCGCGGCGCCTCGAGCGCCGGCGCGGGCGACGGCGTGGAGGTGGACGTGCTGAGGACGGCGCTCACGGGCGGATCACGCCGGGCCGAGGAGGCTCGTGAGCTTGGCGTCCGCCGCGGAGGCGAGCGCGACGGTGTCGCCGCCGGCCGCGACCGCGACGTAGAAGTCGTCGATCACGCGCGCGCCCTCGACGAGCGCCCAGTTCTGCGCGGCGGGCGTGCCCACCGAGTTGCGCACGGCCTCCGTGGTGAGGGTGGCGAGCTCGTCGCTGCCGAGCGCGGCGGCGTAGTCGAGGTTGCCGGGGACCCAGCCGCCCTGGGTGGCGAAGTACTCCTGGAACGGCTGGGAGAAGATCAGCCGCATGACCTCCTTGGCGAGGTCCTGGTTCTTGGAGCGGCCGGAGATGGCGACGTTGGATCCGCCCGCGAACGGGTGCCCGGCGTCGCCGCCCGCGGCCGACGGGAAGCCGAAGTAGCCGACGTTCCCGGCGTCGACGAGCGCCTGGTCGATGTTCGCCAGGTGCCAGTTGAAGCCGAAGAACATCGCGGTCTCGCCCGCGTTGAACGGCACCCACGGCTTCTCGGCGACCTCGCTGTCGGTGACGCCGCCCGCGGTGGATCCCGTCTCCCAGATCGTCTGCAGCGCCTGGAACGCCTTCTGGCTCTCGGGGCTGGAGAGCGAGCCCTTCCAGGTGTCGCCGTCCTGCTCGGCGAGGCGGCCGCCCTCGGTGAACTGCCACGCGAGCGCCGACTGCCACGAGATGCCGGGGAGGTACAGGCCCGAGAACGACGGGTCGTCCGCGTGCGCGGCCTGGAGGGTCGCGGCGGCGGCGGTGAGCTCGTCGACGGTCGTGGGGATCGCGACGCCCGCCTCCTGGAACATGTCCTTGCGGTAGAAGAACAGGCGGCTGCCCGCGTAGAAGGGCGCCGCGTACATCTGCCCGTCGTGCGAGCCGAGCTCCACGAGCGACTGCGTGAGGCTGGATCCGCCGAGCTCCTCCTTCATGTCCTCGAGGCTGGTGAGGGCCCCGACCGCGCAGAAGGTGGGGGCCTGCGTGTTGCCGAGCTCGATGATGTCGGGGGTGGAGTCGGCGCTCGCGAGCGAGGTCTGGAGCTTCGAGACGATGCCGTCCCAGACCTGCAGCTCGATGGTGAGCGTGGATCCGGGGTGCTGCTCCTCGAACGTCCTCTTCAGCCAGTCGCGCGCGTCCTGGGAGACCGAGTCGGTCATCATCCAGACGCGGAGGTCGGCGGTGGCGGGGCCGCCACCGCCGCTGGATCCGGAGGCGCAGGCGGCGAGGAGCGCGGTGAGGCCGAAGGCCCCTCCCAGCCCGATGGCGGTGCGGCGGGTGATGTCGGCCATGACGGTGTCTCCTGGGGGTCGCGATGCGGGCGGCGGGTGGCACCCATGCTCCGAGCGCCGGGGCCCGCGCAGGCACGCGCCGTGTTAAATCGCGCTTGCATAAACATGTTCTTCATCTGCGGCGCGGCCGGATCCGGGCGCCCGTGCTTGCATGGGCCCATGCCGCGCCCCCTCGACCCGTCCCGTGCCCGACGCGTCGCGGTGGAGATCGCCGTGCAGGACGCCGCCTCCGCGCGCATCGCGGCGGCAGCGGGCGCCGACCGCGTCGAGCTGTGCTCCGCGCTCGCCGCGACGGGCGGCGTGACCCCGAGCATCGGGCTCGTCGAGAGCGCGGTGGCGACCGGGGTGCCCGTCCACGTCCTCGTGCGGCCGCGGTCCGGCGGGTTCGTGCACGACGCCGACGAGCGCGCGGTCATGCTGCGCGACGTGCGGGCGGCGCTCGCCGCGGGGGCCGCGGGCATCGTCTCGGGCGGGCTCACCGACGACGGGCGGGTCGACTGGGACCTCCTCGCGCGGCTCGTCGATGCGACCGGCGACGCGGTCCTCACGTTCCACCGGGCGATCGACGCCGTCGACGACCGGCTCGAAGCCCTCGACGCGCTCCTCGCCGCGGGGGTCGGCCGCGTGCTCACGTCCGGCGGCGCGGAGCGGGCGGGCGACGGGGTGCCGGCGCTCGCGGAGCTGGTGGCGCGCGCGGACGGGCGGCTCGAGATCCAGGCCGGCGGGGGCGTGACGGTCGACGCGATCCCCGGGCTCGTGCGCGCGGGCGTCGACGCGATCCACCTCTCGGCCCGGCGGCGCGTGGTCGCGACGCGCGTGGGCCCGGGCGGCGGCGAGGCCGCGCACGACGCGACCGACGGGGAGCTCGTCGCGGCGGCGGTCGCGGCGGCGGCTCGCGCCTCGTCCGGGTGATCCGTCGCCGGGCCCCGAAGTGGGGAGTACGGGCCGGCCTCGGCCGACCGCAGGCTGACCCCATGAGGTCCCCCGCCGCGGTCGCGCCGCTGATCGTCGCCGTCGCCCTGCTCGGCGGATGCGCCGCGGGATCCGCCGACACCGCTCCCATCTCCGCCCCCACCGCCCCGGAGCGCC
This sequence comes from Clavibacter michiganensis, assembly GCF_002151125.1. GTDB lineage: Bacteria > Actinomycetota > Actinomycetes > Actinomycetales > Microbacteriaceae > Clavibacter > Clavibacter michiganensis_C. The sequence goes on from NZ_MDJZ01000017.1 coordinate 428,228, forward strand.
CGGCCGATGAGTTGACCGCGCGGACCTTCGTCCTCGACAGCGGGCAGGGCGCGGAGCTGTGCCTGGGCGGCGTCGGCCAGTCCCTCCCGCCCACGTGCGGCGGCCCGCCCATCGAGGGGTGGGACTGGGCGGACGTCGACGACGAGGAGAGCCAGTCGGGCAGCACCTGGGGCGACTACGAGGTCTTCGGCACGTGGGACGGGACGACGTTCACCCTCACGCGCACGCCCGAGTCCTACGATCCACGGGCCCCGTCCACCGAGGCCCCCCTCCCCGAGCCGACACCGGGCGATCCCGGGAACGCCGAGGCGGTCGCCCGCGCCATCGAGGACTACGCGCGCCAGATGGGCACCCCCGACGGGCCGCTCTCGCTCGGCGAGTACCGGGGCCGCGCGTCGGTGCAGGTCATCCACGACGACGGCACGCGGCAGGCCGAGGCGGACGCCGAGTACGGCGAGGGCGTCGTCGAGGTCTGGTCGTCGCTCCGGCCCGCGGACGGCGGGTGATCCGCGGACGGCGGCGGATCACCTGCCGGGCGGGGCGGTCGGGTGTCCCGGTCGGGTGCCGTCGCGCGGACGGTCCATCACCGAGGATGGGGGCATGACGCATCCTCCCGTGACCGACATCGCCGCCGAGCTCCGCGAGGTGACCGCGCACTGGACCCCGCGGGTCGTCGGGCGGGTGAACGACCAGTACGTGAAGGTCGCGAAGCTGCTCGGTGAGCTGACGTGGCACGCGCACGACGCCGAGGACGAGATGTTCCTCGTCGTCTCGGGTCGCCTGCGCATCCAGCTGCCCGACGACCAGGAGGTCGTGCTGGGTCCCGGCCAGTTCCATGTCGTGCCCCGCGGCGTGCAGCACAACCCGGTCGCGGACGAGGAGGTGGAGATCGTCCTGATCGAGACGGTCACCACCGCCCACACGGGCGACGTCATCGTGCCGGGGACGGTCCCGGTCGAGCGACAGGTGGGCGACTTCCGCTGATCCGTCCCGCTGCGCCGCGCAGAGCGGCGCGCGCGCCCGTGGCGGCGGGTAGCCGCCCCGGCCCCATCGCCGGCGGCCTCCGGTCCCGCCAGGGGTCGGCGCGATGAACGTCCGACGGACAGCTCGCGCACGGCTTCCGTCGTCGTCGCGTCAGCGGGACGCTCGGCGTGTGGCAGATCGATCCGTTCCCGCCGGCCGAGGTCCGGAGCAGCCGTCGACCGCGCCGTCGGGTGCGCCGCGCTGGCTGGGTCCGGCCCTGCTCGCCGCGGCCGTCCTCGTGCTCGGGAGCAACGTCTTCCACGTGGTCGGACTGGCCGCCTCGGGCGTGACGTCGACCGACGGGGAGGCGGCCTACGGCGTCCGGGGCGGCGACGTCTCCACGTTCCTGCCGCCGGGGCTCTCGCATGTCGTCGGAGGCACGACGGTCATGGCGGTCATCTTCGGTCCCCTCGTCATGGTGCCGGTGGCCGTCGTCGCGGCCCGGCTGCTGTGGATCTCGGGGAGACGCCGCGCATCGGTGGACGTCTCCGCGGCCGGCGCCGTGCTGGCCGTGGTCGCGCTGGTCGTCCTCCTCGTCTTCTGGGGCGACGAGCTGTGGGTGTGGGCCCTGGACTGACGGGCCCCGCGGGCTCCTGCGCGATGTCGCCCGCCGGCTGCGGCGCCCCGGGAGACCGGCCCTGTCGGCACCCCGCCCGCCGCTCGCAGCTCCTCCGCGATCCGCGCGACACCATCGGCTGACCGACTGGACTAGCCGCAGAACGTCGATGCAGATGCATGCATCCGGCGTTTGGCCTACGTTGTCAACCAGCGGGATCAGCCCTTCGGGTGGGCGGTCCACGCATGGAGTGGGCGTCTCCGGGGGGAGATGCCCGCACTCGCCCGGCCCTCCGTGCACGGAGGCCGGGCCTTCCTCCTCCATCGCGGTGATGACGCCGGTACGGCCGGCCGACGCGATCCGCGACACGACCGCCCGTCGCGCCCGCTGGCAGGGTGGGGGCATGCCCGCTCCCGGATCCGTCCCGCACGATCCCGCCCACGACGCCGCCCACGCGCTCGACCTCGATGCGCTGCTCGCCGGAGTCGCCGACGAGGACGGCGGCCGGGTCGACGACAGCATCCCGCAGCTCGCGGACGCGGATCCGTCGCTCTCCGGCATCGCGCTCGTCACGCCCGACGGCCGCACGCACGCCGCGGGCGACAGCGCGCACCCCTTCTCCATCCAGTCGGCGGTCAAGCCGTTCCTCTTCGCGCTGGCGCTCGCCGACACCGACGGCGACGCGCTCGACGAGGTCGGCATCGAGCCGACGGGCGAGGCGTTCGACGCGATCAAGCTGGAGAGCGGCACCGGCCGGCCGCCGAACCCGATGGTGAACGCGGGCGCGATCCTCACGGCGAGCCTCGTCCGCGGATCCTCCCTCGAGGAGCGCACCGCGCGGATCCTCGCGGGCCTCAGCGCCTTCGCCGGTCGGGAGCTCGAGGTCGACGAGGAGGTCGCCGAGTGCGAGCAGCTCCTCGGCGACCGCAACCACGCGCTCGCCCACCTGATGCGCTCGGAGGGCACGCTGCACGTCTCGGCCGACGACGCCGTCGCCGCCTACGCCCGGGCGTGCGCGGTGCGGGTGAGCGCGGAGATCCTGGCGGCGATGGGTGCGACGCTCGCGTGCGGAGGGCGTAACCCGCTCACGGGGTCTCGCGTGTCCCCCGGCAGGTCGCGCGTGACACGGTCTCGGTCATGGCCACGTGCGGCGTCTACGACGGCTCCGGCCGGTGGATGCGGCGGGTCGGCGTGCCCGCGAAGTCGAGCGTCTCCGGCGCCATCGTGCTCGCCGCTCCCGGCCGGATGGGCGCCACCGTCTTCAGCCCGCCCCTCGACGACCAGGGCACGAGCGTCCGCGGCGCGCGGCTCGCGCAGCGGCTCGCGGACGAGCTGGGGCTGCACGCGTTCGGCGCCGTGCGGGGGCGCGGCTGACGGATCCGCCGCCCGGTCGGGCGCGCCTCGTCGCACGGACGCGACTCGCACGGACGCGCCTCGCCCGTCGACCCCTTCCGCCCGCCCGCGGCCCCGGGTAGCGTCGCCCGGACGCGCCCGCCCAGCCCTGGAGGACCCCATCACCGCACTCGCCCTCATCGCCCTCACGGCCTTCGACGCCCCCACGCTGGAGGGCTTCCGGGCGCCGGACGTGCCGGGAGGACCGATGGCCGGGCTCCTGCTCGGCAGCCTCGTGTCCCTGCTGGTCCCCCTCGCGTGCCTCGTGCTCGCCATCGTGATCGCGGTCTCCGCGGTGCGGACCCGGCGGGCGACCGAGCGGATCGAGGCGCGGCTCGCGGCCCTGGAGCAGGCGACGCGCGGAGGGTCGACCACGACCGGCGCCCGCGAGGAGGCGGGCCGGACCCCGCGCTAACGGGAGGAGCGGCTGCGCCCCCGAGCGCGGCGGCGTCGAGCCCGCTCCGCCGCATCCGCCATGGCCTCGGCGTGCGCGGTCTTGGCGCGGCCGATCACGGCGTCGTCGTCGCGACGGATCGCGATGCCCTCGGCGAGCTGCGCGCGGAGGCCGCGGATCGAGTCGCCGAGCGTGGGCGCGAAGTCCGCCTGCTCGTCGTCGTCGTGCTCCTCGCCCTCCGGGTACCGGCGGAGCTCGGCCGACGCGTCCGCCGTGGAGGAGCCGTCGCCCGGCCGCCGCTCGAGGTGCGCGAGGCAGAGGCGGGCGACCTCGTCGGCGTGCGCGTGCATCACCGAGTGCGCGGCGCCCGGGATCTCCCATAGCCGGGCCCGGGGGAGCAGGCGTCCCATGTCCTCCACCCACGCGCGCGGGGCGACGGCGTCGTGCTCGCCGCGGATCACGAGCGTGCTCGCGCGGATGTCCGGCAGGCGGGCCTCGATCGGGTACCGCATCATGCGCGGCAGCACGCGGAGGAACCAGCGCACGCCGCACACGAGGTAGGCGCGGACGGCGAGCACCTTGATCCGGCTCGGCTCGCGCACCGAGGAGCGCAGGAAGCGGAGGGCCGCGCGGGGCACCCGGCGCGCGGCCGGGTCGACGACGGGGCTGATGAGCACCACCGTGCTGATCCCCGGGCGCCGCGCCGCGAGGTCCGCCACCACCTGCGTGCCCATCGAGTGGCCGACGAGCACGGGGTCGTCGAGGCCGAGCCCGTCGATCGCGGCGCCGACGAGGTCGGCGTACTCGCGGATGCCGATCGCCCGGCCCGGGTGCCGCACGCCCGCGAAGCCCGGCAGGTCGAGCGCGTGCACGGTGCCCCGCGCGTCGAGGCGCGGGGCGAGGCGCTCGAAGTAGTCGGAGCTCACGCCGATGCCGGGGACGAGCACGAAGGCGCGGTCGCCGGGGCTGCCGAGCGTGCTGATCCGCACGGTGAGGCCCCGGTGCACGAGGCGGGTGACGCGGACCGTGGTGGCGGGGCGGGGATCGGCGCGGGATCCGGGCCGGAAGGGCGTCACCATCCGGTGCCTCCTCGGCCGATGAGCGGGTCGTCGGGCGCGATCCACGAGGCATCCACGCTAGGGCACCGGTGCTGCGGATCCGTCGAGGTCGTCATCGGGGTGACGCCTGCCGGACAGGCCGCCCAGTCCGATGCGCTCCGCCTCAGGCCCCCGCGCCCTCGCTCGAGATGCACAGGCAGAACAGGTGCCCCGCCGGATCCGCGTACACGTCGAAGCGGTCGGGCGCCGTCGGGTCTTCGGCGGGCTGGAGCAGGCGGCCGCCGAGGGCGAGCACGCGCTCGCGCTCCACGTCGAGGTCGTCGACGTAGAAGTCGAGGTGGATCTGCTGCTGCTGGCGCGGCCCCTCGCCCGGCCAGACGGGCGGCACGAAGTCGGGCGCGGGCTGGATCCCGATCTGCCAGTCGGCGTCGAAGGACACGTAGTGCCAGTCGCCGCCCACGCGCACCTCGCCGTCGAGGAGGCCGGCCCAGAAGGCGCTCTCCGCGGCCAGGTCCGGTGCGTCGAGCACCACGATCGTCTGCCGGATCCTCATGGCGTGCTCCTTCTCTCGTCGTCGAGCGGGTGCCGCCAGCCTGGCACCGGCGTCCGACATCGACCACGATCCGTCGCCCGCCCCCCTGGGATCCGGACCCCGACCGACGGTAGGTTTGACGGCACGGCGCGTCTCGCGCCGGTCGAACCCTGCGGGCATCGTGGCTCAGCCGTCGTACGCGACGGCGGGAGCGTGCGGCGGCCGTGGGCCACCAGTCACCCTCCTGAAAGGAGCGACCATGTCCGCCCCCTCCGTCCAGCTCTACACGGTCCGCGACGCCGTCTCCGCCGACCTGCAGGGCGCCGTCGCCCGCGTCGCCGAGATCGGCTACACGCTGGTCGAGCCGTACGCGTTCGTCGAGCGCGCCGACGAGTTCGCCGCCGCGTTCGCCGCGTCCGGCGTCACCGCGCCCTCCGGCCACGCGCCCGTCATCGACGGCGACGACGACCAGGCCGCCCGCACCTTCGACGCCGCCGCGAAGCTCGGGATCCAGACGGTCATCGACCCGTTCATCCCCTCCGAGCGCTGGCAGACCGCCGACGACGCGCACCGGATCGCCGACCGCGTCAACGAGCTGCAGGTGCAGGCCGCCGCGCGCGGGCTCGCCTTCGGCTACCACAACCACCAGTGGGAGTTCGCGAACACGGTCGACGGACGCCCCGTCTACGAGCTCTTCGTGGAGCGCCTCAACGCCGACGTCGTCCTCGAGCTCGACACCTTCTGGTCGACCGTCGGCGGCATGGACACCCCCGCCCTCCTCCGCCGGCTCGGCGACCGCGTGCAATTCCTGCACGTGAAGGACGGCAAGATCTCCGACGCCATCGCCAAGGTGCTGCCGAGCGCCGAGTCCGCGCTCGTCGTGCCCCCGGAGCTCGCGCAGGCCTTCAAGATGCAGGAGCCCGCCGGCCAGGGCGACGTCGACGTCGCCGCCGTGCTCGCGGCCGCACCGCACGCGCTGCGCGTCGTCGAGTTCGACGACTACGCCGGGGACGTCTTCGACGGCATCGCGGCGTCCTTCGCCTGGCTCGCGGAGAACGACAAGTGACCGGCGGCACCGGCCGCGTCGGCGTCGGCGTCATCGGCGCGGGCGTCATCTCGGGCACCTACCTGGAGAACATGACGGCGATGCCGGACCTCGAGGTCCTGTTCGTCGCCGACATCGACCTCGACCGCGCCCGCGCACGCGCCGAGGAGCACGGCGTGCCGCACCACGGCACGGTCGACGAGCTCTTGCGCATGGACGAGATCGAGATCGTCGTGAACCTCACGCTGCCCGCCACCCACGCGGAGGTCGGCCGGCGGATCGTCGCGGCCGGCAAGCACGTGTGGAGCGAGAAGCCCCTGGCGCTCGACCACGCGTCCGGCCAGGACCTGCTCGAGGCGGCACGCGCGGCCGGCGTGCAGGTCGCGTGCGCGCCCGACACCGTGCTCGGCGCGGGGATCCAGTCGGCCATGCGCGCCATCGCCCGCGGCGACATCGGCGAGCCGCTCACGGCGACGACGCTCTTCCACGTTCCCGGCCCCGACGCCTGGCACCCGAACCCCGAGTTCCTGTTCGCGCGCGGCGCCGGACCCCTGTTCGACATGGGCCCGTACTACGTCACCACGCTCGTGCACGCGTTCGGCGCGGCCGAGACGGTGAGCGCGGTCTCCTCGACCTCGCGCACCACGCGCACCATCGGCAGCGGACCCCGCCAGGGCACCGAGTTCCCGGTGGAGGTGCCGACGCACCACGCGGCGCTCATCTCGTTCGCGGGCGGGCAGTCGGCGCAGTCGACCTTCAGCTTCCAGAACGCGCTGCCGCGCATGGGCTTCGTCGAGATCTCGGGCAGCGAGGGCACCATCGTGCTCCCCGATCCGAACACCTTCGAGGGCGACAGCCAGCTGTGGCGCTTCGGGCAGCAGGAGCCCGAGACGCTGACGGCGGTGGGATCCACGTACGGCCGGGGATCCGGCGTGCTGGACCTCGCGCGCAGCATCCGCGGCGGCGACCCGGTGCGCGCATCCGGCGAGGTCGCGGCGCACGTGCTCGACGTGCTGCTCGCGATCTCCGACGCGGCCGAGAGCCGCGAGGTCGTGATGGTGGCGTCGACCGTCGAGAAGCCGACGCCGCTGGCCGAGGACTGGGACCCGGCGGCGGCGACGCTGTAGCGCCGCATCCGCTCGGAGGCTCGACCGACGGCCCCGCATCCGTGACGGATGCGGGGCCGTCCCGCGCTCGGCGGCGGGCCTCCCTCCGGAGGACACTGGACCCATGCAGCTGCACCGCGTCACCACCGGTTCCGGCGCGCGCCACGTCGGCCTCGTCCACGGCCTCGGCGCGGACGGCGCGACCTGGGCGCCCGTCGTCGACCGGCTCGTCGCCACCGGCCGGTTCACCGTCACGACCGTCGACCTGCGGGGGCACGGGGAGAGCGACCGGGCGTCCGGCTACGGCGTCGAGGACATGGCCGACGACGTCGCCGCGTCCCTGCCGCGCGGGCTCGACGCGGTCGTCGGGCACTCGCTCGGCGGATCCGTGCTGGTGCGCGCCGTCGCCCGCCTCGAGCCCGCCCGGGCGATCTACCTCGACCCCGGGTTCCGGCTCGCGCTGCCGACCACGGGGATCCGCGGCCGCCTGTTCTGGGCGGCGCCGCTCGTGGGGCTCGCCGCCGCGCAGATCCCGCGGGCCCGCGCCGCCGCCCGCGTGCGCGCGGCCTACCCCGCCGCCGTCCGCGCATCGCTCGCCGCCGCGCAGGGGCGCTTCGACCGCGGCATGGCGGTCGGCGTGTTCCGCGACGTCGCCTTCCACCCGCTCGCGGTGAGCGCGCCCGCCGTGCCGTCGACGATCGTCCTCTCCGACGATGCGCCCGCCGTGCTGCCGGACGCGTACGCGGCCGAGCTGGAGGGCGCCGGGTGGGACGTGCGGCGGCTGCCGGGGATCCACCACGACATGCAGCTCGAGGACCCGGACCGGGTGCTCGCCGGCGTCGAGGACGTGCTGTGACGGACGCCGCGCGCGACGGCGGGACGCCCGAGCCGGAGCGCCCCGGCCGCCCCGCCGACGCCGAGATCGCCGCGCGCCTGGCCGCCGCCCTCCGCGCGCCCGACGCGTCGGCCCGGCTGCAGGCCGCGCTCACCGCGGGCACCCGGCCGGATCCCGCGCTCGTCGAGGGGCTGATCCACCGCTGCCGCGTCGAGCCCGACCTCAACGTGCGCGAGATGCTCACGTGGGCGCTCATCCGGCACGACCCGGAGGCCACGATCCCGCCGCTCATCGCGGAGCTCGCCTCGCCCATCCCGCAGGCCCGCAGCCAGGCGCTGCACACGCTCTCCAAGATCGGCGACCGGCGCGCGCTGCCCGCGATCACGCCGGCGCTGCTGCGGGATCCGGACGACCACGTCGCGCGCACGGCCTGGCGCACGGCGTCGGGCCTCGTCGACGGCGACCGCGACCCGGCCGGCGCCCGCTGGCTCTCCCAGCAGCTCGCGTCGCAGCTCGGCCGCGGCGGCCGGGACACGCAGGCCAGCCTCGCGCGGGCCTTCGCGAGCGTGGGCCGGGCCGCGCTGCCGGTGCTCGATCGGTCGCGGCGCGCGGCGGACGCCCGGGTGCGGATCCACGCGCTCGCCGTGATCGCCCAGCTCGGCGACCCCGACCTCCGCTTCGACGACGCCGTCGACGAGGCCCGGCGCGCGTCCTTCGGGGCGCACCTCGCGCCCGGCCGCGACGACGATCGCCCTTCCGCGCGCTGACCCGCCTGCCTAGGGTGGCCGCAGGGCGCCCCGCGACGGAGCGCTCGGACCCGCGCCCGGCGCGGACGACGAGAGGCGCGCCCATGGCCGAGATCGTGCTGTTCCACCACGTGCAGGGCGCGACCCCCGGCGTGCACGCGTTCGCCGACGCGCTCCGCGACGGCGGGCACGTCGTGCACGTGCCCGACCTGTTCGACGGGGCGCTCCCCGAGTCGATCGAGGCGGGCCTCGCGCTCATGGCGGGCCTCGCCGACCACGTCGTCGCCGAGCGCACCGACCGCGCGCTCGCCGGGCTGCCTGCCGAGCTCGTGTACGCGGGCTCCTCCTGGGGCGGATCCATCGCGCAGCGCCTCGCGCAGACCCGCCCGGGTGCCCGCGGCGCGCTCCTCTACGAGTCGTTCGTGTCGCTGTCCGCCGACTGGGCGTACGGCCCGTGGCCCGCGGGCGTGCCGGTGCAGGTGCACGGCATGGCGCGGGATCCGTTCTTCGCGAGCGAGGGCGACCTCGAGGCCGCGCGCGAGCTGGCGGCGGTCGTCGGACCGGACCTCGCCGAGGTGTTCGTCTACGACGGCGACGCGCACCTCTTCACGGACGCGTCGCTGCCGTCGTCGGATCCGGTCGCCACGGCCCTCGTGCTGGAGCGGTCGCTCGAGCTGCTGGCGCGGATCGGCTGACGCGGCCAGGCGGCAGCGCGCGCCCGGCCTCAGGCGGTGACGGCCCGCAGCTCCTCCGCCTCGCGACGCGCCTCGGCGATCTCCGCGGTCCCGAGCCCGCACGCGCGCAGGCACGTGGCGGCGATGGCGTCGCGGTCGGCGTCGTCGGGCTCGCCGCGGCGGCGGAGCTGGATCACGAGCTCGGCCAGCTGGATCAGCACGGCCCCCAGCGCCTCCGGCCCGATCGTCGCGCGCACCTCGGCGCTCGCCGCGGCCGTGCCGATGCGCCCGTAGGCCTCCTGCAGCTCGCGCCGCTGCTGGCGGAAGCCGTCGTACCGCTCGCCCTGCACCTCGGGCAGCAGGTAGAGCGTGCCGATGTTGTGCGGGGTGTCGGCGAGCGTGCGGAAGTCGACCATCACGAGCGCGTGCAGCGCGGCGGCCGCGGACGCGCGCTCGGGCACGAGCTCCTCGATCCCGCGGACCACGTCGAGGCTGGGGCGCACGGAGCGCGTGAGCAGCTCGACGAGCAGGTCGTCCTTGCCGGCGAAGTGGTAGTAGAGGGACGCCTGGCGGATCCCGACCCGCTCGGCGATCGCGCGCGTCGACGTGCCGCTCAGGCCGTGCTCCGCGAAGAGCGCGGCGGCGGCGTCGAGGATCTGCTCGCGCGGGCTCAGCGTCGACCCGGCGTCGGGCACGGCCCGGGGGCGCCCGACGCGGCCGGGCTTGTCGTCCTTCGCCATCCGGCCATCCTCGCAGGCGGGGGCCCGCGTCACACGGCGCTCCGGTAGGCCCGCCACCCGCCGTGCCCGGTGATCTCCGTCGCGCCCTCCACCGCGAAGCCCTCGACGAGGAAGCCGCGGACCTCGGATCCGTCGTCGAGCGTCACGCGGCCGATGGCCATGGGCGCGGGCAGCGCGGCGGTGAACGTGGCGAAGCCCGCGGTCGGGAGGCGCCAGAGCTCGCCGGCGATGCTCGCGCCCCGCCCGTCCGTGCCCGGCGCCTCCGTGCCCGGCGCCACGCGCACGAGCCCCGGCTTCGGCGGCACGGTGTCGAGCGCGTACAGCCGGTACGCGGGTGCGGTCGCGGCGTCGCGGAGGAAGGATCCGCCCGCCGCCACGAGCTGCCCGTTGAGCGGCTCACCGCGGAGGTGCGCGCCCACCACGAGCAGGTCGACGGTCGGCGCGAGGAACGCGGTCGCGAGCGCGGCCAGGCGGCGGTCCGTGAACGCGGGGCCCGTGAGCATCACCCCGAACGGCAGCCCGGCGACGGCACCCGCGGGGATCGCGAGCGAGGCGAGGTCGAGCAGGTTCGCGCAGTTCGTGTAGCGGCCGAGGCGGCTGTTGGCGCCGACCGGATCCTGGGCGACCTCCGCGAGCGTCGGGTGCCCGGTGGTCGTCGGCGTCAGCAGCGCGACGGCGTCGCCGAGCACGCGCCGGCTGGCCGCCGCGAGCAGGTCGAGGCGCTCCCGGTCGGCGAACAGGTCGGCTGCGCTCGGCCGGGCGCCCGCGAGCACGATGCCCGCGACCGTGGGATCGAGGTCGTCGCCCACGAGATCCGGGTGCGCCTCGATGTGCGCGCCCACCGCCGCGTACCGCTCGGCGACGAACGCGCCGTCGTAGAGCAGGGTCGCGGCCTCCAGCAGCGGCGCGATGTCCACCTCCACGACCTCGCAGCCGAGCTGGCGGAACCGGTCGACGGCGGCGGCGAACGCCCCGTCCCAGCCCTCGTCGAGCCCGGCGAGCTGCGCGGGCAGCGGCACGGCGACGCGCGGGCGGGTCGGCAGGTCCGCGATGGCGAGGTCGTCGCGGGCGAGCGGATCCTCGCCGTCGGGCCCCGACATGACCTCCACCGCCGCGCGCGACAGCTCCAGCGACCGCCCGAAGACGGTCACGCAGTCGAGCGAGCGGCAGGCGGGCACGACGCCCGTGGCCGGCACGATGCCGCGCGTGGGCTTCACGCCGACGATGCCGCCGAGCGCGGCCGGCACGCGCCCGGATCCCGCGGTGTCGGTGCCGAGCGCGATGTCGACGATGCCGAGGGCCACCGCCGTGGCGGATCCGCTCGACGAGCCGCCCGAGATGCGCGTCGGGTCCCACGCGTTCCGCACCGCGCCGAACGGCGAGCGGGTGCCGACGAGGCCCGTCGCGAACTGGTCCAGGTTCGCCTTGCCGATCACGATCGCGCCCGCCGCGCGCAGCCGAGCGACCGCGGTGGCGTCGCGCTCCGGCCGGTACGCGTAGGAGCGCGCGCCCGCGGTGGTGTCGAGCCCGGCGACGTCGATGTTGTCCTTCACGGCGACGAGCACGCCGGCGAGCGGCAGCGCCGGATCCTGCGCCTCGGCCTCGGCGAGCACCTCCGCCTCGGGCCGCAGCGCGATCCACACCTCCGGCCGGTCGACCTCGGCGATGCGGGCGTAGGCGTCGCGCACGCGGGCGGCGGGGGAGAGGGCGGGGACGGGGATCACGATGCGGCTCCGATCACGGCGAGGACCTGCCCGGGCGCGACCTGCTCCCCGGGGCGGATGTGGACGTCGAGCACGCGGCCGGCGACCGGCGCGCCCACGACGGACTCCATCTTCATGGCCTCCACCGCGAGCACGGCGTCACCCGCGGACACGTCGTCGCCCGGGCGCACGTCCACGCGCCACACGGTGGAGGTGAACGGCGCCGTGACGGCCGTGGCACCCGGCGGGATGGCGACGGTCGCGGCCTCGACGACGGGCGGCTCGTCGCGCACGTCGAACTCGCCCGACAGGCGCCAGCGCGCCTTCTCCTCCTCGAACGCGCGCGTCTGCGTCGCGCGGAAGTCGCGGATCGACGCGTCGTTCGCGGCCAGGAACGCGTGGTGGTCGGCGATGGAGAACTCGCCGTCCTCCGTCTCGTAGTGCCCGCGGCCGGCGTCGGTCTCGGCGCGCAGCTCCAGCAGCTCCTCGGCGCCGACCGGGTACCACTCGATGCGGTCGAAGAACCGCAGCGCCCACGGATCCTCCTGGAAGAGGCCGCCGCGGCGGAACCGGTTCCAGATCTGCACGGTGCGGCCCACGAACTGGTACCCGCCCGGGCCCTCCATCCCGTAGATGCAGAGGTACGCGCCGCCGATGCCGACGGAGTTCTCGGCCGTCCAGGTGCGCGCCGGGTTGTACTTCGTGGTCACCAGGCGGTGGCGCGGATCCAGCGGCGTGGCCACGGGCGCGCCGAGGTACACGTCGCCGAGGCCGAGCACGAGGTAGCTCGCGTCGAACACCGTGCGGAACACGTCGTCGACCGAGTCGAGGCCGTTGATCCGGCGGATGAACTCGATGTTCCAGGGCGTCCAGGGCGCGTCGTCGCGGACGCCGGCCATGTAGCGCTCGATGGCGAGGCGCGTCGCCGGGTCGTCCCAGGAGAGCGGCAGCCGCACCTTCCGCGACGGCACGACGAGCTGCCCGGTGGGCGGGATCCCGTCCTCCAGCTCCTGCAGCAGCCGCGTGACGGCCGTGGCCTTGAGCACGCGCGCGTCGGTGCGGACCTGCAGCGAGCGGATCCCCGGCGTCACCTCGAGCACGCCGGGCGGCATGTGCTCCTGCAGCCGGGTCATCAGCGCGTGCACCCGCATGCGCAGCGCGATGTCGAGGGTCATGTCGCCGTACTCGACGAGCACGTTGTCGTCGCCGTCGCGGCGGTACGCGACGCCCGGCCGCGCGTCGGTGGGCTCGAGCCTGCCGATCACGCCGTCGTCGCCGTCGCCGCCCGCGCGGATCACCTGGAGCGAGGAGCGCGCGTCCACGAGCGACGCGGCGGCCGCCTCCGTCACGGGCACGAACCGCACGGTGTCGCCGGGGCGCAGCTGCCCGAGCTTCCACAGCTCGCCGCTCGCCACGACCGCCGGGCACACGAACCCGCCGAGGGACGGGCCGTCGGGCCCGAGGATGATCGGGGTGTCGCCCGTGAAGTCGATCGCGCCGACCGCGTACGGGGTGTCGTGGATGTTCGACGGGTGCAGGCCCGCCTCGCCGCCGTCCTCGCGCGCCCAGCCGGGCCGCGGGCCGATGAGCCGGATCCCGGTGCGCGCCGAGTTGTGGTGCACGCCGTAGTCGGTGGCGTAGAGCACGTCGATGTCGGCGCGCGTGAAGAAGTCGGGCGCCGCGTGCGGGCCCTCGGTGACGCCGACCTCCCACGTGGACGTGAGCGCGGGCCGGCGGTGCGCGGGGGTCGGGCCGCCGATGATCCCGAGGCGCGCGCCCGCGGGGAACGCGGGGTGGTCGGCGTCGGAGTCGGGGGATCCGGGCCGCAGCACGTCGCCCGCGAGGAGCGCCCGGCCCGCGTGCCCGCCGAAGCGGCCGAGCGTGAAGGTGGACGCGGATCCCAGGTACGCGGGCACGTCGATCCCGCCGCGCACGGCGAGGAACAGGCGGAGGCCGGGTCCGTCGGCGCGGCCGATCGCGAGCGTCTGCCCGGCCGCGACCTCGAGCGGCTCCCACATCGCCGCAGGCGACCCGTCGATCGTGACCGGCGCGGGCGCGCCCGTCACCGCGACCACGGACGCGGTCGAGAAGCGCAGCACGGGCCCGTCCGCCGTGATCTCGAGGCCCGGCGCGCCCTCCGGGTTCCCGACCGCGAGGTTCGCCTCCGCGAGCGACACCGGGTCGAACGGGCCGCTCGGCGGCACGCCGACCTGCCAGTACCCGAGCCGGCCCGGCAGGTCCTGCACGGTGGTCATGGTGCCGGGGGAGATCACGTCGATGCGCGGCGCCGGGTCGTCCGTCTCGTCGAGCGTCGACGTGGAGTGCGTGGCCGTGCGCAGCTCGAGGTCGTCGGTGAGCGCCCGCAGCAGGCCGATGTTCGTGACGATCCCGTCGATCCGCGAGCCGTCGAGCGCCTCACCGAGGAGGTCGAGCGCGTCGTCGCGGGTCTCGCCCGTGGCGATGACCTTCGCGAGCAGCGGGTCGTAGGAGGCGGAGACCTCGAGGCCGGTCTCGATCCAGCCGTCGACGCGGATCCCCGGGCCCTCCGCCAGCACGGCCTGCGTCACGAGGCCGCTCGACGGGAGGGATCCCTTGGCCGGGTCCTCCGCGTAGACGCGGGCCTCGACGGCGTGGCCCGACGGCGTCCACTCGCGCGTGAAGAGGTCGTCGGGGAGGCCCGCGGCGCCGTCGCGCGCGAGCCGCAGCATGAGCTCCACGAGGTCGACGCCGTGCACCTCCTCGGTCACGGGGTGCTCGACCTGCAGGCGCGTGTTCACCTCGAGGAACGCGGCCTCCTCGCGCACCGGGTCGTAGACGAACTCGACCGTGCCGGCGCTGCGGTACGAGACCGACTCCGCGAGGGCGCGAGCCGAGTCGTGCAGCTGCGCGCGCACCCGGTCGGGCAGCGCGGGCGCGGGCGCCTCCTCGATGACCTTCTGGTTGCGGCGCTGCAGCGAGCAGTCGCGGTCGCCGATCACGGCCACGCGCCCCTCGCCGTCGCCCACGAGCTGCACCTCCACGTGCCGCGCCGGGCGCACGAGCCGCTCGAGGAAGATGCCGGTGGATCCGAACGCCGACTCCGCGAGCCGCGTCACCCGCCCGAACGCCTCCCGCACCTCGTCCGGGGTCGCGCAGGCCTGCATGCCGATGCCACCCCCGCCGCCCGTGGCCTTGAGCATCACGGGCAGGCCGATGCGCTCGGCCTGCGCGACGGCGTCGTCGGCGTCCGTCAGGAGCCCGGTCCCGGCGAGCAGGGGTACGCCGGCGGCCTCGGCCAGCTCGCGCGCGGTGTGCTTGGCGCCGAACGCGAGGATCTGGTCGGCGGTCGGCCCCACGAACCGGATCCCCGCCTCCTCGCACGCCGACGCGAACTCGAGGTTCTCGCTGAGGAACCCGTAGCCGGGGTGGATGAGGCCGGCGCCCGTCGCGCGCGCGGCCGCGATGATCGCCTCGATGCGCAGGTACGACTCGCGCGGCGCCGCCGGCCCGAGCCGCACGGCCTCGTCGGCCTCGCGCACGTGCGGCGCGGCCCGGTCGGCGTCCGAGAAGACCGCGACCGTGCGCATCCCCATGGCCTTCGCGGTGCGGATCACGCGGCACGCGATCTCACCGCGGTTGGCGACGAGGACGGTGTCGAGGTCGAGCGCCGGGCTGTCGGGCGCGATGCGCTCGCCGCCGCTCACGGCTGCACCACGATCATCCGCAGCGGCGTGCAGCTGAAGTCGTTGCACGGGTTGTTCATCTGCGGGCAGTTGGAGACGATCACCAGCACGTCCCGCTCCGCGCGCAGCGCCACGCGCTTCCCGGGCGCGCTGAGGCCGTCGACGATCCCGAGGGATCCGTCCTCCTCCACGGGCACGTTCATGAACCAGTTGATGTTCGACACGATGTCGCGCGCCCCGAGCCCGTGCCGCGACGCCTCGGTCAGGAAGTTCTCGCGGCACCCGTGCTGGTACGCGGTGTGGTGGCCGTAGCGGAGCGTGTTCGACTCCTTCGAGCAGGCGCCGCCGAGGGTGTCCTGCCGGTCGATCTCGTTGCCGACCACGGTCATCAGCGGCCGGCCCTCGCTCGACATGAGCACGGTGCCGGTGCGGATGTACGCGTTGCCCTGCGCCACGAGGGTGTCGGGGACGCTGTAGCGCTCGTGCGTGTCCACGGCGTCGTAGACGAGGCAGTCGGCCGACTGGTTGCCGCCCACGTCCACGATCGTGAGCACCTCGCCGGCGCGCACGACGGCGGACCACGGCGCGAGCGGCGCCACGCGGTCGTCGCGCACGACGGTGCCGTCGACGAGCGACGACCCCCACTCGAGCACGGCGTCGGGCGCGTGCACGGCGCCGGTCGGGACGGTGGATGCCACGGTGCGGGTCATCGGCTTCCTCTCGCTTCGCAAGCGTCGATCGAGTTCAGGTAGGCGCGCGTCAGCTCCGGGGTCGCGTGGAAGCGCGCGTCGGCGGGTCCCGTGGGGGATCCGCGCCAGGCGTGCACGCGCAGCGGGCCCACCACGTGGTCGGGCCGCGGATCCAGCGGGTGCGGCACGTTCGCGACGAGGACCAGGAGCGGCATCTCGGCCACGAGGGTCACGTGCGTGCCGGGCCCGGCGGATCCGGTGGGGCGCAGACCGCCGTCCTCCTCCACCCGCACGCCCTGGAAGAAGGAGACGCCGGGCGGCAGGTCGCGCCGGGTGAGGCCGTGCTTCGCGGCGGCCTTGACGAGCAGCGACCGGCCGCTGGGCGTGGGGCCCTCGGGCGCGGATCCGCCGTAGCGCCGGTCGTTGAGCGCGTCGGTCGAGGTGCCGCAGAGCGCGTCGTGGTGGCCGGACGTGTCCTCCACGATGCTCGCGAGGATCCGGCCGTCGCCGCTCAGCAGCGGGGATCCCTCGCCGAGGTACGCCTGCCACGGGATCTTCACGGTGTCGGCCACGTTGAGCCGCTCGCCCGGTGCCTCCGCGTCGTAGAGCACGAGGTGCGCGCACGCGTCGCCCGTGGGGTCGTCGAGGCGGAGGCGGGATCCGCGCGCCAGCACCCGGTGCGCGTACCCGCCGGGCGCGACGGTCTCGGCCCAGGTGAGCTCCTCCGCGGCGACGCCGTCGGGCCGGTGCGGCGACGAGGACGCGGGGACGTACGGCATCCACTCGCTCTGCCGGTCGGCCTGCGCGCGGGCGTCCGCGCGGGACGCCGTGACGCTGTCGGTCGTGCGCAGGTCCCTCATCGGACGGACGCTCCCGCCTGCTCGACCACCGGGATCGTCGCGGTCGTCGGCACCTCCGTGAGTCGGATCGGCCCGTCGGAGCGGTGCCGCCAGGCGTGGTACCCCCAGCCCACGGCGAGGGTCGCGCCGATGAAGAGCAGCGCGCTGTACTGCAGCCACCACGACTCGCCCGTGAGGTCGTAGATCTCGGGGCGCGGCCAGATGAGGTTCACGGCCATCGCCGCCTGGAAGAGCACGGCGACGAGGTTGATCGGGATCCCCCAGCGGCCGAGCGTGAACAGCGGCTTGCCGTCCTCGTCGACGCCGCCGGCCGGGAACCGTCCGCGGATCCGGGCCACCAGCAGCGGGCCGGTCACCCCGAGGTAGGCGAGGTACAGCATCGCGATGCAGAGGCTCGAGAGCGCCGTGAAGATGGCGGACTGCCCGGCGTTCACCGCCAGCGCGAGGACCGCGCCGACCCCGACCACGACGGACGTGAGCACCGGCGTGCCCGTGCGCGGCGACACCTTCGCGAGCTGGCGGTGGAACGGCAGGGCCCTCTCGCGGGCCATCGAGTAGATCATGCGGGTGCCCGAGGTCTGCACGGCGAGCGTGCACGCGAAGACGGCCACGGCGACCGCGCACAGGAGCAGGCGTCCGCCCACCTCGCCGACGACCGAGGTGATCACCCAGGCGAGGCCCTGCGTGGCGAGGTTCCCGTCGGTGAGGCTGGGCGCCGCGACGAGCGCGCCGACGATGAGCAGCGCCCCGCCGAGCCCGGAGACCGTGAGCGCGCGGATGATCGTCTTCGGCGTGGTCTTCCGGGGGCTGTGCGTCTCCTCGGCGAGCTCGCCCGCGGAGTCGAAGCCGACCATCACGTACGCGGCCATGAGGGAGGAGGCGAGGAAGGCCCACACGTAGGGCTCCGTGCTCACGGACCCGGCCGTCGAGAAGACGACCTCCGGTCCGCGCTTCGGCAGCAGGAACAGCACGGCGACGAGCGCGACGACGCCCACCATCTCGACGGCGACGCCCACGGTCGTGACCCGCGCCATGAGCCGCACGCTGAGGATGTTCACGACCGTCGTGATGGCCAGCATGATGATCCCGAGCAGCACGGCGTTCGCGGAGCCCGTGGGGGAGGCGACCGACGGATCCGCGTCCGGCCCGCCCACGATCTGGAACCCGGCCCAGATGGACGGCAGCACGGCCTGCACGGCGATGGCCGCGACGGCGACCGTGAGGATCTGGCCGACGATCATGGTCCAGCCGGTGAACCAGCCGAACGTGGTGCCCGCGAGCCTGCTCGACCACTGGAAGATCGCGCCCGAGATGGGCCACGACGCGGCGAGCTGCGCGAAGTTCAGCGCCACCAGCAGCTGGCCCACGAAGACGATCGGCCAGGCCCAGAAGAAGGCCGCGCCGCCCAGCCCGAAGCCGAGGCCGAAGAGCTGGAACACGGTGGTGAGGATCGAGACGAAGGAGAACCCGGCCGCGAAGGAGGAGAACGGGCCGACGCCGCGATGCAGCTCCTGGGCGTAGCCGGGCGGGATGCGAGGACCGGGGGCCGCGGCGTCCTGGGCGTAGCCGGGCGGGATGGCGGGGGCGGCGGCCGCGGCGTCCTGCGGGCGGCCGGGCGGGACGACGGGGGTGGGGGCCGACGGGTGCGGCGGCAGGTGCGGGGTGCTCAATGTTCTGGCCTCTCACGAGGGCGCGGTGGTGCGTGTGCGCCGGAGATCCGGTTGCCCGGTCGGAGTATCTATCGAGCGATAGGTATTTCCGTCCAGTGTGGTTCTGCGCCGTATCGCGGCCGTTTCCCTCGTGTTACCGGCGTGTATCTTCTCCGCGGGCGACGGATCCGGCACCCGGTCGACCTCCATCCGGCGCCCATCCTCCGCCCCGGGCCCCTCCGAATCGCCTCCACGCGGGTGGTCGACTGCGGCGTCGCGGAGTTGGCTGGATGCTCCCGACGGCGGTGCGCGCGCCTCGCGGCGATGGTGCCCGCCGTCCCCGCGAACCATCAGGAGGATCACCATGGCTGGACGCTTCGACGGCAGGGTCGTCATCATCACGGGCGCCGGATCCGGCATCGGCGAGGCCACGGCCCGCCGCTTCGTCGCCGAGGGCGCGAAGGTCGTCATCACCGACAGCGTCGAGGACAAGATCCGCGCCGTCGCCGACTCGCTCCCCGAGGGCAGCGTCACGGCGCTCGTCGCGGACGCCGCGGCATCGGCCGACGCCGACCGCACGGTCGCCACCGCGCTCGAGGCCTTCGGCCGCCTCGACGTGCTCGTCAACAACGCGGGCACCTTCCAGGCCGGGCCGATCTCGGGCATCACCGACGAGGAGTGGCGCCGCGTCATCGACACCGACCTCTCCGGCGTCTTCTACGGCACCCGCGCGGCGCTCCCGCACCTCGTCGAGACGCGCGGATCCATCGTCAACGTCTCGTCCGTGTCGGGCATGGCGGCGGACCACCACATGAGCGCCTACAACGCGGCCAAGGGCGGCGTGAGCAACTTCACGCGGGCCACCGCGCTCGACCACGGCGTCGACGGCGTGCGCGTGAACGCGGTCGCGCCCGGCCTCATCTGGACGGAGCTGGTCGCCGGCAAGGAGGACGACGAGGAGCTGAAGGCGGAGTTCGCCAAGCGCATCTCCCTCGGCCGCGGCGGCCAGGCGGACGAGGTGGCGGCGGCCATCGCGTTCCTCGCGAGCGACGACGCGTCCTTCATCACGGGCGCGATCCTGCCGGTCGACGGCGGCACCACGGCGAGCAACGGGCAGCCCTCACAGGCGTAGCGCGCGTCCCGCGTCGCGGTTCGGGCGCGAGGCGTCTCGGTGCGGGCGCGCGGCGTCCCGGTCGGGTCAGGCCGCGACGGGCGGCAGCTCGGCCACCGCGATGCGATCGCCCGCGGCGTCGCGGATCTCCACGGCGGCGGCGTCCTCGCGCAGCACGTCGGCGTTGAGGCGGCAGTCGATGCGCACGGTGGATCCGAGCATCGTGCCGGACGCGTGCTCCCCGCCGGCGGCGTCGATCACGACGACGCGGAAGGAGTCGCCCGCGGGCAGGCCGTCGACCGACAGCACGGTCTCGGTGCCCCAGGTGTGCGCGACGACATCGCCCGTGACGTCGACGCCCGCGGGCGCGCCGGCGAAGGTCACGCCCTCGACGGCGCCGAGCGTGCCGGCGGGGCCGGTCGCGACGTCGGCCCGCGGGGTCGCGAGGAACGCGCCGCCGGCCGCGCCGAGCGCCAGGCACGCGGCGGCGCCGGCGATCAGGAGCGCGGTGCGGCGGGTGCTCGATCCGCGGCGGACGCGGTGCGCGTCGAGGTCGGCGGGCCGGCCCGGCGCGGTCGTCGTCCGCGCTGATTCCGTCGTCGCCGCGGTCTCGCCCGCGCCGCCCCTCTCCGCGTCACCGCGGCCGTCCGCGATCAGGCCGATCCGCCGCGCCAGCTCGTCGCTCGGCTCCGCCTGCTGCCACGCACCGAGCCCGCCGAGAGCCGCGGGCAGCCCGCCGAGCAGCGCGATCTCCTCGTCGATGGTCGGGTCGGCGGCGCGCATCGTCGCCAGCTCCGCGGTCTCGGCGGGGGAGAGGTCGTCGGCGAGGGCGGCGGCGATGAGCTCGCCGCGGCGGTCGTCGGGCTCGGCGGCGTGCGGGTCGGCGGCGTGCGGATCGGGGGTGCGGTCGTCGGTCATGCGGGATCCACTTCGTCGAGATGCGTGCGGAGGGCGCGGAGCGCGTGGAAGACGCGCGTGCGCAGGGTGGCGACGGGCACGCCCGTGGCCGTGGAGAGCTCCTGGTAGCTGAGCCCGGTGAGGTGCACGGCGACGACGGCCTCGCGGTGCGCGTCGCTGAGGCGCGCGAGGCCCTCGACGATCCCGAGCCGGTCGAGCGGATCCGCCTCCCGCGTCGCCTGCTCGGGCGCCTCCTCCTCGGCGACGATGCGCGGGGTGCGGGCCCGGGCGCGGTGCACGTCGAGGATCACCCGCCGCTCGATCGCGAACAGCCAGGTGCGCGCGCTGCCGCGCTCGCCGTCGAAGGAGTCGCGGGCGCGCCAGGCGCGGAGGAAGGTCTCCTGCACGCAGTCCTCGGCGAGCTGGCGGTCCTGCAGGGCGTTGACCGCGAAGCCGAGCAGCGCGCCGCCGTGCTCCGCGAACGCGGCGCGCACGTCGAGGCCGGGCGTGGACGCGCTCATCGTGCTCCGCTCGGGTGCAGGGGCCGGACGCGTCAGGACGAGCGCCATCGTGATCCCCTCAGCCTAGGCGGCGGGTGCGCGCCCTCACCGGGGGATACGTCGAGGACGGCCCCGGCGTTCATCGAGGCGCCAGCGAGGGATCGCGGGCCGCCGCGGGATCGCCGCGGAACGGATTCCCGCACCCGATGAACGCCCGCCGCCCGGCGTGCGTATGCCCTGGCAGAAGCGGTGCCCGCCCGGGCGCCCCACCACGAGAGGCCGCACGCGATGACGCACACGAGACTCGTCCGGAACATGACCATCGGGGGCGCGGCTGCCGCGGCCCTCACCCTCCTCGCCGCGACGCCCGCGTCCGCCGAGACGACCGTCCCCGAGCCCGACCGCTTCACGAGCGCGTTCACCGTGATGGCGACGCCCGACCAGGTGCTGAACGCCGACGGCGTCGCGACCCCCGGCGAGTCCGGCGCGACCGGGCGCTTCGACCTCCGCCTCGACTCCGCGTCGAACACGATCTGCTACGACATCACCCTCACGGGCGTCACCGGCGAGTACCAGAGCCCCGCGAAGACGGCCACGCACATCCACCAGGCCGCCGTCGGCAAGGCCGGCCCGCCGCGCATCGCGTTCCCGAACCCGACCGACGCCGGGGACGGCACGCGCACCAGCTCCGGCTGCATGCGGGGGCCGTTCACCACGGGCGTCGCCCCGGACGGGAAGGACACCGGCGAGGGCTTCACGGTCGCGCAGATCGAGGCCGACCCGTCCGCGTTCGCGGCCGACACCCACACCGCGTCGTTCACGGCCGGCGCCGTGCGCGGCCAGCTGACCCAGGTGCCGGTCGGCGGCGTCGACACGGGCGCCGGCGGATCCGCGACCTCCACCACGGCCGCCCTCCCGCTCGTCGCGGGCGGCGGCGCCGTCGCGCTCGCCGCGGCCGGCGTCGTGCTGATGCGCCGCCACCGCGCGCAGGAGTCCTGATCCCCGTGCACCGCAGCCCGGCGGACGCGTCGCCCGCGCGGCGCGTCCGCCGGGCCGTGGTGCTCGCGTCCGCGCTGATCCCGCTGGCCGCGCTCGCGGGATGCGCGCCCGCAGACCCGGGTCCGGCTGCTCCATCCGCGGCGGCGCCCGCCGCGCCTGCCGCCCCACAGACCACCGCGCCGAGCAGCCCGCCCACGACCTCCCCCCAGGTCGTGCAGGGCCTCGGCGCGGTGCCATCCCGCGTCGCCATCCCCGCGATCGACCTCGACGAGCCGCTCATCGACCTCGGGATCGCCCCCGACGGCCGCATGGAGGTGCCCGTCGACTTCGACGACGTCGGCTGGTTCACGGGCGGCGGCCGCCCGGGCGGGCGCGGGCCCACCGTGATCGCCGCGCACGTCGACTCGCGCGTGGGACCCGCCGCGTTCGGCCGGCTCGCCGAGCTCGGCGTGGGCGACGAGGTGTCCGTGCAGGACGTCGACGGCGGATCCACGCGCTACGCCGTGACCGAGGTCGCCGACTTCGCCAAGGCCGAGTTCCCGACCGCGCGCGTCTTCGGCGCCCAGCCCACGGACCAGCTGCGCCTCATCACCTGCGGCGGGATCTTCGACCGCAGCGTCGGCCACTACGAGGACAACCGCGTCGTGTTCGCGGAGCCGGTGGGCTGACTGGGGCGACCTCGCGCCGGCCTCGGGTCAGGCCGCGGGGTCCTCCGGGCCCGCCGCGCCCGCGTCCGGCAGCCCCGCTCGCAGGCGCGCCGTGCGCTCGCGCACCAGCTCGAGCCGGCCCTCGTCGAGCGCGGCGGACGCATCGCGCGCCCGACGGTCGGCGTGCGCGAACCGGACCAGCGCCACCAGCGCGATCACGATCGCGACGATGACGACGATCGTGACGATCGACCAGATCACGTCGTAGGCCGCGGGGAGCAGGATGCTCGGCGTCGCGCCGCCTTCCACGTCGCGCCCCCGCTCAGGCGATCGGGTCGACGGGGCCGGCGTGCGGCGCATCCGGTCCGTCGGCCTGCAGCCGCGCCATCTGCTCGCGGATCAGCTCGAGCCGAGCCTCCTGCAGCGAGGTCGTGGCGAGCAGCGTGCGCCGGGCCGCGAGCGCGAGCCGGATGAGGACCACGGCCGCGACGATCGCGAGGACGACGAGCGCGAGCGAGACGAACAGGTACCAGGTGAGGCCGAGGCCGGCGTTGGACAGCATCCCCCGACGCTATCGGCCGCTCCGCCCGCGTCACGAGCCCCGCGTCCGGGTGGGGCGGGCGTGCTAGGGGCCGCCGGCGGGTCCGCGTGGACGCCGACGGGCCCGGCCCCGTGGAGGAGCCGGGCCCGTCGGGCGGGGGATGCGCGGGTCAGCGCACCGTCACGCCCGCGCTCGCGCGCGCCTGGTTGTCGTAGAGGTAGATGACCCCGCTCACGACCACCGTCACGGTGCGCCCGCGGTCGGCCGCCGTCAGCGTGTACGTCTTCGCGGTCGCACCGGGGATGACCTGACCGTCCCGCTTCCACTGGTAGCCGAGCTCGAGCGAGGACGGCTTCCAGATGCCGGGCTGCGCGGTGAGCGTGCGGCCGACGGTCGGGTTGCCGGTGACGCGCGGCGTGCCCGCCGTGATGACGGGGGCGGCGACCTTCTTCGTCTGCCCCGAGGTGAGGGTCACCGGCACGTACCCGTCGCGGGATCCGCGCACCGACACCGTGAGGCGGTGGCCGGCGTCGTAGGCCGTCACCGCGTAGGTCGGGTCGTCGGCCCCGGGGATCCGCTCGCCGTCCCGCAGCCACTGGTACTCGAGCGTCACGGGCGCCGGCTGCCAGAGCCCGGTGCGCACCGACAGGGTGGATCCGTACTCGACCGTGCCCACGATCGCGGGCGGCGGGGTCGACGTGAGCGCCTTCGCTCCCGGCGCGCTCGCCGTGGTGCCCTCGACGTGCGCGGTGCGCCAGGCGTCGGGGATGGGGCCGTAGGTCAGGTCGAAGGACACGCGCTTCCCGTAGCCCGGGGTGACGGTGACGGATCCGGTGCCGCCGGCGTCCACGAACGCTCCGCCGTCGACCTGGTGGAAGATGTCGCTCTCCTCGGGGGTGAACCCGTTGAGGGCCGCGCGCACGTCCCAGCGGAAGGTGACGGACGGGCCGTCCACGATCACCTCGGGCGTGTACGGGCGGGGCGCGCCGACCGACCGCACCGGCGTGGGCGCGGACGCCGTGCCGGTGACGGGGACGCCGTCCACGGTCCCGGCGACGCGCACGCTGATGAGGTGCTCGCCGGGGGAGGCCGGGATGTAGACCTCGTCCTCGTCGCCGGAGACGCCGCCGGTCCCGTCCGAGAGCCAGGGCCCGGCGCCGTCGAGCTGGTACTCGTAGCGGAGCCCCGAGTTGTCGGTGATCCCGCCGAGGTCCACCGAGATGACGCCGTGGAAGTTCGCGTCCGTGCTGTAGTCGAAGCCGTAGCCGCGGACCGTAGGAGCGCCGATGCGGACCTCGGCCGCCGATGCAGAGGATCCGCCCGCGGGTGCGGGGGCGTCCGCCGCCTGCACGGGCCCGATCCCCGCGAACGCGGTGCCGGCGGCGACCACGAGGCCGAGCGCGGTGAGGGGGAGTCTGCGTCCCCGTGTGGTGCGGATCATGTGCGTTCCTTCTCTCCGGGCGGCGTCGCCCGTGGCGATGATCCTCGGGACGGCCGCCGAGTCGCATCCCCCCGTTCTGGTCGGGCGCGACCGCCCGTCAGCCGATCGGTCGTCCGGCGCTCGTCCTCGTCTGCCGCGCGGACGATCCCTGCTGCACACCGATCACCCGCACCGAGAGGACGGTCCCGCGGTCGGCCTCGGTGATCGCGTAGGTGCTCGAGTGCGCGCCGGCGATGATCCGGCCGTCGCGGAGCCACGCGTAGGAGAAGGTCACGGGCGCGGGCCGCCAGGATCCGGGTCGCGCGGTCACCGTGCGCCCGACGGACGCGATCCCGGTGATCACGGGGGTGCCGGCGATCAGCACCGGCTCGGGCACGCGCGGCGTCGGCGCGGAGGTGCGGACGACGGAGACGTACCCGTCACGGGCGCCGCGCACGGCGACGGTGATCCGCGCGCCGACCTGGGCGCGGTCGACCCGGTACGTGGCGCCCGTCGCGCCGAAGATCGGCTGCCCGTCGGCGAGCCACTGGTAGCTGAGGGCCACGGGCGCCGGCTGCCACAGCCCGGTGCGCACCGCGAGGGTCGTACCCACTGCCACCCGGCCGAGGATCGCGGGCGGCGGGGTGGAGGTGAGGGCCGCGGATCCGGGAGCGCTGCCGGTCGTGCCGATCGCCTGCGCGTAGGCGAACAGGTCGGGCACGACGCCGAAGGAGAGCTCGAAGGAGACCGAGGCGTCGTACCCGGCGTCGACCGTGACGGATCCCACCGCGTCCGTGTCGACGTAGTCGTCGTCCTCGCCGCCCTTGTCGAGCACGTAGTAGATCGAGCTGTCCTCGGGCAGGTTGCCGTTCAGGGCCTCGCGGACGTCCCAGCTGAAGGTGATGCGGGTGCCCTCCACCACCACCTGCGGCGTGTACGGCCGGGAGAAGCCGGTCGACCGCACCGGCTCGGGGGTGGTCGCCGCCCCGACGACGGGCACGCCGTCGATGGTGCCGGCGATCCGCACGCTGATGAGGTGCGCTCCGGCGGATGCGGGCACGACGAGCGGACCCCCGAAGGGGCTGACGGGTGGGGTGCCCTCCGTGCGCCAGGGACCCGTGCCGTCGAGCTGGTACTCGTACCGGAGGCCGGAGGCGTCGGCGATGCCGGTGAGGTCGGGCGTGAGGAAGCCGTCGATGGTCGGCTCGATCTCCGTGCCGTAGCCGGAGAACTCCGTCGCGGGCGCCGGGATCGTCACGGCGGCCTGCGTCGACGCGTCACCCGCCGGCTGCACCTGGGCGCCCGCGGGCGCGACCCCGGCGAGCGAGAGGCCGGTGACGAGCGCGAGGCCCAGCGCGGCGGCCGGGAGGAGTCGTCTGCGTGCAGTGCGGGTCATCGTCGAACCGTCCGTCCTCGGGCTCGGTCGCCCGATGCTCCGGATCATCGTCCCGTCCGGTGCCGGGCGCATCCCCCCGTTCGGGAGCGCGGCGCCGCGCGAGGCGTAGCGTGGAGGTCGCCCGCGTCGTCCACCCGTCGGACGCATGCCTCCTCACCACGATCCGCACCCAGGAGCCCCGCCATGCCCACCGTCCTCCTCACCGGCTTCGAGCCCTTCGACGGCGACACCAGCAACCCGTCCTGGACCGCCGTGCAGGAGGTGCGCGACCGCTGGGACGGCGACGCCGAGATCCAGGTGCGCCGGCTCCCCGTCGACTTCACGAGGGTCGACGACGCGCTGCGGGCGGCGCTCGCCGAGGTGGATCCGGACGTCGTGATCTCCGTGGGCCTCGCCGGCGGCATCGAGACGCTCGAGGTGGAGCGCGTCGCGATCAACGTCGACGACGCCCGCATCCCCGACAACACGGGCTTCCAGCCCATCGACGAGCCGGTCGTCGCGGGCGGCCCGGCGGCGTACTTCAGCACCCTGCCGATCAAGGCGGCGGTCGCGGCCGTGCGCACGAAGGGGATCCCCGCGGTCGTCTCGCAGACCGCCGGGACCTACACCTGCAACCACGTCTTCTACCTGCTGATGCACGAGCTGCGCGAGCGCCCGGGCACCCGCGGCGGCTTCGTCCACATCCCGTACTCGACGGAGGAGGCGATCGGCACCGACCGCCCCTACATGCGCATGGACCAGCTCGCGACGGCCCTCACGGCCGTGGTGCGCGCGACCCTCGCCAACGCGACCGACGTGAAGGTGGGCGGCGGGTCGCTCGACTGAGCCGCCCGCCCGCCCGTGACGGGGGCATGGCGAGCTGCACCCGCCGACCCCCGACCGCCGGTCAGCGGCCGAATGCCGCCGATGCGGGGCAGTCGAACGGGTCGCCGCCGGCGGAGAGGCCGACGCGGTTGAGGTAGGCGATGACGATGCCGTAGGAGGCCAGGAGCGTGGTCTCGGTGTACGGGATGCTGTGGGTCGCGCAGTACTCCTTCGCGATGACCTGGGCGCGGCGGAGCGCGGGCCGGGGCATGTTCGGGAAGAGGTGGTGCTCGATCTGGTAGT
>NZ_MDJZ01000018.1 GCF_002151125.1 Clavibacter michiganensis
GAATATGCCCGGCCCCGCGGACCGCACCCGGGCCGCCGCGCACTGGACCGCCGAGCGCCGCGCCGCCGCCCTGGCGGCCAGCCCCGCGACGGCGTCGGCGGTCGCCTCGTCCGCGGTCGCCTCCCCGCAGTCCACCGGCGACGGCTCCCCGGCCTCGTCGCCCGTCCCGCACCCCGACCAGCCGTTCGTCGGCGTCCTCTTCTACGTCGACGGGGGACGCGACCGCGCCTGCACGGCGAGCGTCGTGTCCACGCCCGACGGCGACGCCATCGCGACCGCCGCCCACTGCCTGGTCGACCGGCGGACGCACGCCGCCTCCACCCTCGCGACCTTCGTGCCCGGCGCGCAGGGTGCGACCGCCCCGCACGACATCTGGCCGGTCCGGATCTCGGCGGTCTCCGCCGCGTGGACGGCCACCGGCCGCGCCTCCGACGACGCCGGCTTCGCGCGCGTGAGCGGTCCGGCCGGCGAGGTGCTCGGCGCGGAGGTCGGCGCCGCGGAGCCCGTGTTCGGCAGCACCCTGGTGCCGGTGACCGGGCCCGCGCCGCGGCTGGCCATCCTCGGGTACCCGGCCGCCGGATCCGCGACCGCCGCGCTCGAGGCTTGCGCGGGCCGTCCGCAGCACGACACGGGCGGCCAGACGTCCCTGCCGTGCGCGCTGGGCACGGGCGCCGCGGGATCCCCGGTCGTCACGGCCGCGGGCGAGCAGCGGGCGGTCGTCGCGCGTCCCTCCGCGGGGCGCGGCGTGCTCCTCGCGACGTGGGGCGCCGACGCCGAGCGCGCGCTCGCCTCGCTGCACGGGCGGTAGCGGTCGCCCGGGCGGCGGTCCGGTGTCCGGCGGGCGCCGGTCTCGGACCGTTGCCTGGGGATCGCCTTTCGTGCACGAAGGAGTTGCGCGGGCGCGAGCATACTGAACCGGTGACCATCGACCTCCCTCCCATCAGCCGCTCCTACATCAGCCGCCCGTACCCGCTCGGCGCGACCGTCGTCGCCCGCGACGGCGGCCTGCCCAGCGGCCTCAACGTCGCCGTGTACTCCGAGACCGCCGAGGCGGTGGAGGTGTGCGTCTTCGACGACGACGGCACCGAGTCCCGCACGCGCCTCTCCGAGCGCACCGGCCACGTGTTCCACGGCCTCGTAGAGGGCGCCGGCATCGGCACCCGCTACGGCCTCCGCGTCCACGGCGAGTGGGATCCCGCCCGCGGCCTCCGCCACAACCCCGCCAAGCTCCTCCTCGACCCCTACGCGATCGCCATCGAGGGCCACCCCACCTGGGGCGAGGACGTCTTCGCGCACACCTTCGCGGATCCGTCCGCCATCAACGAGGCCGACTCCGCCGCCTCCATGCCCCGCTCCGTCGTCGCGGACCGCCGCTTCGACTGGGAGGACGACGAGGCCCCGCGCACGGCGTCGGACGAGACCGTCATCTACGAGGTCCACGTCAAGGGCTTCACCGAGCGGATGGAGTCCGTGCCCGAGGAGATCCGCGGCACGTACGCGGGCCTCGCGCACCCCAGCGCCATCGAGTACCTCACCGACCTCGGCATCACGAGCGTCGAGCTCCTGCCGGTGCACCACTTCATGCAGGACTCGCACCTCGAGGAGAAGGGCCTCCGCAACTACTGGGGCTACAACTCCATCGGCTTCCTCGCGCCGTACTCCGACTACAGCTCCGCGGGCGACGGCGGGCAGCAGGTCGCCGAGTTCAAGGAGATGGTGAAGGCGCTGCACGCCGCCGGCCTCGAGGTGATCCTCGACGTGGTCTACAACCACACCGCCGAAGGCAACCACATGGGCCCGTCGCTGTCGCTCAAGGGCATCGACAACGCCTCCTACTACCGGCTCGTCGAGGGCGACGAGGCGTCGTACTTCGACACCACCGGCACCGGCAACAGCCTGAACGTCGGCCACCCGGCCGCGCTCGCGCTGATCATGGACTCGCTCCGCTACTGGGTCGAGGAGATGCACGTCGACGGCTTCCGCTTCGACCTCGCCACGACGCTCACGCGCCAGGACGGCGACGCGGAGATCCACAGCGCGTTCCTCACCCTCATCCACCAGGACCCGGTGCTCGCGCCCGTGAAGATGATCGCCGAGCCGTGGGACACCGCCGGGTACCAGGTCGGCGGCTTCCCCGCGGACTGGTCGGAGTGGAACGGGAAGTTCCGCGACGACGTGCGCGACTTCTGGCACAGCGGGCAGAACGTGCTCGGGGCGCTGGCCCAGCGGATCACCGGCAGCCCGGACGTGTACGAGTCCGGCCGCCGCTCGCCGCTGTGCAGCGTGAACTTCATCACGGCGCACGACGGCTTCACGCTCGCGGACCTCACCTCGTACGACGAGAAGCACAACGAGGCCAACGGCGAGGACAACAACGACGGCGAGAGCGACAACCGCTCCTCCAACGCCGGAGTCGAGGGCCCGACGGACGACCCCGAGGTCAACGCGATCCGCGACCGCCAGCGCCGCAACATGCTCGGCACGCTGCTGCTGTCGTCGGGCATCCCGATGGTGCTCGGCGGCGACGAGATCGCGCGCACGCAGGGCGGCAACAACAACGCCTACTGCCAGGACGACGAGATCTCCTGGTTCGACTGGGAGAACGCGGACCGCGAGCTGCAGGACTTCACGCGGAAGCTGATCCGCCTGCGCCGCGGCAACCGGGCGCTGCGTCCCATCTGGTTCCGCGGCGACGACGTCGAGGGCGCCGAGGAGGCCGTGCGCTTCATCCGTGCCGACGGCGCGACGCTGGCGCCGGAGGACTGGACGGACCCGAACGCGTTCAGCATCGGCGTGATCATGAAGGGGGCGGACAGCGACGCGTTCTTCGTCGCGTTCAACGCGGCCGAGGGTCCCGTGGAGTTCCAGCTGCCCGAGGGGCTCGGCGTCTCGTGGCACCTCGCCATCTCGTCCGACTCCGAGCAGAACGTGACCGAGGACGCGACGAGCATCCTCGTTCGCGACCGCTCGTTCACCGTGCTGCGGGCCGCGCGCTCCTAGCCGCACGGCGAGATCGACCGACGCGCCCCCGGGAGACCGGGGGCGCGTCGTCGCGTCCGGGGGTGCGGCCGGGCGGGCGTACCGTGGGAACGCCCCGTTTCCGCTCGCGGGGAGATCGGACCCCGTGTGACGTCATCGCCCTCCCCGCGGCCGCCGTCGACCCGGAGCCTCGACCTCGAGGCCGCGATGCGCGCGAGCGTCGGGCTGCTCGTGCCGCTGGTGGTGCTGCTCGCGATCGACCGCCTGGACCTCGCGCTCTACGCGTCGTTCGGCGCGTTCACCGGGCTCTACGGACGGAACGAGCGGTACCGGCTCCGGCTCGCGAGCGTCGGCGCGGGAGCGGCGATGATGCTCGTCGCGATCTCGACCGGCGTGCTGCTGTCGCTCGCCGACGCGCCGCTCGCGTTCGAGGCCGTGGGGCTCGTCGTGGTGCTGGGCGGGGCGTCGCTCGTGTCGACGGCGATGAGCCTGGTGCCGCCGCATCCGCTGTTCCCCGTGTTCGGGCTGGTGGTGTGCGCGGCCGTGCCGGTGGATCCGGCGCAGGCGCGCGACGCGCTCGTGACCGCCGTTGCCGCGATCCTGTTCTCGGCGGGCGTCTGCATGTCGGGCTGGCTGCTCCGCCGCTGGACGCCCGACGCGCACGCGCACCGCTTCCGCGCGCTCCCGCGGATCCCCGTGCGCGACGCCGCCGTGCACCGCGACCCCGCCGCGTGGACGGCCGTGGTCGCGAACGTCGTCGGGGCGCTCGTCGCCGGCGCGATCGCGGTGGCGCTCGGGCTCGGGCACCACTACTGGGCGGTCGTGACGCTCGTCGCCGTGCTGCCGGTGGTGCGCGGGCCGCTGTCGTTCACGCGCGTGGCGCACCGGGTGCTGGGGACGCTGGCCGGGTCGGTGGTGGCCGCGGGGATCCTCGCGCTGCACCTGCCCGCGGCGGCCGTGATCGCGGTGGCCGTGGCCTGCCAGTTCGCGGCCGAGCTCGCGGTCGGGAGGCACTACGGGCTGGCGCTCGTCTTCATCACGCCGCTCGCGCTCGTGATGGGGAGCCTCGGCCGGGCGCTGCCCGTGCTGCCGCTCGTGACGGACCGGGTGGTCGACACGGTCGTGGGCGCAGGCGTCGGCGTGGTCGTGATCCTCGTGCTGCGGGCGCGCGCGGCCGGGCGTCGGCGGAGGCCCGTCGCGGACTAGCCGAGGGGCGTGGCGCTCCAGCCGTAGATGCGGCCGTTCGCGCCGAAGACGTTCCAGCCGTCGGCGCAGGTGACCGTCGCGGGGTCGATCTCCGGCGGCCACCAGGTGTCCTCGATGGTCGGCATCTGCAGGTCGGTGCACCCGCCGGGGGCGGGCGCGGCCTGCCCGGTCTGGACGGCGACGATGGCGCCCTCCTTCGCCTCCGACTTGGTGCGGATGAGGGTGCCGTCCTCCGGGATCCACGTCGGCATCGACCCGCCGAGCGCCTCCTGGGCCTCCGCCGTGGTGGCGTAGATGGCGGTCGAGGGCGTCTCGAACTGCGACTGGACCCCGCATCCGGACAGGAGCACCGCGCTCGCGATGGCGGCCAGGACGGTCAGGGTCGGTCGATGCATCCCCCTAGTGTGCCTCGTCAGCGACGACGGCGGATGCGGATGGGCCCGCGGGCGGTGGAGGGATCGACGACCGACCCCTTCTGGGTGATCTCCACCTCGCCCGCGTCCACGAGCCGCCGGGCCGCGCGGCGGGCCGGCTCCATGAGCTCGCGCCAGCCGTCGGGCGACTCGGCGCGCGCCGCCTCGGACGGGCAGATGGTGGCGCCGCCCGCACGGTGGGCGAGGAGGTCGAGGATCCGCCGCTCGAGCGCCGCGTCGACGTCGGTGACGCCACGGCGCCGGCACGCGTCGCTGCAGTAGCGGACCTGGTCCCAGTCCCGCTCCCACTTGCGCCGCCACTCGATGGTGCGACCGCACGAGACGCAGGTCTTGGGCTCGGGGACCCGATCGCTCGTCGTCGATGCCCGGTGCGCCATCCCTCCAGCATGCTCCGCGGGGCCGGGCATCGGGCGGGCGCACGGCGCGCCGTTCGAAAACCCGTCGCGAGCGGGGATTTCCCGACGGCGGGTGCGATACTGCCCCCACGGGGCGGGTTCCCGGTGCGGGCGATCAGCGGTCCGAGCGACCGCCGCCCCCGCGGCCCGCATCTCCCAAGGAGCACCCCCTGCATCTCCTCTCCGTCTTCAGCCTCCGCAACCGGGCGCTGATCGCGCTCATCACGATCGTCATCGGGGTGTTCGGCGGCATCGCGCTGACGACGCTCAAGCAGGAGCTCATCCCGTCGGTGTCGTTCCCGCAGCTCGCGGTCGTCACGGCCTACCCGGGGGCGTCGCCCACGGTCGTCGACTCCGACGTGTCGACGCCCATCGAGCGCGCGATCCAGGCGGTGCCGGGACTGGAGTCCTCCACCGCGACCTCGCGCACCGACTCGTCCGTCATCTCCGCGTCGTTCACGTACGGCACCGACCTCGCGACGGCCGAGCAGAAGATCGACCAGGCCATCAACCGGATCCGCACCACTCTGCCCGACGGCATCGACCCCGTGGTGATCGCGGGCAGCATCGACGACCTGCCGGTGATCCAGATCGCCGTCACGAGCGACCTCAGCCCCGAGGAGCTCACGGCCGCGCTCGAGCGCTCGGCGCTGTCGGACATCCGCCAGCTCGAGGGCGTGCGCGACGCGAGCCTGCTCGGGACCGTGGGGCAGCGCGTGGTCATCACGCCGGATCCCGCCGAGGTGCAGGCCGCCGGCCTCAGCAACCAGGCGATCCGCGACGCGCTCGACGCCAACGGCTCGCTGCTGCCCGCGGGCTCGGTGACCGAGGACGGCACCACGCTGTCCGTCCAGTCGGGCACGCGCCTCGGATCCACCGACGACCTCGCCGCTCTGCCGCTCCTGGGCGCGGCGGGCGGGCGCGAGCTGACCATCGGCGACGTCGCCACGGTCGAGCTCGGCCAGGACCCGACCACCGGCATCTCGCGCGTCGACGGCCAGCCGTCGCTCACCATCGCCGTCACCAAGACGCCGGCGGGCAACACGGTCGACGTGTCGCAGCTCGTCACCCAGCTCCTGCCGCAGCTGTCGGAGGACCTCGGGAACGGCACGGAGTTCACCGTCGTCTTCGACCAGGCGCCCTTCATCGAGCAGTCGATCTCGAGCCTCACCACCGAGGGCCTGCTCGGCCTCGTCTTCGCGGTGCTCGTGATCCTCGTGTTCCTGCTGTCGATCCGGTCCACCATCGTGACCGCGATCTCGATCCCCGCGTCCGTGCTCATCACCTTCATCGGCATGCTCGCCTCGGGCTACTCGCTCAACATCATCACGCTCGGCGCGCTCACGATCTCCGTCGGGCGCGTGGTCGACGACTCGATCGTGGTGATCGAGAACATCAAGCGGCACCTGTCGTTCACGGCGGACCGGATGACGGCGATCCAGGCGGCCGTGCGCGAGGTCGCGGGCGCCGTCACCGCGTCGACCGCCACGACCGTCGCCGTGTTCGTGCCGATCGCGCTCGTCGGCGACATCACGGGGGAGCTGTTCCGGCCCTTCGCGCTCACGGTGACCATCGCGCTCGCCGCGTCGCTGTTCGTCTCGCTGACGATCGTGCCCGTGCTCGCGTACTGGTTCCTGCGGCCGGAGGGGGAGTCGCGCCGGGCCCGCCGCAAGGCCGCCGCGTCCGCGTCGGCCGAGACCGAGCGGGCGCGCACGGGCGCGCACGCCGCGGGCGCCGGACCCGTCGACGACCGGAAGGTCACCGGCCGCCGGGCCCGCGGATCCCACGCGGCCCACGACGGGGGCGAGGGGATCGGCACGCCCACGGGCCTCCAGCGCGGCTACCTGCCCGTCCTCGCCTGGACCCTGAAGCACTCGGCGGTCACGCTGATCCTCGCGATCCTCGTGCTCGGCGGCACGGTCGCGCTCATCCCGAGCATGAAGACCAACTTCCTGGGCGACAGCGGGCAGAACACGCTCACCGTCTCGCAGCAGCTGCCGAGCGACACGAGCCTCGAGGCGCAGGACACGGCCGCGACGCAGGTCGAGCAGGCGCTCATCGGCGTCGAGGGCGTCGACACGGTGCAGACCTCGATCGGCTCCGACAGCACGTCGCTCACCTCGGCCTTCGGGGGCGGCGGCGGGATCACGTTCGCGCTCACCACCGACGCGGACGCCGACCAGGACGCCATCCGCGAGCGCGTGCGCTCCGCGGTCGACGGCCTCACCGACGTGGGCGAGGTGTCGCTCGCGGCGGCGTCCGGCGGGTTCTCCTCGAGCGACATCGAGGTGCAGATCACCGCGAACGACGCCGACGACCTGAAGGCCTCGGCCGACGCGATCCTCGCCGCCGTGCAGGACATCCCGTCCATCGAGCAGGCCACGAGCAACCTCTCCGAGACGCAGCCGTACATCGCGGTGAACGTCGACCGGGCGAGGGCCGCGGCCGCGGGGCTCAGCGAGCAGGCCGTGGGCGGCATCGTGACCGCGAGCCGGCTGCCGGCCGCGGTCGGCCAGGTCGTCATCGACGAGAAGACGCTGTCCATCTACATCCAGGACCCCGACGCCGCGCAGAGCCTGCAGGGGCTGCGCGACTTCCGGATCCCGACCGCGCGCGGCCTCGTGCCGCTCAGCGACCTCGCGACCGTCGAGGTCACCGAAGGCCCCGCCAGCGTCACGACCACGGGCGGCTTCCGCAGCGCCACCGTGAGCGCGACGCCGGGCAGCGACGACGTGGGCTTCGCGTCGTCCGAGGTGTCGCAGGCGGTCGCCGACGTGCAGCTCCCGGCCGGCGCGCAGGCGTCGCTCGGCGGCGTCGCGTCGCAGCAGTCCGACGCGTTCGGGCAGCTCGGGCTCGCGGTGCTGGCGGCGATCCTGATCGTCTACATCATCATGGTGGCGACGTTCCGCAGCCTCATCCAGCCGCTCGTGCTGCTCGTCTCGGTGCCGTTCGCGGCGACCGGCGCGGTGCTGCTGCAGGTCGTGACGGGGATCCCGCTGGGCGTCGCCTCGATCATCGGCCTGCTGATGCTCGTGGGCATCGTGGTGACCAACGCGATCGTGCTCATCGACCTCGTGAACCAGTACCGGACGCGCGGGATGGAGCTGCGCGACGCGATCCTGCAGGGCGCGGGGCGCAGGCTCCGGCCCATCCTCATGACGGCGCTCGCGACGATCTTCGCGCTGCTGCCGCTCGCGGTCGGGCTCACGGGGCACGGCGGGTTCATCTCGCAGCCGCTCGCCATCGTCGTGATCGGCGGCCTGCTGTCGTCGACGGTGCTCACGCTGCTCGTGCTGCCGTCGCTGTACTCGCTCGTGGAGCGCGCCGGGCTGCGGATCCGGGCGCGGGGCGAGCGGCGCCGGGCCGAGCGCGGGCTGCCGACGGGCGAGTCCGCGCCGACGTCGGAGGCCGGCACGGCGGGCTGATCCCGTCTCCCGACCCCGCCCGGGGGCGCCGCGTGGCGCGCCCGGGCGAGGTCGTGCCCTGGTGCCCGGGGGCGTCGTCCGGTAGTGTTCTCCAGTCGGCTCTTGACACCGCTACCGGACCATCCATCCGGGCGGATGGATTTGTCAGTCAGGTGGGCCGGTTTCCCCCTCTCGTTCCGCAGAGGGGTACGTCACGCGATGACACGGCCCCCGGTCGACGACTGCCCGGGTTGAGAGCAGCTCTGCGCACCCTGATCCTGTAGCGCGCTGCTTCGCACATGAGCATTGTCATGCACTCGAGCAGAACGAGGAATCCCTCATGCCCTACAACAACGACTCCCCGCGCGGCGCCAAGCGCGCCCCCGCGGGATCCCGCAGCCCGAACCACCGCGGCTACAACTCCGAGCCCGCGCCCAAGAAGCAGCGCTGGAACGCCGACGAGCGCGCCCAGCGCTCCGGCCAGGACGACCGCCCCCAGCGCGGCGGCGCAGCGCGCCCCGCGCGCGGCGGCGACCGCCCCAACTGGGAGCCCCGCGCCGAGCGCCCCGCCGGTCGCGGCGAGCGTCCCGCGTACGGCGACCGTCCCAACCGCGCCGGCCAGCGCCCTGAGCGCGGCGATGCCCGCCCGCAGCGCGGCGAGCGCCCCTCCTACGGCGGCGGGAACGACCGCGGCCAGCGCAGCGAGCGTCCCTCGTACGGTGCCGAGCGCGGCCAGCGCTCCGAGCGCCCGTCCTACGGCAACGCGCGTCCCGACCGAGGCGGCGAGCGCTCCGAGCGCCCCGCGTACAACGACCGCGCGCCGCGCAACGACCGGCCGTCGTACGGGAACGACCGTCCGCAGCGGTCGGAGCGTCCGTCGTACAACGACCGTCCGGCCCGTTCGGAGCGTCCGTCGTACAACGACCGCGCCGAGCGTCCGTCGTACGGCGACCGCGGCCAGCGAGCCGAGCGTCCCGCGTACAACGACCGCCCGGCTCGCACCGAGCGCCCGGCATACAACGACCGTCCCGCTCGCACCGAGCGCCCGTCGTACAACGACCGGAACGCCCGCACGGAGCGCCCGTCGTACACCGACCGGAGCGCTCGCACCGAGCGTCCCTCGTACAACGACCGCCCGGCTCGCGCCGAGCGTCCGTCCTACGGCGACCGCCCGCAGCGGTCCGAGCGTCCGTCGTACGGCGACCGCCCGCAGCGCTCGGAGCGTCCGTCCTACGGTGACCGCCCCCAGCGCAACGAGCGCCCGTCCTACGACGACGCCCGCCCCAAGCGCGACAGCGACTTCTACCCGAGCAAGGAGGGCGCCCCACGTCACGCTCCCGCCGAGGACGTCGTGCTCGAGCGCCTCGAGGCCCAGGCCACCACGGCCAAGGACGTCGACGGCGTGACCTTCGCGGCCCTCGGCCTCGGCCAGAACATCGTCCGCGTGCTCGAGGAGCTGGGCGCGGCGAGCCCGTTCCCGATCCAGGCCGCCACGATCCCCGACGTGCTCGCGGGTCGCGACGTGCTCGGCCGCGGCCGCACCGGATCCGGCAAGACCATCGCCTTCGGCGCGCCCCTCGTGGAGCGCCTGCTCGAGAACGACGGCGCGAAGAACCGCAAGATGGGCCGCAAGCCCCGCGCGCTGATCCTCGCCCCGACGCGCGAGCTCGCCATGCAGATCGACCGCACGGTGCAGCCCATCGCCCGCTCGGTCGGCCTGTTCACCACCACGATCTTCGGCGGCGTGCCGCAGTTCAAGCAGGTGGGTGCGCTGCAGCGCGGCGTCGACATCCTCATCGCGACCCCCGGCCGCCTCGAGGACCTCATCGACCAGGGCCGCCTCGACCTCTCCGAGATCGTCGTGACCGTCCTCGACGAGGCCGATCACATGTGCGACCTCGGCTTCCTCGAGCCCGTGCAGCGGATCCTCCGCCAGGTGAAGAAGGACGGCCAGCGCCTGCTCTTCTCCGCCACGCTCGACAAGGGCGTCGCGACGCTCGTCAACGAGTTCCTGCCGTCGCCCAGCGTCCACGAGGTCGCGGGCGAGGACCAGGCGTCGTCGACCATCGACCACCGCGTGCTCCTCATCGAGCAGCGGGACAAGGCCGCGATCATCGAGCAGCTCAGCTCGGGCGAGGGCAAGACGCTGATCTTCGCCCGCACCCGCGCGTTCGCCGAGCAGCTCGCCGACCAGCTCGAGGACGCCGGCATCCCCGCCACGTCGCTGCACGGCGACCTCAACCAGGCGCGCCGCACGCGCAACCTGCAGCTCCTCACGAGCGGCAAGGTCCGCGTCCTCGTCGCGACCGACGTCGCCGCCCGCGGCATCCACGTCGACGACATCGGGCTGGTCATCCAGGCCGACGCGCCGGACGAGTACAAGAGCTACCTCCACCGCGCCGGCCGCACGGGCCGCGCGGGCAAGCAGGGCACCGTCGTGACGCTGATCACGAAGGCCCGCCGCCGTCGCATGGACGACCTCCTGGGTCGCGCCGAGATCAAGGCGACCACGGTCATGGCCGCCGCCGGCGACCGCGTCATCGCGGACCTCGCGCGCGCCTAGCGCCCACGCACGACCCGACGGCCGTCCCACCCCTCGCGGGTGGGGCCGCCGTCGTCGTACCGGCCGGCCGGGCTGGCATCCTCGATGCCGTGCCCGACCGGATCCGCCTGCTGAGGCTCGACGACGCCCCCGCCCTCTCCGACCTGCGCCTCCGGAGCCGTGCGTCCCTCGCGCCGTGGGAGCCGATCCGGGACGCGGACCACGACACCCCGGCCGGCCAGCGCGCCGACCTCGAGGCGGCGCTCGCGCAGCACGCACGCGGGCTGGGCGTGCCGCTCGCCATCCTCGACGACGACGGAGGCGTGGCCGGCCGGATCAACCTGAACACCATCGTCCGGGGCGCGGCGCAGTCGTGCTCCGTGGGGTACTGGCTCGCGGCGGACCGCACCGGCCGCGGGCTCGCCACCCAGGCCGTGCGCCAGACGGTGGATCTCGCGTTCGGCGACCTCGGGCTGCACCGGGTGGAGGCCGGCACGCTCCTCCACAACGCCGCGTCGCAGGCCGTCCTCGCCCGCGCGGGCTTCACCCGCTACGGGCTCGCGCCCCGCTACCTGCGCATCGCGGGGGAGTGGCAGGACCATGCGCTGTTCCAGCGGCTGGCGGACGACCCGGTCGGCTGAGCGCGGCCGTCCCTCGATACGCTCGACCGCATGCTGATCCGCCCCGCCGTCGATGCCGACTGGCCCCTGATCCACCCCTTCTATCGCGCGATCGTCGACGCCGGCCGCACCTACGCGCTCCCGGCCGGGCAGTCGCTCGAGGAGGCGCGGCTGGACTGGATGGCGGAGGCGCCGGGTCGCACCTTCGTGGCGGTGGACGACGACGGCACGGTCCTCGGATCCGCGAAGGCCGGGCCCAACCGCCCCGGCCGCGGGGCGCACGTCGCCACCGGATCCTTCCTCGTGGATCCCGCGCACGCCGGCCGCGGCATCGGCCGCGCGCTGGGCGAGCACGTGATCGCGTGGGCGCGCGCGGAGGGCTACCGCGCGATCCAGTTCAACGCCGTCGTCGAGACGAACCGCGCCGCCGTGCACCTGTGGGAGTCGCTCGGGTTCCGGATCATCGGCACGGTGCCCGAGGCCTTCGACGACGCGGAGGAGGGGCTCGTCGGGCTGCACGTGATGCACCTGCCGCTGCGCTGATCCGCGACCGCCGCTCCCCATCGCGGCCCAGACCCTATTTCCTATAGGATCTGGATCCCGGGCATCCGGGACCCGACGACCGCGATGGAGCAGCATGCCGGACACACCCGCGACCCACCCCGCCCCGGCGTTCACTGCCGAGGACTGGCCCATCGCCACCTGCCTGCACTCCTTCGCCACCGTCGGCCGCGACGGGACCGCGCTGCACGACGCGGATCCGGCCGTCTGGGACCGCATGTTCGCCGACATCGCGCGCGAGGGCTTCACGCTCGCCGAGCTCGCCGACAGCCACGTCCGCCCGGCCGACCTCGAGCCCTCCCGCCGCGACGAGCTCGTCTCCATCGCGCGGGGCCACGGCGTGGGGATCCCGTCGGTGCACCTGCAGCGGCAGAGCGTGATCATGCCGGGCCACGAGGAGAAGAACCTCGCCTACGCGCACCGCACCATCGACGCGATCGCCGAGATGGGCATGGACGTCTTCTCCACCGGGCTGCACCAGCCGTTCAGCGACGCGCAGCGGAAGGCGCTGTGGTTCTGGACCGCCGAGGGCCCGAAGGACCCCGACGACCCCGAGGTGTGGGACGCCGCCGTCACGCGCCTCCGCGAGCTCGGCCGGCACGCCGCCCAGCTCGGCCTGCGCATGGCGCTCGAGATGTACGAGGACACCTACCTCGGCACCGCGGACAGCGCCGTGCGGCTCGTGGAGGAGATCGGCCTCGACAACGTCGGCCTCAACCCGGACGTCGCGAACCTCATCCGCCTGCACCGCCCGGTCGAGAGCTGGCGCGAGCTGTACGCGAAGACGCTGCCGTACGCGAACTACTGGCACGTGAAGAACTACATGCGCGACGAGGCCGCCGACGGCAGCTGGGCGACCAGCGTGCCCACGACCATGAGGGCCGGCCTCATCGACTACCGGCAGGTGATCCGCGACGCGGTCGAGCTCGGCTTCGACGGGATCATCCTCACCGAGCAGTACGGCGGCGACAGCCTCGGCGTCTGCGCGGAGAACCGCGACTACATCCGCACGCTGCTGCCGCAGACGCGCGACGCACAGGGAGAGGCATCATGAACGCACGCAGCATCGCCATCGTCGGATCCGGCTACATGGGCGGCGGCATCGCGCAGGTGCTCGCGCTCGCGGGCGCGCGCGTGCGCATCGCCGACATCTCGGAGGAGATCGCCGTCCAGAACCACGCGCGCCTCATCGCCGAGGCCGAGCGGTTCGTCGCGGACGGGCTGTTCCCCGCCGACGCCGTGGAGCGGATCCGCGCGGCCGTGACGCCCGCCGCGTCCATCGAGGAGGCCGTCGCCGACGCCGACTTCATCGAGGAGGCAGTGCCCGAGAAGCTCGAGATCAAGCACGCGACGCTCGCGCGGATCTCGGCGGCAGCGCGTCCCGACGCGGTCATCGGATCCAACACCTCCACCATCCTCATCGGCTCGCTCGCCGAGGCCGTCACGAACCCCGAGCGGTTCCTCGGCGTGCACTTCTCGAACCCGGCGCCGTTCATCCCGGGCGTGGAGCTGATCCCGCACGCCGGCACCCAGGAGTCCGCGATCGCGATGGCCGAGGAGATCGTCGCGGCTACGGGCAAGGAGACCGCGCGCGTCACGGACTCCACCGGCTTCGTGCTCAACCGCCTGCAGTACGCGCTCTTCCACGAGGCGACGCAGATCGTGGAGGAGGGCATCGCGACCCCCGAGGACATCGACACGATCGTCCGCACCACGTTCGGCTTCCGCCTCCCGGTGTTCGGCCCGTTCGCGATCGCCGACATGGCCGGCCTCGACGTCTACGCCTTCTGCTACGCATCGCTGCAGACCCGCTGGCCCGAGCGCTTCGCGACCCCGGCGTCGCTCCAGGCGCACGTGGACGCGGGGGAGTACGGCACCAAGACCGGATCCGGCTACCTCGACGTGCCGGCCGAGCGCACCGAGGCGCTCGTCGCGTACCGCAACAAGGCGTACGTGGCGATCAAGCAGCTGATGGACGATCTGGGGCCGGCGCCGATCTAGGCCGCGGCGCCCACCTGACGGCGCCCGCCCCGCAGGGCCAGGGCGTCGGCCGT
The DNA here is from genome assembly GCF_002151125.1 of Clavibacter michiganensis. Lineage (GTDB taxonomy): Bacteria > Actinomycetota > Actinomycetes > Actinomycetales > Microbacteriaceae > Clavibacter > Clavibacter michiganensis_C. The sequence goes on from NZ_MDJZ01000018.1 coordinate 14,196, forward strand.
CCGCCGATGAGCCTAGGGTCGACGCATGAAGCGCATCACGTTCAGCGGCGGGTCCATCGTGACCAGCGACGCCATCACCAAGGCGCTCCTCGACTACACGACCTCGGTCGCCGACGCGGAGAACAGCGTCACCGTCGACATCACCGTCCTCGAGATGAACGGGGACACGTCCGTCCACACCCTCCTGCTCAGCCCCGCCAGCCAGTTCGACGTGGCCGACGTCGGCGGCATCTCGGACAAGGAGTCCGACCGGTTCCCCGTGCCGGACCTCCCCCCGGTCGGCATCTCCGCAGGGGTCGAGGTCGGGCCCGAGGCCGCCGACCGCGCCGCGGAGATCGACAGGATCATGGCCGACATCGACGAGGCGGAGCGGGACTGACCATGGGCAAGCTCATCTACGGCACCCCGTCGATCGCCGTCGACTTCGACGACCGCGTGCTCGCGCACCTCAAGGTCGTCATCCTCGCCAAGCTCCGTCGCGCGGAGAGCTTCGCGTTCTCCTGGGACTACACGGTCGCCGCGGGGAGCGGCAACACCACCGTCTGGATGCACCCGACGATCCCGCTGCAGTTCGACTTCCTCGGCGGGCGGCCGCCGGAGCTCAACCGGCTCTGGGTGGAGGCGCTCGTCACGCTCGCGAACTCCCCGTCGGGGCTGCGCGTCATCCCGGAGCCCCGCCCCGGCGGCTGACCCCGTCCCCCTCCCCTCCGACGTCGAGCGGGAACGCGCGGGGATCCGGGCCCTCAGACCGAGCGGGCCCCCGGCTCGGGCGCCGGCGGGCTCGCGTCGGGGTAGTGGAACTCGACCCCGATGCCGCCCACGTCCCCGGACCAGACCATGTCCTGCCCGCGCCGCCGCAGCGGATCGCTGAGGAGCTGCACGTCGTCGGCCAGCCCGATGTCGGCGATCCAGGCCTCCACGATCTCCTGGCGGCGCTCCACGGCGTACCCGTCGGCGTCGCCGAGGAAGTGGAGGTATTCGCCCTCGCCGATGTGCCAGGCGAGGGGCAGCAGCCCGCGTCGGGCGCCCTCGTCGTTCCAGGCGACGGCGACGATGAGCTCCACGTCGAGCCGGGTCATCGACCGGCGGCGGATGTGGCGTTCGGGGCCTGCGGGCATGTCGTCCCCTGACAGGTGCGGTGACGGGCGGAGGGCCGTCGCCGCGGTGGCGGCGACGGGGCGTTCGATGGGAACCCGGCACGCGCACGGGGGATGGGGGGTCACCGCGTGCCGGGTCCCGCTCCACGCGGGCCTCTTCGGGTCGGCCGAACGGGAGATCCAGGGCATCAGCGCCTCTCCGGATGCCGACGGTGCGCCCGCGTGGCGGCCGTCGCCGACACGAGCGGGGCATCCGTGGATGCCGCGCGCCGGGGCGGGGGAGGTCGTCGAGTGCATGCGGTCCGTCTTCCGAGGCGGCCGCATCGGGAGACGGCATGCGATGGCATGCGCGTCGGGTCGATGCGGCGTCTTCCCCGGGCCGTGTCGGAACCCGGGGCAGGCCGACCGGCGACTCGTGGTCGTGGTCTGGCCATGCGCTGCGGGGACTGGGCAGTGGAGCTGTGCTGATGTTCGGGGACAACCTATTACATGGACCTGACAAGCGCCAGGGGCAATCTCGAGGCGCTCCGGTGCGATACGGTCGGCGTCATACGGCGGGCACCTGGACCTCGCGCTCCCGTCTCCCCATCGACGCACATCAGAGGATCCACGCACATGCCCCGAACACCATCCCCGCGGATCAGGAGCGCTCGTGCCTGAGCGGCGCCGCTACCGCGACGCGCTGCTCGCCCTCGAGGAGGCGACCGGGAGGGACGCCGACTTGTGCTCGCCGTTCGTGGTCGCCCTCGGGATGACCGGCGCCGCGGTCTCCACCCTCGGGCCGCCGCTCGGGTCGGAGACGATCTGCGCATCGGACGCCGACGCCGCGCGCCTCGACGAGATCCAGCTGGACCTCGGCGAGGGCCCCTGCTGGGAGGCGCTCGCCTCCGGGCAGCCGGTCCTCGAGCCCGACGTGCAGGGGTCCGCGAGCACATCGTGGCCGCTCGCCCGCCAGGCCATGCACGAGACGGGGCTCGGCGCGGTCTTCGCCTTCCCCCTCGTCGTCGCGGGCGTCGACGTGGGCGCCGTCGACCTGTACTCGGACACCCCCCGCGACCTCTCGACCCAGCAGATCGACGACGCCACGAGCCTGTCCCGCGTCCTCGCCCGCCAGGTCCTCCGGCGTGCGCTCCTGTCGCTCACGTCGCCGGCGGAGGAGGATGCTGGGGCGTGGGACGGACGGTACTCCCGCAGGGAGCTGCACCAGGCGACGGGTATGGTCATCGCGCAGATGGGACTCTCGGCCGCCGATGCGCTGCTGGTCCTGCGCGGGCACGCCTTCGCCACCAACCGGCCCGTCCGCGACGTCGCGAACGACGTCGTCGAGCGGCGACTCGACTTCACCACCGCGCACTGACCATCGCCCACCCGGACATGAGGACCGAGGAACACACATGACGAACACCCGAGAGGAGCTCCTCGTCCGTGCCTTCGTCACGCTCGCGGACTCCATGGTCTCCGACTACGACATGATCGACCTGCTCCAGACGCTCGTCGACCAGGCCACCGATCTCTTCGACGCCGCGGCCTCCGGGATCATCCTGGGCCCGGATGCCGAGCGCCTCGAGGTGGTGGTCTCGACCAGCGAGCGGAGCCGCTTCGTCGGCCTCATGCAGCTGCGCGCCGGCGAGGGGCCCTGCGTCGAGGCCGTCACGTCGGGCGAGGTCGTGTCCGTCGTCAACACGGGCGAGATCGCGGACAGGTGGCCGGCGTTCGCCGCCGCCGCCGCCGGCGAGGGCTACGTGTCCGTGCACGCGATCCCCCTGCGGCTGCGCGGCCAGATGCTCGGCTCGCTCAACCTCTTCCGCAACCACGAGGGAGCGCTCAACGAGGCGGACGCCACCGCGGCGCAGGCCCTCGCCGACGTGGCGACGATCAGCGTGCTGCAGGAGCGCACCATCCGCGACAGCAACATGGTGCGCGACCAGCTGCACCGAGCCCTGGACAGCCGCGTGGTCATCGAGCAGGCGAAGGGCATCATCGCGCAGCTGCACGGCGTGGACATGGACGAGGCGTTCCAGATGCTCCGCGGCCACGCCCGCGAGCGACGCGTGACCCTCGCCGTCGTCTCGACGGAGGTCGTGCAGGGCCGCGACACGCGCACCCTCGTGAGGTCCGCCCGCGCCAGCCGCTAGGCCGTCGAGGCGATCAGCCGTCGCAGCAGGGCGCGATCCTCGGACGTCGTGCCGCTCTGCTCGCGGACCCGGTCGCCGATCTCCCGCAGGCGCGGGAGGTGGGTCCGTCCCCGGTCGGTCAGGTCGAGGACGCCCCATGCGGCGCCGCGTCCGTCGTGCTCCTCCTGCACGAGTCCGGAGGCGAGCGAGGGGACGAGCGCGTCCTCCATCGTGCGCGCCGAGAGCAGGAGCCGCGCACGGAGGGCGGAGCGCCGTGTCGCCCCGGCCTCGAGCGCGACCAGGACGAGCTGCTGGCAGTAGGTCAGGCCGAGCGGCTCGAGCAGCCGCTCGTGCAGGGTGACGACGGCCCGTCTGCTCAGCGCGGAGGCCCCGAGCCGGGACGGTGGCGGCGTCGTGAGGCCGGGCGCGATCACAGCCGAGCCGCGCGATCGAGGGCCGGCTCCGAGGACGAGGGCTCGTGGACCAGGTGCAGCCCCGCGGTCGTGTTCGCCGTCGCGACCAGGAGCTCCACCCACTGCGGGTTGAGCGTCGGCTTCCGGTTGCCGGCGAAGCGGAAGCGCAGGGGCAGCTCGGGGGCGAGCCACACGGAGCTCCGGCCGCTGCCGTCGGCGCGATCCTCGATCCAGGAGAACGGGAAGCTCTCCTTGCGCCGGAGCTTGCTGAAGATGACCACCTGCAGGTGCGCGAGCGGTCGGTCGTCGATGTCGATGTGCGTCGTGGTGTCGTAGATCAGCTGTCCCATGATGGGCCCCTCATGCGTCGTGTGCAGCGGGGTGGCCCCGCCGCGTGGTCGCGAGATCACGATGCGGTGCGGGGGCGGACCCCCGGCGGACGCATGATGCGATCGAGCAGCTCGGGGATCTGGGAGCTCATTACGAGTGTATGGGTGCCGCGTCGCCGACGCGACCCCGGCTTCGCGTCCCTCGACCGCCCGATGTCAATGCCACCCCCCGGAGCGGTGGGCGCGCCTACGTTCGAGGCATGAAGCATGTGACGTACGCGGCGAGGACCCTGCTGGTGGGCGACGAGATGGCGGACGTCATGATGGAGTGGTCGGCCGCGTTGGCGGCGGACGGCGCCGCGGAGGCGCTGACCGTCGTCGCGATCGGCCGTGACGGCGACGACGTCGTCGCCACGTTCCAGCTGGGCGCCGGCTCCCCGGTCATGGTCGGGACGAGCGCGACCACGCTGCCCGAGCCCGACAACGCCGGGGTCGTGGCTCGGCTGCGCGCGCTCCTCGACCGCCGGGCGACGCCGCGTCCCATCGTCTCGGAGCCGCCGAGGGCCGACGCCGACGAGATGCCGGAGTGACGCGGACCGCTCGGCGGGCGGCGGGCGGCGGGCGGTGGGACCCCCGCATCCTGCAGATCGGTCGCGAGGGTCGCGCCCGCGACACCGCTCCTCCGGCCCGGAGTCAACCCCCACGGCATATTTAGGGCACAATTCGTTAGCGCGCGAATTAGCGCCTAGCGTGAGCCTCGGCACAGCGCATGGCACCCCACGTCGCGGCCCCATCCCTGAGGAGGAGCACATGAGCAACACGACCCCCACCCGCACGACCCGCCTGTCCACCGAGACCAAGGCGTCGTTCAAGACCACCGAGTTCTTCGCCTACATCGCGATCCTCATCGGCATCTTCGTCGCGTCCGCGATGGTCGACAACGGCGACGACGGCCAGGGCTTCGGCGCGGACCACGCGTGGCTCTACGCCACGATCCTCACCGTCGGCTACATGGTCAGCCGCGGCATCGCCAAGTCCGGCAGCCGCGAGCACTACGACCGCGACGTCGACGGCGACCGTCGCTAGGACGTCCGCACCGCGCCTCCCCGGCGCGGACAGCACGAAGGCCCCCCGCGTCGCGGGGGGCCTTCGTGCGTCCGAGGCGTCAGCCGGAGGGGTTCTCGACCGGCTTGTCCTCGGCGTCGGTGCCGGTCTCCGGGTCCACCTCCGCGGGATCCGTCGGCTCGTCGTGCTCGGGCGTGGGGGAGGGCAGCCGCTCATGGTGCTCCGATCGATGCCGCGTCGGCCCGGATGGTCGACGGAGGTGCGACCCTACTCGCGGACCTCGGGGACGGACGGGTCGCCCGCCTCGTCGTCCGTCGCGTCCCGACGCGACCGCTCGCGCACCCGCTCGATGTGCGAGCGCACCGAGAGCCTCGTCGCGTACCGCGACACGGCGTACGTGGCGATCGAGCAGCTGAGGGACGATCTGGGGCCGGCGCCGATCCAGGCGGCGGAACCGGCCCGACCGGCCGCCGCGTCAGGTGCGGCGCTCGGTGCGGACGGGCTTCAGCCGGGTCGGGGCGTCCGCCGCCGGGATCCACGTGCAGGTGAAGGTGCCGGAGTAGCCGAAGAGGAAGCCGAAGCGGTCGTTGCGCACCTCGAGGTCGACGTGGAAGGCGCGGTCCTCCTCGGACCAGCGCTCGCGGAGCTCCGCCCGGCCGCTGAGGAGCATCGGGAAGCGGAACGACACGGGACCCTCGTGGAAGCGCTGGGCGTCGGAGCGGAGCACGAGCCCGCCCGCGTCGTCCACCTCCAGGTCGAGGTCGACCGCGAGGTGCTGGTGCGTCCCGAGGTAGTCGAGCACGCGCCCGTCGTCGAGCACCATCGTCGCGTCGAACCGCACCGGCCGCCCGCCGGCTCGGCGCCGCGGCACCTCGTAGGAGCGCACGAAGGTCACCGTCTCCCGGCCGAGGCCGTCCCGGTAGGGGTAGTTCTCGATCACGAAGGGGACGTCGCGGCCGACATCGGGCACGAGGACGTTCCGGAGCCGGCCGATCTGCAGGAAGGGGACCGTCCACCAGGGGCCCCGGCGGATCACCGACATCACGCCCGTGCCGATGCACGCCTCGCCCGCGTCGAGGCCCACGCCGAAGCGCCGCTGCATCATCGGGTGGAGGCGCGCGAAGTCGGCACCGAGGGCCTCCTCGAAGATCGACGTCACCGGGTCCCCGTCCCGGGCTCGGGCAAGGCGGCCAGCGACTCCGGCGCGGCCCGCAGGTGGTCGGCGTCGCGGCGCCCTCCCGCCGGCGCTCGGCGGCAGCGGCCCGCGCGCGGGCGGTCCCGGCGCCAGACGGCGAGGACGTGGAGGAGCGTCCACCGCTCCGGCTCCACGCCGGTCTCCAGCCAGATCCGGAGCCGGTCGAAGCTCCACGCGGTCGCCCAGCCGAGCAGCGGGCGCACGACGAGGTCGAGCGGTCCCCAGCCGGGGTCGTAGTCGTAGCCGGTCACGAAGCGCGTGCGCCCGTCGCCGAGCGGCACGTAGCGCCAGTAGCCGCGGCCGGCGCGGATGGGGGAGAGGCGGTCGTCGGTGGAGAAGCGGAGGGCGGAGGTGCGGGTGCCGTCGCGGCCGCGGCGGTCGCCGATGCTGATCCCCGTTCCGTGCACGTCGTGCACCGGCGTCCGGCGCACGTAGGCGAAGCGCACGGCACCGGTCGGGTCCGGATCCGTCGGCGTGATGGAGGAGAAGCGCACGTCCCAGCGCACGTGCTGGGTGGGGTCCTGGGTCGCGGCCCACACGCGGTCGACGTCCGCGGCGATGGTGGTCTCGACGTGGATCTGCCGGCGCGTCACCCCGGGAGCCCTTCCGCGTCCCGGCGCGACCGCTCGCGCACCCGCTCGATGTGCGCGCGCATCGCGGCGGCCGCGGCCTCCGGGCCCTCGGCGACCGCGTCGATGATCGCGCGGTGCTCGTGCACGGCGTCGTCGGCGTCGTGCACGCCGGTGCGCATCGTCTGGCGCATGCGGTGGACGCGGGTGGAGATCGCCTCGGACATGTCGAGGAGGAACGGGTTGCCCGTGGCCTCGAAGATCCGGTGGTGGAAGTCCCAGTCGACGACGAAGTAGTCGCGGATGAGGCCGACCGGCATCTCGGCGCCGTCGCCGGCCGCGCGGATCCGCCGGGTCGTCTCCTCGTGCGCGGCGAGCGCGTCCTCGAGCGCGGGGACGAGGCGCGCGGGATCCGCGGCCGCCAGCGCCGTCGCCCCGCCCTCGAGCACGACGCGAGCGTCGAAGAGCGCCTCGAGCTGCTCGCCGGCGATGGGCGGCGCGACCCGGTAGCCCTTGTGCGCCTCGCGCGCGACGAGCCCGGTGCGCTCCAGCTGCACCAGCGCCTCGCGGACGGGCGTGGGGGAGACGTGGAGGTCGCGGGCGATCTGGTCGATGGCGAGGCGGGAGCCGGGCTCCATCGCGGATCCCATGAGCATGTCGAGCACGAGGTCGTAGACGCGGTCGCGCAGCCCCTGCCGCGCGGGCATCGCGGTCGCGTCGAACGGGAGGCCGGTGGTCACCAGGACAGTCTGCCGTCAGCGGGAGGCGTCGGGCGCCGGGCGGGCCGCGGCGCGCGCGTGCACCTCGTCGAGGATGGCGGCGACCGCCCGCGGGTCGTGCGCGAACCGGCCGAGGAACAGGCCGTCGACGTCGTCCCCGATGCGCGTGAGGAGGCCGGGTCCCGCGCTGCCGCCGTAGATGACGGCGGATCCGGGGTGCGCGTCGAGCGACCCCACGTGCGCGCGCAGCTCCCGGCACACGTCGCGGATGTGCGCGTCCGACGCGGGCTCGGCCGCGCCGATCGCCCACTGCGGCTCGTAGGCCACGACGATCCGGCCGCCGTGCCCGTGCTCCGCCGCCAGCGCGAGCGCGTCGGCGAGCTGCCGGACGCACTCCCGGGCGGCGTCCGCCGGATCCTGCCTGGCCTCCTCGCCGAGGCAGACGATCGGCACGAGCCCCGCCCGCAGCGCGGCGTCCGCCTTCCGCCGCACGACCTCGTCCGTCTCGCCGAAGAGCCGCCGCCGCTCGGCGTGCCCGACCTCGACGTGCGTGCCGCCGATCTCCCGGATCTGGCCGCCCGAGACCTCGCCCGTGAAGGCGCCGGCGTCCTCGGCCGCGAGGTCCTGCGCGCCCACCGAGGCGAGGCCGTCGAGGATCCCCACCGCGGCCGGCACCGACAGGTACGACGGCAGCACCACGAGCTCGGCCTCGCCGCCCGTCGTGGCGGGGTGCGTCCGCACGATCGACGCCACCGCGTCGCACCACGCGACTGTCTCGGCATGGCCCAGGTACATCTTCAGGCTCACGCCGATCACGACGGGCGGCGCGGCCGCGGGAGCGGTCACGCGCCTACTTCGCCTCGTACGCGCGGATCTCGTCGACCTTCTCGGCCGACGCGCTCGACGTGTCGAACTCGTACGTCAGCCACTCGCGCACGTTCCGCCGCGCGAGCTCCAAGCCCACGACCCGCTGGCCCATGCAGAGCACCTGCGCGTCGTTGGAGAGCACGCTGCGCTCGACGGAGTACGAGTCGTGGGCGGTGACGGCGCGGATCCCCGGGACCTTGTTCGCCGCGATCGCGACGCCGAGCCCCGTGCCGCACACGAGCAGGGCCCGGTCCGCCTCGCCGCGGGCCACCATCTCGGCTGCCGTGGTCGCGACGGTCGGGTAGGCCGTGTGCCCGTCTGCGTCGACGCCGACGTCGACCACCGAGACCACGAGGTCGCTCGCCTCGAGGTCGGCCTTGAGGGCCTCCTTGTGCTGGTATCCGGCGTCGTCCGAGCCGACGACGATGCGCCATGTCCTGGTCATGCTGTCCTCCTCCATGCCGTGCTGCTGCCGGTGCCGGTGGATGTCACCGGTCGGCGAGGCTCACCTGTCGACGAGCACGCGGCCGACGGCCGCGGTGATGAGCGCGAGCGAGATCGCGCCCGGGTCGGCGGTGCCGACGGAGCGCTCGCCGTGCGAGCGGGCGCGTCCGATGCCGGGCTTCAGGGCGGCGGTCGCGTCGGCGGCCTCCTGGGCGGCGTCGCTCGCGGCGGTCCAGGCGTCGGCCAGCGATGCGCCGGATCCCACCCGCTCGGCGAGCGCGTCCGCGAACGGCACCAGCGCGTCGACCATCGTCTTGTCGCCGAGCGCGGCCTTGCCGTGGCCCATGACGGCGTCGCGCGCGGCCGCGACGCCGGCGGCCACGGCCTCGGCGGTGACGGGATCCGCGTCCTCGTCGTCGAGCGCGTCGCCCACGGCCTGCAGGATGAGCCCCCACAGCGCGCCCGAGGTGCCGCCGCCCTTGTCCGACCAGGCGTCGCCCGCGAGCCGGAGCGCGGTGCGCGCGCCGGCGCCCTGCTCGACGGCCGCGGCGCAGCGCTCGGCGGCGGCGCGGGATCCGCGCAGCATGCCGATGCCGTGGTCGCCGTCGCCCGCGACCGCGTCGAGGCGGCCGAGCTCGTCGGCGTGCTCGGCGACGACCGCGTGCACGGCGTCGAGGGCTCCGGAGATGCGCGTGGCGGCCTCCCGCGAGGCGTCGGTCGCGTCGGGGATCGCGGCGTCGACCTCGTCGTCCTCGCGCGCGTCGACCTGCTGGAGGGCGGATCCGTCGAACGCGCCGCTGCGGAACGCCGGGGTGTCCGCGGGCGCGGTCCAGAGCCGCTCCAGCTCCTCGTCGAGCCAGAACAGCGTGAGGGACGCGCCCGCCATGTCGAAGCTGGTGCAGAACTCGCCGACCTGCGGATCCACGAGCGTGACGCCCGCCTCCTCGAGCAGGTCCGCGACGCGCGTGAACACGACGAACAGCTCCTCGTTCTTCACGGATCCGAGCCCGTTGAGCACGGGCACGACGCGCGCGCCGCGCACCTCGACCCCGTCCGGGACCTCGGCGTCCGCGAGCAGCTTCGACACGAACAGCTCGGCCAGGCCGTCGGCGGACGGGATGTCGGTCTCGTCGATGCCGGGCTCGCCGTGGATCCCGAGCCCGATGGCCATGCGCCCCTCGGGCACGGAGAACAGCGGCTCGTCCGCGCCGGGCAGCGTGCAGCCGGTGAAGGCGACGCCCATCGAACGGGTGCGCGCGTTGGCGTGCCGGGCGACGCGCTCGGTGTCGTCGAGGTCGTAGCCCGCGGCGGACGCGGCGCCTGCCGCCTTGAAGACGGTGAGGTCGCCCGCGATCCCGCGGCGCTTGGCCTGCTCGTCGGGCGATGCGCTGAAGATGTCGTCCGTCACGACCACGGTGCGGCAGTCGATGCCGTCGCCCCGCACGCGCTCCTGCGCGTCGTCGAAGTGCAGCACGTCGCCGGCGTAGTTGCCGTAGAGGAGGAGCGCGCCGCGGCCCTGCTCGCTGGAGCGGATCACCGACTCCACCTGGTGCGCCGACGGCGAGGCGAACAGGTTGCCCATAGCGGCGCCGTGCGCGAGGCCCGGACCGACGAGCCCGCCGAACGCGGGGTAGTGGCCGGAGCCGCCGCCGATGACGACCGCCACCTCGGGCTCGGCCGAGCGGGTGGAGCGGGAGACGCCGCCGTGCACCCGCCGGACCCATCGCCCGCTGGCGCGCACGAAGCCCGCCGTCATGTCGTCGGCGAAGTCCGCGGGGTCGTTCCAGAGCCGGGTCATCCGTCAAGTCCTCCTCGTCGAGCACGCGATCGTGATGAGGAGATCCTATAGGATATTGGATCCTTCGCCTACGGCCCGGCGCGGCCGGACCCCGGGCTCCTCTCGCGGCGTCATCCGGGTCCGTCGCGAGCGGGATCGCCCGGCCGCGCCCCACGGGGGAGGGGGGGACCAGGGTCTCCTTCAGGTACGTGCGGGTACACGATCCTTCCTGCGAACGTAATGAGGATCACGTGATCCTGCATGATCCGGCCAGGCCATTGACCTCTCGCGGCGCGACCCGCTACAAGGGCCCCCGCCGCGACCCGCGGGCCGCCCCGCGGGCGCCGGCTCGACGCCGCACCCGGCAGGCGGAGGCTCAGCGGCTCGCGGCCGGCCGGGAACCGTCCGCGCCCGGGTCGCGCTCGAGCTCGTGCGCCAGCGCGTCGAGCTCCGCGCCGCCGGCCATGAGGTGCGTGAGCTCGCCGAGCGTGATCTCGTCCTTCTCGAACGTGCCGAGGCTGGATCCGCGGGCGAGCAGCAGGAACCGGTCGCCCACCGGGAACGCGTGGTGCGGGTCGTGGGTGATGAGGACCACGCCGAGCCCCCGGTCGCGCGCCCGGGCGATGTACCGCAGCACGACGCCCGACTGCTTCACGCCGAGCGCGGCGGTCGGCTCGTCGAGGATCAGCACGCGCGCGCCGAAGTGCACGGCCCGGGCGATCGCGACGCACTGGCGCTCGCCGCCGGACAGCGTGCCGATGGGCTGGTCCACGTCGCGGAGGTCGATGCCCATCCGCGCGAGCTGCTCGTGCGCGATCGCCTTCATGGCCGTCACGTCGAGCCGGCGGAACGGGCCCTTCCCCTTCGTCATCTCGGAGCCGAGGAAGAAGTTCCGCCAGACGGGCATGAGCGGCACGACGGCGAGGTCCTGGTAGACGGTGGCGATGCCGGCCTGGAGCGCCTGGCGCGGGGATCCGAGCACGACCGGCTCGCCGTCGAGGAGCATCGTGCCCGCGCTCGGCGCGTGGACGCCCGCGAGCAGCTTGATCAGGGTGGACTTGCCGGCGCCGTTGTCGCCGAGCACGCACGTGACCTGGCCGGCCTTCACGACGGTCGAGACGCCCGTGAGCGCGGTGACGGCTCCGTAGTCCCGGCCGACGTCGCGCACCTCGAGGATCGTCGTGCCGGCGGTCATCGCCCGCCTCCCGCGCGTCGGCGCACCTGGTCGTTGAGGAGCACGGCGGCCAGGAGCATCCCGCCGAGGATCGTGCGCAGCCAGTTCGTGTCCCACTGGGCGAACGTGATGCCCTGGAAGACCATGCCGTAGATGAGCGCGCCGAGCGCCGCGCCGATGGCGGAGCCGAAGCCGCCCGTGAGCAGGCACCCGCCGACGACGGCGCAGATGATGTAGATGAACTCCTGGCCGACGCCCGTGTTCGCCTGCACCGTGGAGGTGCGGAACAGCGAGATCATGCCGACGAGCCAGGCGGCCCCCGCGGTGCCCATGAAGAGGCCGACCTTGGTCCGGAGGACGGGGACGCCCACCTGCCGGGCGGACTCCTTCGCGCCGCCGACCGCGAGGATCCAGTTGCCGGCGCGGGTGCGCAGGAGGATCCAGGTGGCGACCGCCGTCACGAGGAACCACCACGCGACCGAGACGTAGAAGCCGCCGCCGCCGATCTGGATGGACGAGCCGAAGATCGGCTGGATGTCGTCGTAGGAGGGCACCTTCGTCATGCCCTGGATCGCGACCTGGCCCGTGATGGCCTTCGTGACGGCGAGGTCGACGCCCGCGAGCGCGAAGAACGTGCCGAGCGTCACGATGAAGCTCGGCAGCCCCGTCTTGACCACGAGGAACCCGTTGAGGGCGCCGATCGCGAGGGCCGCCGCGAGCGAGACGAGGACGGCGACCCAGATGCTGAGGCCGTAGTGCGAGGTGAGGATCCCGACGACGAGGGCCGAGAAGCCCGTCATCACGCCGGCGGAGAGGTCGAACTCGCCGCCGATCATGAGCATCGCGACGGCCACCGCCATGATCCCGAAGGTCGAGGCCGACTCGAGCCACACGCCCGCGCCGGCGAGGGTGAGGAACTGCGGCGTGTAGAGGGAGAAGAACACCAGCACGGCGAGCGCGGCGACGAGGGCGCCGATCTCCGGCCGGGCGAGGATCCTGCGGATGGGCCTCCTCTCGAGGCGCGGCCTCGTGGGCGTCGTCGCGGCGGGGGTCGTCATCGGCGGTGCTCCTGGTCGGGGTGGGGCGGTCGGCGGGCGGCGGTCAGCGCGGGGGTGAGGTCGGTGCGGCGGCCGCGGGTCAGCGCGTGCCGTCGGCCGCGTGGACCGCGACCTCGGCCGCGTTCTCGCGGGTCACGAACGCGGGGCCCGAGTAGACGGGCTGGCCGCCGCCGATCACGGTGCCGTTCGTCGCGTCCAGCTGCAGCGCGGTGATCCCGAGGAACCCCTGCACGTAGGGCTGCTGGTCGACCGCGAACAGGATCGCGCCGGACTCGACGTCGGCGACGACGTCCTCGCCGATGTCGAAGGTCGCGACCTGCGCCCGGCTGCCGGACTCGGCGACGGCGCCGACCGCGTCGATCGCGTACTGCCCGCCGAGCGTGAGCACGCCGTCGAGCGAGGGATCCGCCTGCAGCTTCGACTTGATCGTCGCCTTCACCTCGGCGTCGTTGGTGCCGTCGACCTGCAGGTTCGTCATGCGGCCCCCGAAGGCGCCGGCGGCGGAGCGGCAGCGCTCCTCGTGGCCCACGTTGCCGGCCTCGTGGATCACGCACAGCACGTTCCCGAGGCCCGCCTGGCCGAGGCGCTCGCCGACGGCCTCGCCCGCGACGGTCTCGCTCTGGCCGATGTGCGCGATGGCGCCGAACTCGGCGGAGCGCTCCATCCCGGAGTTGATGGTGACGACCGGGATTCCCGCGGCGACCGCCTTCTCGACGCTGTCGCGGAGGCCGTCGGGGTTCGCCATCGACACGACGATGCCGTCGGTGCCCTGCGCGACGGCGCTGTCGATCAGCTGCGACTGGCGCGCGGGATCCGGGTCGCCCGTGTACGTGACGGTGGCGCCGTAGTCGCCGCCCGCCGCCTCCGCGCCGGACTTCACGCGGTCCCAGAAGGTGTCGCCGGGGCCCGAGTGCGTGACGACCGCGAAGGAGAGGTCGCCGTCGCCGGACGCCGGCGCGGGGGCGGGATCCTGTCCCGTGCCCGCGCAGGAGGTGAGGAGGAGGCCGGCCGCGATGGCGAGGCCGAGCGGGGCGAGGGACCTGGTCTTCATCGAGCGCTCCTTGTCGGGCGGGCACCCGTCCGGACGCGCGCATGCCGCGCGTCGCCGTCGGGGGAGCCGGTCGACCGACCCGAAGGACAAGTCTGCGCCCTCCGCGGGCCCGCTCGCGCCGCGGGCGTCCCGGGACCGCGCCGCGACTCGAACGGGACGGCGCATGACGACCCGGTGACGATCCGGTGACGAGCCCCCGTCCGGGGCGTCCTCCGGCCTACGCTCGACCGGGATCCCCCGGGCGGGGGAACCGCGACGCCGAGGGGGACGACGCCATGACCGACACCGAGACCGCACCCGCATCCGCACCGGGGGAGCCCCGCTCGACGGCGGCCCGCCGCCTCGCCCGGCCGCTCGCCGTCGCGACCGCCCTGGCCCTCGGCCTCTCCGCGCTCGTCGCGTCGCCCGCCGAGGCGGCGACCGTGTCCATCGCCGACGTGCAGGGCACCGGCGCCGCGACCCCGTTCGCCGGCCGGGTCGTCACGCTCGAGGGCGTCGTCACCGCCGACTACCGCGGCACGAGCGGATACGCGGGGCTGGTGATCCAGACCCAGGGCTCCGGCGGCGCCGTCGACGCGACGCCCGGCGCCTCCGACGGGATCTTCGTCTACCTCGCGAGCGCCGACCCGGCCGTCCGGATCGGCGACCTCGTGCGCGTCACGGGCACCGCGTCCGAGCGGCAGGGCCAGACCCAGGTCGCCGCGACCGCGACGGACCTCGTGCAGGCCGGCGTCGGCGTGCCCGCCGCGACCCCGCTGCCCGACACGCTCCGCGGCGCCGACCGCGAGTCGCTCGAGAGCATGCTCGTGACGCCGACAGGCGACTACCGCGTCGGATCCGCGCACCAGCTCGAGAACTTCGGCACGCTCTGGCTGAGCGCCGGCGCCGACCTCCCCGTCAAGGCGACCGACGTCGTGCGGCCGGGCGCCGAGGCCGACCGCATCGCCGCCGACAACCGCGCGCGCCGGCTCCTCCTCGACGACGGGTACAACATCCAGCTGTCGAATGCGGCGTACCCCGCGGGCGCGACGCAGCCGTACTACACGGCCGACCGCGTGGTCCGCAACGGCGACGTGCCCGTGTTCCCGGCCACTCCCTACGTGCTCGCGTACGGCTTCGACGACTGGCGCCTCCAGCCCACGACCCCGATCACCTCGCTCGACGCGGCCGGTCGCGTGCCGACCTTCACGAGCGGGAACCCGCGGCCCGCGTCCTCGCCCGAGGTGGGCGGCGACGTCCGCATCGCCGGGTTCAACGTCCTCAACTACTTCACGACGCTCGGGGAGCGCGGCGCCGCCACGGCGGAGGAGTTCCAGCGGCAGCGGGCGAAGATCGTCACCGCCATCACCGGGCTCGACGCGCAGGTCGTGACCCTGATGGAGATCGAGAACAGCACCCGCTTCGGCGAGCCCGCGGACACCGCGACGGCCGACCTCGTGCGCGGCCTCAACGACGCGGCCGGATCCCGCGTGTGGGACTACGTGCGCACGCCGGCCGCGCTCGCGAGCACGCCCACCGACGAGATCCAGAACGCGATCATCTACCGCACGGACGCGGTGACGCCCGTCGGCGCCGCCGCCACCCAGATCGACGAGACCGTCTGGGGCAACGCCCGCGAGCCGATCGCGCAGTCCTTCCGCGGCGACGACCAGACCTTCACGGTCGTCGCGAACCACTTCAAGTCGAAGTCCGGCTCGGGCACGCAGCCCGCCGACGGCCAGGGCTTCTTCAACGCCGACCGGGTCGCGCAGGCGAAGGCCGTCGCGCGCCTCGCGGCCGAGCGGCAGGCGTCGAGCGGATCCGACCTCCTCTACCTGCTCGGCGACTTCAACGCGTACTCCGAGGAGGACCCGATCCAGGCCCTCCGCGACGCCGGCTTCGTCGACCTGGTGCCCGCGAAGGCCCCCGGCGAGCGCACCTACTCCTTCGACGGCGAGGTCGGATCCCTCGACCACGTCCTCGCCACGCGCGTCGGCGCCGAGCGCGTCACGGGCGTCGGCGTCTGGGACGTCAACGCGCCCGAGTGGGCGGCGCGCGAGTACGGCGGGGCCGCGACCGACGGATCCAGCGCGTTCCGCTCCAGCGACCACGACCCGGTGAAGGTGGGCCTCGACACGGTCCGCGACGCGTCGACCCTCGTCGGGTACGCCGACCGGCTGCTCGTGCGCAGCGGTCAGCCGGTGAGGTACTCCGTGCAGCTCCAGGCCGGCGGGGCTCCCGTGGCCGGCCGCGTGCACGTCCTCGACCGGGGCCGCGCGATCGCCTCCGTCGACGTCACGGCCGACGACGCGGGCCGCGCGACCGTCACGCTGCCGCGGCTCTCCCGCGGGATCCACCTCATCACCGCGAGCTACGCGGGCGATGGCGCGGCGAAGGGGTCGAGCACCGTCTGGCCGTCGATCGTCCTCGTCTGGTAGCCCGCGGCCCCCGCGTGGAATGCGCGGGGGATGCGGCCGGTTGGACCCCGAGACCGCACGAACCGAGCACGAGAAGAGGACGCACCATGGCCACCACCGAGCTGACCGCCGAGAACTTCGAGAGCATCGTCGACTCCAACGGCATCGTCGTCGTCGACTTCTGGGCCGACTGGTGCGGCCCCTGCAAGCAGTTCGCGCCCGTCTTCGACAAGTCGAGCGAGAAGCACGCCGACATCGTCCACGGCAAGGTCGACACCGAGGCGCAGCAGTTCCTCGCGCAGCAGGCGAACATCTCCGCCATCCCGACGCTCATGATCTTCAAGGACCAGACGCTGATCTTCAGCCAGGCCGGCGCCCTGCCCGCCCCGGCCCTCGAGTCGCTCATCGAGGAGGTGCGCGCCGTCGACGTGGCCGCCCTCAAGGAGCAGGCCGCCGCCGAGGCCGCGCAGGCGACCCCCGGCGCCAGCGCCGACCCCACCGCGATCTGATCCGCGCCTGATCCGCGCCCCGCGGCCCCTCCCCATCGGGGAGGGGCCGTCCGCGTCCCCACGGCCCGCACCGCCGCCGTCCGCCGAGCACCCCACGGATACGATTGCCCCGATGACCTCCACGCCTTCCGCTCCCGCCGGATCCGCCGCTCCCGCGCTCGCCCCCGCCCTCGAGCGCCTCGGCACGGTCTTCGGGTACGACGCCTTCCGCGGCGACCAGCAGGAGATCGTCGAGCACGTCATCGGCGGCGGCGACGCGCTCGTGCTCATGCCCACGGGCGGCGGCAAGTCGCTCTGCTACCAGATCCCGAGCCTCGTCCGCGAGGGCACGGGCGTCGTCATCTCGCCGCTCATCGCGCTCATGCAGGACCAGGTCGACGCCCTCCGGGCCGTCGGCGTCCGCGCGGCATTCCTCAACTCCACGCAGGATCTCGAGACCAGCCGCGAGGTCGAGCGCGCCCTGCTCGACGGCCAGCTCGACCTGCTGTACCTCGCCCCCGAGCGTCTCATCCTCGACCGCATGGGCCGCCTGCTCGACGAGGCGCCCATCGCCCTGTTCGCCATCGACGAGGCGCACTGCGTCTCCCAGTGGGGCCACGACTTCCGCAAGGACTACCTGGCGCTGTCCATGCTCCAGGAGCGCTGGCCGGAGGTGCCGCGCATCGCGCTCACCGCCACGGCCAACGAGGCCACCCACGCCGACATCACCGCGCGCCTCGGCCTCCAGGACGCGCGTCACTTCGTCTCCTCGTTCGACCGGCCGAACATCCGCTACCGCATCGTGCCCAAGGCCGAGCCGCGCAAGCAGCTGATCGACCTCATCCGAACCGAGCACGCGGGCGACGCCGGCATCGTCTACTGCCTGTCGCGGAAGACCGTGGAGCAGACGGCCGAGGCGCTGAACAAGCAGGGGATCACGGCGCTGCCGTACCACGCGGGCCTCGACGCGGCCGTCCGCCAGCGCAACCAGGCGCGCTTCCTCCGCGAGGACGGCATCGTCATGTGCGCCACCATCGCCTTCGGCATGGGCATCGACAAGCCCGACGTGCGCTTCGTCGCCCACGTCGACTTGCCGAAGTCCATCGAGGGCTACTACCAGGAGACCGGCCGCGCGGGCCGCGACGGCCTGCCCTCCACCGCCTGGCTCGCCTACGGCCTGCAGGACGTGGTGCAGCAGCGCCGCATGATCGACCAGTCCGAGGGCGACGCGCAGCATCGCCGCCGGCTCTCGCAGCACCTCGACGCGATGCTCGCGCTGTGCGAGACCGTCGGCTGCCGCCGCGTGCAGCTCCTGCGCTACTTCGGCGAGGAGACGGGTCCGTGCGGCAACTGCGACACGTGCCTCGAGCCCGTCGAGACGTGGGACGCCACGGTGCCCTCGCAGAAGCTGCTGTCCACGATCGTCCGGCTGCAGCGCGAGCGGAACCAGCGCTTCGGCGCCGCGCACCTCATCGACATCCTGCTCGGCAACGAGACCGACCGCGTCCGCCAGCAGGGGCACGACCAGCTCGCCACCTTCGGCATCGGCGGGGAGCTCACCGACGTGCAGTGGCGCGGCGTCGTGCGCCAGCTGCTCGCGCAGGGCCTCCTCGGCGTGAGCGACGACGGCTACGGCACGCTCGTCATCACCCCGGGCAGCGGCGACGTGCTCACCGGATCCCGCCAGGTGCCCATGCGCCAGGAGCCGGAGCGCATCGTGCGCGGCCGCGGCACCCGCACCACGCGCGCCAAGGGCGGCCAGGTGGTCGACCTCCCCGAGGAGGCCCAGGGCCTGTTCGAGGCGCTCCGCGCGTGGCGGTCGGAGCAGGCGAAGGAGCAGGGGGTGCCCGCGTACGTGGTGTTCGCCGACGTGACCCTGCGCGAGGTCGCGACGGTGCGCCCGGAGGATCTGGGGCAGCTCTCGGGGATCACGGGCGTCGGCCAGAAGAAGCTCGACACCTACGGCGAGGGGCTGCTCGCGGTCGTCGCGGCGGGATCCGCGACGGCCGACTAGGGAGCGCGGGCGGCGGCTGGAGCGGCGGGTCCGGCGGGGATCCCGCGGCGGATCACCGGCGTCCGACGGGGAGGGACCCGGTCCCGAGCCTCGAGGGCTGCGGGACCGAGCCGCGCACACGGCCGACTTTTACCCGAAGACCGGCCCGGCGCTGGCGGGACAGCTCACCCGAAGAGCTGTCGCCGTTGCCCACGATCGTACTGGTCCGGCCAGGCGGTCCACGCGAGCTGTGGGGAGCCGCCGCCGCGCGGTGCCGTGTCGACCGGCACGGGGCCGGGCGATCGCCTCCGGATGTAAACAGCGTGTAACGGGAGGCCGCAAACGCTTCATCGCCATTGCCAACACCGCATGGCGTATTTGTAATATGTCACCTACCACCGGCCACCCGAGGCTGGACGAGGGAGCGCCATGGCAGTGAGACGAGCGGATGCGGACGACATCCGCACGGGCGGGCGCCGCCCCGCGGTCCTCCCCACCACCGGCCCCCGCCGTCCGCTGGGCGCCGCCGAGGTCGCGCTCGAGGGCGGACTGCTGGCGCACTGGCAGGAGCGCAACCGGTCCCGCACCATCCCCCACGCCATCGCGTCGATCGCCGCCGCCGGCAACCTCGACGACCTCCGCGCCGCCGTCGACGGCCCGGGCGAGCGGCCCGTCCCGCGCTACCCGTTCCTCGACACCGACGTCTACAAGACGCTCGAGGGCATCGCGTACGAGGTCGGACGCGGCGCCGCGAGCCCGGAGATGCGCGCCTTCGTCGACGAGGCCACCGACGTGCTCGAGCGCGTGCAGGCCGACGACGGCTACATCGGCTCGTACGTGCAGCGGCCCGGATCCGACCGCGAGCCCTGGTCCGACCTCGCCTGGGGCCACGAGCTCTACAACCTCGGCCACCTGATCCAGGCCGCGGTGGCCGACTCCCGGCAGGGCGGCGACGGCCGGCTCCTCGCCGTGGCCCGCCGCTTCGCCGACGCCGCCGTCCGCGCGTTCGGCCCCGGCGGACGCGTCGAGGTCTGCGGGCATCCCGAGGTCGAGATGGCGCTCGTCGAGCTCCACCGCGAGACGGGGGAGCGCGCGTACCTCGACCTCGCCTCGGCGTTCGTCGACCGGCGCGGCCACGGCACCGTGGCGACGCGGATCTTCCCGGCCGAGTACTTCCAGGACGCGCACCCCTTCCGCGAGATGCCCGCCGTCACGGGTCACGCCGTGCGCATGGCCTACCTCGCCGCCGGGGCGACGGACGTGGCCGTGGAGACGGGCGACGCGGAGCTGCTCGCCGCCTCCGTCCGCCTGTTCGACGACGCCGTGCGCACGCGCCTCTACGTGACCGGCGGCCTCGGCAGCCGCCACTCCGACGAGGCCATCGGCGACGCGTTCGAGCTGCCGAGCGAGCGCTCCTACAGCGAGACCTGCGCGGCCATCGCCGTGATGCAGTGGGCGTGGCGCCTCTTCCTCGCCACCGGCGAGCCCCGGTTCCTCGACACCTACGAGACCGTGCTGCTGAACGCCTACGCGGTGGGCCTCTCCGCCGACGGCACGGGCTTCTTCTACGACAACCCGCTCCAGCGCCGCCCCGACCACCACGCGCGGTCGGGCGCCGAGACCGAGGGCGAGCTGATGCGCCGCCCGTGGTTCACCTGCCCGTGCTGCCCGCCGAACATCGTCCGCTGGATGAGCGAGCTGCAGGACCACGTGGCGGTGCAGGACGGCGACGACCTCGTGATCGCGCACGCGACCGCGTGCGTGATCCGCACGGACGCGCTCGACGTGCGCGTGACGACGGCCTACCCCTGGGACGGCGCCGTCCGGGTCGAGGTGCTGCGCGCATCCGGCGCCCAGGCCGGCATCGTGCTCCGCCGGCCGGGATGGTGCCGCTCCGCGACCGCCTCCGTGCAGGGCGCCGACGGCGCGGCCGCGGCGGTGGACGCGCTGTCGTCCGACCGGTGGATCCGCGCCACCCGTGCCTGGGCCGCCGGCGACGCGCTCGTGGTCGAGCTCGACATGCCCGTCCGCGCGCTCGGATCCCACCCCCACCTCGACGCGACCCGCGGCAGCCTCGCGGTGGCGCGGGGCCCGATCGTGTTCGCGGTCGAGCAGGAGGACGCCGGCGCACCCGTCGACGACCTGCTCCTCGACCCGCGCGACCTGGCGGCGGCGCGGACCGTGCCGCTGCCGCTCGCCGCGCCGTGGGGCGCCGTCGCGGATCCGGCCGACCCCGCGCCGGGCATCGCGCTCGCCGTGCGCCTCCGCCGCGCGCTCCCGGCGCCGGACGAGCTCTACCCCGAGGTCGTCCCCGGCACCACCGCCCCCGCCGCGTCGGCCGATCCCGTCGACGCCGTGCTCGTGCCGTACGCCCTGTGGGGCAACCGGTCGCCGGGCGCCATGCGGGTCTGGATCCGCGCGGCCGACCCCGGCTGACGCGTCCTCCGTCCGCGCTCCCGGATCCATCCGATCGGGGGCGATCGCGCGCACCCGCATCCCCCTTCCCACCCATCGCACGACCCCGTCACTCCCCACCCGGTGCGCCTCGGCCGCCATCCACGAAACGAGAGTCCGATGAACAGACGAATCACCGCAGTCGGGCTGGCCCTCGCCGCCAGCCTCGCCCTCACGTCCTGCGCCGGTGCCGGAGGCGGCGCCGCGGCAGGCGACGTCACCGGCCCGGCCGACACGGGCGGCACCATGCAGGTGCTGCAGAGCACCGACTTCTCGCACCTCGATCCGGAGATGGGCTACGACACGGGCGTCCAGAACCTGTACCGGCTCATCTACCGCACCCTGACGACGTCGTCGGGGAAGGACGGCGCGACGATCGCGCCCGACCTCGCGACCGACACCGGCACGCCGAACGAGGACGCGACCGTCTGGACCTTCACGCTCAAGGACGGCCTGAAGTTCGAGGACGGCTCGCCCATCACGAGCGAGTCCGTCAAGTTCGGCGTCGAGCGCTCCTTCGACCCGGCGCTCGCCATCGGCACGCCCTACACGCGCCTCTACCTCGCGGGCGCCGAGGGCTACAAGGGCCCGTACGAGTCGGGCGACCTCTCCTCCATCGAGACGCCGGACGAGAAGACGATCGTCTTCCACCTGAACCGCTCCGTGCCGGAGTTCGCGAGCGTCACGGCGCAGAGCACGTTCACGCCGTTCCCGGCCGACAAGGAGAAGGTGACGGTCACGAGCATCGACCAGCAGCCCATCGCGTCCGGCCCGTACCGGGTCACGGCCCGCACCGCCGGATCCTCCCTCACCCTCGAGCGCAACCCGGAGTGGGACCAGGCGACCGACGACGTCCGCACGGCGAAGCCCGACGCATGGCAGTTCACCATCGGCCTCGACCAGGCGACCATCGACGAGCGCATGCTCGCCGGCCAGGGCGACGACAAGGACGCGATCACGGGCGTGTCCATCACGCCCGCCTCGATCTCCCGGATCCAGACGCCCGCGCTGAAGGCGCGCACCGTCTCCGGCGACTTCGGCTGCACCACCTACCTCGGCCTCAACACCACGAAGCCGCACCTCGACGACGTCCGCGTCCGCCAGGCGATCGCGTACGCGGTCGACAAGAAGTCCCTCGCCGACGTCGCCGGGGGATCCATGCTCGCCGAGCCGGCCTCGACGATGCTGACCCCGTCGATCCCGGGCCACAAGGACTTCGACCTCTACCCGAGCGCCGACAGCGCGGGCGACGTGGACAAGGCCAAGGCGCTGCTCGCCGAGGCCGGGCTCCCCGACGGCTTCACCATGACGCTCGACGTGCGCAACCTGCCGACCGCCCAGAAGCAGGCCGAGGCGCTGCAGCAGTCGCTCGCGAAGGCGGGCATCACGCTCGAGCTCAACATCATCGACACCGCCACGTACTACGAGACCATCGGCACCCCCTCGCAGCAGCACGACGCCGCCGTCACCGGCTGGTGCCCCGACTGGCGCTCCGCCAGCACGGTGCTGCCGACGCTCTTCGACGGGCGCCAGATCAGCGAGAAGGGCAACAACGACCTGTCGCAGCTGAACGACCCGGCGGTGAACGCGAAGATCGACGAGGTCTCCGCGATGACCGACCTCGAGGCGGCGAAGACCGCGTGGGGCGACCTGGACGAGCAGATCCAGGAGCTCGCGCCGACCGTGCCGCTCCTGTTCGGGCAGACGGTCATGGTGGTGGGCGAGGACGTGCGCAACGCGTACTCGAACCCGCTCTGGGCCGGCGGGATCGACTTCGCCACCATCGGCCTCCACACGGGGAAGTAGGCGGTGACCGCCACCCTGCAGGGCGCATCCGCGCCCGACCCGGCCCCCGCCTACCCGACGGGACGGCCGCCCGCCGTCACCCCGGCGAAGCGCGTGGTCGCGGCCCTCCGGTCGAAGCCCTCCGTGATCGCCAGCACCGCGTTCATGGTGCTGGTCCTGGTCCTCGCGGTGTTCGCGCCGCTGCTGTCCGGGATCACCGGCTGGGGTCCGACGACCTTCGACCCGACGGCCGTGGACCCCGTCCTCGGCGGCCTGCCGATCGGCCCGTTCGGCGGCGTGAGCGCGCAGCACTGGTTCGGCGTCGAGCCGCAGAACGGGCGCGACATCTTCGCCCGCATCGCGTACGGCGCCCGGGTGTCCCTGCTCATCGCGGTCTCCGCCACGGTCGTCACCACGACGATCGGCGTGATCGCGGGCATGGTCGCCGGCTACTTCGGCGGGATCGTCGACCAGGTCGTGTCGCGGGTCATGGACTTCCTCATGGCCTTCCCGGCGCTGATCTTCATGATCGCGATCCTGTCCGCGCTGCCCGCGGGCAACCGGCCGGCGCTGCTCGTCCTGGTGCTCAGCGTCTTCGGCTGGCCGTACACGGCGCGCATCGTGCGCGGCCAGACCATGACGATCCGCACGCGCGACTTCGTCGAGGCGGCCCGGGCGTCCGGCGCCTCCTCGATGGGCGTGATCTTCCGGGAGGTGCTGCCGAACCTCCGCGGCACCGTCATCGTGCTGGCCACGCTCGCGGTGCCGAGCTACATCGGCACCGAGGCGAGCCTGTCGTTCCTCGGGGTCGGCGTGCTGCCGCCGACGCCGTCGTGGGGCCAGATGATCGCCGACTCGGTGGCCTGGTACACGGTCGACCCCGCGTACTTCATCGTGCCGGGCTCGTTCCTCTTCCTCACGGTGCTGTCGTTCACGGTCTTCGGCGACCACCTCCGCACCGCGCTCGAGCAGGGGGAGGCGGCATGATCGGCTACCTCGTCCGCCGCGCCGGATCCGCGCTGATCGTGCTCGCGCTCATCAGCCTGTTCACCTACATGATCTTCTTCCTGCTCCAGCCGGACCCCGCCGTCACCATCTGCGGCAAGACCTGCACGCCGGACAAGATCGACTCCATCCGCCAGCTCCTCGGGCTCGACCGGCCGTTCTGGGCGCAGTACGGCGACTTCGTCGCGGGGATCTTCACGGGCCGCACCTACGGCGACGGCGCCACGGCGATCCAGTGCGCCGCGCCCTGCCTGGGATTCAGCTTCCAGACGCAGCAGTCCGTGCTCGACCTGATGCTGTCCCGCCTGCCCGTGAGCGTCACGGTCGCGGTCGGCGCGGCGGTCCTCTGGGTCGTCTTCGGCGTGGCGGGCGGCCTCGTCAGCGCGATCAAGCAGGGCACCGGATGGGACCGGGCCGCCATGGCCGCGGCGCTCGCGGGGATCAGCGTGCCGATGACCTTCGCGGCGCTGCTCCTGCAGTACGTGCTCGTCGTGCAGCTGCAGGTCCTGCCGTTCCCGCAGTCCGTGGCGTTCGGCGACGACCCCGTCCTGTGGTTCGAGTCGTACCTCATGCCGTGGGTCGTGGTCGCGCTCGGCTACGCCTCCGTGTACGCGCGGATCGTGCGGGCCAACGTGCTCGACACGCTCCAGGAGGACTACCTGCGCACCGCGCGGGCCAAGGGCCTGTCGGCGGCGCTCGTGATCCGGCGGCACGCCCTCCGGCCGTCGCTCACACCCGTCGTCACCCTGTTCGGCATGGACTTCGCCGGCCTGCTCGGCGGCGCCCTGATCGCCGAGAGCATCTTCGGCCTCAACGGCGTCGGCAAGCTCGCCGCCGACTCCATCGCCAAGAACGACCAGCCCGTCATCATGGGCGTCACGCTCCTCGCCGCGGCCTTCGTGGTCGTCGGGAACGTGGTCGTCGAAGTGCTGTACACCGTGCTCGACCCCCGAGTGAGGATCACCGCGTGACCGCCACCGCACCGCACCAGCCGCCCGCCCGCGCCGTCCCCGGGACGCCGCTGCTCGAGGTCGAGCACCTCACCATCGCGTTCCCCACCTCGCGGGGGCCGGTGGAGGTGGTGAAGGACCTCTCCTTCCGCGTGGAGCCGGACAGCACCCTCGGCATCGTGGGGGAGTCCGGGTCCGGCAAGTCGATGACCTCGCTCGCCGTGATGGGCCTCGTGCCCCGCGGCGGGACGGTCACCGGCAGCATCCGGCTCGCGGGCGAGGAGCTCGTCGGCCGCACCGACCGGGAGCTCCGGGCCATGCGCGGCGACCGCATGGCGATGGTGTTCCAGGATCCGCTCTCCTCGCTCAACCCCTACTTCACGGTGGGGCTGCAGATCGAGGAGGCGTACCGGGCCCACCGCGCAGGCTCCCGGAAGGCCGTGCGGTCGACCGTGGTCGCCGCGCTCGAACGGGTGGGCATCAAGGAGGCGGGCACGCGCGTCGACCACTACCCGCACCAGTTCTCGGGCGGCATGCGGCAGCGCATCATGATCGCGATGGCGCTGTGCCTCGAGCCCGAGCTGCTCATCGCCGACGAGCCGACCACCGCGCTCGACGTGACGGTGCAGGCGCAGATCCTCGACCTCCTGCGCTCCATCCGCCAGGAGACGGGGATGGGCATGCTCGTCATCACCCACGACCTCGCCGTCGTGTCCTCCCTCGCCGACGAGGTGCTCGTCATGCAGGGCGGGCACCGCGTCGAGAGCGGGACCACCGAGCGCGTGTTCACCGCGCCGGAGGATCCGTACACGCACGCGCTGCTCGAGGCGATCCCCCGCATCGACGCCGCCTACGACCGCCAGACGACGGGATCCGCCTCATGAGCATCCACGACACCCGCCCCGACGTCCCGGCCGCGCCCGCCGCGGCCACGCCGGAGCCGTTCCTCTCCGCGCGCGACCTCACCAAGGAGTACGTGACGCGCGGCGGCCGCGGGCTCCGGCCGCCCGTGCGCCGGTTCCTCGCGGTCGACGGCGTGAGCCTCGACGTGCCGACCGGGCAGACGCTCTCCATCGTGGGGGAGTCCGGATCCGGCAAGTCGACGACCGCGCGCATCGTCGCGCACCTGCTCGAGCCCACGTCCGGCACCTTCGCGCTGAAGGGCGAGGACATGACGCACGCGACGGGAGCGGCGCTGCGCGAGTTCCGGCGGCAGGTGCAGGTGGTGTTCCAGGATCCGGCGTCGTCGCTCAATCCGCGGCACACGGTGGAGCAGATCATCAGCGCGCCGCTGCGGTACCAGGGCATCACGACGCCGGGCGGGCACGGGAGGCTCGTGCGCGACCTGCTCGACCGCGTGGGGCTCGACCCGGACCACGCGCAGCGCTACCCGGCGCAGTTCTCCGGCGGGCAGTGCCAGCGGATCGGGATCGCCCGGGCGCTCGCCGTGAGCCCGGGACTCATCGTGTGCGACGAGGCGGTCTCCGCGCTCGACGTGACGGTGCAGGCGCGGGTCATCGCGCTGCTGCGCGACCTCCAGCGGGAGCGCGGGCTGAGCTACGTCTTCATCGCGCACGACCTCGCCGTCGTGCGGCAGCTCTCCGACCGCGTCGCCGTGATGAGCTCGGGGAAGGTCGTCGAGGAGGGCACGCGCGACGACGTGTTCGAGCGGCCGCAGCACCCGTACACGCGCGCGCTGCTCGACGCGGTGCCGCGCATCGACCCCGGGTGGGATCGGCGGCGGAACGCCGCGCGCGCCGCCGCCGGGCTCGACGCGGGCTCCCTCGGCACGGGCGCGGTCCGCACGGCGGACGGGTCGGCCGCGTGATCGTCGGATCCGCGACCGTCCCCGGCGTGCACGTCACCGACCACGAGATCGAGGTCCCGCTCGACTGGGCGGCGGCGCGCGCCGGCGAGCCCACCGCGACGATCACCGTGTTCGCCCGCGAGCTCGTCGCCCCGGACCGCCGCGGCGACGACCTGCCCGCCCTCCTCTACCTCCAGGGCGGCCCCGGCGGGAAGTCGCCGCGGGTGATCGACGACGGGGGATGGATCGGCCACGCCCTCCGCACCCACCGCGTCGTGCTGCTCGACCAGCGCGGCACCGGGCGCAGCGCTCCCGTCGCGGCGCGCACGATGACGCGGTTCGGCGACGACCACGACTCCGCCGCCCGGTACCTCGCGCTCTTCCGGGCCGACTCGATCGTGCAGGACGCGGAGGCGCTGCGGCAGCACCTCGAGGGCGGGCGCCGCTGGTCGACGCTCGGCCAGAGCTACGGCGGGTTCCTCACGCTGACCTACCTGTCGCTCGCGCCCGAGGCGCTGTCGGCCTGCTACGTGACGGGCGGGCTCGCGTCCCTGGATCCGGACGCGGAGGAGGTCTACCGCCGTACCTACCCGCGCACGGTCCGGAAGAACGCCGGCCACCACGCGCGCTACCCGGCCGACGTGGGGATCCTCTCGCGCCTCGCCGACCGGCTCCAGGTCGGCGACGTGACGCTGCCCGACGGCGACGTGCTCACGGTCCGGCGCCTGCAGACGATCGGCATCGACCTCGGCATGGCGCCTGGACGCGAGCGGATCCACGCCCTCCTCGACGAGGCCCTCGACGACCGCGGCGAGCCCACCGACGTGCTGCTCGCCGAGGCCCTGCGCCTCACCTCGTACGCGGCGAACCCGCTGTTCGCGGCGATGCAGGAGAGCATCTACGCCTCCGGCACCCGGCGCGCGACCGCGTGGGCCGCCGAGCGGGAGCGCGGCCGGCACCCGGCGTTCGCGCCCAGCGCCCGGCCGCTGCTGCTCACCGGCGAGATGATGTACCCCTGGATGTTCGAGGAGATCCGCCTGCTGCGCCCGTTCCGCGGCGCGGTCGAGGTGATGGCGCGCCGCGACGACTGGCCGGAGCTCTACGACCCGGCCCGGCTCGCCGCCAACGAGGTGCCTCTCGCCGCCGCGGTCTACCACGACGACATGTACGTCGACGCGGACCTGCAGCAGGACACGGTCGCGCGGGTGGGGAACGCCCGCGCGTGGATCACGAACGAGCACGAGCACGACGGCCTCGGGGCGCCCGGCGTCCTCGGTCGGCTGATGGACACGATCGCCCGCGACGGAGGAGGCCTGCCCCGATGACCGACACGACCCACGACACGACGCCCGCCGCCGCGAGCGCAGACGGCCCCGGCGACCGGCGACCGCCGCGGCTCGCCGAGGTGCCCGCGTTCCGCGACCTCATGGCCGGCGGGTGGATCACGCCCGACCGCACCCCGGCCACCGTGCCCGGCGCGGTCGAGGCGGCCGCCGCGCACCGCGACCGGCTGAGCGCCGCGATGCCCGGCGTCACGACGGCCGTCGTGAGCGGCTACGCGCCGACGCGCAACGACGACTGCCGCTACGCCTTCCGTGCCGACAGCGACTTCGTGTGGCTCACCGGCGTGCAGATCGAGGGCGCGGTGCTCGTGATGCACGCGGTGCCGGGCGGCCACGACGCCGTCCTGCACGTGCCCGCGCCCGCAGACCCCGGCGACCCGCGCTTCTTCTCCGACGCCGACCACGGCGAGCTCTGGGTGGGGCCCGCTCCCGCGCACGCCGACTGGCAGCGCGTGCTCGGGATCCCCGTGCGGGGCCCCGACCGCATCGCGCCGGACCTCGCGGGCGTCCGCGACGTGCGCCGCGCGGGCGCCGTCACCGGCGTCCCCTCCGCGCTCGCCGACGTGCCCCGCGACCCGGGGCTCGTGGCGGCGCTCGGCGAGCTGCGCGTGATCAAGGACGCGTGGGAGATCGAGGAGCTGCGCCGCGCGGTCGACGACACGGTCGAGGGCTTCGCGGAGGTCGTGCGGGCGATCCCGCGGGCGCGCGCGCACGGCGGCGAGCGCTGGCTGCAGGGCACGTTCGACCGGCACGCGCGCACGGTCGGCAACGGCCCCGGCTACGCCACCATCGTGGGCGGCGGCGGGCACGCGACGATCCTGCACTGGGTGCGCTGCGACGGGCCGCTCCGCGACGGCGAGCTCGTCCTCCTCGACATGGGGGTGGAGGCGCGCAGCCTCTACACGGCCGACGTGACCCGCACGATCCCCGTCGACGGCGCCTTCGCTCCCGAGCAGCGGCTCGTGCACGACGTCGTGGAGCGCGCCCACCGCGCGGGCCTCGACGCCGTCGCGCCCGGGCGCCCGCTCGTGGACTTCCACCACGCGTCCATGGAGGTCATCGCGCAGGGCCTGCACGACCTCGGGATCCTCCCGGTGTCGGTCGACGAGGCGCTCTCGCCAGCCGGGCAGCACCACCGGCGCTGGCTGGTGTGCGGGATCGGGCACCACCTCGGGCTCGACGTGCACGACTGCTCGGGCGCCGGGGTCGCCGGATACGACCGCGCGGTCGAGCCGGGCATGGTGCTGACGGTCGAGCCCGGCCTGTACTTCCCGCCGGACGACGCGATGGTACCGCCGGAGCTGCGGGGCATCGGGGTGCGGATCGAAGACGATATCGTGGTGACGCAGACGGGGTCCGACGTGCTGTCGGACGCGCTGCCGATCGACGCCCGGGGCCTGGAGTCCTGGATGCGGGAGCAGCGGTCCCCGTCCTGACCCCAGGAGGAGGACCCGCGTGAGCCTCTCCGCACTGCGTCCCGCACCCCCGCGCGAGAGCCTGCGCGAGCACGTGCACCAGGCGCTGTCCGCGGCCATCGTCTCCGGCGAGCTCGAGCCGGGCACGCTGATCACCGTCCCGACGCTCGCCGTGCGCTTCGACGTGTCCGCGACGCCGGTGCGCGAGGCCGTGCTCGAGCTGGAGAAGCGCGGGTTCGTCGAGACCGTCCGCAACAAGGGCTTCCGCGTCACCGCGGTGAGCGACGAGGAGCTGGGGCACCTGGTGCAGGTGCGCCAGCTCCTCGAGGCGCCCGCCATGGAGCGCCTCGCCGGGCGGCTGCCCGAGGGCGCGCTCCCCGGTCTCGAGGCGCTCGCCGACCGCATCGAGCAGGGCGCGCGCGACGGCGACCTCCGCGCGTACCTCGAGGCCGACCAGGAGCTGCACCTGTCCCTCACGCGCATGCTCGGCAATCCCGTGCTGACCGACGCCATCGCCGACCTCCGCTCGCGCACGCGCCTCGTCGGCCTCGCGTCGATGAAGGAGAGTCGCCTGCTGGACGCGTCGGCGGCCGAGCACCACGAGCTGCTGCGGGCGCTGGTCGCCGGCGACGGTGCCGCGGCGCACGAGCTGATGGTGCGGCACATCCGGCACGCCAGCGGCTGGTGGGCGGGGCGCGGGGAGGGCGAGGACGCGGCGGTCGTCGACGCGGACGATGCCGTGGCCGTCCCCGATCCCGCGAGCTGAGCGGCCGCCCACGCGCGGCCGCTTCCCCTCCGAGGCGATGTGTGACATATTACTGTCACCGCCGACCACCGCCGCCTCCTCGAGAGGCGCACACACCCGTGAGATGAGGCCCGCATGACGCGTCACGTGGTCGTCGTGGGCGGGGGCATCGTCGGGGCCGCGTGCGCCCGGTCGCTCGCCCGGGCGGGGATCTGCGTCACGGTCGTCGAGCGCGCCGCCGTCGCCTCCGGCACGAGCGCGCAGGGCGAGGGCAACATCCTCGTCTCCGACAAGGGCCCGGGCGCGGAGCTCGAGCTCGCGCAGCTGGCCGCCCGCCGCTGGCCCGAGGTCGCCGCGGAGCTCGCGGACGAGCTGGGCGGCGCGCTCCCGTCCATCGAGTACGAGCCCAAGGGCGGGCTCGTCGTCACGACCACCGACGAGGGCGCGGATCCGCTCCTCGCCTTCGCGGCCACGCAGCGCTCCGCGGGCGTCGCCGCGATCGCGGTGGACGTGCGCCGGGCGCTCGAGCTCGAGCCGTGGCTGAACCCGGCGATCACCGCGGCCGTGCACTACCCCGAGGACGCGCAGGTGCAGCCCGCCATCGCGACCGAGGCGCTCGCCGCGTCGGCCCGACGCGCGGGGGCGGTCGTGCGGACGGGCGTCGAGGTGATCGGGCCGCTGCTCGACGCGGACGGCGCGCTCCGCGGCGTGCGGACGACGGCGGGCGACATCCCCGCCGACGACGTGCTGGTCGCGGCGGGCCCCTGGTCGGGCGAGGTGGCGCGCGCGCTCGGCGTCGAGCTGCCGGTGCTGCCGCGGCGCGGGGTGGTGCTCGTGACCACGCGCATGCCGCACCGCATCCGGCACAAGGTCTACGACGGCGACTACGTGGGCGCGGTCGGATCCGGGGACGGCGCCCTGCAGACCTCGGGCGTCGTGGAGTCCACGCCGTCGGGGACGGTGCTCATCGGATCCAGCCGCGAGCGCGTGGGCTTCGACGCGTCGCTGCGCGTGGCCGTGCTCGAGGAGCTCGCCGCGAAGGCCGTGCGGCTCTTCCCCTTCCTCGTCGACGCGAACGCGATGCGCTCCTACGGCGGCTTCCGGCCCTACCTGCCCGACCACCTCCCGGTCGTCGGCCCGGATCCGCGGCTGCCCGGCCTCTGGCACGCGAGCGGGCACGAGGGCGCGGGCATCGGCCTGTCCGTCGCGACCGCCGACCTCGTCGCGGACCTCATGAGCGGATCCGCGCCCGCGCTCGACGTGCGGCCCTTCTCGGTCGCGCGCGCCTCGCTCGGGCTCGCGATGCCGGGTGCCGCGCTGCCGACGGACGCCCGCGGGGTGCGGGCATGACGCCGCGCCGCGTGGATCCGGCGCGCGACCCGATCCGCCCGGGACCCGCGGAGGCCGTGCGGTTCACCGTCGACGGGGATCCCGTCGAGGGCGTGCGGGGACAGACGATCGCGGGCGCGCTGCTCGCCTCCGGCACGCTCGCCTGGCGCACGACCGCGAGCGCCGGCCGACCGCGCGGCGTCTTCTGCGGGATCGGCGTGTGCTTCGACTGCACCGTCACCGTCAACGGGCTGCCCGACGTGCGCGCCTGCCAGCGGCGCGCGGTCGAGGGCGACGTGGTGGAGACCGGGCCGGGGGCGACCGTGCCGGACGCCGGGGCCGCATCCGCCGACGCCGCGGACCCCGACCGGGCCGGGAGCGCCTCGTGAGCGGCGCGGACGACCGGCGGCACGTCGTCGTGGTCGGCGCGGGACCGGCCGGGCTCGCCGCCGCCGTCGCCGCGCGCGGTCGCGGGGCGCGGGTCACGCTGCTCGACGCGTCCGACGAGCTGGGCGGCCAGTACTGGCGGCACCTGCCGGCGTCCCGGCCCGCGGCGCGCGAGCGGATCCTGCACCACGGCTGGGACGCGTTCACCGCGCTCCGGGGGCGTCTCGCGGCCGACGCGGGCTGCGAGATCGTGACGGGCGCGCAGGTGTGGGCGATCGAGCGGCCGGCGCCGGACGCGGCTGGCGATGCCGCCGCCGCCGATGACGCCGCGCCGCCCGCCGCCGTCGTCCACGTGCTCGTCGGCCAGGTCGACGGATCCCAGCGCGCGCCGCTGACCCTCCGCCCGCACGCGCTCGTGCTCGCGACCGGCGCGCACGACCGCACGCTGCCCTTCCCCGGCTGGGACCTGCCGGGCGTCTTCACCGCGGGCGCCGCGCAGGCCCTCGCGAAGGGCGAGCGCGTGGCGATCGGCGACCGCGTCATCGTCGCGGGCGCCGGCCCCTTCCTCCTCCCCGTCGCCGTGTCGCTCGTGCAGGCGGGCGCGCGCGTCGTCGGGATCCACGAGGCCGCGCGCGTGCCGGGGCTCGGCCGCGGCTGGCTGCGGGATCCGCTCGGCCTCGCCCGCGCGCCGCACAAGGCCGCCGAGCTCGCGGGCTACGTCTCCGTGCTGGCGCGCGAGCGCATCGGCTACTCGACCGGCAGCGCGGTCGTCGCCGCGCACGGGACCGACCGCGTCGAGGCCGTGACCGTGCAGCGCCTCGACGCGTCGTGGGCGCCGATCCCGGGCACCGAGCGGCGGATCGCCGTGGACGCCGTGTGCGTCGGCCACGGGTTCACGCCCCGGCTCGAGCTGCCCATCGCGGCGGGCTGCCGCATCGGGTCAGACCGGTTCGTCGAGGTCGACGCCGACCAGGGCGCCGGGCCCGCGGGTGTCTACGCCGCCGGCGAGATCACGGGCATCGGGGGAGTGGACCAGGCGCTCGCCGAGGGCGAGGTCGCGGGGCACTGCGCGGCCGGCGGAACCCCGTCCGACGCCGCCATCGCCCCCGCCGTCCGCCGCCGGGCCGTCGCGCACGACGTGGCCGGTCGCATCGAGGCGGCGCACGGGATCCGCCCCGGCTGGACCGGCTGGCTCCGCGACGACACGCTCGCCTGCCGCTGCGAGGAGGTGCCGGTCGGCCGGATCCGCGCCACCGCCCGCGCCGCGCGCTCCACCGACCTCCGCTCCATGAAGCTCGCCACGCGCGCCGGCCTCGGCATCTGCCAGGGCCGCGTCTGCGGGCGCACCGTCGAGGAGCTGCTCGACGCGGAGTCGCCGGCCTGCGGATCGCCCGCCGCCTCCCCGACGCCCGCCGCGCCCGGCCCCGGTTCCGACCGCCGCCCCCTCGCCTCGCCCGTGCGCCTCGGCGAGCTCGCCGCCGCGTACGACCGCCGTGACGCCGGACCCCCGTCGCTCGCCGCGGCCGCCCCGGGCGTCGACGACCCGCCCGGCGTCGACGACCCGGCGCCCGCCGCCGAGCCCCCGCGCGACCCCGCGGCCCCGACCACCCCCGCACCGCCCCGCACCACCGACCGGAAGGACACGCCATGACCGCACCCGCCCTGGACCTCGGAGGCGTCGTCGTCGCCACCACGCTGCCGTTCCGCGAGGACGCGTCGGCCCCCGCCGGCCTCGCCGTCGACTACGACGCGTACGCCCGCCACTGCGACTGGCTCATGTCGAACGGCTGCCGCGGCGTCGGACCGAACGGATCCCTCGGCGAGTACTCGTCGCTCACCGACGAGGAGCGCCGGAAGGTCGTGCAGGTCGCGGTCGAGACCGTCGGCGACCGCGGGATCGTCGTGGCCGGCGTGCACGGCGTCGGCTGGCACCAGGCGAGGAAGTGGGCCGAGATCGCGGCAGAGGACGGCGCCGACGGCGTGCTGCTCCTCCCGCCCACCATCTACCGGGCGAGCGACGACGAGGTCGTCGAGCACTACGCGCGCGTCGACGAGGTGGGCCTGCCGATCATGGCCTACAACAACCCCTTCGACACCAAGGTCGACCTCACGCCGCAGCTCCTCCAGCGCCTCGACGCGCTCGAGAACGTCGTGGCGATCAAGGAGTTCTCGGGCGACATCCGGCGCGTGACGGAGATCCAGGACCTCACGGGCCTCGACGTCATCGCGGGCGCCGACGACCTGCTGCTCGAGTCGCTCATCATGGGCGCCGTCGGCTGGTTCGCGGGCTACCCGAACGCGTTCCCGCGCGAGGCCGTGGAGCTGTACGGGCTCGCGACCAGCGGCCGCATCGAGGAGGCGAAGGAGCTGTACCGCCACCTCGTGCCGGTCTTCCGCTGGGACTCGCGCACCGAGTTCGTGCAGGCCATCAAGCTGTCGATCGACGTGGCCGGCGAGAGCACGGGCGGTCCGACCCGTCCGCCGCGCGCGCCGCTGCCCGCCGCGGTCGCCGCCGAGGTCACGCGCGACACCCGCCGTGCGCTCGACCACCTCGCCGGGCGATGATCGACGGATGAGGTCCTCCCGCGTCTTCCACGCCGTCGACTCGCACACCGAGGGCATGCCGACCCGCGTCGTCACGAGCGGCTTCGGCGTCATCCCCGGTGCGACCATGAACGAGCGCCGCCTGCACCTCATCGAGCACCTCGACCACCTGCGGCTCCTGCTCATGACCGAGCCGCGCGGGCACGCGGCGATGAGCGGCGCGATCCTGCAGCCGCCCACGCGCGACGACTGCGACTGGGGCGTCCTCTACATCGAGGTGTCCGGCTGCCTGCCGATGTGCGGCCACGGCACCATCGGGGTCGCGACCGTGCTCGTGGAGACCGGGCTCGTGGAGGTGCAGGAGCCGGTCACGACGATCCGGCTCGACACCCCCGCGGGGCTCGTGATCGCGCGGGTCGACGTGGAGGACGGGCGTGCGGCCTCGGTCACGATCGAGAACGTGCCCTCCTACGTGGAGCGCCTCGACGCGCAGATCGAGGTGCCGGGCTACGGCACCGTCCCGTACAGCCTCGCGTTCGGCGGCAACTTCTACGCGGTCGTCGAGCTCGACGCGCTGGGGCTGCCGTTCGACCGGGAGCGGCAGCAGGAGATCCTCCAGGCCGGGCTCGCGATCATGGGCGCGATCGACGACCAGGACGCGCCCTCGCACCCCGAGATCTCCGGGGTCGACCACTGCCACCACGTGGAGTTCCTCGCGCCCGGATCCGACGCGCGGCTGTCGCGGCACGCCATGGCGATCCACCCCGGCTGGTTCGACCGGTCGCCGTGCGGCACCGGCACGTCCGCGCGCATGGCGGAGCTGTGGGCGCGCGGCGAGCTGGCCGTGGGCGACGAGTTCGTCAACGAGTCGTTCATCGGCAGCCGCTTCACCGGGCGGATCCTCCGGGAGACGACCGTCGCCGGCCGGCCCGCCATCGTCCCCGCCATCACCGGGCGCGCCTGGATCACCGGCATGGGACAGTACCTGCTGGATCCCACCGACCCGTTCCCGAGCGGCTTCCGGTTCTGAACCGCGCGAGCCCCCACCGAGGAGAGACATGACCCCGCACGAGACCGATCCGACCACCGACCCGACCGTCGCGGCGACCGTGGGCGCCGTCGCCGCGCGTGCCGCGGACGCCGCCGCGCCGCTCGCCGCCCTCGCGCCGGCCGTGCGCGCCGACGCGCTCGAGGCGGTGGCCGACGCGCTCGAGGCCATCCGCCCCGAGCTGCTGCCCGTCGCCGAGCGGGAGACCGCGCTCGCACCCGGGCGCCTCGCCGGCGAGCTGACGCGGACGACCGTGCAGCTGCGGATCCTCGCCGCAGCCACCCGCGACGGCCGCTACCTCGACGCGCGCATCGACCACGCGGATCCCGACGCGGCGCCCGCCCCGCGCCCCGACATCCGCCGGTACCTCGTGCCCGTCGGGCCCGTGCTCAACTTCGCGGCGTCGAACTTCCCGTTCGCGTTCTCGGTCGCGGGCGGCGACACGGCGTCGGCGCTCGCGGTGGGCTGCCCGGTGGTCGTGAAGGCGCACCCGGGGCACCCGGAGCTGTCGCGCCGGGTGGCCGAGGCCGCGTCCGCCGCGCTCGTCGCCGCGGGCCTGCCCGAGGGCACGCTGCAGCTCGTCGAGGGCGAGGAGGCGGGGCTCGCCATGCTGCGCGACCCGCGGATCCGCGCCGCCACCTTCACCGGATCGCTCCGCGCCGGCCGCT
This sequence comes from Clavibacter michiganensis, assembly GCF_002151125.1. Lineage (GTDB taxonomy): Bacteria > Actinomycetota > Actinomycetes > Actinomycetales > Microbacteriaceae > Clavibacter > Clavibacter michiganensis_C. Next base: position 50,425 of record NZ_MDJZ01000018.1, read on the forward strand.
TCCTCGCCGACGTCGCCGCGGCCCGCCCCGACCCGATCCCGTTCTTCGGCGAGCTGGGCAGCGTCAACCCGGTCGTCATCACCGAGCGCGCCGCCGCCGAGCGCGGCGCCGACATCGCGCGGGCCCTCGTGGCGAGCGCCGCCGGATCCGCCGGGCAGCTCTGCACCGCGCCCGGCATCGTGCTGATCCCCGCGGGCCACGGCCTCGACCGGGTGCTCGCGGAGGAGGCCGGCGCCGTCGCCCCGCACGGGATGCTGAACCCGAAGATCGCCGAGGGCTACGCCGGCGGCCGCGCCGCCGCGATCGCGGTCGACGGCGTGCGCCTCGTCGCGGAGGGCCGCGCACCCGCGGGCGACGACGGATCCGTGACCCCCACGGTCGCCGCCGTCTCGCTCGCCGACTTCGAGGCCGCGGGCGATGCGCTCCGGCACGAGGTGTTCGGGCCGTTCGCGCTCCTCGTCGAGTACCCCGCGGGCACCGACCTCGCCGCCCTCGCCGCGCGCACCTTCACGGGGGAGCTGACCGCGAGCGTCCACCTCGGCGCCGACGAGGCCGACGCCGCCGACCCGACGACCGCCGAGCTGATCCGCGTGCTCGCCGCCCGCGCCGGCCGCGTGCTCGTCGACGCCTGGCCCACGGGCGTCTCCGTCACCGACGCGCAGCAGCACGGCGGACCCTGGCCCGCCACCACGCTCGACCGCGGCACGAGCGTCGGCACCGCGTCGCTCGACCGGCTGCTCCGCGGCGTCGCCTTCCAGGGCGTGCCCGACGCGCTGCTGCCGGAGCCGCTGCGCACGGCGAACCCGTGGGGCGTGCCGCAGCGCGTGAGCGAGCGCGGCGCTCGCGCCTGACGCGCGCCGTCCCCGTCCGCCGCGCCTCCTGCCCGCCGCCGCGGGGAGGGCGGCGGCGGGGACCCGCCCGCCGCTGAGGGTTCCCACAACCCGCGACCGCCCACCGCGGGAGCGCGTTGGAGGCCCGCGACGTGATATTCGGCAGGTGGAGGATCCGTGCATAGCGTGGCCGGTGCCGGCAGGGACGCCGGCGCAGACGACGGCACGGAGGATCCATGGTCGACACGGCGGCACGAGGACGCACCACCCGCGGCACGAGGGGACGAGGCCCCGCCGCGGGTCCGCAGGGGGGCGGCGCCGCCAGCGAGGACTCCGTCCATGGGGGTCCGCAGGACGGGGTTGCCCACGAGGGCGCGCTCCGCGAGGCGGGCGTCCCGGTCGCGGGGGATGTCGACGCCGAGGTGGCGCGCGACCTCGACCGCACCGACGGCCAGGCGGACACGGGGACCGGTCCGCGCGTCGACGTGGAGGCGCTCGGGCGCCTCCTCCTCGGCCGCTGGGCGGACGTCCGCACGTCGTCGCGCGAGCTGACCAGCCGTCCCGAGCTGCACCGCGTCGAGGGGCTCGACATGCACCAGCACCGGGCGCGCGTCACCGAGCAGCTGAGGATCCTGGTCGAGCACGGCGGTGTGCACCGCGCGTTCCCCAAGATCGTCGGCGGGCTCGAGGACCACGGCGGCAACATCGCGGGCTTCGAGGAGCTCGTGGCCGCGGATCCGTCGCTGCAGATCAAGGCCGGCGTGCAGTGGGGCCTGTTCGGATCCGCCGTGATGCACCTCGGCACCGAGCGGCACCACCGCGAGCTGCTGCCCGGGATCATGTCGCTGGAGACGCCCGGCGCGTTCGCGATGACGGAGACGGGGCACGGCTCCGACGTCGCGAGCATCGGCACCACCGCGACCTACGACCCCGAGACCGGCGACTTCGTCCTGCACACGCCGTTCCGCGCCGCTTGGAAGGACTACCTCGGCAACGCGGCGGTCGACGGCCGCGCCGCCACGGTGTTCGCGCAGCTCGTCACGCAGGGCGTGAACCACGGCGTGCACTGCTTCTTCGTGCCGCTCCGCGACGGGACCGGCGCGTTCCTGCCCGGCATCGGCGGCGAGGACGACGGCCTGAAGGGCGGGCTCAACGGGATCGACAACGGCCGGCTCCACTTCGACCACGTGCGCGTGCCGCGCGCGAACCTCCTCAACCGCTACGGCGACGTCGCCGAGGACGGCACCTACACGTCCGACATCCAGAGTCCCGGCCGCCGCTTCTTCACGATGCTCGGCACGCTCGTGCAGGGTCGCGTCTCGCTCGACGGCGCGGCGACCAGCGCCGCCAAGATCGCGCTGCAGATCGCGATCACGTACGGCAACGAGCGCCGCCAGTTCGTCGCCGGCGGCACCGACGAGGAGGTGCTGCTCGACTACCAGCGGCACCAGCGCCGGCTGATCCCGCGCATCGCCACGACCTACGCCGCGTCCTTCGCGCACGAGAAGCTGCTCGGCCAGTTCGACTCGGTGTTCTCGGGCGCCACCGACACCGACGAGGACCGCCAGGACCTCGAGACCCTCGCCGCCGCGCTCAAGCCGCTCAGCACCTGGCACGCGCTCGACACCATCCAGGAGGCGCGCGAGGCGTGCGGCGGCCAGGGCTTCCTCGCCGAGAACCGGCTCGTCGGGCTCCGCGCCGACCTCGACGTCTACGCGACCTTCGAGGGCGACAACACCGTCCTCCTGCAGCTGGTCGCCAAGCGCCTGCTCACCGACGTGAACAAGCGCTTCGCGAAGGCCGACTTCGGGGTGCTCGCGCGCTACGCCGTCGAGCAGGCCGCGGATCGCACGCTGCACTCGACCGGCCTCCGCACGCTGGGGCAGGCGCTCGCGGACCGCGGATCCACCGCCCGCTCGGTCGGCCAGCTCCGCGAGACGGACACCCAGCGCGCGCTGCTGACGGGTCGTGTCGAGACGATGGTCGGCGAGGTCGCGACCGCGCTCCGCGCCACCCGGAAGATGCCGCCCGCGGAGGCCGCCGCGCTCTTCAACCGGCACCAGCACGCGCTCATCGAGGCGGCCCGCGCGCACGCGCAGCTGCTGCAGTGGGAGGCGTTCACCGAGGCGCTGGATCCCGCGTCGGAGACCGGGCGCGCGATGGACGACGGCACGCGCCGCATCCTCACCTGGACCCGCGACCTCTTCGGCCTCCGCCTCATCGAGGAGGACCTCGCCTGGTTCCTGATCCACGGCCGCATCAGCGCCCCGCGCGCCCGGGCCGTCACGGCCTACATCGACCGGCTCGTCGCCCGCCTGCGCCCGCACGCGCAGGACCTCGTGGACTCCTTCGGGTACACGCAGGCCCACGTGCGCGCGGCGGTCGCGTCGGGCGAGGAGAGGGACCGCCAGGACGAGGCGCGCGCGTACCGCGACGCCCGGATCGCCGACGGCACGGCGCCGCGCATGGAGAAGACCGAGAAGAAGAAGAGGTAGCAGCGCGGCGCGCCTACGGGTGCAGCGCCGCGTCCGCCGGGCCCGTGCGCCACGACGCGAAGCGGGTCGTGAAGCCCGCACGGGTCGGCGCGCAGCAGAAGGGGCCCGCGGTCACGGCGGCGGCGGGATCCAGCGGCGCCACCCGCACGAGCCGCCACGGCTCGTCGTCGACCCGGGCGCGCACGGTGAGGGCGTCGCCGGATCGGCTGGCGCGGATGGTCACGAGCCGGCCCGACCAGCCCGGGACCGGCGCGAGCGACCAGTCGGAGACGCCGCGCGTGACGACCGCGCCGAGGCCGTCCTCGCCATCGCTGCGCTCGACGCCCGCCTTGACCCAGGTCTCCGCGTCGACCCGCACGAAGACCCCGGCCTGGTCGAACTGCTCGCGGAGATCCAGCGTGAACGCGACCTCGACGGCCGACTCCTGGGGCAGCGGCGCGAGGAGCGCGTGCTCGGTGTCGTGCACGAAGCCGTAGGAGGTGGTCCGCCAGGCGTCGCTGCCCTCACGCGCGGTCACGTCCATGCCGTCGTCGTGGATCCGCACGGCCTCCGGCTCGGTCGTCCAGGTGCCGTCGGCCCAGGGGATGTCGACGAGGGCGGGGCCGGATGCGGGGGAGTCGCTCATGCGACGAGGCTACGGCCGCATGCGCCCCGTCACACCCCGAGCACGAGGCGGATGCCGGTGGAGATCTCGCCCATCACGTGGGGAGGGAGACGGCCCACGGGGTAGGGCTCCAGGCATTCACGGCTGACGGGGCCCACCTGGGACACCACGGCGACGGAGTCGTGCTCGAGGCCGGTAGCCGCGGCAGGGACGACGACGTTCCCCGGGAACGCGCCCAGCCGCAGGTTCGAGGTGAGCGGCACGATCACGACGGTCGCGATGTCGCTCGCGTTCAGCCAGTCCTCCTGGACCACGACCGCCGGACGCAGGACGGCGGGCGCGGAGCCGCGCGGAGTGCCGGGGTCGACCCAGACGACGTCCCCACGGGCGATCAGCACCCGGTTCCGGTTCGCGGTATGCGCTCGGACTCACCGAGGAACGGTGCGGTGTCGGAGGGCTGGGCGGCATCAGCCAGGGCGGCGTTCGCGAGCCGGGTCAGCTCCGCCTCGCCTCCGCCTCCCCTCCGCCTTCCCGCTCGTCGGCCAGCTTCTGGCCGGCCACGCGATGGGACTCCGAGCGCGTCATCCCGAAGCGCTTCGCGACGCGATCGAACCGGTCGGAGTCCCTGTCGGGGAGGCTGGTCGCTGTCTTCATGGCAGCGGGTACGACCGGTCATGCCGGCGAATGCGCAGCCTTCCTCGCAGGCGGCTCGCGCATCACCGTCAGTCGGGCGCCGGCCGCGGATCGCCCAGGAACGGCATGATCGCCTCGGCCCAGTGGGCGTGCATCACGCGGTAGGAGAAGCGGTCGCGGACGTGCAGGCGCGTGCCGGAGATGTCGGGGTAGGGCGCGTGGATCACGCCGTGCTCGGGGTCGTGCAGCCGGACGGTCGCGCGGTTCAGCCGGCCGACCTGCGACTGCAGGAGCTTGCGGGCGACCATCGGGATCGGCTGGAAGCGGTCCATGGCGGGGATCCCCGTGACGACGATGCGGCACCCGTCGCCCGCCTGCGCGCGGATGTCGCCGACGATGCCGGTGAGCCGGTCGATCCACTCCGCGACGGACGTCGCCACGAGCACGTCCGGGATGCCGAGCGCGACCACGGCGAGGTCGAGCGGACGCGGGGTGCGGGCGGCGACCGCGACGGCGGCCTTGCGCACCGTCATGTCGTACGCGGCGATGCTCTCCCACTCCACGCCGCGACCCGTGGCGGCCGCGCGCCGGGCGGCGATCTGCGCGGGCATCGCCATCCCCGCGAGGAGCACGCCGTACCCGGCGACGCCGATGTCGCCGAGGAACAGGACGCGCTCGGGATCCGGCCCCGGGACGGCCTGGACGTCGTCGTGCTGCGGGAAGATGCCGGCCTCCATCTCCCGCATGTAGAGGTGGAGGTGGAGGCGGAGAGTGGGCCGCGCGACCGCGACCGCGGCCCCGTGCGCCAGCGGCAGGAGCGGCCGCAGGGCCGCGCGCGGACCGGTCCGCGGTGACGGGCGCCTCACGGGCAGAGCGGGCAATGGGTCCTCGTCTCCGGACGGCGAAGCGGTCGTTCGCCCCCCGAGGCTACGCGGCGACGGCCGGAGCGCGCACCCCGGGCGGGGATCGAGGCCGCCGACGACGAGCGGACGCCCGCCCGGCCGGGCCCGCGTCGCCCGCCCGTAGGCTCGTCGCATGCAGAGCCTCTTCCCCGAGATCGACCCGCACGACACCGGCATGCTCGACGTGGGGGACGGCCAGCTCCTCTACTGGGAGGTCTCGGGGAACCCGGACGGGATCCCCGTCGTCTTCCTGCACGGCGGGCCCGGCGGCGGCACGAGCCCGACGCACCGGCGCCTCTTCGACCCGGCGCGCTACCGCATCGTGCTCGTCGACCAGCGCGGCTGCGGCCGGAGCACCCCGCACGTCTCGGACCCCTCGGCGGACCTGTCCGTGAACACGACCTGGCACCTCGTCGCCGACCTCGAGCGGCTGCGCGAGCACCTCGGCGTCGAGCGCTGGCTGGTCTTCGGCGGATCCTGGGGGTCGACCCTCGCGCTCGCCTACGCCGAGACGCACCCCGCCCGCGTGACCGGCCTCATCCTCCGCGGGATCTTCACGCTCCGCGCGACCGAGCTCGACTGGTTCTACGAGGGACCGGCGGGCATGGTCTACCCCGACGGCTGGGAGGCGTTCACGGCGCCCGTGCCCGGGGTCGCGCGCGGCGGGATCATCGACGCGTACGCGCGGCTGCTCGCGGATCCGGACCCCGAGGTGCACGGGCCGGCCGCGGTCGCGTGGAGCACGTGGGAGGCGTCCGGGATCACGCTGCTGCCGCGGCCCGATGTGGTCGCGCGCTTCGCGGAGCCGACGTACGCGCTCGCGTTCGCCCGCATCGAGAACCACTACTTCACCCACGGCGGGTGGATGGAGGACGGGCAGCTGATCCGCGACGCGCACCTGCTGCGCGGCATCCCGACCGAGATCGTGCAGGGCCGCTACGACATGTGCACGCCGCCCGCGACCGCGTGGGACCTGCACCGGGCGCTGCCCGAGGCGCGCTTCACGATGGTGCCCGACGCCGGGCACGCGTTCGACGAGCCCGGGATCCTCGACGCGCTGATCGAGGCGACCGAGCGGGCGGCCGACCGGCTGACGGCCTAGCGGTCCCGCGGGCCGGCAGCAGCGGGCCGGGCGGTAGGCGGGCTGTGGTCCGCAGCCCGCGGCCCGCGGCCTAGCGGCCGACGAGCGCGGGCGAGCCGTGCACGGCCGGCGGCGCGAGCGTCGCGGCGGGGGCCGCCGCGGGCGCGCCCGTGCCGCTGAGGATGTCGAGCGCGCGCCGGAGCCGCGTGCTGGAGGTGTGCATCGTGTACGGGAAGTACACGACCTCCACGCCGACTGCCGCGAACTCGGCCTCCAGGCGCTCGCCCTTCGGGGTGCCGCGCCAGTCGTCGCCCTTGAAGAAGACGTCGAAGCCGACCTCGCGCCAGGTGTCGACCTTGTCGGGCAGCGTCTCCGCGCGCGCCTCATCGACGTAGCTGATGTGGCTGACGATCTCCAGGCGCTCGGCGAGCGGCACCACGGGCGTGATGCCCTTGTTGCGCTCGAGCATCTCGTCGGAGACGACGCCGGCGATGAGGAAGTCGCACCGGCTCTTGGCGTGCTTGAGGATGTTGAGGTGTCCGACGTGGAAGAGGTCGAAGGCACCGGCGGCGTAGCCGATTCGGGTCATGGCACACGTGTCTCGGGTCGTCCGCGTTCCGGGCGCGGGTACGCGCGGATGCGGGATCGGGGTGCAGCCCGGTGCGGGTACGCCGGGCGGGATCCTCCTGCTCCGGCGACGCGGGTACGTCGGCCGCCCTGGGTGGGGCGGCGCGAGCGGCGGATCTGCTGAGGATCCTACGGTGCCGGATGCCGCCCGCGGTAGGCGCGCACCCGAACGGGGGTGGTCCGCCCGCGGCACGAAGTCATGACGTGTCCTCCGTTCGGGGGACACGGAGGCCCGTTCCTGGGTTATCTTCGACCAACCCACCCCGTTCGGGGGCATCGCGCCCCGCACGTCCGACGGACCCCACCCGAGCAAGGACCCGCCCGAATGACGCCCTCATCCCCGCCTGCCCGCCCTCGACATCTCGTCGCCCTCGCTGTCGCGATCGGCCTCGCTGTCCCCGCCGCCCTCGTCGTCCCGGAGGCCGCGCACGCGGCCGGCGGGCAGGGCCTGGTCGCCGGCGCCCCCGTCTTCACCGACTCCTTCACCCGCAGCACGAGCGGCGGATGGGGCTCCTCGTCCGGTGCCGCCCCCTACTCCCACGATGTGTCCTCCGCCTTCCGCGTGAACGGCGCGCGCGGCGTCATCGACCTCGGGCGCTCCGGCATGGCGGCCGCCGCCACCCTGCCCGCCTCGGTGCCCGCCGACAGCGAGTCGACGGTGCGCATCACCATGCCACGCGTCCCCTCCGCGGGCAACGGCGTCTCGGCTGGGCTCCAGCAGCGTGTCACCGGGTCGTCGTACTACCAGTCGACGGTGCGCGTCGACGGCGGCGGCACGGCCTACCTGTCGGTCATCCGCGTCATCGGATCGACGGCCGCGCAGACCACCCTCGTGCCCGGCGCCGTGGTCGCCCGCGGCGTGCAGCCGGGCCAGGCCATCACGCTCCAGTCCCGCGTCTCCGGCAGCGGCACGGTCTCCGTGGACGCCCGCGCCTGGCTCGACGGTCAGGCCACCCCGGCGTGGCAGGCGGTGGCGTCCGACACGAGCGGCGCTCGCCTCGCGGCGGGATCCGGCGCGCGTGTCTGGTCATACCTCTCGGCGTCCTCAGGCCCCCAGGCCATCTCCTTCGACGATCTCGCCGTCCGGCCGCTGACGGCGTCCGCACCCGCTGCGCCGACGCCCGCGCCGACGACGCCCGCGCCCGCGCCCGCACCCGCGGCCGCGCCCGCGGCGGCGGCGTCCCCGTCCCCGTAGTCGCCCGCGGCGAGCGACAGCGCGACCATCACGTGGCTCCGCCGCGTCTCCTCGAACCGGCGCACCATGTGCACCCCGGTCTTCGCGGTCGAGCGCCAGTGGATGTGGCGCACCGGGTCGCCCGGCACGTACTCGCGGAGCGACTGGAACGAGACGTCGCTGTCGGTGAGGTCGCGCGTGGCGCGGCCCTCGAGGTCGCGGACGAAGCCCGTGCTCGTGCTCGGCATCGCGAGCGTGCGCGGGTGCACGAGGAGCCGGGTGGCGGCGGCCTCGGCGGACTCGCGGCGCACCAGGCCGATCGGGTCGCCCCGGACGATGCGCGCGGGGCCGAGCGCGATCACCCCGCGGCGCGAGGTGGGCACGACGAACACGTCCTCGTGGGTGTGCCCGTGCGCGAGGGACGGCACGTGGACCTCGGCGAGGCCGGATCCGACCGGCACCTCCACCGTGAGGCCCACCGCCCGGCGTCGCAGCGGGTTCCGCACGGCGACGGTCGCGGGCGCGCGCTCCCCCGCGACCACGCGGTCGCGCGGGAGGCGCAGCGACACCTCGACGCCGGATGACCCGACGAGGTGCAGCAGCGCGATGACCCAGAGGGCGGCGGCGGTCCACGCGACCGCGACGAGCTCGCGCCAGCCGAGCGCGTACCCGGCGACGCCCGCGACGACCGCGGCGAGCGCGACGACCCGGCCGAGCGGGGTGACGACGGCGACGAGGCGCGCGAGGGCGTTCCGCGGAGGCGCCGCGTCGTGCGGGTCAGCGCCGGGGGCGGCCCCCGGGACGGCAGCGGGCGCGGGCGCGACGGCGTCGGCGGGATCCGGGGATCTTC